>NZ_FODX01000009.1 GCF_900110495.1 Nitrosovibrio sp. Nv6 | reverse complement strand
GCTACCAGTACTTTACATACCCACAACCCCGCAAAGACTATCCCCGAAGATTCTCCAAGTCAAGCAGTTTGTCAGGTAACAGGCAGGGCAACTTCTTCGCCAAACTTACCTCTCTCGACGCCGTTGAAGACCTCGGTCTTTTGCTGGACCATGTAAAGAAAATGCAGTTTGAATTTTCGTTGGCTATCCTTTAAAAACTGCACAGGCAATAATAGCTGAACCCTATTTGTGATTGTGCATTAATTCCCCCATAAGCATATCTCGTGCCAGTTTTTTATAGCCTAGGGGAATCAGTACCTTGGATCTATCCGCCTATTTCAGTGCAAATGATGTGTAAGAAAATCTGACAACTCAAGGTTATAATCCGACCACACGGATGAGCTTGCAAATGCCCATATTATTTCTTGACGAGAAGATCCTCGTCTATCCTCGGATTACTCCGCTTGCAGCTCTTGCATGTATTCAGGCACGCACGCAGCGGATACAATTATTCCTGCATTTCCATGGAGGGGTGGGGAAATTGTTTGGGCAAGGAATAGGCCGCAATCAGCCAACCATTGCACTTTACGAAAATAAGCCGCGCTGACTGTACAGTCGTTTCGCTTGCCGCTTTCCAACAGTGAAAGCTGCAGTTCTTCTCACTTCCATTTCGGGTAATACGCCTTTAATCCCTTCCCTGGCATGCCCATCATACGCGTCGCGCTTGATATTCCGCTGAATATTTTGTTCGATTACCTTGCATCGGATATTGAGGTAACGGAGCAGGATATCGGCGCTCGTGCGCTCGTCCCGTTTGGGAAAAATATGATGACGGGAGTAATTATGGAAGTGACTACTCACTCTTCCGTCTCGTATTCCAAACTCAAGCGCGTGGCCCATATATTTCGGGACATCCCGCCGCTGCCCCGGGCATTGCTCGACCTATTTCGTTTCTGCAGCGAGTACTACCATCATCCCCTGGGGGAGGTGGTGATGAACGGACTGCCCAACAGGCTGCGCAGCAGTAAACCCTTCGTGCAAAACGTCCCCCCTGTTTCTCGATACTGCCTCACCACTACAGGACGTGCAACTGACATATCGGCTGTTCCCGCCCGCCAGGTGGTCAAACACAGGCTTTTGGCGAGGCTGAGAGAGTCCGGCGCAACAATAAGCATTAGCGAGGCAAAACAACTTTCACCGCGGGCGCCCAAGGCCCTGAGAGAATTGGTAACACTAGGATGGGTTGAAGAGATATCTGCTGCTCCGCCCGCCGCTCCAGCTTCCAGCGAGAAAATACTGCCGGCCCCCGCCCTTACTACCGCGCAGGAAAATGCCTTCAATGCGATTGCTCCCAGGATAAATGAGTTCAATACCTGGCTATTGCACGGGGTTACGGGCAGCGGAAAAACCGAGGTATATCTCCGGCTGATTTCGCTGCTGTTGGGGCAAGCGCGGCAAACGCTCGTGCTGGTCCCCGAAATCAACCTGACACCGCAGCTGGAAGCAATCTTCCGTGCACGCTTCCCTGCCCTGAAGCTGATAAGCCTCCATAGCGGACTTAGTCCCTCTGAGCGCGCGACCGGCTGGCTGCAAGCGCAACAGGGCGAAGCCGAAATAATCCTCGGCACTCGCCTCGCCATATTCACCGCGCTGCCAAGGCTTGGACTGATAATTGTGGATGAGGAGCAGGACGCCTCGTTCAAACAACAGGATGGCTTGCGCTATTCGGCGCGAGACGTAGCCATCTTTCGTGCCAAGCATGCGGACGTGCCAGTGATACTGGGCTCCGCCACACCGTCCCTTGAGAGTTATTACAATGCAACCACCGGCCGCTATCTCAGACTGCGGCTGCCGTCCCGCGCGGTCGAGAACGCCGCTCTGCCCATAGTACGCTGTATCGACACCCGTGCCGCGAAGACTAAGGAAAGTTTTTCTGCGCCCATGATTGCCGCGCTGGAGAGATGTCTCACGTTAAATCAGCAAAGCCTTGTTTTCATAAATCGCCGTGGTTATGCGCCCGTATTACTCTGCAGGTCATGCGGCTGGACAGCGGCCTGTCACCGCTGCGCCAGTCGACTGGTGGTACACCTGCGCGATAAAAAACTTCGGTGCCATCATTGTGGTCATCAGGAACGGTTTCCCCATGTCTGTCCCGAATGCGGAGATCAGGATATCGCCCCTTTCGGTCATGGCACACAGCGGGTGGAGGCTGCATTGGCAAATCATTTCCCCGATGCGCGAATCATGCGTATCGATCGCGACAGTACGAATCGGAAAGGCGCCTGGCAACAAATGTTGAGAGACATTCAGGAACAACGCGTAGACATTCTGGTTGGAACTCAGATTCTCGCGAAAGGGCACGACTTTCCAAATCTGTCTCTGGTGAGCATTCTGAACTCGGACGCTTCCCTGTTCAGTACGGATTTTCGCGCATCGGAGCGGTTGTTTGCGCAACTCATGCAAGTTGCAGGTCGCGCCGGACGCGCCGGTATCCCTGGAGAAGTGCTGATTCAAACGGAGTTCCCCGATCACCCTCTTTACCATGCATTGCGGCGGCACGATTACGACTTGCTGGCGCAGACATTGCTGGAGGAAAGAAGGACTGCAGGGTTCCCACCGTTCGTCTATCAGGTTCTATTACACGCGGAAGCACCCAGGATCGATGCCGCGCTCAGTTTTCTCGCGAACGCGGCAGCAGTAGCGCAAGCGCCGAAGCAGATAGAGGTATTCGATCCGGTCCCGGCACAAATGGCACGGCTAAAGGGAATGGAACGGGCATATCTGCTGGTACAATCCCGCTCGCGCCGCAAATTACAGGAATTCCTGGCCCCCTGGCGCGCAAAGCTGGACACATTCTCCAACCGCAAGGTGCGTTGGACTCTGGACGTGGATCCGCAGGATTTCTGAGCTTGAAGAGTATTTTACCGGCCGCCGCGGAAACTCTTCCGTTAGTCCTTCAGGTTTGACGAGGATATCCGGGATCGGGAGGGCTTGGCCGGCCCCGCCGCGTTCGCAGCCATTGAGCTGAAGAGCCGCTGAGGCGGGTGTTTTGATTTATACTCATTATTTCACGAGCATGACGGAAAGAATGCGGCAACGAGCGCTGCAAGAGAGCGGCGTGAAAAGCTGTATCACTTCCATGCCAACAAGACACTGACAATACATCATGGCAGCTTCCAAAAAGAGCGTGGCACCGGTTGAAAGCACAACCACCTGGTCGGGACGCTTTGACGAACCGGTCTCGGAACTGGTGCAGCGGTATACCGCGTCAGTGGATTTCGATCGGCGGCTGGCGGACTACGATATCCGGGGGTCGCTCGCTCACGCGCGCATGCTCGCAGCCAGAGGCATCATTGGTCCGGATGACCTGGCTGCTATCGAACTGGGTCTGGGCCGGATTCAGGAAGAAATCCACAATGGCGATTTTGTCTGGCGGCTGGAACTGGAAGACGTGCATCTCAATATCGAGAGGCGTCTCACAACCCTGATAGGCGATGCCGGGAAAAGACTGCACACGGCACGATCACGCAACGATCAGGTCGCTACCGATGTGCGGCTCTACTTGCGCGCCTCGATCGACAATATTATCGGCCTCATCCACGCAATGCAGCATGCGCTGCTCGATCTCGCGGAAAAGCACGTGGACACCGTGATGCCCGGTTTCACTCATTTGCAGGTAGCGCAGCCGGTGGTCTTCGGTCACCACCTCATGGCGTATTTCGAAATGCTGAAACGCGATGCCGAGCGCTTGTCCGACTGCAGAAAGCGCGTGAATAAGCTGCCGCTGGGTGCCGCGGCGCTGGCAGGAACCAGCTATCCTATCGATCGAGCGATGGTGGCGCGAGAACTGGATTTCGATAGCGTTTGCGAAAACTCTCTGGATGCGGTTTCCGATCGGGATTTCGCGATTGAATTCTGTGCCGCAGCCGCCCTGGTCATGACACATCTGTCGCGATTATCGGAAGAACTGATTTTATGGATGAGCCCCTCCTTCGGCTTCATCGATCTTGCGGACCGATTCTGTACCGGTTCGTCCATCATGCCCCAAAAGAAGAATCCCGATGTGCCCGAACTGGTTCGCGGCAAGACCGGGCGCATCAATGGGCATCTGGTGGCCCTGCTTACGCTGATGAAGGCTCAGCCGCTTGCATACAACAAAGACAACCAGGAAGACAAGGAACCGCTATTCGATACGGTGGACACGCTGACCGACACGCTGCGTATCTACGCCGATATGCTGGCCGGTATCCGCGTCAATGAGCGGGCAATGCGCAACACCGCAATGCGAGGCTATGCGACTGCCACGGATCTGGCCGATTATTTGACCAAAAAAGGCCTCCCTTTCCGCGAGGCGCACGAAGCTGTGGCGCAGGCGGTGCGCTTTGCCGAAAAGAATAGACGGGACCTGAGCGCACTTACCCTGCCGGAACTGCAGCAATTCTCCCCGCTGATTGCCGACGATATCTTCGCGATGCTGACGCTGGACGGTTCGATAAATAGCCGTAACCACGTGGGTGGAACCGCGCCTCCGCAGGTGAGCGCGGCCATTGGGCGCGCCAGGGAATGGCTATCCTCAAGCAGCACACCGACGGTCCCGTAAACTTCTCCGCTTATGCTGCCCTGGACTGAAATCGGCGCGCAAATCTCCAGTTCCACCGGCATCCCGTTCGCCGTAGGCAAAATTTCGTCCGTCGGCGGCGGTTGCATTAATCAGGCGCATCGTATTGAAGACAACGGCCGGCGATTTTTTGTCAAACTGAACCATGCAGACGGCCTTTCGATGTTCGAAGCCGAAGCGGCAGGTCTTCACGAAATCCACAGCTCCCGCACCCTCCGGGTACCTGCGCCGGTATGCTGGGGAAAAAACAGTTCTACGGCTTGGCTGGTGCTGGAATATCTGGAGATGGGCAAGGGTTCACGCAGTAGTGCGGCGACGTTGGGATCGGGCCTTGCCGCAATGCATCATTTCTCTTCGGAAAAATACGGATGGACGCGAGACAACACGATCGGCGCGACGCCGCAAATTAACATATCTTCGTCCAACTGGATTGAATTCTGGCGTAAATACCGTTTAGGCTATCAGTTGCGATTAGCCGCGGTGAATGGACACTCGGGGCGCTCGGGACGATTGCAGACACGAGGCGAACGGCTGATGGAGCAACTGGATTGCTTTTTTCCAGTGTCACAACCGGTTGCGTCGCTATTGCACGGCGATTTATGGAGTGGCAATTATAGTTTTGATGAGGCAGCCCAACCGGTAGTATTCGATCCGGCCGTATATTACGGCGATCGCGAAACGGATGTTGCCATGACCGAACTTTTCGGCGGGTTCCCCGATGTTTTTTATGCAGCTTATCGAGACGCCTACCCGCTCGATCCGGGCTATACCACGCGTAAAACGCTATACAACCTCTATCACATACTGAACCACCTCAACCTGTTTGGCGCCGGCTATCTGCGTCAGGCGGAGCAAATGATCGATAAGTTGCTTGCGGAAGTCAGCTAAGGAAATCCTGCACGGATTCTTGTGCCCGCCCGCATATGTCAGCAGCATGCAGGGCAATAAGCGCAGGCATTGCGCTGTCGCTACATGCCTGCCGCAAAAACGGAAATGACGACAACCTATGCTCGAAGGAATCAGCTTGTTCATCCATCGAGAGTCTCGAATACCAGTCCGGCATGCTCCCGCATTCTGTGAAACCGTATGGATTTCCAGCTTTCTTCCGCCACGCTCAGTTCCGCCCCATAGGAGGCCAGAAAGGTCGGTGCAGCGACAACATCATAGGCGATCCGATGCGCGTTGGTATCGATGAATCGTTTAAGTTCGCGCGGGTCATCCGCAGTGACCCAGCGCGCCAACTGGTACTTCGCGGGTGCGAGCCGGGCATCCACACCATATTCATGCTTGAGCCGGTGCGCTACCACCTCGAACTGCAGAGTGCCCACCGCGCCCAGCAGCAAGGTACCTCCCCAGTGAGGACGAAACACCTGAATCGCGCCCTCCTCACCAAGTTGCGCGAGCCCCAATTTAAGCTGCTTGCTGCGCATCGGGTCGGCAATCTCGACGGTCTGGAAAAGTTCCGGCGCGAAAAACGGCAAACCTGTAAACTGCAGCCGCTCGCCTTCTGTCAGCGTATCTCCCAGTTGCAGCGTCCCATGATTGGGAATCCCGATGATATCGCCGGGATAGGCAATGTCCAGCAAGTCGCGCCGCTGGGAGAGGAATGAGACGACGCCGTTGGTCCGGATATCCTTATCATTACGCACTATCCTCAGGTTCATGCCGCGCACGAACCGGCCCGAGCAAATTCTCACGAACGCAATACGATCCCGGTGAGCCGGGTTCATATTGGCCTGAATCTTGAATACCACGCCTGAAAACTTCGGTTCAGCAGGTTGTACGCGGCGTTGCAAGGCGCTCCGCGGTCCAGGCGGCGGCGCGAGATCGACCAGCGCCTCAAGCACCTCGCGAACGCCAAAGTTATTGATGGCCGAGCCGAAAAATATCGGCGTCTGCCGACCTGCGAGGAATGCCGCATGACTGAATTCGGGTGAGGCACCGCGTATCAATTCGACTTCCTGCTGCACCTTGGCGGCGTTGTCCGCAAAGCGTTCCGCGATAGCGGGATTGTTCAGGCCCTCGATGATTTCGTCCTCGTTATCCAACCTGTCCGACCCCGGCCGGAAAACACGCATGCTATCGCGCCTCAGATCAAATACACCATTAAAACCACGGCCCATACCCATTGGCCAGGTAAAAGGCACCGCGGCCATGTCCAGCGTTCGTTCAATCTCGTCGATAAGGTCGAGTGGGTCACGCACTTCGCGGTCCATTTTATTCACGAAAGTGATGATGGGCGTATTACGCGCGCGGCAAACGTTCAGCAGTCGCAGCGTCTGGGCCTCCACGCCATTGGCAGCGTCGATCACCATGAGGGCGGCATCCACGGCAGTCAGAACACGATAGGTATCTTCGGAAAAATCCTGGTGTCCCGGTGTATCCAGTAAATTGATGACACAATCTCCGTACTCCATCTGCATCACCGAACTGGCTACCGAAATACCGCGCTGCTTCTCGATCTCCATCCAGTCGGAAGTGGCATGACGGCTTGCCTTGCGCGCCTTGACGCTGCCCGCGATATGAATCGCCCCGGCAAACAACAGCAGTTTCTCGGTAAGCGTCGTCTTGCCGGCATCCGGGTGAGAAATGATGGCAAACGTACGGCGACGTGCGACTTCCTGACCAACCATATACATATTCCTTATGCTTGTGCTTGTGCTTGTGCTTCCAGATGCGCTCAATCCTGTTCCTGAGGATAAAGATAACAGCGCGCTGTATGCGATGAACTGAATGTGCTTGTTGCCGGATACGCTTCGCGGCAGACCGGCATGACGTGGGGGCAGCGGGGATGAAAGTGGCAGCCTGATGGTGGATGGGAGGGAGATGGCATATCTCCATGAAGGTGTATGACCTGACGTTTCGATTCAGGTTCAATTACCGGAACCGCCGACAGCAGGGCCTGCGTATAGGGATGCCGGGGGCTGGTCAAAACTTCATCCACGCTGCCGCGTTCCACTATTCTCCCCAGATACATCACGGCCACTTCATCCGCAATATATTCCACCACTGAAATGTTGTGCGTGATGAACAGATAGGCCAATCCCAGATTATTCTGCAGTTCCTTCAACAGATTTAAAATCTGCGCCTGTACCGATACATCCAGGGCGCTTGTCGGCTCATCGCATACGATCAGTTTTGGGTTGACGGCCAACGCGCGGGCAATGGCGATACGCTGCCGCTGGCCGCCCGAAAACTCGTGCGGATAACGCCATTTCGTTTCCGGCGATAGCCCGACACTGTCCAATAGCTTGTCCACCTTGTTTCTATCGGTGCCGGATAGACGCTCAGCATGGCTTGCTTTGCTGTCGTTTTCGATATTCAGGGCGTTCATTCCCTCTTCGATAATATCGATGATACGCATTCTCGGATTGAGTGATGAATACGGATCCTGGAATATAAGCTGGAGCTCGGCGCGCAGCTTTCGCAACCGGTTGCGTTCCAGCCCTACCAGCTCGAGCCCGCCATAGCGCACGCTGCCCCCGGTGGGGGGAATCAGTTGCAGGATACCCTTGCCAACCGTGGTTTTTCCGCAACCCGATTCCCCTACCAACGCCAACGTCTTACCTTGGCAAATCTCGAGGGACACGCCATCGACCGCTTTGACATATCCCGCCACATGTTTCATGAAACCCTTGTGGATGGGGAAGTAAACTTTCAGGTCGGTCACGGACAACAAGCATGAATCCGCAACTCCGGATTCATGATTCAGCAACCCGGTTCCGGTATCCGTATCGGACTTATCCGGCTTTCCTGAATTCTGCGCAGCGGATTCCCGCCTTTCATCCTTGAATTGTTGCTCCCGAACGCCAGATCCCCAATTCTGGTTAAAAAGATGACACCTTACCTGCTGTTCACCGGCCAGCGCGGTCCATCCCGGCGCGACCTCATGACATAATTCCCAGGCATGATCACAGCGATCCGCAAAACGGCACCCCACGAATTCATGTGACAGGGGCGGTACGTTTCCGCTGATTGCGGCCAGGCGCAAACCCTGCCGCCGCTTATCCCTTCCCGGCAAGGACGCGAGCAACTTCCGTGAATAGGGATGTGCGGGACCACGGAAAAACGCGTCGCGCGTCGCTGTCTCCACGATTTCTCCGGCATACATTATCCCCACCCGATGCGCTATCTCCGCTGCCACGCTGAGATCGTGAGTAATGAATAGGATGGCCATGCCGTCGCGCTGCTGCAGATTACGCATCAGGTCAAGTACCTGCGCCTGAATGGTTACGTCCAGCGCGGTAGTAGGCTCATCGGCGATAAGCAGTTCAGGTTCTCCTGCCAGTGCCATGGCTATCATCATCCGCTGCTTCATTCCGCCCGAAAACTGGAACGGATACTCATTCATGCGCCTTGCCGGATCAGGTATTCCCACTTGATTCAGAATTTCCTGTATGCGTTTTTGTGCCACCGCACCGCGTAAATTGAAATGCCGCTGCAACACTTCGCCAATCTGATCCGCCACGGTCATGACTGGATTCAGGCTTAGCATTGGCTCCTGAAAAATCATGCTGATGCGCTTTCCGCGAATGCCGCGCATGGCGGCCTCAGGCAGCAGAAGCAGATCCTCTCCGCCGAGTCTGACGGAACCCCCCAAAATTTCCCCCGAGTCTGGCAGCAATCGCATAACGGACAGGGCAGTTATGGATTTTCCGCAGCCGGATTCACCCAGCAGCGCGAAAGTCTCACCCCTCATGATCTGTAGTGTAAGTCCATCCACCGCTCGCACCGGCGCTGCCTCCGTGTAGAGAATGGTCTCGAGATCGTTGATTTGCAAAACCGCATTCATGACGGAAGAGAACCCTCGGTCCTGGTGGGAGAAGATTTGGCTTCTGGCTCTTCTCTGCGTTTGCGCCGCAATGCTCCAACTCTCGCCGACAGGGTCTTCACTCGTGGATCAAATGCATTTTGTACCGCATCGGCAAACAGATTAGCGCTCAAGACCAGGGCAAACATGAAACTGAAGGCCGCAAGCAAGGACCACCATACCATTGGGTCCCGTGCCATTTCCAGACGTGCCGCATTAATCATGGTGCCAAAACTGATGGTTGAAGGATCAACGCCAACGCCTACGTAAGACAGCACAGCTTCAGCGAGAACCAGGCCGCTGAAATCCATCACCGTAGTAATCAGCACGATATGCATCACGTTGGGAAGAATGTGGCGGCTGAGAATTCGCCAGTGGGAAACACCGAATGCGTGAGCCGCCTGGATATATTCCATTTCACGCAACTTCAGCGTTTCGCCGCGCAGCAGGCGGCACAACCCGGTCCAGCTCGTCACCCCGAGTATGATGCACAGAAACAGCAGACGCAGATCGGCGCGGGACGCGACCGTATCGAACAGCTCCG
Source organism: Nitrosovibrio sp. Nv6 (assembly GCF_900110495.1). Taxonomy (GTDB): domain Bacteria; phylum Pseudomonadota; class Gammaproteobacteria; order Burkholderiales; family Nitrosomonadaceae; genus Nitrosospira. Next base: position 59,788 of record NZ_FODX01000009.1, on the reverse strand, counting down.
GGTGCGTCTCCATGTATACCTGCGTCATCAACACTGCCGCTGCAATAAGCAGAACCCCGGGAATTGAACTCAGCGTGGTATACAGATATTGAATCACATCATCCACCCAGCCTCGAAAGTAGCCGGCGGTGATGCCCAGGAGCAGTGCAAAAGGAAGCATCATCAATGTAGTGAGCGTCCCGATCACGAGTCCGGTGCGGATGCTTTTCAGGGACTGGTAGAAAACATCCTGCCCTACCTTGTCAGTGCCCAATATATGGTAGCTTCCGCATAAGGCCAGCGCCGCACCGCACATTACCAGGATGAGCGCCAGTGTGATGCATGCCGCGTTCCAGGGAATGGCGGTAGCACCGCGCCTGATAGCGGAGAGCATTGATAGAAATGCTTCACCGCTGCGGCGTGCCAATAACAGGGCCAACGACGCGACAGCCAGGCACCAGAAGAACAGCCCAAGACCGCCGCCCGCTGCCGCTCGCCAGGCGATATCGGTGACAAGCTGCGTTTCTGGATCCTGCAAATGCGCTGCGCCGAATTTCAGGCGGGGAAATTCCCGTGTCTGCCCGCCGCCCGGATGCTCTATTGTTTCTCGAGCATAAAGATATGCGGCAAACGGTGCTGAATAAGTCTTTTCCACCTGTGTCCGCAACGGGGTCGCGATCACGTCGAACAAGCTTAGGACTTCCACACTATAAGCTGTTTCGCCGCCGCTATTATTCTCCACTGCGGGACGTAAATGCACCGTGTCAAGTAAACCTATAATCACAAAGAATACCAGCACCGTGAGCGCCGCCATGCCGCTTGCACTATGACCGACACGGCGCCACGGCGCCCAGAGATGCTCGTTTCTCCGTACGTGCCAGGCAAACAGGATCAGCGCCGCAACCAGGAGGTAGACGAGCGCATCTGTCCATAGAATTACGGGTTTGAAAGACATCAGCGCGCTTGTTGGGATACCATTATTCCAACCTGATCCTGGGGTCCACCAGCGTATAGGAAATGTCTGTCAATATCAGCCCGACGATATAAAGCAGCGATCCGAGAAAAACCATGGCCCGCACTACTGCGAAATCCTGAGAGTTGATTGCATCAATGGTATAGCTGCCCAATCCGGGTATACCAAAAAAAGATTCGGCAATCAGGCTACCGAGAAAAAGCAGCGGAATCACGACTACCGCTCCGGTGAGTATGGGAATCATGGCGTTTCTGAGCACGTGCCCAAACAGTACGATACTTTCCGGCAAGCCCTTGGCCCGGGCGGTACGGACATAGTCTTTACCCATTTCTTCCAGAAAGAGGGTTCGATACCAGCGGGTATTGGCGCCAGCGCCGCTTATCACGCCGATAATCACCGGGAGGACGAGAAATTTGGCGGCATCCAACCCTTGACCATAACCTGATATCGGCACTAGATGCCACAATTTGCTGATCAGAAATTGTCCGGCGATAATGTAGAATAAACTGGAGATGGACATTAGCGCGACGCATAGTACCACACCCCAGAAATCCACGTAGGTGGCCCGAAAAAACACCATTATCAGCGCAAAGACTATATAGACGCCCAACCCCAGCAGAAATACCGGCAGTGCGATGGCGAGGCTGGGCACCATCCGGCTTTTGATTTCATAAGCAATATCCCGTCCATCATCGGCGCGACCGAAACGGAAAGCAAACATGGCAGCCGACTTCTCAAAAAAAATAGTATTCGTCAGTTTTGCGAAACCCTCGTCGCTGCTGCTGAACATCAGCGGCTTATCGTAGCCGCGCTCCTGCTTCCACTTGGCAATGGCTTCGGGGGTAACGCGCTTGATCCCCAGTTGCATTCGCGCCATATCATCGGGCGTGTTCACCACGAAGAATAAGGTGAAGGTAATCAGATTGACGCCGATCAGAATGGGAATCGCGTACAGCACGCGCCGGATAATGTAATTAAGCATTGAAGCTCATGACATATGTATTTCTGTTGTTGTACTCGTTATTCCTGCCCCTCGCTCCCTGCGGCGGTAAACGACGACGGCGGGAATCATGCTTGCCACCAGCACAATCAATCCCGCTATGGCAGGCCACAGCACCGGTTTGTTCCATTCGCTCCGCTTCTGCTCCCGCATGCCGGCATCTATCCGGAAGTATTTGACATTGTTATTTGACAATCTGTTCGCTTTAATATTGCCGTACCAGGCGTGATACAACCCGTATTCCTTGGGGTGGTACCCCCAGAGCCAGGGTGAGTCGTGACGAAGAATAGTTATCATCCGGTCAATGATCTGCTGACGTTTGGGACCGTTTTCCATATTCTTCATTCGGTCGAACAGCCGGTTATACTCCGGGTTGGAGTAATTGGCGGCGTTCTCGCCTTCGTTTCCGACTTTTCGCTGGGGACCGTACAGCAGGAATAAAAAATTTTCCGGGTCGGGATAATCCGCATTCCAGCCCCACTCGAAAATTTGTGCGTTGCCCTTGCGTATCTTGTCCTGGAAGCGGTTGTAGTCTGTATTCCGGACCACTAGCTGGATATTGAGTTTCCGGAATTGCTTGCGCATCCAGTCGAGACTGGATTTGTCTTCGGTTCCGCGAGTGGTGACATCGAAATAAAGCACGAGCGGCGCGCCTGTTTTGGCGTCCATACCATCGGGATAACCTGCTTCTGCCAGCAGTTTTCTGGCAGCCTCGATTGGTTTACGGCGGGGGCGCCCGTCTACCCAGTCGTATACCACCGGATTGATTCCTTCCTTGCCTTCCCGGTGACCAGCGATACCCGGTGCGATGGGTCCCTGGGCAGGAACACCGCGTCCATTGGCAAATATGGAAACATACTCCTCGTAATCCACTGCGATCGAAATAGCCTGCCGCAATTTTCTGGCGGCTTCGCGCCCCTGTTTACCGACACCGCCCACCACCGGATCCAGCATGTTGAAACCCATGTAATTCGTGGAGGTCGCCACTGCTGTCTCCAGGCGGATGCCTTGCTCCTGCATCGCTTCGGTCACGGTTGCTTCACCCTGTCCCGTCAGTTGAACTGCCTGATCGAAACTGTCCGAACCGATATTCGAAGCGTCATAGTAGCCTTGCAGGAATTTGTTCCAGCGAGGAATGCTCTCCCTCTCACGGCTGTATATGACTTTGTCAATAAAGGGCAGCGGTGCTCCCGCATCCCCTAGCAAACCGGCCTGTCCATCGCCCGGCATTCCCTCGGACGGATAAGTCTCGCCATGAAAATTGGGGTTTTTTTCCAGAACCATCACGCGGTTGGGGTCGTTTTCCGTCAGCATATAAGGTCCGGTTCCCAGCGGGTACCAGTCAAGGTTGATATTTTTTTCAGCCAATCCCTTCTGATTGTAAAAACGTTCCGCCTCCCATGGGATAGGGGCGAAAAAAGGCATTGCCAGCCAGTACTTGAACTGAGGATATTTGCCGTTGATCTTGACGCGGTAGGTATAGCGATCTACCGTCTCCGCGCCCGCCAGCGGATAGTTGTTCAAATCCAGATACGCATCTCTGCCCTGCTCCTTGAGTTGCGCCTCATCGGCTGCCCGCAGGGTTTCAGCGTATTCCTTGAGGCCAGCAATGTAATCGGACATCAAACCAAAAATTGGTGAATGCAGCCGGGGGTGTGCCAGCCGTTTGATCTGGAAGACGTAATCTTCAGCAGTCAGTTCGCGGGAATCCGTATGGGGAAAATCGCCCAGTTTGTGGATGTCGGCCAACTCCTTTTCTGGTAGGCGATGATAAAGAAACTCTCCCTGCTGGTCTTTGGCGAATGCCGGATGAGGCTGGAAACGAATGCCAGGCATGATCGAGATCTCATAAATCGTGTAAGCAATCTGCTCATCACGGGCATTGTCCGGCAAACGCGTTCCTTTCTCGTCGAAATACTCTACTATCGGCATTTTTGCCGCCGACGCCGGAATCAGCTCGTAGGGACGTTTAAGGTAATGGTATTGCAATGGCGGTTCGTAAATCTGTGCTGTGATAAGGATTTCGTTGGAGCTATAGGACTGCACGGGGTCCAGATGCTTCGGACGCTCGGCAAACGCACCATAAAGAATATTTTTCCCCGTATCGCTTTCGGGATAGGGATTATTCCAGGGACCGCTGCACGCGCACATCAGGGCTGTAAGTATTACCAGTAGATACTCAAGGCACCTGGGAATGGCTCGGCCTGTTTCGTGTATCCGATCGTGCAAAGGTACTGTCGCCCTCGCTAACGGCGAAAGTGAAGACGGTTTCAAGGGTTCGGTAAACACTGCTGCCTTCATTGATGCGTTAGTGTAGCGTAAATGTGGGGCAAACAGCCTGAGTGCAACTCAGGCGAAAACTGATGATTCTACAAGTACCGTGGACTTGAAGCTATAATTCCGCAGATTACTCAACTATCGCAAGGATATGACATGACCCTTCTCGCCGATAAGCGCATTCTCATCGCCGGACTGCTAAGTAATCGGTCCATTGCCTACGGCATTGCTAAAGCAATGCATCGCGAAGGTGCGCAACTGGCCTTTACTTATCAGGGGGAAGGAGTGCGTGAACGAGTGGGAAAAATAATTACCGAATTCGGTAGCGACCTGTTGTTTCCCTGTGATGTTTCGAACGACACGGAAATCGACCGCTGTTTCGACGATTTGGCGAAACGTTGGGACGGCCTTGACGGCATCGTTCATTCAATCGCCTTTGCCCCGCGTGAGGCATTGAGCGGAGACTATATCGAAAGCGTAGACCGCGAGGCGTTCCGCATAGCCCACGATGTCAGTTCCTACAGCTTTACGGCACTGGCCAAGGCGGGGATGCCGCTCATGCAAGGCAGGAACGGTGCACTCCTTACACTCAGCTACCTTGGCTCGACAAGGGTTATGCCGAATTACAACGTCATGGGACTGGCCAAAGCAAGTCTTGAGGCGAATGTGCGCTTCATGGCATCCAGCCTCGGCCCCAAGGGGATACGGGTCAATGCCATCTCTGCCGGACCCATCAAGACACTGGCAGCGGCGGGAATTGGCAACTTTGGAAAACTGTTGAGCTATACCGAAAAAGTCGCGCCGCTACGGCGTAACGTTTCGATCATGGAGGTCGGTAATGTTGCTGCTTTTCTGTGCAGTGATCTGGCTAGCGGTATTACCGGCGAAATTACTCACGTCGATGCAGGGTTTAACACGGTTGCGTTTGACCTGATTGATTCTTGAGCAATCTCTGAAAGTCCTCCCCGGCGCGCTCATTTGCCAACCGGGTTGCAGAATCGGGATGATGACGAGATAAGAGGAAGGAGACCCCAACTCGATTCGACGCGAGAAGCACAATGGCGACGAGTGCCTGATTTCCGCATCGGAAGGAAGTGGAATTTATTCGAAAGTTGCCTTCAGGATTCCTGCGCTACTTCTCCAGATTTTCGCCGCTCACGGAGACGTCATACCGCTTCCTCACTTCGGCCAAATAAGATGAGAGTTCCTGCTGGGCAAGCAGCTGTTGTAGCTGTCCGGCAAACGCTTTGGTTTCAGCCATATCCGCCGGTTCAGGTTCAATTACCTGCTCGACGCGGATCAAGGTAAAACCGCCTTGGGAATTGGCCAATCCGGTATAAGACGGCAGTTTTTCGGTTTCGGTCTTGAAAACTGCCCGCACGGTTTCGTTGTCAAGGCCTTGGGGATTCTTTCGGGAAATTTGCCGGGAAGCACTCCACTTGACCATCGCATCCTTGCCGTCCTGCAACCTGGCAAGTTTCTCTCTTCCCTCGTTTACAGCCGCCTTGGCTGCTTCCTGCCGCGCTATGGTCTCGGCAATTTTATCTCTTAATTCTGTAACAGGAGGCGTTGTCGCAGGCCTGTGGCCCAGCACTCTCGCTGAAACCAGCGTGTTCGGCGAAACTTCGATTGCTTCGGTATTACGTTTGTCCTTGACTGCGTCGTCCGAAAATATCGCCTGCAGCAGTCGTTCGTCCGTGAAGTATGGAGGCTTGCCGCCGTTTTTCGGGATCCAGTCACTCTGCTGGATGGGCAGGTTGAACTTCTCCGAGGCTGGCTGCAGACTATCGCTCTGCTCATATACCGTATTGCCGAAGTCTTCCGCCATCTCACCAAACATCTTTTCCGCTTTTTGTCTTTTTACTTCCTGCTCAACGCGACCCCTTACTTCATCAAGACCCACTGGTTTTGCGCCCTTTATCCCGGCAAGCTTGATAATATGAAAACCGTGTTCTGTCTCGATCACGTCGCTGATTTCATCCAATTTCATCTCGAAAACCGCATCTTCAAAAGTCTTGACCATCATGTTGCGCGCGAAAAAACCAAGGTCGCCCCCTTTGGCCGCTGAGCCCGGGTCCTGCGAATGCTCCTTGGCGAGATCCGCAAAACGCTGGGGAGACTTTCTGACTTCGAGCAGCAATTGCTCGGCTTTGGCGCGCGCGGCCTGCTTTTCCGCATCTGACGCTGTGGCAGGGGCACTAATGAGAATGTGACTTGCCTGGCGTTCTTCCTGCTGCCCAAATTCGTCCCTGTGTTCGTTGAAATACCTGGTTGCTTCCTCATCGCTGACGTGCGACTGTTTAATCAGCTCATCCAGTGATACCACTAAATATTCGACCCGCACCTGCTCCGGCAACTGAAACTCGGCCTGATGGGTGTCGTAATAGGTTTTGATGGCTGCATCGTCCGGTTTGATCTGCTGCAGGAATTGCTCCGGCTGTATTTCAGCCAGGCTGATTTCACGTTTCTCTTCGCTCAGTCGTATAACTCTTTCCGCTACTGAATGGGAAATGAAGCCATTTTCGCTATAGGGAGCAATCAGTTGCTGCCGCATCAACTCCTGACGCACGCGCGCTTCAAATGTTCGGGGGTTCATTCCCTGGCCACGCAGCAATTCTTCGTAGCGCTGCTTGGAGAATTTTCCATCTTCCTGAAACGCGGAAATATTTTGTATCATCTCCACCAGTTGGGAATCCGGCACAATCAATCCGACACGCGATGCCTCATGCCTCAGTAATCGCTGTTGAATCAGCCCTTCCAATACCGCGGATCGCACCTCCGGGGAGTCCAGCATGGTATCGTTAACGTTTTCTCCCATGGTAGCCCGCAGATTTTCCTGCTGGTTGCGCAGCGCCTGAGCAAATTCCTCCCGGGAAATTTTTTCTCCCGCCGCTTGCGCAACATGGTCGCCGCCGTCACTACCCTGATACGACTCAAGTCCCCAGAACAAAAATGGCAGTAAAGCAAGTGCCAGGATGATCTGGACTATTCGTTGTTTTTTATGGACGAAATCAAACATTAATGGGTGGAAAACGAATAAAAAAGGCGAACTCACGTTCGCCTTGGTTTAGCGCAAAATCTGGCGGAGTGGACGGGACTCGAACCCGCGACCCCCGGCGTGACAGGCCGGTATTCTAACCAACTGAACTACCACTCCAACAATAACAACCGCTGGTGGGTGCTGACGGGGTCGAACCGCCGACATTCGCCTTGTAAGGGCGACGCTCTACCAACTGAGCTAAGCACCCCGTCCGAAAAAACGCTAGTTTACTGCATCCTTGAGCGCCTTGCCAGCAGTGAATTTTGGAACCTTTGTGGCCTCGATTTTGATAGCCGCGCCGGTGCGCGGATTCCGGCCGGTGCGGGCGGCCCGCGTACCTACTTTGAAAGTTCCAAATCCCACCAGGGTGACGCTTTGGCCTTTTTTAAGGGCGACTTTAATAGCCGATAATGCACCGTCCAGAGCATTTCCCGCAGAGGCCTTGGAAATGTCGGACGATTTGGCGATGGCATCGATGAGCTCAGATTTGTTCACGTGATTCCCCTTTCGTTATTGTTAAAAGAGTTACAAAAACCCTGCAATCGGTTTTATATCAAGCCGCTTGTGCTTGGTCAAGCAATTGTGAAAATATTTCAGAAAACCTTTCATGCACCGATTTGCCGCGAAAATCTCATCTAAAATGACTGAAAGTAAATTCATCCATATTGGTGAGTAGTCCGACGGAGTCAAGCAATAAAATGCAAAAGAACAGTTTGATAATTCAATGCTTGATAACCGTGCTTCTCGCATCTCCCTCTACCGCAACAGGACCAGGACCAGGACCGGGCACCGGCGAGGCTGCAGAGGGAAGCGCGTCCGGCTTGCGCTCCAGGGCCAGATCCAGCACCTCATCTATCCATTTGACGGGATGAATATCCAATCTATTTTTAATGTTCTCGGGAATCTCTGTCAGGTCTTTGACGTTGTCCTCGGGGATCAGTACCGTTTTTATGCCGCCGCGATGCGCTGCCAGCAGTTTTTCCTTGAGCCCCCCAATAGGGAGCACTTCGCCGCGCAACGTGATTTCCCCCGTCATTGCCACAGTTGCCCGGGCTGGAATGCCTGTCAGAGCCGATACCATCGCAATGCAGATACCGATCCCCGCGCTTGGACCATCCTTGGGCGTCGCGCCCTCCGGCAAGTGGATATGGATGTCGTTCTTCTGGTAAAAATCATCGACAATACCCAACGTTCTTGAACGGCTGCGTACCACGGATAGTGCTGCCTGGACAGATTCCTGCATTACTTCACCCAGCTTTCCGGTTGTGATGGTTTTTCCCTTCCCGGGCAATACCACCGCCTCGATAGTCAACAGTTCACCCCCAACCTCGGTCCATGCGAGACCGGTAACCTGTCCGACCTGATTTTTTTCTTCCGCAACACCATATGTGTAGCGCCGCACACCCAGGTACTTATCCAGGTTTCTGCCGCTGACAGTAATCTTTTTCTGATCACTTTTCAGCAACAATGCTTTTACCACTTTGCGGCATATTTTGGAGATTTCCCGTTCCATGGCACGTACCCCCGCCTCGCGGGTGTAATAGCGCGTAATGTCACGCAAGGCGGATTCTGACACTGCCAGTTCATTTTCTTTCAAGCCATGGTTTTTTATCTGTTTGGGCAGCAAGTACCGCATTGCAATATTGAGTTTCTCATCCTCGGTATAGCCCGACAGCCTGATCACCTCCATTCTATCGAGCAACGCCGGCGGTATATTCAGCGTGTTCGCAGTGGCGACGAACATGACATCGGATAAATCGTACTCAACCTCGATATAATGATCCACAAACGAATTGTTCTGCTCTGGATCGAGCACTTCCAGCAGCGCCGATGACGGATCGCCACGAAAATCCATACCCATCTTATCCACTTCATCGAGCAGGAATAACGGGTTTTTGACGCCTACCTTGGTCATGTTTTGCAGAATCTTGCCAGGCATTGAACCGATATAAGTACGGCGGTGGCCGCGTACCTCGGCCTCGTCGCGCACGCCGCCCAGGGACATACGCACGAATTTGCGGTTAGTGGCACGCGCTATGGACTGTCCCAATGAAGTCTTCCCTACTCCGGGCGGACCAACAAGGCAGAGAATAGGCGCCTTCAACTTATCCACGCGCTGCTGCACAGCCAGATACTCGACAATTCGTTCCTTGACCTTTTCGAGGCCGTAATGATCCTGCTCGAGCACCACTTCGGCGGCGCCCAGGTTTTTGCTGATTTTGCTTTTTTTCTTCCAGGGGAGCGCTACCAGGGCATCGATGTAATTACGAACCACCGTGGCCTCGGCCGACATGGGCGACATCAAGCGCAGTTTTTTCAACTCTGCCTCTGCCTTTGAACGTGCCTCTTTGGACATCTGGGCCGATTGTATTTTCTTGTCGATTTCTTCCAGATCTGCGCCGTCTTCGCCTTCGCCCAGCTCCTTCTGGATGGCCTTGACCTGCTCGTTGAGGTAGTAGTCGCGCTGGCTTTTCTCCATCTGGCGTTTGACACGTCCACGAATGCGCTTTTCCACCTGAAGGATGTCGAGTTCGGTTTCAAGTAGCCCCAGAAGATGTTCCAGGCGCTTCGGTACATCAAAAATTTCCAGCACTTCCTGTTTCTGCTCGAGTTTCAAAGGCAAATGAGCGGCGATTGTATCGGCCAGGCGCCCTGCTTCATCTATCCCGCTGAGCGAAGTCAGTATTTCGGGCGGAATCTTCTTGTTGAGCTTCACATACTGGTCGAACTGCGCCAGCATCGCCCGCCGCATGGCTTCAACTTCATGGTTGTCTACGGCATCCGGAGGCAGTAATGCCGCTTCGCCCGAAAAATACGCGCCATCATCGGTCACCTTCATGATGCGCGCGCGGCGGCCGCCTTCCACAAGCACCTTGACAGTACCATCAGGCAATTTAAGCATCTGCAGCAGGTTTGCCACAGTACATACGCCGTAGAGATCTTCCGGCGCCGGCTCGTCCTTGGCCGCGAATTTCTGGGCCACCAGCAGAATACTCTTGCCGGCCTCCATCGCGACTTCCAGTGCCTTTATGGATTTAGGCCGTCCGACGAAAAGAGGAATCACCATATGCGGAAAGACAACGACGTCGCGTAATGGCAATAGCGGTAGCGAAATTTGATCGGGATCGTTCAGTGGAGAAGACATATCGGCTCACCTATAAGAAACAAACAAGAGTTATGGGGACGCCGCAGAGAAAATTCAAGGCAACGGACCAGACAAGCTACAGAACTCGGACTAACAGCTCTTGGCTACCTTTGGTTTATCCGAATAAATCAGAATAGGCTTGATATCGCCATTGACTGAGCCGTGATCAATCACCACCTTGGCGACATTTTCCAAAGATGGCAGATCGAACATGGTATCGAGCAAGGCATTTTCCAGAATGGAGCGCAAACCCCGGGCACCGGTCTTGCGCGCAAGCGCCTTCTTGGCTATCGCTTTGAGCGCCTGCTCCCGAAATTCGAGATCGACGCCTCCTTCCATGTGAAACATTTTCTGATACTGTTTGATAAGCGCGTTCTTTGGTTCGGTCAAAATCTGAATCAACGCTGACTCATCCAGTTCTTCTAGGGTTGCAACCACCGGCAGGCGGCCGACAAACTCCGGGATCAGCCCATACTTGACCAGATCTTCCGGCTCTACGCCACGCAACACCGCGCCGAAATCCTTGCGATTGTCCTGGCTTCTCACATTGGCGCTGAAACCTATCCCACCCTTTTCGGAACGAGCGCGTATTACCTTGTCGAGTCCGTCAAAAGCACCCCCGCAAATGAAAAGGATGTTTGTAGTGTCGACCTGGACAAATTCCTGATTGGGATGTTTTCTGCCTCCCTGAGGCGGCACCGAGGCGATAGTTCCCTCTATCAGCTTGAGCAAAGCCTGTTGCACGCCTTCACCCGACACATCCCGTGTGATCGACGGGTTATCCGCCTTACGCGAGATCTTGTCGATTTCGTCGATATAAACTATCCCCTGCTGGGCCTTTTCTGCGTCATAATTGCATTTCTGGAGCAGCTTCTGGATGATATTTTCAACATCCTCGCCCACATAGCCTGCTTCGGTCAGTGTCGTTGCATCGGCCATGACAAAAGGCACATCGAGCAGCCGCGCCAGTGTCTGGGCGAGCAAAGTCTTGCCAGAACCCGTCGGACCGATGAGGAGGATGTTGCTCTTGGCAAGCTCAATGTCGTCGGAGTCACCGGATTTCGCCAGATTTCTCAAGCGCTTGTAGTGGTTATACACCGCTACCGAAAGAATTTTTTTGGCCTGCTCCTGCCCGATCACGTAGTGATCGAGAATCTGACGGATTTCGTGAGGTACCGGTAAATCGGACTTGGTAAGCTTGGCGGCTTCCGCGCCTTGTATTTCCTCTCGAATGATATCGTTGCAGAGCTCGATACATTCGTCGCAAATAAATACCGATGGACCCGCGATGAGCTTCTTGACTTCGTGTTGACTCTTGCCGCAAAAGGAACAATAAAGCAGTTTTTCCCCGCCAGTTTTCTCTGACATAGTTTTATCCCGCATTATCCGAGCCGTTGCGCCCGTAGCTAATAATCAACTCCCCCATGGCTCCATATATCTCAACTCGTACTCTCGTTTCTGTAGGTTAGCACAGCATCGATCAGTCCGTATTCCACTGACTTCTCGGCGCTCAGAAAATTATCCCGATCGGTGTCTCGCTCAATAGTCTCTATGCTCTGCCCGGTGTGCTTTGCCAGCAGTTCATTCAACCGGTTTTTTAGAAACAGAATTTCTTTGGCATGTATTTCAATATCCGATGCCTGTCCCTGGAAGCCGCCCAGCGGCTGATGGATCATGACGCGCGAGTTGGCGAGACAAAAGCGCTTGCCCTTTGCGCCGGCTGTCAGCAGCAAAGATCCCATGCTCGCCGCTTGTCCTATGCAGAGCGTACTGACATCCGGCTTGATAAACTGCATGGTATCGTAAACAGCCATCCCCGCCGAAACCAGGCCGCCAGGAGAATTAATATAAAAATGAATATCCTTATCCGCGTTTTCCGACTCCAGAAACAGAAGCTGCGCCACGATCAGATTGGCGGAAGCCTCGGTTACGGGGCCAACCAGAAATATGACTCTCTCTTTCAATAACCGAGAGTAAATATCGTAAGCGCGCTCTCCCCTCCCACTGGTTTCGATGACCATGGGAATCAGACCCAAACCGCTCGGCTCGAGATTGCGCTGTTTCCAGTCCAGTTGTTGCATCATGTCATGATCTTCCCATTAGCTCGTCTAAAGTCATCGGCTTATCCATCACCGTGACATTTTCCAGCACCCACGTTACCACGTTGTCTTCCAATGCGGCCGATTCAACTTCATTGAGGCGATCCGGTGAGGAATAGTGCCATTTGACCACCTCGGCCGGATTTTCATAGCTCTGGGCCAGATCCTCAACCACCGCACGCACCTGTTCCGGTTTTGGGTGCAAGCCGTGAATCTTTACCAGTTCCCCCAAAATCAATCCCAGGCTGACGCGCCGTTGCGCCCGATCCTGAAGCAAATCCCGAGGCAGCGGCACATTCTTCGCGTTCATTCCGCGCGATACAAGGTCGCTGCGGGCATCCTGCATCAATCGCTCCAATTCAACTTCCACCAGGGCTTTTGGCGCCTGGATGGTGGTTGTATCAAGCAGGGCCTGCATTACCTGTTCCTTGAGTCTCGCGTTTACCCGCTTTGATAGCTCGCGCTCGAGGTTGGCTCGAATCTCATCCCGCATTTTTTCGATATCGCCACTGGCAACACCCAGCGATGCGGCAAATTCCTCATCGACTTCCGGTAAGCGGGAGGCTTCTACTCCATTGAGCTTCACTTCAAATGTAGCAGTCTTTCCGGCAACCTCCTTCCCATGATAGTCTGCCGGAAAGGTAACTTCAAACGTTTTGCTCTGCCCGGGACTCATATCGATGAGCGGATCTTCGAAATCCTTGAGGAGCCTGCCTTCGCCGAGCACCAGGGTGAAATTCTCGGCTTGACCACCCGCAAACTCTACTCCGTCGATAACGCCGCGATAATCTATATTGATTCGATCGCCGGACTGCGCTGGCCGTCCGGCAGGCTCGAACTGAATCCGCTGCCGACGCAAAACCTCTACCGTCTTATCCACGTCGGAACTGGTGACGCTGACCACCGGCTTTTCAACCCTGACCGTGCTCAAATCGCCCAGAACCACATCAGGATAGACCTCAAACGTAGCGCTGAATTCAAATTGGGTGGCATCGCCTTCCGGCGTCTTTGGTTCGAAACGGGGATAACCCGCAACTCGCAGGTTCTTCTCACGCACGGCGTCACTGAAATTTTTCTTCAGCACATCGCCTATCACTTCCTGCCTCACCTGGGGGCCATACTGCTGCGTAACGATTTTCAACGGCACTTTTCCTGGCCGGAAACCGTGCAATTTCGCCGTACGCGCCAGTCTCCTGAGGCGACTTTCAACTTCCGTCTCGATTTTCTGCTGGGGAACTGAAACGTCAAGGCGGCGCTCCAGGGCGCCAAGGTCTTCAACATTCGTTTGCATTGTATTTCCTGACTGGTGGATAACAATATGCAGCGTTAGCGACCAGGGGAACGCGATGGCCCACATACAGCATCGCTCGGAACGCTTATAACTCCCTGGTGCGAAAGGGGGGACTCGAACCCCCACACCTTTCGGCGCCAGAACCTAAATCTGGTGCGTCTACCAATTCCGCCACTTTCGCGTGCCGCTTTATCGATTTATCTTCGTTGGCGTCGGGTCAATTATACCTATTTCTCCCGGTTACAGCACCATAATAGAAACCCGGAAAAATCCTGTGTGGAGGACTTATTCTCAAATTCCCTGCATAACCCTAGCAAAATACCGTTTTGCCACTGACCGCCTTACTGTCGGGTCCCATTAGATACAGGTAACATGACATCAAATCCTGAGGCTGACGTAAGCTTTGCTTGACCTCGCCAGGATGCGTTCTGGTTCTTTGCGGTGTATGCACAGGTCCCGGGATTAGCGTATTGATGCGCAGGCTCGGCAATATTTCCCATTCCTGGGCCTGAATCTTGACCAGTGCCTCTATCCCCGCCTTGGCCACCGCGAAGCCGCCCCAATATGCGGCGGGAACATGCCCATGCGTATCTGAGGTCATGATGACGCTAGCATCAGACGAAGCTTTCAGCAGCGGCAGACAGGCGCGTGTCAGCGCAAATGGCGCGATAAGATTTACGCGCAGCAGTGCCAGCCATTGCTCCATTGTCTGGGTCTCAAGTGGAGTCAGGGTGAATAGCAATGCCGCGTTGTGTAAAATACCGTCCAACCTGCCCAACTGTAATTTGATGGCTTGCGCAATAGCCGCAAAATCCTTGTCTTCGGCCTTTTCCAGGTCAAGCGGAAAAATTGCTGGCTGAGCCCCTCCTCCCGTCTCTATTTCATCGTAGACGCTTTCCAGTTTCTTGATATTACGTCCGTGCAGGATAATAGTTGCGCCGTGCGCGGCATAGGCCAGCGCTACGGTGCGGCCTATGCCCTGCCCCGCGCCAGTCACCAGAATTACGCGGTCCTTGAGCAGATCCTTGGGCGCACTATAGTTCTCGAATTCATTCATAAGGAATTAATTTACTGATTGGAAAATCATGACAGGGGATATTGGACCAGGAGAAACATGAGTGATGTCTGTGCCCCGCGGCAAGGTTTCCGGGGAGCAATGCCTCAAAATCAATTACGCAGGAAGTACCAGGAAGCACCGCAACCCGCCGCTTGTGTCAGTCAAGCGCAGCAATCGCAATCAACGCCTGTTGCCTTCGCAGCTTGAACTCATTATTCGGCATATAACAAAATTCGGGCTGGAAGCGCGCTTATTCCCTCATCCAGGTTGTCCAGGCTATCCATAATTTGCGGATCGGCGTAAGACTCACACGCTGCCGCAGGACGTGACAGCCGTCCTCCTTGATCTCCTTCAAAAGTGCTTGATAGATCGCCGCCATGATAATACCGGGACGCTGGCTTTTGCGATCGTCGGCAGGCAGAGCTGCAAAAGCCCGGGCATAATAACTTTCCGCCCGCTCGATCTGAAACTCCATCAACTGCCTGAAGCTCTCAGTCTCGCGGGAATTGATTATATCCTCGCTGGTCACTCCGAAGCGCCGAAGTTCATCCTGGGGAAGGTAAATGCGGTCGCGGCATGCATCCTCGCCGACGTCGCGTATGATGTTGGTGAGCTGGAATGCGAGTCCCAGATCTTCCGCATATTTCAACGTTTCCGGATTGCGATAGCCGAATATCTCTGCAGAACATAATCCTACCACGCTGGCGACGTGATAACAGTAATGACGCAGGGTGTCGAAATCGGCATAGCGATTATAGTTGAGGTCCATTTCCATCCCGTCGATGATTTCGTTCAATCGCTCAGCAGTAAGGTTGAACGTTTGCGACACATCGGCCAGCGCTTTCGTCACCGGGTGGCTGGGCTTGTCTCCAGTTCCCGAATTGCGAATGGCAGCTACTTCCTGGCGCCACCACGCGAGCTTCGCCCGCGCTACCGACGCATCCGTGCATTCATCCACCACATCGTCCACTTCACGGCAGAAAGCGTAAAGTGCTGTAATGGCACGCCGTTTTTCCAACGGCAGATAAAGAAAGCTGTAATAGAAGCTGGAGCCGCTTTGAACGGCTTTTTCCTGACAATATTGGTCTGGTGTCATGAGGAATAATTATGATTATGAAAATAACATTTGGCCGCCCACTACCCCCACCCAACGCAATTACGTTGAGTACTCATTATCGTATTCAAGTGCCTCTGCTCCGGCGGGGCATCGACAAAACTGTGAATAAATTAAATTCCATAATGTCAGGGCGTCGATATCAATAATAAACGTCAAATGGCAGAGTGATTAATTTTTTCAGCGCCTCAGCCAATTCCAAATCCGATTTTATGGAG
Source organism: Nitrosovibrio sp. Nv6 (assembly GCF_900110495.1). Classification (GTDB taxonomy): domain Bacteria; phylum Pseudomonadota; class Gammaproteobacteria; order Burkholderiales; family Nitrosomonadaceae; genus Nitrosospira. The sequence continues at coordinate 43,595 of NZ_FODX01000009.1, read as the reverse complement.
TCTTCCGGAACTGTTGGGTATAGGGGTATGAGCAGCGAGAATAACGACAAATTTTATCCGTTCCGTTTTCCAATAAAAAACCCCACCGTAGCGGGGTTTTCTATTGCGCTGCATGCTGACAGCAGGGACGGCAACCTACATATCCATGCCACCCATGCCACCCATGCCGCCCATGCCGCCCATTCCGCCACCCATGCCGCCTCCGTTGGATTCTTCCTTCGGCATTTCTGCGACCAGAGCATCAGTGGTGAGCATCAGGCTCGCCACCGAGGCAGCGTGCTGCAGTGCATAACGCGTGACCTTGGTAGGATCGAGGACACCCATTTCCACCATGTCGCCGTATTCGCTGCTGGCAGCGTTGTAACCAAAGTTACCCTGACCTTCCAGCACCTTGTTGATTACCACCGAAGGTTCGTCGCCGCAGTTGGCTACAATCTGGCGCAGTGGCTCTTCCAACGCCCGCAGCACAATCTTGATGCCTGCATCCTGATCTGCATTGTCGCCTTTGATGCTTGCCAGTGCAGCACGGCTGCGCAACAAGGCAACTCCGCCGCCGGGAACGATACCTTCTTCTACCGCCGCCCGGGTCGCATGAAGCGCATCTTCGACACGCGCTTTCTTCTCTTTCATTTCGACCTCGGTAGCCGCGCCGACTTTAATCAGCGCCACCCCGCCAGCAAGCTTTGCCACACGCTCTTGCAATTTCTCCTTGTCGTAGTCGCTGGTCGCTTCTTCGATCTGATTGCGAACCTGCTTTACGCGCGATTCGATGTTTTGCGTGTCGCCAGCGCCATCGATAACGGTGGTTTCTTCCTTGCCGATTTCAATGCGCTTGGCCTGACCCAGTTCCTTCAGCGTCGCCTTTTCCAGTGACAACCCGACTTCCTCGGCAATTACGGTGCCGCCCGTAAGAATGGCGATATCTTCCAGCATTGCTTTACGGCGATCACCAAACCCGGGCGCTTTGACCGCACAGGTTTTGAGGATACCACGGATATTGTTCACCACCAGTGTTGCGAGCGCCTCGCCGTCCACATCTTCAGCAATAATCAGCAGCGGCTTGCCAGCTTTGGCTACCAGTTCCAGTACAGGGAGCAATTCACGGATATTGGAAATCTTTTTATCGTGCAGCAGGATAAAAGGGTTCTCCAGCAAAGCGATTTGCCTGTCAGCGTTGTTAATGAAGTAAGGCGAAAGGTACCCGCGATCGAACTGCATGCCTTCGACCACTTCCAATTCGTTTTGCAGGCCGGAGCCGTCTTCCACGGTGATCACGCCTTCCTTGCCCACCTTTTCCATTGCGTCTGCAATAATCTTGCCTATTTCAGGATCGGAATTGGCGGAGATGCTTCCTACCTGTGCGATTTCCTTGCCGGTAGTGCAGGGTTTGGAAAATTTCTTGAGTTCCTCAACGGTCGCGGTAACCGCTTTGTCGATACCCCGCTTGAGGTCCATCGGGTTCATTCCGGCGGCAACGTACTTCATGCCTTCTTTTACGATGGATTGCGCCAGCACCGTGGCGGTGGTTGTTCCGTCGCCGGCTACATCGGAAGTTTTGCTGGCCACTTCCTTAACCATTTGTGCACCCATATTCTCGAACTTGTCTTTCAGTTCAATCTCTTTCGCTACTGAAACACCGTCCTTGGTAATGGTGGGGGCCCCGTAGGAACGCTCCAGCACGACGTTGCGGCCTTTAGGGCCCAGGGTAACCTTGACTGCATCGGCCAATATGTTGACCCCGTTCACCATTTTGTGGCGAGCGGAATCGCCAAATTTCACTTCTTTCGCTGCCATAATCTTTTTCTCCTAATTTCCAGAAAATGTTGTGTAAGGTGTCGTTAAAACTACCCTTCGATAACGCCCATAATGTCTTCTTCGCGCATTACGAGAAGCTCTTCTCCAGACACCTTCACGGCCTGTCCGGAATATTTGCCGAACAGAACTTTATCGCCGACTTTCACTTCCAGCGCGCGGACATTGCCATCGTCGCCGACCTTGCCCTTGCCCACGGCAATAATTTCGCCTTGATCGGGCTTCTCCGCAGCACTGTCGGGGATGACAATACCGGATGCGGTCTTGCGTTCTTCTTCCAGCCGCCTGACAATAACGCGGTCGTGTAAGGGACGAATCTGCATATTCTTTCTCCTGTTTTAAAAAATCAAAACGATGAAACCCCAGTAGGAACCCATTTAAATGCGGCTCTCTGGATTTTCTACAAAATTATTAGCACTCAACACTGACGAGTGCTAACGAGTGCTAATAATAGGGTCTGTTGCAGGGAATTTCAAGTAGATGGGCAATAAATACTTATCTGAACGAAGCTTAAAATCAGTCTGGCATCCATGCACCCAGATGAAGCAGCATGAGTTGCAGCCGCTCATTACAATCGTCCGGGGCAAAGGCGTATGGCTTTACGACCTCGACGACCGGCGCTACCTCGACGCTATCGGGTCCTGGTGGGTCAACCTGTTCGGTCACGCCAATCCGAGGATCAATGCGGCCATCCGCGATCAGCTTGACAGGTTTGAACATGTCATGCTGGCTGGGTTTACGCATGAGCCGGTGGTAGAGCTATCCGAACGCCTGAGCAAGCTGCTATCGAACAGGCTCGGCCATTGCTCGTATAGCAGCGACGGCGCGTCCGCAGTGGAAACCGCGCTGAAAATGAGCTTTCAGTACTGGCACAACAGCGGCCGGCCAGAAAAGAATCGGTTTATCAGTTTGCAGCATGACTACCACGGAGAAACCCTGGGCGCGCTTTCGGTTACCGATGTGCCGCTGTTCAAGGATATCTACGCCCCGCTACTGCGATCCGGCGCGCACGTTCTCACTCCCGACTGGCGTTATGCGTCCGAGGGAGAATCCGACAGGGATTATGCGCTTCGTGCCGCTAACGCACTCGAAGGCTATCTCCAGGAAAATCATTCGGTAACCGCGGCGTTCATCGTGGAACCGCTCATTCAGGGCGCTGCGGGGATGGGCATGTACCACGCCGATTATCTCAAGCGCGCCAGGGAGCTGTGCGACAAGTACCAGGTACATCTGATCGCGGATGAAATCGCGGTTGGTTTTGGCAGAACCGGAACCATGTTTGCCTGCGAGCAGGCGGACATGATTCCGGATTTTCTATGCCTCGGTAAAGGTTTGACTGCCGGCTACCTCCCCCTTTCCGTGGTAATGACCACGGATGCGGTATTTTCGGCTTTTTATGATGATGAAGCCGCACGCGCTTTTCTGCATTCGCACACCCATGCGGGCAATGCACTGGCGTGCCGGGCTGCACTCGCAACGCTGGATATTTTTGAACAAGATAACATCCTTGTTGCCAATCGCATCAAGGCAAGTTATATCAGCGAGGCGGCACATCCGATCGCATCTCATCCCAAAGTAAGAGACTTTCGTAACTGCGGAATGATCTGGGCATTCGAGGTCGAAACCTCCGATCCCGCTTTTTCCGGAAACTTCTTCCAGGCTGCTCTCAAACAGGAGTTGTCGTTGCGCCCGCTGGGAAACACGGTCTATTTCATGCCGCCATATACCATTGATGAGCAGGAAATCGATTTGCTGATATCAGGAACCTTGCGGGTGGTGGACTCATGCTGAAAAGGAATCCGCTGATTAAGCCTCCGCGGCTGCAATGGTTACAGCGGGACACTTTTCCGACGCTGCATCAAGTCACCGCAGTGCTATCTACGAATACTCCATGTTCGCTTTTTGATGGATTTCGGCATGTTCCAAGCTGGCCCTAAGGTCAAACGGGTCAAACGGGTCGAACAGGCCGAACAGGCCGAACGAAACCCGCAGGCTTTAAATTTTCAATTGCTCAACCAAAAATTGGCCATCGCTCTGGGCGTTGCTCTATGTTGTGCACTTGTCTTCTTGCCGATACCTGCGTTTTCACATGATTTGCCCACGGCAGTGCGCGAGGCGCTCAAGCAGGCGCGCATTCCCGAGTCTTCTACCAGCATTTATGTTCATGAGATCGGTGCAACCCCACCCCTGCTTGCCATCAATGCCGGGGTAGCGATGAATCCGGCATCTGTTATGAAGCTCGTCACGACGTTTGCGGGCTTGGAACTGCTGGGACCGGCATACACATGGAAAACGGAAGTATACGCTGACGGCATGATGCGGGACGATACGCTGCAAGGTAACCTGGTAATCAAGGGCTATGGCGATCCCAGGCTGAACCTGGAAAACTTCTGGTTGCTGACGCGGCGCCTGCGTCAAACCGGATTGCGCGAAATTGCCGGAGACCTCGTGCTGGATAGCAGCCATTTTGATCTGCCAACCGTCGACCCGGCTGCTTTCGACGGTAAGCCCCACCGTTCCTACAATGTGCCTCCCGAAGCATTGCTGGTGAACTATCGGACTCTGGCGCTACGGCTCCTTCCTCAACCTGAAAGCAAAACGGTTCGAATCGTGGTCGATCCGCTGCCTTCGTCACTAGACCTCAAGAACAGCCTGACGCTTACCAACGGCCTGTGCAGCGAATGGCGCGATACGCTCGCCCCCGTCATTCGCACTGGTAGCGGGAACAATGGCCGGGCTTCAGTTCTGCTCAAAGGCAGTTATTCCACCGATTGCGGCGAAAAAACTCTATTTCTCAGCGTGCATGATGCGTCCAACTATACCGCCCGGCTGTTCAGGCAACTGTGGGAAGAACAAGGTGGAATATTTCACGGCAACGTACGCAGTGGGACAGCGCCCGAAGGACTAGCTCCGCTGGAAATTCATCAATCCCCTCCGCTTTCGGACATTGTTCGCGATATCAATAAATTCAGTAACAACACTGCGGCGCGGCAGCTATACCTTGCATTGGGCCTCACTAACGGCATCGCCGCTGCCAATGCTACGGGCCGAATTATCAGGGCAGCCAATGGTACGGCTGATAGTGAAAGCAAGCCGCGCGCCACGCTTGCCCAATCGGATATCGCGGTCCGAACATGGCTCGCGTCCCGAGGGCTGAGCTTCCCTGAACTCATCATCGAAAACGGCTCAGGCTTATCGCGCAACGAGCGCATCAGCACTCACCATTTGGGAGCGCTTTTACTCGCCGCATTTCAAAGCCCGGTCATGCCAGAGTTCATATCCTCCCTGCCGATCGCCGCGGTGGACGGAACCATGAAGAAACGGCTAAACGGCAGCGCTACCGCGGGGCAGGCGCATATTAAAACCGGTTTGCTGGAGGGCGTCAAAACCATGGCGGGATATGTGCTTGATAAATCCGGGAGGCGCATGGTCGTGATTTTCTTCGTCAATCATCCGAAAGCGGGAAACGCACAGACCGCAATGGACGCATTGCTGGATTGGGTTTATGAAAGGCCACGATAGGACCCGGATGAATTTCCGATTGAGGCGAACAGGCGGCTCACCCGGCTGCTCTTTACCCTCTGCTACCGTGATTGCAATGGCATAGACGCAAACGCACAAGCCGATTCAATAGTCGCCGAGATTAGCATCAGCCACACGATTTTTATATAGCAACCGCCACCCGATGGCAACCGCTTTGATTAGATTCGGTAGGCGAACATATACAACTACCCCGCGGATAACGTGCGCCTGATGGATGGCGCTCTACTCGATCCTGCTGTCCAGTCCGCTTTCCGCTATTTCCGCCGCCCGCAACAACGCTTTAGCCTTGTTTTGTGTCTCTGTCCATTCGCTTTGCGGCACGGAATCGGCAACAATACCGGCGCCCGCCTGTACGTGTAACGTACCGTCCTTGATGATACCCGTGCGAATGGCGATGGCCAGGTCCATGTCCCCATTGAATCCCAAATAGCCGACTGCGCCGGCATAAACGCCGCGCTTGGAGACTTCCAGTTCATCGATAATTTCCATCGCCCGTACTTTGGGTGCACCGCTGACGGTGCCTGCGGGAAAGGTAGCCCGAAGCACATCCATCGCATTCAGGCCGGGTTTGAGTTTGCCCTCCACATTGGAAACAATATGCATGACATGAGAATAGCGTTCGATCTGCATGTTCTCGGTGACTTTCACCGTACCGGTCTGGGCAACGCGCCCCACATCGTTGCGCCCCAGGTCCATTAGCATGACATGCTCCGCGCGTTCTTTCGGATCGGCCAGCAGATCGGCTGCCAGCGCTATGTCTTTCGGTACGGTTTTTCCGCGCGGGCGAGTGCCTGCGATGGGTCTCACCGTCACGGTCTCGCTCTCAAGCCGCACCAGTATCTCGGGCGAGGCACCGACGACGTGAAAACCGCCGAGGTCGTAATAAAACATGTAGGGAGAAGGATTGAGGCTGCGCAGCGCACGGTACAGCGCCAATGACGAGGCGTTATAAGGCTTGCTGGTGCGCTGCGACAGCACTACCTGCATGATGTCGCCATCAAAAATATATTGCTTGGCACGCTCCACCGCCGCAATAAAATCTGCCTGGTTGAATTCCGAAACAGCCTCACCCGATTTACAAGGTATCTCAACCGGGATCTCCACAGGTCTGCGCAAGTTGGCAAGCAGTTCTTTCAAGCGGGCCTTGGCGGTGAGGTATGCACCCGCTTTGCCTGGATCGGCATACACTATGAGGTAGAGTTTGCCGGAAAGGTTATCTACCACTGCCAGCTCTTCGGTTAGCAACAGCAGTATGTCCGGCGTGTCGAGCTTATCGGGATGGCGATATTGACGGGTAGCCAGCTTGCGTTCGATGTATCGAACGGTGTCATAGGCGAAGTACCCTGCAAGGCCGCCGCAGAAGCGTGGTAAGCCAGGATATGGCGCCGCCTTGAAACGCGACAGATAGGATTCGATAAAAGAAAGCGGATCAGCGGCTTCGATCTCTTGCCGTTCCCCGCCATCGTTAAGACTGATATGGGTGCCACGTCCCTCGATGCGGGCCATCGCGGGCAAGCCGATAAACGAGTAGCGCCCGAAGCGTTCGCCGCCCTGCACGGATTCCAGCAAATACGAATAAGGCTGGTTGGCAAGCTTCAGATAAACCGATAGAGGGGTATCGAGATCGGCAAAGGTTTCCAGAACCAGAGGGATACGATTGTATCCCTGTGCCGCAAGGGCGTTGAACTCGGCATCGGTCATGATTTAACTCCGAAAAAACAAAAAAAAGAAGAAGGCAACAGCGCGGCGAGCTTAAGTATTAGCCACGCCAACATCCAGAGCCCTGACGCCGGAGGCGGCAGGTTTTGGCTGTACATCTTCCAATTTTCGTTTTTTTATTGATCATGACAGTTTTCGGATCAGCTTTGTTGCCTCGTAAAGCGATGAAACGATGGCGTCACAATCAAGTTCCCGCACATCCCGCCCCTCGTTGTACCCATATGGTACGCAAAAGACGCGGCAACCCGCAGCGCGTGCTGCCTGGGCATCGTTCAAGGAGTCGCCGATCAGCAGCATTTCGCTGGGCTCAATCCCGAACTGTTTGCAGGCATGGAGCAAAGGCATAGGATCGGGTTTCTTCTTGGGCAGGCTGTCGCCCGAAAGGACAACATCGAAAAAGCCCAGCAACCCTGTAGCACGAAGCAGCGGCAGGGTAAAGGCCTCTGCCTTGTTGGTAACGCATGCCAAGCGGAAACCGTTTTCGCGCAGTGCCTTCAAGCCCTCCAGTACTCCTGGATAGGGCCGCGTATCAATACACAGCGTTTTCGCGTAATCGCGCTCATATATTGGCATCGCTCTATTGAACAATTCCGCATCGGGCTCGCCATCCATACTGCCTGTAAGCGAGCGCTTGACCATTCTCTCTATGCCCTTGCCGATGTAGGATTGAATGGTTTCCGGCGGAAGCTCCGCCCTTCCCAGTTCTCTTAACATCATATTCGCAGCTGCCGCCAGATCATGCGCCGTATCAAGAAGCGTACCGTCCAGGTCGATCATCACGGCTTTGATCAGCAGGGGAAATTCCATTTCGGTTGCGGAGGCATCCGTGACCGGGGAAAGACTTTTATTCACGTCGTATTGTCCCTTATAGGGGATGTGGTTGGAATGGAATAAAGCCGTGATAATGAATGAATGCTCGCAAATCCGGCTTTACTGGCGTCATTGGTTCAGTTGGTCTCAAACGGTTCAAACCTTTCCCAACTCCAAGCGCAAAGCTGCCAGTATTGTATCGTAGCGATGCGGATCGCTATCCTTACCCGCCCCATAAATAGCGGAACCCGCAACGAAAGTATCGGCTCCTGCGCGAGCGATTTCCGCGATATTATCCACTTTCACGCCTCCATCGATTTCCAGCAGGATATTCTTCCCGGTTTCGTCAATACGCTTGCGAACTGCCTTGAGTTTTTCCAACGCTTCAGGAATAAACTGCTGTCCTCCAAAACCGGGATTCACTGACATTATCAGTACCAGATCCAGCTTTTCCAGCACATGGTCGAGATAATTCAAGGGTGTCCCAGGGTTGAACACCAGGCCGGCTTTGCAGCCTTGCTCCTTGATGAGTCCGATGGTGCGATCGATATGCCGGGATGCCTCCGGATGAAAGGAAATGATGTTGGCGCCAGCCTTGGCGAAGTCTGGAATAATACGGTCCACTGGCTCAACCATCAGATGCACGTCGATAACAGCGTCCGTCAGGGGCCGGATCGCATCGCACACCAGCGGACCAATAGTGAGATTGGGCACGTAGTGATTATCCATCACATCAAAGTGAATAAAATCGGCACCGGAATCGATAACTGCAGTAATTTCCTCCCCCAGCTTGGCAAAGTTTGCGGAAAGAATGCTCGGAGCGATGCGATAATTAGCCATGAAGGGCTTCCTTGTGATCAAAAAACTCGATTTTAACCGTAATTCAGGACTTCGCGCCAACAGCTTTGCTATGAAAGAGATACCTTTCCTCCATTTTTTGAACTTATGATTGCTAATTATGAATACCCACCCTTGCCGTGAACTGGAAAATAGTGTGCAATGTTGACTATGCCTGAAGAAAAAAAATACGAGATTTCTGTAAAGGTGCATACGACCTATCTTCCGGATCAGTCGGACGAAGCGCTTGATCGTTATGTATTCGCTTATACCATCGTCCTCTCCAATGTAGGCACCGTTACGGCACAGCTTATCAGCCGCCATTGGATTATTGCGGATGGGGGGGGCGGTATACAGGAAGTGCGGGGCTTGGGAGTAGTAGGTGAGCAGCCGCTGCTAAAACCTGGCGACAGCTTTGAATATACAAGCGGCACCGCCATTTCCACCCCAGTGGGGTCAATGAAAGGCAGTTACCAGATGGTGGCTGAAGACGGTCTTCGCTTCGATGCCGCGATTCCGGAATTTATTTTGAGCGTGCCGAGGATATTGCATTAAAAACCCGTGGATTCCGCTCGCTTATCTTGACAGTACTTTTGTGCAGAGGCGCGAATCGCGCGGAAATCAGGACTACGCTACTTCTTCAACCCCTACCTCTTCGAGACTTGTTTTCGGTGGTTTACGGTTAGCCGTACTTTTTCCGGCCGTATCGGCGGCGCCGGTGAGCCCGTTTTGCTTCAGCTTCGCTGAGCGGTGCAGGGCTTTTCCCCGCGTAAGGGTTGCGTCCCGTCCTGAATTCGACCCGTAATGGCGTGCCCTCGAGCTGGAAGGTTTCGCGAAATGTATTTTCGAGATAACGCCGATAGGTTGGAGGCACATGGTCAAGGGCGCTGCCATGAATCACGATCAAAGGCGGGTTGGTGCCGCCCTGGTGAGCATACCGCAGTTTGGGACGGGACATACCTGAACGCGGCGGCTGCTGCTTCTCCACTGCCGCCATCAGGGTCCGCGTGAGTTTGGGGGTGGAGAGATTTGCCGTCGCGGCCGCATAGGCGCCATCAATCGACGGAAGCAACCCTTTTATGCCAGTACCGCGAAGGGCCGATATGTAGTGGAATTTGGCGAAATTGAGTAGAAAAGGCAGCTTCCGGGCGATCTCCCTTTTTATGATATCGCGCTGATAGTCATCCAGGCCGTCCCACTTGTTTACCGCCAGCACGAGTGCACGTCCCGCTTCCAGGATGAAGCCGGCGATGTGCGCATCCTGGTCCGAAATTTCGCTGCTCGCATCCAGCACCAGTACGACCACATTGGCGTCCTCCACCGCTTGCAGAGTCTTCACTACGGAAAACTTTTCCACCGTCTCCAGCACCTTGCCGCGACGGCGCAACCCGGCTGTGTCGATCAGCGTATACCTGCGGCCGTTGCGGTCGAAATCAATATAGATGCTGTTGCGGGTGGTGCCTGGCTGATCAAAGGCGATTACGCGCTCCTCTCCGAGCAGCGTGTTTACCAGCGTCGATTTACCGACGTTGGGGCGTCCCACGATCGCAATTTTTGGGTGCTTGTCTTTTGTTTCGTCTTCCTGCGGTTGAGGAAAATCCTGTAACGCCAACTCCGCCAATTCATTCACGTTGTCGCCATGCACTGCGGAAATCGCGCAAGGCTCGCCCAACCCCAGTTCGTGAAATTCGGCGGTAACGACGGAAGACGCCATGCCTTCGGTCTTGTTTACCACCAGTATGATTTTGCGGCCGGTCTTGCGCAGTTGTTCCGCGATGATCTTGTCTTGCGACGCCAAACCCGTTCTGCCGTCAACGATGAAAAGCACCATGTCAGCCTCGTCGACCGCCTGTCGCGTCTGCCTGGCCATCTCGTGCAGAATACCTTCCGTCACCGTTGGCTCGAAACCGCCTGTATCCACCACCAGGTAAGGCTTATCCCCCAGTCTGCCGTGCCCGTAATGGCGATCTCGCGTTAGCCCGGGAATATCCGCCACGATCGCATCGCGGCTGCGGGTCAAACGGTTGAAAAGCGTCGATTTGCCGACATTTGGCCGCCCTACCAGTACGAGGGTGGGTTTCATGGTCTTGGGTTCTTTTTTAAAACGTCAATCCTTCGACACGGAAGGAGAAAAGTAATACCTTGCCGATTTTTTGCAGCAGCAAATGGAGTATTGCCGATTTTTTGCAGCAGTGGATGAATTTCCCGAATTTTGCCGGTTACATGCTGAACGCATAAACTCCACCCTTTCTGGTTTGCACCACCGCGAAACCGCTGGGAAGAGGCACCGGACGGGTAACGATCGCGCTCTCGTCGGTGGGGGATCGGGCAATAATGGCGCCGTTATCGTTCCGGATGATATTGACATACCCTTGGGAATCCCCCACCACTATGCGGGCATCCTGAATAAGTGGCGGAGACAGTCTGAGTCCGTTGAGCAGTTCCTGCGTCCAGATGCTGCTTCCATCCTTTTTATCGTAAGCCAGTATCGCGCCCCGATCCGCGCTTACGTAAAGGTAATTTTTATCCATGGCCAGGCCGGCATTGCTTGATACCTCGCGTGCCCATATCTGGTTACCGGTAGCAATTTCAAAGCAGGCCACGCGTCCCTGATAAGCTACAGTGCATACCTGCTGTTCATCCATCACCGGTAAACTGGTAATATCTGCGAGCCGCTCCAGTTCCGTCGGACCTCGCGGCCGCGCTACCGCCGCCTCCCAGGCGGCATTGCCATTGGACATGTTTATCGCTACCAGCTTTCCCCCGGGAAAACCAGCGTACACCTTATCGTCCGCGATCAAAACACCGGCAAAGCTCCGCACCGTAAGCGATGGAGTGGCGCCCTGATAGATCCACTTGCGCTTGCCGTCTTTCGCATCCAGGCAAAAAATTCTGCCGTCTCCACTGCGAACCACCACCATGCCGTTTGCAGCCTGCGGCGGGCTTAATACCTCGCTGGATACCAGTGCCGTCCATAAGGGGTTGCCGGTTTTCTCATCAAACGCCAGAACCTCGCCTCTGAAGGTTCCAACCAGCAGCATGCCCTCACCCCTGCCAATGCCGCCCGACAGCCTGTGCTTGGTATCGATAATGCCGAATTCCTTGCCTGAAGCGGGATCAAAACGCACCAAACGCCCATCCATGCCTGCCGCATATACCGCATCCGCGCCCAGCACCGGCACAAATACTGCAGCCTGCCCTTCTTCAACCTTGTTCTGCCACAGTAGGCGGGCCTGAGGAATCACCCCCAATTGAGCAATCTGGTCCGGAGTCAACTCAACACCTCCGCCACCGAACATCTCGGTGATGCCTGACACGTCGATATCGGCCAGGTCGCGTGCCACATCGCGCACCATGTCTACCATACCTACACACCCGGAAAGTATCAACGACGACGCCAGCAGCAACGCATGCCGCCACATTGCGCCGGCGCCGGCATTCCCGTGAATTCCCTGAGTCGATCCGCCATGGGATTTGGCGCAGGGAACCGCGGTCTCACGCGGAAGGAAGAACTTAGTCGGAGACGCGGGCTTGCCTGCAGGCATGTTCCAGTTCACGTGAAGGAGGTTACTGAGAAAGATTATTGCGGATAATGACCATTTCAGCCATTCAGGCCTGAGCAGATCGGAATGTCCCGCCCGACGCGTCGCCCTCGGGGTGTTCCAGTGCATTGCAGTGGCACGAGGTCCGGTTCGCCCCTCTATTGCAAATTCGTTATCCGGCGTTTCACAAGGCGTCCAGCTTTATTTGAACGATACTGTGATAGGTGCCTTTTCCGCCCATCTTGGCGAGTGCCATTTGATAGGCAGCGCGTGCCTCTGTCGCTTTGCCCGCCGCGGTGAGTACATCGCCCTTGAGATCGGCATACAGGCCATCAAAAGATTCGCCGTGTCCGGTTTCCAGCAGACGCAGCGCTTCATCGTATTTTTTTTCATCCAGCAATATGCTGGCCAGATGCAGACGAACAAGATCTTTCAGCTCGTCTTCCTTCGAATTATCCAGCACCCACTGCAAACGGCCTTTTGCGGTTTGCAAGTCGCCTCCGTCAAGGCTGGCTTTTGCCGAAATCAGGGCTGCACGCGAGGCGTAGCCGCTACCGGAAAACCCTTCCATCAGCAAACCGGCGGCGTCACCGATCTTCTTGGGATCTCCACTCCCCTGGACCTGCAGCAGGGAGTCATACAACTCCGCCGCCTGTTCAACCTGCTGTCTCTGGTAGTAATTCCACGCCTGGGTGCCCCCTATACCGGTGACAAAGGCCGCTACAACGACAATCACCAACGTGCCATACGTGTTCCACCAGGATTTGAGTTCCTCTATGTTTTCCTGCTCTTCCGGATTATAGGCTGCCATTTAGCTTCCCGAATTAAGAATTTTCTGGTTCAAGTTCGTTCAAGTTCATACTGGTACTTTTAAGCAGATCCGCTGCTTCCGCGAGTCCGACTCTCACCTGCTCTGCCGCCTCTCGCAAAGGCTTGATGCTTATCTCGCCGGCTCTCGCTTCATCGTCGCCGATGATGATGGCAAAGCGCGCACCGCTGGTGTCAGCTTTCCTCATTTGTGCCTTGAAGCTGCCCTCCCCGCAATGCAAAATTGCCTTGAGCCCATTGTCCCGCAAATGCCTTGCCGTTTTCCAGGCCAAGCCATGGGCAGCGTCGCCCTGATGTATCACGTAGGCGTCCGGTACGGGACGCTTTACTTTGCTGGCACTTTCCACCATCAGAGCCAGCACGCGCTCCACACCCAGGGCAAAACCGCATGCCGGGGCAGCCTTTCCGCCGATCTGTTCCACCAGTCCGTCATAGCGTCCGCCCGCGCATATTGTGCCCTGCGCGCCAAGCCTGTCGGTTATCCATTCGAATACGGTGCGGTTGTAATAATCCAGCCCTCTCACCAGTCGCGGATTGATCTCGAAGTCTATTCCCTGCCCGCGCAGGATATGCTGGAGCTTCTCGAAGTGGGCTAGTGAATCCTCGTCCAGGTCGTCCATCAACCGCGGCGCGCCTTCAATGATTTCCTTCATCTCGGCGTTCTTGCTGTCGAGTATTCGCAACGGATTACTGTGCAATCGGCGCGAAGCGTCATCATCCAGTCTACCCAGATGCCGCTCCAGATACCCGATCAACCGTGCCCTGTGTACGACCCGCGATTCGGTGCTGCCAAGTGTGCCGATTTCCAGGCGCACACCGGAAATGCCCAATCTCTTCCACAATTCCGCGCACATAATGATGAGCTCGGCATCGATATCCGGACCCACGTACCCGAGTGCTTCCACGCCCACCTGGTGGAATTGCCGGTAACGTCCTTTCTGCGGACGCTCATGACGGAACATGGGACCGGAATAATACAGTCTTTGCGGGCCTGCGTAGAGAAGATTGTGTTCCAGTACTGCGCGCACGCAGGAAGCGGTTCCCTCAGGGCGCAAGGTAAGGCTGTCGCCGTTGAGATGATCGAGAAAGGTATACATCTCCTTCTCGACGATGTCTGTTACCGCACCGATGGAACGCACGAACAAGTCAGTCTGCTCGACAATTGGCATGCGGATGTTATGGTAACCATAAGCCGCCATCCAATCACGTACCACCTGCTCGAAGAATTCCCAAAGGTATATCTGTTCAGGCAGGATGTCGTTCATCCCGCGAATGGCTTGTATCCCTCTAGTGGGCATTGACAGCTTTCTTCGGGTATTTCGCCTGTACATATTCATCGACGATCTGCCGGAACTCACCGGCAATATTATCGCCTTTCAAAGTTACAGACTTCTGCCCATCCACATAAACCGGCGCAACAGGTCTTTCTCCCGAGCCAGGCAGACTGATACCGATATTGGCATGCTTGCTTTCGCCGGGGCCGTTGACCACGCACCCCATCACCGCCAGCGTCATGTTTTCCACGCCATCGTATTCTTCGCGCCAAACCAGCATCTGACTGCGAACGTAACCCTGAATGCTCTCCGCCAGTTCCTGGAAATAGGTGCTGGTTGTGCGGCCGCAGCCCGGACATGCCGCGACCAGCGGCACAAATGCGCGCAATCCCGTCGTTTGAAGAATTTCCTGCGCCACGATCACTTCACGCGAGCGGTCACCACCCGGCTCAGGTGTAAGCGATATGCGTATGGTGTCGCCGATGCCTTCCAGAAGCAGCACTGACAATGCAGCGGTAGAGGCAACGATTCCCTTGGAGCCCATGCCCGCTTCGGTCAGTCCCAGATGGAGTGCATAATCGCACCGGGCCGCCAGGTCACGGTAGACCGAAATCAGGTCACGCACGCCGCTTACCTTGCACGACAATATGATCCGGTCGCGGGCCAATCCGATCTCTTCCGCTCTTGCCGCACTTTCCAGCGCCGAGGTAATCAGCGCCTCACGCATTACATGGGCCGCATCCTTCGGGTCGCTGGAACGCGCATTCTCATCCATTACCCGCGCCAGCAGTTCGGGATCGAGGCTGCCCCAGTTAACGCCGATACGCACCGGCTTGCCATATTTACAGGCCGTTTCGATGAGAATCGAAAATTGTTCGTCGCGTTTCCTGCCATGCCCGACATTACCCGGATTGATGCGGTATTTGGCCAGCGCCTTCGCGCAATCGGGGTAGTCGGTCACGAGCTTGTGACCATTGAAATGAAAATCACCTATCAGCGGCACGTCGCACCCCATGTCGTCAAGGCGCGCCCGGATACCCGGCACTGCTTGCGCCGCTGCGGCGGTATTAACGGTAATGCGCACCAGTTCCGATCCCGCACGCGCAAGTTGCGCCACCTGTATCGCAGTGGCAACTTCGTTTTCCGTATCGGTATTGGTCATGGATTGCACCACCACCGGCGCACCGCCGCCGATGTTGATGGCATCTACGCGAACGCCCACGCTGTTTCGGCGTTGAGGGAAAGTATTGGGGGACATAGTCATATCAGGTATAAAAAACTTGTAAATGTTTAAATTCTATTTGAGCGACAGGCGTGCCGTTCCGCCATAGGCATTGGTGAAAGGCGCCAGATCCACCGGCTTGTTATTGTAGACCAGCTTGACTTCGGCGGCGTTACCGATTGTCAGGGAAATTGGTGGCATACCGTGCACGACTTGCTCGGTACCGCGAGGGTTAATTTTGGAAAGAAGCAGCCTTCCGCTGCCGTCCTTGATTTCCGTCCACGATTCTCCTTCAAATATCAAATGAACACCGTTTTCTCCAATGACACGGCCAGGCGTCCCGGCAATATTTGCCGATCCGGGATTCGCGGATCCGGGAGAAACCGCGCCCCGCGATTCAGGCGTAATCTGCTGCACCGGGGGTGGGACAGGGAAGGGAATACCCTGCTGCTCAGGCGCGCCGTCTTCCCTGTCGGGCGACGTTGCATCGGGCTTACCGTTCGACATTGCGTCTGACGATTGAAGTTGCGGCAATGCATCTGCTTGCCCGCCCTCAATTCCGGTTTCGGCCTGCACGCTTGGCTGCTTTTCGACATTGGCCTCACTGCCACGATAGATTTCATAAATCAGCAAAAGCAGCGCCAGAACTACGGCTCCCCCAATAATCAGGTTGCGCTTTCCCATTTTCTGATTCGAGGGGAAGGGAATACCTTCGCTCGGATAGGAAATGGTTGGAGCGGGAGGCGGCGGAAGCGCGTCCTCCAACTGCCGCAGCAACGGCGCCGAGTCGATCTGCAACAGTTTGGCGTAATTCCGTACAAATCCGCGCAAAAATGTTCCGGTCGCCACCTTGTCGTAGTCATCCTCCTCCAGCGCAACGACCTGGCGTACCGATAATCGCAGCTGCCGCGCGACATCCTCGATACTTAAACCGCGCTCCAGCCGCGCATCCTGCAGCAACCTGCCCGGCCCACGTTCTTTGCGGACTGGCGCTGCTTCTGCTCCACGACCGATGTCGTTGTTATCAGGGGCGTCCATGACTCGAATCCGCCGTTGCGCAACACCTGGCGCCCGCGTGGTATCGAAGAATCGTCGCTATCACCATGGAGTGCGCGAGGTGCGCGCTGCGCCTGAAGAAATCCATCTGCATCTGCATGTGTCTCATCTTGCCATTTCCATAAGCCCGCGGCTTGCCCGCCGGGTCTTATCATGCACTTTTCCGGCAAGCTGACCGCAAGCGGCGTCAATATCGTCCCCCCGCGTCTTGCGTACCGTTGTAATCAGTCCAGCCTGCATCAGCACGTCTCGAAAGCAGCGTACAGCGCCTGCCGACGAACGCCGGTAACCGGAATCGGGAAACGGATTAAAGGGGATCAGGTTGAATTTGCAAGGGACGCGGTGTACCAGTTTTACCAATTCATGCGCATGAGCCACGCTGTCGTTGACACCATCCAGCATGACATACTCAAAAGTAATGAAGTCTCGCGGCGCCGATTCCAGATAGCGTTCGCATGCCGCCAACAATTCCCTGATCGGGTATTTCCTGTTGATCGGCACCAGTTGGTCGCGCAACCCATCGTTGGGTGCATGCAACGATACCGCCAGCGCGACTGGGCAGCGCTGCCGCAGGCGGTCCATGGCGGGTACGAGACCCGAGGTACTAACCGTCACGCGTCGCCGAGACAGGCCATAGGCATTATCGTCCAGCATCAGATCGAGCGCCGTCACCACATTCTCGAAATTGGCCAGCGGCTCGCCCATGCCCATCATCACTACATTCGTGATGGCGCGATCGTGTCCGGACACCTCATCCGACGCTTCAGCCAGCGCTTTATTCGCCCACCATAACTGGCCGATGATTTCCGCTACCGTCAGGTTCCGGTTAAACCCCTGCCTGCCGGTAGAGCAAAAAGTGCATGCCAGCGCGCAACCGACCTGACTGGAAATACACAAGGTCCCACGGTTTGTTTCAGGTATGAAAACCGTCTCTATACCGTTACCGGCGCCCACTGACAATAGCCATTTACGGGTGCCGTCGGCAGCGGCATGATCGCTGATCACCCGTGGGGATTCGATCACGGCCGTTGTGGAGAGCTTGTCCCGCAACCCTTTCGCCAGATCGCTCATCGCGGCGAAATCCGCCTCGCCGGACCGATGGATCCAG
The DNA here is from genome assembly GCF_900110495.1 of Nitrosovibrio sp. Nv6. Lineage (GTDB taxonomy): Bacteria > Pseudomonadota > Gammaproteobacteria > Burkholderiales > Nitrosomonadaceae > Nitrosospira. The sequence goes on along the minus strand of NZ_FODX01000009.1, from coordinate 25,844 downwards.
CGCAGCAATTGCCTGGCGCGAAAAGGCTTCTCGCCGATTTCCGTACAGAAACCCGCAAGGCCTTTTGCATCGAAATCGAGTAGATTAACGCTCATAATGTTGAGTCGTGGACAGTCTTATCGAGAATAAATGTTCAATTCGGGAAAATAATAAGCAATCTCAACCGCCGCGGTTTCGGGTGCGTCGGAGCCGTGCACCGCGTTGGCGTCGATGCTGTCCGCGAAATCCGCGCGGATAGTTCCTTTCTCGGCCTTTTGGGGATCTGTCGCGCCCATCAGTTCCCTGTTCTTCCCGATCGCGCCTTCGCCCTCCAGAACCTGCACCATGACTGGTCCGGAAATCATGAATTTCACCAGATCGTTAAAAAATGGCCTACTGCGATGCACCGCGTAAAAACCCTCGGCATCCGCCTGCGACAGCCATAACATCCGTGCTGCGATTATTTTCAATCCATTGCTTTCAAAGCGGGAATAGATTTCTCCTATCACATTTTTTGCCACCGCATCCGGCTTGATGATAGATAGAGTTCTCTCGACGGCCATCAAATACTCCACAAAATTAATAAATTAAACTCCATTTTACCAAAAATACCCGCTTCGAAGTCGGGAAATCGGAACGGTTGGCCGGCGACTGATTCCGGTCTATGAAATAATATGACAAATAACATCTGAAAAGGCCCCCGGGAGACCCGTTGAGGGGTTATTCAATTCAAATGCGGTGTCTGCCGCTTCCGCCCTGAGCCGTCAGTCCAGTTTTACCACCTGTGAACGTGTCGGCCATGAGCCGCGCCCGATCATCTTCGCGCCCTCAAAAACAACATAGCTCTGGCGGCCATAATGCGGCAACGGCCGCATCAGCGCGACGAGAGACGCGGGGTCACGTGCGGATACGATTGCCAGCGTGCCGCCATCGGCTCGGCTTACCGTCCAGGCCTGCGCGGAGCCTTTATTTCCCACAATCTCAGGCCGCGCAGGCAACTGATGCCGCGCAAGCCAGGCGTTGACCTGGTCTTGCAGGCCAATCACCAGTGTTGGCGCAACCGGCGGAGTGTCCGCCGCCGAGACGAGTTTGGGCGCACGATTTTGAATTTTTGTCGCGAGCGTTTCGGCTGCCCCTCGCGTTTCACCGTTCTCCGGAAGTAAAATGGTGGCCGCTGTCCGGTCTACCATTACTTGCCGCAGAATCGGCGGCGCCTCTTCCGGCATCAGGCGCCGGAACAACCGGAGGTCAGGATCAAGGGTCACCTGTAGTGGCTGCGCGCCTATATCAAGTATGAATGTCTGACGAGGCTTCTCAAGGTCAAGCGTACGAAGCTCCTCGCCCTCTGCGGTATGGATCGCTACCGGAACACGCAGACGGTACGCGGGGTCCCCTTGTTCAAGCGTGACTGTAACACGGTGAGGACCAGAGTCTGACTTCACAGGTTCGGCTTCCGCAATGCGCAGAACCGGGGCACCCGCACGGGTGAGCCACTGATCGAAGAATACGCTCAGGTCCTGTCCGGATGCTGCTTCGAACGCACGCTGCAAATCCGCCCATGAGGCAACCCGGAAGCGCTGCTCGCGCCAGAATGTCTGGAGTGCGCGATCGAAGGTTTCGCGCCCGAGCAAATCGCGCAGCATGAGGAAAATCATTGCTGCCTTGTTATAGCCGACGATCTGTGTGGCTCCGTGCGTGCGTGAAGTGAAACTTGCAAGGGATGCGTCCTGTCCAGGGGAAAGCGCGGCAAAGTCGCGCAGCCAGCCCCGCCGCATATCCAGGGCTGCTTCGGAGCTTCCGCGCTCTTTGTAAGCGTAATCCGCCATGAAAGTGGTCAGCCCCTCCGACCAGTTGCCTTTCGCATAATCGGGATATACCCCATTTCCCCACCAGTTATGCAGCACCTCATGGCCCAGCGAGGTGGAACGGATGAACGGTAGCCGCAACACCTCTATTCCAAGGTAGGTGAGGGTTGGCATGCCAAAACCTGTCGGCGTCGGACTCGATACGACACTGAACTCCGTGAACGGGTATTCGCCGATCCAGGATTCGTAGAGCTCGATATATCCTTTTACCGAATCGAGATAGGCTGGCGCAAGGTCGGCAATCTGCGGGTGGAAATAGGTTCTCAACCGGATCGGTTTACCACCCGCGCCACGCATGGCGCCTGTCTCGACAGTGTAGGGACCGGCCATGAGATCAATCCCACCCGTAGGGGACGGGAACTCAAAACGTGCACGGTATCCCTTGTCGGAGTCGGATTCCTCCATTAATCGGCCTGGGACGATGCCGCGCTGCCCGGCTGGAAGCTCGATATTCACCTGATAGCTGGCAAGCTTTCCCGCGATGTACGGATACCAGCCGCTTGAATCAGGCAGAAAAGTACCGGCCTCGCCGCTTGCCGGCTCGTCCCGTCCCAGCGTCTGGGAATGATCGAGCGACGCATCAAGCGCAGAAAGGTCTCCTTGCCAGTGAACCTCGATACGGCGTGGCAACTGCCCCTCGCCCGCAATCCCTGAAATCCCCCAGGCCCGCATCTTGCCCATGCTTGCGGCAGGCCCCAGACTGGTGCCATCAACACGCGCATGCATCACTCCAAAACGGCGCCCAAGCACAAGGGTCAACTCTTCCGGTGTATTTGCCGTAATAACACTGCGTCCTTCGATGCTACGTGCTACCGGGTCAATATTCACGGTAATGTCATAGTGGATATCGGGGGTGTCGGTACCCCTGGACGCCGCGTATGCACCCGTTGTCGCAAGAATCGGGAACAAGACACAAGCGATGCCTCTCCATATATCCAGAGTACGCGAGCCCATCGTAAGCCTCATCATCCACCTCATCATCATCGCCCGGGCAGCGCCGGAAATTTGGCCATAATCTCGATCGTATCGCCGCCGCGCTTCACCTTGAGCGGCAACCAGGTGCCGGGCGCCTGACGCTTGACTGTTTCCACGATATCCTCCATTCGCTTGACCGGGACACCCGCGGCTTCAATAATTATGTCGCTGTCGCGGAGACCCGATTTCTCCGCAATGCTGCCCTTTTCCACCTGCAGCACCCGAGCCCCCCCATCCTGGGCCATTTCGAACCGTATACCGAGACGCTGCCGCTGGGGCTCATGCGACACACCGGCTAGCGACGCGGTACCGAATATTGCGTCAGCCATTCCTGCGCTGATTTTTCCGCACCCTGCGCCGCTGTTCCAGGGCAGCAGCGTGCCGATGTCGGTTATACCGAGGTCTTTCAGTTGGTGAGGGACCCCATAACCATACTTTATATGTCCCGACCCCATGATCCCGACAACAAGAGGATGTCCCGGCCGATTCGCCGCGGATTGTATCGCCTGTGCCATTGCCCGGTCCCAGAGCTGTTGTCCCTCGACAAAGCGCACAAAGTCGGGATCATCGCGACCCGCATTCGCCCGCTTCTTGCCGCCGCGCTCGTGCTCGCCATAGATCGGCAGGAGGTAACCAAGATAAGCTTCGCTCGGCGCGGCGGGAGGCATCACGCCTTCGCGTTCATTTTCCGGAACGCCTCCAAAACCCTTCGCCGCAACCGCCCGTCTCAAGCGCGAATCGATATTGAGGGCGACCATCGGCACACGGTTCATGCGCGCAAAATGGAACAGTGGCATGTAGAGATTGACGTCGGTGCTCCAGACACCGTTCCAGTCGGCGGCTGCGAGAAACTCCGATTCCGTGAGTTCCCCCGCCACCCACTGGTCTAGCGCCTTCTGCACACGGCGCGGAAACATTTCGAAACCGATCACCATGTCGGGGTGCAGCGTATGCAGCCCCGCCAGCGTCTGCAGTTGCCAACGGTGGTGTTCGGGATTATCGTGCATTTCACCCAATAGCACTACTGAGCGCTTGGCGGCCTGAGAAATTGCCTCGGTGCTGGAAATCTTCCCGTTGCCGGGCACGATCCAGTTCCCGACCGGGACACAGTCCGCGCTTTGCTGTTCTTTCTCCTTGCTGGCCGTGGGCTTCGTCTGCGCCAATGCATTATCAAGGAAAACGCTGGACGCAACTACAGTAAAGACGAGGAACGCGCCAAAGGAGGCAGAGGAGGCAAAAAAAGCGCTTTGGAAAATTTTCAAGCTGGATACTCCTTTACTCTTATCCAAATTATCTGATTCGATGAAAAAACAGTACAAACAGTATAACGTCGTGCCGTCGATAGCCGGTATCAGGGGCGTTCAAGGCACACCATTGCTGGTTTGGACGGTTCCGGGTCAAGCCCGGAATGACGAAGGTATAAGAGACGCTCCAAGCATGCCATTTCTGATCTGGACTGGATTCCGAGTCAAGCCCGGTGACGAAGTCTACGATAATATTCTCGCCGGATATCTTGCTGCCACCTATCTTGCTGCCACCTCGCCCAGTTCGATTGCTCATCCCACCCACTTACGCGCATTCCTGAATATCCGCATCCAGGGCGCATCCTCGCGCCAGTCCGGATGCCAGGAGTTCTGCGCGGCTCGGACCCCGCGTTCCGGATGAGGCATCAGGATGCTGAAACGTCCATCTGCAGTGGTCACACCGGCAATACCCTGAGGAGAGCCGTTGGGATTAAGCGGATAAATCTCGGTGTGTTTTCCCCGATTATCCACGAAACGCAGCGCGACCAGAGGCGAGATTACTGAGACCCCGCTTTCATCGGTAAATTCCGCATAACCTTCACCGTGCGCAACCGCAACAGGCATCCGGCTCCCGGCCATGCCATCGAAAAACAGTGACGGGCTTTGCTGAACCTCCGCCATGACAAAGCGCGCCTCGAACTGTTCCGATTTATTTCGTATAAATTTTGGCCAATGCCCGGCCCCAGGAATGATTTCGTGCAAATTGCTCATCATCTGGCAGCCGTTGCATACTCCCAGCGCAAAGGTATCGCTCTGCGCGAAAAATGTTTCAAATTCGTCGCGAGCTCGCGGATTAAACAGAATGGAGTTTGCCCAGCCTTCCCCTGCGCCCAGCACGTCCCCGTATGAAAATCCGCCGCATGCTGCAAAGCCCTTGTAATCCCTGAGAGAGACGCGCCCCGCAATGATATCGCTCATATGCACGTCGGTCGCCTCAAATCCCGCCCGGTGGAAAGCCGCGGCCATTTCGACGTGACCATTCACGCCTTGCTCGCGCAAAATTGCGATTCGCGGCCTCGTCCCGTTGTGAATGTAAGGTGCGGCGATATCGCAATCCACGTCGAAGGTCAGTTGTGCATGCAGGCCTGGATCGCCGACATCGAGTATGCGGTCGTACTCCTGTTGCGCGCATTCCGGATTGTCGCGCAGCTTCTGCATCCGGTAAGTGGTTTCCGACCAGGCGCGGTGCAGGTCGACGCGCTTCTCTGCGAATACCGGCTTGTTGTTGCGCAGAAACCGGATTTCATCCTCGCCATCAACGCTGCCAATGACGAAACTCAAGTCGCGCAAACCTTCTTCCGACAATACACCGAGCACATCCCAGCGATCATCGGTCTTTACCTGGATCACTGCGCCCAGTTCTTCATTAAACAGAACAGACAGGATGCGCTCCACGAATCTTCCGCCCAGTGCTTCCGGTTCCCGTTCGCTGCCATCGATGTCGGTCGCCAGCGCATCGAAACACAACTGATCCAGGTTGACGCTCAGGCCTGCGTGTCCCGCAAAAGCCATTTCGCACAAGGTCGAAAACACGCCGCCGTCGGAGCGGTCGTGATATGCGATTATCCTGTTTTCGCGATTCAGACGCTGTATGGCTGCGAAAAAGCCCTTGAGTCGGTCAGCTCCTTCCAGACCATCTATGTCCGGCGCTTCATCCCCTACCTGCTTGTAAACCTGGGCAAGCGCCGAACCGCCCAACCGGTTTTTCCCAACTCCAAGATCGATCAGAATGAGTTCTGTCGCGCCACAATCCATGCGCAATTGCGGGGTAAGCGTTTTGCGCGCGTCCGCTACTCTTGCAAACGCGGAAACGATCAGGGACAGAGGTGCAATGACTTCTTTTCGGGCTGCAGCAGCGCCTTGACCAGTGTCCGCTTCCCAGACGGTTTTCATGGACATCGAATCTTTACCCACGGGAATGCTGATTCCAAGCCAGGGGCACAATTCCATGCCTACCGCGTGCACTGCATCGAACAGCGCTGCATCTTCGCCAGGGTGCCCCGCCGCAGCCATCCAGTTGGCGGAAAGCTTGATCTCTCCGATATCTTCAACCAGCGCGGCGGCGATATTGGTAATGGCTTCGCCAACCGCCATGCGTGCCGAAGCAGCGGGATCAACCAACGCCACCGGGGTGCGCTCGCCCACGGCGAAGGCCTCGCCCAGATTCGTGCGGTAACCCATCAGTGTTACCGCCACATCCGCAACGGGAATCTGCCAGGGCCCTACCATCTGGTCGCGCGCGGTCATACCGCCAACGCTGCGGTCGCCGATGCTGATGAGAAAGGTCTTGTCTGCAACCGCGGGCAACCGAAGCACACGATACGCCGATTCTCGCAGATTCAATCCCGCTGTATCAAATGATGTCAGCATTTTTTTGACATGCGCTACCTCGCGCGTCATTTTCGGCGGCTTGCCCAGCAGTACAGAGAGGTCCATATCAACCGGCCGATTATCGAACAGAGGATCGCTCACAATGAGCCGACCGTCCGCCGTTGCCGTGCCCACCATCGTGAACGGGCAACGTTCGCGCTCGCAGATCGCGCGGAACAATTCCAGCGACTCCGGCCTGATGGCAAGCACGTAACGCTCCTGCGCCTCGTTACTCCAGATCTGCATCGGCGACATGCCTGGCTCTTCCGAGGGAATATCGCGCAAATTGAATGAGCCTCCTCGTCCTGAACCATGCAACAGTTCAGGTAGCGCATTCGATAAACCACCAGCGCCGACATCGTGAATCGAAAGAATCGGGTTAGGCTCGCCGCGTCTCTCCATCTGCCAGCAGCCGTCGATGACTTCCTGTGCCCGCCGCTCCATTTCCGGGTTGCCGCGCTGCACTGAATCGAAGTCCAGGCTTTCCACATTCTTTCCCGTATCCATGCTGGAAGCGGCGCCGCCGCCCAGACCGATCAACATTCCCGGCCCGCCCAATTGAATCAGCAGGGCATCGGCAGAAAACTCTTCCTTGAAAGAATGGCGCTCGGCAATATGGCCTATACCGCCAGCCAGCATGATGGGCTTGTGATACCCGCGCATCTCGCCGGCAACGCTTTCCTCAAACGTGCGGAAATAACCCGCCAGATTGGGCCGCCCGAACTCGTTGTTGAACGCGGCGCCGCCAATAGGGCCTTCCAGCATGATCTGCAATGCTGATGCGATACGCGCCGGTTTGCCATAGGAAGGAGAATGATTGGCTCCGCCCTGCAACTGCCCCTGTGACTGCACTTCCCAAGGCTGAACAAATTCGGGAATATTCAGATTGGAAACAGAGAAGCCGCTGAGGCCAGCCCTGGGTTTGGCTCCCCGGCCTGTGGCGCCTTCGTCGCGAATCTCGCCACCCACCCCGGTTGCAGCGCCCGGATAAGGGGAAATCGCTGTCGGATGATTATGGGTTTCCACTTTCATCAGGATGTGCGTCTGTTCGTCGGCATAGCCATAGGCATTGTCCTTGCCGGGATAGAAGCGCGCGACCTTCGCCCCTTCGATAATGGAGGAATTATCGGCGTACGCCACCACGGTACCCTGCGGATGCTGCTGATGCGTGTTGCGGATCATTGAAAACAGCGATTGTGTACGGGGCTTGCCGTCTATCACCCAGTCTGCGTTGAAAATCTTGTGTCGGCAGTGCTCCGAGTTGGCCTGGGCAAACATCATCAATTCCACATCTGTGGGATTGCGCTGGATGTGGATGAAATATGCCGCGAAATAGTCGATTTCATCCGGCGACAACGCGAGGCCCATTTCGGTATCAGCCTTTTGCAACGCATCTTTTCCACCGATCAGCACATCCACCGTTTTCAGTGGCTGGGGGCTGAAATGCGTGAACAGTTTTTCCGCATCATCGAACGAGCCAAACACCGCCTCGGTCATGCGGTCGTGTATCAGCGCAAGCAGGGCAATCCTGGCGCTTTGGGATAACTCGACGGAAACTCCGTCCCCCGTCCGAATATAAAATGCTACGCCGCGCTCCACCCGTTCCACTGCGTCCAGCCCGCAATGGTGGACAATATCGGTGGCTTTGGTGGACCATGGGGAAATGGTTCCGGGTCGGGGTATGACCAACAGCAGTTCATCGGCATGTCCTGCCTGCCCGGCCGCCTGCCCCTTGGGGGAGCACTTGAGCAGCTTCTCAAGAACGGCAACTTCACTTACCTGCAGATCGCGTGCAACCGCGCAGAAATACCAATATTCCGCATAAATGCGGGATATCTGGGGAGCGTCGGTTCTGAGGACGTTCGCCAGTTTTTCCAGGCGGAACGGAGAAAGGGCGTTGCCACCCCGAAGTCGAAGCATCGGCTACCTAGTTAGTCGGCAAGTTGAAACACGGGATTTTACACGAGAAGGCATTCCATCCGTAGCGCCCGGCTGTTTCTGGTGCCCGAGGATAGACGAACCGACCGCGTTAACCATTGCGGGATTGGAACGACGGTGGGTTCTCTATAGCAAGCTGCGCGGTATGGGGCTTCGACCGCCCTGCTTTTGGCTATACGCACTGGCAGGAGCTGTACGGGATTTTGAGCGACCAGGCGTTATTTCGCACATTGTCTGGCGGTACTCCCTTGTTGGAGCTCGTGGTTAAAGGCAGAAGAAGCCTTTAAAAAAAATCAAATCAGCCGCGGCAAGACCCGAAGGCGCGTCACGCGGCGCCTTTTGCCGAGGTGAAAGATAAGTTCCCTCTCTCAAACTGATTCAACTTCTAAAAAACTGAAAGTGGCGCTTATGCTCCCAAGCACAGGAAGGGGAAATTTGTCTTGATATAACGACAGGAAAAACTCTTCCAGTTCATGTGGTTAATTGAAGCGCAAGAACACGCGTCACCCGTGGGGGACAAAATTCTGGTTAAAACTGGCAAAAATCGACGTAATGCCTCAGCTTTGTGTTGGATATTTTCTGGCATACAAATTGCTTTACCGCCTATAGCCGTGTTATTGCTGTGTTTGTTCGATTAAACGCCATTTGGCCGGCTGTAACTTCAATTTTTTAAAATAATATTAAAACCTGGAGAATAAGCATTATGAAAATGAACAAAAAAAAGGTTGTACTCGCCCTGCTTGCAATATTTGGGCTCGTGGCAGAATCGTCAGCATCTGGCGGATTAGGAGTTTCTGCAGGATTGGGAACATCTACGGGACTTGGCGTTTCCACAGGCTCAGGCGCTTCTGCCGGGTCGGACGTTTCTACGAACTTAGATACCTCTAGAAGCTTAGGAACTTCCACCAGTGTAGGAACTTCCACCGGCGCAGGAACTTCTACCGGCGTAGGAACTTCCACTAACATAGGAACCTTTGACAGCCTAGGAATTTCCTCGGACGTAGGAACTTCTACCAACTCCGACATAGACTTGGGAGTTTCTAATGATCTAGGAGTCTCTACTGACTTAGGGATTTCCGCAGGAACCGGAGTTTTAGCCAGCAAATCCCGTCTAACCGCGCTTGATGTCAACGCCGGTTTGGCAGCCACCGTTCCGGCGCCGGCGACAACCAAGATAACTTTGGCCTCACCCGCGCTTGACGTCACGAGCGAAGTCGTCGCCGCACAAGCGGTAAATAGCACAAGCACGATCACCGTAGGCGCACCTGCTGTCGCCGCGATCACCAAGGGTGAAGTCACGGCTCCAACGCTTGGCCTCACTGCTGACGCAGATACCTCAACCTCTACCGCGGCCAGCATGTGGGCCTCAGCGGCAACTGCAACTACCAACACTGGAATATCTGCCGTGCTCGGTACAGATATCGCAAATGCAGGTGCTGATATAGCTGCTCAATCAACTGGCAACTTTGATTTGAGTGCAACAGCGGGAATCGACAACGTGCTTCCCGTCCAACTGTCAGTCACGGCAGATGCTGCGGTTTCGGCAGTTCCGGAAGCCGATACATATGCAATGCTGTTGGCGGGGCTCGGCCTGATGGGTTTCATGGTAAACCGCAGAAAGGAAAAGCTGAAATAGAAATATAGAAAGTCTGCTGAGGTGCGCCCCCGGGGTGCTTGGGTTTGCTCAAGCGCCCCGTTCAGCACTAAGCCAATAATTTTTATGCAAGGTAGATTCATCCCCAAACTGATCAACTTCCAAAAACTGAAGTGGCGTCTACACTCGCAGGCATAGCAAGGGAATATTGAACAAGAACGGCAACTTCGCTTACCTGCTATCGCGTGCAACCGCGCAAAAAATACCAATATCCCGCGTAAATGCGGGGTATCCGGGGAGCGCCGGTTCTGAAGGCCTGCGCCAGTTTTTCCAGGCGGAACGGAGAAAGGGCGTTGCCACCCGAAGTCGTTAACCGCAACCGCATCCCTTACTGTATGCCTCGTGTCAATCCCTCAGCAAATCCGCCATAACTCCAAACCGGTGCCGCAAGAGCAGCAGATGCAATAAAAAGACCTGTTTGAATTGATCGTCAATCATTTTGATCGCTGTCTAAATTCGACATCATTTGCTTCCGTAGCCTCATCCATATTGTACTTACCCCTCCTTGTTGCTTCCTTTGCCCCTCTGATAAAGCAGAATAATCACCGTGCAGATTGCAAAGGCAGGTCCTCTCGCTAGAGTGGAAGGATCTGTGCCATCAGTACGCCCCCTCTGAGACTTGAAGCTCTGGCTCATCAGGAAGGTTCCTTTGAAGGGAACTTGTCCGCTGAGAAAGAGTCTTCACATATAGATCACATAAACTTCACAAAAACTTCACACTGTGATCTTTTTGCTGTAGGTGGACTCAAGCTGACAAAAGGAGACGATGATGACAACAGGAAAACTTCTTGCCATTTCATATTTCCTCGGCATCGTGGCAACCGCGGTAGTTTTGGTTTTTGTTCTTAATTCTTAATTCCTTTCGGAATTTTTGATTATTTGCAAAAAGGAGCTAGTTAGATGTCTACAACGATACTTGGAAACAGAGCGGCAGATAAAGCCGCGAAGGCGGGCAGTCCTGCCTTCGACATGTCGGAGTGGTATGACTCCAGGTACTACAAGCTGGGTCTTCTGCCTATACTGGGAATAGCCGTTTTCTGGGTCTGGTTTCAGCAGACCTACGCCTACTCCCATGGGATGGACTCCATGGAACCGGAATTTGAGAAAATCTGGATGGGCCTGTGGCGTTTTCAGATGATGCTCTGGCCGATCCTGGCCCTGACGGTCTGGGGCTGGGTATGGAAGACAGGCGACACCAGGGAACAACTGGCAAGCCTGCCGGTGAAAAAGGAAATCAAGCGGTACTTCTATTTCCTGATGTGGCTTGGCGTTTACATGTTTGCCGTCTACTGGGGGTCGAGCTTCTTCACCGAACAGGATGCTTCCTGGCACCAGGTGATTATTCGCGACACCAGTTTCACGCCCAGCCATATTCCGCTGTTCTATGGGGCGTTCCCGATGTATATCATTATGGGCGTATCAACCTTCCTGTATGCAAGGACGCGGTTGCCGCTCTACAACAAGGGAACTTCGTTTCCCCTGGTGATGGCTATCGCCGGTCCGCTGATGAGCCTGCCGAATGTTGGCCTCAATGAATGGGGTCACGCCTTCTGGTTCATGGAAGAGCTCTTCAGCGCGCCGTTGCATTGGGGCTTCGTGGTGCTGGCATGGGCGGCCCTGTTTTCCGGCGGAGTTGCCATTCAGGTCATTGCACGCTTCTCCAACCTCATGGACGTGCAATGGAACAAACAGAGTAGAGCGATTCTGGATAACGTTATATAAGTCCAGACGGTAACCGTTGTTGTACAACCCCATCCCCTTTCCTAGTGGGGGATGGGGTTTTTTGTAAAGCCCAGTTAACCAGCGTCAGGCATTCCTCCAAATGCATGCCGCAATTTCCCTTCCTATGGAGCGCCCTTAATTCAGGCACTCGATGCGCCGACTTCAAAAAGTTTCCCAGCCATTAATCGAGTGGTATGTAAAGCACTTGAACCGGGCATTAGGCAACTGAGCGTCAACTACCTGCCTGGCTTGGTCGTGCCAGGAACGGAATGAATTTACACATAGCAGAATCCCGGCCCTGCTTAAATTTCAAATTGATAGCTTCAGCCAGGCATTGAAAAAAATGTTCCACCTTGCCTGGCTTGTTTTGCGTTCGTGTGGAAACGTACAGAACAACCCAGGAACGGGCGTATCATCTCAATACAGCAATCTGCCTGGAATAATTATAGCTCCCTTGAGCGTTAGCACGCATCGAAGCCCCATGACGTTCCCTTATAGATCGACTCCTCTCCTGCTGGCAGCTTTATTAGCGGGATGTGCAAGCATCCCCAGCGGACCGAGTGTAATGGCCTTGCCTGGTTCCGGCAAAACATTCGATCAGTTTCGTGAAGATGACGCCTACTGTAAGCAGTATGCCAACGAACAAGTCAAAGGACAGACACCGAATAGAGCCTCAATACAAAGCGGATTAGGAATCGCCGCCATTACAACAGCGCTGGGTGCAGCGGCAGGCGCCATTTTTGGAGGAGGACGCGGTGCCGCTATTGGCGCAGGTGGCGGCCTGCTGGCCGGAGGGTTGGCGGGAAGGAGCACTGCCGAGGCTTCAGGTAATATTGAGCAGCGACGTTATGACATGAATTATACGCAATGCATGTACGGCAAGGGCCATCGTATTCCCATATCAGGCCGCTTGGATGACTCTGGCAATCAGCCACAAGGAGACCCATCCCAACCTCTGCCAGGCACTTCATCTCCGCCGCCCCCGCCGCCGGACAATACCCCACCATCAATACCGATGAGCTGATGAAGGCGGCAGTACTATGATGAGATGCGTCCCCACCCTGCATTGCGGTTGGCCTCGGTAAATTTGCCCGCCAAAGCAAGGGAAAAACCTTGGAGGCAGGCCTATGGAGCCGGAATTGTCCTTTAGACCGGGACTGATTTCAGGGGCGGGTCAAAGGTAGACATGCTAACCATCAACAAGTCTCATCGATTTTATTAGCTTGTGGACCGCGTCAGCATCCACCGGCTTCACCAGATGATGCATGAATCCCGCATTCCTGCTTCGCGCAAGATCATCAGGCTGTCCGTAGCCGGTGAACGCAATTAGTATAGTATTTTGGGTTTCAGTCATTTCCTGAAACCTCTTCGCCAACTCGAGTCCGTCGGGTTGAGGCTTGCTTAAATCAAGCAGTGCGACGTGCGGAACAAATGAAACTGCCTCTCGAATAGCGGATTCAAAGTCATAGGCTGCACGTACCTGATACCCAAAAATAGCCAGCAGCATTGCGAGTGAATCAGCACTGTCGACGTTGTCATCCACGATCAGCACACGTTCTTTACCAGCCTCTGCCACCGTGGCCTCAGCCGGGGTCGCCGAGGTTTCAGTATCAGCCAGAGGGAGCCGAACTTCAAACCTGCTGCCCTTACCAGGTCCCTGGCTCGATGCCTTAACAGAGCCGCCATGGAGGGAAGTGAGCTGAGACACCAGCGCGAGGCCAATGCCGAGTCCGTTGCTCGACTTCCTGACATCACGTTCCTCCTGCATAAATAGTTCGAAAATCTTCGGCAGCGCGTGCGGGGGTATGCCGATTCCGTTATCCTCCACGGATAGCACCAACTCCTGATCTTCACGGTGGGCCTCCAATGAAATCTTGCCGCCTGGTTCAGTGAATTTGAACGAATTTGCCAGGAGATTCTCAACGATCTGGATGAGGCGAACCGGGTCGCCTCTGACTAAAAGAGGCTCATCCCTGATTGCTATGGCCAGTTGATGCTTCCGTGCGTCGACAAGCGCCTTGGTTGATTCCACCGACTGACGAACAATATCTGCCATATTTACCGTTTCTTTCTGCAGCGCCAGCTTGCCACTCGTGAGTCTCGAGATATCAAGCAGGTCGTCCACCAGACGAGTGATATGACCGACCTGACGGCTGATCGTTTCCTGCGCCCAGGTGAGGCGCGGGTCGCCAGACTCCACGAACTGCAAAGCCTGAGCCGCATTGCGTATGGGCGAGAGAGGATTACGCAGTTCGTGTCCCAGTATGGCAAGAAATTGATCCTTCCGTCTATCAGCGTTACGCAGTTTGTCCTCTGCATCCTTGTGATGCTGAATATCGATACTTGAACCTACAAAGCCCACAAGCCGCTGTCCGTCCCACCGCGGTTCACCTACAAAACGCATCCAGCGATAGGTGCCATTTGCCTGGCGCATCCTTAATTCCTGGTCGTAGCCCCTCCCTGCCACTTCTGCACCCGAACATGCCGCGAGATAACCCGTCAGGTCGTTTTCATGAACAAGGCCATGCCATCTTGTGCCGAGCAGGTTTTCTACAGGCCATCCGGTATCGTTGACAAATCGCCGGTTTGCGAATTCGAGCTTCGCGCCCAAGCCGCTGATCCAGATAAAGACAGGTGCGCTATCGGCAAGCGTGCGAAAGCGTTTCTCGCTTTCCCGCAACTCATCCTCCGCGCGCTTGATCCCATCCATAGGCGTAAAGGAAATTACTGTTCCTTCGGCACGGTCTTCAACAAGGTACGGCAAAACACGGCGCAGGTAAAAATGTCCATCGGCAGTGCGAACCTCGGTTTCATTGATAGCGCGGGAACTTTGCACCTCCCGTGCAACGCCTACGATATCCCTGGACTCAAGCGGCGAGGCAAGATCGCTGATAGGGCGGCCGATATCGGATGGGATAAGGTTGAATAATCCGCGAGAAGCAGGAGTAAAGCGCTTGACTCTGAGTTCCTGATCGAGAAACAGGATGGGCAATTCACTACTTGCCAACAGATTCGCCAGATCGTCGTTGGCGGTCTGAAGTTGACCGACGGCTTGTTCCAGATCACCGTTGACGCTATTCAGCTCTTCATTAACGGATTGCAGCTCTTCTTTCGAAGTCTCCAGTTCTTCATTGGCGGACTGAAGCTCCTCGTTCATCGACAACGCCTCCTCATGTGCGATGCGAAGCTCCACATTGTTCGCTTCGAGTGCCTGAATCGAGGCTTCGAGGTCCTCCCGTGTCGTACGAAGGTCATCCTCGAGCTGCCGTCTTGCCCAGGACGCGGCATCGTACGTCGCCTGGTCGGGGGCTTTGCTGAGTGCCTCGTATTCGAATGTTATCAGCAAAAGCCCACTGTTTTCTCCACCCGCCCTGATGGCTCTTATCCGCAACTGACGATTGGCCTCCTCGCCGCCCGGCCGTGGCGAGAGTATCATTTCGCCTGTTTTGCCTTCCTGCCGGGCAGAATGAATTACCGCCCGCAAGGCGGCGCGTACCTCGTCTGATACCATGGATAAAAGGTTCTGGGTTGCCGCTCCTTCGGGCTGCCATAGGAGGTTGCGGGTGGGGCCGTAAAAATACAGCGCCTGCCCATCGCGATCAATTAAAACGGCGGTCGCCGAGCGTTGTTTCAGCAGAAGTTCGCGCACCAGTTCGGCATAAGTCGCACGGCGCTGCTCACCCCCCATAATGCTTCCGACGAGCCTCGTTGTAGAGGTATCGGGTACCAGCGGGAGTTTGACTGGGGTCTTGCGTATGACAGGCAACGACCGGTAGATGCGGTGCTGCTTGTCAACGGGAATGAAGAGTTCACTGCTCTCCCCCACCGTTTCGGATTTTCCGAGAAAAAGATACCCTTCAGGATTGAGCGCAAAGTGGAACATACGGAGCAATTTATCTTGCACTTCGGGCTTTAGATAGATCAGAAGGTTGCGGCAACTGATCAGGTGCATGTGCGAAAACGGGGGGTCGGCAATCAGATTATGCTGTGAAAACATGACTGACTCACGAAGCCGCTTTCGGACTACAAATCGACCATCATCGGCTCTAATGAAGTAGCGAGCCAGCAATTCCGGCTTTAACACCGTCAAAATGCTTTCTGGATAGCTTCCAGCGCGGGCAAACTCAAGCGCGGCGCGATCGAGGTCAGAACCGATGATATTGAGTTTCAAGTCCAGGCCGCCCCTGCTTATCAACTCCAGCAGGGCAATGCCAACGCTGTAAGCTTCTTCACCTGTCGAGCACGCCGCTACCCAGACGCGTAATGGTTCTTCGGGAGCCAGCGTTTTAACTATTTTTGGCAAAACCTCTTCCCCAAGCGCTTTCCATGCCGGGGGCTCACGAAAAAATTCGGTGACCTTGATTAAAAAATCCTGGCCGAGCGCGAGAATCTCCTGAGGATTGCCACGAAGGAAAGCGGCATAATCGCCCAGAATCGTTATTCCTTTTAATGCCATTCTCCGCTTTGCACGGCGAATGAGCATGCCTTCCTTATACCCCCGGAAGTCTCCCCCACCCCCCATGCGCAGGAGTGAAATGATTTCGTTCAATACCTCGATGTCATCGGCTTTCGGTATCTCGTTCTTGCGCTGCCATAGATCCGAGCGGGCAATATATTGCGCGAGCGCGCTCCCCATCTCTTCAATCGGTAATACATAATCAACCAGACCCGTATCAATGGCACTTTCCGGCATCGACGGATGCTGTGCCGTTTCGGGTAATTGCGCCATGACCATCCCGCCGGCCGCCTTGATGGCTTTGAGGCCGACCGTGCCGTCGTGGTCGGCTCCGGTCAAAATGATACAAATTGCCCTTTCCTGCTGATCTTCTGCAAGCGATATGAACAAACGATCTATCGCCTTGGGCATTGAGCGCGGTTGAGGTAATTTTTGAAGGCGCAATAACCCGGCATCGAAAACCATATAATGATTGGGCGGGATTACATAAGCAGTATCAGGCTTGACAGCAGTATCCTCCAGGATCTGTACAACCGGCATGGAGGTAGTGTTTGCCAGAACCTCGGCGAGCCGACTTGGATGGTCCGCCGCGAGATGCACGGCAACTGCGTATGCATTTCCACTATCCGGAGGCAGGGATTTAAATAATCTTTGCAGCGCTTCCACCCCTCCCGCCGAGGCGCCGATTCCTATTATTGGAAACAGTGCCGCCTCATTGTCCCTCAAGCAATCGTCCAATTTAGCATCTGGAAGATTGCTTTCCGTGGGCGGGAAATTGTCTGGTTTTGGCGAACCAGGATCGGATTTTTTCACCTTGATCGGTGATGTGGATTTTTCCATTGCCTGTGCCTCCATCTAAAAGCTGCGCCTTGAAGGATGCGGAATATGAACTGAGGTGTAGGTGGTTGATTTAATATTCGCGACCGAACAGAAGGCTTCTCTAAGAAAGCGTGAAAAATTAATTTTGGCCTTCCAGCTAGCGCTGTCGATGCGTCTGCAACAAACCCAGGGGGTCATGTCATGAAGCGGAAAGGCTGAGCCAGGGTAGCTATTAAGGACGTTCAGGTGAAATGATAATGTTGTCAAGCATAAACTTCATAACTTTAAAGAGAGGAAATATCATGGCAAATATTATTCCGCGGCTCTCTCGCTTCGGCTATGTTGCTCGCTTTGATCCCTTTTACAACATAGAAGATCTACTCCAAAACTTCGGAAAGCCATCATAATTGACGGAAATGGTAAATACCAGCTTTACTAAAGTGGATTTGACTGAAAATGATATGGCCTAATACTGTTCGAGCCGAGAATTCCGGGAAGGAAAGAGGATGTCAGGGTACAAATAGATGGTAACCGGGTTTCGATCAGTGCTGAAACTAAAGAGGAAAGAGAGGAAAAAGAAGGTAAAAGAGCATCTGTCGGGAATGGCGCCGAGGATCTTCCTGCAGCGGAGTCTCGCCCCACGACCATCCGACGCGGGAGTCGCTCTTTTTTGACAGTACCACTCACGGCGAGGGATTTAGCACCAAGGAGAAGCTCACGCACGAAAATAGGCTTGCTCTAGCGCAATTGATAGTAGCCTACTCGCGGATAGCCATCTCCACGGAAGTGGACCGGTGCAGTCTGGCACAAACGTACGTTTCCAACCTATTTGACCTATTTGTTCATAAATCCAGTCTAACGAGGAGGATCAGAGTCATGTCCGAATCCACCATTCAAGACCGTGCTGCCGGCGCCATCATGGGCGCCTTTATCGGAGACGCCCTGGGCCTGGGCCCTCACTGGTACTATGACCTGGAGGAGCTTCGCCGCGACTACGGCGACTGGATCACAACTTATACCGACCCCAAACCGGGTCGTTACCATGACGGCCTCAAGGCAGGCCAGTTGTCGCAGGCAGGCATTATTCTCAGGCTTATGCTCCGTTCGCTCGTCGAGCGAGGCGGCTATGACGAAGCGGATTTCTGCAGGCGCATGGATGAAGAACTGTTTCCTTTGCTTGATGGCACTCCAGCGAACGGACCGGGCGGGTATACAAGCCAATCCATCCGCAACACCTGGCGCAAGCGCGTCCAGCAGAAACGGCCCTGGGGACAGACGGGTGGCCACGCCGATACTACCGAAGCCATCGAACGCACACTTGCCTTAGCCGTCCGCTACGCGACTCAGCCCCACGAGTTGGCGACAGCTATTTCCAATAATACCCGGCTTACCCAGGTCGACGATATCGTGCTTTCGATGACGGTTGCTTACGGGGCAGTGCTGAGCCTCCTGGTGCAAGGGCACGAGCTCGACAAAAACCTGTCTGGCAAGCTGATGCATTTGGTGAAGACCGGCGAACTGCCTTTTCATGCGGTAACGCATTCAGATCTGCAACCGCCGCGTCCCGGTGACCCTGACCCGCCCCTCGCCGGGCGGTTTGCATCACCTGACGCCCTGCTGACACCTTCGTATGTTTCCACCGCGGCCACGGATCCGGGGATCCCGATAGAGCCCCCCTGGAAGGTGTCCCTCGTATACGGCATGCCTTGTGCCATCTATCACCAGCTTCCAGCAGCCTACTACCTGGCCGCCCGCTTTCCTCAGGACTTCGAATCGGCTGTGTTGCACGCCGTGAATGGTGGAGGGCAAAACCAGGCGCGTGCAATTTTGACCGGGGCGCTAGCCGGAGCCCAAGCCGGGCTGCGGGGCATCCCCCAGCGCTTCCTCGACGGTCTGGAAGAAGGCGAAACGCTCAGACAGCTTGCAATGGATTTGGCCACGCAGGTAGGCACACCGCCCGTACGCCGGGGAGAGTAAAAAGCCCGGAGAACGATCGGAGAGGTAGGCAACGAGCGCGTGGCTGAAATGGAATATCGGTCCTCACAGGTTTAATAATGCTGTGATAGATGATCAATCAAAAATCAGATCGGTGTCTATTGAGAGGATTTTGAGAGGTTTAAACGATCTCTCACACCCTGCCTTCGTAAAGCTCGAGCAGCAAAAGTGAGCAGGGATACCAATTTTTGGCATATTCCGGGGTATTCCAGTTAGGATTTAAGGTCCGATAATATATAAACAAAACATTATATTTACAATCAAAACAAGTGACTTTTATTTATAGTAATACTGGGTACAATTCTGAAGCATGGGCCGCATAGGATGAAGCGGCTTTCACTTCACCCATTTCATTGGAGTGTACCTATCATGCAAAGAGAAATAAGGAAGTTTGTAGCGGCTATATCCACGCTGGGCCTGCTCGCAGGCTGCTCGGAGACCGGTGCAATCGAAGCAAAGAAGGACGACACGAGTGTGTCCGCACAAAATATCAGGCCTTTTGTCGACCACGACGGCCTCGCCAGGCGGTATGAAAACCGGGCCAGGACACTATTGAAAATAGCAGCGGAACATGAGAAACGGCTCCAGTATTACGAGGACAAAAGCTACCGCTACGGGAGACACGGGCAGGATTCACAAGCGAATGCCATCGCCCTGGTGCAAAAATACAAGCGGGCGGCAGAGAAAGCCGCCGAATCTGCTTTTCACCACAGGATGGTGTCGCAGCTCGCGAAACGCGATTATATTGCTTCGAGGGCGTCACATTGATTTGGATTGCCCAAAAGCTCAGCGGTGAACCCGGCTGGACGGGGTGAAACAGTAGGATTGATTCTGTGCACTGGCCCGCAGATTAGCTGTTCGCATTACATGGAGATATCTTCGGAATGCCGCTATATATTGAAACACCGCTAATTGAATCCCATTCGATCAGCCATAAAGTGGGCCAATCCATTTGGCTGAAAATGGAGTCCGAGCAACCATCCGGCTCTTTCAAAACCCGAGGGATCGGCTACGCATGCGAAGAATATCTAAAACGAGGAGCAAAACGTTTCATTGCATCATCGGGCGGTAATGCCGGGCTAGCAGTTGCGTTTGCTGGACGTTGCCTTTCGGTACCTGTGATCATCGTGGTACCTGAGACAGCTTCAAAGCGGGCGGTGAACTTGATGCGTTTAGAGAGTGCGGAAGTGATAGTCCATGGGAAGTCTTTGGACGAAGCACACCGATTTGCGCTGTCAATCATGCAATCTACCGATGCATATATACATCCTTTCGATGACCCTCTGGTTTGGAGGGGTCATGCCAGTCTAATTGATGAAATATTCCGTGCTGGTCTAAAGCCTGACGCAATCGTTCTGTCAGTCGGCGGTGGCGGCCTCCTATGCGGTGTTATAGAAGGATTGAAGCGGAATGGAGGGGCCGACGTGCCCATCATCGCTGTTGAAACTGAAGGTGCCGACTCCTATGGGAAATCGCTAACCGCGGGATTCCTTGTCGAGCTTGCATACATATCGAGTATTGCGACGACGTTAGGAGCGCGCATTGTTTGTGAACAAGCATTGGCGTACTCCAAAAATCACCGTATCCAAAGCGTTGTGTTGCCGGACAAGTTGGCCGTTTCTGCTTCTTTGCAGTTTCTGCAAGATCATGGAACTGTCGTTGAGCCCGCTTGCGGCGTTGCGCTCGCTGCGGTGTACGAAAGAGTTGCAGCGTTATCAGGGTATAAAACGGTATTAGTTATCGTATGCGGCGGCGTTGGTTCTACTGCGGATGACTTAGTCGAGTTGGCACGTGTGGAATGTGCCGTAGCAAAATGTTAAGTATCCAGTGTGCCTCATTCCCAAGGGGGACAAGGGAGAAAACGTTTGCGCTTATGTTTTTTCTTGGTTCATCGGCGCACCGCCTCAATTATTGGGATTTTAACCTTGCCACCTCCACCTTTTGTGCGCTGCTGGTGATTATCGCTACCCATTCTTATTACGTAATACAGTTGCGCTTAGGTGAATAAAGGAGACTCTTTGCCGGTAATGGTTGTTCTCACATATGAAGCCCTGGAAAGTGCATTAATTCATGAAGCTAACTGAACATATAATAATCTATAACATTTTGCGAGAATAGGTATGGACGCCTCTGATGGACCTCAAAACGATGACTGACGACGGCATGGCTCGACTTCTTCGGCTGGGGATGGATAATGATGGCACAGCTTTTGTAAGCTCGATGATGCTGTTGATACTCATAATTGGAGTGATATATGCGTTCTTCTTCACCGAAGACGGCTTGATGATGTGGCCAGTGGCGGTGGCCCTTATGAGTCTCGGTGGATATCTCTTGTTGACCTGATTCCCTTCCATTAGCTCTTTGGCAAACCCGCCTCCATGCTGGCCGCGGGAAGGGCTCTATGGGCTGCGCGCACCGGGCCTTTAGTACCGGCCATCTGGTAACGATCCCTTTTGCAACAACTCGATTAGCGGCCTCGTCCATTCAGACCAGGCAACCCCTATGAACTCATCCATCCCCAAGGCAGAATAGATTTTCGCGTCCGCGAAAATTTCTCCCATCCCGTTTGCCGCTATCACAGGCCACGCCAGCCGCCTGATGGCGGTGTGCTTCACCTGTCATGCCCTGTGATCCGCAAGCCCTGCCTGCGGCCGCAGCGCCCCTTGAACCCCAACCCCTGACGTCACAGGCCGAAAGCCCGGCCCGCACGAATCCCCCAGCAAGCGCCCCATCCCTTTGTGAGGGGGGACTCACGCCCCTGAGTTGGTCCGTCAAGGCCATGAATGTTCACGGGCGATAGCGCAATCCGCGACTGAGACCCTTCACCGCTTCACTTCAGGACGGCAGCGGATGCAACTGTGAAAGCGCCAGCGGAAGCAACCTGGGCAGAGCTTGCCCGGGCGGTGGGCTCCATCGCCCAAGATGCCTCCGACAACACGTCCGCCAGACAGAAGTGGAAATGGATGGCTATGTGCATTGTTGTCGCATTGGTTTGCATTAGCTGGATTGGCTGGTATGCAACCGGTCCCACGCCGGATACGAGGCAGGCTATGGCGCTGGATATGGCGAAGCCCAGGACGAGAAAGCAGCAACTGCATGGGCCAACACGCCAGAAGGGCAGATGGCTGATGGCTTATCGGTTTGCGCAATCAGGCGAGTTGCAAAGGTTGGCCCGCTGTCAGGGCAAGGGATGGGTAGTCCAAAACGGCAATTGCTACGTGCACAGCGTCCCCAATGAAGGAATTTACGGATGGAGCCTGCCGCAAACAAGATAGCGTCTGAAAGACGTTATCGGGTGCCTTCCCGTTTGCCTATCACAGGCATCCCAGGCGCATCAACTATCCCTTGACGCGGATGCGGGCTATTTGCTGTTCCAATTCTCAAGCCCGGCTACCGCACCGTCAAGGATAAAGCCCTGCCATATCTCAGGGAGCATCCATTACCTCCGAATGACCTTTGACAGCTTGAATTCCATCACCTAATTTGAAGTAATAGATGCTAAACGCTACCTTGCCGGAGGTTATCATGACACTCAACCATTGCTTCAAAGTCCGCAGCCTCATCCTGGCCGCAGCCCTGATTAGCGGTCTAGGCCTCGTTACTCATGCTGCTGCCCAAGAACAACGCGCACTCCTTGTCGATCTCAACACCAGGACCGTGACCGATCTTGGCCCTTTGGGCGCCCAGTACACATATGCTAATGGCATAAATGATGCAGGGCACGTGGTGGGATTCTTCTACCTGCCTGAGGATTATAATGGCCACGCTTTCATCACCGGTCCCGATGGCAGAGGCATGACAGAACTGGACACGCTGGGTGTGAGTGGCAGTTGGGCCTACGACATCAACGATGCCGGGCAGGTGGTGGGAGAAGCCCACGCGCCTACGTTCTCTAGGCATGCTTTTATTACCGGCGCCAACGGCACGGGCATGAGGGATCTTGGTGCTTTAGGCGGTGATGACAGCGTTGCTTATGGCATCAACGATACAGGACAGGTGGTGGGAGGCTCTTCTACCGAGCCTTTTGGAGAAGGAGCATACCATGCTTTCATCACTGGTCCCAATGGCATGGGGATGAGGGATCTTGGTGCTTTGGGCAGAGATTACAGCTATGCTTCTGCCATAAACAATGCGGGACAGGTGGTGGGAGTTTACTCCGACTCGTTTACAGGCTATAAGAGTGCTTTCATTACCGGCCCCGATGGCGTTGACATGAGGGATCTTGGTTCTTTAGGTGGTGATTACACTTACGCTCATGACATCAACGATATTGGACAGGCGGTGGGGGAATCCGTGTTTGACGTCGATACTTCGCGTGCCTTCATTACTGTCTCCAATGGCGGGGCCATGAAGGACCTTGGCACTTTAGGCGGCGATTTGAGTCGGGCTTCCGCCATCAATGATGTGGGGCAGGTAGTGGGTAGTTCGACTATAGCCGACGGCCATTGGCACGCCTTCATCACCGGTCCCAACGGTGAGGACATGAAAGATCTTAATTCGCTGATTGACCTGCCCGAGGCGGTAATTCTGACGGAAGCCATAGACATCAATAACAATGGACAACTCGTTGTCATGGGCGTTGTTCCCGAACCTGAAACCTATGCCTTAATGCTCGTTGGGTTGACGCTGGTTGGATTCATTGCGCATCGTAAGAAGGCGGAAAATCCAGGATGGAGGAATAAAAGCCTGCCTTTGACAGCGTAAATTCCATCGCCTACTTTGAAGGAATAGCGTTGCTAAACACCCTCTTGCTGAAGGACAGGGTGGGAAGATTCCCAGCTCCTGGATTACTCCTGATCGCAGCTTTAAGCATGGGGCAGGTTCCATCTCCATTCCTTCTAATTGAGGCAATGGATAACCCCGCACGGGAGGTACCTTATGACACCCAACTGCTTCAAAGCCCGCAGCTTCATTCTGGCCGCAGTCCTGATTAGCAGCCTCGGCCTTGTTACCCATGCTACCGCACAAGAACGCCAATACCTTGTCGACCTCAACACCCCTGATGGCATGGGGGGCCCTACTAGCTCCCCCGCGCAATCCCCCACAATGCCCCCAACGTTTCGCGAGGGGAACTCCCTGAGTTGATCCGTCAAGGCCGTGAATGTTCACGGATTCTCCCTTTCACGCTTTTGCCAATTTTGGTTCCGTGTTCTTCGTGCCGAGTATCGCGAGTAACGGTGAGCTGCGTTTTTTCAGCGCATTCAGGTACGTGGATTCATCATAAGGTGTGCGATTTTTCCAGCAACGGAAAAGGATCCGAATCCACTTGAATGCCAGTGCGCGCAAGGCAGCTTGATGAGAGCTACCTTTTCTCCGCTGCTGCTGGTAAAAAGCGCCTGCCCAAAAAGATTTATTAACGGTTTGCGCAGCCCATTCAACAAACGTTTGCCGTACAAACTTTGGACACCGCAACCGCCAATGTACCCAGCTTTTTTGACCGCTTCTTTCAAGGACCGGCGCAATGCCCGAATACATTTGCAATTCACCGGCAGTTGCATAGCGTTCACGCTGTTCACCAAAGGCGGCAAGCAGGCGTGGCGCCAGAGCCTGGCCGGCGCTAGGCAAATTAATGAAAAGCATATAGTCCGGTAGTGTCGGCGCGAGCGCCGCAATCTCCTGGTCAAACCGATCAATTGCCTGCAACGTAATGCGTATCTGCTCGACCAGCACCAGCGCCAGTAAACGATGCGGCGTGATAACGGCAACGTCCTGGGTCAAGGGTTTTGACGCTTTGATCGCTTCGATTCGCGTGGCAATGAGCGTGGCGGAACGCAGGTTATGCGCCTTGAAAAAGGCTTCCAGCACAGACCTGCGGGCTTTCCTTGCATGCATTTTGCGTTGGCCAACGTGTCACGAAATCGCAAAATAAGATCGTATCCCGATGATCGAACCACTCAAGCGCTTGCGGATAGTATTGCTTAAGCGTGTCGCCCAGGCGATTGGTAAATCGCGTCTTGTCGTCTGTCAAAGCACGGCGCTGCTCAACCAGGGCGGCCAATGTGCGCATCGCAACACTCTGCGGCTTGAGCGGTTTAAATCGTTCTGGATGGCGCATGATCAGATCCAGTGCGAGTTCAGCATCGGTCGGATCATTTTTGGCCCGACTTGGTTTAAAGGTTTCTCGATATTTTGCCAGCGTCGACGGATTGATTGGAAATAACACAAAAAAATCATACTTCTGCAAAGCATAGACGATCGGACCTTTCGCTAATTCAACCGCTATGGCAATGGTTCCGCCAAAACGTTGGTGCATCGCGTGCGCCCATTGCTCGATACGATCAACCTGGTGAGGGATAACAGCAAACTCCCTTTTGTCGCTGTTCGAAGCCTGCAAGCAGACATCATGTTTGGTGTCTGCCCAATCAATGCCGATGAAGGCTGTGAATGATGTGCTTGTTAAAGAATTCATCCCATTCTCCCGAAGCGAAAAATTAATGGAGGAGACGTGCATGCTTGAGTTCTGCGAAGGCAATATAGTGAGTCGATCGATCGGCATGCCCTGAGTATTCGTTGACGAACGCAAGCGCATCCGCGGATTCGAAGCTAAGTCCCAAAACATCGAATGTTTAGTGGGGGGTATTCGTAATCCTCGAATGCATGTCCCGCCTTCACCGACAGCTACCTGTCAGCCATTTCAGTATCAAGGAAAACGAGACGGAGTAACTATATTGTGGGGGGATAACCAGAACGCAACGGGCAGGAAACAGCGGCCTGTTGCTTCATCGTCCACCTACCCCACCCATTCCCAACCCTTGCCCGTGAGGACA
>NZ_FODX01000008.1 GCF_900110495.1 Nitrosovibrio sp. Nv6 | reverse complement strand
CGTTTTGTCTGATAAAACCCCAGGACAATCCCGGGCCCCTCCCTGAAACACCGCGTAGCCTAAACTCATGACTACTTTGTGTCAAGAAAAATGAGACCGGATGCGGAACAAAATAGATTAACTTGCGGCGATGGAATGGCTTGCAGTCCGGTATCGATGCCGGATAAAAAATGCAAGCCTATCTGAAATTGAGGGGCTTTCTGAATTGGACTGTGAACAAGGAACCGGAGATGCTGACCAGGGATGCTGCCCAGCAAGCGGGAACCGACTGATCCCACCTGCTGGGCATATCTGACGCCATGACCGGAATACTTCCAGCGATATTCCGGCCAACCTCGTATCCCTGGTTCTATAGCTGAACTGGCGGTAAAACTTGCTTGATACTCTTACGGCACGGTTTGAGTCACGTTATGCACTGGCTTTTCCTCAGCGGGGGCGGGCGGTGCCGGCTTATAAGAGTAATGCAGCAGCATGCCGGTGAATACCGTACCTCCTACGATATTGCCCAATGTTACCGGGATCTGGTTCCAGAAGATCCACTGTCCCACCGTGATATCGGCGCCGAGAAGAATAGCCGTGGGCATTATGAACATGTTCACTACCGAGTGTTCGAAACCCAGCGCAAAGAAGGTTGATACCGGTAGCCAGATAGCCGCTATCTTGCCAGTGGCGGATGTGGAAATCATTCCCAGAATGGTGCCAAGCGCCACCATCCAGTTGCACAGGATGCCTTTGACGAATGCTGTCACCCAACCGTTTGCCCCTGCGTGTTCATACACGAGCGTCTTGGATATGGCCACCGCGATGATTTTATCGCCGAGCGGTCCATGGCCTTCGATAAAAGCTTCCGTCAGGGCAATGGCGAGCAAAAAGCCAACGAAGACGCAGCCGAAAAAATTGCCCAGGTATACCCACCCCCAGTTACGAAACAGTTTATCGAGTGCTACTTTGCCGCGTAGCACACCTACCGGCAGCACCGCGAAATTACCGGTGGCAAGCTCCATGCCCAGCAATATGATCATGGCAAAGCCTACCGGAAAAACAGCCCCCGCGACCAGCGCGGCCGCGCCATCCCCAAAGCCACCCGATACCTTGTAGGCAAGGGCGGTGCCATAGGCGAGCAGGGCGCCCGACATGAAGCCTTTAACCAGCATTCTACCCACATCCAGGCCAGCTTTCTTTTTACTGGCGGCTTCAACCTCTTCCATGAGTTTTAACGGCGGATGGTAGTCCATACTTTTATCTGTTCTCCTAATGGAAAGTTTCTAGATTTTACGCGAGACTGGTACCCGTACCGTTTCTATCAGGTTTATCCGGTCCAACCCCGCCACCAACAAACAAGGTGCCGAGCCACCACAAGAAAAGCAGCACCGCACCGATAACCATATACCAGCCTGCGCTCTCCTGATCATTCACCAGATAGCTGTTGCAAACGCGTACAGGTGCAACGATGTATAACCAACCGAGAACCGCCAGCATACTGATGAAATTGGTCCAGACAAAACCTCGACCAATAAGAGTGAGTCGCCTCCAGGCCAGAACCAGAGGGAAGCCGACGAGAAGTGGCAGACTGATGAATTTCGCCACTTCGGCCACTGGATCATTCAATGCCGCATCCAGTGCCCGGGGGAGCATCCAGTAGGTTGAAGCAAATAATGCCACCACCACGAACGGTATCGCGCCACCCAAATGGGCAAGCACTGAATTTTGCCAGTGCGTCGGCAGCAAGCGGGAGGCTAGAATCCCTATTACGACGAGTAATGGCATTTGCACCAGCATATGCCTGCTCATGGATGCTTCCATCCAGTCTCGCGCCACGGGCGTAGCAAGAAGCAGATACAACACTCCAAGACCGAAACCCATTCTGGCGGCATAATGAGATGAAGTTAGCTTCATAGCAGCGCTACGACTTGTTCAGCAAACGGTACCGCTTTATCAATATCGCTAATCAGCCTTAATTTTCCATCGCGGCCGACGAGATGAAGGGCGGTATTATGCTCATACCCCCCAAATTCATCAGGGATCACAACGATGCCAAACGCTTCCAGCAAGGACTTGAGTTCCGCCTTGTCAGGCACTCGTGCGATACGCCAGATCTTGCCGTCCGCTCCATAAGTCTGGCCATATTTCTTCAAACTGACAGGATCATCATGATCCGGGTCAAAACTGATGCTGAGCAGCTGAAAGTCACGTCCCAATGATTCCGGCGGTATGAGATCGCGAATTTGCTTGAAGATCATACCCATGCTTCGACACAACGTGGTACACCGCGTGAAGATGAAGTCTACCGCCAGAAGTTTACCCTGATAGTCCTGCAGGTTGAAGATATTTCCATCCTGGTCTTCAAGCGTAACGGCAGGCAGCGGGCGCGGGGACCGCAGGATTTCCACGCGCCTCGCCGTTTCAGCCGTCAGTGCGGTAAATCCATCCGTACCCCACCAGAAAACCCAAGTGCCCAGCAAAACTACCAGCGATGTTATCACTACGCTGCGTTTAACTGGGCTACTCATAAGGTTATGTGACGTGTTTCATCATGTAGCTATACTTCGCGCCAGGGAAGCCCGCTGGTAATCGCGGCCCGCCAGACCCAACCGTGTCAGAAACCGGAATACAAACACCAGCACGGAAGCAAGTAACAATATTACGAAGTATGAAGCAATACGATCATAGGGCACCCATTCCGGCAGATGCTCGGCGTAGCGGCGCGGGACGCTTTCTTTTCCAGAGTACAGGAAGCTCATCGTGAAACCCATGGTACCGATAACGAATCCCCAGAATGCAGCGACGTCGATGGCACTGTCTCTTGCATTCTCATCGGGTTTTACAAGATAGTACATGAATCCGAAAACCATTGCGACCATGCCCAGCAACAGATAGGTATGAAAATGCCCTGGAACCCATAGCGTGTTATGCATTACGTAGTTGACCGTAATTGTACCGTCGATGAACGCGGGCATCGCACCTACCGCCCAACCAAACAGCGATACAAACAACAGCCTCGAGCACATATCCCAACGGATACCCGAACGATATACAATCATCATGGCGCCATATCCCGTTACGATCAAGATCGGGAAAGTATTGAGATAGCCAATGATGTGGCCCATGATCAGAAACCACTTGGGAAAAGCGTAATCCATCAACAGGTGATGTGGAAAGATGAACATGACCATGATCGTAGAAGCTGTCCACGATGCGAGAAATACCTTGTTCGATTTCCACGGACGCTGCGTGTAGCGCGGCAGAATTTCATAGACAGCGATCACCGCCATGTAGATAACCGCATTGATGAACACATGACCGAAGAAATAAATCATGCCTTTGGCCAGCAGCGCATCAATTTCAAAAGTCGGTACGTAGAGATTCACGAGCATCATCACCAGGATACTGGCGCCAACCACCAAACCGACCAGATTGACAATGGTGACCATTGTGCTGGCGACGACCGCCGGCGGCGGCGCATTGCCGTCATCGGGACCGAAAAGCTGCGGCCAGCCGAGCCCGCGGCCAAGACCTCCGTAACGCTTGATGATTGCACGGGCGATATCGAGATGCAGCAGCACGAAGCCGACGCCGATCACCAGCAAACCACCCATGAACAAGGCAGCGGCTCCCTGACTCCACATGCCCATTGAAGTTCCTGGCAACGGAAACAGGAAAGTCCAGGCAGCATGGAAATCGCCGATCAGGACGCTCGCCAGAATCATGACGACACCGATCAGGAATATCACCAGGTTGGCGACAAATATGCCAGTAGAAAGCTCAACGTATTGTCGCAGGAAATGCCACATGATAGCCGCCCCGGCAATGGCAACGATGCCCACCATTCCGGCACCGTGCAGCGTCATGATTTTATAGAACCAGAGCCCTCCAATGGCGGTGAACTGCGACTGTTCGAGCCTCATGAGCAGGCCGAAAACCATCATCAGCAGCAACACAACACATGAGACGACCAAGTAGGCCACCACGCTGGCCTTCGCCCCTTGATCGGGCGTTGGGGTATAGGTATAGCTTGCCATGCTTATTCCTCTCTAAAGGTTGCCAACTTTGATTTCGGTCATCATATTGTGGTGCGCGACACCGCAATATTCCATACACAGCACCTTGTAAGTACCTTCCTCTTTGAAAGTGTGCCGGATTACATTGGTGTAGCCGGGCATCGCCTGAGCTTGCGCGACCAGATGCATGTCCTTATCGTAAATACCAAAGCCGTGATTGACGTCTGCACTGGTGATATGGACCTCTACCGGCTGCCCCGCGTCGACCTGATCCCGGTCCATTTCCCAGTACCACATGTGTGCGGTTACATTAATGACCTGCGGCGGGCCGCCAGCCGTCGCCGCACGGCTGACATCATATGGCAAATCCATGAGGTTATAGATCATTGCCGGCAGGAACACCAGGGCGACCACCCAGAATAACTTGGTACGAAAACCGTATGCACGCTTCACCAACGGTCCGTATTCCTCTTCGCGCTTGTGCGAATTGATTGCGACGAAAATCACTCCGAACGTGATCATCAACATCAATACAAGGGAAACCTGCCACGCGGTTTCTTGCATTATATTCTCCTTCTCTCTATATATTTCATCGGTAGTACCCAGTTAAATCACGAGGTATGCGTCGATAACCAAATCTGGCGGAATCTGGACAAGATATTTTGACGCGGTTTGAAATCAGATGCTCGTACAGGTAATTTCGGACCTGAGGAATTTTGGACCTGAGGCAGCAAAATGCTACGACACAGCAATACAGGAAAAATATTGTTCACACAGATTACAAGTATCTTGCGCTACATATCCGGTTACGGCCTGGAATCGAGTTCGAAAGGGAAGCTATGCTTTACCGGAATATCCGGTCCGGGATACCAGAACAAGGATAACGAACATTTATATTAACTGACTGTTTGAAGTAGCAACTCTCTCGCCCCTCTTCTTATGCAAAATAAGTATAGTGGCCAAAGAGTATTATTATCGCGCGCCTTCTCCTCTTTAGTGGTCGTTTTTTACCGGTTATTTCGAACTGCTTTTTTCCGCCATGCCGGAAATAATCCTTCCGATTCCACTAGTAATACCCACACTCACCACGCTGGTATGCATATTGATTACTTCGTGAAGGGCAAGAGTATGCTTTATGGTGGTCCGGGTGTCAAGCGTGATTATGGACTGATTTTGTTGCTGACAAATAAAATTTTTAGCTAACCGCACAAGAGCTCCCGACCGAGTTCCGGCCTTGTTTCAATGAGAGCTCAGACGGGAGAAATGACCGATGAGATGCACAAGGCGAGATTTGAAGAACCCACGACGCACCCTCTTGGGGGCGAGCGGAACGATTGACAAAGGGAATAGTCCGGGTGTTTGCCCACCTTATCCAAGCGCTGGCTGTCGCGTTGGCTGGGCATAGGCAACTGCGGATCAGCCCGGCTTTTTGATTGCAATTATCCTCTCACGCCATTTACATACGCGGCGGTGAGTTCGTGTGCGGGGGATTCAAAAATCTGCCGGCAGTGCCCAAATTCAACCAGGCGTCCAGCATGGCCTCCGACCCAGAAAAAAGCGGCGTAGTTGGCGATGCGGCGCGCTTGCGCCAGATTATGGGTAACAATGACAATTGTATAGCGGCCGCGCAGTTGTCCGATCAGATCTTCGACTATGCCCGAAGCAATTGGATCGAGCGCACTGCATGGCTCGTCCATCAGTAGAATCTGTGGATTCAACGCCAATGCGCGGGCAATGCAAAGGCGCTGTTGCTGGCCGCCAGACAGGCTTAGCGCGGAAGCATGCAGCCGGTCACGCACTTCATCCCATAACCCGACATCCCGCAACACTTGTTCGATGATAGCCGCAGTGTCGGCACGCCGCTTAATGCCGCGTTCATGCAGGGGGAGCTCGATATTACGGCTGATCGAGACCGGAAACGGCGTCGGCTTCTGGAACACCATCCCGATCCGCTGCCGCAGCGCCTGCACATCGCAGGCAGATTCATGGATATCGCAACCATCGACTCGAATGCGGCCGGTGGTCCGGCAGCCTGGAATAAGGTCGGTAAGCCGGTTGATCGATGACAGGAAACTGGTTTTTCCGCAGCCGGAAGGGCCGATCAACGCAGTGATGCAGCCACGATAAATATCGAGTGTAACGTTGTCGAGTGCGGTCTTGGCGCCATAGCGAAGGGAAAGGTTGTCGACCTGGATCAAGGGTTGCGGATCGCAACACACAGGGCCTGCCTGCATTGGGCCAAGAGTATAGGCGCCGTCGCCCTTGCCTGGGGTTTTCTCAGACGCGGGTCGCCGGAGCTGTTCGGATCCGCCGTGCATTGGAACTGGCTTCCTCATTCCGGCACGATCTTCCTGCGCTGCCATCCGGCAGTAAGCCGCATGGCAGCGATATTGATGAGCAGCAGCGCGGTTATCAGCACAAGTGCCGAGGCGTGAGCGGACGCATCGCCGCCGGAAACATTCATGGATAAATCGAAAATATGTATCGCCAGTGTACGCCCCGAATCCAGCAGGGAACCGGGCATACGATCGACATAGCCGCTGGTAAACAGCAGCGCTGCGGTTTCGGCAACGGCACGTCCGATTCCGAGCAGCAGGCCTGCGGCGAGTGACGGCGCGGCAGCCGGCAACAACAAATGGAATAGCGTTGTTTTGCGGGACATGCCCAATGCGGCGGCAGATAGACGATACGCATCAGGTACGGCACGCAAGCCCGCCTCACCGGTACTGACGAGAATGGGCAACAGCATGCACGCCAAGGTCAGCCCGCCAGACAGGATGGAAAATCCCATACCCAGGTAGATGCTGAAAAACGCATTGCCGAACAGGCCAAAAACGATCGATGGCACCCCGGCAAGCACCTGCAGGCTATAGCGCACCGCGGAGCCAAAAGTGCTGTCCGCGGAGACATATTCGGCGAGCAGCGCGGCTGTCATCCATCCCAATGGCAAAGCTGCTGTCAGGGCAACCAGCAAGACAAGGACGGTGGAAACCAGAATCGGACCGATGCCGCCAGCGCGGCCAGCGTCCCGCGGCGCGTCGACCAGGAAGCTCCAGGAAAGATGCGCCACGCCGCCACGTACAATATCACTGAGTATCCACACAAACGCAGCACAGACCATGAATGCCGCGATGTAGATGGTTAATTGCGCGAAGCGATCTCGGTGGATGCCTGCTGATTTTACGGGAACGGTTTCAGCCATCGCGATTTCTTCCCAGCTGGGCCGCGACGCTCCAGAGCATCATCACGAGCAGCATGAGGGTCAGGCCGGATACGAACAGCGCGGCGCGATGATCACCCATGGCGTACGGCATTTCCAGGGCAATATTGGCAGCGAGGGTGCGTATGGGGTCGAAGAGGCTCGCAGCATGCTGCACTACGTTACCGGTAACCATCAATACGGCCATCGTTTCACCGATGGCTCGGCCGGCGGCGAGAATGATACCCGCGGCGATACCCGTTTTTGCCGCCGGTAGCGCAACGCCACGGATCATGCCCCAGCGGGATATGCCCAGCGCTGCCGCACCACGCAAATAATCAGGCGGTACGGAAAGCAGCGAAGCGTGCGCGGTGAGCGCGATGGTAGGCAGGATCATCAATGTCAGCACCAGAATCCCGGCCAGTAAACTGGCGCCGGGCGGATGCAGCTGATTGATCAACGGCACTAGCGTGGTCAGTCCCCAGAAACCGTAGACCACGGAAGGAATTCCTGCCAGCAACTCGATCAGGTGGCGGTAAATGCCTGCGCCACGCGGCGACGCGTAATAAGCGATAAACAGCGCCGAGGCAATGCCTAGCGGTATTGCCAGCAGCAGCGCTCCCCCTGCTGCATAGAGCGTACCTGACAGCATCGGGGTCAGTTTGTACATGCTCTCTCCGGGATTCCACGATGGATCGTTGAGAAAGCGCCCGATAGAGATATGTCTTAATGCGGGCCAGGACTCAGCCGAGAGGAACAAGAGGATCAGCAACACCAGAGCGGCCGCGATGCCGGCTGCGCCGCATAGCAGCCAAAGCATCTGCGCATCAGCGGATGCTGACGGGGACGAAATATTGTGCCTCGACCAGATCATATACCTGCTTCGAGCGAGTAAAGTCAATGAATTCCCGGGAAAGACCTTCCGGCGAAGCCCGCGTCACCAGATTGAGCGGACGAGAAAGCGGGAAAGTACCGTTACGCACATTTGCTACGGTCGCCGCGATACCATCCAGCGGCAATAATTTGATCGGGACGCCGTGCCCCGCCTCGTATTCCGCCGCACCGATCGATACGTAGCCGACGGCATTCGAGTTGCCGGCTACCGTCTTTATTCCCTGCGCGTTGTCGCCTATGATCACGTGCGGCCTGATATCGCTGTTCTTCAACTGAAAATAAGCCAGAAACAGCTCGAGTGTCGAACGTCCTTCAGCCTTGTTAACGACGGTTATGGGCGCATCTCGTCCACCCACTATCTTCCAGTTGTCGATTTTACCTGTATAGATATCGGCAATCTGCTGTCGGCTTAACGCAGCGACCGGATTGCTCGCGTGAAGGATAATTCCCACACCATCCCAAGCGATGGTATGCGCTTGCAGATCCTGCTCTTGCGGTTTCAAAGGACGGGATACCATGCCGATATCGGCAGTTCCATTGCGGGCGTCATTAATGCCGCGCGCAGAACCGCCGGTCTGCACATCTATTCGTGTTCCGGAATGCTGCGACTCGAAGCGCCTGCCGATTTCCGCAGCCAGCGGCGCGATGGTGCTGGCGCCGGTTAAAACCAGTTTTTGTGAAGCGGCATTAACGGGCTGACTCCAGCCGGAGCCCGAAAATAGGGCAGCGGTAAATATCATGTAGTGTATTGCTGATATGATTTTCATGCTCCTGGCAGCCTGTCGGACTTAAAGGAAATCGGCTGCAAAAGCGTCTGGCTGGTCCATATTTCGCCGCTTTTTCGGCCAATAGAATAACTATTTGCCTTCAAAATCCTCAAAATCTGTCCTCACCCAGTCACTTTTTCGCTTCGATTCTTCAAGTCCGACAGGCTGCTAGCCACCACGCCGCCAGGCATGGTATTTTTCCGCCCAGTCGAGCAGGCGGTGTGGCATGTGTGCCCTGCGCCATTCGCCGGCAGCATTTCTGTTGGCCTCCGCCCATGTCGGATATGTATGAATGGTGCCGAGTATCTTGTTGAGGCCGAGGCCATTTTTCATTGCCAGTACGAATTCCGCCAGCAGTTCCCCAGCGTGCTCTCCAACAATGGTCACACCCAGAATGCGATCCTTTCCCCGCGCCGTGAGCACTTTGACGAAGCCGCGTGCTGCCTCGTCGGTTATGGCGCGGTCCAGGTCTTCCAAGCTGTAGCGAATCACCTCGAACTTGATGCCGCGCTGGTTCGCTTCAGCTTCCGATAATCCGACTCGAGCAACCTCCGGATGCGTGAAGGTTGTCCATGGGACTACCGAGTAGTCCACCTTGAAACGTTTCACGCCGCCGAACAATGCATTGACTGATGCATACCATCCCTGATGCCCCGCGACGTGGGTAAATTGATACGGCCCGGCCACATCCCCGCAAGCGTAGATGTTGGGATAGAGTGTCTGCAACCACGCATCCGTTTCAATAGTGCCCTTTGGCGAAACCGGAATTCCCAACTCCTCCAGGCCAAAACCTTCGGTATGCGCTGTTCGTCCTACCGCGCATAACATGGCATCGAATGGAAGTGCTTCTTCGGTTCCATCCGGATGACGTACGAGCAACCGTTGCTCACCGGCTTCGCTTTCACAACGGATGGCATCGGTTTGAGTCAGTACCCGCACCCCGTCGGCGCGGAGCGCGGCTTCAATCAGCGCGACGGCATCGGCATCCTCACGCGCCATCAAACCCGCCCTCTCCACTTGCGTGACTTGGCAATCAAGGAGTGCGAATGCCTGCGCCAACTCGCAGCCAATAGGTCCGCCCCCCAGAACCACCAGCCTTTCGGGGCGTTCAGTAAGTGACCAGATGGTGTCAGACGTATAGTAGCGTACCTGCTCCAGGCCGGGAATCGCGGGGATAGCGGGACGGGAACCCGTAGCAATGACAATTGCCTGGGTAGTCAAGGTGTGTCCGTTGACCTCCACCGTCCAGGGCGAGGTAATGCGCGCACTGCCGTGAATTACGTCCACACCCAGTTTTGTGTATCGTTCTGCCGAATCATGGGGCTCGACCGTTTTTATGATGCGGTGTACACGCGCCAGCACCTCGCCAAAATTGTATTCGGCGGCCGCGCGTGCAATACCGAGGTCTCTGGCATACCGCGTCTGCCGGAGGAAAGTGGCCGAACGAATCAATGCCTTCGAGGGCACGCAGCCATAATTGAGACAGTCACCACCCATCCTGTTCGCTTCAATCAACGTAACTTTGGCGCGGGCAGTAGCCGCCACATAAGACGCCACCAAACCTGCTGCGCCCGCGCCGATAACCACCAGATTGCGATCGAACCGGTTTGGCTTGGACCAATGTGCATGTATTTTCCTCATCCTGACACGCCCCACACCCCATTTTGCGAGCCAGGGAAATACGGCGAGTAGGGCGAAGGAACCGATCAGCGCCGGCGAGAGAATATCGGAAAGGCTGGTGAGCGAACCTAACTGGGTCCCGGCGTTGGCGTAAATCGCTGTGCCGGGCAGCATGCCCAACAGACTTGCCCAGAAGAAGGTACCGGTCTGTATGGCCGTCAACCCCATTAACAGGTTGATGACGAAAAAGGGAAATACCGGGACCAGGCGTAAACTGAAAAGATATAATGCGCCGTCACGCCTCATACCCGCATCGATCGCCGTCATGCGGTCGCTGAAGCGTTGCTGTACCACATCCCGAAATACATAGCGCGCCATCCAGAAGGCAAGCGTTGCACCCGCGCTGGCAGAAAGGACCGCTACCGGAGCGCCAACCCCCAACCCGAAAATCGCGCCACCCG
Organism: Nitrosovibrio sp. Nv6; assembly: GCF_900110495.1. GTDB lineage: Bacteria > Pseudomonadota > Gammaproteobacteria > Burkholderiales > Nitrosomonadaceae > Nitrosospira. The sequence continues at coordinate 94,706 of NZ_FODX01000008.1, read as the reverse complement.
CCAGCGTCATCACTCCCGCGCCTGGCAGGGAAAGCGCGGCTATGACAATATAAACGATGGCGTATAAGCCAACTGTTTGCAATGGCCGCGACCGGTAGGCTTGCTGCAACTCGTCGCGACCGCTCTTGAGCGCTTCGAGGCTGAGGAAACGATCGAGATCAAAGGCAAAGAACAATCCGGTCAACAGCACCAGCAATCCAAGCAGCCACCAATGTTTCATAACGGGGCGCCTTCTATAAGTTTAACGCTGTAATAAGGCTCTTTCGTTCCCTTGGCGTGGAAAGCAAAGTTTATTCAATTGCCACGCTTCATCACGTCGCATTCATTTCACTACTTCAGTTCACTACATGAGGCGCCGTATTTGAAGCAACTGTAACAGCGGTGGTGTTTCATGCTGACAGACGCTTGCATGGCTTCCGTCAGCGTTTTCCCGAGAATGTAATCCGGATCGTCATCCACGAGCGTGCAGGCGTAAACGTGCATGCGGCCGTCGCTTTTCGCTATCATCTTGCTGAAGGCGCACATGAATCTACGGCGGGTCTCTTCGGTATGGAAATCCGTCATGCAGCGCTCGGTGATCTGCGGCGGCTTCACTCGCGCGGCTGGGGGGTGGAATTCGGGGAACTCGACACGCGGCAGGTCGTCCGGGAGACCGGCCGCGCGGAAAACGTCGACAAAGTTTGCCGAGATCACGTTTGGCGCAATGCCAGGCAAGAACTGGTTTGCCACCGATACATGGAAGCCCATTTCAAGCAGTTCTCGCAAGCCTTCCAGCGCGAGGTCGAACATGCCTGCGCCGCGGCCCGCGTCGTGTCGCGCGGCGTCGGAGTAATCGAGGCTGACGCGGAAATTCAGTGCACATGGGCGATTGCGAAGCGGTTCCAATTGCTTCAAGCGCTTGATCAGCGGCGAGGTCGCATTGGTCAGCACGAGGCAGGGCCTGTGCATCAATGCGTAATCCAGGATAGATATTATGTCTTTATTGACGAAGGGTTCGCCCCCGGTAAAGGAAAATTGTTTGACGCCGAGCTCAAGCGCCTCGTCCACAAACGGGGTGACCTCGTCAAAACGCATCATTTGCAAGCGGTTGTCGCCGGGTTTCGAGCCCTCGAGACAAAACGGGCAAGCGAGGTTACACGCAGTACCGGTGTGAAACCATAATTCATCCAACGCGTGCGGCTGGATAAATCCGCGCGGCTCATTACTGGTTGTGCGGCGCCAGTGTAGGGAACGGCTAGCCCGGTCGTCAGGGACAGCAGGGACAGGGACAGAGATGGCCTCGTCCCGCCGGATGCTCATGGCTAGCAGCACCCCCCTGCCTGGTTGCTGGCGTCTTTATTCGTATCATCAAAGGGCATCCCCATGCCACAGCCAGGAAAGATACCGTAGTGCCGCGCAAAATTGCCATGGAAATCGAAATGCGTGGCAAAGCGGGTGTCATGCAGCATGCGCCAGGTATTGCCGCAGACAGGAAAATGCTTTCCCGTCTCGATGCGATGGTGCTTGTCGAGCACAAACACGTGGGGGTGGTGCGGTATTGTGCCGCGATAAACCACGGCCTGACCGTAGTCTTCGCAGGCCGGCTCGAGGTTGTCCAGCTTGAATAAGCGGTAAGTAGCAGAGTAAAAGCGAATGTTCCCGGTGCGTGCCGCCAGTTCCGCGTTGCCGATAACGATGGCCCGGTCGTCGATCAGCCGCGGATCCGCAAAGCCATGCTCACGAGACAGGTGGAGAAAGTCATTCCAGTATAACGCGCCACTCAGACACTCCCCGTATAACACCGGGTCGCTGGTGAGCATGCCCGGTACGCGCCGATCAGTATAAACATCTGAAAAATAAAATTCGCCGCCCGGCTTGAGCACGCGCCAGGCTTCTTTCAAAACAGTCGCCTTGTCCGGCGCAAGATTTAGCACACAGTTGGACACGATTATATCCACGCTGGCATCAGACAGGTCGAGTTCGGACAGGCGTTCGATATAACCATGCAGAAAACGCACATTGCCTGCGGCATAACCGAATATTTTCCGGTGATATTCCTCGTGCCGGCGCGCGACCGCCAATTGCTCTTCAGTCATGTCCACGCCGACTACCCGGCCGTGCTCCCCCACGAGTTTCGATAGCACGTAAACGTCGCGTCCTGCGCCACAGCCCAGATCGAGCACGGTCAGACCCTCGAGCGATTCCGGCAGCACCAGGCCACAGCCGTAATATCGCGTCAGTACCTCATGATGTACCTGCGCCAGTATCGGCTTTACATATTCAGGCAAGCCGGCATCCGTCTTGCAGGCGTTAGTCTGAAGATCAAGCGAAGAGCTCAGCGTGTCGCCATAGTATTGCTGGATAGTGTCATGCATAGTCTTACCTCATATAATCCTGGCTCGTGACTGGAGTCATACGGTCCTGGAGCGATAGCGGGCAGCGAGCTTGTCGGGCGCGGCGCCGCGTGCAAAGGCCAATGCCAGATTGCGGTTTACCCACGTGCGGTACCACCACCCATCTCGTTGCCAGCGGCGCGAATCGATGAGAATGGGTTCGCGTAATGGCAGAAAACGCCCCAGGCGGCGTAACCCGCGCACCAGGGACACTTCCTCGAACAGTGGCCAGGGCGAGTGTCCGCCTGTCTCTTCATAGGCGCGTCGCGTCATGAACAGCCCCTGGTCGCCGTAGGGTACGCCAAACCGGCAACGGAAGGCTATAGCCGGTTCCAGCAGCAGTGCGGGCCAGGCGCGCGGAGCGTCAAAACGGAAGCGGAAATAACCGCCTGACGCGCCTTGCTCAAAAGCGCATTCCATCGCTACTATTGCGCCGGGAGACAACCGATTGTCAGCATGCAGAAACCAGAGTTTGTCACCTTGCGCCAGCGCGGCGCCTGCCAGTAATTGCCGCCCACGGCAGGGTTCGCCTGGCACCCAGCGCACGCTGTATTCATGGCAAACCTTGCGGCAGGCGTCGTCGGCAGCACCATCCACCACGATTACCTCCATCGGCTGGCGATGCAAGCGACGCAAGTTTTGCAACTGGCGAAGCAGGTACGCCAGCCTGGTTTCATCGTGATAGCAGGGAATAATAACGCTAAAGCTGGACATGGTTTTCTTCTGTCAAACGGACCAGATCACGGGCCAGTATGTGCAACGCGCTTCGCGCCGGACGCTGATCGGTCTTCAACGCTGCAATCAATCGAACGACGTCATCTTGCTGATCCACATCGAAACTATGGGTCAGCGTAGCAACGGATTGCCCCGCGGCGCGGCAACAATCGGCCAGCGCTGCGCCCAGGCAGGCCGTGCTCCAGGGCAAGCCGCTCAGCATTGGCCACGGCTGGCGGCTCGCCATCAGGACCACGCCGCCATCCGCCGCCGGCTTTAATACAACATCCTGGTACGCCAAAGCATCGCGAGCTGCTGCGTAGTCGTCTGCTCCGAGCAGAGGAGCATCACTGCCGATATAAACCAGCTGTTCCAGTCCCGACATGCGCAGTTTATGATCCAGCGCATTCAGCCGCTGTCCCAGATTGCCTGTTGTTTGCGGCTCTATGTGTACTTTTGACCGCTGCGGCAACAGGCCGCCGCCCCAGGCGCAATCTTCAGGATGCGAAGGAGCAATTATCACGGGGCCCGGCCATTCGCGTGCGTCTTCGAGCGCGCAGGCGAGCAATGCCTCGGCAATGCGGCTCGCCGCTTCCAAACCCACGCTAGCGGCGAGCCGTTGCTTGCCGATGCCTGATGCCGGCCGCTTGCATACGAGCACTAGAGCAGCTTTGGTCATACCGGCTCCTTGTCGGCGCAGGTTGGCATAAAACGTTTCGTTGATGGCATGGCTGCCCATTAGCTGCCTATTGGCTTCTTTTAGCTTCTTTTGTCGATTACCCTGGACGACGAAATTTCTTACATCATAGACAGCATTTGTCTGTTGAGCACGAAAATTTTCGAAGTGGACCGACCGATCGACTATCCCAAGGCGGCGCGCGAGGAAACCTCTGCCAGTATCATGAGCTTCTGGCAAGTTTGCAATCAGTGTAGGCTAGATGGAGAATGGCCTTGGGAATGGCCTTGGGAATGGCCTTGAGAGCTCCCCTCGAAGCCTATCCGCATCACGCTACATGATGTGCGTAAATGGACTTTGTACGAGCGCGAGTGTGGCGAAAGCCGATAAAAACAAGACAATTTGCAGCGACGATTACAAGCCACGTGGATCCGATGATGCTACCTCTGCCTGTACCATTGCTCCAGCATCATCAGCACCCAAACCATGGTACCGTGGTATCCCGCATGTTCGTCCAGATGCTGATCCAGTAGCTTGTCGATAAAATCAGCGCGGATGATGTTACGTGACTTGAGGTCGCTCAGGCTGTCCGACGCCAAGGCCTGCAATGGTTTGTGAGTTTGGAGCCATACGCCGAAAGGGAGTCCGAAGCCGTGTTTTTGCTTGGCGATGATATCGTCCGGCAAGAATCCTCGAAGCGCTTCTTTGAAAAAATAACGCAACTTGGTGCCCTTGAGCTTCAGATGAGGTTCAAGCCGCAGGGAAAAAGCCACTATCTCGTCGCTGATAAGTGGAAACGCCACATCCATTCCTGCCAGCTCGCAAGCCTTCGCTACTTTGGGCAGGTCATTATCGGCAAGCGTGAACTTTCGATCGAAAGCGAGCATGCGGTTTATCAAACTTTTGGCATTGCCCCGGTGGTAGATTTCGCTTAAAAGGCCAGCCGGATAGCCGGGGTTTACCGTATCCAGAAATTCCCGGGTAAAAACGGCTCCATGACCATAGCGGTCCAGCAAATTATAAGTCTCCGTACGCGCCGGCATCGGGATCGACGCCTGTTCGATATAACTGCGGGCCTTGCTTATCAGCGGCAAGGCCGCTCCGCCGGGAACGCCGAAAACCAGCGGTTCAATAATTCCCTTGCGCAGCAGGGACGGCGCTTGCTCATAGAGGGAAAACAGATGCTGCTTGGCATAACGAACATTGCCGCCGAACAGTTCGTCCCCCCCATCTCCCCCCAGCATCATGGTCAGCCCGTCAGCTTTAGCCATGCGCGCGCAATAATAGGCGGGTATTGCGGAAGAGTTGCCGAAAGGTTGATCGAAAATCGCCGCAACCTGAGGAATGGCGGCCACGATGTCCTCGGGCGTAACGTAGTATTCCTGGTGCCGGGTAGCGAAATGTCTAGCCGCAATGCGCGCATATTCCATTTCGTCATAACCGGAGGCATCGAAACCAATGGAATACGTTCGCGCCGGCTGCCCGGTTACTTCGCCCAGTATTCCAGCTATCGTCGAGCTGTCGGTTCCGCCGCTAAGAAAAGCGCCGACCTCCTGATCTTTAGCCGCATCTCGCACACTTGAACGTAATACGCCCAGAAAATCCTGCTGAAGCTCCTGAAAGGGACGCCTGTCATCTTCCAGAAATTTCATTTCCCAATACTGGCCAGCCTCAACGCTTCCGTTTCGATAAATCAGATATTCACCGGGCAGAAGGCGCTTCTGCCCCTGATAAATCGTGTCGGGGCCCGGCACCATGTGAAAATAAACGTAGTTGTACAGGCTCTGCGGCGCAATCTCCGGTTTAATCAGTGGATGCAGGTTTATGGCGTCCGCCGATGAGCCAAAGACCAATCCTCCTGCTGAAGCCTCATAAGAAATGGGGTATGTACCCATACGGTCGGTTGCCAGCGCGGCCTCATTGGCGTTTTCGTCCAGGATGCAGCAGGAAAACGCGCCTGTCAGACTCGTAAAAATTTTATCCCTTCTTTCCCTCCAATTGTCAGCCAGTGTTTTTGCAACACCCTCGGCCTGCGCAAACTGCGCCAGGCGCGGTTCGAGAAAGCCGGCTCGTCCCCATAATGCAACGTGAAGCCCGTCTTTTTGATAAAGACTGGCACTATGGGCATGCGCGACCACTGCCAGAGCGCCATTGGCTCCTGCGGATGTATGCGCACCACTGCCGTCGGCACGGGCTAGCGGCCCGGCCATTAGCCGGACAAGCTGCAAGTTTTCAGCAACGGAATTACCATGACCTATCCAGCCGCACAATCCGCTCACAGCAACTCTCCGTTTTTTTTGAACATTATCCTTCCCATGCCTTTGGTAATTGCTGGCTTCCTGCCATGCGCGCGAATGGATGGCGCTGCGCCGTGCGCGAAATCTATAAATGTTGCTGTTGTTACTAAACCAGCACTTCTGCGGGTGCCGGATGGCTGAGAAATGCCGTCGGGCTCGCGGTCAAGCCGTAAGCGCCCGACTGAAAAACGACAATTAAATCCCCCGCTTCCGCCTTGCTCATTTCCATCCTGTCCGCCAGCAGATCCAGCGGCGTGCAAAGCGGTCCCACAACCGAAACAATTTCCCGTTCCGCGCCTTCCACCCGATTCCCGACGACAACAGGGTAATTCTTGCGGATCACCTGGCCAAAATTTCCGGAAGCGGCGAGATGATGATGCAGGCCGCCATCAGTCACCAGGAACAGTTGCCCCCTGGATTCTTTTCGTTCGAGTACCCGGCAGACATAAATGCCAGCCTCCGCTACCAGATACCGTCCGAGCTCGATCACCACGCGCGCGTCTGGAAGCTGCCGTTTTACCTCTGGCATGAGCTGCCGCAGGTTTTTGCCGACCGCCGCCACGTCCAATGCTTCATCGCCGGGGAAATACGGTACGCCGAAACCGCCGCCTATATTCAACAAACGAACTGGACCGGGCGCATGTCTGGCAAGTGCGATGCCGAGTTGGATTGTTTTTTCATGGGATTCCTGAAGGGCGGCCACCTTCAGGTTTTGTGAACCACTGAAAATATGAAACCCTTCGAAATCCAGTCCAAGTTTACCCATCCGGACAAGCATGGCCGGAACCCGTTCTGCGTCCACGCCAAATTGCTTCGGGCCGCCGCCCATTTTCATGCTGGAGGATTTGAGTTCGAAATCCGGATTGACACGAACCGCTACCTTAGGACGTATGCCCAAGTGATTCCCCAGTTTGGCAATACGCTCCATTTCCTGCTCTGACTCCATGTTCAGGACGATGCCTGCGGCAATCGCGCAGGAAAGTTCGTTGTCGGCCTTTCCTGGTCCGGCAAAACTGATCTGACACGAAGACGTTGGCGTATCGAGCGCGATTTTCATTTCGCCTGCCGATGCCACATCTATCCCATCCACCAGGCTCGCCATATGCTGCACGACGGCGGGCATGGGATTCGCCTTCATCGCGTAGTGGAGGTGAATCTCTGTAGGCAGATGTTGTCGCAGAAGGGCAACCCGCCCGGTAATCCGTTGCCGGTCATAAGCGTAGAATGGAGTTCTGCCTACTCGCTGCGCCAAGCGGATGAGGGACATGCCCCCGACCTGAAGACAGTCGTCTCGAACTGGAAATTGAACGGCGGGCACGTGCTTCGGCCGAACATTACTCATGCTTCAGGTTCCATGGCATCCTGCAGTTCCTGTGCAAGGAGTCTGCGATCAATTTTGCCGTTAGGGTTGCGGGGTAAACTGCCCTCCCTGCATTCGATCCGGCTGGGCAGCATAAACGCGGGAAGCTGAAGCTTGCAGGCCGCCAGCAATGCGTCCTGGTCAAGCTTCGTGCCCGCCCGGGGCGTTGTGATCAAAACGATAGCCTGACCCAACACCGGGTGAGGGACGCCGACCGCAGCAGCTTCTCCCACCAGTTCAGTGCCATAGATCACTTCTTCGACTTCGGTAGGGCTGACACGATAACCGGACGTCTTGATCATTTCGTCGCGGCGGCCGATGAAATACAGGAAGCCTTCTTCATCCATCCGTACGGTATCGCCCGACCATACCGCCAATTCGGGAATAGTCAGCCCGGATTGCCGGGATGGAACGGGTTTGAAACGTTCAGCAGTCTTTTCCGGATCGTTCCAATATCCCATAGAAACCAGCGCGCCCCGATGCACCAACTCTCCCGGTTCTCCCGCAGTGCAGAGCGACCCATCGTCGCGCACCACCATCACTTCGGCGTTTGGAATGGCCTTGCCTATGGAGTCGGGACGCATCTGCACTTCCTCCGGGGGGAGAAAAGTCGACCGGAACGCTTCAGTCAGGCCATACATAAGATATATGGCGGTACCGGGAAGGGCACTGCGCAATGAGTCGAGCGTCGCACGCGGCATGGCGCCACCGGAATTGGTAATATAACGCAGCGAAATATTCCCTGGCCAGTTCAATCGGGTCAATTCAATCCACAAGGGAGGCACGGCAGCAAGACCTGTGATCTTCTCCTCCTCGACGGTATCGATGATATCCCTCGGGAGCAGATAATTCATCAGGACGCCGGTAGCGCCGACATGAAATGCCGTGGTAAGCTGGCTGAGCCCGTAGTCAAAACTCAGCGGCAGTACCGACAGAATCCTGTCATCCGGGGTATTTTTCAAGTACTGGGCTACGCTTTTTGCTCCTGCCACCATGTTGCGGTGGGAAAGAACTACGCCTTTTGGCTTTCCGGTGCTTCCGGAAGTGTAAAGAATGGCGGCCATATCGCCGTCGATACTATGATGGGCCTTGATGTGCCCGTCTTCAACGAGCGCGTTCTCCCAGGGTACGATGTTCAGACCCGAAATGGTCGTTGGAGCCGCTGCAGGATTGACCACCATCACTGCGTGCAGGTCGTGACACTGGCTTAAAACCGTGGAGAGCAGTTTTAACCGGTCGGCTGAGGTCACCAGAATCCTTACATTGCAATCGCGCAGGATATAAGCGACCTGTTCCGGTTTCAGGAGCGGGTTGACCGGTACGAAAACACCGCCCGCCCCTGTCGCGCCGAATAGGGCGATAACGGTTTCCAGGCGCTTTTCCAGATAAACGGCAACGCGCTCCGCCCGGCCAAGTCCCAAAGCCAGCATGGCCGCGCCAGCTGAATTGATTTCCTTGGCTAGGCCGGCATAGCTTATCCGGTTTTTCTGGTGAATCAACGCTTGCTGGTCAGGAAAACGATCAGCGGATCTGAAAATTAACTCGTGGAGAAGGTCTGTCATCGGAAATACGGAGTTCGCAGGTAATAGAGAGCTTGAAAGATGTTGGTATATATAGCCGCGTCTATTTTAAACGGTGCCGGTTCATCAGGTCATATATGGTGGGACGGCTGACGCCCAGCAGTTCCGCCGCCTTGACCACATTCCCATCCACTCTTGCCAGCGCTTTCATCAAGGCATCGCGCTCTGCCTTGTCACGCACCTGGCGGAGGTTGATTGGTTCCGTTGAACTGGCTGAAGCCTGCAATCCAAGATCATCCGCGCTGATGATGGGACCATCAGCCATGATTACAGCGCGCTTGATGCAGTTCTCCATTTCCCGCACATTGCCCGGCCAGGGATGGCTTTCAATCGCCGCAAGCGCTTCCTGGCTGAAATTGAGGGAGGGCCGCCGTTCCTGGGCACTGAACTTATTCTTGAAGTGATGCGCAAGCAGGGCAGTATCGCCCACCCGCTCCCGCAAGGGAGGAATTGTGATAACGATTTCGCTCAGACGGTAATAAAGGTCTTCACGAAAACGGCCTTCCTCTATCAGTTTCTTCAGATTCTGATGCGTCGCACAAACAATACGGACGTCGACCGGGATTTCTTTACGCCCCCCGACTCTTTCGATTACCCTTTCCTGCAAAAAGCGGAGAAGTTTTGCCTGTAACGGCATGGGCAAATCGCCCACCTCGTCAAGAAAAAAAGTGCCTTCATTTGCCAATTCAATTTTACCCGGAGTCTGCTTGACCGCTCCAGTGTATGCACCTTTTTCATAACCAAATAATTCGCTTTCCAGAAGCGTTTCGGGAATCGCCGCACAGTTGATCGCCATGAAGCGTTTTTCTCGCCTGGCGCTGGATTGGTGAAGCGCTCTTGCCAGAATTTCCTTACCTGTGCCGCTCTCACCCAACAGTATAACCGTGGCGTCCGATGGCGCCACTTTTTCCACGTTGCGACAGACCTTAACCAGGGCCGGGTCGCGGGTTAAAATTCCACCGATAAGTGAATACGCCTGGGTTTGCAACAATCTGAGGTTCTCTTGCTGCAATGCATACAAGTAGTAAGCTCTTTCCACCACCAGGCGCAGCATGTCCGGGTCAAAAGGTTTTTGGTGAAAATCGTAAGCGCCGGCGCCGATAGCCTTTAAAGCATTCCCGTGATCCTGATTGCCGGTTAAGACGATTACCTTGGTGTCTGGCGCAAGCTCAAGTATTTCCGCCAACGTGGCCAGTCCTTCCGAAGCGCCGTCGGGGTCGGGGGGAAGTCCCAAATCCATGGTAACAACAGCCGGCTCATGCCGCCGAACGAGAGCGAGCGCGCTTTCACGATCGCTCGCGACCAGCACCTCGTGAGCATCAAAGCTCCAGCGCATCTGGCGCTGAAGGCCCGGGTCATCTTCAATTATTAACAGACTCTTTTTATCTTGACTCACTTGGGTCCTCTTCATTAACTGATTTGATATGGATCGATCCAACTTGCTTCTTAAAAACATCTACTATTCGAGCTCTACTCACACTCTAAACGCCAGGTACTAACCACGGATGAATATGACAATTGCTTGTCAACTTGCTTCACGCTTTAATCGGCCTCCTTTACTGTCGCCTGCCAGGAACATCGAATGTATCGTCACGCTACGTAACCGCTTTAAAAACCTGATCTGTCTGGTGAAGAGGCAGGACGATGCGGAAAACAGTGCCATTCGATTCGCTGCTGCTAACCTCCAGTTTTCCCCCCAGTTCAGAGACATATTCCCTGCTTTCAAAGACACCTATTCCCATACCCGCGGATTTCGTGGATTCAAACGGCTTGAAAAGCTTTTCACGAATAAATTCTTCGCTCATTCCATGGCCCGTGTCCTTTATCTCGACTATGGCAAAATCCTGCTCTCTTTTCAGTCGAACCCGGACTTGGCCATTTCGTGAGGTCGCTTCAATCGCATTCTGAATCAGGTGGCCGAGAACCCGTTCAAGGCGCGATGAGTTCGCGCACACCGCAATGCTGGAATCCTGTATTTCAAGAATGGGTTTTGGCTCGGCAACGGATTTACTCTTTACTGCCTCTTGTAACAACCGCGCAATAACAAGAGGAACCGCTTTGTCCGGTGAATCGCTGCTGCTCAGCTTTTCCAGGAGCCGTTTCATCTTTTGAACCGAGAGATATACCGTTTCAATCATATCCCTCTGAAACTCCGGATTTGTTTTATGTTTTTCGGCATTGGAAAGCAAAAGGGATAATTGGGAAACCAGATTCTTCAAGTCATGCACGACGAAAGTCGACATACGATTAAAAGATTCAAACTGGCGCGCCACCATGAGCGCATTGGCCGCCTCATGCTGTGCAAGATAACTTGCTGCCTGATTGCCGGCAACCTTGAGCAGATCGCTCACCTCCCAGTTCAGTTTGACGCTGCTTCTGGGCTGTGCCAACACGACAAAACCAAACAATTTCCGGTGCTGGATCAGTGGTACCACGAGCCACGCCCTGTAGATGCGTGGCAACCATTGAGGTAGCATGATTGCAGAATATTTTTCAGGATTTGCAGCGTATTCCTGCAAATCGATCACCCATTCCCTGTTTTCCAGAAATAGACAGAAAGGGCTATCCAGCGGCTCGAGTCCGCCCGCCGACGGCATATTCCAATGTGTTACAGGTTCGCAATTACCGGATTCCCGGCATATCCATAAACCTCCGCCAGGACTTTCCACCAGTTGTGCCAACGCCTGGATCACGCGTTCTCCCAGCCTGTGTTCGCCCTCCGAGAGAGTGCGCGTAAAATGCAGCCATTCCTCCCGATAGTCATAGTTGTAACTGAAAAAATGCTTACTGATAAAGACTCTGAGCCAGGAACGCAGCGTACCCGAGAACAGTACGACCAATAGCAGAATCACAGCGCCAAACAGGAAACTCACCTGCATGACCGTGCCCCAGCCGCCCCCGAAAAAACGGAGATAGTAGCCGGCCGCGGCCATTGCAAGCAGATATGCGGCGGCGCCAAACAGTGCGACTGAATAGAAGAGAATGCGTCGCGACACCGTGATGCCGACTGACCATTGGGGATTACGTGCAGCCGACACAGCGATAAGTGGAACAACCAGTGCATTAACTATCCCGCGCGCGGCCCAGATCTCGGGATTCACTTGTCTAAGCAGCAATGCATCGCTATACAGGTAAAAATCATAAGCGAAAATTCCACCTATGCCGAGGCAGGCGAATTTTATGCCCCAACGTTGCTTGACCGGCGTATTCCTGTAAAGCTGCTCAACCAGGATCATGCCAAGTATCGCCATTACGAGGCTTCCAACAATGTTGTTGATGAAGTCGATGGTTTCATGCGAAGAAAAGTCGAAATTCCCGTGAGAGTAAAAGGCAGCAATAATGCATCCAGTGTAAAGCGCAACGATTGCCGCCATAGCCGGATTCATCTTCGGAAATGGAGAATCTTCCTGCCGATACAGCCCCAGCAATGTAATCAAAAAAGCCGACCAGCCTGCATTTCTGAGGATTTCCAGCATATCTGTCAGAAGAGACAGAGCAAGATCATGGGTAGCTCGAGATGCGAGCAATGACGCCCACAGCGCAGAAAGGAGGCAAGCGACAGGCAGCACTATGCCATGCAGACGACCCCGCCAGCTCGTCAACAGGAGTATGGCCAGAACAAAATACGCCACTGCGGCGATGGAATAACTGGCTGTCGCTATGCTCGTCAGCATGTCAGACTACTGCCCGGCCAACGGCTGAGCTGCCAAAAACCGGGCGTTGGCAAGTGATGAGACAAAGGCCGGAGTCCGCAACATCCACTTGCTTGAGACACCCGAAAGTGGAACGCAATGGATATCCGGTTTTACCGCTCATTTCCCAGCCGAGTGAAGAAACAGCGACCGGTTCCGGCAGACTCGGGCCTATTCAGAGATTCCCGAATCATCTTCCACCCTTACCCAGCACAACAACTTCAACGGTATCGATCAGAATAATGACATCCAGGAACAAGCTATGGTTCTTCACGTAGTACAGATCGTACTGAAGCTTTTCAATGGCATCATCCACGGATGCGCCATATCTGTAGCGTACTTGCGCCCACCCCGTTATTCCCGGCTTGATGCTGTGCCTTACATTGTAATAGGGGACTTCCATGCAGAGCTGGTTTACAAAATATGGCCTTTCCGGGCGAGGGCCGACAAAACTCATATCCCCGTTTAAAACATTGAATATCTGTGGAAGCTCGTCAATTCTCAATTTTCGGATAATTCTGCCCACGCGCGTTACGCGAGGATCATCCGCTGCCGCCCATTGCGGTTTTCCGCTCTTCTCCGCATCATTTCGCATACTGCGAAATTTTAAAACCATAAATGTTTTCCCGCCTTTTCCAACCCTTTCCTGCCGGTAAAAAACGGGCGCGCCATCCTCAAAAAGAATACAGAGAGCGGTGATGAGCATTACAGGCAACGTAACAGCCAGAAGAACGCCGCTCGCAGCAAGGTCGAAAATACGCTTGATACCGGATCTGAGCAGACTTTGATCGAACCCCCCCCCAAAAACCAGCCAGCTCGGATAAAGAGAATTTACCCGGATCTGGCCCCGCTCTCGCTCGAAGAAAGCAGCTGAGTCGGTCACTTTTATTCCGTTCAGCTTGCATTCCAGCAAATCCTGAATAGGGAAGCAGCCGCCTCTGCGTTCCTGAATCGCGATAATGATTTCCCGAACGCCGTAGCGGTTGACCAGCGACATTAACGAATCCACTTTGGGCAGGACAGCGGAGGCTGGGACATGAAGCTCTTCATCTGGCAGCGGGACAAAACCAACGATCTTGAATCCCCGGCGGACAGGGTCATTTTTAGCTTGTTCAATGAATTCCTTTGCCTTGCCGCCTATGCCCAGGACGACCGCCTGAGATTCCAGAATACCCAAACTTGACCATTTGAGAAAAGCAGCTCGCGTCAGGAGAATCCCGGGCAACGCAAGAAACATTACTAATCCCAGTATGCCCCGGCCAAGATAGAGGTCGGGAAGCAGATAAAAAATCAGGGTCGTTACTCCGAACCCCAACACCATGGATGGCATGAGACGGAATAAAGTGTCCTTGATATCCAGCCGGGAATCGAGTTGATACAGCCCCATGACCGACATGGACACAATCATGACGAAGGTGAAGGTTACGGCCTCTGGAAACAGGGATGAGAAAGAGAAGGGAAAGAGTTTAACGGGATCAAAAAAACGAATAGCGGCTCCCAGATAAACCATAAACATCAGTACGCAAACTTCCGCACTGATAAGCAGAATCACCGTTCTGGAAATGAAATGGTTATAGATACGAAACAATCTTCTTCCTCATCAGCGCTCTGCCACACCTTTTTATCGGTCCGCCTGATGGCGGTATCCCTTGTTCGTCGGGCGCCAGTTCCGTGCCCGCACCACAGTTTACATCTGGTTAAACGCTTGGGCCTCGGTTAAAAGCTTCGTTTCCTCTCGTTACCCTACGCGCCACCTTTTCAGAGGAAATGATTAATGAATGATTTGGCCTGTCGATAAACCCCGAATATAGCCTGAGCAGCAGGTTTTTGTCTTCCAGGCACAAGAGACGAGACTCTCCTTCCGCAATGGATTGTTGAACTGTCGTGGCGATCAAGCACCAATTCATCATTTCAGCTAATTGCAGTGACTGGCCTACTAGAGATAAGTCCTTAATTTATGAAAGCATTATATGAGATGATTCTTCCAATGAGTAGTCATCTTTACGCCAGGCAACAGGTGCATCATATCAACTTCACCGGCAAGAACAATTGGACCTTGGTACGCTGATTGAGGGGCGGGCTCTGGGAGGCTTTCAAACCGCTTGATTTTTCCCGAGGCGACATGAAAGAGGGGTGACATGATTGAGGAATAAAGCAAAGCGAACCTCAACTGGTTTGAGTTGCCGGTCCGGGTAGATGCAGCATGAAAGCTGCCAGATATGGAAGCGGAATAACATCATTAATTTCCCCTAAATTTCGGTCGATTCAGCTACCGGCGTGTCCCTGCTTGCGTTTGTAAATGTCGACCTGAGTGTCAGGTGGGGATTTTTCAGATTAGGAACTGGGAAGCGATCAGAATGAAACAGGCAAGCGCAAAGGCTAATACTAATGTTCTATTTGCGTCGTGTTGCGTGATGCTATGGAACCTTTTACAATCAACGCCAGCTTGAGCCGGTCGGCAACGTCCAGTTTGCGAAAAACCTCGGTCAGATGAGCCTTCACTGTACGCTCGGTAATAGCCAGCCGGCGTGCGATCTGTTTGTTGGTTTCACCATTTCCAACAAGCGTAGCAATTTCGTATTCGCGCCGGGTCAGATTTGCGAGTAAATCGCCTACGGCCTGTTTGATCTTGTTCTTTTCCCGTGTAATCACAACCAGTTCATTCAGCAGATGCCAGCTCAGCGTCCGTCGTATCCATAGTTCACCTCGCTGAACAGCTATAACGACATTTTTGAGCTGCTCAGGTTCGATATCTCGACGGCAGCATCCCCTTACTCCCGTCCTGAATAATGCCCACTCTACCTCGTCGCCAATCGCGCCGGTCAAGATAACGACTTTAGTCTCCGGATTCAATTTCATGAGAGCCGCTATTCCGTTCGGCCCATCCAATTTGGGCAAGTCGTGATCGAGCAGGAGGACTTGGGGCTTTATCCGTACCAGCTCATCCCTGAGCGAGGCAAGGTTGGTTGAGCAGAATATGGGAGCGAGGGTATGGACCCCCTGTTCCCAGCCATACAGGTCGTCCTGGGACGCGCTAGCAAGCAAAATCAAGAATCTCTCCCGTCAAAATTCGTGATATCAATGCAATACCTTATCCATGATTTTACCCAGCATTTTACGTGTGACCCAGATCTCGCCACGGTCAACCACACGCACAGCCTTTAAAAAATAAAATGGATCCGATTCGTGGCTCAAGCAACCGCGCGCGCCGTTAGCCAGAGCTTGAATTATCTGCTCCTCCTGTGCCGCCTTATCGGCTAATAACAACACAAGCGTCTCCGGACATTCGCGGTGCAAAGCCTCCAGCAACGCAAAGTCTCCATAGGTAGACTGATCCAGATTGACAAAAAGAATGCGAGGTTTGAGTTGGCTGATTCTGGCAACTACCTCGTCAACCGCTATAACGGCCGCAGGAGGCTCAAGTTGAGGACCGTTTGAAATATCGCTTCCAGCGGACATGACATTTGGCAGCACCCTGATGCCCCGCCCGCCTTGCAGGAACTGTTCCAATCTTGTTCGCCTCCCGTGGTCCGTATCCGCTATTGCCACGGTAACCATTTGCATCGTTTCTCCTTCCAGGTGGCTCATCAAATTATTGAAGGTAAAGAAGCCTGTGCCATTATTCACCCAACATTCATTCACGCAATTACCTTTCAGGCTATTTTGCACTAAATCCCCAACCCTGTTTACAGGGTCCCCGGATCGCAATTTGCCTGGGCTTTGATAGCAGCGTAGGGCGTCATGAAATGGATCTTTTAAAACAATTCGTGTTTACCGCTTGAGAGCGACCCCACAAAATGATTACTTGTACTGCAGCAACTCTCGGATATAGTTGCCGGGAATGGCATATGTTATGCCGCTCGGATTGCTGAGCGCCGCCTCCTTTTTCCCCTTTACAAATACCATGTTGATCACGCCGTACACCAGCCCGGTTTCAGGATCATAGAGAGGACTTCCGCTGCTGCCCGGGTAAGCGGTACCATCCAGTTGAAATACTGCGTAAGCAGGTTTTTGCAACTGGCTGATCATTTTCGCATTAAGTTGCCTCGAATTGCGCGCAGGTAAAATGATCGGGGTAATCGAGGAAACCATGGCGCGGTGAGTGACTGGATAAAATCCCAGAATCATGCCAATCGGGAACCCCGTAAAAATCAGGGTCTGTCCTTCGCGGACCTTGTTGGCGTCCCCCAGTTGCATGGCGGGCAAGGCCTCGCCACTGATTTTCAGCAGCACAAGATCATGGTCCTTATCGATCGCGGCGATGGTTGCGGCCCTGAGCTCCGGCTTCTTTCCCTTGCCTGTAATCACGGTATACGACTCATTATTCGCGTTATCCAATACTTCTGGAACAACATGCGCATTGGTGATTACGTGGAGGCCATCATCCAGCACAAAGCCGGTACCCAGAAAATTTACCGGAGGGGATCGTGTTTTCTGGACAGTTCCTATTCCAACTATCGATGGTTTGACATTTTCGATAGTTTTGACAAGCTCACTCCCCCACAGCGGGCAAACAAATACAAGCCCCAAAATACCGATTTTAATGCGGCAGGCGAACAAGGTCGGGAATTTATGGCGGATATTCATCGTCTTTCAAATTCATTCGCCGTTTCTACCCGCACGATTCTCTCATGCTCATGCCGCCTTTCTTCTTGAGCGCCAATAGGGACTAACTACACCCTTCCATCTTGTAGATGAAATATCCGTCCTTATTGATTGCGTCGGCGACATTGGCGGGCGCGCTTTGGCTGTGGCAAAAATTGCACTCTCTATTGGTCACCGTGGCATCGCCTTCGCCAATGGAAGTTAACCACTGTTTCGCGTATTCGATTGCTTTCCTGTCGTCTTTTACTGCGGTGAACACATCAAAGTGCATCGTATGACCATCTTTAGCTTTGACATAGGTGTCATATACGTGAATTTCCATGCTGTTCCTCTTCAACGGTTATGGATGATGGAGCGAAGCTAGACCGGTTTACTCAATAGCTCAAGTAACGACATATAGACTATCACGGTGGCGAGAAAAGTGGAATGCAGCATCAGAACCGGCGTCGTATGTCGCTACGTTTCAGGGCAGCTCTAGCAGTAGCGTGCTTCAAATTACCCGCCTCAATATTCCCTAGCCCGAACTCGTCATCTTTGTCATAAAACTGTTACAAAACTGTTACAAAACTGCAATCAAACGGACATTTTCCCACAGTATGCTCCCACCAGTTTTTTATAAACAAACCGAGAAGAGAAAACTGATGAGATTATCCCGACTTACGTTAGCGATCGCCGCCGTGTTAGGCTCGAGCGTATCCGCCGCGGCTTTTGCCATCGACCTTTATGTCGATACCAAAACCGAGCAGATTTATGCGAAGCCTGGTCCAGGCCGGGTACACATGGGTTCGTTCGTGAAAGAAGATGCGGCAAAGCCGGCCGGCAATAGGACAGACCGGGCTGGAGACGAGGCAGTTGCCAAGACAGGTGACACGACGGCGGATAGCGCGGCTGATGGCGCAGCCGGAAAAACCGACGCAGCGGAAGTAATGGCGCTCCGCAAGGACATAGAATTGAAGGCCAAGATGCGGGAAGCGCGTCTTATCAGCGACATGGCGTCCCTTGAGCAACGAGTCAAGGAAACCGAAAAAACCAAGCTGAAGTATGGACCTGGGTTGCATTTTGAAAGTAAGGATGGAAACTTTACGGCGGCGATTGATGGACGGCTGCAAGTCGACTCGCAATACAATATTATCAACGATGTCCAGCCACCTGCGGCAGAGGACCGACCTTACGAATTAAACAGCGGCGCCACCATCCGGCGCGCCCGTCTTGGTGTTGAAGGGACGTTTTACAAGAAATGGGATTATAAATTCGAGTACGATTTCAGCCGCGGAAATGGTGCAGTAACATCGGGGATTACCGATGCGTTCATTCGGTATAACTTCGACAATCCCCTGTCAGTCAAGGTAGGTTCGTTCAAGGAACCGTTCAGTCTGGAAGAAGCTACCAGTAACCGCTTTTATACCTTCGTTGAACGTAATATGGCCGTTAACACGTTCGTCGACAACCCCAACGTCTATAAAACCGGTGTAGGCGTCAACTACGCTGTCCCGCGCTGGCAAACTGGGATAGCGTTTCAAACTGAACCGGTGGGCAGCTGGTCCAGCGCCGCCACATCAATTAACCCGAATGGCAATAATAGCCGCAACAATGGTTCGGGCGACATCAGCTGGGCGAGCACAGGGCGTATATCAGGCAGGCCGTGGCTGGAAAGCGAAACCAAATTCTTGCATATAGGGGCTTCGGCATCGCACACCAGAGTCAATACCCAATACTTCGGCAATGGCAATTTTGCGAATGGCGGGATGAGTTTCGGCGCATTTCCAGCCGTCAACGTGGATCGTACCAATGTATTGAACACCAGCAACTTGAGCATCGGAAACAAGAATGACCCTGACTCGCGCCGGGTAGAAAGTTACAATCGCTGGGGAGCGGAAACTGCCCTGGTTTATGGGCCCTTTTCGGCTCAGGCGGAGTATCTGCAGACAGATATTTATGGTCATGGTTATAGCGGCGAGTCGTTGTTCGGCTATTACGGTTATGTAAGTTATTTTCTAACGGGTGAATCGCGAACCTATCACGTCAAGAATGGAGCCTGGAATCGATTAAAGCCCCATCAGGCCTTTCAGTTGAACGGCCCGGGTTGGGGCGCCTGGGAAATTGCTACTGGTTATGACTATCTGAATATGAACGATGGGGTAATCCGGGGAGGGGAGGCTGACCTCGTCAAATTCGGCCTTAATTGGTATCCTCATTCGAATATGCGCGTAATGACCAACTATGTTCATGTACTGGATGTCAATACGGCCGGCGTTGCTGACAGACGCAGTGCTGCCTTCAATAATGCCAACCTGGACGCGTGGGTAACGAGGTTTGCCGTTGAGTTTTAAGGCAGCGGGAAGCACGAACGGTGGCAAGGGTGGATCGGGAAGATTTTCGGTGTTTCCGAAAAAATCTCAATGAGCGCCTGAGTGACTCACCTGAGCGAGAACTCCACCCCGCTGCCGGATTTCGTGCCATCGGCTTCCGTCTCGATTTTCGGCGCAAGCATAAACATTCGATCACTCGAGACGTCGCCATGCTCGATCAGCCAGTTACGCGCGGCTTCCGCTCGCCGCTCGGCAAGTTCTCGCATTTGGCTATCACTGGCGTCGATGTTGGCAAGCATTAATTGCTCCATTTCTGCTACTGGGAGGCTTTTTGTAAGTCCGATCAAGTTTTTTGGTTTCGCGAACTTTGCTTCCTTGTAAACAAGTGTCAAGTACTTCTCATATTCTTCGGGCTTCAACTCGATCTCATCCAGAGAACCAGCCGCTTCGCCCTTTTTTACCTTCTCCATCAATTTCTGTTCTTTAACTCGGCGTTCCAGAATTGTGTGTTTCAGAGCCTCCGGGTCATGCAGAGGATCTGCCCGACCCGTAATCTCGAGCTCGAGCGCGGGACGGTCCGCCAATGCCTTGGATAACGTCTCAAGGCGTTTCTCGGCTTCAAGCGTTATCTGTGCGCGGCCAGGCGGAAAACTTATCTCGGATAACTCTTCGCCTCCGCCGAAAGCTGAGCCCAGCAGTGCGAACGGCGCGGTAGCAGCCTTGGTAAGCAGATTAATGATGGCGTTGACAATAACTCCACCCAAACTGAATTGTGGGTCGTTGATAGACCCGCTTATTGGAAGGTGGACGTCGATTTCTCCCTGCCGGTTCTTCAGCAATGCCAGAGCGAGATTCACCGGAATTGACAGCGCATCCGGACTTTCGACCTTTTCACCAAAAGTCAGTTGATCAAGAAAAATATCGTTTTCGGCTGTCAACACGCCTTTTTCAAGGTGGTAATGGATATCGACCGATAACTTGCCTTTCGCGATAGCGTAGCCTACATATTTACCTGAGTAAGGGCTGAAGGCCGGCATATCGATCCCTTTCGCCGCCGCCTTAATGTCGAGGTAGAGTTGACGGCCAAAAGCATCGAATTTTCCCACGATTTTTAGTGGGGCAGTTTTGTCCACGGCTCCGCGTATGTCGATTTCGCCCGGCTTTCCAGGATCAAGAGGACCGACACGGCCGACAAGCCCGGTCAATCTTGCCCGGTAGTTGGGTTTGATGAATTGGTCGTTGAAATTGACGTTTCCTCCCTGCATCACAATCCGTCCGATGTGAACAGGGATGCGCTTGCGAGTTGGCGGCTGCGAAACATCGGCGGCGGTAGTCTGCGTAGGCCTGGCGGAAGCGGTCTGCTGTTCCGCGGGCGGCACAGCCGGAACTGCTTGGGCGGGCGTCTGCCCGTTATCGTCCTGGCGGACGATATGCTTGAGATTAAGTTCTCCTTCCGGAGAGAGTGCAACACGGGCAAAGAAATCGGCAATCCCGATAGATGCTATATCTACTCGCAACGGTTCATTAACAAACTTGATGTCGTTAATGTCAAGATTTCGCCAGCGCATGAGATCCGTTGTGCTGACCTTGTCGAGAACGTTGAAATTGGTAAAACGCCCCTTGCCGTTTACTGCCACTTTTAATGGCGACCCATCTGCGTTGATGTTGCCATGGAAGGACGCGGCGCCCTGCGTGAGCAGTACGTTCAGCCGGTCACCCGCCCAACCCTGAAGCGCAACCAGATCAACATCGTTGGCACTTACCGCGAAATTGGCCGCTAATGGCGCCCAGGCCAGAGAACCATTTGTTTCAAGGCTTCCATGTTGATTTATTGCTGCCTTCAGCGCCAGTTTCAGTGGCGCTGCACCGCTGAAGTCTATATCGGTAACGGTTAAATCGAGCGGATCGACAACCATCGGCGCTATGTTTGTCAGTGTACTGTCTTCAAAACGCAAGGCCGCCCCAGTTAACTTCAGGCTGCCAAGCTGTGCCGTCCATGGCTTGCTCGTCTCCGCCTTGGCAGAGGCCTCCGGCATCGATGCAGTTCCCGGTGCCGGTGTAACAAGTTTTAGGAGATCCAGGCGGCCATCGGCCTGGCGGCGCGCGGCGGCTTTGAACCGATCCAGCACCACAGCGCCTATGGCCACACTCTGCCGTTTGGAATCGATTGCGACCTCATCCACGTTTAACGTTGGCAGCCTCAGCACCGGTTCCGACTCACCTTTTCGAACCACTGCGGCTTCGGCCAAAGCCAGTGCGACATGCGATGGTTTCGACCCGTTGAGATTGATTTCAGTCAACTTGACGTCGAACTGATCGAGCTTTGCGCGATAAGGCATTTCCACAGCCTCATTCTCGATTTCCAACTCCCGCAGCGCCGCCCGACCCGTCAAAACCATACTTGGCGACTCCCCGGCAACCTGGGTAAAAGTCAGCAATAAATCGCTGTCAAAATAGCCTGAAAGCAGACTGATGCCTGTCGGGATCGGTGAATATTCGTCTATATTGGTCAAATCGACGTCATTGAGCTTGAGCTCAAGCGTTGCTTCGCGATTTTCCGTGAAAGGTCGCATTTTACCGTTCAGGGTGAGCGGCGCCCCATTGACTTTGGCGCTGAAATGCGGCTCGACCCAGGTTTCCTCATCGCTTTCAAAGTTGGCGATAAACGGTACGCCGACGCGGATCTCGGAGATTTTCTGGCGACTCTCTTTGAGTCGATCGATAAATTCGAACTGTCCATCTTCAATAACGATGTTGCTCACGGAGAACATTGCTTCATCGCCTTTATCGGCCTCATCGGGCCGTTTCATCAAATTTTCGATCAGGTCTGTAATATTGAAACGGTTTTCGGCTTCCCGAACCAAACGCAGCGCGGGTGCCTTTAGCGATACGGAACTGATCACCGGTGCACGGCGTGCGACAGAAGCAATGCTGAGATTGGTATACAACTCGTCGAGCGAAAAAAGAGCCTTCCCGGCGTCAATACCCGATTCTTTTTCGCCGATGCGGAAACCACGCACCGTCAGCTCCAGCGTATAGGGTTGAATATCGATTGATTGCACTGTCACCGGCCGCTGCAGGGCTTCCGACAGGGCATTCTCGAGCTTATTTTTGGCGTAGCCCGGCAGCCAGAAATAACCCAGCAGCCCGAACAGGACAATGACAGCAACAAAAATGCCGAGGCCGATACCTAAACGTCTGTGGCGGGTGAAACGATGAAGGAGTGTTCTCGCAGACATGTTCGTACGATTTCCTGGAGGTGGTTCTAGCAGCAACAAAAAAGCTTGAGAGCAGAAACCTCAACCTTTTCGAGCCCAACTTTACGCTTAGCCGAAAGATGGGTCAATTATCCCTGCAGAAATCAAATGTGATTCATGGATGAGGCTTACGAGGGCGCGGCGGAACCAGTCTGAAAGTAATAATGACCAGAAGCGCAAACAATACATAAACTATTGGAAATATCCATTCCGGAATCTCATAGAAGAGGATTCGATGCAACCAGCGCTCAATGAAACCCGCGCCGGTCGGCCTGTTACGTAAAGTGTCTTCCAGCCATGTGAGCGGACATATCATGCCAATGAGCGACTCGGCGGCAACGTACAGGATAGCGGCAAGATGCGCAAACCGAAACCGGCGATTGCGTACTAAACGTAATCTCATCCTTGCACCGATCCAGATCAGCGGCAGACTGCCGACGACAAATAACACGAACAGGAAATGAATGATAAGTACGATATCAGCCAGCAGGCCGCCAAGGTTCATCGTAGAGTACCAAATCTATTCATGAATACGCAGGGACCCCTGAAACAGTCCTTCGGAGCGCCAGATCGGCAAAAGGTGCAAAATGGGGACGATCAGGGACGCGATACCCACCTTCAGCCTAGCCGATGATGCCAGGGAGTGCAACGCGGCGCGCCCTGTTTTTCCACAATCCGGGGTCGCGGCCCGGCTTGGGCTATCACCAGACACAGCCGGATAGCGGGAGCCGGTCATCCACTGGCTTTGCTATTGTCGCTTGTCCCGCGGGGAAAATGCCGGCGCTTTTTAGATCTCTCTCCTCTCTCATCTCTCTCATAGCTGGAAAAACAAAAGAATAAACATATTCTATTAGGTTATTTCTTGATAGCTGCACGTATCGGTATAGTGTTGCGACATATGGAAGAGGCAGGAAACAAAGCTTATGAAGATTCGCAATCTGGATCTGACGGGTAATCCGATAAACGTGGAACACCAGCAGCTGGGGCTGCCTCCTGTTGAGGAACCCGTCTCCCATCCTGGCGCCCACCCTCTCCTTCAGGCTGCGGTGTGGTTCGTTGTTGTGGTTATGATCGGGTTGGTCCTCTTTTTGACGGGGCGCTTTTTTATTTCCAATAACTGGTTCGGTGGTTGGCAAATTATTGGCGAGACGCTCAGCGGCACGACATTCTGGAGCGCGGTACTGGTCGGATTTTTTGCACAAGTGGTGGATGGCGCGTTGGGCATGGCTTACGGCGTTACGGCAACGACGTTCCTGCTGGCGACAGGCGCCACCCCCGGCGCGGCGAGCGCCAGCGTTCATATCGCCGAGATTTTCACCACCGGTGTTTCAGGAATTTCGCACGTAAAATTCGGTAACGTGAATAAGGCGTTGTTTATACGTTTGCTGGTGCCGGGAATTCTGGGCGGCATACTGGGTGCAGTGCTGGTGACCCAGGTCGATGGCGCCATGTTCAAGCCATATATCTCGACCTATTTACTGCTGCTGGGTATTTACATCCTCAGCAAGGCGTTTCGCCCGCTACGCTTGCGCGAGGATGCTCCCAGGCACGTCGGAAAACTGGCGCTATTTGGTGGATTTGTCGACGCAGCGGGCGGTGGCGGCTGGGGTCCGGTAGTGACATCAACGTTGATGAGCTCGGGAAATGATCCCCGCACTACAATCGGCTCGGTAAATTTCGCCGAGTTCTTTCTGACGCTGACAGGCGCCACCGTTTTTACATTGCTGATGGAAACAAATACATGGCCCATCATCGTCGGCCTGGTATTTGGGGGCTTGTTCGCTGCACCGTTCGCCGCAGTGCTATGCAAGAAGCTCCACGCCCGCACGCTGCTTATACTGGTGGGGACACTGATTATTCTTATCAGTTCGTACAATCTGTACCGGGCCCTTGCTGTCTAGCAGCCTGTCGGACTTAAAGGAAATCGGCTGCAAAAGCGTCTGGCTGGTCCATATTTCGCCGCTTTTTCGGCCAATAGAATAACTATTGGCCTTCAAAATCATCAAAATCTGTCCTCACCCAGTCACTTTTTCGCTTCGATTCTTCAAGTCCGACAGGCTGCTAGAAAAAAGATTCAGTCTCCGGGGTTCGCCGGAGACTGTAAGCTGAATGAAAACGTCCCGCGAACGCTCCTTCCTTTTTACAAAGCCCCTCCGTGTTGTCCAGGTAATCCACGTTGGCTTTCAATTCATGATTTTCGCCGCCAGGGATAGTTTTTTTATGCATTATGAGCAGATTCATCCCATATCCCCGTTTAAAGTAGGTGCTTCACAAATTTCTCACATCTACATGATGCTTTCTTGACGTGTGTTGTGATAATTTCACGCAAAATTCACTTATAAATAACAGATTTCTATTTCGAACAGATAGTTCGCCAAATTCAAGGCATCTGTCAGCCCAGGCACTGCAAGGCTTTTTGCAGTCGTGTTACCACATCGGCTCATTCTGCGCCAAACGGCTATACAGCGAGCGGCGCGTTTCCCGTTCTTTGAAATCATTTTCCATATCAAATGAAGGAGAGCAAGTGCGACAAAACATTTTTACGGCATTAGCGCTATCGGGTCTGATACTTCTTTCCAGCCCGGTAGCTGCTCAAGAGTTTGCGGACGATCTATCGGATTTCCAAACCTGGGGTAACATCACGGCTACCGGTAATTTCGGATTTGTCAATCCGGATAACCCAACCTTGAAGAAAGTACTGTGGTGGGCGGAAGGACAAGGGCGTTTTGGCGACAATTCAACCAAGTTCTCTCAGGCCCTGATACGGCCCGGCCTGGGTTACAAGATTAACGACACTACCAGTATCTGGGCGGGATACGCCTGGGCCCCAACCTCGACACCATTTGTCAGTGTTCCGTTTGACGAGCAGCGAGTGTGGCAGCAATTATTATGGAGCGATAAATTTTCGTTCGGGAAAGTCACCGCGCGCAGCCGTCTGGAGCAACGCATGGCTCC
Source organism: Nitrosovibrio sp. Nv6 (assembly GCF_900110495.1). GTDB lineage: Bacteria > Pseudomonadota > Gammaproteobacteria > Burkholderiales > Nitrosomonadaceae > Nitrosospira. Next base: position 68,889 of record NZ_FODX01000008.1, on the reverse strand, counting down.
GCGGCTCGGGGATGATGTCGCCGTGCGTTATCGGCAAATGCTTAAATTAGCTGTACCGCTGACTTTTGCACCAGGCTTCAGCTTCATCGTTCAAGATGAGGTTTTTGTCGGCCTCAACACGAATGACTGGCGCGCCCGAAGAGGCATCGACAACAATCGATTCTTTACGGGAATCGGCTATGCCATCAATAAGAATGTTACAACTGAAGTCGGCTATATGAACCACTATCTTATCAGGCGAGGGGCTAACCTGATGGATCATATATTATCCGCCAATCTTTTCTTGAACTTTTGAGCGGCATGCTGCCACGGAGCTCAGGGAGCTTGTTCTTCCTTTCTTCGTGGCGGTCAATATCAGATTGAAGTGGTTTTGAATGTACGACGGTTGATCAAAGATGCGCTTCGATACCAGTCTCCGCCTGTGTATCGAGGAATATCGAAGCAACAAAGCATCCCGCTATAGATCCGGTTGGCTGATGATATTTGATGCGTGAAAACGAACCGGGTTTACAGTAAGGGCTTGACCATGGATTCAAGTTTATCCTGACTCAGGCGGCCCAGTTTGGTCCCTATGATTTTCCCGCCGCGGTCAATAACAACCGTGAATGGGAGCGCCCCCTGGCGGTTTCCCGCTGCGTCAGCCAATTCCATGGCTTTCATATCGCCTACCAGCACCGGATAATTGATCCCTATCTCCTTGCTGAAAGCGACAGCTTTTTCCTTCTGATCCACTGCAATACCGACAAAAATAAGTCCGTTATCCCTGAATTTCTCCTGCAGTTCAATGAACTCCGGAATTTCCTTGCGGCATGGCTCGCACCAGGTCGCCCAGAAATTAATGACCATTACTTTGCCGCGCCATTGCGAGATGGCCTGATTCGTCCCCTGAAGATCGGGCAAGCTCGCGGCAAATATTGCCTCGGCCCCTTTGGTTGACACCGCTGCGTCGGCACCCGGTTCGGCATTACCGCTCATCAGGTGGCCGCGCAACAAAAAGCCGGCGGTCACTGCAAGCACTGCGATGCCTGCATACAACAACGTCTGTTGCAATTTCGTCATTTAATCATTAACCCCGAGGAAGATAACTCCAAAAATTCCGTGGCAGGATCCACACCAGGCCAATACACTCACTCGCGCAAAAGGCGTGTCGTGTTATATACGGTGGATTTGAACGGGCGCTCAGGTCAATACGGCATTGAGTATTTTCAGAAAGCTGTCCGTGTCCTGGTACCCAATGAGCCTGACTCCCTTGATCTCGCGCCCCTCGCGATCAAGGAACAGTATGCCGGGGGGGCCGAATAGCTTGAAACGCTTGAGCAATGCCGCGTCATCCGGTGTTCCCGCAGTAACATCTACCTTTAACAGTACCACGTCTTTCAGACGCGACTGCACTTTCGGATCGGTAAACGTGAAGCGCTCCATTTCCTTGCAGGAAATGCACCAGTCGGCGTAGAAGTCCACCATCATGTATTTGTTTCTCGCCCGGAGAATATGCTGTTCAAGTTCTGCTACCGACTTCACTCTCTGAAATGGTAAATGTCCCGCTTGCTCGGCCCCATTTTTTTCCATTGCAGCCGCATCCACCGCGGCGACGTTTATTTTCGAGAGAGGTTGCAGGATATCGCGGCTGCCGGAAAAAACACCGATCAACAGGGCAATCCCCGTCAGCAGCGCGATCATGCCCAGACCCTTCAGGAATTTCTGAAAGCCCGAAGCACCCGGACGCAACGGGTCGACGGCATGTAAATAAATGGCTGAGACGATCAATAAAGCGGCCCACAGCAGCATGTGCACCACCGCTGGAATCACCGGGGATATCAGCCATATTGCGACCGCCAGCAACAAAACGCCAAAGGATTGTTTGACCGCCTCCATCCATGGACCCGCTTTTGGCAGCAGCGCCCCTGCAGATGCGCCCAATAACAAGAGTGGCACGCCCATGCCCAAGGCCATGGCAAACAGCGCCGAGCCGCCCAGAACCACGTCCCGCGTCTGGCTGATGTAAAGCAGTGCGCCGGCCAGCGGGGCAGCCACGCAAGGCCCGACAATCAATGCGGACAATGCTCCCATGCCAAATACACCCGTCAGATGCCCACCTTTCAAATGACCTGCCTCCTCGGAGAGTTTGCTCTGAAGAAAGGTGGGCAATTGCAATTCGTAGAAGCCAAACATGGAAAATGCCAGCGTTATAAAGACCAGCGCAAACGCCCCGAGTACCCAGGCGTTTTGCAAAGTTGCGGACAGCATCGCCCCGGAAAGCCCCGCTGCCACGCCAGCGGCGGCGTAAGTAAGCGCCATCCCCATGACATAGGCTAACGACAGGATAAAACCGTGAGTCTTTGTAATGCGCTCTCCCCGCCTGGCGATAATGCCCGATAAAATGGGAAACATCGGAAATACACAAGGAGTAAATGCAAGAAGCAGGCCGATCCCGAAGAAACCGGTCAGAATCAGCCAGAAATTGCCGGTCTCGAACATTTGCTCTATTTTGCTGGATTCCGTCTCGATGGCAGGCGATCCACCCGGCGACGGGGACTGGAACAGTTCCGCGGCTGGGTCCGGCTTCGCTGCTGGCGAATCCGATGCCGCGGCTGCATCTCCGCTTACAGCATTGGCGACCGCGCCGGCCGCCGCTTTCGCCACCGGGAGCGTCAGTTCGACGACTTTGTTGATAGGCGCATAACAAACGCCTATTGGCTCGTTGCATCCCTGATAAGTCGCAACAAGCGTCAACTTTTCTGTTGAAGAGGGATCGCGCTTCAAGGAAATGAGCGCTTCGAACGGCTGATAAAAAACCTCGACTTCCCCAAAGGTAAGATCGCTTTTGACTTTCCCCTGAGGTAGAGAGATTGCCTCGATCGATGTCTGCGTGTTTTGCGGCTTGAACGCAACCTTGTCTTTGTAAAGATAATAGTTTTTTGCTGGTTCGAACTGCGCCACCAGCGTATTCTCATCCCGGACCTTGACAGTCAATTTGAAAGCCTGATCCGGGGGGAGCAATTCCTGTTCGTTTTGCTCCAGGCTTGCGCCAAGCTGTTTTAACCCGGAAAGAAAACCGGAAGCCTGCCTCTCCTCGGCGAAGAGATTTACGCTGCAAAAGCAGAGCAATAGCAGGAAATATCGAATCAAGTGCATGGAAAACCGGTTTTTTTTCAGTTAATTGTTGGCAGGAGTTAACGTTTCGTCAGCGATCCATCGCAAATAAGCGGGCAACCCGCTGCTTATTGGGACAGCAATGATTTCGGGTAGTTCGTATGGGTGCAGGGACGTTATCAACTGCTCCAGCCGGGCGTAATGCCGGGCAAGCGTCTTGATCAGTACCGGTACTTCGCGGGCACTCTCTTTTTTCCCCTGCCAATGGTAAACAGACGTGCATTCGGCCAGTACATTGACGCAGGCAGCCAATCGCTCGTCGACCAGTTTTTCAGCAAGCGATATAGCCGCTGCTCTATCGGGCAGATTGGTAAAGATGAGTATGGGTTCCATCGCAGTTGCTGTCGGCATTCCTTGAAACAGATCGAATTTTACTATTTTCCCAAGCATTCACTACGGCGCTCCTTGCAAAACACTCGGCGACAGTGGGATAGCGAAGGTTCACTTGCAACTCATGCTTGATGCGTGTGTTGATCAACCGCCGCGATTCCCGCATGAACGATAACATGCCTGAAGATATGCGCCCCTCGGCCTGGACTCGGGCGATGCGTGGTGGTCGCGGCAGAGCCATCCTGTCTGCCACCAGATCGAAGTACTCGCCCATTTTCAAGTCTGAGTCATCACTGGCATGATAGATCCTGCCTGGCTTTGCATGGCGCAGCGCGGCAAAGAGGATATGCACGAGATCCTCAGCGTGTATGTGGTTTGTGTAGCTGTCTTCTTCCGGCAATAGCGCCGGAACGCCCTCGCGCAAACGGGCGAGCGGCAGGCGATCGTCCGCGTAAATTCCTGGCACACGAAGGATTGACACACTCACGCCGTTGCGCAGTCCCCAGCTGCGGACCTGTCTCTCTGCATCGGCACGGCGCCATGCGCGTCCTGTTTGCGGATTGATCGAACGGGTTTCATCTACCAGCGCACCTCTGCAGTCACCGTATACGCCACTGGTGCTGATGTAAATAAGCCGTTGTGGTAATATTGCCCCCTTCATCCTTGGCCGTTTTGTCAGTGCTGCCAGGAGGTTCGCAGTACGGGTATCTCGTTGACCACGAGCAGGTGGCGGAGCAAGATGCAAAACCGCATGAGCTCTCCCACTCAGTTTGTCAAGAGTGCGAGGCGCGTCGAGATCTCCAAACACTGGCGTAATTCCGTGCAAACGCAAAAAGGCTCTTTTGTCCGGCGTCCGGCACAGGCCCAGCAGCCGATAGTGCGTCTGAAGCAGGGGCGCCGCGCGCAAGGCAATGTCGCCGCAGCCGACAATTAAAAGCGTCCGTTTCATGGTGTTCATTTTGTTTGCCGCCGGTTATCCTTGTCTTTACTGAATCATCCGTAATCAGATGCCGCATCAAATTACTATCGAGCCTAGCGGCCATGTTTTTTTCGCCCAACCCGGGGAAACCGTGTTACAGGCCGCGCTTCGCGAAGGTTATCCGCTTCCCTATGGCTGCCGAAATGGCGCCTGCGGTACTTGCAAGGGCAAAATCATACAGGGAAAGGTCGATTTCGGCAGCCATAATGAAAGTGCGCTAACGGAAGTGGAGAAGCAGGCGGGGATGGCATTGTTTTGCTGCGCGGTGCCATTATCGGAACTTGTCATCGAATGCCGCGAAATCGGGGCAATAAAAGATATTAAAATCAAGATGTTGCCGTGCCGTGTCCAGAAACTGGAACGGGCCGCGCCTGGCGTAATGATAATTTCCGTGAAGCTTCCGGCCAATGAACGCTTGCAGTTTCTCGCTGGGCAATATATCGACATTCTCATGAAAAATGGCAAGCGCCGGAGTTTCTCCCTAGCGAATGCGCCTCACGACGACGAACTGCTGCAGCTACATGTGCGAAATTACCGCGGCGGCGCATTCGCCGAGCATGTATTCACCCAGATGAAGGAGAAGGACATCCTGCGCTTCGAAGGGCCGCTCGGCACCTTTTTTCTGCGGGAAGATTCAGATAAACCAATTATCTTCGTAGCCAGCGGCACAGGGTTCGCACCGGTTAAAAGCATACTCGAACATATCTTTCATGTACAAAACTTCCGGGCGCATGAGCGGCAGATGGTCCTCTACTGGGGCAACCGCACCAGGTCCGATCTTTATATGACGGATCTGGCAGGAAGCTGGCAGCAGGAACATGACAATTTTACCTTTATCCCGGTACTATCCGAGCCCCTTCCAACGGATAACTGGCATGGAAGGACCGGCCTGGTACATGAAGCCGTGCTGCAGGATTTCGACGATCTCGCCGGATATCAGATATACGCTTGCGGCACACCGGCGATGGTCGAAGCGGCACATCGGGATTTCACCCGCCTGCGCGGCCTCCCGGAAAATGAGTTTTTTTCCGACGCATTCACGACTTCGGCAAGCGAACCAAAGCCCTGATTTTCCGGGTCATCCGGGCGGCTGCGAGCCGCAGCCGGGTTACTCCTGCGCCAGTGCGTCGAGTCGCCTCAATGCGAGTTCGAGGCCCTTGCCATAATGATCGCTAGCCAGTTCGGGCCGGCCAAGTTTCCCGTTCAGCTGTGCCAACGCCAGATGCGCCGGGTAATCCGGTTCCACCGACAGACTCGCCTCCAGATAATTTTGTGCTTTGCCCCATAGTTCGCAGTGGACGCAAAGCTTGCCCAAGGCAAACAGCAGAGATGCGTCGTTGGGATGAGACTTGAGCCAGGCTTCGGCGCGTTCAATTTGCCTGACGGCATCGTTACCCGTACATTGCGCGTACAGCTCGGCTAATTCGGAATCCCATTGGTTATCCAGACTCTCCTCAATAATCTGACGAGCGGTTGCAGAGTCCCCCATTGACGTATACGCACGCGCCGCAGCGGCGGCCAGCTTGCTGTCTTTCTTATCGGTTGAAGACGTATTTTGCCAATACTCCTTCAGTGCCTGGGGATTCAACATTCTGCTTTTGAGACTTTCCACATTGGCGCGGCGTCTCAGCTGCCTCACCAGTTCCATGTCAACCGCATTCCGCTGCTCCAGCTCCCGCAGCAGATCCAGAACGGCATCCCAGTTTTTTGACCGCTGCTGCGCTTTAAGTTCCAGCCGCAGTGCGGCGGTAGGCGGGCGCGTCCCCGTGGCGGTCAGGGACTGCAATATTTTCAGTGCTTCATCGAACCGGCGTTCATCCAGCAACAATTCGGCTTGTGTCATCAGCCGCAGCGTTATCTCTTTCGGTGCATTGCTTTCCGCCAACGCAATAAACTCGTCACGTCGGGAATACTTTCTCAGTTCGTGTGCGGAACGGGCAGCGACCATGGCATTAATCGCGCTAACGGCAGGAGATTCTTTCAGTTCCAGCGCGGCAGCGGAAGCTTTCTCGGCCTGAGCGTAGCGCCCTTCAAAGAACGCCTTGAGCCCGTCGAGCATTCTCGTACGCGCTTTCTCGTGGCGCCTGCGAGAACGGAATTCGCTCACCTCTGTTGGCAATCGCAGCGTAATGACAGCCAGCCGCACGACGAAATAAGCGATAAAAATAGTCGCCAGCAGTAAGACGGCCAATAAATTGAGCGAGAGCTCGATGCGATAAGGTTGAGCCACGATCAGCACATAGCCATTGTTGTATCTGGCGGCGAGCGTCACCGCCACGGCAACGGAAAACAACGCCAGAAACCATAGCGCCCACTTCATCTAATTCCTCGGTCGCGTGCAATCCGATAGTTGCGCACCGCACCGAGACTGGCAGAAATACGAGGCAATTCAATACTCACTTCGCTGTCTTGCAACTGACGCAGTGCTTCAAGCATATCGACGACGGATTTCGATTCGTTGTCGAAATAACGGCTGATCCATTCTACAGATGCATCGAGATCAGCCTTGAAGCTCGCTACATCGCGGGCAAGCAGTGCGTGCCGAGCCGACAGCAGGCGCAGCTTTAAATTCTCCCGCAGAAAATATGCCTGTGATGGCGATAGCAGAGCAAGATCCGGTTGATTCATGTACTGGACACGTACCAATCGCTTTACGTCTTCCCATGCCTCACGCGCGAACCTGAGCCATATATTTTCCGTCGCCGGAATTTGATGCGGGGAAGAGACGGTTTCCGGTGGACGAAGTTCCATCTTCAACGGCAATGTATCGACTGAGGCCGCCAGATTGTCCAGGCGCAGGCTGATCCCCACCGTATCCACATAGGGTGCGGATTTCAGAAGGTCCATGTCCTGCGCGAGGATCTTGCGCAAGGGGGATAACTGGGGGCGGTCAATGCGCTGCAGGCGGGCATCAGCCTCTTGCATAGCGATCAGAGCAGCCTTGACATTGCTTGCCAGCTGCAACTGTTGATTGGCAATAAGAAGCAACTGTTCCACTTCCTCCAGTGTTGCCTCATCGCGATTACGCGTAAGCTCCTGGTACAGCGCCTCCAGCGCCAGTTGCTGGCTCTGCGATTCAGCCAGTTTGGCTTCCAGCAAGTTAACCTTTGTTTCTACCCGACGCCCTGCCTCGGTCGCCTCTGCCGCCAGGTGATGCGACTCTTTGCCCGAAGCATCGGATTCGGCCAGCCGTTTTGCCAGCTCATGCTGCAATCCAGCGATTTCATGACGCGTGTCGTACCACTGCCACGCCATTACCGGGACAAAGATCAGAGCAAGAAGCAAAACGGAACTGATTCGCCCGGTCCATCCCTGAGCGGGTCTCTTGCGCACTTCATTTGACTTCCCGGTCTCGACAGATTGAGTTTCTGCACTCATGGTTTCGTTGAAATTCGATTTTCGCCGCTGGCTTCCGGCTGAAAGTAATCCAGCAAGCCTTCCATCAGCCCATCATCGCCGGCAGAGGTAAGGATCACGCGCGTAAATCCCAGTTTCCTCGCGGTTTGAGCTATGCGCTCGTGAGATACAAACAATGGCGTTTTTCGGAGCCACGCCTGACCGGATTCGCCAACCATATCGCATAAATTGCGCAACCCTTCACTGCTGGTTATCGTAATCACGGTCATTTTTCCACTCGCCCGGGCTCTGGCTAACAGAGCGGTATCCGAATGCGGCTTGACCCGGCGGTAACATTCTGCATATTCCAGGGTGGCGCCCCTTTTCAGCAAATTTTCTCCCAGCACTTCCCGTCCCCTGTCGCCACGAAAAATTACGACGCGTTTGCCTTCCATTTGCCTTAATTCAGCCATGTCAAGCAACGCTTCGCTATCGAAACGTGTAGTCGGGGCGATTACGGCATTAACGCCAAAATTTCCCAGTTCCCGCACGGTCCCCTGGCCAACCGCCGCAATTTTAAGCCCGGTGGGCAATGTCCGCTTTGCCAGTATCAGACGCATTGCCTTATTGACTGCGTTGGGACTAATAAAAATTGCAAGGTCGAATTCGTCGAGACGTTCGATCAAATCCAGCAGTGGATGCTGATTCGTCGTATCCAGAATCTCCAGCACCGGAAATAAAATGGGATTACCACCTGCTGCGCGTATGCGGTCAGCAAGCTCGCCGGCCTGATGGGCCGGACGCGTGACCAGGATATTGGTCCCGGCCAGCGGTTTGGTCACGGGTGGCTCACGGGCTCGGTCGCTCTTGATCCCAGCGCTGTCAGAATTTCTTCCGCGCCCTGTACCTTCAAATTCTGCGCCAGCTGCGCACCCATTACCGTCCCGACTTCCGGATCGCCACTCAATTCATCACTTATCATGCGCATTCCATCCTGGCTGGCGACGAATCCGCGTAATCGCAGTATACCTCCGGCAATTTCAGCAAAGCCTCCCAGGGGCACTTCGCAGCTTCCACCCAACGCGCGGCTCATGGCGCGCTCCGCTTCAACGCACTGAGCAGTGGGCAGATGATGTAGCGGTTTCATCAACTCGATCAAATCGGTTCGATCGGTCCGGCACTCGATGCCCAAGGCGCCTTGGCCCACTGCCGGCAAACTCAATTCGGGACTTAACAGTGCGGTAATTCGATTGCCCAGCCCCAGCCGTTTCAAACCCGCAGCCGCTAAAATAATAGCCGCAAACTGCCCTTCATCCAGCTTGCGCAGCCGCGTCTGCACGTTGCCGCGCAAGGGCTGCACCTGCAAATGCGGGAAACGCGCGCGCAGCTGGCTTTCGCGGCGTAGACTGGAGGTTCCCACCACACTGCCGGTCAGGAGCGAATCGAGCGTGGCATATCGATTGGAAATAAAAGCATCGCGCGGATCTTCGCGTTCGGCGATGGCGGCCAGTGCAAATCCCGGCGGCATATCCATCGGCACATCCTTCATCGAATGCACCGCGATATCGGCGCGGCCATCTTCCAGGGCCTGCTCCAGTTCCTTGATGAATAATCCCTTGCCGCCAATTTTGGAGAGGGATACATCCAGAATCTGATCGCCACGGGTCGTCATAGCGGATATGCTGAATTCCGTTTGCGGGTATAATTTCGTGAGCCGATCCCGAATGAAATTTGCCTGCCACAGGGCAAGAACGCTTTCCCGCGTGGCAATAACGATTTTTGGTGATCTGGATGAATTAGGCATTATTATTAACAATGAGAAAATTACGGAATTGCTGCTAGCACCCATTTTAGCATGCCGCGCGCCAAAGCTGGATTGAAGCACGCGAGGCATCCGGTCGTATCTGCCGTTAAGAAAGAGGTTACGTTTATGAGTTCCCTTGCTTCCCGAAGCGGAAATTTCGATAAAAATCACAGCAATGATAAAGATCCGCCCGTGAAGGACGATCCCCTTCGTGAGGATATCCGCCTGCTGGGGCGCATGCTGGGCGATACCTTGCGTGAGCAGGAGGGAGACCCTACTTTTGATCTGGTCGAAAACATCCGCCAGACCGCGATTCGATTTCGCCGCGAGCAGGATCCGACGGCACGGCAGGAAATGGATATGATGCTCAATCAGTTGAGCAACAAGGCGACGGAAGCGGTCGTGCGCGCATTCAGCCAATTTTCGCAACTTTCCAACATCGCCGAAGACATGCATCACAACCGCCGTCGGCGCAGCCATCTTCGGGCCGGATCGCCGCCGCAGGCAGGGAGCGTGGCATTGGCGCTGGATCGGGTCTTCAACAGCGGGAAGGACGGCGCCGCATTAAGCAGATTCTTCGCCAAGGCGGTCGTCTCACCGGTACTGACGGCGCACCCGACCGAGGTGCAGCGCAGAAGCATACTCGATTGCCAATTGACCATTGCGCACCTGCTGAACGAGCGCGACCGGGTGCAGCTTACGCCGGACGAGTTGCGCAGCAACGAAGACGGGTTGCGCTCCGCCATTCAGATATTGTGGCAGACTCGCATGCTGCGTTCGCAGCGCCTCTCGGTGTATGACGAGATCAAAAACGGTCTGGCCTATTACCATTACACTTTTCTTACCGAAGTACCCCGTCTGTATGCGGAAATCGAGGATCTGCTCGAACGCCGCATGGGAGCCAACGCGCCGCATATTCCGCCGTTCCTGCGCATAGGCAGCTGGATAGGCTGCGATCGGGACGGCAATCCATTTGTCACCCATGAGGTAATGCTGCATGCAGCTGAGCGTCAATCGGCGCTGGCGCTCGACTTCTATATGGGTGAAGTACATCAGATCGGCCGAAAGTTAAGTCTGACGGAGCGACTGGTGAATGTGGATGAGGCACTGGCCAAACTGGCAGAAGCGTCGCCCGACCACGCGGTCAGCCGTGCCGATGAGCCTTACCGGCGCGCGCTGATCGGCATTTATGCACGTCTCGCTGCTACCAGCCAGGGTCTTGGTCACGTAATCCGGCAGCGGCGTCCGGTAGGACCCGCCGCACCTTACAGGGAAAGCATGGAATTCGTGCGGGAGCTCGATATCGTCATCCACTCCCTCAAGCAGCACAAGTCGGAATTATTGGCGCGCGGTGAACTGCGTCACCTGAGACGCGCAGCCGAAGTTTTCGGATTTCATCTCGCGCCGCTGGATATGCGCCAGCACAGCAATGTACATGAGCAGGTAGTGGCGGAATTGTTCGAGTATGGCGCCAATCGCACAGGTTATTCCGAATTGACCGAGACGGAGCGTGTCCAGTGGCTGCTGACAGAGATCAGCTGTCCCCGTCCCCTGCGTTCACCTTATCTGGACTATTCCGAACTCGCTCAGAGCGAACTGTGCATTTTGCAAACAGCGGCGGAAATTCAACGGCGCTTCGGCCGCGCGGCATTGCCAAATTACGTTATTTCCAAAGCCGACGGCATTTCCGACATGCTGGAGGTTGCGCTGTTGCTGAAGGAAGTGGGTCTCTTGCTAGCCGGAGAAAAACCCTGCCTGCATCTCAATATCGTTCCATTGTTCGAGACTATCGCGGATTTGCGCGGCTGCGGCGTCATTATGGACGAGCTGTTCTCGCTACCGTATTACCGCAAACTCCTCGCATCACGCGATGATGTTCAGGAAGTGATGCTGGGTTATTCCGATAGCAACAAGGATGGCGGGTTCCTGGCCGCCAACTGGGAGCTTTACAAAGCCGAAACAGAATTAACCAAAGTTTTCGCCAAGCACAAGATTGAATTGCGTTTGTTTCATGGACGCGGCGGCACAGTCGGGCGTGGCGGCGGCCCCAGCTATCAGGCAATACTGGCTCAGCCTCCGGCCAGCGTCAATGGCCAGATACGAATCACGGAGCAGGGCGAAGTCATCGGCAGCAAATATGCCGACCCGGAAATTGGCCGGCGTAATCTTGAAACGTTGGTAGCGGCCACCGTCGAGGCTACGCTGCTGAGCCATGATCCTCTTGGTCAACGCGCCGCTGATTATTATCGCATCATGGAAGTGCTGGCAGGCGATGCGCTCGCAGCTTATCGCAATCTGGTATATGAAACGCCGGGGTTTACACGCTATTTTCAGGAATCGACTCCGATAAGGGAAATTGCTGGTCTGAATATCGGCAGCCGCCCGCCATCCCGGAAGAAATCCGACCTGATAGAAGATCTGCGCGCCATCCCCTGGACATTCAGCTGGAGCGTCAACCGTGCCATGATTACCGGCTGGTACGGCTTCGGCACGGCTGTAGAAATGTTCGTCCAGCGCGAAGGCCGGGGCGCAAAGGGCTTGGGATTTCTGCAGGAAATGCATCGTACCTGGCCGTTCCTGCAAACACTGCTATCCAACATGGATATGGTGCTGGCCAAAACCGACATGGGCATCGCGTCACGCTATGCTGAGCTTGTTACTGATGTTGACTTGCGAGAAGAAGTTTTCGGGCGCATACAGAGAGAATGGGGTTTGTGCGTAAAATGGCTTTTCGCCGTGACCGGCCGCACCGAACTGCTGCAGGACAATCCTACCCTCGCTCGCAGCATCCGCAATCGCACGCCCTACATCGACCCACTCAATCACCTTCAGGTAGAGCTGTTGCGCCGCTATCGTTCCGGCGATTCCACTGACGCGGTGAAGCGCGCGATACAACTCACCATTAACGGGGTGGCCGCAGGATTGAGAAACAGCGGGTAAGGCTTTATGAACATCAGCCATGATCGCCCTCGGACGGGCAGACCGGGTTGAGTCGGACCGATAGTACTTTCTCAGGATAGTTCAGTGCACATTTTGGTAATACTTTGGTATAGGCGTGGCTAAAAAACTTTACATCAAAACATTTGGCTGCCAGATGAACGAGTATGACTCGGACAAAATGGCAGACGTGCTTCATGATGCGCAGGGCATGGAAAAAACCGAAAATCCCGCTGATGCCGATGTAATTCTTTTCAACACCTGCTCGGTGCGGGAGAAGGCTCAGGAGAAGGTATTCCATGATCTGGGGCGCGTCAGACATCTTAAAACTTCCAACCCCGATCTGCTGATCGGCGTGGGCGGTTGCGTTGCCAGCCAGGAGGGCGCGGAGATTGTGAAACGCGCGCCGTACGTGGATCTGGTATTCGGTCCGCAAACCCTGCACCGGTTGCCTCAACTGATTTCCCAGCGTCAAGCGACAGGCCGCCCCCAGGTGGATATTTCGTTCCCCGAAATCGAAAAATTCGACCACCTGCCGCCAGCACGTACCGAAGGCGTCACCGCTTTTGTTTCCATTATGGAAGGGTGCAGCAAGTATTGCAGCTTTTGTGTCGTGCCTTATACGCGCGGCGAAGAAATCTCGCGCCCGCTGGATGATGTACTGACTGAAATTGCCGGATTGGCAAGCCAGGGCGTCAAGGAAGTCACGTTGCTCGGGCAGAATGTCAACGCGTATCGGGGTGTAATCGAATATGGGGGAGAAGGGGAAGAGAGGGAGATTGGCGACCTGGCGCTGCTGCTTGAGTTTATTCACGAGATTCCGGGTATCGAGCGCATCCGCTATACGACGTCTCATCCAAGGGAGTTTACCCCACGGCTGATCGAAGCTTACGAAACATTACCTAAACTGGTAAGTCATGTGCACTTGCCGGTTCAATCAGGATCCGACCGTATATTGGCAGCGATGAAGCGCGGTTATACAACGCTGGAATATAAATCCATCATCCGCCGGCTTCGCGCAGCGCGACCCGATATTTCACTTACTTCCGATTTCATCATCGGGTTTCCGGGCGAAACGGAGGCCGATTTCGAAGCTACCTTGAAGCTTGTTGAGAGGGTAAACTTCGACGGGTCCTTCAGCTTCATTTACAGTCCGCGTCCGGGCACGCCTGCGGCGGAACTGGCGGACACGACACCTCATCAAATCAAGCTTGAGCGGTTGCAACGCTTGCAGGAAAAGGTCGAGCAGCAGGCGCAAGCGATCAGTCGAAGCATGATCGGGACGACTCAACGTATTCTGGTGGAAGGTCAGTCTAAAAAAGATGCCAACGAGCTTTGTGGACGTACTGATAATAATCGCATGGTAAATTTCGCCGGCTACCCGGAAAAGATCGGCCATTTCATAAATGTAAAAATTACTGCGGCCCTATCACATTCATTGCGCGGGGAAATTGTAAAGGGCTGATATCAGGAAGTCTCTGAACAAATCCTTGCCGGGGCGACGTTTTACGGCGACCGTGCAGGACGGAGCAGTGTGTTCCGAAGGAAGCGGGGCGCACGGCGGGATGCAGGCGCACGCAAGTACGGTCGCGGCGCCCGGCGCTGCCCGATCCCCGCTTCGCGGAGCCCCTCGGCCGACGCTGGAACATTCGTGCAACTGCAGCAAAGCGACCGCCAAAACCGCGGTCGCGGCGCCCGGCGCTGCCCGATCCCCGCTTCGCGGGGCCCCTCGGCCGACGCTGGAACATTCGTGCAACTGCAGCAAAGCGACCGCCAAAACCGCGGTCGCGGCGCCCGGCGCTGCCCGATCCCCGCTTCGCGGGGCCCCTCGGCCGACGCTGGAACATTCGTGCAACTGCAGCAAAGCGACCGCCAAAACCGCGGTCGCGGCGCCCGGCGCTGCCCGATCCCCGCTTCGCGGGGCCCCTCGGCCGACGCTGGAACATTCGTGCAACTGCAGCAAAGCGACCGCCAAAACCGCGGTCGCGGCGCCCGGCGCTGCCCGATCCCCGCTTCGCGGGGCCCCTCGGCCGACGCTTTGGGCGCCCTTGCAAAGTACGTCTATCACTGCCAGAATTGAGACTTCACTATCGACTTACTGCGTCGCTTCACCGCGCCTTTGAAATCCAAACCCGTCGAAATTTCTTTTTCCCCAGCCGATAACCAGCGTCTTGCGAACCTGTGCGGCGCGCTGGACGAAAATCTCAGGCAGATTGAAACCGTACTGGATGTCGCCATCGCACGCCGGGGGGAGCATTTCAGTTTGCGCGGTAAATCAGCCCAGACTTTGCTTGCGGCAGAAGCATTGCAAAATTTTTACGATCAGGCACAGCATCATCTGAGCATTGAGCAAATTCAGCTGGGGCTGATCGAAGCGATGAATCCTCATCATTCGAAAAAGCATGCTGCTGCTGGCGGAGCGAAAGAAATAGTGGAGCCGGCGCTGCTTACCCGACGAAGCGATTTGCGGGGCCGGACACCACGCCAGGTTGAATATCTGCAACAAATCCAGACGCATGACATTACCTTTTCCATCGGCCCTGCGGGCACGGGAAAAACTTATCTTGCGGTGGCAAGCGCGGTGGATGCGCTGGAGCGTGATCTCGTCGCGCGCATTGTGCTGGTGCGTCCGGCGGTAGAAGCCGGAGAGCGTCTGGGCTTTCTGCCTGGCGACATGGTGCAGAAGGTGGACCCTTATTTGCGCCCCCTCTACGATGCACTTTACGATCTGATGGGATTTGATAAAACCAGCAAGCAGTTTGAGCGGAGCGCAATTGAAGTTGCGCCATTGGCTTTCATGCGCGGACGTACGTTGAACCAATCTTTTATCATCCTTGATGAAGCGCAAAACACCACTCCCGAACAGATGAAAATGTTCCTGACTCGCATCGGCTTTGGCTCCAAGGCTGTGGTGACCGGCGATATTACGCAGATTGATCTGGCGAAACATCAGAAAAGCGGTCTGGTAGAAGCAAAAAAAGTTCTGGAAAAGGTGCGTGGCATCGCTTTTGCAAATTTTGATGCAGAAGATGTGGTGCGGCATCCGCTGGTGCAAAGAATTGTCAATGCCTACGAAAAGTATGAAAAAAAAGAGTAGCGCTTCCGATTCGCCAGGAGGGGTTGCGTGCCAGGAAGTAAAGTCTACGAAATTGAAATTAACAGCGCAATACGCTACCGGCGCATCGGACGTACCCCCTCGCTCGGCATTTCGCACATGGATCAAGGCAGCATTGACGCAGGATGCGGAAATTGTGTTGCGCATCGTTGATGAAGCCGAGGGCCGCAGCCTCAACCGGGATTTTCGCGATCGAGATTACGCTACGAACGTGCTGACGTTTGTTTACGACGCTGTCGCACCCGATGCTCGATCTGGTCCACGATCTAATGGCGAGCGATTGTCTGGCGACATTGTGCTGTGCGCGCCCGTGATAGAAAATGAGGCGGGGCAGCAGCACAAAAGCCTGGCCGCGCATTATGCTCACCTCACGATACATGGCGTCCTGCATCTACAGGGCTACGACCATGAGAACGACGCGGACGCAGCGGTAATGGAGCAACTGGAGATTGAAATTCTCGGAAGGCTGGGATACAAAAATCCTTACCGGGAACATCAATGGACTACCGAAGAACACTGATCATGAAATTGCGCCGTTATCCGTTCTTTCCGCCTTCAACGAAGTTAAATTTAATTACACTGATGTCAACCACTTATGGATGACCCTCCCAAACCTGGCTGGCTCGAACGCGTCAAGGCGCTTCTCCTGCGCGAGCCGGGTGATCGCGAACAACTGACAGCATTATTGCATTCCGCCTTTGAGCACAATTTGTTCGATTCGGACGCTCTGAGCATGATCGAAGGCGTGATACAGGTATCCGAAATGCAGGCTCGCGACATCATGGTTCCTCGTTCGCAAATGAGCGTGATCGATATCAGCGAAACGCCGGATAAATTCATCCCATTGGTTATCGAAACTGCACACTCGCGCTTTCCTGTCATCGAAAATGATAGAAATAACGTGATCGGTATATTACTCGCAAAGGATTTACTGCGTTTTTATGCGGGAGAGGAAGAGTTTGATGTACGTGACATGCTGCGGCCAGTGGTATTTATCCCGGAATCCAAGCGGCTCAATGTATTACTCAAGGATTTTCGCACCAACCGCAACCACATAGCCATCGTGGTGGATGAGTACGGCGGCGTCGCCGGGTTGGTTACAATCGAAGACGTACTGGAGCAGATCGTCGGCGAGATTGAGGATGAGCACGATTTCGACGAGGCCGAGGATAACGTTGTGCAGGACGCGAACGGCCATTATCGCGTCAAGGCTATCACCGAAATTTCGGATTTTAACGAAAGGCTCGGCGCCGAATTAAGTGATGTGGATTACGACACGATCGGAGGCCTGGTACTGCACGAATTCGGACGGCTGCCCAAACGGGGCGAATCGGTAGTCGTTGGCGCTTTCAGGTTTACCGTGCTGCGCGCTGATAGCCGCAGATTGTATACACTGCTGGTTGAAAGAAATAGCGGCGGGATCGGGCAGTGAAACGGGGGCAAAGTTGGGAAAAAGCGGGATAACGTCGGGATGAGGTTGTGAACGATGTCAATGAAAGCCTAAACACAGCCTGCCAGGATTTGCCTGACGCGCCGGTGGTGGAGGTAGTGGTGGAAGTTCCCAGGG
Source organism: Nitrosovibrio sp. Nv6 (assembly GCF_900110495.1). GTDB lineage: Bacteria > Pseudomonadota > Gammaproteobacteria > Burkholderiales > Nitrosomonadaceae > Nitrosospira. The sequence goes on along the minus strand of NZ_FODX01000008.1, from coordinate 51,668 downwards.
GAAGTTTTCTCAAGCGTGGATCCTCCGGCACAGTCGACTTTATCTCACCCCTGCCGTGTCCATTCAACTACGGCTCTGTGCCGGATTACCTAGGCCTTGACGGCGATCTCCTGGACGCGCTGGTACTCGGTCCGCGATTACCGCTGGGTGCGAGGATACAAATCAGGACATGGGGCGCGGTGACGATGACAGACGGCGGCCTGATAGACGACAAGCTTATATGTGCCGATTATTGTCCTGATGCATTGCAACGCCGGAAGGTACTGCAATTTTTCCAGTTCTATGCCAAGTGCAAGGGATTGCTGAATATGTGGCGAGGCCAGCCGGGACGAAACGCATGCGAAGGCTGGTGCGATGCCAGCCGGGCGCTGGCTCGCGCTCGGCCGCTTTATCGAAAGTTGCAGCGCGAGCCGCTCGACCTCTGACAGGCGCGGTTCTTGCGCAATCAGGCAGGAATTGCTGTTGAAACTCGCGCCGTATTCTTTTGCCAAGCCGCGGCAGGCATGTCAGAATTGCGCCCCTTGTCAATTTTTGCTGAAATAGCTTTCCCGGTCCATGCCTCTTCTCACTCTGGAAAAAGCCTCTCTCGCCTTTGGCCATCACACGCTGCTCGATCAAGTGGACTTGCAGCTTGATCCGGGTGAACGTATCGGGCTGATCGGCAGGAATGGCGGCGGAAAGTCAAGCTTACTGCGCATTCTTGCGGGCGAAACCAGGCCGGATGACGGCAGGATCTGGCGCGCCCCGGCGCTGAGGCTGGCGTATGTGCCGCAGGAGCCGGACCTGGACCCCGCCCTCACCGTATTTGAGGAAGTATCGAAGGGACTGGGCGCGATAAGCCAGGTGCTGCTCCATTATCACGAAACCTCTCACCTTTTGAGCGACGGCGTTGGTGATACGGATGCCCTCCTTTCGCGCCTGGAGGATTTGCAAGCCCAGCTGGAAGCTCAGGACGGCTGGCGAATCCAGGCTACGGTGGAAACCGCTATCGACAAGCTGGACCTTTCGGCAGATGCAATGGTAGGACAACTTTCGGGCGGACAAAAAAAACGGGTTGCACTGGCTCGCGCCCTGGTGTTATCACCTGATGTACTGCTACTGGATGAGCCGACCAATCATCTGGACTTTCTCTCTATTGAATGGCTGGAAGGGCTACTCAGGAATTTTGCCGGAAGCGTACTGTTTGTCACACATGACCGCCGCTTTCTGAGCAATGTCGCGACGCGGATTCTCGAACTTGATCGAGGCAATTTGACGAGCTTTCCCGGTGATTTTGCCGCGTACCAGCGAAAGAAAACGGAGATGCTGGAAATTGAGGCTGTCCACAATCAGAAGTTCGACAAGGTGCTGGCGCAGGAGGAGATATGGATACGCAAAGGAATTCAGGCGCGCCGCACTCGCAATGAAGGGCGTGTCCGGCGACTGGAAGCGCTACGGCTGGAGCGAGCAGCCCGGCGGGAGCGCTCGGGGGCGGTTAATCTCAACGTGGACGAAGGTGCAAAATCCGGACGGATGGTGGCTGAACTGGAGCATGTCAGCAAGAGTTATGGCGACAAGGTCATCATCGATGATTTCTCCTGCCGGATCATGCGCGGCGATCGCGTGGGATTACTGGGACCAAATGGCGCGGGGAAATCCACCCTGCTGAAGCTGATACTGGGCGAGCTGCAACCCGATGCCGGCAATATCCGGCTTGGAACCAAACTCGCGGCGGCATATTTCGACCAGATGCGCGAACAACTCGATGAGGAAGCAACGCTGATCGATACGATTAGCCAGGGCGCCGATTTTATCGACATTGGCGGGACAAGGAAGCATGTCATAAGCTACCTGGAAGATTTCCTGTTTTCGCCACAGCGAGCCCGTTCACCGGTAAAGTCACTTTCAGGCGGTGAGCGAAACCGGCTGTTGCTGGCACGCCTGTTTACCCGGCCTGCCAACGTGCTCGTCCTTGATGAGCCAACAAATGATCTGGATATCGAAACCCTGGAACTGCTGGAGGCATTGCTGCAAAACTATTCCGGTACGTTGTTTCTGGTGAGCCATGACCGTGAATTTCTCGACAATGTGGTAACTCAGGTTATTGCTTTTGAAGGCGGCGGCCTATTGAGGGAATATGTTGGGGGATATGAAGATTGGGTGCGGGCGAAGGATCATGCAAAAATACCGGCGAAGCAGCCGGCGCAAAAACCGCAACAGCCCGTGTCCAAGATACATGAATCAGCCGGTCGCGCTAAACTGAGTTACAAGGAAACCCGGGAACTTGACGAGTTGCCGGGAAAAATAGAGATTCTGGAAGGGGAACAGGCTGCGATTACTCGCCAGCTATGCTTGCCGGATATTTATCGTGATGATCCGGAAAAAACCAGAGTGTTGCAAGAACGTGCTGCTTTCATCGAAAGTGAACTCATGGATTATCTTGCGCGATGGGAGGAACTGGAAGCCAAAAGGTCGACATCGAGACAAAAAATCTAGAGATAAGTTCCTTATAACTTTGTGTTTTATTCATTGACCAAGAATGGCACATCGTTTAGAGTCGCTCTTTTTGAAAAAAGAGGGCACTAATAATGAAACCACCAGCAATAGGGAGTTTTTTATTTGCGTGCGGTATGCTTATGGCATTAGGCGGTACCGCTCATGCAGCCGGAGACCCGGCTGCAGGGAAGAAGAAAAATACAGCGTGCATCGGTTGTCACGGAATAGAAGGATATCGCACATCCTATCCAACGGTATATAACGTCCCAAGACTAGGCGGCCAGCATGCCGAATACCTGGTCAAAGCACTGCAGGCGTATAAAGACGGCAACCGGAATCATCCCACCATGAAAGCGATAGCCGATACGCTGACCCAACAGGATATGGAAGACCTTGCCGCCTATTATTCAGGCGCCAGCGGAAAATAATCACTCATTACCCAAGGAAAGGCTCATGAAAAATTTCGTTATTGCCGCAGCGAGCGGCGCATTGCTGCTCATTTCCGGCCCAGGGATGGCAGCCGATATAGACGCTGGCAAGAAAAAAGCAGCTGAGGTTTGTGCGGCGTGTCACGGCCCGGATGGCAATAGTCCCGCTCCCGCTTTCCCGAAACTGGGCGGGCAGCATGCAAGTTATCTGATGAAATCCCTCAACGAATATAAATCGGGCGTTCGAAAAGACCCAATCATGGCGGGTATGGCTGCCGCCTTGAGCAAGGAAGAAATCGAGAACGTGTCGGCATATTACGCCAGTCAGTCTGGTCTGAAAACCAAATATTGATCAGACGAGCGCATGGGAAAATTCCTTCCCGTCTGCTTGTTTAAAAACCTCTGAACAACTTTTCCCTGGACCGACCAATTGTGCCAAATGAGCTGAGAGAAACCGGGCTGATCACAAGGCATATGACGCAGGCTATGGTTGGCCCCACGATATCACCGGGCATGGGCACAACGGGTGCCCGGTTTCAGCACGCTGCAAATCCGCGCCCAGCATGTAGAAAACTTGTTCGGAGGTTCCTGAAGCGATAAAACAGGCCCTCGGGATGTCCCGTTGCGGGAGGTGTCGCGCCTCGTCAAGTACAATTAATTTCCCCGCTGGTCCAGACATTCAAAATAGACCGAAGCATCAAACGCCGACTGGTTGCGTTGGGCCTGCCAGATCATTTCTGCGAGGCATTCCATTACCTCATGCATGGCAGCATGCTCATCATGGGTTAACTTAAGTAGACGCTCGAATCGCTTGCGAATACCGAAGGGCTGGTCTATCGAAAGCTGCTCCTTGATGGCAATGTGCATACTCATGTGCAGAAAAGGATTGGTATTGCCCATTTCCGGTAAATAATCCTTGTCCTGATAGCGCTCCGGGTCGTCAAGCAGCGCATGGTATTCCGGATGAAGCAAAATGACTTCGAGCGCCATGTCTTCCATAGGCGAAAGCATTTCATGCTGCCGGTATTTTCGCCAGGTATCAAAGAAGAACTGGCGCGCCTGTTCTCTGGAGGGATTGAACATCAGGTTGTAATACTGCAGCGGTATTGTTTTCTTTCAGTTTTTTTTGTCAAAGATTCTTTTCCTCATACTCGCACAAGTCATTGATGATACATATGGCGCATTTCGGTTTTCTCGCTACGCATACATAGCGCCCATGCAAAATAAGCCAATGATGAGCATCATGGCGAAATTCCCTGGGTATGCACTTCAGAAGTTTCAGCTCTACCTCCAGCACCGTTTTTCCACGGGCAATTCCGGTACGATTTGCTACACGAAAAATGTGCGTGTCCACTGCCATGGTGGGCTGGCCGAACGCGGTATTCAATACCACATTGGCAGTCTTGCGTCCCACGCCGGGAAGTCTTTCCAGCTCTTCACGAGTCCCTGGTACCTTGCCGCCATGGTGCTCGATGAGCATGCTGCATGTCGCCAATATATTCTTTGCCTTGGTTTTGTATAACCCGATGCTCTTGATGATTTCCCGCAATCCAGCCTCCCCCAGCGCAAGAATTTTCTCCGGCGTGTTAGCCTTGGCGAACAGCTTGCGGGTCGCGAGATTCACGCCCTTGTCGGTGGCCTGGGCTGAAAGCACCACCGCCACCAGCAATTCAAACGGTGAACTGTACTCCAGCTCGGTGGTAGGGTGAGGATTAACCGACCTGAAGCGCGTAAAAATCTCTCGGCGTATGCTCGAATTCATGAATTGGGAACAGAAATGCCTGCCGATGGTTCTGCATCGTTGTTTTTCTTCGAAGCCTGAGCTTGAGCAGTCCTGGCACGCTCCAAGGCGGCTTGAACAGTTGCTTTTTTGAGATTGGCTGCCGCTGATGAACCGTTCCCAGGTGCCATTACTTCGGCTTTTTGGGCGAGTCTTTCCTGGCACTCCTGTTTTTCACGCTCAAGCCTTTCCAACCTGAACTGGTAACGCGAACGTGCGCGATCAGCGGCTGCTTTTTCGCGTTCGCATGCCAGGGCAGTATTCAGTCCACCAAGGGATTTATCCCCGATGGCAGGAGGCTGCAGGTTGGCTTGAACCATGCCGATACAGTCGACAGGGCATGGCGCCACGCATAGTTCGCAGCCGGTGCACTCCGCAGCAATCACGGTATGCATCTGCTTTGCAGCGCCTACGATAGCGTCCACCGGACAAGCCTGAATGCACAGGGTGCAGCCTATGCATAATTGTTCATTGATCAACGCCACTTCTTCAGGTTTAGAGATGCCATGAGCGGCATTCAGGGGCATTGGGCTCACCCCGAGCAATTCCGCTAATTTTCGGACACCCTTCTCTCCGCCAGGGGGGCATTGGTTGATCTCCGCGCGCCCCTCCACTATGGCCGTCGCGTATGGCCTGCAGCCAGGGAATCCGCATCGGCGGCATTGCGTTTGCGGCAGAATGGCGTCGATTTCCGCTACCAGTAAATTTTCTTTCATATTAAATCCGCGCGTCGGAATGCGGCGTATCCGCTACGCATAAAGCTTGCGCAATCTCGCGCACCAGATCGGGGCCGCGATAAATCAGACCGCTGTATACTTGTACCAGACTTGCTCCCGCCTCGATTTTTTCCTTCGCATCCGCCGCGCGCATTATGCCGCCGACGCCGATGATGGGCAGCGCTCCTTGCAGCATATCATGTAAGCGGCGGATGACGGCGGTGGCACGTTCTGTGAGCGGCGCTCCACTTAATCCGCCGGCTTCGCTCGCATGCGGCATTGTTTCTATTCCGGCCCGTGAGAGCGTTGTATTCGTGGCGATAACCCCGTCAACTCGATGTTTCATCAATAGCGATGCGATGGAGTCAATTTGTGGCGGTTCCAGATCAGGAGCGATTTTCACCACCAGGGGCGTATATTTCCCGTGTTCATCAGCCAGTTTTTGCTGGTTCAGTTTCAGCATGCGCAGCAGATAATCCAGTTCCTCCGCGTTTTGCAATTGACGAAGGTTAGGGGTATTGGGCGAAGAAATGTTGACAGCGACATAGCTGGCGTAGCGATAGGCCTTGTGCAGGCAAATCAGGTAGTCATCAATCGCTTTTTCGACCGGCGTGTCGAAGTTTTTGCCAATATTGATACCGAGTATACCGCTGTAATTCGCATGCTTGACGTTCGCGAGGAGATTATCTATGCCAAGGTTATTGAAGCCCATGCGGTTGACGATGGCATTTACCTGAGGAATACGGAACAGCCGCGGTTTCGGGTTCCCCGGCTGGGGACGAGGTGTGACCGTGCCAATTTCGATAAAGCCGAAGCCGAGCGCGGCAAGAGCCGAGATGTGCTCCCCATCCTTATCCAGCCCGGCAGCCATCCCGACAGGATTGGGAAAATCCAGACCCATGACATTGCGGGACTGGCAACGTATCGGACCGCTGCCAAGTATGCCAAGCCGGTGAGCTTTCTCGAGTCCATCGAATGTAATGCGATGAGCTGTTTCGGGGTCTAGACCGAATAACAACGGCCGAAGTAAGGAATAGAGCATGCACTCATTTTAACATTCGCAAATATAATGTTCTCTAATAGAGATCCGATACGGATAAATGAGGCAAAGGCTGGGCTGAGTAATTGGCAGGCAGATGAGCCAGCTATACAAGAACAGTCGACGCCCGAAGATGCCAAAGGCGCCCAATTATCAATAGACCGGACTTTATTTTTGACATAATGGTGTTTATATTGATAATTACCAACGATTTGTTGTCATCTTTATTTGACCGTTAGCGGGAGTATTCATGAAGCTGTCCAGCCATTTTCTGGTTTTGGTTCTCATGACATTTTGTGGTTTGACTCATGCCACGACCGAGTGGGACAGACTCAACGATGAATTGGAGTCACTTTATCGCCTGGGTGACTATAAAGGCGCGACGACGGTAGCAAAGCAAGCATTGCAGACAGCGGAACAATCGCTGGATGCGGACCATCCCGATATTGCTACCAGCCTGAATAGCCTTGCACTGCTGTATAACGCTCAGGGTAAATATGCGCACGCCGAACCGCTTCTCGAACGTGCGTTGGCCATTTTTGAGAAATCGCTTGGCGCGGAACAGCCCGAAGTGGCTGCCACGCTGAACAACCTCGCAATGCTGCACGGAAAACAAGGGGATTATGCGCGGGCGCAGCCTCTCTATGAGAAGGCCCTGGCAATTGATGAGAAAGCGCTGGGGCCGGATCATCCCAATGTTGCCGTTAGCCTGAATAATCTGGGGCAGCTATATCAAGTGCAGGAGCAGTATGCGCAGGCAGAACCGCTTTTTAAGCGCGCGTTGGCCATACTGGAAAAAACGCTCGGTCCCGACCATCCGAATGTGGCCATGAGCCTGAACAATCTTGCACTGCTTTACAATGCGCAAAAACAGTACGCGCAAGCTGAGCCGCTTTATAAGCGGGTATTCGCAATTTCGAAAAAGGCGCTGGGCCCGGATCATCCGAACGTGGCCTTGAGCTTGAATAATCTGGCGGGGTTATATAAAGACCAGGGCAAGTACCCGCATGCCGAGCCGCTCTTCCGGCGTGCGCTGGCGATTTCAGAAAAAGCGCTGGGTCGCAATCACCCGAACGTGGCAACCAGTCTCGAAAATCTGGCACAGCTTTACCGGGATATCGGCCATGCGGAAAAAGCGGAACCTTTGGAAAAACGTGCCTCCGCAATACGGATGGCGCAGCAACAGTCTGGAAGTTGAATCCGCGGCCGTCCCGAGGAATGATTGATCAGTAGACAAAACTACGGCTACGCAGGGTCCTTGATACCGGAAATCTCTACGTTGCTCAACGGCTCCCAGCGCCCATCAACCAGACACTGCAATGGCCTGAATCCGGCTTTATATGCCATTTTCTGGCTTTCCTTGATCCAGTAACCCAAATAAAGGTAGGGTAGTTTCAGCGCGCGGCATAGTTGCACTTGCCACAAGATATTGTAGGTGCCGAAGCTGGCCCCTGGCACATCCGGATCGAAAAAAGTATATACAGACGATATTCCGTCAGGCAGTTCATCAATAATGCTGATCATGCGCAACTGGCCATTATCGTGGAACTCGACAAGACTGGAATTGACATTGCTTGGCAGCAGGAAATGGCGGTATTGCTCCCGGCTGTCCCGATCCATGCCGCCGCCGCTATGGCGTTGCGCCTGATAGCGCAGATACAGCGCATAGTGATCCGGGTGATAATACAAATCATGTTGTGTCGCAACCAGGTTCTGATGACGCTTCCAGGAGCGGCGTTGAGCACGTCTGAGAATCAATTCATCGACCACGATCCGTACCGGCATGCAGGCACGGCAGTTGTCGCAGTAAGGACGGTAAGTGAATGCGCCGCTGCGCCGAAAACCGGCCTGCACCAGCTCGCCATAAATATCGGTATCGATCAGGTGGCTGGGCGTCGCCACCTGGGACCGCGCCAACTGCTCCGGCAAGTAGCTGCACGGATAAGACGCAGTAGTGTAGAACTGCAGCGCGGACGAAGGGAGGTCATTCAATTGGCTCATGATCGAAGCACCATTTTTCGACTCGTTCAGGGTAGTTTACCAATTCTTTCAATCTTTGACTAAATTCCTTGCGAGGAATTTCCCGCGCGCCGAAGGAAGCGAGATGAGCGGTTTTCATTTGACAGTCAATCATCCTGAATCCCCGGCGCTCCAGTTGTCTTACCAGGTGCACCAATGCGATTTTGGACGCGCCGGAAACGCGGGAAAACATCGACTCCCCAAAAAACATTTTTCCCTGAGCCACACCATATAGCCCGCCCATTAATTCCCCGTCTATCCACGTTTCGACGGAATGTGCCATGCCCATTTCATGCAGAGCAGCATAGGCTGAAACCATCTCTTCATGAATCCAGGTTCCGGCGCGTCCACTACGCGGCGCGGCGCACTCGTGCATGACCTGGTTGAAAGCGCTGTCGGTGCGAATTTCGTAATTGCCTTTCTTAAGCGCTTTTCTTAGTGATCGGGATATTTTAAGCTCGCCGGGAAACAGCACCATGCGTGGATCGGGACTCCACCATAGAATAGGCTCACCCTCATTGAACCAGGGAAAAATGCCGCAGCGGTAGGCTTGGATCAGCCGTTGCGGCGAGAGATCGCCACCGATGGCAAGCAGGCCATTAGGCTGAGCAAGTGCGGTGTGCAGCGGCGGGAAATGAGACTCAGGAGTAAGCCAGGAGATCATGCGAGAGGCAATGAGCTACATGCTCCAATATGACAACGGATAGCGGACGGACCAAGGCAACGGCAAGGGGCAACAACAATTGGGCAGCTACGATTGATAACGCGTTACATCGGCGACATTGGCTGACTCGAACCCCGCTCGACGTAATCGGCACGAATCACACACGCCGCAGGCCAGTCCTTCTTCATCGGCCTGGTAACAGGATACGGTCAAACTGTAATCAAGGCCCAGGGACACTCCCTGCTGTATGATCTGGGCTTTGGACAGCTTCATGAGCGGCGCGTGGATACTTACCCTGGCGCCTTCAATCGCAGCTTTGGTGGCAAGATTCGCCATCTGCTCAAATGCCGCAAGGTACTTCGGTCGACAATCGGGATAACCGGAGTAGTCCACCACATTTGCTCCAATAAAAATATCGCGACTCTCAAGAACTTCGGCCCAGGCCAGCGCTAAGGACAGCATGATTGTATTCCGCGCCGGGACGTAGGTCACAGGAATGCCTGCTTCAGTTCCTTCGGTAGGTAGGGCGCTGGATTTATCGGTCAGAGCCGATCCGCCGAAGAGGGACAGGTCAACTTTAATGACCTTGTGATCCCAAGCTCCAAGTGAATGGGCCAATTTTTCCGCAGCTGCGAGTTCCGATCCATGACGCTGGCCGTAATCGATGCTCAAGGCATAACACTCGTATTCTCTGCTGCGGGCAATGGCAAGCGTCGTGGCGGAATCCAAACCGCCGGATAACAGCACTACTGCCTTTGCCATAAAACCTGTGGAAAAAAATTCATGGCGCCTTCCTGCATGCTTTCATCGTCCTGGCCCTTCACCCCATAATAATTTGTGTAGCTGAACCTGCACTCTCACCGGTAAACGATCCCGCAATACCCAGGCAGCCAGCGCTGCAGGATCAAGCCGATCATATACGGGTGAAAATAAAACCGGACAGACGAGATCCAACTGATGCTTACGCATCGCTTCAACCGCCCATTGATAGTCGATTTCATCGCATAGCACAAACTTCACTTCATCATGGGGTGTGAGATAGGGGAGATTGGACCAGCGGTTTTTTTCCGCTTCGCCCGAGCCGGGCGTCTTGATATCCAGAATCTTTGAAACCCTTTCATCTACCATTGATACATCCAGCGCACCGCTGGTTTCGAGCGATACCGAGTAGCCTGCGTCGCATAATAGCCTGAGCAATGTGAGGCACTCTTTCTGCGCCAGAGGCTCGCCTCCGGTTACGGTGACATAGCGAGCAGCATAGCTGGCGACCTCCACGAGAATGTCGGAAATCGGGAGACGCTTGCCGCCATAGAAAGCATACTCTGTGTCACAATAGCCGCAGCGTAAAGGGCAACCGGTGAGGCGCACAAATACCGTCGGTAATCCTACGCGGCTGGTTTCTCCCTGCAGGGATAAGAAAATTTCGTTGACGCGCAAATTCCCGGCTTCGGAAGACTGCATAGCCCTGGATTGGGATGGAGATAAGGTTTGAACCATATCCTGCATGAGTAAGCCAACTGCGGAGAATGAGCGGCCGCTATAAACCAGGCTACTTCAGGTTGACCAACCGCTGTTTCGCTTTTTCAGCCGCCTCGCTGCCAGGGTATTTGGCAACAAGGGTTTGCAAGGTTTTCCTGGCATCAGTCTTTCTACTCATTTCCTGCTGGCTGCTCGCAATGTTGAGCATCGCATCAGGAGCCTTGGCGCTGTCCGGAAACGTTTTGATCAGTTTTTCCTGTGCGTTGACTGCACTCTTGAAATCACGCAACGCGTAATGAGAGTTACCGATCCAGTACTGGGCACTGGGTGCAAGATTTGACGCAGGATAATTCTTGATAAACTTTTCAAACCGGGAAATAGCATCTTTATACCTTGCCCCCTTGAACAGATCATACGCTGCCTCATAGGCGCGGCCCTCGGCACCATCGCCTGACATCGCGCCGGTGTTCGGAGCAGGCCTGCCGGCGGCAGGCATACTCGGGGCAGACATACCTGGCGCGGGTGGAACCACAACGGCCGCTGCAGATGCAACCTCCACATCCGGTTCAGGCCGGTCGTCAGAACCGGATGCCTGGGATGCCGCAGATTCAGGCGTTGCTGATTCAGAGGCGATCGGACCAGATGCGGCAGCCCCGGAGGTGACGGGTTCATCAGGTTGCTCTATCCGCCTCAGCCGGTTATCCAGATCAATGTAAAAATCCTTCTGCCGCTTCTGCGTCAACTCATTCTCATTGACCAGTACTTCAATCTGACCCTGCAGCTTGTTCAGGTCGAGTCTCAGGGCTTCGATCTGGCTATGGAGCTCCAGCAGAGGTTGATTGTTAAGCACTTCTTCGAGCTTTACAACGCGCCCTTCCAGGATTTGGCCCTGATCTCGCACGTCCCTGATCACCGCCTGCTGCTCCGCAATCTTTCTGCGCGCCTCCTCGTCGTCGAACACACCCGCGTAACCTGGATTACAGCAGATGAGGAACAACAGCCAAAAAGCGCGCAATTGCACGATTACTCGCCCTGATAGCGGATATCCGCGCGGCGGTTCTCGGCCCACGAAGCTTCATCATGACCTGTCGCCCGCGGCTTCTCTTCACCCAGACTGACGGACTCGACCTGCGATTCCTTGGCGCCCGATAATGTCATCACGTACTTGACCGCGTCCGCGCGACGTTGGCCCAGCGCAAGGTTATATTCCCGGCTGCCGCGCTCATCCGTGTTGCCCTGCACAAGGGCTCTGGCGCTGCTATTGTCGCGCAGATACTGACCATGAGCCACTACGAGGGATCTGTATTCATCCTTTACCACATAACTGTCGAAATCAAAATAAACGCTGCGTCTGGAAAGAATGTTATTTGGGTCCGTAAGCGGGTTGAGTGTCGGAGAGGCTTCCATGTCTCTGGCGCCTTCCATTGTCTGCGGCGCGACGCCCCTGGACCTGTCTTCCACGTCGGCGGAGGGCTGCGGAGTCTGGCTTGCGCACGCCGACAACAAACTTATCAATAACACTCCGATAACTTTTTTCATCTTCATTTCCTTTATGGTTTACTAAAAATACAAACTACTATTATTGCCTTGGCAAAGGACCCCATGCCGGCTCTCTTACATCACCAGCTTGCGTTGAAAGCTGTTGTCTTGTTTTGCCATCGCTCGATACGGCCGATAATATACCACGACCCCTTACTTCAGTTGCATAAAGGATGATCTTGCCGTTCGGAGCAAAGCTGGGGGATTCATCAAATTGCGAATCGGTAAGTAATTGCACCTGACGGGTCGCCAGATTCTGTATCGCTACATTAAAGCGATCGCCATTGCGATGAATGAAGATGAAGCTTCTGCCGTCTGAACTGTAATCCGGACTGACGTTATAACTGCCCTCGAACGTGAGGCGCTCTGCCGTTCCCGAGGCGCGGGCCGTTGTCGGCATGCGGTAGATTTGAGGGCTGCCGCCACGATCGGAAGTAAAAATGATCGACTGGCCATCGGGTGAAAAACTGGGTTCTGTATCGATGCCAGAACTTTTGCTGAGCCGTTGCAATCCACTGCCATCCGCATTGATCAGAAAGATCTGTGAACCCCCCATCAGAGACAGCACGACTGCGAGCTTTTTCCCATCCGGAGACCAGGCCGGCGCGCTATTGCTTCCCCTGAAATTGGCCACCGCCTTGCGCGCGCGCGTTGCAAGCGTCTGTACGTACACTACCGGCTTTTTGTTCTCGAAGGAAACATATGCCAGTTGCTTGCCGTCGGGTGACCAGGTGGGCGATATAATCGGCTCCGTGTATTCAATCACGGGCTGGGCATTGAATCCGTCTGCATCCGCGACTTGAAGGGAGTATTTTTTTCCCTGTTTGACGACGTAGGCGATGCGTGTGCTGAAGACGCCCCGATCGCCGGTCAATTTTTCATAAACCAAATCAGCTATCCGGTGGGCGGCGGCGCGCAATTGTTCTGCGGGAACGGTCTCCGTATAAACCGCCAGCTCCGCCTGTTTCGCTACATCCAGCAGCCGGACCCGCACTGCGACTTGTCCTCCCGGCAGTGCCGTAGTGCTGCCGATAACCAGCGCGCCGGCTCCCCGGTTAATCCAATCCGGATAAACCACTTCGATGGGCTCATGCGGCCTGAGACCAGCCGGGTCAACCAACCTGAACAATCCGCTACGCTGCAGATCGGCGGACACCACCGGTGTGAGACTTTGGGTTAGCCTTTCTTCGGCGGCGAAGGGGACTATCGCGATGGGAATCTGCGTCGCGCCACCGCCAAAAATTTCGATATTCAGCGCTGCGTGCAGCGGCACGCTGGCCAGCCACAGGAGCAGGACGACAGCAAAGCCGTAAAATCTGCGCAAGCGAATCTGCATGGGCAGCATAAGGATGACCCTCAATGAATTCGCAAAGTCATGAATTATACCAGTCATTCGCGGTAATGCACCTTGACGCTCAAATTGCGGAATTTCGAAAAAAGGGCGGGGTCCGGCGGCAGCGGGAGCGGTTTGGCCAGGAAAATGCCGCGCTCCACCGCACTATCGAAAGCCGGGATTCCGCTGCTTGCGCGCAGCCTCACATCGAGGATATCCCCGCCGGGAAGCAGCGTGACATCGAATTCCACCACCGGGTTGCCGGGCAGATCGGGTGGCATCACAATATTCCGCCTGATTTTGGCAAGAATCTTTGCCTTGTATTCGGCTATCTCGTTTGCCACGCGGGATTGCGCCGCGGCTTGCGCTGCCTGCGCCTGAAGCCTTTCATTCGCTTTCTGCTGCTCTCGTTCGAGCTGTTCCACTTCCGCCGCAATCCTGGCTTTCTGCTCCTTCTCCCTCCGCTCTTTTTCCTTCTGTTCTTTCTCTTTCTGCTCTTTTTCCTTTTGCGCCTTTTCCTTCTGTTCCTTTTCTTTTTTCTCCTTCTCTTTTTTCTCCTTCTCTTTCTTTTCTTTCTCCAATTGTTTTTTTTCGACCGGTTTAGGTTTCTCTATTTTTTCCTTGAGAGCAATATCCGGCTCCGCCGGGGGTGGGGGCGGAGGCGGCGGCGCTTCCACCTCGGGCGGCAGCGGCTTTGCTTCCCTGGGTTGCTCAATCGGCTCGGGGATTGGTGGTGGCGGCGGCGGTGCTTTAGCGACCGGCTGAGTTGGCAGGGGAGGTGGGGGCAGACTGCTCCATACATCCACCATCATGGCTTCAGGCGGCGCGGTTTTCCAATTGAGCCCAAAAATCATGAAAGCAATAAAAATGATATGGACCAATACAGCAAACACGCCTGCCCGTACCCGGCCCGGCTCAAGATGCGCAGAATCTCGCATTGCCATATCGCTCATCAAATGTTCGGTCTTGCCAGGAGCCCCACTTTCTTCACCTGTTGCTGTTGCAGAATATCCATCACCTTTATCACTTCTTCATAGCGCACGCTTTTATCCCCGGCAATCACCACTGGCTGCTCAGTGTTCAGCGCCTGTTTCTGTTTGATCGCCTCTACAAGTTCTTCGCGGCTGATTTTCTGTTCGCCTCCCGCCCCGGAACGATCATGCAAACTCAGGCTGCCGTCGGCCTTGATAATCACTTCCAGCGGTGCGACCGGGGGCGTCAGGGATTTGCCGATCTGCGGCAATTCGATCTCGCCGGGCGTAATGAGCGGCGCCGTGATCATGAAAATCACCAGCAGCACGAGCATTACGTCGATATACGGCACGACGTTTATCTCGTTCATCAGGCGGCGTCTGGCCCGGCGCTCAGACACAGCGGCTATTCCCCGAAATTATCTTCACCCGTTCACCTGCCGTTGAAGGACATTGGATAATTCTTCCATGAAGCTCTCAAAGCGGGTCGATAGCCTGTCCATGTTATTTGCATATCGGTTATAAGCGATGACCGCGGGAATTGCGGCGAATAATCCCATCGCCGTAGCTATTAACGCCTCTGCAATGCCAGGCGCCACATGCGCAATGGTGGCCTGGGTGACGTTGGATAGACCCCGAAAGGAATTCATGATTCCCCACACAGTACCGAACAGGCCAACATATGGACTCACCGATCCCACGGTAGCCAGAAACGCAAGATGCGATTCCAGGTTGTCCATTTCACGCTGATACGTGGCGCGCATTGCCCGGCGGGTACCATCCATTACGGCAGCGATGTCCATTCCCGGTTGGCGCTTGTGTTTGACGAACTCGCGAAAACCTGCCTCGAAGATTCGTTCCATACTGCCCGCCGTATGCCGTGAGGCGGAGGCGCTTTGGAAAAGCGCATTGAGATCGGGCCCTTTCCAGAAAACATTCTCGAACTCATCGCTCTGCCTTATCGCCTCCCGGATGACGAACAGCTTGCGAAAAATGTACCACCAGGATAGAAATGAGGTCAGCAGCAGCAAGGCCATCACCAATTGCACCGGCAAACTGGCG
This sequence comes from Nitrosovibrio sp. Nv6, assembly GCF_900110495.1. GTDB lineage: Bacteria > Pseudomonadota > Gammaproteobacteria > Burkholderiales > Nitrosomonadaceae > Nitrosospira. Next base: position 36,163 of record NZ_FODX01000008.1, on the reverse strand, counting down.
CTACCGATGAGATGGAAAAGAGACATATCCTGGGTAACGGCCGGGCTCATGACAGCTTTCCCAGTTTGTGGCGCAACGGCGTCGGTACACTCACCGGCTTGAGGCTATCCGCCCCAACGCAGACCACCTGGACTGTGGCGCTGACAAGCGTAGCCGCGCCACGCAGCACATGCTGCGAAATTGCCATGCGGCTTCTACCCAACTCCGCAGCCTGCGCAGTGACATGCAGAAAATCATCCAGCAACGCTGGTTTGAAGTATTCGATACTGAGCGAGCGAACCATGAAAATCACCTTGTGTACCTGAATCAATGAATGAATATCGAAGCCCATCTCCCGCAACCATTCGTAGCGGGCGCGCTCCATGTAATCGAGATAAGTGGAATGATAAACCACACCACCCGCATCGGTATCCTGGTAGTAGACCCGAACGGGCAATAAAAAAGGAGCATTGACTGAATTAACGGGAAATTTATCGGCTTCTGTTGTTTTCATATATTTAATTTGCGCCAGGCCAAGCAATGAATAACCCCGCCTTGTTAAATAGCACAGGTTTCTATCGTATGAGGTTTTTCAACGGCAAGGCGACAGTATGAGCACTGTTGGTCGAGCGGTAGAACGAATTACCGACATGGGTTGCCCTGACCCGCATCGGTATGGCTACAAGTCATCCCCCCACAATCCGCCGCTCAATCCGTTCTTTGGCAGCGCGAGGCCAAAATGCTGATAGGCAATGGAGGTGGCCATGCGGCCGCGCGGCGTGCGCTTCATGTAGCCTTGCTGGATCAGGTAGGGCTCCAGCACATCTTCGATGGTGCCTCGCTCTTCGCTGATCGCGGCGGCGAGATTGTCGACACCTACCGGGCCGCCACCGAATTTTTCCATGACGGCAAGGAGCAATTTTCTGTCCATCACATCGAGGCCGATAATATCCACGTCCAGCATGATCAACGCTGCATCCGCCACCGGCCGGGTAATGCAGCCGTCGGCCTTGACTTCCGCGAAATCGCGCACCCGCCGCAGCAGGCGATTGACGATGCGCGGCGTACCGCGAGAGCGGCGGGCAATTTCTGTCGCTCCATCAGTAGAGATTTCCGCATTCAGCAAGGCCGCAGAGCGCGTCACGATTTTGGTCAGCTCTTCCACCGAATAGAATTCGAGACGGGAAATGATGCCGAAACGATCGCGGAGAGGATTGGTCAGCATACCCGCTCGGGTGGTGGCGCCCACGAGAGTGAAGGGCGGCAAATCGAGCTTGACCGAGCGGGCTGCGGGGCCTTCGCCGATCATGATGTCAAGCTGGTAATCCTCCAGCGCGGGGTAAAGTATTTCCTCCACTATCGGTGAAAGACGGTGGATTTCGTCTATGAACAGCACGTCGTTGGGTTCGAGATTGGTCAACAGTGCGGCCAGATCGCCCGGACGCTCAAGCACGGGACCGGAAGTCTGGCGCAGATTCACGCCCATCTCCCGCGCAATAATATGTGCAAGGGTAGTTTTGCCCAATCCGGGCGGACCGAACAGCAGCACATGGTCGAGCGCTTCCCCGCGCCTTCTTGCCGCCTCGATGAATATCTGCAACTGTCCCCGGATTTTTTCCTGGCCGACGTACTCGCCCAGATGCTTCGGGCGCAGCGCCCGCTCCAGGTCCTCTTCCTTGAGGGATACTGGGGCAGAGGTAATTAATCGATCGGTTTCAATCATTCTCAGTCTTCAAAGCACATCCGGGTTACGGTGCACCTGCGGAATTGCGTAGCGTTGGTAAATGGTGAAACCGGGGCGGGAACTGGCTCCGCCTGCTTAGAAGCGAACGCTACTTTTCTTTTGACAAGAGTTTCAATGCCTGCCGTATGCCGTCGGAAACGGGAAAATCTGCGGATAACTGGCGGATTGCCCAATTGGCTTCCCGGTCATTATACCCTAGAGACAATAGGGCATTAAGCACGTCACCCCCGCTTGCCGACGTACGCCCGATTCCCGTAGTAGTGTCTATTGCCCCGGTCATGCCCAAATCCAGCTTATCGCGCAATTCCAGCAGTAAACGTTCGGCAGTTTTTTTGCCGATACCGGGGATCTTGATTAGCCGCCCGCTGTCCTGTGTCGCGATCGCGTGATGCAAATCGGATACGCTCAAGCCAGACAGCAAGGCCAGAGCGGTTCGCGCGCCGACGCCGGAAATTTTCACGAGCTGGCGGAAGGCTTGCCGCTCCGGTTCGGTGCCAAAACCGAAAAGCAGGTGCACGTCTTCGCGCACGACAAGGTGAGTATGGAGCGTGATTTGCGAACCGACGCCGGGCAGGTTGTAGAACGTGCTCATCGGCACATCGATCTCATAGCCGACGCCCTGTACATCGACCAGCACCAGCGGTGGCAATTTTTCCAGCAGCAGTCCGGTTATTCGGCCGATCATACGAGACGTCCCCGTTTCATGCGGTATCCCGCTGTCGAAACTCCGCCCAGTCCCAGCCCGCCATGCGCATGGCAAATGGCGCACGCGAGAGCGTCCGCCGCGTCCGCGCCGGGGCTTCCGTCAAGCTGCAACAACCGCTTCACCATTTCCTGAACCTGCTCTTTTTTCGCGTGACCTTTGCCGACCACCGCCTGCTTGATCTGTAGCGCCGTATATTCGGCAACCACGAGATTGTTCAGTACCGCCGTGCAAATCGCCGCGCCGCGCGCCTGTCCAAGCATCAGTGTGGACTTTGGATTGATATTGACGAACACCTGCTCCACCGCGACCTGATCGGGCCGATGTTCCGCAATGACTTCGTTGAGATGATCCATGATGGACTTCAGGCGCGACGGCAGTTCGCCATCCAGTGTTTTGATACAACCGCTGCCAACGTACACCAGCCTGCCGCCAGTCTTATTGATGACCCCGAAACCGGTAATACGCAAGCCGGGGTCTATGCCAAGGATACGGATTTTTTTACCTTTCCTGAGGATAAAAAACGATTTAGTCGATCACTGCGGTCGTGTAGACTTCTTGTACGTCGTCTATATTTTCCAGCGCATCCAGCAGTTTCTGCATTCTTGCCGAATCATCGCCGGCCAGCTCGGTTTCATTGACCGGCTTCATCGTGACTTCGGCTAGCTCTGCCTTGAATCCGGCTTTGTCCAGCGCATCCCTGACCGCGACAAATTCATACGGAGCGGTAATGACTTCCAGACTGCCGTCATCATTGCTCACAATATCCTCCGCACCGGCTTCCAGCGCCGTCTCCATCAGCTTGTCTTCATCGGTGCCGGGAGCAAAAAGCAGTTGTCCGCAATGCTTGAACAGGAACGCGACCGAGCCGTCAGTGCCGAGATTGCCGCCGTACTTGGTAAAAGCATGGCGCACATCCGCGACGGTACGCACGCGGTTGTCGGTCATGCAATCGACCAATACGGCCGCGCCGGCGATGCCATAGCCTTCGTAACGTATTTCTTCATAATTCACGCCCTCAAGATCGCCGCTGCCACGCTTGATCGCTCGCTCGATGTTGTCCTTGGGCATGTTCTGCTCGTACGCCTTGTCGACAGCCAGACGCAACCGTGGATTGCTGTTGGGATCACCCCCGCCAAGCCTTGCGGCGACGGTAATTTCCTTGATGAGCCGGGTGAAAATCTTTCCACGCCGGGCGTCCTGGGCGGCTTTCTTGTGTTTGATATTAGCCCACTTGCTGTGACCAGCCATATGCGTATGCCCTATTTCCCTGTGTTGAAGTGGTGCAATGTTATCATCCCGCATCCTGGGGATAAAGCGAGGCAGGCATGGACTCGACGGAAACGGCACGGCCGGCGCGGGGGAAGTGAAGCGCAGGCGTCATACCGGCCATCGATAAGGCGTGATGTCCAGTGGCTGAGGCTTGTTCAGGATCATATTGGATATAAGTTGCGCGCTGGCCGGCGCCATGGTGACGCCGTAACGATAATGGCCGCTGTTGAGATAAAGATTGGGGATTTCGGGGTGGCGATCGATAACGGGAATATTCTCAGGCGAACCTGGACGCAACCCGCCCCATTGGCGGGCGAGAATTTCTTCACTCAATGCAGGCACCAGCGAATGGGCCCTGGATAACAACGCTTTCCGCGCTTGAGCAGTCGTACGATTTTCGAAACCGGTTTCTTCCAGGGTGCTGCCGGCAAGGATATGTCCGTCTCGACGAGGTATCAGATAAAAATTATCCTGTTCCTGTAGCACCATCGCCTGGAGTAGACCAAGCTGTGCCTTGAACAGGAGAATCTGCCCCTGGACTGGCCGGATATCGAGCTTTAGCGCATGTTCGCCAAGAACCTGGCGGCTCCATGCACCGGCGGTAACGATGTAACTGGCTGCGGTGTATTCCTCACCCCGGCTCGTACTAATAGATTGGACCTGCCCGCGCGCAATCTTCCAGCTTGCGACTTCGGCATTTTCAACTATTGCACCCCCGGAATGCTCCACAGCCTTCGCGAGCGACCGTAGCAAGCGGGGATTGCGCACCTGGCAAATGTCCGGCAACCATAGCGCCGCTTCGTCCCGTGCAAGTGCAGGCGCAATTTCGTGTGAGCGAACCCTTTTCAAAGGGAACGCGTGGCGCGCGCACCACGCTTCCGCTACGCGGTCGAGTCCATCTTCGACCTTTTCCCACGGTTCCGCGTGCTGCCTGGCAGAAGAATGCGACAGTACCAGCATGCCGCTGGCCTGATACTCCGGATCGATGCCGGTTTCATCCCGCAGCGTTTCGATAAATTGCGGAAAAAGCCTGTTGCTCAACTGGGTCAGTTGCGTTACCGGCTCGGAATAGTCCCATGGCAACAGCGGTGACAGTATGCCCGCGCCCGCCCAGGAGGCTTCCTGGCCGCAGTAATTGCGCTCCAGCAGGGTAACAGTCGCACCGAGCCGCAACAATTGGTGCGCCGTGGCAAGCCCGGCAATTCCGCCTCCAATGATGATAACGTCGCTGCTCAACAATCAGTCTCCCGCATGGAGGCAGTTTAAAGCAAATATTGCGGCGAAACTGGATCGGCAGAGTAATTGCGACAACAGGCAAGCGTCGTCCAAAAAACTTTATATCGGAGGGGCGAGCCGGTATAATGCACGTCCCTTGGATATCATTGGGTCGTTAGCTCAGCCGGTAGAGCAGCGGACTTTTAATCCGTTGGTCGCGAGTTCGAATCTCGCACGGCCTACCAGTATTCAACAAGTCAAGAGCGAAAGCTTGTCTTTCGACTATGGTCTCTATCCCTCGCTTGCGAAAGTCCCGTTATATCGGCGCGTTTTCTGGAAAACATGGCGAGCAATAATGGACTGGTCAGGGCGACCGAAAGCATAGTCGGCACGGGTATTCAGGCACTAAATTTCTGTTGCTGCCCACTTCACGCTAATCAATTTCTAATAAAAGCCTGAAGCCGACAAGCGGATAGCGGGTTTCCTGAGTGTTCCAGTTGCGATATGACGACCGCGCGTAGAGTGACCATGTGTGCCAGGAACCGCCCCGACGAACGCGCACGATTCCTGACGTGGGGCCAGGGGGATCATCACGTGGCGACTTCGCGTAGTAATTCTCGTCATACCAATCTGAACACCACTCCCAGACATTGCCGTGCATGTCATAGAGGCCCAGCCTGTTTGGCGTATAGCTGCCCACTGGCGCCGTGAACGCAAAACCGTCATGGCCTGCGATTGAATAGGCAGTCCATTGGGGCCAATTTACCCGCGCATCAGCATCGAACGTGTTTGCTATCTTTAGCAATGACCGAGGATCATTGCTGCTGTGGTATCGGGTTTGCGTCCCAGCGCGTGCAGCGTATTCCCACTCCGCCTCGGTGGGCAGGCGATATCTTCTACCTTCCTTATCGCTGAGCCATCTGCTCATTGCCACTGCATCATTCCAGGTAACATTTACTACTGGATGGTGTCCCTCCTGTTTAAAGCCCGGGTTGCGCCAGGAGTATTTTGGATCTCGCCCCTCGAAGGCGTCCCCTAGCTCCGATTTCTCCGCTACGTAACGCGCGTTGTAGCCATAGCCGCCTGTGCCGTCAGCCACCGACTCCGGTGTATAGCCCGAAGCCTTCAGGAATTGCATGAATTGATCGACTGTCACCTCGTACTGCTGCAGATAAAATGGCCGGGTAATACGGACGTTATGTACTGGCGCTTCGTCCCGAAGCGCCAGAAAACGCGATAGCTCGTATTGCGGGTACGCAATGGCAAGGGTTTCAGCCGGCTCTTCACTTCCCATTTCGAAATCGCCTGCCGGAACCAGGGCAAGTTTCATCCCAATTGAGTTCTCGATCACTTTTGGAGATTTTCTTGCTGGCACGGCCGAGCATCCAGATGAGATCATCAACAAGGCTAAAAATAAAAGTGGCGCCCGTGCTTGCATGTTAAATTTGCGGTTCCTTCCGTTTTGCCACTTTTAGACTTGGAAAGTGGATTGAAACAAGGGCTGCAATGCTCCCACGCGAACGCTAGAAATTGATACGGGAGCTGATTGCCTCGTATACCTTTGTACTGAATGCTGCCGCCTGATGAATGATTTCCCGTTCTGCTTGTACTTTAATCTTTCCGGTTTTTGCCAACTCCTCCCCTATTCTATAAGCGTTATCCCATGCGGCATTACATATGGGATCGCCGAAAATATTTTTCTTTTGCGCGATATGGGCGGCTAATCCGCTTAGAAATTTATCGTTGGTTCCGGAAAAATAACCGCCTATATTGCATAGCTTATAATCCTCTTCAGCTGCAACACCGGGGCTTGAAAAGGCAATGAAAAACATAAGTAAAAACCACTTCATTCTCATGATCGCACCTGAATAATGTTGAGTTCCGTTGCAGCCAATGCACTATCGGAATCGGGATCGGAATCAGTACAACAGCCAGAAGTATGTTATTTCCGGCTCAACTGAGTTGTCGGACAAAGCGTTTCCCTTGCTCGGGGACGTCTCTGGATGTCGCGTGCCGTAATGTCGGCCGGAAACATGCTTCATTATAGTACGCAATTCAGCGGGTAATCTTGCGTCGGGCGTGTTGTAAGGACAAGAATAGGAACGCATTAGTATCGTAAGTATCGGCGGCATCAGCAATGCTGGCTTGCGCTCATTGGAAGTAACGACTTTTGCCAAGGGTAGCAGAAGGTCGTACGCCTGTGCTGCCAGCTACAAGCATCGCTATGGTTCAGACGAGTTTGGTTGTATTCCACCCTGAGAGGGCGGAACAGGCACCGGATACAAGGGAAATAAATCAGTTACAGCCGGGAGATCGTTATTTGATGTGGACCAGGTTGTTTTTTTATTGCTATATTTAGAATGACTGAGTTAAGAAGACATTTTTGAATCCACAACCGCCTGTTTCAGCTCAAACCTGATATGGCCTACCAGACTTGATGTGAAAATCTCTCATTCCTTTCTATCCGCCAAACCCTATGTCGCCCCAACCTGGTTGCGGGGCGGACATGCACAAACGATTTATCCTTATCTGCTTGCCCGCCCTGCGATCCCGTATCGCCGTGAACGATGGGAACTTGACGATGGAGATTTCATCGATATCGATTGGCTGGATAATGCCCCGGATGCACCGCTGGTGGTGCTGTTTCACGGACTCGAGGGAGGCTCATGCAGTCACTATGTAGTAAGCATGATGTCCCTGCTGAGGGAATTGGGCTGGCGGGGAGCGGTAGTGCATTTTCGCGGCTGTTCCGGAACGCCTAACCGGCTGCCGCGCGCGTATCACGCCGGGGATTCCGCAGAGATCGATTGGGTGCTTCAGCGACTGGGCCGAGAAAATAAACGGCGGGGTTTCAACGTGCCGCTTTACGCAGTTGGGGTATCACTGGGGGGTAACGCATTGCTGAAATGTCTCGGTGAGCGAGGCAGGCAGGCCTGTCAACTGCTCGATGGCGCTGTAACGGTTTCCGTGCCCCTGGATTTGGCGGCAGCGGGAAAGGCATTGGGTTCTGGCTTCAATCTGCTTTACACACGTCATTTTCTCGATACGCTGAAGCGCAAGGCGCTGGGAAAACTTGATCTTTTCCCAGGATTGTTCGATTGTGCAGCGGTAGCCGCATGCACAACGCTATATGAGTTCGATAATCTGGTAACCGCGCCGCTACACGGCTTTCGCGATACGGAAGATTACTGGAAGCAATCCAGCAGCAAACCGTGGCTCAAGCATATCGAAGTGCCCACTCTCGTCATCAATGCTCTCAATGACCCTTTCATGCCAGCCCTGGCACTGCCTGGACCGGCGGATGTTTCTTCCGCGGTCATTCTGGAATTTCCGGAACAAGGAGGGCATGTGGGATTTCTGAATTCACCGTTTCCCGGCAGACTGACATGGCTACCGGAAAGAATTGTCGGTTTTTTCGGCGAGCTAGGGGGTCGAGCTGCGCCGGAATCCACAGACGCACTGCATACCCTCCAAGCCTCCTGAGATAGAGCAGCCGCTTCTCGGAGCCGCCTTACGATGTTGCTATACATAACATAACGCTTTTTTGTGAGTGCAATCCGGGTAGGCGCGGGATGGGCCGAGGAGGCTTCGCCGCTTCCAATTGGTGGTAAAATCGGACAGTCGTTAAAGCCGAATGGAGTTTGAGCCGATAGGCTCACGAATTGGAATTGGTCTGATTCCAACGAAATATTGAATTCCCCCCACCTCGCGTCAATCTTGCAACAAACATGCCCACGTCGCCAACTTTTGTTCATCTTCGCCTGCATAGCGAGTATTCCATCGTAGACGGCATCGTGCGTGTCGACGAGGCGGTGGCAAAAGCGGTGGCAGATGGGATGCCGGCGCTGGCGCTGACTGATCTTTCCAATCTGTTCGGGCTGGTCAAGTTTTATCAGGAGGCGAGAGAGAAGGGCATAAAGCCGATTATCGGCTGCGATGTCTGGATCAGTAACGAGACTGATCGAGACAAGCCCGCGCGCATCCTGCTGCTATGTCAGTCGTATCCGGGCTATCTGTTGTTGTGCCGGCTGCTATCCCGCGCCTACCGCGAAAATCAGTACCGTGGACGAGCGGAGATCAGAAAGGCGTGGTTAAAAGAACGGGAAGTTGGAACAGAAGGCCTGATTGCCCTGTCTGGCGCGAATCTCGGCGATATCGGCCTGGCGCTGATGCAAAACGACCTGACTCAGGCGAATATGCTCGCGCAAGAGTGGGGGCACCTGTTCCCTGGGCGTTTTTATATTGAAGTGCAGCGGGCAGGACACGCCAATACTGAGACTCTCGTTCAGCGGGCGTTGATGCTGGCTTCGACCCTGCGGTTACCCGTGGTTGCCACACAACCCGTGCAGTTTCTCAATCCAGAAGACTACCGCGCACACGAGGCGCGGGTATGCATCGCGGAAGGTTATGTACTTGGCGATCGCCGCCGCCCGAAGAACTGCACTGAGGAGCAATATTTCAAAACCCAGGCCGAAATGGAGGCATTATTCGCCGACATACCCTCGGCGCTTGCAAATACCATGGAACTCTCCAAGCGCTGCAATCTTGCGCTGGAATTAGGCGTCAATCGTCTGCCATTATTTCCCACTCCCAATAATGAGAGTCTGGAGCGCTATCTACGCGATCAGGCGGAGGCGGGTCTGGAAACGCGGATGAATGTGCTCTTTCCCGATCCCCTCCAGAGAAACGCCGAAATACCAAAGTATCGCGCCCGGCTGGATTTCGAGGCGGATATCATCGTGCAAATGGGGTTTGCCGGGTATTTTCTGATCGTCGCCGATTTTATCAATTGGGCCAAACACAACGGTGTGCCCGTGGGACCGGGCCGGGGCTCGGGCGCCGGTTCTCTCGTTGCTTATTCGCTGGGTATTACCGATCTCGATCCGCTTCGTTACGATCTGCTCTTCGAGCGCTTTCTCAATCCGGAGCGCGTTTCCATGCCTGACTTCGATATCGATTTCTGTCAGGACGGACGCGAGCATGTTATCGAATACGTGAAGCAGAAGTATGGCGCCGAGAGTGTTTCGCAAATTGCGACTTTCGGCACCATGGCGGCGAAAGCCGTGGTCCGCGACGTGGGCCGGGTGCTGGATTTACCTTATAACTTTGTCGACCAGTTGGCGAAGCTGGTGCCCTTTGAGCTGGGCATGACGTTGAAAAAGGCGCGTGAGGAGGAGCCGCAACTGAACGAGCGCGCCCAAGCGGAAGAAGAGGTGCGCAATCTGCTCGAACTGGCGGAACGGCTTGAAGGGCTTACCCGCAACGTTGGCATGCACGCGGGCGGCGTGTTGATTGCGTCAGGAAAGATCACCGATTTTTGCCCCGTCTATTGCACCGACTCGGGCGATTCGGTTGTAAGCCAGCTGGATAAGGATGATGTGGAGAAAATCGGCCTGGTGAAGTTCGACTTCCTGGGATTGCGGACTTTGACCATACTCGACTGGGCCGTGAGATACATCAGGCAGCGTGGACAAAACGGCGAATCCGGCCTGGGACACTCGGACTCCTTTTCACTGGAAAACCTTCCTCTGGATGACCCGGCGACCTATGCGCTATTGCGGCAGGGTAACGCCGTGGGCGTGTTCCAGTTCGAATCGCGCGGCATGAAGGATCTGCTGCAGAAAGCGAAGCCCGACCGTTTTGAAGACATCATCGCATTGGTCGCATTGTACCGTCCGGGACCGATGTCCCTGATTCCCGAGTTTACCGAACGCAAGCACGGCAAACGCGTGGAATACCTTGATCCGCGATTGCAACCCATCCTCGAGCCCACTTATGGTGTGATGGTTTATCAGGAACAGGTGATGCAGATCGCGCAGGTGATAGGTGGGTATAGTCTCGGGAGCGCCGATCTGCTTCGGCGGGCAATGGGTAAGAAAAAGCCTGAGGAAATGGCTTTGCATCGCGATATTTTTGTTACGGGGGCAGTCAAGAACGGCTTGACGGAACCTGACGCCGCCGAACTCTTCGACCTGATGGAGAGATTCGCGGGTTATGGATTCAACAAGTCGCACGCGGCGGCTTATGCCTTGATCGCGTTCCAGACCGCCTACCTGAAAACGCATTACCCGGCTGAATTCATGGCTGCCACCCTGTCTGCGGATATGGATGATACCGACAAGGTACACATATTTTTCGAGGACAGTATCTCCCATGGCCTTAGCATGCCGCCGCCGGACATCAACCTGTCAGGTTATCGCTTTTTTCCAGTAGACGGAAAAACCATACGATATGGCTTGGGTGCGATAAAAGGAACAGGGGAATCTGCGATAGCGGCGATTATCAAGGCACGGGAGAAGGACGGCCCCTATACCGACTTGTTCGATTTCTGTCACCGAGTGGACAAACGCATCGTCAACCGCCGTGTGGTGGAATCGCTCATCCGGGCGGGAGCCTTTGATTCTGTGAACAGCCATCGTGCGGGCCTGCTGGCATCGGTAGGCATTGCATTGGAATCCGCCGAGCAGGCCGGACGTAACATCAAACAGGTGAGTCTTTTTGGTGAATGTGAAAGCGCCATCGAACCCCTGGGCCTGATAAGCGTCCCGCCATGGTCGGAAAAGGAAAAGCTTAAAAATGAAAAGATGGCGCTGGGGTTCTATTTGAGCGGCCATCCGTTCAATGCTTATGCAGAAGAACTGAAACAATTTGTACACACCCGCCTGGACCGGTTGAATCCCCAGCGGGAACCCCAGCTCCTCGCCGGCATCGTCTATGCAGTCCGCATGCAGATGACGCGGCGCGGCAGAATGGGGGTGGTTGTGCTCGATGACGGCAGCACACGGGTAGAACTGGTAGTGTACAGTGAGTTATTCGAGTCTGTCCGCAACTGGCTGAAAGAGGACCAGTTGCTTATCGTGGAAGCCAGAGTGAACAAGGGCGGTGACGACGAGTATGGCGGGGGCCTGCGTATAATCGCCGATCAGCTATATAATCTCGACAGTGCGCGTTCTCGCTACGCAAAACGCATGGAACTCCACTGCAATGGATTATCCAATGCCGCACGATTGAAAGAGTTGCTTGCGCCTCATCGTGGTAATACTCATGCGGGGAATGCCGGTAACGCCAGGGGCGGCAACAACTGGTCCTGCCCGGTGCTGGTGGTTTATCACAACCAGGATGCTGCTTGCAAACTCGAACTGGGTGACGCGTGGCGGGTCAGTCTCGAAGAGAATCTGCTTCTATCCTTGTCGGCACACTTTAACGAGGAAAATGTCAGAATCGTTTACTGATTCGTTTTATTAGTTAAAGCTGATTTACCAGAAAGCCCCGTGGACAAAACCGTCGAAAAGTGCGTGAAAGGGCTTTTGGCGGAATTTGAACTTTGGAAGTGCGTTTCTTGACCGTAAAGATGAGTAGCCCTACTATGTTCTCGCTCTCCCCTCACTTTTTCATCCTCATGGGTAACTGCCCGGAGTAACCGGTAAATAAAAGATAAGGCAAAGAAAATGGAACCCAATACGACAACCATTGCCTCTGGCTTGCAGAAGGTAAAAACCCGCATCAGGGAGGTTGCTGAAAAAGCAGGTCGACAGCCCGAAGCCATCACACTGTTGGCCGCGAGCAAGACCAACCCCGCCGAGCGGCTGCGGGAAGCCTTTGTCGCCGGGCAAACTATTTTCGGTGAGAATTATCTTCAGGAAGCGTTGGTGAAAATCGCTGCGCTCGCTGATTTGCCGATTGAATGGCATTTTATCGGCCCCATACAGAGCAACAAAACCAAACGCATAGCCGAGAATTTTGCCTGGGTGCACGGTGTAGACCGAAAAAAAATAGCCGACCGTTTGTCGAAGGACAGGCCGGAATCATTGCCTCCCCTCCAGGTATGCTTGCAGGTAAACGTAAGCGGGGAGGATAGCAAGAGCGGGGTGGCACCCGAGGAGGTTGCCGATCTGGCGGCACATGTCGTCCAATTGCCGAGGTTGAAGCTGAGAGGCGTAATGGCCATTCCCGAGCTTACGAAAGCCACTGCGCTGCAGCGCAGCCAGTTCCAGATGTTGAGAGAAGCCTACGACCGGTTAAGGCAGGCCGGCCATGACCTTGACACGATCTCCATGGGTATGTCCGAGGATTTGGATATTGCCATCGAAGAGGGTGCTACCATGGTCCGTGTGGGCACGGCAATTTTTGGACCTAGACTGTACCCTATCCCTGAGGAGCTTGCGGCCCGTCAAGGGAATCTTTGAATCCCTGATACCTCTCCCAGGGTTCAGGGGTTCCCGAGGGAAAGATACTTTTCGTACAACTCCTCTTTTGTCTCGACAATGTCCGGATCGAGGATGATGCAATCCACGGGACATACTTCCACGCATTGCGACTCTTCGTGATGTCCTACGCATTCAGTGCACAGGCGAGGATCTATTACATAGAACTCTTCCCCCTGCGAGATGGCATCGTTTGGGCATTCCGGCTGACACACGTCGCAATTGATACATTCATCAGTGATGATTAAAGCCATATCAACCTCAACAATTACGTTCTGATTCTGATCCGAAGCTGCTCGGCAATCAGGGGATGCACGAATTTATCCACGCTTCCCCCCAGCAGCGCGATTTCCCGCACAATGGTAGCCGAAACAAACATGTATTGCTCCGAGGGCGTCAGGAACATGGTTTCGACACCGGGATACAGGCTGCGGTTCATCCCCGCCATCTGAAATTCGTATTCGAAATCGGACACGGCCCGAAGTCCGCGCAGGATGACTCGCGCGTTTTGCCGTTGCGCGAATTCCATCAATAAACCCGAGAACGCCGTTACCTCGACGTTGCGGCAATCGGCCAGCACCTCGCGCCCCATTTTGACCCGCTCGTCCTGAGTAAAGAAGGGTTTTTTTCCACTGCTCACAGCCACCGCTACCACTACCTGATCGAATAGTCCCGACGCACGCCGAACCAGATCCTCATGACCACGTGTGATGGGGTCGAACGTACCGGGATAGATCGCTTTATCCATCTTTCTTGGATCTTAATAATTGATAATGCACGTTGCCTGCCTGTCCCTTTCGCCATGCCAGCCACTCGGCTTCGGGCGCATAAAAAGTGTCATTCTCCAGATAGACCACTCCTCCTTGCGCAAGATGCAGATGCAGCCTCGATAGTAGTTTCGGCAATAGACCCAGCCGATAGGGCGGGTCAAGGAAAATCACATCGAACCGGTTTTGATCGGAATCAATAAATTTCAACGCATCCATTGCCACGAGATCGACTTGCTCTGCCCCGAGTTTACGCAGGTTGGCTTTTAGCGCCTTTAACACGTGCGGGCTGGATTCGACCATTACCACACGCTCCGCTCCGCGTGATGCAGCCTCTATGCCCATCGCCCCGCTGCCGGCAAACAGATCAAGACAGCGCTTGCCGCTCAAATCCTGTCCCAGCCAGTTGAATACCGTCTCCCGGACCCGATCGGGCGTCGGCCGAAGGTCTGCGTCAGCTGGAAAAGTCAGCACGCGACTGCGCCATTCGCCGCCTATGATGCGGACTCTATTCATCGTGCGCGTGATGGAAAAATGAAAGAACGGGTAGGCCGGTACGCAACCGTCGTCCTGGAGCCTGGCTATTCTATTTTTTGTTCTCGGCGCCTACCACAACCGCCACCATCCCCGCCGGGTCTATACGCCGCCGAAAAGCTTCCGAGATCTGGGAAACAGTTACTTTTGCCACTGCCTTCACGTAATCGTCCAGGTAGGTAAGGGGCAGATTGTAAAAACCGATCATCGCCAGATAACCGATGATTTTCCTGTTGCTGTCTATGCGCAACGGGAAACTACCGATGATGTTTTGCTTGGCTGCCCCCAGCTCCTCTTCCGTTGGTCCGCCGGCAACGAAATCGGCCAGAATTTTGCGAGTCAGCGCGAGCGCTTCTTCGGACTGCTCTTTTTGGGTTTGCAGGCCGATTTCGAACGGTCCCTGCTCCCTGAGAGGCGAAAAATGGCTGTGAACGCTGTAAGCCAATCCACGTTTCCGGCGGATTTCTTCCATCAGGCGCGAGGTGAATCCACCTCCGCCAAGTATGTGATTGCCGACCAGCAGCGGAAAATAGTCGGGGTCGTCGCGGCGGAGTCCCGGATAGGCGAGCTGGATATGGCTTTGCGTAGCGGGATGGGAGATTCTGTTGGTATCTGCGACCGGCGGCGTCACCTCCGGTAAGTTATACACAGGCTTTTCCTGCACTAAGTCCTTCGTCAGCGATTCAGCGATAGCGGCTGCTTCTACCCGGCTCACATCTCCCATGATAGATACCACCGCATCCGCGGCGGAATAGCGGGACCGGTGTAAATCCACCAGATCCTGGCGTTGCAGCGCGCTTACGCTGTCAATCTCTCCCGAGCCGCGTAATCCATATGGATGGTTGCCATAGAGCATTTTCATCAGCGTGCGGTCGGCAATATTGGCCGGTTTGGTATCGGCTTCCCTCAACCCGGCGACTACCCGCGCCTTCTCCCGCTCCAGCACATTTATATCGAACGCCGGATGCTGTACGACTCTACCAAGTATATCCAGCGCCTGACTACGCTCGCGCGCGCTGCTCAAAGTGCGTAACGTAAGCCCCGCGCGATCCTCATCGAAGTGAGCGCCGAGCTGAGCCCCGACATCGGCTAATGCCTTGGAGATCTGGTCCTCGGTGAGACCGCCCGCACCGAGACTCGACAGATATAGCGTCATGCCGGCCCGGCCGGATTTCTCCCGTGTGTCGGTGCTGCTGCCGGCGCTGAAATCCACGCTGACATCGAGTATCGGCAGCTCGCGGCTTTCGACGAAATAGACTCGCGCGCCTGATGAGGCCTGCCAATGCTGGATTGGCAGAGTAGCAAACGCCCATTGGGAGTAAACGCCCACGAGCAGGAAAAACAGGCAGCGCATCACATGCATCGGAACCTCTCTGATATCGCTCAATGCCGCAACCCGGCAGGTGCGGCGGCTGGGGCTTTCTGCTCCAGCGGTTGCGGGTCGAGTACTGCAACGGTCAGACTTTCATCCCTCAAATATTTTTTTGCCACGTCGCGGATCTGTTCGGCGGTAACAGCTTGCAGTTTTTTCAGTATCGTAGCCTCGTCACGATATGACAACCCGATACTTTCAAGCTGCCCGATCTGCATTGCCTGAAAAGACATCGAGTCGAGCTGAAAGACGTGGCTAGCCACGACCTGGGCCTTGACACGCGCGAGTTCCTCGGCGGTTACGCCGTCGCGCACGAGTTTTTCAATCTCGGCGCGCAACGCGGCTTCCAGTTCAGAAGCCGTTTTACCTTCACTGGGTGTTCCGTCGAGATAAAACATACCGGGGCCGCGCGCCGTGGAATCGTAGCTTGCGCCAGCCGAACTTGCAATGCGCTGCTCGCGCACCAGCTCCTTGTTGAGCCGCGCCGACTCGTTGCCATCCAGTACCCCGGCCAGCATTTCCAATGCGTAAGGCTCCCAATCAGTATCGGGGTTGCGCAATGCCGGTGCGTGATAAGCCATGGCGAGGTAGGGTAATCGCGCCGGTGCTTTTACTGTTATCCGTTTGGTGCCGAGCTGGTTTGGTTCAGCCTGCGGCTTGCGTTTATCCAGCGGCAGCACTTTCCCCGACTTGATATGGCCATAATACTTTCGCGCGAGAACAAAGACCTGCTGCGGGTTTACGTCGCCCACCACGACCAGCACGGCATTATTGGGCACATACCATCGGTCATACCATGCCTGCGCATCGTGGACAGTCATGTTTTCCAGGTCGTTCATCCAGCCTACTACGGGATGCCTGTACGGGTGCGACTGATAGGCGGTGGCCATCATTTTCTCATGTACCAGCGCCCGCGCTTGATCATCGGTACGCAGTCGCCGTTCTTCCATGACGACTTTGATTTCCTGGGCGAAATCTTCTTCCGTCAGCACCAGGTTGCGCATCCGGTCGGACTCCAGCTCCATTGCCAGCGGCAGCCTGGACTTATGCAATTGCTGGTAATAGGCGGTATAGTCACGACTGGTAAAAGCATTTTCACGTCCCCCCGCTGCCGCGATGCGTCTGGAAAACTCGGCGCCTGGAACTTTCTCCGTGCCCTTGAACATCATATGCTCCAGTACGTGGGCTACGCCTGTCACGCCGTTTACCTCATCAATACTTCCCGCCTTGTACCAGATTTGCGAGATCACTACAGGGGAGCGATGATCTTCCTTGACGATCAGTTTCAGGCCATTGCCGAGCGTATACTCATGCGTATTGGCAAATGCGCCCGCTGAGAAAGCCAGCGAAACCAGTATCATCGCGGCCGCTCGCACGACAGATGAAAGAGCGATGGCACGACGACAAGACGTCATCGGGGATCCGCCAGTTGGTTCTCCATTTTTCAATTCGACACTATGCCCCACAACTCCCCCCACAAAGACCCTTTGCATCACCTGATCTTCACCTGTTATTGTTGGCCGGCTACCGCTGCCGGATTGGGGTCATTCTTAATACCCCAAACCTTGGTAAACAGCATAAAATCGGGAATAATTTCTGCTCGATTTCCGGTCTGAATTTCGATTAATGTAACAGCCTACCAGAATGCCAGGTTTCTTCAAATCCAAAAATAGCTCTGACGCCGCCGGCCCTTCGTCTGCCGCAAGCGCGAATTGGGCGGCAAGAGTTAGACAGGGACTCTCCCGCACCAGGGATAACTTCGGTAAACGCCTGTCCGGTTTATTCGGCGGAGGCAAGATAGATGAAGACCTCTACGAAGAACTGGAAACCATACTGCTCACGGCCGACACAGGCGTAAATGCAACCGCGTGGCTGCTTGATGAACTGCGCAGGCACGTCAAACGCCATGGTCTGACGGAAGCGGCGCAACTCAAGGACGCCTTGCAGGAGGCTCTGGTTGCACTGCTCGAGCCGCTGGCGCAACCCCTCGAGACAGAAAAAAACAAACCCCTCATCATTATGCTGACCGGGGTGAACGGGGCGGGAAAAACCACTTCTATCGGTAAGCTCGCGCATCATTTTCAGTTACAGGGAAAAACCGTGCTGCTCGCCGCCGGCGATACTTTTCGTGCAGCCGCTCGCGAACAACTCTTGGCCTGGGGCGAGCGTAACAATGTCTCGGTCATCGCCCATGAGGGTAACGGGCAGCAGAAAGGGGACCCGGCAGCAGTCATATTCGACGCAATCAACGCGGCGAAAGCACGTGGCATAGACATCGTGCTTGCGGACACGGCAGGGCGGCTTGCCACGCAGCTGCACCTGATGGAGGAAATAAAGAAGGTCAAGCGTGTTATCGCCAAGGCCGAACCCGGTGCGCCGCATGAAACGCTACTGGTGCTGGACGCCAACACGGGCCAGAACGCCCTCAATCAGGTACAGGCTTTCGATGACGCGCTCGGGCTCACGGGCCTCATCGTTACCAAGCTGGACGGCACAGCGAAAGGGGGCGTAATCGCTGCAATCGCCAGGCAACGCCAGCAAAAGCCGCCGTTGCCAATACGCTTCATCGGCGTGGGCGAAGGCATGGATGACTTGCGGCCGTTCGTCGCGAGGGAATTTGTCGAGGCGTTGTTTGATTGAGACGAGTAGAGCAAGCGTGAAAAATTGGATCGGTATCGCAATCATAGCGTTCAATGATTAGCTTCAGTCAGGTCTACAAGCGTTATCCTAACGGCTACGAAGCGCTCAAGAATGTCAGCTTTACCCTTGAGGCAGGCGAAATGGCCCTGATCAACGGGCATTCGGGGGCGGGGAAAACTACGCTGCTGAGGCTCATTGCCGCCATCGAACGCCCTACCGCCGGCAGCATTATCGTCAACGGGCAGAATGTCAGCACGCTCAAGGATGGGGCAATTCCTTTCCTGCGGCGCAATCTCGGCCTTGTGTTCCAGGATCAGAAGATCCTGTTCGACCGTACTGTTTTTCAGAATGTACTGCTGCCCCTGCAAATAAGCGGCTTCAGTTCCAGGGCGGCCGCCGGGCGAGTTCGCGCCGCGCTCGACAAGGTAGGATTGCTTGACAGGGAGAGCGCGCGGCCCATTACACTCTCGGGCGGCGAGCAGCAGCGCCTGTGTATCGCACGCGCTATCGTAAACAGGCCTTCCATACTCATCGCGGATGAGCCAACCAGTAACCTTGACGCGGATTACGCGCGAGACATCATGGATATGTTCAAGTCGTTTAATCAGGTCGGCGTTACGGTACTGATAGCGACTCATGACGTTGAACTGCTCGGCGGTATGCATCAACGCATGTTTACGCTTAGTCACGGGGAACTGATAGCATGAGCGTCTGGTTTTCGCATCATCTGCATGCTTTTGTGCTGGCGTTCAAACGACTGGCAATCACTCCGCTCGGCAGCCTGCTCAGCATTGCCGTGATTGGCATCGCTTTCAGCCTGCCTGCCGGAATTTATGTGCTGCTGGAAAACCTCCAATCTCTCTCCGGCCAATTTTCCGGAGAGCCTGAGTTGAGCCTGTTCCTGAAGCTGGACGCGCGGGAAAGTGCAGTGGCTGAAATTGAATCGCACTTGGAGCAGCATCCGCACGTGGCAGCGTTCAGGTTCATTTCCAGGGACAGCGCGCTGGAGCAGTTCAAGGAAGGCAGTGGACTCGCGGACGTAATAGATGGGCTTGAAGGGAACCCGCTGCCGGACGCCTTTGTCATCACAGCCAGCGACGTATCACCCGAGACGCTGGAAGCGTTACGTGCGGAGCTAGGGGAGTTGCCCCCGGTCGAACATGCACAGCTTGACTCAGCCTGGGCGAAGCGGCTGGACTCCTTCCTCAGGCTGGGTAGATTGGCGGTGCTCATGCTCGGCGGCCTGCTTAGCTTCTCGCTGGTAGCGGTGGCGTTCAATACGATACGTCTGCAAATTCTGACCATGCGGGACGAAATAGAGGTAGCGAAACTGATCGGCGCGACCAAAGGTTTTATCCGCCGTCCTTTTCTGTATTTTGGCGCGATGCAGGGCATGGTTGGAGGGGCTGCGGCCTGGCTCATCATTTCTTTGGGAATTCACCTGACTGATGAGCAACTGAGGGGTCTGATGGCGCTATACGACGCGAATTTTCGCCTCTATCATCTTTCCCTCGAAGACAGCCTGACCCTGTTATTGTTCTCGGCGTGGCTCGGCTGGGCTGGCGCATGGCTATCGGTAACCAATCATCTCTGGCGAATAGAACCACGATAATTCATGAGCTTAAGACGTTTACAGGGAACTTTTCAGAATTGTTGACGCTCTCATCGGAAAAGGTTAACTTTGGCAGGAAACCCAAGGAGGACAAATGAATTTCGCTTTACCCGTACCGGTATCCGGTAGCATCGAGGGTTACATCCAATCGGTCAACCGCTTTCGCATTCTTTCCCAGGAAGAAGAGATCCGCCTCGCGCGATCCCTAAAGAATGAAGGCAACATCGATGCCGCCCGCCAACTGGTGCTTTCACACCTGCGCGTCGTGGTCGCGATTGCTCGTGGCTACAAAGGCTACGGCCTGCCCCAGGCCGACCTCATCCAGGAAGGCAACATTGGGCTGATGAAAGCAGTAAAGCGCTATGATCCCGAACGCGGGGTGAGGCTGGTATCGTTTGCAGTGCACTGGATCAAGGCGGAGATCCATGAATTCATACTGCGTAACTGGCGGCTGGTTAAAATCGCCACGACCAAAGCGCAACGCAAGCTGTTCTTCAACCTGCGCAGCATGAAGCCGGTTCTGGACACCATGAACCCGGAAGAAGTGAATGCCATGGCCAGGCAGTTGGGGGTCAAAGCCGAAGAAGTGGTGGAAATGGAGACCCGCTTCAGCGGACGAGATGTCTCTCTTGAACCCCTGTCTGAAGACGATGACGATGAAACGTTCAGCCCCATCGCATACCTCACCGACGGGAGCGAACCTTCGCAGGTGCTGGAGGCGGAACAAACCAGCCGCCTGCGCGGTGAAGGTCTGGAGGAAGCCCTGTCCAGCCTCGACGCTCGCAGCCGCCATATTATCGAGGCCCGCTGGTTGCGGGAGAAAGACACGGCAACGCTGCATGATCTTGCTGACGAGCTTGGCGTATCCGCCGAGCGTGTCCGTCAGATTGAAGCGAAAGCAATGCAGAAGATGCGTACCGCCATGTCGCCAGCCACATGATGGTGCGGTGAAATCTATACGAAAATTTATTTAACACCTTCACAAAACCGCCAATTCCTGCCAGATATCGTCCGTGATCTCTACATCACGTCAGGAATTGGCGTCAAGCCTGGTTGGATTCCGCCCATTGTTCCGGCGTAAGCGTTTTCATGGATAAGGCATGAATCTCCTGCTTCATCCTGTCGCCGAGCGCTCGATAAACCAGTTGATGCTGCTGCACCATGTTCTTCCCACGAAATTCGGGGCTGACAATAATGGCGCTGAAATGATAACCGTCATCGCCTTCCACATGCACCAGTTCGCATGGCATGGAAGCTTCGATATGGGTTTTAATGCTGTCTGATGTAACCATTCATCCTGTCCTTATGTGAATGATGCTTTGTCACAAGCTAAATTTCTACAAATATCCTTAATGGCGGATCTTGTAACCCGCCTTCAGCATTTGCAGCGTCAGCCATGATACCGCCAAGAAGCACATTGCCACAATCCCGAGGCTGACGTAGGGTGAAATATCGGAGGCATTGAAGAAGCCATAGCGAAACCCGTCAATTACGTAGAAAAACGGATTCAAGTGGGACAGACCCTGCCAGAAGGGCGGCAACGAATGGATTGTGTAGAATACCCCAGACAAAAACGTCAGCGGCAGGATGACGAAATTCTGAAATGCGGCAAGCTGGTCAAATTTTTCCGCCCATATGCCCGCGATAATACCCAGCGCACCCAGCAACGCGCTGCCTATCAAGGCAAACAGGAACACCCACGGAAGCGAGGCCACGGACAAATCGAAAAACCCAAGCGTTACCAGATAAACACCCAGGCCGACTGCCAGTCCACGCACTACTGATGCGAGGACATAGGCGATGAATATTTCCTGGTAAGACAATGGCGATAACAGGACGAACACGAGATTACCTGTAATTTTCGACTGAATCAGGCTGGATGACGAGTTGGCAAACGCATTTTGGAGCATCGACATCATTATCAGACCCGGGATCAGAAAAACGGTGTAGGTAACCCCCGGATATGCCTCCACATGTTCTTCCAGCACATGGGAAAAAATCATGAGATAAAGCAGGGTGGATACCATGGGCGCGAAAACAGTCTGGAATCCAACTTTCCAGAATCGCAGCAATTCCTTGTGGAGCAGAGTAAGAAAGCCGGTCATGTAGGAACGGCTGCGGATTCCCGGTATTCGGCGCCGCCCATTATTTTCACGAACACCTCTTCCAGATCAGGCTGCAATACCTGCATCTCCAGCACTTGCGACCCCGCCCCGCGCAAGGCGGCCATGACATGCTCAAGCTGGGAGTATTCATCGAGGGTCAGGATGTAATATCCCTCTTCGCGGATGCTCATCAGCGGCCGTAGCCCAGACGGCAGCGTATCAGGCGACAATCGCAGCCGCACGGCGCATCCGGGCACGCTGTTGACAAGGTTTCTGATGGTGTCGAGCGCGACGATATTGCCTTGTTTCAGCATTGCCACGCGGTTGCACAAGGCTTCTGCTTCGTCCAGGTAATGAGTCGTAAGCACAACTGTGTGACCATCGCGATTCAATTGCCTGACGAAACGCCATAGGCCCTGGCGCAGCTCCACATCCACTCCCGCAGTGGGCTCATCCAGCACGATTACCGGTGGTTTATGCACCAATGCCTGAGCCACGAGCACGCGCCGCTTCATACCGCCCGACAGCGCGCGCATGTTAACGCCGGCCTTGTCTGCAAGGTCCAGGTGGTGGATTATTTCGTCTATCCAGGCCTCGTTATTCTTCAGGCCGTAATATCCAGACTGAATTACAAGTGTTTCGCGAACGGTGAAGAACGGGTCATACACAAGCTCCTGAGGTACTACCCCCAGCATGCGCCTGGCGTCACGATAATCCGCAACGACATCGTATCCCATTACTCTGACGCTGCCACTGGTTGCACGGGTAAGCCCGGCAATTATGTTGATCAGCGTGGTCTTGCCCGCCCCGTTGGGGCCGAGCAAAGCAAAAAATTCACCGGTTCGTATTTCAAGATCCACGCCAGCCAGAGCCTGCAATCTGCCAAAGCGCTTGTGCATCTGTTTGACTTCGATTGCCGGGGTCATTGAGAAATAGAATAGGATGAGGCGACCGGTACACGGGTAGCGGGATTGGACCAACGGCGCAGGCTGCAAGCAGCCGGCAGGCACTCAAATGGGCGGCGAGTGAGCGCTGTTTTTGATACGAACGTGCACGTAACCAAGCCAGGACACTTCAGGCAATACGAACCGCCTTCTTCTATGCCTATGGCAGACGCATCAGCTCCGAAACGCCATACAACTGCACGAGGCTTTGCAGTTTTGGTGGCATGTTGACGAAAGACATCCGGCAGTTGCGGCGGTTTGCCTCGCGCTGCCACTCCAGCAACACACTGACGGCCGAAGAGTCCACTTCAGTCACCTGCGTCAGGTCGATTATCAGGTCATCATGATCGAACCAGGTGGCGCCTCGCGCAACCACGGCAACGGCGTTGTCGATGGTTATGGGTCCCTTGACGCTCAATCCGCCGCCCCTCAGTCCACCGCCCTCCTGCAAGACTATCTCAGCCATGCCGGCCATCCCGGAAAATCACGGGTTACTGGGCTGACGCTTTTTTATCGGCTGCAATCAGCGAGCGGTTTTTGTCAGCCAGCGTTTTGATCAGCTTTTCCACACCGCCCTCGCGTACCTGACTATTGAAAGTGCTGCGGTAATTGGTCACCAGGCTTACCCCGGCCACTGTCACATCGTATACCTTCCAGCCATCGTTCGTTTTTTCCATGCTGTAGTCGATGGGGACCGGTTGTTGTCCGCTGTCCATTACCTTTGTTTTAACGGTGGTATCTGTGTCGGCAGCGTTGCTTTTCAGCGGTTCCACCTTGATGGTGTAGTCGCTATAGGTGCTGAGCGCGTTCGAATAGGTGCGGACCAGCAAGGTGCGGAACTCTTTCACCAGCTCCTGCTGTTGCTCGGGCGTGGCCTTGGACCAGTTCTTGCCCATGGCCAGCCGCGTCATCCGGGCGAAGTTGAAATGAGGCAATACCTTGGCCTCCACCAGATCGAGAATTTTGGCGGTGTTACCCGACTGCAACTCCTTATCCTGCCGGACAATGGCGAGCACTTCCTGCGCCGTATTATCCACCAGCGTATCGGGACTGGTTGCCATTGCCCAAGCGGGAAGCGCAAGCCACCACGCTGCCAGCAATACCGAGATACCAAGATATTTTTTCATGATTTCCTCATTAAAATTTATTAAAACTGCTTAACAAACCAGTGCGCTTGCGAGCACGGAAACCAGTACATTCGTGCGTCCTCGCCATTGCAAGGCAGGACGTTCAAAGACGTTATCGACGTAGCCATTATCCGCTCATTGGACTGTTCCGGAGCTGCCTAGTTCTTCTGGGCATTTTCGTTCCCGTCTCCCTCTGAGGCCTTATCGAACAGGAATCGCCCGATCATCTCTTCGAGGACGAGCGCGGAATTGGTTTTCATCATTTTATCACCACTCTTCAGCATGACCTCATCCCCGCCTGCCGCCAAGCCGATGTATTGCTCGCCGATAAGTCCTGACGTAAGAATACTGGCAAAAGTATCCTTGGGGAACTGGTAGCGGCTGTCTATGTTCATGATCACCTGTGCGTCGTAGGTTTCGGTGCTGAACTGAATATCTGTCACGCGCCCCACTACGACGCCAGCGCTTTTTACGGGCGCCCTGACTTTCAATCCCCCGATATTTTCGAAATTCCCCGTTAGCGTGTAGCTGTCAGCCGCACTGTAGGTGCCGAGATTTCCGACTTTCAATGCCAATACCAGCAAGGCGCCTATTCCTGCCATGACAAACAGCCCTACCCATAAATCCATTGTTGTTCGCTGCATCAGCCCATTCCTCTGAACATGAATGAGGTTAAAATGAAATCGAGTCCCAGAATCGCCAGCGACGACGTTACGACGGTCCGGGTAGTGGCCCCCGACACTCCCTCCGCCGTGGGGGAGGCATCATAACCTTCGAATACCGCTATTGCCGTTATCGCTATACCAAAAACAAAGGTTTTTATAACGCCATTGACGATGTCGTACCGAAAGTCAACCGCGCCTTGCATTTGCGACCAGAATGAACCCTCGTCCACCCCGATGAGCACCACCGCCACCAGGTAACCGCCAAAAATACCAATTGCGGAGAATAACGCCGCCAGAAGCGGCATGGAAATCACGCCAGCCCAGAATCGCGGCGCTACCACCCGCGCAATGGGATCCACCGCCATCATTTCCATCGCTGCCAATTGCTCGGTTGCCTTCATCAGGCCGATTTCAGCTGTAATGGCGGAACCGGCACGACTGGCGAACAACAGGGCGGCCACGACCGGCCCCAGTTCGCGCAGCAGCGATAATGCCACCATCGTGCCGACGGCCGATTCCGCGCCATACCGCTGCAAGGTTTCGTAACCCTGCAAGCCGAGCACCATGCCGACAAATAGTCCCGACACAATAATAATGATCAGCGACAGTACGCCAGTGAAATAAAGCTCACGGATGATCAGGCCGAAACGCTTCAGGCTGGTACCTGATTTCAGCAGGGTCAACAGGAAAAAACGGCTGGCGTAGCCCAGCCGCCAAATACTGTCTATTACGCGATGGCCGATGCCCTGAATTCCGGTAACGATACGCCTAGGCAAAACTTTCCTCCAGTTTCAGGTCGCGCGCATAGGCATTGGCGGGGTAGTGAAACGAGACGGGGCCGTCTTCTTCGCCATGCACGAACTGATGTACGAAAGGCGCAACTGATCCACGCACTTCGTCCGGGGTGCCATGGGCTGCGATCACCCCATCTGAAATGAAATATACCTGGTCAACAATTTTCAGGGACTCCTGCACATCGTGCGTGACGACAATGGAGGTCATGCCCAGCGCGTCGGTCAGGCGACGTATCAAATTTCCGATCACCGTGAGTGAAATGGGGTCAAGACCGGTAAAAGGCTCATCATACATGATGAGCAGCGGGTCAAGCGCAATCGAACGAGCCAACGCCACCCGCCGCGCCATACCTCCCGAAAGTTGCGCAGGCATCAGATCGTGCGCGCCACGCAGCCCGACGGCATGCAACTTCATCAGCACCAGATCGCGGATCATGGATTCCGGCAGATCGGTATGTTCCCGCATCTGGAACGCCACGTTGTCGAATACCGAAAGGTCGGTAAACAGCGCGCCGAACTGAAACAGCATGCTCATTTTTCGACGCATCAGAAAAAGCTCATCCCTTTTCAGCTCATGCACTACCTTGCCTGCTACCTTGACATAGCCCGAGGACGGACGTACCGCGCCGCCGATAAGACGCAATAGCGTGGTCTTGCCGCTGCCGCTGCCGCCCATGATGGCGATGACTTTGCCATGCGCCATCGTCATATCGATCCCCTTCAGGATCGAGCGCTCCCCATAGGAGAAATTCAGGCCTTTGATCTCGACCAAATTTTCAGATGTCATTCTGACGGAATAGGATGCTTGATTTGACGGGACGTCGATTTTAATCCAAATGCGCTTTCAGCACAGCCCCATATTTGTTTTGGCTCTTCAGGCAATGTTGTTATGCGGCGTGTCCCCGGAGTTACGAATTTCATGGTGGAGTTAGTGCTACCAGAAAGAATCTCAAAAGTTCGGTACGTGGCGACAGAGTGTTGTTCAACTGCCAGAAAAGCTGTCTGGCAGGCTGCTAGGATTGTGGATAAAGTAACAGCAGACGATACCCGGCTGCGTTCAAATCCCCGCTATCGAGGTGAAGCTTCACATTGAATTCCTCATTGGGTGCGACGCCGCTCCCGTGGTTTTCCTTTTCTTCAAGATACGCAGCGGGAGGAAAGGTACGGCTTGCAAGAGGCCGGTTCTGCGTGTCGATGAGTGTAAGTTGAAACGATGGAAATGCCTGTGGATAGGGCGCGTGATTACGTACCGTCGCATTAAGCGTGATGACACCGGGCTGTTCTGTATCCGCTTGCATTTCGGATGACTCGATATTCAGCAATTTCGCATACTGCGGCGCCGGAATAGTACACTCCAACAGCTCGCAATATCGTTCGAGATACGGCTTGGCGTCAGGAGCAATAACGGCAAGTTCGCCGCGGTAAGCATAGATAGCCTGCGCCGCCAGAACGACTATCAGAAAGAGGCTGGCCAAACCCCACGCGAGGGAGGCTGCCAGCGACGCTCCGTGCGGCTGCCCCTCATCGAAAGCATAATACTCGGGTGGGTAATTTGACAACACATCATTTTCCGCCCAGGGGTCGATCGTTTCGGAAATTTCTGGAGCAGATTTGTCTTCGCCGGCGCTCGCTGCGGCAGAACTGTTCCTGGCAGTACCTGCTGTTTTCGAGATGGATTCTTCCGAAACGGGCCGTTCCGACACCTGTGCCTCCTCCCCTATCTGATCTGCAGCAGCTTCATCCTGAATTATTTTGTGTCCAGAAACTGAAGGTGAATCCTTCTGATCAGACAGGACTTGCGCGGGCGCAGCACTTTCGGAGGGAATCTCAGGGAAGTGGGGCGGCGTTTCCTCAGCTTCTGAGTCGCTTTTGGCGCCACCCGAATCTGCTGCTTCCGGCTCCCGCATTGTTGCCAGAGCGGCAAAACCGTTAAATATCCGGGCGCAGTGTCCACAGCGCACCTCCCCACCGTGCGCCTGTAAATGGAAAGGGGTTACCCGGAAGGTGGTCGCGCAGTTGGGGCAACGAGTTACAAGCGCCATAGCCGTGGTTGTTGCGACAAATTGAAATTCACCGTCTCGTCCCTGAGAGCAAGACCCAACCCACCTGCTCTCGCGCAATATGCATGTCGAACCATCGCCGGTAGATGTTTACCACATCTTCCGCCTGTTCCATAAGTATACCGGAAAGGACGATACGTCCGCCCAAGCGGGTGGCGCGCATCAATATCGGAGCCAGCACCATCAAGGGATTGGCAAGAATATTGGCAATGACTACGTCCGCGGCTTCATTTGGAATGCCTTTCCCGGTCGAAACATGCGTCGTGAAAAATTCCGTCATCGTTTCATCGCACTGATTGAGCGCAGCATTTTGACGGCTCGCAGCAATCGCCTGGGGATCTATATCGATTCCCACTACATGACGCGCGCCCAGCTTCAATGCGGCGATCGCAAGTATGCCTGAACCACAGCCATAATCCAGAACATCTTCGCCGCCAAACAGGTTTTCGTCAAGCCAGGCAAGGCAAAGTTGAGTGGAAGGGTGGCTGCCGGTACCAAAGGCC
This sequence comes from Nitrosovibrio sp. Nv6, assembly GCF_900110495.1. Taxonomy (GTDB): domain Bacteria; phylum Pseudomonadota; class Gammaproteobacteria; order Burkholderiales; family Nitrosomonadaceae; genus Nitrosospira. The sequence goes on along the minus strand of NZ_FODX01000008.1, from coordinate 7,923 downwards.
AGCCCGGGATCGAGTATCAGGTTCACGCCGCCGGGATCGGGCGCCTGATGCCAGCTCGGCACGATCCACAGGCGATCCGATATCTGGATCGGACTGAATTGTGATTGAGTTATCCGAACCCAATCCTGCTCTTCCACATATGTGACGCTATAGCTGGGCAGACTGGGAAGCTGGGCCGCTTGCGCCGCTGCCTCGACGATAGAAGGAATGTGAACATCCGTATTGAATAGGGCAGTCAGTTCCGATGTGGACCAGATTTCGCCTGGCGATTCGCCCGGTTCGTCGAACAGAAACTGCTCTTCGTCGGTTCCGGTAGCCGCATCATGAATGTCCGTCGACAACGCGCCGAGTTCAAGCATTGCATCACTCAAAACTTCGGCATGCGTATTATCGGTTTGTATGGAGAGCGAGACCCAGGACATTAAGGTATCAAGGACTGTATAACCATAGGCACGGCTTCAGGGATATGCACGCTCTCGATACATATACGGATAGGGCTATCAAGGAGTGACGACTCAGTCGTTCGGGAGATTTGCGCTTTACTCTATTCCGGATACTCGCAAAAATATTGCTCTCTGCGTTTTTTACCTCACCGGCTTTTTGGCTCATTTAAGATAATTGGCGAGCTTTTGCTCCAGATAATGAATGTTGGTGCCACCATTCAGAAAAGCGGCATCGGATAGCAGGTCAAGGTGTAATGGGGCGTTTGTCTTGATGCCTTCAATTACCATTTCGGACAGTGCTATGCGCATTCGGGCAATCGCCTGCTCGCGGTTATCACCGTAGGTGATAATTTTACCGATCATGGAATCGTAATATGGCGGCACCACGTAGTTGTGGTAAACATGGGAATCAACGCGAATGCCGGGGCCCCCTGGAGCGTGATATTGGGTGATACGGCCGGCGGACGGCGTAAGTTTATAAGGATCCTCGGCGTTAATGCGGCATTCGATGGCATGTCCTCTTATGACTACGTCGCGTTGGCGAATATTGAGTTTTTCGCCCGCGGCAACACGAATTTGCGCCTGCACCAAATCGATGCCGGTAACAGCTTCGGTAACCGGGTGTTCCACCTGCAAACGCGTATTCATTTCGATGAAATAAAATTCATTCTTCTCAAACAGAAACTCGAACGTACCGGCGCTGCGATAACCGATACGACGGCATGCATCGGCGCAACGGGAACCCATCTTGTCGCGCAGCCTGGGGGAAATACCAACGGCGGGCGCTTCCTCGAGAATTTTCTGATGCCGCCGCTGCATGGAACAATCCCGCTCTCCCAGATAGATTGCATTCCGGTGTTCGTCGGCCAGTACCTGGAACTCGATATGACGGGGATTTTCCAGATACTTTTCCACATAAACCGTCGGGTTGCCGAAAGCCGCCTGAGCTTCGTTCCGGGTTATTATTACGGCGTTCGACAGCGCCGCTTCGGTATGTACTACCCGCATTCCGCGGCCACCGCCGCCGGCAGCCGCCTTGATTATTATGGGGTACCCGATGGCACGGACAATGGCCCTGATTTCTTCAGGGGATTCCGGCAAGCCGCCGTTAGATCCTGGAACACAGGGTACTCCGGCCTTTTTCATGGCGTTCTTGGCGCTGACCTTGTCGCCCATCATGCGAATAGTGTCGGGACGCGGACCAATAAAGACAAATCCGCTTTTTTCCACGCGTTCCGCAAAATCAGCGTTTTCCGATAGAAACCCGTAGCCCGGATGAATTGCTTCCGAATCGGTTACTTCCGCTGCGCTAATAATTGCGGGTATATTGAGGTAGCTTAAGGCCGAGGGCGCGGGGCCGATGCAGACGGACTCGTCGGCCAGTTTTACATACTTGGCCTCGGCGTCCGCCTGGGAATGCACGGCGACGGTTTTGATGCCCATCTCACGGCACGCGCGCTGTATCCGCAAGGCGATCTCGCCACGGTTGGCTATTAAAATTTTTTCAAACATGTTTACCGGAAATAACTATTTTAGCGGCGGCAGAAGGTCCGCTTTTCTATGCAGTTTGTTTTTCCACCTATGATACGCCTGGCTCTGGCTGCACCAGCTTTACGAAACGAAAATCATTCGATTACGAATAATGGCTCGCCGTACTCCACTGGCTGTCCATTTTCCACCAGGATTGCCTTTATAACCCCGCTCTTGTCCGACTCTATTTCATTGAGCAGCTTCATCGCTTCAATAATGCAAAGGGTTTCTCCCTCCTTGACGGTTTGCCCTACCTCTACGAATGGGTTCGAAGCAGGTGCCGAGCTACGGTAAAACGTCCCCACCATGGGCGATTTCACCACGTGTCCTTCTGGCAATATCTGGGCCGCCGCGGTAGCAGCGGTAACTGCCGCAGGCTGGGGCGCAGGAGCCGGCACAGCTTGCTGTGGGGGCGGCGCTCCGGTTGGAATTACCTGACTCTGGGTGGAAGATGCGGACCTGCTGATACGCACTTTTTCCTCACCCTCGGTAATCTCCAATTCCGCAATGCCCGATTCCTCGACCAGATCAATCAATTTCTTCAGCTTTCTCAGATCCATGATAGACCCCCTGGAGATGACTCCCCTTCATACGTACGCATCAATATTTCCATTATTACTTTGCCGTTTGCCGATCCATAGACGGCTGCGATCATGGTTTTTCCAAAATGATTTTTTCCTTCCCCAGCATAGCACTTCAATAGCGGCAATCCCGACATTTTCGGTAAAAATGCCTTATTTAACGTGAACATCAGAGTTTTTCTAATTTTGGATCCTCTTCTAACAGGATTGACAGTGCATATTTCAGGGCCAGCTCGTATCCTTTTGGACCGAGGCCGCTGATTACACCCACGGCCAGGTCGGAAAAATAGGATTTCCTCCGGAAAGGTTCGCGAGCGAAGATATTGGAAAGATGGACTTCGACAAAGGGAATCCCAGTAGATGCCAAGGCATCACGCAAGGCGATGCTGGTATGGGTATAAGCTGCGGGATTGATGATAATAAAGCTGATTCCGTCACCACGAGCCTGCTGAACCCGGTCTATTAGTGCCCCCTCGGTATTACTTTGAAAATGTGCTAAGCCTATTCCATGATTTTCTGCTAAAACAGCTAAATTGTCGTCAATTTCCCGTAACGTCATGCTTCCATAGACTTCTGGCTCCCTTGTTCCCAAGAGATTCAAGTTTGGCCCATGCAAAATTAGAATGCGTTCAGTTCGCATTACAGTGCTTTTCATGGCGGCAAGTGTGACGCAACCTATGGAAAAAGTCTAGTATTTAAGGCGATATCGAAGACAATTGGGGAAAGTGACCGCAGTTGGGAAATGTTAAAAGAATTGGCAGACCAAGACGAGCTGACTCGCTGCGAAAAGGCGTTTATTAACCCTTGACGCGGATTTTTGGAATCTTCACCTGGGAATTGCGGAATGGGTCTGTAAGGAGGAGGTAAAGACTTTTCCCGCCGTTCGGCTTTTAGGTAGTCCGCCAAGGCTCTGACAGCATACATTCCCTACTCAGTTTGCCGGGCGTTTCCCAAACATCTATAATTGGATATGTTCGGTTTCCTTCGGGCTGTTGTAGCTCAGTTGGTAGAGCAACTGATTCGTAATCAGTAGGTCGGAGGTTCGACTCCTCTCAACAGCACCATTAATTCAATAGCTTATCATCTTGGTATCCAACGACCTTGGGCTCCGGGGCACGCCGGAGGCACATAGCATCGAAATTGCCCTTAATTTTGTACTGTCAAAAGTGGTTTATTGCTGAATTATCGCCATGATAAGAATATTTTCGCGCACGCGAAAAGTGTAAGAAAAGCGGGGTCTACTTTACATCTTGCTATACCCTATGAGGATTCATATTCTCGCAGCGTGACGACCTTGCCTTCATGAGCCCGTTGCGGCTTTATGCCGGTACGGCGGGCCAGCAACAAACCATTCTGGCGCATGATACGTAGACCCGCTTGTGGTTGATCGAAGGCTTCCTCATCCCTTCCAGTCTGCGGTTAAGCAGAGCACAGATCCTTCTGTATCCGTAAGTCATGCGGTCATCCACAAGCTCCCTGATCAGGGGCAACAGCCAGGCATCATCCACCTTGTTGTAGTAGGTGCGGCTACACTGTGCTCTTTGCTTCGTCCGCTCCACAAGATGGGAGCGCGCTACAAATCGTGTCTGCAATGGCTTTCATAGCGAATCGTCCGGTGGCAGCAAGGGCATGCGCGAGATCAGTTTTTTTCATGGGCAAGCTTCACCGCTTCCGTGAGAATCTCGTTCTCCAGGGTTTTCTTGCCCAGCACACGTTCCAGCTCCCGAATCCGCTTTTTTCAATTCCCGCACCTCTGCCGCACACACTACTGCATCATCACTAAGTATGGCTTCCTTTCCTCCTTCGGTTATGAGCTTTCTCCAACGAAATAACAAGCTCGGAGAAATACCATACTTTCGCGCGAGATAGAGACACTCATGCCGGATGAGCGCGTTTCCTCAACGGCCTTTAATTTCTCATCCAGGCTCCAGCGCCTACGGCGCTCGACTCCCGTGACTACTTCAATACGATCAAAACCAGAAGCACTATGCATAGCATCAGGCATATGCCTATCTCCTATCATCAGTGCATCCGTCCGGTTCAATTGGAGGCTAATCCAGGTTCTGGTACGCCGCTAAGTGCGAAGAGTACCTGAATGAACCTCGAACAGGGAATATGCGTACGTGAATGAGTCAGTCAGACCCATACCTTATGCCTTTCGCAGGAAAGGTCTGTCTCACCAGTACGCCACATAGCAATGCATTCACGAATTTTGCCATGCAGGGAGTTTACTCGGTGATGCGAAGCGGTTTTCGGCGGCGCGAAGTGGGGTAGCCAGGAACATTTGGAATCTTCACGCATGACAATGCGTGTTCACGCCGATTTAAGGTTGAGTATCTTTCAGAGACTGAGGTAGAGCTTTACGTACATGCACTTAAGTCCAATGGTAAAACGTCACAAAGCGATTAACATGCTAACAGGATAATTTCACCTGCTGGGCTGGCTTTGCGTGTCGCTTAACTCGATCATAATAGGTACTGCTCCAAGGTTTACGCGCAGGAAAGTACGTGTGACTGGGGTTATCCAATGGGTTGCGAGATCAATAACTAAAAAATTTCATAACAGGCGATTATCATGACGGATCGGTTAACTTTCGATCAGGCGTACGAACTTACGGATATTCTGATAAATAAGGTAACAAAAGATCAATTGGCCGAGTGTGCACGTTTGCTCGCATTGAACCTCGCACACCATCAGATAAAGCAAGGCGAGATACCTGTGGATCAAACCCTGGCGTTATTACGTTCGTTCGAGCGAAGCGAGGAGCATTTAAATTTGCTGATGGAAGGCATGCTTAACCTGATAGGGGTGCTGGTAAACGTTAGCGGTGACGCCTTGAATCAGACAAGGCATTGATTTATTTCTTCGCCGGTTCTTCTTGTATAGCGGCGCTGCCGGATACCTTTCATGCCGCAATCACATCATTTCCATGCGCATAAAATCCAATATATAGGATGAAAATGTGTGAAACTGTTGACTGGTAATCTACGCATCAAAGTTCCTTTTGCGAGTGACGTATTGGATGCAGCAGGTAGGTAATAATCCTATCTCCATAAGGCGGGCAGGAATGCTGGCGTACTGCACAATGCATCTTTTTGCCCTGCTGATCGCTTTCTATTCGACTGAAATACAACCTTTGGCTGTCATCGGTTAAAGTGTGCACTCACTCTTTTAAAGACGATGTTGGGCGCGTATTCCCATAAGTACTCCGCTTCACTCTCTATCTCAATGCGTATGGAAGATAAGCCTCAATACCTTGCTTCGGGCGTAAGCCGGCGGGAAGTTTGGTCCTGGGCGATGTACGATTTCGCCAATTCCGGCTATACCACAGTTGTAATCACTGCGATTTTTAATGCGTATTTCGTTGCGGTGGTAACCAGGAATGAGGCATGGGGGACATTTGCATGGACGGCGGCACTGGCGGTTTCCTATGCGCTTATTATTCTGACAGCGCCCGTGCTTGGGGCTTATGCTGATGCGTACGCTGCGAAAAAGCGTCTGTTATTCCTGAGTACGGTGGGCTGCGTGTTATTTACCGCATTGCTTTACTTTGTCGGTTCGGGTGACTTATGGCTGGCGGTCGTGCTAATCGTTCTTTCCAATTTCTTTTTCACGTGCGGCGGGAACCTGATTTCCGCGTTTTTACCGGAACTGGCGCAGGAAAGAGCGCTAGGGAAAGTCTCCGGCTGGGGCTGGAGCTTCGGCTATATAGGCGGGCTGATCAGCCTGGGGTTATCGCTAGGATACGTGACATGGGCACAGGGACAGGGGAAGCCGGCTGAAGAGTTTGTACCCATAACGATGCTGATAACCGCTTGTATGTTTGCGCTATCGAGTATCCCTACCTTTCTTTTTCTGAAGGAGCGGGCGCTGCCGCAGCCGCATCTTTCCGGACGGACGGTAGTGCGCGAGGCGTTTGCGCGGATCGGCGATACGGTCAATCACGTACGCGATTATCGTGACCTGGTACGGTTTCTCTCCTGCATCGTGTTTTACCAGGCTGGTATTCAGACAGTCATTACGTTGGCGGCAATATACGCGCAACAGGTAATGGGATTTGACACCGGGGACACCATGTTTCTGGTTCTGGTGGTCAATGTTACCGCATCAGTGGGTGCGTTCGGGTTCGGAAGCGTACAGGACAGGATCGGCCATATTCCAACAATAGCGCTAACCCTCGTGGGCTGGATTGTGATGGTGTTGCTGGCCTGGATGGCCGAAGACCGGGCGATGTTCTGGCTGGCTGCCAACCTCGCGGGCCTGTGTCTCGGGGCTTCTCAATCAGCCGGCCGGGCGCTGATAGGTTATTTCAGCCCTGACGCCAGGCGCGCGGAATTCTTCGGGCTATGGGGACTGGCGGTTAATTTATCATCGATATTAGGTCCGGTGACGTACGGCCTCGTAAGCTGGATTTCACGAGGCGACCACCGGCTTGCCATGCTGATCACCGGCAGTTATTTTATTATCGGCTTGATGATATTGATGGGTATAGATGTCCCAAGAGGCCGGCAAGCCGCGCTGCGTGCCGGAGAAACTAGCGCAATCGGGAAAGGCTAGACCCGAGTATTGCTCCCGGGTTTGCCTTGTCTTCGTGGGCACGCTCTATTTCGGGGCTGCTTCTACTATGCTTTCAGCTTACTTCAGTGATGCATGTGATGGCTATCATGCCCACTGTGGTCTTCTGCCGGCTTTTTGTCATCTTGATGCATGTGGTGGTCGTGTCCGCTGTGGTCTTCCCCTGATTTTTTTCCATCCTTTGCCTTGGGCTTGAGCGGAGTAAAACGGGTGGACTGCGCTTCCTGTTCGGGCAATTTGATGAATACGACGATTACCGTATCGGGGGTGAGCGTGAAATCTCCAGCCCCTTTGAACATATTGTCGCCAGTGGGCTCGAGTTTGATCGTGGTTTTGGGCTTGGCCTTGCCGGCTTGTATGGTTGCCTTACCGACGCCACCTTCAGTGTTGATCTTGGTATCCCCGTGGTCCGTCACATAGAGCTCGAGTTCCTTTTCTTTTGCAACAAGCTCCAGATGATAAGGTCCGGCCATGCGCATCTGCCCTCCATGCGGTGCGGCATGAGAGTCGAAATATTCTTCGGTATGCGCCGAAGCGGGCATTGAGGCGACCAGCGAAGCGCTAACAAAGACCATGGCCATCGATTTAATCATTTCCATCTCTCCTGTAAGAACTAATTGAAACTTATTGTGATTGAGCACTGAACCGCAGCCCATATCGGTTTGCCACTCCTGCTTCTTGCTACCTTGTTATCGGGGTTCAATGCACATGATCGCCAGGTGGCGGGAGGATTTCCTCTTCCCGGTTGAGTTGTGCGATCTGCTGCATCAGCATCCCGGTATTGGCCCAGCCTG
>NZ_FODX01000007.1 GCF_900110495.1 Nitrosovibrio sp. Nv6 | reverse complement strand
GGCTTTGTCATCCTGGGCTGGTCGGGACTGTTTGCAGGCGGCATAGCGGCGCAGATCATCACCCGCTACTCCAACCTGACCGACGTCGTCTGGAACGGCCAGAGCAAAGTCATCCTCAACAACCGCATCGTACCGTAACCGGTTGAGCGATGACTGGTTGGCTGGTTGGCCTGGCTGATTAGCTGAAGCTGCTTTACCAACGCTCCGCTCCTCAAGCAAATAAGAGGAACGGAGCGTTTTGATTTTATGCCGCTAATTTAGCGTTTTCCTGTCACGATGTCTGCCCTAAAACGACACGCAGAGTCTCCTGGCACCTCATCAAGGTATCGATGAGCGCCCTTAAACCAACTGCTGCCGACTGCTGCTTATTCTTTGAGAAATCCTGATACGGAATCCGGAGAGACAAACGGTGATATGTCCTGGATTCCGTGGATACCCGCTTTCGCGGGTACGACGCGCTATTGGTGATATGAGTTGAGTATCTGGTAGCCGATGGATACCCGCTTTCGCGGGTTGACTACAGAGGTTGGTCAAGTGCTTGACTTGGTCTCGCTAGCTGGTCAAGTTGCTTGCTCTATTCGTTCCTCGATGGCACAAGCACTTCCCTATTACCGTTGGTCTGCATGGCCGAGACAAGGCCTGCACGTTCCATCTCTTCAATCAGCCGGGCGGCGCGGTTGTAACCGATCCGCAAGTGCCGCTGTACCAATGAAATAGAGGCCCGGCGCGACTTGAGCACCACGCCGACGGCTTCGTCGTAAAGCGGATCGGACTCGACGTTTTCCTGCCCGGCCATGCCGCCGTTTTCGCCCGCGCCACCTTCTTCTTCCAGCGAGTTAAGCACCCCATCCACATATCTGGGCTCACCATGTTCCTTCAGGTACTCCACTACCCGGTGCACTTCCTGATCGGCGACAAAAGCGCCATGCACCCGCTGCGGATAACCGCTTCCAGGCGGCAGATAAAGCATATCCCCCTGTCCCAGCAACGCTTCCGCCCCCATCTGGTCGAGTATCGTACGCGAATCCACCTTGCTCGATACCTGAAACGCCACTCGTGTCGGTATATTGGCCTTGATAAGGCCGGTAATCACATCCACCGAGGGTCGCTGGGTCGCCAGCAGTAAATGCACGCCGGCGGCGCGTGCTTTTTGCGCAAGCCGGGCGATCAATTCTTCAACCTTTTTGCCCACTACCATCATCAGATCGGCCAGTTCATCTATTACCACAACTATCAGCGGCATCTCTTCCAGCGGCTCCGGCGCATCCGGCGTCAGGCTGAATGGATTGGTCAGCGGCTTCTCGTTCTTGATCGCATCGCGGATTTTCTGATTGTAGCCGCCGAGATTACGTACGCCGAGCGCCGACATCAACTTGTAACGCCGCTCCATTTCCGCTACGCCCCATCGAAGCGCGCTGGCCGCCTGCCGCATATCGGTCACGACCGGCGCCAGCAAATGCGGGATGCCTTCATATACGGATAATTCAAGCATTTTCGGGTCCACCAGGATCAGGCGCACCTGCTCAGGCGTCGCTTTATAGATGAGGCTCAGTATCATGGCGTTGATCGCTACCGACTTGCCTGATCCCGTCGTTCCCGCTACCAGCACATGCGGCATTCTTGCAAGATCCGCCACTACCGGATGCCCACCAATATCCTTGCCCAGGGCGATAGTCAATGGCGACGCCATCTCGGCATAAGCCTGCGAACTGAGGATTTCCGATAGCCGCACCACCTGCCGCCTGGGATTTGGTATTTCCAGGCCCATACTGGTCTTTCCGGGAATGGTTTCAACCACGCGGATACTTACAACCGACAGCGAGCGCGCCAGATCTTTCACCAAGTTGAGAATCTGATTGCCCTTTACACCCACGGCGGGCTCGATTTCATAGCGGGTAATGACGGGGCCGGGGTATGCGGCCACAACCTTGACCTCCACGCCAAAATCTATCAACTTCCGCTCGATCAGGCGCGATGTAAATTCAAGCGTGTCGGTCGAGAGAATTTCCACATCTTTCTTCACCGGTTCATCCAATAGACGCAACGGCGGCAACGGTGAATCGGGCAGGTCAATGAACAATGGCGTCTGTTTTTCCTTGATCACCCGAGGCGACTTCAGAATCGCGGTCGCTGGTTGTTCAATATGGAGAGGCGGATTTTCGTGGAAGCGTTTTTTTCCTACCTCGACCAATTCATCGCGACGGATTGCAGAGGCAATACCCGCGCGCCGATCTTGCCAGTTCTCCCATTGCCGTTTGAAGAACAGACAGATTCCCTCCAACGCGGCGCCCAGTTTCTCGATGAAGCGCAACCACGAAAGACCCGTAAACAAGCTGAAACCGATCGCGATCAATATGACGAGCGCCAGCGTCGCGCCGGTAAAACCCAGTATCTGCGACAGGTTCTTGCTGATTATCAAACCCAGCACTCCTCCCGGGGTCTGGGGCAGGGTTATCTGGAGCGTATAAAACCGCAGTGCTTCAAGCGCACTGCTGGTAACCAGCAATACAAGAAATCCGGCAGCGGAAACAAACAGCGGCCGGCGGTCGAATATCCCGCCCTCAATGCGGTGGTAAGTCCACGAAACCAGAAAGAGGAAAAAGAATACCCACCACCAGGCCGAAACGCCGAATAAGTACAGCAGCAGGTCTGACAGCCAGGCGCCTGCCAGCCCACCGGGATTCAGGGCTGGGGTGTTGCCGCTATGCGACCATCCGGGATCAGCACGATCGTACCCATAAAATATCAGCATCAGATAAAGCACCACACCGAGTAACGCAAGCCCGGCGGATTCGCGCAGCAGCCTGGAGACCCTGGGTGGCAAGGGACTGGAACTTGATTTTTTCGCCATTGGCTTGTTGACAAAGCTCATGGATGTTATCTGGCGGTCTCGGAGTACGGAAAGGTAAGCTTGATTATATAGAGTTAAGGCAGGGGTAAAAAGTGAAACCGCCTCGTGGAATGGTTACTGTAGGGCGAGAGGCTAACGGGAGAACGGTGAAGCCGCCCGCAATTCCAACTTCCCTGGTGTTCCCTCCTCTTCGCGAAGTGTCTCGTCCAGTATTTCGATCCAGTGCTCGACTGGCAACGACGTTCCGCTTCGCACATGCATGAGGCAACCGATATTGGCGGTAGCAATCCGGGTTGGCCCGCCCGATTCCAGCGCGGTCACTTTATTTTTCAGCAGCTGTTGCGATAGTTCCGGCTGCAAAATCGAATAGGTCCCCGCCGATCCGCAGCAAAGATGAGCGTCGGGCACGTACGTCAATTCGAAGCCAGCGGCGATCAGAATCTTCTCTGCGACACCTCGGATGCGCATCCCATGCTGCAGAGTACAGGGGGAATGGAACGCTAGCCTGGGTTTTATTGTGCTGGGTGTGTCAGGAGACCTTCGGTTGAGAAATGGGAGAAGTGTGTCGGTTTCAGCTTCTACAATCTCGCTGATATCCTTGGCCAATTCAGAAATTCGCGCCGCTTTTTCCGCATAGGCAGGGTCATGGCTCAACAAATGGCCGTATTCCTTTACCGTCACTCCACAGCCGCTGGCGGTCAAGACAATGGCTTCTATACCACCTGCAGCATCCGCGTCTCCACCTTCCTGCTCAATATAGGGCCACCAGGCATCGACATTGCGGCGCATGTAATCCAACCCCTCCTGCTGGGCATTGAGATGATAAGACACGGCGCCACAGCAACCTGCCTTCGGCGCTATAACGAGCGATATACCAAGCTTGTCCAGCACCCGCGCGGCCGCGGCGTTGATATTGGGGGCCAGCGAGGGTTGCACGCAGCCTTCGAGTACCAGCATCTTGCGTTTGTGACGCACATAAGGCCATGATTCCGGGGCTTGCGTTTTCCGCACAGGCGGAGGGAGTGAATCCCTCAGCGTTCCCGGCAGTAGTGGACGGAAGGACTGCCCCAGTTTCAGCAACGACGCAAATATACCGGGGTTAGGCAAGGCCTGGCGGAGTGCGTATCGCACAGTACCGGCGGCAACCCCTCGCCCCACCTTCTTTTCAACGATGCCACGGCCGATATCCACCAGCCGTCCATACCGTACGCCGGACGGGCAAACCGTCTCGCAGGCGCGGCAAGTCAGGCAGCGGTCCAGATGCAGCTGGGTCTTTTCCGTGACCGGTTCGCCTTCCAATACCTGCTTCATCAGGTATATGCGTCCCCGCGGACTGTCCAGTTCATCGCCCAGCAACTGGTAAGTCGGACAGGTGGCAAGGCAGAAACCGCAATGAACACAAGTGCGCAGTATCTCCTCCGCTTCCTGTCCCTCTGGAGTGTCCTTGATGAAATCCGCGAGATTGGTTTGCACTTTATATTTCCGGGTACATCCGGCCTGGATTGAAGATGTGCATCGGGTCGAATTTTTCCTTCAGACGGCGGCTGATATTCATCAGCGCTGGCGGGAGTGGATGGAATACTGCCGCGCATGGTCCATCGCTGCGAAACAATGTCGCGTGACCGCCCGCATCTTTCGCCGTATTGCGTATGGCTGTACGTACAGCATCCGTGTCCGCATCATCATGTGGATCAGCTATCAGCCAGCGCAGCGCTCCACCCCACTCGATCAGCTGCTTTCCCGGCAGCGAAAGGGGCCGTGCCGTTGATTTTATGGACAAGCGCCAGAGCTGCTTTCCTGGTTGAAAAAAAGAGTGCGTCTGTTCGCGTACCGATTGCCAGAAAGCCCCGCCCTCGGCGACTTCTTCACCGCCTAATACCGCGCGAGCCGCGCCCACTGCCGATGCTGCGCCGGAGAGCCTGAAAGTAAGCTGGCCATTGCAGAAGCAGGTTGCGGAAACCGGTAGCGGTTTACCTGCCCAGAGATTCATCCTGTCGATGGCCTCCGCCTCGCTCATCGGTAAACGCAGCGTAAGCTCCGCCGCCGGTAACGGCAGCACCTTAAGCGAAACGTCCAGTAACAAACCCAGTGTTCCCATCGAACCCGTCATCAAACGCGAGACATCATAGCCGGCGACATTTTTCATCACCTGCCCGCCAAAACTCAGGTCATCACCTCTACCATCCAGCATCCGCACCCCCAGGACAAAGTCTCGCACCGCTCCGGCGGACGCACGGCGCGGACCGGAAAGGCCGGCTGCGACACAACCACCAAGGGTGGCGCCGGGACCGAAATGCGGCGGCTCAAAAGCCAACATTTGACCACGCTTACGCAGTTCCGTTTCAAGGTCAGCCAGACGAGTACCGGCGCGGGCTGTTACGACCAGTTCGGTAGGCTCGTAATCGACGATGCCTGCGTAGGCCGTGGCATCCAGAACGCGGCCCTCTGAGCCATCGGGATTCGCGGTTCGATTGCCGTAGAAATCCTTGGTGCCGCCGCTGCGTATCAGTAACGTTGCGTTATCTCCAGCGGCCGCGCGAATGGTGTCGGCAAATTGATCGATGATTTTCTGCATGGCTTAATCAGAGGCCTTCCAAGGCGAAGTACATAAAATAAGCATCATCAAAATCTTGGCAATTCAGGGAATTTTTCTTCGCCCCGATGCACATGCATTGCCCCGTGCTCCGCGCAACGTCGCAGCGTCGGCACGGCTTTACCCGGATTCAAAAGTCCATCCGAATCGAAGGCAGCCTTTACCGCATGGAACATTTCCAGTTCGCCAGTCTTGAATTGCGAACACATCTGGTTGATTTTTTCTATGCCGACTCCGTGCTCACCTGTAATGGTTCCCCCGGCCTGGATGCACATCTGGAGTATTTTTGCGCCAAATTCCTCTGTTAATTCAAGCTCTCCAGGGCGGTTGGCATCATAAAGAATCAATGGATGCAAATTTCCGTCGCCCGCGTGGAAGACATTCATGCAACGCAAGCCGTATTCAGCAGAGAGCGCTTCGATTCCGGACAGTACCAGCGCAAGATTCTTGCGTGGAATCGTTCCGTCCATACAGTAATAATCCGGCGAAACACGGCCTGCCGCCGGGAACGCGGCCTTGCGCCCCGCCCAGAATCTGAGGCGTTCGGCCTCGTCGCGGGATGTTCGGATCTCGATCGCTCCACTCTGCATCATGATTTCGTTAACGCGCTGAATCTCCTCCGCTACTTCCTCCGCCGCGCCGTCGGATTCGCATAACAGGATTGCAGCCGCATCGAGGTTATAGCCGGCATGGATATACTCCTCCACTGCGCGGGTCGTGATTTTGTCCATCATTTCCATGCCCGCCGGGATTATTCCCGCAGCGATCACATTTGCCACCGCATCACCAGCCTTGCGTATGTCGTCGAAGGCGGCAAGGACCACTTGGGCTTTTTCAGGCCTGGGCGTGAGTTTTACGGTAACTTCGGTCACGATACCCAGCATGCCTTCGCTACCCGTCATTAATGCCAGCAGATCATAGCCTGCAGCATCCAGGCCGCCGCCCCCGATTTCAAGAGCCTCACCCTCTATGGTCAACACGCGCAACTTGAGAATATTGTGCACCGTGAGCCCATATTTAAGGCAATGCACGCCCCCGGAATTTTCGGCCACGTTACCGCCGATAGAGCACGCAATCTGAGAAGAGGGGTCGGGCGCGTAATACAGTCCATGGTGCGCCGCTGCTTCGCTGATGGCAAGATTGCGAACGCCTGGCTGCACCCTGGCGGTGCGCGCCACCGGATCAAGCTCAAGTATGCATTTCAGCTTGGCAAGCGACAGCAGAACCCCCTCTGCGTGGGGCAGCGCGCCTCCGGACAGACCGGTTCCTGCGCCGCGTGCCACTACCGGAATTTTCGATGCATGGCAGATTCGCAGAATTTGGGCCACTTCGTCTTCGGTTTGCGGCAATACGACAATCATTGGCGTTTGCCGGTAAGCCGACAGACCGTCGCACTCGTACGGCCTCAAGTCCTCTTTTTCATGCAACACCGCTTCAGATGGCAGAAAAGTGCGCAGCCGGGTGACAAGTTCGAGAGAATTCATAAATCCATTGCCCAGCAACTCATTTTGGAGAACTCAGCTTATCAGATTCTCCGGCTGAATCCCGGATCTCATGATTCGCCAGTTTTTCGAGCATTTTTACCATTGCCGCGCTATCCCATTTGCCGCCGCCGTGAGCGATGCATGCACTGAACAATTCCTGAACCGCAGCAGTGTTAGGTAAACTGATATCCAATGCGCGCGCATTGGATAGCGCGAGGCCCAGGTCCTTCTGGTGCAATTCAATGCGAAATCCCGGTTCGAACGCCCGCTTGATCATGCGTTCGCCATGAATCTCCAGAACGCGTGACGAGGCAAAACCACCCATCAAGGCCTGGCGGACCTTTGAGGGATCGGCGCCAGCCTTGGAAGCAAAAAGCAGCCCTTCTCCCACGGCCTCGATTGTGAGAGCAGCGATGATCTGATTGGCAATCTTGCAAACCTGGCCTGCGCCATTGGCGCCAATTAGCGTAACAGTTTTACCCATTAACTGGAGGACAGATTTTACCTTCTCGAACACCGGTTCGGTGGCGCCCACCATTATGGTAAGGGTAGCGTTCCTCGCACCGATATCGCCACCGGACACCGGGGCATCCACATAGTCGCAACCGAGCTTATTGATGTTGGCGGCAAATTCTCGGGTGTCGATGGGAGATATGGAACTCATGTCCATCACAATCTTGCCTGTACTCGAGCCGCCGCTCGATTCCAATCCCAACCCCAACCCCAATCCTTGCACTACGCCATTCTCACCAAACAGCACCCGTTTCACATCCTGAGTATCGGGCAGCATCGTGATGATGATATCGGCATTTTGTGCGACTTCTCTGGGCGAGGAACAAACTTTGCCACCCTGCTCTAGCAACTCCTCCGGCACACCGCTGCGGGAATGCAGAAATAGGCTATGTCCACCCTTGATAAGGCGCTCGGCCATGGGCTTCCCCATGATCCCGAGACCGATGAAACCGATTTTCATTCTATTTTCGCTCATCAATAAGATTATCCCTGCCGCCCAATCTCGGCTATTCTTTTGCTACCTGGGGCCTGGTGGAGGATCTGTTGGGCCGAGTTCGCATGCGCCACATCCCACTGGTACTCGCTAGTATAAACTTTCACGATGTTTCGCTGCCGAATACATAGGTACTAACGAACGCCTTACTGACGTCTGTGCGTTCATAAATTGTTCATAAAATTTTTTTAAAAGCATCAAAATTCAGATAATTTACCATTTGATAATTTCAAGGAAACGGAATGATTGAATTTCAACAGTACATACGTGAACGTTGCAATCTTGTTGATACTAAAAAGATCGCCCCGCAACGCGTTGTCGACGCACTGGCGTGCCCGCAAAATATCCGGGACAAAGGACATTATACTGGGCACATTATGAACGCCAGCTTCAAATCTGGAGAAGCCCGACAATGACCGAGCAGCCTGTAATCATTATCGGCAGCGGCCTTGCGGGTTATACTGTGGCCCGGGAGTTTCGGAAGCTGGACGTCGAAACGCCTATTCTGATCATTTCGGCAGATCATGGCGGTTTCTACTCCAAGCCGATGCTGTCAAATGCCTTAGCGACGGGCAAAACTCCGGCATCCATACTGAATGCCAGCGCTGAGAAAATGGCTGAGCAGTTGAAAATGACGATTCGATCGTATAGCCGGGTGACAGCCATTGACCCGACGAGCAGAACAGTGACGTTGCACGATGGAGAGAAATTGTCCTATAGCAAACTTGTCCTGGCCATGGGCGCCGATCCGATCCGGCTGCCGCTGGAAGGTGAGGGGGTAAAAGACATTCTTTCCGTAAACGACCTTGATGACTACCAACGCCTGCGTGATGCGCTGGAAGGAAAAAAGGACGTAACCATTCTTGGCGCAGGGCTGATCGGCTGTGAATTTGCCAACGATCTGACCATGGCAGGCTATCGGGTACGTGTGATCGATATCAGCACCCAACCTCTGGGGCGGCTTCTGCCACCAGCCGGGGGCGCCTTTATGCAACGCAGACTGGAAGCTGCCGGCGTGGTTTTTCACTTGGGGGCGGCAACTCAATTCGTGGAGCGGATCCATGAAAGCTTGCGTTTGACTCTTGCCGATGGAGAAACAATCCAGACGGATATCGTACTTTCCGCTGTAGGGTTGCGCTCTCGCACTGCTTTGGCGGAAGCGGCCGGGATTGCCGTGAATCGCGGCATCACGGTAAACCGCTCGCTGCAGACCCGCTACGAGGATATTTACGCGCTAGGCGATTGCGCCGAGGTGGAAGGCCGGGTGCTGCCGTTCGTCATGCCGATCATGCACGCGGCGCGCGGCCTGGCAGCAACGCTTGCCCAAACTCTGACTCCAATACGCTATCCAGCCATGCCTGTGCTGGTTAAAACGCCATCTTGTCCCGCCGTCGTGTCACCGCCGGATACCTCTATGCAGGGCGAATGGCTGGTCGAGGAAGATGAAAACGGTGTCAAGGCGCTGTTTAAAAGTGTGGAAGATAAACTGCTGGGCTACGCCTTGCTGGGTATGTCAACCAAGGAAAAGAACGCGCTTGCCGCACATTTGCCGGCCGTGATGGAATAAGGAACGGCGGAGATCCGTTATCGCCCCAGGCATTTACCATACTTTACCGGCCGATTACCACAGCCAATTATCCGCAGAAAGCCTGCTGCTGGAAATGCCTGGGACATATGAACAACAACTGGATTTAAAAACCCTTCGATCGCATGCAGGAGGAATAAGCCGCCTGATATTGCGCATCGTGCGACTTGGTTTCGTTGAGTCCGTAAAGCGTCCCGCCCGCCGCGCCTGTTACTCCACCTATCGCGGCACCCTTTCCCGCGCCTTTTCCGCCCCCTGCAATCGCGCCGCCCGCCGCACCCACGGCTGCGCCGATAGCAGCGCCTAGCGCGGCACTCGTGAGTACTTCCTGGGCTTTGCTATTGACCTGCTCATTCGCGTATCTGTTGCACGCATCCATGACAGATTGAGAAGGATAGGCCGGCTGGGGGGGATATGCAGCTTGGGGAGGAGGTGGAACCGCTGCTGAAGCGCTCCTGTTTGGCTGTGCGGCGCGGACACTCCGGGGACGCTCCTCTGGCGTTTCCTCGATGGGCGAGGTAGATACGGCCTTCTTTTCGTGCTCGGCGCCCGGAATATCCCCGGACTGGGCCGTGGATGACGGCGTGCCTGATTCCTCGGTCTTGGAGTCCGGCCCGGCGACCATCAGCGTTGCCGCCACGGTTGCGCCAACCAGCAGTATTCCAATCGTGGCCAGCTTCCAATAATTAACGGATTCGTTTGACATTGTGTCTCCTTATGAAAAGGTATTGCTTTTTTTGCCGCGCCTTCGACCTATAGCTTTCTACCAACGTCAGTGCGAACCATTGTGCATGCCGTGTTTCCCTTTGCCATTTTTATCGCCTTTGCCGCCTTTGCCGCCTTTACCCTTGATGGCTTTATCCTTATCAGCCTTGTTTCCCCTGTTTTCATGACCTTGATGCTTGCCCTTCCCATGGTTGCGGCCGCCTTCCCCAGCTTCGTGGCCATGCCCGCGGCCGTCATGATTTCTCAGATCGGAACGATCGTCACCCTTGGCTGCCCCGGCGGACCACTGCGCGTTTGTATTCTCGATTCCCCGTTCGCTCATGTGTCCGGATGCCGAACCGCCAGGACTACCATGCTGACCATGACCACCCATGCCTTCATGATGTCCGCCATGTCCGCCATTGCCGCCATCCCCTTCACGGGCAAGTACTGGAGCGCCATACACCAGAAAACCCGCCAGCATTATCACTAAACCTTTGCGCATGTCCGATCTCCTCTTGTGGTTGATGCCTTCCAGACCAGGATGGCTGGATGAAATAGTAATCCCATATTTTTCAGTTACAGATACAAACCTTCCCGCACAGCTCTTCACGCGACACTGTCAATCGCAATCATCGGAAACATATTCACCCATGGGCCGGAATTCTGGCCGTACAGTGTGTACGAAAAACCAGATTCCCTTTTTAGCGCTTTCCAGACAACCAACTGATCCGCCTTTCGGCGGCGCATGGAAGTCCGCCCGTTGATATAGCCCGGCATCTTACACATTTCGATAACAATGACCATTGGACTTAAGTACACCTATTACAGAGCTGGTCACTCTCCCGGTCGACAATCAGTCTGCGCGGATATTTCATAACAAATAATGTGAATGGGGCCATCCAGTTACAAGCGTGCTAGCTGCGAACTATCTAATTCTGAACCACGCGATCCGTAAATTACCATTTTTGTGAAGTTTATGTGAAATTTATGTGAAAAAAAGACAACCGATTCTCCATTGGAGCGTTATATCCATCATGGCGCGATAGAAACTGCTCCTGGTCGATGTCCCCTTGTAACTATGATCATTACTGAAATGGAGACTTTCATGACAAAAATAAAATTTACATGTGTTGCTCTAATCATGCTTGGGTTGGTCCCCGCGAGTTCGGCATGGGCGGGAAAAGGCCACGGGCATCACAAGCACGGTCATCATAACCATGGTCATCATCGTAACCACCATGGCCACGGCCACCATCACCACGGAGGAGGACACGGGGGATATGGACTCGCAATAGGAATGGGGATGGGACTGCTGGGTTACGGTCTGGGCTATCTGAGTAATAGAGCACCTTCCTATCCACCTGCATATGGCTATCCTTCCGCAGGTTATGCGCCGGGTTATGGCTATGCGCCCGTTGCCGTACCTCCTGCGCCGCCGGTTTATATCCAGCAGGGATGGCGATAAAGGAGCTGTTCGTTTTTTTGATTAAAGCGCAACCATTGCTACGGTATGGAGACGTAAATGAAAATCATGAAATTGATGTGCGCCACAGCTCTTATGTTGCTCGGGTCGATTCCGGCAGCTCCGGCATTAGCGGGTGGGGGCCATGGTCACCATGGTCACCACGGCCATCATCATGGCCACCACCACCATCGTGGAGGTTACGGGGGATATGGGTTGGCACTGGGACTGGGATTATTGGGTTACGGCCTGGGCTCGTATAGCAGTCGCGCCCCTTATTATCCTCCTTCCTATGGGTATCCTCCTGTCGGGTACGCGCCCAATTACGGGTATGGACCAGGTTATGGCTATGCGCCTGTTGTTGCGGCTCCCTCCGCGCCGCCCGTATACATCCAGCAGCGGGAGGTCGTGCAAATCCAGCCGCAAGCTCAAGCGGCCAACTATTGGCACTACTGCCGAAGTCCTGAGGGCTATTATCCCTATGTGAAAAAATGTCCTGACGGATGGCTGCGGGTCGCGCCCCAGCCCGGGGAGTAGCGGGATAACCGCCGACATGCGCAAAACACTTACGTTATCCGCTCTGCTGGCGCTATCTTCATTGTGCTCGCTGACTGCGTGCACAAGCATGCCTACAGGACCCAGCATGATGGCTTTGCCAGGTTCCGGCAGAAGCTTCGACCAGTTTCGTTACGACGATCATTACTGCAGGCAATTCGCCCACGAGCAAATCGGTGGCCGGACGCCGGATCAGGCCTCCATATCCAGCGGAATAGGGAGTGCCGCAGTAGGTACAGGGTTGGGCGCGGCAGCAGGCGCGGCTTTAGGAGGCGGGCGCGGCGCAGCTATCGGGGCCGGCGCCGGTCTGTTGGCCGGGAGTCTTGCTGGAATCCGAACTGCCGGCGCGTCGGGATATGCCGGTCAGCAACGTTACGACATGGGCTATACCCAATGCATGTACGGGAAAGGTCACCGCGTTCCGGTACACGGCCAAGTCACGAGCGGCTCTAATATGAACAGTGGCAACCAGTATACAGGTGCTCCTTATCCATCCTATCCACCTGTCCGAAGCGTACGGAGGAGTTCGCTGCCACCTCCGCCGCCACCGCCTCCAGGCATTCCACCCCCACCTCCACCGCAGTAAGCTTAGGGCGTAGTTTCCTCATTACCGCATCGCGAAATACGGTGACGGACATCGGCGTCGGATTTTGTGCCAATGATGTCCGGCGCGCTCCTCAATTTTTCGCCAGCAGTCTGCCGGGAATTTGCTTTAATGAGGTTATGAAATGCCAATTCGCTGCCGGCGCTGCCAGCGCTTTAGGCGCATTCCTTTATTTCTGTTGTGCTTTACCGTCGCAAGCAGCGGAATTCGACGCGTTGCGCCAAAAAATGGTGGAGGAGGTAGTCGCTTCATCCGGTAGTACTCCTCCCGATCCCAGCGTCATGGCAGCAATGGGAAAAGTGGAGCGGCACCGTTTTGTGCCTGGGTGGCTGGCGCCGTTCGCTTATCGCAACCACCCCCTTCCCATAGGGTATGGACAGACCATTTCGCAGCCTCTAATCGTCGCGCGAATGACCGACCTGCTGAACATCAAAGAGGGCGATACCGTACTAGAAATCGGCACCGGTTCAGGTTATCAAGCCGCTGTTCTTGCGGAAATGGCCAAATCCGTTTACAGCATTGAAATTATCGAGCCGCTGGGAAAACAGGCGGCGGAACGGCTCAAATCCCTTGGTTATGAAAATGTAGAAACAAGGGTGGGCGATGGCTACTATGGCTGGCCGGAAGCTGCGCCATTCGACGCCATCATCGTAACGGCTGCCGCAAGCCATGTACCCCCACCTCTGCTCAAGCAGCTGAAACTGGGCGGTCGCATGGTGATTCCGCTTGGCGCAAGTTTCATGACCCAGTATTTGATGCTGGTGGAGAAACAGCAGGACGGCTCGGTGACCACCCGTCAAATTGTGCCAGTGCGGTTCGTTCCGCTCAGCGGTGGACATTGAACTGCGGAACCCGCTATGTCCATACCGCGTCCGCCATTAATCGCCATCGGCCTGCTCTCAGCTTGCGTTCTGGCATATGAAGTACTGCTGACCCGCTTGTTCAGCATTGTGCTGTGGCACCATTTCGCCTACATGATCATCAGTGCGGCAATGCTGGGCTATGGAGCAAGCGGCACGGCGCTGGCATTGCTAAAGGAAAAAATTGCTCCGCGCGTCGGTTGGGTCTACGTCATGGTTGCCATGGCAATGGCGTTTCTCATGCCCGCAGCGTTTCTGCTGGCACAGCAGGTTCCGTTCAATCCGCTGCAGCTCCTGTGGGATCAAACCCAGCTAACCAGACTGCTCGCCATTTATCTGCTGATGATGCTGCCTTTCTTTTGCGGAGGGCTGGGTATTGGCCTCGTCATGTGGCACTTCGGCAGCCAGGCAGGGCGAGTCTATGCATTCGACATACTAGGGGCGGGGATAGGCAGCCTTGGCGTTATCGGCGTGCTTTTTCTCATGCCGCCCCACAATGCGCTCGTCGTCCTCACCGCACTGGCCCTGCTGGCTGCCGCCATTGCCGTCATCGAACTGGGGATGCGGCCAAAATGGCTCGCCGGAATATTTCTTGGGTTGGGTTTGGCGGTATTCGTGGCACTACCCGGCAGTTGGTTGCAAGCACAGCCCTCCCCCTATAAGGATTTGAGCCAAACCCTGAATATTGCCGGGGCACAGGTAGTAGAGGAGCGTTCCAGTCCATTGGGGCAGATCACGGTAGTGGAAAATACCCTGATCCCATTCCGTCATGCGCCAGGGATGAGTCTCAATGCCACGGACGAGCCGCCGCCCCAACTGGCTGTGTTCGTGGACGGAGAAGGACCATTGGTGTTGACAAGGTTCGACGGCAAGTTCGCGCCGCTGGCGTATCTCGACCAGCTTACCTCGGCGCTGCCTTATCACGTGCTGGAAAAGCCCCGGGTGCTGGTGCTGGGCGCAGGAGCAGGCAGCGATGTGCTACAGGCACTTTACCACGGGGCAGCCGCGGTCGATGCGGTGGAGCTCGACCGCAATGTTATCGATCTGGTCCAGCAGCGTTTTCGCGACTTTGGGGGGAGCCTTTATGCACAGCCAGGGGTACGCGTGTTTGCAGCCGAGGCGCGCGGCTTTGTCAATGCCAGCCCGGACCGCTACGATCTTGTCCAGGTGGCGCTGATGGATTCATTTGGCGTCGCTTCGGCAGGGCTATACGGTCTGAGCGAGAGTTATCTCTACACGGTGGAGGCACTCCAGACGTACCTGAGCCGATTGACGCCGGACGGCATGCTGGCCGTTACCCGCTGGCTGACCCTGCCGCCGCGCGACGCACTGAAATTATTTGCTACGGCGGTGTTTGCGTTGGAGCAAAACGGTATCCCCAATCCAGGCGGGCGGCTGGTGATGATACGAGGCTGGAAAACCGTCACGCTGCTAGTAAAGAACAGCGATTTCACCGCTGAGGAAATCGAGGCGATCAAGGAGTTCGGCCGCACGCGTTCTTTTGATGTGGCTTATTATCCCGGGATGCTCCCAGAGGAGGCAAACCGCTACAACCTGCTGGAGCAGCCGTACTTCTTCAAAGGAGCGACTGCGCTGCTGGGTCCACAGCGGGAGGTCTTCATCAACCGCTACAAGTTCTACATCGAGCCTGCGACTGACGATCGGCCTTATTTTTTCCGTTTCTTCAAATGGGCGGCAGCCGCTGAACTGTTCGCCCTGCGCGAGCAGGGAGGTATGCCGCTGCTCGACTGGAGCTATCCGCTGCTGGTGGCGGCACTGGTGCAGGCATTTATTGCCAGCATTGTTCTGATTCTGGCGCCGCTGGCTGCCGCGCGGGCTCGACGTGCGCTGCCCACTGCACCCGTAGCCCTGTACTTTCTCGCTATCGGCTTCGCCTTCATGTTCATGGAAATCGCCTTCATCCAGAAATTTATCCTGTTTCTCGCCCATCCGCTCTATGCCGTAGCGGTTGTGTTGTGCGCATTTCTGGTATTCGCTGCCATGGGGAGCTGGCTTACCGGACGATGGCAAAAGAAAGCAATGGCTAGAGGTAGCAGGCACCTGACCCTGGCGGTAATGACGATGGGTGTGTTATCGCTGCTTTATCTCGCCATCCTGCCGGGCTTGTTCCAGGCGCTCACCCATTTGCCTGATGCGGCAAAAATAGCTGTTTCCGTAGTGCTGATCGCACCACTGGCAGTTTGTATGGGAATGCCCTTTCCTACCGGAACGATGCGGCTCGCCTCAACAGCTCAGGACTCCATTCCCTGGGCGTGGGCAATCAATGGTTTTGCCTCGGTAGTGGGCGCAGTACTCGCCACCTTGCTGGCTATTCACCTGGGTTTTGCCGCGGTGATTCTGCTCGCCGTTCTGATCTATGGGTTGGCCGCCATCGCATTGCGGAGATTCGCGTGAGCGAAGCGGTTTATCCCTTCAAACCTCTCAAGATTTAAAAACGTGTTACAAACGGAAGGAGTAGCACCCGTTATCACTTCGTGTCCGCGTTCAACCAATCACTTATCGCCCAGCTCGAACATTCTGAATAGGGTTCGCCTTTAAGCAATACCCTGTAAACATCAGGCAGGCTTTCCATTACCCATCGCATTTCCAGCTCATCCTGAGTAGTCATTATCGTGGGGCCTACAAACGGCGTTTTGTTTCTGCGTAAATCCATATTGAAACGAGGCTTGTGACGTAAATCAAAAAAACCGAGCATTCGTCTTAAAACTGCTTCATCTTTTAATTGTGCGTCCACATCTATAAAAAATACACGGTCCTGCCACCCGTTCTGGTTGATCAGCTGCATTGCCCGATATTCAATTTCTATCCATTGCAGCAGGTAAAACTGGAATCGGCTTAAAGTGTGCCCCTCATAATACTGAAAAATCTCTTCCTTCCCGGTTAGTGCCCAGCGAAAATAACGCTCGCCCGTGTCACTGGTGTAATCCACAAACGGGATATGCATCCTCCGCGCCAGCTGCTCGCGCAGGAGTTCGCTTTTGGCCACTTTGCCGGGATGACGAACAAGGTGAATAAAACCGGGATTTTTGAGTAACGCGCCGGCGTGACGGTTGAACGCCTTCAGGAAGGCATGATTGGATTCAAAATACACCGGTGCTTTACAGTTTGCGATGAAACGGCATTTACGCTTTAGGACTGGCACTAACACGTTATCGTTACCACGCGTATTCCAATAGATGGGCTTGCCAAACAGAACAGGATTGCCGGGAATGAAATAAGGTTCGTGCGTGCTATAACACTGTTGCACGTTCCTGGCAAAAAAGTCAGCCAGGTAGCTTGTGCCAGAACGGCCGCTCGCCAAGGTAAGAAGCGTTAGTTTGGTGCTGCTGGCAAGACCAGTCATGTTTAAAGGCAATTTGGCCGGAGTGTGCAGATAACGTTAACACATACAGTATTATCACCTCAGCCATGCAAGATGTTCATTAATATCGCTGCTTGTACGAATCGCTTCTGAATTAGCGGACACCTATCGGTTTCAACGAGCGGTCAAAGGAGGTGTTCACGAGCAGCAAATTTTCAGGACGAATTCAGAGATCGGAATGGTTTTCAAGATACAGTTTCCGGAGAACGTTCGTAGGGTAAAAACCAGCAAAAGCTGTTCGCTCTATTTTTTATCTATCTCCTATAAAACGACCGTTTTTACTAAAATCCCCAGGCAATGCAAATTAGCATACAGAAGGGATGGGGAGAGGGTCGTCAGCTGTTCACAGGACTTCTTGTAGAGGTAAATTGTTTGGTTTCACGAAAGAAGAGCGCGATAATGTTACTTCAAGAGGTGTTTTACTCAGTATGCAATTAAGTGGGGGCAAAGAGCTAAGGGAACGATATGGTTGATGACGATAATCAAGATGGAAGCGAACGTAAAATCAGATGCTTTGTAATCATGCCATTTGCGGACGGATTAATGATACCTGGGAAAGTATTCAGGAGGTTTGCGTCAGGGATTGCGAGCTAGAGATTGCACGGGCGGATATTCGAAACCTACGTCCAAAACTACAGGACAATATTTTCCGACATATTGATGAAAGTGACATTACTGTCATAGACGTCAGCGATCTTAATTCAAATGTGCTTTTCGAATTCGGATACGCTGCCGCAAGAGAGAAATACATAGTACCAATCACTAAAGGCGAAATAGAAAGCCTGCCTACCGACCTCAGGTCGTATATTTTTTTGACCTATACGGACGGGTCAGGTGATCAGTTTAAAATTGAGTTGAGAAATCGATTAAGAGAAGAACTCAAACGTATTCGAAGCGATCGTGAAAAACTCCTATTAGAGGAAAAAACTCACATCGTAAAATCGTCCTTCGAGGTTAAGTGTTACGTAAATAGAGATGAAGCAAACTTAAAAACCGTATTCGCTGGCGCAGAAAGAGATATAAAAATCCTCCAAAGTAATTTGACGACGGTGGTCTCCGAGTACGTTGATTCAATCAAAACAGCGTTAGATAAAAAGCCTAGTCTTAGGGTTTCTTTTCTTGCTCTTGATCCGGAAAGCTATTTTGCCGCCGTACGCGCTCGGCAACTGGGTCACGAGGTTTCTGAATTCCGAGACGAGCTTCATTCCGCCCTTTACGAGTTATATAAAACGTTCAGAAATAATGAAACCGTGGAAATACGAGTTTATGATGACTTTCCGACTCAAATCAGCTTTATTGTAGATAATACGATCTACAACGGTGTGGTGAGCAAATATCAGCAGAGCAGAAATAATTGTATTTTTAAGCTAAATGATATTTACCCGACACTGCATACATCGTTCGTCTTGCATTTCACTAGTGTCTGGAGAGATCAGGTTACAACTAGAAAATATTTACCTTTTTCGCGGCGCAATATCCCAAGGTCCGACGATTAACTCGCTTGACAATATTGCTAACGATTAAGCACCTCTACCTCGTTCCCCTTAAATCCCACCGGCGGCACCAACAAATGCCTCCCGTTGTTTCGGGGAGCAGATCGGTTTACTACGATCTCGATCCTTCACTCCATAAACTCTTCTGTCGGTATTGATCTTGTTGGCGCTATATACGCGGCTTCCTCAATGGGCATATCGGGGCGATCCAACTCCATCCACCTCTCGGCTCTCGAACAACCGGTCTACGGTCATGAACGTCAATCATTCCCGCCCCTGAATCCCCGCTTCCCTGAACAACAAAGTACCCGTTCGTAGCGCCAACGAAGATACAAGACTCTAGAAAGCGCGCAACCATGCTTTACCCCGCTAGGATAAGCGCGACAATCGCTCAGAACCGTACAGGCGCTGTGCGCCTGCATGAAGTTTGTCTACACATTTAACGAGTCAAAAGCCATGGGCGGTATTGCTCCAGTTCAAGCTGTCTTTGCCGCCATTCGTTTTCCTGCTGTTGGGTTTTCAGCTGCTGATCAAGCTGCTGCATCCGGCTATTATGGTCGCTTTCCCGCTGTCTGGCCGCCTCATCTATTCTTTGGAACTCTGTTGTTTCGCGTTGTCGCTGCCATTCTTCCCCTATACTCTGATTGCGGTCGTATGCGTCAGCTTGGCCAGTCAGCGCGCATGCGATTAGAGCAGCGAATACAGCTTTCATGGTCTTACCTTTTTAAATCAATGCCGACCTTTTTAGATACCGACTCGCCAGCGTCGTTCAGCTGAGCGTTTGTGTCCTTCCTTGAAATGGAGATTGGAAAATTTTGCGGAAATACGAAAAGGCAAAAACAACACTGATTAGGCACTTTCGCTTATACGCGGCAGTAGGTGCTTTCTCCGAGGGGCTGCCAAAAAAGCGCATACTCACTTTTTTAAAGGTAATTGAGTAAATCCGGTTACAAATTGGTTACAAAAATGAGAAAAAGAAAAAGGGATTACAGGCGTCTGCCCATATTCCCTTATTATTGGTGGGTCGTGACAGGATCGAACTGTCGACCTACGGATTAAGAGTCCGCTGCTCTACCAGCTGAGCTAACGACCCGGATCGGATGAACCGGAATTTTTCAGTTGCCGATCGAGAAGAAAACGCTTTGACCCTGCATTCCCTGCTCGACTTTGAGAGTGTTAATCGTACCACATTCGGGGAAAAATTCGAATGGAACGATGAGATGTGGCGGAAAAGGTATGGTCGAACACAGATAGTCAGAATCATTGCTCCCAATGCCGCTGCCCGGTATTGAACAGTTACTACTACTCTTCGAGATGCTGGTCACCAGGATTAGTCTGACCGCATGCAATCCTCCAGCACGGCACGCATCCGGTGCCAGTGGGAACCCTCCCAGAAAACGCGCCGGCAGACATCGCAGGTACTGAAGTGATCGAAACGCTCGCGCACCGAAGGCGGCAAGCGCGTCAGCACTTGGGCTTTTTCAATCGCCCGTAAAGGTGCATTGCAATTGAGGCATAAGGTGAAAGGCCTCACACTTCGTGCGAGGTCCAGCCGGTCGAATATTTCGCATAACTGTTGCGGCGGCTTCAACGTACGTACGTAGCATCCATGCGTGATCGAGCGGCGCTTGAGCAGTTCCCGGTCGCGGGTAAGAACAATGCGTCCGTCATTCATGACGATAGCCTCGATTTCGCTATCGTGATAGCGGTTATCGTAAAGGGTATCAAAACCTGCCATGCGCAGCAGATGCGCCAACCCGCCAAGATGAGCATCCGCGACAAAGCGCATCACGCGCAAAGGATGCTCGCGCACGCGCAGCAAGGGCGTGATGTCGGCCATCTCGAATTTGGGGAAGACGGCAACGCGGTCGCCGTCTTTCAACAATCGGTCGAATCCTACGGACTCGCCGTTGACTAGTATCAATTCTACTTCGGTGTGCGGTACGCCCAGTGCCTCGATCATGTGCTTGGTCGTTGCTGCTCGCGCGCAAGAACAGGCGAATTCGCGCCTGCGCCTTTCGGGCGCAAGGAAATCGTTGAGCTCCTCGTAGAAGCGGAACGTTGCGGTGACCATGGAGAAAGTATTGCACTTTTCAGCAGGAGATGCTCGGGGTAGCGGCAATCCGGAGGCGCGGAAATTAGGAATGGCGCTGAACTCCGAGGTAACAGAAAATTGGCGGGACGGTCGCCCCGCTCACCCTATGAAATCAATTTAAATTTCATCGGCACCGTCGCCCATTTCTGGGTCGTTTTCTACAACGTGCTTGCATCGATGAGGAGCTTGATTCTCACTACGCGGCGGCCCCATCTGGTCATCAGTGGAACGCGCCAGGAATTTCCGTCCTGATCCTTTTTTGTAGTCATCCCGATTAGACCGTCAACACCCTTTGAGAAAGCGTAAGGAGCAAATAAACTATCCGGACTTGTAGGCAGTTCTTTTTCTGCGCCAGCACCATCTCGTCATCGCTGAGTCCAATTGGTCGCAGACGAGGGTTAGGGAGGCAATTATGAACAAAGGGTTAATATGAATTGCAATTTACGGGCAGGCAACCCTGCAGATGCGGAGATAGGCGGGATGATCTGCTATGAGGCCTTCAAGACGATTTCGGGGCAACACAATTTTCCTCCGGATTTTCCCTCGCCTGAGTTGGCGCGCGACCTCTTTTCCTCGCTGTTGTCCCGTCAAGACGTGTATTCCGTAATCGCCGAGAGTGAGGGGCGAATAGTCGGAAGCAATTTCCTTTGGGAAGATGCAGCCATTGCCGGTGTTGGTCCGCTGACCATCGCGCCTGACGTCCAAAATAGCACGCTTGGCCGGCGCCTGATGGAAAATGTATTGGAGCATGCGCGACAGAAACGGTGCGCTGGCGTACGCCTGGTGCAAGCGGCATATCATAACCGGTCGCTCGCCCTCTATACCAAACTGGGGTTCGACGTACGAGAACCGCTTGTAAACCTGCAAGGACCGGCGCTTCAGCTTGATATACCCGGCTATCCGGTCCGCTTGGCGCATGGCAGCGATATGGAAGCCTGCAATCATCTCTGCCATAAAATCCATGGTCACAATCGAGGTCAAGAGCTGAGCCGCGCTATTGAACAGGGCACCGCGATGGTGGTTGAACATGCCGGACGCATCACCGGCTACGCTACATTAATCGGCTTCATGGGGCATGCTGTGGGAGAAAGCAATGAAGATCTCAAGGCCCTCATCGGTGCCGCGGACGCATTTGCGGGACCCGGATTTCTCCTCCCCTCCCGCAATGGGGAACTGTTCCGCTGGTGTTTGCAGCATGGGCTTCGCGTCGTCCAGCCTGCTACGTTGATGAGCCTTGGTCTTTATAACCAGCCCTCGGGTGCTTTTCTGCCTTCGATTCTCTTTTGAGATAAAGGCGGTAAGGGAGGTAAGGCTGGTCACGGCGATGTGGAAAAGCAAAAGACGGGTGCCTTGTGCCGCCATTCTGATAATGGTCAGAGCCCGCGTTTGGGCCACTGATGTCTCCACCGCACTTGCGGTCAGGTAGCTGACCGGTAGCTCAGCATTTATGACGGGGTGGTGACGCGGCGGTGACCTTCAGTTAGAGCCACAACGGATAGTCCTTTTGAAACATTTGCGTTTACAAAAGGAAGAATTCAGGAAGGCCTTCATTTCTATTCGTATCACAAGGCATTTCTACTAGACCGGCGCTTTTGTCCGGTCTCCTTATTTGACTTTTTAAAACGGAGCAAAAAAAATTAATACCAGCATTAATATTGTGTGAATTTTTTATTCCGACTGGAGTCAAAATTTTTGCGGACGTGCGTTTCTGTTCGCAAGCGATGTTGTTTTGAAGGTGGTGCTGACGCCACTGAGAGAAATACGGTAGTGGTGTCAGCGAGTTCGGTCATTTTCTTGAACGGTTAAATCCTTAAGGAGACAATCATGGAAATGGTAATTCTCGTCGTAGGTATAGGCGCCGTCGCTCTTTGGTTCTTTATGTCAAAGGACGGACGGAAAGAATAATACCGATCTTAAGCCCTGAGTAGATCTGCTGAGAGGTAATATCATCGGACTACAACACGCAGAAACTCAGAATTAACGATTCAATGGGCCGATGCTCTTGTGCTTGTGGTGCATCGGCTTCTTTCTTCGGCGGGATAGCGGTCAATGGCCTTGATTCCAGCCATGACTATTTCCAAAACTTCCCTCTTGCCCGTCTGCAATTGACGACAATTCCAGCGATGGAGGTGATCCGAGAAATACTCGATCCAACCCCGTCAACAAATCCCATCAAGAGTTTGAAACACTGCTATTCACAGCGCCGTTTATGCCAAAGAGCGCAAGGATGCGAAGTACGGCGTTCTATGCCTTTTGTTTAACCTCTCTACGACTCACTTGTCGGAAAGTATTACATATGACGGGCTGGCCAGAATCTTGCAACTAAACGTATCGTATAATCAGCACTATAAAGAGGCGGCACGTATTTTGCTTTGAGTATCCGAGGCGGCAAGGTAAGCAGAGCGGTCTTAGGAGCAAAGCAATCAACGGAGAAACCTGACTGCTCCTTTTCCTCCCGATGTCCCTTTAATGTTGGAACAGCAGCAAGAATTGGCGGACGTGTTCCACAGACTGAAAGAGAAGCAGGACAAACAGAACGTATGAACCTTACTCGATTTCTGGTCACAAATTTTCGCTCTGTCGAGAATAGCGGGTGGGTGGACGTGGATAACGTCACCGCCCTGATCGGCGTGAATGAATCCGGCAAAACCAATCTTCTGATTCCACTTTGGAAGCTGAATCCAGCGGTTGAGGGAGAAATTCAACCCGCCTCTGACTACCCGAAAAAAAATTTTGGCGCGATACGCCAGGCCCCGGGAGACTACTGCTTTATAACAGCGGAGTTCGAGGCCGGAACACTTGCGAGAGAGCTTTCCGACAAAGCGGGAATTTCAGTGGAAGATGCCTCTCTTGTGTCTGTCAAACGGTACTTTAATGGGGAGTTTGCGATTTCTTTCCCCCGGCTCGAAGGGAAGACCGATATTGATGCGGCAGAGGCCAATTCAGAGGTAAAAAAGCGGGTCGCCGCTACCATTGGAAACATTAGCGACCTGGTACTATCTGGGCAAGAA
Source organism: Nitrosovibrio sp. Nv6 (assembly GCF_900110495.1). Classification (GTDB taxonomy): domain Bacteria; phylum Pseudomonadota; class Gammaproteobacteria; order Burkholderiales; family Nitrosomonadaceae; genus Nitrosospira. The sequence continues at coordinate 156,941 of NZ_FODX01000007.1, read as the reverse complement.
GAAGAGTTGAAACAAAGTGTCATCGCAAAGTTGAATGAAATGGGCGATAACCTCACGGGGCCGCAGCTTTCGGAGGCCGAAGCGTCCCGCTTGAAGAAAGAACTGCAATTTCTCATTCCCGAGCCCGATAGAAGAACTACATCCGTTTATGGCCAAGTAGCCGAGCTGTTGGACGCAATTGAACGGATAACCGCCGAGATTACGAAGCCCTCGCCCGAAAGCATCAGTAATGTAAAGGATATGGTAATCGCTGCGTTGCCGAAATTCGTTTATTACTCTGAATTCGGGAACCTGGATTCTGAAATCTATCTTCCTCACGTTGTACAAAATCTTCAAAGAAACGATCTCGGTTCGAAAGAAGCAGCGAAAGCGCGAACCCTGCGCGTCCTTTTCAAGTTCGTACGGCTCGAGCCGAACGAAATTCTGGAACTGGGCCAGGACCTGAGAGATTCACACAACAACCATCATGAACCCACGCCAGAAGAAATCAGAGAAATTGCGCTGAAAAAAAGGGAGCGTTCGATATTGCTTCAATCCGCGGGCGCCAGCTTGACAGAGAAATTCAGAAACTGGTGGAAACAGGGAGATTACAAATTCCGCTTCGAAGCGGATGGAAGCCATTTCCGGATATGGGTATCAGATGATCGTCGCCCGGAGGAAGTTGAGCTTGAGAGCAGAAGTACCGGCCTGCAGTGGTTCTTGAGCTTTTATCTCGTATTCCTGGTGGAAAGCGAGGGTGAACACCAAAACGCCGTTTTACTGCTGGATGAGCCCGGATTATCATTGCATCCGCTGGCCCAAAAAAACCTGTCGGCCTTCTTTGAAAATCTCGCAAATTTCAATAAAATTCTCTATACAACCCACTCGCCGTTTTTGATCGACGCGGAGCACCTGGAACGTGCGCGTAAGGTGTATGTATCCGAAAACGGTACTACCAGGGCTACGCCGGACCTTCGGCATGTGGAAAAGGATCCTCGGCAAGCAGGCGCTGCATATGTTGTTCACTCTGCGTTAAACCTGAATATCGGCGAGAGCCTGCTGCTGGGCTGCCAGCCAGTTATCGTCCAGGGTCCATCGGATCAATATTATCTCTCGGCTATCAAAACGCTTCTTATTGGTGCAAACAAAATATCGCCAAAGCGTGAATTGGTCTTTCCTCCCTCAGGTGAAAGCAGAACGGCGGAAGTGATCGCGGGTGTCCTTGCGGGACGGGACGAACCGCTGCCCAAAATACTTCTGGGCAGTAATGAGACAGCAAAACAGGTTAGTGAGGAATTGAAATCGGGTCTGTATAACGCCGCGGAAGAGAAGATTCTATCAACGGATACTTATGCCGGCTTTACCGGCTCTGAAGTAGAAGATTTGATACCTGCTTCTTTCTTTGCTCAAGTGATAGACCGTTGGGAAAGAAATACCGAGATACCGTTTGCGGATGTGGTAGCCAGCGGTAAGCCGCTTGTGGGCCAAGTCGAAGCCTGGGCGGAAACCCAGGACGTAGCACTAAGCGACGGGTGGAGAGTTGAAGTTGCGAAGCGGAGTAAGGAACAGGCCCTCAAAAGGGGTGCCAGCGCATTCGACCATGCCACCATCGGGCGATGGGCCAGGCTCTTCCAGGAGCTTATAGCAGTTAGAAACTAGAGATTACGATCGCTTACGCGGAAGTCAGACTACCTCTTCCCGCTCCTTACGGGCCCCGCGCTTCCTTCAATGGGGATTGAAATAGGGAATCCGTTGACCACGACGCCGACAGCGCGGCTGTATAAATATCAGTGTCTGAGTAAACCCGACTTTTCCGGCGGTAAACCGAATTTGCTCAATACTTGCTTCGCGAATATCAATCGTACTTAACTCGACAGCTTGTCCCGATCTTTATTTTTCTGCCAGAGCTTGGCATTTATCAATAAATGCTTGCCGCTCAGCTTCAGTGTCGAAAGTTGGAAGCGCCGCCTGCATTCCTGTGCCAGAACAATTTGTTGCATTTACTTCGGGAGCCCCGCCACCACAACTAGTCAAAACGGCACTAAGGGCAATAATAAACACAGTATATTTAGAATTCATTAAATTTTCCTCTTAAAAAACAGCTACATGCTTGGGATTATTCTTATTGTTATGGGGCTGTTGAGAGGAGTAAATCCCCGCCCACCGATGGCGAATCATGTGCAAGACATTTTTGCGAGATTATTATGCGACGGTTTACCAATAGACAGATCAACCGTATCGGTAGTTATCGTCGCAGTATTTGGCAACACTACTACTTAGAGTTGCATGCCTGCCTTGCTTGAATTGCTTGATACTGATTATTGGTGGGACGAGGAGGATCGAATAAGGCTCAGATACCGCATGGATAGGGGAGCCGTAAGATTTTATGAGAAATATGCCCCCAATTATGCCCCCAGCACATTAGCAATTAAAACTTATCTTATCATGAATCCAGTTTCTCTAACCCCTCGGCCACCATGCGCGATACCGTCCGGACCGATACCTGCAGCTCCCTGGCAATATCTTTGAAAGTTAAATAGCTCGCTTTTAAATCACTCAAGGATGATATTATGCTCAGGTAATTTAACAATAATACCCATTTAGCTGGCTTCCTATTCCAGTTCCTCCGTTGCTTCTAGCTCTTTGCTGGCGGCACGCTGATTAGCTACACGACGTGCTTTAGATGCGGCTCGGGTTACTTTCTTGCGAGCCTCATTAGCTTTATCGCCTTCCATCACTTCACGCTTAATCACTTCGCTAGTTAGCACAGCCTTAATTTGTTCAATATCGATGCGCACATCCGGAGAAACGCGCCGAAGTTCCCGTCGTATAACATCCAGTACAGGATCGGTTTGAAGCATGGCACCAATGAAGAACCGGGACAACGCCTGTTTTTGCGTATGGTACTCCCCAAGAACAGAACGCTGCCAGCCTTCTTTGCACCAGAGGTAGAGGAGTTCCAGGTCATTCACTGAACGCGGGCTCATGACTGAAAAATCAATATCAACTACAAGCTCTTGATCGATCGGTTTTGCAAAAATTAGACGATATACACGCCAACACATGCCGTTAGTCAGCAATACCCAATCTACTCCCTGGTTCGCGGCATAGTCGATAGCTTGTTTTACGTGATTATCTTTCAGATCAATCCCGATTGATTTCACTTCAATAAGTGTCTGTAACGTCCCATCAATCTTAACGGCAAGGTCGCAATAAGTGCCGCGTATAGAGTGTTCCGATGTGACCTCAGTGTATTTGTCATATCCGAATATATCCGCAAGCATGTCTTTGATTATCGTCACGGTATCTGCTTCACCTACATCTCTTGATTTTGCTGTTGCAAGTATAGGCTGGTATCGCTTAAGTCCCGCAATTAGTCGTTCTGCTACCCTCTTTGGAATCGACGCCATTTTCTTCTCCTTTTTGTAGTGCGCAAGTACGGGACCCGCATGGACGTTTCTCTATATCTAGCTGGGCTAGGTTATTGCGTTGGGCAATAAACCCTGAAGCGGGTTGGGGCAAGACAAACCTTCTAAGCTTCTCGGACCTGAGTGTCTTTTTTTGATCGATCCTCTACTGATTTTGGAACAAAAGCCTCCAGCGCTTTGTTTGCTATAACAACCGGCACCGTATCTCTCTTCGTTTGCCCCAAAAGATAATTAGGAAATTTAGTAGTAATATAAGTTTGACGCAGCCATGCCCTGAATAAACCGAGGCAGGAATCTGGATAAGCATAAGCGGGCTGAGGATTGCTTTTCGATTGAGGGTAATATAATGGATATTCATGATCGTACTGCATGCGATCTCCGTGCGCGCTTTCAAGGTCATTTTCTTTCCAATATGAGCTCCAAACCTTGCCTACAGAAATATCAGGGACTACTCTATCGCTAATCATTATTCCTGTTCTGATCATCGGAACAATCATTGATGCTATTTCTCTCCAAACACTGAAAAATCCTAATGGGACCGCATCTAATGTCATATCCACCCGATCATGAAAGTGCTTCCAACTATCAATAATTTTCTGATCGGGAGAGTATCCTACGGCATCGTATATAAATACCCTGAAAAGTAGTTCGAGCCAAGGCTCTAAACGCTCTTATTGCCTCCTCTCTTTTTTCCTCTGCTAAAAACGCGTAATACTCGAGCAGGGCTAAACATACCGGTTCGGTATACGCGTTAACTTTCGATACCATTGTGATCGGATTTTAAATATAGTGAATCTTCAGCGTAGTTTGACTGCAATAACAGATCAGAAATTTGCTTGCCACGAGGCTTTGATTGCTCCTCCTTCCAGTTTATAGCAAGCCTGTTGAGTACTTTCCTATCAATCCCGCACATTCTCGCGAGGCCCCTTTCAGTTAGATAAGGGACGCCATTTTCGAGAACGACCATTTCCACGCCATCGATTTCGATTTGTTTCTCAACATGAAAAAGGGCGCCTTGAGGTGGGGTGGGACTAAATCCCGGTTTTTGGAGTCTACTTCGTGTTTTTATTGAGTTTAAGGGTGGGGCCTGAAGCATTGGGCTGAATAGAATCATTGCCGGTAACGTCTGTATTTTTGCTCATATTTACCCTGATCAAATTTTATTGTTTCTGCACATTCCAGATCATATTTTACGGGCTTTAACCGTCCGGCCTACTGTACCAAGGTACACCTGAGCTTCAGTGTGGGTATTAATAAAACAAGTCAACAAAAACCCGCCGAAGCGGGTTTGTTAGAGCTGAATCCCGGCGATCTATTTAATGAGCAATTCCGTGTTTCACTACACCCTGCGTTTCGCGCATCGTATATTTTGAAACGACCCCGCCTTTATCAAATAACACCACTAATCCGGTTGTGGTCGTATCTGCGCCGGCTGTAAAAAGGCCAACTATCGGGATAAAAGATTGTGGTGTTGGTACTGCCCTGGTGTATTCGTATGTCCAGATTTCGTTACCGCTATCCGTAAAACTAACTTGAGTTGCGTCGCCGTACGCAGCCAATACATCAGCTTTTGTGCTTTTCCCTTCTGTTATTTTCTGAGCCACGGATGATTGCGTCTGACCTTTCATTCGCTCGTTTCCAGCGGTGACACATCCGCTTAGCACCAGGACGGCGCACGCGACGATTAAGATACCTTTCATTGCTTTCCTTATTGTTGAGTTAAAGCGAAATCATATCACTTCTTTTCATGCATCCGCGCAACTATCCTGATCAGTCGCGCCAGCAAGACGGCGAGGGCAACAGTAGCGTAGGTGAGGATGTTTTTCATTTTGCTCGTTCCTTAATCCGCTTCTCCAGCTCGTCGCATGCCCGATTCAGTTCCACTGCCCATGTGTGCGCCTGCAGCGATGGAGTTCCCCTATCTGAGCGGCTGGGGGAGTTTGGGGACCGGCTCGATCGACGTTCTACACAGCTTCCTTAACGTGTACGGTCAAAACTGACACATCGACATTATTTGTCACACTGCCCGTCTCAAAAACCAGTTTAAATTTGGCAGCGCGGCACGTGAAAATCCACCACCATAAATGGAACCCATGGGCTATATACTGGACTTCCTGCCAGGTCAGGGGCACATCAGGGTAAACTCCAAACGCGAGACGCTTTTCCTTGCCGCCAAACCTGTACTTGAATCGCCAGTATTTCGAGCCGTTGGGCATTACTTCAAGTACATTCCCCCACCATCCGCCATTTTGTACGGCTTGGCCCTAGGCTTCGCTTTCCCCGCTGCCATGTCATTTAGTTTCATGGGAAATACCTGTTTGGAGGTATCAAATTCGCATTGAGGGCATTTGAGGGTTAAATTATGCCCCTTTATGCACTGGATTCAATAGAACGGGAATGGATGGGGAAGGACAGATAACCAATGAAAAAGCCCGCTAGATGCGGGCTTTGTGGACTTCTTTGGACTTGCTAGAACATCTAATTGGTGGGACGAGGACAATCACATCATGTCCTGAAAGCCTCGTCTATGCTTGCTGGACTTTTTTTGTATTTTCTATATACCCCCAGAAATACCCCCAATTATTAGCGACTAGGGGCTTAGCCTGATAGGCTAAGTGTATTCTATTAAACCTCCAACGCTCACCAAAATTTCCTGTTCTGCATAAACCGTTGTTCCCGCATTAACAGCTCACTTTCTGATTTACGTCACTTCTAAAGGGGTGCCAAGGTAAAACCGTCCCCATCGATTCTTGCGGTGGCGCTACTGCTTGAAGCAAGAGGACTCATTGCTGGTCTCAACGATATGGCAATAGTGCGTCAGTCGGTCCAGAAATGCAGTGGTAAGATTTCCATTACTGGCAATATTGCCGCTTTTTATCATTTTGACATCTCGGACTTGTGAGTAATTGATATCGTTACTTCGATCGGTGCCCTTTTACGAGTCGGCCAGCCCCACTTACGGGACGCAGTCAAAAGCAACATACTGCCCAATCCAATCACTGTCATTAACTCTGGCTATGGGGACCAATCTTTTAGTCATACCTTTTACCAAAATCTCCATTTGAGGGGGGTCGCAGAAATACCGGGAAGCATCTTCGCCGCTTCATCCAGATTCGTATAAAGGATTCGCTTCTTTACATGTTTCATATCACCTTTAGCATGCCTCAGCGCAATATCCACTAGTTCTCCACTGAAAAAGACACTTAAGATATACTTGTCTACGAGGTACACCGTCCAGTTCTTTCGTTACTGGCAACATTGCCACTCGCTCTTTCCAGTTCTCGATTCGGACCATTCACAGCTCGATGAAACGAGCTATTTTGTTTAACACCAGTTATAGTTCTTTCCCGGTTAACGCGATATTGCGGTTCAGCTTGAATATGAAATTTGGCTTAGTCATTTCTCGTGATATCCAATTTCACTATAAATACTAACTGCTACTGCCCGTTCCACCAACTGTCAGACTGATCATTATCAAACCATTGCTCACCGATATGTATTTGTTTCTCCGCGATAACTATCGTTTATAACCTCATGCACCGCCGTCGTTTTTCGTCGTTGCTAGAAAAGTATCGTACTTACAGTGCGTTCGATATTCGTAGCGATCCCATGGATGGGGTAGCTAGGCTGTTGGTATTTGGTATTTCGCATGACTTATACTTTATATCCCGAGTACATCCCTGGTTTAAGTGCCAGGTATATATGCATAACATTCAGCATTGATTCGGGACAAGGGCCGATGCGGCTTCGAATGAATCATTAGTTTTCCCTGCTCGAAGACTGTCGGAAACCTCTGTACCTTCTTTCGATATAGACGTAATGCCCGCGTATACGTCGACAGTAAGGGAGGCTCGAGTTGTTTGGGAGAACTGCCGTTCGTGGACATCAGCTGAACATCATGAGCGCTAAACCCATTAGATTCTTGCTTCCACCAACTATACTCATCCGTTCGTCCCCACCAACGCGCTGAATGTAACTGCTATAGGTGATACCTACCGAGTGGCAATATTGCCACCCTTTCCATCTCAGCATAATCGAAATCCAACGGGCTCCATCCGGCAGAAATGTGCCAAGAAGAGACGGTAGAGGTTCAAATATAGAAACCAGATTAGGGCTAGCATGAGAGGAGTCAGTCTTAGTAGTAAATCGTCACCAATTTCAGGACAATGACATTCTTCCATGTCGTTATAATGCTCTCTGCTATAGGCAGCAACGTGTCAGGAACAGACATTTAGGCGGCAAAATGAAAAAAATACGAAGGCGCATCCATACGGCCATACGTCCAAACACTATTCCGGTTGACTGTATTGGAAAAATCACCGACAACGCTGTAATCGGCGGCACTGGCTTGCAATGCCAGCAACGCAGCTACCGCGAGAAAACCAAGACTGGGTAATTTAGCGCTCAATTTGAGCTCCTTCTAAAAATCTCAGACTAGATCACAAACGTGGCTTGCATTCGACATACCTTCTTTCACCTAATCATAATACGATAAATGAAAAGCAAACGTATGATGAAAGGCCAGGGGAAAAGAGACTTCAGTCGGATTCGCGACACAAAGTTGGAGGCCAGGTGATAAAGTAGGGCGCAAAACTGTCTTCCTATAACAAAGTTAGCCACCTAGGGGAAACATGGCGACGTCACATTCTCAATACCACTTCAGCGCCACACTTCAGACCGATGACGTCGCAGTACTGCACTGCCTTCGAGCGCTTTGCCAGTATTGGGCTGGTGGTCCATATCCACAAATTGGATGGGGCGGCACAAACCAAGACGACTGGAAGTCGCATGGCGGCGAGTTCGTCGTTCGTTTTACCACCGCAGCTCGCCGCGCGTCTTTTTTTGCCGATGCCAAGCGCCTATTAGCTGCGCATTGGTCGGAAGTTTCGCGAAACGACAATGACCCAGCCACACCGCAGCGCTAGCAACGGGATGGCTCTCAACTCGCTCCCATAAAGCACTTGATTCACAATAAACCTTTCTGAGAGACTTTCAGGCAATTTGCGACCGCCGACTCGATTACGCGGCTAACCTTCTTTCCAGTGGACTGCCTTTGGCAGCCGCTGCTCAAACGGTATACGACATGAACCGAATCGGTGACAACCTCCTCTGCGCCGGAGCCAATGAAGAAATCGTCCGTGCTTTTTCACATAAAGCCGTAGAATACATCGTTATTGGAGGTCTGGCTGTGGCTTGGTATTGCGCCACCCGGCAAGCGGATGACATGGATCTTCTTGTAAACCCTACACCCGAGAATTCACTGCGTATCTTTCAGGCCTTCGCCAGTTTGCGCCTGGACGGTCATAACGAGCGATTCGCAAAGCCTGGGCTGCAGGTACAGTTGAAGGGAATGTACTACTGCGAAATTCTCACCCCGAGAAAAAACGACCCAATGTATTCAGAACTTGCCGAGGACGCCGTAGACGCAAAATTGTTCGATATCCCCGTTCAGGTAGCGTCTGTCGCATCACTCCTTCGGATGAAGGAACTCGCTGTTGCTTCTGCGGAAGCAGTGAAAGACAAGCACCTCAGAGACATTGCGCTTCTGAAAGCACGGCTTATATAACCCGTCGCTCAACTTGGACGCGCGCTCCGTTGGCTTTGACGTTGAATGCCGCTTTTTGCAACACCGATATCCTTTAGTGTCGGGAACAGACCATAGCGACCGGCAGATCCGTGCCACAAGCAGACTTTCAAAACTCGACTCCCGGAAGCCTCAACATCGGCCTTAACGGCCATTCAGGGTGGACAGTGGGACGACTATATGCAGCGCCTTCATTTTCATGCGCGTAGGAGGTATGCGCCATTCTGCTTTATCCAAGCCAAACTCGGACCACTCCGCTTTACGGAGCTCACTGGGCCTCACAAACAACATGGGGCCAGTCGTAAGGCGTAGCGTGTGGAATATGTCCCGCTATACCCATCAATGGCGCGCAGTAATTCGCCTATTGCCTTCGGGTCTGTAATGGTGGGGTAATGTTTCCTATTGGCTGGCGGTAGTGCGCCCCGCAAATCGGCAGACGGATCACGTTGCGCCCGTCCGGTGGCTATGGCATAGCGGAGGACTTGGCCACAATTTTGATGAACACGGTGCGCGGTATTTAGTGCACCTCGGCTTTCAATGCGGCGCAGCATGGCCAGCAACTCAGGCGCGGTTATCTCGCCGATAGGGCGCCCACCTATCCACGGAAATGCGTCAACTTCCAGCCGTCTAATCACCTTGCTTGACTGTGTACCAGCCCAATTAGGAGCATGTTTAATAAACCACTCACGAGCGACAACCCAAAGCTATTTTCTGTCAGCGCCACACTCGCCGCTTTTTGCGCCTTCTTTACCGCACTAGGATCTGCATTATTGGCCAATAGTTTGCGCGCACTTTCACGCCGCTCCCGTGCGCCCGATAGACTTACGTCTGGATATACCCCCAAAGCTAAAACCTTTTCTACCCCCGCAAAGCGATATTTGAGCCGCCAATACTTGGCACGGTGAGGTTGTACCAGCAGATACAAACCGCCATCGTCCGATAGTTTCTAAGGTTTTTCGATCGTTCTCGTCTTTTTAACTTCCAGGTCAGTCAGTGCCATTTACAGCCCTTCTATTCGTTTTGGGGGTATCGCGTTCACTTGTTTTACTTCATCCCCCCAAAGATACCCCCACTTGAGGGTGGATTGCAAAGAATTTGTTAGGACTGCTTCGGACAAGAAAAAACCCACAAGAGTTTAATCATGTGGGTTTTATGGATGCCATCGGACTGCTGTGGATTGTATAGTGGTGGAGACGAGGAGGATCGAACTCCCGACCTTCGCATTGCGAACGCGACGCTCTCCCAGCTGAGCTACGTCCCCGATTGGTGCGCGTATTTTATAACAAAAATCTGCGGCTTAATATGAAGTTGACAAAGGATAAGCTATCACAGATATCTCGCGTGCGATGGCCGGAAAAATTTGAAACTCCTCACACCCAGTCCTTGCCAATCAGGAAATCCGTATAGAGCTTCTCCTCAGCACTGCCAGCCTCGGGTTTCCAGTCATAACGCCATTTCACGATAGGCGGTAGCGACATTAGAATAGATTCGGTGCGCCCGCCCGATTGCAGACCGAACAGTGTTCCACGGTCCCAGACCAGATTGAATTCCACATAACGGCCCCGACGGTAAGCCTGGAAGTCGCGCTCACGCTCGCCATAAGGCGTGTTCACGCGGCGTTCGAGGACCGGCACATAGGCGGTCAGGAAGTGATTGCCGACACTTTTGGTGAGATTGAAGCAGCTGTCGAAATCCGGCTTACCTAGATCATCGAAGAAGATGCCACCGATGCCTCGCGGCTCCTTGCGGTGCTTCAGGTAAAAATAGTCGTCACACCATTTTTTGAAGCGCGGATGATAATCGCCCCTGAACGGTTGCAGTGCATTTTTGCAGGTCTGATGAAAATGTATGGCGTCTTCTTCAAACCCGTAATACGGGGTCAGGTCCATGCCGCCGCCGAACCACCATACCGGATCAGCGTCCGCTTTTCGCGCTTCCAGATAACGCACGTTCAGATGTACGGTGGGGGCGTAGGGGTTACGGGGATGCAATACGATGGATACGCCCATTGCCTCGAATCCCCGTCCCGACAATTCCGGCCGTGCGGCAGTGGCGGAGGTGGGCAGCCCACCACCGAATACGTGCGAGTAGTTCACTCCACCCCGCTCGAACACGTTACCCTCTTCCATTACGCAGCTTAAACCACCGCCTCCTTCCGGGCGTTCCCATTTGTCGCGGTGAAAGCGTTTGCCGTCCACCTCCTCCAGGCGCTCGACTATACGTTCCTGAAGCCCGATGAAAAATTCTTTTGCTTGCTGAATGGTGTCCATTCAATCTCCGGATGCCGTTCCAATTCTGGTTCCGACGGCTTGGCTACAAATCTATCTTCGATGGTGATTGATGGCCCAATGGCCAATGTCGTGCCGCATCTGACAGCCATCGAAGCGGATTTGCTCGGCGACTTCGTAGGCCCGGCGCTGGGCAAGTTTTACGCTATCCCCCAGCACGGTGACGCACAGTACACGTCCGCCTGCCGTCACGATTTCCCTGCCATTTTCGCCATCCAGCGCCGTGCCCGCATGGAAAACGTAAAAATCTTTTTCTGATGTTTCCGATGCTTCCACTGACGCGGGGTTCGGCAAGCCATGGATCACATCGCCCTTGCGCGGCGAATCGGGATAACCGTGGGCAGCCATCACCACACTCAAGGCTGTGCGGCGGTCCCATTCGGCTTCCACCTTGTCGAGGGTTCCATTAACGGCATGCTCCATCAATGTCACGAGATTACTCTTCAGACGGAACAGGACGGCTTCAGTTTCCGGGTCCCCCATGCGGCAATTGAACTCGAGCACCTTGATGCCGCCATTCGGCATAACCATCAGTCCGGCATAGAGAAAACCCGTATAGGGCTCGGCTTCCTGGTCCATACCATTCATGGCTGGATGGATCACTTCGCGCATAATCCTTGCGTGCAGGGCCGGTGTAATGACGGGCGCGGGAGAATAGGCCCCCATGCCGCCAGTGTTGGGTCCCTGGTCACCGTCTTTCAGGCGCTTGTGATCCTGGCTCGTCGCGAGCGGCAGGACATGGCGGCCATCGGCCATGACAATAAAACTGACTTCTTCGCCTTCCAGAAATTCCTCGATCACGACGCGAGCCCCGGCATCGCCCAACTGATTCGCGACCATCATCGCGTCAACTGCATCATGGGCTTCAGCCAGCGTCATCGCGACAACTACGCCTTTGCCTGCCGCCAATCCATCGGCCTTGATGACGATGGGCGCGGCCTTCTCGTCCAGGTAACTATGGGCCTCGGCAGCGGAAGCGAAGGTGGCATAGGCGGCGGTGGGAATGCCATGACGCTGCATGAAGGCCTTGGCAAAATCCTTCGAGGTTTCCAGCCGCGCAGCCTGTTTGATGGGGCCAAAAATTTTCTGTCCGGCTGCGCGGAAGGCATCCACGATGCCTTCCGCCAAGGGCGCTTCCGGCCCGACGATGGTAAAGGCGATGGATTCCTTTTTGGCAAAGTCCACCAACTCCGGAATCGCTGTGACAGGAAGGTTCTCCAGGCCGTCTTCCAGCGCGGTGCCGGCATTGCCGGGCGCAACAAAGACCTTTACATTTCCGGGCGATTGAAGGAGTTTCCACGCCAAAGCGTGTTCCCTCGCGCCCGAACCGATTACAAGCAGTTTCAGTAGTTTCATTTTTCTAGATTCAAGTTAGCCCACGTCCCGGGGCGCCGCTTTTCGCACTTGTTGCTTAGCCACCAAAAGTTTAATAGATACCGTAAGAAAAACGGCACTCCATTTGGATAACCAAGGAAGAAAGCAGAACAAAATACCAATTGATATCGCCGTGAAACGGTATCTTCAACATAATCAATGCCTGAAATGCCGCGCCCCGGTGAATGCCATCGCCACCCCCCGCTCATCCGCAGCAGCAATTACCTCTTCGTCGCGTACACTGCCGCCAGGCTGGATAACCGCGCTGGCGCCCGCCTCGACGACCACGTCCAATCCATCGCGAAACGGGAAAAATGCGTCAGAGGCCACGACTGAACTGGCGAGATTGAGCCCGGCATTCTGTGCCTTGATCGACGCAATGCGTGCGCTATCCACCCGGCTCATTTGTCCCGCACCCACGCCCAGCGTCTGACCATTGGCGCAAAATACAATAGCATTGGATTTGACGAACTTCGCTACGCGCCAGGCAAACAGCAAATCCTGCAATTGTTGCGGTGTCGGCTGCACCTTCGTCACGATCTTTAGTTGTGCGGCGGTAACGTTGAGGTTGTCCGGTGTCTGTACCAATAACCCGCCACCCACTCGCCTGAAGTCAAAAGTATTGCTTCCGCTCTGAAACGGCAATATCAGCACGCGCACGTTGGTCTTCCGGGCAAGTATTTGTTGTGCCTCGTCAGTTAACTGCGGCGCAATGATCACTTCAACGAACTGTTTAATCACTGACTCAGCCGCGGCGCCGTCCAGCACGCGATTGAAGGCGATGATTCCGCCGAAAGCGGAAGTGGGATCGGTGGCAAACGCAAGCTCGTAAGCTGCAAGCGGCGTATCGGCCACTGCTACACCGCAGGGATTGGCATGCTTGAGGATGACGCAAGCAGGCAAATCAAATGTCTTGACGCACTCCCATGCGGCATCCGCATCGGCAATGTTGTTGTATGACAGCTCCTTGCCCTGCAACTGGTTATAGCTGGCAAGACTGCCAGGGGCAGGCGCCAGATCGCGATAGAAGACTGCCTGCTGGTGAGGATTTTCGCCGTAGCGTAAATGCTGGGCGATACTGAAATTGAGATTAAGCCGCTCGGGAAAGGCCTGGCGCTCTCCACTGTCGCCCTCCATCGAGGTTAGGTAATTACCGATGGCGCTGTCGTAGGCAGCGGTATGAGAAAAAGCCTTGCGGGCCAGCCGGAAACGGAAATCCTGTGCGACAGCGCCCTCGCCCGACTTCATTTCCGCCAATAGTGCTGCGTAATCGTCCGGATCGGTGATAACTGCCACGCTTTTATAATTCTTTGCCGCAGCCCGCACCATCGTGGGGCCGCCGATATCGATATTTTCAATAGCCTCTTCCAGACTGCATTCAGGCCGGGCGATGGTCTGGCTGAAAGGGTAAAGGTTCACAACCACCAGTTCGATAGTCGGGATTGCCGCCCTTTCCATGGCTGACATATGCTCGGGCAAGTCCGTCCGGGCCAGGATGCCCGCATGAATCTTGGGGTGCAGGGTTTTCACCCGCCCGTCGAGCATTTCAGGAAACCCGGTGTAGTCGCCAACTTCGGTAACCGCCAGGCCGGCATTCTGAAGCAGCCTGGCGGTGCCGCCGGTAGACAGGATAGCGACCCCTAGTTCATGCAATTCCCTCGCAAATTCGACAATGCCGGTCTTGTCGGAAACACTGATCAGGGCTTGTTTAATGAACATTCTTAATGGGACATTCGGGATTATTATTGGAACCGCCTTATATGTGGCGCTACTTTCGCAGCCGCTTATTCTAACCTGATCTAACCTGGCGGCTCCGCATCTCAGCAGCTGAACCACCTGGGGGAACGCCGGCGGATCGGCTAATCAGGCTTAACCGGGCTATTTGATCTGATACTGCTTCATCTTATTGCGTAGGGTATTGCGGTTAATACCGAGCAATTCGGCGGCGCGGGTCTGATTGCCGCCGGCGTGCTCCATCATCAGCTCGATCAGCGGCTTCTCTACGCTGCGTATAACCATATCATGAATGGCATGGGGCTTTTCCCCGTCCAGATCGTTGAAATAATCTTTCACCGCCGTGCGTACGCATCGGGCAATGTCGTTTTCGTTAATAATGCTCATGCAACCAACTCCTCAGCCTCAACGTAAGTCAACCGCCGCCCGTAGCCGGCGAGTTGACTGAAAAATTCGTTAACTGCCGACAACTGCTGGTCAGTGCTTTGCAACTGGTTCATCGCATGACGGAACCCTGCAGAACCAACCAGCCCTTTCGTGTACCAGGAGATGTGCTTGCGGGCAATGCGCACGCCCGAATATTCGCCATAGAAGCTATAAAGATCATACAGATGCTTGATGAGCACACGGTGAATCTCAGCGACTTCGGGTAATTGGAGATGCGTACCCGTGGCCAGATAGTGATCGATCTCCCGGAATATCCACGGCCGTCCCTGGGCGGCACGGCCGATCATGATGGCGTCCGCCTTGGTATAGTCGAGCACCTCTTTTGCTTTTTCGGGTGTAGTGATATCGCCATTGGCGACGACCGGAATTCCGACCGCCGCCTTTACCGCAGCAATGGTGTCGTATTCCGCATGACCCGTATAGGCGCAAGCACGGGTACGCCCATGAATAGCTAGCGCCTGGACCCCAGCGCTCTCAGCGATGCGGGCCACGGCAAGTGCGTTTTTATGCTGCTTATCCCAGCCGGTGCGGATCTTCAGGGTGACGGGAACACGTACCGCTCCAACCACGGCATCAAGTATTCGCGCTACCAGCGGCTGATCCTGCAGCAATGCGGAGCCCGCCATCACGTTGCAGATTTTCTTGGCCGGGCAGCCCATATTGATGTCTATGATTTGCGCCCCTTGCGCTACATTGTAGCGTGCAGCTTCAGCCATCATTGCCGGATCGGCGCCTGCGATCTGCACAGAAATTGGATCCACTTCGCCTTCATGATTTGCACGACGCCGCGTTTTTTCGGAACCCCATAGCAGCGAGTTGCTGGAGACCATTTCCGACACCGCCATGCCCGCGCCCATACTCTTGCACAACTGCCGGAAGGGGCGATCGGTCACCCCAGCCATGGGGGCGACGATTAGCTTATTTTTGAGAATGTGAGAACCGATCTGCATGATTTAACTCGAATGGCGATACCAGCGGCAAGGCCGCTGGAAGACAAAATAGTGCAATCTTAACAGGAAATGGTCACGACTTTCGAAACCGCCTATGACCGCCACAATTCATGCCTCGTTAAATTTCGGCAAAGCGCTGCTATCCAGCAATTGATCGTTCCACTTTTTTTATTGTAAAACAGGATGCTAGCGTACGCCCTTGGCGCATCAATAAATAGATGCAAGATTTTACAGGTAGACAATGGATCATATTAACTGTAAGTAATTACAGCCGCCCAAATACGCTATTTGATTAAAATCTCATGCCCTTCTACTCCAGGCAGTACCTTTTTTGTCGTTTTTACAGTCCGGTTAACCTCTCGCGCCGAACATCATGCGGCGTGCAACAAAACGCTTGGCTTGGGGCAGACAATCCAGTGCGCTGAGCCCCATGCTGCGCACGGTTCCCAATAGGAGATCATTATTGGAAAAGAGTTTCACCAGAGAATCGGTGAATATGCGACCGACGCTGCTGTCCAGTTGACGCTTATCGCGATATCTTGCAAGCATGGCCGGTGTGCCTGTCTGAGTGGGAGATGCGATAATTTCTTCAGCCAGCTCCCAGGCATCACGCAGGCCCAGATTGAAACCTTGTCCCGCAACCGGATGCAGGGTTTGTGCCGCGTTGCCAACCAGTACAACCCGGCAGGCCGTGACAGGAGTGGCGTATTTAAGCGCAAGGGGAAAACCGGATCGCTTGCCGGCCTCGACAAATTTGCCGAGGCGGTCGCCGAAATGACCGTGTAACCGGGCAAGAAATTCCGTCTCATCCAATGCAAGAATTTCCTGGGCAGCTGAAGGAGAAACTGTCCACACGAGGGAAAAGTGCTCCCCGGACGGCAGTAGTGCAACCGGACCGTCGGGCGTAAAGCGCTCATAAGCAACACCGGGCTGGACCTGCGCAGCAGCGTCGCTCGCAGATTCCGTTGTTTTGGA
Organism: Nitrosovibrio sp. Nv6; assembly: GCF_900110495.1. Classification (GTDB taxonomy): domain Bacteria; phylum Pseudomonadota; class Gammaproteobacteria; order Burkholderiales; family Nitrosomonadaceae; genus Nitrosospira. Next base: position 140,182 of record NZ_FODX01000007.1, on the reverse strand, counting down.
GGAACGCGCCGCAGATCCGCGCTTGGAGACCGATGCTTTTGCGGGCAGTTTCGCCGCTGGCGCCGACGCCGTGTTCGCGAAGTGCTTTGGGAAGGGCTCCGCGAAGTGTTCAGTCTTGACGCGTGCAACCACCGCCCACTGTTGATAGTCGTGCGCGTGTTGTGTTACGCCTTCAACTTGATCAATGAGGCGGCCTCCGTCTGCCACTACCAACAGCCTGGCCGTCGCTTTTTTTTCTACTCCATCGTGCTGAAATTCAACCTGTCCCAGCCCGGCATGGGTTTCCAGCCGGGTTACCTGCGCCCCGGTAAGATAGTCGGCATCACAGTTTTTCAGCGCCTTGTGCATGGCTCGAAACACATCGTGATAATTTATCACGTAGCCCAATGCCGGCACGCCAGTTTCCGCGGCGGTCAATACGGCGCGGCCCAGTCCGCCCTGATTGGAAATATGAATGGTATAGATGGGAGTGACTTCCGGTAACCCCTTCCATACGCCCAGACGCTGCAGGATGAGCCGGCTGCCGTAAGACAACGCCAGCGGCCGAGGATCTTCGGTTTTACCGGGCAGTCCGCGCGCCTCCAGCAACAGTACGGACACGCCACTGCCGCGCAGTGCCAGGGCCAATGCCATGCCCACGGGGCCGCCGCCGATGATGATCAGGTCGTAGTCGTATTGATGGATGTTCATTTGTTTCAGCCGGACTATTTCCAAATGGTTTGCCCAACTCCTCATTCCTCGTTTACAGCTTTATCCGCTCGCTTATGCTTTATTCTCGCTCCTGTGGATCCGTTTTGCGCGCTTTGTCAGTGCTTTCTTCAATAATTTCGGCATCCTCGATAACGATGTATTGTCCTTCCGCTGCATCCGCTGCATCCGCTGCGTCCGCGGATTGGCGCAACTTTCGTCGCAGCCACCATAACCGAAACCCCAGGCCAATGGCAATAACTGCAAACAGCGCAAGAAATGCGGTAAAGAAGAAAATGGCCAGAACCGCCATGATGATGAATGACGGCACAAGGAGCAGGTAAGCCAGCCAGCGGCTGGCCGGGCCGGCGCCCGTTTTCCCATCCCGGGATATGTGCCTGATGGTTATTTTATGGTTATCGTCCATTACTTCGGTTTCTTCCCGGTTTGTCCCGCTCCGCCATCAGTTCTTCAATTTCGGCAACGCCTTTGGGAGCAGCCGATGTCAACACTTCGCAGCCAGTCTCCGTTACTGTTACATCGTCCTCGATCCTTATTCCGATGTTCCAGAAATGCGGGGGAACGTTATCGGCGGGGCGGATGTAACACCCCGGTTCCACTGTCAGGGTCATGCCTGGCTGCAATGGGCGCCATTCCCCGCCAAGCTTGTATTCGCCGGCGTCGTGCACGTCCAGCCCCAACCAGTGGCCGGTGCGGTGCATATAGAAACGCTTGTAATCTTCCGATTGGATGACCTCGTCTACGCTGCCATGGCACAGCCCAAGATCCACGAAACCTTGAGCCAGTACCCGCAATGCGGCGTTATGCGGCGCATCCCAGGAATTACCCGGCCTTACCTCCGCTATTGCTGCCGCTTGCGCCGCCAGTACCAATTGATAGAGGTCCCGTTGTGCCGGACTGAATTTACCATCGACCGGAAATGTTCGCGTAATGTCAGACGCATAGCCGTCCAGCTCGCAGCCTGCATCGATCAATAATAAATCACCAGCCTTCAACGGGGCATTATTTTCAACATAGTGCAGCACGCAGGCATTAGCGCCGCCGGCGACGATAGAGGTGTAGGCCGGGGCCTGCGCACCATGGCGCCGGAACTCGTGCAGCAGTTCGGCCTCCACTTCGTACTCATTCATGCCCGGCCGGGTTTTCTGCATGGCGCGACGATGAGCGCCGCATGAAATCTCTGCCGCACGGCGCATGACCTGCAGCTCTTCTGCGCTTTTGGAGAGGCGCATCTCATCCAGCAGAAGCCGGATGTCATGAATTTCGGCGGGCGCGGTAACGCCGCAACGCGATTGTTGCCGTACCTGGCTGACCCAGCCGATCATGCGCGTATCCCATGCCGTATCATGGCCCAGTGCGCAATATACGGCGGACTGATCGGCCAGCAACCGTGGCAGTATTTCGTCGAGCTTGGCAAGGGGATATGTTTCATCAAAATCGAATGCTTCGCGCGCAGCTTCGGGGCCATAGCGGAAACCATCCCATATTTCGCGCTCGGTATTCTTCTCGCGGCAGAACAGAATGTGTTTCGACGTCCCTTTATCAGCCTCTGCCACTATCACCAATACCGCCTCAGGCTCGCCGAAGCCTGTCAGGTAGTAAAAGTAGCTATCGAAACGATAGGGGAAGTGCGCATCCCGATTTCGCACCTGCTCCGGTGCGGTGGGAACGATGGCAACGCCCTTCTGCATTTGGGATGCCAGGTAGCGTCGCCGTTCGCTGAAGGATTTGACAGATATCATGAGGAAGATTCTTACAGTATTTCGCCGATAAAGCAAAGTCAATCCGTGGATTGCGCTACGCTCCATCCGCTGCCGCGTGCGCTACGTGCTCCAGCGCTATCGAGCTGAAGGTCGAGCAGGCGAAGGCGCTCCGGTGTGCCTACGTCCACCCATGCTCCCCGATAATATTGACCACCAACCTTCCCCGCCGCGGTTGCCTCGCGCAGCAGCGGGGCAAGCCGGGCCATGGAACCGGGCATTACGTTTTTAAAGAGTTTTGGCTGATAGACGCCAATGCCGCTGAACGTAAGCTTGTTTTCTCCTGAAAGTGCCACTCTATCGGAATCGAGCGCAAAATCGCCCGCCGGATGATGGCCGGGGTTATCCACCAGCACGAGATGCGCCAGATCCTTATCGGGACTGGCCTCCATATGTTCCATAACCGGCAAAAGGGTGGAAAAATCCAATTCGCAATAAATATCGGCGTTCACCGTCAGAAACGGTTTTTCTGTCGGGCTATTTCCAGGCTCACCTCCCAGAATGGGCAGGGCCCGGGCAATACCCCCAGCGGTTTCCAACGCTACCGGCTCATGCGAATAGCGGATGTTCACGCCGTAACGTTTGCCGTTGCCGAGCGCCGCCTCGATCATGTGCCCCAGATGAGCATGGTTGATGACAATGTCACCAAAACCAGCACGCGCAAGATTTTCCAGGTGATATTCGATCAGTGCTTTGGTGCCGGCGCGCAGCAGCGGCTTGGGCAACGTATCAGTCAGGGGACGCATGCGCTCGCCGCGTCCAGCGGCCAGAATCATAGCCTTGAACTGAACCATTTCAGAAGGTATAACCAACTTTTGCTTCCGCCCTCTCATTGATCCGCCACTCATCCAGCAGTGTTAGCAGAGGATTAAGTTCGGCATAGCGCTCGCAAGCCTTGCGCAAATAATCCTCTACCAACGGCAGGGCTGCGAGGTAGTCGCTTTTGCCATCGCGATAATTCAGACGTGCAAAAATGCCCAACACCTTGAGATGGCGTTGCACGCCCATCCATTCAAAATCACGATAAAAATCGCCGAAATCAGTGGCTACCGGCAAACCGAGTTTTCGGGCCTGCTCCCAATAGCGGATCAGCCAGTCCAGGATACGTTCTTCGTCCCAGCGTATGTACGCATCCTTGAACAGCGAGACCAGATCGTAGGTAATGGGACCATAAACCGCATCCTGAAAATCGATAATGCCTGGATTGGGAGTAGTGACCATCAGGTTACGCGAGTGATAGTCCCGATGCACAAACACCTTCGGTTGCGCCAGATTGTTCTGCACAATGCGCCGAAAAATCCCATCCAGTTCCGCTTTCTGGGTTGCGCCAGGCGTTATCTGCAAATGCCTGGACAGATACCAGTCCGGAAAAAGGCTTAGCTCCCTGAGCAGCAACGCTTCGTCGTAATCGGGTAACGCACCTGGGCGGCTCGCAGCTTGAATTTTAAGGAGCACAGCGACCGCTTCGCGATATAAAAGGTCCGCCTTGTCTTCCTTATCATCCCTGCCGCCGACGTTATCGACACCGATGAGGTAATCGTTCAGCGCCTGAAGATAGGTTGTGCTGCCGAGGTCGGAAAGCAGCAGAAAGCCTTGTGTCAGATCCTGCGCAAGTATGCACGGTACATGCGCGCCGGCTGAGCCGAACAAGTCTGCCACCTGCAGGAATGGCGCGCTGTCTTCATGCTGGGGTGGCGCATCCATCGCGATTAATGTCCCATCGCTAAAAGTCACGCGAAAATAACGCCGGAAACTGGCGTCTGCAGAAGCAGGCGACAACGTAAAACTCTTATCGGAAAGCTGTGCCTTGATCCAGTTTTCGAGAAGGCGGAAACGTTCCATAATATGGCGCTGAATACTGCGCTGATTGCCTATTTGGCAGAAGTGTGAGATTTTAGCATGCATGCGTCACTCCTCATCCGACCGGATGGTGGAGCCGAAATTTATGGGAGAGAATCATGGCTAATCAAAAGGTACTGGACGAAGTTGTAACCAAGGTCAACGAACTGCTGGCACAGAGTCCCGTGAAGGATGTGGAGAAGAACCTGCGTGTTATGCTCGGAGGGTTATTCACCCGCCTGGATCTGGTCACGCGCGAAGAATTCGAGGTGCAGCAGGAAGTGCTGCAGCGCACGCGTGAGAAATTGACCGCGCTGGAAACGCGGGTGGCCGCACTCGAAGCTGCCGCGAAAGCAGATTTATCAAACACGTTGGATGTTCCACCGGAGACGCTGGACGATCTGTCGGAGACGGAGTAACGCAGTTAGCCGGAAAGCGGCACATGCTACTAACCGATCGCTAACCCGCTGCTTACCATGTCCGCTTTTTAAAAAATGCAGGGGATAGCTGATCCTATCAGCCGCCGATTTGTATTGCTCGTATCCAGCCTTGATTGAGAATTTTTTCGCATGCCCTTAGCTATTCTATATAGCCGCGCTATTTCGGGCATGGAGGCGCCACTGGTCACAGTGGAAGTTCATATTGCCAATGGCCTGCCCAGCTTTACCATCGTCGGACTGCCGGAAGCGGAGGTGAAGGAGAGTAAAGACAGGGTGCGGGCGGCGCTGCAAAACGCGCAATTCGAATTTCCCGCCAGGCGCATCACTGTCAATCTTGCCCCCGCCGACTTGCCCAAGGAGAGCGGCCGTTTCGACCTGCCGATCGCATTGGGCATATTAGCCGCCACCAGTCAAATCCCGTCGGACAAACTCGATAAATATGAATGGGCTGGCGAACTCGCACTGACGGGAGAATTGCGCACAATCCGCGGGGCCTTGGCAATGACTTACGGCGCGTCGCGCTCGGGGCGGAGTTTCGTGCTGCCTCTACAAAACGCGGCTGAAGCTGCGCTGGTCAAGGAAGCCGCGGTTTATCCCGCGTCATCCTTGCTTCAGATTTGTGCCCACCTTGCCAACCGCGAATCCCTGCAGCTTTACACCTACGGCGGAGCAGGCGCGGATGGAGACGCCGAAACAAACACGTCTCAGTACCCCGGCATGGAAGAGGTGAAAGGACAGGGCCATGCAAAGCGCGCGCTGGAAATTGCAGCGGCAGGGGGTCACAGTATGCTGATGGTGGGTCCGCCTGGCACGGGAAAATCCATGCTGGCCGCCCGCCTTCCGGGCATTTTGCCATCAATGACGGAGGATGAGGCACTCGAATCCGCAGCGATGCAGTCCCTGAGCAGCGGCGGATTCAACGTCGCCAACTGGAAACGGCGCCCTTATCGTTCGCCTCACCATACCGCATCGGGTGTCGCGTTGGTCGGCGGCGGGAGTAATCCGCGCCCTGGCGAGATTTCGCTGGCGATGAATGGGGTGTTGTTCCTGGACGAACTGCCGGAATTCGATCGCAAGGTGCTGGAAGTCTTGCGGGAACCGTTGGAATCAGGACGCATCACTATTTCGCGCGCGGCGCGCCAGGCTGACTTTCCCGCCCGATTCCAACTGATCGCGGCGATGAACCCTTGCCTTTGCGGTTACCTCGGCCATCACAGCGGAAGATGCCGTTGTACTCCTGATCAGATAACGCGCTACCGGGGCAAAATTTCTGGCCCTCTGCTTGATCGTATCGACATCCAGATCGAAGTCCCCGCCGTACCCGAGGAAGACTTGATGCGACAGGCGCGAGGCGAATCAAGCAGCAGAATCAGGCAACGCGTTGAAAAGGCCCATCATCGGCAAGTGGAGCGGCAGGGTAAGGCCAATGCGCGGTTGACGGTAAAGGATATGGATAAGCACTGTATACCGGATGCGCAGGGAGAGAACCTGCTCAAGCAAGCCATCAGCCGCCTGAATTTTTCCGCCCGGGCTTATCATCGCGTCCTGAAAGTAGCGCGCACCATCGCCGACCTCGCGGAAAGCGAGGATATAAGCAGCATGCATATCGCCGAAGCGGTACAGTACCGGAAGCTGGACAGAAATTAGCCTGGAACTGCGGAAATAGGGCGGAAGCACGGGACTGATTCTATCTCGGCGGGATTCCCCGTATTTCCGGAAAATTAACCGAAGGCTCGCGACACGATATAAATCGTCAGCCCTACCAGCCCGCCGATCAAAGTGCCGTTGATGCGGATATATTGAAGGTCTTCGCCTACCTGCTGCTCGATTCGGCGGGTAACGGTCTCGGTGTCCCAGTTACGTACCGTGTCCGCAATCAGCAAACCCACGTCGCGTTGGTGCGATTGCACTGCCTCTACTACCACATCGCGTATCCATTCATTGAGGCGCCAGCGCAACTCCTCTTCGCGCAACAGGGCGCGGGTGGCGGATTGCGTCGCTTCCCGCAGCCACGCCTTTATGGCCGAGTCTACGCTACCGATGTCTTCCCGCAGACTGTCACGGATGTCGCGCCACAAACCGGCGGCGAATTCGCGTAGTGCCGGATGATCCAGCAGCTTGCGCGTGTGCGCAGCAATCTGCTGGCGATACTTGGGGGATGATGCCAGCTCGGAAATCAATTTCTCGATGGCGGCATCGAGCTTGAGGCGCAGCGGATGCTCGGGCTCGCGCCCAATCTCTGCGACGACCTCCCGCAGCACTGCCACCACGCTATCAGCCACCTTGTCGTCCATCGAGAGTCGCTGCCAGAGCCAGGCCGTGTTCTCGCGCACGCGCTCGCGGATGCGCTGTTCGTTGGCAGTGACGTACTCGTCCGCTTCCCGCAACAGCTTGTCGAGCAACACCTGATGCCGCTTCTCTGCGATGAGCATCGCTAACACTTCGCCAAGCAGCGGGCCTAGATCGAAATGCTGTGCCCGTTTGGATAAACTGTCGGAAACGAAGCGCCGCACGTGGTGGTCCTCCACCGAATCCAGCAGTTGCGGAATCAGGCGGATCACACGGTCGGCAAAAATTTCAGTTCGCTCAGGGGTCGACAGCCATCGGGCCAGGTTGCCGGACAGGTCTACCCCGGCCAGTTTTGCCGAGACCACCTCGGGGGAGGCGAAGTTAAGCTCCACAAAACGTCCCAGCGAAGCACCTATGCGCTCCTTGTTGCGCGGAACGATCGCAGTGTGGGGAATTGGCAGGCCCAGCGGTTGGCGGAAGAGAGCCGTCACCGCGAACCAGTCGGCCAGCGCACCCACCACGGCTGCTTCTGCGAAGGCGCGAAGGTAGCCAATCGAGGGATGAATTGAGAGAAACACATTGGCGAGAACGAGAACGACGAGCATTGCAACCAGCATCCCGGTCGCAAGCCGCCGCATCCGGTTATCGGCGAGAGATGGCTTAAGGGAGCGTTTGTCCTGATCCGCGGCTTGTGGTTCGAATGGCTGCATCCTATGAATGGATCAAATTTAGAAGCACTTATTTCCAAAGCACTTTTTTCAATCTGTGTAAATTCAAAGTACCCTTTACAACGCCTTATAGTCAAGATGTTTTTAGCGGGAAGGCGATATTCAAGGGTCGGCCTGATGGGCGCGACACCTACCGGTAACTGTTATCCGCATGAAGAGAGATGTTTAAAAAATCACGTATCTGGCGCACCGGCGCCTTCAGACTGAGCCTACGGTTGAGCCCGACCAGGCTGACCCGCCCACCCGCCCACCCGCTAACCCGTCGACCCGGTACGGTAATCCTCTTCATTTCAACGGCATGGAAATATGCGAGTACCGATATTCGTTTGAATTCTGTAATTTTTGCGAATGTTAAATTTTTATGACAGTACTTGCATCTTGAAAGATATTGGCTATAAATAATTTTTTGGGCGGGGAAAAAAGGTGGAATCATGGCTTCAGAAAATTTTTTCAAAAGCAATGTTGTGACGGGACTGGCGGCGGGCGTGGGCGCGACATTGCTTGCACCGGTGTTACTTCCCATTCTGGCCAATATCGCCAAACCCCTCACCAAGGCGGCCATCAAGGCGGGCATTGTCTGTTACGAGAAAGGAGTTGAATCTTTCGCTGAATTTGGCGAAGTGATGGATGACCTGGTGGCGGAGGCCAAGTCGGAAATGAGTCTCGGTGCTGCGCCGGCTGCGGCAGTTGCTGCTCAGGCTAGCCAGACTGGCGACACAGCCGCAGGTTCGGCCTCGGCAGGCGCTACCCCAGCCGGTCACACCCGTGATAGAAGCCACGGTGCGCCTGGAGCTGCCGATACGCAGCCGGGTAAGGGTAATAAGGGTAAGGGTAGCGATTCTGCCCAAACTCCACCACCTCCGGATCGAGGTGCGTGATGATCCCGGCTGCACGCTTGGTACATGCCCTGCCGGGCAGGAAGCGCATCAGGGTTGCGGAAAAACGGGGGGACGAGAAGTATTTCGCCTCTCTTGAAAACGGCTTGGCCGACTGTCCTGGCATTCTGGCAGTGAATGCAAACTTTCTCACAGGGAGCGTACTGGTGCGCCACGCGGCAGATGATCTGCAAGTTTGGCGCTATGCGGCGGAGCGGGGATTATTCCATATCACTAACGATGAATCCGGCGCGCCTGCCGCGGCCCAGCCAGCCGTTTCAGATCGGAAGGCGGTCACACGGAATCGGAATTCACAAAAAAGGAATTTCCAGAAAATCTCAAGTGGGGACTTTAATTGGCGATCTTTGATATTCCTGGGCTTGGCCGGACTGGGCATTGCCCAGGCTATAGAGGGCAATATTGCGGTTCCGGCGGTAACGGCATTCTGGTATGCGCTCAATGCGTTCCCCAGGGCAAACGACGTTAATAATCTGGAGCGGCGTTTCGTGGAAGCAGAGCCGCCAGGCGGATTATCGAACGCTGAAATGTAAAAATGTGATCAAGCTTTGATCGTTTCCCCACATTGACCTGCAGGATCAGGGGGTCCAAAACCCACAAATTTGTTTTAAGCAAGACATGGCCCGTGGTTGAACAAAACCAATGCGAGAAAAACGCGCAAGCTTGCCGTCAAGCGGCGTGAGCAACCGCATCGAGCGGTAGAAGCGTCCAGAAGACGCGCTCCAGTATCATGACGGAAGGATTGCAGTTATAACGAGGAGGATTTTGAAATGACGACATCGAAAACCGGAAAACATCCCGATGAAGGGAAACACACTAGTAAAGAATCACATATCAGGGGAACGCACCCCGATAAAAAAAAGCCTGCCAGCGCAGGAACCCATCCAGATGAGAAAAAACGCGCCAGCACAGAAACTTACCGCGGTGAAGAAGGGCGAGCGGCTTCTCGAGCTACAGCTGCCCGGACCATGGGCACCGCCGGCGATACCGTAAAAACGGGCATCGCCACCAGTCTGAAAGGCATCGACGAAATCGAATCGGAAATCGTCAGCGTAGTGCGAAATACTGTATCCAACACGCTGAGAGCTACTGGCGCGGTCGGTGCGGAAGCAATCGAAGTAACCCGGGATGTGGTGAAAGGCGCCCTCTCCGCCACGGATGAGCTCGGGACTGGGCTGGTGGTCACCACCAAGAGTGTTGCAAAAGGAGTGTTGCTGGGCGTATCCGACGTCGGTGGTGATGTCGTCACGGCAGCGGCTGAGATCACAAAAGCGGCAGTGAAAGGTACTGCTGACATAGGAGGTGATACGACGCTGGTGGCGAAGCGAACCGTGGACGGCGTAATCGAGGCGGTCACCGAAACGGGTGGGAATGTCCTGGAAACCGCCAAGGCCGCAGCAAACGGGGCTGCCGAGGCGGCGGGTGGCATTGGCACAGCCGCGGTCGCCAGCGTGCGCGACATCCTCCTCACCGTCGTCGGCGGCGTCAAAGATGTGGCGAGTGCTGCACTGCCCAAGTCGTCCCGAGTGGAGGGCGGCCCACCTCCGGCACATCCCCGCCCAGGCAAGGATGCTGCATGACAGTTTGACCTGTTTGGATCCAGCGTTTTAGCAGCCATTCCCCCACGGTAGTTCGTTGTGCTGGTTCAGGTGTCGCTGCGTCAGCAGTTGCCCTGATACGGCGGCGCCGAATAGGGTGCGGCCGTTGTCAGCCTGTCGTTTCACTGAACCCCGACCGTTTCATCAAGCTGTAACAAAGTCCTGGTTAAATACGCGCCATGAGGAAGAAACCCGAATGGAGGCCAAATCATGGCTAATTATATTCATCACGTCCCCGGTCGGCTGCGCGTCAACACTCCGGCGCTGAAAAAAAACGAACCCCGCGCCCGGCAGTTGAAGTTTTACCTGGAAGGGATGCGTGGCATTCTTCAGGCTGAAACCAGCATCGTCACTGGCAGTGTTGTGATCAAGTACGACACGTGCCTGATAAATTCCACCACCATCCTCAATTCCCTGCGGGACCAGGGCTACATTCAGAACGCACATCCCGTTGTCATCCAGGCTATACAAGGGGCTCGTCCAGTGCAGAACGTAGCAGACATTTTCATGACAAAACTGGTCGAAACTGCTGTGGAACGCTCCGCTATCGCTCTGTTCTCGGCACTGATCTAGCGCGGGTTATCTTACACTCGCCCACATGCGCTATCCGATGCAAATGTCCGGCTAGCGAAGCAACCCTGCTTTGTCCGTGGCCTCCCAGGGCAGGCCTACGTCCATCCTTCCTACCTGACCGTATACCGAAAGCCTGCGGTAAAACCCTCCACGAAACAGTTGCGGCTGATATCGCAGGTTGAATGCACGGACAATTCCTGCTGGGCGGAAATCGAAATGGGCATGAACGCGGTCCGCGATTTCCGCGTCAGGTATGGACCCTGTACCGAAGCTGTCCACCTGGACACTCACCGGTCTCGTTATCCCGATCGAATACGCCAGGTGTACCTCGCACGCCTGCGCGAGGCCGGCCGCAACCACGTTCTTGGCAGCGTAGCGCGCAGCATAGGCACCCACCCGGTCAATTCGGGACGGGTCCTTGCCGGATAGGGCAGATTCCGAGTGCCGGGAATATTCACCGTAAGTATCGACGGCGTTCTTGCGGCCAGTCATTCCTGAATGCAGGGAAGGCCCTCCATTGACAACCGGTCCGTCCGGGTTGATGAAAACATGGGTACGAGCATCCGGCCGCAACTCCTCAGCCAAGAAGGCGGGCTCGATCACATGCTCATGCAGGTCGTCCCGCAACTTGTCATGGCCCCGTGGAGCAGTGCTCCACTGGCTCGCCACCAGGGTAATGGAGTGGATGCGGTGCGGCCTGCCGTCGCGGTACTCCACTCCCACCTGGGTTTTTCCATCCGGGGCCAGATAGGGCAGTTGCTTTTGGAATCGCGCTGCTGCAAGGCGACGGGCCAGTTTATGGGAGAGCCAGATAGGCAGCGGCATCATGGCTGCGCTCTGGTTGCAGGCAAAGCCGAAAACATTGGCCTGATTCCTGGCGGCTATGGCTTCCAGTTCTTCCTCTCCCATCTGCCGCTCATCGGGTTGCGGATAAGACAGCGCCGGCAGTTCCATCAGGCTGGTCATGACGGTGCAATCCTTTGCGTTGAAAGCGCCGTGCTCATAGCCGATCTGGCCGATGACCTGCCGCGCTACATCGGGAATATCAACCGAAGCCTGCGAAGCAAAGCGTGCTGCGATAAATAGTATCCCTTTGGATACCGCGCATTCCGCCACCACCCTTGAAAATGGGTCCTGTTGAAGGAACCGGTCGATCAGTGCATCGCTCACCTGGTCGCAAAGTTTATCCGGATGCCCATCGGTAACGGACTCGGAGGTGAACATGAAATCCTTTTTCATCATCTAGGCTTCCACTGTAGGGTCGGGGAGTAAAAGCGCCTGATGTTGCTTGCCTTCGAAGGCAGACTCTTTTCCTTTAGTCGCTCCATTCATAATAAAGGGCAGTATCGACCCCGCACTTATCACCGCCATATCGGTGAGGCCCGGCAGGGTATTTCCAAGCAGGCTCCTGAGCCCTGGTACAGCGACCGATGCCAATTGCAGTGCAGCCGTTGTGCCCAGCGCCAGGTTGAGGTATGAATTGGGACGTAGTGGTTCATGGCTGACGGCGCGGCTCTGGTCGGACCGGCAGTTGTAGGCATGCAGCAGTTGCGCCATCGTCAGGGTCATGAAGGCGACCGTGCCAGCTTGGGGCCCTATGCCGTAGCGCGCTACCGCATAGCCGTAACTGGACATGGCGCCTGCGGTCATAGCAAGCGATTCGAATCCGTAGCGCTTGAAATCGGACGAACTCACGATAGGTTCCTGGGGATCTCTCGGCGCGCGGCTTAGAATGTCCGGCTCGGGTGGCTCGACGGCGAGCGCCAGAGCCGGAAAAATGTCGGTTACCAGATTGATCCATAACAACTGCATGGTGGTGAGCGGTGTACCCAGTCCGGTTCCAATGGAACCCAGCATCATCATGATCTCCGAGAGGTTGGTGGCAGTGAGGAAGTGGACCGATTTGCGGATGTTGTTATATATCGTACGTCCCTCCGAGACCGCCACAATCATGGTGTGCAGATTATCGTCCTCCAGCACGACGTCAGCCACGTCGCGTGCCACCTCCGTGCCAACGCCGCCCATGGCCACGCCGATGTCGGCAACTTTGAGTGCCGGCCCGTCGTTGATTCCGTCACCGGTCATGGCGGCGACCTTGCCGGCGCGCTGAAGCGCCTGCATGATTTGCAGCTTGTTGGCCGGGCTTACGCGCGAAAAAATGTTGACTTTCTGGGCGAGCCCGGTGAGCACCTCCGGATCCAGTTGCTCAAGCCGGGTGGAATCGAGAATGTTCAGTTCCTTGCTGCCGGATAGGCCAAGCTCCTTACCAATAGCAAAGGCGGTAGTGCTTTGGTCACCGGTAATCATCACTGTATCTATCCCCGCGTGATGAAACAGGGCGATAAGCTCCTTCACCCCCTGCCGCACCGGGTCCGCCATGCCGGTCAATCCGAGCCAGATGAGATCTTGTGTTGAAGTCTCATCCGCTTCTTGCGCCAGCTCCATATAGGCAAACCCAAGCACACGCTGGGCTTCTCCTGCCATGCGATCATTTTCGATCAGTATGGCGGCGCGCTCGGTTTCCGTGAGCGGAAAACGCACTCCGTCCTTGATCCACCAGCCGCATAACTCCAGCACCTCGGCTGGACTCCCCTTGACCGCGATAAACTTTCCACCCTCTTCCATAACGTGCATTGTGCGCATGTAATTATGCTTTTCGGTGCGGTATTCCACTTGCACTCTTGGGTATTGCTGCCGCAGCGCGTCCACCGACACGCCAGCCGCAATTGCCAGATGCACCAATGCAGTCTCGGTTGCGGACCCCTTGAACATATAATCGCCTGCGGCGCCGCTCAACTCCGTCTCGTTGCACAGAACGGCCACGTGCATGAGGCGCAGCAATTCATCGCTCTCATAGGGGTCCATTCTTACCCCGTTGTCGTAAAACGCATCGTTAACAAGTGTAATGCGGCGCCCGCCGCTATGTAGCGTCAGCACCGACATGCGGTTAAGCGTGATCGTTCCCGTCTTGTCGAGGCAGATCACTTGCATGGCTCCCAAGGTTTCCACGGCGTCCAGGTGGCGCACCAGCACGTGGTGGCGGCGCATATTGCGGATACCCAGCGCCAGGGTGGTTGTGGCGACGGTGGGCAGACCTTCCGGCACTGCCGCAACGGCCAGGGAAATTGAGCTCTTCAGCATCTGCAGCCAACCGAGGCCGCGTGCCAGCCCGATCAGAAACACCATTCCGCAGATGCTGACGGATAGCAGCACCATCTGCTTCCCCAAGGTAGCGAGCTGGCGTTGCATAGGTGTTTCCGGAGGCCTGGTTTCACCCATCAGCACCTGAACGGCGCCAATCTCGGTTTGACGCCCGGTGGCGACCACTACTGCCAGTCCGCTGCCTCCAGTAACTACCGTGCCCATGTAGACCATGTTGATGCGGTCTCCCAGTGACACATCAGGCTTCTCCAGCGGCTCAACTGCCTTGATGACCGGCAGACTTTCCCCTGTCAGCGCTGACTCGTCTATCATCAGATTGCGCGACTCCAGCAACCTGGCGTCCGCCGCTACACGAGTCCCTGGCGTCAGCACCAGGATGTCGCCCGGCACCAGAACTTCAGCCCCTACTTCGCCAAGCTGGGCGTCACGAATCACAAAAGCCTTCCGGGAAGCCGTTTCTCCGAGCGCATTAATCGTTCGTTCCGCCTGGGACTCGGCGACATACCCAGTGCCTGCGTTGATTAGAACTACTCCAAGAATCACGACGGCGTCGGCCAGGCCTCCGGTAGCTACAGAAAGCACGGCGGACATGCCCAGCAAAGCTACCGGCAGGCTCTTGAACTGTCCCAAAAAAATATTCAGCCCGGAGCGGGGCGGTATCCGCGGCAGGCTGTTGGCGCCAAAGCGCCGTAGCTTGAGCTGCACGGAATCCTGACTAAGGCCCCGCTCGCTGGAAGTTTCCAGGTCCGCCAGCACAGCATTGCCAGGCAGCACATGCCAGTTGCCTCCTTCTTGTACCGGAGCTGGGCTAGTGCCACGAGAAGCAACCGGCCATTCGGAGGCAAGTGTGGGCTCCGCCAACACTTGCTCCACCAGACCCGTGATTTCTCCAACTTCCTGCACCGGATCGAAAACAATCAATAAGCGGCCGGTAAGAATATTTGCGGAGGCCTGCCTGATTCCAGAATGCCTGGCCAATGCAGACTCGATCCTGAGCCTGACCGGCTCGCAGCGATATAAACCCTTGACCTCAAGTCTGGCGCGGCCCTTCACCGACGCATGAATCACGCGCACCAGCCACGGCGACGCAGCCTCTTCCGGCGTGTTCCCCGCAAATGGACTGAATTGCGCATGATTGAAGAGTCCAGGCATTGTCGCGGCAGGGAGCAGCTTGGTTTACAGGGCAGTTCCGATGCGCCTACGCATCAGTCACACCTGTAGAGCCTTACCGCTCACACTGCAAATATCAAATATATGAATACAGCTGCTTCTCATCAGACTGGCGGTTTTGCAACCACGAAACAGAATTTAAAGGCTATTCTTTACTTTTTGTAGGTTAAAACTACATCTTGATCAAGCTGTTTTTTCTTTTTTATTGTTATACCGGCATCGTGAAATTTAAATGTTACAACCTTGCGGTTTCATGGATGGAGTTTGATTCGGCTTTCGTCGCGCACCATAGGGGGTGACGCTAGCTCGCCCACATAAGATAGAATGCATTGAATTGGCTTGATAATAAATGTGATGAGCTTCCTTTCTCCGTCAATAAGGACAAAATCAGAAGAAAATTCCATGAAATACGGCACTCCGATTACCGGATGGCTCGGATTCGGGTTAGCACAGTGTTTGACTCCCACAGTCTGACTACTGAAGGGATTCTGTGATCCATGGCAAGGCTTTTTGATGCATAACGCTGACATACTGTTCCGGGGCGCAAGGCTATTTGATGGAACGCTTTCGTCCATTGGGGTAAAGGATGGAAAAATCACTTCCATCGAGCCTGATGGCAGTGCGAATATCTCGGCGCACAATGTCGTCGATCTCGGCGGGGCGCTTGTTGTCTCCGGTTTCGTCGAAGGCCACATCCATCTTGATACCAGCTTTTACGGAGATGCGTGGAAGCCCCACATATTATGCACAGCCGGGTTCGATGTGCGTGAACGTGTCGAATTCCAGCGTCGGAACATGACTCAGGCTGCACCGATGGCTGAGCGGGCTCGCAGCCAGCTTGAGCTCTGCATTGCCAACGGGTCGACGCATATGCGCAGCCACGTCATGGTGGATGCAAGGGTCGGTCTCGAATCTCTTGAAACCATAGTCGCCGTCCGTGAAGAATATCAAGATTTCATCGATGTCCAGCTCGTCGCCTTTCCGCAGAACGGCATTATTGACTGCCAAGGTACGGCAGAGTTGCTGGATGCGGCCTTTGATACTGGCTGTAATGTAATCGGTGGACTCGATCCCGCCTCTTTCGACAGAGACACCAAAGCACATCTCGATGTAGTTTTCGGTATTGCCGAAAAGCGCGGCGTAGATATCGACATTCACCTTCACGATCCCGATATGCTGGGCATATTCGAACTGGAAGAAATAGCTGCCCGAAGCCGCGCGCTGGGTATGCAAGGCCACGTCGCGGTCAGCCATGCCTATGCGCTTGGCGAGGTTCCAATCGATGTTGCCAGACGCACTGCGCGGCTCCTTGCTGAAGCCGGCATTGCAATCATGACCAATGCACCAGGTGACCGCGCCTTTCCGCCCGTTCTGGAATTGCGCAGAGCGGGCGTTACCGTCTTTAGCGGCAGCGACAACATCCGGGATTCCTGGTGGCCTTACGGGGACGGCGATATGCTGGGCCGGGCAATGATGATTGGCTATCGCTCAGGTTTTTATACCGACGAGGACCTCCGCGTCGCCTTCGATGTGGTGACAGAAGCGGGCGCGAAAGCGCTCGGGCTCGTCGATTACGGATTGCGCAGGAATGCAAGTGCCGACTTCGTGACGCTCAACGCGGAACATATACCTGAAGCCATCGTTTCAGTCCCCAAGAATCGCTCAGTATATAAAGCCGGTAAATGCGTTGTCAGGCAAGGTGTGTTTGTCGGAAAGTAAAGCCGCGAATGGCGGTTTATCGTTATTTGCAGGATGAGCTACAACAAGTGACAGCGCACCTGACCGCGGTACTCCATTTCGTTTCACAAATTCGTGCATTTCAAGCCCGGCAATTCCTCAAGCGCCGCGGTGGGCAAGGAGTGGGTGAATCAAAGCAGGATCGCGTGGCTGCAATTGCCGAGCCATTGAGATAGATGAAATTTTCCTCAATCTACAGAACGTCCAGATTTTCGGGAGAAGATATGCCGGACAATGAAACTCATAAGCACGAATCCGAAATATATGATGTCGTGATTGTAGGTGGCGGAATTGCCGGTTTGTATTGTTGCCACGAACTGATCAAAAAGCATGAATTGCTCAAAATTAACAGCATTCTCCTTCTCGAAGCTTCGAATCGATTTGGAGGTCGCATAGAAACCTGGTCCTTGCTGCGAGCTGACGAGAAACATGGGGAAGCCATCGGATTCCAGGATACATGGGACCCTTGCAATTGGGACTTTGCCAGCGGCAAGCCTGATCCTCTTGCACCGCAAGGCGATAAGCAATCTCCTTACAGAGGCCCTACAGAAAAACAGTCAGTGGAAGAAGATGGCAATGTTGTAGAAAAGCTATCGAAGATCGAGTATTTTCGTGCTGAATTCGGGCCCATGAGAATTGAGCCGCGTGACCAGCCGTTATTGCAAGGGCTCCTCGACGAACTGGGAATCAAAGAACCCGTCCCTGGCGAAGAAGAAAGTCTGGATGATTTAGTACCATTCTCTTCCTATGCGTCGGAAGATCCTATGGAGCCCCGGTTTACCCTTCGCGAAGAGGAGGCCCAGCAGAAAACTCCCTTCGACTTGATGATACTGGCTCTCAGGCGCATATTTGAAATCGTTGAAGGTATTGAACCCGAAGATAAAAACTCCAAGGCTGTGGAAGAATCAGGGACTTCCGCTGGAAACGTCCCTGACCCGAAACTCTCAGGCCCATGGCGTACCGATGCTGCCAATAAGCAGTGGGAAAATTTACATCGTCGAGCGTTCTTCTACCGCCATTATTGGAAGGGGCAGCTGCTCGAATGGATTCAGAACCTGACCGAAGCCGATTTCAAGAAAATACGCGAGCGCGCCCATTTTCGGGGCCACCCGCTATGGGATTTGGGTTTCTGGAATGTCCTCAGTGATGTGTTAAGCCATTTCGCGGTAATCAAAATCAGAGACTGGGGAAGTTATTATCACTTCGTACATGAAAATTTGAATGCTGCGGAGTGGATAATATTCTGGCTTAAAGCGATTCGGAGTACGGGATCGCTACGCGGCATTCGTGGAGGAATGAGCAGGATTATATGGAAACTTCTGGAGAGGCTGCACAAGGAAAGAAAAAATAATCCCGGGTTGTGCATTCAGAAAGGCAGGAAAGCACTGGGTCTTCAATCAAATGGCGGCGAGATAGATGTCATTGTCGAGAATGAGGAAAACGTCGTCAAGGCACGGCGGGTTATTCTTGCTTTGCCCAAGCAACCACTCGAAGAAATGTCCTGGAATGGCCGCCCACCGCAGGGAACCCTGAAAGAGTCGCTGAACGCCGTCGCTTGCCTTCCGCTGTTAAAGTGCTTCTTCGTTATCGAAAGACCCTGGTGGGAAGACAACAGACCGCTTAACCGCAGCGCTGCGGATATACCGACAAGAGAGTTGCTATATGTAAAAAGCAGCGATGGGACAAAAGGACTGATCATGGTCTATACAGATCGCCCGGCAATCACATTCTGGTCCGACTATCTGAGAACAAGGGATTCCAACCAAGCCCAGCCGGATCAAGAGCCATCGGAAGCCCCCCAGCTTGAAAGCCAGGAAATAGCCAGGACCTGGTTTTTGAAGCTGGAAAAGGAATCTTTCCAGTCAGATGCACCCCGGGAATCATATTTTAATGAGGAAAATACCCTCGTTGTGAAAGAGCCGGGTTATCCTCGATTATGGCAGCGCTTTGTACAGTTTGCGAGGGACTATGAACACCACGATTTTACCGAGGACCGTCTCCTCGCATGCGGTATGCGGGACTGGGGCAAGAAACCGTTTGGCGCTGCCGCTCATGGATGGCTGCCAGGGGTAATGTCCTGGAAACATATTGAGTTCCTCGAGGCATTTTCATTGACTCAGGATGTCGACGGAATAAAAAATATCCATGTCTGCGGAGAAGCATTTTCAGACTATCAGGGCTTCATAGAAGGTTCGCTTCGATCCGCAAGACGTGTTCTCCGCATTATTGAGAAGCAGGCAAAGTCCGCTGGCGGAAAAGAGTCGTAGATAATATCCCTCTTCCCGACTCCATATCGAATCCCGCTGCTGCTATATCGGAACCACGACGGAAACCCTGCTCACGCGGCGTCAAAAGGAAATCCAGGCAGGTGCATGATAGAATCCAGTCTCCACCTCAAACGCAGCGTTATCATGAACGAAATTCCCCGAGCCAAATTACTGGAAGACCTCCTCGCCCAGCGCATCCTGATGCTGGACGGCGCCATGGGCACCATGATCCAGAGCCACAAGCTCAACGAGGCGGATTACCGCGGAACCCGTTTTGCCGATTTTCCGCACGACCTCAGGGGCAATAACGATCTTCTGACGCTGACCCAACCGCAGGTCATCCGGTCCATTCATGACGGCTATCTGGAGGCCGGCTCGGACATCATCGAGACAAATACCTTTAATTCGAACGCCGCCTCGATGTCCGATTATCACATGCAGGACCTGGTGTACGAACTCAATTTTGCGGGTGCTAAACTGGCGCGGGAAGCGGCGCAGGCAATGGAGGCAAAAACGCCGGAGAAGCCCCGTTTCGTCGCGGGCGTACTGGGGCCGACCACTAAAACCGCCTCTATCTCGCCGGACGTGAACGACCCGGGGTTTCGAGGTATTACCTTCGATCAACTGGTGGCGGATTATTCTGAATCCATTCGCGGCTTGATCGATGGCGGCGCGGACATTCTGCTGGTGGAAACGATTTTCGACACCCTCAACGCCAAGGCTGCGCTGTTCGCAATAGATCAATATTTCGAGAAGCACGGTGCGCGCCTTCCCATCATGATTTCGGCAACCATTACCGATGCTTCCGGGCGAACGCTTTCCGGGCAAACGCCGGAAGCTTTCTGGAATTCCGTAAGTAACGCGCGTCCATTGTCGGTAGGACTCAACTGCGCCTTGGGCGCGGAATTGATGCGCCCATACATCGAGGAGCTTTCCAGGGTTGCAGGGGTGTATGTCAGCGCCCACCCCAACGCGGGGTTGCCTAATCCCCTGGCCGAGACCGGCTACGATGAGTCGCCAGAGTACACAGCCAGCCTGATCAAGGACTTTGCACAGTCCGGTTTTGTCAACATCGTCGGTGGCTGTTGCGGTACGACGCCTGCGCATATCAAGGCTATCGCTGATGCGATTGGCAATGTCCCGCCGAGAGCCGTGCCTGACATTCCAAAAAAATTGCGCCTGTCTGGCCTGGAACCGCTCACCATCGGTGACGATTCATTATTCGTGAATGTGGGTGAGCGGACCAATGTGACCGGCTCGAAAGCCTTTGCCCGTTTGATACTGAATAACAATTATGCGGATGCGCTAAGCGTTGCCCGCAGCCAGGTGGAAAACGGTGCGCAGATTATCGACATCAACATGGACGAAGCGATGCTGGATTCGCAGAAGGCGATGGTAACCTTCCTGAACCTGGTCGCCGCCGAACCGGATATAAGCCGCGTACCGATAATGATCGATTCGAGCAAGTGGTCGGTGATCGAAGCGGGGCTGAAATGCGTGCAGGGCAAATCTGTCATCAACTCCATCAGCCTGAAAGAAGGCGAAGCGGAGTTTATCGAACACGCGAAACTTGCGCGCCGCTATGGTGCAGCGGTAATCGTCATGGCGTTCGATGAAACGGGTCAAGCCGATACGCTGGAACGAAAAGTGGAGATTTGCAAGCGCTGCTATCACGTTCTTGTCGATCAGCTAGGGTTTCCACCTGAGGATATCATTTTTGATCCGAACGTTTTCGCGATCGCGACCGGCATCGAGGAACATAATAATTACGGCGTGGATTTCATCGAGGCGACCCGCCTCATCAAGCAAGGCCTGCCATATGCCAAGATAAGCGGTGGCGTATCCAATGTGTCGTTTTCTTTTCGCGGCAATGAGCCAGTGCGGGAAGCTATTCATACCGCCTTCCTGTACCACGCGGTTAAGGCTGGCATGACGATGGGCATCGTCAATGCCGGTCAGCTGGGGGTTTATTCGGATATTCCCCAGGAATTGCTGGAACGGGTGGAGGATGTGCTGCTCAATCGCACGCCCAAAGGTGGCGGAGAAGCCACCGCCACCGAACGGCTGGTGGAATTTGCCGAGAGCTTCAAGGGACAAAGCAAGGAGAATATTGAAGACCTTGCCTGGCGTGACGAGCCGCTGCAGCAACGTCTGACACACGCGCTGGTAAGAGGTATCACGACTTATATAGTGGAAGACACCGAGGAGGCACGGCTACAAGTAGCTAAAGAGGGCGGGCGTCCGATCCAGGTGATCGAAGGGCCGCTCATGAACGGCATGGGCGTGGTGGGTGACCTGTTTGGCTCGGGCAAGATGTTTTTGCCCCAGGTGGTCAAGTCGGCCCGGGTGATGAAACAGGCGGTGGCGCACCTGCTGCCATTTATCGAGGCAGAAAAGAAGTTGCTGGGCGATTCCAGACCCAAGGGCAAGATTGTCATTGCCACCGTCAAGGGCGATGTGCATGATATCGGCAAGAATATCGTCACGGTGGTGCTTCAGTGCAATAATTATGAAGTGGTAAATATGGGTGTGATGGTACCCAGTGCGAAGATTCTGGAGATGGCGCGACAGGAGCAGGCCGATATGATCGGTTTGTCGGGCTTGATTACGCCTTCCCTGGAGGAAATGGCGTATGTGGCAAAGGAAATGGAGCGCGAAGGCTTTACCATCCCGTTATTGATCGGCGGCGCCACCACTTCGCGAGTGCACACCGCCGTGAAAGTAGCGCCTCATTACAGCGGCATTACCGTATGGGTGCCGGATGCGAGCCGTGCTGTGGGCGTATGCAGCAATTTGCTGTCGGAGGAGTTGCGTACGGAGTACGTACAGAAACTCCAGGCCGAGTACGAGAAAGTCCGCGCACAGCATAAAAACAAAAGAGGACCGGCACCGATGCTATCCATAGCAGACGCCCGAAAAAATGCATTTAAAGCGGATTGGGAGAACTACACTCCGCCCGAGCCGGATTTTGTCGGCGTGAGATCCTTGCGAAACTACCCCTTGGAAAAACTGGTGCCTTTCATAGACTGGACGCCGTTCTTTCAGGCATGGGAGTTGTCAGGGCGCTTTCCGGCTATTCTTGAAGACGAGGTGGTGGGCGAGGCGGCCAGTAGTCTCTACCGGGACGCCCAGGCAATGCTGAAAAAAATTGTCGAGCAGAAATGGCTTACCGCAAATGCAGTGTTCGGCCTCTTTCCCGCCAACACGGTAAACAGCGATGACATAGAAATCTATACGGATAAAGCTCGCATGAGGGTGGCGATGACGTTCCACAACCTCCGGCAGCAGACCACGAAACCGGCTGGCCGGCCGAATCTGTGCCTCGCGGATTTTATCGCCCCTAAGGAAACCGGTATCCGGGACGCCATCGGCGCATTTGCGGTGACCGCGGGAATGGGGATAGACGCACGAATAAAAGCTTTCGAGGAGGTGCATGACGACTACAGCGCAATTATCCTGAAAGCATTGGCTGACCGGCTGGCGGAAGCTTTCGCCGAACATATGCACTGGCGGGTTCGGCGCGAATTCTGGGGTTTTGTCAAAGACGAAAACCTGAGCAGCGAGCAAATGGTGGCCGAAGAGTATCGCGGCATCCGCCCGGCGCCAGGCTACCCGGCTTGCCCTGATCACACCGAGAAGGGACCTCTGTTTGAATTGCTGAAAGCGCCGGAAAATGCAGGAATCATCATAACGGAATCATATGCCATGGTGCCTACCGCGGCGGTATCGGGTTTTTATTTTTCTCATCCCGATGCGGACTATTTCGCTGTGGGCAAGGTGGGAAAGGATCAGGTGGAAGATTACGCCAAACGTAAGGGCTGGACACTGGAGGAGACGGAAAAATGGCTGGCGCCGGTTCTGGCGTATGAACGGTAGCGTAGCTTGGGGATGGGGGAGCGGATGGTGGAATGCTGGTCGAGAAGCCGTCAGCTATCAGGCAAGGTGTGTACGTGTACCGTAGTAAAGCAAAACGATTAACCGGTCAGCCTCTTAGCCTCTCTGGCGGCTGATTTTCGCTACCTCAGGAATACGCCTCAAGCGGCGCATCACTTGTGCGAGATGATGGCGGTTGCGGACATGCAACATGAAATTCATGGTTGTGTATGCGCCATCTCCTTCCATCGCAACGTTATCGATATTGGACCCCGCCTCGGCGATTGCCGCCGCCACTCTCGCCAATACGCCACGCTCGTTGGCAACCATCAGCCTGATGCTGACCTCGAACTGCTTGTCGATACTTTTACCCCAGGCTACATCCAGCCAATTGTCGGAGTTGCCCTTGTTTTTTGAAACTGCGGGACAGTCATGGATATGAATCACCAATCCCTGATCTTTCTTGATGAAGCCGATAACGGGATCTCCCGGAATGGGGCGGCAACACTTGGCGAACTGCACTGCCATCCCCTCCGTGCCGAGTATGGTAATGACGTCGTTAATCCCGTTCGGGCCTGAGTCGGATTCCCCGGGCGCCGCGAGCCGCCTCGCGATTACCGCCGGCAGGTGTTTGCCTAACCCCATGTCCGCCAGCAAATCCTTTTTGGATTTAGCTCCGCTTTCGCGCGCCAGTTTATCCCACTGGGCCTCGCTAATCGTCTGGGGATCAACCCTGAGTGACATTAGAGCCTGGTTCAACAGCCGCTCTCCCAGTCTTGCCGATTCTTCGTATTGCATGGTCTTGAGAAAACGGCGGATGTGCGAGCGTGCCTTGCCGGTAACCACATAATTAAGCCAGGCCGGGTTGGGTTTTGCATGCGACGCGGTAACAATTTCCACACGGTCGCCACTTCTGAGAACCGTGCGCAACGGCGCATTTTCACCGTTTATTTTCGCCGCCACGCAGCAGTCGCCGATATCCGTATGTACAGCGTAGGCAAAATCCACGGCGGTGGATTCTTTGGGTAGCGCCAGTATTTTGCCCTGGGGCGTAAATACGTAGACTTCGCCTGGGAACAGATCAACCTTGAGATGTTCCAGAAATTCCAGTGAATCAGTGGAATCGCTGAGCGTCTCCAGCAGACTCTGCAACCACTGATGGGTCTTCATATGCAGATCGTTCAGATCGGCGTCGGTACTCTTGTAGAGCCAATGTGAGGCGACACCGGCCTCTGCAATTCTATGCATTTCGGGGGTGCGGATTTGCACTTCGATGGGTGTGCCATACGGTCCCCATAAAGTGCTGTGCAATGACTGATAGCCGTTCGCTTTGGGAATGGCGATATAGTCCTTGAATTTTCCGGGAATGGGGTTGTAAAGACTGTGCAACGCGCCCAGCGCGATATAACAGGATGGCACGTCTTTGACGATGACACGGAAACCGTAAATATCGAGAATCTCGGAGAAAGTGAGGTGCTTCTCCACCATTTTCTTGTAGATACTGTAGAGCTGCTTTTCTCGTCCGGTCACCTCCGCATCCAATCCCGCCGCCTTCAAGCGCTGCTTGATCGTATCCAGGATTTTTGTCACCATCTCGCGGCGGTTTCCGCGCGCCGCTCTGGTGGCGTTGTTCAGTACCCTGTAGCGCGTCGGAAACAGATAGCGGAAGCTGAGATCCTGCAACTCATGGTAGATATTGTTGAGTCCCAGCCGGTTGGCGATAGGTGCATAAATTTCCATGGTCTCGCGCGCGATACGGCGCCGTTTCTCGGGTCGCATCGCTTCCAGCGTACGCATGTTGTGCAGCCGGTCTGCCAATTTGATAAGTATGACGCGAACGTCCCGCGCCATCGCCAGCAGCATCTTGCGGAAATTCTCCGCCTGCGCATCGGCATGTGTTTGGAACTCGATCTTGTCGAGCTTGGAAACACCATCCACCAGTTCCGCAACGGACTTGCCAAATCTATCACTGATCTCGGCTTTGGAGACATGTGTGTCCTCCATCACGTCATGCAATAACGCAGCAGCCAATGTCTGGCTGTCCAGACGCAATTTGCCGAGTATGCTGGCTACCGCCAGCGGATGAGAGATGTAAGGTTCACCGGATTTTCGGAATTGCCCGGAATGGGCGCTTTGGCTGAAAAGGTATGCGTTCTGGAGTTCGGAAACATCCTCGCGCTTAAGGTAGCTGGATAGCTCGTGAAATAGGAAATTCGCCTCGGGCAAGGTAGCAGAAGAACTCGGCAAACCTCTTGCTTGCATCGTAATTTCCTTCATCTCTCTGTTGTATCAGTATCAGTTTTTCAGGACGGTTGCCGACACCCCTTCTACTATCCAATGTAACCCGGTTTTTTGGCTAATGGGTGGTTGACTACACATATTCAACGAGACTTTTTTATAAAGCTCAGCCGCTTATGACGATTAAAGTGGCACGGTGGTGAGAATTTCCAGTCCCACCTTTCCTTGAGCGAGTTCGCGTAATGCTATGACTGTGGGCTTGTCTCGCGCGGACTCCACCATCGGGCTGCCCCCGATTGAAAGCTGCCTTGCTCGAATGGTGGCGACCAGGGTCATATCGAAGCGGTTGGGAATTCTTTTCAAACAATCGTCAACAGTAATGCGTGCCATGTTTTCATTCCACCTAAACTATAAGAAATATCAGTATAGAATGCCCGATCCGATAAAGGCAACTCTACATAAAAGATGCACGGCACGCCGTCAGGGAGTGCCAGATGCTCGCGAATTATTGCTATTCAGGAAACCGGCGTCTTGCCGAGTTGTGTTATGAGGCTATGATGGCGGGCGAGTTGCTTCGTCATTCTCAAGCGTTCGGCGTGTACGATACATTTCATATCCTGTAATGCCTTGTCCAGCTTGTCATTGATGATAACATAGTCATATTCGCCCAAATGGCTGATTTCGTCGCGCGCCGCAGCCAAGCGGCGTCCAATCGCTTCAAGGGAGTCCTGGGCCCGGTTTCTCAAGCGCATTTCCAACACCTCACGCGATGGCGGAAGGACAAAAATCCCGACTGCCCCAGGAAATATACGCCGTACCTGACGGGCGCCCTGACTGTCAATTTCCAGCAGTATGTCACGCCCCGACACTATGGTTTCATTAATCCATTTTTTCGAAGTTCCATAGAAATTTCCGTAAACCTCGGCGCTTTCCAGAAATTCATCCTGCTTCAATCTCTGCTCAAAAACTTCCCGGCTCACAAAATGGTAATCACGCCCCTCGATTTCTTCAGGGCGCGCCGGGCGCGAGGTGTATGAAACCGATAGGCTCAGATCGATACCCGTTTGAAGCAGTGCCTTGACCAGGCTGGTTTTTCCGGCGCCTGACGGCGCGCTGATAATGAATAGGTTGCCTGGCGTTATTGTCATGTTTGAATTCGCCCCGCAGTGGTGCGTTTCAGCTTCCTCCTCTTCCCGCTCGCCTCTTGGGGCTCTTGGGGGGACGCTTTTATGGAGTGTAACAGCTTCCACCCCTCCAACCAACCCAGCTAATGGGAGCGAACCCAGCGTGCGATGTCCTGAGCTGTCGTCGCACCGGCCTGTCTGGCCGCCTCGCGCCCGCCCCTGAAAAGAATCAGGGTAGGAATGCTGCGAATGTGATATTGCGCACCCAGTGACTGTTCCGTATCGGTGTTTACCTTGGCAAGACGGAACTGCGGTTCCAGCATAGCGGCCACTTGCACAAAGGCCGGCGCCATTGTCTTGCATGGTCCGCACCACGGCGCCCAGAAATCCACCAGTAGAGGAATATCGTTGCGTTCAAGGTGTCGTGCAAAGGTCGTGCCCGTCAGCTCCACCGGTTGGCCGGTGAATAATGCCCGGTGACATTGTCCGCAGTTGGGCTGCTGGTCGAGCCTTGAAGTCGGCACTCGATTGATGGCCTGGCAGTGAGGGCACACAAGGTGCAAGGAGTCGCTATTCAAGATTTTGCACTTGCTCCCGCATCTGCTCAATCAGTACCTTGATTTCTATGGAAATTTTAGATACTTCCGCATCCACCGATTTTGCGCCTATCGTGTTGGCTTCGCGGTTGAGCTCCTGCATCAGGAAATCCAGGCGTTTGCCGATTGCACCGCCCTTTTGCAAAACCCTCTCTACTTCGTCAAAATGGGTCTGCAGGCGGGATAGCTCTTCATCCACATCGACCTTGCTGGCAAACAAGGTCAGCTCCTGCCGGATGCGCTCGTCGTCGCAATTTATCATAGCTTCGCCCAGGCGGGCTTTGAGCTTTTCCTGAAACGCCACAAGCAATGCGGGAATACGTGGACTCACTTCAGCCGCGAGGCGGCGCATATTGCCGAGGCGGTCCAGCAGGATGACTTTGAGCTTTTGACCTTCGCGGGCGCGTGCCGCCGCCAACTCATTCAGAGCCCCGCGCAGCAAGTCCATACATGGCCCGAATAAATTCTCGGGGTGCAGGGAATCGGAGCCCAGCATCCCCGGCCAGCGAAGAATATCAGCTACTTCCAGACCTCGGGCATCGGGGAGCACCGCTCTGACGGTACGATCCAATTCCAGCAATTTTTGCAACAAATCGGCATTGATATGCTGCAGATCTTCCATACCCGCAACCCGGGAAAAATTCACGCGGCAATCAATTTTTCCCCGCTTGAGCCTGGCAGCCAGAAACTCACGCATTGTCGCCTCCAGCAAACGGAATTCGTCAGGCAGGCGGAACTGGATATCAAGGTAGCGGCTATTAACAGAGCGTAACTCCAGATTCAATGACCCTTTCGGCAGTTCCTTGGCAACAACGGCATAGCCGGTCATGCTGTAGATCGTAGCTAACTCATCCACTGACAGGTACCTAATACGTTAAAATATGAGCGTCACAAATTATCGCATATCATCGTCGCGGACGTGTTACACAACGAATTCGCGGCCTTGCCATGCAATCGTTGCCTGTGGAGAAGCAACAGCGGCAAATATAGAACCTCCGCAGCACTAATGCTCCGCTACGAACTCTGCCCACATAGGATCATTTGAAGACTTCACTACTCATGCGCCCCAGTAAACGTACTCCGGATCAACTCCGCTCGGTTCAAATCACGCGACACTACACGAAGCACGCTGAAGGGGCGGTGCTGATCGAATGTGGCGACACCCGCATATTGTGCACGGCCAGTCTGGACGAGAAAGTGCCCCCGTTTCTACGGGGCAAAGGGCAAGGCTGGCTTACTGCTGAATATGGCATGCTGCCCCGCTCCACTAACGAGCGCATGCAGCGCGAAGCGGCCAAGGGCAAACAGTCGGGGCGAACCATGGAAATCCAGCGCCTGATCGGGCGCGCATTGCGTTCTGTAATGGATTTGACAAAACTGGGCGAGCGTACCATCCAGATCGACTGCGACGTAATTCAGGCGGATGGCGGAACCCGTACTGCCAGCATTACCGGCGCGTTTGTTGCAGTGCACGATGCGGTAGAGAAACTGCTGCATCAGCAAATGATAGAAACCACACCGATACTCGCTCATGTCGCCGCAGTCTCCGTCGGCATATACGAGGGGGTGCCGGTGCTTGATCTGGATTATCTGGAAGACTCCCGTTGCGATACGGATATGAACGTCGTTATGACTGGCGACTTTGGCCTGGTGGAAATGCAAGGAACCGCAGAAGGAGTTCCGTTCAGCCGGCAGGACCTGAATGCCATGGTGGACCTGGCACAGCAGGGAATACGAGACCTGATTCAGATTCAGAAAACGGCGTTAGCCAGATAAGAGCTCGATATGCAAAAGCAAAAACTTGTCATTGCCAGCAATAATTCCGGCAAGCTGCGGGAAATAGGTCATCTGTTGGAACCACTGGGCATCGAGGTACTGCCGCAATCAGCATTCAATGTTCCCGAAGCTGACGAGCCCTATCAGACTTTTGTTGAAAACGCGCTTGCCAAAGCGCGACACGCCAGCGCACACACTAACCTGCCATCCCTTGCGGATGATTCCGGCATTTGTGTGGACGCCTTGAAGGGTAAACCGGGCATATTATCCGCCCGTTATGGGGGCGAACCGAGGTCGGATGAGCGAAATAATCAGAAGCTGATCGATGTGTTGAAAAACCAGTCCGACCGCAGAGCGCACTATTACTGCGTTATCGTGCTGCTGCACCACGCGCAGGATCCTCAACCGATTATTGTCGACGGCACCTGGTACGGTGAGATCGCGCTAACTCCGCGTGGCGAGGGCGGATTTGGTTATGATCCTTATTTTTTTCTTCCGGATCTTGACAAAACAGCAGCGGAACTTCCAATGGAGCAAAAAAATCGAATCAGCCATCGGGGAAAAGCGCTGGCACAACTGGTTGAACGAATCAGGGAAGAATGGGTTTGAGCAATCCCATGCGTGGGGTGATGAGCGAAAATAGAAGATCGGTTTTGGTCGTCATTGAAACGGTAATTCCAACTGTTTGTTGTTGTCTTTCGAACTGATTATGACAACAATCATTTCTCCCGCATCGATATTAGGATCCCAGGCTCCAAGGCTGACATCGCTGCCGCCGCTCAGTCTCTACGTTCATATCCCATGGTGCATGAAAAAATGCCCCTACTGCGACTTCAACTCGCATGAAGTTCGCGATCAAAGCGGTGGCATGCCGGAGGCTGAATATGTGGCGGCGCTTATTCGAGATCTCGAAGCGGCGCTGCCGCAGATATGGGGACGCAAAGTGATCAGCGTGTTTTTCGGCGGCGGCACCCCCAGCCTGTTCAGCGCCCAATCCATAGACGCCATCCTCGCCGCTGTCAGGGCCTTGCTGCCGCTGGAACTTTTCGCCGAGGTCACGATGGAGGCGAACCCGGGAACATTCGAGGCAAAAAAATTTGCCGATTTCCATGCTGCAGGAATCAATCGCCTGTCCATCGGCATCCAGAGCTTTAATCCCAGGCATCTTAAATCGCTGGGCCGAATACATGACGACAACGATGCCCGCCGCGCGATCGAGATCGCCCGGAAAAATTTCGACAATGTGAATCTCGATCTGATGTATGGTCTGCCGGGTCAAACGCTGGACGAGGCTCGCAACGATATCGAAACCGCAGTCGCCTGCGATGTTGCGCATATTTCTGCCTATCACTTGACGCTGGAGCCCAACACATTATTTTATCGCTATCCGCCCGCGCTGCCTGATGATGATCTCACGGCGGAAATGCAGATAATGATCGAGCAGGCGCTTGCGCAAGCAGGTTACACGAACTATGAAACTTCCGCGTTCGCCCGGCCGGGGCGAGAATCGCGCCATAACATGAATTATTGGTTATTCGGCGACTATCTTGGGATCGGCGCCGGGGCGCATAGCAAAATAAGCTTTTTAGACAAGATACTGCGCCAGATGCGTTATAAGCACCCTGGAGAGTATCTCGAAAAAGCCGCATTGAGCACGCCGGATTCCGGTCCGCCTGTCATGGAACAGCATGAAGTCGGGAGGAAAGACCGGGGATTTGAATTCATGATGAATGCGCTGCGCCTGACGGAAGGCTTTGCTACGGAAATGTTCGTGGAACGTACGGGCCTGCCCATCAGCAGCATCCAGCGCCAGCTTGACGAAGCGGAGCGGCGGCAACTGATAACGCGCGATCATCAGCGCATCAAGCCTACCCTGACTGGCAGGCGGTTTCTGAACGATTTGCTGCAGATATTTCTTCCGGAGAAAAGCAAGGCATAGCGGCTGGGGCGACTGTCCGAAGGCTCCTCTATTTTTTCCGGAATATCAAATCCCATACACCGTGCCCCAGCCGCAAACCTCGCTGCTCAAATTTGGTTAAGGGCCGGTATTCGGGACGGGGGGCATAACCAACAGCGATGTTGCTTAGTTGCAATTCGCTGGTTAATACGCTCAGTATTTGTTCGGCATAATCTTGCCAGTCCGTGGCAGCATGGATATAGCCGTCACGCTTCAGGTGCCGGCACAGCAGCTTGATAAATTCCGGCTGTATCAGCCGGCGCTTATGGTGGCGCGCCTTAGGCCAGGGGTCGGGGAAAAAAATATGCACGCCGTCCAGACACTCGAGTGGCAACGCGTGTTGCAGCACCTCTACCACGTCATGCTGGATAATGCGTATATTCGTCAATCCAAATTCTTCGATTTGCTTGAGAAGGCTGCCTACCCCGGGGGTGTGAACTTCAACGGCGAGATAATCGTTCTGTGGATGCGACCTTGCGATAGCGGCTGTCGTTTCGCCCATACCGAAACCTATCTCCAGAAACCGGGGCGCACTCCTGCCAAAGACTTGATCAAGATCAAGCAGATTTTCGGAAGATGTTCCCGCAAATGGAATGCCATATTTCGGCATCAGCATTTCGTGGGCACGGCGCTGCGCATTTGAGACTCGCCCCTGACGAAGGACAAAGCTGCGGATTGCACGATGCTCTGCCATTAACGAGTGCCGCAAAGGAGCGAGGAGCGGAAGGACGAGGAAATTATGAGGCTTTGCCCCTGTCTTACGTCTTTAACCGGCCGATAGTCCCGGCTACTGGCGAACTGGGGCTTGCACTGTATAATTTCTTTGCCATGCGGCCGGCCAGATAAGCCTCGCGGCCCGCTTCAACGGCTTTTTTCATGGCTGAAGCCATCAGCACCGGATTTTGCGCAGCAGCAATGGCAGTGTTCATGAGCACACCGTCGCAGCCCAACTCCATCGCGATAGCTGCATCCGAAGCCGTGCCGACACCGGCATCCACGATTACCGGAACGGTGGCATTTTCGATAATGATCTGCAGATTCCATGGATTGAGAATACCCATGCCGGAGCCGATCAGCGAAGCGAGCGGCATCACCGCCACACAGCCAAGCTCTTCCAATTGCTTCGCTGCGATAGGATCATCCGAGGTATAAACCATTACCTGGAAACCTTCCTTTATCAGAATTTCGGCAGCTTTAAGGGTTTCCACCATATTGGGATAGAGTGTCCTCGGATCGCCCAGAACCTCAAGCTTTACAAGAGTGTGACCATCCAGCAATTCACGCGCGAGGCGCAAGGTGCGTACG
The DNA here is from genome assembly GCF_900110495.1 of Nitrosovibrio sp. Nv6. GTDB lineage: Bacteria > Pseudomonadota > Gammaproteobacteria > Burkholderiales > Nitrosomonadaceae > Nitrosospira. Next base: position 108,149 of record NZ_FODX01000007.1, on the reverse strand, counting down.
GCGTCCTCCAGCGTGTAGCATCCGGCCGTGTTGGGTAACAACGTATATTGCGAGGGCGGCAGCACATCCAGCAGATTTGGCTCATCGGGGTTCTGGCCAAGATTGGTTCTGCGAATGGCCACGGTGACGATCTCCGCGCCGCTCGCGTCCACTGCCGCGCGAGTCTCGTCAAAATCCTTGTATTTGCCGGTGCCGATCAGAAGCCGGGAAGAATAAGTTGTACCGGCGATGACGAGGTTGTCCATGAGCTTATCCGGCATCCTTATCCTCCCCCCACGGCCACTACGATCTCGAGCCGGTCGCCATCTGTCAGGATCGGCTGGTCGAACTTGCTGCGCGGGACGATTTCGCCATTGCGTTCTACCGCGATACGCTTGCCTTGCAATCCCATGTGCTCCAGCAATTGCGCGATATTCAAAGTTGCATCAGCTGCACTCTGCGCTCTCGTTTCCGCGCCGTGCGAGATGGGGACGTGCTGAGACTGACCATTAACGATGAGTTGTATCATTTTTTAAGACCGCCTTAAGCGGATACAGTGCGGATACACATTCACATAACATTATCATAGGCATGTATTACCGCACTGATTATACGGCGGAGCGGTCTCATAGTCGATAACGGCCGCATCGCATGTTCCGCCAACACTTGCTCCGTCTTTAACTTGGACAGGCCGCCAGCCAAGGCCTTTTCCCATAGCGTTTTTGTCTTCACATCACGGTACATCCATAAAGCTGTTTCCATCGTATAATCCAGCTACGCAGCGGGTGTAGCTCAATGGCAGAGCAGAAGCTTCCCAAGCTTACGACGAGGGTTCGATTCCCTTCACCCGCTCCAACCTTCCCCGCCTATGAAACGTTATTCCAGATATGTTCCGATCATATTTGTCGCCGTAACGATTCTGCTGCTCGGCTTTGTCATCTATATCGCCACCATCTTCGATCCCAATGCCTACAAGTCCCAGATCATCCAGCTGGTGAAAGATAAAAAGCAGCGCGAACTCAGGCTCGATGGCGATATCAAACTCACGTTTTTCCCCAGCCTCGGCGCCGAGTTCAACAATCTTGTTCTTAGCGAACATAAGAGCGACCAGGAATTCGCCGCTGCGGAACGCGTTCTCGTGTCTCTCGCGATCCTGCCATTGCTCAGGAAGCAATTGGAGCTGGACGAAATCGTCATGACGGGGCTGACGGCCAATCTGGTCCGTTTCACGGATGGCAGCACGAATATTGACGACCTGATCGCCAGGGACGAAGAGCCCAAACAATTCAAATTCGATATTGGTCATGTGCTGGTGGAAAAAAGCACGCTTGCTCTTCGCGACGAAGCGAGCGGAAGGCATTTTGTATTAGCGGATTTTAATCTTGAGGCTGACAGGACCGGCGGTCAATCTGGCTCGATTGAAAACGAGGTTCGGAGCAAGGTAGATCTGGGCTTCAGGTTGGATCAACCCAAACAAGCCGGGATCAAGCTGGCGACCAGGCTGACATTCGGTTTAACGCTGGATGCGGAAAAGCAGTATTACGCGGTGGAGGGCCTGAAACTGAAAAGCGAGGGGCAGATTCCTGGTTTCAATCATCTGGTGATAAATTCGACAGGTGACCTGTTTGCAAATATGACTGGAGGTTCTGCTGCCAGTGAATTCGTGGCAGATAAATTTACTCTCGCCGTCACCGGAATAAGCGGCGGAAATAATTTTGATATCCAATTCGAGGCGCCGCGTTTAAGCCTGACTGGCGAAAACGTGGCCGGCAAACGGATTATTGCGGTAGTGAATATCGTCAGCCCCGAAGCTAACACCAAGGGGCAGCTCATTTTAGCGGACATAGAAGGCACCGTGAATGATTTCACGAGCCGTGAGCTGACTGCTGAGCTGGAATCAAAAAGGGGAGATCTGGTGGTTAAAACCATGCTTACCTCGCCACTTGCTGGCAGCATCACTACCCGGCAATTGCATCTGCCGGACTTGAAGGGCGTTATTCATGGCAATGGTCCTCGCCTACGTGACAACGGCGTTGGCGTTACGCTGCGAGGGAGCGCTGCCCTGGATGGCTTATCGCAGAATGTGCAGGCGAGCGTCAGCGGGAAGTTCGCAGACAGCAATATCGAAGCGAAACTGGCAGCAACCGGATTTTCCCAGCCAAGCCTCAACTTTGAAGTGGACATCGATCAGCTGGATTTAGATCGCTTTCTGTCCCTGGAAGAGCAAAAACACGTAGAACATGCGAAAGTGGAAATGCCGAAGGCATCTGAGCAAGGGCTGGATTTATCCGTATTGGAGGACCAAAAAGTCCAGGGCTCAATCCGGATCGGTTTATTGAAGGCTGCTAATTCCACTTCATCCGGGATCAAGCTGGCTATCAAGTCTAACTAGCACTGGAGGCGCGAACTTGAACTCTTTTGCCGCAAAACTGATCGGCTGGCAAAAACAGCATGGCCGCCACCATCTGCCCTGGCAAAATACGCGCGACCCTTATGCGATCTGGCTGTCCGAAATCATGTTGCAGCAGACGCAGGTGAGTACTGTGATTCCATATTACCGGAGATTTCTCCAGCGCTTTCCCGATATCAACAGCCTTGCCCTGGCCTCACTCGATGATGTGCTGACACAATGGAGCGGCCTGGGTTATTACTCCCGTGGAAGAAATCTGCACCGGGCGGCACGCTTGATCGTTGCTAATCATCAGGGTATTTTTCCGAGAGACGTTGAAGAAATCCGTCAGCTTCCCGGCATAGGACGCTCTACCGCTGCCGCAATTGCCGCATTTGCTTACGGCGAGCGGTGCGCAATACTCGACGGCAACGTCAAGCGTATTTTTGCCCGCTATTTTGGCATTGAGGGTTACCCAGGGGGAAAAGGGAACGAAATATTGCTGTGGCAAAAAGCCGAAGAACTGCTGCCCTCACCCCGGGATGCGGATCAAAACCGGATCAACGGGCGGATCGAAGCTTATACTCAGGCGTTGATGGATCTCGGGGCAACTGTTTGCACTCGCGGCAAACCGAAGTGCGCAGCGTGTCCCCTGCAAAGCGGCTGCATTGCGCTGCGAGATAGCCGCACGGACAGGTTGCCTGCTCCCCGGTTGAGAAAGCCGCTACCAGAAAAGGAAACTGTCCTGTTGGTGCTGATGAAGCAAAAAATGATTCTTCTGGAAAAACGCCCGGCGACGGGGATATGGGGTGGTCTTTGGTGCCTGCCCGAAATGCCAGTGAGTAAAAATGCCATCGAATATTGTATGCAGAACTTCGAAATGAAAGTAAAGCCGCTGGCGCAGATGCAGCCGTTCGATCATATCTTTACCCACTTCAAACTAAGGATCTATCCCCAGCCGCTGCAAGTGGTTTCATGTTCGACCGCCATCGGGAGCAAAGGACAAGACAGAGGCGAAAGTATATGGATGACGCCCGATGACGCGCTGAACGCGGCTATTCCCTCACCGGTCAGGAAACTGCTCATACAGCATGGCTGTCCACAAATTATCCCGTCCTAGCAAAAAAAAAAATGGACTGCAAAGTTAGTCAACTAGCCATATGTCGTCCCATGAAACCAAAAAAATGAATGACTGGAGGGATTGGAGAAAGCATCAGCGAGCTGAACTGATGGCGATGAGGGAATGCGTTGCTGTAGAAGATTACCGCTGCTGGAGTACTGCCATTACCAGTTCACTCGAACGAGGTTTCCCATCGTTACAAAAAAAAATAGTGGGATTCTGCTGGCCTCATCGCGGCGAATATGATCCCCGTCCAGTGATGAGTTTTATTGAGACGCGAGGTGCGACGCTTGCGCTTCCCGAGGTAGTGAACAAATACGAACCGCTGCGGTTTCGCAAATGGTGGCGTGATGCGCCGATGAAAATCGGTGCTTATGGCATCCCGGTTCCCGACAATACCGACGCGGTAACGGTCGGCGCGCTGATTATCCCGATGATTGGTTTTGACAAGATGGGCTTCCGGATCGGGTACGGTGGGGGTTACTTTGATCGCACGCTGGTTGCAATCGACCCGCGGCCACTGGCTATCGGTGTAGCGTTTGAAATTCTGCGGCTGGATAGCGTACATCCCCACCGGTACGATGTGCCTATGGATTTTATCGTGACCGAGGCCGGAATTTACCGCGTAACGTTGACCGGACTGGATTTGATTTCTGCCGAGGAGTGCGCGGCGGCGAATGCATAACGACTATTTTTCTCGGCTGGGCAAACGCCGATATCGATTTCAGTTACGTCAATCAGCTAATTTTACTCGCCCCAACGAGGCATGAGAGACTGCGCTACTCCAAGATGATCGAGTATACGCGCCACCACAAAATCCACCATATCCTGTACAGTTTCCGGATGGTGATAAAAGCCAGGGTTGGGCGGCATGATTATCGCTCCGCTGCGCGCAAGCTTGAGCATATTTTCCAAGTGGATGGAGGAAAACGGCGTTTCACGCGGCACTAGAATAAGCTTGCGATTTTCCTTCAGCATCACGTCCGCCGAGCGCTCGATCAGCTTTTGACTTAGTCCGGCAGCGATGGCGGCGAGCGTTCCCATTGTACATGGACACACAACCATGGCATCCGCCGGATTGGAGCCTGAGGCAACCGGTGCAAACCAGTCCTCGCGTCCAAATACCCGCAGCTGTCCTTCCGCGGCATTAAAGCGCCGGCTGAACAATTCCTCTGCTTCTTTCGGACGAGACGGCAACACCAGTTGCATCTCCTGGTGCGCGACAATCTGCGCCGCTTGCGAATAGAGCAGGTAAACCCTATTGCCGCCGGCCAGCAGCAATTCCAGCAGGCGCACGCCGTACGGCATCCCCGATGCGCCGGTATAAGCAAGCGTAATTGTTTTTGTTGTATTCATCGAGACGCTTATTCTTCTGTATTCAACCCGACTCTACGCATCCAACTCCCTATGGCGCACCAGAACCTGATTATTCTCTGTGAAATACCGTGCCAGCCGTTCCACGAAATAAACCGAGCGGTGGCGCCCGCCGGTGCAGCCTATAGCGACAGTGAGGTAGTTTCGATTGTCGCGAATGAAACAGGGGAGCCAGTCATCCACGAATCGTTTGATGTCCTCGAACATTCGATTGACGCTGACATTCGCGTCAAGGAATTCGATTACCCCGCCATCCTTTCCGGTAAGAGGGCGCAGAAGCGCTTCATAGTGCGGGTTGGGAAGGCAGCGAACATCGAATACCATATCGGAATCCAGAGGAATGCCGTGTTTGAAGCCAAACGACTGGAACAGGAGCGTCAAACGCGAATGATCGAGCCCGACGAAATCTCTTATCCATGCCCTCAGGGAGCTGGCGCTCAAGTCGCTGGTGTCGATGCGGTTGGCCAGATCGTGTATTTCACGCAGCGTTTCGCGCTCCAGCTGTATGCATTCGGGCAGGGTTAACTGATTGTCGCTCAATGGATGGCGACGACGGGTTTCAGAAAAACGCTTTACCAAAGTGTCGGTTTTAGCTTCAAGAAATAGCAGGTGCACTTCCATTCCCTGCCGTCTCAGATCAGCCAATTGTTGCGGCAACAGATGTAACGTTTCCCGACTCCTGGCATCGATACTGACTGCCACCCGTTCGTGTCCGGACTCCTTTAAATAAACCGTTACCTCAGGCAGCAGGTTTGCGGGAAGATTATCCACACAATAGTAGCCATTATCTTCCAGAACAGTAAGCGCGATACTCTTCCCGGAGCCGGAAAGGCCGCTGATGACGATCAACTGCATTTGTCAAAATTTTTTCACGGTTCATTTTCAGGCAGCTGCTTATTTTGCCCATTCTCCATTTCCAGTTGATGCCGCGAGAAAAACTCCTGGGCGCTGTCGATACCGCGTAGCTGCAGAACGTAATTACGCACCGCCGCTTCTACCAGGACCGCCAGATTTCGCCCAGCGGCAACCGGAATGATTACCTTTCGGATATTAACGTCCAGAATGTTTTCGGTAACATCATTGATCGGCAGCCTTTCCATGGCATTAAGATCAGCGCTGCTGGGTTTTTGCAAATGCACAATGAGCTTCATGTTTTTTTTTCGGCGGACTGCGGTCTCGCCAAAAATGGTCCGGATGTTCAGCATCCCCAGTCCGCGCACTTCAAGAAAATCACGCAGCATTGGAGGGCAGCAACCTTCCAGCGTTTCCGGCGCAATGCGATAAAGTTCCACCACATCGTCCGCAACCAGCCCATGGCCCCGGCTCACAAGTTCCAGCGCCAATTCACTTTTCCCGACACTGCTTTCGCCGGTAATCATCACCCCGAGTCCCAGAACATCCAGCAGCACACCGTGTCGGCTACAGGAAGGAGCGAGGACGCGCCCCAGATATGGGCGTAATACCCAGATCACCTCAAGGCTGGAGTATGGTGAGCAGAAAAGAGGAGTATGAGTAGTGTCTGCCAGATTTCTTATCGAGGCTGGTATCGAGGCGCCGCCCGCTACAATAATGCACAACAGGCGACTTTGCGCCAGTCGCTGCATATGCTGCTCCAGCGAAGCGGCGTCAAGCGCGTCGAGATACTCGGCTTCGGTCTCGCTGAGTACTTGTATCCAATTGGGATGGATGAAGTTGAGGTGGCCAATCATCCCCTGCGTCGACTGCGCGATGGACTCATTATCGAGATGACTGCCACCCCCATCTCTACCGGCGTCCCAGGTCAGACTCAGTTTTTGCCGTTTGTCCTCAAACAGCTGTGCAGCGTCGATTCCGGACATCTGGATGGGATTGCCTTCTAAATTAACAGGAGATAAAGAAAATCGGTCATTGTCCCGACAGCGGTGATCCTGAATCGGTCATCGTCACTCAGGCTCCGCTTCCTGATTCTTCAATGCGTCATCATGCCGATAGCTTTCATTCTTCTCCTTGTGCCTGAGTAACTGACGATCAAGTTTATCCGCCAAACTATCGAGGGAAGCATACATATCCGCGTCGGCGGCTTCTACAAAAATATTCTTGCCACGTATGTGTACATTGGCTTCGGCCTTTTGCTTGAGTTTTTCGACCGACAATACCATGCTGATATCAATAACGTTGTCAAAATGACGTGTAATCCTCGCGAGCTTCGAATTCACGTAATCACGCAAGGCGGGAGTGATTTCAACGTTGTGGCCGGTAAGATTGAGATTCATCGTGCCTCCCTGGGTGGGTTAAAACGATTTCCGGAGATTAACGGGAGGAATCTGAATGGACTCCCGGTATTTTGCTACGGTGCGGCGGGCAACCATAATACCCTGCTGTCCCAGAATTTCTGAAATCTGACTATCGCTCAGCGGTTTCTTCGAATTCTCGGCGCTTATCATTTGCCTGATTAAAGCGCGAATGGCGGTGGCGGAACAGGCGCCGCCGGTATCGGTTGCCACGTGACTACCGAAAAAATACTTCAATTCGAATATGCCACGCGGCGTCCGCATGAATTTCTGTGTGGTCACCCGTGAAATGGTGGATTCATGCAAGTCGAGCGTATCGGCAATTTCCCGTAATACCATCGGCCGCATGGCAACCGCCCCATGCTCAAAAAATTGACGCTGGCGTTCGACAACGGCCGAAGATACCTTGAGAATGGTGCTGAAACGCTGGTGCACGTTCTTGATGAGCCATTTGGCTTCATGTAATTGGCTGGACAACCGCCGCGCGGAATCGTCATGACAACGTTTCAGAATGTCGGCATAGAGCCGGTTGATCTTGAGGCGCGGCATGGCCTCGGGGTTAAGACTGGCTACCCAGGCGCCGCTGACCCTTGTCACAATCACATCCGGTATGATGTAACGGGCCACCGCTGAACTGAATGCCGTACCCGGTCTTGGATTCAGGCGAGTAATCGTGTGCTGGATCGAACGCAGACATTCGTCGTCGCAATGCAACAGCTTTTTGATCGTGCAAAAATCCCGTGACGCCAGGCTGTCGAGATGGTTGTTCACCAGCTGCAACGCCTGATCCCGATAAGGGGTACATTCCGGCAGTGCATGTAATTGCATGACCAGGCATTCCCTCAAGTTACGCGCGCCGACGCCGGGGGGATCCAGATGTTGCAAATATTCGAGAGCGATGTGCAGATCATCAATATCGATCGCAAGCTCGGGCGGCAACAGATCAACGAGTTCTTCCAGGTCCTGGACAAGATAGCCGTCATCGTTCAGGCTGTCGATCAGTAAACCAACGATTTTCCTGTCGCGCTCCGGGACCTGGCTAAGACTTAGCTGCGAGTTGAGATGCTCCCGCAGACTTGGCGGCTCCGCCGCCTGCTGCGGAAAATCACGCTCATCATCGTCATCACGCGTGTGGCGAAACGGCCCGTCATCCGAGAACCAGTCCGGCTCATCCGCGGCTTTTTTTTCGTAGGGATCATCTTCAATAGGGAGCAGCTTGGCGCCATCGTCCGAAATCTCAATCAGGTCAGCGAGCGGCTCCGCAAGGCTATCAAGCGAGGTGTTCCGATAGTCTATGGCATCGTTTCCCGCATTGTCGTCCAGCTCCAGAAGCGGATTTTCCTGAACGATGCGTTCTATTTCCTGGTTCAGTTCGACTGTCGAAAGCTGCAACAGCCGTATGGAGTGTTGCAACTGCGGGGTAAGCGTCAGGTGCTGCGACAGCTTGAACTGGAGAGTAGGCTTCATAATTTGGAAAACTACGGTAAAACCAGATTCAGGGTTGAATGTTTATTTTCACAGCCGGAAATGTTCTCCCAGATATACTTTTCTCACACTTTCATTATAAATGATTTCGTCGGGGATACCGCTAGCCAGCACTTTCCCGTCGCTGATGATGTACGCATGGTCACAAATGCCCAGCGTTTCCCGGACATTATGGTCCGTAATGAGTACGCCGATATCGCGCTCCTTGAGGAACCTGATAATCTTCTGAATATCCAGCACGGCAATGGGATCCACACCTGCAAATGGTTCATCCAGCAGGATGAACCGTGGCTGCGTTGCCAGCGCGCGTGCAATTTCCACGCGGCGGCGCTCTCCCCCGGATAAACTGATAGCGGGACTCGCACGTATGTGGCTGATATGCAGATCATGCAGCAAATCGTCGAGATGCTGCTGAATTTCATCTGCTGTGTAATTCTTCAATTCCAGTACTGCGCGGATATTATCCGCCACGGACAGCCGTCTGAAGATTGAAGCCTCCTGCGGCAGATAACTCAGGCCCAGCCGTGCGCGCAGATGCATCGGCATCTGGCTCAGATCACCATCGTCCAGGCAGATGCTACCCCCATCCAGCGGCACTAAACCCACCATCATGTAAAAACAGGTGGTTTTGCCCGCACCGTTGGGCCCCAGCAGGCCAACGACTTCACCGCTACGAACAGAAAGCGAAACATCCTGCACCACAGTCCGGGACTTATAACGCTTTTTTAAATTATTGGCTTTGAACTCGCTCATTTTTGGAACTGTTGGCGGTTCCATTTCATGGGCTCCCGGTGTCCGGTTTAGGTTCCTTCTTCTTCGGCTGGATGACCGCTCTCACTCTCCCCTCGGAATGGGTTTGGGTACTCGCGTTATCGCCATTGTTGCTTGTTACCTGAAAAAACTCATTGATAGCATCATACGAAATATAGTCGCCATGTACTTCGTCCTGTCCGCGTCTCAATCTCGCTTTCTTGAAAAGCTCCACTGTATCAGTCTTGCTGTCATATTCCATACGTTCACTCCAGCCCTCGACGTACTCATCCTTGCCATCGCGCTTTTGCCGAAAACTGGCGAGGTTACCGAAAGCAGTGGCGTGCTGAAACCCATTCGCGTCTTCTTTCACTGTCATCTTGTCGGCGCGGATAACCAGCGTACCCTGCGTGAACACTACGTTGCCGGTAAATGTGGCAAGCTTGTTGGCATCCTGTACCGTGGCCCGATCCGCCTCCAGATGGACGGGTTTGTCTTTATCGGCTCGCTCAGCCAGTACCGGGCCCACAAACAGCATACCTAAAAAAAATATGACAAAAAACGGTTTCATGCCTGTCTCGCGTTATAGCGGCTTGCGTGTCTTATCATGGACAACCTTTACCTGTGACAACAGGCGGGTGACATTGGTACGGTTGTTCATTTCCATGCCAACCGCTTTGATAATCGCATTCGTTTCGGTGATAACAACAGGCTTATCGGTTTTAGCGATGTCATCATCCGGTATGAGATGCAGCAAGCTGGTCTTCATGGTTGTCTCGGCTCGGCCTTTACCTGCATTTCGCAATACCGTAACGTTACCCGTCAAATAAATATCCTCGCCGTTGGCAGACATCTTCGCCTGGTCCGCTGTCACTTGCACCGGCGGCTTGCCGGACTCGGTATCGATAAAATGAGGGTTTTCCACGTCTGTGGTATCGTCATCCGGATAATGAGTCATTCTTTTCGCTATGAGGGTGTGGCGTGCAATGCCCTCACTTCCCATGCGAATGGCCGAGAAATTTTCCACCACATAATCGGGAGTGCGGCGCAATCCGTTGTCTTGTGTCGGAGAAGGCGCCCGAGCCGGCTGATTCAGCCATAATGACAACGCTGCCAGCAAGACGAGTATGACGAGAAGGACCCCGAAAAGGAGGCGGCTGGTCATTTAAGATATGTCGCCAAATGGGTATCCAACGTATCCTGAGCATGCATGATCATTTCGCAGATCTCGCGTGCTGCGCCGCGCCCGCCTTCAAGACGGGTGACATAATGAGCATGTTTTTTCACCAGGGCAGGCGCAGCGGGCACAGTGATGGCAAGACCGCAGCGCAACATCACCGGCAAATCTATCAGGTCGTCACCTACGTATGCGCAGGCGGAAGCATCCAGTTCCTGTTCCTTCACCAACGCTTCAAATACAGGCAGTTTGCTTTTCGCGCCTTGATAAACAGTTGTGACGCCCCAGTCTTTTGCTTTCAAATCCACGCAGCGCGATTGCCTGCCCGTGATGAGGGCGATTTTGACTCCGCTCGCCCTGAGCATTTTCAGACCATGGCCGTCGTGACTGTTGAATGCCTTGATCTCCTCGCCGCCATCTGTGAGATAGAGGCTTCCATCCGTAAGTACTCCGTCAACGTCGAAGATAACTGTACGGATCTTCCTGGCTCTTTCCAGTAGGTATTGCATCGATATAACAACGGCTGATTGCTCGTCGCGGTTCAAATAAATAGTTAAATTTTCCGGATGTGTAACAGGTCAACCGGCCCTCATGCCCTCGCTGCCTTGCGCCCTCGGTATCAGCAGCGGCATTCACCTCCGTTCCCTGCCCGTGATGTATGACTTCTGCCCAATACTGCGGTTGAGATGAATGCGGAGAAGAAGATCTGAATGACGGCTTCTTGCCCAGGCAACACCTGCGCTTGGCGCTTGGCACCTGGCATGATAGTAGGGCGCTGTAGACGCGGGAACGTAAGGTTATTCAGTCCAACGGCGGCGGTGGTGGTAGCTTGCCATATTCTGGCGATGGGCAGACGGCGCGCAACAGGGAATTGTACCAGAACCAGAGGCGGTCCTCCCCCTAATAACGGGAGCAAGCGCGCTGATATGGCGGCCAACCGCTTCCGGTTCTATCTTATGGAAAATATCCGATGAGCAAGACGCCGATCAATTTTTGGGCAACGGAAATACCACCGACTCAACCACGCCACTCAGTTCCTCCACCACCACTTCCTTTCCCGCTTGTCCTGCTCCTATCTGTCTCAGTCTCGAAATGACTTCCTGCACCAGTACTTCTGGTGCGGAAGCGCCGGCGGTGATACCGATCTGGTCTTTTCCTTTCAGCCACCTCTCCTGCAACTGCTCGGCGCGATCTATCATATATGCGTCCACGCCCGCATTCCTTGCAACTTCACATAACCGGTTGGAGTTGGAACTGTTGGGTGAGCCAACCACAATTACCAGGTCACACTGCTTGACCATCATTTTGACGGCATCCTGCCGGTTTTGGGTCGCGTAGCAAATATCGTCCTTTTTTGGCCCGGTAATTTTTGGAAAGCGCTTCTTCAAAGCCTTGATCACCCGCGTCGCATCATCCACCGAAAGCGTGGTCTGGGTAACATAGGCCAGATGAGTCGGGTCTTTGACCTGCAAGTTGTCAACATCTTCTTCTGTTTCCACCAGGTACATGCAAGGGCCGTCTCCTTCAGCCTGTCCCATCGTGCCCTCTACTTCGGGATGTCCTGCGTGGCCGATCATGATGATTTCCCTTCCCTGCTCCCGCATTTTTGCCACTTCAATATGGACTTTGGTCACCAGCGGACAAGTGGCGTCGAACACCTTGAACTGTTGCGCCTCGGCTTCTCGCCGTACCTCATGGGAAACCCCATGCGCGCTAAAGATCAGAATGCTGCCAACGGGCACTTCATCGAGATTTTCGACAAATACAGCTCCCTTTTTCTCCAGATTCTCCACCACGAAGCGGTTATGCACCACCTCGTGGCGTACATAAATTGGCGCCCCATGCATACTCAGCGCTCGCTCGACAATTTCTATCGCACGATCCACTCCGGCACAAAAACCGCGAGGATTTGCAAGCAATACCTTGATCATTGGTCATTCTCCATAAAAACTTCATTCAAGCACCGATAATGCTCACGGTACTGTTCGCGGTTCAGCAACCACTGCACACTCCGTGGGAGTCCACATATGCACAATGGTTCGATAATCCGATGGCAAAAGCCGTGGACCGTTATTTTAACAACCTGTCGGACTTAAAGGAAATCGGCTCCGCTTGAGGCATCCTCAAAATTCCCTTTTATTGTTGCGAGGTTAAATGCCTTGTTGAAAAACATTCTTCCCCTGGTCTGACCGAACGCTTTCCAGCTTCGCACAGACTGTTTTTGCTGCTTGCAGCATTCGAACAGCCTGGCGATGCAAGAGATCGGGATGCACAAAAAACAAATGGTCGTTCCTGACTGCGCTGATGTCCGGGAAACCGCGCAACAACTGCTTCGTTCCAGTTTCAGCCAATTCAAGCTGCACACTGCTGATAACGGCCTGAGGATCGGCTTCCAGTAAATTTTCGGCGGATATCACCGGTGTCAAGGAAGGCGCGGACGCGAATATATTGGCGCCTCCACAAATGTTGATGATATCGCTGATAACATGATTGCCATTCACCGTCATTAACGGCTGATGCCAGATCAGCTGAAATACGCTGATTTTATGACGTCCACCATAGTTCAGCTTGATTCGCTGCAACTCCTCCTCATAGGTCTTCGCCGCTGGTCCCGCGCGCGTTGAGGTTCCCGCCAGCTTGCCGGTTGCCCGCAGCAACCGCGGAACATCTTCCAGCCTGGATGCTTCAGTGACAAAAACAGTGATGCCCAGTTTCTCCAGCTTCCCGATATCCATTGAGGCATTGCCGCTTCGCCATGCAATCACCAAGTCAGGCTGGAGGGCAATAATTCTCTCCAGATCAAGGCTGGATGAATCGCCGACATCCATAATAGACCTGGCGGCGGCGGGGTAATCGCTGTAACGGCTGACGCCTACCAGTTTGTCCCCGGCTCCTGCTGCGAATACCAGTTCAGTGATATGCGGAGAAAGGGAAATGATACGCTCGGCAAAATGTTCCAGACGGACGCTGCGGCCACGGTCATCGGTCAGATTAATGGGAAAAATGAGCGGCGAAGCTTCGTCCGCAACGTCAACAGCGCCCGCAACGCCCATAGAAGACCAAAGTGATGCGGAAAATACAAGCAGCAATATTAAAATGCTGCGCCGTATCTTATCGAGAAGCATGGCAAGGTGGACGGGCATTCCCAATGCGGATATTTATGAGTTCGCGTTTTTTAAGAATATTTTATGGAAAATAATGGAGCCTACGGCTCCTGATAACGTCCAGCCAGAGCGACGCGTTGTTCATAAGCTTCACGCGCGATGCGAACATCTTCCAGAAAGAACGGCAACTCCCTGATCAGCAGCGCCTGCGGGCCGTCCACGAGGGCTTTGCCCGGTACGGGGTGAAAATCCACCAGTACCATATTGGCGCCCGCAATCACCCCTTGGGCGGTCACGTGCATGATATCGAGCAGGTTATCGGGCGAAGAAGCGCGCAGGCCCACGGAATGCGAAGGGTCTATGCAAACCGGCATCCGCGTCAGGCGCTTGACCACCGGCACATGGGCAAAATCCACGAAATTGCGATGAGGATCGGCCATATTGGTTTTCATGCCGCGCAGGCCAAAGACGACCTTGCGGTTGCCCTCGGAAGCCAGGTATTCCGCGGCGTTCAGCGATTCATCCAATGTAATGCCGAAGCCGCGCTTGAGCAGTACCGGAAATTCCTGCTGGCGTCCGACGATTTTCAGCAGTTCGAAATTTTGCGTGTTGCGCGTGCCGATTTGCAGCATCACACCCGTTGAATTGCCTGTCCGGTAAAGCGCCTCACAAATTTCTTCCACATGAGATTCATGAGTGATTTCCATGGCTATCACTTTGATGCCGTATTTCCCGGCCAGCTCGAACACGTAGGGCAAGCAGGCTTTGCCGTGGCCCTGGAACGAGTACGGACTGGTACGCGGCTTATAGGCTCCCATGCGCGTGCACACCTGCCCATTGTCGCGTAACGCCTGCATCATCGATTCGACATGCTCCAGCGTATCCACCGCGCATAGCCCGGCGAACACGTTCAGCGTATCCTGGCCAAAGCGCACGCCGTTATAGTTGAAGTGTGTGGACCGGTGATCGTTCTTGTGCCGCCCGAGGACACGATACTCCTCCGAGATTCGGACAACCTGCTCGACACAAGGCAGGTTTTGCATTTCCTCGACGGGGAGTGGCTTGGTATTTCCGATCAGATACACCTCGGTAAGCGTCTGCTCGATGCCGACCTCAGTATGCACGCGCGTGGAAATACCGGGTAAATTGGCGAGATGCGCCAATAACTGCTTATATTCGGGGCTATCCGGACGAGTATCCGGGTTCAGAACAAGGATCATGGGGTAGTATCGGGTATCGGCAAACCGGAGTGCGTTGAAGGCATGGCGTGCGAAAAAACGGAATTCTAACCGAAAAAACCGATGCTTGCCATTCAATTGAATATGGCGTTTAATAACTTTTTCCTACATAAATAGGAACCCGAAATTCATTCCTCGATCTGAAAGGCTTCGTTAAAAAAGCAAAAGATGGCCTTGCGGGCGTCACGCTACCAACATAAGCCGGTCCGCACCGTTTACCTGTGACACAGCAGAGCATAAAAGTCCAAAATCCGCATCCGGCCGACCAACCGCCGGCAATATTTCTGATGGGTCCTACCGCAAGCGGCAAAAGCGGTATCGCGCTGGAAATCGCCCGGTATTTGCCGGTGGAAATCGTCAGCGTGGACTCGGCCCAGGTCTATCGGCACATGAATATCGGTACGGCGAAACCCGACGCGGAATCCCGGGCTGCGGTGCCGCATCATCTCATCGACCTGATTGAGCCGGATGGGCGTTATTCCGCGGCGCAATTCCTCTCTGACGCACTTGCCGCGATGCGCGAGATTACGCAACAAGGCAATATTCCACTGCTGACCGGCGGGACCATGCTCTATTTCACGGCTCTGCTAAACGGTCTTTCGGAGCTTCCCTCCGCAGACAGCGGCGTTCGCGCGATGATCGAAGCCAAAGCAGAAGAACACGGCTGGATCGCGATGCACAAGGAGTTGTCGCGGCTGGATCCCGTCAGTGCGGCGCGCATTCAGCCGGCGGATAGCCAGCGCATTCAGCGCGCGCTTGAAGTGTGTTATCTCACCGATAAGCCCATGTCGGAAATACTGAAGAAGCCCAGACGCGTTTCTCTTCCTTATCGTGTGACCAAGATCGCCCTAATTCCCTCTAATCGCGGGTTGCTGCATCAACGCATTGCGCAGCGCTTCGAGCAAATGCTCAAACTGGGATTAATCGACGAAGTCCGCACAATCCGTGATAAATTCGATCTGAACGATGAGAGTCCTTCGATGCGCTGCGTCGGTTATCGGCAGGCATGGATGTATCTGGAAAAAGAAATCGATGCGGAAAGACTGCAGGAAATGGCACTGGCCGCCACACGGCAACTGGCCAAGCGCCAGCTCACCTGGTTGCGTTCCATGAAAGAAATACAGGAATTCGATTGCCTGGAAGAAAATTTGCCGCAACAGATACGCAGATACCTCCTGGATACTGGCTTGAAACCTGCAGAGGCTTCATAATCGGGATGATTTGTTTGACGGCTCGGTTGATATTTCTTTAAATAAATTCTGAAGGAAAAACAAAATGAACGATAGATACGGATTGATTGTTCTAGCCGTAACCCTTGTCGGCGCCTTGTCGGTCGCCGGTTGCGGAAAATCCGAAAAAGTGCATGAATCCTGGGTGGAGCCTCCAGCACAGGGGCAGGTAGACGATAGCACCCTCAACAGCACGATAAAGGCTGCGTTACTGGCCGACCCCGAGGTAAGACATCTGGATGTCAAAGTCGAGGCAAACGATGGCAAGGTTATGCTCAGCGGTTTTGCGGACAACGAAACCCAGCTGGAGCGGGTAAACATGCTCACGTGGATGGCTGAAGGCGTCAAGAAAGTAGACAATAAAATGAGCGTAAGAAGCGGGGCTGCGCCAGCAGACACAGCGGGTAGTTGATTTTATCCGAAGTCCCGTAGAGGGTAGTGATACAGCTGTCGCAAAACTACGCAGGAAAATTATCTTGATTTCTTCTCTGCTTCTGATGCTGGTTCTGATTATCGGCGTTATTCTTTTCGTTCCGCCGGTGCGTCGCGCGCTCATTTCGAACCACATGCTCAAAATTTTCCGCAAAATCCTGCCGCAGGTTTCGCAGACCGAGCAGGAAGCGCTGGATGCGGGAACGGTATGGTGGGATGGAGAATTGTTCAGCGGCAGGCCGAACTGGAACAAGTTGCTGACTTATCCCAAACCGAAACTCAGCGCGGAGGAAAAAGCCTTTCTTGCCGGCCCGGTCGAGCAATTGTGCGCGATGCTGGACGAGTGGCGAATTACGCGTGAACTTTATGACCTGCCGCCCCATGTCTGGCAATTCATCAAGGACAATGGTTTTTTCGGGATGATCATCCCCCGGCAATATGGTGGCCACGGTTTCTCGGCACTGGCGCATTCCGAGGTGGTCATGAAAATCAGTTCGCGCAGCGGAACCGCGGCAGTGTCGGTGATGGTGCCGAATTCCTTGGGGCCAGCAGAGCTGTTGTTGCAATACGGTACGGAAGAGCAAAAAAATCATTATCTGCCACGCCTGGCAAAAGGGCTGGAAGTGCCCTGTTTTGCGCTTACCGGACCGGATGCAGGCTCTGACGCGGGCGCAATTCCCGATACCGGCATTGTCTGCCACGGCGAATTCAATGGCGATGAACACGTGTTGGGCATACGGATCAACTGGGAAAAACGCTACATTACCTTGGGGCCGGTCGCAACGCTCCTCGGCCTTGCCTTCAAGTTGCATGATCCGGATGGGCTATTGGGCGACGAGAAGGACCTGGGGATTACACTGGCGCTGATTCCCACCAGCACGCCGGGCATAAGCATCGGCCGGCGCCATTTCCCGCTCGATGCCGCTTTTCAGAATGGCCCCAATTCGGGGAAAGACGTATTCATCCCGATGGAATGGGTAATCGGGGGGCTCGAAGGGGTGGGCAGCGGCTGGCGCATGCTGATGAACTGCCTGGCAGTCGGGCGTTCGATTTCCCTGCCTGCCACCAGCACCGGTGCGGCCAAGCTGGCAGCGCGCACCACTGGCGCATACGGCAGAGTACGAGTGCAGTTCAAGATGCCAATCGGACGTTTTGAAGGCGTTGAAGAAGCGCTGGCAAGAATCGGCGGCAACACTTACATGATGGATGCAGCGCGGATAATGACGGCGGGGGCGGTGGATCTGGGCGAAAAACCCTCGGTCATCTCGGCCATTGTCAAATATCATCTTACTGAACGTGGACGCCAGGCGATAAACGACGCCATGGATGTTCACGGCGGCAAGGGTATTTGTCTCGGGCCCAGCAACTATCTGGGACGCAACTATCAGCATATCCCCGTCAGCATCACAGTGGAAGGCGCCAATATCCTCACTCGAAATATGATCATTTTCGGTCAGGGAGCCATACGGTGCCATCCGTACTTGCTGAAGGAAATACAGGCTGCCAACGATGCCGATGCGGTACGTGCCTCCGTGCAATTTGACCGGGCATTCAGCGGACACGTTGCTTTCACTCTCGGCAATGGCTTGCGCACCCTGCTGCATGGACTTACCGGCGGCACTCTTGCGATTGCTCCCGGCAGCGAGGGCCCTGAAACGCAACGTTATTACAGCCAACTGATGCGTTTCTCCGCCGCTTTCGCTTTTCTCGCCGATATCTCCCTTCTGATCCTGGGGGGAACCTTGAAGCGGAAGGAAAGAATATCTGCCCGTCTTGGCGATATTCTCAGCATGCTTTATTTGTGCTCGGCAACGCTCAAACGTTATAAAGACGACGGCCGGCCCGCTGCGGACTTACCCCTGCTGCATTGGGCCATGCAAGATGCGCTTTATCGCATGCAGCAGGCATTCGAGGGATTGCTCGATAATTTTCCTGGTAGCGTTGTCGCGGGGCGAGCGCTGCGTTTTATGATATTCCCCTGGAGCAAGCCGTTTTCACCGCCTTCGGATAAGCTGGGTCATGAAGTAGCCAAGCTGATGCTGTCCCCAGGGGAAGCGCGCGACCGGCTAACGGCGGGCATTTACCTGCCAGCCTCCGCTGACGAGCCGCTGGGCATTCTGGAACAGGCCCTCCAGTGCGCAATGGTGTGCGATGCCGTGGAAGCCAAGTTGCGCGCCGCGGTCAAGACAGGCCGAATTCCGGCCCAGGGCGACGAGAGAATTGAGGCTGCTCTCAAGCAGAGAGTCATCACCGCTTCGGAACTGGAGCTGATGGGGGAAATGAAATCATTGCGCCGCCGTGTCATTATGGTAGACGATTTTCCTCCGGATTTTGACGGCGCATCAGTCATCGTGCCGGAAGCTGCGCCGGCGCAATCAACTGCATGAGTGGCGCATGGAGTGGGCGCATGGACAGGATAAAGGCTAGCCGGAATAATCCCGCCAAGTTAAAAATAGCAGTATACGGAAAACATCATGCAAACCGGACAACCCGACCTGACTGACATTATCCCCGTAGAAACCGCTCGAACGCTAGACGGCCTGTTCCGCGAACGGGTGCGTCGTTCGCCCGAAATGGTCGCCTACCGGGATTACGACCGGTCGAGCGGCAAATGGCGTGATCTCACCTGGGCGCAGATGGATGAACGCATCGCACATTGGCAAGCTGCGTTTTCCCGGGAGAAGCTTATCCCCGGCGACCGGGTGGCGGTGATGTTAAGAAACTGCCCGGAATGGGTGATGTTCGAGCATGCGGCGCTCAGACTCGGACTCGTGCTTGTACCCCTTTATACCGCGGATCGCCCGGAAAACGCCGCCTATATCCTGCATGATGCGGGTGTCAAGGTATTGTTGCTGGAAGAACTGGCGCAGTGGCAAGCATTTTCCGAAGTGCGGGATCAGATCGGTGGTCTGGTACGTGTCATTACGATCCAGGCGAGTCCCAGAAAACCCAGCGACGACCTCGTGCTCGCGCTGCATGACTGGCTGCCGGACAGATTGGGGGAAGAGATGCCGGAGCGGCCGCCGGAAGAAGCTGAAGCGGTACAAAGTACTGATCGTGATCCACATGAACTTGCCACGATCATCTATACCTCGGGTACCTCCGGCCGGTCCAAGGGCGTAATGTTGAGCCATTACAATATCCTTACCAATGCTTACAGCTCCCTCCAGGTCGTGCCTATCAGACAGGACGATCTGCTGCTTTCATTTCTGCCGCTATCGCATACCTTCGAGCGAACAGTCGGCTACTATGTCCCCATTATGCGCGGGGCGACTGTCGCTTACGCCCGTTCTGTTCACCTGTTGCAGGACGATTTGCGGACCATCCGGCCGACTATTCTGATTTCGGTGCCCCGAATCTATGAGCGGATTTACTCGGGAATTCAAATCGCGCTCGCGGAAGGGCCTGCCTTGCGCAGAAAACTGTTCGAGCTGGCAGTTGATATCGGCTATGGTCGCTTTGAGTATCAGCAGCGGCGTGGTCCCCGGCATTTTTCCCATCTGTTGTGGCCACTGCTGGAAAAACTGGTGGCGAAGAAGGTAATGAACAAGCTGGGCGGACGGCTGCGCATGGCAATGAGCGGTGGCGCAGCCTTATCCGGCGATGTCTCACGGGTTTTTATCGGTTTGGGACTTCCCATTCTGCAAGGCTATGGGATGACAGAAAGTAGCCCGGTGGTATGCTGCAACACGCCTGATGACAACGTTCCCACCAGTGTCGGCCGTCCCATTCCGGGAGTGGAAGTAAAACTTGGTGAAAACAATGCCCTGCTGATTCGCGGCCCCAACGTAATGCTGGGTTACTGGAACGATCCGGAGGCCACCAAGGCAGTAATGATGCCTGGCGGCTGGCTCAACTCCGGCGACATCGCCCGTATCGATGGGCATGGCAGGGTAACCATCACCGGACGCCTGAAGGAAATCATCGTCATGTCTACCGGCGAGAAAATTCCGCCCGCGAATATGGAAGCGGCGATTTTGCGTGATCCGCTATTCGATCAAGTGATGGTAATTGGCGAAGGCCGTTCATATTTAAGCGCGCTGGTAGTCCTGAATTCCGGCAATTGGGAAAACATGGCCGGGCAATATAACCTTGATCGCGATTGGCGGCGTCTGGTGCGGGATCATTCGCTTGAAGAAATTTTGCTGGAACGAATCGCCCGGCAGATAAAAGAATTTCCCGGCTATGCGAAAATATACCGCGTGGGGCTGGCGAAGGAGCCGTGGACTATCGAGAACCATATGCTGACGCCTACCCTGAAATTGCGGCGCAGGCATGTGCTGAACCATTACCGCGCTGAAGTGGAACGGCTCTACGAGGGACATTAGCCGGATGATGGGTCACGTTTCACTCCCCCATTCAGGAAACCGCGACACTTGAGGCATAAATGTGAAGGCTGAGGCAGAAATTCAAACATCGCTACCCACATCGCTACCCAAAGGGGGAGATCCGATACTGCGCCTGGTCCCAATGCCGACGGATACGAACTATGCCGGGGACGTATTCGGCGGCTGGATCATGGCACAGGTCGACATTGCCGGCAGCATTCCGGCAATCCGCCGGGCCCGAGGCCGCGTGGTGACGGTGGCGGTGAATTCCTTCGTGTTCAAACAGCCGGTGTTTGTCGGGGATGTCGTGAGTTTCTATGCCAGCATCGTCAAGGTTGGACGTACATCCATTACCGTGGATGTCGTGGTTTACTCCCAGCGGGGATTGCGTCATGGCAATGAAGAAATATGCTGCATGGTGACCGAGGCGGTGCTGACTTACGTGGCGGTAGACGAAAACCGCAGGCCGCGCGTCGTTCCGCCGGAATAAGATAAAACGGGATCGAACTGGAGGCAGACTTGAATAATCACAAATTCATCGTGCGCAAAGCCGCTGTTCTGGGCGCCGGCGTAATGGGAGCGCAGATCGCGGCGCATCTGATCAATGCCAATGTCGAGACATTGTTATTCGAGCTTCCCGCCGAGCAGGACAATCCCAACGCCAACGTGATCAAGGCGGTAGAGAATCTGAAAAAACAGGACCCCGCTCCGCTATCGATTTCTGCCAAGGCAGCCTTCATTCAGCCGTCAAACTATGGCCAGAACCTGGAGCTGCTCAGGGATTGCGATATCGTGATCGAAGCCATCGCCGAGCGCATGGACTGGAAAAGCGAGTTGTACAAGAAAGTAGCGCCGTATCTCGGCGAGCATTCCGTTTTTGCCAGCAACACATCCGGGCTCTCCATCAATCAACTGGCAAAGGCGTTTCCGGAAAACCTGCGTCACCGTTTTTGCGGCATCCATTTTTTCAATCCCCCGCGCTACATGCATCTGGCAGAGTTGATCCCCTGCACCGAGAGCGATGCCGCGATGCTGGACGACCTGGAAGCCTTTCTGGTCACGTATCTCGGCAAAGGCGTGATCCGGGCAAAGGATACGCCGAATTTTATCGCCAATCGGATAGGCGTATTCTCCATGCTCGCCACCATGCATCATGCCAGAGAGTTCGGTCTGGCGTTTGATGTGGTGGATGCGTTGACCGGTCCTCTCATCGGCCGTCCAAAAAGCGCGACTTTCCGCACCGCCGATGTGGTAGGGCTCGATATCCTCGCGCATGTGATCGATACCATGCGAGACACACTGCCGCACGATCCGTGGCATAGATACTTCGCCGTACCAGTCTGGCTGCAAGGCTTGATAGAAACAGGAGCCCTGGGACAGAAAACAAGGCGCGGGATATATCAGAAGAAAGGCAAGGAGATTCATGTGCTGGATCTTGCCAGCAAGGAATATATCCTCTCTGGAGGTACGGCTGACGATGATATAAGGGAGTTGCTCAAATACAAAAATCCAGCAGACAAGCTTGCGGCGCTGCGCCTGAACCCGCATCCCCAAGCGCAATTCCTGTGGGCAATATTCCGCGATCTGTTTCACTATTGCGCGATCCATCTCGATGCAATTGCCGATAATGCACGCGACCTCGATTTTGCAATACGCTGGGGTTTCGGCTGGAATCTCGGGCCCTTCGAAATCTGGCAGGCAGCGGGATGGGGTGAAGTTGCGGAGTGGATAAACGAGGATATCGCTGCGGGCAAAAGCATGAGCGATATACCTCTGCCCCGATGGGTGCGGGATCTGGGTCAAGGCCTCAGTCAAGCCGCAAATCAGGACATACAGGGCGTCCACAGGGCGCAAGGTTCTTACGCGCCATCCACGAACACTTTTCGACCGCGCTCCGCATTGCCCGTATATCGCAGGCAGTTGTTTCCCGAGCGGTTGCTGAACGAGGAGCCGCATTACGGCCACACCATATTCGAAACCGATGCGGTGCGGATGTGGCATACCGCGGCCGAGCCCGGGGATAACGGAGCGGGCGATGACGGCGTTGCCATTCTCAGCTTCAAGAGCAAGATGCATACCATTGGCAGCGACGTTCTGGATGGCGTACAGCAGGCCATAGAGGAAGCGGAGCGTAACTGGCGCGCACTGGTGATCTGGCAGACCGAGCCTCCGTTTTCTGCTGGCGCCAATCTCCAAAAGGCAACTGAGCGCCTGAAAAGCGGTGAACCGCCTTCCGCCTTGAGCGTATTGGCAAAAAAACTCAGGAAAACAGCTCAATCCGCTGTGCTCAAGGCGGCGCGCAGCCTTAATCTTGCCGATGCGCTAATGGCGGGAAAACTGGCGGAAGTGGAAGCAATGGTGGCGCAGTTCCAGCAAACCTCCCAGGACCTCAGGTACTCGATGATCCCAACTGTAGCGGCAGTGGATGGGCTTGCCCTGGGCGGCGGCTGTGAATTCGTGATGCACTGCGACCGCGCGGTTGCCACGCTGGAAAGCTACATCGGCCTGGTGGAAACCGGCGTGGGATTAGTGCCAGCGGGCAGCGGCTGCAAGGAACTTGCCCTGAGAGCATCGCAGGATGCAAAAGATGGCGATCCTTTTCCATTACTGAAAAATTATTTTCAAAGCGTGGCAACCGCACAATTGGCAAAAAGCGGCGAGCAGGCGAAGGAACTGGGGTATTTGCGCCGTGCGGACACGATAGTGATGAATCGGTTCGAACTGCTTCATGTCGCGAAGGCACAGGCGCTTGCACTGGCGGAAGCGGGCTATCGTCCTCCGCTAAAAGCCCGGAATATTAACGTGGCTGGTTCTACCGGTATCGCCAACATCAAGGGCATGCTTGTGAACATGCGCGAAGGCAACTTCATCTCGGAGCATGATTATCTGATCGGATCGAAACTCGCTCATGTCATGTGCGGAGGTGAGCTAACCCCCGGCAGCGTGGTCGACGAGAACTGGTTTCTGGAGCTGGAGCGTACCGCATTCATAGAATTGCTCGCGACCGAGAAGACCCAGGCGCGCGTGGCACACACGCTCAAAACCGGGAAGCCGCTGAGGAATTAGGCTATTCATGAAAATTCGCGCCTCAGTTCCCAGGCAACCTCATCGGGATTTTCGAGCTTGTAAGGCTGCCTCTGATAAAGAATGGGTCGCATATCGCACGATTCGCCAATCCGGCGCTCTAATTGCTCTGGATTAAAGCCGACTGGATACCATCGCGGTCTTACCAATTGGAGTTAAAGGGAAACAGACATGACAACCAGACAAACTCAGGAAGCTTATATTGTTGCCGCCGTGAGAACGCCGGTGGGCAAGGCGCCGCGCGGCATGTTCAAAACCGTGCGGCCGGATGACATGCTGGCACATGTGTTGAAAGCTGCGGTGGGACAATGTGAAGGGCTCGATCCGGCGGCCATTGACGATGTTATTGCCGGCTGCGCCATGCCGGAGGCGGAACAGGGTTTGAATGTCGCCCGTATTGCGCTCTTGCTCGCAGGACTACCCAATAACGTCCCCGGAATGACAGTCAATCGTTTCTGTGCATCCGGCCTGCAAACGGTAGCGCTCGCTGCCGACCGCATTCGCTTGGGGAACGCTGACGTGATTATCGCGGCGGGCACCGAGAGCATGAGCATGGTACCGATGTCAGGTAACAAGATGGCCTTGGACCCGGCGATATTTCAGAGGGATGAAAACGTTGCCATCGCCTATGGCATGGGTATAACCGGGGAAAAAGTCGCGCAGCGATGGCAAGTCAGCCGTGAGGCACAGGATGAATTTGCCGTAACAAGCCATGCAAGAGCGCTCAAAGCTATTGAAACAGGGGAATTCACGCAGGAAATCGCGCCATACACCGTGGAGGAAAAGCGGCCCGATCTGGCTTCGCATGAAGTCCGGGACATATCCGTGGTACGGGACACGGATGAAGGCCCGCGTCCCGGAACCAGTCCGCAGGTTCTTGCTACGCTGAAACCGGTGTTCGCATCCAATGGTTCGGTAACGGCGGGCAATAGCTCGCAGATGTCGGACGGCGCGGGCGCAGTGATCGTGGCGAGCGAAGCCGCATTGAAGCGCTTCAATCTCACGCCTATAGGACGCTTTTTAGGGTATTCGGTCGCTGGCGTACCGCCTGAGATCATGGGTATAGGGCCGGTCAAGGCAATACCTCAGGCACTGAAACAGGTTGGTTTAAAACAGGACGATCTCGACTGGATCGAATTGAACGAAGCTTTCGCAGCCCAGAGCCTGGCGGTTATCAACGACCTGGGGTTGGACCGCGCCAGGGTCAATCCGCTGGGCGGCGCGATTGCGCTCGGTCATCCCCTGGGCGCAACCGGCGCGATCCGCGTCGCCACGCTGCTGCACGGTCTGCGCCGGCATCACAAGAAATATGGCATGGTTACGATGTGCGTCGGAACCGGCATGGGTGCGGCGGGCGTGTTCGAAGCGCTATGATTATTTTCCGAAATAGACGTAGGCTTTCTGCGCCACGGCGGATTCCTTGAAGCGCTTACGCTCTTCCAGGTCCAGTTTCTTATCCCACCAGATGGCGCGTGCTTCTTTCTGATCCTCCGCCAGTTTCGGGTTTTTTTCAAACAATTCGCGCATGAATTTGGTGTGGTCCGATTCGTACAGTTTCATACTCTGATTCTCTCCTTTCTTTATTACTGCAAACCTGAAACTTTACCATAAACAGGGCGTTGTAGCAGCCGGGTCAGCGTATGTTGAATTGGTAAACCTTCCGTGTTAATACAGTGGAGGATGCGAGGTCCGCCCGCAGCTGATGGGTTACGGCTCAACACCTCCATTCACTTCTCAAAAAAACGGTGACACGGTGATTCAGAAGGGCTTGCGCTGATGTAATTTTCTGACGAACCTGGTAAACGGCAGGCCAAGTTCTGCTTCCAGTTTTGTAGCGCGCGTTTGCAGGTCTTCCCAGACTTGCTTGCCGGGGCTGTGCTTGAAGGCAAACACTATCAGATTACCGTGCGCCTCAACCGTCAATGTGGCAACACAACCGGGAAAAGCATGCTCTATGCGCCTTATATAATCCTGAAATCCTTTATCTCTGCTGAGAAGATTAACAATCAGCACGCCATTTTTTTTCAATGCTTCGCGAGCGCGGTTGTAGAAATCCTGGCTACAAAGCGAAGGAACCTGACGGCAATCATCGAAACCGTCAACCAGCAGCACATCCGCGCTGCAGGGATGACTGGCGACATATTCGCCGCCCTCGCCGATCACCACCTGCAGGCGTTCATCATCGGCTGGCAAAAAGAAATAACCACGCGCCACTGTTATCACCTCGGGATGGATTTCAATCACGGTAGTTTTGGTCAGGGGCAGCCGGCGATAGATGAATTTGGCCAGCGATCCTCCCCCAAGACCGATCATCAGAATATTTTCCGGGCTGGGATGGAACAGCATGAAACCCATCATGCATTGCGTATAAGCGAGTTCGAGTTCGTGCGGCGCGGTCAGCCTCATGGCGCTCTGCACGTTGCTTCCGCCCAGATGGAGTAAACGCACTCCGCCCTGCTCACTTAGTTGAACATCGGCGTCCGATCGGCTGGACCGTTTCGAAAAATCGTATACAGAACTCATGCACTTATCCAGAAATACAGTTCAATGATCTTTACAACCCGGTATTTTTAGCCTACGTTTACATGACGCGGTTAGCAAGGAAAGAGCCTTTGCTGAACCCGGCTATCATCCACGAGAACGACGACGGTAAACGTGATTAATTCGCTGCAAACACAGGACCGCGATCGAGCGTCAAGCATGAACAAACTCATTATAGCTTTAGCCCCGCTTTTATCAGCATGCCTCTTGACTGCCTGCGCAGGCATCGGCTTAAAAGAGGAAACCGAAACTCGTGGAGCAAAATTTGCGGGAAATCATCTCGCGCTTGCACATTGTGTCATCAGCAACCTTCAATCGGATAACCGGTGGGTAATCCGCGGCCTGCAATATGATGTACGCAGATATCCGGATCTGGAGGCAACAGAAATTTATGCCTATGAATATGGCTCGTTACCGGGCACATATGCGCGCAACTCACCCTTAAACCCTGATGCGGTTTTCCGTCATGGCCCGCCGCCTCCCAAGATTCAGCAATACAAGCCAAATGCTGACACCCGCGGCGATATCAATCCCGATTATTCGTTTGTCCTGATGATAAAAAGGACAGACAATGCAACCGTATTCGCCACGCTGAACGGCAAGAAATACGAGGGCGATATAGCGTGGGAGAAGCTGAAAGCCTGTTCGAATCCGTAAAAATACGCGGGATCTTTCGTTTCACCTTCGCAGCCTCCGACCTCCGGTCAGAAGTTAGCAGAGCAAAGCCTCCTTTCACGATAAATCACTTCGCCGAGTCGCACATGCAATTTTGGCGGCGGCTCCGCGTTAGAATGGCGTTCTTGCAGCGGCCAGCACGTCGAGGGCTTTTCACGTTAAAGTTCGGTTTTTAGACGATGGAGCAAAAAGCGTTGGTAGCAAAAAAGCTCGCGAGGCGTGGAATGGCAGTTCTAACACGGGGGTTGGCGGAATAATGGTGTGTAAATGAGGCGCTTATCGATACCACTGGCGATAGCGGGACCGGCAATAACAGGGCTGATATTGGCATTTCTGAACCTCGCGGCTTTTGCCGGAGATTTCGAGGATGGAATGCAGTTCATTCTAAGCAAGGACTACGCCAGAGCCGCGGAATCTTTCAGGAGGGCTGCGGAGAAAGGCAACGCGGATGCGCAATTCAATCTGGGCGTTCTGTACGCAAAAGGCCGCGGCGTCCCGCAGGACCATGAACAGGCGGCGAAATGGTATCGAAAGGCGGCGGAGCAGGGGGACGTTCCGGCGCAGTCCATGTTGGGTTTCATGTACCTCAAAGGCCAGGGGCTCGAGCAGGACTATCAGCAGGCCATGCTCTGGTATTTCAAGGCCGCGGACAAGGGATACGCAGTAGCACAGTACAATCTGGGCGTCATGTACGCAAAAGGCCAGGGGGTGGCCCAGGACTATGAGCAGGCCCTCTCCTGGTATCTCAAAGCCGCCGAGCAGGGGCACGCGCCCGCCCAGGCTATTCTGGGATTCATGTACCTGAAAGGCCAGGGAGTCGGGCAGGACGATCAGCAAGCCGCATCCTGGTATCTCAAGGCTGCCGAGCAGGGATATGCCGACGCGCAATATGCACTTGGCGTACTGTACGCGAAAGGCCGCGGCGTTGAACAGAACGATCAGCAGGCCGTGTCCTGGTATCGCAAAGCCGCCGAGCAGGGCATTGTGGACGCGCAGTTCAATCTCGGGGTCATGTATGCGGCTGGCGAAGGGATTACGCAGGACTATAAGCAGGCGGCCCACTGGTACCGGAAAGCCGCCGATCAGGGATATGCAAGGGCACAGTTCAAGCTTGGCGTCGCGTATGCCAAAGGCCGGGGGATAGAACAGGACGATTATGAAGCCGCAGCCTGGTATCGCAAGGCGGGGGAGCAGGGTTATGCGCCTGCGCAATTCAATCTCGGCGTCATGCATGCTACGGGCAAAGGCGCCATACAGGACGAACAGCAGGCGGTAACCTGGTATCGCAAAGCGGCGGAACAGGGAGATCCTGATGCCCAATACAACCTGGGCGTAAGGTACGACGAAGGCCGCGGCGTCGAAAAGGACGAGCAGCAAGCGTTATCGTGGTATCGCAAGGCGGCGGAACAGGGATATGCGAGGGCGCAATACAGCCTGGGCGTGAAATATGACAATGGTCAGGGAGTGCCCCAGGATTATGCGCAAGCCTTGTCCTGGTATCGCAAGGCAGCCGAGCAGGGTCATCCGGGAGCCCAAACGAATCTGGGGGTGCTATATTACAAGGGCGCCGGCGTTCCACAAGACTATATCGAAGCGGATAAGTGGTTCAACATTGCCAGCGCGGGGGATTATGAGGATGCGAAAGAGAACCGCGAGCTGATGGAAAAGTTGATGACGCCGGTACAAATTGCCGATGCCCAGCGGCAAGCGGAAGAGTGGGCAAGAGCGCATCAGAAGTAATGCACTCTTACAGGCTTATCGCCGAGCGGCGAGGCTACCTGAAAGCCGCCTGAAAAACAGGTGGCTACGCAACAGGACACGAAAGGATAGCCGCCGGAAGATCAGGAAGAGTGGGAGTCAGGGAGAATCGAAGGCGAGATCAAATATGCCTGAAGCCGGACTACTTGGACGATTGCGTACTGCGCTTCTCCTTGGCAATCGGGTTCTGCAGCGTGTAGCCTTTTTCTTTCATCTTGTATCCCCCATAGGCGCCAGCTCCTCCCGCGACCACATACCAGCAACCCGAAAGCATCGGGAGCACGGCCAGAAGCATACCCAGGGAGATTATTCTCTTTATTCTCATCACAATTCTTCTAATATAAAACAGGCAAAACAAAATAACTTGGAATTTATCCTGTACGACAGGGCGTTGTCAATTGCGTCATCCAGCACCCTGTTTCCCGTATGTAACCCGACACGGCACGAGTCCAAAGAAAGATGGATCATGCGGCGTCAGAACCGACGTCCCGACACCTTGGGCAAAAACGAATCAGAGGTCAGATAAAATTTTGGAGGGAAATATCATGGATGGAACATCAATCTCAATGTCATGGTTCAAGCGGGTGATGGTAGTAGCGCTGGTCATGCTCCTTGCGGCGTGCCAGTCAGCGGAAACAAGACGGTTTGGGGGTATTCTTGGCGGCGTCGCCGGATCTGTTGGGGGAAGCTATCTTGGCAGCTATCTGGGCGGTGGGACCGCGGGCCGTATCATCGGCGCTGTCGCCGGCGGTGTCGGCGGATACTACCTCGGCTCCGAGATTGGAGGCCACCTTGGCCAGGACGATCAACGGCGAATGGCAGAGACATCGCAGCGGGCGTACGAAACCAACCAAACGCAAACGTTCAGCAACACCGATAGTGGCGTGAAGGGCAAGGCCGAGGTCGTGGGAACGAGCGAGGATCGTGAATGCAAGACGATCAGGCAAACCGTTGTGCTGAAAGATGGGAAGACGGTTACTGAGGATGTGAAGAGTTGCAAGGAGTAGATTTGAGTGCCAGATGAGGCCGGTATTATCAAATCGCATCGGCTAGTCGGCCTTCCTCATTGTGGCGAGAAAATTCGATAAAATGTCCTGGCCCATATTTTCACTTTGCTTAGGTGCATTCAGTCGACCTGGATATCAGGCCCCATACCAAAGCACTGCTATGAAATGGCATACAGTACCTGCTATAACAAACAGATGCCAGATCAGGTGGCCATAAAGTAGCCGAGAATCGGTTGCGAAAAAGACCACGCCGACAGTATAAGACAGGCCTCCCGCCACCAGCCAGGACAGTCCCGCTGCTGGCATCCTGGTAGATAACGGTTCGATTGCAATCAGGACAAGCCACCCCATCAGTAGATAAAGGCTGGTCGAAAATACAGGATGTGGCCTCTTGCCGAATACCTTCAGTGCCACACCAGCTATGGCAAGAGACCAAATAACTCCGAAAAGCGTCCAGCCCCATGCGCCACGCAGTACCCCAAGCGTAAATGGCGTGTAGGTGCCAGCGATAAGAAGAAAGATCGCGGAATGCTCGAAAACCCGAAAAACTTGCTTGGTCTTACCGGCCGGTAAGGCGTGGTAGAGGGTAGAAGAAAGGTATAGAAGTATCGTGGTCGCGGAGAAGAGGCCTGTCCCGATAAGGAACGCAGTATCCCCGTTCCTTGCGGCATGCATTATGAGAAACGGGCTTCCGACGAATGCGGCAACCAGCGCTATACCGTGGCTGATGCTGTTCGCGATTTCTTCCGCTCGCGACTGCTCACGCGTAGGGCCAGCAAGCAAAATGCGCATGCCAGTTCCTCTCTGTTGCACGCTTTCGGCAATGTCCTAAATTCTGACGTATTAAGATTGTACCCAAGGTTGACACTCTTGACATGCAATTAGCTTTGCACCATCTGGGCCTGGAGTTTGTTGGTGACGTGAAAATCAGGGGGGTGCGGTAGCTTTCTTCCTATCTTCATCTGCCTCTGTATCTGGAAGCGTCACCGTTACGTCACCCGTTACCGTAACGTTACCTCAGCCGGGCGGCAAGGCTTTTCTGTTGTCTGTGCAACTTTGGTGTAATCGCGTAAGCAGGGCGGCAAGATTCCCTGCGTAATGCAATCCACGATACTAATATTCAATATCAATCTATCTGCGCGACTCGTCAAACCATTGTGGAGGTGCACATGAACGCACATTCTGATTCAGCGGCACAGGCAGACCATCCTCGGTCTTATTTGACCTTTCAGGATATTCTGGAAACGGTGAGCCATGAACCGGGACAAGGCCGCCTGCTTGAGCAAATCGAAAAAATTGTAAGAGTCCAGCAGCGGGAACGCTTGCATGTCGTTCTGTCGCAAATCGCGGAAGACCAACTCCTGCCTGTGCAGGTCCTGCTCGAGCGCGATCTGCCACAGAAGGGAAAATGCAATTCGGCCTATAACCGCTTCATGATTCCATCCTGGAAAAAATACGACGACATCTATTGGCAATCGCTAATCGACTATATGATCCTCGCGCTTCGTACATTCAAGGAAATCCACTTCTGCGCCAATCGTGGGAAGCTGGTGCTGCATTATTTTGATATTCCCGGTGGGACGCCACGGATTCAGGATGTTATCCGAAAACTGGTCTGGCTGATCGATAATGGTCATTTGTCCGTCGACTTTACGCGATCCCGGTGGATGGAAAACTGGCGTCATACTGTGGCGAGCATGAGCCGCGAGGAAGTATTGACGGCTGCCGGCATCCTCGAGATCGTCCCTAAATTGTTGCTAAGGCCAGACTAGATGACCCAGGTCAGGATCTTTACACAGAGCACGTCAACTGGAGAACACGGCACTTGAGAGAATGTAGAGATAACTCAGAAAGCCGCGGTTCCGGCTGAGTCTTGATTGGCGCCCTGAACACGAATCGAACGTGTGACCTACCCCTTAGGAGTTAGTTGGCGCACGCTTTCCTCAAAT
Source organism: Nitrosovibrio sp. Nv6 (assembly GCF_900110495.1). Lineage (GTDB taxonomy): Bacteria > Pseudomonadota > Gammaproteobacteria > Burkholderiales > Nitrosomonadaceae > Nitrosospira. The sequence continues at coordinate 76,260 of NZ_FODX01000007.1, read as the reverse complement.
TTTTCCTCTTTATATCTTCCTTCCTCAAGCTATACACAACAGCTAGTTACTGACAATCTTCGTTTCACCTTGTTGCACGGAAATAGCTTCAGTTTCCGCAAAAAGGTTGCACTATGGTTGCACAGAAGAACAACTCTTTACTTTCAGGCGTTTTAACTAAATTGCTTAGAACTGTGCAACCGCGCCTGAACAATGGAAGCATATGAACCGAATTCGATTTACCAAAGCCAGCCTGGATGCGCTGGCAAATGACTCATCTGCTCCACGAGTAGTCTACTACGATCATAAGGCTCGCGGGCTTTGCGTCATGGTGGCCGCGCGTACCAAGACCTTCTATGTTCTCAGAAAACATCAAGGGAAGACTGAACGCATTTTAATCGGACGCTATCCTGATACCACAATCGAGCAGACCAGATCAATAGCGAACTGGATGCCGGGAAGAATCGGAATGATGTGAAACGCCAGCGGCGCTCAGAGTTAACCTTGGGCGAATTGCACGTGATCTATATGGATAGACACGCGAGAACGCGCAACAGGAAACCTGAGAATGCCGAAAACAACTATCGCAGGTACCTTTCCGAATGGAACAATCGAAAGTTATCCGAAATCAAGCGCAGCGATGTACAGGTATATATTGCCAAGCTCGCGAAAACCATAAGCCCTGCTACAGCAAACATCACGCTTGCTTTGTTACGCGCCATGTTCAACCGCGCCATTGATTGGGAGTTATTTAAAGATACCAATCCCACAGCCAACATTCCGAAGTATCCAGAGGTATCGAGAGACCGGTTTCTATACGGCGACGAGCTAGAGCGTTTCCTTACAGCCTTGCACAAACTGGAAAGTGCAACAATGCGTGATTTTTTTATGATGCTTCTCGCTACGGGTGCCAGAAAGAGTAATGTTGCGGAAATGCGGTGGGCGGATATAAATCTGAGCGCAGCCATTTGGCGTGTACCTGATACAAAAAATGGAGAGCCCTATCAGGTGGCACTTACTAGCCCTGCTCTAGAGATACTTAACCATAGGTGTAAGGTAGAAAAGGGGGAGTGGGTATTCTCGGGAACGAGTAAAAGCGGACACATTGAGGAACCTAAAAAAGCGTGGGCTTCATTGTTAAAACATGCTGAGATCGAGAATCTACGAATGCATGATTTGCGTCGTACGTTTGGCAGTTTTATGGCAGCACAGGGCGCAAGCCTTCAAATGATCGGAAAGACCTTGGGCATAAGAGTCAGGAAGCTACGTTGATATATGCACGGCTGAATCTGGACCCTGTACGTCAAGCCGTGAATGCGGCAGCGCTAGCGATGTTTCCGAAGGCAACTAGGCCTGTTACAGAGTAGACAGTGAGTGATAATTTGAGAAAGCCCGATCGTATCAAAACTCCTCTTGAATTGTTTAAAGAGGCGTCTGAAATAGCAAGTCAACAGGACATTGCACCAAATTCCAATAGCCCCGTAGCCGATAGACTCTTAAAGGTAGGACTAATATATTTTGACCTAAATAAGGAGAATGAGGCCCGAAAAGAGGATTAACAGCGTTACAAGAACGTGCTTTACAACGTTTTGCGCTTGTGAAAAGTGCGGGAATACTTGGAGTGGAGTTTGAAATACTTCCCTTCAGTATAAAAGAGATTGACGAAGCAATTTTAAGCGTTTGGAAGGCATGGCTAGATGATGCTAGCTATCTGAGCGACGCCGATAGGGGAGTAAGAAACGTGCGCGAGTTCATACAAAAACACGGTATGTCACGATTCGATTCCAGCAGAAGTCACGATTCGCTGATTCGAGACTGCGCAGGCTATAGACATAAGGATTTGTTTCTTTTCAATGATGTCGGCTTCAAGGAAGCCATGCGGTGAATTCCAAACACAGCAGGTGGCACTGGAACTGAAAAAACGGCATCTATTAATAGTAGATGACCCTAACCGCATTAAAAGTAAACACCTATTGTCGGGACAATCCAGGCGGCAAAGATTTTATGCGGTAAAGGAGGAAATTTTAGAAACCGATTAGCGTATGCGAGAACAACATATAGAAATTAAATGAGTATTACATAGAATAAAATTTATTATTGATCAGGTAGCGTAAGGGTTAGAAATTGCGTATCACACATTCGCACTTATTTTAATTACATTTTCTGCGGTCAAGGGTGCATTTGTTGGGGTCGGAGTACTCAGACTTATTGCTTGCGAGAAATCTGGCATCGTTCTTACTGTATCAAATACTGGCCAGCGGGCTGCCAGAAATCTAAATGTTTTATCCCTTTTCATTTCTTTTTTTATGTTTTCGATCATCTCTTTTTTATTATCCAAAAGTGCGTACACGGCCGCCTTCGTTGAAAAAGCACTAGTAAATTGCAATACTTTTTCAAGTCGGTCAACCTTTACTTTCGAGCCCAATCTCTTGCATGCGAGCTCATAATTTATTATTTCAGCCCCTGCCTCTGGAGAAAAATTAATAGATGTGAGTATCTCTTTCCCAAATTTTTTGACTTCTTCATAAGCTCCCATCCTTAGCATCACGTACATCAGATGGTTATTATGACTGTCGAAAAAAGGGGCGGACTTCCTTAGTTCGTTTAACATGCCATCGAAGTTTTTCCGTTCTTCAAGGATGTTAATGTGCAACTGAACCGACACCCTTAGAGATAGGCGATGGCGCCATTTTTTGAATGCCTCTTCGGCTTCTGTCCGTCTTCCAAGGTCAGTTAATGTTTCAATTAAACATCGCGCAACGTTCGCATCAAACCCAGCCTTGAGACAATTTTCCATTAAATGTAACAGCGTCGTCGTCTCGGCCAAGTTTTTCACGTGTCAGTTCGGCCACAACCAGCGCTAACTCATGATTCTTCATCAGATCATGCTCTGATACAACTGATGATAATGCACGCGCTATTTCCTGTGTGTTATTGCAGGTGGCAGTGCTTTGCAAGCGAATGACGTCAAGCTCTGCATGCAGAGTCGGGTCGCTACGCTGTTTAATCCTAGAAATGTCACCAAGCAATACGTTTAACTCTGCTCTGTCTTCTTCTGTAAGCAGTTGTTGTCTTAATGTCAGGACCTTGGATGAGTTAGGATTCATCTCGCACAGTTGCTGAATTATTTTGTTTAATTCAGCATCACGTACCTGTTTATCCTTCTGAAACTCTTTTATTAAGCTGAACTTCAAAGCCCAGCAGGGGTTATGTATTGATGGGTCTCTTAAAAGACCGATTCTTAGCGCTTCCTGAGCTACCTCAACTGCTTGCTTACAATCATCTCCATAGCTCGACCTCGCTTCCGAGACATATAGCGCGGCTTTTTCATAATAGCTTCTCGCGAAGTACTGGTTTACCTCGATAGCCTTCTCTACCGAGGCGATTTTCTGTGATCGATCTGACAACAGACCTGACTTTAGAAGATAGTTGGCTGAATTATGAGGCTGGAATAAAATTAATTCCTCGACCACAGAAACAGCCTCACTTAATTCCCCTAAATAGCGATTGGCTTGAATAATTAAAGTCAGCATTCGCCGCTTGGCAGCAGGATTAATAATGTTGCGGAGGGCAGCACGACCTTTAAGAATAGCCTCTTGATAATTTCCCGACTCAATCAGATTTTGTATCTCAAGTTGGGTAATTAACTCATCATCTGAGAATTTTTCATCGTCTTTGAACTCGTTCGTTTCCGATTGATACACCATTTCCATCAGCGTGGCTTTTTTAGATTGCTTCATTAGCAGTTCATGCGCTTTTTTCAGGATGGGTGATTCCGTCGGAAACTTGCCTTGCATGCTCAGCAGGCGATGTACTATTTCTGTAGGACGACGTGAAATGGAAATTGTAGAAAAAGGTAATTCCTCGCCCTTATTAATCGTCTGATACAACTCAGCAAAAAATTCATCGAATCCCTCTATTTCGACAAAATAAACTTTTTCCTTCCATAACAATTTTCTTAGCTCCTCCGAAACTTCGCTATCTTTTCTGATGCACCAATAAATCCCACTTTTAAAATACTCATCACTCTTAAGTAAGGACGTCAAAGTGTCCATTATTGAGCGGTCGCCGCCAGAATACCCGATGACAATTAATCCGTAATCCTTTGAAAACTCCGAGAACTTTCTTTTCATGTTTTGCTCTAGCGACTCCGTCTCGCGTGTAGTCGCTTTCAGATCGTCAAATAGATAATCCCCATGGAGCTTAATAACCTTTGGACGCTTAGAAGTAACTGTTATGCTATTTATTGATGAATCATGCGCACATACAATCGGTCGTTTATGTTTATCTGAATATAAGTAAAACGCCTCATTAATTAGATCATCAAAATTTGTGGTAAATATTGTGTTGAAGTAATTTTGATTTACTAAAGCGGTCAAGTAAGCATAACCAAGAGAAGGAATCTTTCCCGATACCTCTTTTTCTACAAACATGCGCCTTTGTCGTTGCAAATCATATTTCTTTTCAAAGAGTGATGCATATTCACGAGCCGGGTCATACCAATCGCCATGCTCTTGTTTTAAGTAAGCCCTCTGTTCCTCAATATCAGTAATCGTCCCGCAAAGTTCGTTGCGCCATTGTCGCGTAAGGTCAATGGCAGAATTTATATCTGAGGTTATGGAACAACCAGCTCCCAGCAAAAGCGTGTAATTTGGGTTGTGTTCAGTTTGCGTAGATATAAAGCGGACTAGATCTGAAACACTCTTTCTTTTTCCTTTTAATTGTTTTGCAATCTCATCTATTTTCACGATCTCTCCCTGAGCACTACTTAGTGGCAAATATAGCCATAATCAACCCTTCTTAATCGGGGCCTAAAATAGATAAGATTATAAACATTAACCGGTTAGGTGTCCTTCGCGAATCAAGGAGGGCTTTTAACGGATTATAAAAAGCGATGGCACGCTAATTACTCAGGGCTGATCTAAGCTTCTCAGTTTTAGGCCGGATTACACGAGTTTACCGCTACGGGTCGGACTTTCTTTATTGAATGTGCTTACACACTGAAACGAGGTTTGCAGCGGTAGACGGTTTTATTAAAGCTTGTTATGGGACAACGGGACGTTTGGGGCATCATCAATCACAACGCGACATTGGAGCTTCCAAGCACACTGCCGGTACTGGGACCGTACGGGACACTACTTGTCCCGTACAAACTATAAGGAGATGGACGTTTATACATGCTAAGTAGCTGAGTGTATAGAGGATATGCCTAACGTCCCGAATATTCCTCCTGAAAACACCAACTCGAGCTCTAAACAGCAAAACCAGCGGAGGTTACGACAAATAGCTTTAACCGAAGTCCCACGAAGTCGCGTACCGTAGTTTTGTTATCTTTTCGGCTGTGGTTGGCAAGACCAACCCCATGACCTTGGAGCTCTTCAATGATGGTGTAATTTCTGGCCATGAGACCCATGACCTCGTTGCGTGGAAGATACATGCGCTCCTGAGTCAAGCCCTGCATCAGTTTTGGAGTAATAATCGCGAAGACGATTAAGGGTTGCATCGTCAAACAGTAACTTGCCTGACTCGAATTGGCAAAGGTAGGAACGGTTGATGCCGAAATCGCTTGCCACACGACCTCGCGACAATTGGGCGTTGACACGTGCAGTTTTTGCTTGCTGTGCTGTTAATTGAATAGTCATTTTCTTACAACTCCTCATCTAGTTAAAAGAGTTGTAAGGTTGCACTATAGTTGCACGGAGATCAATTCACCAAGTTTAACGCATTAAAATATTTTTTAACTTTTTGTTTAACAGGGTCAATTTGGCGCCCTGAACACGAATCGAACGTGTGACCTACCCCTTAGGAGAAGGATGTTTCTCGGATTTATCTCTGTTGATCTCTATTCTGCCAATACCATATTCCTCGATTTAACAGCAACTTAGACTTATACGGCTCCTTCGTTGCGTTGATAAGTATTCCGCTATATACTGAAAACGCGGTTACAAATCGGTTACAAACGTCGGGTTGATGGCAAAGGTAAAACTTACAGCGGGAAGGCTTCAAAGCTTTCAATGCCCAATGGGGACAGCACAAGCCTTTCTCTGGTGCGAGGAAGTGCACGGGCTAGGGGTACGTGCAACGGCCAACTCGCATCGGAAGCGCTACGTTTTCCAATCGAAGATAAAAGGACAATCAATCCGCATCACGATTGGGGATGTGAGCGCCTGGAGCATTGCCAAGGCGCAAGCCGAAGCTCGCCGACTTCAAGTGCTCATAGATCAAGGCCATGACCCACGTCAAGTGGAAGCCGACAGGAGTGCGGCGGAAGAAGCTAAAGCAACCGCACTGAAATTGGAGAAAGAAAGCCGATCAGTAACTGTTGCTGAGGCGTGGAAGGCATATATGGCTGAGCGTAGCGCATCAATGAAAGACGGGAAACCGGAGTGGGGCGAAAGGCACCTAGGGCACCTGCGATATTTTTTGCAGGAAGGGGGAGTAAAACGTACTCGTGGTCGCAGACCGAATGAACCGGAGATAACTCGACCAGGTGTACTTGTACCTTTTATGACGATACGTCTTACCGATGTTGATGCGGAGGTCGTTGCAGCCTGGTTAGAAAAAGAGGCCACCCATGCCCCTGCTACAACCGCTAAGGCATTCAGCGTTCTCCGTGCTTTCCTTACCTGGTGTACCAAGAAAGAGGAGTATCGCCGCTCCGTGAAATCCAACCCCTGCCTATCCGATGAGGTAAAAAAGAAGGTGCCCGTAGCCAAAGTCAAGAAAAATGACAGCTTGAGGAGGGCTCAAATTCGGCCATGGTTTGAATCTGTGAGACGAATCGGGAACCCAATTATCGCCGGATATTTACAGGCCCTGCTGTTGACGGGTGCAAGGCGAAACGAGCTGGCTGCGCTGCGGTGGCAGGATGTAGATTTTCAATGGAAGAGTTTAACTATCCGCGATAAGGTTGAAGGGGAGCGTACGATACCGTTAACGCCATACGTGGAGCATTTAATAGCGCCGCTACCGCGACGCAATGAATTTGTTTTCAGTAGCCCTGCGGCCGCGTCCGGAAGGCTTGAGGAACCCCGTAATCCTCACAACAGGGCGTTGCGTGCCGCCGCTCTCCCTGCACTGTCCCTGCACGGTTTACGCCGTTCTTTTGGGACATTAGCCGAGTGGGTAGAAGTTCCCGCCGGCATAGTTGCCCAGATAATGGGTCACAAGCCGAGTGCAATCGCAGAAAAACATTACATACAGCGAGAACTTGACCTGCTCCACCTGTGGCACGTCAAGATTGAAGCGTGGATATTAGAACAGGCGGGGATCGAGTCTGTGTTGCCCGCCAAAGAGGGTTTACGCATAGTAGGATAGGATTTCACCCTCGCCCTATCCTTGTTCTGTATTAGCAAGTGAAAAACCGTTTCCTCCACTTCGTTGTTAGAGCTGGTGTTTTAAGGCGCGTTATGACAGGAGCCAAAAGGAGCAATATGACTCACGGACGAATAACCCTCTGGGTTGAGGGACGGGAGGTGCTTCCGGTAAGAGCGATACCATATGTAACGAACTCGCCCCGATTTAGGCCGGATATTTTGGTCCAGCGTTTTACCCGAGATGATCCCTTCGGCGCTGATGTCTTCCGGAGGAACTGGGCTTTGGAGGCATACCGTGTCCGGGGGGCGTTTTCGTCGCCGGTAAATCCAGTCGAATGGGACGAGGTTGTGACGCGTATTAAGCGCGTTCGAGCAGCGGTGACAGAAGTTTTTCCGACTACTATCGCAAGTTACGCTGTTTGGAGCATTGCGGCTACGGCAGCCCTCCCAGCTGGTTGGTTCGTCATATATGACGAGTTCGTGAAGACATGGCAAGCTGATCGGGTAGATATCATTTCCCATGAGCCTCCGCACGACAATGATGGACTGACTCTCTCCCCACCGATGGATGCCTACACGAGGTCCATGGTGATGGAAGGGTTCCAGTGGTTCACTGAAAACGAGCCTGAAAATTCTACCGGGATGCCCGTTGGAACGCAGCAGTATCAGTATCGACATTTCCCCGGTCATGACATCAGTATTGCTCCGAACAATAGCGTTCTCGCGCGGCCTGCCGTTCCTGTCCTCGATGAGGACTCCTGCATACCGGAAGCCGGTTTAGCCACTGTAAACGTTCTCGACCAAAAAATTGGTGAAAACAATCCCGGCAAAACTCTAACGGGCGAGAATGGAACTGCCGGCGCGGCAAACTCTCTCAAGGAGGATCTTGCGGAAGAACTAGCCGCCTTGTTTGACTCTGTGCCTATGGAAGTGCTGGAGAAAATGTTTCCAGCCGACGGTAAATGGAAAGGCTGGGCAAATCACGCCAAAAGGAACGGGCTCGCAGAAGCTCGGGCTGGTCGCAGGCTATTCAATCCATACAAAGCGGGCATTTGGTTTCTGAGTCGAGGGATAGCGAACTGGGATTTGGCCCGCTGCCATCGTAAATTAGCTGATAATCTGCCTGCTAGATCAAGAGAGAAGAAATATTTGCTAGATGGCAATTTGGAATAATCGCCAAATTTCCCCACTCTTTGTTACTGCCCCGGCGGATTTGCCACCAAATTACCCCCAATTCCCCTCGAATTCCGCCATATTTTCCCCACTCAATTAAAAGCGAAAAAATAGGCATCTTCTTTCAACGGAAAAGAGGGTTCCTAAATGAAAAAGGTAATTGTTCAACCGTCCTCCCTGCTGAGAACCGCGTTTCCCTATGATCAATATTCTCCTAGGGAAGAGTTGATCGTTCAACCCGCGCCTTTTGAGGCATTATCACCATTTGAGCTAGTGCCACCGCTAGAAAATAGGGCGGTTCCCTCGCCATCGCCAATAGTATCGGAACCCCCTTTTGATCAAGCTCAACCTGGGGAAGAGATGGTTGTTCAGCAGGCTTCAGTTCCAGCAACAGAACCATCTTTTGAGGTAGTACCCGCGCCGCATGCGGTAATTGGTCGGTTCCCGCCATCTCTAGCAACACCACCACCTCTTGAGCTATTCCCACCGTTAGAAAAAATTACTCGTCCAACAGTACCAACTAGCACCGCCGCCTATTACTTAAACCGGAAACCGCAAACCCTTAGGGTTTGGGCGTGCCTGGAAAACGGGCCTCTCCGCCCTGTTCGTATAAATGGCCGACTCGCGTGGTCGGTTTCTGCAATCCGTGCATTGGTGAACGGAAAGGCAAACTGATGTGCAATTTGACGCTTAATGCAGACCGAGATTACGCAGGTCCAATGGTCAGAGGGCTAGGTGGCGTTCTAGAGGGCAAGGGGTGCGAGATATGAGCGCCGAAATGATTCGCACAAACGAAAACGCCCCGGCGGCAACCGAGGCGGATTTTAAAGCCAAACTGAACCGTAATTATAAACGACTGCCGCCCTACGGCAAGCAGCTTATGGCGATCCGGGAAGCCGGAAAAGTGCCCGTCAGAAAAGTGATAGTCTCGTTTGATTGGAACCTGGGCCGAGCCTATCCTCGAATCATTATTCCCGCAGATGCGAATCCCGCAGAGCTCGATTTCAGGTTCCTTGCTGGCCTACCGGTCCAGATAATCTACGGCAGCCAGGAAGCTCACCGGGTCGATGCTCTTGTCCAGGAAATCCTGCTGGCAAACCCATCCCTGCTCGTGACGTTTGCGCTCGACCTCATTGGCACCGCACCCGTCGTTACCCTCATCAAGCCGCCGCAAAGTGCTGACGTAGGAGGGGATAAATGAAGATAAATCCGCTTGAGGCCGTGGACGCGTCACCTGCGGCCAAGGCTGCGTTTGCAGCAGTGAAGATACCCAGGAACCCGTGTGATAGGCCACTACACGCGGTTGGGCTGCATGACTTTATTGCTATGGAGCTTCCTACTCGTGAAACAATCCTCTCCCCCTGGCTGATGACGCAAAGCCTCAGCATGATTTACGGCTGGCGTGGAGTAGGAAAGACTCACGTCAGCTTGGGTGTAAGCTATGCGGTGGCGTGTGGCGGTGAGTTCCTTGGCTGGAAAGCAGATAAGCCGCGGCGTGTGTTACTGGTTGACGGAGAAATGCCGGGGCCAGCACTACAAGAGCGATTCAGCGCCATCGTCGCCTCAAACGAGGCAGAGCCGGAATCGGGGTTCCTGACGATCATCACCCCTGACCTGCAGCAAGGTTCAATGCCTGACCTTTCAACACATGCAGGTCAACAAGCCATTAGTGACGCTGCTGACCGGGCGGATGCGGAGCTGATAGTAATTGATAACCTTTCTTGCCTGGTGCGCGGCAGCGCACGCGAGAACGACGCCGAAAGTTGGGTGAGCGTTTCTGAGTGGGCGTTACTTCAGCGACAACTCGGTCGAAGCGTTCTCTTCATCCATCACAGCGGCAAAAATGGGCAGCAACGCGGCACCTCAAAGCGTGAAGACCTGCTGGACGTAGTTATAGCCCTTCGCCGACCGTCAGACTATGATCCAGCCCAGGGCGCTTGCTTTGAGATCCACTATGAGAAAGCGAGGCACCTGTCCGGTCCCGACGTTGAGCCGATAGAAGTTAAACTGACGGTCAGCGAGGAGAAGAAGAGCAAATGGGAATGGAAATCGTTAGTAGAGGCCACTTACCGCCGAGTTGCAGCCCTTGCGAACGAGGGGTTGGCGCAGGTAGACATTGCCGCTGAGCTGGGTATTCATAAATCGACCGTTTCGCGCGCTTGGTGGACGGCGAAAGAGAAGGGCCTGATTCAAAAAAAGGATACAGATAGGAGCGCTAACGAGTATCGGAGGATGAGCAAAGGCGAATGAATGTCGCTCCAGAACAGAGCTTGTTGCATGTTGCGTTTCCTAGCAACGCAACTGCGCAACAACCGCCAGTTAATAGCGCAACTGGTAGCGCAACTGCCACGCAACGGGACGCCACCAAAGCCGCATTGTTGCTCAATCTAGCGCGCAACAAGCTGTGCAACACGCACGCAACTCAAGTCGGAAAAGGCACGCAACTAGGTACCCACCATAAAGGGGACGTTGTTGCGCACCCCGAACTGCTCTCCTGGTTCGGTTCTGCGGCGAAGCGTACTGATTCATCGAGCTGACACTAAAACAGCAAAGATTTGCAGCAGAGTATTGCCTCGACCTGAATGACACTGCTGCCTACAGATGCGCTGGCTATAGCGCCTAAGCAACAGACTGACGCCGGTTTTTTTGACGAGAAGGCGACCGGTGGTCAACTTTCGATTGGAAACCGAATGAAACAGCAAATAGAAAGTGCAAAACATCAGGCTGTAACCATTGATGCCACAAGCGGTACATGTACCCCTACCCCCTCAAAAATCAGGCTGAACGAGCTTGAGGACATACGCCGTGAGATGGCACGGGTGTATCGTGAAGCACGAGGTGGAGCGATGGATACCAGCGAAGCGGGAAGGCTAGCCTATATTCTGACAGGAATCGGTAAATTAATTGAGGCAACGGACATTGAAAAACGACTCCTGCAAATGGAAAGGAAGTTCCTGAAATGAACATTCTTCGACGGGTGGAAATGCTGGAAGCAGTGGTACCCAACAGAGATGACGTAGAGTACAAACTTGTTCTGTTAGAGGAAGGCGAGAGTTGCGGGGACGGTAGGATACGTGCCGGATTGAAGGATTGGCCTTCCGACAGGATCTTCATCATCGAGTTTGTAAGTGCCCAGGAGAAGTCCCGATTTTAACGTCGTCGCTGAGTCCTTTATTGGGAAACCGCTTGAGAACGCGGAAACAGGTATTGTTGCGAGCGTGACCAAGCAATCGCTCGGGAAAATGCTGGACGCCACCGCGATGGACCATTCTGTTTCACGAGCTGCGCACTATGAGGCAATAGCCAATATAGACCAGCTATTCCGGCTGGCAGTTCAAGGGCGAGATCCTGCATGTGGAAATGCTGGTGAAGGATTTCACGCGCCGGAACGTGGCGGCAACCGGATATACACGCTGCAAGCGGTGGAAATAGCAACGCCAGCGTCTAAAAGGATAGCGGAGAGGCTTGGTTCCCCAAACCTGACCAGTATTCCGCCCGCTGGCGTTACGCCTAGATTCGCGCAAATGGTCCAAATTGTCAAGGACGGGATCAAGCCCGACGATTCGGGTTCCGCATTTTCCCGCTCCACTGCGGCTAATCCTGCTAAAGCTGCCGCTCCCCTCCGGGACCGCATGGACCGCATCGTGGACACCCTCATCTACAATTTTCAGGACCGCTTCATGCCGCTACGCGATATCCAGAAGCGTGCCGTGCTGGTACCCGAGACACAGGATGCGGTACTGGCCGAGGAACGGTACTCCGGCATGGTCCGTGCCCGAACCGACGACTTCGAGCAGGACATGCGCGACCCGCTCATCAAGGCCATCCATGATGAGAAGCTGGAATATGAAGAGATCGAGGGCTACCTGCATGCACGTCATACCCCATCGCGCAACGCGGCCATGCGCGAAATCAATCCGACCGAGCAGCAGTTGAAGGGCAAAACCTATGTGCTGACCGCGCAGCGCGACAAGCTGGCGAAGGACGCCGACGTGCAGGCGTACGTCCGAACGCGGCGCGAGCTGCGCGATGCCGAGGCCGACATCGAGGCATTGCCGACGAATCGCTCGGGCGCGTGTTGAAACAGGAAATAGCCAAGCTGCGCCAGACCCCAACCGTGAAGGATTACGTTCGCACGGTGGAAAAACTGCGCGCATTGTCGGGTGTGAAGCCGTTCGAGGGCGACAATACGGCACTTTCGGGCATGAGTAACGCCGAATCCGCGAAGATCATCAGCGATGCAAAAAAAAGGGGCCGCGACAAGGCGCTGGAGCGCGTATCGGCACTGGTCGATGGGATAACCACCAAAACGAGGAAAATCATCACAGAGGCCGGATTAGAGACCCCTGAGACGATTGCGGCCTGGAACGAGAAATACGAGCATTATGTGCCCCTGCATCGGGACGAAGTGAGCGGAAATAGCGCCCATCCTGTCGGTCAGGGCTTCAATATCCGGGGCCGCGTCTCGTACGGCAGGCCGACGCGAGAGAAAAGGCTACGTATGTAAGGCTTAAGGTAGCAGCCGGCGGTATTGAGTATTGAGCCACTTAATGAAGCGTCTGCCAAGCCCCGCCTAGCCTTGACCTATGCTGCTTATCGAGAAGCAATGGTAGCAATGAAACAAACTCCCCTGTTTATAACGAAATTTAAGGCTTAAAGGTTTCATTAGTATTATTAATTGCTATACATAAATAAGTTATTTTATAAATCGCGGAAAAATATAATCTCATGCCCATTAAGCCACCATACTTTCCCATAATCTACGTACGTGGTTACGCGATGACAGACAGGGAAATTACTGAAACCGTCTCCACCCCCTACATGGGTTTTAATGATGGAGCAACCAAGTCACGGCCAGACCCGAGCGACCCAACCAAAAAAAGGAGCTATCGGCATATTTTTGAGTCACCTCTCATTCGCCTGATGAAAGACTATAAATACCGTGATATTTATTTGGCCGGTAGCGAAACTTCGGAACGCATACCTGCCAAGAGCATCATCATCTATCGCTATTATGAAGCGATAGAGAAAGATTTTGGAAGCGGAAATACATTTTCCATGATTGAGACAGCTAGGGGGCTCAAGGATCTAATACACAAAATACGTGATCAGGTTTGCGGTAGTGATGAAAACTTGTGGGAGCAGTTCCAGGTTTATCTAGTGGCACACTCTATGGGCGGCTTGATCTGTCGCTGCTTTCTGCAGAATAAATCCATAAGCACGGAGAGCGATCGTAAGTTGGTGAGGAAGGTGTTCACGTATGGCACACCCCATAATGGGATTGAATCTAGTAGTTTTGCTAGTTCACTTGGCTGGCAATCTGGTTTAAACGTGCCACTTGGGAATTTTAATCGCAAGACAATGGCAAAATATCTTGACTTGCCAAACAACGCCGAGCGCGTTGATACCCTTGATGGGAAATTTACACCCGAGCGATTTTTCTGTCTAGTGGGCACGAACTACAAGGATTATGACGTGGCTTGGGGATGGTCGCGTCGGTTTGCTGGCGAGATGAGCGACGGGCTGGTATTGATAAAAAATGCTACCGTACAGGGCGCGCCGCGTGCGTTTGTGAATAGGAGCCACAGCGGCCCCTATGGTATTGTCAATTCGGAAGAAGGCTATCAGAATCTAATACGTTTCCTATTTGGGAATGTTCGGGTGGATGGTGTGTTGAAGGTGGATGAATTACCTCTTCCACCATCGGTGAAGAAAAAGGCGGAACGAGACAATCAAATAGTGTATGTTTCTTATTACATCGAATCCACCGTGGCGACTCGCGGGACATTTTCGCTTAAGCTGTCTGAGCGCCACCGTGATATGTGCAGTGCCATATTACGAACTCGTGATGAGACATTGGATCCAGATGCCAATCCGCCAAAGCTATTCTCCGTTTTTCTAGACACGGAAAATAAAACCAAGCAGGACTTCCCTTTAGTTTTCAGTGTGGATATCGTTGTATCAGCGACTGACTACGTGATTGGTAACGGATTTTGGAATAAGCATAGTGATGTAGAATACTTATACCGCAACACCATCACGGTTACAGTGGGAAAAGAAGAAGCCGGTTGGTCCCTGCGCTATACGACTGATGATATGGACTGGAGCGAAAAAAAGGGCTCCCTCAGTGAATGCGTTAATTCTAATGAAAACCTATTCCATATCGATCTGCAATCAGGGAAGGGATTCAGAGGAAAACTTGAATTGAAAGTTTTCTCACCGGACGCTGGCGGACCTTCGCCCACTGATTCGTCCGACATTCCACCTTCGGGTCCCGTGACATCGACGAAGGATAACAGCATTTACTACCGGATCGGCAATACTCTCGTCTCGATATAAATCCGATCTGACCGGTATGAGCAATTTACCGCAATTGGTACTTTTCTGTCTATCGCGAAGGTCGCAAACCGACATTTAGCGGCAGTTCGAATCTGACATTGCCTGTCCGATTTCCAAACTAATACACATTATGTGCCCCTACATCGGGACGAAGCGAGCGGAAATATTGCCCACCCCATCGGTCAGGACTTCAGTATCCGGGGATCGTGAGAGCAATCGGGCGAGGGCTCCAACCGGGAAGTCACAAACATTCTGGCGCACGTTGTCGCGCAGCATGAAACGGCCATTTCCCTAACGCGCGGAGTTCTACGGTGGTTCCAAGAAACGCAAAGGCCGCGATTGACTTGAGAACTCAGGCGCGTTCAATTCGCGCCAGCCCCAAACCAATGCGGCCCCTGACAAGTCCAATTGTATGCCATTCTCACAAATGCAGGAATACCCCTACGGACTGACAGGTGTACCTAAGTCCAATGGTGATTAATACCAAAATCCGTAAGATAATGGTTGAATGGATGAGGAAGAGCTTTTTTTGGAATGAACTGATAGCAGGGGCATCGGCTGGCAGGATAAATCCCCTATTTTGAAACTATCTCGTAGAAGGCGCTGATTGAGCGCTTTTCCAGCCCTGTTCTTTGAATGCCTGCTATCGGGATAGTCGTACAGTCTCCTTCTCAGAATCCCATTTATTACAGAAGCACCGCTACTCACATTGCCCCCGCGCAATCCACTTTCAAACAACCTATGGTCCCGCTATGAATAAAAAAATAATGATCTTCCTCGCGTCATTGACATTGGCTGCTTGCGCGAGCCCCAGTCGCACCGTTCAGGAAGGGGTCAAGGATGCCGGGCCGCGCGTCACAGTGAATCCGTTACCCGCAAACCAACGATTGACAGTAGGGATCGCCCGCTTCACGAATGAATCCATTTATGGAAGCGGCTTGTTCACGGACGCATCCGGAGACCGTATTGGCAAACAGGCCTCTGACTTGTTGGCACGCCATCTCATGGCAACCCAGCGTTTCAATGTTGTCGAGCGGCAGGACGTCGGAAAACTTGCAGCCGAGGCTGAACTCATGGGGCTGAGCCAGGAGCAGTTCAAACAGAACATGATAGGCGTGGATGCGTTAATTATGGGTTCCGTTGCCGAACTGGGGCGGGACACAACAGGAAATACATGGCTGGTTGGCAAGAGCAAAACGCAACGTGCGCGTGCCCGCGTCGTATTAAGACTGGTTGATCCCAAGACGGGCCAGGTGTTTTACACACAGGAAGGCTCAGGCGAGGCTGATCTGTCGTCCAGCAGCACATTCGGGTTTGGCGGGGCTACCGGTTTTGACTCCACACTGGAAGGAAAAGCGATCGATGCCGCGATTGTCAACATGATGAACAGCGTGACGGTGAATCTCGATAGCCGCCGCAATACCAAACAATAGGGAACCCATGACAACCACGCAATCTGGCTGCATGGCCGCAGTAAAGCAAGTTGTTCTCAGAAGCTGCTTTGGAATCATGGCGACCGCTTTGGCGGGGTGTGCCGGACCATCCATTTACCATTGGGGAGACTTGGAAAGTGGGCTCCATAATCGGTACGTCACGCAGGACCACGGACAAGCTGACGTCTACTTGTTGGAAACGATCCGCACGGCGGAGCAACAGAAGCTTAAGGTTCCGCCGGGCGCCTATGCGGATTATGGTTTTATTCTGTTTAAACGCGGTGACCGGGAGGGCGCAATCGCGTCTTTTGAGAAGGAAAAACTGCTTTTCCCTGAGTCCAGTGCGTTCATGACCAAGCTGATTGAGCGGGTCAAACAAAAGGAGGCCGAGTCAACGAAAAAAGCACTGCCTCAAGCGGCGGTAACACCGGAGGCTCAGCCATGACAAGAGCCGCGATAGCAGTGCTGGTTTGTATGCTCACCCTACTTTCGGGTTGCGCGATACAACCCGAGAAGAAGGATATGTCTGCTTTTTATGCGCATAAGCCACGTTCGATAGTGGTGGTGCCGGTACTCAACGACACAACGGAAATCAGCGCCTCCCCGGTTTTCGTCTCCACCATCACGAGGCCTTTGGCCGAACGCGGCTATTACGTATTTCCCGTCTACTTGACGGACCTCGTTCTGAAAGATTTCGGACTGGCGGAGGCGGGACACATTCATCTGCTCGCAACACAGCGCTTGCATGAACTGTTTGGCGCCGATGCTGCGCTCTATATCACTATCAAGGACTGGAGCAGCAAATACATTCTTCTTGCCTCGACCGTTGCTGTTGAGATGGACTATGAGTTGAGAGACGCGCGCACCGGGATGGTGCTGTGGCAGGCCAATGAAAAAGTGGTACAGAGTTCAGGAGGCGCCGGAGGGGGATTGATAGGCATGGCGATCGCAGCAGCGGTGAACGCCATGGCAACTGACTATCAGCCGCTGGCACGGCAGGCGAACAACCAGGTATTTCTACCGCCAAAAGGGTTGCCAGCAGGCCCTTATCATCTTGAGTATGGAAGGGATCAGGAGAAATTCTAGACGAACGCAGACTGCTCCGACGGTTTACCGAATGTATTGGTAAAGGGTCTCGCGACTGATGCCAAACTCTTTTGCCAGCTTTGTCCGGTTTGCTCCTGCTGCGGCCTGTTCTCGCAGCTGAGCGATTCGTTCCGCATTGAGCGCCGGCTTCCTGCCCTTGTAGACCGTCCCCTTGGCTTTTGCCAGGGCTATTCCCTCCCGCTGCCTTTCCCTGATGAGCGAGCGTTCAAACTGTGCAAAGGCACTCAACATGGTAAACATCAGGGTGGAGCGTGGATCCTCGCTGCCTGCGGTAAAGCTCATGTTCTCTTTGATGAATTCAACCGACACGCCGCGGTCGTTCATTTCCCTGACCAGCCTGAGCATGTCCTCGACATTGCGCGCCAACCTGTCCATCGAATGGACAACAAGCGTATCCCCTGCACGGACGTGATTTAGAGCAGCCTGGAGTTGCGGTCTGTTTGTATCCTTGCCTGACGCTTTGTCGGTGAACGTCTTATTGAGGTGAACCCCGTCGAGCTGGCGCTCAGCGTTTTGATCAAGGGTACTCACCCGGATGTATCCGATTCTCTGGCTGGTCATGGCCCTCTTCCCTCAATTAATGTCAGGTTAGATTCTATGACCTTCGCTTCCTGCTGTCAATTAATATCAATCTTAATCTTAAGCTGACATTTAAAGAGGGGAAAAGTGTCAGGCGGCGTTGTCCGTTTGAGGTGTACCTCAGATTGACGTAGACACGCGATCAATCTTCCATTTGTCTCGGACTCCCCAGTTCCCGAGTCAAGCTAGAACTAGCTGTAGTTGGGGGGCTACAAAAATGGGGGGTTGGAAGCAGTTGATAAAATATGTTATCAATAATAAATAGCGCGTATGAGCGCCCACCATCTTCCGGCCGCAATTCTCCGTCTAGCCGTCTTCTCAGCACTACCCACCGCCGTCGCCTTGTCCGTCCAGTCGGGGACTACTACAGTATCCGTATCCGTGTTTCGGGCGATTTGGATTTCTTAAACTCGACGGAGAAAATCGTAGAGCAACACACTGAATAGGTGGGATGAAGCTGAGTGCGCCCGGCGCCCTCGTTGGCGGAGTCTCTATAAATATTTCCGCTTCAAGTACGCAAGAAAGGGCTCCGACGACAAATCTTCGCCGGTCACCTGTCGGATCAGCTCGTGCGGGAAAAGACTTGAGCCGTGCTGATAGATGTTTTCCTTCAGCCACGAATGCAGTGTGCAGAAATTTCCGCGCGTCATCGCCTCTGGAATTTCCGGGTGAGCCTTAAGGGCAGCATCGTAGCACTGCGCGCTAAAGAGATTTCCAATCGTATAGCCCTGGAACATCCCGCCGACGCTTCCGTAATACCAATGGACATCCTGAAGGCAGCCCTGAGCGTCCGACGGCGGGCGCACCCCGAGGTCGGACTCGTACCGGTCGTTCCACGCGCCGGGCAGATCCCCCACCTTAAGTGAGCCGTCCAAAAGCTGCGATTCTATGTCGAAGCGAATCATGATGTGCAGATTGTAGGTCACTTCATCGGCCTCGGTTCGAATCAATGAAGGTTCCACGCGATTGATGGCACGACAGAAGTCATCCCGCGAAACGTCCCGAAGAGTATCGGAAAAATGGGCTTGCAGGTGAGGATAAAAATATATCCAAAATTCGTGCGACCGACCAACCAAGTTTTCCCAAAGCCGGCTTTGGCTCTCGTGAATTCCGGCGGAAGTGCCGTGACCCAGAATGGTTCCATCCAGGTTTGGCGAAAGTCCCAGTTCGTAAAAGGCATGGCCGGACTCATGAATGGTGCTGAAAATCCCGTCACGGAGATCCGTCTCATTGACCCGAGTCGTGATGCGGACGTCCCCGGCTCCAAGCTTTGTCATGAACGGGTGATGAGTGAGATCCTGGCGCCCACGATTGAAGTCATAGCCGATGCTCTTGGCCAGCCAATTCAAAAACTCTAATTGTTGGGGTTTAGGATTGACCCGTGACAAAAAATCGGTCCGCGGCTTGGGGCGAGACGACAGCTCTCCGACCAATGGCACGAGATCCCGTCGAAGGTCGGCAAAAAGCGTCTTGAGACCCACGGTAGTCATGCCGGGATCAGCGTCTTCGATGTGCGGATCCATGGGATGGGCCCATGCGGTTTCACCGGAGTTGAAAAAATCTGAGATGGCCCGTGAGTACGCGACGGTCTTTTCCAGAAACGGCGCCACGGCATGGAAGTCATTCGATTTCCTCGCGCGGACCCAAACATCGTAAGTCTCGGTCATGTGTTGAAGAAATTCAGCCTTGAAAGCGGTGGGGATTTTCGACGCCCGGGAAAACTGCCGACAGGCCAGGCGCAGGAACGCCCGGTCATCTGCGGACAACGTTGCAGCTGGCAGTCCTGATGCGGTCTCCAGAAGCGCGGCCACAGCGGGGTCGATCAGTTTTTCGTGGGCGGCCTTTTCGACCGTGGCGATCATGCGTCCGCGTGACGCTGTTCCGTCCTGAGGCATGTGGGTGGACATATCCCAATGGAGCACAGAGCCTGTCCGCCGCAGGTTATCGATTTCGGCAAACCGGGCCTTCAAAGACTGGAGCGCTGAGTGCACGAGGGCATTGACCTCTCTGAGAGGATCGGGGTATAGGAAAAATAAAAGCTCTTGTTCATAGGAAAAGAAAGCAGAGGTCGTAACAGAGGTTTCTGAAAAAAACGTCGCTAAGGAAAATAGACGCTAAATCCGGCCTTCTTCAATAGCCTTGTAGTAAGTGCGCCTGCCGATACCTACTTCAGAAACTGCTTTGCTAACACTTGTGCCACCCTGAACGAGGGCCTGCACTTGCTGCAACTTCGTTTCTTCAATCGGTTTACGGCCTTTGTATTTGCCGTCCTCTTTTGCGATATCAATCCCTTCCCGTTGACGTTCCAACATAATTCCCTTTTCAAATTCAGCGATAGCGGCCAGCATGGTGAGCATCAATTGACCAGTCGGGGATTTTGTATCCAAATTGATATTTAGAACCTCCAAGCCTGCGCCCTTCTTTTTTATTTCTTCGGCAATACTCAATAAGTCTTTGGTCGATCGTGCTAACCGATCCAATTTTGTCACAGTGACGGTATCGCCTTTACGGATGTAATCCAACAATTTTCGTAACTCGGGTCGAGCTATATTACTTCCTGATAATTTTTCCTTGAAAATCTCTTGGCACTCCGCTTTGTGGAGTAACTCCAATTGGGGAGTCATGTTTTGCTCGGTAGTTGATACTCGGCAATATCCAATTTTTGAGGAGCTCATTTTCTGGCCATTTTGCGCATATAGGATGTGTGCTTATTATAGCTTGTGCATTTAATCAATTTCAACTACAAATGCACAAATTATGGCGGTCTTTTGCTTGTGCGGCTAGACCATGCTTCAAATGCACAGGGCTACGGCCATTGCGCAACCCCAACGACGATGCTTAACCGGGTTTTACATTCCATTGCTCCCTAAACCCCAGATACTATTTTTTCCGGGTTCTGGAACGACCCCAGGTCGATTCGAATCATTCCCCTTTTTCCTTCAATCCTCTGCCAGTTTTACGCTGAGCTCATCGATTTTCTTTGCCGCCTCCGCTTTCGATAGATTTTCATCCATTTTTTCGCCAGCCTCTTCACTTAACGTACTTAGATAAGATTTTTGCGCATCGGTCATTGGTTCAGACTGCCAACCGCCACCAAGTGATTTATAAAGATCCACCATTGCGTCAAATTTCTTTTGTTGCGTTTCAATTAGATCTTGTTTGGCCTCCAGGGTATCCCTTTGTGTCAATAGCACATCCAGGTAGTCCGTACGAGCAGATTTGAATAGCTGGTTAGCGACATCAATTGATTGGACGAGCGCTTCCACCTGGCTTGTCTTGAGCTGATAGTTTTTTTTGAGCTTATCGATGTTTGAAATTTGATTCGCTACTTCCACATAAGCATTGATAATACTTTGCTCATACTCATAAGCTGCCTGAATTTGCCTGGCACTGGCGTTTTTATATTCGGCTCTGATAGCGTACCTATTGACCAGTGGAGCTACTAGCTCTCCGGCAACAGCGGCCGCCAATGATTGTGGGGAATTGAACAGGTATTTAACCGCGAAAGCTTCAAACCCTACCGCAGCGTTTATGCTAAAGGAGGGAAAGAAATTTGCCCTGGCCACCTTTATGTTTAATTCCGCTGCCGATAGCTCAAGCTCCGCTTGCTTAATATCAGGCCTGTTTTGTAGCAATTGCGACGGAATACCTGTCATGAGTACTTTGGGGTTTTGCTCCATAAAACCACTGGAAGCACGCTGGATAGGCTGCGGCGTTCTCCCTAACAGGAGGTTGATCCGGTTTTCAACAACGGTAATATCCTGTTTAATTTTGTATATGTTGCTTTTGTTTTTTGCCACTTCTGCTTCATAACGCCTGACCGCAAGTGCAGTTGTTCTTGCATACAGCAGAAGTTGTTTAACCATCTCCAACGCATTTTCCTGAATCCTGATATTTTGCTCTAAATTCTCAAGGTGGTTGTCCAGGGCAAGCAGTTCATAGTACGAATGAGCAACGTCAGCGACCAGGTTGGTCACTAAAAAATTTTGACCTTCTTTAGATGCCATGTACTCCAGCACAGCCGCTTGTCTCGCATTCCTCAATCTTTTCCATATATCTACCTCCCAAGTTGAAAATAGCTCAAATCGAAAATCGCCAAGAAACGTAGGAAAGGCATGCTCGGCTAATGGCAGATGCTCTTCAAGAGCGCCATAGCGCGTAAACTCGCCGACTTTGTCTCCGCCTGCGCCAGCACGAATACCTACAAATGGCAAATATTCGCCTCTACGCCTTTGGATTTCATTTTGTGCAATGGTGATGCGCTGCAGCATGATATTAATTTCTTTATTATTAGCAACAGCTATGTCTAGCAAATCTAATAAGGCAGGGTCATCGAAAAAATCCTTCCGCATGACAGTCGCCGTATTGGTCGTTTCCAAAACGCCCGGTTCAAAAGCAGCAGGAAGAGGGGCATCTGCTTTTTTGATTGCTACTTTAGGAATACAACCCTGCAACATCAGCCCCAACACGACTAAAACCATAAGCCGAAATGTTTTATTTTTCATTGTCATCTGGGCCGTAGTGATAAATTTCGGCTAGAGGATCAAGGTCTTCACCTTGAATTAATTTTTTACCCTCTGCCATTTTCGCAAAAATATAATAAAGTCCTGGAATAACGATGACGCCAAACACGGTACCGATAAGCATCCCACCCAGTGCTGAGGTACCAATCGTCCTGTTGCCGACCGCTCCAGCTCCCGTAGCCATCGCTAGGGGTATCAACCCGGCTATAAAGGCAAATGAAGTCATCAAAATCGGCCGAAAACGCTCTTTTGCGCCCGCAATCGCCGCTTCTCTGACCGTCATGCCTTCGACTTGCCTCTGGCTTGCAAACTCGACAATCAATACCGCGTTTTTGCCGAGCAAGCCAATTAACATCACCATTCCCAGTTGGGAATAGACATCATTGGCAAGCCCTAATCCTTTTAACAATAAAAAGGCACCGAAAATACCAGGGGGTAGCGAACATAACACGACCAAGGGTAAAGCAAAGCTTTCGTATTGTGCGGCTAGCACCAGATAAACAAACAGGATAACGACGGCGAAGATCAGCAGTGCTTCATTGCCCCGGAGGGCTTCGTCGAATGTCAAGCCTTCCCAGGCAACTTCAAAACCTCGCGGCAAAGTGGCTTCCGCAACCTCTTCGATTGCCTTGATAGCTGCGCCAGTGGTATAACCGGGTGCGGGCTCGGCCCGGATCGCCGCAGTGTTATAGAGGTTATAACGCGTCAACTCGTTGGGCCCCTGCTTTTTCACCATAGTCATGAAGGCAGAGTACGGCACCATTTCGCCTTTATCATTTTTCACAAAATATTTCAACACATCTTCAGGGGCTCGCCTGAATTCCGGCGCGGCCTGGGTGTAGACCTTAAAAAAGTTATTGAAGCGAATAAAGCCCTGTTCATAAGTACTGCCGATCATGATGTCCAGGTGATTCATCGCGTCTTCGATGCTAACCCCTTTTTGCATGGCCAGCCTATTGTCGATAACCAGTTCGTATTGCGGATAATTGGCCGCATAAAAAGTGAACAAGCCGGTCAATTCCTTACGTTCACGCATCGCATCCATGAACTTTTTATTAAGTTCATCGAATTCGAAGTAATCCGTGTCTAACGTCTTGTCCACCAAGCGAAACGCCAAACCCGATGCCGCACCGTATCCCGGCACTGCCGGCGGTTGAAAAAACTCGATGACCGCACCTAGGTCATGGGCTTTTTCCTCCAACTCGTGGATAACTTGATTTACCGAATGTTCACGTTGCGACCAATCTTTCAGGTTGACAACAACAGTCCCTGCATTTGATCCACGGCCTTCGGTGAGTACTTCGTAGCCGGCTAAGGAAGAAATCGATTGTACGCCTTCGATTTCTGCGGCTATCATTTCCAGTTCACGTGCCACTTTGTTGGTCACTTCGATGGTTGACCCGGGCGGTGTTTGGATAATCGCATAAATCATGCCTTGATCTTCGCCGGGAATAAAGCCGGAAGGCAAGGTTTTATCGACCACGAAAATGCCGAAGCCAAACCCGGCCAATACCAAAAGCGTGACAATGCGTCGGGTGACCGTGACATTCAGCAATTTGATGTAGCGGCCGGTGACCTTTTCGAAAACAGAGTTAAAGCCATCGACGAAAAGGCTTATTGGGTTTCTCCGTTTCCGCTGACCGTGAGTGTTTTTAAGAATCATGGCACACAGTACCGGGGTGAGCGATAAAGCCACGATTGCTGAAATAATGATCGACGACGCCATAGTGATAGCGAACTGTCGATAAAATACCCCGACCGGTCCTGGCATAAACGCAAGAGGGACGAACACTGATACCATGACCAGCGTAATCGCTATAATGGCGCCACCGATTTCCTGCAACACTTTTCGGGAGGCTTCATAAGGGCTGCAATGCTCGGCTGCCATTTTTGCATGCACTGCCTCCACTACCACAATGGCATCATCGACCACAATACCAATAGCCAACACTAAGGCAAACAAGGTGATGAGGTTGATGGAAAGCCCGAACGCAGACATGACGGCAAATGCTCCGATCAGCGAAACCGGTACCGCGAGGACGGGAATCAGGGTAGAACGCCAGTCGCCAAGGAAAATGAAAACCACCAAGGAGACCAGAATGAAGGCTTCCACCAATGTGTGTAGCACTTGTTCGATGGACGCCTCAACGAAACGCGACACATCGTAATTGATTTCGTAGTCCATGCCCTCCGGGAAGGATTTTTTCAATTCTTCCAGTTTTTTCTTCACATTCTCTATGACTACTTGGGCATTACTGCCGTAGTTTTGCTTCAGCACGATGGACGCGGAAGGGTATCCGTCCTTATCAGAGAAAATATTATAAAACTCGCTGTCCAGAGTGACCTTGGCAACGTCTTTAATGCGCAGAATCTCGCCTGTTGGAGCAGCCCGGAGAATAATGTCCTCATATTCTTCCGGCTTGTTAAAGCGTCCTTTATAAACCAGCACATACTCTTTGGACTGGGCGAGCATGCCTGTGCTTTGGCCCAGCCGACCAGGTCGTCCGATAATGCTTTGACTCGCCAGTGCCTCCATCACCTCTTCTGACGAGACGCTATAGGCTCTCATCCGTTCCGGATTCATCCAAATCCGCATCGCATATTGGCGGGAACCCAATATGGTTGCTTGGGCAATTCCAGTAATGCGTTGAATCTCCGGAATAACATTGACATAGGCATAATTAAATAAAAGCTTCTGATCGGCGTCTTTGTCTTTGCTGAAGAGGTTGACATACATGAGCATGCTGGGCTGGACGAAGTTTACAATCACGCCTTCCAACTGCACCAGTACGGGTAGCCTGCTCATCATCTGATCCACGCGCGTCTTCACGTTAACCATCGCGATATTAGGATCGACGCCTAAATTGAAATATACTTGAATGGTCGCTTCGCCGGCGCTGGTTGCATCCGAAGTGATGTATCTCATACCAGGCACGCCATTGATAGCGCGTTCTAAGAGGATCAGGGACGATTTCACCAGTACCTCGGCGCTGGCACCGGGAAACGATACTGCAACCGTGACCCGGGGCGGTGCAATATCTGGAAACTGGGAAACGGGCAATGATTTCATTGCTAAAAAGCCCATAAATATGAACAACAGCGATAACACGATCGCTAGCACAGGTCTTTTGAGAAAAATACCAAACATGGCCTAGTCCTGACTAAAAGGTTACTCGGTATACAATTTCATCAACTCTGAGCGAACCTCTTGGGGTGGCTTTAAATCGATCATCACCTTCTCTCCAGGACTAACTTTGCGTATACCCTCGATCAAAATCCTGTCGCCGTCATTCAGGCCAGTTTTAACAATAAACATGTGGGGCAATTCGGCCTCTATATGGATAAGCCTTTGCTCCACTTTTTCTTCTTTGTTGACGACGTAGAGATAGATTTTATCCATGATTTCGAACGTCGCTTTTTGAGGGATGAGCATGGCGTTTGGGTAAGGTATGGTCATTAGGATTGTTCCTGTCTGACCATGCCTGAGAACTCTGTCCGGGTTCTCGAACAAGGCACGAAACTGAATATTGCCGGAGGTATTATAAAAATCACCTACAATTGTCTCAATGACCCCCGTATGATTGTAAATCTCGCCATTTGCCATCCTTAACTGCACTGTTTCTTTGGTTTTGCCGTTTTCGCGCCTTATGAAATCCAAATATTTAGCTTCCGGGACGTTGAAATAGACCCACAAATGGGCGATATCAGACAGCTCCGTCAACAAATCATCTTCATCCAGAAGGCTGCCGATCCTAACAGCCAAATGATCGGTAATCCCATCAAAAGGTGCTCCGATATCGGTGAACCCCAAGTGGGTTTTCGCCAAGTTCACCTGCGCGTTGGCCTTATCTAATTTTGCTTTTGCCAAAGCCAATTCATTGGCTGATACGATATTCTTATCAGCCAAGGCCTTGGTATTGAGGTATTCGATATTCATATTTTGCGCTTCGGCTTCCGCAGTTAGAAGTTCTGCCTGATAGACGTTGGGCATGATTTTGAACATGGGCTGTCCCTTTTTTACCCATTGCCCTTCGTCTACAAAAATATGGGTTAAGTAGCCCTTTTCCAAAGAGCGGACTTCAATATGTCTGATGGCATGAATCTGACAGACATAGGGTTCCAAGATGGAAGTGTCTTCACGGAATGGTGTGGTTGCCGCATATTTTGGCATTTCTTCATGTGTCTCGGTTTTTTGGCATCCACTCAATACCAGAGTGGCGATTAAGCCTAGAACGACGGATAATTTAGTGACCATTTTCATGCCGTTTAGGTTGGTTAAAACAGGTTAAACAGCGACTTGGATTTGTCGTGGATCGATCTGAATACCGCGCCTTGACTTTAGTCATTGTCTCTAGCCCACCAGCTTTAGCTGGCGGTTGTTTAGTGATTTCATCATGATTGGTATAGCAGGATAAAAAGTGTCTTGGTTCTTGGCGTATCCTGACGCCATGGCTAGTACGCCTGGCTGACGATGTCCGCGATACCTTCCACCGTCGAGGTCAAGAAGCGTTCGAAGTAAAAAGTGATACGACCGGACACGTCCAGCGCCAACATGCCGGCGTAAGCCCAGACTACGGAGATCACGGGAATCTTGATAGTGGGAAAGACGTCCGTTGGCGTATGCCGTATCGCCCTGACTCCAAATATGACGATCAGAATGGAAAGAACCACGAAGGTGTAAGGTTTCCGTAGCGCGATAATTACGATCTGGTTCATACTATGTTCCCTCTTATGCCTTCGGTAAAATTCATTTACCTAGAATATTGCACGTAAGGATGAGATAATTCTTTCGCAAATCCTTACAAGGTTGGACTTGCAGTCTCCCGCCTTGCGCCTCCAGACGGTCTGAACAGGATTACTGCCCATCCCTTGCCAAACCCAGAAGCTGATCACCCGGCAGAATATCCCGGGAGAATGGGGGGAAGGGAGAGTCGTACTGGTCCCGCTGTTCCTGAAAATCTCGTCCTTCGTTATGTGTTGCCCGAGTGCTCTGTCGGCATACACTCCGACAGCGTGTGATGGCCAGATTGGTTGCTCGATATCGATAATATGGACATTACAGTATCGGCCGGTATCGAGCCGCAGCTGATTGGGAAGTGTTTTGGCAATCAGGAGGAAGATGGCGCCGAAGGCTGCGGCAGCCGGATTGTTTCCCGATGCGATGGCAATCGCCGCAGCGACCGCGGATATTTTTGCAATATTTCTGCGCCTTCCAGTTTTGCCGACTTCAAGAGCGGGAAAGCCCTGAACCTTGTTGGTATGCTCCAGCGCATAGTTAAATCCAAGCTCGGCCGCTTCGTCGTCTGTCTTCCCGGCAGCCCGGGGGAAAACAGCTTGGCACATTGCTAGGATTTGGTTCACGTTCCGACTGCAGGCTCCGAGGATCGTTGCCGATGCGGCGACGGCTCCGCAGGCGATTTGCTGGGGACGGGTGCCTGCTGCAGCCCATTGCGCCGCTTTTGCCACCGAGTTCGAGATGGCCTCGCTTACGACTCGCATGTTGTCCGCATTGAGGAGCCCTATGACTTCTCCTGAATGGTCCTTGTCGTAGTGGCTGACGAGAACGTGATCGAGGGAGTACACGTAACCTCTGAGAATGGGATCGATAAAGTTTTGGACTGTCTCGGCATACCCGAGTAGTCCGCCCTCGATCAATATCGTCCGGTGTCGCCCGGCTGTCACGTCTGCCGCAACCACGAGCGCACTTTCTCCCTGCTCGACATCAATCGTATGGATGGTGAGTTGCATGGTGATGAGCTTCCAAGTTTTCCCCCTTCCAAGATAAAACAGGTAACTCGCACACTGAGAGCGTCTAGCTGCGTGCTATCACGCTGCAACGGCTGGTAGACTGGCGATTATGAAATGCGAATGATCGATTCAGCGGTCAAACGTGGCACTTCCACATTGGCCTTTCTTCGACTGATCAGCATGGGTTTAAAGGATGCCAACGGCCGGAGTGAGATCAAAGTATCACACCCCTTGTAAGAGAACTATGAAGTATAGGTGGTCAATTTGTGAATACCTCAACCTGAACCATTCAAGTCAAAAAGTGTGAGCGACTGTAGAGCTCCGTATGAGAGGGGTAAGTGCTAGAGGGGGAAGTGCTGACCGAAGCGGAGGCACTCATTACAAAGCTTGGCGCGATGAGTTCACCTATACCACGCAGAATCTGGTGCCGGCCGTCGGCGCCATGATTCAAGCCATTCTCGTAAAACGACTTTCTCATGATTCGGGCTGCTATGCAGCTGGTATTTTTGAGAGATGCGGGTTAACCCTGCAGCATGAATGTTTCATACTCCAGCCGATTGAATTTGTGCGAGAGGATGAAGAGACCGAGAAATGCGGACAACGTAACGGATATCCATGGTTTTTTCTTTGCAGCAGCTTCTTCAGGAGTCCGATAGCCCCAGGTATGGCCGATAAAATCCAGTCTACGATCGTGCAGCATTATCATCCAGGGGCACTGGCCAGGCGCGATGTTATACAAAGCAATATGGTCGCCACCGGCCCACTTTAGATCATTGCTCATGTCTGCGCCTAGCGCACGGGCGTAATATTTGCGAGTTCCGGATTGTTCAAATCTGCCGCACATTGCCACGTTTTTCGCCATTGCCAAGGTGGAGTAGGAGAGGAATCGGCCCATAGTCCCCGCTTGCCCGCTTTCGCGCCATGCTCCAGCACATACAAATCATGGTCCTTCGCGTAGCGACGATAGACCCAAGCCATGCCGCGATTAACCTGTTCTGCATTGGCATCCACGCCATCACATTTAACGCGGGCCACGATTCGCTGATAGCGGTCTTTCACATGTGGAGAGACTTCCGCTTCCTTGCCGAAACACAAGTCTGAGAGTGATTGTTTTGCCTTGGTACCGAATGGCTGGCGCTTCTCCGGAGCATCTATCTCAGCCAGGCGTATCTTGTGTTGCTGCTTCGAGGCGGTCAGAACGGTAAGCGTGTCCCCATCTGCTATCCCCACGACCTTTCCACTGAACGTTGCAGCTTGTGTGGTTGACAGGTAGAGGCCAAATACCGCTACGAGTGTGAATTTCAATGCGGGGTTAAAGTGTGGCATTTTGAGCCTGGATAAAATGTATGGCTGACCTATCGACGACATTTGAACAAATACTACAACTGGTGACATGCTAATTGAGGAGGCAACGAAAAAGATGGTTTGGTTTACTTAATAAGCTGATGCCTATTGGCTTGAGACGCAGAACGGTTTGCCTCTATCGGGATTCGGAGGTGCCATCACGTTTGGTATATGTAAGGCAAGCGTCAGTGCCAGTAACTTTGAACTCGCCAGGCGTGCAGTGCATGATGAAGTGACGCAACGCCTTGTCACGTGCGGGGTCGTATGCGAGGAAGATCATGTTAAACCCGGGAGGGTGAGCATCTTCAGCCAGGATTGCGACTTCTACCCCATAGAAACGCCCAACGCGGACCGCACCAAGCTGGTGAGCGGACTTGGTAAAGAAAAAGGCAGAAACAGGGCGTGCTAATGCTCGACGCAGGCTCTCAACCTTGAGCGCGAAGCCAGCGATGTCCTCCTGCTTCACCGGTCCTATGGTGCGGCGGCATTCGGCTACGACTACCGACCCGTTGGGTGCAGTGAGCGCAACGTCAAAAGTCCACGTTGTATCCGGAAGCCTGAATGGAATATCGATACCATCATCGCACCAAGACGTGAGCTCTGGTTGGCGATGAGTCAGCACATCCCGACACGTAACCTGGTACGCGCGGTTGATTCCATGAGCTTTGCCGGACGACAAGATTGCTTGACTCCTAATGCGCGAGTTTTGCGATCGCCAAGGTGGTGCGCTGGAACATGGGAAAGAGAAGAGCGCCAGCAGACAGGTTGTGTTCAGGTACTTTAGAGTGGGAGCGAACTCGCACCCGCTGTCATTGGCCAACAGCCTACATATGCTGCCAATCCTGAAACAACGTCCAGTCAGGAGACCCCATGCTCGCGGCTAAAGTGAACCAAATATATCAGGCGGATGAGGTGGTACCGGTTATTCTTTCATGTAACCCATGGTCACACCCGAGCTTTTGGCACGGAAGAGGTAGCTCCATCGAGTCTTACTGGCGCTCAAAGGCCAATGGTCTATTGCCATGGCGCATGCGCTTAGATAGTATATTTAACTTTGGACAGCGCCATTTCCTGGGTTTCAAACGGCAATACTTCTCTTTGGACCGGTTGTCCGCTTTGCCAGTCAGCTTCGCCGACTTCGCGAAATCTGTCGATGGTTGTATCGATCACTTCCCGATTGATTTCGTCCGCCTGGACAACCGCCCGCAAACCGATCCCATACTCATAATTGCCGTCGCACTCAAATGATTCATAAATCGCCGGCGGCTCATTTTCTATAATTTCCATCTCTCTTTTGCTTTGATATTCGCGCAGCGTCAATCCGCCGAAACAATCATAAGCCTGCTTTGGTCGCTCAGCCATCATGTAATACTTTTCCCCATCTTTACTTCTAAACGGGCCTTCCCACTCCAGTCTTCCCTCCTGTTTTTGTTGCTTTTCGGATAGAAGCGAAAACGCGCGCTCAGAGGCCACGCTCCTCGTTTTGTTCCAGAATTCGTAAGTCGCGGTAAAGATCGTGGCATTCCAAATGGTGACCCCGTCGGTTCCAAGAAAATAGACTTCGAACCACTGTTTATATAGCTTCGGGCGGCCTGGCTCATCGAGCACCAGATCACTGGTGAACTTTCCGCCGTACTTACTGCCTTCCTGCATGATCCTCCAGCGCAGGCTGACGTAGAGGTCCCGTCGTCGCCGTCGCGGCAATTCTGCAAACGGGGTGAAGTTGAAAAGCCCTCGTTTTTTCATTAATAGTCTCGTTTCTATCAGCTGTTACTGGAATACTTGTTTGGCTAACCCCAGCCGACCCAAATGATCGACATGCAAATCCAACGTTACAAATCTGTACGGTTTTCACCAGGGCGGGTTGTGTAGCCCTATAGGGTGATTATCGGAGCAGCTTTTTATATAGAAACAGATATGCTTCCCTCAGGACCTTACGTTTGTAACCCCTGATTTCCCCCATCTCCTCGTCGGTCAGGATGTAAAGAGGCCACTGATCGGAGAAGCAGCGATAATACTGTTCATACAAAACCTTGGGTGGACACCCGACCTGCCGATCCATGTCGATTAACAAATCTCCATAACCCAGCCCTTCCTCCGAATAAAGCGCGTATCCACCCCAACGGCTCGCTCGCGGAAAGTAGTCCTTATTTGACATTCTCAGATTCATAACGCTTACTGGAAATACCGTTTTCGGGTCTTGGTTCGTGTCGACGCATCGCTTTAATTGTTCTGCACACATAAGGCGAAACGTCCTGAGATCCGTTGAGCGATAGGATACGGAGCCGATCTCACACTGCCCCAGGATTTGAGCCAAATATTCATAAAACCATTCAGGATATTGATCCTTTACCGGGATATATCGGGTCCCCGGCGGCGTTAGAACAAACGGCCTCTCTGTTTCATATTCGTAGTCGTGCTTGCTGCTGTCTATGAGGCTGATTTCGCGCTGAGTAAATATGTCCCCCGACTGTCGCAATAATTCTTTTGCTGCCAGAACGCGATCAAACCAATAGTCAACGAATTCCTTGATTTCCGGCCGCCGTTTCCCCCAATGCCAGGCACATTCCTCGGGTTGTTCGTCCCAGGTTAAATAGAAGGCATTATCCCATTTGGGGTAGTGGCATTCTTTTTTCGGCCACCCAGCTTCTTCGCTTATCCATTGGTAACGGCAGGCTATCCTCTCAGCTGCTTCTATAGCCCGTACCCACAAATAACGCTTGATATCGCCGTGCCTGCATATCGAAAAAAGCTCGTAGATACGGTCGCCATGCGCAGCGGCATCTATTAGTTGCGGTAGCGCATCGGCACGAAGGCTGATTCGAAACGGAAGCGTTTCGCCCCGGTACCCCAGATACGTCAAATCGAGGTCAAGGGAGAGCCTCCCATCTTCATTTTCCATTTTGTTTATGCTGCGGTTAAAGCATTTCTGATAGGCAGGTGTTTTTACGATGGGACGCCTAAATAATGAGAGTTATTTTTGCTTCGACGTTCCATATCGACCGAGTGAATCGGTATCCGCTCACACCGATAACCCGGTTTCCCGTCTGTCTCGCCGATTCTCATCATTCCGTCGCTACAATAACCCTGCCTTCCTCTGCCTCTAGGCTCGCACTTCTCGCATGGGGAATATGGCGGTACAACGTGGATGCCGCCACGTTTAATCGATGAGCCACAGCAGCAACAGTAATATTTGAATCCTTTAGCATGGCCTTGGCGGCTTGTAGATCCCTGGGTGAGAGCGCAGGAGGCCTGCCACCAACACGTCCACGTTCCCGGGCGGCTCTTAACCCCGCAGTCGTTCGCTCACGAATAACGCCTCGTTCAAATTCGGCCAATGCTGCGAAAATATGGAAGACAAGTTTTCCGCTCGGTGAACTGGTATCGATGGGGTCCTGTATGGATTTCAACCCTATACCCTCGTCCTGGAACGATTCAATTGTTTCAATAAGCTGTTTCATGGAGCGGGCAAGCCGATCAAGTTTCCAGACAACCAATGTATCGCCTTTCCGCATGTAGGAAAGGGCGGCTTTTAACTCAGGCCTGTCCCGCTGTGCGCCTGAGGCTTTCTCCTGGAAAATCTTCTCGCACCCTTCCTTAGCCAAGGCATCGAGCTGTAGAGCCAAATCCTGCTCTTGAGTACTTACCCGCGCATAGCCAATTTTCATTCTGCTCCCTCTAAAAAGTGGTTATTCTCCTGAAACTCATCAGTATCCTAACTTATCGGAGGGGATATTTCAAGATATAGTTTTGGGAGGAAGAAACACGCCAAAAATAGGTATTTTTCCTTTCCGCTACTCATCTCCGACAAACGACCGTTTTTGCGCGTAAAGAAGAGCCGTCCTTTCTGCATAATACCCAACTAATCTCAGGTGTAGCTCCGTACAGTAGAAAATACTGCTGAGTTCTATAAAATGCGCCGCGGGCCCTTATTCGCGCGGGAGATTCTGGGTCGCTTAAAAAATTTCCATAATGATTGTGACAGAGTGAGCGTGCCTATGGGCAATAATATGAATGACCCGCAACCTGAGGCGGACCTCCCTGTTTAATGGCTCTCGAGATAAGGGCATGGATGGAACGGATGAGCAAAGCGCAAACAACAGAGCAAGTAACCGCGTTGATAATGGTACCGCTGGGGCGACGCGCGTTTCTATTGTGCTACATCAATATTTCTTCAATGGAATAATAGCTAGTCGTTTAGAAAGACACGCATGCCCAAATCTCGATCAACGCAGAACACATCTTCACGCTCCGGGTCACATGCGGGTCGAGGATTCCGCTACCAAGACGCTATCTCCGCTTGGTTAGCAGTCAGATGCTGGAACGGCGACCTCGACTATGGAGGTGTCGTTCCTGAAGGTAGTGATGACGCCGAATTGCTCGGCTTCGACCGCTCAGCATTCGTGCAAATAAAGTCTCGACGCGGCCACTTGGGACCCACACCCAATGGCGACGTAACAAAATATGTCGGGCAGCTTTGGACAAGGGCCGAAACAGCAACCGTGTCTCCAAGCCAACTGATCTTGGTTCTAGAACGGGAGATCGTGGGTACTGCAATCCCGCCTAGTGCCCTGCATCCACTGCAAAACATCACGTCGCTCAAGCCACTGGTCGCAGGTCATCGACTTGCGAAAAAGTGGCTTACAAAGACAAGTATTCTGATCGCGCCCTCGCCCTTGGAAAACGGCATTGATCTGCTTGTGGACAAGCTGGGGTGCGCACCTATCGCCGCGAGCGTCTACTTTGCAGCGATTGCAGACCACGTCGGGTGCCTCTCCGACGACAACGGAACGCGTGCCCCCAAAGATTTCTTGTCGTTTTCCATATCGGATATCGACCAAGAGATCGTAAGACTGGCCGGAACGATATCGGTTGAGGATCTCCATGCTGCAATCAAGAAAGGATACTGCGAGCCCGTCGATTTTCTAACGCCATTTGACGATCCAAACTTCTATCTTGGTACTAACGTCCAACCGGGACACGTGGCTGCGGGTCTGCTTGCCGAACGGCCTGAGGCAACGATGCGCGTGCTGGAGGCCCTTGAACGACGCAGAGCTGCCCTTATTACCGGACCTTCCGGTTCCGGGAAGTCGGGACTAATGTGGCAAACCGCGCGGCAAAGCCGTCACACAATTCGGTGGTTCAGGATTAGGGACATCGCTACCGTTGAACACGTTACCGAACTGCTTCGGCTTGCGGCCACGTTTAGAGCAACTGCACGTATGCCAATCGGATTCGTCCTTGATGACGTCGGTCGGGCTCGTAACAGCCTGTGGGATACCCTGGCTAGC
This sequence comes from Nitrosovibrio sp. Nv6, assembly GCF_900110495.1. Lineage (GTDB taxonomy): Bacteria > Pseudomonadota > Gammaproteobacteria > Burkholderiales > Nitrosomonadaceae > Nitrosospira. The sequence goes on along the minus strand of NZ_FODX01000007.1, from coordinate 41,428 downwards.
GAGTGCTCAACAAAAGATAACATTCTCATACTCGGGTCTCTACGCGAAGAAGATATGCTGCTTATCGCCCGCCGAAGCCTCGCAATCGAGATTAGAGAAAAACCGGACGATTTGCTTGCAAAGCGAATCTGGGCAGAACTAGCTTCCAGCAAGCGAACCAAGTGGAATAGCTGGCGGGAACCGTGGGAAACGGCCGGCGGGCTTCTCCTGGAGTACACGCACCTCCTGTCCCAAGGAGAAAGGCTCTCGCTCGTCCTTACGGAACAAGTTGATCGCCGTTTACGCGAGAAGCGGTACAGAGAACTGGAAATCCTTCGGCTTGCTTCCGTTGCCGGTCGAACAGGGGCTACGCTCGATGTCGGCCTGCTTGGAGCGGTCCTTTCGCTAACTGAGAGTGAGCTTTTCGCAGCTTTACGGCGGCTCATCGACGAGCATCTAGTTTGCATGGTCCCGGCGGAAAACCGTATCTCAAGTCTGCACCAAATTCGGGCGAAAGCACTTGCAGAAATTATTCACGAAACGCCCCCACCTACGATGGCGCAAACCGTCCGTCGGGCAATGGCGTTGATTGCTCCAAGCGAAATCGAGGGGTTTGTAGCGCGCACGATCGCTATGAACTCCGATCTCGCGGACGGGATCATGTCGGGAGCTTCCGATATTGTAGCCAAGGATGGGAACCTGGAACTTTTGGCTGCCATCTTAAGGGGGCTGGATATCGGCAGCATCGGCAACACGGTGGCGCACTGGCTGAAGGTCGTGGAGCGGCTCAATCTCCCCAAGACACAGTTTACGATGGCTGCCACCTTTGCGGTCGCTAATACTGCAGAATTCATGCCCGAACAATTGGCGCAGCATTTCGAGGCTGCCTCTCTCCTGCGAGAAGCTGCGCATCAGGAATATCGCCTGACACTTCTTGAACACGTCCAGAGACCGCTGCAACAGATGCTTCATCAGCAACCGAGTAATGAAGCTCTAACAGAATTCTTGGCGGCTTGTATCGGAAGCGAATTTCCGGAGTGGCTGATAAGGACCGTTGGGCAGCGCGATGTCGGTCTGCTTGACATGCCATTGGCGGACGCAGTAACGCTCCTTGAAACAGCCGGTTCGCTCGCACCGAAACTAGCAAGAAGCTGGGTTGAAAGAGCTGGCCAAGATGCGCTTCTGCAACGGCTCCAGCGTGAAGTGCCGTGGATATCACCGACCATACTGCGACAGGAGCCTGAGGGCCTTGCTGCCTGCGCCGACATTTTCTACATTTCTGATCGGTTGCAGCCCGATTTGCATGAGGCCGTGATCGAATTGTGCCGGACTCTGCTGGCTCTTGTGCCAACTGCTCAATTGATCATTTCCACTGCTATGGCACCAGACGGAAAATCGGCTGGACTGGGTGATCATACAATCGTTCAAAAGCGTATACAGCGTGACAACCTTCTTGCCGACGTGTTTCCCACGCGAAACAAGCGTTGGATTGCCGCAGTAGCGCAGCAAATCGCGCCAACAGGGGTGAGCCAGTATCTCTGCGAAGCAATTCAACTTCTAGACGGCCTTGTCCCAGCTCTCGAGCGAACGCTAAACAGCATGTTGCGTGGCAAGGCCGATAACAGCCATCTTCGAGCGCTGGGCGTAATCTACGATCGCTCTCGTGAACTTGTTCGACCACCAGATGCAGCAGTAGTCGAAGGTAGGACGTCCGGCCTCGGGGTTTCCGACCTGCAAAGCGTCCTCAATCACTGTGCCGCAGATTTTTTACGTGATTTGCTTAATTTGCCGGAACGGGCTGCCGTAGCCTACTCCCGGATAACCGACGTTCTTGTGCAAACTGATAGTGCTATTTACAACGAACCTTGGGATTTGGTGGGAGACGATCCGCCGCCCTCCCTTTTTCAGCTCAAGGAAATATTGGAACAGGCACGCTTGGTGATAGGAGCGGCCGGGGCGCGCCAAACAAAAGCGCATCTATTGAACCCGCGGTTGGTGAAGTCCGCGAATCGGAATAATGTGCTTCGATTGGTTTCGGCAAGCATTCAGCAGCATATCGATCGAGCCGCCCAACAATTGAATGCGGAAATCGAGAGGGTTGTGGCAGCGGCGGGCTATCGTGCTCAGGCTGTTTGCCAACCCGAGCATGAAACCACCGGTCCATGGCCATACCTGATAGCCAACGTCATCGTTTTTCTGGATAATTTAGAGGAATGGTGGTCTGCCCTGGCGAAAGTTGCCTTACCCCTTCGGGAGGCCTGCGGGCTTGGGCGCAGGCTTACCATCGTACCGGTTGCTTCCGAAGTACCCTTTCCGGATCAAGCAGTATCAGGCATCGATACGCTCCTACCGCTCCCTCTGACGGATATATCGTGGCTGGGCGAACTAGACCTCATACCCGTGGAAAACCCGGCGAGCAGAATCTTCGATTCGCTCTCTGCCGCACTGTTTGAGAAATCTGCAATCTATGCATTTGCCTGTGCGACCGATAATCGGCCTCCGGCAGAATGTAAGGCGCTTGCTAGCGCCAGTGCAGAGATCGATACAGAGACGGAACGGCTCGCAGCACTGCTATCCATGGCGGAGTCAGCCTCCCTGCGCCAGGAAGTTAACGCGTTAAGCGGCGGGGGACCAGAGTTGTCGGTCGGGTACTGGCGACAGATGCACGGAGACGGCTTTTCTTCATGGATTGTGCAGCTTGCGTCTCTCAAAATGACGGTGCTACGCGCTGTGCAAAGCCGTACAGACAATCACCGCGTTTCCTTACCTAGTTGATCGCCTTGGACCAGGAGGTGCATACTCGAAAGGACGACCTATGCGATAACACTCGTGTTTTAACTAGACTTGAAACCACTTCTCGAATAGAGTCGTATCGACTAGTCGTAAAGAAGTTGGGGGGGGGTTGGATGGTGGGTTAGAAACAATAGCCTATGTATGTCGTTGTTTTTCAAAAAATCATTGGCGGATAGGGTGGCATTCGAATCTTTAAGCATCGCCCTGATTGCTGCTAGCCAACTCTGATTCAATCATTTATCAGCGCCAAACTTACAATAGAATGACACGCGCAGTTTAAAATCTTGTTAAAAAGACCTATCCCTCATCCGACAATGGAACTGATTTATTTTTCTACCGAAAGCAGAGGTTCAACACATTGATGCCCTGTTGTTATCGGAGAATTCGTCATTATTGATTTGGAGAGCGGTAAGCAGGGCTGTGGGTCACCTAAGCTAGTCAAGTGTCTTTTTGGATAAGGCCGAATATATTCAGCTAAGGCATTCATTATCCGTTTCTTTACTTCCTTATGTGCGCACACAAACAAATATCGATGCTTCGGTTTTAAAAGGATTACTTTTATGTTTGGATCAATTTTGGCTAAGCATTTCCTATCGCGCGTACCAAAGATCCTACGGACCTGCCAAGCACTCTTTAGTTTGCCATCTATTAAGTAATTTGCTTGGCCTTTTGGCTTAGTCATCCCAGTGTATAGAGCTCCCGAGGCCTGATAGATAGTTCCTATTTCCCCTAAAGCCTCATCGGCGTATGCAACCGCGATAAACGGTCCATAGACTTGGCGCATCGCTTTACACGCCAACGAAATTGCCCTACTAGGCACCCCTTTTGTAATGTCCGGCAAAGTACCTCCACGACAGAGTTGTAGGACCCGGACACCATTTGTGATTGCCACTTTTGCAATCCAGCCTCGTTTTCCACCAAAGCAGGTTGTTCCAAAGGTGATTACCGATATCAGATCGTCCCCATCATGCAACCCCCAATGCCACACACCCAAACCGACATTCCCGAGAATTTCGAATCGAGCTAGGAAATCGTCCGCATCAATTCGAGGGATCCGCGCTATGCGCGTTTCTAGAACATCATAAATCATAGGCCGGGTAACTTAAGCTTTCCCCGATAGGAGAATATTGCCCATATAACAAGGGTAAATTTAAAAAATTGAAAGAAAGTGGAGATCCATGCATGTGTGTTCAAAAAGTCCCATTCTGCTTGCCAAAACTCATCAAGAAAGGAGACAAGGAACAGTAGGCCGAATAAAAGCACGTTTGTTCGCCATATACTTGTACGGAATGAAATTGGGGCCGTATATCTAATTTCGTCCCACGTAGAATCCTTCCCCTCGACGATAGTCTCAATAGCGATAGCCCCGGTTGAAAAATCCAATACTGGCAAATTAAAGGGCACAGTTAACCGGTCCGATGCGCTTCCCACGCTAAACTCTCGATTTATTTCGTTTCCCATTTTGATATATATGCGCCGTCGCCGGCCATCCCCTCGCTGCTGAGGATATTTATAGTGGACGGTCAAATGGTAATTCGTATTTGCATGTAGCTCTAGTCCATCTTCACCGGCGCCGGGCTTCTTGCCGTTACTCATGATCTCTGTAAAAAATAGCGCAGGCACACAAGTTTTGAAAGATTGTGTCTGATATATTTGCTCAACAGCTTTCGACCAACTGTCGCCTGCTATTACCCAGGCAGCAGGATCGGGTCCGTCGATACAATACAGCCCGTCTGCACCACATATTGGATCGTTGTTAGTCAAACGTGGAGAACTTGGGACAACTCTCTGAATCTCTTTAGTGAAGTCTGACGGCGATTGGCTATGACAATGTGACTCTAGTTCGACGTGATAAAAAACCCTTCCTTGTTCTCGAACAATGGATATGATTTTGCCCCTTCTAAATGGGTAATACACGTACTTTTCAGCAAAACGATCGACGTAGCAAATAACACAGGTAGCGCCCCTCATATTCGCGTCGGTCTCCGGGCGGGGAGCATTGACGTTTTCAGAGTATCTCATATCGACCCTGCTTCCATTTGGCAGGCCTATCAGTCGGTATATGTTCTCGAAGTAGGTAGGGGTATATGCGGAATTAAACAAATAGAGCACTTTTATTCCTCCTGCTTAGGCCGACAGTTCCCTCGATTGTCGACTTTCTGCTATCACTCTCCACGTTATACGTAAAACTATATTACCAGTAACTAAAAAATATAGCTTTCTGGCAAGACTGTACCAAGAGTTGAAATGCTAAAAAACGTGATTTAAAGACAAACTGTGCTGGGATTTCAGGACTACAACCTGCAGAGAATGCAGCGGACGCTCCGTTGATCATTGCAGCCTTGGCTTTGCTTCGTGAGTTAAAAGTGCGGGGCTATCAACGCTAACTGTGCAGCGTTCAAGCCTTGATGCAGACGCATCGCCCCTATCCAAGCGGGATCCTGTCATTCGTCTTTGAGAAGGCGCCCGGGCATTCCCGGCGTCGTTGGAAATGACCGATCAATCCTGTGTCTATTGCCCGGATTAGGTAATAAATGCCGGACAATTTGCTTGTAACTCGGTTGCCAAGGTGACCGCGTACCATAGACAAATAGCGGTTACAAATTGGTTACATTTCCCTGATCCAGTAAGTTCTGAAAAAGACGAAAATCGATAGAAGCCTTGTGAATACTGGCGCCCTGAACACGAATCGAACGTGTGACCTACCCCTTAGGAGGGGGTTGCTCTATCCACTGAGCTACCAGGGCCCTCGCTGCATTTTACGCTAATATTCGGGTTATGGATAAATCCGGCTCCCCACCTCCAAGCAATCCTGACAGCGGCACCGCTGATCAAAGAAAACACGAAAAGCTGCCACGTACCGTCATCGTTCTCGGCCTGGTCAGTTTCTTCAACGATTTCGCTTCAGATATCGTCATTCCGCTTATTCCGATATTGCTGGCGACTGTGCTGGCCGCGGGGCCGGTGGCACTGGGTTTGATCGAGGGTGTTGCCGATGCAATAGCGAGCCTGCTCAAGCTGTGGTCGGGGCGGCATTCGGACGTCATGAGCGGGCGGCGCAAAGGGCTGGCGGTGACTGGCTATACACTTTCCAACATCGCCCGGCCATTGCTGGGGCTGGCTGGTTCCTGGCCGATGATTCTGGTGTTGCGCAGTATCGACCGCGTCGGCAAGGGCCTTCGCAGCGCGCCGCGCGACGCGCTGGTGGCGGATGCGACACCACCCGGAATGCATGGCTACGCGTTTGGTTATCACCGGGCCATGGATAATGGCGGGGCGGTGGCGGGAAGTCTGGCCGCGGCAGCTGTGCTGGCATGGTCGGGCCTGAGCCTGACCGAGGTGATTCTGTGGTCAGCGGTTCCGGGCTTTGTCGCGGTGCTGCTGCTCGGGGTGGGTGTGCAGGATGAAAAAGCTTCCGCCAATTATCCCGCTGCTTCTGCTCCGGTAGTACTGCCGCCTTTGCGCTGGTCCGTATTATCCTTGCCGATGCGGCGCTACCTTCTGGTGCTGATGCTATTCACATTTGCCCGCGCTTCGGAGACTTTTATCCTGCTGCTGGGGCACCAATTGGGTGGGGGCACAGTCGAATTATTATTACTGTGGTCGGCGTTAAATCTTTGCAAAGCCGCCACTTCCACCTGGGGCGGGCAACTGGCCGATACCCTGGGGCGCGGGACGTTGATGCTGATCGGCTGGACGACATTCTCGCTCTCGTTCCTGATGCTTGGCATGGTTGAGTATGGTGCGGGGCTGTGGGCAGTAAGCATTTTTTATGGCCTTTGTGCGGGCATGAGCGAAGGGGCAGAGCGAGCCATTATCAGCGATTACGCAGCCCCTCGCGAGCGGGGAACCGCTTTCGGCTGGTATCATCTGATGGTAGGCATTGCAGCGATTCCTGCGGGATTGCTGTTCGGATCGATCTGGCAGCTCCAAAGCGCGGCAATGGCATTCTTTTTTGCAGGTGGATTGGCAGCTTGCGCGGCGCTGTTGTTGCGAGTGTGGGTTTGGCCAGTCAGGAAATTGAATGTGGCTGACAGTTAAAAGATCTGGTAGGAGTAGCAGTAATTGACGCGTGGTGGAGGACTGAATCAAATGAATGATGGAGGGGTGCTATGAAATCACTGGGAATGTTCGCGGCATTGATGGCGGTGGTTCTGTTGTTCTCAAGTCACGCGATACGTGCCGAGGCGCCTGCGCTGAAGGTAGGTCAGCCGGCGCCGGATTTCAGCCTTCCCGATCAGGACGGCAAAACACGTAAGCTGGTGGATTTTCGCGGCCAGTGGCTGGCGCTGTATTTTTATGTCAAGGATGACACGCCGGGCTGCACCGAACAGGCCTGTAAATTTCGTGACGACATCGGCGAGCTTGAAGACCTGGGTGCGCGGGTGGTTGGGGTGAGTGTGGATGATGCCGGGAGTCATGCGAGTTTTGCCAAAAAATATAATCTTCCGTTCCCGCTTCTGGCGGATAGCAAGGGCGAAACGGCCGCACGATATGGTTCGCTTCGGGGTGACGGTAGTATGGCCAAGCGCAATACTTTTCTTATCGACCCGGAAGGCAGGATTGCCAGAATTTATCTATCGGCCAGCACTTCGCGCAACTCTGCTCAAGTGATCGAGGATTTGAAAAAGCTGAAAGGTTCGTAATCCTGGAGGTTCATAAAACTGGCTTGTCACTTTTGATGCGACAAAACTTCCCAGTGCAATTTACCGTGTATGGGCCATACTTACAGGAATGAATCCGCGGGTTGCGGCGAATGGCGGCAAAGGACATAGGAGATAATCCATCATGGCAAAACTGAGCGAAGACCAATTGGCGCAACTGAAAGAAATGCTGCAGCATCGGTATCTGGAACTGCGGGAAGAAGTCCGGGGGGAACTGGAACGCTCGGGAGATCAGCGTTATGCCGATCTGGCGGGCAGCGTGGCTGATCCGGGCGATGAGTCGGTGGCTGACATGTTAGTGGACGTGGACGCTGCGCTCGTAGACCGTCAGGTAAACGAGATGCGGGGAGTGGAAGCTACGTTGAGGCGGCTGGCGGAATTGGATTTCGGCGATTGTATCGAGTGCGGCGGTGAAATTGGCTTCGAACGCTTGATGGTCCTTCCCACCGCTGAAAGATGTGTGCGTTGTCAGGAATTGCATGAGAAGACCTATTCTCACGAGCCGAATCCAACCCTTTAGCCGGGAAGCGCCGGCAGAGACTCTTTTAGCCCTCGACCCTTGCTTAACGAATCTTCCCAAAAGATTGTTGCTGTGCAATTCGTGCTTTTCAAAAATGTTCCGTTTTTTGCGATACCGAAACCTTGAGCAGCACGAGCACTGCGCCGCTGCCTCCGTCTTCGGACCTGGCCTGACAGAAAGCCAGCACATCATCTCGTTGCGAGAGCCAACTTCCAATTCTGGCTTTTAAAACCGGTTCGTGATTCCTGGAGCTGAGCCCTTTGCCATGTATCACCCGTACACAACGGAAGCCCCGATTCCGGCTGGCATCAAGAAAAACCACCAGTTGCTGCCGCGCTTCGTCACGTGTGAATCCGTGCAAGTCAAGTTCAGCCTGAATCTTCCAGTAGCCGCGTCGAAGCCGCCGCAAAGTCTGGCGCGACAGGCCAGGACGTAGAAATGATCCTTCATCACCTGTTGCCATCTCCAGCGGAACGTAGTCGGAGAGCGAGTCCTCCGACCCAGGTTCCCTGTCACCTTGAGCCTGGCGCGGAATTGGCTGGGGATGCCTGCCTGTGAGGACGACTTTACCGGACGCGGCCAGCGGCGCAACGTCCCGAACCGCACTGCGGAACAAGACAGCGTCGTCGTCGATCTCGGGTTTCGCTTCCGGTGAATCCGCGTAACTCATTGCGGGCTTGTCCGGCCGTTTCATGCGAGCTTCTCACTCTGTGGTTGCTCAATTGTTGCTCAGATCAGAACATCCAGATACTTTTCCGCATCAAGCGCCGCCATACAGCCCGTTCCCGCGCTGGTCACTGCCTGGCGGTAGATATGATCCTGCACATCGCCCGCGGCGAATATGCCGGGAATGCTGGTCTCGGTGGCGTTGCCATGATTCCCGCTGCGAGTGATGATATAACCGTTTTCCATTTTCAGTTGTCCCTGGAAAATATCGGTGTTGGGTTTGTGCCCGATAGCGATGAATACGCCTTGCAAATCCAGGGTCTTGGTGGAACTGTCCTGAAGGTTTTTGATGCGCATCCCGTTGACACCGGCATCATCGCCCAGCACCTCATCCAGCACATGGTTGAGTTCCAGTGTAATGTTGCCGTTTTTTACCTTCCCCATCAATTTGTCTATCAGGATTTTTTCCGAGCGGAATTTCTCGCGGCGATGCACAACGGTAACCTTGCGTGCGATGTTGGAAAGATAAAGCGCCTCTTCCACCGCCGTGTTGCCGCCGCCGATAACGGCTACATCCTGTCCCTTGTAGAAAAAGCCGTCGCAGGTCGCGCAGCCGGATACGCCTCTGCCCATGTACGCTTCCTCTGAGGGCAGTCCCAGATATTTAGCAGAGGCGCCGGTCGCTATGATCAGCGCGTCGCAGGTGTACGTGCCCTGATCACCGATCAGGGTGATGGGCTTGTCCGTAAGTTTGGCCGTGTGAATGTGATCGAAAACGATTTCGGTGTCGAAGCGTTCCGCATGTTTCTGAAAGCGCTCCATCAACTCCGGGCCCTGTACGCCCATCGCATCAGCCGGCCAGTTATCGACATCGGTCGTGGTCATGAGCTGACCACCCTGCGCGATGCCGGTGATGAGTACAGGCTTGAGGTTGGCGCGAGCGGCATAAACTGCTGCGCTATAACCGGCTGGGCCGGATCCGAGGATGAGGAGGCGGGAGTGTTTGCTAGTCATTCTTTTAAGTATATTGGGGTTTGTTTTTTTAAATAAAGAGGACGGTGGTTATAACCGTTGTTCAATCCAGCCAGCTACACTATCAAGAGCCGCGGGCAGATTATCTGGCTGGGTGCCGCCTGCCTGGGCCATGTCGGCACGCCCCCCACCCTTGCCACCGACCTGCTGGGCCACGAAATTGACCAGTTCACCTGCCTTCACTTTCGTTGTCAGGTCGGCAGTGACGCCTGCAATGAGCTTGACTCGTCCATTCTCAATTGCGCTCAGCACCACGACGGAGGACTGGAACTTATTCTTGAACTTGTCCAGCGTTTCGCGCAGGGTTCTGGAATCCGCATCTTCAAGACAAATCGCCAGCACTTTTGCGCCTTTGACTTCACGAACCTGCCCGGCAAGATCATCGCCTTGCGAACTGGCAAGCTTGGATTTCATGCGCCCGAGCTCTCTTTCGAGATTTTTGACGTTATCGAGAATTTGCATGATGCGCGCGGCTGCTTCCTGTGGTTGGGCCTTCACCGCATCCGCCACCCGCTGCAATTGCAATTCCTGTTCCTGAATGTACGCCAGAGCCGCCTCGCCCGTCACCGCTTCCACGCGGCGGACGCCTGCGGCGACGCCGGATTCCGCCACGATCTTGAAGAGTCCGATGTCGCCCGTACGTTTGACGTGTGTGCCGCCACACAGCTCGCTTGAAGTGCCAATGTCCAGCACGCGCACTTCGTCGCCATACTTTTCGCCAAACAACATCATTGCCCCTGTTTTTTTTGCGTCCTCTATCGTCATCACGCGCGCCTCTGTAGCCGCGTTGGCCAGGATTTCGGCGTTTACCAGCATTTCCACCCGTCTAATTTCGGCATCCGTTACCGGCTGGTTATGCGTGAAATCAAAGCGCGTCTTGCTGGCATCAACCAGCGAGCCTTTCTGCTGTACATGAGTACCCAATACGTGACGCAGCGCCTTGTGCATCAAGTGCGTGACTGAATGATTACGTTCCGTGCGCGCCCGTGCTTCGGGGTTGACCTGCGCCAGCACGATATCGCCGCCAGCAAGGCGTCCGCTGCGCAGCAGCCCCTTGTGGCCGAATACGTTCGCCTGAATTTTCTGGGTATCGGATACGGCAAAGGTCCCGTTGGCGGCAAGCAGTTCCCCGCAGTCCCCAACCTGTCCGCCCGATTCGGCATAAAACGGCGTTTTATCCAGCACGACTACTGCCTCATCTCCCGCCTCGATGAAATCGACCCGGCTGCCTTCTTTGTAGATGGCAAGAATTTGCCCTTCGTGCTGCAGGCTCTCATAGCCGTAGAAGGCCGTTGAGGGTCCGCTATACGTTACGCCTTCCTCCATGGTGAATTTGCTCGTCGCCCGGGCGCGCTCACGCTGGCGCTCCATTGCTTGTTCAAATCCGGCCTGGTCTATCTCCACACCCCGCTCGCGCGCGATATCCGCGCTGAGATCCAGCGGAAAACCGAAAGTATCGTAGAGGCGGAAAAGGGTTTCACCGTCCAGTATGCGGTCGCCCCGTCGCAGCGCGGCTTCCAGAACCTGCATTCCATTTTCCAGCGTTTCGGCGAAACGCTCTTCCTCCTGCTTCAGTACCGCCGCCACGCGAGCGCTGGCTTCCATCAGTTCCGGGTAGGCCGGTCCCATTACTCTCGCCAGAGCTTCCACCAGAAGATGAAAGAAAGGCTGTTTCTGCCCAAGTTTATAGCCGTGGCGAATGGCGCGGCGGATAATGCGACGGAGAACGTAGCCACGGCCCTCGTTGCCGGGAATCACGCCATCCACGACAAGAAAAGAACAGGCGCGAATGTGATCGGCAATCACTTTGAGCGAGTTGCTATGCAAATCAGCCGTGTGCGTAACTTGTGCCGCCGCCTTGATCAGTTCCTGAAACAAATCGATTTCATAATTGCTGTGAACCTGCTGCATAACGGCCGAAATACGCTCCAGTCCCATGCCGGTGTCCACCGATGGCCGGGGCAACGGATGCAGTGTGCCCGCGCTGTCCCGATTGTATTGCATGAATACCAGGTTCCAGATTTCTATATAGCGATCCCCATCCGCGTCGGGCGCGCCGGGCGGGCCCCCAGGAATTTCCGGACCATGGTCGTAAAAAATTTCGGAACAGGGGCCACACGGGCCGGTTTCGCCCATCTGCCAGAAGTTGTCCGTCGTCGCTATGCGCCTGAACCGCGAGGCGTTGATTCCCACCTCGTTGAGCCAGATATCGGCAGCTTCGTCATCCTCCGCATACACGGTGATCCATAGTTTCTCCTGCGGTACCCCCAAGGTAACAGTGAGAAATTCCCACGCGAACTTGATGGCGTTGCGCTTGAAATAGTCGCCGAAGCTGAAATTGCCCAGCATCTCGAAAAAGGTGTGATGCCGCGCGGTATAGCCTACATTTTCCAGATCATTGTGTTTGCCGCCCGCCCGCACGCAGCGTTGCGAACTCGCGGCGCGCACATAAGGCCGCTTGTCGTGGCCAAGAAATACATCCTTGAACTGCACCATGCCCGCGTTGGTAAACAGGAGCGTGGGATCGTTGGCGGGAACGAGCGGACTCGACGCGACGATCGTATGACCATGCGATTCAAAGAATTCAAGAAATTTTTGGCGTATTTCGCTGCTTTTCATCTCGAGTCATTGATTAACAACTACTGGCCGATCGGCCTTGCTTCAACCGCGTTTCTGCCTGCTGTCAGTTTACCGCCGTTCCACTTCCGTTACCGTCGTTCCCAACGGTTCGCCATTGATGATCGCAATATTTGCTACTTTCACCTTCACATTAATTTCTTCGTTCATTCTGGGCAGATCGGCTTCGGTCAGGATGGCAATCTCTCCGCTATCGTCTTTCAACACATAGGACTTCATATTCAATAATGGAAGCCGGGTAGGCTCTTTCACCGTGCCGTGAAGCATGACCTCCTTGCCGTCGAAATTTGCCGGAGACATATTGATTTCACTGATGGGCGTCGCATTGATGCGATCACAACCGCCCAACAGAACCGCTATAGTTGCCGCTGCCAGCACGATTGTGGCCAGGCGTTTTGTCATGGCTCATCCTCAACAGATTGGCGCAATACCTGATGTATTACCTCCGCCCTAAATCCCCGTCCCATCAGGAAACGCGTTTGCCTGCCGAGTTCTTTCGCATTGGCAGGCATCCCACCGAATCTTTTCCGCCAGACTTCGCGCGCGCTGTCCTGCTCAGTTTCCCTGATATTAGGCAACGCCTCGGCGATTAAATTCTCTGCTATACCCTTCTCACGCAACTCATGCATTATCCTCAGGCTGCCGAACTTCATTCTGCGCACGTGTATCACGTGCTCGACCATGCGCGCGGCCGAGAGAAAGCCGCGTTGCTCAAGCGCATCCAGCACGGAGGAAAGTTCTTCGGAAGTTTGGGCATGAGGAGCAAGCTTTCTTTCCAGCTCCAGCCGGGAATGTTCCCGCCGGGCCAGATAACCCAAGGCGCGGGTTTTCAGACTCGGTTTTTGTGCCATGGCAGCCTCAGCGAGCCAGGATGTTGCTCCGCGATTACTCGCCGTTATTCTACGGTCGCAGGTTCGGCCGGATTGGAAACGCCCACGGCAGCGCGAATTTTCGATTCTATTTCCATCGCTATGTCGTGATGCTCTTTCAGAAACTCACGAGCATTGTCCTTGCCCTGACCTATTTTTTCTCCCTTGTAGGAATACCAGGCGCCCGCCTTTTCGACCAGCTTATGCTGCACACCCAGCTCGACGATTTCACCCTCCCACGAAATCCCTTCCCCGTAGAGAATATCGAATTCGGCCTGTTTGAAGGGCGGCGCGACCTTGTTCTTGACCACCTTCACACGCGTTTCGCTACCGATCACCTCATCGCCCTTTTTGATCGAACCGGTACGGCGTATATCAAGGCGAACCGATGCGTAGAATTTCAGTGCGTTGCCGCCAGTCGTGGTTTCGGGGTTGCCGAACATGACGCCGATTTTCATGCGTATTTGGTTGATGAAAATCACCATGGTATTGCTGCGCTTGATGTTGGCGGTGAGCTTGCGCAACGCCTGCGACATCAGTCTCGCCTGCAGGCCCATCTGTGGCTCGCCCATTTCACCCTCGATTTCCGCTCGGGGAGTCAGTGCGGCAACGGAGTCTACCACCACCACATCAACGGAGCCTGAACGCACCAGCATGTCGGCGATTTCCAGAGCCTGTTCGCCATTGTCGGGTTGAGAAATCAGCAGTTCCTGCACGTTGACGCCGATTTTTTGCGCGTATTGCGGATCGAGCGCGTGTTCCGCGTCTATGAACGCCGCGGTGCCGCCCATCTTTTGCATTTGCGCGATGACCTGCAGCGTGAGGGTAGTTTTGCCGGAGGATTCCGGTCCGTAAATTTCCACTACCCGGCCTCGAGGCAGCCCGCCGACACCCAATGCAATATCAAGGCCTAGCGAACCAGTGGAAATTACCTGGATGTCTTTGGCAACATCGCTGGCGCCCAAGCGCATGATCGAACCTTTGCCGAACTGTTTCTCGATCTGGGAAAGAGCGGCTGCCAATGCTTTGCTTCTGTTTTCATCCATGAAATTCTTCCTTTGTAGAGAGGATAATTATCGCACAGGAACCCTCAACCGGAAAGGCGGACGGAGAATGACAACGTATTCGGCAAGGCGCAAGTTTTACTCTGCCATGCATAAACTCCTTTCTTACCGGAGCAATGTTCAGGGCAAAATATAAATGTTGAAATACTGCTCTGCTCGTGCCGGGTCGAGCTTGCGCAGGGTCTGATATATTTCCCGCATCTTGCCACGCTCGTCCAGCATCGCGTAAGCCACACCCAGGTTATACCAGGCGTCAGCATTCTCCGGTTGAATGCGCACAGTCTCGCGATAGGCCTCAGCCGATTCATCGTATAGCTTCAACTCGTCGTAGGTAACACCGAGGCTGTACCAGGCATTGGAATTTTCGCGATCTATTCGCAGAGCCTGCCGGTAGGCATGGATTGCATAGGCGTACCGTTTGAGGTCATAGTATGCATTGCCCAGGTCAAACCATGCCCCCGCATTGTCCGGCCGCATGAACAGCGCATCCTCATAGGCCTGGATCGCGTCAGCGTATTCTCCGAGATTCGCATAGGCAACGCCCAGGTGATGCCAGGCGTCGGCATATTCGGCCTGGTTGCGTATGGCTTCCCGATAGGCATCGATTGCCTGGCTATACTGTTTGAGATTGGCGGAAGCAATACCTACATTGAACCATGCAGCAGCGTTTGCGGGATTGCGTTTGATTTCCTGCTGAGAAAGTTTTAGCAGATCGCGCCACTTCCCTTTCTTTTCCAGCGCTAACATGCGGTTAAACCAATTGAGTCCATCCTTGTTTATCGTCGCCGGAGCAGGTTGCTTCCGTTGCCCCTCATGCACTCCCTGCGACCCTTTTTGCAGCTCGCCTATCCAATCCACCGGCAGCGCGAAAGCAAGATTTTCGCCTTCGACAATCTGCGGTGACAGTATCCCGATCAGCTGTCCCTCGTTATCAAACAGCCCTCCACCGCTGAAGCCCGAGGAAATGGCCGCAGAAATACGAATGTACTGTGAGCCCCCGTATGGCCGAAGGCTGGAAACGGCTGCTTCAATCAGGACCGGTTCCCGTCCATGCTGCCCCGCCTGTTTTTCGGGAATGCCAATAGCATAGACTGGCTGCCCCACCCAGAGTTTTTCTGCCGTGCCGTGAACGATCCGTGGGGACTGCATATCCGGCACGTTCAAACGGCAAAGATTGCGGTCAGCCTGGGCGCCTTCCAGCATCGCTTTGAAGGTTCTGCCCGACCGGCTCACCTGGCCATTTTTTCCTTTTCCGGCCACATCGCAGGTGGTAATCACCTCATCCGTTTCCATCACTACTCCGCTGCCATGCTTGCCCCGGACGTCAACCATGTTTACCGATACCACGAAAGGCGATGCCTCCGTAAAAATTTCCTCGGCGGTTTTAGCCGCGGCGAGCGGAGAAAGCAAGGCGGATGCCAAAGCCCCGAGCATTACCGGATATAGGGATCTCATGTTTCTTCTTTTGGGCATCCTGTTTCGCAACGGTCATTACTTTATATTGAGTACGCTCGTCGTGGCGCAATGTCAACGATATGCGCAACAAAACAGCCTGCGTGTAAAATATCGAATTATTTTTTACCGCGAACCACGGAAACGAATGGATATCAACGAGGATTCCGGAGAGCCACGTCCGCGCGCCGCTGCCCGAAGAATACAGCCACTGGCGTATTTCATCTTCGCCACACGCTGGCTGCAATTACCGTTGTACCTCGGACTGATTCTGGCCCAATGCGTGTATGTATACCACTTCTGGGTCGAATTGCTCGATTTGATCGGCGCCGTCATGGGTAACGAGTCGGCATTACAGCACATTCTGGATGCGGTTGCGATCGATGGCGCGGTCAGGCCTACCAAGACCACGGAAACGACTATCATGCTGGTTGTGCTGGGCTTGATCGATGTCGTGATGATCTCCAATCTGCTTATCATGGTGATCATCGGAGGATATGAAACTTTCGTTTCCCGCATGAATCTCGAGGGTCATCCCGATCAGCCGGAGTGGCTGTCGCATGTCAACGCATCGGTGCTAAAAGTCAAGCTTGCCACGGCCATTATAGGCATATCGTCCATCCACTTGCTCAAGACCTTCATCAACGCCAAGGCGTACGATGAGAAAACCATTTTGGCCCAAACAGGAATCCATCTGGTTTTTCTGCTTTCCGCGATTGCAATTGCTTATAGCGACCGTCTCATGTCCGGCAATAGCGTCGCCCATAAGGCAAAGAATTCCCACTGAACAACAGGTGTGTTTACGCGACTTTGGGCGGGATACTGTGTAACAGGTCTATTACGCCTTGCAGCGCTCCAGCTACCGACTGGCGCCTTATCTCCTCACGGCTGCCGCTGTAATATCGAGTTTCGGTAAGCGCCATTCCTTCTTTCATTATCCAGGCAAAACAAACCATCCCCACCGGTTTTTCGACTGTGCCGCCGTCGGGGCCGGCAATACCCGTGATGGAAACCGCGACCTGGGCACGGCTTCGGGCAATTGCGCCGGCCGACATTTCGGATGCGGTCTGCTCGGATACCGCGCCGTATTGTTCAAGCGTTGCGCTGCTTACACCCAGCATTTCGTGTTTTGAGATGGCGGCGTAGGTAATGAAGCCACGGTCGTACCAGGCGGAACTTCCGGCTATCGATGTGAGAGCCTGCCCCAGCCAACCGCCGGTGCAGGATTCGGCAGTAGCAAGCATCAACTCCTGCTGGGCAAGTGCCGTGCCAGTCTGTCTGGCAAGGTCTTGAAGCATCATGTCGTCCATGTCATTTGATCCTCTGGAAATCCGTTCCTTTAAGATTATCCCCTTGAGACATGCTCTATATTGGTATCCTATATTGCAAACGCCTTCCACGCGGCCAGACAAAGCAACGTCAGGAACGCAGCCAACAAGTCATCAAACATCACACCAAAACCGCCGCGCAGTTTTTTATCGTAATATCCGATGGGAGGCGGTTTGATTATATCGAACAAACGAAACAGCAGAAATCCAGATGCTTGCCAGATCAGGTTATTGGGCGTAAGGAACAGTACCAGCAGGAAAGCGGTAATCTCATCCCAAACCATACCGCCGTGGTCGTGACTGCCCAGCGTCTTGCCGGTTACGCTGCACGCCCAGATGCCAGCAACAAACATGACATTGATCAACAGGAAAAATTTAACCGGGTCGAGGACATAGTTAAACAGCCAGAACAAGGGGAATGCTGCGAGCGTACCTGCGGTGCCGGGCGCAATCGGGCTTAAACCTGCGCCGGCGCCAAATGCGATAAAGTGCGCAGGGTGGCTTCGCACAAATGCCTTGCTAGGGCGTGGCTTGACGGCTTCGGAAGCCGACCCGAGCCCGGGTCCTTTAGACCCATCAGCTCCACCCCATCCTTTTGCAGACTTGATCTCCGGTTCAGGCAGGGGCAGATTCTCCGGCGGACCATCAGGCCGGCCGTCAACTCTGCTATTTTCTGGACTACCCCGTGCGGAAGTGGTCATAACCCGTTGTCTCCAGCGTTATTGCTCTGCCCGTAGCATCCAGCACGACCAATCCTCCTCCTTCGTGGATATCACCGATGCGGGTCAGTGGAATTTCTTGCTCACGGGAAAGCATTTCGATTTTTGCGCGCTTCCCCTGGGGAGCGGTAAAGCAGAGCTCGTAGTCGTCTCCTCCGGCCAGCAAGCATTGGATTGCCACCGGATGCGGGAGGTATTTCTTTACCGAGGCCGAGCAATTTATCTCATCCATTCTGATGACAGCCGCGACATTTGAACGTTTCAGAATATGTTCAAGGTCGGCCAGCAGTCCGTCTGAGATATCGATTGCGCTATGGGCCAGGCCGATCAATCGCTGCCCCAAGGCGACCCGCGGCGTTGGAGTATGCAGTGCGGACAGGCATTCTTCCATATCCCCGGTCTCAAGCACGATGCGCCGCTGCTGATGAGCGAGCGCCAGAGCTGCATCGCCCAAATGGCCCGATATCCATATGTCGTCACCCGGCCTGGCCCCGCTGCGGCGTAAAGCCTTTCCCTTCCCTACCTCGCCAATGATAGTCACACAGATATTGAGCGGCCCCCTGGTGGTATCTCCACCGATAAGCTCTACCTGATGTGCATGAGCAAGGTCGAAAAACCCATCGGCGAACGACTGCAGCCACTTGTCATTCTCCCTCGCCATTGGTTCGGGTAGCGCCAGCGAAAGCATGACCCAGCGCGGGGTTGCGCCCATCGCGGCCATGTCGGAAAGATTCACTGCCAGGGATTTGTGGCCCAGCTTGTGCGGGTCGGCATCGGAAAAAAAATGTTGGCCGGATACCAGCATATCAGTGGAAATCGCCAGTTCCATCCCTGAGGGAGGCCTGATCAGAGCAGCATCATCTCCTATGCCTAATACGACATGAGGGGCGGAACGGATGAAATAACGCTGAATGATGTCGAATTCGGAGAGCACTTTTTTGACGTTTCGCGATCAAAACTTTGCATTGACCTCGGCTGCTCGCAGCTTGGCCGCCAATTTATCCAGTACGCCGTTTACGTATTTATGTCCATGGGTACCGCCATACGTTTTGGCTAGCTCGACGGCTTCATTGATCACTGCCCGGTAGGGTATTTCCGGGTGACTCTCCAGCTCGTGGGTGCCGAGCAGCAGTATGGAAATTTCCACTGGACTGAGTTCCTTCAATGGCCGATCCAGATACGGCTGAATCTGCTTCTCCAGTTGCGATACATTCCCCAGGACCCCTCGCAGCAGGCCTGAGAAATATTCCTCATCGGTCTTGGGAAATTCCCTGGTTTCGTGTAGCTGCGCTTCGATTGCCTCGACGGTTCCGCCGGCCACGCACCATTGGTAAAGCCCTTGCAAAGCCAGTTCGCGGGCTTGGCGGCGGCGGGTTTTACGTCCCGGCCGGGTGTGCGGTTTGCCGGGCGGGGCGTTGGCTGGCGCATCCGCTACCGGCTGCTTTGGTGGCTGGTTTGCCCGTTTGACTACCGGTTTAATCTGTGTCATTGCGCTAAATTCATTGTGTCACTTCATCCAGTTCTCTGAGTAGATTCGCCATCTCTATCGCCACCTGCGCGGCTTCTGTTCCTTTTTGGCTCATCCGCGCCAATGCCTGGTCGTCGGTATCGGTAGTAAGAATGCCATTGGCAATGGGGATGCCCGTGTCCAACTGCACTGCGGCTACGCCGCTGGTAGACTGGTTGGATACGACTTCAAAGTGATAGGTGTCGCCGCGTATCACCGAGCCCAAGGCTATCAGTGCGTCGAACTGGTCGGTTAAAGCCATTTTTTGCAGTGCCATTGGAATTTCCAACGCGCCTGGGACTGTCACCAGTAACATGGCCGCATCGTCCACGCCCCGCTTCGCCAGTTCCGCGGTGCAGGCGCTGAGCAATCCCTCGCTTACATCAATGTTAAAACGGCTCATAACAATGCCGATGCGCAACTCGCCACCATCGAGATCGGGTTCGAGTTCAAGAATGTTTTCATATCGTGCCATGTTTGCTCCTTTAAACAAGATCTGGCTGCTACAGACGAAGAGTAAATCCGGACTATCCGAAAGCGAAAGCGGTTAAGGCCCCCATTAAAACCGTGTTTGCAAGTATCCGTTGGGAATGCCGATTTACTCAGGTTGCCGCAGATACTGTTGGAAAATGTTTTTCCTGTTGACGAAAATGAAACGATGCCAAATCTCTCGGCTGGATTTTCAGCGGTCCTGCGTTTGGCCTTTATTTATCGGCTCCAGATAGCCAGTTACTTCGAGCCCGAAACCCGCCATGCTGGGCATTTTTCGCGGGACGGCCAGCAGCCGCATCTTGCCCACATCAAGGTCCTTGAGTATCTGCGCACCTATACCATAATCGCGCAAGTCAGTTCGAGCAACAATACGTGGGGATTTTGCCGGCACCACCCGTTCCATCAGCTCAGCCGCGCTTTCCCTGCAGTGGAGCAGCACGATAACCCCGCTTTTCGCGTTTGCGATTACGTGAAGCGTATCATTTACATTCCAGGAATGAGTATCGTCCTTTATGTCGAGCAAATCCATGACCGAAAGCGGCTCGTGCACACGCACCAGCGTTTCAGTGCCCGGGTCGATCGTGCCTTTGATCAAAGCGAGGTGTGTAGCATTGACTGTTTTATCCAGATAAGCCACAAGCCGGAACTCGCCGTGAACTGTCTGGATGGAACGTTCGGCCACCCGTTTAACGAGGCTTTCGGTGCGGCTGCGGTAATGAATGAGATCAGCGATAGCGCCGATCTTGAGTTGATGCTTTGCGGCAAATTCCACCAGATCCGGTAGACGAGCCATGCTTCCATCATCCTTCAGAATTTCGCAAATCACCGAGGCAGGACTAAGTCCCGCCAGATTCGCTAGATCACAACCGGCTTCGGTATGCCCAGCCCGCACGAGCACACCTCCGTTTTGGGCCATCAGGGGAAAAATGTGTCCCGGCTGAACAATATCCTCTGGCTTTGCGTCAGGATTCACCGCTGCCTGCACAGTGCGGGCACGATCGGCAGCAGAAATACCGGTCGTGACCCCGCTGGCAGCCTCGATTGAGGCCGTGAAATTCGTGCCCAACGGAGAGCGATTCGACACTACCATCAGCGGCAGATTGAGTTTGCGGCAGTGCTCTTCGGTTAGCGTCAGGCAAATCAGCCCACGGCCATGCGTCGCCATGAAGTTGATGGCTCCAGGGGTGACAAAATCGGCCGCCAGAACGAGATCCCCTTCGTTTTCGCGATTTTCCTCATCTACGAGGATTACCATTTTGCCGGCCCTGATTTCGGCAACTATTTCCTGAATCGAACTGGTGACCATGGCAGACCTCAACCGTTACTCAATGGCTCGCGCGCCGCCAGCAAGCGCTCCACATATCGTGCAATCATATCGACTTCCAGATTTACCTTCGCGCCAGCGCGCAAATCCCTCAATGTCGTTACAGCCAGGGTATGAGGAATGAGATTGATCTCCAACTCCTCTCCTTCAATTTGATTTACCGTCAAACTGACGCCGTTCACCGTGATTGAACCTTTCCTGGCAATATACTTCAATAA
This sequence comes from Nitrosovibrio sp. Nv6, assembly GCF_900110495.1. Taxonomy (GTDB): domain Bacteria; phylum Pseudomonadota; class Gammaproteobacteria; order Burkholderiales; family Nitrosomonadaceae; genus Nitrosospira. The sequence goes on along the minus strand of NZ_FODX01000007.1, from coordinate 20,164 downwards.
TGAGCCGGGCGCCTTGATCGCCAGTAAATAACTTTCCCCTGCCGGCTCGAACCTGACCACTTCACCGATGCCATCCACATGACCGCTTACCAGATGGCCGTCGAGCCTGTCCGAAAGGCGCAGTGCCTTTTCGAGGTTGACTCGACCCCCCTGTTTATCCAGACCTTCGGTACAACTCAATGTTTCGCATGATACATCCACCGTAAACGTTTCGTTTGCCAGCGCGACCACGGTGAGGCAGACCCCATTTACCGAGATGCTATCCCCGGTTTTGATATCGCCAAAGTTCAATGTGCCGGGCGCAGGCGCAATACTCAAGCTTATGCCACCCTCCCGTGAGATGGCTTGTTTTATCTCGCCAACCGCTTCGACAATTCCGGTGAACATCAAACCCTCCAATTTCAAATACAATAACCTCTGATTGCGCGCCTGTTCAGGACAAGAAGGCATGAGGCAATTTGCCGCGGGTCCTGGATGGCAATATACGCTAATGTCCAGCTTACATATTACACAAACTCGTCGGACAGGAACCAGCAACGAAAATGTTCAGTGATTCCAGCCAATCGCCGCTAAGCAAGAATTTGCACCGGCTGTTCCTGCTCAGGAATATTGTCATTGCGGCCCAGTGCCTGACTTTTGCACTGGCGCACTGGGTACTCGAAATGGAATTGCCATGGTCCGAAATGGTTGCGGTAGCGGTTATGCTGGGCGTCTTGAACGTTGCAACATGGATACGTCTCCGCCGCAAGTGGCCGGTTTCGAGTGTCGAGTTTTTTGTTCAGCTATTGGTTGACGTCTTTGCATTAAGCGCATTGCTGTATTTCAGCGGCGGCTCGACCAATCCTTTTATCTCTCTGTATCTCTTGCCGCTGACGATTGCCGCCGCCGCCTTGCCCTGGGCTTACACCTGGGTAATGGCCGCAATCACGATAAGCTGTTACACGCTGCTGCTTTTTTATTATGTACCGTTGCCGCATGATCATGAAGAGCATAACAGCGAGTTCAACCTGCATGTGTCGGGAATGTGGCTGGCCTTTGTGCTAAGCACCGTATTGATCGCCTGGTTCGTTGTCAAGATGGGGATTTCGATACGCGAACGCGACAAGGACCTGGCACTGGCACGCGAGCAAGCATTACGTAATGAACAAATCATCGCGCTTGGGACATTGGCTGCAGGCGCAGCGCACGAACTCGGAACACCGCTGGCAACGATGGCGGTGGTAACTGGAGAACTGCAGAATGAACATACGGAAAATAGCGAATTTCAAAGTAATATCAGGATACTGCGCGATCAGATCACCCAGTGCAAGCGTACATTGACACAATTGCTGGCCGATGCCGGCCAGGCGCGAGCGGAAGACGGCAGCGGTCAGGCAGTCGATTATTTTTTGCGCCAGGTGTTGGATAAATGGCAGTTGATGCGGCCCGCCGTCCAGTTTACTTACCGCGGTAGCGGCATACAGCCTGCTCCCCAAATCCTGAATACGCAGTTATTGAGCCAGTCGATTTTAAATCTGTTGAATAATGCGGCCGATGCCTCACTGAAACATATTGAGATAGAAGTGACCTGGAACTATGAGGAATTACACCTTAAAATACTCGACTACGGCGAGGGACTCACCGGGGAAGCCGTACAGCGCGCAGGCCAGCCCTTCTTCACGAGCAAAGCGCCTGGACAGGGTTTCGGGATCGGCTTATTTCTGGCGAACGCCAATATTGAGCGGTTTGGCGGCACCGTGCGCCTTACCAACCGCGAAGGCGGCGCCTGTACTCAAGTTATACTACCTCTGATACGGCAATCGATATGACAACGGTAACGACGATGGAAGTGGAGGATCGCCCCACTTTGCTGATTGTCGACGACGATACGACTTTTTGTACCGTTCTTGCGAACGCAATGACAAAACGCGGGTTCGATGTCACCTGCGCGCATACCGTCGAACAGGCTTTGGGATGTGTCGAGCTTTGCACACCCGAATATGCGGTTATCGACCTCCGGCTGCCCGGCACTTCCGGATTGACCCTGGTTGAAAAACTGCAAGCGCTTGATCCCGGTACCCGCATTGTCATGTTGACTGGTTATGCCAGTATCGCCACTGCGGTGGAGGCAATCAAACTCGGGGCAACGCATTATCTGGCGAAACCCGTCGACGTGGATGAAATCATGCTTGCGTTCGAGCGCACTTCAGGCGATGCGGATGTGCAGATTCGCTCGCATCCGCTGTCGGTCGGGCGGCTTGAATGGGAATATATTCAACGCGTCCTGAACGAGAACAAAGGCAATGTTTCCGTAACGGCGAGAATACTCAACATGCATCGCCGGACGCTGCAGCGAAAACTTACCAAGTACCCCGCTAAAACATAAGAGGGCAGCCCTAAGCCCTAACAATCTTCTTGATGCCGTTTACGAAAAACGGCTGATGATGCGAATGTCCGGCCCAATCGTTCGCAAATCGTGAATCTTGAGCGCCCGCTTTTGCGCGAGGTCCGATAATTCCGGCAGCTTTAACATGCCGCGGGCCATATCACCTATCAGATACGGCGCAAGATAAACCACCAGCTCATCCACCAGTCCCGCCAGGATGAGTGAGCCATTCAATTTGCAGCCCGCCTCAACCAGCAGTTCGTTTATTTCAAAATCAGCAAGCCTCTGCATCATTGCAGCCAGATCAACACCGTTATTTTCATCCGGCAATACGATCACGCGCGCGCCCATGTCATGCAACGCCAGGATCTTTCCCTCGCCAGCGGTCGTGGTAAAAATCAATTCTCCGTCACCGCGCAGCAAGCTGGCATCCACTGGTATTTCCAGACGGCTATCCACTACCACCCGCAACGGCTGCCTGACGTTTTCGCGATAGGTTTCCATGTGACGCACCGTGAGCTGCGGATCGTCCGCCAGCACGGTGCCGATACCGGTCATGACCGCACAGGATCGGGCTCGGAACCGATGGCCGTCGCGCCGCGCTGCTTCACTGGTAATCCATTGGCTGACGCCGTTATTGAGAGCGGTCTTGCCATCAAGGCTCGCCGCGATTTTCATTCTTACCCACGGGCGTCCGTGTGTCATTCGCGTGATGAAACCGATATTCAGCGCCTTTGCTTCTGCTCCCATTAAACCGGTTTGCACTTCTATCCCGGCGTTTTGCAGCAGCGCGCAGCCCCTGCCTGATACCAGAGGATTTGGGTCCTGCATGGCTGTTACGAGTCTGGCAATGCCAGCTTTGATCAATGCGTCGGCACAAGGAGGGGTGCGCCCATGATGACTGCATGGCTCCAATGTAAGATAAGCAGTCGCGCCTCGCGCCGCCGCGCCGGCCTCAGCAAGAGCGTTTATTTCGGCATGAGGCTCGCCCGAGCGTTCGTGCCAGCCGCTGCCCACTACCTGATCACTGCGCACCAGTACACAGCCGACGCGGGGATTGGGGCTGGTGCTATACAATCCCTTTTCGGCGAGCCGCAAGGCCTGGGCCATGTAACCGTAATCGGTTGACGAGAACATATGGGAATCCATGATTCCGAAATGTGGAGCTTCTGCGACTTTCAATTACTGCGCAGTCCAGTAGGGAATGATGAAGAGTTGCTGGCGTTGCAAAGAGTTACTGGCGTTTGAATCAGGCTTTTTTTACTGCCTTCCTCTTCTGCGGCCTTTGCATTTCCCTGATCGCGTTATGAAAATCGTCCGCGTCCTGAAAGCTCCTGTAAACCGAGGCAAAGCGGATATATGCCACCTTGTCCAGTTTATACAGTTCCTCCATTACCATCTCGCCGATCCTGCGCGAAGGTATCTCGCGTTCGCCCAGACTCAGAAGCTTTTGCACAATACGGTCCATGGCTGCGTCCACCTCTCCGGTGGGAACAGGACGCTTGTGCAACGCTCGCATGAAACTGGTCAGCAGTTTCTTGCGATCGAACTCGGTGCGGTTGCCATCCTGTTTTACTACCTGGGGCAAACGCAGTTCCACCGTTTCATATGTGGTAAAGCGTTTATCGCATACAGGGCAGCGGCGGCGGCGGCGTATTCTGTCGCCTTCCTCGCTTACCCGGGAGTCGATTACGCTTGTGTCATCTGCATTGCAGAAGGGGCATTTCATGATTCATATTCAAGTCAAGAGAATGAACCGTTAAATCGGCCGGTGCTGCCTATAGCCTATTGCCGCTCCCCCATGCGGCAGCGGCAATTTCGACCCTTGCACAAATCAACGCTGATAAACGGGGAATTTCGCACATAGGGATCTTGCCTCATGCGCCACTTGCGAAAGCACCGCGACATCGGCGGGCGCATCCAGCACATCGGCAACCAGATTCGCCAGTTGTTCCGCTTCAATTTCCTTGAAACCACGGGTAGTCATGGCAGGGGTACCGATACGTATCCCGCTGGTGACAAATGGCTTTTGCGGATCGTTGGGTATGGCATTCTTGTTGACGGTGATATGCGCCAACTCCAGCGACTCGGCCGCCTGCTTGCCGGTAATATGCTTGGGGCGCAAGTCCACCAGAAACATATGACAATCGGTGCGCCCGGAGACGATGCGCAGACCGCGCTCCTGCAACACCTTGGTCATCACGCGCGCGTTATCGATCACCTGTTCCTGGTAATTCTTGAATTCTTCGCTGGCGGCTTCTTTGAAAGCTACCGCCTTGGCTGCGATTACGTGCATCAGTGGGCCGCCCTGAGTTTGGGGAAAAATGGCTGAATTAAGCGCTTTCTCATGCTCCGGCCTGGCCATGATGAATCCGCCCCGCGGCCCGCGCAATGTTTTGTGCGTGGTGCTCGTGACAAAATCTGCAATGCCGACAGGGTTGGGATAATATCCTGCTGCTACCAATCCAGCGTAGTGCGCCATATCGACGAACAAATAGGCACCCACTTCATCGGCGATCTTTCGAAAACGCTTCCAGTCTATCACCAGCGCATAAGCGGAAGCCCCTGCAACGATCATTTTAGGCTTGTGTTCGTGCGCGAGGCGTGCCACTTCTTCGTAATCGAGCTCTTCGGTTTTTGGATCGAGCCCGTAGGAAACGGCATTGAAGATTTTGCCGCTGAGATTAACCGATGCGCCGTGAGTCAAATGCCCGCCATGGGCGAGCGACATGCCGAGGAGCGTATCGCCCGGCTTCAGGGCCGTCAAATACACCGCAGCGTTGGCCTGCGATCCGGAATGCGGCTGAACATTCACATATTCCGCATTAAACAGCGCCTTTACCCGGTCTATTGCAAGCTGTTCCACTACGTCGACATACTCGCAACCCCCGTAATAACGCTTGCCGGGGTAGCCCTCCGCGTATTTGTTGGTCAGCACCGTTCCCTGTGCCTGCATCACCGCCGGGCTGGCATAGTTCTCGGAGGCGATCAACTCGATATATTCTTCCTGCCGTTGTATTTCACCTTTGATTGCCTGCCAGACATCGGGGTCAACGCTTTCCAGGGTTAATTTCGGGGACAACATGGCGGCTTATTCCTTTGATATTTTTAGAAAATGAATCGGGCATTTTACCACCGGTAATCTGCGGAAGAATCCGGTTAGTCTTCTTAATTTTAAATCGCTTCGAACTCTTATGTTCCAGCGCTCACCATCAGAAAACTGGATGCATATGCATCAGGAAGTGCCGCGAGATTGCAAGGTTTTTGCATTTAAGCGGCAATGCACATCCACTAGACATCCAGATTTCTCACTCCCAGCGCATTGTTCTCAATAAACGCACGGCGCGGCTCGACAATGTCGCCCATCAAGGTCGTGAAAATTTCGTCGGCGGCAATGCTGTCCTCGATTTGTGCGCGCAGCAACCGGCGACTGTTTGGATCCATGGTTGTTTCCCATAGCTGGGCGGGGTTCATTTCCCCCAACCCTTTATAGCGCTGGGTACCAATGCCTTTTTTAACTTCCTCAAGCAGCCAGTCGAGTGCTTGCTTGAAGTCGTCGACGGCCTGTTTCTTTTCGCCGCGCTTGACGTATGCAGCAGGCCCGATCAGACCGTGGAGTACTTCGGCGGTTTGCTTTACCTGAATGTAGTCGCCACTTTGCAGAAAATCCTGATCAAGATAACTGGCCCGGACATTGCCGTGATGCATACGCGATATTCTCAGCCGGTATTCCTCGGAAGCAGCGTCATACTCCGGCGTTATGGTGAGGTTTGGCGAGGCTACGTGCGCTGCAAGCTTGGCTGCGCTTTCGGCGGCATGGCTCTCGTTGCTCAAATCGATGGCGGGATGGCGCAATAGGGCATGCATCACTTCGCTGTCGAGCAGCGAGCTCATGCGATCGATCACGGCTTCGGCCAGCAGGTATTCATTGGCAATATTTTCCAGCGTTTCTCCGGTTAGCGGGGGCTTATCTTCATGAGTATGCAATTCTGCGTCGGCCAGTGCGAGCCCCAGCAGATATTGCTTAAGCTCATGATCATCCTTGATGTAGCGTTCCTGCTTGCCATGCTTGATCTTGTACAAAGGCGGTTGGGCAATGTAGATATGGCCGCGTTCGATCAGTTCCGGCATTTGCCGGTAAAAAAAAGTAAGCAGCAAGGTACGGATATGCGAGCCGTCCACGTCCGCATCCGTCATGATGATGATGCGGTGATAGCGCAATTTGTCCGGGTTGTATTCATCCTTGCCGATACCCGTCCCGAGCGCGGTAATGAGGGAGGCGATTTCCTGCGATGAAATCAGTTTGTCGAAACGGGCTCTTTCGACATTCAGTATTTTTCCCTTCAATGGCATGATCGCCTGAAATTTACGGTCGCGGCCCTGCTTCGCCGATCCGCCGGCTGAATCACCCTCAACCAGATAAAGTTCGGAAAGCGCGGGGTTTTTTTCCTGGCAGTCCGCAAGCTTGCCTGGCAATCCCATGCCGTCCAACACACCCTTGCGCCGGGTCAATTCGCGTGCTTTTCGCGCAGCTTCGCGCGCCCTGGCCGCGTCGATGATTTTCCCGCAGATCGTCTTTGCATCAAGCGGGTGCTCCAACAGGAATTCGGCCAGTTTTAACGACACGATTTCCTCTACGGCAGGGCGTACTTCCGAGGAGACAAGCTTTTCCTTGGTTTGTGAGGAAAACTTGGGTTCGAATAACTTCACTGACAAAATGCAGGATAGACCCTCCCGCATATCGTCCCCTGAAGTTTCAATCTTGGCCTTTTTTGCCAGCTCATTTTTTTCGATATAGCTGTTGAGGGTGCGCGTCATGGCGGCGCGCAAGCCGGTCAGGTGGGTGCCGCCATCCTTTTGCGGAATGTTGTTGGTAAAGCATAAAACCTGTTCGGAATAACTGTCGTTCCATTGCATCGAGACTTCCACGACGATGTCTTCTTTTTCGCCGGTAGCGTAAAAGATAGTCGGGTGAAGAACCGATTTTGTCCGATTTATATATTCAACGAAACTTTTGACGCCGCCAGCGAAAGCGAAATTTTCTTCCTTGGCATTGCGTTGATCGATCAGATGAATTTTAACGCCATTATTGAGAAATGAAAGCTCGCGCAAGCGCTTCGCGAATATGTCATAGTGATATTCGATATCGCCGAAGATTTCCTTGCTCGCGAGGAAGTGCACTTCAGTGCCGCGACGTTCGGTCTTGCCGGTTATCGCCAGCGGAGCAACGGGAATACCCATACGAAACTCAATCTGATGAACCTGTCCGTTTCGGCGGATAATGAGACGCAGCCATTCTGACAATGCGTTGACGACCGACACGCCGACACCGTGCAGCCCGCCCGACACTTTGTAGGAATTGTCATCGAACTTGCCGCCGGCATGAAGTTCAGTCATGACAATTTCAGCGGCAGAGCGTTTCAGCTCATCATCATGCTTGATGCCGGTCGGAATGCCCCGGCCGTTGTCCTGTACGCTGATCGAATTGTCCGGGTGGATGATCACCGAAATTTCATCACAATGACCCGCCAGCGCTTCATCAATGGCGTTGTCGACCACCTCGAATACCATGTGGTGCAGACCGGTACCATCACTCGTGTCACCAATGTACATACCTGGACGCTTGCGTACCGCATCAAGTCCTTTCAGGATCTTTATGCTGTCTGAACCGTAATCGGTCGAGCTTTTACTCTTTTGCTGCCGGGATCGATCTTTTTCGTTCATTGCCTTATCTTCAGTTGTTTTCAGTTTCACGTGAAACGTGGTTGCTCGACTCGTTGAATGTTGAAATTTATCTTCGCAACCGGTTCAAGCTGTTCTTGCCTTATTCGCGCCATCTAAATCCTCATCGGCATTACGACATACTTGAAATCGTCGTTGCCGGGGATAGCGATAAGCGCGCTGCTATTGGCATCTCCAAACGAACACCGCACTGTTTCACTGCTCAGGTTGTTCAACACATCCAGCAGATAGGTGATGTTGAATCCAATATCCAGTGCGTCCCCATCATACTGAAGCTCCAGTTCTTCCTGTGCTTCTTCCTGCTCGCTGTTGTTACAAACGATACGAAGATTGCCGCTGGTCAATATCAGACGGACTCCGCGAAATTTTTCGTTTGACAGGATCGATGCGCGCTGCAGCGTCTGCAAAAACAGCAGCCGGTTTATATCAAATTGCTTTTCATACCCTGTTGGGATAACCCGGTTGTAGTCGGGAAATTTGCCATCCACAACCTTGGACACCAGTATCACATTCGAGAAGCTGAAGCGTACCTGATTTTGCAAAATTTCCACTGTTACGGGTTCATCACTGTCATTCAATAATCTGGCCAGCTCAAGTACCACCTTGCGGGGCAAAATGACCTCTTTTTTTTCTTCCTGAGGCGCTCCGAGCGTCATCAGTGCAAACGCCAGACGATGACCATCAGTAGCCACAACCCTCAGGTAATTGTCTTCCAGCAGCAATAGCAAACCATTCAAATAGTAGCGGATGTCCTGCTGCGCCATGGCGTATTGCACCAGGGACAACATATGTTTCAGTTCCTTCTGTTGAACCGTTATTTTTGCCTGGGGTTCCGTACCCTCGGGAAACTTGGGAAAATCTTCGACAGGAAGCGTTTGTAAACTGAAACGGCTTTTTCCCGCTTTGGCGCGAAGCCGGTTTTCGTCGGTTTCAAGTATCACCCGGGCCTTGTCAGGAAGAGCGCGCAATATGTCCTGAAGCTTTTTTGCCGCTACGGTAACAGCGTATTCTTCGCTGTCGGGATTAACATCCTCCGTGGAAGTGGTAATCTGGATTTCCAGATCAGTTGCAACAAACGATATTTTTTCCTGCTTTCGTTCTATCAGTACATTGGAAAGTATGGGTAAGGTATGACGGCGCTCGACAATACCGGTAACCGTCTGTAGCGGTTTCAGCAAAGTATCCTTATCGGTTTCTATTAGTTTCATTGTTTTAAAATCCAATAATCATTAATAAAGGTTGGCCAAGTCCGGTATAAATAAAAAAACATCAATTCTATTAAACGGTTAAGTGTTATCTTGGCTCGGTATTGATGCGGTATTGCCTGTGGATAGTTTGTGCATGGAATTAAGCTTGCGCGAAAATGACAAGTTATCCACAAATAATCCTGTTTTATTCCCTGGTGATCAACCGCGCAGAATATGGAGCAATGTATTGAAATCCCGGTTGATCGTTGGGTCGGATGCCCGTAATTCGGCAATTTTCCGATAACCGTGCAGTACGGTGGTGTGATCTCTGCCGCCAAAAGCTTCACCGATATCAGGCAGACTCAGAGGTGTCAGTTCCTTGGATATGGCCATGGCCATTTGCCTCGGCCTTGCAACGATGCGCGAACGCTTTTTCGAATACATCTCGGCGACCTTGATTTTATAGTAGTCCGCCACGGTCTTCTGGATATTTTCAATGGAAATCTGCCGATTCTGCACCGCCAGCAGATCTTTCAGCGCTTCCCTTGCAAGGTCCAGGGATAGTGAATGGCCGGTAAAGCGGGAATAAGCAAGCACCCGTTTCAACGCACCTTCCAGCTCCCGGACATTGGAACGAATATGCTTGGCTATGAAAAAGGCAACGTTTTCATCCAGGATAATATTTTCCATCAGTGCTTTTTTCAACAGGATGGCAACCCGCATTTCCAGCTCAGGAGGTTCGACCGCAACTGTCAAACCCCAGCCAAAACGGGAAATCAGGCGCTCTTCCATGCCGGAAATTTCCTTCGGGTAGGAATCGCAGGTAATGATTACCTGTTTATGCGCTTCGATCAGTGCGTTGAATGCGTAAAAAAATTCTTCCTGTGTTCGATTCTTGCCGCCGAAAAACTGGATATCGTCTATCAGCAGAAGATCCAGCGAATGATAGTATCTCTTGAAATCGTCAAAAGCTTTATGTTGGTAAGCCCTTACTACGTCTGAGACGTATTGTTCGGAGTGTATGTATCTGACCTTTGCCGCGCTGTTATGTTCCACCACAAAATTGCCGATAGCCTGAATCAGATGTGTTTTGCCCAATCCAACGCCACCATAAATAAAAAACGGGTTGTAGGCGGTGCCGGGACGTTCCGCAACCTGGATAGCACCGGCTCGCGCCAGCTGATTAGCCTTTCCCGTGACAAAAGTATTGAAGGTGAATGCGGGATTCAGCCGACTGGGATTTTTTTCGCGTTTTTCCTTCGTATCTTTGGAAGCTTTTCCTGCCCGCACCGCTGGCGCACTGAATCCGGCAGACAGCTGGACTGGATTGATGGCGGCTTCCGCTGCGACGGAACTGGTTGTTTTCACCAAGGCCTGATCAGCAAGCTTCAATTGGAAATGAACGGTACGAGAAAAACAGTTTTCCGCCATCTGTTCAATCTGGAATAGAAAGTTGTCCTTGACCCATTGCATCACGAAGCGGTTGGGAGCAACGAGGGCAGGCTCGGGAACGCCGTGCGACAACTCCAGGTACAAGGGCTTGATCCATGTATTGAATTGCTGTGCGCTTAATTCTTTCTCAAAATATTCAAGACAGGAAAGCCAAAAGGTGTCCATTGCGGGCAGGGTCGTCATTGCGGATCGGGAAAGAAGCGGAAATTCGAAAGCGGGGCGAGCAGCTATTTTAGACTCTTCCTACCTACTTATCCACAGGGGGAGAAAAAAATATCGGTTGACATCAACCTCCGTAAAGAGTTGTAATGCCGAGTTTTATTTAACAGACTCAGGGGAAGCGATGAAACGCACTTATCAACCATCCGTCACGCGAAGAAAGCGAACCCATGGTTTTCGGGTTCGCATGAAAACCACAGGCGGAGCGGCTGTTATACGGGCTCGCCGCGCCAAGGGGCGAGTTCGCCTGGGGGTATAACCAGCAGCGTCAACATCTACCTAGAGGAATCGTATTATTCGCTTTCCGAAAACTCACCGGTTGCATAAAGCAGAAGAATTCTCCTCGGTTATTCGATTCAGATGTTCTGCACGCAGCGAATTTCTTCAGATTTTCGCAAAACCCAACGGTCTGTTAAATTCTAGATTGGGGCTGATTGTCGCTGGTAAAATCGAGCGGCTGGCCGTGAGACGTAACAGGGTGAAGCGCTTGTTGCGGGAAGCCTTTCGTGCGCGGCAACACGAGTTGGCGGGCCTTGATCTGGTGGTGCGGCTGCGCTGTCGGGTCAGTCACAGCGATTTGCCACGAATGGCGGGAGAAGCCGAAAGCCTCATGGTTCAATTGCAGCGATGTCGCGGATAATTATTGGATTCATCAAGCTCTACCAATATTGCCTGAGTCCTTTTTTTGGGCCCTCGTGCCGGTTCAGCCCTTCTTGTTCACACTACGCATGTGAGGCGCTAGCCAGACATGGCACGCTGCGTGGAATATTTCTCAGTGTATGGCGGATACTGCGTTGCAATCCCTGGGCCCGCGGTGGACATGATCCTGTTCCATAGGACTTGTCCGACCTGAATTACTTCGATACGAATATGCGTATCGTAAAACATAAAAACGCAAAGCAAGATGGATACACAAAAATTTGTACTGTTCCTGATTTTTTCCACGTCGATGCTGTTTCTGTGGGACGCCTGGCAGAAAGAGCAGCTTCCACCGGCTCCGTCAACATCATCGGCCCCCGCGACTCAGGAATCGCGAAATCAGCCCCCTCCAAGTGCTCAGGAGGGGACGCCGGTCCCCGGGGATAAACTGATTTCGACACAGCCCGCGAAAAGTGAAACCGCAGAGAATGGTGCACCCGTCAAGGCGATCGACAGGCTGGAGTCAGGGGAAAAGATAGTTGTCAAGACCGACATGGTAGTCGCGGAAATCGATACCGCCGGCGGTGATTTGCGCCGTCTTGAGTTGCTGTATCACCCTGATAAGGAGGATAAAAGCAAGCCTTTCGCGTTGTTGGAAAATCAACCCGATCACGTCTATGTGGCTCAGTCGGGGCTGATTGGAGAGAATTTGCCCACGCACAAAACCCGTTATACAGCGGAGCCGGGTACGTATAGCCTGGAGGCAGGCCAGGACAAAATCGAAATACGGCTGGTCGCACCCGCTACCGATGGCGTGCGCGTGAACAAGGTATACACATTTCATCGCGGAAGCTATCTCATCAATGTCAGTTTCGAGGTGACCAACGATACAGCGGCTCCCATCAATCCTTTTTCCTATTTCCAGATGTTGCGTGACAGCCAGCCGCCGGCGGGTTCGTTCTTCATGATTCCTACGTATACCGGCGCTGCGCTTTTTACCGAGCAGGATAAATTCAAGAAGATCGAATTCTCCGCGCTCGACAAGGGCACCGCAACGTACCCAAAAAATGCGGATAATGGCTGGATTGCCATGCTGCAGCAATACTTTCTTGCTGCGTGGCTGCCTGAGGATAAGCAACCGCGCGAGTATTACGCAAAGCGTCTCAGCGAAAACGAGTATTCCGCTGGTGTGATCGTACCTGTGGGCACAGTCGAGCCCGGCGAAACCGCCACGGTCAGCGTTCCACTGTATGCCGGCCCGGAGGAACAGAGCAAACTCGCATCAATCGCACCAGGACTGGATCTTACGGTCGATTACGGATGGCTGACCATAATTGGCGCGCCGCTGTTCTGGTTGTTGTCGTTGTTCCACTCCTGGACCGGAAACTGGGGAGTGGCTATTATTCTCCTGACCATGTCGGTCAAGATCGCATTTTTCCCATTATCCGCTGCCGGCTATCGTTCCATGGCAAAATTAAGGCTGGTCACGCCAAAGCTGCAGCGACTGCGTGAACAGCACGGCCACGACCGTCAACGCCTGAACCAGGCGATGATGGATTTTTACAAGACGGAAAAAATCAATCCCATGGGCGGGTGCCTGCCCATCATCGTCCAGATTCCCGTATTCATCTCGCTGTACTGGGTTCTGCTCGCCAGCGTTGAATTGCGTAATGCGCCTTTTGCCTTGTGGATACAGGATTTGTCATCGCCCGATCCTTTTTACGTACTGCCGGTAATCATGGGCATTTCCATGTTTATTCAGACGAGACTCAATCCACCTGCAACAGACCCCATCCAGGCCAAGGTAACGCAGATTATGCCTTTCGCCTTCAGTATCTTCTTCTTCTTCTTTCCAGCTGGATTGGTGCTGTATTCATTGGTAAACAACGTCCTTTCCATCCTGCAGCAATGGCAAATCACGCGCATGATCGAGGGCTCCGCAACAGCTGCCGGCAAGCAGAAAAAAGCGAATTAGCAAGTGCGGCCTTCCTGATTTGCAAACAGCTACCGCCTGGAGTCCTCGTATCCGGCTGAACTCCTCGCAGGAGAAATGTCCGGATGGAAAATTCTGACATTATTGCCGCTGTCGCTACCCCGCCCGGAAGAGGCGGTATCGGCATTGTGCGGGTCTCTGGCAAGAACCTGAGAACTTTAGCGCGGAAAGTCACCGGGTCTACTCCCAAAGCCCGCCATGCCAGTCTGAGTAAATTCCTCGATGAACGGGGGCTGGTAATCGATGAGGGGATTGCTCTTTTTTTTCCGGCTCCTCATTCGTATACCGGCGAAGATGTGCTGGAACTGCAGGGTCATGGCGGACCGGCTGTAATGAATCTTGTGTTATCCAGTTGTCTTTTCGCGGGCGCCCGCCTGGCCCAGCCGGGGGAATTTACCCTGCGCGCTTTCCTGAACGACAAGCTGGATCTTGCTCAGGCTGAAAGCGTAGCGGATATCATCGACGCCGGGACAAGCGAAGCCGCGCGGTGTGCAATGCGCTCCCTTCAGGGGGAATTTTCCGCCGCGATCCATAGTCTTGTGCAAGCGCTTACTGACCTGCGAATGCTTGTGGAAGCGTCATTGGACTTTCCCGAAGAAGAGGCGGATTTTCTCGCAGGACTCGATGTCAGGAGCAAGCTGGGAAAGATTCAGACGCAACTGGAGCAGGTGTTCACGTCAGCCCGTCAGGGCAGCATCCTGCGGGAAGGTGTATCCGTTGTTTTGGTGGGGCAGCCCAACGTGGGAAAATCCAGCCTGCTGAATCAATTGGCTGGGGAAGAGACAGCCATCGTCACGGAGGTACCAGGGACGACCCGGGACGCCATCCGCCAGGCGATCGAAATTGAAGGCGTTCCGCTACATCTGGTGGATACGGCGGGGTTAAGGGAAACCGACGATGCGGTTGAAAAAATTGGCATCGCTCGAACCCGCGCTGCTATCGAAAAGGCAAACCTGGTGCTATTGCTCTCCGATAGCCGGTATGGTGCTACCGAGGTGGATCAGGCGATTCTGCATAGCCTCCCGGCCGGGCTGCCGGTCATTCATGTTTATAATAAAATAGACCTGTTGAGCGGATTGCCGCGAATTTTCCATCAGGAAGATTCTCCGGAAGGGGCAGCGGATATTTATGTTTCCGCTAAAACCGGTGCCGGCATCGAACGACTTCGCTGGAAGCTGCTTGAAGTGGCCGGCTGGAGATCCTCTTCTGGAGGTGAAGGGCTGTTCATGGCGCGCAGTCGCCACCTCCAGGCCCTGGCCGATGCGCGGAAATACCTTGAAAATGCGTGCGGGCTGGCTGGCGGAAACGTTCAACTGGATCTGCTGGCGGAAGAGCTGCGGCTTGCCCAGCGAGCCCTGTCATCCATTACCGGTGAGTTCAGCGCTGACGATTTACTGGGGGAAATATTCTCCCGATTCTGCATCGGCAAGTAGTCCCCCAGCTTTTCCTGGCGACTCTTCTCCTTTCCGGGCGCCGGTTTCACGGTTTTGAACCCGGGTGTTTCACGTGAAACAAGTGACTTGACCTTCGAACCCGAGTACGGCGTCGCCTTACACAACCTTTCTTTTTGTCGTAGAATGCTCCCTCCTTTAAACAGCATTCCAACGGCTATCCCGGTGACTTTTTCTGAAAGTTCTGACAGTTTTGATGTAATTGTGATTGGCGGCGGCCATGCGGGTACCGAGGCCGCGCTTGCCGCTGCACGCATGGGGCAAAGAACGCTGCTGCTCTCCCACAATATCGAGACGCTGGGACAGATGTCGTGTAATCCCTCCATAGGGGGTATCGGCAAGGGTCACCTGGTAAAAGAGGTGGATGCGCTAGGGGGTGCAATGGCTGCTGCGGCCGATGAGGCCGGCATACAGTTTCGTACGCTAAACTCAAGCAAGGGGCCGGCGGTACGCGCTACCCGCGCGCAGGCCGACCGGATGCTCTACCGTCAGGCAATCCGCCGCCGCCTCGAGAATCAGCCAAATCTCTGGATATTTCAGCAAGCAGTGGACGATCTCGTGCTTGAGGGGGAGCGCGTCAAGGGCGTCGTCACCCAACTGGGAATACGATTTTCAGCGCGGGCAGTAGTGCTGACTGCAGGAACCTTCCTTGCCGGGCTGGCGCATGTGGGATCGGCCAATTTTCAGGCAGGGCGGGCTGGCGACCCCCCGTCCATCAGTCTTGCCGCACGCCTGCGCGAAATGAAACTGCCGGTCGGGCGGCTGAAAACCGGCACCCCTCCGCGCATAGACGGTCGCAGCATCGATTACTCGGCGGTTACCGAACAACCCGGAGATAATCCTGCCCCGGTCTTTTCCTTTATGGGCGACGCCGCTCGGCATCCTCGTCAGTTGTCGTGCTGGATAACGCACACCAATAGCAGTACTCACGACATTATTCGCAGTGGCCTGGATCGCTCCCCGTTATTTACCGGCCTGATCGAAGGTGTAGGGCCGCGCTATTGCCCATCCATCGAGGATAAAGTGGTGCGTTTTTCAACGAAGGAATCGCATCAGGTTTTTCTGGAACCGGAAGGACTGGACACCCATGAGGTATACCCTAACGGAATATCGACCAGCTTGCCATTCGACCTGCAGGTTAAACTGGTGCGTTCCATCCGGGGGCTCGAAAATGCTCATATCACGCGACCCGGCTACGCGATTGAGTACGATTATTTTGATCCGCGCGGATTAAAAGGCTCACTTGAAACCAAGAGCATCGAGGGCTTGTTTTTTGCCGGACAAATCAACGGTACGACCGGCTATGAAGAAGCTGCTGCGCAAGGATTGCTGGCCGGCATCAACGCCGCCCTCAAAACGCAAGGCAGGGAAGCATGGTGTCCGCGCCGCAACGAGGCTTACCTGGGTGTTCTGGTCGATGACCTTATCACCCGAGGCGTTACCGAGCCCTACCGCATGTTCACCAGCCGCGCCGAATATCGTTTGCAGCTGCGCGAAGACAATGCTGACCTGCGTTTGACTGAAATCGGGCGCGGGATGGGCGTGGTGGACGATGCGCGGTGGGCGCGCTTCATTGCCAAACGGGAAGCCATTGCTCACGAGCAAGACAGGCTCAAAGCGGTCTGGCTCAGCCCGAAAACCGGTTTGAACACCCTGCTCCAAGCGGAAGTGTTGCGGGTATTGGGCAAACCCATTGAACGCGAATACTCGTTGTATGACCTGCTGCGCCGCCCGGACGTGACTTATGCGGGACTGATGACGCTGCCATTGGCGGGAGAGGCTGTCACCGACCCGCTGGTGGCTGAGCAAGTTGAAATCCAGGCCAAGTATCACGGCTATATTGAACGACAGAAGGACGAGGTAGCGCGCAGCGTGCGCTACGAGGAAATTCGTTTACCGCCGGATATGGATTACCGTACGGTACGAGGCCTCTCCAGCGAGGTACAGCAAAAATTGAATCAGTTCAAACCCGAAACAGCAGGACAGGCAGCAAGGATCTCCGGTGTAACTCCGGCCGCGATTTCATTATTACTGGTACACGTGAAGCGTGGTTTTCCCGATCATAAAAAGATAAGCGCGTGAGTCTGGCGGCGCAGCTTGCTGGCGGGCTTGAGGTCTTGGGATTAATACTTCCGCCCGAAACTCAAATCCACTTGTTGCAGCATCTCGCGTTAATTCAAAAGTGGAATCGGGTTCATAATCTGACCGCTGTGCGCGAGCCTGAAACAATGCTGGTTCGTCATCTGCTTGATAGCCTGGCGGTTCTGCCGCATGTAAGCGGACCACGTATTGCCGATATCGGCAGTGGCGCGGGCTTGCCCGGAATTCCCCTGGCTTTGGCACGGCCCGAGTGGTATGTGACGCTGGTCGAAAGCAGTCATAAAAAAGCAGTATTCCTGCAGCAGGCGCGAATTGAATTGAAATTGAAAAATGTCGAGGTGGTGAATGAACGAGTCGAGAACTTTCATCCGAAAGACGGGTTCGATCTTGTTATTTCCCGCGCTTTTTCCGACCTGGGTGATTTTATCAGGCTTGCGGGACATCTGTGTATCCCGGGAAGCGGTGGCGGCAGGCTCGTTGCGATGAAGGGCGTTTATCCGCATGAAGAACTGGCGCAGTTGCCGGCGCAGTTCATCGTGGAAAAAATATTGCCTGTCGCAATTCCCGGCCTTGAGGCAGAGCGGCATCTGGTCATAATTAGGCGGGCGAGTTAGCGGGCAAGGGATAATCCGGGAGCCCGCGGTTCGATCCGATGTATCTGTGCCCGTTCTGGAGCGGACGAGATGGTAAAAATTCTGGCAATCACGAATCAAAAAGGCGGTGTGGGAAAAACCACTACCAGCGTCAATCTGGCGGCAAGCCTTGCTGCCGCGAAGCGGCGCGTCTTGCTGATTGATCTTGATCCGCAAGGTAACGCAACCATGGGAAGCGGCGTGGATAAACGCTCTCTGCACCACACTGTATACCAGGTATTGCTGGGTAGCCGAAGTATCGCAGATGTTCGCGTAGCCTCCCCCGCGGGCAAATTTGATCTGATTCCCGCCAACCGGGACCTGGCAGGTGCTGAAATAGAGATGGTGGACCTGCCCCAGCGGGAAACGCGCCTGAAAGAAGCTCTGGAAGAAGTGGCCGGAGAATACGACTTCATTCTCATCGATTGCCCGCCGGCACTCAATCTGCTGACGCTCAACGGTTTGTGCGCAGCCCATGCGGTAATGATACCGATGCAGTGCGAATATTACGCCCTGGAGGGGCTAAGCGATCTGGTGAATACGATAAAGAAAGTGCGTACCAATCTCAACCCGGTGCTGGAGATCGAGGGTTTGCTGCGCACCATGTTTGATCCCCGCAATATACTGGCGCAACAGGTGTCGGACCAGTTGCAGCAACACTTTGGCGACAAGGTTTACCGTACAGTGATCCCACGCAATGTGCGGCTGGCCGAAGCGCCGAGCTTCGGTATTCCGGCGCTATACCATGACAAGCTATCCAAAGGCACACAGGCTTACCTGGCGCTGGCGGGGGAAATGCTGAATAGATATTTTCCAAGCGCCGAGCGGGAACACGATGACGAACAGAAGCTGGAAGCATAAAGCATAGAGCAGGTAAAAAACTTATGAAAGTGAAGGGCTTGGGAAGAGGGTTGGATGCGCTGTTGGCGGGCAACAGCGAGAGCGGCAAGGCCGTGGAATCACTGCAGAACCTGAAAATATCACTGCTGCAGCCCGGCAAATATCAGCCCCGGACCCACATGGATAAGGAATCCCTGGCGGAACTTGCCGAATCCATTCGGGCCCAGGGGGTAATGCAGCCGGTGCTGGTGCGGCCTGTATCTTCCGGGGGTTATGAAATCATAGCAGGGGAGCGGCGCTGGCGGGCCGCACAACTGGCGGGCCTTGCTGAAGTGCCGGCACTCATCCGCCACGTGCCGGATGAGTCCGCGCTGGCCATGTCGCTGATCGAGAATATCCAGCGGGAGAATTTGAACCCGTTGGAAGAGGCGATGGGTATTCAAAGGCTTATCAAGGAATTCGGCATGACCCATCAAGCCGCCAGTCAGGCCTTGGGCAGTTCACGCAGCGCGGTTTCCAATCTTTTGCGACTTCTCAATCTGCCGCCTCCTGTACAGGAATTGCTGATGCAGGGAAAGATCGACATGGGGCACAGTCGCGCGCTGCTCTCGCTTCCGGAGGCAAAGCAGATAGAAATCGCGAATCTGGTGGCGAACAAACAGCTTTCGGTGCGTGAGACCGAAAGGTTGGTGCATCGGATAGAGCATCCGGTAGCGCAGCGGCACCCTAAACGCGACCGCGATCTGTTGCGCTTACAGGAAAATATTTCCGCAAAGCTCGGGACACAAGTCGTTATAAATTCGGGCAAAAAGGGCAAGGGGACAATAGTGGTCCATTACACTAGCCTCGAGCAACTGGATGGAATATTGTCTCGTTGGTAATCCGTAATTCACGCTGGCGTTTTGCTCCCGGAAAAGGCAAATTGAGGATCGCTGAAAACCGCTCATGCGCCGCCGGAGAGCCTGTTCCGCCGTTTTTCATAGGGAAGTGATTTGCAGAATCCGCAAACTGCTTGACTTGGAGAATCTTCGGGGATAGTCTTTACGGGGTTGTGGGTATGTAAAGTACTGGTAGCAACAAAATTGGTGGTACCAATATTGTTACTGATAGTACCAATATTGCAGAAACAACTTGGGAACAACTCAGCAGCAAACTCAGAAGTACAAAAGGAACTGAGAAGAAACTGAGCAGCAATTTAGCAGCAACCGAGGTTGAGCGGCAACTTGGCAATAACCGAGGTAGAAGGATATCTGGAGTAAGGATACTGAAGTACAAAGCGGTACAGGATTGCAGTAGCAGCAGATAGTTGGTAGCAGAAGAGATGGGCGAAGCTTGCTGCCGGGCGGGAAGAAGGGAGGAAGCCACTCGCCGGGTTGGGAGCGCAGTACTTGATTAACACAAAAGAAGCAGGAGGAAACATAATGGCAACAACACTAGGAACGTCAAGCCAGGCGAAGTCGGGCGGTCGGGATTACGACATGTCGCTGTGGTATGACTCAAGGTGGTACAAGTTTGGACTGATCACCATGCTGGCGGTGGCGATA
>NZ_FODX01000013.1 GCF_900110495.1 Nitrosovibrio sp. Nv6 | reverse complement strand
GCAACATTGAAGAAACTTCAGGAGGATCACGGCCAGATGCGAGCCTTTGTTCAGGACCTTGGGAAGCCAGCTGAGGATGCGCCGAAACTCTCTTATCGGCAACAGCTACAGCGCAAGCGCTCAATCGAGAATTTGCGAGAGCGCGCTTTGGCTAACATCAGCCAGGCGCGTACAGATATTGTTAAATCCCCTACGCCCCAGGCACAGAAAGCCGCAATGCTTCAACGTCTCAAAGCATTGGAGCGCGGCTTTGGACGTGGCATGGGGCGCTCGCTGTAAGACCGGTATTACTCTGATCTGGCTTATGCCGGAATAAGACTAGGTTCATGAAGGAACTGAAATATATTTTGTTATTAGAGAAAAAGAAAAAAAAATGCCTTTATATCACTCTACTCACCGTGACCTCGAAAGCGATAGCTTGATTCATCCGGGTAATTGGGGAAAATTCCTTTTAGAAATGAATTTATCCCACCCAAGTTGGGCAAGAGAAATAGCACTAGAAGCTGTAAGAGCTTGGCATTATGCAGATAAGCCATCACGTCTAAAAAGTACATTTGCTTGCGATACGATTGAAGCTATTCGCTGCTATAAAGCACATCATTGCTCTGAAGGATTTATTTATGAGGTGGAGATTGTTGATATTAAAGCTCCAAAGCATAAAGGGGATTTTAACGCTGTCGAGCCACTACCAACCCTTTCAGATGATATGTGGTCAATAGCTTTAAGATATTGGCAATACAATCTCAAAACGAATATACAAGAGTGTCCCGGCGTCGAGTGTTCTGAAATTGTTACTGCTTCTCCATTAAAAGTAGTCAGAAAGATTATTTAAAGACGGGGGCAGCCCCGCTCACATGCTGTCAGCGGGCCGGGCTTTACGTGCTGCGCACACCGGGCTTTTAGTCCCGGCCATTCGGTTACGATCCCTTTTGCACAGATCCATCTAGCAGCCTCGTCCGTTCCGGACCACGCTGTTCATATCCCAGTTGTAGGACTAACCCCAAGCGCAGCGCCCCGCTGCGCTTCATTCGCTCTCACTCATCCCACCGCTTATCACCTGCAATCACTTCGCCCAGATTTTCACCAAGCACTAAAACCCTAGCCAAGCCGCGTTCTATTGCAAGGGTGTGCTTCGCCTTCCCTTCCCTTCATTCATTCCAGCCCTTGCAATCTCACTCATCCGGCTTGCCTTCCCATCGTGCTTCAACGGCGAAACCCTCAGCGAAGCGATGTTTTACAGCAGTAAGCAGGTTGGCCGGGTCTGTTCGAGCAAATCAAATCAAGACCTGGCTCACCCCCCAAACAAAAGGATGTGTGGAAGGGCGAACGATGGCAAAAAACAATGGCGCGGGATTGGATACCCACCAGCAGGAATTCTTGAAGCTGGTCAATGAAAATAGTCGAAGCCAGCATCCTTATACGGTTTTCAAGGATTTTTGCGAACTGGCGGCACTGTCATTTAGCAATGCTGTAGACCGATCACAGTACGAGCAGCGGGAAGCGCGGTACTTGCAGATCATTAAAGGCTATCAGGCGGATGAGGTTGCCCGCTTCCCGCAGATGCTAGCCAGCCTCACGCTATCGCTTGAAGAACATATGAGTGATTGCCTGGGTGCGCTGTTCATGGCGCTGGAACTTGGCAACAGCCGGGCAGGGCAGTTTTTCACGCCCTACCCCGTGTGCTCATTGATGGCCAGGATGATATGCGGCGATGTTAAGGAGCAATGCAAAGCGCGCGGGTACGTGAGTGTGATGGAACCGGCCGTAGGCGCTGGCGGGATGGTTATCGCCACCGCAGAGGCTTTCCGCGATGCTGGAGTGAATTACCAGCAAGCGATGCACGCCACCTGCATAGATATCGATGCAACCGCCGTACACATGGCCTATGTGCAGTTATCCCTACTGCATGTCCCGGCAATCATCGTTCATGGTAATGCCTTATCCAACGAGCAGTGGGGTTACTGGTTGACTCCCGCGCATGTACTTGGTTTTTGGAATACCAAACTCAAGTGCGACAGGGATGAGAAGCAGGATCAGGAGGAAACCGGCGATCATAAGACGCCTGTCATGCCGAATATTGTTTCAAAGCAGGTGCGCGAGCTTGGCGCGGTCAAAAAGAAAACCGGCCAACTTACCTTGTTTTAAAACTATTCGTCGATCATTTTCCGTTTTCTTATAGATACGGAAATTTGCCTGTTGACAAAGGCCGCCTTTTTGATAAAATAAGATAACGTAATAGAGTAATATCTTATTAAATAGGAGAGAGAGCATGGGACGCAAAGCGCTTCACACGCAGGAACAGGTTTTCGACGCAGCCGATCAACTGGCCGCAGCCGGAAAAGAAGTAACGCCAACAGCGTTGCGCGAAGCGCTGGGGGGCGGCAGTCTAACTACGATTTACCGCCATCTTGAAGCGTGGGAGGACACGCGCAAGTCGTTGCCCGCTCCTGTCAGCATTCCCATGCCGGATGCCGTCAAACTGGCCTTCAATCAAACTTGGCAGACAGCCGCTAATGAAGCGGGCAAGGAGATCACGGCAATTCGTGAAAAGGCCGACACGGAAATTAAAGCGGCAAACCGCCGTCTGGAAGAAGCAGTTGCCGCAATCGCTCAGCTCGAAAACGAGCAACAGGCCGATGCCGACCGCCTTGAAGCACTTGAAACTACATTGGCGGGTGAGCGTGAAGGCTCGCATCGAGCTGTGGCCGATGCCGCCGCTCGACACGCAGGGCTTTCGGCTACCGTGGAGCAGATGAGCTTCCAGATCGAGGGCTTGAAGGGCGAGCTGGCCGCAGCCCGCAGCGAAGCCGCCGTTGAACGAAAACGGCATGCGGCCGAGTTATCTGAAACACGGAACGAAATCCGCACGCTGAGCGAGAAATTAGGTAAGGCCCACGGTACCGTGGATGTATTGCGCGCCCAGGTTGCCGAGCAGCAAGCGACTATCCGCAACCTGTCCGAGCGAAAGTGACGCACGAGCCCGGCAGCCGGGGAAGTACCGACGTGTTTCCAAATAGCAGCCGCGTCCGTTCCGGGACACGCTGTGTGCACCTCAATTGCAGGGCTAAACCGAAACTGTTTTAGAGATTTTCGCAAGCCGAAAATTTCTCCTACGCCGTTGCCCACTGTCACAGGCCACGCCAGCCGCTATGCGGTACGCTGTGCCTGTCATGGTCTGTGATCCTGCACCTGTACCAGGTGCAGGCCGCAGGCAACTCAAACCCATCCAGGACGGTGCAGGCCGCTCTACCCGTTGCGTTATTCCCCTCAAGCCCCCGACCCTCTGCGAGGGGGACTTGGGGGGGATAACCAGAACGCAACGGGGCAGGAAACAGCGGCCTGTTGCTTCACCGTCTACCTACCCCACCCATTCCCGACCCTTGCCCATGAGGACAAGGGCTATCCCCACCCCCGCCGCCCCAGGGCGGTGCGAAGGAGCCCAAGCGAAAGGATGTATTTATTAACCCGAACCGCGAGGAATCCAGAGCATGAAAACCATCACCACCCCTAAGAAAGATATGTATGCACAGATCACGGAAGAAATTATCGCCATGTTGGAAAGCGGGAAAAAAAGCAATATTACTTGGGTACGAACCGGCAACGGTTTGCCCCGCAACCAAAAGACCGGCGCAGCCTATCAGGGCGTAAACGTACTTTTGTTGTGGGCCTCGGCCATGACTCACGGCTATTCAAGCGACTGCTGGCTGACCTACAAACAAGCGGCAGAGATGGGCGGCCAAGTCCGCAAAGGTGAAAAGAGCGTTACGTGCGTTTTTTTCAAGACGCTTGAGCGCGAGTCGGAGAACGAAGGCGGCAGCACCGAAAAAACCGACTGCATACGCGTGATTAAGCCATTCTGGTTGTTCAATCTTGACCAGATAGACGGCATAGACAAGCCACAGACCACCACGCAGCTTAACGAGTTTCAGCAGATCGATGCAGCCGAAAACGTTTTAATCCATTCTGGCGTAGTTATCCGCGAACAGGGCGACAAGGCGTTTTATCGCCCTTCGACTGATGAAATTTATTTGCCGGAACGAAACCGCTTCGCTTCCGAGATCGAGTTCTACAGCGTGGCCCTGCACGAGCTGACGCATTGGACCGGAGCCAAGCACCGTTTAGCGCGTGACTTCGCCAGCCGCTTTGGTACAGAATCCTATGCTTTCGAGGAATTGATTGCCGAGCTTGGCAGCGCGTTCCTGAATGCGGAACTCGGTTTTGCCGCATCGATGCTCCCGAATCATGCCGGGTATATCGATTCATGGCTGAAGGTGTTGAAAAGCGACAAACGCGCCATCTTCACCGCAGCCAACCAAGCCAGCAAAGCACACCGCTATATTATGGATTTAGTGGAAGGCAACCAAAGCGAACAAAAAGCCGCTTAACCAAGGAGGGAGAACTATGCCAATCATAAGTACGTTTTTTGGAATTATAATTCACATGTACTGGGACGATCATGCACCGCCGCATTTTCACGCAAACTATGCGGAGTATGAAGTAGTGATCGACATACGCACCTTGGAAATATTGAGAGGGAAAATGTCACGCCGACCAATGGCGCTGATACTGGAATGGGCGCAGGAACACCGCGCCGAACTCATGGAGGATTGGGAATTATGTCAACGCGGTCAATCACCAAAGAAGATATCGCCTCTTCTGTAGTTCCGCCTATAAAAATAACGGCACCTTGGCGGGTTAAAGCAGTAGAGGCACTTGACGGCTACCGGCTACATGTTCGCTTTATTGATGGACTGGAAGGTGAAGTCGATATGTCCGAGCGGGTGCGTTCACCCCGCGCCGGTGTTTTTGCAGTGCTGGCCGACCCGGATGTATTCGCCCAGGCGCATGTCGAGTTCGGAGCAGTAACCTGGCCAGGCGAAATCGACCTAGCGCCGGACGCCATGCACGACGAGATCAAAAAGAACGGAGTATGGAGGTTGAAATAAAAAATGCAGCGCGGCCTGGGCCGCGCCTTACCGCCTGCTGAAGCAGGCGGCTTGAATTCAAAAACAGAGAAGTGGGAAAACCGTTCACAAAACAGATCCATTTCTTTAGCCGCGGTTCAAAATAGCAGCTGCCGGCAGATCCATTTTTTGATAAAAAGTGGAGAAATAGAGTTTTAGCTATTTCAATACTAGTAAGTTTTACTTCGAGAAAACCAACAAACCAAAGAAAACCGCAGCGACAATGAGCTGTGCTTTCTCTTTGCTTGCCTTAATGTTGGCAGCCAGTTTTGTCACCTGCTGGCTGATGTCCCCCATATTGGCATTAGTAAGCACAAGACCTTGATAATCTGCAATCCAGTGAGGAAGTTCGTTCGGCTGTATATCCCACATGATGGGTACCACCTTCTTCTTCTGGGACATTGCGCCACCCACTTCCACCTGGACGTTTGCGGAATCCAGCGCATTCTTGCTTGCCAACAAGAAGAACCATTCGGAGTTTCGCAACGCCTCAAGAATCTGAGGCGCCCACTGGCTGCCAACAGTCAGACTTATAGGCGCGTAGAAGACATCGAGGTCATGGGTGCGCAAATTTTCATGAACCAAATCTGCAAGTGCTGCGTCTTTGACTGAGTAGCTGATGAAAACATCGGGCATAGTGGCTCCGAGAAACTTAACAGTTTTTAATCGAATATGGAATAAACAACCTCTGCCTCAAGCAGAGGCGTGCGTTATGTTACTGGATTTGCCTTTTTTAGCCCACCCGACTATTTTCGCTTTAACGCTCGATGCAAAGTGGTGCGATCCACCTTCAACAACTCGGCCATGCCGGAAACGGTTTCTCGCCCTTCCTTGACCATCCCCGCCGCGTGATTAATTTGCTCCCGGTTTAATTTAACTGGCCGACCTAAATGTTTCCCCCGTTTCCTTGCAGCCTGCATTCCGGCCTTTGATCGTTCGGAAATCAGCGCACGTTCGAACTCGGCTAGTGCGCCCATGATATGAAACACCAGTTTCCCGCCTGCGGTCGTGGTATTGATACCATCCGAGAGGCTTTCAAATCCCGCCTGGTCTTTTCGTAACTTATCGATCAACTCTATTAGGAAACTCAGTGACCGGCCCAGCCGATCGAGTTTCCACACCACCAGCACGTTACCCTTCCCAACTGCTGCAATCGCCTGGGATAGTCCCTCACGCTCGATAGTAGCCCCGCTGACGCCGTGGTCGGTGAATATCCGCTCACATCCTGCCTTGTTCAAAGCGTCCATCTGCAAGTCAAGATTCTGGTCGTCAGTCGATACCCGCGCATAGCCGATTTTCATGCCTGGTTTCCTCCATTCTTTTCGCCACAGCCTTTCGCCACACTGTGAACCTAAAAAAAACAATGCATTAGCATTGTCGTTTTTAGTGTAGCAAAAGGGAAACTTTTTGCTACAGAATAACTGGATTATTCACTTCGCTGAAAAGATAGGCGGTTGCGGTAGTAAGCTGCCCCCACCGTTGTGCTATAGTGTACTTATCGTGTAACACATGGGGGCGACACCATGAGCGAAGATCGACGTTGCGAGACGCAGCAGTTCGGACCAATGATCGGTGATGGCACGAAGATTGATGGCACCCGCCACCAGCGCAGCGAGTTCGGGCGGCACCCCGCCGTATTCCGCCCTGCGGGCTGTTCAGGGGAGGCTACGACCAAGCCCCTGACCCGCCACCGACAAATCCTCCCGTAACCAGTGAGCCCGCCTGGAAATGTCCTAGTTCATTGCTGTCGCGGTCGAAGAAAACAACGGCCGAGTAGGCCACCGCGATATTGATCTGAAAGCTCACCGTGTCTCTGTACAAGCGTTCGATGTCGTCGGTGTAGACATCACCCCACCACGCACCGCCTCCGGCGGATCCAATTCCGCCACCGTTCCCGTAAAAAGTCTTACCACCGGTGCTGGTGATAGTTATCACCGGCTTCACGTAAAAGATCGCGATGACGACACTTCCATTTGCCGGGTAGCTGGTCGCCGTGGTCGTGATCTTGTCAACTGCAGCCTTGATCTTGTCATCCGGGAGATGCCCAGCCATCTTGTCGGCGAAGTCCTTAGCAATTACTTGAGCCTTTTCGTTCATTTTCTTTCCTCTATCAGTCTTGCTTTTCGCTGTAATTAAAGTATATATATGTGCAAATGTTGGAGTCAGACTTGCCTAATTGGCTTACCGCCTCTCTTGCAACAGCCTCTTCTTCCTTCTGCGACACCCTGGAACACGGATTGAAGTGTGCTACACGGCTTTCACTCTTGTCAAGCGCCTCGATTGCAAACTGCTTTGCCCGCACCCCAACAAGTAATTATAAAGTTTCCGTATATTTACCATACAATTAGGAGAGCATGCAAAACCGGGGGAGGCACTTGGAGCTGGTGATATGATTGACATATGAGGTGTCGGAAAACAGGTGTTTTCCGATATTTTCCGATATAACTAAGACATTACCAACAGGGTACGAGGCAGGGCAGGAGATGACACGCACCATCCCCCCGTCAGATCACGATTCGCCCGACCTCATCAAGGGAGACTTGGTCGTTACGCCGGTCATAGAGGCCGGTGGTGCGTGCGCTCTCGTGAGCGGCCATTTGTTGCGCCACTTCCAGCTTGCCGCCGTTGCGCAGGTATTCGGTGATGCCAGTGGCGCGGAATGAATGGTTGCCGATCTGGGTGAGGATGCCCGCCGCGGCCGCGCGGCGGCGGATCATGCGGTAGGCATCAGCTTGGCGCATCGGCCGGTCTGAGAGCTGACCGGTGCGACCGAGCGTGGTGCGGAACAGCATGCTCTTGGCCTCTGTGAGGGCTGCCGCGTTAAGATAGGCGTGCAGATATTCGTCGAGGTTGTGGTGGCAGGGCGTTTCATGCTGCTTACCGCCTTTTTCATGCAGGCGCACCCATGTGCGCCGACTCTGCACATAGATATCCTCGACCTTCATGCCCAGCGCTGCGCCGACGCGGGCGAAGGTATAGACCATCAGGCCAATCAAGGCGCGGTCGCGCAGACCGGTAAGAGTGCCGATATCGATCGAATCCAAAAGCGTCCTGGCCTCGTCCGCCGCCAGCACCGGCGTCTTGCCTTTCCTGACCGAATGCTTCGGCCCGCGCACCGAGCTGGCCGGATTGACCGCGAGCACCTGGCCGATCACCAACCAGTCAAACAGCATACGGATGGCGGCCAAGTGTTGCTTCACCGAGGGCGCGGCCAAGCGCAGCTGCAGGCTCTCGATATATGCCGCCACATGCACTGGCTCGATGTCGCGTAGCTCGGTCAGTCCGTTGGTTTCGCACCAGGCGGCGAATTCACCGGCAGCCCGGGCGTAGGCCTTGCGGGTATTCGGGTTGCGGATATTGGCGGTGAAGAACTCGATGAAGCGTTTGCCCGCGTCCGGGGTAGGCGCAAACAGTGCTGGCAGCGCCAGAGTACTTCCAGAAAGGGTGAGGGGGTTCCCGTTCATGCGTCAGCTTCCCAGCAGAGTGACGCCGAGCCCGCTCCCGGCGGCGCGCAGTTCCTGATCGAGCGTGGCCAGAGGCAGATCGAGGCGCCGGGCTAGTTCCAGATACGCGGCATCGTAGAGGGTGAGCCCGCAGCGTTCGGCCAGACGCAGCGTCGCCGACCAGGCAAAGGTATCGGTATCCGGATCGATCGTCATATTGAGCAGCGCGAGGTCAGTGAGGGCGGCATCGCGGAACTCCGCGCTGATGCGCCCCCGCCGGACACCACCTTGCAGACTATTGGCGACTTCAAGGCGCCAGAGCGACGGCACCCATGCGCCGGCGGCGGTAACGCGGTCTAAAACCTGTTGCGTGGCAGGGGTCAGCTCGTCGCTATAGAGCCAAGCCAGCGTGACCGAACTATCGAGCACCAAGCTCACGCACGGCCTTCATCGCGATAGGCTTTCCATTCTTGCCAGTCGAAGGCACCATGTTTGAGCGCAGCGGCCCGGGCACGGATGCGCTTGGCAGCGGCCACCGCCTTGCTGGGGTCGTGAGCGGCGGTATTGGAAATCAGCCGGGCCACGGCTTTGCCGTGCCGGGTGATAAGAACCTCTTCACCGTTCTCGACCCAGTCGAGCAAGGTACCGAGTTTGTTCTTGGCCTCGAAGGCACCGACTTCGCGCATTGCCCCTCCATGATATAAGCTAGATGTACAATCTAGCTTATATCATAAACACCTGTCCCGATCAATAACAAAAACACTTACCCCCATCTCTCATATTTATGAATGATAACGTCCTTTATCATTCATTGATTTGTAGCACAAGGGAAGCCTTATGCAACGTTATAACGGTGCGATTCTGCCGGTTTTGGGCGACCCGACCCCTCAAGCGGACAAGCTATTAAGCTTCATTACGATAAATTCTGGGAGGGGCACCCTTGGGATGGGATAAGCTATAGTCTGCATTCAAGCTGACGCTGCTTAAAACTGCGTAATTAGTAACAAATAATCTAAATCACTAACCATGCCACTCTCTAGCATTAACCATCTTTATTACGGTGACAACCTTGTAGTTTTAAGGGAACACATCGCTGACGAAAGCATCGATCTTGTATACCTCGATCCTCCCTTTAATAGCCAGGCGACCTACAACGTTTTATTCAAGGGTACCTCGGGCGAGAAATCAAAAGCACAGATCGAGGCCTTCGAGGATACTTGGCATTGGAATGATTCCGCAGAGGCGGCTTTCGATCAAGTTATGAGTTGTGGGAACAGTGACGTTTCAGAAGTGTTACGTGCTTTGCGTTCATGTCTCAAAGAAAACGATATGATGGCTTATCTTACTATGATGGCAGTACGGTTACTTGAGCTACACCGTGTTTTAAAATCAACCGGGAGCCTTTATTTACACTGTGATCCGACCGCAAGCCATTACTTAAAGATCTTGCTTGATAGCATATTTTCTCCACTAAATTTTAGAAACGAAATAATCTGGCGGCGCACAGGATCACATAACAAGAGCGAAAAATGGGGCCCGTTACATGATGTGATTCTATTTTATTCTGCATCGGATACATACGTATGGAATCATCCAAAGCAACCTTATATGCGCGGCCATGTTGATGCTCACTTTGAAAAAGACGAGTTTGGATACAAAACTGCTTATTATGGGAACGTTCTTACCGGATCGGGCCTAAGAAAAGGCGAGAGCGGAAAGCCTTGGCGAGGTTTTGATCCCTCAGCCAAACAACGACATTGGGCTATTCCGGGAAAGCTATGGGAAGACAGCGGATTTGACGATGACGGCTTAACTCAGCATCAAAAACTTGATGCTCTTTATGAGGCTGGCTTTGTGCGCATAATTAGCGGTCAAGCATGGCCCGTTTATGAGAGACGTATTCGGGATGGCGAGGGGCCAGCTACTGGTGATATATGGTCTTATCAGCCGTATACCGAAGGAACCGTTTTTGAAACGGAGGAAGGTGTCGATAACGATGTATCGTGGATCAAACCAAGCTCCAAGGAACGCCTTGGCTATCCCACCCAGAAGCCACTTGGCCTTTTAGAGCGCATCATCCATGCATCAAGCAATATCGGAGACACGATTTTAGATCCATTTTGTGGTTGCGGTACGACTATTCATGCGTCGCAAAAACTAAGACGGAAGTGGGTTGGGATAGACATAACGCATCTTGCTATTTCCCTTATCGAAAAGCGCCTTACCGATGCCTTTCCTGATGTTATCTTTGATGTGCATGGAACGCCAAAAGATCTGAGTGGAGCAGCGGCATTAGCCGCTGCTGATAAGTATCAATTCCAATGGTGGGCCGTATCTTTAGTTAATGCCATTCCGTATGGGGGAAAGAAGAAAGGAGCCGACAGTGGCATTGATGGAATTATTTATTTCAAACCGGATGGTAAAACTACTGAGAAAGCCATAGTCTCTGTCAAAGGAGGAGATAGCGTTAGCGTCCCAATGATTCGCGATCTTGGACACGTTATCGGCCGTGAAAAGGCCAAAATAGGTGTATTCATCACGCTAAACAAACCGACTAAGCCTATGAACGTTGAGGCCATCAAAGCAGGTTATTACGAAACTTATCATGGAAAATTTCCAAAAATCCAAATTCTTACTATCGAGGAATTATTTGCCGGAAAAAAACCTAATATCCCATTAATTGATCAGACGGTGTTTAAGAAGGCGGTCACGGAGACTAAAGAGCATCAAAATAAACTATTCTAACGATTCCCACTCAAAGATAACTCTATTCTGACGATATTGCGTCGTAATGCCTGACATCAGGTTAGTGTACCCTAACCTGACTCAAAGACATTAATTAGATCAAATGAATCATGACAGTAAAGCTATAGCTTAGTTAACTTATGTACGCTATAGTTAACTTATGTACGCGTATGTAGTATCGTACGAAAAACTTAAAGAGGAAGAAAATATGAGCGGCTTATTCGATTATCTTTTTACAAAATTTCCTACTCCCAAAACCAAGCAAGAGTTGGCCCAAGCTATATATGAGCATCGCAGGGAAATGTTGAAGGAACAGATAGAAAAAGAGAACCACGAATGCAAGGAATTCGGGGAACACAATTTGCATACATCGTAAAATGTATGAGGACGAGCTTACACAAGTTTGTGAACTGTTCGAATCTACTAGTAAAGTTTTAGATGAGATAGAGAAGCGTCATGAAGCAGAGTCTGTCTATACTTCAAAGAAACAATTTATTTTTGCTGGCTTGCACCTTGCTAAAGCTATAAGAGCCTCATTTTATTTAAGAAAGCATGCATACTTTTGTACTCAGCTTAAAGACATAAAAACACATTGCGAAATATCATCTAATTCTGCATATGAATATGGCATTAAAGAATGTGTGCGTAGAATTGAATTAGCAATAGCTGATTTTGAAGAAACCCTACTGATAGATTTAGTTCCAGACTATGTCGCTATTAAAACACGTTCAGTTCTAGCACGTGAGTTTACAGAATTAGATGATATTCATCGTAATCAATATAAATCCTTATATGAGTCGGTTTATAACGACTTGCAAACGATAGAAGCTTTCTATGATGAAGTAGGAAAAAAACAAAAAGAGGAACAACAAAAGAGGATTCTTTCCGTAACAACTATAGGTGTTGCGTTTGTCGCCGCCTTTGGTGCGTTTTTTGGAGGAATAGGAAACTTTGGAAATTTTTATATAAATAACAATACTCAGCAAGCACAGCTTTCATCTCCTTCAACACCGACATCTCCCCCTCCTTCAACACCGACATCTCCCCCTCCTTCAACACCGACATCTCCACCTCCTTCAACACCAAGCACATAGGTAGGACATTCTCAGGATGTTGCTGATTGCGTTTTTTTCTGAAATGAATGGTATTTGTCATGATCCGTTTCTTTATCTAAGTTGGTCTGTTTAGATCAATCTTGGGGTCTGTTCACGAAAACGGAAAAAATCGTACGTTAAGCCTCGTCGAGCGTCCGTAGCGGCCTGAACTTGCCCTGCTCGACCTGCCGGTTCTGCCGCCAGATGTAGTCGCCGGTCAGGTTGATGTGTTCCCAACCGAGCGGCGACAGGTGCGTCAGCAGCTTGTCGTCCACGTCCTTCCCCGAATTCCGCAGTGCTTGCACTGCCCGTTCCAGATAGACGGTATTCCACAACACGATCGCTGACACCGCCAGGTTGAGGCCGCTCGCGCGATAACGCTGATTCTCGAAACTGCGGTCGCGGATTTCACCGAGTCGGTTCAGGAACATTTTTTCTTATTATCTTTCGATGTTCAAAAAAGTTTCTGCATATGAGATTTGGATACGGCAGCTTGCTACCCTCGAAACTCAAGGGAGTGTCAGAATCGGACAATCAAATGGATCTGCTCTACATCGTCTCTGCTTCGCAATTGCATCAAGCTTCTCCTGAAAGAGTTGCACGTATACCGTCATGCCTAATTCACGGAACAGTCCAATGGATTTCCTGTACATCGTCTCTGCCTGTGTCAGGTCTCCAAACATCTGATATGCAAGTGCCAGCCTGGTGTAAGTGTAGAGTGTGCCTAGCCTGTTCCCCATGCTCTCGGCGATCCGGTGCACTTGTGTGGACATCGCCTCGGCCTGTGCCAGCTCCCCGCGAGTCTGATACACATTCTCCAGACCCAGGTAAGCTTCGACCATCCCTACCTTGTGCCCCAACTCATCGAAAATCACCAGCGCATCCCTGTACATCTTCTCAGCCTTTGTCAGGTCCCCTTGATCAGAATAAAGCCACCCAAACGTTACGTATGCATAGGCTATGCCTCTCTTATCCCCCAGCTTCTCGTAAATCGACAACGCCTCCCTGTACTTCTTCTCGGCCTGTGCCAGCTCCCCGCGACTCTGATACACATCCCCCAGATTTTCATGAGCGTAGGCCTCGTCTTCCTTACGCCCCAGTTTCTCGTAAATCGACAACGCCTCCCTGTACTTCTTCTCGGCCTGTGCCAGCTCCCCGCGCCTCTGATACACAATGCCCAGATTTTCATAAGCGTGGGCCATATCTTCCTTGCGCCCCAGCTCCTCGTAAATCGCCAACGCCTGCTTGAACATCGCCAACGCCTGCCCGTACATCTTCTCGGCCTGCGTCAGATTCCCACGGAACTGATACATGAGCCCCAGACCTTCGTAAGCACGGGCAAGCCATTTCTGGTCACCTTGAGACTGAGCATGCGCTTTAAACTTCTCATAGACCGCTTCCGCGTCGTTCCACTTGCCTATAGCAGTCAATAAACGCCCGAGCTCGCTCCAGCCTTCCAAATTATCCGGGTCCAGTTCGACTGCCTTCCGATATTTAGCAATCCCCTCTAGGGGATCATCAAGAACGACCAAGGCACCAAGATGTCGCGCAGCTTCGGCTGCTTCCCGATTTGAAGCTTTTCCCTCTGCGGATTTCCGCTCAAGTACTGCTTGAAATAGGTCCTTGGCACCTTGCGTATCACCCTTCTCCAATCTGGCCAGCGCTTCTTCTTTCTCTGGCTCTGACGCATTAAGTTGCGGTATGGCGTCGATCGCTTGCTTGCAAGCACCTGCCATTACACGGCGCGTGGCTTCATCGAACAATCGCCAGTTTTCGTTAGG
Organism: Nitrosovibrio sp. Nv6; assembly: GCF_900110495.1. Lineage (GTDB taxonomy): Bacteria > Pseudomonadota > Gammaproteobacteria > Burkholderiales > Nitrosomonadaceae > Nitrosospira. The sequence goes on along the minus strand of NZ_FODX01000013.1, from coordinate 1,772 downwards.
ACAGGCGCTTTTCACTACCTCAACTTGGTGCCGGGAATGCTCCGCCTTGGCCTGTCTTTCTTGAAAATTTGGATCGTGTTGAAGGTATGCCTGATAGAATGCATAGACAGACCCGAGAGCGATCACGACAAGCGCAATGACAAACCCGTAGCGCAGGAAGGTCTGCACTACCTTGCCACCCGTGTGGGGAGTAAGTGGCGGGAGAATTCCCGCTTTCAGCAAAAGACGATGGATACCAAAAAACAAAACCAGGACAAACCCGACCAGCACCAACGGATTTGTCAGATAAGGTGCAATCTCCTTGAATCCTGCAATCTCTTCCATTCCCTGGTGCCTTTATTGTTATTGATATCTATGAATATAGCACCGAGGAGAATCATAGCTCCGTTCGGCGTTTAGGCCCTGCATTTCTTAGACTAGACCGCTAGAAAGTGCTGCAATCCTAATCCCGCGCAGGAAACCAAAGCGAAGACACAAGCTTGGGCAGTTATCAACAGACCTATCCACGCCAATCGGGGAAAACTCGATCTATTGCCCCTTCTATGCGCCGGTTGCCGCAGTTTGTGACACACAGCAAACGAGGAAAGGCTATGCGTTTTCAGGCGTGCCTATCGGCTCCAACAGTTCTTTCCTGTCGTTATATGGATCGGCACGGTTCAGTTCCCTGCTCACGCGCCACCACAGGAATTCTTGAGTTGGGAGCGAGCTGCCTTGGGCAATATGGGCTGCTTCCTCTACTGGCGTCTCAGGAGCCATCCAGCGCCAGGCATCCTCCGGTTTCAGAACCACTGGTCTGCGGTCATGAATATCCACCATTCCCCCTTCGACGTCTTGCGTCACGATGACAAATCCAGTTTCGACGGTCTGATGGGAGTTGTATAGCTTGTAATTGGTTATCCCGGCCATAAAGATCGGCTCCCTGTCTTTCCGGGTGATATACCAGGCTGTTTCTTTCCGGCTTCAGGCAACCATTCATACCACCCGCCTGCAGGAATGGTGACCCTCCCCTCCCTGAACATGTGCCGGAAATAGCGTCCGGTTAAACCCTTCTCGACTCTGGCGTTTATGGGGTCAACTCACGAAAAGGAAAAAATCGTACGCGTAGCTGCGTGCTGTCTGGTTGAGACCTGCAAAGATGGGTCGGCATGCGTCAGGAAATGGCGGAATCGACCCTAAAGCATCTCGTACTTGAAGTCGGTGGGGTGTGCTCCAACTGGTCCCTGAGCAGCTGGCAGATCAAGCGCAGAGTGACTTGCGACGATATGACAAACGTCTAGCGTACAAAAATGTCCGTTTCGTGAGCTGACCCCATCTTGAATGCCAACCGGCGTCAACAACTGCTTCCCGTTATTATTCAGATCGGCCACGTTGACGGTCCTGTCCACCTTCCACCACATAAACGCTTCAGTCGGCAGTGACTTTGTCTGTGCTATATGTGCGGCTTCCTCAACCGATGTTTCCGGATTCATCCAGCGCCAAGCGTCTGCGGGCTCTAGCACTACAGGCCTTCTGTCATGCACGTCTACCATTCCGCCTATTGAATCCTGAGTGACAATGACGAATCCTATCTCTACGGTCTGGTGCTTGTATTCCTTCCAATTCGTGATGCCTGCCATAAATATGGGCTCGTCCGTGTGCCGAGTGATATACCAAGGTTGTTTCTTTCCGTCCTCAACAGTGCCGAGTAGGAGATCGGCGTTGCCGCCAATCCCCCCTCTAAGAACCGTGCGTGAGAGTTTCCACCTCACACGGCTCAAGCCTCAACGAACGCC
>NZ_FODX01000006.1 GCF_900110495.1 Nitrosovibrio sp. Nv6 | reverse complement strand
TCCCAGCTTTTGTGTAAATCCGATTCCAGAATAGCGCGAGCATTCATTTCTGCTTGCATATCCGGATCGAAAAAGCACATGGCATTGCGGCCTAACGCTTTTGCCTGGTACATCGCGAGATCCGCCCGCTTCAGCAGTTCGTCGGCCGTGTGCGACTGATCGTTGAATAGCGCGATGCCGATACTTGGCGTGGTGTGATGTTTGTATACGTCCAAACTAAAAGGTTGATTGAACGCGCTGCGAATCCTCTCGCAAATGGTTCTTACCTGAGCAACGGCTTCGTCGTGATCTTCGCTAAAGTTGGCCGCCAGTATCACCACAAACTCGTCACCGCCCAGCCGGGCTACGGTGTCGCTGTCGCGCACGCTGGAGATCAGGCGAGGAGCGACCTGCTGTAGCAATCTGTCACCCAAGTCGTGGCCGAGCGTGTCATTGAGCAATTTAAAGTTATCGAGGTCTATGAACAGCAATGCGCCGGTGTGCCGGTGCCGGGCGCCAGAAGCGAGGGCTTGCCGCAGGCGATCCAGCAGAAGTTGTCTGTTGGGTAATCCCGTCAAAGAATCATAGAATGCCAAGTACTGGATTTCGTTCTCAGCGCTCTTTCGCCGGGTAATATCTGTATTGATCTCCAAAACCGACCATGGGCATCCCTCGTCATCTCTAACCAAAGTCCAATGGGCTTCGATGACCAGCATGCTTTGGTCCTTGCGCCGCTGCTTTATTTCGCCCCGCCATTCGCCGGCATCGAGCAGCAACCTGGTTGCTTCATTAAAAGCTGTCATACCGTCATATAACATGCCAACCGGTCTGCCCATTACCTCTTCGGATATCCAGCCATAAAGCCGCCAGGCACCCTGGTTCCAGAATTGGATACAATCATCGATTCCACGAACAATGATCGCGTTCGTTGCCTTGTCGAGAAGAGAAGCTTGTTGGCGAATGCGCGCGTCGGCTTCTTTGCGCGTGGTGATATCGCGAAAATAAATAGCCAGCCCTTCTTCCGACGGATATGCGTGTACCTCAAACCATTTGCCAAGGGGAATATAGAACTCTTCAAATGTCACTGCGACGTTTTCCACGAGTGCTTGATGATATTCACGATCAAATATTGTTCCTTTTGTCTCCTCAAGTTCTTCCCAGATCACTTTGCCCAGGAGATCGTTGCGGTCGCGCCGTAGCAGATTTTCCGCTTCCTTGTTTACATAAGTGAAGCGCCATTCTCGATTCAAGGTGTAAAAAGCATCGGCAATACTTTCCAGAATCCTCTCTGTTCGAATCTTCGAATTCAGAAGCTCCAGTGTTGTTGACTTCTGCTCCTCCATTGCCAATAGCAGTTTTTTATTTATACGCCCTAGTGCCGCAGCCTTCTCTTTGTTCTCAGAAAGGACAAAAGCAACCATGGTGGTCAAAATACTGAGCAGAATTCCGCCTAGCAGAACGAGAAACGCCCCGTAACTTTCTGTCGCTTCTTCAAATGCAGGACGTGAAGACACTTCGATTGCCCAAGTCTGCCCATACACGGATAGAGGTATGACTCGTTTAAATTCAGGTGCGGGCGGCGGCCCAGGCCGATGTTTTCCGCTGTCGAAAAGAAGAGAATTTTCTTCCAATGCCTCGCCATCAAATATTCTCAAATTCAGAATATCAAGCTCGGTGCGAAGGGTGGCTCGTACGAAATCCCCCATTCTGAACGGCGCATATACATAGCCAACAAGCGATACGCGCCTCTCTTCCAACGTTCCCGGCAGGTCTTCGACCCCGTAGTATGGGACATACATAAGAACGCCGGCCTGGATATCTTCGCCGGTTTCCTGGACGAGCTCCAGCTTTGCCGAGAGTGCGGCTTCCCCAGTATCGCGCGCGCGGGACATGGCGGTGCGTCGCGCGGGGTCCGAGAACATGTCGTACCCAAGCGCGCGCAGGTTGCTTCCCGAAAAGGGTTCAAGATAGACGATCGAGGTGTACTCCTGGCGCGAGTTTTCCGGCCAGACTCTATAGTCAGGGAATCCTTCCGCGCGCACTTCTTCAATGTGAGCAGCAAGCTCTGAAGGTGGGATATATTTGGCGAAACCGATACCGTGAATGCCCGGATATCTCTCATTTATCCGCAGCGCATTCACATATGTGCGCCATCCATCCCGTGAAACGAAGTTGGAGGCAAGCAGGTGCCCCCGCCCCACTTTCAACACCTGTTCATATGCCGAAAAGTGGTGCTCGATCTTTTGGATAGCCTCTGCTGCCACCTTATCGAATCGAGCATTTTCATTCCGCTCCTGTAAATTGTGGACGAAAAGCCCACTCACCAGGGTAAGTGATATAAAAATCGTAAACGTTAGAGCGGCGACAGCCCGCCGAGAGAGGGTGTGTTCGGCAGGAAAAGCACGTTTGTAGATTTCTGTCTCCATCCCCAAAACGCCGCGAACCTCTATCGTATCGCGGCCTATCTACTTTAGCTTATGCGAGACTTCTGAAATAGCGATCGCCTCCAGTACAATGTGCAAAAACCTGCTCACGTAACCAGCCGAGCCGGCGAGAAGCAGATTTAGGAGGCGGAACATGGATCCATGGCAGTTTTCCAGTTTGCAATAGCCTAATTACGTCAGTTGCGCCTCAAACTTGAGATGCTCTGGCTGAATTAATTAATCTTTGCTCACAACCCTATCCCCAATCTATCCCCGGAAAAGGGAAAAACTCCGTTGGATTAATTTGATCTGGATGCAAGGCACATGAGCATCAAGTGCAGGACCAGCGGACATTCGCCCTTATTGCCCATGTGAATAGCTGCACCGACGGCTTGGGCTACGAGGCCGAATTCCAGCCCTTGTGCACACATGGCATCCCCAACCAGCTGATCCATGGCGAAGGCAAAGACTCCTTGCTGCATCGAGGGGCGGCTGAAGGCACGCGAGGATTTGCTCACCATTGTGGCCTACATCGGGCCGGGATAATCGAACGGGCCGCGCAGCTTTGACCAGGAGCTGTATGACAGAACCAAGCCGCTTGCACAGGATCCGAAGCTTGCCTCGGCGGGCGGTCCGGCCTGCCGACGCACTCTTTACCTGATCGCGCCGTTGCCGATGCGACCTTCAGGCAGGGTTCCATATGATGACAGTCAGGTTTCTGGAGACGCTCGCCGTCGAGTTCGACGAGGTTGCGTGAGATATTCTATTAAACCGGTGACAAAAGTTTCGCCGGAAAGATTCAGTACAAAAAACGGAGGAAAATCCAAGATCGATGAAACTCAGCTCAGCCCTGCCAGTATTCCAACTTCCAGTTGAGCAGATAGGGAATCGCCAGAACCCTTCTCTCCGAAATGCCGTGTTTAAATCCTCATCCAGGCAACATCATCATGGTAACCGGGCAGCTTCAGAGAATGTTGAACCTGTCGCTAAAGCGCCGGTTCCATTGACGCCTGTTATATTGTCTTCGTTCGATCACTGGTCGCAGCATTACTTCTTCCTCTCCTGTAATCAACCAGTCCAGGGAAAAGAAAAGCTTTGAGCGCAGTTTAATCAACTTGCTTATTTCCGGCATGGAGGTTTCCTTCTCCCATTGAGAAACTGCGGCTTTAGTAACACCGCATAGCTCGCCCAGTTGGCTCTGGTTAAGCTTATATCTGAGCCGTAATTGTGTAAGACGGGTACCTATGCCTATATGCATATTTCGATGCTAATATAGATAAAATTCGCTTTCTATTTAAAGACTAGTTTTACTTTACATAAATGTCAAGAGTTGTTTAACATGTCGACGTCTAGCACGACGACGACTAGCACGAGCGGCGCATTGAACTGATGCGCTGGTCCCAAGCGCGCAAGACGCACTGCTACATGATGTAGTTGTTGGAAGGGGAAGAGAAGAGATGGTGGCCCGTGAAACACACGAATGGATGACGCCGCCGGGCAGGGGCCAGTAAAATGGGAGGAACGCTGTATTTTCACACGTTCGAAAGCAACCCAGCCGCTTATCGGCATTGTCTAAAAAGTGTCTGATTGAAAAGGAGGATTCTTATGGAAGATGAGGTGAAACCTGGCAAGAATGTTGGCCTCGCAAATGGAGAAAATCCAGATGAAGATGTATTAGATCCTTGGAACGAGGAACTTCAGCAGTCATATCAAATATTGAAGAGTGTTTTGAACATCCTGCCGCCCGAGAGCCGAGGAGAGCTTGTTGAGTTGCTGCAAATTATTGCGGAGGATTGCGTATCCCGGAAATCGCAATCGTCTCTAGCATCGACAGCGGAGCAAATCATAGCCAGGATATGCAGAGATGATAACGCGCACCCTGGGGCTGCCCGACGTGAGCCGGAACGCAGAGCCGGCGAGAGGCGGCAGGGCGAAAGACGGCAGCGAGCGTATAATTCATATGGTCCCTGGACAGCAGAGCACATTCGCATTCTGGAGGCCATGGTCAGCCAGAATGTACCTATCAGGAGAATCGCATTGAAGCTTGGCAGAACTTCCGGGGCTGTCGAGGCCAAGGCCAAAGAGCTGAACGTACCTCTGCCATCAATCGAGTAGTCCTCCCCTTGCGCTGATTATTACCCCACCCGTTATAAGGGGTTTTTTTATCGCGCCATAAATTTTTCTCGCTGTTAGACCCGGGCGATAAGCCTGAACTGCAAAATTATTCAGGAAAAAGATTCCAGAATTCGTTTTCCCCATGAAGTTAAATGATAGTTGACATTTAAGTCAAGCATAACTATCCTTCGGTTTTCAAAATGAAACCTTTGTTTAATTGAAAAAATAAGCTGATTAAACCGCGTTCAAATCTTCCTTCCCCTGGACTGGTTAATTGCCGGAGAAGAGGAAGTTTCGCCCTCACCAATCAAAGAGCGACGGGAGATGGATAGGCGTCAGCCGAACCGACGTCTGAGCGATAGGCTCAACAATGCTCTCTAGAAAACTTCAATTGCGGCGCTTGTGGCGACTCATAATTGAGTGCTGCAGTGCCATGCCTTTCTTTTACGAGAGGACTTAAAAAAATATGTTTGGAAAAAAGAAGCTCCATGAACCGCCAAACCATATAGATTCACTTATCGGTACAGATACCGAAATTCGCGGCGATATCAACTTTGAGGGAGGATTGCGAATAGATGGCCGTGTAACTGGAAATATTACCGCCTCAGGCGACAGGCCCAGCACACTGATCATGAGTAAGGACGCCTTTGTTCAAGGCCAAATCGAAGTTTCATACGCGATTATCAACGGGACCGTCGTTGGGCCTATCCACTCACACGAATATCTTGAACTGCAAGCCGAAGCCACGGTCTCCGGAGCAGTTTCTTACAAAAATATGGCAATGCATATTGGGGCAACGGTCAATGGTGTGTGCCGTCGTCTGGATAAAGTGCAACCCAGCAATAAGGTAGTTACGTTAATATCGTCCGCAGAAGGCGCCTCACCTTCGCGGCTGCACTTTGCAGGCGATTTGGACGAACGATAAAAAATCGAAAAATTTGGCTCTCAACAGCGATCAGGATATGCGTGACCTGACGAACCTTGAGCAATACCTGGCGCCGGTAGACAAGGGCATGGGAAGCCTGGCGGGATTGTTGGCAAAGGTATTTGGGATTTTGATAAAAGATTAACTATAACAATGTGTCGCGCCAGGCAGTTGTGACCCCAATTTGTCCTACCTGTAAACTCTCACAGCTAGCTAAAGCACGAGTGGCACACGTGGCACCGCTGCCCAATATACGTGAGGGGGCAATATCGCCAGTTTCAAGTTGGGATAGAGCAGCTTGCCCTATTCCCGTTTCTACTTGAGGCTTACAAGCGAAGAGCTACGAGATGTTCACCAAGCGTATTGCCCATTCATCCATCATTTATGCTGGAAAACGTCTTTATGGAGTCCGTTATAACGATACTGTCACCCACGGTGACAACGTGTCCTTGCTCCTCGGCACAGAATTGGTGTTGGTAGAAATTGTGCAAGTCATGGACGGTTTCCGCTTTCGTGGACGAATACGTGACTTTCAGCCGAGCTCTGCGCGAGAATTCAACGGAATGAAAATCCACGATGAAATAGAGTTTGAAGAAGCACACGTTCTTACTTGCTTTCGATAATATCGAAAACCCGGAGAGATTGAAGAAGTTATGAAATCGGGCGCCGGGCAACCTGGATGTGTTGCCAGCGTCCGGCTGACAGCCTAACGAAAGGCCTTCCTCCCGATAAATACGGTACAACATGCCCATACTGTGACAGAGGCTTTCACGCTCGAGCAGAATGCCGATCTTGCGGCAGCCGTATCGCATCCGCGTCATCGCCAGTTCTTTCATGCATAGCCCCAGCAGCGTTCACGGATCCCTACAGCTTTTATAGCTGTAGACTCGCCGGGCAATCCCGGTTAAAGGCACACACGCCAGTTGGATGTCGTATAGCGGTTCTTGAGGTAGTCCACGATGGCGCGGCGGAGGAGGTAGACCGCCTCGATCGCTTCCGGAAAGCCGTGGCCGTCGACTACGGCGATCAGAATGTCGAACAATCCACGGTTTCTAATTTATTGAAGACCTTGAGCCAGAACTTGGCATCCTCGGTCTGCTCGATCCACAATCCCAGCACTTCCTTGCGGCCGTCTGCCCGGATGCCCAACGCCAGATACACGGCCTGGTGCCGTTGCGGCGGTTGCCAGCTGCCTGCACAGCCTCGGCGGTGAGTGATGGTTCAGTTCCGCGCCCAGCATGCGCTCGGCCAATTGTTTCTTGAGCTGGCCCGCCAGCCCGGATTCCCCCAAAATCGATTCGCCATCCAGAACCACAGGGTGGAGCTGCGGCTTACTCGCCTCGTTTATACCCAAACTCACCAGCTGTCATAAAACCGTCACAAAACGGAAATGATACAGACATAACTGGGCGGTATTCTCCCAATTGTTTCCTATTGAGAAGGCGAGAATAATTAGATGAAAATCTCAGGCTTGCGTTAAATCCCCCCATTTCCCTTTCCTGAAGACTTCCTCTCCCAAGGGATCACGTAGTTGTCTCCATGGGCCGCCTCCAAGTGCCCTTAAAAATACTGTAATAAATCCACAGTACGATGTGCGAATCGAATCTCATTGGCACAAGAGTGAGCCATGCTTGAATATGCTGTTTATATACGGACTAAAGAGGACCATATCGAGCGCATGAATAACGTTATTTCTAATCTACCTTACGATCCGCAAAAAACCTGTGGTGTTTTAGCCTATGTGCACGAAGAAGAACTCGCTGGTTTTCCTGAATCCGTAGTGCTCTGGAGGAAATAAAAATGTTGCTGGACAGCTCCCGTTTTGCTGTTGGTATATCTATAGTGCTGGTGAGCCTGGGCGCGGCCTATGCCACTCTGAATAATTTTGGCGATCTTCCTGCACTCGGCGCCACAGGGCGGTTATACGGGGATTTGAATGTCGCGTTCGCCTCTCACTGGAAAACCCGGACGGGCCTGGATATCAAAGTCGAGCAGGCACGGAGCAAACTGGGCAAGCCGGTGCATATTGCGGTCGATGGACTTGATGTTCCGGCCCTCGCGCTGTCCTACGATGTAGCCAGGCTGAATGATAAGGAAAAGTCTATTGCACCCGCACTCCGCGAGCCTTTGGCGCGGGATTTTCGAATTGGTTCTTACCCTTCAGCCTATACCTCAACCATCGTGTTTCTCGTACGGAAAGGCAACCCGAAGGAACTGCGGGACTGGGGCGATCTGGTACGTTCTGATATAAAAGTAGTTACCCCGAACCCAAAGCGCTCTGAAAACGGTCGCTGGAATTATCTGGCTGCCTGGGGATATGCAATGAGGCAATCAGGCGGCAGTGAACAAACCGCACGTGAATTTGTCAGCCAATTGTTTGCCAACGCCCAGACAGTGGATTACGAGGGTAAAAAGCCGGGAAACCTGGCTACTGCCTTTGTCTTTCTCAATATAGGCGACGTACTTCTCACTTGGGAAAATGAAGCGCACCGCATCGTTCAGAATAGTGGAAACGATAAGTTTGAAATAGTTACCCCGTCTATATCAATAGTGGCTGAACCCATTATTAGCGTAGCGGATGCGGTTGCAAACGGGAAAGGCGCACGCGGTGTGGCTTCATACATCGAATATCTACATACACCCCAGGCACAGCATATCGCCGCCAAGCACTATTACCGTCCCCGCGATCCCTCTGTCGCCGCCAGGTACGAGGACCGGTTTCCTCACCTTGACTTATTTACGGTTGACGAGGTGTCCGGTGGTTGGCAGAGAGCCCAGAAAATACATTTTGCCAGGGGCGGTGTTTTTGACCAGATCACCGGTGATGTTCCGAATTTTGCCTCGATGAATAGCTCTATCAACGCCGCTTATAAGATAATGCGATGCGCGCGATCAGCATGCGCGTGAGTTTTTTTGAACGGACAGGCTTCGGTTCACCGCCCCTTTGGCGGTTCCTTCAATTCCCCCTCTCCTTTCTCCTTGCGGGGAAGGGAGCGCTCAATCTTTCTTTGTCCGTCAGGGGCTGACGATACAACGTAGCCCGATCCACTTTTACTTTTAACCTAAATCCGGTAGTTGGACGGGGTGGAGTGTGCGGTTTTTGGGGTGCAGGGCAAGGCGTGACGACGCGGAATGGTGCGACCGCGCAGGACGGAGCAGTGCCTTCCGCAGGAAGGTGCGACCCCGCAGCGGGATGCGGGCGCCATGTATGCGGTCGTGAGCATCCCCTGCGCTGCCCAATCCCCGCGTGCCACGCTCCAGGGCGCTCCATTCCAAGGAGTTGCAACGTAGCTATGCGCCGCAAAAACCGTGCAATCCGCCCCGTAGCGAACTCACCAAAAATGTGAAGCTCAAGTGATACAAAAATTCTTTTGAATCATAATTCAAAACTGAAAAATGAGCGATCAACTGCCGGATTTAGGTTTAATAGCCACTGCCATGTGGAAATCGCATGCAATTGAGATGAGCGCCAAGTCGTCTGGCAAGAAAAACATTAAAAAGGCGTTAGATGCGCAAGGTAGCGCCGAATAATCCTGAGTGACAAAATCGGCATTACTTTATAGACAGATCGCAGATAGGGGGTCAAGTAGTGAGCACGGGCGTGGGGCGCAGGATACTTACCCGGTTACTCATGCCCGCGGGGGCAGATGAAACCACTTTTCCATTACTGGCGGCTCGCGCGTTGCGCGCCTTTGGCGATGGCTATGTTGCTGTGCTTTTGCCCGCTTATCTGCTGGCGCTGGGATTTGATCAACTGGACGTAGGCTTTTTAAGCACGGCAACGTTAGCCGGATCAGCCTTGGCCATGTTGACGCTCGGTGCGATTGGCTACAGATGGACAACTCGCCGGCTGTTGCTGTCCGCTGCCTTTTTAATGGCGATTACCGGCCTTGGCTTCGCGAGCGTTTCGTCTTTTTGGCCATTGTTTGTTATCGCATTCGTAGGAACACTTAGTCCGGGTTCGGGTGATGTAAGCGTATTTTTGCCGCTGGAGCATGCCCGCCTGGCACAGGCGGCTAGCGGCAACGCAAGAACTATACTATTCGCTCGTTATTCGCTTATTGGCTCACTGAGCGCCGCCGCGGGCGCCTTAGCCGCGGGGATCCCAGCTTGGCTCGTGCCATGGTCGGGTCTTTCATTAATTGATGGCCTGCGCGCAATGTTCGTGCTGTATGGTCTACTCGGCGGTTCGGTCTGGCTGCTCTATCGAACTCTCCCGGCGTTCGAGATCCATCCTGCCCCGCTACCGCAGCCGCTGGGACCATCACGCAGTATTGTTTTCAAGCTTGCCATGTTATTCAGCATTGATGCGTTTGCTGGGGGATTGCTGGGAAATTCACTGCTGACGCTCTGGCTCTTTGAGCGGTTTGGACTGTCACTCGGACAGGCTGGGACATTCTTCTTCTGCGCGGGACTCCTGTCGGCCGGATCCCAGCTTGCTGCACCGGTCGTCGCCCGCAGGATCGGGCTGCTCAATACGATGGTTTTCACTCACATCCCTGCTAACGTGTGCCTCATTTTTGCTGCAATTGCCCCAAATCTGGAAGCCGCACTCGCTCTGCTGTTCTTACGGAGTGCATTATCGCAGATGGACGTGCCGACACGTACTGCCTATGTAATGGCTGTGGTCACCCCGGCGGAGCGAACTGCCGCTGCAAGCTTCACCGCGGTATCCCGCAGCCTTGCTTCGATAGCGAGCCCAACCTTCACCGGGGCCTTGCTGGCCAGCGGATTGTTGAGCGCACCTTTGATTGCTTGTGGAGCTTTGAAGATTGCCTATGATATGGCCTTGTTGATATTCTTCAGACGCCTGAATGTTCCGCGGGATCGAGAATAGAAAAATCCGTTTTAGATGACGGTAAAGGCAAGTCGTCCTTCATGAAAGGATAGGAACAAAACCATCAAATTACCAAGACTCATCATCTTGTTTCATTGCCCATGCAATCTTCCGGTCGTGCCGACTTGAACTCTCCTGAGATTGCCTCCACCGCTTTGCCTCTCGTTTATAGCCAAATTCCGAGTGTCATAAAACGGCCACAAAACTGAAATGATATCGACATGACTGGGCAGTATTCTCCCAATGGTCTTCCTAAGAAGACGAAACAATCAGATGAAAATACCAGGTTTGCGTTAAACCCTCTCTATTTTCGTAATTGTCCAAAAAAGGCAAAAATACTTATACCAATAACTTAATGCAGGGCGCTAGGCTGGTGTACTGACGGAGTTCGAGTTAATAGCCAGAGCAGGGATGTCACCGGAAAGCGTCTCCTGATCCATCTTGCGGAGAACGAAATGCTGAAATTGCTGGGTATTGAGATAGTAGTAGTGGTATTGGGTGGACTGCTTGGAGGTGTCAGCGTTGCGAATGCTGAGCCAATTGTAAAAATTGACGGTTCCAGCACTGTTTATCCCATTACCGAAGCAGTGGCGGAAGATTTTCAAATAGACAACAGGGGTGCCGTTAAAGTCACAGTTGGCATTTCAGGCACCGGCGGCGGCTTCAAGAAATTTTGCCGCGGTGAAATCGATATCGCCAACGCTTCGCGCCCCATCTCGAAAAAAGAAATGGACAGTTGTAAAACTGCCGGGGTGCAATACGTTGAAATGCCAGTGGCGTATGATGCATTGACGGTTGTGGTGAATCCAAGAAATGATTGGGTTAAAGCCATTACCGTTGCAGAATTAAAAAAGATTTGGGAGCCCGACGCCCAGGGGAAAATAACCAGGTGGAATCAGGTAAACGCGGCATGGCCTGATGATCCGATAAACCTTTACGGCCCAGGCGCGGACTCGGGCACCTTTGACTACTTTACGGAAGCAATCGTCGGAAAGGCCAAATCGAGTCGGGGGGATTTCACCGCTTCCGAAGACGACAACGTGCTGGTACAGGGGGTGGCGAGCAATAAAAACGGGCTCGGTTTTTTTGGCTTCGCTTACTACTCTGAAAATCAGAAAAAGGTTAAAGCGCTCGCTGTTGATGGGGGCCAGGGCGGTATTATCCCATCCATTAAAACGGTGGAGGATGGAAGCTACCAGCCATTATCACGCCCGATTTTTATTTACGTGAATATCAAGGCGGCAGAAAAACCCGGAGTCAAGGAGTTTGTTGAGTTTTATATGCAAAAAGGACCAGCTCTGGTAAAAGAAGTTAAATACTTTCCGCTGCCTGCTCAAGCTTACACCACCAATCTGGAGCACCTAAACAAGAAGAAGCTTGGCACAGTATTTAGCGGCCAACCGGCGGTGGGGCTCAAGATCGATGAATTGCTCAAACGTGAGGCCAGCCTATAGTACGACAAAAAAGATGAGGTGGCAGACTGCATTATAACTACTGCTATTTAAGCCGTTAAACCTTACACCGATATAATATTTACGGCTGAGCTGTAGCAGTTGCGACCTCATCTGACAGTTACCCGATTCGAGCAGCGCGATGCGCCGGATCAAATTCAACTGTTCAGTGTTGTGAGTTTATCGTTCCACACCTCCTTTCCGTCAGATGTTCTTGTACAACCCTTCGCCGAAGACTTGTTCCTGGGAATCACTGCAGCCGCCTCCCATGAGCTATCTCCCAAGCCCTTAAAAATTTCGTAATAAATATACAGTACGATGTCGAACCGAATCTCATCAGAACAGGAGTGAACAATGTTCGAATACGCTGTGTATATACGGACTAACGAGGGCTATATCGAGCGCATGAATAACGTTATTTCTAATCTACCTTACGATTCGCGAAAAACCTATGGTTCTTTATCTCCCTATGTGCACGGAGAAGAACTCGTTGGTTTTCCAGAATCCGTAGTGCTATGGGAGAATAGCACAGGGCCTAGCGTAGGCATTGCCCCTATTAACCCTTCTTCTCACTCTACTGATGCCAACCCGCCACCCTAATAGCGGGGGTAGCGGGGGCTGGAACCAAAACTGCCTGGGCAACTGGTTTGACCTTGACCAGGCACGTCAACTTCTATGTCTATTCCAGTGGAGGAGGCGGTGAACAAGCGCCAATTTACGTTCAATCCAGAAGAGCTTAAAAAATACGTCCTGTACATACGAAATAAAGCCGGCAGCGTAGAGCGAAAAGGTTTCGCGACTTTTCTGTGTTACTGGTCACAAGTCCCATACGTGTATGAGGAGGTACTGGTCGAATGGCCCGAGAAAAAAGTGTTTTGGGCAAATGACGAAGGGCCTAGCATCGGTATGGCGCCTATGGATCTTATAGATTCGAATTCTTGCCTGAAGCTCCGTCCGAAAACGGTCGGCTCTAAGTGTTCGTCTCCTCAATTCCGTAAAAATCCATCGGCAAACATTCAGTAGCACGGCAGCACTTGGGGAAAGTTGCCTTCAGTTACTTTTAAATTCTGTAAGCAGGCGGCCTATCATGCGAAAAGGTAAAGCTCGGTTTCCATCTATAGCAGGTTGGAGGCTTTGCCTTACGTATTCGTCGGATCAGTCATCATAGCTCGCACTGCCTGTAGTCACAGAACTGTTACGAAACCGTAATAAGGCAGTCATCTCTTTTCCGTATTCTTACTCCCGGTTTATACCAATAAACATAACCGATCAATACAACAACTGGGAGCTAGCTTTGAAATTTTCGAAACTTGCATTGGCAGTGGCTACTGTCTTAGGGTCAATCACATCATCCGGGGCTTTTGCGATTGATCTTTACATCGATACCAAAACCAAGCAGATATATGGAGAGCCCGGAGCTGACCGCCAACCTTTAGGTACTTATGAGAGAGTTGAACGTGCTCCATCGACAAACGGAACGCCAGCGCCGGAGGCAGAGAGAACCCAACAGCCAGTACCCGGCGATAGAAGCGCAAGATTAAAAGAAAAGGCGGAGCGGGCTCAGCTCATCGGCAAGGTTGAGTCCATCGAGGAACGTGTCAAAGAAAGCGAAAAGCAACTCAAACTGGATAAAAACGGCTTGCAATTCGAAACAGCAGACAAGAATTTCAAGTTCAAGATCGGGGGCCGGATTCACACGGATTACACCCATAGCAGTAATGATAATTTTTTCAGAGACGGTGCTCCGGTTGAAGCCAATGATGGCGCAGAACTGCGCAGGGGGCGCCTGGAGTTTTCAGGTACTTTCTTTAAAGATTGGGATTTTAAGAGCCAGATCGACTTTGCCGATAACAGTGTCGGCGTTAAAGATATGTTTATCTCATACAAGGGATTGGATTTCGCGAAGGTCAACCTGGGCCACCAGAAACAGGCTTTCAGCCGTGAGTTACAAGAAAGCTCCAACGATCTTATGTTTATGGAAAGATCATTAATGAATGTGCTTAACGCGCCGCTCGTAGATCGCGCTATTGGTTTAAATCTGTCAAAAAGCGATAAAAAATGGACTGGACAGGTTGGACTTTATGGCGAGTCAATCGACTCTAATAACAACAGCATGGATGAAAGCTGGGGAACCAATTCGCGTATCACTTTTGCACCCATTAGCGAAAAGACAAAGGTTGTCCATTTAGGTGTGGCAGGAAATTATCGCCAACCTAGCGGCAGCGGTCAGGCGTTCGGTCCCTCCAATGGCGTGAGATTCAGGCATGAAACGTCGCACATGACTGATCTGTTTCCGATTGACTCGGGCACCATAGGAAATATTCAGGACGTCAAGATGCTTGGCCTGGAGGCAAGCGGCGTATATGGCCCGTTCAGCGCGGGAGGCGAGTATACCCATAGCTGGGTCGGTCGAAACGGTCTGGATTCACTAAGCTTAAATGGCTGGTACGGAGAAGCCGCATGGACGCTCACCGGTGAATCACGCAACTATAAAGAAGGACGGTTCTTCAGAGTGGCGCCGACCCGTAACTTCAGCTTTTCCAACGGTGGATGGGGCGCCTGGGAGTTGGCGGCGCGTGTCGGCGGAGTAGACATGAACGATGGCGCCTTCAGAGCAGGTGAAATGAAAAACTTTACCGTTGCCCTGAACTGGTACGTGAACAGCAACATTCGTTTCATGTTTAATTACGACAAAATATTGGAAATCAAGGATTCGCCTTTGAGGACCGCTAGCGGCGGCCAGCCGGATGATCTGAATACTTTCATGTTCCGTAGTCAAATAGCGTTCTAATTCAGATTCGCTGGAGAAAGTGCGTGAAATCACGGATCAGTCGCTTCAAATTGTAACCAGGAGCAGCCAAGAATTATGTGTTTGGCACCAAGAATTCCCCACTGATTCATTTTCTGATCCACTGTTTTCCCTGGCCAACAGGTGCGGCAAAGCCCGGAAAAAATATGGAGATGACAAGAAAGCCAAAGGATGTCGCAGACGAGTTTCAAGTCAATCTCCCAACATTGCCCCTTTCAAACCCGCTTCGGCGGGTTTTTTCTTTATTGCACGTAATACCCTTGCCCAGAGTGTTAAAGCGTTCGCACATAAATAGAATCGGCTTCCGCTTGAATCCCCGGCGCTGTCATCCTTCCTTCATATTCAGAGGGTATATTTCCCTGCAGGGGCCGGCAGCCGCTTAAAGGATGAGCCTGGGAGCACACGTGCTTTTCAGTAGTGACGGCCAAATGAGGGTACATATCAGCGTTCAATTTTGGAGCCTCCATGTTTAAACACAAGATACTGAACGTTATAGTTGCAGCGGGACTTCTGGTAATGATTGGGACGGCGAAAGCTACCGCTGCCAATACGCATTTCGCCAAATTCAACGCCCTCCCGGGCAGCGTTACTGCCGGCTCCCTCCCGGAGAGTTCTCCGTTTACGTTCTCTTCACTTAATTTCTCGCAGATTCGGATCGCGGATCGCGCAAGCCAACTCAACCTTGGGGAGCCCAACTCTGGCGGCTGGGACATGATCACCGCTAACGAGACTGGCGTGGATGCCGGCCGATATCTGTTTATCCCCTTTGAAACTTCGGAGGCAGGAGTACAGCGAATAGATTTAAAAACAGGACTAGTCAAAACCCTCGTTCGGCCCGGCACACAAGGCTTCACCAAGGGAGATGCCTCTCGCTGGACACCCTGGGGCAGCTACCTGACCGCCGAGGAGTCTTGGGAAAAGGGGAGCGCTAAAGGACGTTTATTTGAACTGATCAATCCGACAACTGCTGCTGGCAGCGCTGACTCCCGTTTCGTCCATCGTTCAATCGTGCCGCGCGTGGCGCATGAAGGATTAGCCTTTGATAAGGAGAACAATCTGTATTTTGTTGATGAGTTTAATGGCGGCAGTATTTACAAATACGTGTCGGCCAGTCCCGCCGCCACTACTGGCAACGAATATTTCTCCAACGGCCGGACCTTCGTCCTGCAGATCAACGGCGGTGACAATGCCGATACAGCAGGGTCTTTTATCTGGATTCCGATTACTGATGCCACCGGCGGCCCCATTGATGGGATATCGGTGATGAATGCCGATGGAACCATCGATGGCCGCGAGACGGCGAAGGTAGTGAAAGGTACCGGATACCAGCGTCCCGAGGATATCGAGATCAAAACCTTGGCCAACGGAGATGAAATGCTATTTGTGGCCACCACGGCGACCCACGAGGTGTACTCCATTAATCTTGCTTCCAATGAAGCAAAGCTCTTTGTAAACCGTAGCACCCTTGACAAGTCGACGGGCGCACCGGTGGGCACTTCCTTGGCCAATCCGGATAATCTGGCGATCGATGCGGTTGGAAATATTTACATTGTTGAGGACCAGCCCGCCGGGATGGCTGACATCTGGTTTGCCCGGGATGCCAATAATGATGGCGTGGCTGATTCTGTCGCGCGCTGGGCCTCTCTATCCACCATAGGTGCCGAGGCTACCGGCCTTTATTTTGACAAGTTTGATGCCAATATCGCTTATGTGAATGTGCAACATCCGGATAGTCTCGTGGACAGTACGATCATGATCTCCGCAATTCCAGAACCGTATCTGGCCTCCACAATGCCGGAATCGAATCCGGTCTCCCCAATGCCGGAATCGAATCTGATATCCGCAATGCCGATATCGATGGCCTTGTCAGTCATGCTGGCAGGTGTGGGCTTGATGGGACTTGTGGCCGGGCGTCGTCTGAAGCAAAACCCTTAACCTCGATTAGCACTGATCAAGAACAATGTGCATGGCGTGCACCAAATTGTCCTCATGCATCGAATTGGGAAGTACAAGGGTCGCTCAGGGAAACTGAGAAGGTTATTGTTGGTGTCAATCACAAATTAGACATTTTTTGGAACCGGGATACGGCATGACTAGAGCCAAATCTCGGAGATCTACCTA
Organism: Nitrosovibrio sp. Nv6; assembly: GCF_900110495.1. Taxonomy (GTDB): domain Bacteria; phylum Pseudomonadota; class Gammaproteobacteria; order Burkholderiales; family Nitrosomonadaceae; genus Nitrosospira. The sequence continues at coordinate 189,831 of NZ_FODX01000006.1, read as the reverse complement.
AATAGCCGGAGCGGTTGCGGACGCATTCCGGTAATTATTTGTGTTTAATTAAACAACCGGGCAGCAGCCGCCACAAAGGAAGTTACACGTCCGGAAACAACGCCGTAAACAAGTTAAAGTCTGACATCCATCAAAACAGGTAAAGAAACAGTTATTGCAGCATTCAGGACAGGTTTCCCCTCTTATCTGCGCTAACTGTACCCCATCTGCGACCTGCCTGATAGCTCCAAATGCATGATAGTGTTCTCCTGAATCATATAAAGCAGCCTCCGCGGTAAACCCAGGAATGCTCATGTCTGCACCTCCCATGATGTTGGAAGTCTTCCTGTGAAAATTATAACCATTTGATATATGTGAGTCTGTACGCTAGCGAATCCAAAGCGGGAGTGACTTGTGACGACATGTCAATGCCTGGCATACAATTTTTTCGGATTCTGTAACGCTCCAACCAGCATTCAGCACGATTTTGTGCCAGGAATAACCGCAACCATTCATCTCCACAAGCCGGAATTAACTGCAAATGAACCTGCGTTTATTCCCGTCGGCCTGCATTTGATCTTAACGAACCGGGAATAAGTGCGTTCACTCATCGGCGGTTTGCCTGTTACTTCTGCGCAAATTCTGGATTGCTAACGGCGTCACGCCGGTTTAGAGCGCAAGTGATGTGATGAGGGTCAGCTTTCGTCATCGCCATCATCCTCATCATCGTTATTCTCATCATCGCAACAGGCGTCAACACTCTGCGCGCTACAAGGTTGGTCATGGTGCTTCTCCCAACATCCCTTACGGCAATCCTCACAATTTTTGCACCCGCAATCGCTCCAGATCGTGTAGGCCATAACGTCGAGAGTTTTCACGGGGGTTTCTGGATCATCGCTTGTAATAATCAGCTCGGAAGACCTCGGGCACTTTTCGGTCGCCTTGTACCGAATCAAGACGCTCAGGCACGAACCGGGGAGCAGCATCGCGGGGAACGGGTTGTTAATCAGCTTCCAATGCCTGCTTTTGCGCTTGAATGCAACGCTTGTCACGTATAGTTTGCAGTCGCCCACATTGCAGATGGAGATAGTGCGTTCGCCAAGGCAACATGCCTTCACGCCGCCGATACATGTAGAGCCTGTGACCACGAGTTTTCCGGAAGGCACATTTCCGGAAACTGCGACCCCTTTCGGGCTAGCCGGATCGTCACTTATGATCGTGATCGTGCCCGCCTTTGGGCCGACGCTATTCGGTTCAAACCGAATAGGCACCTGCAAGGAGCTGCCAGCTGCTATTACAATTGGATACGCCAGAACGTTGGGGACAAGGAACTCGGCAGAAGACGAAGTGATGCTGGTTATTGTGAGTGTGCAATGACCGCTATTGCTTAAAGTTATTGTCTGATCTATGAAGGATCCGATGCAGGCATTGCCAAAATTGCCCACATTCGCAATTATCGCAACCAACCTTGGCGCCCTTACTGTTCCTGATACCTCCACAGATTTCGAACCGCTTGGATCGTTGCTGAACACGGTAATGGTTTCCGCCTTTGGCCCGAGACTGTCTGGCTGGAATCGGATCGGTACTTCAATAGCATTCCCTGCTTCGATGGTGACGGGATATGACAAAACGCTCGGAACAAGAAACTCAGCAGCATCAGAGGAGGTAATGTTGGTTACAGCAAGCATGTCGCCGCCGCTGTTGCTCAGGTTCAGCATCATGTCCTTAAAGGATCCGATGCATACTTCGCCAAAGTTACCGCTATCTGCGACTACCGTGACCAGTCTCGGTAGAATAGTTTCAATTATCAAACGCAAGTCTGGCATCACACCGATGTTGCCAGGTACATCTCCGCCTTGAGCAGTACCTGTAGTTGGATCCGACAGCAGAGCACGCATCTGAAGGGGCGAAAGTGGACTTCCTGTGTTTGCCTCGTACATGCCTTGAACAATGAGCGCCGCTCCTGAAATAATAGGCGATGCTGAGCTAGTGCCATTAAAGGTGCTGGTGTATGTTTTAGTGTTATCACCGCCGCCGCCGTCGAGATCTCCATAGCCTGCAGTTACAACATTTTCACCCCAGGCATAACAGTCGACGCGGCTACCAAAATTCGAGAAATCTGCGCGATTGTGAGGCAGAGGTGAAAGAGCGGCGCCCACCACAATTGCCCCTGATTCCGTAAAATCAGCACTCCCTCGATTAAGTACGAATTTGCCGTCTCCATCTGTATAGCTGTCCAGATCAAAAGAACCATTTCCCGCTGCTTCCACTACAACGATTCCGAGAGCGACGGCGAGCCGAATCGCGTCGAAATCTGCGACATCGGTTTCGGTAGGTAAAAGACCTTTCTGAATCTCCAGCAATAATACGTCACCGGCCTGCAGTGCCGGCAGAGCACCAGCAATCGCGTCAGCTACGTGTCCTGATGAGTTGCTGGCAGTATCCCAGTGACTTGTCACATTAACGGCCGATACCGATGGTGCGATTCCGACAACACCAACCGTATTATCGTCAGCTATAACTTCGCCAAGAACCGCAGTTCCGTGGTTACCAACATACCCATCAACGCCGTCGCGGTTATCACCGTACAAAAGAGTCGGTGATTTACTTGCAAAATCTTCGTGATCCAGAAACCAGCCTTGTTCCAAATCAACAAATCCAACACCAGCACCCTCGCCGTTCGGTTGCGTCCAGGCCCAGCGTGAGTCTATTCCAATGGGAGCCGCATTCTGGTAGTTTTGATTGGCATTATAAGGATCGTCCCCCGGGCTAACCGCAGGATCCGTAGCTTCCAATTCGCGATATGCAACGTCTACTTCATCGAGGGCACTGAAACGTTTTACGATCTCTTCTGATTTTTCAGGACAATGGCGAACATCGAGTTTCCAGTAGGAAGTGAGGCTATGTAACGGCGGCAGTTCGGTTTGAGCCGCCTGTTTTTCAAGTTCCCGTATCTTTTCCGGTGGCAACGCACGTATCACTGGCCGTGTGTCTTTGATTTCGTACGAATCAAGCAGTTTCTCGATACCATGCAATTGGCATTCAGCGGCAAACGATCGTAATGATTTCATCGACTCACTCGCAGGAGCGGCTTCCTGTGCGATTCGAATGACGATAAAACCGCTATAGCGAGGGGGATAGACCTTTCCTGTTTCCATGCCGATCTCCTTTCAGGGATTCTGCAATCCAGCGTAGCGAAAAAGCTGAAGAACTCCTCATCTCAAATTAGATCATCAATATAAATTGTCAACCAGGCGCACTCAAAAAAGTAACCGAAGGAATGCAATTGTCCTGCCTCCGCTAGTACCTACAAAACCATTGTAGAGTCCGATTCTTGGTTGAACTGCAACTGCTCTGGTTTTTCGAACCAAGCCAAGAGTCAGTTTTCGGATCCATAACCGGTCGAGTAGCCTAAAGGCGTTTGCCGTATCGACTTGCATGCTAACTCCTGGTAAAAATTCAGTTTGCTGCTATAGTTTATTTTATCCGCCGTATTTTTTTGACGTTGATCTTAAAAACAATCAAGTAAACCTGAGATGATCAAATTGAAGTCCAAGGAAAAATAAAATTGCGGAAATCGGCAGGAACTTCCCGATGGCACATAAGTAGTTCGAGGTCCGCGTGCGCTCTCGACCTTACTTCCCGGGCCTCTTGGGCTCTGCTTTGGGGCACTGCTTACTTGCACTCCCGTGCATCGTAGTTCAAGCTACCTTCTTCGCCCGCCTTGTGATAATCCCGATTTTGCCAGCGACGCGCTCCTCTGAGGACTTGTTCAGAGATTCCCTGGCAAGTGGCACGCTCGTCTATCATGGCCGCAGGGGCCAATGTTTACAATGAAAGTCTGGCCGGGGAACCCCTATCCGCTCGGTGCTACGTACGATGGCGCAGGAACGAACTTCTCGCTGTTCTCAGAGGCGGCCGAGCGCGTCGAACTGTGCCTGTTCGACGAACTCAACCGGGAAACCCGGACAGATTTACCGGAGGCCACTGGCCACTGCTGGCACGGCTACGTTCCCGGCGTCGAACCCGGGCAGCGCTATGGTTTCCGCGTGCATGGACCATGGGCACCCGAGCAAGGCCATCGCTGCAACCCTGCCAAACTCCTGCTCGATCCCTACGCCAAGGGCATCGACGGCGATGTTTGCTGGGACGAAGCCTTATTCCCCTACCATTTCGATGCCGACCCCAACGTCTCCAATGACAAGGACAGTGCGCCCTTCATGCCGAGGTGCATTGTCCAGCAGCCCTTCTTTGACTGGGCCGGCGATCGTCAGATACAACGGCCCTGGCACGAAACAGTCATCTACGAATTGCATGTCAAAGGCTTTACAGCACAGCATCCCGACATACCGCCTGAACTGCGCGGGAGCTATGCGGGACTTGGCCACCCTACGTCGATCGGATATCTGAAACAACTTGGCGTGACTGCCGTCGAGTTGTTGCCGGTGCACTATTTTGTGCATGATAAACACCTTGTCGACCGGGGGTTGCGCAACTACTGGGGTTATAACTCGATTTCATACCTGGCGCCTCATGGCGCCTATGCCGCAGACAAGCGGCCGGGGGCGGCCAGTGCTGAATTCAAGCAGATGGTCAAGGCCATGCATCAGGCCGGCATCGAGGTCATTCTTGATGTGGTGTACAACCACACCGCCGAGGGCAATCACCTGGGACCAGTGCTGTGCCTCAAGGGGATAGACAATGCCTATTATTATCAGTTGATGGAGGATCGGCGTTATTACAGAGATTATACCGGCACAGGCAATTGCCTCAATATGCGTCAACCTCATGTATTGCAACTGATCATGGATTCGCTTCGTTATTGGGTGCTGGAAATGCACGTGGATGGCTTCCGCTTCGACCTGGCCTCCGCCCTGGCGCGCGAACTGCACGAAGTGCAGATGTTGAGTGCATTTTTTGACATCATCCAGCAGGACCCCGTGACCAACCAGATCAAGCTGATCGCCGAACCATGGGACTTGGGCGAAGCCGGTTACCAGGTTGGCAAATTCCCGTCGGGCTGGTCCGAATGGAACGGCAAGTATCGTGACTGCGTGCGAAACTTCTGGCGAACCCAGGATCCGACCTTGAGCGAATTTGGCTATCGCTTTACCGGAAGTTCCGACCTCTACGGCGAAAACTCGCGCAGTCCGTTCGCCAGCATCAACTTTATCTCGGCGCATGATGGGTTCACTCTACGCGACCTGGTGTCTTACAACGAAAAACACAATCTGGCCAACGGCGAGGACAACCGGGACGGCTACGACGATAACCGTTCCTGGAATTGCGGCGCCGAAGGCCCCACGGACGACCCGGAAGTGCTCACCCTTCGCGCCCGGCAGCAGCGCAATTTTCTGGCTACCCTGTTGCTGTCACAAGGTGTCCCCATGTTACTCGCGGGGGATGAATTCGGCCGCACCCAGCAGGGGAACAACAATGCCTACTGCCAGGATAATCAGATTTCGTGGATAGACTGGAGTCACGTGGATGAAGATTTACGGGAATTCACGGAACGCCTTATTCGGTTCCGTGGCGAGCACCCGGTCTTCCGCCGCCGCCGCTGGTTTCAGGGTCAGCCGATCCACGGCGGGGACCAGGACGACATCGCCTGGTTCAATCACATGGGGGAACAGGCGAGCGAGGAGTTTTGGGGCCGCGAGGTGATCCAAAGCCTGGGGGTTTTCATCAATGGAGAAAGTTTTCCCAATCCGAATGCCCGTGGGGAACCGGTTACAGATGGCAGTTTTTATCTGATCTTCAACGCCCACTTCGACGCGACCGATTTCATCCTGCCTCCAAACCGCTGGGGGTTACGCTGGCTGAAGGTGCTCGACACGGGCGAGGGCTGGGTACAGGATGAGGATGTCGATGGTCCGTCGCCGCTCGAAGCCGGCGTCAGCCTGGCAGTAGCGTCAAGGTCTTTGGTGCTGCTACAGCGCCAAACCTGAGAATCTGCTATATGACAAAGATCGCATGGCGTCGCTGCATCAGGATCTGCTGAGGTCTACCCCTGGATCGTCTTTGCCGCTAAAGCGGAAATCCATTGGTTTAAAGAAAACGCTTAGAAAAAAAACATAGTTACCCGCTTTCGCGGGTATGACGGGGTGCGCCGCTCATCGGTACAGCGTTTCAATGGCAAAAAAACATGGATGCGCGCTTTCACGGGTATGACGTGTTTTGATGGGTAGTGGCAGACTTCCTCGGCTTCCAATGCCTGGTGATCACGGAATCAGGCCGTCTCCTGCGCGTGCAACAGCGCATAGGGAAATGTCCTGAAAATTTGAGCCAGCTCTAGTCCTTGGTCTTTTCCGAGCTCTTCCCCCAGTCTCTGACTGGTGAAGGTCTCGTCCGTCAACACGTTGGTCCACTTCTCGTGGAGATGGTCGGACGGCAACTCGATCCAGGTATCGACCCACAGAGCTTCGCCGACTGGAAACCGGCCGCATTCCCCGACGAGCTTGCCGAACAGCCGTGGCACAACAACCAGCAGCGCGTCGTTTCCATGATGCCGGGCGAAGGCACACACATGCTCTGCGCGGCGGCCAGACGCTTTTAGCGGCATGTAGTCACCATCCCGGAAAAGCTGTTCACGCTCGCGTCGGAAGGTCAGCGCCTTCCAACTCAGGTAGAGCTTGATCCGGCCATCCCGCATATTCTCCATCAGGCGCCGTGCGCATGCGCTGACGCCCTCTTTGGCGTCCATCGACCGGAGTGCCCGCAAGGCCGCACGGCGCGCCTCGTAGTCCACCCCACGCCGGTTGTCCGGGTCCACCAGGCTGAAGTCCCACATTTCGTTGCCCTGGTAGATGTCCGGGACCCCGGGTGACGTGAGCTTGAGCAGCAACTGCGATAGACTGTTGAAAGCGCCTATCCATGCAACCTGTTGCTGGAACGGCAGGAAATCGCGCAGGAACAGATTGACCGGTTGAGGGGAAAGAAGCCCGCGCACGAATTCTTGCGTCGCTTCCTCATATTCCTTGTTTGGATTGATCCAGGAGCTGTTCACTTTCGCCTCACGCCCAGCCTTGAGCATGTAGGCGGTGACTCGATCCGAGAGCTGTGCCAACTCGGCCGCATCAGGCCTGTCCAAAGTGTCAAAGGGCCATATGCCGAGCAGTGTCTGGTATAGCAGATATTCATCATTGCGACTCGGTGCATAGTCCTTATCCAACTCTCGGCGATTGCTGCGGTTGAGCTTGCTCCAGCGTGAAATGACGAGGTTCCATTGGTCGGGTATTTCGGAGAGCACACTTATTCGCGCTCGCACGTCTTCCGATCGCTTGTTGTCGTGGCTCGAGGTGGACAGCATTGCATGCGGCCAACGGGCCATGCGTTCCTGATTCTCCCTGTGGAATGCAGCGAGCGACACACCGAAACGGTGCGGTTCGCTGCCGACTTCGTTCAGCGATATCAATCGGTTGTACTGATAGAAAGTGGTGTCCTCCATGGCCTTGGCCATCACAGGGCTGCTGTACTGCTGAAACTTCATGGCAAAGATACATACCGCGTTCCGATATGCGTCGCTCTTGCCCTTGGCCTGTCGCGCCAGCAGCACGTCCCTCACGAAATCGAAGATACTGGTATCGACCGCCTGGCTGCGCTTTTTCGCTACCCCCACCGCCCAATCCACATAGCGGGCGTCTTCCGGGGAGCTTTCGCAACTAGAGACATAGGTACGGTAAACCGGAAAGCTTGCGACGATCTGGGCAAGCGCACTGCGCTGGCTGTTGAAGGTAAAGTCGCAGGTGCGGCGATCGCCTTTCGCGATACGCGCCAGCTGTGTAGCCAGCACCTGTAGTTCGCCCGAGAGGGCGCTTTCCATGATCAGATGCTTGTTCGCTTGCACCATCGCGCCCAGGTCCGGCCGTGCCCGGATAAAGCGCTGATAGATGCGGGTGAAACGGTCAGCAGTGTGGCTGTCGACAAACAGGCCAGTGCAAACCGCGCCAAAGTCATAGCCAGTCGTGCCGTGTATCGGCCAGGACTCCGGAAGGTGCTCATGGGAAGCGAGTATTTTTTCCACCACGATGTACAGTGGCTTGCCGTCATCCTTCACCGTCCTCGGAGAAAGCGCCGCCGCCATTGCCTGCAAGCGCTCTAAGTATTCCTTTGGCGCGTATAAACCGTCCGTATGATCAATGCGCAACCCGTCGACATACCCCCGTGCAAGCAGCTCGCGCACCAGCCGGTGTGTGCTCTCGAACACCTCCGGGTTGTCCATGCGTAGCGCCGCCAGATCATTGATGTCGAAGAAGCGGCGGTAGTTGATCTCGTCCGCAGCCGCACGCCAGAAAGCGAGACGATAGGCCTGGGCCTCCAGCAGTTCGTGCAGAAGATCAAGATTCCTGGTGTCATCTTGCGCGCCATCGTTGAACACGTTGAACACCGACACATTCTCCTGGATGAACCGTGCAACGTCCGCGCTCATCGCGGACAGGGAGGCCAGATGGTGCTTGTGTATCTCTTTGTCCCGAGCGCGCTCAGCCATTGCCTCGGGAGAAACGTTGTCGCGCAATGGCAGGTGGCTAAAGGCCGTGATCACGGACTGGAGTTCCAGAAACTCCGGGTGCTGGCCGCCCAGCCGCGTCTGCAGCCGTTCCACATCGTGACCCAGGATGCGGGGGTACTCCCGCGGGTCGACGGGGAACCGATGCTCGTAATAGAAGACGCTGAAGGCGCCCTGTTCGGGGTCGAAAGCAAGTTTGAGTTCGCCGTTCTCCAGGACTGTGCCGTAATGGTCGCCCAGCACAGGCAGCAGCACGCGGCCCGGCAAGTGCTCCCCAATAACATACCAGTCAATATCGAAGTAGCTGGCGAACCGCGAAGCCGGGCCGTTTTCCAGCACATCCAGCCACCAGCCGTTATCACTACCCGTGATGCACATATGATTGGGCACCAGGTCCATGATCTGGCCCATTCCGCGCCGTTTCAAGGCGGCGGCGAACTGTTCGAAGTCACCTGCACTGGCAACCTCTGGATTGAGACTGCCATGGTCCGTGACGTCGTAGCCATGGCGACTGCCTGGACGCGCCTTGAGAATAGGTGAGAGATAGCAGTGGCTGACACCCAGCTCATCAAGGTACGGAATCAATTCCGCAGCCTGTCTCAGGTTGAAGTCGCGATTCAATTGCAGCCGGTAAGTTGCCCGCGGAATCCGCAGCTTTATACCCTGTTTGGCTACAGGTCTGGCGGAGCCCGGCATGTGCGATACCGGACGTTCCTGCCGCAGCGCAAGCAATATACCGTGTAAATAGGCGCTTCCGTGCCACTCCTCGAGATTGAGAGGAAGCTTGAGCCGCCAACAAGGGTAGGCGGGCTCTACCGCGCCTGGCAAATTCGGCTGCTCGCGCACCCCGAAGCCGTCTTCCATCTGCACCAGCAGAAGCTTGGACGGCGCCTGTGCCAGATAGGTATACACTGCCGCCGCGAGCTCCGCCGTCATTTCGGGAAAGCCGACCTGATGTAGTCCACCGCCCGACGGCAGCACGCCTTGGCTCTCCAGCGCCACCAGTAGCTGCGCACGGTCTGCCGCGCGCTCAACGATCTGCCGATTGCGGGCCTCGTCATCCGGAAACAGATGCAGGCGGTCGCGCAGGTCAATGTCGAGCCCCTGCCAGAACCCAGCCAGGGTCGGGAGATCATGAGTCGTCACCGCAGCGACGGCATTCACGGGATACTCATGCGGTGGCTTCAGCCTTCCGTCGTCGCGCCGCTCAAAATACAACAGCCGCGTTGACATCACATTCATGGGCTGCAAGGCTTCACGTACTTCATCCGGCACGGTCCCCAAATCCTCGCCTACTATCAGGCAGCGGTTCCGCTGGCTCTCGAGAGCCAGAATGCCGAGCATATCTTCGAACGGATAGAGCACATACGCGCCTTCCGCCGCGGGCAGACCTCGCACGACCCAGAACAGGCGGCGTAGTCCCATGATGTGGTCTTTGCGCAACGCCCCGGAATCACGCATATTGGCCCGCAGCATCTCAATGAAAGGCACATAGGCCGATGCGGTCAGTCGATGTGGAATCCACGGGGGCAGCCCCCAATCCTGGCCAAGACGGTTGAAATCGTCGGGCGGCGCGCCTGCGCGCGCGTCAAGCGCATAAAGTCCGCGCTCCGCCCAGGTGGCGGCGCCGCCTTCCGCCACGCCGATTGCCAAATCGAGCATCACACCCACACCTAGCTCCACTTCCGACGACCGCGTCCTGGCCGCGCCCAATTGCATGGAAGCCTGCCACTGCAGGTATTCGAAGTATTCCACGCGGTCGAGATTGGCTTCGCAGAATGCTGCTACCTCCAGCGCATCTGGATCACGATAGGCTTCCGGCCAGGCAGGCCAACCCCATACCGCAGTATCCTGTGCGCGGAAATACTCCTGCAGCGCTTCGAACAACGCGTGCTTGCGGAGGCTCTCGCCGTGCTCGGACTGGAAGGCGCGAAAAGCTCGTGCCCGGTCGGTACTTTGGCCCAGCTGCGTGCTGCGGAAATACCGGTACAGGCAGCCGAAAACTTTCGATTTCACCTCTGCGACACCGCGGTAATCCACCTGTTCGGTAGCCCGAAGCGCCCGTAGCTGCGCCTGGAACTGCGGTGCAAGTACCATTGAGCGCGCCTCCTCGCACTCGGCAAAATCGGGGATGGCCTCCACATCCAGATAAAGCGGGTTGAACCAGGTGCGGCTGGAGGGACTATATGGGCTCGCGTGCTCCGGAGCGTCAGGAAATAACGCATGAAGCGGGTTGAGCAGCAGTGTGCTTCCACCGGCGTCGGCGCAAATTTCGATTACGCGGCGAAGATCCCCGAAGTCTCCGATGCCATAGTTGCGCTCGGAGCGTATGCCGTAGAGCTGGAGGGCGAGCCCCCATGCGCGCCCCTCGCCCTCGATGGCTGTTGGCTCGTAGCAGGCTGCGGGGGCAACGATAAGCGGCATTTCGCCAGTAACACCGCGCCCATCTGTCCGTTCAATCGAGAAGCGGTGATAGCCCGGTTCCACCAGGAGATCCAGCGCCAGCACCCGCCGCACGAATTCCTGTCCGTCGAGATCATCGAGACTGTCAGCACGAGAGCGCTCGACCTCTTCCAACTCGATGGGAGTGAATTCTCCGCCGTCCTCGGCACCAGACTCCCTGCGCAGATACCAGCGATAAGCCAGTTTATCCTCGGCAACGGGGAGAGCGATGGCGATGCGATACGGCCGCGCCGACTCGCGAACCACCTGTACAGGCGGCATCGCGCACTCCCATTTGCGCCGTTTGAAAGCGTGCAATGAGGCGGCTGCCTCATCTTCAGTTGTTGCTGCCACCCCCATTGCGCCCAGCAGGGCACGCTTCGCGGGCTCGGAGATGTAGTGTGTATTTCCCCAGATATCGCTGTACCAGGGCAGCACGCCATACAAATCGCACAGTTGATCAAGCGGATTGCTCATGCCCTTGGTTTTCCTTGGCTCTAGTTTTAGCTTGGCTTTAGCTTTCCCTTATCCCTTATCCCCGGACTTTTGTCGATGATTAGTACAACCGGTATTTATTGCTCCGTAATCCCTACCGGACGTTCCATCCCGCCAACGGAGGGGGGCGGCTCGAGCGTCCATACGACAGAGCAGGGGCCCAGCATATTTTCTGCTGCACCTGGCGAGGAGGCAAACACGATATGCCCGGCTGGCACGGCCGCGCACACGCTCTCTCCCGAAAAATTCGCCAGCAGCCGCAGCGTCGAACCGTCACCCAGTTGCCATTGCACCCGCAGGCCACCTGGGGCGAAAACTTCGAAGTGCGCAGAGCGGCCCTTCATTCCGGGCAGACGGGGCATGATGACTTCCTTCCGAAGCTTCAACAGGTTGCGGTAATAGTCCAGCCAGCCGATATGCACCTCCTCCCTGAGCGAATTCCAGTCGATTTTCGAGTTGAGAAAAGTCTGGGCCGCATTGGGGTCTGGTATGGAGGCCTGCATTGCAGCGTCCCCAAAACGCGCAAACCGGGCGAATTCTCGACGCCGGCCTTTTGTGACGGCTTGGCGCAGTTCCTCACCGAAGTCACAGAAGAACTGAAAAGGCGAGTTCGCGGCGAACTCCTCGCCCATGAACAGCATGGGAATGCTGGGCGCCAGCAGATAGACCGCTGCCCCGGCACGCATCGCGGCCTCCTGGCCAATGTGCGTAATGCGCTCGCCGAAAGCCCGGTTGCCTACCTGGTCGTGAGATTGCAGAAAGGATACGAAGGCTTGCGGCGGCAGGTGAACACTCGACTCGCCACGCGCCGCGTGCTCCCGGTAGGCTGATACCTCTCCCTGATAGGCAAACCCTTCCGCCAGGCAGCGTCCGAGATGCCGCACAGGATCGTCGGCATAGTCCATATAGTACCCATCCCTCTCTTCAGTTGCGAGGACATGCAGCGCATGGTGAATGTCATCATTCCATTGGGCGGCGTACCATCCATGCCCCAGATAGCGCGCATTGTTGGAATCGTTTTCCAGAATCAGATGCACCTGGCGTTCCCGTCCGATGGCAGAGTGTACGCGTTCCGCCAGTTCGACGAGAATGTGGGGGCTTGAATCGTCGACGATAGCATGCACCGCGTCGAGTCGCAGGCCGTCGAGGTGATACTCTTGCAGCCAATACAGCGCGTTGTGAATGAAGAACTGTCGCACCTCCCGGCTATGGGAGCCATCAAAATTGATCGCCGCGCCCCACGGCGTATGGTGATGTTCGGTAAAGAATTCTTTTGCGTAAACGTAGAGATAATTCCCCTCGGGCCCGAAGTGGTTGTAGACCACATCAAGCAGAACCATCAGGCCTCGCGCATGTGCCGCCTGAACCAATGCCTTTAGATCGGCTGGACAACCATAGCGGCTATCAGGCGCATAGGGCAGGACGCCATCATAGCCCCAGTTGCGCGAACCGGGAAAATCGGCCACCGGCATGAGTTCGATAGCCGTGACCCCCAGTTCCACGAGATAGTCCAGCCGTTGAGTCACTCCGGTAAAGGTTCCCTCCGGCGAGAACGTACCGACGTGCAGTTCATAAATCACGGCCTCTTCCCACGGGCGTCCTCGCCACGTCGCGTCCCGCCAGGCAAAGGCCGCCGGATCGATCACCTCGCTTGCGCCATGCACATCGTCCGGATTGAAGCGGGAAGCCGGGTCCGGAACGCGCAGGGCCCCGTTCACCTCGAACCGGTAGCGCGTCCCCGCCCCCGCTTCCGATGCCGTCAATTCAAACCAGCCGCCGCCGCGCGCGTGCATGGGACGTACCCGCTCCTGCTGCCTATTCGTGAGCGTGAGGCACAGCCGCACCTGTTTGCAGCTGGGCGCCCAAAGACGAAAGCGTACTCCCTGTTCTGTGATTTGCGCCCCATGGGGCATGTCATAGGTTCGCGTCAGCACGCATACATCCTATTCTTCTCCACTTTGCATCAACTGGATCAGCCGCCACATGGGCCCGTCCACAGTTTTCAAATGTTGCGCGAGCGCGCTGCTCACGCTTGCAACGCCCTTTTCCACCATGAACAGCGTGACCAGCGTATCGACGGCCGAGGCATCGGAAGGAAACAAGGCGTGCCCCTTCATTGCCCTGCGATAGCTCTTGAAGAAATCGCTCGTTGCGAGCGCTCGCCAGTTTTCCACATGCTGCTGGAGCGCAGCGCCTGCTTCAGGATATTCGGCCGCCACATGGTCCAGCGCGGCTGCGGCTGCTTCCCAAAACGAAAATAGCATGCCTGCCACATCGCGCAGCGGGGTATGTTTCCAGCGGCGCTCCCGCCATGCCCGTTCAGGTCCGCCACCATAATTCGTAATCAGAAAATCATTGTTTGACAACCACACCTGCCGCAGATGATAGTCGCCGTGGCAGCGTGCCTTCGTCGCCTCGGGGCGCACCGCTGCCGCGCGACCGATGCGCCGGTAGAATTGCGGCCGAGCTGCAATCAGGTCGTTGCCGATCAGCTTCGCCGCGTCGGTCAGCCGCGGCAGTTGCGCTTCCAGCAATGTGTACATTTCGTCCATCTGCGTTCGAACATTGTTCACCCATTCGGCAACATCTTCCAGTGTGATTGGCTCGCTGCCAAAGGCACCGGCGGGGTCCGGCTGCGCGAGCGCCTGATGAAATTCAGCCGTGCGCTGGCCCAGGGTTTTGATAAGGGCCGTATAAGCGGCATGCCGCGAATCAATGAGACGCTTCTGCTGCGTACGACACTCGTCCAGATATCGCTCCAGATAGTCCCGTGTATAAGCCCAGGCACTACCCTGGTTCTCCGCGTAACGCTCCAGTATCCCCAGCGTTGCGCTATCCCCCTTGGCACCCGTGTACTCCACGGTGCCGGCCAGTTGCGCCATGTGGGTGAATTTCGCCGTCTCTGTCAGGAATTGCGACATTTCCAGTTCCGGATGTACGCCGGCAAGCAGCCAGCGGTAGCCCTTCAATACCAGCCGGTCGCCGAGATTCACCAACAGGCGCCCGCGTTCTGATACGGTTCGCGTCACCTCTGCTGTATTCCCCGAATGGTTGACACTGGGAAAAGCGCTTGTTGCCCGGAAACGAACCTGTCCTCCATCAAAGGCGAGTGTCGAGCGCTCTTCCATGCTCAAGATCACCGCACGGCAGAAACCATCATCCCAGAATGCATCGAACAGCACCCCCATTCGGTCGCGCCGCCGCACCTTAGCCAGGGTCGCAGGCAGCAGCGTGCCCACGAGGCTCTCGTCTTCGTCCTCCCATGCGAGGGCCAGCGGTATCGCGTAGCGATGCGTTTCACCATTGCCAAGGGTTAACATAACGATGGCTAACAGCCAGCTGCCGCGTTCGGTAGACCACTCATGCATCTCGCCGAACTCGAATTTTTCCACTGTCGCGTTCCTGAACCACGGCTGGGAATGGAAGAAGCGCGGCAGGATCTGCCGCTCAAGCTGCTCCCGCGCGCGCCGCGCCATCAGTTGATTGGTGCCTCCGCTGTCCTCCTTGCGGGCGGACAGGGTGCCCCACCCGGTCTCCACGAGTATGAGTACAGGCAGATCCGGCGACAACTGACGCTCCTCGTGCCATGGGGGCGCCACCACATCCGTGGCCAAGCGGAAGGCATAGAACCCATGCCCGCTCAAGGTGAGCAGATACGGCAGCTCGCCGACCGGAGGAAAGGCAGTGAGTCCCATCAATTCAACCGGTACTCTGCCCTTGAACTGGCTCAAATCCAGCTCCACCGCCTGCGCCGTCCGCGACATGTTTGCCACGCATAGAATCGTTTCATCCTCGTGCTCGCGCAGATAGGCGAGAATCTTGCGATTGCCTGGCCGCAGGAAGCGCAGTGTGCCTCGTCCGAAGGTACGATGCGCCTTTCGCATCGCAATCAGACGTTTTGTCCAATTGAACAGTGACGATAAGTGGCGACGCTGCGAGTCCATGTTCACCGCTGCAAAACCATATACGGGATCGACGATGGGCGGTAGAAACAGTTGTTCGGGATCAGCGGTAGAAAATCCTCCGTTGGGCCCTCCTAGCCATTGCATCGGGGTCCGCACGCCGTTGCGGTCCCCAAGGAGAAGGTTGTCACCCATGCCGATCTCGTCGCCATAATAGAGAATTGGCGAGCCGGGCATGGTCATCAGCAGCAGATTCATCAGTTCAATCCGGTGCCGGTCGTTGTCCAGCAGCGGCGCGAGCCGGCGGCGAATGCCGAGGTGGAGGCGCGCCTGGGGGTCAATCGCGTACGTTTGATGGAGATAGTCCCGCTCGCGGTCCGTGACCATCTCCAGAGTCAGTTCGTCGTGGTTGCGCAGAAACACCGCCCATTGACAGCTGTCCGGAATATCGGGCGTCTGCTCCATGATCTCCACGATCGGATGGCGGTCCTCGCGCGCGATAGCCATATACATACGCGGCATGAGCGGGAAGTGAAAGGCCATATGACATTCGTCGCCATCACCAAAATACTCGCGTACATCCTCTGGCCACTGATTCGCTTCTGCCAGAAACATGCGGTTGCGGTGGTGTTTATCCAGTTCGGCCCGCATGCGCTTGATCACCGCGTGTGTCTCTGGCAGGTTCTCGCAGTTGGTACCTTCGCGCTCGCACAGATAAGGCATTGCATCCAGGCGCATGCCATCAACCCCCGCATCGAGCCAGAACCGCATCACATCCATGATGGCGTTGAAGACATGGGGGCTGGCGAAATTCAGGTCAGGTTGGTGGGCAAAGAAGCGGTGCCAGTAGTAGGTCTGGGCTACCTCATCCCACTCCCAGTTGGACCGCCCTATGTCAGTGAAGATGCTGCGCGCACCACTGTATTTGGAGTCGTCGTCGCTCCAGACATAATAGTCGCGCTCGATCGAGCCCTTGGGAGCACGCCGCGCTGCCTGAAACCACGGATGTTGATCGGAAGTGTGGTTGATTACCAGTTCAGTGATTACACGCAAACCCCGGCGATGCGCTTCGTTGATGAACTTCTGGAAATCCGCCATATCGCCAACGTCCGGATGCACATTGTGGTAGTCGGCTATATCGTAACCGTCGTCGCGCCCCGGCGACGGATAGAACGGAAGGAGCCAGAGCGTATTCACGCCCAGCTCCTGCAGATAATCGAGCTTGGAGATCAAGCCCGGAAAATCTCCGATACCGTCGCCATTGCTATCAAAGAACGTCTTGACGTGCAATTGATAGATGATGGCGTCCTTGTACCATAGCGGGTCTTCTTCTCGTTCCATAGTTTGCTGTTTTCTATACCAGGTTTTGCGGATCCCGCCTTCCTGCCCGGCAGATACCCGGCTATCCTTATTAAGAATAGATGCAGTTGCTCATTTTGCTTGAGTTTGGCGGATATTTGGCGCGCTTTTTCGCGGCTCTTGGGAGATGGGGCGATAGGCCTGAGGTATGCTGCCTCCTTCAACCATGCTTCATGAAGGCGAGATTTTGATATTTTCGACAATTTTGGGTTATGGTGTTGCCGGAACACGCCTTCCTCTTGACCCTACCTCAGTAAACCGTACGCCAGCTTGAGGCAGACATGCGTGTTGCTCAAGCTGTCGCGCACCGTGTACGTCTACAAGTCTCGCCCCCGTGATTCATCGATTCTGCTCATGCGCATCAAGGAAATTGCCGCTGCACGGGTGCACTACCGGCGGGTGCATGTCCTTTTGCAGCGGGAAGGCTTCAAGGACAGTCACAAGCGTGTCTATCGGCTTATCGGGAGGAAGGGCTGTCGTTACGGCTCAAGCGTCCCAAGCGCAACAAATCGGCGCGGCTACGCCAGCCCAAGTACTTTGTCACTGCCATCAATCAGATCTGGAGCATGGATTTCGTAGCCGATGCCCTGTTTGATGGCAAGCGCCTGCGCGCATTGACCTAGTGGACAACTATATGCGGAGAGCTTGGTCATCGAGGTGGGCCAGAGCCTGAAAGGAGACGATGTCGTGAATACGCTCAACCACCATTGCAACCACGCGCGGCTTGCCCCGCATTATCAAAGTCGACAATGGCAGCGAATTCATCTCCAAGGTCATGGACAAATGGGCCTAAGAGCGCGGCATCGAGCTCGACTTCAGCCGTCCGGGCAAGCCCACCGACAACATTGGGATGCCGGACGATAACTATTGCCAGTTCGCACCAACCCAGGTACGCACCTGTTGCCACTGGGCCGAGCTCATATAGGCCGCAGCATATTGCTTCAGTGTGCCCACCTGCTTCCACTCGTCCAGCCCGATGGCCTCCGGCATCGGGACATTTCCTCGGCAGAAGTTGTCCAACAGCAAATTCTGCGCTTCTACGGTCGCCGCCCGTGAGGTGCAGTCCATCATTAGGTTCATCAGGGCAGTGGGAGGCACATTGTTGGAAGCATAGGGCCACATCCAGTAGTTCACGCCCCAGTTCAGTGGATCAGAGATGGAGGAAGGGGCAATTCCTTGCGGCACGAGACCGGTTCCGAGGGAGAGGGCGAGTACATTCCCCAGCGCATCTGCGCGTCCGCCTTTCAGGGCATCGGCAATAGCACTCATACTCGGATTATTAGCGTAAGTGCCACCATCGGCGAAATATCCCAAGCTGTCGATCTGATACGGCGGGAAATAGGTGGGGGCCGCTGAGGTGGCTAGCGCTGCATCCCTCATCATTACATCGGCGTATGCGTTGCCGGCCGCATTGGAAAAGGTGGCAGGCTCCCACGAGCTGCCGTTCCACAAACGCACAGTATTGATCTCGATGTATTTTTTAGCCTCGCTCAGGCTTTTGCTGCCAAACAGGCCCATGGCGATAGAGATCAGGCCTGAATTCGTGTACTGACAGGATAACCTGCCAGGCCCCGATACAAACTCTTCGATGCTTTGAGGAGCTAAACACTCCTTTTCCTTCTCCTCAAACAACCATCCATTAGGCTTGAAAATGATCGACCCTTTGGTTTCATAAATGCTGACGATGTCGTTTATCGGAATTGTTGACCAATCCCAAAGCAATCAGCCCTCCTGTTGAGGTACCGGCAAAGCCGTCGGCTTTGGCGACAACACCAAATTGGTTGTCAAGATCCTGTAGCAGCAGAGCGGTCATCAAACCACCAATACCGCCCCCGTCGCAGCAGATTATTTTGAAGGTCATCTCTCTCCCCACTCTCTTTTCATGTTTTTTCGATCCGTTTTTACACGAGCCTTCTGGAAAACTGTGATCGGCCCAGGTTTTTGTAGCCAGTTCCAGAGTTAGTCGTCGGCCCTATTTTCGATATCAGATTCCCCTTTCGTCCAGTGCCGGCGCGCGAATTCGGCTGGGGCGATTTCTCCAAGCGCCCTGTGAGGACGGCTCTCATTGTATTCCTGCCGCCATGTGGTGATTTGCATTTTTGCCTCCTTGAGCGACTCAAACAGTGGGCATTCAGACATTCGTCTCGGAATGTCCCATTGAATGATTCGATGAATGCGTTATCGGTTGGCTTTCCTGGCCTGCTGAACTCGATTTTGACTTTATTGTGGTACGCCCACAGGTCGAGAATCTGGCTCGTGAATTCGCTTCCATTATCGCAAAACAGAATTCCCGGTACGCGTCCGCTCTGTCGGATCCTGTTGAGTACTGTCACAACATCGTTAATGATCAGCTAGCCTATTAATAGATTGGTATTAAGGAATTGCGGCAAGAATTACTGCAGTTTTTTAAGTCGAGCTTAGCTGATTCAATCTGAACCCCGGTTGCCTTCAGCAGCTATAAGCAGTTCTGTAAGCACAGACGTGAATGCCGCCTTCAGGTCATTTACCGTTGGTTATTTTGTGCACCCCCCATACATCGATAGTTAAATCCGCAGCGAAAAAACCGAGACCACAAAGGCCTCTCGCAGCACCTTTCGGGTGCGACGACCCGCCTCGCAGCATAAGCGCCTTGCATTCGAAGTGCGTTAATCGAGAGCAACTGTTCCGCATCCATTCTGAGAAATAGCCCACTTTTCCCCCTTTGCTTCCGACATTGCTGACGTTCCTTATCCTCTATGGTGAACACTCAGCCATGCCGCTGCAATACTTGGAAATAGCTTTAGGTGACCAGGCTATAAAAAGGCGCCTTACAAAGCTCACCGGCTGAACAGGGCTTGGATAGATTAAACGGAACTTTGCTAAATCCAATCAATAAAAGACAAGGATTCGTTATGGAAAAACCGGTACCAAAAACCCAGGTATTAATTGATACCGACGCTGATTTTGACGATTACATGGCGATGCTCTATTTACTCAAGCATCCCGATATCAGCGTAAAAGGCATCACCGTTACCGGCACCGGGGATGTTCATCTAACGCCAGGCACAATCAACGTCAGCAATATGCTCACCTTGCTGGATGATGAAGCCGCACTGAAAATTCCCGTTGTACGCGGTGCTAAAGCGCCCATGAGTTACAGCAACACCTTTCCCGGGGTCGATAGAAACGCCGCCGACCAACACAATAACGTGCCCTTCCCCGGCACAAACCCCAATCCACCACTCGCTGATGCCCAGGATTTTTTACGCGATTACTTTATTAACAGTACAGTACCAACCACCGTGTTATGTATTGGAGGAGGCTCTAATTGGGGGCGCTTATTTGAATGCGCAAAAACCGATACAGAACTGCGCGCAGCGCTCAGTAAAAATCTTGAGCATATCGTGATGATGGGCGGCAACCTCTTGCCGTGTTTTGTAAAACCCGGCGCTGAAGGCAATCTTCAGGCAACGATGGGAGAATCTCCTTACTACACCAACAAAGTCGCCGAATGGAATATTTTCATCGACCCGCGTGGGGCACAAGAAATCTTTTCCAGCGGCACACCCATTACGCTGGTTGCACTCAATGCAACCTCACAGGTACCAATTACCACACAGTTTGCTGCGCAACTTGCACAGATCAACAACCCTGTCGCCACCTTCCTCACGCAAGTATTAGCGAGCGACACGATTAACCAAGGCATAGGTAAGTATCTGGATTTTTGGGACCCACTGGCCGCTTGTGTATTGGTTGATCCGACACTGGTAACTGCTCAAACCTTTGTACTTAGAATCGAACAGGAGCTGGATGAAGAAGATGATAAATCCGGCATGCTCATTGTGGATGAAAACAACGGACACGCCGTTAATGTCGCGCTCACTGCAAACCCGCAGGCTGTATATCAAACCTTTTTGAACATCATCGCACGCTAACAATATTACTCATTTTGAATAAGGATCGTTTGATGAAACGAGCTCTCATTGCTTTAGTATGCAGCGTTGCTGCCAGTGGTGCCCTTGCCGAAAACGCAAAAACCCTGGCATACCGGGACGCTGTTTACTTGGCGCCAAATAATTGGAAAGGCCCAATTTTCGAATTGAGCCATGATTATCCTAAACAAAAACCCGCTGCGTGCAGCACCAAGGATTGCCCATGGCTGGCGATTAATTTGCCGATGAAAGCCGATTTTTCAGACGCCGGCGTACCGTCATGGAAAAACAACAGTGTTTACAATCAATACATTAAGGCTATTCTGGATTATGTAAAAAAAGGTCAAACCTTCGATCTCAATAATCAAGAAGGATTTAAAACCAGTGTTAATGGCGAAACTCAATGGTTTCATATTCCCTGGATGGCCTATGACACCAGAACCGGCCGGGAATATGTTCATGGATTAACGAACGAACGCACTGCGGTGATTAGCGATTTTTACGGTGAAAAAAGGCAAGGCCTGCATGCCTTACCTAATTCAAAAACAGGCGACCAACCCGGTTTTGAGACCTGGGCAGTAGGGATGTACAACAAAATTGGCGGCTATACCATCGGCCAAAGTTGGAGCAAAAAAGGCACGCCCAACATTGAAACAGTGAACGGCATCACGTCCACCAAAGGCATGCCATTTATCGAAGGCACAGTCGTCGTCAAATTTTTATTCACCACTGCCACGCCCGATGATGTTCCCTACTTGAAAGCCAGTCCGGTCTGGCAAGCGGATCGCCATCGTGAAGTAAATAATCAGTTTTTATGTAAACGCGAAGTGCAAGAAGTGCGCCTGGTGCAAGTAGATGTTGCTGTTGTCGATCAACGCTCACCTAGCCGTTGGGTCTACGGCACTTTCGCGTATGTGGATGGTGCAGGCAAAACTCTGTGGGATAACTTACAACCCGTTGGTTTGCAATGGGGCGCTGACCCCTGGACGTTCCCTGCTGTGCCGAAAGCAGAATCGATCACAGCGCGCCAAAGTGTACTTAATAGATCGATCAGCACGTTTGAACACTTTGGTTGCAATGGCCGTTTGGCGGGCCCGGTCGATAATAGACAGAGCTCATGCTTGTCTTGCCATAGTGGCGCCTTTGCCAATCAAGCAGGTTATACGTTTGCAAAAGGTGCTTATAGTCCACCGGTATTTGGGTTCGAAGGCTTATGTGAAAAATACAGTCAGGACAACGTCGAATATTTCCAAACGATTCAATTCCCGCAAAATTACACCGGAGGCAATTACGCCAATACGATGAACCTGGATACCTCACTGCAAATGCAAATTGCGTTGCAAGAGTGGGCGCTATTCAAAGCCAATGGTAAAGCCGTTGCTTGTGAGGATAAATAATGAAAAAGCTACTTATCGGACTCAGCGTGCTCGTGGCGGTGACTTGCCCAAGTTTTGCTGCAGACAATCTTTACAAAGATCTCAAACCAATGGTTAGAGGTCAGCATTTAAATGAAGTACCTGCCCACCGCTTCGCGGCATCCGGCGTTGTTAAACGCCCTTATTTTGATTATTTCAGCTGGCAAAACTTTATCGCACTCATGTGGCCGAGCAAGGTGGATTCTCATGGAGCCCCCTACAAGCCCGGCGACCCGAGCGTGTTCGGAAGATATGAAAAAGATTTACAACCGGTATGGCTCGGTTGGAAATCCGCCTTTGATTTATTCCCCCAAAATGGCGATAAACCTATCGGTTGGCAACAAGATAACGGCACGGCAGTTTGCCGCAATATTAAGGCGGGTGATAAACGCCCCGTGTTGGTTACCGGTTCAAAATTCACATCAGTAGCCGACGAGCTCGATCAAGCCTTTGGTGGTCCCCTGCCGGATCAAACCGGTTTATTCACTCGATACGAAGTGCGCGCCAATAAAGTGGAATACGATTTTATTCGCGACCACGGCTACTACAACAAAGCCAATTGGCCGAGCGATGGTATTACCCTACCTTCGGGCAATGGCAAAGACACTACCGGGGTCATCGAAATTAAAGCCGCATGGCGCGATTTGAAAAAAGTCGACAAAAAATTTCACAGTCGTTTTTTTACTTTGGAGAATGCGTTGGTGTCTATTCCCGACACCTGCTCCGATAAACACAACAGCATGATTATATGCGATTGTGAAGCAACCACCGTTGGGCTAGTGGGTTTTCATATCGCGCAAAAAACGCCGGATTTTCCCCAGTGGGTGTGGGCGACGTTTGAGCAAGTAGATAATTTAGGGGAAGATCCATCAACGCCGGCAGATATGCCGCCTTCCTATTACGATCCGGAGCTTTACAAAAAATACCCGGGAGTATTGCGCGCAAACCCTGCAGCTCATCCAGGCTCTAGCCGCGTGCCCGAGGTGAACGATTTTAATCCGGAACCGATTAATGTGGTACGCCTCAGCCAGATTCCCGATACACCCAAACCCATTGCCAACGCGACCGATTATTCGACGACGGGTATGAATAAGATGTATCGCGAGTTATTAAAAGGTACGGTATGGGCGAACTATCAATTGATTGGCAGCCAGTGGCCGCAGCTGCCGTCTATCTCCGCAAAAACGCCCACAGATAATGATTTTGGCTGCGAGGATGGAACTCCGGTACAGGCAGGCGGCATGCCATTCCCCGAATGCCAGTTAGCAAACATTACAATGGAAACTTTTCACCAGTATGATAGCTGCATGAATTGCCATCAAGGTGCTCAGCGTGCTGGCGCGGACTTCAGTTGGCTTCTGGCCCTTCGCGCGTATCTTCCTGGTGGCACAACTAACAAAAAATAAACTCCTGCCAAATATTTAACCTACTTCGCGCGTAGGGCAGTAGGTTTTACTGGGTGGCGACAGTATTTTTTCTCAATCAACAATCGACATTCAACAATCAACGTCAAAAAACATTAGCCAACAGGTTTAAATTTCTTCGCTGAGGAGCACTGAGCTTCCCCAAACATCGTCTTCAAACAGGGATGCAAAGCGACAAACTGCAGAGGGAGATAATGAAGATGAATACACCGCTAGTTAAAGAACGAGCAGTAGCGCATCAAGGGAAGGCTGAGCCCAGAGTCGAGTCCAAATTTTCCGTAAATTCGCTTCCCTCAGGTTCGATCACATACTTTCTTTAAAAATATTGCTACTAGATGTCGACAGACTTGTTCCCATGCACATGATCAAGAAAGGACGCTTGGCTCAACTGTAAGCAGAGAAATACAAACTGTTTATTTTTTCGAGGCCCATGATGAAGCCACCAGAACGCAACTTCGAGGACACTGGGTATGAGTTTTTGCTGACTACTCTGACTGAATGGGGCGTGGATTTGTATAGTGGTGTCACCGGCGGTGGTGTGTTCCATTTCTTGAAATATTTATCGCCTTTTAAACCGCACCAGCGCAATAATGTGGCCGAATTTCTTAGTCTTGGTGAATACAGTGCCGGCTTCGTCCCTCTGGGTTATTACTTGGCCAGTGGTAGAATAGCTGCTGCAATTGCCACCATGGGTGCGGCAACCAAGCTGCTTAGCTGCGGGTTAACTGATGCCAAATTGCATGATATTCCAGCCGTATACCTGGTTCCGATTTGCAGAGCCGGGACCGAAGGATATTGCCCGTTGCAGGATACTTCCCTCTACGGTAGTAATATCGTTCAGCAACTGCAGGCTGAATTACCCAATTCCGTTTTCGTGCTCGACAATACGGCCACGCTGACAGAAAAGCTTACGCAAGCAAAGGTGCAGCTGAATAACAGTAAACCCGTCGTGTTAGTGCTAATTCATGAAGTGTTGACTTCTCCATCGCCAGACCACAGGCCACCTGCTACTGAGCAGCAAATGGCTGTTGCCAATCCGGCTCCTTTTATTGAAGCCTTCCGTCAGGCCAGCGCAGGCCGCCGGGTTGTGGTTCTCGCAGGAGAAGAACTCGCACGTTATCCTGATGCAAATTACCTGACCACTCAGCTGTGTGCCAAACTTCGAGCGCCGATCGTCTGGAGCATCAATGGTGCAAACGCGGTCTGTCGAACCAATCCCTATGGGTACGGCTATATTTCATTTGGGGGCAATGATCGGGCGTTAACGCTCTGGCAATCACTGGGTGAAAACGATGTGTTGCTGGCTATTGGCGTTTGCCCCGATGAATATACCATCAATCTGCAAAAAATCTCCGCAGCTCATACTTTTTTTATTACCAATATCAGAGACGCTTACGGTCACATCGATAATGGTTTCAGCCACGTCTCGCGAGGCGCATATCAACATTTCTACGCGCCGCTTGACATAACTCTATGTGCCATTATTGAGGCCATCGAACAGCAGTCATTTCACAATAAACATGCTTCACCTGCTCCCAAAGAGTTAAATACCGGCGCGCTGCCCCTGCCAGGAAAAGACTACACTGACCTTGCCAAGTTGTATCAGCACCTTGATAGTTGGTGGCCTATTGACAGTATCGGTATTGATGACGTCTGTTTAGCCTATAAGGACCGCCAGTACGTCACGCAGCGGCCTAACAACAATATCCAGTTCTACTCGCTGTATCGAGGTTCCGCTATGGGGGGCGCTTATGGCGCCGCTATTGGTGCCAGGCTTGCTGCTCCACAAAAAACGGTATTTTTATTTAGCGGCGATGGTTGTTTCCGGCTATTTGCTGGCTGCCTTGGCGAAGCAAGAGAAATTGGCGTTGTGTTGTTCCTGTTTAACAATGCAAATTATTCTATTGTTGAGCAAGGGCTGTCCAAAATTATTCCAGATGTGCCGAATGAGTATTATCACTCACAGCTCTATTCGTTGGATTACTGTGCGATTGCACGTGCTTCTGGCTGGGAAGCAGAAAAGCTGAAAACTGATTTATCGAACCTTAACGGAATACTAAATAAACTCGAAAAACCGCCAGCCCGGTCCATGCTGATTGAGGTTTCCGTCGATCCGAGGCAAGAGTTGGGAAGTAATCCCCGTGTCAGAAATCTATAGTGGCAATGGACGCTATCATCGGCTTAATAGGATGTGTCGTTTAGTCTTATTGCTTATGTTAGTTAACAAAAAGAATCTACCACTTCGGCGGCTCACTCGTGAATGGAGTAAGTATGCTCAAGCTAGAACCACCAGATCAGACAAATAAATTTTATGAGTCGCATGTTGCCTTGCTTCTGGACAGTTACCAACGCCTGCTGAAACAGCCCTTGCTAGGAACGGTGGATGGGCAAGATCGGGTACGACAGCTGCTTGATGCCGATTTTGCATTGCTATCGCATAATGCCGACAGCGATCCTTCGTTTAATTACGCTAATCGAACCGCGCTGGAGCTATTCGAGATGCCTTGGGACGAATTGGTCGGTATGCCTTCCAGGTTTTCAACCGAACCGGTCAATCGGCAGGAGCGCGATCGGCTATTGGTTGAAGCCGGCAACGCGAAATATATCGACAATTATTCCGGCATTCGCATAACCAAGACAGGGAAACGTTTCCTGATTCAGCGGGCCCTAGTCTGGAATGTCTACGACAGTCAACTGCGTTATTACGGTCAGGCTGCTTGTTTTAGCAACTGGACATGGCTTTCTCCGACCGCTAGGCCAGTCCACCGGTGATTGGTATCCTTCAGGAGTTTATTGACGTTGAGCGTTAGGCCACAGTCTGTGTGGGCTTTACCCCATTTCCACGGACGGTTTTAGTTAAGTCTAAATCATGCTGCTGACGCATTCCAGTTGTCGACGCTTTCTTGGGTTGTGGAATCGCTCGATACAATATATCTGCCCTCGCTTCAGCCTGAGTTCGATACACCTGGCGCGGTGTATTCGCTCCCGTTTGCACCGCTTAGGCAGCTTCGCACCGTTCAAAACGGTATACATAAACACCTGCCCCTCTCTCCAGGCACCGTGATTGCTAGTTAATAAATATTTACAAGCAAACTTGGCATCTCGATCAGATCGAGCCGAGTTAGCGTCCGATTACTCCACAGTCACGGATTTCGCCAGGTTTCTCGGCTTATCCACGTCGGTACCTTTTTGCAATGCAACATGATAAGCAAGTAATTGCAGCGGGATGGTATGAAGGATGGGACTGAGCAAGCCGGCATGTTCCGCCAGACGGATGACGTGCAGACCTTCGCTTTCCTGAATACGGGAATCGGCATCGGCGAAAACATAGAGTTCGCCGCCGCGCGCGCGGACTTCCTGTAGATTGGATTTGAGTTTTTCCAGCAACGTGTCGTTGGGGGCTATGGCGACTACCGGCATATCCTTGTCGACCAGCGCGAGCGGACCATGCTTCAGCTCCCCGGCTGCGTAGGCTTCTGCGTGGATGTATGATATTTCCTTGAGCTTAAGCGCCCCTTCCATGGCGATGGGATAATGCATGCCCCGGCCCAGAAACAGTGCGTGACTTTTTTGGGCGAATCGTTCGGCCCAGGCTTTGACCTGCGGTTCAACCTGCAACGCATGCTGTAGCGCAACAGGCAGGTGACGCAGGGCGGCGATCATCTCGCGCTCGGCCTCGCCGGTTAATCTGCCCCGCATTTTTGCGAGTGTTATGGTGAGCAGCATCAGTGCGGCCAACTGCGTCGTAAATGCCTTGGTAGAGGCTACGCCGATCTCAGGTCCGGCACGGGTGAGGAAGCGCAAGTCGGTTTGCCGAACCAGCGCGCTTTCGGCCACGTTACAAATCGCAAGGCTGTAGCGATGCCCCATTGATTTGGCATAACTCAGAGCAGCCAGGGTATCGGCTGTTTCACCGGACTGGGAGATTCCTACCACCAGGGTGTTGGGGCCAACTGCCGGGTTACGGTAGCGGTATTCGCTGGCGATCTCGACATTGCAGGGGAGCCCCGCCACGGTTTCGAGCCAGTAGTGTGCGACGAGTCCGGCATGATAGCTGGTGCCACAGGCCAGTATAAGAATGCTATCGGTATTGTTGAAAACGTTCTCAGCCTCGCTGCCAAATAAACCTGGGGAAATGGATTGAGCGTTGATGACCATTTCCAGCGTATTCGCGACGACACCCGGCTGCTCGAAAATTTCCTTCTGCATGAAATGAGCATAGGGACCCATCTCCACCGCCTCGTTGGTCAGTTCACTCTCCTGCACCGAGCGAGTGACTTCCTTACGTGCATGATCGGGCAGGCAATTAACAATGCGATATTCATCGCGGTGCAATTCAGCTACGTCACCGTCTTCAAGGTAGATCATGCGCCGGGTGGCCTGCAGTAGGGCAGAAGCGTCCGAGGCCGCGTAGTTGCCGTTTTCGCCCAATCCCAGCAACAACGGCGCCCCGTTGCGACAGACGACGATACGTTCCGGCCGCGCCTCTTCCATTACCGCGATTGCGTAAGCACCCTCCAGCTCGCCTATCGAACGGCATACTGCTTCAAACAGATCGGGGTTTTTCCTGAGGTGAAACGAAATAAGGTGGGCGATAACTTCGGTGTCAGTATCGGAAGTGAACGTAAATCCGACGTTCTGCAAATGCTGACGCAGCACCTCATGATTTTCGATGATTCCGTTGTGCACCACCGCCACCCTTGATTTCTCACCGGAAAAATGTGGATGGGCATTACGCTCGGAAGGCGCGCCGTGGGTGGCCCAGCGGGTATGAGCGATGCCGGTCTCACCGCTGAAGTGTTGCTCGTCCGCGAGTTTGCTTAATTCCGCAACCCGTCCGGTGGTACGTAATCTATGCAATCCACCGTTGTTAAGCGCAATCCCGGCGGAATCATAACCGCGGTATTCAAGACGGCGCAAACCTTCCAGCAGGGTGGGAACAATATTGCTTTTTGCTACCGCGCCGACTATTCCACACATTTGAAGCTCTCCTCTCGACTATCTTTCCGGGAAAAACAATGTTGGGAGAATTCGTTCATCCCATATTTCATTTGTCGGCTTTCGATTTTTTGACTGGCCGTTGCCATCCCTCGATAGTCGTCTGTCTGGCGCGTGACAATGTCAACTGCTCCGGCGGCGTGTCTCGGGTGATTGTCGAGCCTGCGCCAATAGTGGACCCCTGCCCCACTGTTACCGGCGCGATGAATTGCGTATCGGAGCCCACAAAAACATTATCCTCGATAATCGTCTGGTGTTTGTTGGCGCCGTCATAATTGCAGGTAATCGTCCCCGCACCAACGTTGACATTTTTCCCCACTACGGCATCGCCGATGTAACTCAGATGATTTGCCTTGCTGCCGGCGGCAATGGCGCTATTCTTGACTTCGACGAAATTGCCTATATGAACTTCATCGGCCAGCCTGGTTCCTGGACGAATGCGGGCGTAGGGGCCAATGCGGCAGTTTTTTCCGATTTCAGCAGCTTCGATCAGGCTGAACGGTGCGATCACCGATCCCGCCGCTACTTTGACATTTTTCAGGATACTGTGAGCACCCACTTTCACGCCGTCGTCCAACTGCACGTCGCCCTCGAAAATGCAGTTGATGTCGATTTCGACATCTCTTCCGCAGACAAGTTGACCGCGAACATCAATACGGCCGGGATCTGCCAGGGTCACGCCCTGTTCCAGCAATTTTGTTGCGAATTCGTTCTGATAGACGTGCTCAAGCGCCGCAAGCTGCGCCTTGCTGTTGACGCCAACCGTTTCCCAGGCATAGTCCGGCTGTGTGGCTTCTACGTGGACACCATCCCTGACCGCCATCGCGACAATGTCGGTCAGGTAATATTCCTTTTGAACATTGTTGTTTTCCAGCTTATGCAGCCAATCGTGCAGATATTGATTCGGTATCACCATGATGCCGGTATTGATTTCGCGGATTTCGCGCTGCGATGGACTCGCATCTTTTTCCTCGACAATGGCGGCGATTTTGGTTGTTACACTATTTCGCACGATTCTACCGTAGCCGGATGGGTCAACCAGTTCCACAGTCAGCAGACCCAACGTCTTTTCGCCCGCTATCGCGATCAGTTTTTTTAACGTTTCGATGCTGGTCAGCGGGACATCGCCGTACAGCACCAGCGTCATACCATGTTTATCCAGGTGCGGCAGCGCCTGCATTAATGCATGGCCGGTGCCCAGTTGGGGCATCTGCTGTACCCAGGTAAGCGCCGGGTCGCCCATTGCCTGAGGCACAGCTTCGCCGCCATGTCCATAGACAACACAAATTCTCCGCGGCGACAATGCGCGGGCCGTGTCGAGCACGTGTGTCAGCAGGGGCTTGCCCGCCAATGGGTGCAAAACCTTGGGCAGTGCGGAGTTCATGCGCTTGCCGAGTCCGGCAGCGAGAATGACAATATTCAGTTTAGACACATCAATGAGAGGACGGTAAGGAATGTCGGACAAGCGACAGACAGCCTACTCCAGGCATACAGTCGCCATCAATGTCGCTTGAATTTAAAGAATGGCAGGGGTTTCATGCCAGCGTTTTTGCTAGGGTTAATTTATCACATAGCGCACTTGAACGCCAAGTGTGGTGTGGCACTAATAATGGAGTTGAACTTGCGTTATTCTCATTTGTTGTTGATCAGGTGGATATAGGGAAGTAGAAGTACAAACGTCGTACCGGCGGAAGCTGGTATTTAGTGACGTGCAAAACATGCCAATGTTGGTATGGACCCTTGGATTCCGGGTCAAGCCCGGAATGACGGGATTCATAGTATTACTGGATTCGGGCGTCGAGACTGAATGATGGGATTCTCGGCATTACTCGATCCAGGTCAGGCCCGGCATGGCGAAACACGCAGTATTTTGGCTCACGCGTGCGCGGCAATACTTCCGGCTGCACCTCGAGCCAAAGTCTTGGAATGACGAAACCGCCAGTATTTTGGTGCGGATGAATGATAAGTTCGCAGATGTTGAGTGGGAATTATGTGTACGCTTGCTCGCAAGCCCGGAATGACGAAGGTCGTGGTATTTTGTGGACTTTGGGTTGCGCCAGTTATTTGCGCTTGCCCCGATGTACCAGAAGCTTTTGGAAACATTTCTGTTTCATCCAACTAAAAAGGGCGGTTATTACCGCCCTTTTTTGGAGTCCGGGTTGTTCAGTGCCCGCGTTTCCGCAGTTTCTGAATCGCTGCCAGTTGCGCGATCGCTTCGGCCAGTTCAGCCTGTGCCCGTGCATAGTCCATGGAGGAGGACCGGTCTCTCATCGCTTCTTCCGCTCGTTTCTTGGCTTCAATCGCTTTCATTTCGTCGAGATTGGCCCCGCGCACTGCGGTGTCGGCAAGGATGGTCACCACATCCGGCTGAATCTCGAGCATACCACCGGAAACGTAGACCAACTCTTCTTCCTGAAGCGGCGCCTTGATGCGCACCGATCCCGGTTTGATCCGGGTCAGCATGGGCGTATGTTGAGGATAAACGCCTACTTCTCCCGCTTCGGCCGGCGCCACCAGGAACTCGGCAGGGCCGGAATAGATGGATTCCTCCGCACTGACAATATCAACGTGAAACACACCCATTTTAGTTCCCATTTATCATTTATTGTCCGGCCTGTTTTTGTCGCCGATAGCAGTTGCATTGCGAAGCCAGGCTCATGAAGCTATCTCGTTATTGTAAAGTTTTGGCTTTTTCGACCGCTTCGTCTATGCCGCCAACCATATAGAACGCCTGTTCCGGCAGGTGATCGTACTCTCCCGCAACGATGCCCTTAAAACCCTTGATGGTTTCTTTCAAAGACACGTATTTGCCGGGCGAGCCGGTGAATACTTCCGCAACGTTGAAGGGCTGTGAAAGAAAACGCTGAATCTTGCGCGCCCGCGCCACAGCCAGTTTGTCTTCCGGTGAAAGTTCGTCCATTCCCAGAATCGCGATGATGTCGCGCAATTCCTTATAACGCTGCAGGGTTTGCTGCACGTCGCGTGCGGTAGTGTAGTGCTCTTCGCCAACCACCAGCGGATCGAGCTGGCGCGAGGTGGAATCAAGCGGATCCACTGCCGGGTATATCCCGAGTGAAGCGATGTCGCGCGATAACACGACGGTTGCGTCAAGGTGGCCGAAAGTCGTGGCGGGAGACGGGTCGGTCAAGTCATCGGCCGGCACATAGACGGCTTGAATCGAAGTGATGGAACCGGACTTGGTCGATGTGATGCGTTCCTGAAGGCGGCCCATTTCCTCAGCCAGTGTCGGCTGGTAACCCACAGCGGATGGCATCCGGCCCAGCAAGGCCGATACTTCGGTACCTGCCAGGGTGAAACGATAGATGTTGTCTACAAAGAGCAGCACGTCGCGGCCTTCGTCACGGAAGAATTCCGCCATGGTCAGACCAGTCAGTGCCACGCGCAACCGGTTGCCAGGCGGCTCGTTCATTTGGCCGTAAACCAGCGCGACCTTGTCCAGCACGTTGGAATCTTTCATTTCGTGATAGAAATCGTTACCTTCCCGAGTCCGTTCGCCCACGCCGGCAAACACGGAAAACCCGCTATGCTCGATGGCGATATTTCGGATCAATTCCATCATGTTGACGGTCTTGCCCACGCCCGCGCCGCCAAACAGCCCTACCTTTCCGCCTTTGGCGAATGGACAGACCAGATCGATAACCTTGATACCCGTTTCCAGCAGTTCGGTAGAAGCGGAAAGCTCGTCGAATGCCGGCGCCTTCCGGTGAATCGACATGGTTTTTTCAGCACCGATAGGCCCCATCTCGTCGATCGGCCTGCCGAGGACGTCCATGATCCGGCCCAAGGTCTTGGTGCCGACGGGGACCTGAATCTGGTCGCCGGTATTCGATACCATCATGCCGCGACGCAGCCCATCAGAGGACCCAAGCGCAATCGTGCGCACCACGCCGTCTCCCAGCTGCTGCTGTACTTCGAGCGTCAGCTCCGTTCCCTCAAGCACAAGCGCGTCATACACTTTCGGCATCTCTTCGCGCGCAAACTCGACGTCGACCACCGCGCCGATACACTGAACAATTTTTCCCTGGCTCATGTTGTTCCCTAAAATGCTAAATCAAAATATTTAAACGGCTGCCGCGCCCCCGACGATCTCCGACAATTCCTTGGTAATGGCGGCCTGGCGCGATTTGTTGTAAATCAGCGTCAATTCATTGATCACATTCCCGGCATTGTCCGACGCGGCTTTCATTGCCACCATTCGCGCCGATTGTTCGGACGCCATGTTTTCTGTCAGAGCCTGGTAAATCAGCGCCTCGACATACCGCACCATGATGTCGTCTATCACAGGCTTGGCTTCAGGTTCGTAAATATAATCCCATACGCCGCGCTGACCCGTAGGGCCGTCACCCGCTTTGAGACGCTCGTCGGAAAGCGGGAGCAACTGTTCCATCACCGGTTCCTGTTTCATCGTATTGATGAAACGGTTGTAAAAAATATATACGCGATCGAAGCGATCCTGGGTGTAACCATCCAGCAAGACTTTTACGGCGCCAATCAATTTCTCCAGATCCGGCGCATCGCCCAGGCTTACTACGTGCGAAATGACATTGGCGCCAAGCCGGTTCATGAATCCGAGGCCCTTGTTGCCGATGCAGCACGCTTCGATCTGCTCGCCCTCCGCTTCCCAGGCCTTCATTTTACTTACCGCCATACGCAATACGTTCGTGTTGAGTCCACCACACAGACCCTTGTCAGACGTCACCACAACAATGCCGATCCGTTTCACCGTGTCGCGGTCCACCAGAAATGGATGTCGGTACTCGGTGTAGGCACGGCTCATGTGCGCAGCGACATTACGGATCTTGTCGCCATATGGGCGCGCTTTCTTCATGCGCTCCTGCGCCTTCCGCATTTTGGAAGCCGCCACCATTTCCATGGCGCGCGTGATCTTCTGCGTATTTTTTACGCTTTTGATCTTGTTACGTATTTCTCTGCTGCCGGCCATTGCTTAGTATGTTCCGTTCTTTTTGAAATCCTGAATCGCGTCGTCGAGTTCCTTCTCGGTCTCAGCGTTGAGATCCTTCGTGGTTTCTATTTTGTCCATGATGGCGCCGTACTTACTGCGGATGTGGCCTTTCAGCGCCGACTCGAACGCCAATGCACGCCTCACGTCGACATCGTCCAGATATCCCTTGTTGACGGCGAACAGGGTAATCGCCATCTCGGATACGCTCAAGGTGGCATATTGAGGCTGCTTCATTAATTCCGTGACCATCTTGCCGCGTTCCAATTGTCGGCGCGTAGCTTCGTCGAGGTCGGAGGCAAATTGCGCAAATGCCGCAAGCTCGCGATATTGGGCCAATGCGAGACGCACACCGCCACCCAGCTTTTTAATAACCTTTGTCTGTGCCGCGCCGCCTACGCGAGATACTGAAACACCCGCATTGATGGCCGGACGGATACCGGCATTGAACAAATCACTTTCCAGAAAGATCTGGCCGTCGGTAATCGAAATAACGTTGGTGGGAACGAAAGCAGTGACGTCACCCGCCTGGGTCTCAATGACCGGAAGCGCCGTGAGTGAGCCCGTTTTTCCCTTGACTGCGCCATTGGTGGCGTTTTCCACATATGCCGCACTGACTCGCGCGGCGCGTTCCAATAGACGCGAATGCAAATAAAACACGTCGCCAGGATAAGCCTCCCGTCCGGGCGGTCGCCGCAATAACAGCGAAATCTGCCGGTAAGCCCATGCCTGCTTGGTCAGATCGTCATAAATGATGAGCGCGTCTCTACCGGTGTCGCGGAAGTACTCGCCCATGGTGCAGCCGGAGTAAGGCGCAATGAATTGCAGCGCCGCCGACTCAGACGCGGTGGCAGCCACCACGATCGTGTATTCCATCGCTCCGTGTTGTTCAAGCTTGCGCACTACGTTGTTGATGGACGACGCCTTCTGTCCGATCGCGACGTAGATGCACGTCATGTTCTCGCCCTTCTGATTGATGATCGCATCTATCGCCACCGCCGTCTTGCCTGTCTGCCGGTCGCCGATGATCAATTCCCGTTGGCCGCGCCCAATCGGGACCATTGAATCAATGGATTTAAGCCCGGTCTGCACGGGCTGGTTCACCGATTGCCGCCATATCACACCCGGCGCAATTTTTTCAATCGGCTCGGAACGTTGCGTTTTGATCGGGCCTTTGCCATCGATCGGCTGCCCCAGCGAGTTAACTACCCGGCCTATCAGTTCTTCCCCTACCGGGACCTCAAGAATACGGCCAGTACATTTGACGATATCGCCCTCGGTAATGTGCTCGTATTCGCCCATGATCACCGCGCCGACAGAGTCGCGTTCGAGATTGAGCGCAAGACCGTAAGTATTGCCGGGAAATTCCAGCATCTCGCCCTGCATCACGTCGGAAAGGCCGTGAATGCGCACGATACCGTCGGTGACTGAAACAATAGTGCCCTGAGTGCGGACTTCCGCGGAGACGGCAAGTCCTTCAATTCTGCTTTTTATCAGTTCACTGATTTCGGATGGATTTAACTGCATTTCAAATAGCTCCTAGCTTTTAAGTGCAACAGCCATGGCTTCCAGTTTACCTCGCACAGAAGCGTCGAGCACTTCATCGCCGATCTCAACTTTCACCCCGCCTATCAATTCCGGATCGATACTTACCTTGGGTTCTATTTTTCGCTTGAACTTGATTTCCAGATCGGTCACCAGATCTCTCAATTGAGCATCGCTCACGGCAAACGCAGAAATAATGTTCGCGCTCAACACGCCTTCGTGGCGGGTCTTGAGTTGCTCGAACAACTCACTCACTTCGGGCAATATTTCGATTCTGCCATTTTCCGCCAGCAGCAAAACGAAGTTGCGGCCTTCGTCGTTGAGGTTGTCGCCGCATATGTCGAGAAGCAGTTCTCCCAGCCGCCTCGCTGGGACTTTTGGATTACCGATGAGCGACCGGACTTGGTCATCCGCAGCGATTGCCGCGGCAAGTTGCAACATTCCGGACCATGCAGGCAACTCGTCATTAGCTTTCGCCAACTTGAAAACCGCCTCAGCGTAAGGCCGTGCAATCGTGCGGGCTTCAGCCATCGCCTAGAGCTCCGCTTTGATGGATGCGAGCAAATCCGCGTGCGCTTTGGCATCCACTTCGCGGCGCAGAATTTTTGTGGCGCCCGCCAGAGCCAGATCCGCTACCTGTTGCCGCAGGGTTTCCCTCGCGCGGAATACTTCCTGCTCGACCTCCGCCTTGGCGCCCACGATAATGCGATCGCCTTCATCCCTCGCTGCCGCCTTCGCTTCTTCGACGATCTCGGCGGCGCGTTTTTCTGCCTGGGTAATGATATCGGTTGCCCGGTGCTTGGCTTCCCTCACCACATCGGCGGAACGATGGCTGGCCAATTCCAGTTCGTTTCTGCCCCGCTCGCCTGCCGCCAATCCGTCGGCGATGCTTTTCTGCCGGTTTTCGATGGCGCGCATCAGCGGAGGCCAGACGAACCTGACTGTGAACCAGATAAATATGGCGAACGCCATCGCTTGAGAAATGAGCGTGAAGTTGATATTCATGGCTAGCCTCTGAGAATGTTACCGAGCCGGCATTATTATTTGATGACGGCCAGCAATGGATTGCCGAACGCAAAGAGCATTGCCAGACCGACCCCGATAATAAACGACGCATCGATCAATCCGAGTAACAGGAACACTTTGCCTTGCAGGGTCGGCATCATTTCCGGCTGACGCGCAGCGCCCTCTAGGAAGCTGCTGCACATGATGCCGATACCGATACAGGCGCCCGCTGCGCCGAGGCCGATCATCAGGCCGATACCAATGCCTGTATAGGCCTGAATCATCGCCAAGTATTGCAAATTGTCCATCTCGTTTTCCTCTCGTCGTGGTAGTTAAATAGTGATTTGATAAACAGACGGCGTTGAATCACATTGAATCAATGAGACTCGTGCGCCATGGAAAGATAAACAACCGTCAGCATCATGAAAATAAACGCCTGTAATGTGACGATTAAAATGTGGAAGATTGCCCATCCTGCGCCTAACAGCGTTCCGAATACGGTGCCGGCCAAACCGGTAGCGGCCCACATGCCAAGCAGCAGGAAAATGATTTCCCCCGCGTAGATGTTTCCATAAAGACGCAGGGAGTGGGAAAGCGGCTTGGAAACGTATTCGACCAGATTAAACAGGATGTTGACCGGCCACAACAGGGGATTCTTGCCAAAGGGGGTGCAGACCAGCTCATGTATCCAGCCACCCAGCCCTTTGACCTTCACGTTGAAAAAAATCATCAGCAGCCAGACGGAGAGCGCAAGCGCGAATGTAGTATTCACGTCGGCGGTAGGAACGCTGCGCCAGTTGTGCAAGCCCAGCAATTCGTATACCGCTGCCATAATGTCTATGGGTAGGAAATCGACCGCGTTCATCATGAACACCCACACAAACACAGTGAGGGCTGCCGGGGCGACAAACGCGTGCCGGTCACCGTGGAAAGTGCTTTTGACCTGGCCGTCGATAAATTCGATGGCCAGTTCGACAAAAGCCTGGCGCTTGCTGGGAACGCCGGAGGTCGCCCCACGCACGACCCACCACAGGAAGCCGAAACTGACGATACCGATCAGCAGCGACATTACAAGCGTGTCGATATGCAATGTCCAGAACGCGCCTTCACCGACCGAACCTGTCAAGTTCGTCAGATGATGCGCCATATATGAAGTGGGGGTGAGTTCTGCGCCTGATGCCATTTTTTACCTGTTCAAACTATTTTATTCGTGCAACCTTTGCGTCATCCGTTACAAACAACGCCATGCCGAAAATCAGGACGGTAAGCGCGAATGTTCCGATGAACCCGACCGCGACAACATCTTTGTACAGTGTCAACACGAGCCACAGCAGGACAACCATAACGATGATTTTCACCGCTTCCGCTTTCAGTGCCGTAATCAATACGCCGCCCGCGGTGGAACCCTGGTACCGGGAGATAATTGCCGAAAAAGCAGCAGCGGAAATAATACTGACTACTCCTCCCAGCAATGCCGAAGCTGCACCGTGAAATCCCCACACCAAGCCGAGGGCCAACACCATTGCCCCCGTGACAATCAACTGCCAACGCATGACAATGCGAACTGGCTTGTTTCGTATCCAGGGCATATTTTTTGGCGTGTCAGAAAGCAACTGCTTGATGTGACATTAGGCGGGTTGCAAATCTCTTCTCGGAAGACCTGATTTTCGTTCCCAGCCGGCGCCTTCTTCGGTTCTTCTTAGGCCATACCGGATTTTCAAGGCTTGGCTTGACTGATTTTCAAAACACGCGGATTCTAATCTGCTTGAGCCCGACAGTCAATGGAAAGTCCACACTTGCGTTGTGAATTTCTGCAAAAACGCGGGAGACGGAACGCAGTTACGTGGTTGGTAATATCTTGAAATCAAGCTACGATTATTGACTATTTCCTTAACCTGACAAAGGGTTACGATGATAAGAATTCATCCCTGGATTTTTTATGCGGCGCTGGCAGCGAGTCTCAGCTTTACTTCATCAGCGCAAGGCGCCTCTATCAATGTGTTGTGGTACACCTATGCTGATCAGGCCTCCGAATATCGGCAGAAAATCTCACAACTCTCCAAAATTGTTCATTCTCTTCCTCAAACCGACGGCTTAAGCTGGAATTTGACTTACTGGGATGCGGGCAGCGCGGCGCCGGATTTTGCCGCGTTTGATGTTCTGGTAATTGAAAGTGGGGAAGCTTTTCTTACCGGATCGGCAAATGGACCGCCAGCGGTTCCGGATTACGATGGCATTCTGGATAACAGGGCGGCGATAGAAGCCGCCCGGGGAGACCGAACCTTTATTACCGCCGCCGATGCCGATTTTCATGCAATCCGGGGCGATACTGGAAATATTTTGGATGATTCGCGTTCCTCAAAAGGTGACGGCAAATGCGCTCCCCCATTCACTTCAACCGATTGTTGGGACGGCGCAGTGGGACATTTGGTAAACGCCGTCAATTGGGCGGGAAGTGGCAATGGCCTTGGAATTGTTTCGTTTCTGGATGGCGAACATCCCGGGTCTTTCTGGTGGACGCATGAAAACTCCTTTCTGCGCAGCGATCTCGATGGATACGTTGATTACGCAGGCTCGGAGCAAAACCCGGTCATTAATCCGTTGCAGGCAAACCACCCCCTCAATCGTGGACTAAGTTCCACGGGGCTTTCAAACTGGAGTACTTCATTCCACGCTTTTTTTCTTCCAATCGAAGGCTACACGCCAATTGTCGACTCAAGTCAAAGACCAGGCTGGGCTGTCGCTATTGCCACATCCGTTGCGCCTCCGCTCCCTGAACCCAAAATCTACAGGTTGCGAGGGGCAGGCGCAGGTTGTACTGCTTATTTGCCGTTTCCGCTACTGCGGAACCCATGACGTTCAAAGATACCGTATATCCACTCCGAGAATGACGGTGTTTGCCGTATCAGGAAAAAATCACCCGCTCGCGCTGACAACGGACTCAATCCGGAAGCCAGATAACACAATGCAATTTCTGCGTCCGCTACCTATACCCTACGGCTTTATAATCATTGCGCAGCCTTATCCGGCGCCCGATAGAATTCCACGAAAAAACGGACTGCGCCCAGCGGTTCCACATTATGCAGAACTTCCGGAATGACAATTCCGGTGTTGTCCGGAGATAATTCCACGTCCGCCCCCAGGTCGGATACGCGATAGCGAAGTTTTCCTTCTTCCACGACAATCTTTCCCCACACACCGGTTTTCGTGGAGTGATCTTTTCTCAATGCGCCGGGAACAGATTCCTCGGTAAAGACCGATGTCCGCTTGTAGGGAATAAAATTATCGGGCAGTTCGAATTTATCGCAGCGAACACAGTTGAGCATCTGTCCCATCATGCTGTTGCGGCCTTCCTCGGTAGTAACCCAGGGGCGATTGATAAATGGCGGATTATGCCGAACATGCTGCGTATGCCCGCAACTGAGAAGCGCTATGGGATCTCCCTCGTTGTCGAGCTCGAAACCCGTAATGGGCCTATCCATAAGTTGAATATAATGGGTTCGTTAGAAATTCGTAATACCATATCTTGAAATGGTCGCTATACCGTTTCTACTGCCCTGAGCAGGTTTTGAACCATCCGCAGGGTAAAACGTACCGGCTCTCGGTCCCACGGGGTAAATCGCGGCAATTGAAACAGATCGCTGCCCGTTCTTGCTGCTCCATGGGCGGTTGAGACCGCCGCATCAAAGCCCAGATTCCTGACCATACTAACATGATCCGGTAAATAGTCCTGCCCCGGCTTGCCGTTTGGGTAAGCAAAAAGCCGCACCGGCGCGCGGATAATTCCCTCGAGCATCTCTTTGCCAGTGGCAATGTCGGCGCAAGCTGCGCTATTTTCCATTTGCGCCAGAATGGGATGACTGGCGGTGTGTCCGCCAATTTCCATCCCTGCCGCATGCAATATCCTGACCTGATCCGAGGTCATCATGAGATTGGTGGCGGGGACGACGGGGATGAGCGCACACATAGCCTCCACCTTCGATTGCCTCGATGCGGGAGGTAAGTACTTGAGCCTGCTTAGCAGGTGATAGATGGCTTGGCGGCGTTGGGGAATTGTTCCGAGCTCAAACTTTCCCAGGCCTAAACTCTCAAGATCAACAGTACTGCCCGGCGCATAACGGATTAATTCTATCACAGTGTCATTAAACATCCTCCCGCCGTCAAGGAAACTGGCCGCAACAAAAAAAGTGGCGGAGACTCCATGTTTTTGCAGAATTGGCAAGGCGATTTCCGCGTTATCCGCATAGCCGTCATCAAAGGTGATACAGGCGGCACGCGGCGGCAGCTTCCCCTTACGCAGGCCCTGGACTGCGTCACCCAGCGGTATGATCCTGAAGCAGGCTGCAAGGTGTCCTATTTGCCGGTCGAAGGATTTGGCGTCACCCTCGCCTGGAAACAATGGATCCTGCTGAGGCAGCACACGATGATAGATCAATATGGACAAACGGCTGCGCAAACCACCTGGCGAAAATAGTTGCAGGAGCGCGCGGCTCGGCGAGGTGAGCCGTGGTTGAATAGGCTTGACAGGGGCTTGCGCGTAGCCCGGCTCAGGCGTTTCCATAGACAAGACCCGGAAATACGGCCAGAGCGGCCAGATGATCGGTAGAGGAACTGCGGCTTCCAGTTCTTCCGATAGCGATACCCATGTCCTAGCCCGAATCCCGAGCAATCGGCTGGGGCTGGGGTTGTGCCGGGCTTATCTGCCCAAATTGACCTGTAGAATCCGCACCTTTTTTATCGGAAACTGACGAGCCTTTCTGCTTCAATTCTTTTGCCACCAGGAAACGAGTCGCCACCATGACCCCCATGAGATAATATGGCACATCAAAATAGAGCAGGCTGAGAAATGCTCCGCCTGTGGCAAAGCCAATGAGGGACACCTGAATCATCGTCGCCAGGTTGGAGGCCCACCTGTATTCTTCAAGGTTTTTCGTATTTCGGATGATCCATGAACCTGTCCGCCATGTTAAGAGTCCCAGTAGCAGGTACAATCCGAGCCCGACAAAACCATGTTCGCCGAGCGCCTGAAAATAAATGCTATGGGCAGCGTGCAAGTCAGTTGGATGGGGCGCATAAAGGTAAAACAGTTCAGGGGTAATCACCTCAAAACCGCCGCCGGTCAATGGCCGTTCCTTGGCCAGATTATAGGCCATCCACCAGGCGTTGAAACGCCCCTGAACGGAGCCGTCCTCTTCATATGAATTAATCGAATCCATTCTTTCTGACCATTGCTCGGGCATGAACGCGATTGCCGGGGGAATAGCCAGGATCAACAGCATTCCGATGCGGACCTTGTGCCGACTTTTAAGCCATAGAAATGCCCCCATCGCGGCGAGCGCCAGCAGAGCCCCGCGCGAGTAGGAGCCCAGCGCGGCGAGCGCGCAAAGCAACATGGCGGCCGTCAAGCCGTGGCGCACCCAAATGCTCGGGGAAATGGTTTGCAGATAGTGCATCAGGGGAATGGTCATGATAAGCGCCAGCGCAATTTCATTATTTCCCCCAATGAAAGTTCCTTGA
Source organism: Nitrosovibrio sp. Nv6 (assembly GCF_900110495.1). Taxonomy (GTDB): domain Bacteria; phylum Pseudomonadota; class Gammaproteobacteria; order Burkholderiales; family Nitrosomonadaceae; genus Nitrosospira. The sequence goes on along the minus strand of NZ_FODX01000006.1, from coordinate 148,352 downwards.
GGCCCCAAGACCATATGCACTCCACCACCTACTATCGTAAAAATGCCGCCCTTGACGCCGTAATATGCCAGGGAGATGACTATGGTCCAGATGAGAAGCTGAATATGTTTTTTTGTCTTGATGAGCATGAACACCACAAAAGTCATCAGCATGATCTTCATGACCTTGTTCCACTGGTCGTAGATTTCGTCTGGATAAATAGCAAAAAACGAGGTCACATTCATCCATAATACGAAAAAGATAAAGACACCGGTAACCGGGGTGATGGGGAAACTTTTCTCCTCCTTCGAGAATGCGAGACAGATTATTGTCACGCCCCCAATAATTGCGGCAAACGGAAATGTGGTAGCAAATCCCCACCCTTGGGTATGCGGGTTCATGACACTGATCCACACCCACATCAACGCGCCCATATACGGCTTTTTGAAGACCAGGGGCAGCCAGCCAAAGACGATCAGCGTGACGAGAACGTCCCTCATGCTGGCACGCCGGGATTTGGAGCCATTCGCGTCTCTTTACGATACAAAACAAAGAAGAGGATATCGCGGAGAATCATCGTTAACTGTGATGTCCTGATCCGATTGAGTTTCATCAAAATAAACCGTCAATCTGCCCTATGACTAACGATTTCTGCCCGGCCCTTTTGATCGCTGCTTTCATCTTTGCCATTCGGGCTTTGCCTGAAGACATTGCGCTGCTGCAGATATTCGATCACCTGCGCAACGCAATCTTCAAGCGGCAGTTCCCCCGTCCTTACCGCCAGCTCTGGATTAACGGGCGCCTCATACGGTGATGAGATTCCCGTAAACTCCTTTACCTCGCCAGCCCGGGCCCGCTTGTACAAACCTTTTATATCACGATGCTCGCATACGTCCAGACTGGCTTCACAAAAGATTTCGATGAAATCCCCGTGTGGAAAAATACTGCGCGCCCGCTGGCGGTCGGCTCGGAACGGCGAAATAAACGCGGTCATGGCGATCACCCCGGACTCGACCAGAAGTTTTGCCGCCTCGCTTATACGGCGGATGTTTTCGGATCGATCCTGAACCGAAAAACCGAGGTCCGAACATAAACCCTGCCGCACATTGTCGCCGTCCAGCACAAACGTGCGGCAGCCCAACTGATAAAGCCTGTCCTCCACCGCATGCGCCAAAGTGGATTTACCCGAGCCGGAAAGACCAGTGAACCACAATACCACCGAACGATGTACGTTCAACCTTTCCCGGTGGCCGCGGGTAATTGTGGCACTGTGCCACACGGTATTGGTACTTTTATTCATGTCTTTAGCCTCGAGCTTTTTTTTCGACCTGAATTATATCTGTATCAATACAATCTAACGGCTCAAGCCGCGACCTTTGATCTATTCAGTTAATCAGCTTGCGGTGCGGTTCAAGATTGAGGAAAACGTTTCGTCTTCTGCAGTCAGCTTCTTTCATCTGAAACTGAAGTGATAATAATAATATGAGGTCCAGTGGGATAATTGGGCAGCTATCGCGCGATGAAAATGCTGGAGGAGTTTGTCCTGACGTATTCAACGAAATTCCATGGCTGATTGCTCTACCCGAACTTCGCGTACAGATTGAGCGTATAGCTTTTATTGATCAACAAGAAGTTCAAATAATTATGGCAGCAAGCTTCTACTCGCACAATACAGAATTATGGGCGACTTTCGCGTAGCCATTGAAAGTTGAACTAAAATGCGGATAAGGTTTTAGCCGGCGTGCCATTATATGCATGCGACTACTCGCGGATAGGCATATCACGTAAACCAGGATGGCGCGATTGCCTAGGCGAGAGATGGCGGGTGCGGGGTTGCGCTGGAGTTAGCTATCTATACGCGCGCGCTGCAATACGTACGCCATATGCTCCGTTTGCTTCGAATGAGATTTTCTTGCCGATTAAGGAAATTTTGTCGGCATCCGTATTAGACGAATAACGGCACCTTGGTCTGAATGAACAGAGGTTTGAGTGAGCAATAACAATGCGCTGATCATTTTGGGAATGCATCGTAGCGGCACTTCATTGCTGACAGGGCTGCTGAGCCACGTCGGCGTCAAGATGGGAAGGCGTTTGTATGCACCCCAGAAGGGCGTTAACGAAAAAGGTTTCTGGGAGCATGAGGACATTGTCGATACACACGATGAAATACTATTAAGCCTGGGCTCTCAGTGGGATGATCTGTTGCCCTTGTGCGACAAATGGCTGGAGGCTGACGTGATTCAGCCGTTTATTGACCGGCTGGATAAACTGGTGGAACGCGATTTTTCGGACGCTTATATCTGGGCACTCAAGGATCCCCGCATGTGCCGATTGCTGCCATTGTGGCTTCCCCTCCTGAATGCCCGGCAGATTAAACCAACTTTTATCTGTATGAACAGAAACCCGTTCGAGGTGGTTGCATCCTTGCAGAAACGGGACGGATTTTCCCGGGAAAAGGCACTGATCTTGTGGCTAAGCCACTCGCTGTCTGCCGAGTTGTATTCCAGGGGGCTGCCACGCGTTTTTATTGATTTTGATCAGGTTGTCAAGAATCCTGCTGAGGTATTGTCCAGAATAGAGCGGGAAGCCAATCTCGTCTTTCCTGTATCGGTAAATGATGCGAGCGAAAATATCAGTGAATTTGTTTCTCCTGATCTTCGTCACCATAAAGCCGATGTACTGGCAATGCCGGGGAATGCAAACGAAGCACTGTCATTGATGGCTCACAAGCTATATCGAATTTTCAAGGAAATGACGGTTGAAAGCGAGCATCAGCATGAAATGATCGACAGTGTCGCAGCTGATTTTTCGGCTTATCGGCAAAAATGGAATGTGGAACTGCTTGAGCAGATCCGTTATCTTAATCAGGAGCGCGCGGACTACAGGACCAAGTTCTTTCGAATTTATACTTCCTGGAGCTGGCTGCTTGTCAAGCCCGTATGGTTGATCGAAAAATGGGTACGCAAGTATTGAGACTGCCTCATCCGTGATGAAAAACGTGTCACGTTACCCCAACTGGTTAACCGTTCCAAGAACGCTATAAGCGCTCGAAAACGCTACACAAGCCTATCTACCACTTCGGCCGCCACCCCAGTAACCCGGCAGGGATATATGCAAGCGTTTTCAACTTGACTGGGTGCTTCAGCCAGGCCTTCACCAAGGAATGATTGGCGATCTTCAGATTGCCCGACGCAAGATGCCTAAGGCCGAATTCCATCTGGTAGCAGGCGATATTCTGTACGAACTTACGCTTGGTAATGCAACGGCCATCGCGACTGCATAATCCCCATTTTGTGGCTGCACTCCATAGCAGTTCGGTCCGATAATCGATATCCCTCGCCATGCGGTTTCCCTGTTGTGGGTGTTGGCGATATAGCGTCAAGGGTTTATTCAACTTGATAACCGGATACTCGCGCGAAATGCGCAGCCAGAGATCCCAATCCTCGCTATAAGGAAGAGATTCGTCGTATACCCCGCATTTATCGAACACCTCCGCGCGTATCAAGGCTGCGCTGGTCAATATCCAGCAATCAAGTAAAAGCTGGTGATAAATCCAGCCCGAAAACTCCTCATCGATGCCGGCGGGGAATGACGCCGCCTCAAAGCTGTCAGGACCGGGAAACATGCCTTTTTCGTCGGGATGCCACCAGATAAATGAGCTGTAGACCAATCCGATTTCCGGATGCGCCTCCATCTGCTCCACCTGAAGCGCAAGCTTATCGGGAAACCAGTAGTCGTCATGGTCCATCAGGCAGATATATCGGCCAGCCGCCTCCCGGATCCCGTAGTTGCGGGCTGCGCATACACCTGAATTTGCCTGCCTCAGGAGCCGGACGGGTGAGCCGTAGGAGGCCACGATATCCAGTGTACGATCTGTGGAACCGTCGTCGACTATGATCAGTTCAATATTCCTGAGAGTCTGGCTGAGCACGCTATTGAGCGTCTCGGCGATATAGGCCTCACAATTATAGGTAGGAATAATGATGGAAACAGTAGGCGCAAACACTGCCATGCTGGAAGAGATTTCTCTTATTGGTATACTCAAGAGGTTTAACCTTGACCTCTAGGATTCGGAAGTTGGAAGTTTTGTATATGCGCTTGAGATGATCGCGACATTATAAGTCATCTACAGCCCCGGAGACTCTCGCTCTTTTTTGCAGAAAACTGATAGCTCATTCACCGTGCAGGAAGAAATTATGGCATTTGCGACTATCGCGCGAATTTCACTTTTCGCTTTTGAGAATGAGGAACACAAATACTCTGCATCTCGATAAATCATAAAAACTATTTTTTAATAAAATTAACACGTACGCCTGGGCTACCTGAATCATAGCTTGACAATAAAATACGTCTTGGCGGGAAATTAATCAAATGACAGTTATCGGACTGCGTGTTGGCGTTTATCACGGACCTGAAATTCCTCAGAGCTTCAGGGTTTATGCCGAGAATGTCCAGAGATGTCTGCCCAGGCATGGCGTGATAGTCATACCATTCGCAGACAGGAGGAACCTGCCGAAATCGGTGGATGTTCTTTGGGATATTCGTTCCGGCGGGGGCAATCCCCCTCCCGAGTTTCTGCTGGGAAGCCACCTTCCTCCCTTGGTAGTAACGGTCCATGGATTCGCCCCCGTGGCGCTCAACGGATGGGAGTATTTCCGCACCTTTAAAGGTCTGATCATGTCCGACCGATATGCCAGACGCAAGCGCGCCCTCTGGCATGAGACACATACCGGAGTAGCCGGTATTATCGCTGTTTCTGCTTTTGTGAAAGTAGAAGCGATACGGTTCACGGGCGTTCCCGCCGAAAGGATTCATGTTTGCCATCACGGGGTGGATGAGAAGATATTCACGCCTCGCTCCGGAATGGAACCGGAAACCTATTTCTTTCATATCTCCAATGACGAGCCACGTAAAAATATCCATCGGATTGTGCGGGCTTTTCGCCGGCTCAGGCGCAACCATGATGTTGAACTTGTGCTAAAACTTCCAAAAAATAGTGCCGGCCGGTATGAAAAAATCGACGGCGTGAGGGTGCTCTCGAATGTCCTGACGACAGAGGAGTTGGCACAGCTTTATCGTCGTGCGCTCGCTTTCGTCTTTCCATCTCTGTATGAGGGCTTCGGCATGCCTATCGTCGAAGCCATGGCGTCTGGATGTCCCGTTATCACATCGAATGTTTCGGCATGCCCCGAAGTTGCCGGAGCGGCGGCTTTGACTGTCGATCCGCGCGATGAAAGAGCATTACTGGAAGCCATGCAGCTTGTTTGTAGCAAACCCGACCTAAGGCCGGAACGAGCCGCTGCAGGCATGCGCAGAGCCGCCGACTTTTCCTGGGAAAGGAGTGCGGAATGCCATGCCAAAGTGCTATACGCGGCGGCGCAGGTGGGGCAAAGCCGATGAATGGCAGCGGATCCGCAAAGGCAGGCCTGTCGGTGGTTTATTCATGATGGTTTTTAGAGGTCACGACGGCAAATGTTAAAAGTGTGGGCTCGCCTGTTGCAAACTATTGTACGCAACGCACTTGGATCAGATGTTTTAAAGCATTGGGCATGGAGGCTTATACTGAGGCTCCGGAGAAGCTTCTCCCGGATTGATCCCCCTTTGGAGCTGGAAACCACTTTTGATGACAATATCCGGATCGTCACCTTGCTTTCGGACCACATCGAGTCTCAGATATTCTGGCAAGGCTTTCAGGAAGCCGATGAAGGCGTCGTCGTGCTTCTCAAGCGTCATTTACCTATGAACGGGGTTTTCATCGACGTGGGAGCCAATATCGGCAGCTTTACACTTGTGGCAGCCCGTCGGGCCTACCGTGGGCAAGTGCATGCCTTTGAGCCAAGCGCCCATCATTTTGCCCGACTCGCTCGCAATATCGAATTGAACGGCTTCGAAAACATCGTTCTCAACCGGAGGGGGCTCTACGACCAGCCAGGTGAAGCCGTTCTTTTCCTGCCCTCGCATGCGGGACAGATGAATAACAGCGGCGCAGCCAGCCTTTATACTGCCCACGGGGAAGAGACACGGCAGGTTTCCGAGGCGGTAACGTTAATCCGTTTGGACGACTATGTCCAGGATCAGACCCTAAAACGCGTGGACGTCATCAAAATCGACATTGAGGGAGCTGAAATAAAGGCACTGGAGGGCGCCAGGGAAACAATCACACGCTTCCGCCCGCTTGTCTTCATGGAGCTAGACCTGGACAATCTGGCACGAGCCAACTGCTCGTCAGATGATGTGCTCGATCTATGGAAATCGCTGGATTACCAGGTTTCCATCATTCGCGTGACGGGAGACACCATACCTGTGAAGAGCTCGAAAGAATTTGGGCTTCATCAAAATCTGGAATGCCGGCCTTTATAACCTAATTAATTGGACGTGTAGCCATCCGAACCTTTTGACGATAACAGAGCAGAACAATCATGCTGACAGAACTGAAAAGATTCGCACGTCATTTGGTGGTTTCGCTTGGAGATATGTCAGCGAACGCCAATCGAACCCATCAGCTTTCGGTACGCGCTGAAATAGACCGCCTGCGAGCGGATGTACGCTATCTGGAGCCTAAAAGTCTAATGCCTTTCGGGAGAAAGATATATTCGCAAAATGATGAGGATGGAATCATACGAGAAATATTTTACAGGATTGGCACGACCAACAAGACATTCGTGGAATTCGGGATCGGAAATGGGCTGGAAAACAACACGCTCGCCCTTCTGTTTGACGACTGGCAGGGTTTATGGATTGATGCCTCTTCCACGGCGATTGCCAATATTCGTAATCATTTTTCCCCGATTATAAAAAGCGGAAAGTTAAAGGTTACCGAGTCCTTTATTACGAGGTCGAATATTAATGACCTGATTTCATCAGATATCACACAGAGCGAAATTGATCTTTTATCGGTAGATATCGATGGAAATGACTACCATGTGCTTCAGGCCATATCCTGCATCAGTCCACGGGTAATCATGATTGAATATAACGCCAAATTTGCGCCGCCCGTTCTATTTTGCATGGATTATGCCGCGGAGCACACATGGGTGGGCGATGATTGCTTTGGCGCTTCGCTGAAATTTCTCGAAGTCAATCTGCATAAAATGGGATACTGCCTTGTGGGTTGCAATTTATCCGGAGCAAACGCCTTTTTTATCAGGAGGGAACTAGTAGCTGATAAATTCCTGGCACCTTTTACCGCGGAAAATCATTTCGAACCTGCACGTTATTATTTATCCGGATATGCCTCGGGGCATCCCCCTTCCTATCAAACCCTCGCAAAATCGCTGACAATGCGTTCGACCTGAGTGGACGTTTCGCTGACAGGAGACAAAAATTCAAGGGGAAATTCAAAAGATAGCCTAGCAGCCTGTCCTGCTCATTCGCACGGAATGCCGGTCTGCTCGTCACGATCAAACAGCAGCAGCCCACCCAGCAGGGACGGGACGCCGATGACCAACAGGTAGGTCAGCAGGGAGACGCCCACTGCCACCTCCGCTGGTACGCCGACCAGCGAATAGAAAAACACGAACGCCCCTTCCCGAACCCCAAACCCGTTTACGGTCAAGGGCACCACCGTCAACATCCCGATCAACGGGTACAGAGAAGTGGCCCTGTTTATTTGAACAACAGAAGCGCTTTTTTAAGTGGAATCTCTGCTAATTTTCACGCTGCCAGTTTAACCGTCGACAGCATCACGGCATAAGCCTCATCAGGTGTTTTCTTGCCCCGGCTCGAATGTGGCCTGGACCGGTTGTACCAGTCCATGTATTGCATGATCGACCGCTTGGCTTCAGCGACTGAATCATAGGCATGCAAATACACCCGCTCGTATCTCACTGATTTCCATAGGCGCTCGACGAACACATTATCCCTCCAGGCTCCGCACCCGTCCATGCTGAGGTTGCACCCCGATCCTTGACGGCTTGCACGAACTCATGCGCGGTGAACTGGCTGCCTTGGTCAGTGTTCACAATCTCCGGTCTGCCATGGCGATTGAATGCTTCTTGCAACACATCGACCGCATGGCAGGCCTCCAGCGTGATCGCTACCTTTGCAGCTAATACTCTGCGCGAGGCCCAATCCACGACGGCAGTAAGATAGACAAACCCTTTGGCCATCGGAATATAGGTCGTGTCCAGTGCCAAACCTGGTTGGCCCGGTTGCGGATTCATGAGCCAGCACTTCCGATTACCTTATTATTTGTGTCGCTATTGCGCACAAGATAGAACACCGTCTGTTCCAGTGAGTGATGGGAACCAATTAGCCGCAACAGCACGGTCAACACCGGCGAGGCTATCTTATAGGCGAGAAAGGTCGCCAAATTGTAGGTAGGGCCCGACCAAGGCCGGTCAAACACCTCAGCCTCCATACCAGCGTAGCGGAACTGTTCGAGCACCTGGCCGACCGTGTATTCCGTAACATGGTGGCGAGACATAAACAATACCGGTCGCCCCACCAGCACCCGAACAAGGTTGCCAAAGCGGTAGCGACTTGGCGTCGAGACCACCACGAACCCGCCAGGCTTCAGCACCCGACGTACGGCCGCCAGTAACCGCAATGGGTCCGGAACATGCTCCCAGATGTTGTTGAGCAGTACCAGGTCGAACCAACCATCCTGGTAAGGCAAGTCGTAAGCATCACCACAGCAAAAGGTAAGTGTAGGATATTCAGTAACCGCCTTATCGACGGCGGTTACTGAGTAATCGATCCCATACAACTCCGCCATCGGAAACTGCTCAGACACCGCAGCGGTCAGATGGCCAGCGCCGCAGGCTACATCCAGGATCCGCACTGTCCCGGCCCCGCCTGTCGGTGATATTCGCGACAGCGCGGTAGCTACCAATTTCAGGGTCGTCTCGACACGCCGCTGCTGGAAACCGGAGCCACCTTCCAGCCCGTCCTGCACCAGATAGGGATCACCGTTGGCATACTCGTCGGAAGCGGCTATTGACGCACTCGGCAGGAATACGGGAAAACCTCTCGGATGCATTGCCAGCAGCGCACCACGCGGATTGCCAGCGCACCACTCGTTTAGCGGGCAGGCGTCATCGGGTCCCAGAGAGCGGCTGTGCGCCTGACTCCAATAGGTACAGCTGATATTGTGATTCTGAGACATGGGTGAAGCCTTGGATTAGTAAGATGGATTGGGTGAATTCTGGATGCAGATGCACCGGCAACTCACGCTTGAAAACGCACCCCACTGACTCATCCGGGGCGCCCCGCAATCTGCCTGCCACGGTCGAACAGCAGCAACAGGCCGCCTAATAACGCTGGAACACCGATGACCAGCAGATAGTTGAGCAGCGAAACACCCACCGCCACTTCGGACGGAACACCGACAAGCGAGTAGAAAAACACAAAAGCCCCCTCCCGCACACCAAATCCGCTAACTGTGACAGGTACCACCGTCAACAAGCCGATCAACGGATAAAACAACAGGTTTTGAACAAAGGGCACCGGGTGATTGAATGCAAGGAACAGCAGGTGGACAACAGCCACAAGCGACAGTTGAAAGGCCGCGATCCAAATGACGGTTGGTAGCAAACCCCGCCGATATGGGAATCCCTTCACTGCCTGATGCAGGCGATGCAGATACCGCACAGCGCGGGTAATCCCTCGCCTGATACCGGGACTGCCCTCGTCTGGCGCACGCCAACGGACCAGAAATACCGCCAGCACCAACAGGACCAACCCACCGTTCACGGCCAGCACCGGGGCCAGCACCGGGCGAAACCGCTCCTCATCATAGACAAAGGACAGGGCCAGAAGGGCAAACAGGCCGAGCAGCAGGAAACCGATCATCCGCTCGATGACTACGGTGCTCCCCGCCACGCCGCGACTCCCGGGGTGGCGGCGCTCGATGAACAGGATGCGGAAAAAATCCATACCCTGCGATCCAGGCAGGAAGAGACCGAGAAAGGTTGCTTTCCAGTTGAACTCCCAGAGCACGGTCATGCGCTCTTTGATACCACTTAAACCCAGCAAATAACCCCAGCGGCTGGCAGACACCCATGGGATCAATGTCAGCGGCAGCAGGGCCGCGACAACCACAAAGCCAAAGTTGCGCAGGCGGTCGAGGATGCCGGCAAGGGAGATATCCAACAAATGGAACAACGCCAGCAACAGAGCCAACGTCAACGCAAGTTTGATCAGACCGCGTTTCATTGCTCCAGGCGGCCGATGACTGCGGCGGCCAGACGGTTCATCACGTCCTGACCGTTGAAGCTACGATAGACCTTCAAGAGGTCAGCCCAGCTGCCCGCGGCCGCCGTCTTATACTCTTTGCGAATACGCACGTTTTGCCGTGCAATGGCCGGGGTTTGCCGGAAATAGGCGCGCAGATAGGGTAGTCGCGGCCCCGCCAATAGGTCCGCCAGGGCCGTCATCCGGGTCTGGATGGGAGCACTGCCGGTGGCGTCCAGCAGACGCGCGCTGGTATCCGTCAACCGGACCACGTGCACAGCGGCATCATACCGGTGATTCGGCCGGATTTGGACGCTAATGACCAGCCCCTCCTGCAAGCGAGGGTCGTTCGGCACAGGCGACAGGCCATCGAACACCCGCGAGTGGAAGATGAAATTACCGAGGCTGTAATAGATCTGCCGACCACGATATGTCTCACACGCCTGCCAGACATGGGGATGGGCACCGATGACCAGGTCTGCACCGGCATCGATGCAGGCATGGGCGATACCGCGCTCCCGCGGCGACGGCACATGGACGTACTCATAACCCCAATGGAAATAGGGCACGACAAAACAGCCGTCGGCCTTAAGCCGGCGGATGACGCGCCGCAACCGCGATGGCCGCTCACTGGCGGTGCCAGGCAGGCCATCCCCGGCATTGGCGTAGCGGGTGGCACCGAGCAGGGCGAGGCGCACGCCACCACGCTCGAGAATCAGCGGGGTGAGTGCGGAGCGCTGATCCGGCCCGAGACCAAAATGACCAATGCCTGTCTGCCCGAGTGCTGCGAGCGTATCCCGGCAGCCCGTCTCGCCATAATCCTGTACATGGTTATTCGCCAGGGACACGGCAGCAAAACCTTGCAGTAGAGCCAGCGATTCCGCCGGCGCGCGAAGGTTGCATACCTGGAGGGGCTTCGGAACCTCGTGGAGGGTGATCGGGCACTCCAGGTTACCGACATTGAGGGCATCGTCCATCAGCGTCTGCAGCGCCGGGTCGAACTCAAATCGTTGCCAGTCGATGCCGTCCAGGCAGATATCGCCGAAGAAATTGACTTTCATCATGCGGGTCCAGCACTCAGTCGCTCAATGTTCTTAAACTTGCCGGTGCGCGCATCCACCGGCATGATGGTGTCGACGAACTCCACCGCCAGCGGCACCTCGGCAAAGCGCGTCCGCCAGCGCGCTAGCGCTGCGTCCCGCACCGCCTCCGGCGCCTCACCGTCGCGCAGTCGAAGCCTCAGGGCCAGCCGGCCGTCCGGGTACTGGACGAACTTGAACTGGGCGCAAAGCGGGAAGTCCATGAATAGCGCATGCGCATGGTGATGGGCGAATCGCCTGCCACCGGGCAGGGTCAGCACATCATCCACCCGGCCGAGGATCAGCCCCAGCACCTTGGCGGGGCAGTCGGGCCGCGGCAGGACCTCGCTGGTATCCCCGGTCCGATAGCGAATGAAGGGCATGGTGTGATTGACCAGATTGGTCAGCACCACGTCCCCCAACGTGCCATCCCCCCCCTCCTCAATCCGGGTATTAATGAGTTCCAGCATGCAGGCATGGCTCTGGATACGAAAATGACCGCCGTCGCCGGGATCGTGACCGATGGTCGGGCATTCCTGCAGGCCATAGTGACTCACCACCGGCGCGCCGAGCAGACGCTCGCAGCGCGCGCGCAGCGTCCGGCTGAGCGTCTCGGAGGTCAGCACCACCAGCCTGAACCGGTAGCGCCGGCCCTGCTCCTCGAGAAAGTCGCACAGTATCGTGATGATACCCGGCGTGGACCAGAGTACAGGTGCGTTCGCGTGTGCGTCGAGCCAGCGCAGAACCTCCGTCAGAGGTGTGTAGATCGAAGCAATATCGCGCTCGAACAGCCCGAAGCCCCTACGCAGCCGTGTCAGCAGCCCCAGGTCCTGTTCCACCGGCAAAACAGCCTCGGGTTCCAGCCGGGTCAACATAAGGATGCGCTGCCAGGGGCGCCAGCCCAGCTCCCATAGCATCGCGAACACGCGCACATGCGAGGTGTATTGTTCCATCCGGGCCTGATAGATTACGAAGGGCTCGCCGCTGGACCCACTGGTGGTGATACGCACCAGATCCGGTGTGATCGGCCGGGTCATCAGGTCCTGAGTGGGCACCGTCCGCAGGAGTGCCTTGTCCACCATTGGCACACGCTCGATGTCGGCCCAGTCGCGGATCACCAGTCGGTCCACGCCGGTCTCGCGGTACAGGTGCCGGTAGAAAGGCGAATGTTCGCGGGCGTGCTCGAACAGGCGCCGGAACCGGACGAGTTGGTGGCGGCGGGTCGCGGAGGAGGACAGTCGCGCAAACCGCACGCTGTCGGCGTAGTGGCCGGCCAGGGAAGCGTATCGAAACATCAGGGCAGCGTTCTCCCGGCGGGCGGCAGTTGCTGAAGATCCGACGGCATGCCGCAAATAATGTCCGGCCCGAGTTGCAGGCAATGTACGATTCGCTTGTACCGGGCTTGAGTGACTTCCATGCCTGTAAGTATACCTGAGTAATGCAATATGGTTATTAGGGTTAGCAGGGCCTCTAAGTTATGTATGTCAAGTTGTGCAAGCGGTTGGGTATGAGGTTGTGTTGTTTTACTTACTTTATGCTACCCTGCGCAGTAGTTCTTTTTTCTATTCTTGGTAGTATCAGGAATTGACACTGACCCGCTTCGGCTTCATTCCGGCAGCCAACTGATCCGCCCCTCACCAGCCAATCACCGTCAGGGATCAGGCAAGCATTCGTCTTGTGGGCGGGTTCTTTCAGGTTAAAGCATGCATTCCGGCTGTAGCCCTGACAACAAAATAGGCGGGATTGTTGGGAGCCAGATCGCCTGATTGGCAGAGAGCCCAAAGAACAGAGTCCGGCAAGATTTGCATCTGTTGATGCGTAATTGGCTTTAATCCGACCGGTGTAACTTCTGAAATGAAAAAACCGGCAGCGGTCAGATGATGTTTCAGCAAGTCCAACGTATAAACTCTTCTGTGCCCAACCTTCAAGTCGCTTTTGGACAGCTCGTCGATCTTACCAATCAGGCCGGCACGCATTGCTACGATGCGATGAATGGACGAAGCATTGGGGACAGCGACAAAAATGGAACCATCCGGGTCACATGCTCTTTTTGCTTTGACAAGTATGTCAATGGGGTCCTCCACATGCTCGAGCAACATGGTCAAATAGACATGGTGCCAGGTGCGTCCTGGCGATTCCAGGAAATCCTCGATCAGATTAACATGCCCGCGAATGGTTGCGCCTTTGTTCTTCATCTCGTTGACTACTTGCTCGACAAGTTCGGCGGCAGCATCAACCGCATCCACTTCCTGATAGCGTTCACACAGCACCCGGGTCCATCGCCCACTACCACAGCCCAATTCCAAGGCGGAACGTCCACCCTCTCGAGGAATTGCCATATCTCTTAAATAGAGATGAAAATGATCCACAGCCTCGGTTGCTTCAGTTGAATGATAAAACCCGGCAATCTGCTCCAAACGATCCTTTTCATTTTGACTCATCTTGTTTTCCTGTTGATTCGAAAAATATCAGTGGGAGACTTAGACGAACACGACCTCTACAAGCGAAGCCAAATCAGCGGCTAATTGCTCGGCTTCAACGACTGATGAGCCTGTGACAATGACATCCCCGATGCGATCCGGTCCAACCTGAAACCGGCGCACTGTGTCGCCGGGTTTTGCATAGATCGACAGCCGATGAAGATTTGGATGCGAACGCACCGATTCCGGAACTCGAATTTCGAGTACCACACCATCCTGCGGGCTTTCAATCATTCGAGATGCATTTGGCATTCCCTTGCATATATCTGTCACTAAAACCGGCTCGCCCAGAGCTAGAGACAGCACTGCATCATAGGCATTGAAGCTGCCATAGATGGAAATTGTTTCCGGAAGGCAGGTCGCACCCATGCGAGCGGCGATTTCAAGGATGTAGGGCGTATCGCCAACAAGCATCAAGTCCACATTCGACACCGTGTCACAAATACCCAAAGCCTCAATCGCGGCCGCGATCTCCATACATGAACGGGCTTGCTGATCACGGCTTAAAGTGCAAGGAATCGAGTGTCCGATCGGCGCGTGATTCGGAGGCGGAGTCAGTTGATCATTGTGAAGAAACACGGTTTTGACACGATTCCCCTCAACAACAGCCTGGGCCCCATATTCAAGGCCTTCGAGATACTCCTCCAGAACGACTCGCCCTGAACTGGAAGCTTGCTTTGAAGCGTTCCAGGCATCAAGAAGCTCTTCCGGTCGATCGACCCTGAAGACGCCTTGACTGCCCGATGAATCCACTGCTTTGCTCATCAAGGGAAAGCCCACCGTTTCCACTGCCGAACCTAGAGCATCAGGCAAATCGCAAACTACACCACGCGCAGTCATCACCCCGCACCTGATCAAAGCCTGCTTCATTAGCCACTTGTCGGAACATGCAACAGCGGATTCATAACCGGTTCCATACAGGCCAAGTTCATCGATCACACGGCCGATTGTGGGAACGACAACATCAGTTCCCGTGCAGGCAATACCGTCAATGGCGTAATGTCTTGCGTGTTTGAGAATCGTTTCGGTGTCGCGAAAATCACAATGGATCTGATGGTCGGCGAGGCTCAGGCCCTTATAATCACCGTCCGGGCTGACGACAATAGTAACAAGCCCGCGTCGCTTGGCTTGTTCAATCAGAGGAGTGACGGTGTTGCCGGCCCCCAAAATCATGATTTTCTTCGCGTCAGTCAAAAACGCTCCCTCTTGTCGGCCGTATCTTCCGGAAAGCCGATAGTCCGACGGACCATAGTAACCTTGGATTTTTGCAATTCGCCTAACATGCGAGCAATATATTCTCCGATGACTCCAAGCGACAGGAGAATCAATCCAGCAAAAAACGTGATTAAAATCACAAGACTCGTCCAACCAGGTTGAGAAATACCACCCGTAAAGTATTTGATCAGGAAATAGCAAAGCAGCCCGCCACTCAGCACGGAGGCTAATAGCCCGGCCACGGAGATCATGCGCAGCGGCAGCATGCTCACGCTGCATATATTGTCAAAAGCTTGCTTGAATTGCTTCGCCAGAGTGTAATTCGATTTGCCGGAAAACCGCTCGTGGTGGGGGATGGGAACAGACTTTATTCGCGCAGCGTTTGCAATAATCAGACCACCCACAGTAGCACTTGCCGATTGGTTTTGGCGAATGACCTGGGCCATGTATCCGCGCATCAGTCGAAACGACGAAACTTTGATCTTCTCGCTGGATCCAAACGCCCGGGAGTTAATCCCGCTTATGATTTTGGAGCCAATATTGCGATAGCCTGCATGTTTTTTCTCGGGGAAATAGGCAAAAACGCAGTCGTAATCTCCCTTCTTCTCTAACTCGTCCAACAATAACGGAATGAGTCGAGGATCGTGCTGAAGATCGTCATCCATAGTGATGACTATTTCACCACTGGCAACTTTAATCCCAGCCATGGTTGCTCTGGTCTGGCCAGAGTTTGTAAGTAATTGAACCCCTTTGTAACCGAGCCGGGTTCGCGCCAGTTCTGAGACCACGTTCCAACTGTCGTCCGGGGAACAATCATCAACCATGATAATCTCATAGTCTGAGTTCAGTTCGCCGAAAACCGTATCAAGCCGGTTAGCCAGTTCCAGCAAACACTGACTTGATTTATATACGGGTATTACAACGCTGTAAGAAGTCATAGAAGTCATGAATCCAGATTATCCACATCGAATTTCTAACCGATTGACGTTTGGAGCACCTTAGCATAAGCCTGCCAATTGAGTTGAGACTGACGATCTTTTTTCCGTCCGTGTCGCTGAAATCCGAGACCGCACCGGCATCGGGTAGCCGTTGTTTTGGGGATATGCGGATGGTCCCCATCAAATCGTCAAGATTCGCCCCGTGCCCGAACATATCGTTGCTGGCGTTCACCGCTTATGGCGCCAGACTTTACATTCGACAGGGAGCCTGAAACCTGAGAATCGTTGTCCCGCCGGGCGCCCGTGCCGTCCGTTAGATCAGGCGGAGTAAAGCAACCCATCGATTCGCTCCTCATAGAACCAGGTTTGTGGCGGAGGGGGCGGCCCTATCGATTCCGTTCTAGGGTAGTGCCGACCTCGCACGAACGCTTTGCTCGCTGCGAGGAAGGGTTCCGGAAAAGCCTGTTTCTGCGTCCCATTAAGGCCAACGAGGCGAACGTCATTTGCTTCAGGCAATGTCGAAATTGATGATTTGTGGATTATACCCGTACGGAATAGGTCGGAGTTCGCTTATTGACCGGTGAATGAATGGTATTAAAGAGCACACTTGCGCCCAGGCCCTGCAAACAGGATTCAAACGTTCAGGAGGTTTCCGCATGACGTAATTTGATGGACGCCTGAAAATCCGTTTAATGAAAACGCGATCAGAACTATCCGACAATTCGAAGTTGCGAGCGGAATTGAGGAGAAGATCGACGGGCTGCTAGGCGGGGGAATTTGCTTTATGCCTTCCCAGGAATAGCTTTATCGCATCCTCCAGCCATTTTCCATAGAAAATCCACAGCGTTAAGAAATAAATGAGTCCGCCGCCGGCAATTTCGATAAGCAATCTTCCAAGACTATCCTCACCGCCAAATACGGCCTTCGCGCTTAGCAGGCATGCCGCCATGACAGCGGACGAAACAATGGCTGGGCGAAAGCTTAGCGCAATTTTTGTGAAAGACGTTTCCAGAACAGCCTTGCTCATGCCGACAGTTGAAAATGCGACAATCAGTTCGGTCGCCATCAAGGCCGATACAAGGCCGACTACCCCGTAATGCGCACCAATCAATGTCAGGGGTAACAAGATAATCAATGCAACGATCGTAGACTTCAGCGACAGGTCGGCACGCCCCATGCTGGCCAGTATCGGCCGTAAAAAAGAGGTGGTCATCCTGAACGGCATGACAGCGGATAAAAGTGCGAGCGGCACGGCGACCTGCGACCATTTCTCGCCAAGTACCGCTGCCACAAACTCCTGGGCAACGCAGGCAAGGCCTATCATGATGGGAAACAGGCCCAGCGATACGATACCCAGAGATTTACCCAAATAGTACGCGGCGACATCGCGTTGCTCCTGAAATTTTGAAAACGATGGGAAGATAATCGGGTTGATCACCGGCATTATTTTGGCAAGCGGCAATAGAGCAAACTGAAAAGCGACTGCATAAATGCCGAGCAGCTCAGCACCTAAAACAGGACCCGCAATAAAGGTCGCGAGCTTGTCGGTGATGAGCACCACCGCCCCTCCCAGAGACAAGACCCCGCCAAAAGCCATCATCCCGCGCACGGCTGAGAAATTCAGAGAGGGAGTGATGGCCCATGGCTCCAGGATCATCAATATGATGGCCAGAAGGATCCGGTTGACCAGCATCCCTGTTACCAGCGCCCAGACCCCCCAACCCAAGATTGCGAGCACGAGCGTTGTGACGGCGGCACTGATATTCGCGATAAATTCGGCAAAGGCTCTCAACTTGAACTTCAGGTTGCGGTCCAGAAGCGCGTTGGGGATGACGCGGAAGGGCGCCAGAAGAAAAACAAAAGCCAGAACCCTTGCCAATTGCTCGAGACGAGGCTCATCAAAATATACCGCCATCACGCTTCCGCCAAAGAAATAGGTCAGAAAAAGCAATCCATTGATGACCAGAAGCAAGCCAAAGACGCTACGCAACTCCTCGTGCTCGACGTTCCTGGATCGAACCAGAGCAAGGTCGAGTCCAAACGCGCTGACCAGCATGAGCAGTTCAAGGGGCGCCTCCAGCATGGCATTGAGTCCGTAATCCGCAGGACTGATGAAACGCACCACAATGATGGTGCTGGCCCAACTGACTACCTGCCCGATCAGTCGAAGTATCACCGCCGAGCGGGCGCCCGACAGGATTTTGTCAATGATTTCCGTGTGACCTTGTTGCTTTTCCATGAATTTGCACTTGTGCGAAGCGTGAGTCAGGCCGTGTTGCCGGTCCCGGAACTCGGGTAATCATTCCTGCCAGGCATCGAAAAGTTAACTGTGTTTTCTAATGTTGCCTGTTTATTCCGGCGAGAATAGCATTCGGACTTGAGCCGAAATCCACTCCCGGACGCTTTATTGCAATTGCATAACGTTTCCGACGGCGTGATGCGGGTATAAATTGCTCCCTTGATTCGATGGCACCAGTGCAGGAAACGATGCAATTACACAATAAGATGTTGAGAGCCGCGGCGCTTCCGATCAAACCGTTGCAACCTTGCTCACCACGTAGCGAAACTTGCCGGATTTCTCCGGCGGGATCTCGGCCATCTCCTCGATCACGATATTAACGGTCTGGCCCAGCCTGGCCTTGAATCCTTGTTCGATTTTCGCAATTGTCTCTGGAGCAAGCTTTGATTCCAAAACTACCGATATCCGCGTGAGATTCAAACTTTCCTGGATGATTTTGAAGTTGCTTATTCCGATCACATCGCGCAGGATGTAGATCAAAGCCAGGCCGTGGATGACCGTGCCGTCCTGCGCGATGAGAAAATCCGTACTGCGTCCCTGGATCTCCTTAAGGAGGGGAAGGCCGCGTCCGCAAGCGCAGAGCTTGCTGTCCAGCACGCCGATGTCGCCGGTGCGGTAGCGAATGAAAGGGAAATCCTTTGTAGCGAGATGGGTCACTACGATTTCGCCTGCCTCGCCGCAGGGCAGCAGCATGCCCTGTTGATCCACGATCTCGACGATAATATCCTCGGCGGTGATATGCATACCGCCCTCGGGACACTCGTGGGCGATGAAACCCGCGTCACGGCCTCCATAACCATTCGCCACCGGGCAGCCGAACGTTTCACTGATCTGCCGGCGCTGTTCATCGTAGAGCCGCTCCGAGGTAACGAATGCAACACGCAACCCCAGATCGTCCATCCGCTGCCCCCGTGCATTGGCGTGACGGGCGATATGCGATAGAGCGGAAGGATAGCCGAAGAGCATTTTTGGTCGCACTGCGCGTATTTCATCCAGGAACCGGTCCAGTTTTTGTTCCGACATTTCGAAGGCGGGGAGCAGCTTCGTCCTTAGCAGCCAATCGCGGAGGCCGCGTATGCCGTCCTGCGCGCCGAGCTCGATGGGTGAACCCCAGACGACTATCTCCCGGTCGCCGATATCCACATTCCACCACCGTGTAGCGCGCCATTTCGCCGCAACGTCGTGGCTGACCCGCTCCTTGCCGATGTAAAAGATCAACGGTTCGCCGCTGGAACCACCAGTGTTAAAGCGGGCCAGACTCTGCCCATTCTCCGACTTGAGCGCTTCAGTGTTGGCGCGGATTCTCGATTTGTCGAGCAGCGGCAGATATGCAAGGTCCGTCAGAGAGCTTACCCCTTTCGGATTGAACGAGATATCCGAGAAGAGAGCACGATAAAAAGGTACGTGTACTTCTGCGTGGGCGAGCAACCGGCGCAATTTTGAAAGCTGGAGCGCCTCCAGACACTTTGGATCCCACCATTGGGAGATTTCCAGCTCCTTACGGACAGCGACGCTATCATGGTTTTTGATACGCTCGTGAAAGGGAAAAAAAAGCCCCGATATAAATGACGTGTACCACTCTTTTTCTTTCGGCGAACTGGCCCTCACTTGTTACTTACCGCGAATCTGTCTGACTTTGTCAAAACCTGGTCATACACGCCGAGCAACCGGTCACGTACATTTGGCCATGTGTAGCATTGCACCGATTCGGCGCCCGCCTGCCTGAGAAGCGTTGCCTTGGCAGGATCGTTGAGCAATAGAAGAACAGCATCTGCCATGGCTTCCGGATCCCCTGGGGACACAAGCAAAGCGGTCTTTCCATGCTCTACCAGATAGGGTATGCCGCCAACATCGGTACTCACTACGGGAACGCCGCTGGCCAATGCTTCCAGGATAGAGATAGGCATGTTGTCGGCCAGGCTGGGGTTGATCATGACATCGGCGCCGCCGTAGACAGCGGCCATGCCTTCGTTGTCCAGACGGCCTGTAAATGTGACCGCATCTACCACGCCCAGCCTACATGCAAGCTCTTCCAGTGCCTGGCGCTCGGGACCGGAGCCGGCCACGGTGAGTTTTGCTGTGGGAAACGTGCGTTTTACAATAGTAAAGGCTCGCAAGGCGGTGGCATTGTCGTAAATCGGCTCAAGGTTGCGGGTAACGATGATGTGCGGGAAATCCGCCCCCGATGAAGGTGCAAAACGTGCTCCTGCGCCGAAGCGGCCAAGGTCGATAATGTTGGGTACGATGCTGGTTGAAAAGCCCCGCTGTTCAAATACAGCTTCAAGGAAACCTGAAGGAACGATGATTGCATCTGCCCGGTACAGGCTGGGTTTTATCCAGAAAAAGGCCTTATCAAAAAAGGTATCCGCTTCGCCTCCCCGATAATTGATAATGACGGGCTTCCTCCTGATCCTGGCAATCCAGATGGCTGGAGCGGCAAAGAGATGCCACGACCAGCCAGAATTGGCCATCACATGAAATAACTGAACCCTGCCTGCGGAAAACCAGAGGTGAGCAAGGTAGGGCAGCAGACGAAATGCGGCCCTTACACCCTTGAATTTCCCAATCCAGGCAGGACGATAGGGGCTATTGACCTGAATCAGCTCTACCTCGGCCTCCTCCCCTCGCAATAACCTGGCCAATTGCAACGTCTGGTTTGCCATTCCGCCCGAAGGAGGAGGTAAAGGTCCCACTAACCCAACACGCAAGCCGGGCTTTTTCACGGACGGCGCTCCTTTGAGGCAAGCGGAGCGTAAACATTCCTGTAACTTGCCACACTGGCTGGCCAATTACGCTGGGTTTCCACAAAACGGCGAGCAGCGACACGCAGGCCAGCCCAAAGATGCGGGCTGGAAAGAACGCTCAGGACTTTGAGCGCCAGGGCGTGCGGGTCGCCGGCCCTGAAAAGGATGCCTGTTTCCCCATCCTGAATGAGCTCCAGATGGCCGCCCACATCGGAGGCCATGACCAGCCTGCCCTGAGCCATGGCTTCGAGGGGCTTGAGTGGGGTAACGAGGTCGGTAAGCCGCATACGAAGCCTCGGATAGACCAGAATATCGATCAGATTGTAATACCGCTGGACCTGGGCATGAGGTACGCGGCCAGTGAAGATCACCTTGTCTTCCAGGCCCAGTTGCGTCGTAATGGCCTTTAATTCTTTTTCTTGCGGACCGCCGCCGACCAGCAGAACACGAATGTCGGGATTGCCGGACAGCATTTCCGGTAGTGCCTGCAATAAAACGCTCAAGCCCTCATACGCATAAAAAGAACCTATAAAACCCACCAGCGGCTTGCCCTCTAGCCCGAGCTCTTCAGCCAGTTGCTGATCACGTTTATCACCCACGCTGAAATTTTCGATATTCACGGCATTGGGAATGACCGTTACCTTTTCTGGCGCGATACCTCGCCCGAGAATGTCCCCGCGCAATCCCTCGCAGATAGTGGTTATCGCATCGACCCGCTTGAGGGCGTAACTCTCCAGACTACGGGTGAGGCGATATCGCATTCCCCATTCGCGACCGGTGCCGTGATCGACCGCCGCGTCTTCCCAGAATGCCCTGACTTCATAGACAACCGGGATACCTGAACTTCGGCCGACGCGCAGCGCAGGTATCGCGTTCAGAACGGGAGAGTGGGCATGCAGAATATCCGGCCTGACAATTTTGACCACATCACTCAGGCGGCGGGTCAGACTCTCGATAACGGCGGCCTGATTCAGAACAGGCAGCTGCGCCATTGGACCTGCCGCGGCCGGGGTGCGATAAAAATGCCATCCCTCGACATCCTCCTCCAATACGCTGCAATTTTCCTGTTTCGAACCAGTCAGATGAAAGGTTTCCCACCCCAGAGCGCGCTGCTCCTTGAGAATGGAAAGCGTCCGGAATGTATAGCCACTGTGAAGGGGAATGGAATGGTCAAGAATGTGGAGTATTCGCATCAATTTTTCCGCTGCGGATTCAACTTGATTTCCATCCCCATATGCGGCAGCGGAATGACAAGGTCGTCTGCTTGCTCCTTTTTTTCCAAGTATCGGTAAACCTGGACTGACAGGTCGGCAAATTCCGGCACATTGGTCTGGATCGGTATCTCTTTGATCATCTGGAATCGCCGATCCTTCATGGCTTCGGCCAGCAGCTTGAATTCCGGTAGTTCAACTATATCGCGACTCTCTATCACAACTATGCCGACGCCGAAACGTTCGATCAGTTGAATGACATCCTCTACGGAGTTGACATATGAGACAGTACCGAACGACTTGTGCACCGCCATGGATACTAAAATCTTGTCGGCTCGTAATACAGCCTTTTTCTTCTCTGGATCAAGCGCGCGCAGATGGAAAATAAAATTGCCATCATGTTTCCCGGCAAACATGATCAAGCCCGTATTTTCCTGTCCGGTGACAAACTCAGCTGCTTGTTCGTATCCTGATACATAACTATGCGGCCTGATCGATCCCGAATATACGTTCCACGCGGCAAGTGTGGCCAACAGGACGAATGCGATTCCACGGATGTTGCGGTTTGCCATCGCCGCCTGGCTCAACGGCATGCAGGCCAGCAACGCGAGCGGCGGCAGCACGTAAATCGTATATCGGTGAACATTCGCTGGCCCTATGACTATCGTCGTAAAAATATACGAGGTCACAATCCAAAGAAATATCAGCACATCCTGCTTCGTACCCTTGTTGAATAATCTGAAAACAAAGCCAATAAAGATAGCCGCCAAAAGCGGCAATTCGCAAGCACTCAATAATGCAGGCCAAAAACTTCCCCAACGGCTGGCACTAAATAACACCGAACTATTTGATCCGAACTTATCGACAAAAGAGCTTGTCGGTACCGAACCGAACTTTAGCGCGTGCACCATCAGCAATGCCGCGACCGAGCCCACGATGACATACGCCAACACTGCTTCCTTGCGCCATAGCATCCGCCCGTATCCAGTCCACAACGCATAGATCAACAGAGCAGGCAGAATGAAGACCGTGGTCTGCTTGAGTAGCAGCATGCAGCCCAACGTAAGACCGACAATTCCGGCACGGCTCAGGCTAGGGCGGCTCAGATATCGATCGAATGTCCAAACCGAAACGATAATCATCGCTACCGCCGGCGCCTCCAACATAACGGAACGGGTCCAATGGAGCGTCCCGGGAGCCGAAAGATAGAGCAGGCATGACAAGATGGCGGCTTCGCGTCCCCAGATGGGCCGCGCCCAGACATACCAGGCAGTTGCGCCGATGAGAGTAAATACCAGAACTGCGAGCCGCCCTCCAAATTCGTTGATACCAAACACGGCAAAAAATACTGATTCGACCACAGGGAAGAAAGGCGGATACCAGTTCAATGCCAGAGCGGGATATTGGGCAAAGTACTGCAGAGCGTATTCATAAGGCGCCCTCCAGGGCATATCCTGCCAAAGATCGAGAAAGAAGACGCCGTTCATTGCGTGACGGGACTCGTCCGTCCACCAGAATTCTCCGGCATCAAGTGCTTTCCAGAAGAGCAGGCATACGCTGCACCACAGCACCAGCAGAAATAGGGTATCGCCGGAATTGAGCCGCGGGCGAAGTTTAAACCCGGAATCAGCCGGAGGAGTTTGCGCCGAATATTGCGGGCCGGGCGTGGTCATTTTTTCATAACTCTGCTATGACCTGCCGGATGACTTCGCTCTGGAACTCTTCCAATCCAAGCCACAGGGGCAGCCTCACCAATCGCTCGCTCAGCAGCTTTGTTTGGGTTAATGCTCCGGACTTGCGGCCACACTTTACTCCCATCGGGGAACTGTCAAGCGGCACGTAGTGAAACACTGTCCCTATTCCCCTCTGCCGGAGAGCATCGATAAAGGATGTACGTTTATCCAGGTCTGGCAATAGGAGGTAATACATGTGAGCATTGTGAGTGCATTCGAGGGGAATAATGGGGCGGCGGATTTTTCCCTCCATTTCCTGCGCCTCGAAATTACCATGATATGCTTCCCAGATATCAAGCCGGCGTTTGGTGATGGCATCCGCCTCTTCCATCTGAGCCCATAGAAATGCCGCGATGAGTTCGCTGGGAAGATAGGATGAGCCAAAATTCACCCAGGTATACTTATCCACCTGGCCGCGGAAAAAAAGACTTCGGTTGGTGCCTTTTTCCCTGATTATTTCCGCTTGTTCGGCAAAACGGGGGGTATTTATTAATAAAGCTCCGCCTTCTCCAGATATGATGTTCTTGGTCTCGTGGAAGCTCAATGCGGCGAGGTGTCCAATACTTCCCAGCGGCCGCCCCTTATAGCTGGACATAATGCCTTGCGCGGCATCTTCGATTACCAGCAGGTCGTGCCTTGCCGCAATGGACATGATGGTATCCATCTCGCAACTCACCCCCGCGTAGTGAACTGCCACAATTGCTCTGGTTTTTGGCGTGATTGCAGCTTCAATCAGCGTCTCGTCAATATTGAACGTGTCAGGCCGGATATCAACGAATACTGGCGTGCCTCCCCTCAAGGCGAAGGCATTCGCAGTCGAGACGAAAGTGTATGAAGGCATGATAATTTCATCACCCGGCTGGATATTAGCAAGAATTGCCGCCATCTCCAGGGCAGCAGTACAGGAATGCGTCAGCAGAGCCTTTTGGCATCCAATCCGCTGCTCCAGCCATGCATTGCACTTTTTAGTAAAAATTCCGTCGCCCGCAAGATGTCCGCTGGCATGAGCCTGGCTGACATACCAGAGCTCTTTTCCAGTCATGTAAGGTTTATTAAATGGGATCATGGCTGAGATGTGCCTGGATTTGAGCTACGGAAAAATGGCATATCACCGGCGAGCAAAGGCGCTGACATTCGTTACCATTACAGTATTCGAGTATGCCCTGCCGGTCAGTGACTCGTTCAGAAAAAGTACGGAGAAAAACAGGACGACGGTAAAAGCCGGGCTCAGGATAAACGTAACGGGATTCAAAGCCAGTCAGGGTAGGCATCTCTGCTACTTCTTACCTCGGCTTTTCATCGTCACTAGGGCTTGCCCCAGATATAAGCAGGTGCTTGCGGTCCCACACACAGTAGCAGATCGAGCACTGTGACAAGGGGCGAGAATGGCGAAAAGCATTGCTGATAAGCTGGATAAACAGGATATTCCTTATACGCCAATTCAATACCGGCCTCGGCAAACATGGGCTCCTCGATATAACTTCTGGCTGATGGCCCGCTGATGTATTTTGTCGCACCAACCTTCTCAAGAATGCCAACTAATCTCTCTGTTTTCCGGCCATCAACTGCGAGAAGCCGACTGTCGCTAAACTTTGTTTGGATCCCTAGAATACCGGAGAGATACTTAATTGCGCGCTGATTGTAATCAGAAAGATTTGTCAGGGCGTTCTCATAGAGGAAATCCAGCAAGGGTTCCGATTCCTTAAAAAAAGGTGCGTTGCGGTAATTCTGCTCAATTATGCGTCTATGCTGCTGCTTCCAGCTTTGATCGGGAATTTCCACCTCACATATCAGGCGCTTCAAATCGTGACCTGCCGGGATCGACAGCCATCGAGGCCCATCACGGGTCATCAATTTGTTTCGGTGGCGCCAATCCGAATGGGTATATTGCACGTCGTCATAAAAAATGAAAAGATCAACGTCATGGATGAGATCGAAGTAGCCCCTCCAAGGCAGGTAATTGGACTGCAGTATGGCGACGCGATGATCCACTTTTGATAAGTTCGCTTTTTCCCCATCTTTATTCATTATGCTTTAATGCCTTGTGGTTGAATAAGACTTATATGTGTCTATAACGACATATTTCCTGATTTGAACAGTTTTTTAACCTCCCTCATTCTGGGCTATTTGCTTCCGGCAGCATGAAGCTCGTACTCCAATCCAAAACGTTAAGTCCTGCTCTTTATTTTTGCGGGAATCCAAAATACACAGATCCTGGCTCTCTGTTGACTCCGTAATCACGCCGAGTCCTCACCCAATATTACGCCAGGGACGGCAATGGGCTTGCCCCCAACGAGTGGATTTCGATAGATATATTATCGGGATGATGCTGATTTCAGGTTGTATCCTGTTGGCCTCGGATTCCTTCATTATCTTATTTTTTCGCTCTGCCATATTCCTCTATTCTTTGCCTTTCATTGATTGCCACGTTCAATTATTTAGACTATTTTATTTCTCAGGGCCCCGGTCTGGGACGCGCATAATCTGTTGGGCTGAAGCCAGACGGGCACTATCTCAATTGTGATTAAGCGACTACGAAAGCATTTTCGCATTTTATAATGCCTTACCGTCGCAATCGTCACCTCTATCAGGTCTTACCTGGGCGCATGCTGTTTAATTCCTTTATTTTCCTTTTTGCCTATCTGCCAGTCGTGCTTGGAGGCTTTTTCTGGCTGGGGCGCCGGAATCACACATGGGCATCGGGATGGCTTGCTTTCGCGTCCCTGTTTTTTTATGGGTACTGGGATTATCGCTACGTTCCGCTGCTGCTTGCTTCAATCGGATTTAATTACTGGGGAGGGCTGCATATTTCGCAGGCAACAAGCCCTTCCCGGAAGCGCTGGCTGGCTTTGGCCATAGCAGCCAATTTAAGTCTGCTCGCCTATTTCAAATACGCCAATTTCTTCCTGGATACAGCGAGCTTCATCAGTAATGAAGACTTTTCGACACTGGATATCATTCTGCCGATCGGCATATCATTTTATACATTCACGCAAATCGCTTTCCTCGTCGATACATACCAGGACAAGGTGCGCGAATACCGGTTTGTTCATTATCTTCTATTCGTTACTTACTTTCCGCATCTCATCGCAGGCCCGGTTCTCCATCACAAGGAAATGATGCCCCAATTCGCCGATGGGCGAATGTACAGACTTTCAGCAACCAACTTTGCTGTCGGCGTCACGATATTCTCCATTGGCCTCGCCAAGAAAGTGTTGATTGCAGACAATCTGTCTCCTTATGCAAGTCCATTGTTCGAAAGTACGAATTCGCCTTCGCTGTTTATCGCCTGGGGCGGCGTTCTTGCTTACAGCTTTCAACTTTATTTTGATTTCTCAGCTTATTCGGATATGGCCATCGGGTTGTCCCGTTTGTTTGGGGTCCGGCTTCCCCTTAACTTCAATTCTCCATATAAAGCGGAAAACATCAGCGAGTTCTGGCGAAGATGGCATATGACTCTGTCTCGATTTCTTCGTGACTATCTGTATTTTCCGCTGGGTGGGAACCGGTCCGGCCTATTCAATCGCTACCGCAATCTGATGTCTGTTATGCTGTTGGGTGGAATGTGGCACGGTGCTGGCTGGAATTTTATCATTTGGGGCGGGTTGCATGGTTGCTATCTGGTAATTCATCACGCTTGGGCTGTGATATCGAAACGCCTGGGTTTTCCCTCCGAGTCGGCGATATGGAAGTTTACCGCCACCGTAGCAACCTTTATTGCAGTGTGTTTCGCCTGGGTATTTTTTCGTTCGCCTGACCTTGCCACCTCATGGGAAATTGTTCGAGGCATGACCGGAGCCTTTGGTATCGGATTGCCCGATGCCATCGGTAATCGAGTCGAAATACTGGTACCGGCGCTCCAGAACCTTGGCGTGAACTTTTACCTGGGCGGGGGCTCGCATTTTGTAGAAACGTGGGGGTGGATTGCATTTGCTGCAGCGATAGCTTTTTTACTGCCCAATACGCAAGAGCTTGTTCACCGCTTTGAACCGGCGCTCGATTTCAAGCCTACTGCACAAACGCCAAGAGGGGGAATGGCGTATAGACTGGCCTGGATGCCATCGCGCCTCTGGGCTGTTTTCCTCGGTTCTCTGACAGTGATCAGTTTGCTGTCGTTGAATCGTCCAAATGAATTTCTTTACTTCCAGTTCTGATACCCGCCCGAACCCGCGTAATGCCTCCATGACGAAACCGCTTGAGCCCTCGCGTTTTATGCGCTGGTTCACGATCTCCACTCTGACGGGAATTGCGCTCGTCGTGGCTCTGGTCGTGATCGTGGACCCTTATGATCAGTACCGCGTTGTGGTTCGCGCCGGGTTCAATCTCGCCAAGCCTCAGCTAACACGCTATCAAAGTGAGATAAAGCTTACCCGGGCTGCTGAAATGCGGGCAGATGCGCTGATCTTGGGTAACTCTCGCGCCGAGGTGGGCTTCGATCCGGAGGCGCCGGTATTTGTCCGGCAGGGTTTGTCGGCGTATAACCTCGCCATCCCCGGGACTGGCATCGGTAATGCCCGCACGCAAGTGGAATACCTGAATCAAATCGGGATCAAACCGAAAGTTGTAGTGCTTGGCGTCGAGTTTCTGGATTTCATGGAAGCACCGAAAAAAGCGGCCTCTGCCATATTGCATCCGCGTCCAGCCAATGACCGCCATCCGATTACCCACTGGTTCTGGCGTTTTGATAGCCTTTTTTCGCTAGCGTCTGTAAAGGACGCCATCCGCACATTGTTCATTCAACGGGATAATGAAGCGGAAACCATGACTTCAAGAGGGTTTAATCCATTAAACTCATACGGCCCGATCGTGCGCAGAGAAGGCTATTACCCGTTGTTTCGACAGAGAGCGCAGGAAAATACTGAAACTTATCTCATGAAGGCAAAAGGCTCACTTTCTTCTGCTGATTTTGACCATTTGCGAGCGATTCTCGACATTGCGGCTGAGTCCGGCAGCGACGTGAAATTGATCATCTATCCGTATCACGCCCAGATACTTGCTCTTTTCGAGGAGACAAGGCTGTGGTCTTCATTCTTGAAATGGAAGGATCTTTTAGTGCGCGAGGTATCCGCCGCAAAACAACGTCATCCCGGTGCACGCATTGCCTTGTTTGATTTCAGCGGCTATGGCAGGTACAACTGCGAGAAGATTCCCGCAAAAGGAGATCGCACGACGGCTACCCGCTGGTATTGGGAAGCGGGGCATTTCAAGAAGGACCTTGGCGACATCATGCTGGAGTCGGTTTTTTCCCAATCAACCGATACATTGCAGATGGTAAACGCGGAGCAAGACAAGCCGGATATATTCGGGTTCCCGCTGAACGAATCGAATGCGGCCGTGAATCTGCGGCGTATCTATCATGAGCGCTCGAACTGTATGAAAAGCTATCCGACACTCTTTGTAGAGGCAATAGACCTTGTTGCGGGGCGCGTAGCTAATGAAGAAACAGGATAAGTTTGAAATCAGGAGGATGACCTGCACGCATCTGGGCGTGAGCGGAGCGGTATGCGACACCGATATAGTCAACATGCCTCACACTAGGCATAAGCTTGTCACCGCACCGGATCGCCGGTGCGGTATTGATTTGACAGCCGGTATTCAGGCGCGACGTCTACGGGCAACCCATCCTATCAGGCCAAGTCCCGCGAGAAAGAGCGCATAAGTTTCCGGTTCCGGAATAGCTGCTGCCGGCTTGTATAACCATACACCTGCATCCCACCCTCCGTCCCCCGTAGACGAAATCTCGTCCAGAGCGATGAAAGCGCCAAGCGTCGCATCGTACTTCCATTTGCCGAGAACGCCGGTGGTAAAGTTTCCCTGAGGATGTTCTGGTGTTGAGCTCTCCATTTCGTAAATAGTCCAGGTGGTGTCAGGGCCGATATCGCCGTTTTCATCCGTGACCACGCTGGCCGACCATACGGTTCCACCTCCATTATTGCCATCCCACAGCACGATTGTGTTATGCGCTGAATCATAATCAATGCCGAAATTCCCTGTCATTCTGAAGTCACTGCCATCGGCGTTCACCAGATTCACCCCAACATCGGTGTTTTGGTTGGGGTTGGCAACGTTGGAATTGTCCAGATCCCATATCGCCAAATCCGACGTATAGCTGGAGTTGGGGCTGGCTGTTCTGATGTACAAATTGTGTGTTGTATCAATGGTTGCAGCACCTTGGTAGCCGACTGTATTCCAACTGACACCAATTTTTTCCCACGTGTCCTGCCCCCCGTTCCTCACGTCGCCCAACGTATAGCGGTACAGCGGTGGAAACCCTGATGCACCCGTATCAGCAGTAAGGTAAACCACGTCTTTGCCGTCCTCGGTTGTGTAGGCTGTTGTTCCGTTAACGTGAGATGCGGTTTGCATGTCCCGGTCAATCCACATATTGCCGCCTTCGGCAACATTGGTAGTGTTCCAGCCTGAGCCAGTGGTACCCCCGACCTTGTTCGGATCGGCCTTGGTTGGATCCCATAAAAATGGTCCGGCATTGCTCACATTGGTTCCATCTGTTTCCTGGAACGCACCTCCACTCGCGGCCGCCCCACCGAATGTAAGGAACATATCATTGACAGGAAGATAGATATTATTGTCGTAGGTATGCGCAGATTGTGGCGCCGCGCTATCCACAACAAAACCGTTTGCGTCCACCCTGCTCGCGAGAGAGCCGCGTCCCCATTCCCCGGTAGCTCCGTCCCAAACATACATCTCGTTACCGACATAATTTGCATGGCCGCCTCCCCAGAGCATAAGGTCCCCACGACCGGAATCCCAGGCAAAGGAACTCCACGCTCGTACGATTGAGCCTGGAAACTCGTGACTCGGCGCTTGTACCGCGTCAGCACCAGTGGGCCATGCATCAGAGAAAAAATTGGTGTTTGCCTGGACCCAGCCGCCAGCCGGAATCGCTGCCAATAATGACGACAGGCGCTCTGAGGAGGTTTGCGCATGTGCCTGCGCCGCAACCAGGGAGAAGCTACCCGTCATTAATAGAGAAAGCGTAAGATTCGATAACCGAAGCCAGTTTTTTGCAACTGCCCCTTTACTTCTTCCTGGTTTATTCATTACGCTTTTACTTTTATTCACCACGCTCAGTGTGCACATATGTCCGCCTCTCGAAATGAAAAAAATAGGTAGGCCGGCTTCGGGTAAGCGCTAGAGCTTGAAATCCGAAAGAGGGTTGAAATTAAAAGGTAGAAGAAAATCAGTGAGAAGTAAAGACGTTTTTATTTTCGTTCTTATTCCACGATACAACTATAGTACTATTCAGCGTTTTGTTTCCGCAATGACGAGAAAACAGGATGCTGTTTAGGTAGCGAGTGTTTGCATGGTGACTTAGGCTCGGTACCCCAAACGCGGCTTTGTTTGACCTGATCGGATAACCGATCAATTCGTGCTCAGCTATCTAACTTGATCGCCTAATAGTCAGTCGGTCGCGTCAATCTGACAGCCGGCGCTAACCACATGCAATATTTTTTTGAAGCGTCATGATATCGACAGGACGAAAAAACGAGTTGTGTCAGATGTTGCAGCAGTGGGGCGGGTTCAATTTCTGTCTTTTCCTGCTCAACAAACTTCTGGTAAAGGCGTCGGGGGGAAGCTGTCGTATGTACAGATATTATTTTACGGCCCAGCCAGTTGCGAAAGCGGCTCTGACTCCGCAGGGGAAGGGCGGGAAAATAGAGATACGGCTGATTGACGAACACGATGAAATTGTCCGGCAGTTTCCCCGGCCGGCCGCAGCGATTCAGGCAAGGTTCGAGCAAGGTGCACTATGCCTGGGCGCTTCAAAGGATGCGCACTTTATCGGCTTTCTGTGGCTGGTATTGGGTAATAAATATTATCACGAAGATGAAGTGCGCGCCCGCTACATAACGCTACCGACGGAACAGACGGCTTGGGATTTCGATGTGTATGTAGCACCCGATTTTCGGCTGGGCCGAACTTTTTCGCGTCTCTGGGGCGAGGCGAATCGCATTTTGGCTGAAAATGGTGTCTTATGGTCATGCAGCCGCATTTCCGCGTTCAATTCGGGCTCCCTCCGCGCTCATGCACATCTTGGGGCCGTGTCCTTGGGGAGCGCCATTTTTTTTTACGCTGGCAGGTGGCAACTAACGTTCGCCTCCATCTCTCCGTATTTTCATTTCTCGTCCCATGCCGATTCATTTCCTGAGTTTCGCCTGCATACTGAGGGCCTCCGGGCAACGTGCAGCCCACCACAAGATAAATCAACCATGGAGTAAGCATGCAGTACCTTGAAGAAGTGAAAAACATCCTGTCCGATGTGCTAAGCCTAGGAGAACGAAAGAATGCGCTCAACGAGGGCTCGATGTTGCTCGGAGCTATTCCCGAATTAGATTCCATGGCGGTCGTCAATGTGATTACTGCCCTGGAGGAGCAATTTGATATAACAGTCGACGATGATGAGATCAGCGCAAGGACTTTCGAAACCGTCGGCAGTCTTACCTATTTCGTCGAGCGTAAATTGGCGGAATGACAGGTCGTTCCGATACTTATCCTGCCGAGCCGTTTTTTTTGGAAGCCGAACCCGGACAGCGTTTCTGTCTTTTCCATAAACCCTATCCCGACCAGGCATGCCGCGGGGTTATCATATATGTTCATCCCTTTGGCGACGAGATGAACAAGTCCCGGCGTATGGCCGCGATGCAGGCAAGAGCCTTTGCTGCGACGGGGTTTAGCGTGCTGCAAATAGATCTTTTCGGCTGCGGTGATAGCAGTGGCGAATTTTGCGATGCGCGCTGGGATATTTGGAAACAGGATTTGGCCTGCGCGCGAAATTGGCTTGAGAATCATTTTGCTGTACCGGTCAGCCTCTGGGGTCTGCGCCTGGGCGCGCTGCTGGCATTGGACTTCGCCAAGGATCAGCCAGATCCAATTGACCGGTTGATTCTTTGGCAACCGGTGATTAATGGAGAATCATTCTTGAATCAGTTTTTGCGCTTACGACTAGCAAATGAAATACTCGCAGGCGATTCCGCTGAAAAAAAAACGGGGACGAATATGATGCGCCAGCGCATGGAGAAGGGAGAAGTACTGGAGGTAGCCGGGTACGAACTTGCACCCGAGCTGGCTGCCGCTATTGATCGTTTGAAAGCGGCCGAGCTGTCCATCGGGAAAAGCACTATTCACTGGTTCGAGATCGTGGCTGAGGCAGGCCGCTCAATGACGCCGGCTGGGGTACAGGTTATCGGGGAATGGAAACGACGTGGTATTGATCCGCATGTGTATCTAGTAGCGTGCTCATCATTTTGGGCGACGCAGGAAATCACCGAATGTCCTGAGCTGGTATCGGCCACTGCGGATGCTTTGCTTCAGTAGCATGATGAATTTCGACGAGCGTGGTGTTGTCTTTCGCTGCGAGCAAGATTGGCTGTACGGGATTTTAAGTCTACCTGAACACTACACTTCCAAGGGAGTATTGATTGTAGTCGGCGGACCTCAATATCGGGTGGGAAGCCACCGCCAATTCACGCTACTCGCCCGTCACCTGGCCGCGCATGGAATTCCAGTTCTTCGGTTTGATTTCCGGGGAATGGGCGACAGCGAGGGAGGTGCAAGAACCTTCGAAGATGTGGAGGAGGATCTGAGTTGCGCGATAGAGAAATTTCTTGCTGAGGTACCGTTGCTACATGAAGTGGTGATTTTAGGTTTGTGTGATGCGGCATCGGCTGCGCTTTTCTATGCTTATCAGGATCGCAGGGTTACCGGACTGGTTTTGCTAAACCCATGGGTAAGGACAGATCAAGGATCCGCCAAGGTTTATCTGAAGCATTATTACACGACGCGTATCTTCCAACCGGAGTTCTGGTCCAAGATATGGCGAGGGAATTTTGACTATGTTGCAGCTGCGCAGTCGCTTTTCAGAACCATCCATGCAACCCTGACAGGAAGAGAAAAAGCTGGCAATCGCTTTAAGGAAAACGCGGCTGATAAATTCTGCAGCTCCGTTCCATTACCGGAGCGAATGTATCATGCACTCAGTCGTTTCAAGGGAGAGGTGCTCCTGATCATCAGTGGGCGTGATCTCACAGCTCAGGAGTTCTCGGATCTCGTTCAAGATTCGCCCGAATGGCAAAAACTGCTGGCCTCGCCACAAGTGTCGCGCCTCAATTTACTGGAGGCTAACCATACGTTTTCCCGAAGAGAGTGGCGCGATCAGGTAGCAGTTTGGACAACAGAGTGGATTCAAGGCGAGACAATTTCCGGCAATATGTGAACCTGCCTGATGGTTTTACATACCCACCGCGGTGCTGATAGAGGGAGAATGTGACAATGCGTCTCCTGGCATCGCGAGACTATTAGAACCGCCCATTTCTGGCGGTCATGGGAGTTCGAAAGAATTCGGTCGCTTTTCTGATATCGAGGTCAGCAAGCTGAACAATTTTTTGCTACGGACTATATAGAGCGCGTTGCCATGCTGTTGCAGCGCCTGCAGCAAAATCACTCATAATGAGGGGAACGGTAGTGAAATTCATACCCAGCATTATCATATTGGCAAGTTTTATAATTTCCACAAATCTTTGGGCCGCTGCTTACTGTGGAGAATTGGGAAATGTGCGTGACTACACGAGCGACGAACAAAGAACATTTCTGAGGACTGTTGAGGAACACCATTTTACTGCCAGTATAGAAAACCTGCGCTACGGAAATACGGGAACTCTTGGGGGTGATTTGAGCTACACGCTTTTGATCTTCCCAAATCACCATCGCGCGCTGGCAGCATTCGGCAAACTTTCCCTGAGGGAGAAAACGTTAAAACCGACCGGCGCAAAGTATTCTGTGGAATGTTTTTTTGATCGCGCCATTCGCTACAAGCCAAACGATGCAATGGTGCGTATGGTATACGGCAATTATTTGTCAAAAGCGGGGCAAATAGACAAAGCGACGGATCAATTTGAGATTGCAGTTAATCTTGAGCCCGAAAACCCTACCATCAACTACAACCTTGGCTTGCTCTATATGAAGAAAAAGAATTATGAACAGGCAAATACGTATGCAAAAAAAGCGTATGAACTGGGCTTCCCACTGCCAGGCCTGAAGAATCAATTGATGGAAATGGGAAAATGGAACGATTAGTCTGAAAAATAGGCTGATCAGCTTAGAAAGCCTGCTGACCTACGGTTAAAAGCGCCTATTCCGCATTGAGTTCCTCTTTCTCGGGGGCAAGATGCGCGATATACCAATCCAT
This sequence comes from Nitrosovibrio sp. Nv6, assembly GCF_900110495.1. Taxonomy (GTDB): domain Bacteria; phylum Pseudomonadota; class Gammaproteobacteria; order Burkholderiales; family Nitrosomonadaceae; genus Nitrosospira. The sequence continues at coordinate 113,295 of NZ_FODX01000006.1, read as the reverse complement.
CGCTTGTTTGAGCCCTTCATCAATTCGATGGGTCGGCTCGAAGCCCAACATTTTGCCGGCCTTGGAAATGTCAGCCAGGGAATGCCGTACGTCGCCCTTGCGAAAATCTACATAGGTAGGCTTATGATCCCGCAGCCGGGGAAACTTATCCAAGAGTAACGCGCGCATTGCTTCATAGAGTTGGTTCAGGCTTGTGCGTTCACCGACCGCCACATTGTAAACCTGATTGGCCGCCTCGGGATTTTCCGTCAGTGCAGCAAGAAGATTGGCCTGAATGACGTTCTCGATAAAACAGAAATCGCGGCTGGTTTCGCCATCTCCGTTGATATATAACGTTCTGTTCCCGATGAGCGCCGAAACCCATTGGGGAATCACTGCCGCATAAGCGCCGCGTGGGTCCTGCCTTGGGCCAAAAACATTGAAATAGCGCAGCCCGATGGAATCCATACCATAGCAACGAGCGAACACATCCGCGTAGAGTTCGTTAACATACTTGGTAACAGCATATGGGGAGAGCGGCCGGCCAATTACCGATTCCACTTTAGGTAAATCAGGATGGTCTCCATAAGTGGAACTGGATGCTGCGTAAATAAAGCGCTTCACGTCGGCATCGCGAGACGCTACCAATAAATTCAGGAAGCCGGAAATGTTGCTCTCGTTTGTACGGATGGGGTCTTGAATAGAGCGTGGCACGGACCCCAGGGCTGCTTCATGCAGGATAAAATCGACGCCCCTGCATGCATTGCTGCACGTTTCCAGCTGACAGATATCGCCTTCGATAAAGCTGAAATTGAGCCAGGCGTTTTCGCCGACCAGTTCCTTTACCTGCTCGAGATTATGATGGTGGCCAGTCGAGAAGTTATCCAACCCCGTCACCTTCTGGTTCAGCCTGAGCAAGACCTCCAGTAAATTGGAACCGATGAAACCGGCGACACCCGTTACCAGCCACTGATACCGGTGATTTTCCAAGTGTTGAAGCACATGTTGATATCTCGTCATTATCCGGCAGGCCCTTTTCTCAAAGTCTCCAAACGTTGAGGCCAGCCTCACGGAGCGCTGCCGGATCAAACTGGGATTTAACGTCGATAAAGCAACCCTTGTCTGTGATCTTGGACCGGAAATCCGCCAGCGGTCTGTCTACAAATTGGCGATGTGCAACTGCCACGATCAGTGCATCGGCGCGGGGAAGATTTTGCCAGGATTCCAGTTGCAGACCATATTCATGATGAGCTTCTTCCTGACTCGCGACAGGATCATGCACATGAATCTCTATTCCGTAGGACTTGAGCTCATTAATCAAATCGGCAACTTTGGAATTTCTCAGATCGGCGCAGTTTTCCTTGAAGGACAGACCGAGAACATTCACTCGCGCACCTCTGACATTTATATCACCCTTGATGATGTGTTTTATGGTCTGTTCCGCGACGAACTTCGCCATGCTGTCGTTGATCCGGCGACCGGCCAGAATCACCTGGGGTATATAACCGATCATTTCCGCCTTATGCGTCAGGTAATAGGGGTCAACACCGATACAATGTCCCCCGACCAATCCCGGACGAAAGGGAAGGAAATTCCATTTCGTACCCGCAGCCTGCAGAACCTCCATGGTATCTATTCCCAGTTTATCGAAAATGATGGCCAACTCGTTCATCAATGCAATATTCAGATCACGCTGAGTGTTCTCGATCACCTTGGCGGCTTCCGCAACCTTGATGCTTGATGCACGGTATACGCCAGCGGAAATTACACTTTCGTAGAGCATGGCGATTTTCTCCAGCGTATCGTCATCGTCCCCGGATACGACTTTCAAGATACTGGTAAGCGTATGTTGCTTATCGCCAGGGTTAATACGTTCAGGGGAGAAGCCAACATGGAAATCTCCCTTCCATTTCATGCCCGAATGCTTCTCCAGAACCGGAACGCAGATTTCTTCAGTTGCTCCAGGATAAACCGTAGACTCATAAATAACGATTGCGCCCCGCTTCATATGCTTTCCGACAGTTTCGCTGGCGCCAACGAGTGCCGTGAAATCCGGCTGATGAGCAAGATCCACGGGTGTCGGGACGGCTACGACTATATAGTCGGCTCGCGACAACTCAGCCGGATCGTTGGTGGCAAGAAGGTAGCTCGCCGCCTGTAGATCATCGAAGGAAACTTCGCCGGTCGGATCGATGAATTGCTTATAACTCTCGACTTTGCTGCGGGAAAGATCATAACCTATTGTCGGACGTTTTCTTCCAAATTCAACCGCCAGAGGTAATCCTACATAGCCTAATCCAACCACAGCTACCACGCTCATCAGTTATCTCCCACTTATTTATAATTTATGCCTGCCATATGTGCTGCTGTTCGGAAATCATATGCGTAACTTCGACCACATTCTCTTGAATAAACGATGCTAAGGGAACTGTACCAAAGGCCAATTTCCCCACGACTTGTATCAGCATATCATACCGGCGAAATGGACGGCTCGGAGGTCGCTAAAACGTTGCCCAGATCAATTGTCTGAAGGTAAAAATTCTGCCGAAATTGCAACGTTACCGGGACACGAATCATGAACAGGCAAATCCCATTGCCAGCAGATTCAAAAACAACAGGATAAGTCGCCCGTGGGTTATATTCCGGGGGTGATATGCTTGTAGCACAAAAAAACCGGCTCATGCCGTCGAAGGCATATAAGCAGGCATTGCTATCAGAAGGAGCGGATCATCAATGAAAAGACCTCTAGTTGCGATGCCGAAAAAAGGCCTATCAACTGGCTGCGACCATCTCTGCAATATTAAATACTCCGGGGTGGAGATTGGTAGAACAAGGAAAAATCGTGCGGGGCTGCCGCTTTTGAAGAAAACTTGTCCCTTGGCGCCGGAAGCGGCAGAAATTCGCTACCGTATGGCATTCGCACCCCTGCCTCTCGTGCCTCGCATTCCATTCGGTCCAGGAATCAACGCGGCGCGCTACGCACGAAGTTGGTAAAACGAGGCTTAGTTCCGACTTCTTAACTACCGGGCTGTAACAATAAGGCCTTTTATCACGCGTTTTTTTCTCTGCCTGCAGAATCCTCAAATGTAGCGTCAGTACAAGGTACGCTGGCTCTCCGCGTGTTCGCGGAAGCTTCGCCCCAAATTCGCTGCAGGGCATCCCACATACTGGTCCGAACCGTTTCAAGATAAAGCGTGTTATCGCTCAAACCATTCACCAGACGCCGTTGCGCCTCGCCCAGGTTATGGTAGGGCATGCTCATGAAAAGATGATGTGTCGCATGGTAGCGTAAGCCAACTGGAGCCCATAAGGCGGTAATGAGCAAGTTGCCTGGAACGTTGATGGAGTCGAGATATTGCTCGGCAAATTCCATCGGCTGATCACCGGGGTTTCGATAAGCATGGGCGCTTAGCGTACGTAATGAATTTATAAAAAAGATGAACATGGCAATCACATACCAGAGAATCAGGAATCGGGCGCTCAGAACTTCGAGTGCAATGGCCGCAACCACTGCTGTTATGAAAACAAAAGCGGCGAACTCCTGTATTTTCCAGTGCTTATCATTGCGTATTGCGTTCTCCCCACGTTTATAATTCATATCGATGGTGAGCGAGGAGGCTCGTTCCCAGACGAATTTACGCAATGGCGGGATGAGGTAAGACAACGGTGTAAGCAGCAGAAAACGGATTATGAAGAAAAGCGGCAAAATAAATGACAGCATTACGTACCCGATCATGACCACAGGCTTCAAGGTTGCGAAGGGCACATACTCTCCGTCCTTGTCCGTGCCATACACGTCGCGCTTGTGATGGTCGTTGTGCACGCCATCGTAGGTAAAGGAAGGAATCAGTAGCGGTATCCCGCAAGTGATGTTCCAGACGAGACGGAAAAGCTGAAATGTGCCCTTTTTCAGGTGCGCCAGTTCATGAATGAAAATTGCTGCACGATAGAAGGCGAACGTGGCAACGATACCCGCCAGAAATTGCCACGGTAAGGAAAGCGGCATAGACAGAAAAATCACAAAGGCGGCCCAGCCCAGTGAAATATGAAAGAGAAAATCGATCCAGTAAATCCAGGGATTAGGCGTCATGAGATCACGGACGAGGTTGTGCGCCTCCCGCAATGGAAATTCCCGGCCTGCTGTCTTTTCTATCATTGTCGAACACTCATCGGATCAGTGTTTTCCCCCTTGTCATTGCGGATCATCAAATTAAAGGCCGAGGTATCATTCAAACAGTTCGGCGTCAGCCAGCCTTGCTGCGTTCGTGTCTTTTGCTGAAATAACGGGCTGCGTACCCGCATTTATGGGCCAAGAAATATTAATCTCGGGGTCGCTCCATAAAAGACTGCGGTCAAGGTCGGGAACATAGTACTCTGTCGTTTTGTACAGGAAATCGGCACTGTCGCTCAGCACATAGAAACCATGGGCAAATCCCGGTGGGATCCACAACTGGCGGTAGTTATCCTCGGTCAATTCCACGCCGACCCATCGACCAAAGGTCGGAGACGATTTGCGAATGTCTACCGATACGTCAAACACCGCCCCGCGCACTACCCGCACCAGCTTGCCCTGGGGCTGCCGGATCTGATAGTGCAAGCCGCGTAATACGCCTTTGGCGGAGCGGCTATGATTGTCCTGCACAAAATTCACGTCTAGTCCAGTAGCCTGGCTGAAATCCTTCTGATTGAAGCTTTCGAAAAAGAATCCCCGGCTGTCGCCAAAGACTCTGGGTTCGATTATCAGGACATCCGGGATGGAAGTGGTAATTATTTTCACGTAATCACCCGCTCGTCCAATAAACGCATCAGGTATTGCCCATAACCATTCTTGATGAGTGGTTGCGCCAGTTTCTCAAGCTGCGCGATGTTGATAAACCCCTGCCGGTAGGCGATTTCTTCCGGGCAGGCCACCTTGAGACCCTGACGATGCTCGATCGTTTCAATGAAGTTGCTGGCTTCTATCAGGCTTTCGTGCGTGCCCGTATCCAGCCACGCATACCCGCGGCCCATGATTTCCACACTGAGTTGGTCACGCTCCAGATACATCCTGTTGACATCGGTAATCTCCAACTCGCCGCGGGCGGAAGGCCTGAGCCCGCCGACGATATCGACGACCTGGTTGTCGTAGAAATAAAGGCCGGTGACAGCATAGTTGCTTTTAGGCTGAGCTGGTTTTTCTTCCAGTGTAGAAACTCGATTATGAGCATCGAAAGCGACAACGCCATAACGCTCGGGATCTTGCACGTGATACGCGAATATGGTCGCGCCATCCCCCTTTTCCATGGCGCGCCGAAGTTGCAGATGCAGATCGTGCCCGTAAAAAATATTATCTCCCAGGACCAGCGCGCTGGGATGATTGCCGATAAAATCCTTGCCGATGGTAAAGGCATGAGCCAATCCGTCAGGACTTTGTTGCACCGCGTATTGCAGGTTTAAACCCCAATCGCTGCCATCGCCAAGCAGCTGCTCAAACCGCGGTGTGTCTTGCGGCGTGGAAATGACAAGAATGTCGCGGATACCTGCCAGCATGAGGGTACTGAGTGGGTAGTAGATCATTGGCTTGTCGTAAATAGGCAGCAGTTGCTTCGAGACTGCCTTGGTCACGGGGTAGAGCCGGGTGCCGGAGCCACCGGCGAGTATGATGCCTTTGCGTTGAGTCATGGCGCCTTCTCGAGAATTTCGGTAAGCATGCGTGCCACTCCGGTTTGCCAGGATGGCAAATTCAAATTGAAGGTGTTTTGCAGTTTTCCGGTATCCAGACGCGAGTTTTTCGGTCGCCGGGCGGGTGAGGGAAATGCGTTGCTGGGTACCGGTAGAATGTTATCTGCCGCGACGGTGAGAGTGACCCCGGCTTGACGAGCGAAGTTTAATACAAACTGTGCATAACCGTACCATGACGTCTCGCCTGCCGCAACCAGATGATACAGGCCGGATACGCTTTGCCGTAGCACGGCCGTACGAATGGCATGCGCAGTGACGTCGGCCAGCAGATCGGCGCCGGTGGGCGCGCCAATCTGGTCATCGATCACGGTGAGGCGATCGCGTTCCTGGCCCAGACGCAGCATGGTTTTTGCGAAGTTACCGCCGCGTGCGGCAAAAACCCAACTGGTGCGAAAGATCAGATGACGGCAGCCTGATCCAATTATAGCGTCCTCGCTGTCCAGCTTGGTTATGCCATACACATTCAAAGGCCCCGCAGAATCGGTCTCCACCCAAGGCGTGCTCCCACTTCCATCAAATACGTAGTCTGTAGAATAATGGACCAGCCAGGCGCCAAGCTTTCCGGCTTCGCGGGCAAGTCTGGCGGGAGCCAGAGCATTGATGGTGCGCGCTTGCTCAGGCTCGCTTTCAGCCTTGTCCACGGCGGTATGAGCGGCGGCATTCACGATCACATCGGGAGCAACCGCGCGAACGGTTTCAGCGATGCCATCAGGACGGCTGAAATCACCGCACAGCTCCTGGCTATCAAAATCCAGTGCCACCAGCTCGCCCAAAGGCGCAAGACTACGCTGTAGTTCCCATCCCACCTGGCCGCTTTTCCCGAACAGAAGAATTTTCACGGGACACGCCCTTCGTAATTCTTCTCGACCCAGTTCCGGTAGGCTCCGGATTGCACATTGCCCACCCAGGCAGGATTGTCGAGGTACCATTGAACGGTTTTGCAAATGCCGGTTTCGAAAGTTTCAGCCGGTCTCCAGCCCAATTCGTGCCCGATTTTACTTGCATCGATGGCATAGCGGCGATCATGGCCAGGACGATCCGTGACAAAATTGATCAGATTGCGGTATGGTCCGGCAACTCGAGGCCGCAGCGTATCCAGTAATCCGCAAATCGTCTCGACGATATCAATATTAGGTTTCTCGTTCCAGCCGCCGATATTATAGATATGCCCCGGAATGCCGGCATCGAGTACGCGGCGAATGGCGCTGCAGTGGTCCTTTACATATAGCCAGTCGCGAACTTGCTGGCCGTCGCCATATACAGGCAATGGTTTGTCCGCAAGTGCGTTGACGATAATGAGCGGGATGAGTTTTTCCGGAAATTGGTATGGACCATAGTTGTTGGAACAGTTGGTAGTGAGCACAGGCAGCCCGTAGGTGTGGTGGTACGCGCGTACCAGATGGTCGCTGGCAGCTTTGGTTGCCGAGTACGGGCTGTTGGGTTCGTAACGGTGAGTCTCGGTGAAAGGCGGTTCGCCCTTGCGCAGGGAACCATAAACTTCGTCGGTCGAAACGTGAAGGAAACGGAAATCCTGCTTCGCCTGTCCCAGTAAGCCATTCCAGTAACTGCGTCCGGCTTCAAGGAGCCGGAATGTGCCGACGATGTTGGTCTGAATAAAATCTTCCGGGCCATGGATGGAACGGTCAACATGGCTTTCAGCAGCAAAATTGATGATGGCGCGGGGCCGGTACTGCCGGAGCAAGTGCGTTACCAGGGCGGAATCGCAGATGTCGCCTTTTATAAAAAAGTGCCGCTCATCTTCTGCCAGCGTGACGAGGTTCTCCAGATTCCCCGCATAGGAAAGTATGTCGAGGTTGACAATTGTTTCGTCACATTGAGCTAGCCAATCCAGCACAAAATTGGCGCCGATGAATCCGGCGCCCCCGGTTACCAAAATCATTTGCTGTTCCTGAAATTTATGAAATTAATTGTGACCAGCACTTCGGAATGCGCTCAAAACGCTTCGTCCGGCTTGATGTAACGCCATTTTCCTAACGGCAGTTCGCCCAGTTTAACCTTTCCAATGCGAATCCGCTTTAGACCGGTGACTTCCAGCCCCACCAGCTCGCACATTCTACGGATTTGCCGTTTCTTGCCTTCGCGCAAAATGAAACGTAGCTGATCCCGATTCTGCCAAATCACTTCGGCGCGTTTCAACGCTTCACCATCCAGGCTCAAACCATGATTTAACAGACGCAGTCCGGACTTCGATAATGTTCCCTCCACACGAACCAGATACTCCTTCTCGATCCCCGACTCTGCTCCGATCAGCTGTTTGGCGATGCGGCCGTCCTGGGTGAGCACCAACAAGCCCGATGAATCGATATCAAGACGGCCCGCTGGAGCCAAGCCCTTCAAATATACCGGGCTGAACCGCCTTGCTGCCTGACCCTGAAAGTGGGACTCCCGGTTTACCAAACTGATTGCTGGCTTATAGCCCGGTTCCGGTTGCCCCGATACGTAGCCGACAGGCTTATTCAGCAGTATTGTAACTTGGCCTGACTGCTGCGCTTGCGCCATGTTATGGAGCTTTATTTTCTGTACGGGATAAACCTTCGTGCCCAGCTCGGTAATGCGTTCGTCATCCACAAACACCCAGCCGCGTTCGATATAGCTATCCGCTTCTCTGCGGGAACATAATCCCTGTTGAGACATGAGCTTGGATAAGCGGATTTTTTCCATCAGTTCACCGCGAGGAAAAGCCTGGCTGCGGCCCAAATACCGCTATCGGCGGAATCGCCCATTATAATTTGAACGACGGTCCGGTTTCAGATAAAATTTGGTTTCGCAGGCGCGTAGCTCAGCTGGTTAGAGCACCACCTTGACATGGTGGGGGTCGTTGGTTCGAGTCCAATCGCGCCTACCATAGCGTGGTATCGCATTGCCAAACTCGAGGCAGAGCTAGCTTATCTCGGCCCTTAAAGGAAGGGAAGGGGCCATATAAAACGGCCTCCAGAGGAGGCCGTTTTATTGCATCTTGAAAGCAAGAGGTTACGTTTCTTCACTTATGACGTTTTGCGCATTCCCCGGCGTCGGACAACAGCACCCATTAAACCCAGACCTGCGAGAAGCATGGCATAAGTTTCCGGCTCAGGAACTGCTGCGATCGCGCCCGCATATATACCTCCCTCCGTGCCACCTGTTACGCCGGTGACGTTGAGATAGTGCATACCCGAGACGATGGGCGTTTCCCATGTCAAGTTCAAGTTATCCTCGCTGTTGCCCGGCGACGGAAGTACGACTGACTGCAGAACCGTATCGTCACCGCCACCAATTGTATTATCGGCACCCGCATACACGAGCGACATCGTGGCAAGCGCCGTATCGAAGGTAAATCCGGAAACGCTTAGGGGAATGTCCACCACGCTTGCGCTTACACCCAGGTTAGGTTCCGCGACGGTAAACGTGAAGATGTCACTAAAGCCCGTTGTGGTTGGTGCCACGACACTGTTAAATGCCGCAGGCGAAGAGAAATCTATTCTTCCCAGATCCTCTTGCGTTTGGGCATATGCGCCAACGCTCATGCCTGCCAACGCTGCTGCAAGAGCGGCTTGTTTCAGTGAAAATTTAATCATTTTGTACCTCCTATCATTTATGTACTTGGAACGTTAAATCAACCATTCTGCGCACATCTCTTTTCACGATATGGAAAGCGGTTGACAACTTTTTTGTTGATAATACTTACCGCACCGAGTCTCGAAAATCTCAATTCGCAAAACCCGACGTGGAAAGGCTACAACTTGATAGGAAAAGGATCAATAGAGCGATAGGACTATCAATACTTTAGGCGGATCAAGGGCGCACGTCGAGCAAGTGGTTTGAAGAGTTTCCGCACTTGAAGAAAAAGTATTGGGTAAGACGTTTTTGGGCGAGAGAGCCACGGAGGAGCACATGACGGCAGAGATGATCAAGTAGTATTTGGAGCATCACTTTGAACCGAGGTCGAACGATGATTTCAACATGGATCCTGATTAGAACGCGTCGTTCAGCCGACGCGTATCCGGACTTTCAATCCCTAATTTCAACCACCGGCTTTAGCCGGTGGTTGTTGAGTAAGACTTTTTTGTCTTGATCATCGAATAGCTTGGTTTTTATTTGCTGCAAGCCAAAATCAGAGTTTTTCTCAATCGAAATTATCAGCAGTACTGCCGCATGGCAGGGCCAGTCAAATCCTTCCGCCAAAGTCGCATCGCAAGAACACCTAGCCCCAACGCTAGTAGAATGAACTGTGCTGGCTCAGGCACAGAACTGACTAACCGGATGTCGGTCGCCTGGTCGTCCAGCAATAACCAGAAGGGCGTCGTATGCTCATCGCCCCTCAGGCGAGCCGTGAATCGCAAGGTATCGCCCTCATCCAACCGCACGTCCGAAATGCCCAAAGGTTGCGTAATTGTCGAAAACGACGATAACGCGCCACCCTCAGTGGGATTTGAAAGTGTCGTGGAGTAAAGAAGTTCGAAGGAACCTTCAGACGCGTCCAGCCGGGCAACAGCTATATCGACGAGACCCATAGGCGAATTATCCGAATAATATCCCTCCCATGTAGCCTTCAGAGATCCGCCAACATCTACGATCGCTCCGTCTCCTACAGGGTTGCGCCATTCAACCACAGGAACGTACTCAGAAGACGTGGTGTGCGCGGTTAGATCATGCACCATTGCCGACTTACCGATGGGTGGATTGGTGCCAACATTATCGGCACCCGGTCCATTATATCCTCGAGCCCACAGTCCTTGACCAGAACCACCCCACCACTCGTCATCCCATACCATTGGCGAAAGTTGCTGCGCGTACCATGGATTTGACGATCCCAGTTCCCCGCCGGATGTATATCCATAAAACCATACCGGATTGCCATTCTTATCCGCGGCCGGATTCCCAGCCATAGAGCCTGGCACTATACCCGGTGCCCAGTCTTCACTGCGATCCCAGCGAAAACCGGGCGCATAGTCGTTGGCCAGCGATGTGATTGGCACTGTGGAACCGATCAAGGCCGCTGCCATGACAAGCTTGGGGCATATTTGAAATATATTCAAATTGTTCTCCTAACGAAATGTAGACAACAGGTGGCTAATTCCAAAGCTCCTCTGCAATTGCTTGATCGCAGGGACACAATGGTCAGCCCTTCTCGACGTGTATTTTTATTTAGCGAAACTGAGATCCAGACGTTTTTTTTAATCGAGATTATCAGCAGTACTGGCGTCTGGCCCGATCAGTCAAATTTCTCCCCCGCAATCGGACCGCAAGAACACCTAGCCCCAACGCTAGCAGAATGAACTGTTCTGGCTCGGGTACAGAACTGACCAACCGGATGTCGGTCCCCTCGTCGTGCAGCAATAACCAGAATGGCGTCGTATGTTCATCGCCCCTCAGGCGAGCCGTGAATCGCAAGGTATCGCCCTCATCCAACCGCACGTCCGAAATGCCCAAAGGCTGCGTAATTGTCGAAAACGACGATAACGCGCTACCCTCAGTGGGATTTGAAAGTGTCGTGGAGTAAAGAAGTTCGAAGGAACCTTCAGACGCGTCCAACCGGGCAACAGCTATATCGACGAGACCCATAGGTGAATTATCCGTATAATGCCCCTCCCATGTAGCCTTCAGAGATCCGCCAACATCTACGATCGCTCCGTCTCCTACAGGGTTGCGCCATTCAACCACAGGCATATACTCGGCCGATCGTATGTATTCAGTCAAAGAGTGAGCCATTGACCATTTATCGATGAGCGGATCAGTATTTATGATATTTGTATCTGGACCATTATATACTCGAGCCCAAACTCCCTGACCTCCCCCTACATTTACCTGATCGTTCCAAACCAGCGGTGAAAATTGCTGTGCGTACCATGGATTTGACGATCCCAGTTCTCCACCGGATGTATATCCATAAAACCATGCTGGATTGCCGTTCTTATCCATAGCTGGATTTCCGGCCATCGAGCCCGGCACTGCTCCCGGTACCCAATCCTCACTCCGATCCCAGCGGAAACCGGGCGCATAGTCGTTGGCCAGTGATGTGATTGGCACTGTGGAACCGATCAAAGCCACTGCCATGGCAAGCTGTGGGCATATCCGTAATATATTCATACTATTCTCCGACGCAAATGTTGTCAAAGATGACGGAATCTAAAAAATATAAGACCTGTAGGGCGCATTAACTGACGTAAATGACTCCCCCAGGCTCCTCTGCAATTGCTTGATCAAGACACAATGGCCCACTATCCCACTATCAATGCTTACTTATCAACACACACCAGTTCTGAAATCTTAAAAACCTACCGTGCAAATTACGCCGAATATCGAGTAGAGGTCAATAGGCCCTTCTGGCTAGTCAAAAAAGATCAGCTTCAATAAATACCTAAAGGGTGAGGTGGGATGTTAACTGCCCCACCTCAGCTATAGAGAAGGGCTCATCGAACTTCGATCATCTCAGCAGTGACAACAAGGACTCTACACCCGTACCGAATGCCTGGCGAAGATGGCTCATTCTCGAATGCCAACCAACTCATATCATCCCTTCGCCTGACCTATGCCGTATGTACTACATTCGACATTCCATCGTGACACGATTGGGCGGCGACGCTTGATTATGATTTTTTGTCGTGATCAATGAATAGCTCGATTTTTATTTAGCGGAAGCTGAAATCCAGACGTTTTTTTAAAATTGAGATTATCAGTAGTGCTGACGCCTGGCTCGATTAGTCAAATTCCTCTGCCGCAACCGGACCGCAAGAACGCCCAGTCCTAATGCCAGCAAGACGAACTGTTCTGGCTCGGGTACCGTACTGACCAGCCGGATATCGGTAGATTGATCGTTCAACAACACCCAAAAATTGGGTTCAGTTTCATCGCCTCTTACACGAAGCGTGAATCGCAATGCATCGCCCTCATCCAAACGCAGTCCGGAAACGCCCCATGGCTGCGTGACTGTCGAGAAAGACGCGTTACCGTCTCCAGGCCAGAGAGCGTCGCCCGCTCTCGGATTCGTCAGTGTCGCCGAATAGAGCAGATCGGCAGAACCCGTGGAACTATCCATTCGGGCAACAGCTATATCGACGAGACCATCAGGCGCATTATCAGTATAAATCCCTTCCCAAATAATATTAAAAGATCCGCCAACATCCACTATCGCACTACCGCCTATTGGATTACGCCATTCCACGACGGGCATATAAGCGGCAGAGTGGGTGCTCGCGGTCATCTCGTGAGACATTGTCCATCTATCTATCGGCGGGGCAGTACCCATGTTATCAGCACCAGGCCCTTTATATATTCGGGCCCAAAGTCCTGGGTAGCCTGTCAACCATCCGTCGCTCCAAACCTGGGGAGAAAGCTCCTGAGCGTACCAAGGGTTTGCCGATCCCAGTTCCCCGCCGGATGTATATCCGTAAAACCATACCGGATTGCCATTCTTATCCGCGGCCGGATTTCCGGCGGTCGAGCCTGGCACCGTACCCGGTACCCAGTCTTCACTGCGATCCCAACGAAAACCGGGCGCATAATCGCTGGCCTGAGATGCCGTTGGCATCGTGGAGCCGATCAAGGCCGCTATCGCCACGATCATGACAAGCTGGGGGCATGTTCGTAATTTATTCATATTGTTCTCCGACGCGAAAGGTTGGCAAAGGTGACGGAATCGAAAAATGGAAAACCTGGCCAGGGTAGACGACCAGCAAGACGCTCTGCAATTGCTTTATCGCAAGATAGGGCAGATAGTTAACAATGCAAATTCCCGATGATCTTGGATAAGCCCTTACAGAATGCTCGGAATATAGAGCAAGGGTCAATAGACCGTATGGACTAGGGAAAAAAGAAATGACCCAAAAAAATAACGGAGGGTCATGGATGATGCCAGTGGATCGACGGTGCCGCGAACTCTTTATCGCCCATAAACATCGTCAAAGCGAACAATATCATCTTCACCCAGATAGGAGCCCGATTGGACTTCGATCATCTCAAGAGGTACACAACCGGGGTTTACCAACCGGTGTCGCGCACCCAACGGAATAAAGGTCGACTCATTTTCGGATACCAGATAACTCGCGTCCCCCCGCGTGACCTGAGCCGTGCCTCGAACGACAATCCAGTGCTCCGCCCGGTGATGGTGCATTTGCAGCGACAAGGCGGCGCCAGGCTTGACCACGATGCGCTTGACCTGAAAACGCTCACCTGAATCGACACCGTCGTACCATCCCCATGGGCGGAATACCTTGCGGTGCAACTCGCCTTCCGGCCTGCCCTCACGCTTGAGATGGTCTACGATATTCTTTACCTGTTGAGTCTTGCTCATATGAGCGACGAGAATGGCGTCCGGTGTTTCGACCACCACCATATCTTCTATTCCCACGCATGCTATAAGCCGATGCTCCGCCATGACCAGCATGTTGTGGCAGTTATGTAATAACACATCGCCTTGCGCTACATTTCCCTGATGGTCCTTGGGCAGCACCTGCCACAACGAATCCCAGGCGCCGACGTCGGACCAACCGGCTGACAATGGCATCATTACTCCAGCCGGAAGCGTGTTTTCGCCAACGGCAATACGTTCCATTACCGCATAGTCGATCGAGTCGCTGGGGCATTGTAAGAACGCCTCTTTACCAACACGTACAAAATCTCCGTCTGTTGACCGCACGTCCCATGCCTCACGGCAGGCCGCCAAAATATCATAACGGCATACCCCCATAGCCGAGAGCCATACTGAGGCGCGCAGCATGAACAGGCCGCTATTCCAGAAGTAAGAACCTGCATCCAGATAAACCTGCGCCGTGGCGAGATCAGGCTTTTCCACAAAGCGCGCTATGCTGCTGGCACCTTCGGTTCCGATCGGCTCACCCGCTTGGATGTAGCCGTAGCCCGTCTCGGGTGAGTCAGGCGTGATGCCAAAGGTAACGACTGCGCCTTCAGCCGCAAGTGTGGCGCCTTCACGTACTGCCGCCTGAAAGTGTGATTTATCCAGAATTACGTGGTCGGCGGGCATTACCAGCATGACGGGATCTCCCCCATCACGCATCGCAGCCAGAGCGGCCAGAGTTAGTGCAGGAGCCGTGTTACGGCCGGCAGGTTCGAGCAGGATAGTACCCTTTGTTTCCATCAATCGAAGCTGCTCAGCAATGATAAAACGGTATTCCTCATTGCAAACCACAAGCGGGGTCTCAACTTGTATATCTGTCAGCCCCTCCACGCGTCGCAGCGTGACCTGCAACAGCGACTCCTCCCCGATAAGCGGCAAAAGCTGCTTTGGGTATTTCTCGCGAGAAAGGGGCCAGAGGCGCGTGCCGGAACCTCCGGACAGCACCACAGGAATTAATGATTGCATGGAAATTTCACCAATGAGAGCGATGTATTTTCAATGTGTAATAGAAACGGTCCTGCTGCCGCGCGAGGATGGCCACGGGGAAAGAGAAACGCTCGCACTGCTTCATATTTTAAACCTCAAACTCCATATCCTTCGGGATTGGCGCTTTGCCAGCGCCATGTGTCCGCGCACATCTCTTCCAAGCCACGCTCTGCGCGCCATTTCAGTAAGTCATAGGCCAATCGCGGGTCCGCGTAGCAGGAGGCTATGTCGCCGGGACGACGGGGAGCAATTTTGTAGGGCACTCTCCGGCCGCTTGCCTGCTCAAAAGCCCGTACCATATCAAGAACACTATAGCCCGTGCCAGTTCCCAGATTTACTGTCAGACACCCGGTCAGCTCCGGTGTACCCGAATCGGCCGACGCGTCCAGTGCTTCCAAAGCTTTAAGGTGGCCTAACGCCAGATCGACCACATGAATGTAATCCCTTACGCCCGTTCCATCGGGCGTTGGATAATCGTTGCCCCACACGTTGAGAATTTCCCGTCTGCCTACCGCTACCTGGGCTATGAAAGGCATCAGGTTATCGGGGATACCGCGCGGGTCTTCTCCAATCAAACCGCTAGTATGGGCTCCAACGGGATTGAAGTAACGCAGAATACAGACGCGCCAGGAAGAATCGCTGCGGTAGAGGTCGCGCAAAATTTCCTCAACGACCAGTTTGCTCTGTCCATATGGGTTTGTGGCGGCGAGCGGATGATCCTCGGTCAGTGGCAACCACTTCGGCTCACCGTAGACAGTAGCAGAGGAACTGAATACCAGCTTTTTTACGCCACATTCACTCATCGCCTCAAGCAAGCGCAGGGTGCCGACGACATTGTTGTCGTAATACGCCAAAGGCTGCGTGACCGATTCGCCTACGGCTTTGAGGCCGGCGAAATGGATTACCGCGTCCGCACCACTGTCATGCAGAGCTGCTGCCAACGCGGCACGATCCCGGCAATCGCCCCGTACCAGGTAGAGCTTTTTCCCCGTGATACGCTCCACCCTTGCCAATGCCTCGGGATGACTATTGCAAAAATTGTCAAATACGGTGACATCAAGACCCGCGTTAAGCAACTCGACGCAAGTATGCGAACCAATATAACCAGCACCACCGGTGACAAGAATCATGGGATATCCCGTTGAATGGCTAATAACTCTATACTAAATACTCATTTCAGCGTTACCATCATTACGAAGCACGTTCTTCGCTCCTATCGCGTTCAACTCATGGATTACGAGAATAATGCAGTCCGAGCGACCCGCTACGAATCACCAGCGAATTCCATCGCAAGTATTTTGACGATTCGCTCGGCTGCTTTGCCGTCCCATAGATGGGGACGACAACCCTGTTTGCCTTCCCCGCGCAGCACTTTCCGTGCTTCAGCAATTATCCGCGCAGGTTCAGTACCAGCCAGCACATTGCTACCTTCATCAACTGTTACTGGACGCTCAGTATTCTCGCGAATGGTAATGCAAGGCACACCGAGAGCCGTGGTTTCTTCCTGCAGACCGCCGCTATCCGTTAACACGACAGCAGCGTCTTTCCAAAGATTGAGGAAAGGCATGTAAGCCTGCGGACCCACCAGCGTTATGTTTGGTCCCAGATCAATTCCGAATTTCTCCAAGTTATTACGCGTGCGGGGATGTACTGGGAAAATTAATGGCAATTCCGTTGCGATTTCCGTCAGCGCACGACCGACGCGTCTCATTATCTCGGCGCTGTCAACATTGCCCGGTCGATGCAGCGTGACCACGCCATAACGCCCGCTACCAGACTTGCTATTCACCCTATTAGCTGCCTTGAAACAATTCGTTCCGAATAGAGCAGTATCAATGCCGGCAAGCTTTTCTACTTGATATAATAAGTTATCGATCATTACGTGTCCCACATAATGAATCGCGGAATCATCCTTGCCCTCGCGTTTCAAGTGCGCAACGCCACTTGGTTCTGTAACAAAAAACAGATCCGAAATGCTATCGGTAACCAGGCGATTGATTTCTTCCGGCATGGTCATGTCCCCACTGCGCAAACCCGCTTCAACATGAGCCACCGGGATGCTCAGCTTCTTCGCAACGATGGCACAGGCGAGAGTCGAATTCACGTCACCCACTACCAGCACAGCATCAGGCCGGTCAGTCTGGCACAATTCCTCAAATGCTACCATGATCCTGGCGGTCTGCTGCGAATGGCTACCTCCGCCTGCGGCCATGAATACGTCCGGCTCAGGAATACCAAGCTCTTCAAAAAATACCTCATTCATATCCCGGTCGTAATGCTGGCCAGTGTGGATAATTTTAAAACCCAAGCCGCCATGAGCGCGCATTGCACGTACGATAGGAGCAATTTTCATGAAATTGGGACGAGCGCCGGCAACCAGATAGATATATTTCACGTGTTGATCTTGCTTACTGCGCTTGTGATCTGCTGCACAAAAAATAAAAGGAAAGCGACGTCTCTCAACAAAGCTTTCGTCATAAAAGCATTCACCACACAAGTTAAAAGAATTTTGTATCTAATGTTATACCGCAGAGCATCAGAAATGAGCAGTCCCGATAGTAAAAGGGAGTCGACGAACCATCGGTCGTTTTCTGCTTTCCTAGCCAACCGACAACTGAATCTCTTCGAATTGCCTGCTATTCTTGTGATGCCCTATCTACGGCTCACGATCACTTTTTTGGGCTTCGGCGGAACACATCATAACAGGATGGCGGTTGCTCTCAGATCAGATGATCTCCCTTGCGGCGATAGGCGTGTGTGGATCCGCTAGAGGTCGGCTTGAGCCGATAAGTGCGGCCGCAGTTGAGATGTGCCAACTGATTAAAGAAAACCCCGCTATTTGCAGGTCCTGTTTCTTGACAGCCAGCGCCAACCATAGGCATAACCAGACTCCAAATTCTAGTGCCAACCAGACTCCCACGGTAGCTCGTAAGCTATTCCCGAGCAGAATTGCGATTCCCAGGACCACCAGGTGTATTCCGGGCGTGAGAATCACAATCCGTTGGCTTAGCACCGCCCGCCACCACCAGGCCTTCCCGAGGGCGGAACGCAAAAACATGCCGACGGCGTGGGCGCGACGATTTCGCCAGAGCCGGCGCACCATATCCCAATTTGACTCCGTGTGACCAGTATGCAACACGGCAGGGTCAGGTAATCGGAATAATCGCCAACCTGCAGCGCGCAGGCGGAAGCCCAACTCAGCCTCTTCAAAGGCCGGAAGCCAGCGATGAGCAAGATAACCGACGGATTCGATGGCTTCACGCCGATAGAGACCGCCACCACCCAATTCATCCACTTCTATTCTCTGGCTCAAACTCCCCAGCGTCTGCGCACGTCTCAGGTCCGCAGCAGTTCGAATCTGCCTGTCCAGGAGTCTACCGCCGACTCCGGCGACATCCGGTTCAGTTTCCAGCACATTCAGTGCTCTGGCAATAAAACCGGTCTGCAACTCCATGTCACCATCGAGAATGTAAATATAGTCTCCCTGCGCAAACTGGTAACCGAGTTGAACAGCAGCGCCACAGCCACGATCTCCCAAGCAGGAGAACTGTACAATCCGGATGGGGTAGGCACGCGCAATTTCGACGGTTCGGTCCGTTGATAGTGAATCAACCAGAATCACTTCCCCATCAAGTGATTGTGCCTCACGCACGGCAGCAGCCAGGCAATTTGCAATCCGCGCCTCTTCGTTGAGTGCCTTGATAAGAATGCTAACACGCCCGTTGCGCTTTGTCGGAGTATTCATGCCCTAGACCTGCCGTACCTGAATTCTCAAATCACTTCATGCCGCAACAGTAGATAATGATCCATCAAGCATAAATGCTTACGCGACACATTGAACATCGGATTAATTTCACTTCGCTCGCCGGTTCGCCGTAAAATTGAAGGCTCGTTGCGGGTCCGAGAACCTGAAAAGAGAATTTTGCTGCGTTCAAGCCGGGTTACAGAGACAACGTTGAAAACTCACTTATCTTGAACAGCCTGATAACTTTACCTCATAAAGAAGGAATATAGAAGAGCTGATAAAACCGCTCAGTTCGAGATATAATCATCAATAACAAGAGTTAACGGTTATCGCCCCTCAGATTGCCTGTAAAAGCGCGCTACAGAATCCCCTTCGCAGGTTCTTATTAACCGCGTCCGCCTTTTATAAAAGAAACATCCCATGTTTTAGTTACACGCCGTCACTCCCATATAGCAATGTTGATAGATACATACCATATACCTGCCAAGTGAAATTACCACGCGCGTGAGAACTGGCCTCTAGACAGCGCACGGTGCGGCGGTGATCAGCTTATCAAACGCGAAGATTGGGCGCTAGCCTGGCTGTTGCGTCACACTGGTCAGAAAGAGGCTGAACAGCAAGTACCTCAAACTGCGCGATCAGTCCCGTTCCCATCAATGTTGAGCAAGGGAATTGATTATTGGACGAACTTTTGCATGCGGGAAACGTATATTTTCCTGGAAATGCGCCCCGGTAAAACAACGATGCTTTTATTATCTTTTTCCCCGACTCAAGAGATTGAAACGCCACGTATAGTCCGCCCTGATTAATTTTTTCGCGGGTAACCCGCAGGTAACCCGTAAATAAATCTCCGAATAACCCTAGGCGGGCGCGACGAGGCGTTGCGGGATGGGGATGCGCGAAAGGCGACGACGCGAATAATCAACTCCCTTTGCCAGAAGACCGGGCAAGCAGACCGCCTGCAAAAACCACCATCGGGTTGCGGCAAGATCGAGAGGCGTTTCACCAAGCCTCTGCCATGTCTAGCTCTTACAGTTATTTTTTTAACAGATAATTCTATGATCATCATTAAAAAAGCACTTGTTATTACCACCCTGTTCATTTTCCCGCACTTCGCTTTGGGAGCAACCTATTATGTGGACTCCAAACTGGGCAATGACGCCTGGTCCGGCAATCTACCAGCCCAAGCCGGTGCTGCCGACGGACCATGGCAGACTCTAGCCCAGGTGGCGAGAGCCAACTTGCTTCCGGGCGACTCTGTCTTTCTCCGTTGTGGCCAAGTCTGGAATGAGACTCTACGACTTGGGATGTCTGGTAGCCTCTCGCAGCCAATCCGGGTAGGAGCTTACCCGGCGCCGTGCAACGTGAAGCCGCTGATTGACGGCAGTATCGCCATCCCTGCCTCCGCCTGGAGCTCTGGAGAGGCAGGTGCCTACCGTAGTTCTTTCCCGGTTAACTTTATTCAGAATGGCCAGTTTGATCAGGGCACGGCCAAGTGGAATAGCTGGTCCTCCGACAGCTCCTTGAATATCGCTGTCGATAGCACTAACTGCGCCTCCGACACAGGTCCTTGCCTCGTCATCAATGGCGGCACCAGTTCCACGCTCTGGTGGGCGGCTAGCTCCGCCGCCTTTCCGCTGCAGGCTGGGACTACTTATCAACTCACACTGACCATGTGGGTTCCTATCGGCAAGACCGCCCGGGCCAATATACGGCGTGCAGAATCGCCCTGGGATACAATAGGTGCCACAACTCCCATTATAGGAAATAATACCTGGCAGACTATCAGTCTGCCCTTCCGGACAGCCTTATCGGTTCGGCATGCGCGTCTTGACATTCAGGGCACCGGGAATGCCGGCATAATCCGACTTGACAATGTAAGCCTTAGTCCCGCTGTTGATACGCCCATCGCGCTTTACGTCGGCAACACAGCTCATGCTATCGCTCATCATCCAAATCGAGGGCATGATTCAAATGCGCCGGAATCGCCGTATTTTGTGCTCACGTCAGATGCTGATATGGTAAGCAACGATAACAAGACAGGCAGTACTTACCTTCCGCTTAGCAGCGACCTATCCGCGCTTACCACCGTCGAACTGCTGAACCCCGGTGTATCCGTCTTCGTCCGCTCATCCGGCTGGAGGCTCGAACGCAAGCTTATTTCTGGCGTTAACCAAGGCATGCTACTGCTGGATTCTCCTACCAGATATCCTCTACGCAAAGGATATGGCTATTTTTTTACTGGCGCCCGGTGGATGCTTGACGAGCCAGGTGAATGGGTCTACGACATCCTCGATAAGGCGATTCATCTTCGCCCCATTGACGCGGCGGAGCCTGGTACGCGTGTCTCTGTCGTTCATCTCCCAAGCGGCATCGACCTCTCTGGACGTACAGACATCGAGCTACACGGCTTGGCGGTAAGGCGGGTAGGAAAGGGAATCGATCTTTCTCGCAGTGCTCGTGTCGCCGTCATCGATTGTCACATCGAGGAAACTGTTGAGGAAGGACTGCTGGCCGCAGCATCACAAGACAACTTGATTCAGAATAATCGCATTATCAACACGGGGCTCGACGCCATAAGCGGAATGGTCAATGGAGTTCGGTCAGCCTTGCGCTTACGGGTCCTGGATAATCAAATTGAAGGCAGCGCGGTGCAGATTCAGAACGGCCGCATTATATCCCTTCCCCGCCCCTCGATTGCTGCCGTCAATACCGGCGCTGGCGCTACTATTGATAGAAACAGCATTCGTGACGCGGCTTATCATGGCATACTTATCGGGCCCAACAGCTCAGTAAGCCGTAATAACATCGAAAACGCCTGCACTGTATTGCACGACTGTGGGGGTATCTACATGTATGGTCAAAATCACAATAGCAAAATCGAAGAGAATATTATCCGCAATTTGAACGGTGACCTCCACGGCCATCCCGACGAGCGGCCGCACACGACAGGAGTTTATCTGGACGAACCTGGTTCCGACATTGCCGTTATCGGAAACACGGTCGAAAATGCCGAGTATGGCATCTTACTTCACAACACTGCCCGCAACCTTATCGACCGCAACACGCTCTACGGAAATCGCCGCTACCAGATCTGGTTCCAGGAAGGAACTCGAAGTTTCGATCCTGCGGGCGACATTTCAGGCAATATCGTCACCAATAATCTCATCTTTCCGCTTGGTGATGCTCAGGGCGTGGTGGCGCAAACTACCTTTTCGAGCACAACACGCTTCGCAAGTTATGACTTCAACCACCACTCTGCACTTATATCCAAGCGGATCGCCCGAGAACGCTGGAATGGGGGCGAGTTAGAATATGACTTCATCGAATGGCAATCGGCGCGTACTGCCGGTGTAGCGCGCAATCTGGATCCGAATGGCAAACAAATTACTCAAGCGGGCTACACCAGCTTCCAGGTCCAGGGCGAAAGCGTCCTCGCTCCAATTAATACGACCACGAGTGTTCAAGACGGCTGGCGACCTTGGGGTAACGGCAGCACAGGCGCAACGACCTCCGTTGGAGCCTGCGGCGCTTTCCCCTGTATCAGGATGATCGCTGGCGCCACCCCAAGCCTGTTGATGTCACCGAATTTTTCCGTCGAAGCGGGTCACTGGTATCGCCTGACATTCGATATAAAGACTGAAATCGACAATCAGAGAGTCGCGATTGCCCCCAGGCGGGGGGGCGGGGGCGATAATGGTTACGAGCTATTTACCCATAGGATGACATCCATTTACGGAAGCCGGAACTGGAAACGCCATACCTTACTCATCGAATCGATTTCAACCATAAAAAAGGGCGATCCCGTTACCGGCGACAACGGCGCGCGTATCGATTTCTATGTCGAATCGGGGAAAGAATTTACGATCGCCAATGTCGAGATAGTTCCTCTGCAGCAGGTAGGTGCGACGCTGCGTACTGCACTGTTGACCAACCCCAGCGGTACCGAATCGGAGGCCTCATGCCCTGATGAAGACCCAACCCTATGCGGTCAATACGTTTCCTTCGTCGATGGCACACCGATTACCTGGCCACGCTCAGTAGCCCCGCACTCATCGGAAATCATCTACACCCGAGACTCTACTCTCATCGATTCGGATGGAGACGGCATTGCCGACATACAGGATCAATGTCCCGAGACACCGGTGGGATCAGCTGCAAACAGTCTTGGCTGTCCTTTTCTGACAGGCTCATGATCTACAGCGCCGCGGGCGTCTCCCATGCCGGGACGTCCGTAGAACTTGCACGAGATATCAAGATTAATAAAGCAGATTAGCAACAACCTTACGCCGTAACAAGTAACGTTCGAACTGTCAAAGGAAAACAATATGGCAGAGCAGTTCTCGAAGTCGAGAGAATGCTTGAATCCGCCAAGCTTTCAAAACAAGTTCTAAATTCGGTAGTCGCTCTGAAATAGGCTCTAACCCTTATAGATATTAGCACTGAGGGGGTACAACGGCTGAGGAATTGTCAGAATCAGAGTTATTTCCACTCGATTTCCAGTGAATTCATGAAGCCGAAGAAGCAGAGACGAATGTGGGTGAATGACCTGTTCCGCATGGGTTGGAACAGATACTTGATCAATGCCATGGCCAACTCAGCCAAGGCGTCGCTATTGGCCTCAGCTCAAGCCTTTAATGACTCACTGCTTATGCCACGTAACAGTAAACGTCATTGGCAGGCCGAGGAACCGATTACGAACTAGCTGATAATTGCGAATTCCGGCTGACCTCAACAGCGATCGCAACTCGCGCTCTGACAATAGGAAAATATAATCAGTCGCCCACCCTTTACCGATGAGGCGCAGGAATGTATCGAATGCACGTCGCGTCAGCACCATGTGCAGCAGGGGGATGCTCGTATGGGTCTCGATCGGAAACAAGCGGTTCGGCGTAGTCAAATAGCCGCGCTTCCCGACTCGAAGCATTTCTTCAAGAAAGCGCTGCTGGTCAGGCTGAGGCCCCACATGTTCAATTACCGCGTTAGAATAGCTAATATCAAATGAATCGCTCTCAAAACACAGGTTGCGCCCGTCGGACGAAAATGTCCGCACTGCCGGATAGCGCTTGTTAAATTCAGTAAAATCTTCGCTAACCCCGACTACACTGATCTTTTCTGGGTACGGGTACCGCTTCTCCAAGTAATTGTCCACATCAGTATATTCGGTGGTGTTGACGCCAATATCAAGGATTGTTTCATCAGGCTGAGGCTTCATCAGTGCCAAAAATTGATGCCATTTCCGCTCCCGACTTTTTCCCGATACGGCATTAGCAAAGTGACGCAATGCAGATTTCATTCGTCTCTCCCAAAATATTGCCTCCCTCCGCAGCCTCTCCCAAAGTCCGTATGTTTCTGGCTGAGAAGGCGGGATGCCGCTGTGTATGAGGCTGAGCCATTGACCAGAACTGATTCATCCATAAACCAAGAGTGATTTTGTAGCGATCCTCCACGGCATTTTAACTACGATTGAGATTGAAGTATAAGAGTTTGCCTTTGGTGCTGCAATAAATTGTCTCCCAGGCGCATCAAGGAAGTGACTTCTTCTAAGGCTATTGTGCTGAGAATTTTATATCCTTTGATTAGCAGGCTGTTGAATTTCGTTCACGTGTAAACGTGATTTTCTGTTAGCCGTATACGATATAATTCTCCTACTTGGCCAGTACCATTAGTGAGAATCCACCGAGTATCCTGACGGCCAAGTCACGATTAAGCTTAAAGAAAAGCTTTCTAGGCAGCTTCATTAGGTGAGATTTTAAAGAATGATTAGAGAGTTCCAGGGAGCTTCCCGTGTAAAAATAATCAACAATTTCATATCCTGTATCCTTCAAGGTTGCCAAGGCGGTTTCCTTTGTAAAATATTGAATATGGCCGACTGACTCCCTGACATTTAAAATAGGTGAGCCTCGAAGCACAGATTGAACGGATAAGTCCAGGGGGATATGAAATATTTTATATATTCCTCTTGTTCTGAGCTTTCGAAGAAATCCAAAGTAATCCTCGACATGTTCAAATACATCAATCGCCATTACGACATCGAATGTTTGATCTGAGTGATCGGAGATATCTTTCAAGTGAAATTTCAGATTATTTTTTTCTTTAGTCCTGCAAAGTTCAAACGCTTGCGGAGAAATTTCATATCCAGAAAAAGCTACATTAGCGAACTCGCTCGACAAGCAGTTTAATATCTCCCCCGCCCCGCAGCCTACCTCACACAACGTCGATGGGGCTATTTTATTCCCCGTGATTATTTTGGATATTTGAGTTGCTTTCCATGTGGAATCTTCTTCGTGCCAACCCGGATTTTTCTCAAGATAAGTTCCATTGTCATAGATGCTGCTATCGCTCATAGTTCGCACCCCTCGCTATTCCCTCGCACACATGCTCCCTTCTCTATAAGAAAATTAGGCTATTAGAGACGAACACACCGATTATAGATAATACTGCAGCTTAGCTTGGCAAAAAGATATTACCGTTGTAACTCGTGTCAAACGCTATGAACGGGCTTCCCTCCGGTTTAACTAAAGCCCTCTCGCAACTCACAAGACGCAAAAAATAGAATGTGGAAAGCCACGAGCTAAATAACCTCGATCTTCTATTTGATCGATACATACACAGACAAGTTATTTTCCGGACTTGCGCACCCCGCCGGAGCGGGGCACTTCATTTGAAATAGCTTTTGCCTTATCAAACTCTCCCGAAAACCAGTCATATAATGTTCTAATAATAAACTGTGAGTTGTTTATCAAATAGCGCTTCCATAGCCGTCGCGGCTCGGACCATAATCGATGAAGCCACTCCAGTCCGTTCGATTGCATCCAGAGTGGAGCACGCAAAACAGCCCCGGCATGGTAATCAAAAGCAGCTCCCACCCCAATCATAACAGCGTGTATTCTGCCACGGTGTTCCGAAATCCATTTTTCCTGCTTTGGGCATCCCAGGCTGACAAACAGAAGACCGACACCGCTCCTGTTGATGCTGTCGCAAATCTCATTATCCTCATCATGGGTGAGCTGGCGAAATGGCGGTGAGACGCAATAGGATATGTCAAGCTGTGGGAAGGTCTTCTCCATAACTGCGCGCAGGCGTTCTAGCGTTTCCGGCGCAGACCCGAAGAGTCCGACCTTGATGCCGCGCCGAGGCGCATCGGCGCATAGATGCCACATCATATCAGGACCGTTGATTCGAGTTTGACCTGAGAACCCCTTGCGCCGCAAAGTCCAGGCCACCGGAGCTCCGTCCGCAGTCACCATATCCGCCTCTTCAATGACTTTGCGATGGCTGCCATTTCGCCCTGCTGTAATCACTGAATGAACGTCGCAAACACATACCTGACGCGCTTCCCGAGCTATGGCCCAGTTACAGACTACCTGTCGCACCGTTGGCCAGTCGACCAAATCAATGGGAATGCCGGCGACTAAGCCGTATTGCCTGCCGGGATAGGTGGATTTGATTTCTTCCATGCTCTTTTTACCTCTTTTGTTTTCGAAAGCTCGAACTGAGCTTCCGATAGTTCTGATAAACCGGTTCTAACACCTCAGCCGGACGGAAAGGCTGGATCGCTTGTATTGCGGGCGCTCCCCCGTAATGGTTGAGATTATCAAGCACATCCTCGAGACACATGGAAAACCCTTCCACGCTTTGATCCGTGGAGATAGCACCGTTCACTTTGGGGCACACCACTTTGCGCACCTCCCCCACATCGGTGGTCGCGACCGGAAGGCCTGCTCCAAGCGCTTCCAGAACTGCCATCGGCATACCTTCGTAAGTCGACGAAAGGGCGAAGACGTCGGCCGATGCAAGAATGGTAGCAATTTCAGCAGGTCCCCTCAGCCCAAGAAACCGCACGTGCGCCGAAAGGCCTTCTTTAACTACTCTTTTCTCGAGCCCAGCCCGCAAAACACCATCTCCTATGAAGAGAAGCACAATGTGCCGTCCCCTAGACACAAGTCGCCCAAAAGCAGACAGCAAGAGTTCAGGATTTTTTGTTATATCAAGTCGGCCAACAAAAATGATCCACGATGCGGCCGCATCGATATTTAATGTTGTAGCGAGACGTCTCCGCTGCTCTGCCCGGAGATCATCTCGTAGGGGGGAAAACACTTCCGTATCAACCCAGGTCGGGATGTATCGAATCATCGTGGAAGACGCCGGATATCTGGTCTCAAGCACCGCAGTGAACTGCTTGCTAACGCACCACGCTGAGGAAAGTCCCCGTACAATTTTTCGTTCCATCAGATCGTAAATACGAGGTAAATACTTCCAGCGGAAATCGGTTTTTGTCGCTCTGTGGATAACTGAGTAGTCAGTATGGAAAAAAGCGTTTTTGGGTCGTGATTCGCCGAATAACAAGCCTGGCTCGATACGATGCAGTTCCACTATATCAAAGTCCTGATACACAGCCTGTGGTGCCAATGCGACTGCAGCGGTGTAGCGCAGCGAAAGTGGCACGTAGGAACGGTCGCCTGCATTCGCGACCCAGACGGCTGGAAAAAAGTCGAACTCGCGCCGTCCAACACTGCAGCGCGTCCAACGACCCACGGGCCGTGCGACCGGATCAGTCGTCATGCCAACCAGGCTGAATTCGATGTCCTCTGGCGCCCATTTAACGATACCGCGAATGAACGTATCAATACCGCCAGGAACAATGCCAACTGGATCAGCGGGGTAAAAGATGCGAACGCGTATAGTACTCATCATGCATATTCATTTTTTTATCATCGGTCAAGGTTAGTTTAACTTCGAATCCTGCCAAGCCCCACGGGGTCAATAGCATGGGTCGTCTATATGCAGAAAAGCGGAGCAAATCCCGACCGACCTGCTTACCATCGCATTCATTCGGCGGCAATCTCGAAAAAAAGCGCTGGGCCATCGCGCAATTTTGACGTGTCCAATCGCAGTTCAATGGCACCCGGCACTGGAACGAGGGAAACCGCCTGCCGGCGCGCGCCACTGAGGGAGAGCGGCCAAGCCTTCAGCTTGGCGTCGCCTTCAGTTGCGATTTTCAGCGTCGCAGAAACCGTCTGCACTTGTGGAGGAAAACCTCCAAGAGTCTTAATTGCCGTCCGCTCATCATCCTTGAACTTCATCCCACTGTTGATTGCGTCAGTCAGCACCCACAAAAGCAACCGTTTGCTTTTTGCGATTGGCTGATTGTCCAGTGCTGAAAGCGCGAAGAGGGCGGGGCCGCTCGCATCCTTTACAGTGAGTGGACCCGTTGTGGCTGACCCGCCTCTAAGGACCAGCGCCACTGTTTTGGCCGTTAGGACCTCTATCTGTTTTGTCTGATTATTAAACACGACCTCGCCGGTATCCGACTCGAATACCCCCGCATCCAATCGGGTGCGATTTGAGGCTTCGATAATGTCCGCATCGCGTAAGACAGCGAGCTGGCTATCGCCGGAACCCAGACCGGAGCGGGTTAGCGCTGTATCCAGTTTACCAGACCAGATCGGCCTTCCGGTTGTCATCTCGAACGAGACCTCGCGTTTGCGATTTTTCACAGGTTCTGAGCGAAAATCAAGCCCGACAGCGGATACGAAGGCGAGCTTGGAAAGACTCTCCGGTGCCCGTTCCCATCCGGCGCTATGAGTTAGCGCTCGCTCCGCGTCCAGGTGCAGATGAATGCGGCCTTTCGCTGTCGCCACGTCGCCTCGCAGAAACAGCAACGCCGCGAGTCGCTCTGCGCCTCTGGCGATCGGATCGGCTCCTACATTAAATGGATAGATCGCCTGCATACGGGTGAACGGCGATGGTCCGTAATCAAACTGGACAGGAGTTTCGGCGTATTGAGAGATCGCGTCCCAGCCCTGATGAGCGGCCACCGCCGGCATCAATGCGGCCGACTCATGACGCCAGCGGTTCCAGAAAGGTTGACCGTACTCTGTCACTGTAAAAGGCTTGCCCCATTGACGCGTAGTGGTGAGTCCACGGATATAACTCGCAGCATTGTCATGCATACTTAATTGCGAAATTTTAGAGCCAGGCTGCCCATGCGCGCTGGCCTCAGCATGGTAAGCATGCATATCGACCCACTGAACAGCGGTACGAGTAATATCTGCTCCGAAATGTGGCCAGTTGTCGAAGGCGGTTGTCAAGCCCTTGAAACCCAGTTTACGAACATGCGCTTCCATCGCCTTATAGCTTTTACGTTCCAGGTCGCTGACAAAACGAGCGAAGTCTACATTGCGGGGACCACGTCCGCGAACCGTCGCAGGCACTTCCACCACCCCGTCAACAGATTCTTTTGCTTTCAACTCGCCCCCCCAAGCGGCCTTTAGCGCTGCATTATTTCGATAACGATCTTTCAGCCAATCCCGGAAGAGAGGACCGAGATTATCTGGATAACTGCCTTCGAGGGCGGCGAGAAAACCAACAGCGCCTTCATTTACCAAGATCATGCCCAGCATTGCAGGATCCTGTAGCGGAGCGCTCCCGGTATACGGATTCTTCGTGCCCCAAAGGCGCTCGACCAGTGTCGCCCAATGCGCAAAACCCTTCGATTTAGTGAGTACGTCCATTTTCGCGTGGTGTTTTTTCACCCAACGGTGCGGGCGAACGTCGCCCCAGGCGGCATTATTGGAGGTCAAGCCATCGACAATCCAGTAGATCCCTGTTTCCTTGAGTTGAGCAAGCAGGTAATGGAGGCGGTCAAATTGTTCCGGATCAAAATCGAAGTCCTTCGAGCGGCCTGTCATGAGATGAGCGTCCAATTGATGCAAGCGCACCATGTTGTAGCCTGTGCGCTTCAGCTCCTGAACCAGGCGCTCGCTTCCGGCTTTATCGGGCAACCCCCCGTTCAGCTTACTGAACCCCATCGATGCGATGAGAAATCGCTGGGGAATGCTGCGGCGTTCAAAGCCGATATGTCCATCCTCAAGCACCTTGGCCCAGCCATGCTTGCCGGCTGGGCCCACCTCGACCAATTGGGAAAAATCGAGGGCACTCCCAGGAGCGACACTAAGTTCTTGATCTCCGAGCGGTAGCCATTGATCTGCGGCAGCTGGTTTCGAGCTCAGGCACAGTACGAGTAAAAATAAACGTAGCATTATCGACACCTCCGACCTTTTACCTTTCGCCCACCTTCAGAATTCCGCCTATTTATTCCTCAGAAAACCAGGTGGGGATGCGGTTAATAACTGGTTGCGATGAATTGCCTTGACAACTTCATCTTCAACCTCTTGTGAGGATGATATTCGTTGCAATCCTCGAACCACTGGTCAAGCTGTGACATCAGGACGATCTGTAACATACACGTAATCCCGTTTGAAGGTCTTGACGAAGGCCTCGGCCATACCGTTCGATTCGGGACTTCTGACGGGCGTGAAGCAGCTGATGAATCCAATATCCCGAGCAAAGACTGCCGTTTCTCTGGCGGTGTAGCAACTGCCATTGTCGCTGAGCCAATCGACTGCTCCTGCGGGGCCGTGCAGCCCGCCCAAAGCGCCGCTCGACACTTTCAATCATCAGGTCCCGCACCATCTCAACGGTAATGCCGCCGGTAGTGGCCACATGACTAATAACTTCCCGATCACAACAATCCAGCGCAAAGACAACCCGTACCACTTGCCAATTCCAGCAGGCAATCTCGAAACCATCCGAGCACCAGCGTAAATTGGAGCGCAGCGTGACGCCCTTGCCTTCGTAAACCCGTGCAGTTTTATGCCCGCATGCCGGTCAGCAAAATCTCATTTTCCATGGTCTTCTTGCCCAGTACACGCTCCAGCTCGCGAATCCACTTTTTCAATTCACGCACCGCGGCACCAGCGCCTGCGGCGCTCGACCCCGGTGGACCACTTCAATACGTTCGATATCTGAAGCACTATGGATTTCACCAGGCATATGCCTATCTCCTGTCATCGGTGGACTCCGTGTCCGGTTGAATGGGGAGCCGCTACCCCAGGATCTGATTGATTGATCGATATTATGCGTCGTCCCAAACGTTGACCCAGGATCTAGAGTTTTCTTGCGACAACCAGGAGATTAGGCAAAAGGGTAAATAATCCTCGACTCAATGCATCCCTTTTAATAAATCTTCCAACGACATCGTCGACTATTTGAGGGTAAAAAAGTTTGGCGAACCAAGCCAACAAGAGACTTCTATAGCCAAATAACGGTCCGCTATAAATTGTTTCTTCAACAATTTCAAACTGATGGTCCCGAAGAAGCTGCTGCAAGCGTCGCCGAGTAAATGGCATTGCATGGGTATAGTCGCAGTCAAAGAAATAATGCCCCCACTTTACATAGTCCGGACACGCGATTACCAGAATGCCATCTTCATCCAGAGCACTCCGAATTTGTGAAATTAGCTGTGATGCTTCCGCAGCACTCGTCAGATGCTCGATAACGTGAAGCAGGAAGCAGATTTGGGAACCTCTTATCTCTGGCGGTAATGGCGGAACATAAGTTTGGACAACCGAAAAACCTTCATTCCGCAGCCGAGACGCAACTGAATCACTACCCTCCACTGCCGTATATGAAAATCCGTCATCACGTGTAAGAGCTGCGATATAACCATCACCTGGACCAATTTCTAAGATATGTTTCGGATTATTAAAATGACAAATTCCAAGTTCATAGATTGAGCGCGCTTGACGCAATTTTATTTTAATCCCGACTCTGAATCGATCGCGTTTCGTATACTGATTATAGATTGTCACTTGATACCTCTCCTCAGCCAAGCTCTGGTTATTCCCTGATAAAACCAGTTGATGTTGTCCCCATGGAATGCCTACCCCGATAGTTCAATTAATATATTCGCGTTTTTAAATGTTCGGCTAGAACATTTGCGCTTAATGAGGCCTTGCGTTTCCATTCGGGAATGCGCTGGGCAAGCAGGGATCGGATAAAATTCTCGCTTTCCCTCAGTTCAGTAAAGGCTTTCCAAAGACTATCGCGAGAGATCCGCGGGGTTTGCAAGACAAAGTCAAGTGTGCCGAATAAGTCCTTGTTTAAGCCGTAAGCCTTGGTACTATATGCGAACGATATAGTAGGGACACCCTGTGACCAAGCCGCGATGGTGGCATGCGTGCGTCCTCCCATGAAGTATCGGCAGCGTCCAATAAGATATTTCAATTGCGCGGCATTAAAACTTCTAGGGACCAGTACCAGGCGCGCCGAAGGTCCACCTAAGCTGGTTTGGATACGATCAAGAATTGAGGTATCGCTGTTATAGAGGCTATCATCAAGCGGATCCACATGCGGTATAAGTGCCACTCTCAAACCCGTCTCTGCCAGTACTTTTCTGAGGAATGCAACTGATTCCTCCACAAGGTTGCCTGAATTGCCAGCCCGCCGCCAGCTCTCTTCGATTACCGGGCTGATATTGAATCCCAACACGGCACTCGATTGAGTCAAAGGGTGCGCCCATTCGACCGCCTCAGGCTCGAGCGCAAACGCAGGATCAGCTACCAACACCGCATTGTCCAACCCCACATGCTTCAGATAGGCAAGACTTTCCGTTTCCCGCACGGTAATTACGGAATATCGCTTGAGATGCCGCGCCATGTAGCGCTCGAACACAGGATCCTTGAATGGACTTATCGATGCGGCAACTAGCATGGTTGCATGGCCGGCCCGGGCGGCGGCGTCCATGAAGCCACTGGCCATGAAAAGCGAACCTGATCCATAGTCCAGCGAAATCGTGTCGCCGCCAATCATCAGTATTGCATCGCACTCCGACATGTCCCGGAAAGCATAAGACGGCAACGCATAAGACGGTTCCCAAAATGGTTTGATCCACGGCGCCAAACGAATCGCCCGATTCCACCACTTTATTGCAGGGGGTATGTGGTTTGCAGAGACAAACGTCGCTCCATAGCGAGCCATTTGCGGCCACTGCTTCGCATCGGCTTCGGGATCAGTTGCGGGAACAAGAAAAGAGGTGTTCTCGAACTCTTCCGAGAGGGTACTGATAACGGTGCGTGTCAGCGCCTCGCAGCCCCGATTACCAAAGTTGGTTTGACCCGCCAGGTAGAACTTCATCCTGAAACTCCAAAATATTAAGAAGCGCTTGATGGAACAATAGTTCGCTAAAAAAAGAACATGGGCCAAGGTAGCAATCTGTTAATGGAGGATCGCTCTTCAGCCGAAAACGGCTTCAGAAGGCTGCATACAACGAGATAAGTCAGACCCAGAATGAAAGCGCACAGGCCAAGATCAAGCAAGCTATTATCCGTGAGTGCTCTACTCCAGTTTGCCACCCATGCTGCGCACCCACCGCAGGCTGCCAGTTTGAGCCAACTGCCCCAGTTGATCCGAAAGTGAAATTTTGCGTTGCGCAAGCACCACCAGGCAGCGCTGCACCAAAGTAACTCGCTAATCCAGAGACCTGCTACCATACCGTTTGCTCCAAAGTTATCGGAGAGAGCAATGCCGGCGAGGATGCCAGGAGCAGCTGCGAAAGTCCCAGCAAGCACTGCCCGACGGTCCTCGAGGGCTATGGCAACAGCGGATAAAATAGTATGCAGGCCTTGAAGGAGGAGCAGGCCTGATAACCAGAAAAGCAGATGACCGGCAGCAAGATGTTTCCCATTGGAAACCTCTGAAACGAACTCGAATCCCCGTATGCCGAAAAATGCAATAACGGGAATGAGAAAGAAGTGGTTCACCTTGAGAATTAGATTGCCGATATGAACCAGCTCATCATTGCTGCCGCCGCCGGCCCTGCGGGCGACCAGCACTGGCCGAATCAGTCCAATTAACAATTGCGCCGGCAGGTAGCGTTGCAGAACGAGGCCGAATGCATGGGCAAGACCAAACGCCGCTGCCTCCAGCACGCCTAGAAAGCGGCTGATAACCATTTTTACCGCATCTGGACTGTATAACTGAGACATGCACTGGGCAACATAAAGCGGAAGGGAGAATACGAAAATTCTTTTTAGTTCGAAGGGTCCCTTGTTGCTAGTTATTTTCAATCCGGCGCACACCTGGCGCAGGTAAAAGAATAATATTAAGGTTGAGATTGAAAAGCCAAAGAGGGCGGCAATGACTTCCATCCAGATTACGTCCTGCAGGGTGAGGGTTCCCTTCATATATAGAAGGCTAAGCACTACGGCTAACCGCGTACCGCTTCGGATTAAAATGCAAAACTGACTGCGACCCTGCTGCAATAGCGCGTCAAATACCAAATCGATGTAACGGGCTGCGCCTTCGAATACGATGGCAAAAACATATAGCAAAAATAACTCGGAGAATACTGTCAGGCCTACGGCGTCCAACAGGTTCTGGGCAAAAATGAGCAACGCCGCCGCTGCAATTGCCAGTGTTAGAAGACGGTACGTGAGCGAGCCCCACACCAGCCTAGGTAGCCAGGGCAAGTTGGGGGACAGACGAGCCTCAGTAATATAGCGCTGCGCTATCGGATAGGCTCCGGCATTGCTGACCAGGAGTGTGATCTCCATGATCGCAACCCATATAACGTAAGCGCCGTATTCGGTCGCTGGTAACAAACGGACCAATACGACCAGCAATACCAAACCGATCAGGCCTGATGCAATTTTGCCAACGGTGAAGTAACCTAAACTGCTTCGGATCTGCCATCCGGAAAAAGGATGGCTATGGGCATTTGTCATGCTGCCGGGCTCCGGATGCCATAGGCCTTTGCACGCGCTAGGATAGCAAGGAAAAAGTAGATCAGAAACTGAACCGCCGAAGCGTCTAGAGCATCCCGGTTGTAAATGAGTCCACTCAAGATCAGGAGCAGGCCGATTCCGGCGCACTCGATACTTGACTGCAACTCCAGCGGTAAATCCTTTCGACGAGCAAGCCGGAAGCTTTCAATGGCACCAAGAAAAAGAACGCCTATAAAGGACACTAAGCCTAAAAGTCCAAGGTCCCACAGCAACGTTGTCACAGTCGAGGTATCGATAAGAAAATCGTAAAGTTTCGCTACTTCACCCACCGCAAATGAACTATTCCCACGACTCGCGCCCAGTCCATGTCCGACTATCATCCGAACGGGATCAGAAATATCGTGCTGGTCCCACCAGAAAATAATGGAAGCCGTTCGTCCCAATTCGCGTGTTCCCGCATTGAACAAATCCGGATCAAAAAAATATGTGATCTGTTTATCGTAGAGTTCGGCGTAGCCACCCGAGCGGTTGCCTCCATCGTAATACATCGCTTTATATGCGGCGGCGATGCCAACAGCAACTGTCAGGAGCATAAGCACCGCAACCAGAAATCCAAGAGGGCGGGTTCTAATTTGACGAGAAAAAACCAGGGTGCCGGAAAAAAGAAGCCAGACGATAGCGGCTTTTACCTCAGCAAGAATTAGCGATGGGAGGACTAGTAAGCAAATCAATTGTAAACGGGAAAGGCTAATCTTGCGATTGCGCCATGCGACCAAAGAAACGACGACTGCCATGATGACGAAGAGCGCCATAGCAGCCGAGCGGCCCCCAAGCAGGCTCCCGCCAAAAGTGCCCGATATCGCATCCCAGCTCAAGCCGGCAGCGCCACCCACGTTAGATAGGCCGCTTGCAATAAAGAATTTCTGATACAGGACTACGGGTAATTGAACACACGCGACAATTATGAGTGCCTTCCAAACGAGTGCCGTTGTTGTATCGAAGGGTCGGACAGCGAGGAAGGCGAGAAACAGCCCAAACATGAACACATAGTTTTTGAGACCCACGACGAGTTGCGCGAGAGGTGAAAGGTTGAACCCGACAGAAGCCAATATGGTGAGGAAATACATTATCAAGGGCAGGATGAACCATGGCCGGGGCGACCGAATGGTGGCTGCGATTTTTTTTTCATGCGGCGTTTTTCGTTCCATTAGTGCGCGCAAGCCCAGTAAGAGAGCCAGCAAATAGGGCACCCAGTTAGCTTGGGCTATCCCTAGAAAATATTCCACGGCACCCGCAATCACAGTTGCGAGAATAAGCTCCAGGGTTGTAACCCACCGTATGGGTGCGATGAAGACCACTACCGCTCCCACGGCGGCTGCCATCAGCAATGCGGCCGCCAGGGGCAATACCGCGCACAGCAACCCCACGAAAATGGCAAAAACACCGAACAGCAAAGATATCGGGAAGACGCTGTGTGCTAGGGGACGGGTTTGTAGCATTGGGGTGGGGGCCCGAAGGTTGGGGTAAACGGTGTCTTAATAAACAGGTTCTCGGGAGTTCTTACAGTAAATTCGATTCCACATGAAAGTGAAGCCTGCACACCTCTGGCTGAGCAATAACATGAGGACATGCAGAAACGACTATCGCGTTGTATCAGTTTCCGGGACGATTGCTTCCAATGTTTTTTGGACGTTGGGCGAACATGAAGTATGAATGAATTGTCTATGACAATCATTCCGGGCGGCTCATCAGCAAGTCGCGTTGACAAACGTCCAACGCAGTCGCCGCGTCTGCTGAAGCTCACGAATTTTATTCGGGCAGGTCCATTTTGTCCTAGATCCACGTATCAAATGGAATTTCCATAAGGTTCGGTTAACCCGGGCGAGGGAGGTATGTTTGCTGTGCCCATAGTCAGCACTTAGTAGCGCGGAAGTTTGCATAGGCTCGAGTCAACCCTTCTTCTAACCCTAAAGTGGACCTGAATCCGAGAGAGCTCAACCTCGAAATATCCATCAGCCTGCGGGAAGCGCCGTCCGGCTTGGTGCGGTCGAATTCCATGCGACCCGAGTAGCCTACGACCTTACCTATCATCTCCGCCAACTCGCGTATGGTGATGTCCTCGCCCACCCCGATATTTATTAGAGGTGCAAGGCCCAAAGCGGTAGACTCCAGCGGCGTCCCGGCCGGCCACAGTAATCGGGAATAATCGTCATCCCTCAAATTCATCAGGAACACGCAGGCCTCGGCCATGTCCTCACTGTAGATGAATTCCCGGCGCGACGTACCTGTCCCCCAAACAGTGACCGTGGGTGCGCCGTTGACCTTGGCCTCGTGGTACTTCCGTATCAATGCCGGAATGACGTGGCTGGTGTTGAGATCATAATTATCCCCGGGTCCGTAGAGGTTCGTGGGTATTACGGCCAAATACTGGGCGCCATACTGCCGGTTATAGCTCCAGCACATTTCAATCCCTGCAATCTTTGCGAGAGCATAAGGCTGAGTAGTCGGCTCCAGCGGACCCGTGAGGAGGTATTCTTCCTTAATAGGTTGTGGGGAAAGGGCGGGGTAGATGCTACTGGAAGCTAGAAAGATTAATCGCTGGACCTTATTGCGATGTGCCTCGTGAATCACATTAGTCTGAATGGTTAAATTGTCCCGGATAAAATCGGCACGATAGGTATTGTTGGCATAAATACCACCTACTTTTGCGGCAGCCAGGAAAACGTAGTCGGGCTTCTCAGCAGCGAAAAAAGCCTCTGTTGCTTTCTGGTCGGTTAAATCGAGTTCAGCATGAGTACGGGTCAGGAGATTGAGGTAGCCTTTCGCCTTAAGATTGCGTGCAAGAGCTGACCCGATTAAACCGTTATGACCGGCTATATAAATTTTGGCATTTTTGTCCATGTCTATCGGTTCCTATTCATGATAGTCATAAGCGCCAAACCCGTTTTTCTTGACGAGTTCATCTCGCTCAGCGCTCTTGAGGTCCTCCCGAATCATTTCGCTGACGAGTTCCCTGAAGGTAGTCTTTGGCGCCCAGCCGAGTTTCTTCCGGGCCTTGGATGGATCGCCGAGCAGAGTCTCGACCTCAGTTGGACGGAAGTACCGGGGATCTACACGTACGATAACTCGCGATTCCCGAACTGGACATGTCTGATCGATGCGCCCTATTTCGTCGACACCGTGACCTTCCCAGTTTATATGTATACCAAGCTCTTCTGCTGCCGCGTTTACGAAATCACGGACACTATACTGGACACCGGTAGCAATGACGAAGTCGTCTGCCCGGTTCTGTTGTAGCATCAGCCACTGCATCTCAACGTAATCGCGAGCGTGACCCCAATCACGCCGGGAGTCCAGGTTACCTAGATAGAGACAATCCTGCAGGCCAAGTTTAATCCGGGCAAGCGCGCGAGTAATCTTGCGGGTTACGAAGGTTTCCCCGCGAATGGGGCTTTCGTGATTGAAGAGGATGCCATTACAGGCATAAAGGCCATAGGCTTCGCGGTAGTTGACCGTAATCCAATAACTATATAGCTTTGCCACCGCATAAGGGCTGCGAGGATAGAAAGGCGTTGTCTCATTTTGCGGAGTTTCCCGCACTAAACCATAGAGTTCAGAGGTGCTGGCTTGATAAAAACGCGTTTTTTTTTCCAACCCAAGGATGCGGATGGCCTCCAGTATTCGTAATGTGCCAATGCCATCCGCATTGGCGGAATATTCTGGCGTTTCAAAGCTGACCGCGACATGGCTCATTGCGGCCAGATTGTAGATTTCGTCAGGCTGGACTTGCTGGATGATGCGGATCAGATTCGTTGAATCGATCAAGTCCCCGTAATGCAGGATAAAGTTGCGTTGCGAAACGTGCGGATCCTGATATAGATGATCGATGCGGTCGGTATTGAACAGCGACGAGCGGCGCTTGATTCCGTGAACGATATAATTCTTTTTGAGCAAAAATTCAGCTAAATAAGCACCATCCTGCCCAGTGATGCCCGTGATGAGGGCGATCTTTTTCACTGGATCAGTTGATTCGCGCGTTGCCATTCAACTTTCTCCTATATTCCGGTTCTAAAGCATGAAGCATCTGATCGGCAAATTGAGTCTGTATGTCGTATGCATTCGCTGTTTCGCCATCGATAGACGAAATGCGGATCAGCATACCGTCGGGGATTTTGCCGGTCATACCGTATCTCATTTCAGCAAGTTTCTTCTGAAGCCCGCCTTGAAATACCCGATCGCCAACTATGGTCCAGTAGGTCACCGGCTCGTTGCGCTGGCCGAGACTGGTCAGTATGCGAGTAACGGGAATTGAACCGCTTCCAGTAGCCAAGTTGCCTGCTTCTTTGCCCTCGAGCAAGAATCCCTGCGCGGGATAGCAGATTTCGGGATAGTGCATTTGCATTGAGTCCCTCTGGTCGTCTCCATATGCTATCGAAAGCATGACGCGATACCCGCGGCTGTTTATGTAGGTGCGGCTGAGAGTCTGAGTGTAAATCTTGTCAATCATTTCCTTCTGCCGCGGGTCGACAATTTGCACGGAATTCTGCTGCTCCACATGCCAGTCTCCGAACGTCGTCGGGATTATCGTTTCCAGATCGATGGCCGGCCCCTGATCGGCAATTTTCTGGGTTGGACGCAGAGCCAGCGCAAGTCCCGAGGCAGCGAGCATGAGTATTAGAAGAAGGAAGTTTCTGAGCCAGAGATTCATTGTTACACGCTACTTAAGGCGCTACGGTCACGCCGCAGCTTGACGCTGAGCTGCAACAGCGAATCCACCCCGATGATCAGCAGCAGCGCACTAAGGAAGAGCACCATGCCCGCGAATCCATGCAAGAAGCCTTGCCCCGCCTCATCACCAAAATGGTATGTAATCAGCGTTAATACCATTACGCGGATGACGTTGGCGGTAAAGGATATCGGAACGATAAAAATAGCAAGGGCGACGTTCCGGAACAAGGAATCGTGCCGGATGATGTTAAGGTAAAGCAGACCCAGCGCCTCGAGCGTAAAGAGGGTATGCAAGCCCGCGCACGCATCTGCTACGAGCAGCTTGTATTGCCCAATCTGGAGGATAACTCCCGTACGGGCGATGGGATAGTTCGCCCAGAAAAGAATGGTCTCGGCAACATAGGAAACCGCCATCTTCATGGGCATCGTCAAGGCATCCACAACCGAGGAGGGGAGAGGAATCATGAATAGCATGAAGAAGAGCGGAAACCATTGCGCCTTTAGCGCGGCGCCGCCACGCATGAGCAGGAGAATAGCCGCAAGCAGCCAGATGACCGAACCGATCTCAAAGAGCAGAATTTCTTGGGACCGGCCAATGACATAGAGTAGCAGACCGAAAATAAAGATGGGCCAGCCGGCTACAGGGGCAGTGGGCTGGTCCTCGCTCAAGCGCCACATTTCGGGCCACTTGCGATAAATAAGCCAGCAGGCGATGCCAAGTACAATGGGACCGTGCGCTTGCTGGTCGGTACTCCAGATGCCTCGAAATAGATCGACCAGGCTCGGCAAATAAAGTACGATTAATCCCCCGATGATAGGCAGCCAGATGGGTAGCCGGTTGCGCCATCCCTCCGGCAGGTTTTTTTTATTGAAGATAATTGAAGAATTAATGCTCATCTTGTTTTCGCAACACCCATTATCTCGCTCCGTCCGCGCCACAGCCATGCTGTTGACGCTCGGGATCGTTGTCAGCTTGTTTGTTGGAGGCGCGCAACCTGTTGCCGTGAATCTGATACCGGAGCCATGGGATAAATTCGCTCACGGCGCTATTTTTGCGTTGCTCGCCTGGACAATTGGTGTTGCTAGCGGCTTGCCGGGAAAGCGCAGGCTGGTCGTCGCACTTTTGGGGTCGCTGTTGGTCGGTATGCTTGATGAATGGCATCAGATGTATCTGCCCGGCCGGCAGGCAGGATGGTTGGATCTTGCGGCAGACGTATCGGGCAGCCTCATTGGTACGGCGTTGCTTGCCATAGAACGTATAAGACGCAGTTAGCACCATGTTAGTAGTTGAGGAATGCTGATCATCCAGATTCCAATCCCCAATGAGAGAAAGAAAGGTTGGCAAAAAATGGGGGGCAAGAACTTGCCTGGTTACCTCAAAAATGATTGCAGCGCTGCCGGGTAGATGCAGAGAGGCGGGTATCATGCTCACAAACCCAGATTCATCTCTTCCATCTTGGTTCACTCAGAAGTCGTTCAGCACTGACCCCACCGACAACGTGCCTGTCTGTTGAAGACTGTTGGCTAATTCGATCGTGTCGGGCATTGAAGTAAGATTTTTGCGAACCACAATGAGGGCAGCAGACGCACGGGCCGCGATCATTTGTGTTTCAGCATAGTCGCGTGCAGCAGGGGTGTCGATGATGACAACGTCAAATTCGCGTATTAGCGATTGCAACAACTCATGAAAGCCTGCGCGACCGAGCAGTTCCTGCGGATTAGGTGGCACTGCGCCACCCGGTAGTACCGAGAGCCCAGGCAGTGAAGGCATACGGGCGATGGCTTCGATGCCGACGCGACCGGCAAGCATACCGGATAAACCGGGATTAGTGCCGAGCTTGAATAATTCGTGCTGACGTGGCGCACGCAGGTTGGCGTCGATGAGTAAGGTGCGCTTGCCAAGCTGCGAAAACACGATAGCCAGATTGGCAGCAATGAAACTGCGCCCTTCCCCCGTGCCAGGGCTCACGATGGCGAGTGAATTCAGCCGCGCCTCTGCATCGAACCAGCGCAACATAAGTTGACTTCGCAAGGCACGAAGTTTCTCGACAGGCGGACTGAAAGGTTTATAGGCGGCCACTAACTGATGGTTAAGGCTGTTATCGCCCGCAGGAAGGTAGAGGGTGTTAAATTGACGCGATAGTGCAAAGCGAACATCGTCTTCGGTTAACAACCCTAACCCGATGGCAGTATCGCCAAAGCGCTTGCCCTGCTCTATTTGCAGCCGTAGAATGCGCTCGGCGTTTTCTGCAGAGAGGCGTCCGGTATCGACGAGGATGGCTCCAATCGAACCGCCGGCGCCGTTGAGCTGGGCTTTACCGTAAATCGATGGCTCGCCAGGATTCGTGGTCTGATTCCGCTTGAAGGTTTGGAAGGCTGCGCTTACCGGTTTCATGGTCTGGGTTCCCTTTTTTGGTGTTCAGCTCGCTGCGGATCCAAGCTGTTTAGGCAACTTGGGTAGCTTGGGTAACTTGGGAACTTCGCGAGCCCCGTGGCCTGGAATAACCGCAAGCACTGGCAGATCAATGGCCTGGAGAAGGTCGTCTGCTGAACGTATCCGGCGGTTAGCCAGTTCGAGCATCAAAGCAATCCCTATTCCAAGCAGCGAGCCGAGGAAAATGGAGATCAGAACGTTGAGCAGGATTTTCGGTCGAGAATGCTGGGTCGGTACTGTGGCTGGGTTCAGAGTTGCAACATTGGTCTGAACGGATTGGCTTTCAAGGCGGGTCTGGGCGGCACGCTGACTTACGGCTTCAAATGTACGTTGCGCAGCCTCGACATCGCGCATGAGCACAGCGATTCCATCTCGCTCCCTATTGAGCTCAAGCACGCGTTTTTTTTGAGCTTCCATAGCTTCCAGCAACTCTTTTTCCTTTTGCTTGCCGACTTCGTAAGAAGTGCCCATGCTGCTGGCGATTTGTTGAGTTTCGCTTGCGAGTCTTCTGCGGAGGGAGGCAAGTTCAGACTGGGTACGCTTTGTTTGTGGATGGTTTACGCCCAAATTCACGTTGCTCTCCTGAAATTTTGCTTCAAGGCGAGCGATGTCTGATTTAAGACTATTGATCAGCGGGCTTTGCATCACTTCAGGCAGCGTTTCGGAGCTGGTGGATTTATGCTTGCTGCTGCTATCCGTGGTTTCAGTCTGAACGTTGGTTAACCGCGAGGAGAGTTCATTGAGCTTGGCGGTTTCATAATCCAGACGCTCGTCGGTGGCGACCACTCCTGTTTTCTGCTGATGGGCCGAAAGTGCCTCCTGGGCTCTTTCCAGCTGCTCACGCACCGCCTTGGTTTGATCTTCAAACCATGCCGCGGATTGGCGGGCGGGCGCAAGTTTGAGATCGTGGTTGACGTCGATGTAAGCTTGAGCAAAAGTATTCGCCACCGTGGCGGCAAAATTGGGATCAGCGCCACTGAATTCGATGTTGATCACGTTGCTTTCACGCGACGGTTTGACGTCAAGCTTCTGTTTTAACAGATCAGCCAGCCAGGCGTTAAAATCACCTGTGCCCCCCGTGGCGTCTACCCACTGCTCTCGGATAACCGGGCTTTCGTCCATGCGTAGCAGCTTGACTACACGCTGAGCTACGCGATCACTATCGATAATATCTACCTGCGTAGCCATGTATGCGGGGCTGGCCATACCGGGCAGAACCATGCCCGCAATAGGATCGGGCGATCTGACATCAACAACCACCGCGGAACTGGCGGTATATTGCTTAGGTAACAGCAGGCTGACCACAAGGGTAGTTAATACCGTAACCAGCAGCGTGAGAAGAGCTATCTTATAACGCGCTCGCAGGATAAGCAGGAATTGTTGGAGTGTCATTACATCTCGACCATGATTAGAAAATACTTTCGCGAACGTAGATGATATCGTTAGGCAGCACGGTGTCAGTCATCTCGGGGGAAATCTTCTCGACATTGCCATCAGCATTCTTCCGATGAAGACGCAACCACCACTCACTGCCGCGCTGGGTTGGGCCACCGCCTTGAGCCAACGCTTGCATGACTGTCATGCCACGCTCGATTCGATAGGCGCCGGGACGCTGTGCTTCGCCATAAATGTAGAAAACTGGTGCGCGATGGACATAGATTGTGTCTCCACCGGCGAGGATCATATCTTCGTCTGATCTCTCGGTGAGGTAGAGTGCGGGGATGTCTATTACTTTGCGGAAGGGTTTGCCATCGCGTATGCCTGTGACAATGGCAAAGTCGTCGCCGGTCTGGGAGGCTCCGCCGGCAGCGGCAAGCATATCGCTGACGCGACTGAGAGTTTCGAGCGGGAAACGCCCCGGTCGGTTGACCTGGCCGAGCACGCTTACCTGATTGCCGCGCATCTGCAAGAGGACGATGTTAACCTGCGGTTGCTTGACGAAGCGGCCGTTCTTGAGTGCGGTGGCAATCTTCTGCTCGGCGTCAGCAATAGACAGGCCGCCGACTTCCACCGGGCCGACAAGGGGATAAGTGATAGAGCCGTTTTCGGAAACGCGGGTTTCAGTTGTGAGATCAGGGTTCTGGAAAACCTGAATACGCAACACGTCCCCCGGGCCAAGTGGATAGTCGAGATTGTCTCCCGCCAGCGCGTTTCCCGCAGACAGGGCAAAAAGAAGGGCCAGTATACGTATTAGAGCTTGGATCATGGTTTCAAATTTCCTTATGCACATTCTATAAATTGGACAAGACTTCTACTTCAAAGCTGCAACACCTTTTTCCACACCGATATCAGCCTTGGATTTCAGCGCCCTCACATCTGTAGCCTGCGCCATAGCCGGAGTTGAACCCGATTGGGATGCCGTACCGGTATCCATATCCGCGAATTCACCCATATAAGTGATTTTAGCCTTGGATTTAAGCTCCTTGAACTGCTGCTTCGCAGCTTCCGATGCACGCTGATTTCCCAGAAACTGTTGGATACGCGGTAGCGCCGCTTCTTCCGATACAGGTACCGACTGCGCTGCGGCGAGTCGCATTACGGTGACGGACTGCGGATTTTGAATAATCAGGCCTTGGCCGACTTTCAGCGGATGTATTTTAGGCAGCAGTTCAAGCGGAATCTGTTCGGCCGACCGTGTAGCGCTGCCAGCCGCAAATTTGATTCCCTTGCCCTTGAGCCAATTCGCTATACTTTCCATGGGTTTCTCAGTGTCCAACATTTCGCGCAATTCTTCAGTGACCCCGGCAGTTGCCGGAACCACAATTTCCTGAATGTTGTAGATGCGGCGCTCGGCAAAGAGCTGCGGATTTTCCGAGTAATATTTCTTGGCTTCATCGATAGTGGGTTTATCCATCGCCGCGGTCAATTGCTCGATGTAAGCTCGGGCAAGAATTTCCCGGCGTGCATTTTCCACTGCCATGAGGACATCGGGTGAACGGTCAAGTTTCTTGCCCACGGCTTGTTCGACGGCCAATTCCTGATCGATAAGTCTGTCGAGAATTTCGCGGCGAATCTTCGGCGCCATTTCAGGTTTGCTGGCGCCCGCACTGGCGCGAGAGAGTACGTAATTAATTTGATGAACGGAGATCTCGCCCGAATTGACTTTAGCTGCTATCTGACTGGCGGGTTTCTCGACATCTTTGCTGCCACAACCTGCCAGCCCTAGCGCAAGTGACAGGGAAATTATTTGTGGTATGACTTTCTTGCGGCTGAATCTCATATGCGCCTTGAATGAAAAAATGTAAATACCAATAACATTCAGAACCTAAGTAGAACGCCCCATATTTATAAGGCCCATCAGCTTGTATGCCCTAACTGGCTTCGCTAACGCGAGAGTTACAGCACATCTTGCCCATACAGAATTACATTATCGTAACGGTCGTTGAAGCACGAAAAAAGAAAAGCTTACGGAAAGAA
The DNA here is from genome assembly GCF_900110495.1 of Nitrosovibrio sp. Nv6. Classification (GTDB taxonomy): domain Bacteria; phylum Pseudomonadota; class Gammaproteobacteria; order Burkholderiales; family Nitrosomonadaceae; genus Nitrosospira. The sequence goes on along the minus strand of NZ_FODX01000006.1, from coordinate 68,362 downwards.
TATACCCAATGCTATCAGTCGTCAGTTTAGTTTTTAAGCTCAAATCCAATGACCTCATAAGGAAAACCCGACAATAGAAGAATGCGTCAAGTAGTGTCTTTTATCAATAAACTGCACAGTATGAGATTCCGCGAAATACCACTCGGCTGAATGCACGGTAGCGGAGGTAGCACTTTCAGCGCAATAGTCCATATGTACTATATTAACCCCCAATGTACAGGTTGATAGGCACGACGGTCAGGCCGGGAAAATTACTCCGGTCCGACGGGGCTTCGTTTGTTGAATCAGCTATATTCCGCAACATTTCACCATGGCTTTTGCCTGCTTGATAATCAGAAGTTAAGTTTTGCCGAAATACTGGCTGCAGAACTATCGAAGTCGAAACCTCTGAGGTTGGAATTACGGTGATCCCTATGGAGGGATCCGCTGATAAACACCGCTTTTAAAGGTTGCCAATCCAAAGCAACGAGAGCTGAATGCATCGAATCGCTGCGTTCACCCGCGGGGAGCGGGATGACAGCGCCCTGGAAATCGCTAAGGACAAAGTCATAGCGCAGGCGCAACGCGATTTTGTCACTAATCTGCCAGATCGGGGCTACCGTGAAGCGATCAGTGGCAATGAAACTGCTGGAGAAACGCTCAAAGATAGGATGCCGAAAGGCAAACGACGCAGTTTGATAGTTGGAGAGTTGGCGCGTCCAACCTGCGTTGATCTGTGTTTTACCGGTAATCGCCCAGTTTAGATTGAAGTTACCTACGAATCCGCCGAAGTCGCGCTGAGGAAAGTGTACGTGTTCACGCTTCAAGTAGGCGGCGCGAGCGTTAATGGAAGTTTTTCCGGTAACGGGCCAGATCAGACGAACTTCATGTTCCATCTCGTCAAAACGGGTATCGAAGAGAGCTTCGACAATGGGTGCCGCTCTATTGATGAATTCTCCTTGCCCACTTCTTACCTTATAGGTTAGCGAGCTGCTCGAAAGAAAAGAATAACGAATGCCTCCTTCGACTGAGAAAACCTTGCTGTTAAAGTCCTGCACAGTAACTCGACTGTTCTTGTATACGTTGTGGTCAATACCGCCAATGATGTGCCAAGCCCTGTCAATTTCGAAAATTCCCTCAAAATGGAAGTTGTCCGTAGTGCGAAGATTACGAGTGGTAGAGTTGGCGAAACCGGTTAGATTCGCGAAATTGTTGAGCGCCTCACTGTGACTGCTGGTCAACCTGCCGTGAAGATAAGGAGTCAGATACCAATGCCAGGCGGCCGTATAGTTTTTCCCCAGGAAATTCAGAAAATCAAAATTGTTATAACGGTTATCGACGAGGCTGCCGTTGACCTCGAAACGCTGCATCGAATAAACCTTGTTCAGGCTAAGTGTTGCCGTTGAAGTTATGATCTGATCCGATCTAGTTGGTTTGCCGGTTAAAGCAGCCGGGTCAATAAGGGGAGAAATACGGAAAACGTTGGTATCGTACATGAACGTGCTGCCAACCGTCGCGCCGAACGTATCCCCGGGGGCAACTTTGGCCTGTTGTGCTGCGGAATGCGACGCGGCCAGCAAGAAACATGAAGGAATAATAATCGCGAGACAGCGTCTATAAGGTAGAGAAAGATTTGGGAGCAATATTTTTTTCATTAGAGGGCTCTATCTTTCCATGACACAAAATACCGCAAGGGTATCACCTTGCCCGGCTGGGGAATAGAGAAGGATAGCAAAAGTATTATTGTCGGACAATGTAGATAGATGTAAGCGTAGCGGCAATGATTGAATCTCAATAGGCGGCCCGATCCTTCAGGACCACCAGGATGGTCTTGAGGATGATATGCAGATCGAGCCGTAACGACCAGTTGCGCAAGTAATCAAGATCGTGATCGATTCGCGCCTGCATTTTATCGAGAGTTCGAGTTTCGCCGCGATAGCCGTTGACCTGGGCCCAGCCGGTAATTCCTGGCTTGACCTTATGGCGGATCATGTAACCTTTTATCAGATTTCGATATATTTCGTTGTGGGCCACAGCATGAGGCCGAGGGCCGACGATGCTCATGCGGCCCTGCAGGACGTTGACGAACTGTGGCAATTCGTCAAGGGAATTCTTGCGCAGAAAAGCGCCGATGCGCGTGATGCGGCTATCCCCCTTCTGCGCCTGCAGGATAGTATCGCCATCTTCGCAGACACGCATCGAACGGAACTTATATACGACGATTTCTTCTCCATCCAGACCATAACGGCGCTGTTTGAAAATGACAGGGCCCGGCGAATCCAATCTTATGGCGATCGCGATAAGTAGCAGGAGGGGTGAAATCAACGCCAGGATGAGCAGGGATAGAATGATATCGCTAGCCCGTTTGATGGCACCGTTGGAGCCTGTAAAAGGCGATTCGCATACGGAAATGACCGGCGTGCCGCAAACTGTTCCGCTGCGGCCCTGGATAAGGTCGGTAATAAACATGTCAGGTACAAAGTATATTGAGGCCGTGGTGTCTTTCAGTTCATCAAGAACGTGCAGAATGCGCGGCTGTGAGGCCATCGGCAGCGAAAGATAGATAAATTGGATGCGGTTTTCCTTGACGAAATCAGGGAGTTCGCGGAGCCTGCCGAGCAGTGAGCCATGCCCGGCCTGATGAAGTCTGCTCTGGTTTCTGTCATCGAAAAAACCGGACAGTTCGATTTTCGAATAGCGTGTCTCATGAATCCGGCTGGCCAGCGCAACGCCCTGCTCGTTCATCCCCACAATGATGGCCCGCTGCGGTGGTCCCTGCAGCATGAGCAGATAAGGAGCCACGGACCGTAGCGCCAGATGTGCCCCGATCTGACTCATCGGCGCCACCCAGAGCCAGGTGATCAGGGCCTCACGGGAGAATTCGGCAATGTAGCCGGTGGCAAAGCCAAGAAAGAACAGCAGCAGAGCTACCCAGAACCAACTGTAGAGGACATGGAAAATTAGTAATTTGACCGAAGATTGCAGACGCGAGGAACCCGGAAAGGTGATCGAAAACACAATGACGGCAAGGATCAGGTAGGGCGGAAGCAATTCTCCTTCAATACTGACGCTCACAAGCCAGAGTGAAAGTGTCAGTACAGCAGGGTCCAGTATGGCCTCGACAGCGCTAAGCATATTATTGCCGAGCGGCCCCTGGGCATGCCGCGTGGAAACGGTTGAAGCGGAAAATGTAGGATGTGCTTCAGCCATGACGGGCGCGGCGCTCAACTTTGGAAACCGCTTGCACCCGATTGTAAACGTCGAGTTTCCGGAAAATCTGGTGCAGATGGTTTTTCACAGTGTAGGAGCTAATGCACAAAATACTACCTATCTCGGCATTGGTTTTGCCCTTCCTTACCCACTCCATAATCTCGATTTCGCGCTCGCTCAGTCCGTGGTTTTCGCTTTCTCGCGGATTCGCGAGGAACGATGGCTGGCAGGAAGATTGTGGCAAAGGTGCTACCCGGCGCATTGCGGTGTCAAGATAGGGTAACAGGATTTCCATTGCGCCAAGTGTGGAATCGTTGAGTTTATCCTGTGAGCTGAAAATCACGTAAAGGCAGTCGTGGCGGCCGCGCTTGTCGCTGATGCCATGCAGAAGCGATGAATGCATACCTTGCAAAGCTATGCCAAAAGAACATTTCGGGCTGCCTGCCTGCGCAATACGGGAACCAGCTGTGTCGGTCGCCCCCACATTTGATGCGCATGGCATTCTGCCTAGTTCGATCCAGCGATTATAAAGTGTCCGCAACAATGGAGAAAGGACCGCCGATTCCGATCTCGCCGTTCTAACCCCGGGTAATGGGGAAATAATGTCGTGCTGAATTGAATTCGAGCTGAAATCGCCCCAGCCGACAAGCATGATCTCATGCGGCAGATACTGCTGCACTTCTCCCTGTAGCCACATTAGCAGGTCAAAGTGTTGACGCACCGCTAGTCCTTCCTGAATGATGCGGAAATAACGTTGGAGATGGTCAGCGGAAAGAGAGGAGAACAAACCCATATCGTGAATTAGTTGGTCTAGTTAGATGGGTTGGAAAGCTCGTTTCAAGCAGTTATCTTAGTATCCTGATTATCAGTCCGCCTCGGATGCACCTTTTTTATCCTGCCTGTTTTATCCCTGCCTGTTTTATCCTTATATCCAGACTAGCATCCACGCCCTAATATGGAACCGCTTTCAGCATCAAATGCTGTTAGCGCGGAAGCAGATTTCTTTTTTTCAGCATAAACCAAAATTGGACGGGTATTTCAAATCTGATTTCATGCGCCTGCACGTCTTGGATGGGTCCAGCACTATCGCTTAAGCTGAAAATACAAGGAGGCGTTAATGCGTTTTCCGAAGCTTTTCCTTGTGCCGCCATAATGACCCATCATTGTTACTGGAGTATTTCCGCAATCAACCTATTGAAACAGCACAGCAATCCACAACAACTACAATTAAGAAAGATGACAAAGATGCCTAACTTAACTTAGGTAAATTAACGAACAATTTACAGATATTTAGGATGCTGGCTGCGATGAAGAGTGATAACGACCCACAATCGGATACTTCCTTTTGCGACGGAGACTGTCTGTACGATAGCGAACATATAATTTCTGCTGCGCCATAATCCCATCCTTTCCCTCATTCACTTTTAACTAAGCAAAAACTATGCCATCATATGTACCTTCTTATAATGGCGTAAAACCATGGAGTTAGCAGGTAGACTGCGTGGCGACATTGTCTCCAAAAAAAGAACCAAGTATCTATCTGCATCGATAATGTGCTGTTTATTATGGCTTTTAGTTGTCTCTCAAAAGAGACGCTTTAGTGGGGTCGCAGTTCAATCCAAAGGCTGAACCACGGGTAGGAAAAATTCTTGTTACATTTGACAGATTGTTGTCCCAGAAGTGAACTGCTTGTATGGACAGCGTGAAAGGATTGACGAATCTTTCCAATTGGACGGTATTGAATGGTACCGCCAGACATGAGGGAAAGTCGCCAAGGCATGATTTATAGCTAAATCAATGACATGGCAATGCCTGATGAGTGGCCTTTGATTGCTGGTAACCCTGAAAAACCAAGAGATATTATTTCCGTGGGTTAACGCGTACAAGATTACGATCATTGCCTATGGCGAGGATTTCATCAATCGTGCTGACGTTGATGTTCTGCCTGATGCCAAACCGACTATGCCGTTCTTATTGCGGTTATTAAAGTGGCGGGCCTGAGAATTCTATCTTTGAAGTGAGGCTGCAAAGCACACCTGCGTCTTGCACGACTTCATAGGACTCCTACGGGTAATATTGTCCCTGTAGCCTAAGAGGCGCAGGCGCAAAGATAATTGGACTAAAGCTCAATACTTAAAAAAGCCCGATGCTTAAGGAAGTGCTAGCTGCTGTTTATTTAGCACGAAAACCGACAGTTCATTTCCCGGCCATATTTTATTGCCGAGTTTCCCTTTTTTCTGTTTCATCGTTGCCCTAGGGCGTAGCGGATGGATTTCGCCCCTCAGGCGCCAATAACTGCCTGCGCAGCAAGTGCAGATTCGCCAAGCCTAGACTAGCCCCCAATTGAACCGGACAGGATGCACTGTGATAGGAGATGGGCATATGCCTGACGCTATGCATAGTGCTGGGTTCTGACAAAGCCAAATTGTCGCTTGGTCACCCGGAATACATTGTTCCACCCGTGCCCGGATAGAGGAAAGTTTGCGGTTGCGCTGCTTCTGACTTGCCGAGAGATTCCACAGATTGAACCAGTTCTGCATGAGTAGATACGAACATACTCCTCAGCACCATGGGCTGACGGCCACGCGAGTGGGATGCGCTATTATCTCAAATCTGATGATGTGTTCAACGCTTCCTTAAAGAAGTCTCCCTTCCATCGCCAACAAAACCCAGCCCAGTATCTAGATCCAAGCTAGCTTGGTTTTGACTTTATTTTGCGATGATGGCGCCCGATGAAACCCATCATGCCTAACCCGGCAAGCATTAACGCGAATGTGTGTGGCTCCGAGACGACTGCAGCATGAGTACCTGTAAAATGAGCACCTGTAAGAAATATCTGATAAGGCCCACCCAGCGTAGGAATCTGAACAAATCCGCCCGAGTACCCTGTAACCGGTGAATCACCTCCAGCGCCGGTCGGACCGCTTAGAGCGCGATGGTTCGGCCCTGCGATCGTAAAGATTTGACCACCCGAACTGATTGGCGCGGAACAGCATTGTGTAATTGCCAGGTAGTAATCTCCAGCAGTAATGGGTGTGAGTGGATTGCCAGCAGGGAGCGTTGACGGGGCGAAGTCTCTAGAAGCAACATCATCATTTGCATATACGCCCTTTCCACTTGCATCGAAAAGAAATAGTTCGCTGTCGAAACCTATCCCACCCACGGTAGTAGCTGAAAAAGTTCCACTGCCAGCGATATGTATGAGATACATATCCTGGGCGTCTCCATCTGCCGGACTCAATGTTCCGTGAATTTCTGTGAGAAGTCCAACGACACTCGCTATCTGTGCAGTACCCGGAAGATTGCCTGTGTCTCCAATCTCAGTAAACGTTGTTGCGTAAGATGATTTTCCAAGTAAGAGAAGAGACAGTACAACAATGCTGGTTAGGCTGGCGCGGCCGACTGTTAACGTCAATCGTTCCATCAATCCGTCCTTTCTCATTCGTGCTACCGGTGTTGCACTATCCAAAACGTGAGCCTTATCGGAAACCATATTCTTATTCTCCTCGTGGTTTGGGTTACTCGTGACTTCTGATTGCAACAATCATCGATCCTTTTAACGCCAAGCAAGGTTCATGCCTGGCTTAAAACAGGCTCATATTCAGTAGCTTATAGAATAACGAGACACCAGCGGCAGTTGGACGAGGGACGAGTGTAATAACGATCGACGCCGCAGCCCTCATTTCTTCTGGACAGGAAATTTGCGGTTTTAAGCGCAGTTTTCTTTGCAGTTCAAGCGCGAGGCGGTCTGGCTCGCAAGTCAGTCTGGCATCTGCGAAGTGGGGATTTAGAGGGATTTAGAGGGATTTGGGGATCAAAGCAACACGCTTCATCGCTGGGTACGGGAGCAACGGCAACTCGTCAACTGTGATAACACGCCGTGATGGAAAGTTTCTTCTCCACACCGAAGATAGAGCGCCTCAGCGATGGCAACTTACACCCGCAATCAGACATCTTCGATTACATCGAAAGGTTCTATACTCCAAACGCGGCATTCGACTCGGCTATATCAGTTCGGCAGGAAAACAGGCTTGTTATCTTGGACAACTTTCCAATTGCCCAAGATAACCTTTAGAAAAATCAGGAAGGGGCAAAAAAAGTATTCTAGTGCCTTGATTTTGATGGGGTGGCTGATGGGGATCGAACCCACGACAACCGGAATCACAATCCGGGACTCTACCACTGAGCTACAGCCACCATCGGAGAAACCATAATGCATCGTCTGAAGCTCAGGCGCCATTCGCTAGAAAAGATAGTCTATGGCGTGCCCGACAGGAATCGAACCTGTAACCCCCAGCTTAGAAGGCTGGTGCTCTATCCGGTTGAGCTACGGGCACCACTCAAATCGGATTTCGCCTCAGATTAACATGAATGGTCGGGGTGGAGAGATTTGAACTCCCGACATCCTGGTCCCAAACCAGGCGCGCTACCAGGCTACGCTACACCCCGGAAAGGGCGATAATATACCTTCCTGTCAAGAAAAGGTCAATTTTGGGTTTCTTCAGAAGAGATTATCTCGACCTCCACCGGCAAAAGGTAATTCGCCCATGAATATTGCGTGCGAGGCAGCCTTCGTCAACCGCTGCTAATGACAAGCTCAATTCTTCAATTTATCCCGTTCAATCAGCGCGTAAGCCGAATGATTGTGGATGGATTCAAAATTTTCCGCCTCCACTACGTATGCGTCTATGCGCGTATCGCGGTTGAGTACTGCCGCCAAATCGCGCACCACATCCTCGACGAATTTGGGATTGTCGTAAGCCTTTTCGGTGACATACTTTTCATCCGAACGTTTCAGCAATCCATAGAGCTCACATGACGCCTGGTCTTCGGCAATCCGTATCAATTCCTCGATCCAGACAAAGCTGTTGCTCCGAATTGATATTGACATATGGGACCGCTGATTGTGAGCCCCATATGCCGAAACCTGCTTCGAGCACGGACACAGACTGGTCACAGGCACGACGACTTTCATCGTGAACTGGTAGCCTCCGCTATCAATTTGACCGACGAAAGTTACCTCATAATCCAGCAGACTCTTTATTCGGGAAACGGGCGCAGTTTTGCTGATGAAATAAGGAAACGTCATCTCGATGCTGCCGGCCTCCGCTTCAAGTCTCTTTATCATGGCTTGTAGCACGCTTTCAAAAGATTCTACCGAGATTGCACTGTCGTGGTCGTTCAGTATCTCCACGAAACGCGACATGTGCACCCCTTTGAAGTGATGGGGTAAATACACACCCATATTGAACACGGCAACCGTATGCTGAATGACCCCCTTGTCCATTATCTTTACCGGATGACGAATTGACCTGATCCCCGCCCGATTGATCGCAATATGCCGCGTATCAAACGCGCCCTGCACATCCGCAATGGGAACATTCATGTCGTTCATGGGTGTTGACTTCCTGATGGGGGCACAGCATGAAATATGTATACCGGAGAGTGGAGCCGGCTACTCAGAGAATCTCGCTCTGACGGCCCTCATGATGGCCGCCTTGTCCAGCCCGCAATCGGTCAGCATTTGAGAGGTATCGCCCTGATCTATGAAAACGTCCGGCAAACCCAATTGCAGCAGCGGAACGGCGTGTCCGCTGCTTGCCAGCGATTCCAGCACAGCGCTACCTGCACCGCCCATGATGGTATTTTCTTCCACCGTCACCAGCAATTCGTGGTTTGCCGCTAAAGATAAGATCAGTTCGTTGTCCAACGGCTTGATAAAACGCATGTTCGCAACGGTAGCATTTAATTCTTCTGCCGCTTCAAGACAGGGTTTGAGCATGCTGCCAAACGACAGCAGCGCGATTTTTACTCCTTCGCGGCGAATCTCCCCACATCCTATCGGTAACATCTCCATTTGCTTTTGCGGTGTTACGCCTGTCCCGGCGCCGCGAGGATATCGCACCGCTGTCGGTGTATCCATCTGAAACGCGGTATAGAGCATCTGACGGCACTCATTCTCGTCAGCGGGGGCCATCACAGTAATGTTCGGAATACAGCGTAGATAGGTTAAATCGAAGCTGCCGGCGTGAGTGGGACCATCTGCGCCGACTAATCCTGCGCGGTCGATGGCGAATACTACCGGGAGATTCTGGATAGCGACGTCGTGGATCAATTGGTCATAAGCCCGTTGCAAAAAAGTCGAATAGATAGCCACTACCGGCTTCATTCCATCGCAAGCTAGGCCCGCGGCAAAAGTGACCGCGTGCTGCTCCGCGATCCCGACATCAAAATAACGATCAGGATACTCCTGGGAAAATCTCACCAGGCCCGAGCCTTCGCGCATCGCCGGCGTGATACCTACGAGACGCTGATCCAATGCGGCCATATCGCACAGCCAATCTCCAAAAATCTGCGTATAGGAAGGCTTGGCGGCGGCTTTGAGGATAATTCCCGCGTCGGGATTAAACTTGGTTACCCCATGGTAAAGAATCGGGTCTTCCTCCGCCGCCTTATAACCCGCGCCTTTACGCGTTACGATATGCAGGAACTGGGGGCCGTCAAGATGTTTGATGTTGTTGAGGGTGCCAACCAGCACATCAAGGTCATGACCATCAATGGGACCGATATAGTTGAAGCCGAATTCTTCAAACAATGTACTAGGGGTTACCATGCCTTTTACATGCTCTTCGGCGCGCTTGGCGAGTTCCAGCACGGGCGGAACCACGCCCAGCATTTTTTCCCCGGCGCGGCGTGCCGTGGCATAAAACCGCCCGGACATGAGCCTTGCGAGATAATTGTTGAGCGCACCTACCGGACGCGAAATTGACATGTCGTTGTCATTTAGAATCACCAGCAGATTGGTGTTCATGGCACCGGCGTTGTTCAAGGCTTCGAATGCCATCCCCGCGCTCATGGCGCCATCGCCGATCACCGCAACTGCGCATCGGCCTTTACCCTCCCGCTGCGACGCGACCGCCATGCCCAATGCGGCACTGATGGAAGTGCTGGAGTGCGCTGTACCAAAGGCGTCGTATTCGCTTTCGTCCCGCCGTGGAAATCCCGCGATGCCGCCCTGCATTCGCAATTTGCTCATGCCCTCCCGCCGGCTGGTCAGAATTTTGTGGGCATAAGTCTGATGACCTACATCCCATACCACGCGGTCATGCGGCGTGTTGAAAACATAATGTAGTGCTATCGTCAGCTCGACCGTGCCAAGATTGGAGGATAGGTGCCCGCCCGTTTTGGAAACAGATTCAACCAGGAACCGGCGCAACTCATCGGCAAGTTGCGGCAGCATCTTGCGTTCCAACTTGCGCAATTTGGAAGGGGAAGTGATGGTATCAAGCAGTGGATACATTTAAACCTTGAAAATAATAATATTCTTTACCATGGGAAATATACCGGCCTTAAAACTCCCGCTGGATGATGAAGTCGGTTACTTGCCGCAACCGCTCCGCCATTGCACCAAAAGGCTCCAACGACTGATATGCATCGCGCCGCAACGCTTCGGCCAGTTCACGTGCCTGGACGCCTCCCAGAATGCTCACGTATGTTGGTTTATTATTTTCGGCGTCCTTCCCGGCGGTTTTGCCTAACGTCGCGGTGGTAGCTTCTGCATCCAGCAGATCGTCCACTACCTGGAACGCAAGGCCCATGCATTTGGCGAAATGATCAAGGCTCATCAGCTGGTTTTCGGACAAGCGGCTACCGCAAGAGGCGCCAAGCATGACGGCAGCACGGATAAGAGCTCCAGTCTTGTGAATATGCATGAATTCCAGCTCTGGCAGACTTAACATCTTGCCGACGCTGGCGAGATCAACCGCCTGTCCGCCGGCCATGCCACGCGAGCCCGAGGCGTATGCCAAGCGCTTGATCATTTGTAATTGTATCTGCGGGTTATCCGCCAGGCAGTTTTCGGCCAGCAATTGAAAGGCCAGGCTTTGCAAACTGTCGCCCGCCAACAAGGCAATGGCTTCGCCATACTCGACATGACAAGTCGGCTTACCCCGCCGCAACACGTCGTTATCCATACAAGGCAAATCATCATGCACCAGCGAATAGGCATGTATGAGCTCTACTGCGGCGGCAGCGATTGTCACACGCTCCTCATCCGCCCCGTTCAGCTCTCCCGCCGCAAAGGCCAGCAGCGGACGCACGCGCTTGCCTCCACCGAGAACGGTGTAACGCATCGCGTCGTGCAGACGCTCGGGGGCAACATTTGCGGCGGGAAGCAGGGTCTGCAGGGAATTTTCTATGCGTACCTGGCGGCTCCTCGCCCAATCCTGGAAATCAGCGGTCATCGATACCGGATGGGGAGAAATTTTTCAGTGTTTCGGCCTCAAGAAGACGTACCTGTTGTTGTGCGTTCTGTAGCTTTGATTGGCAGTATTGTAACAACTCCGTGCCACGTTTGTGAGCTTCGAGCGACAGCTCAAGTGGCATTTGCCCTGCTTCCATTTCTACTACAATGCTTTCCAATTCGGCCAGTGCGGCTTCAAAACTTTCCGGCGGCGAAAATTTGACGGGGTTAGCGGGCTTTGTCATGATAAACACATCTGTCACGGAATAGGTATATTGCCGGGAAGCTACAAAAATAACGCAATAAGCGGGGTCAGGTCAATTATATCCACGAAACTTTCCCTCAAAAAGGGTCTCTTAGTCGAGATTATAAGCGTTTCCGGGAGAGAGCAGGCCCTTTCCGGATTTCTTGCTGCATTTGGTCAGCATTTTAATATTTCAACTATCTTTTTTACTCCTCGAAAAGGTCTAAAGTAACGGATATGTCCGATCTCGTTGATGTTTTCCAACTGGCGCCGACGCAACTGCCTATTGACTGGTATCTCGATCCCCGTATTCTCGATTTGGAAAAGCGTTATTTATTTGAGCGGGGGCCCGGTTACGTCGGCCATGAAATCATGCTGCCGGAGGTGGGTGATTATTATGTGCCGGAATGGATGAGCAATGCCAAAATACTGGTGCGTAACAAAGGCGGCATTGAGCTATTGTCGAACGTCTGCCGCCACCGGCAATCTCTGCTGCTCAAGGGCCGTGGCAATACCCGAAACATTGTTTGCCCCATACACCGCTGGACATACGATTTGCACGGCACACTGCTTGGTGCTCCCCATTTTTCCGAAAATCCCTGCCTCAATCTTGGCAATACGCCATTGCAGAATTGGAACGGCCTGCTCTTTGAAGGCAAGCGAAATGTGGCACGCGACCTGGCGAACTTGAGCGTGCTCCAGGATTTCGACTTTTCCGGCCATGTGCTGGAATGCGTTCAGATAGAAGAATACGCTTGCAATTGGAAGACTTTTATCGAGGTTTATCTCGAAGACTATCACGTCGAATCGTATCATCCAGGGCTGGGCAACTTCGTTGATACCACCAGGTTGGCATGGGAATTTCAAGAATGGTACAACGTACAGACCGTAGGTATAAACAATGATCTCACTCGACCAGGTACGCCGGTTTACGCCAGATGGCATGAACAACTATTACGTCAAACCGCGGGAAAAACGCCAAGGCACGGCGCGATCTGGATGCTCTACTATCCCAACATCATGTTAGAATGGTATCCTCATGTATTGATTATCAGCATGGTGCTTCCAGCGGGAACAGAGCGCTGCACAAACGTGGTCGAATTTTATTATCCAGAAGACATAGCGTTGTTTGAACGTGAATTTATTGAAGCAGAACAAGCGGCCTACCACGAAACCGCGGTCGAGGATGATGAAATCTGCAAGCTGATAACCGCCGGACGCCGGGCCCTGTTTGAGCGGGGGATCAACGAAACCGGCCCCTATCAGTCGCCGATGGAAGATGGTATGGCACACTTCCATGAATTTTTGCGACGGGAAATCGAACCGCACATCAAGGACTATTAGTATGCCTGTAGAATTCGCGTTTTGTCGGGATTACCATGATTACCATTCAGGAAACTGATAATCTGATCAGCGTTGCCGTTTTCGGTGAATTTACCTTGGCTGACTACAAGGAATTCGAGGGGCAGGTGCTCCGGAAATCGCGGGGCGACGGCAAATTGAACGTACTGTTCGATTGGCGCGATATGGTGGATTACACCGTCGACGTCGTATGGGAGGACATCAAGTTCATCCGGGAACACGGCAGCGAATTCAATCGGGTCGCAATAATCACCGAGAACCAATGGCGTGCCTGGAGTGCGTGGGTGTCTAATTTATTCGTTGACGCCGACATCAGGGTATTCAATGATTACGGGGACGCGAAAGCATGGGTTGGAGCCTGAAGTATTGGGTTCCGGTTTCCGGAGTTGCCGATACCTTGCGGCAAAATAGGGGCGCATTTAACAACACTTGGTAAAACGCCTGGCTACGGGGTGGGACTCGTTTGGCGATTGAAACTACTCGTCCATTCGGCACTTGTGTTGATGTAGAATGCCGCACGTGCAGCCAGATAAATTGAGGTCAGCTTCGCAGGACCAAAATTGGTATCGCTGGTTTCGAGCAAGTGTTGCAAAAAAGCTACACATTTCTCTTCCATTCTCCAAAATCTCTTTATATTGGCTGCCAACTCGTACAGAATGGACCCTGTTGCTCTTGCAGCCCTGGAAAACGAGCGAAAAACCTGCAATTATTTATTTAAACGGCATCTGCGTGCGGAGGCCCGGCGGTGTTTGGTGTTTTTACCCCGTATATATAGGTCGCGGTGCTCCGACAGGTAGCTATAATAGGAGCTCGTTAATTGATTAAATTAACACGTGTCGGTTTTAGGGGGCGGTACGTGGGATTTTTGCTTTAATAATTTGATTTTCAAGCTGAGCGCCTCGATTCAGCCATCAGCGGATAATTGCAACGAGAATAATGTTTCCGATCGGAATCCTTTACATTACAAAAAGATGACTAGCACCATTAATTTGGAGGGGAAGACCTTGAGTTCAACAATAGCGAAGTTGAACGCTCCGCTAACGCAAGCGTTTGATCCTCGGTTATTAAACGAGTCACCGATAGCAATAACCCCAACACCGACTCATAACACTCAAATTCAGAGATTGGCTGACTTTGAAACCTTGACCGCTGCATTGGAATATGCGGCAGCGGGGACTGCTGGATATAATTTTTACGATGCCAGAGGCAATCTACGCTCAGTCCTTCCCTATCAAGCGCTAAGGCAAAATGCCCGTATCTCGGCGCAACGGCTGCTCGGCATTGGTCTGACCAGTGGCGATCGTGTGGCAATTATTGCCGATACCACCCCGGAGTTTGTCGAATTATTTTTTGCATGCCGGTTCGCGGGACTGATTCCTTTTGCAATGCCCGTCCCGGTCAATCTCGGCAGTCATGCGGTGTATGTTCAACAGCTTCGCGGCATGCTTGAAGCCGGCCAGGCGAGTGCCGCAGTCGCCAATGTGGATTATATTAACTTCCTCGAAGAAGCTGCCGAGGGGTCGCAGCAATTGCGCTGGGTCGGTACTCCGGAGCAACTCGGTAATTTCCCGCTTCCAGATGCGACCCTGCCGCTGAATCATCCTGATGAAATCGCCTATCTCCAATTTACCTCCGGGAGCACCCGTGTTCCGCGCGGAGTGATCATTACAGAACGCGCATTGATGAGCAATCTGCAGGGAATTGTTCGCCATGGATTGGAAATTCACGCGGGTGACCGTTGCGCGTCCTGGCTGCCGTTTTATCACGACATGGGCCTGGTTGGCATGGTGATGGCCCCCATGGTGGCACAGGTTTCTGTTGATTATCTGGCAACACGGGATTTCGCGATCAGACCACTTCAATGGTTGCGGCTGATTAGCAGGAATCGCGCTACTGTGGCGTTTAGTCAGCCATTTGGTCTTAAACTCTGCACCCTGCGGGTTCGCGATTCCGACCTGGAAGATCTTGATCTTAGCAGCTGGCGCGCCGCTGGCGTCGGCGCCGAAATGATCCGACCCGATACCCTGAGGAATTTTGCGGAAAAATTCGCACCTGCGGGATTTGATGCACGGGCCTTCCTCCCCTGCTACGGGCTGGCCGAATCGACACTTGCGGTCACTTTTTCTCAAGTTGGTCAGGGTTTTCAGAGCCTGCGAGTTGATGCAGGAACCCTGGTTGATAAAAAGATGGCAATTCGATTACAGGCGGATGGCAGGAAATATAGCGAATTTGTAAATTGCGGCCGCGCCTTGCCCGGACATACAGTCAAGGTGGTCGATGATGCCGGGCAGGAGTTGCCGGATTTAAGGGTTGGCAGCGTTCTGGTGCAAGGTAGCAGTATTATGACGGGTTACTTTAATAATCCGGAAGATACCCGGAAAACGCTCCAGCCTGGCAATTGGTTGGATACGGGCGATCTGGGATTCCTTTTTGATGGCGAGCTTTATGTTACTGGCCGCCGCACCGATGTAATAATTGTCAACGGACGGAACATTCGCGCTCAGGATATAGAAGAACTTGCCGAGCAGCAGCCTGAGGTGAGGACCCGGGAAGCATCCGCTTTTGGCATAACTGACGCTAATGACGCTACGACGATTGTTCTGGTTATCGAATGTCGCCTAACGTCAGTAACAGATCGGCAATCTCTCACCAGCAGATTGCAGCGGCTTGTGTACATGGCGTTCGGCGTTAATTGCCTGGTTGAATTGGTTCCTCCGCATACGTTGCCTCGGACCTCCTCCGGGAAATTATCGCGTTTTGCGGCACGCCAGGGGTTCATACAGCGAACCAACCTGACAGACCAGCTATCAGCCGAGTCTGGGGACATATAATCGGGAGATGTCGCAGTCATTGGTGGCCGTGACTGGCGCCACCGGCTTTATTGGTCGTGCGCTTTTACAGTCACTGATCAAGGAAGGGTGGAAGGTCAGGGCCTTGACCAGGCGCCCACGCGTAGATGATGAGTTTACGCAATGGATCGAAGGCGATCTGGACGACGTCGATGCATTGCGGCGACTTGTCAAAGATACTGTTGCCGTCGTGCATTGCGCCGGCCAGGTCCGGGGCAGTTCTCTTGATGATTTCGTTCATACCAATGTTGGCGGTACGGAAAATCTGGCGCGCGCCTCGATGGAGCAAAGTTCGCCGCCTCGTTTTCTCCTTATATCCTCCCTTGCTGCAAGACAACCGGAGCTTTCCTGGTATGCAACCAGTAAGCGCATGGCTGAGCAGGTGTTGAGCGACTGCTCGGACAAAATGGCATGTGCAGTTTTTCGCCCGACTGCGGTTTATGGTCCAGGCGATAAGGAAATGAGCCCCCTCTTCAGAGTGACCCAACGCGGGATATTACCAATGGTCGGGCCGCGTGCGATGCGCTTTGGTTTACTGCACGTCGATGATTTGGTCACGGCTATTATCTGCTGGCTTTCCAGCGAGACGCCTGTGCGAGGACTTTATGAGCTCGATGACGGAATGCCGGGGGGCTACGATAGTCAATCCGTGGCGGACATTGCACAAGGGGTCTGGCAACGGCCTGTGCATTGCATTTTCTTTCCAGGAGCACTTGTTTCGGTGATCGCCACCATTAATTTGTGGTTGGCCCGGTTACTGCGATATTCCCCAATGCTGACGCCGGGGAAGGTCAGGGAGTTACGCCATCCCAACTGGGTGTGCGATATTACGCCTCTGACCCGGGCGCTTCCCAACTGGCAACCTTCCGTTCAACTGCGTGATGCCTTGCCTGAAGCAATATAAGCAATATAATTTTAACCCGTCAAATCAAATCAGAACCAAGCCATGGCGAGCGATTACACCGATGTACTGCAGAAACTGTGCCACCATCTCAAGCAATTTACCGGTCCTGATGTAGAAATTACACCGGACACGGATCTTATTAATCAGCTTGCAATCGACTCCGTCAAGTTATTGAATTTGATCATGGAAATCGAGGATGAGTTTGATATTTCCGTGCCAATCAATGCGCTTGCGGATGTTCAGACTGTTCACGAGCTCGCGACGTTAATTCATCAGATAAGAACTGCAAAATAAATGAGTTTGCTAGATAAGCTTGATGCCGTTGCGGCGGCGCGAAAAGCCCTGTTACCTGAAGACGTTGAGGTTTTTGGTACGCCCATAGATGCAGTTTATTCTTCCACCGAGGCAAAAATTGGCGAACGCCGCATACTATTCCTCGGTACGAACAACTATCTGGGGCTCACATTCGCGCCCGAATGCCTGCAGGCAGCCCATGCGGCGATCGATAGCGAGGGCACAGGCACGACGGGATCACGCATGGCCAACGGCAGTTACAGTGGTCACCGCGCCCTTGAGCAGGAGTTTGCAGATTTTTACCAATGCCATTCCTGCATCGTATTCACAACCGGTTATCAAGCCAATCTCGCCACGATCTCTGGCTTGGCGGGCGCTGGTGACGTTGTTCTTATTGATGGCGACTCCCACGCAAGTATTTATGATGGATGCCGCTTAAGTGGCGCCGAGATTATCAGGTTCAGACATAATGATATGGTCGATCTGGAAAAGCGCCTTCGGCGTTTGGGAGATCGCTCTCGTTCCACGCTCATCATTGTTGAAGGCATTTACAGCATGCTGGGCGATCGAGCGCCGCTGGCTGATGTCGTTAAATTAAAAGACACTTACGGCAGCACACTTCTTCTGGACGAAGCGCATTCCCTCGGGGTGCTGGGTAAGACAGGCCAGGGTCTGGTGGAAGAAACGGGACTTGTTGGCGAAGTTGATTTCATCACCGGTACTTTCAGTAAAAGTCTGGGCGGTATCGGTGGCTATTGTGTGAGCAAACATCCACAACTTGATCAATTACGCTATGTCAGCCGCCCGTATATATTCACCGCGTCGCCTACACCGGCTACCATTGCATCGACACGGGCGGCGCTCAGGTTACTGCGGGGCGGTACCGGATTACGCCGGCAGCTCTGGCAGAATGTACATAAACTATATTCCCGGCTCGATAAGCTCGGCTATCGGCTTGGTCCGGAGCCCAGTCCCGTTATCGCAACCATACTTGACACGCCGCAGCAGGCGCTGGCGCTATGGAGGGGTCTGCTTGAACACGGCATCTATGTCAATCTGGTCGTACCGCCTGCCGCGCCCGAAGGAAATTCATTGGTGCGTTGCAGCGTTAGCGCAGCCCACAGCAGTGAACAGATGGACTATGTGGGCAACGCTTTTTCCGAGCTACGCAAAACTATTTTCCAATAACATCAGGAAATTTTATTCCTGTGGAGGATTGACAGCGATCTCTGAAAAATCCGTGAAAGTCTGTGTTTGACCCCTCTCCCTCTACTTTGATAGTGGTTCCCGTACATGAGATTCGAATATCTCAGATAGGAAGACTCCGCCCGAATAGATCGGCAGGTGACAACTACCGCCTTCGTCATGAATCGAAGGATGGCTATTCCAAGGGATAGGTTATTGATGCCCTACGGGAGTCCAATATTTACGTCCTGTCAAACCAGTAGTCTACCGGCTTGACAGGACGCAACTATTGAACGAGTGTTATAACTGAACAGAGAGATCGAATTAACCAGTCAGGACATCTTCGCGCTCGTTCGGCGGCGCAACAGGAAGAAAGCGGCAGCCCCCCCTATGCCCAGCAACAAAGCAATTTCTGTCATGCCAAAGCCTGAACCATGTCCATCATGGCCACCGCCGCCACCTACATGTATCGGAATCCGTACCGCTGTGGTCATTTTACCCGCTTTCTCCGTCTCCAGTAGCAGGGCGTATTGACCGAGTTCCTCCAGATTCACCGAAAATGTAATACTTCCCGATGGATAAGGTTTAGCTGGTACGGACATAATCTCATGCCCACCTTCTCCATGCCCTTCCATGACAAGACGCAGCGCTATGGGGATTTCGCGAGAATCGAGATCGGTCAAATCCACCGTGAAATACAACTCGCCCGTTTCCGGAACATGATCGCAATACGCATGAGTGGGCGGAAGGTCGCCCTTGGGTTTTTCATAAGCACTGAAAGCTACGGGAAAAGCTCCTGACTTGATGGCACAGTCACCTGAATGATGGCCTTCATGGGCGAGCATGAGTTGCGCATGAGCCGGCAACGCTACCAGCGCTACCAGCGTAGCCCATGCCAGCCCCGCAGCCCACCCAAAAATTCTCTTCATAATATCTCCGTTTCAAATCCGCAAATTGATCAGGCGCCTCGCACCCGCGCGAGCAATCGCCGATTGTATAACAAACCGGTCGGGAGGAAGCAGAGTATTTCTTCAAATTCTGTTATCCTTTCCGCGGCTTCAACTCCTGCTGACGCCGCATTTTCGCCGTGTTCCGGTATGTTCCCGTGTATCAGGTTCAAAAACAAAGGAAGCTGGCCGATAAGCCGGGTTCTGTCTTGGACAATCATTCCTCTAGACGCGCGGTTGCCCGCGCGCTCAAGCGACCTACCCGCAGGCTCAGCGAGCAGCATCATAGCCTGCCTATTTGGTCTTGCTCCGGATGGAGGTTACCGCGTTTCACCGTAACTTAATACGCTCGTCTCTGTGGCCCTATTCCTCACCTCGCGGCGGCCGGTCATTAACCGGCATCCTGCTCTGTGGAGCCCGGACTTTCCTCCCCTTGCCTTTCATTGCTGAAAGGCAAGCAGCGACTGTCTAGCCAGCTTCGATATGAATAATACCCTAACCTGGGCGAACGGAGCAAACTCAGCCGTTCGAACATGTGACGTCTTATCTGCGGACTCGAGCTGAAACATGTATGGGAGTATGAGCTGTCGTTCAGCAGGTAATAAACGATCCAAACCTGCTGGTTAGATACCGGCAGGGGTAGTCTCCAGTATGCTTTCCGCTCCCCGGGCAACGCGTCCTTCAGCAATTTGCTCCTCGAGCAAGGCGTTCCTTGGGAAACGCACCCTTAAAAAATAATACTCGATCAGCTGCTTCTTCATATCAGGCAAAAAATAAGCGCAAATGCGTCAAACCATGAACTATTCGAGTTATGATTTCGGTTTGTAGCGCTGGTAACCTATGAACCACCTCATATTGCTTGTCTCGGCGTTGTTTCTCCTCCTTTCCGGATGTGCGGCATTGGAGCGGCAGGATCCGCTTCGGATTTCCGTCGCTGGACTTGAGCCTCTGGAGGGAAAAGGCATGGAGGCGCGCTTCGCAGTACACCTCAGGATTCAGAATCATAGCGAAAAACCACTTGATTACGATGGTATCGCGCTTGATCTGGATTTACGGGGGATGAGTTTCGCGAGCGGCGTGAGCGCCCAGCGCGGTGTTGTTCCGCGCTTTGGAGAAACGGTCATTACCGTTCCGGTTACCGTACCCGCAACGGCAATGATTCGTCACGCATTCGACTTCGCAACTGGCGACCGTACCAAGGCTGACTACCAGCTGCACGGCCGACTGGGCGGAATGGGGCCCATCGGCGGAAGGCGCTTCGACTCGAAGGGAGAAATCATGCTGCCAACCCCGCCGGAGGAAATGCCATATGAACCTCTGAATCAGCCCCCTGCTGAACATCCATCAAGCAACTAGGCTGTCTGATCAGCTATGCCATATCGTGCGCGGTATTCTTCAACCTTGCGCAGATTGTGCGCCTGGTCTTTTCTGGTCCGCAGATAAGTTGTAATTTCGTCCAGGTTGACGATGCTCGCGACGCGAATTCCATAAGCACAATAAACTTCTTGCACCGCCGAAAGCGTCCCGTTTCCACGCTCCATCCGATCAAGCGCGATAATCACACCTGCCGGCGTAGCGCCAGCAGCCTGAATATGGCCAACAGACTCACGCACGGAAGTACCTGCGGAAATCACATCGTCCGCGATCAGCACGCGTCCTGCAAGCGGCGCGCCCACGAGGTTTCCGCCTTCGCCATGATCTTTCGACTCCTTGCGGTTGAAGCAGAAAGGGTAGTTATATCCACGCTCGGCCAGCGCAATGGCAATACAACTCACCAGCGGAATGCCTTTGTAAGCAGGGCCAAATAGCATGTCAAATTGAAGATGGGCAGCAAGAATCGCTTTGGCGTAAAATTGACCCAGCTTCCTCAGAGAATCCCCATCATTGAACAGCCCGGCGTTAAAAAAATATGGCGACATTCGCCCTGCTTTAGTTTTGAATTCACCAAAGCACAATACGTTACGGCTGATGGCAAATTCAATGAACTCCTGCCGGAAATCGGATATCACTATGACAAATCGGAAAAAATAGACGTGCGAATTATAACGCTTAACCTGAACGGCGTGCGCTCCGCCGCAAGCAAGGGTTTTTTTCAATGGCTGAAAATGCAGGACGCGGATCTGGTATGCGTGCAGGAACTGAAAGCACAAACCAGCGACATTACTGGGGAAATCCTCGCGCCTGATAGCTACCATGGTTATTTTCACTGTGCTGAAAAAAGAGGATACAGCGGTGTGGGTATCTATAGCCGGCATGAGCCGGACAATGTCATCGAGGGGTTAGGCATTCCTGAGATTGATGCGGAAGGACGCTTTCTACGCCTGGACTTTGGCCATTTGAGTGTGATATCGATCTATTTTCCTTCGGGATCGAGCGGTGAGCATCGGCAGGCTGCCAAATTCTTTTTCATGGAGCGATTTTTCCCCATGCTTAAAAAACTGGCTGATTGCGGCAGTGAGATTATTTTATGTGGTGACTGGAACATTGCCCATAAGGAAATCGATCTGAAAAACTGGCGATCCAACCAGAAGAATTCCGGCTTTCTTCCTGAAGAACGCACCTGGCTTACCGGCGTTTTTCAAGAGCTTGGGTTTGTAGACGTATTCAGGCAAATCAATGTAGAGCCTGAGCAATATACCTGGTGGTCAAATCGAGGACAGGCTTGGGCGAAAAATGTCGGTTGGCGCATCGACTATCAGATTGCCACGCCGGGAATTGCTGCCAAAGCCAACGCGGTTTCGATTTACAAGACCGAACGTTTCTCTGATCATTCGCCGCTTATTATCGACTACGACTACAATTTATGATTCCGATCCCGACGGTTGACCGCTCAAAACCGATTGGGAGACCACGTCCTGTCCGAATGCCGGGTCTGGAATAATGTCAGCCACCCTATCCAGCTGGCTGCATGCTTTTCGCATATATACGCATCCCAGGGTGCTGGGAATGCTGTCACTGGGCTTCTCTGCCGGTTTGCCCCTGTTGCTGGTAATGGGCACGCTTTCATTCTGGCTGCGGGAAGCCGGAATCGACCGTTCCACTATCGGCCACTTGAGCTGGATCGGTCTGGCTTATGGTTTCAAATGGATGTGGTCTCCGCTGGTGGATCGCCTGCCGTTGCCGTTATTAACGCGATTGCTTGGCCGGCGGCGTGCGTGGCTTTTGCTATCGCAAGTCGCCATTGCCGTCGCGCTGGTCGGTATAGCCAGCACCGACCCACTCGAGAACCTGGCGCATATGGTCTTCTTCGCCCTGGCTGTTGCTTTCGCTTCCGCCACTCAGGATATCGCCCTGGACGCCTATCGGATCGAAGCCGTCGCACCGAGGCTACAGGGCGCCATGGCCGCCACTTACCAGGCGGGTTATCGCCTGGCGATGATTCTGGCTTCCGCTGGTGCTTTGTGGATCGCTGCGGCCGCAGATCTTTCAGAGGTGACTTACGAGCACGCGCCTTGGCGTATTGCCTACCTGACGATGGCTGCCTGCATGGGGGTCGGGATTGTTACCACCCTGATTATCCGCGAGCCGGAAGTTCCAGTCACTCGTCTCATCTCCGAGAATGAGGACCGCGCCCGGAAAACCATCGCTCACTGGCATCTGAACAGCAAACTCGAACAGCTGTTCGCCTGGCTGTATGGAGCAATGGTAGCGCCTTTCCGTGACTTTATTGTGCGCCATGGCGGGCAGGCTTTGCTGATTCTGGCGTTAATCGCCGTTTACCGCATCTCGGATGTCGTAATGGGCGTGATGAGCAACCCTTTTTATGTCGACATGGGTTACACAAAGGACGAAGTGGCAACGGTTTCCAAGGTTTATGGGGTCATCATGACGATCGTCGGCGCAGCCATAGGAGGGGTGCTGACGGCGAAAATCGGTATCATGCGTACGCTTTTTCTGGGAGCAGTATTGTCGGCGGCGACTAATCTGCTTTTTGTCTGGCTGACAGGGCGCGGGCACGACGTCACCGGATTGATATTTACCATCTCAGCCGATAATCTGTCCGGCGGCATCGCCTCTTCAGCTTTTATCGCTTATCTTTCCGGTCTCACCAACTCGGCCTATTCCGCTACGCAGTACGCGCTGTTCAGCTCAGTGATGTTGTTGCTGCCAAAATTCATCGCCGGATTCAGCGGCGACTTCGTCGATGCGTACGGTTATGCCAGCTTCTTTACCGGCACGGCGTTACTCGGCCTGCCGGTTTTAATTCTGGTATGGCTGGCCGGACGGGCGAAATTCGAAACTGCCGAGTCCTCTGCGCGTTTGAAGTGATACTGATAAGTATTTCTGCCGCTATTTCTGCTGTTCAAACCGGTAAAACGCCAGCATTCCCAGCAAATTAGGCATAAATGTGATCTGATGATTTCCACTCATTACACTGCGTTCGAGAATGCGTGCGCCATGCTGGCTGCAGAATTCCTCAAAATCACCCAACGTACAGTTGTGAATGTTAGGCGTGTCGAACCATTGATAGGGCAGCGCTTCCGAAACAGGCATGTTGCCCGATAAAACCTGCAGGCGATTTTTCCAGTACCCGAAATTCGGGAATGACACGATGCCTTCTTTGCTCACCCGCAGCATTTCCTTGACGATGTTCTCCGTATTTTTTACTGCCTGCAACGTTTGCGAGAGAACCACATAATCGAATGATCCCGATTCGAAACTTTGCAGCCCCGATTCCAGATCGCTCTGTATTACGTTTACCCCATTATTGAAACAAGCCAGAACATTGGTATCGTCAATTTCCACGCCATAGCCGCGGATGTTGCGTGCGTCGCGCAAAAAACATATAAGCGAGCCATCCCCACAGCCGAGATCAAGCACTTTCGCGCCCGGTTTTACCCATGCAGCAATGACGGCAAAATCGGGCCTATGCGTGTAGGCAACGGATGGGGCAGTAATGTCAGCCACGTCTTCAGTATTCACAGGAGTTATGAATCCCGCATCAAAAAATGTTGTTTATAGGTTCGGGCCAAATGGCATCAAACGGTTCTCGTCAGGCGAAGGGAGTGACAGAATTCCGAATATTGTAGCGTCTAATTAGTTACACGCAGAGTGTAGTCACCCTGATCACATCGGTGGTAGGAGGATTATCCTGCGCTTCGCGCCATTTCCACTAATGCACGTCTGGCCTGCTGCGCATCCAGAACCCTCTCCGTAAAATCGAAACGCAATATCCGGTCATCGGCACGCACATCGAAACCGTCACAGTCGATACCCAGCATTTCCACGTTCAGCGTATCCCGTTGATGAACGTGCCGGCAGTAGCGGCGCATAGTGTCGCGATGATCCGTGTTCATGTGTGTGATGACGCCGTCCTCCTGTTCGATCAATGGATAGGGCGCTACCAGATAGCTGGCTGCCGAAACCCAATGGATTTTGCCGAAGCCGCCAATGTAACGCAGCGTCAGCGGCCTGATGCGGTAGAAAGAAAAATCGCTCATGACGAGGTAGCTTTGTGCCTCCGGAAAATAGCGCAGATAGCGCGTACCGATCTGCTGTTTATCCATTGCCGGTTGTGCCTCGCCCACCACCGTGATGCGCGCTTGTGACTGGATATCCGAGTCGTCCTGGCTGTATGTAATGAGGCTGACGCGAGGATCGTGCTGGATATTCTTGGTATGCTCCGCCAATGTGCTGATAAGGATGAGCGGGCTGCCGTCGTGATCCACCATATACGACGTCATTGAGCCGAATGGATGGCCGTTGAACTTCTTCGACAGGGCACATAACGCGCCATAGCGATGGGCTCGTAACAACCGACGAGCTGCACACGCACTATTCATGGAACTCCGGTAAGGCGTATCTGGAAATAAAGCTTCGGGCGATGCTCATTTATCTGCCGAGGACGCAAGTCATGGCGGCGATCCGCATAAACAATGGATAATTTAACCGCTTAATGGCCGATTTTTCAAGGATCCATTCCATACGATTATCTCTGTCTTCTTATATAACAATGTTGTCCATATAAGCGCGAACCAGCTTGTGATAATGACGATCTTCCATCAGAAAGGAATCATGTCCATGGCTGGACGTGATTTCCGCATAACTGACATTCAGTTCGTTATCCAGCAATGCTCTGACAATGGCGCGCGAGCGTTCGGGCGAAAAACGCCAGTCGGTAGTAAAAGACAACACCAGGTAATTTGCCTTGGCGGCGCGGAATGCCGCGCTCAAATCGTTGTTGTGCTGGTATGCGGGATCAAAATAATCCAGTGCCTTGGTCATCAGCAAATAGGTATTCGCATCGAACTGGTCGGCGAATTTGTCTCCCTGATAGCGCAGGTACGACTCTATTTCGAACTCAACGTCGTAACCGAACGCGAGTGCGCCGTTACGCAGTTCCCGTCCGAACTTCGCCGCCATCGCATCATCCGACAGATAGGTGATATGCCCCAGCATGCGGGCAAGCCGTAACCCCCGCCGTGGCACTACGCCGTGCGAATAGTAATCCCCGCCGTGAAAATCCTGATCGGTAATGATCGCCTGGCGTGCAACATCATTGAAAGCGATGTTTTGCGCGGTTAACTTGGCTGCAGCGGCGATGATCAGTGCGTGGCGCACCCTTTCCGGAAAATCGAGCGTCCATTGCAGGGCCTGCATTCCACCAAGGCTGCCGCCCGCCACTGCTGCGAATTGATCGATGCCGAGGTAGTCCGCCAGCCTTACCTGTGTTTGCACCCAGTCTTCTACCGTCACTACCGGAAAATCCGGACCGTAGCATTTGCCGGTTTTTGCATTGATGCTGGCAGGTCCGGTGGAACCGTGGCAACCGCCAAGGTTGTTCACTCCTATGACAAAGAATTTTTTGGTATCGATGGATTTGCCGGCGCCGATCATGTTATTCCACCAGCCTCCGCTCTTTGGATTGTCCGCGTAGAAGCCAGCGAGATGATGATTACCTGAAAGTGCGTGGCAAATCAGTACAGCGTTGGATCTGGCGGCGTTGAGTTCGCCGTAGGTTTCATATACCAACTCGTAATTGTCGAGCGCTGTCCCGCTCTTTAAATGCAAGGGCGTGTCGAAACGCGCAATTTGCGGCGCGACGATACTAATTGAATCAGAATCTTGCATTAACGTGAAAAAACCGTCAGGAGATCAGAAGGATGATTTATAACTAATGAACTGCAAATACATGTAAAAGATAAACAGCAATTTTGATCTCCCTTATCTCGCGTATTCGCGTATAAAAAGATCCTGCGTGACTTGGCGGTTGTATCTTCGGGCGCGATGAATGCAATCCGTAACCGGCAATTATAGTCAAACACACCTCTGAAAATCCAACTGCGCATCGTTGCTCATTAGTCCTCATACAAAAACGTCAGCCATTCAGCTTCATCAATAACGCATGAATTCTATCCGGATCGTCGGCTTTAAGTATTTTTTGCGTGAGCGGTATGATATCAGGCAGGTTACTTCTCAATACCTCTCTTTTCACAGTCAGCAGTTGCGCGGGATGCATGGAAAATGACCTGAGCCCAAAACCGAGTAGAAGCCGGGTGAACACCAGATCCCCGGCAATTTCGCCGCATACCGACACCGGTATCCCGGTCCGGTTGGCGCTGCGTATGATATGAGCCACCAGTCGCAACACCGCCGGATGCAACGAGTCATAGAGGTGTGCCACAGAGTCATCGGCACGGTCTATCGCCAGGGTGTACTGAATCAGATCGTTGGTGCCGATTGACAGGAAATCCAGCTTGCGCATGAAAATATCGAGGCACAGCGCAGCGGCAGGGATCTCAATCATTCCTCCCACTTGTATTTTCTCGTCGAAAGGAATTTTTTCGTTGCGCAAGCTTTGTTTGGCGTTTTCGACAAAATGCAATGTCTGCGTGATTTCGGAAACACTGGAGAGCATCGGCACCAGAATATGAATCTGGCCATAACGGGAAGCGCGCAGAATCGCGCGCAACTGGGTATTGAACATTTGCGGTTCAGCCAGACTCAGCCGGATGGCGCGCAATCCCAGCGCCGGATTGGCTGCCACTCGCTTTGCGTGGTCAAGATTCTTGTCGGCGCCCAGATCGAATGTGCGTATCGTTACCGGCAGTCCCCGCATTTTTCGGGCCACGGTACGATATGCTTCAAACTGTTCGTCCTCGTCGGGCAGCGTATCGCGATTGAGAAACAGGAACTCACTGCGGAACAGGCCGATGCCGGTCGCTCCGTTTTCTTTTACCTGTTCAACATCCTGAGGCAGTTCGATGTTGGCGTGCAATTCTATCGTCGTGCCGTCCAGCGTCGTCGCAGCAATTGTCTTGATGCGCTTCAGCTTCTGTTTTTCCAATTCGAGCTGGCTCTGGCGCAGCCGATACTCAGACAGCACATGCTCGTCAGGATCGACTATTACTACACCCTGGCTGCCGTCCACGATCAGCACATCGTTATCACGAATGAGCTGGCGCGCATGATGCAGGGCCACGATAGAGGGAATATTGAGACTGCGCGCGACGATAGCGGTGTGTGAAGTCAAACCGCCCAAGTCGGTGAGAAACGCGGTAAACCAGTGCTGTTTATACTGCAGCACATCGGCGGGACTTAAATCATGGGCAACCAGAATACTGTCCCCATCGTGCTTTAGCGGGGCTGGAACATAACCGGGGTGGCCCAGCAAAGCTTTCAGTACTCTTTCCACCACTTGAATGACATCGGTTTTTCGTTCACGGAGATATGCATCCTCAATCTCCTCGAACTGCGCCATCAATACGTCCATCTGCTGGGTGATAGCCCATTCAGCGTTACACTGGTTTTGAGCAATATAGGTTTTTGCCGCGGTGGAAAGCGTGGGATCGTCCAGAATCATCCGATGCAGATCGAGAAATGCGCCATATTCTGCGGCTGCGGGGCCACTGACAACGGAGGCATGCAATGCCTCAAGCTCTTCACGAACTGCTGTGAATGCCGTGTCGAGGCGGGAGATCTCATTGCTGACCTGATCCTGCGGCACGGTGTGATGCGCCACCTCCAGCGCGGCATGGGATGCAAGATGAGCGTGTCCTATCGCAATGCCGCCGGAAACCCCCACACCGTGCAACACAAAGCTCACTCGCTTTCTCCGAACCGATTCTCGATCAGGTTTACCAGGGCCTGCATCGCTTCTGCCTCGTCCGCGCCCGTTGTTTCAATGCCCAGGGTGACGCCCTGATTCGCCGCCAGCATCATGACTCCCATAATGCTTTTTGCATTGACTTTCCGCTCATTTCGTGACAACCATACTTCGCTGCGGTATCGGCCGGCCAATTGGGTAAGCTTTGCGGAAGCACGGGCATGCATTCCCAATTTGTTCAGAATCTTGACTTCTCTATATTGCATTTTGCAGTCCTGGATCCAGACGCATGACGCCTTCCTTGCCGCCTGCCAATGCTTTTTCCCCAACTACCCCAAGTGATTCATTGCGATAGGTAAGCGCCCGTATCAGCATTGGCAGATTAACGCCAGCGAGACACTCCACCTTTCCCGAGCTAATCAGCCGACTGGCTATATTGCACGGCGTTGCACCGCAGATGTCACTCAACACCAGTACGCCATCGCCCTGGTCCAGTTCTCTGACCAGCTCGAGCGCCCTCGGCATGACAACATCAGGGTCGTCCTGAATGGTAATACTCAGATGCGTCAAATACGGCGACTTCCTCCCCATCACGTGATTAGCGCAATGGATAAGGCTATCGCCCAGATTACCGTGCGAGATAATTAAAATTCCAATCATGGTCTGCTGCCATATTTGATTATCAGAGGATGGAAAAGCATTCTAGCATTGTCGGCCTCGTGCGGCTGAGCGACGTCCTTTGGCAATCGCGTCTTCGACGGAAGACTTCAAAGACTTCTACGAATGGCTTCAGGTTTTCGCGAGGATAGCTCGGCAAACAGCGCCACACAAAAATACAATACAGAGAATCGGCCTAACGTAAGTCCAGGCTGGGCAGACAAGAATCGGAATGAAATATCTTATTGGGTCTCTGGCGCAGTACCTTGCTCAAAGATTTTTAGTGGCACTCTCTTCAAGCGCATCCACCATCATTCCAGCCACGTTGAAGCCGGTCTGATCGGCAATTTCCCTCATGCCCGTGGGACTGGTGACATTGATCTCGGTGAGGTAGTCACCGATCACGTCCAACCCAACCAGCATTAAACCCTTGTCATATAATGCGGGCCCCAGCGCTTCCGCGATTTCACGGTCGCGCCGGGTCAAAGGCTGTGCTAACCCGGTAGCGCCTGCGGTAAGATTGCCGCGCGATTCCCCTGGTTTGGGAATGCGTGCAAGCGTATAGGGTACTGGCTCTCCAGCGATCAGCAGGATGCGTTTGTCACCCTGAATGATTTCGGGAATATACCGCTGAGCCATAATGGTACGTGTGCCGTAATGCGTCAGGGTTTCTATTATCACGCCTAAATTGTGATCGTCGCGGTGGATGCGAAATATACTCGCTCCCCCCATGCCATCCAGGGGTTTCAGGATGAGATCGCGGTGTTCGGCAAGAAAATCGCGAATCAGGTGTTCCTGCCTTGTGACTAGGGTAGGCACGGTATATTGAGGAAACTTCGCTATGGCGAGCTTCTCGTTATGATCCCGCACCGCGCGCGCGCTATTGATTACATGCGCACCGTGGCTTTCTGCCAGCTCCAGCAAATAGGTACTGTAGACATACTCCATGTCGAATGGAGGGTCCTTGCGCATCAGCACAACGTCAAATTCCTGTAACGGAATTTCCTCCGGGTCTTCTGTCCGATACCAGCGGCGGTCCTTATCCCCGCTATCCGCGCCATCGGCATCGCCCGCCAACTCCAGCACACGCGCAAAACCGATCGTCTCACCTCCTTTCCAGGCCAAGTCGCCCTGTTGCAGGGAGAACAACCTATGGCCACGGGAAGCAGCCTCACGCATCATGGCAAAGCTTGAGTCTTTATATGTTTTGATTGAATCGAGGTGGTCGAGTATAAAAGCGAGCTTCATGAATCATGAACCCTCGGTTACGCACGCTGCTCGCGTACAAGACATCGTAAAGAGCGGGATGTTTCAGATTAGACAGCCTGTACAGTATTTGTCAGCGCCGCATGAGTCGGATTTGTTGCTAGGCAACAGCGGCCGCAATGCGCCCTTCGCTTTTCTCCAGCTCTTGCGCAGCCGCCAGCAACGCCAGCCGGGCAATCACGCCATAAGCATAAAATCGGTTGGTGCTGCAGCCTGGCCCTGCTTCGCGGTCTGGCAACAGACAGGTGTCTTCAAACGCCAGCGGTACGAATTGCATACCAGGCGCGTTGAGGTTCTCGTCAATGCCGCGCCCGGTGTGCACGCGGTAAAATCCGCCAACCACGTAACGATCGATCATGTAAATGACAGGCTCCGCGACTGCTTCATTAACTCGCTCGAAAGTGTATACCCCTTCCTGCACCATGACTTCGGTCACCTGCAGGCCCTCTTTCACCACTGCCATTTTATTACGCTGTTTACGGTTAAGCGCGCGGACTTCGGCGCCGTCCTTTACCGTCATGATACCCATGCCATAAGTACCCGCATCGGCTTTAACAATGACGAAAGGGTCTTCCTTGACCCCATATTGCACATATTTTTCCCGGATGTCGCGCAGGATTTCGTCTACGGTGTTCGCGACGCAGTCTTCCCCTTTTTTTTCACGAAAATTAATTTTTCCACAGGCGGCAAAATAGGGATTGATGAGCCACGGATCGATGCCGATCAGGCCGGCAAACTGTTGAGCCACATTATCGTAGGCGGCGAAATGCTGCGATTTTCGACGCGTCGCCCATCCCCCATGGAGAGGCGGAATGACAGTCTGTTCGAGATTTTGCAGGATCGGGGGAATGCCGGTTGAGAGATCGTTATTGAGGAGTACGACGCACGGATCAAAGTCTTCTACAAGCAGATGATCGCCTTTGCGTTGAACCAGCTCCAGCGTAAGCTTGCCACCGTCGGGAAGGCTGACCGTTGTGGCGGTGGTGATCTCGGGCAGCAGAGTACCGATGCGAATTTCTATGCCCGCATGCCGCATAATGGCTTGCAACGTTGCCAGATTTTGCAGGTAAAAAATATTGCGGGTATGATTTTCGGGAATCAACAGTACACTTCGAGCACCGGCACATATTTTCTCAACCGCCGCCATCATCGCCTGTACGCACAACGGCATGAATTCCGGGTTGAGATTATTGAATCCCCCGGGAAACAGATTCGTGTCCACGGGCGCCAGCTTGAATCCACTGTTGCGTAAATCCACAGAGCAGTAAAACGGCACGGAATGCTTCTGCCACTCGTTGCGCAGCCAGTGCTCAATCGAGGGCATGGCATCGATGATGCATCTCTCCAGATCAAGGATTGGGCCGCTCAGGGCAGTATCAAGATGAGGCGCCGGCATGGAATAGGGTGGAGGTCGAGGTTGACGGACAGTGACCATTGTAACATCATGGGTTTGGATTACATGCTACGGTAACCCGCTAAAGCGGAAAGCTATGCGATGAAGGATCAGCGTAGTTCGCTCAAAGTATACAGTTCAGCGTGAAAAGCGCTTTGATATTTCTGTGGAAGTTCGGCCACTGCCGCAGTGGCTTCATCGCGACTGGAGTAAATACCGTAGGTGACTCTGAACTTGGCCTGGTCTCCGTCAGTTACCGGATGCACATAGAGATCGGATAGATCAACGACACCCTGAGCCCGTGCCAGAAATCGCTCCATCCGGTCTGGCTGGACATTATCAGTGGCAAAGAGGTGAATTGTATAGAAATCCGGATCCGCCGCAGCGACGGCTTTCCTTGTTTCCCCAACCCGCTGCGCCAACAACGCATACTCTGCCAACTTTACCCCGGCGATACTCGATTTAGCACTCCTCGGCTGCTCTGCCGCGGCACCCGGCTGGTTTTGAGGGAAAGTTGACATTTCCACCGCATTTTCAAGAGACTGGGAAGATATGGAAGGTTTGGAAGATATGGAGGGGGGCGCGGGAGGCGTAGAGGCCGCTACCGAAACTGAGGAGGGAGTTCTCGCGGGATACACTGGAGCTGGGACTGGAGCAGGCGCGGTGATCGAAGCCCGCACTGGCAGGTGTGCTTCAAGCGGCGCCGAAGCGGCAATAGAGGCAACCTCCGTTGGGGAGGAATAAAGTGCCTGCCAGCCCAGCACGCTCAGCATCCCTGCAGCTAAGGTGGAAAATATGATGCGTGTACTGACTGGGCGATAGTTCAACAGATCCAGCCTGTCCCGCCAGTGGAAACGGGTCGTGATTGCGTCATCCTCAAAGGCTGCTTTAACATGCTGCGCTTTTATTTCACGAGCATTAGCACGGGACGCAGCCAGCATGGACTTATCAGCAAGAATATCCACCCGGCGGATGAGTCCGCTGGAAGCCCTGGCAATCATTCGTATGGCTTCGGCAGAAAATATACCAGGGCCACGGTAGCCCGCGTCACGTAGGCGGGACATCAGATATTCCGCAACCGCTTTAGCATTGAATGGCTGCAAGACAAAGTGATGAGTGAAGCGATTCTTGAACTTGCGTATCTGCGGCAAACCCAGCGTATCTTTAAGTTCGGGCTGCCCAAACAGGACAATCTGGAGCAACTTGTGACAGGACGATTCAAGGTCGTATAGCGTCAATGCATCTTCGAGCGCCTCCGCAGACATGGCATGGGCCTCATCCATGAGTAACACTACTTGCCTGCTAGCGGTATATTTTTCGGCCAGCGCGCGTTGCAGTTCTTCTATCGCATGTGTGGACCGCGCAGCGGCAGCGCAACTTTCGGCGACCCCGAAATTCAATTGGTCTGCAATTGAACGGAGAAATTCTTCTCGCGACAAATCGGGCTTGGCGACATAAATGGTTTGCATCTGTGCAGGCAATCGCTTCATCAACGACCGGCATAACGTGGTTTTGCCGCTGCCGGCATCGCCTGTGACCTGGATAACGCCTTCAACTCCCTCACCGTGTGTGAGCACATAGATGAGCGCATCCAGCGTCGCGCCCCGGTTGGACCCTTCGTAAAAAAATTCGGTAGTTGATGAATGGGCAAAGGGCGGCTCGGAAAGCCCAAAGTGGCCAAAATACATTATTACCTCACGCGTTCGGAAAGCCCGCCGGTGTTATCACAGCGTCAAATCGCTTTACTCGTTCAGACAAGTAGCAGAAAAATTCGAGTCAAAATCCTGCTGGGCTTGGATAAGATACCACTATAAGTTCAAAATTCCTTGATCGATTAATATTGGAATCTAATGCGAGGACAGTTCAGGATGTGATACACCTTGTCTTGATCCCGATTGCTGGAGTATAGTTCGTATCTGCCATTTATATCCAAGCGGAAGAGCGCGCCAATTTTCAGTGGCGCCGCCGAAGGCGCAACCCCCCGGAATCGCTCAGGCGTAGATCATGTCAGCCTTGATCCTTGAGAACCGCTTGCGAAAGGGCAATCTGGAGAGTGCCAACATGGAGTTGGCCACCGAAGGGGCAGACGGAATGGAGGAGCACATATTCCGTAATCTCTCAGGTAACAAGGACAGAGGGGTGAAGTCATGTCGCATATGACTTCACCCTTTTTTTTGAGGTATCGATCTTTGAAAGCAACCACTCTTAATCAAACCCACCGCGACATGAACGCCAAGATGGTCGATTTCGGCGGCTGGGATATGCCTTTGCATTACGGCTCCCAACTTGATGAACATCACAGGGTGCGCAGTGATGCGGGCATGTTCGACGTTTCGCACATGCTGGCCCTCGATATCAAGGGCGAGGCTGCGCGTGATTTCTTGCGTCGGCTCGTCGCCAACAACGTGGACAAACTGACACAGCCCGGCAAGGCACTCTATTCCTGCATGCTCAATCCCGAGGGAGGCGTAATAGATGATCTCATCATCTATTTTCTTGCGGAATCGCATTTCCGTACGGTCGTCAATGCCGGCACCGCCGAAAAGGACCTGGCGTGGATGCAGGCCCAGCGAGATAAAATCGCTCCCGGCCTGGAAATTATCCCGCGCCGTGATCTCGCCATGATCGCCGTGCAGGGACCTAACGCCCGTGCCAAGGTTTGGCAAGTCATTGCGGGGTCTCAGGCTGAAACAGAGAATCTCAAGCTGTTTCAGGCAACTTTTTTTGACAAGTATTTCATTGCACGTACCGGCTACACTGGCGAGGACGGGTTTGAGATAATGCTGCCGGCAGTTGATGCCGCAGATTTCTGGAACGCGCTCCATGCCGCGGGCGTCGCGCCCGCGGGACTGGGTGCGCGCGATACGCTACGGCTTGAAGCCGGAATGAATCTTTACGGCCAGGATATGGATGAAACTACCAATCCGTTAGAATCCGGGTTGGGCTGGACAATTGATTTGAAAAGTGATCGGGAATTTATCGGCAAGCAGGCACTTCTTGAAAAACCTGTGACGCGGCAACTGATTGGCCTGATTTTATTGGATCGGGGAGTATTACGAAGCCATCAGAAGATCGTTATACAGTACGATGCGAAGGCAGGCCAAGGCGAACACGGAGACGAAGGCGAAATTACCAGCGGAGGCTTTTCTCCGACGCTTAACCAGTCCATCGCACTCGCGCGGCTACCTCTGAATGCATCTCCTGAAGATGAGGTACAGGTAGTGGTGCGGGACAAGATGTTGAGAGCGAAAGTGGTGAAATATCCCTTCGTGCGAAACGGCAAAATTTTGGTTTGATATGGGCAGTGAAGTAACTGTCATTTAATTCTGGAGCAAAACATGAGTATTCCAAACGATCTGAAGTACACCAAATCCCACGAATGGGTGAGGCTTGAAGACGACGGCACAGCGACCATAGGTATTACCCAGCATGCCCAGGAGTTGCTGGGTGACATGGTATTCGTGGAAACTCCCAAGGTGGGTCGCAAACTCAAACAGGGAGAGGAATGCGCCGTCGTCGAATCAGTGAAGGCGGCTGCCGACGTATATGCACCCATCGCGGGAGAAGTGGCTGCCGTCAATCCCGATCTGGAATCGGCCCCCGAGAAAATCAATCAGGATGCCTATGCAGCCTGGCTTTTCAAGCTGAAATCCGTAAATGCGGCAGATCTGGCTAACCTGCTCGATTATGCAGCGTATCAGAAAATACTCGAAAGCGAAGAAAACCAATAAATTGCAGGCGATGGAAAACGAAGCGCGCAGCTAACACTTTCAGCCTTATATTTTCATTATTCAGGCTTCACTTCATTACCAGACGAATCGCGGAACACACACCCATGCCGTTCATTCCACATACTCAAGAAGATGTACAAACGATGCTTGCGAGCATCGGCGCAAACAGCATAGATAACCTGTTCGATGAAATTCCGCCTGCCTTGAAAAGCGGCGGCCTGAAAGGGGTTCCCCCCGGCTTGAGCGAGATGGAAATATCACGGCTCATGCTGGAACGGGCTGAGACCGACGGACGCTATCTCAACTTCATCGGTGCCGGCGCCTATGAACACCATATCCCGGCTGCTGTATGGCAAATAGCCACTCGCGGCGAATTCTACTCCTCGTATACCCCCTACCAGGCGGAAGCCAGCCAGGGCACGCTGCAACTGCTCTACGAATACCAGACGATAATGGCGTCGCTCACCGGAATGGATGTGTCCAACGCCAGCATGTACGACGGCGCATCCGCCTTGGCGGAAGCTGCATTGATGGCGGTACGCTCGCATAAGTCCTCGCGCCGTATTCTGATACCGTCGACCGTTCACCCTGTTTATCGCAGCGTAGTGCGCGCCATTGTCAGGAATCAGGGTATTGATGTCGTTGAACTACCTTATTGCAAGGCATCCGGTCAGACCCTGGCTGAAGCGCTGGATGAGTTTGGCAAGGAAGAATTTGCCGCGCTGGTCATTCCCCAACCCAATTTTTTTGGCGTGCTCGAAGAGGTTGATACGCTCACCGACTGGGCGCACAGCAAAAATGCATTGGCCATAGGCGTGGTCAACCCCATGGCGCTCGCAATACTCACCCCGCCGGGGGAGTGGGGCGAAAAGGGCGCGGATGTAGCAGTGGGCGAAGGCCAGCCACTTGGAATTCCCCTTTCAAGCGGCGGACCCTATTTCGGTTTCATGGCCTGCAAGCAGGCATTGGTGCGCCAGATGCCCGGCCGCATCATTGGGCGCACCACGGATCAGGATGGCAGGAGTGGTTTTGTACTTACCCTTCAGGCACGCGAACAGCACATCCGACGCTCCAAAGCCACTTCGAACATCTGTACAAATCAAGGGCTGATGGTCACTGCGGCAACTATTTATCTCGCGCTCATGGGCCCGGAAGGTTTGCGCCGAACTGCCGCGCAGTCCCATGCAAACACATTGAGCCTGCTGGAAAAACTGGAAACGCTAAAGGGGGTGAAAAGACTTTTCAACGGATCGTTGTTTCACGAAATAGTCGTTTCACTGCCGGCGCCGGCCGGGGAAATCATGCATGCACTGGAATCCCGGGGAATACTGGGCGGACTGGATCTGGAAGGGTATTATCCGGAACTTGGCCATGCAATGCTGGTATGCGCGACGGAAACGAAAACATCAGAGGATTTGGATAAGTACGCTGGCCAATTGCGCGGCGTCCTCGAAAATTCGTAATTCAATTTAGTCGATTCTCAACCACTCGGAATTATTCACTCTCAATTAAGGAGAAATAGCATGGTCACTCTCGCCGGCAATCCCATCAAAATTGAAGGAACCTTTCCAAAGGTGGGCGATAAAGCGCCAGAATTCTCGCTGGTGAACAAGGACTTGAAAGACGTCACGCTGGCCGATTTTGCGGGCAGGAAAAAGGTGCTCAACATCGTTCCCAGCCTGGATACCCCGGTCTGTGCAATGTCGACCCGCAAATTCAACGAAAAGGCCAGCAACATGGACAATACGGTGGTGCTGATAATCGCCGCTGACCTGCCGTTTGCGATGAGCCGCTTCTGCGACATCGAGGGATTGGATAAGGTTGTGACACTTTCCACCATGCGAGGGTCTGAATTCATGAAAAATTATGGCGTTGCCATCGCCGACGGTCCGTTGGCCGGCATCACTGCCCGCGCTGTCGTGGTACTGGATGAGAACGATAAAATAATTCATGCCGAACTCGTACCCGAAATCAAGGATGAACCCAACTACGATGCGGCCTTGGCTGCGCTGCAATCCTAAGGGTGCCCAGCGCAAAAAAGACACAGGTCATCCGATTCCCCCAACCTGCTTCCCCAAAAAAAACACTGATCGTAAACACTCGGATTTAACCATGCTGATATTTGAACATTCACGCCCGGGGCGGCGCAATTATTCTCAATCCCCAGCCGCTGCGGAAATAGTTGGCATTCCGCAGAACCTGATGCGTAAAGTACCGCCACTATTGCCGGAAGTATCCGAAATGGATGCGGTGCGTCATTACACGCGGCTATCGCAAAAGAATTTTTCGATAGACACGCAGTTTTATCCGCTTGGCTCCTGCACGATGAAGTACAACCCCCGGGCGTGCAATTCGCTTGCCATGCTGCCTCAATTTCTGGCGCGGCACCCGCGGGCGCCGGAAAGTACCGGTCAGGGATTTCTGGCATGCATGTACGAGTTGCAGGAAATCCTGAAAGATGTAACCGGCATGGCGGGAGTATGCCTTACGCCGATGGCGGGTGCGCAGGGCGAACTGATCGGCATCGCGATGATACGCGCTTATCATGAATCTCGCGGCGACTCCGCTCGCACCGAAATCATCGTCCCCGATGCTGCGCACGGAACCAATCCAGCCACAGCGGTAATGTGCGGCTACAAGGTGGTGGAGATAGCCACCGACAAGGAAGGCGACGTGGACATGGAAGCGCTGAAAGCAGCCGTTGGGCCGCAAACGGCGGGACTGATGCTGACCAACCCCTCGACACTTGGCGTGTTCGAAAAGAACGTCGCCGAGATGAGCAAACTCGTCCACGAGGCGGGCGGGCTGCTGTATTACGATGGCGCAAACCTGAACGCCATACTCGGCAAGGTGAAGCCGGGCGATATGGGTTTTGATGTCATTCATATCAACCTCCACAAGACTTTTTCCACCCCCCATGGCGGCGGGGGCCCAGGGTCGGCGCCGGTAGGAGTCGCGCCGCGTTTATTGCCTTTCATGCCTGTGCCGGTAGTGGGATCCGACAACGGAATGTATCGCTGGCTGACGGAAAAGGATATCCCGCAAACGATCGGCAGACTTTCGGCGCATATGGGTAACGCGGGTGTACTGCTCCGGGCCTATGTCTACGTGCGTCTGCTGGGGGCGGAAGGCATGCACCGCGTAGCCGAATTCGCTGCGCTTAATGCCAATTACCTGATGGCGGAAATGAGCAAGGCGGGCTTTGAGATCGCCTATCCGACCCGTCGCGCCAGCCATGAATTTATCGTGACGCTGAAAGAACTCAAGGAAAAAACGGGCATCACTGCGATGAACGTGGCCAAGCGGCTGCTGGACAAGGGTTACCACGCCCCTACTATTTATTTTCCGCTTCTGGTACCTGAATGCATGCTGATCGAACCCGCTGAAACCGAATCCAGGGAAACGCTGGATGCGTTTGTGGCGGCCATGAAGGAAATCATGGAAGAAGCCCACAATCAGCCGGAATTGGTTAAAAACGCGCCCCATACCACTCCCGTACGCAGGCTGGACGATGTAAAAGCCGCGCGCGAGCTGGACTTGACCTGGAAACAGGTTTGAACGTGTCCAGACAGCTTCTGATTCAAAAGTTGAAAAACTTTCTCTAATCCCTTGGCAGGCCCATGCATACACTCATTTGCGGCTCCATTGCTTACGACACCATCATGGTGTTCAAAGACCATTTCAAGAACCACATCCTGCCGGAACAAATTCATATCCTGAACGTCGCTTTTCTGGTACCGGATATGCGCCGGGAGTTTGGCGGCTGTGCTGGCAATATTGCCTACAACTTGCAAATGATAGGCGGCGAGCCGCTTATCATGGCCACCGTTGGCGATGACTATCAGCCTTACGCATCCCGTCTGGCGAGTCTGGATATTGCGCAGACCCATATTCGTCAGGTACAGGGCACGTTTACCGCACAGGCATTCATCACTACTGATCTATCAGATAACCAGATCACCGCCTTTCACCCTGGTGCGATGAATTATTCGCATGAGAATCACGTAGTTGATGCAAAAAAGGTAAGCCTCGGCATTGTTGCACCGGACGGAAGGGATGGCATGGTGCAGCATGCACGCGAATTTCACGAGGCGGGAGTTCCCTTTATGTTCGATCCCGGACAAGGGTTGCCCATGTTCAACGGTGAAGAGCTGCTGGATTTTATCCGCAAGGCGGATTACATCGCGGTGAACGACTACGAAGGTCAACTACTGCATGAGCGCACCGGACGCACGCTGGAAGCGCTGGCAAAACTTGTAAAAGGATTGATTGTCACAAAAGGCGCCGAGGGGTCGGTAGTTTACACTGATGGTCAACAGATCGAGATTCCAAGCGTTAAACCGGATAAGCTGATCGATCCGACAGGTTGCGGCGATGCTTATCGCGCAGGGTTGCTGTACGGAATTACCAACGGAATGGATTGGCAGAGCACCGGGCAGCTCGGTTCCCTTATGGGAGCCCTTAAAATTGCGGAGCGGGGCGGGCAAAATCACAAGTTCACGCGGGATGAAATAGACCAGCGATATTTTGAAAATTTCGGCAGCCGCATTCTCTAGCGAGGGCGCAATGAACCGGATGAATATCTTTGCGATAGCGCTTATATGCTCATCGGTAGCTATTTTGACTGGCTGTGCAGCGGGGTCGTCGGGCAGCGACTACACTCGCGGTCAGGCCCGTCAGGAACAAAGCGTGCGTACCGGGGTAGTGGAAAGTGTGCGGGAAGTAAAGATCGAGGGTACCCGCAGTGGTATCGGGGCGGTAGCCGGCGGTGTCGCCGGCGGGATAGGCGCCAGCACCGCTGCTAGCGGCAGGCTGGGCGCCATTGCCGCTGTTCTTGGCGCACTCGGCGGCGGCCTGGTGGGGCAGGCGCTGGAACAAGGTGTTACAAGCAGGACTGGGCTGGAGATCACCGTCAAACTGGACAACGGCTCTCTGGTATCCATAACCCAGGAAGCCGATGAGGAATTCAAACCCGGCGAGCGTGTAAGGATTCTGGGAGGCGGTGGGGTCTCACGCGTCTCGCACTAGTCGGAAAATAGCAGGGGGCTCTGGATGACCCCCGGATTTCAGGAATAGAGAGTACAAGCGACGGCGTCCGGGAGGAATTGGGCCTCAACGCGGGTTAAACCATAAACGGATTAAACCAAAGCGCGGCGATTCCATCGGGGATGAGTTCGAGGAGGGGATTCATGGGGAGTTTCGCCGGAAAGAGCGCCTGATGCCATGTCGAGGTACTGTCATTATTGATGCATAATAATAATGACATGAAAAATGAAATCAATAGTCGACTGACGCAGGTTTTTCGCTCCGTCCGCTTGTTGTTGCATATTATTTCGGGCTTGATTCAGTCCGCAGCTTATCCGCATCTCGGTCAGCCAGCGCAAAGGCGTATGGCCCAGAAATGGTCAGCGCGACTACTTGCGATTCTTTGTATCAGATTACGTTATCATGGCACTCCGCCACCGATGGAAGCACGACCGGTGATGCTAGCCGCCAATCATGTCTCATGGCTGGATGTTTACTCGCTGATAACAGTATGTCCCGCCCGTTTCGTAGCCAAGGCTGAAATTCGCGGCTGGCCACTGTTCGGCTGGTTGAGCCGTAACGTCGGTACGTTGTTTATAGAGCGCACCAAGCGCCGCGATACGGCCAGAATAAATGAGGATATCGCCGATGCGTTAAAAATTGGGGATCGGGTTGCGCTATTTCCTGAGGGCACTACCGGCGACGGCAACGCGCTTCGGCATTTCCATGCGTCACTGCTGCAATCCGCGATAACCGTTTCAGCCAGGCTGTACCCCGTCGCAATACGTTATACCGGCATGTCGGGTGAAATCAGTAAAGCGGCGCCGCTAGTCAATATTTCTCTGCTGGAATCATTGCGCCGGGTATTGCGGCAACCCAGGATCGATGTAGAACTGATCTTCGCCGATCCGATTGACAGTAGCGGAAAAAACCGGCGAGAACTTGCACGGGGCGCGGAGCAGGCTATTGCCAGCGCCTTGTCTCTTCCTCTGCCGCACAAGACACCTGAAAAACCTTCCGATCTTCCAGACGAATAGCGGTAAGGCTCCCGCCCCACAAGCAACCCGTGTCCAATGCTATCAGGTTATCCCGGACTTGCAGACCCAGCGCCGACCAATGCCCGCAAACAATGGTGGCCTCCCGGCTGGCGCGATTTGGTGTCTCGAACCATGGTAGATAACCGGCCGGAATGTCCTGCACCAGACCCTTGTGAGAAAAATCCATTTTTCCATCAGGGGTGCAGACACGCATTCGTGTCATGGCGTTGATGATCACTCGCAGGCGCTCGTAGCCTTCCAGACTATCGTCCCAATGGTCGGGCTGGTTTCCATACATGTTGGCGCAAAGTTCGTGGAAGTCCGTCCTGCGCAACGCCGTCTCCACTATTTTTGACAGCAGAGAGGCTTGCTCGACGGTCCAGGATGGCAGCAAGCCCGCGTGTACCATCACGTAATTCCCCGCCACATGCAACAGCTTCTGCTGACGCAACCAATAGAGCAGCTCGTCCCTGTCGGGTGCATCGAGGATATCCTGCAGGGTGTCGTTCCGATGCAGTTCGCTGCATCCTTCAGCGACCATGAGCAGATGCAGATCATGGTTTCCCAGTACCATTACTGCTGCTTCGTCCAAGTCCCTCACAAAACGCAATATAGCCAGCGAATCAGGACCACGGTTGACGAGGTCCCCGACGAGCCACAGCCTGTCTTTTGCACGGTCGAAATGAATCAGGTCAAGAAGCTCCCTGAATTCCTGATAACAGCCTTGCAAGTCACCGATTGCGAATGTGGCCATGGATTGAAGGAGAGTTAACCAGAGATTAATGCAATCGTATAGCCGTATATTAGCGAAGACATCCTTGCCAAAAACAAGGGCGATACGGAACCCCCTATCGCCCTGTTACACCCGTTCCACTACCCGCGCCGAATTATTTTGACTGGCTCACCATATAATCGACTACCGCTTTGACTTCGGCGTCCGATAGGCTGGCGTTCCCGCCTTTGGGCGGCATTGCGTTTTTGCCCTTGAGTGCGCTCGTGTAGAGCGTCTCGTTGCCGGCCTTGATGCGCGGCGCCCAAGCCGAATTGTCCCCAAGCTTGGGTGCGCCTGCCGCACCGGTAGTGTGACAGGCGGCGCAACTGGCGGTATAAATTGCCTTCGCTTTCTCTATCGGGTCTCCCGCATCTGCCACCGACGCAGCGGCGGAAGCAGCCACGGACGCCGATGCGGCATCCGCTACCGGACCGGATCCAGCTTCCAGTTGCACGTCACCGTGAGAAGAATCACCCGCGAGCACCAATTTACCCACCGGCTCCAAACGCTGCGCAACGGCTTCGTCAGAAAAAGCACGGCTATTTGGATCTATGGGAGCATCTCCGGTAATAAACTTGCCCAATAGCCAAAGAATCATAACCGGAAACACAAACGCGGCCACGATGACCGTAACTAATTGTTTAGGTGTCTTTATAGCCGAGGAATGCCCATCATCTTCACTGCCGCTCACAATAACTCCGCAAGTAAAAAAATCATTATTGTATAGGTTCGCGTATTCAAGCAAAAGCGATTTGTTTAGGTTGGACTGGGGGGAGAAAAAACGTTATCCTAGCGGCAAATTCAATAAACACTCCTATCTCATCTATATTGCGCCCATAGCTCAGCTGGATAGAGTACCGCCCTCCGAAGGCGGGGGTCACACGTTCGAATCGTGTTGGGCGCGCCAATCTCAATAAGTGGGTTACATCCATTTCACACCCTACTGTGCCGTACCCGTTATTCAGCTGAATGACGTGAATGGCCTGACGGTTCGTGGAATAGGAAAATAAGGTCATATCTCTACCCGCGCGCCGAGTTCAAGGACACGATTTGCCGGTAATTTGAAATATTCGGCAGCGTTGCTTGCATTACGTGCCATTGCGGCAAAGATACGTTCCCGCCACAAACCCATGCCGGCGCCTGGACTGGGTACGACGATGTCGCGGCTGAGAAAGTACGATGTTTGAAGCGGCTCGAACACAAGTCCATATGGTTCGCACAATTCAAGCGCATAGGGCAGATTGGGCTCGTCTTTGAAACCATATCGCACCGTAACCTGGTAGCAGTTGTCGACCAATGGCTTCACGGATATTCGATGTTCTTTGAGTATCCGCGGGGTTTCGATGTACATCACGGTGAGAATCACGACGCGCTCATGCAGGACCTGGTTATGTGCGAGATTATGTAGTAGCGCATGGGGTACGCCATCCGGATCCGCGGTCAAAAAAACCGATGTGCCGGCGACGCGCGCCGGCGGATGCGCCATTAGTGATTCCAGGAATGGCTGGAGCGGGATTGCCGCCGAGCGCAAATGCTCAACCAGAATTTGACGCCCCCGATTCCACGTGGACATGACAAAGAAGACTACCCCTCCGATCGCGAGCGGAAACCATCCCCCCTGCGCGATTTTCAGCATGGTGGCGGCAAAAAAAGTCGTGTCGATCAACAGGAAAAATCCCGTCGCCAACAGGCACAGGAAGAAGGGGTAGTTCCAGGCGTAGCGAATTACAAAAAAGGTCAGTATGGTTTCAATCACCATCGTCGTGGTAACAGCGACCCCATAGGCAGAGGCGAGACTGGATGACGAGCCGAATCCCAGTACCGCCATAATTACCGCCGCCAGCAAAGCCCAATTGACGAAAGGGATATATATCTGGCCGATCTTGCGGTCGGATGTATGCTTGATTTGCATCCGCGGCAAGAATCCCAACTGAATGGCTTGCTT
This sequence comes from Nitrosovibrio sp. Nv6, assembly GCF_900110495.1. Classification (GTDB taxonomy): domain Bacteria; phylum Pseudomonadota; class Gammaproteobacteria; order Burkholderiales; family Nitrosomonadaceae; genus Nitrosospira. Next base: position 24,274 of record NZ_FODX01000006.1, on the reverse strand, counting down.
GGTCATCGAAAAGACGCCGGAAATAACCGCTTGCGATGCGATTACGGTCGCCACCGTCGCCAACCCGACGGCAGCGTAAAGCGCCCAGGAGGGAAACAACAGAAAAAAGGGATTGGAGATTGCTGATGGGTTCGAGAGCAGGAGCGCCCCTTGGCCGAGATAATTCAACGTGAGCGCGGGAAGGACGCATCCATACCACGCCAATCGAATGGGTTTCGCACCAAAATGCCCCATGTCGGCATAGAGCGCCTCTCCGCCCGTAACCGCCAGCACTACAGCTCCAAACGCGATAAATGCAAGCCAACCATTGTTCAGGCAAAACGATACGGCATGTAAAGGGCTGAACGCCACCAATATCTGTGGTGCGAGACTGATATTCACCAGGCCGACGAACCCCAGGGTGGTGAACCATATCAGCGTTATCGGACCGAACATCGCACCGATTCCCCCTGTACCCCGTTGTTGCAGCATGAAAAGCGCAATCAGCACAGTCAATGTTATTGGCAGTACATATGGCTTGAGCAGCGGCGTTGCTACCTCCAGGCCTTCCACCGCGCTCAAAACCGAGATCGCCGGTGTAATAACACCATCCCCGAAGAATAGTGCCGCGCCAAATGCGCCAATGAGAAACAGGATATTGCGCAGGCGCGGCCGGTTCGCCACCGAGGAACTGGCAAGCGACAGCAGCGCCATAATACCGCCCTCTCCATTATTGTCCGCGCGCAGGATCAATGTTATGTACTTGAGCGACACCACAATCACGAGTGCCCAAAAAATGAGAGAGATCACACCGATCACATTGCCCTCGCTGACAACAAGCCCATGGATCGGGTCGAAAACGGTTTTCATGACGTATAAGGGGCTTGTACCGATATCTCCATAGACGACACCCAGCGCGGCGAGGCTCAGCAAGCCCAGGGATTGATGACCAGCAGGGCTTTTGCGTTCCGTGCTTTGGCTGGTCATGATTGATGTATCCGGACGCGGAGATGACCTGGTGTGACGATAGCGGGAACTAAGAAAGTCATAACGTTAAGTAATGGACGGCACGAGTTACGGGAAACCTTTCTTTACGCTAAACAAGGCAGACAAGCGGTAATTGAAGACTTTGTTAAAGGGGTCTTTGAAGAGTTTAAAGGGTTAATGTACCTGCGCACGCTTATGGAAACCGTGCCTGCCGCCAATCGAGCCCTGACAGCACCGACAGCGTTTCCGCATTGTACACGACCCGGATGCTGACAACGCAAAGGGTTCATTCAGCGTCTCCACGAGAGAACCGGGCACATTTTGCAGGAAACGACACGTCATTCTTGCCATGGCCCTACACCTTATAGCAGAAAGATTTCCTCCGGCCGATCAATAACAAAATTTCTTTGTGTGACTTACCGTACCGATCAAAATGATTCTCTCCCCTATCCTTTAATCATTGCGGTGCCTGGAAATCCACCGATACATTGATTGAAAATCATCGCTAATCACTAGGAGGCAAACATGAGCTACGAAGATCGCGATACGTATGGGATGTACAAAGGCTATGACGAGAAGGGGCCTGGCCCCCGGCTGATGGGTGCCGACACGCTCATGGGAGAGGATGTTTACAATCAAAAAGACGAAGACCTCGGCGATATCAAGGAAATCATGCTGGATATGAACAACGGTAAGATTGCCTATGCGGTGTTGTCTTTCGGCGGATTGATGGGCATGGGCGGCAAGCTCTTCGCTGTGCCCTGGAATGCGCTGAAGCTGGATACTGCGAAAAAGCGTTTCATACTTGACGTTGATAAGGAGCGGCTGGAATCCGCCCCCGGATTCGACAAGGATAATTGGCCGGATATGGCGGATCCCACTTGGCAGACCACGATTCATTCTTATTATGGAACCAAGTCCTATAAGGAATCCTCTGGACAACCTGCACAGCCTAAGGACACACCCGACATACCGTATGACGAGACGCCCTACACCAAGCGCCAGACGACCAAAATGGATTCAGGACGCATCAGCTAAATACACAGCACGGCTCTAACTGTTAAAGAGCCTGCTCATGATTCCCGACGTCTGCCCGTTCTAACGCGAGAGGGAATTGGCACCTTTGCTCCCTGTGCATAATTTATGAATAGGGAGGCAGCTACGCCCGCGGTTGGCTGAACCTGGACGAGCATGGAGATAGGGCAGTGGCGGACAGAGGTGGCCGAACAGGACCGCTGCATGGCTCGCTCCCATCACTCCGGCGATGAAATGAAAAATCGCATATCTGCGAAAAAGCCACTTGTCCTCATTACCGGCTCGGAAGGCAGAATCGGTAAAGGCATTGCGTCGGCACTGGGCGAGGATTATAGGATCGTCGGTTTCGAGCAGAAATGCGATAGCGCATTGAACTGCATTACCGTGGACATATCGTCCGATGAGGCAATGGCAACCGCATGCGAACAGTTGCGGCAGCGCTATGGACAACGCATTGCATCCGTCATTCATCTGGCTGCCTTTTACGATTTCTCGGATGAACCGAATCCCCTGTATGAAGAGGTGAATGTGCAGGGGACCCGGCGGCTATTGGAAGCGCTGCAGGCATTTGACGTCGAGCAGTTCATATATGCCAGCACCATGCTGGTGCATGCGCCTTCGGAACCGGGCTTGCCCATCAGCGAAGAAGGGCCTCTTGAACCAAAATGGCCATATCCGGAATCCAAGGTGGCGGCGGAAAACGAGGTTCGCGCGCACCACGGACGTATTCCGTTCGTGATATTTCGCCTGGCAGGCGTCTATACGGACTGGGGTGAAGTGCCATCCCTGAGTACTCAGATTCAACGTATCTATGAGCGCCAACTGCAGAGCCATGTATTTCCCGGCAATCCGTCTCATGGTCAATCCTTTGTACACCTGGATGACGTAGCGCGCGCATTTCGCGAAACAGTGGAGCGACGCTCGCAGTTACCAGAGGAAACTACACTGTTGATAGGCGAGCCGACCACGGAAAGCTATGAAGGCCTGCAGAATTTGATGGGGCAGCTGATTCATGGCCAACCGTGGGCTACTCATCAGGTTCCAAAAACAGTGGCGGTTGCGGGTGCCTGGTTGCAGAACAAAATTGAAGACGTTGTTCCGGACACCATTGATCGAGGGGTTGAACCTTTCGTCAAACCGTTCATGGTAGCGTTGTCCGACGATCATTTCGAACTGGATATTTCCCGGGCGAAGAAGGTGCTGAACTGGAGCCCCAGTCATACGCTGCGCGAAACACTGCCGAAAATGGTCGGTAATCTGAAACAAAGCCCTGCCGCATGGTACAAGCGCAATAAAATAGCGATGCCGCTATGGCTGGAAGAAATGGAAAAAAGCCATCTTCCCAGCGCGACCCTTATTGCTCAAAACAACCAGCAGGAACGGCACGAGCACAGGCAAACCGTTTGGTGCCACTTTGCCAACGTCGCGCTGGGATTGTGGCTGATATCGAGTCCATTTATTTTTGGGCTAACCGAATCGTGGATGGTAGCCGAGGATCTCGTTACGCCTACTCAACGCGGCCTTCCATTGTCAGCCACCTGGATGACGGCCAGTGATGTCGTCACGGGCTTGCTGATCGTGCTATTCGGCTTTCTATCGGTGTCGCGTGACAATGGCTGGGCACGCTGGGTTACAGCCATTCTCGGTATCTGGTTGTTGTTTGCGCCGCTTTTTTTCTGGACGCCTAGTGCGGCAGTCTATGCAAACGATACCCTGATAGGCGCGCTCGTTATTTTGTTGGCAGTGGTGGTATCACCTCCGCCCGGTATCGGCGCCATCGCCCGGATGAGCGGTCCCGACACACCGCCCGGTTGGAGCTACAGCCCCTCGGGGATGACCAATCGTATTCCGATTGTAGCGCTGGCGTTTGTGGGCTTATTTCTTTCGCGCTATATGGCCGCGTTTCAATTGGGCCATATCGAAAATGTCTGGGATCCATTCTTTGGCGACGGCACCGCGCGCATCGTTACTTCCGAGGTATCCGAGGCATGGCCGGTAGCGGATGCCGGCCTGGGTGCAACCGTCTATGTAATGGAAATTCTGACCGGCCTGATCGGCGACAAACGGCGCTGGCGCACTATGCCCTGGATGGTGCTGTTATTCGGAGTATTGATTGTGCCGCTGGGCGTAGTAAGTATCTACTTCATCATCATCCAGCCGATTGTAATAGGTACGTGGTGCACGTTATGCCTGATCGCCGCGGTAGCGATGCTGCTACAGATTCCGTATTCGTTCGATGAGATTCTGGCGACGCTGCAGTTCCTCAAAGACCGGCATAAGAATGGCAAATCATGGTGGCATGTATTGTGGCATGGAGACACGATAGAAGGCGGAAGCCCGGATTATTCCAGTAACTTTGAAGGACCCCCGATGGCGGTGCTGCGCGAGATAATGGGAGCTGGTGTCCGCTTTACGTGGAATATGACGGCCAGCGTTATCATTGGCGTTGCGCTGATGTTTTCCCGCGTCACCTTCGATGCCACCGGGGCGGCCGCGAATAGCGACCACCTGATCGGCTCGCTCGTCGTCACATTCTCGATTATGGCGTTGAGTGAAGTGGGCCGTCCGTTGCGCTTTGCCAACATCATGTTTGGGATGTGGCTGATTCCTGCTCCCCTGGTGTTGACGGGCTATTCTGATATGGGTTCTGCGGCAAGCATTATCGCAGGATTACTATTGGTTCTGCTTGCACTGCCTGTAGGCCCGATCAAAAGCCATTATGGCGCGTGGGATCGATGGAATTCGATTGGGTCAACGAAATTGCCGTGGAATGCCTGATTTCGAACTACGGATGAGTATCACAACATGTCTGGAGATATGCTAGTTCGCAAAACTGTTTCCGCGATACCTTCCTTCTTTTTGTAACTGAACCACCATACCGCACCCTTGCGGATGTTCCACTCCATGGGATCGCAGGACATGAGCCGGGCTGCGACTTCCCCTAGTGTGGGTTGATGGCCTACCACCACAACTGCGCCTTTGGCATTTGGCCAGTCGGCTGCGGAGAGAATCGCTTTCGCCGACACGGCAGGTCCGATTTCCTTGACGGTTTCAAAATCATCATCAAGTGCTTCTGCAGTCTGCCGGGTGCGCATGGTTGGGCTGGCTATGATTCGCGTGTTTTTTGGCAATCTCGGTTTAAGCCATTCAGCCATTGACTGGGCTTGCTTTAATCCCTTCTCCGTAAGTCTTCGTGCACTGTCCGGCAAACCATCCTCGGCTTCCGCATGACGCCATAAAATGAGTTCCACTGGTTCCTCCCGCATAAATCGTTGGTCAATAGGGCAGACGGTATTCAGTATAGAGGCTAACTATGTGTTTTGCCCACATGCCAATGAGCTGGCCAGTGAGTTGGCTCTGGCGGATTCAGCCATGCCACTGGGGTGATTCTCGTCAGACTATCAGCAGCTTCGTCGGCGGGCGAGCCAAGCGCTCTTGAGAGGGGAGGAGGAAAAAAGAAGTGGGAGTACTGTTCAGGTTATAGGGACTGCATTTGGGGATGGTATCAGGGGCGTCACAGAGGTTGCGATGGACATGAGGATGAATGGCGGGCGGTCCGCCCGCCATTCCGCCGCAATTAGGACTTCAATGCCGACATTGGGGCGCCGAAGTTTATGTGGAAAGGTGCTCCATTGATAACAATTGCGGGAACCGACTTGACGCCAGCCGCTTCAGCAGCTGCGATTCTATCCTTTTGCTCGCCGAGATTTACGAGCTCAACCTCGTAACGGTCGGGATCCAGCGCATCAGCAATCTGATGCTCGGCCTCGACACATACAGGACAGCCAGCGTGATAAAAGGTAGCAGGTGTTTTCATAGTCAATCTCTCCAAAAAATTTAAATGTCCGTGGGGACTACCCACGTTCGCAAGAACCGATCAAATTGTCACCCTGCGACGGGGTGATTATAGTCGCTGCCCCATGCTTGCGCCAGTACTCATCAGTCGCGATGCTTGCGGGCTTCTTTTTCCCGGGATTTCTGACAAGGAATCACCCGAGTTTTGGGTTTGTTTATGATGAGCCTTCCATGGCGCTTTCGGATTCCGCAGTCCAGATAAGGATTGGCTGGCTATTTTCTCGGAGTAGTTTCGCTCTGTAGGGCTAGTGCCAGGGAATAAAGCATATTTTTGCTTTCCCCGCTGATTTCTGCGGCGAGCTTAGCTGCCTGTCTTAACGGCAACTCTTGCAGTAACACTGCCAGTGTCCGCTGGGCCAGGTCACTCAGTTCGCCTTGGCCCCGCGCTTCCGCTCCCGATAGTAATAACACGAACTCGCCCTTCTGCCGGTTTGAGTCAGCCTGGAGCCACGCCAGCGCTTCGCCGGTGGCACAGGTGTGAATTGTCTCGAACAACTTTGTCAGCTCTCTCGCGATCGTGATTTGGCGATGTACGCCTAACACCTCAGCTAGATCGGAAATACACTCGAGAATGCGGTGGGGCGCTTCATAAAATACCAGGGTATAAGGATGGGATTTTAAACTTTGCAGCTCGCGTCGGCGTAATCCGGCACTGGCAGGAAGAAAACCATAAAACAGAAAATGCGGCTCGGTGGTACCTGCTACTGAAAGCGCACATACTGCCGCGTTCACACCTGGAATCGGAACCACGTTATAGCCCTGTTCCCGTACCTGTTTTACCAGAATTCCGCCAGGGTCGGAGATTCCCGGTGTACCGGCATCGGTAACAAGCGCTACAGCTTGTCCGCGTGAAAGTAAACCCACGATTTTTTTTGCTGTAGTGCTTTCATTGTGCCGATGCAAGGCAACCATCTTTCTTTGTATCGAATAATGGGTGAGCAAATGCCCTGTGGTTCGAGTATCCTCCGCAGCAATGACGTCTACCGCCGCAAGTACATCAAGCGCCCGCAGAGTGATGTCACGCAAATTCCCTATTGGCGTGGCAACGACGTATAACATGCCCGGTGATATTATTATTTTGGGGAAATGCATTGATGAGGTGTTTGGCTAATGAGCGGGGTCAGGCGCATTGTAAGAAAGTTATTGCCGGTTTATCCGCATACGTGCTGATATCCGATTAGTGCGGGTAAACATATTACTGGAGCGCTCATTTTGAATGGTAGCGGGGCAGAGCGGTACGCGGAATCGTTTCTTCGATATCATAACCTTGTTTTGATTCAGAGAAACTACCGCTGTCGCTTTGGGGAGATTGATCTCATCATGCGTGACGGGACAACATTAGTGTTCGTTGAGGTACGGATGCGGACGAACGCCGCCTTTGGTGGCGCAGCAGCCAGCATAACGTCGGTGAAACAAGGGAAGTTGTTGCGCGCTGCGCGGCATTATCTCGCTTCTCTCAAGTTTGAGCCACCCTGCCGCTTCGATGCGGTATTGTTATCAGGTCATGACGGTGAGGATGTAGAATGGATCAAAAATGCTTTTGGTGAATAGAACTGGAGCTGGCGTGGCAGTAATTTCAGGTTTTGGGTTAGACTGTTGTCCCGGCTGGCGGGTGGCATGAGAGATCTGCATTTTTAGATAATTGTAATGCATTCAGACATTTGACAATTCAAAGGTGTTTTGGTCAAATGCGAAGCGTTGTATTGTTGTATTTTCCTGGTGTCGGAATTCTTTTTGAAGGATGACTGCATCACGTGTTCATTGGATAATGGTTTTGTTAGGGGTACTGATGCAATATAAGAATTGGAACGGGCTGCTATTGCTCGTATTGCTGTTTCCCCTCCTTTCGGGCTGCGCGCTACTGGTTGCGGGTGGGGTCGCGTCGGGTGTCGGTGCCGGGGTGGCGGTATCCCAGGATCGGCGTACGAGCGGTATGTTCGTGGAGGATGAAGGAATTGAGATAAAGAGCGACCGGCGGATCCGTGAAAAGCTGGGCGGAAGTGTTAATGTCAATATCACCAGCTTCAACCGTAACGTGCTGCTTACCGGAGAAGCTCAAACCGAAGCCTTGAAAAGGGAGGTGGAGAAACTGGTGAGAGGCGTGGAAAATGTGCGTGGGGTTACAAATGAGATAGCAGTTGGAGGAGAGAGCTCATTTGCCTCCCGTAGTAATGACGCATTGATTACGTCCAAGGTCAAGGCGCGTTTTATGGATGGCGGCAAATTTCAGGTTAATCACGTGAAGGTGGTGACGGAGGATGCGATCGTCTACCTGCTTGGGCTTGTACGGGTCAATGAAGCCGAGAGTGCGGTGGATATCGCGAGGTCAACAGGCGGGGTTCGAAAGGTGGTGAAAGTTTTCGAGTACCTGGAGTGACTGTTTTGGGCGCTTTTCGCCGTATCAGGTGTTTGCACTCTTGTAGTCGTAGGGTTGATCCAATGGCTGGCGCAGCTTCCTGATGCTGTCGCCTGCTATCGTCGCACAACTTGACAGCCTGCTTCCCTCAGACCGGTTTTATACGGACCCAGTGGACTGTTATGCCTATGCTTACGACAATACCCGCAAACTTTTCCCCCCCGATGCAGTGGTATTTCCTGTTACCGCGTTGGAAGTGCAAGCAGTCGTCGCGCTTTGTAATGAGTATCATATCCCGCTTACGCCGCGCGGACGTGGTACCGGGACCTCGGGCGGAAGTCTTCCTGAACAGGGCGGTATTGCATTATCGCTGGAACGGATGCTGCGTATTATCACGGTCGACCCCGCCAATCGCGTGATTGTTGCTGAGCCAGGAGTGATTAACCAAACGGTGCAGGATGCCGCCAAGCCTTATGGTTTCTTTTGGCCGCCAGATCCGTCCAGCGCGGCTTACTCGAGCATTGGGGGGAATCTGGCCACCTCCGCAGGTGGTCCTCACGCTGTGAAGTACGGCACCACCCGTGATCATGTGCTGGGATTGAAAGCGGTTCTGGGAAGCGGTGAAATAATCCGGACCGGCTGCTATACCACCAAAGGCGTGGTGGGCTACGATCTTACGCGGCTTTTGATAGGCTCGGAGGGTACGCTGGCGGTGATTACAGAAGCAACGCTCAAGCTCACTCCCCTTCCTCAAGCCTATGGTGGTCTCACAGCGCACTACCGGGATATCGCAAGCTGTGCTGCGGCTATACTTCAGGTTATGGCGCTTCCTCAGACCCCTAGTGCGCTTGAGTTCCTCGATGCGGGCGCGCTTGGTCTGATACGTAGCCGGTATCCAGACATGTTGCCGGCGAATGCTTGTGCCATGCTGATGATCGAAGTGGATGGACCCGAACATTATATTTCGGAGTCATGCGCGGAGGTTCTATCGGCATGCCGCAATGAGGGATTGATTCATGCGGAGAAAACCGAGGATGCCTCGACCTTATGGCGCGCTCGAAAATCGCTGTCTCCGTTACTACGTGATATCGCCCCAAAGAAAATCAACGAGGATGTCGTTGTGCCCATTTCAGCGCTACCGGTCTTTCTGGATGAATTGGGCCGCCTGAGCGCCAGGTTTGGTATTGCAAATGTCAATTTCGGTCATGCCGGCAATGGCAATATTCATGTGAATTTGCTGGTGAATCCCGAGGTTGAGCAGGAGATGAAGCGCGCCGAGATGTGCCTGAACGAGATATTCGATCTGGTGATCAGGCTCAACGGCACATTGTCGGGGGAGCACGGCGTTGGTAGCGAAAAACGCACGTATATCGGGAAAGAGATTGATTCCGCGACACTGGCCCTGATGAAACAGATCAAACGGGTATTTGACCCAAACAATATTCTAAACCCCGGGAAGCTATTTCCTTAATGTCGGATCGCTAATGCAGGTCAGTGCAAACTGCTCGACCTCTGCTTTAATCCGGTTTCAAGAGAAATCGCTACTTTCCTTCCCCCCGGCGCGAACTTCTGTCAGCCGTTACTTTTCCGATGCTTTTAGCAGTTCCGCAATATCGTGTGCAAAAACATCCGGGCCTTTATCACTAGTGACATATAGCCGGAGCTTGCCGCTGGTATCGAAAATATAGGTTCCGGTGGAATGGTCCACGGTATGATGCCCGGGAGATTCTCCAGCTTGCTTTTGAGCAACAATTTTGAATTCCTTTATTACATCTTTCGTTGCCTGCGGGTTACCGGAAAGGCCAAGGAATGCGGGATTGAACGCCGAAAGATATTGCTGAAGGATTGCAGGGGTATCGCGTTCTGGATCTACCGTTACGAATAATACTTGTACGCGGTCGGCCTGCGGGCCGAGTTTCTCCATGGCGGCGGCAAGATTGGCCATGGTTGCGGGACATACATCAGGGCAATGAGTGTAGCCGAAAAACAATACGACTACCTTGCCCTTGAAGTCCGACAAGGTGTGCATTTTACCGGTGTGGTCGGCAAGGCGAAAATCCTTGCCGAAACTGACGCTGCTGATATCCGTCGCGAGAAATTCCGGCTTGGGCTTCGCTGTATCGCTGCAGGCCGTTAGAAAAAGTGCCTGCAGGAAAACTATTGCCGTTAATACCAGCGTGTTAAAGGTAAAGGGCCTATATCTCACACGCAACCGGTTAGAAACGGATGTAATGATCTACTAATAGCACGGCAAACAACGCGGCTAAATACACGATGGAATAACGAAACGCCCTCCGCGCAAGCTCATCGCTATAATCAAGGTAGATTTTTACTGCATAGTACAGAAATACGGCATCCAGCACTACCGCACCTGCAAGATAAATGAGTCCACTCATTTGCGTGGCATAAGGCATCAATGTCACGGCGATGAGTATCAACGTGTATAACAAAACCTGCAAACGGGTATATTTATCACCGTGTGTGACTGGCAGCATTGGCATGCCTACCTTCGCATACTCCAGTTTTCGGTAGAGTGCCAGCGCCCAGAAATGCGGAGGCGTCCACGCGAAGATTATGAGGAACAGAAGCAGAGCGTCGGCGGAAACTTCGCCGGTTACCGCGGCCCAACCGAGTACCGGCGGCATTGCGCCGGAAGCGCCGCCTATGACGATGTTCTGGGGAGTATTGGGTTTCAGTATCACCGTATAGATTATTGCGTAGCCAACGAAGGTCCCCAGAGTCAGCCACATGGTCAGTGGATTCACCAACTGATGAAGCATCAGCAAGCCTGTTCCACCGATCAGCGCCAGAAAAAACAGGGTCTCGGGCGATGTAACGGTTCCTCGTGGCAAGGGCCTGCCGCGCGTACGAGCCATCACCGCATCGATCTTTTGTTCGACCAGGCAATTTACCGCGGCGGCGGCGCCCGCCACGAAAGCAATTCCCACCGTGCCGAATATCAAGGCGTTTAAGGGAACAGCACCAGGAACCGCAAGAAACATGCCGATGACGGCAGTGAAAACAATGAGGGACACTACTCTCGGCTTGGTTAACCGGTAAAATTGCTGCATACGCGACGCAGTTTGCTGCCAGGCAATACTCGTAGTGGTCATAACATTCCTCTCCTTATTCATCGCAGGCAATGAGCCTGCACCTAGCGACTTTCGAAAATTACAGCAACTGCCAGAAAATTGCGGGCCGTTGCAGGTAATCGGCTTTCATATCCAGATTTTCATTGCGTTCGGCAAGCCTCAGTGCCTTTTATCGGTCCCCATTGCATGTTCCAACTGGGATACCTTGAGCAATCGTTTAATATCCTTTGACATCTTTTTCGGATCCGGATCCTTGGGGAAACGCATCATGAGATTTCCGATAGGATCAATAACGTAAATGTGGTCGCGCTGCGAAGTTTTCCCTGGAATCGACTTGAGCAGGTCACTATCCTTCGCGTTGATAAACCACGTGCCTTCAAATTCCTTCACGAGTTCAGGCGAAGGTAATTCGCCGTCATCAATCAGCCATACCCGCTCTATCCGTTCCCTTTCCGCGTTTTGTATCAGGCGCACCTGGCGCATGTAATACAGTTTCTGGCGGCATTGCTCGTCACATTTTCCGGAATCCACCGACACCAGTGCCCATTTGCCTCGAAGGTCACGCACACGGAATATGGTCTGGTCAGTGTAGTTCAATCCGGTACCCGTCAAGGTCTTGACTTCGAGCAGGTCGCCGTAATTATCGGTGCCAGGTCGTACGTTCCCGAAAAACAGCGCATAAGAAGCGATAATAGGCGCGCACAACAGTACGAACATTAAAATCAGCGTGCGCCTGCTTTTGTTAGGAACGCTCTTGTTTGACACTTAACACCAAATAAATAATCAATACAGCGAGCGCCATCGCGAACCATTGAAAGGCATAACCCGTGTTCTTGCCAGACCCCGAACCCGGCCGCACCCACTCGCGCACCAAACCGTCCTTCACATCGTCCGTTTGCAATATCATTACCGGCTGCACTGCTAACCCGGTGGCGCTTCGATAGCGCTCAAGATCGAGATTTTCCCAAACCTGTCCAGCTATCATTTCCGTTGATAGCTCCAGTGTTTTCTGATTCGCTGTCGTCGCGACTCCCGAGACAACTACCGGGTCGTCGGGCGTAGCTATTTGCGGCAATTTGCTACGGTCCCGATCCGATACTATCCAACCCCGATTTACCAAAACATGCATTGAGCTTGTTCCAATTCTCAATGGGGTGATCACGTTATAGCCAACCAACCCCTTGTATATTTTGTTATCAAGATAAATCGTGTGCTCGGGAACGTACTTTCCGCGTACCTCGACCCGGCGGTATTGAAAATCTTCCAGCTTGACTGGAACCGCTGACAGCGCTACGGCCGGTTCCCGCGAACGGAGATCAAGCTGCTCCTGCCGTGATTCCTTTTCCCGAGCGCGGGAAAGTTGCCAATTGCCAAGTTGCACCATTATCACTATGACAACCGCCGCGGCTATCGTTGACCATAATCGCGGCGTAAACCGCCAGCCTAAAATAGTCATTGGATAGTGTGCAGAACTCCGCTAAACTTAATCCTAAACGCCATTATTACAGGGACTGATCTTGAAAATCTTTGCTGCTCTATTCATGTTTTTTATCCTTGCCAGCCTGGCGTCCGCCATGTATTACCTGATCAAGGACAAAGGACAAGGAACACGGGCGGTCAAGTCCTTAACCCTGCGTATCGGACTGTCGGTTCTTTTGTTCGCATTGTTAATGCTCGGAACTTATTTCGGCATCATACCGCTAAGCCAATGATAGGCTGAATTCGCGGTATGAGTGCGCAAGCCGTTATATCAACCAGTAAACGAAAATGAACAGTCCGAGCCAGACCACGTCCACGAAGTGCCAGTACCAGGCTACTCCCTCAAAGCCAAAGTGATTCTCAGGGGTGAAGTGTCCCTTCAGCACACGGCAATAGATGACGAACAGCATGATGGAACCCAGCGTCACATGGAAGCCGTGGAAACCCGTCAGCATGAAAAATGTTGCGCCATAGGCGCCACTGGACATTTTGAGATTGAGGTCGGAGTAGGCGTGGCCATACTCATACGCCTGCAGGCCGACAAAGAGAAATCCCAGGGCGAATGTGAGAAACAGTCCCAGTTTGAGCTGTCCGCGCTTGTTCAGCTTGAGCGCCCAGTGCGCCCACGTAACCGTCACCCCCGAGGTCAGCAGCAGAACGGTATTGATGGCTGGGAGACCCCACGGTCCCATGGGCATGAACTTTTCGGTAATGCCGGGACCCGCGGTAGGCCAGTCCCCCGTGAAATCCGGCCATAGTGATTTATGCTCCAGGTCGCCAAGCTCGGGAACAGAATATATCCGCATGTAGTACAGCGCACCGAAGAAGGCGGCAAAAAACATGACTTCGGAAAAGATGAACCAGCTCATCCCCCAGCGGAAGGATTTATCCACCTGCTGGTTGAACTTGCCGCTTTCGCTTTCCCGTGCGACAGTGCCAAACCAGCCGAACAGCATATAAATGAGTACGGCGAAACCAAATGCCAGCAACCCGTAGCCCAGCGGCATCTTATTGACTGAAAATGCCGCGCCGAAACCCATGAATAACAGCGCTACTGACCCGGTGATAGGCCAAGTCGATGGCGCTGGAACGTAATAGTGACTCCCCTGGCTCATGCTCTTTCTCCTGCGTGTAATTGATTAATCTCTAATTTGTTACTACTTTAACCAGCAATATCAAGGTCAGAACAAAGAGGGTTGCACCTATAAGACCGCCAATTATCACTTGCTTCGGCGTTAAGTTGCTCGCGTCCATGTCTAGATCGCTCTGCTTGCGCACCCCGAAAAAAGCCCATGATACTGCTTTTGCTATTTGCCAAAACGTCGCCTTCTTGTTTTTTTCTGCCGATGTCATTCAGCTCTGATTCGTTTTGGTAACCAAATTTGCAGCGTTGGCACCCGCCAGTTCGAAAAAGGTGTACGAGATGGTTACGGTGTTGACGTCAGTTGGCAAACCCGACTCAATGACGAACTGAACCGGCATCTGCCGCGTCTCGTTCGGCTTTAATACCTGCTTGCTGAAACAAAAACATTCGAGTTTCTTCAGGTGCTTGGCAAGCAATTGCGGGCTGTAGCTGGGTATTGCCTGACCGTTGATCTCCCGGTCGGAATTGTTTTTGACTTCATACATCACTTCCACCAATTCGCCGGGATGTACACGCAAGCTGGACTGGAGGGGCTTGAACTGCCAAGGCAGCCCCTGGATATTGGCATCGAGCTCTACCGTCACCCACCGGGTAGTGTCAACTTGTGGGTTCTCCGCAAGTGTATCCGCCTGCAACAGGTTGTTGAGACCTGTGACCTCGCAGATCTTTTCGTAAAATGGGACCAATGCAAAGCCGAAGGCAAACATCACTACTGTAAAAATCAGCAGCTTTTTCATTACTACGGAGTTGGCTTCGATTGTATTCATCACAAGTTTTTCACAATGACGGCAACGAAAATCCCGACCACGATCACCAGCAGAAAGAGGGCTGTCCTGATTGCACCACGCCTTCTCTCTGCGTTATCCCTCATATCAGCCCCTGTTTACCTGACAACCGGGGGTGTTTCAAAGGAGTGATACGGCGCGGGTGATGGAAGAGTCCATTCCAGCGTCTTGCCCCCTTCCCAGGTTTTAGCAGGTGCTTTTGCCCCACCGCGGATGCATTTCAGTACAACATAGAGGAACAGCAACTGGCTCAGGCCGAAGCCGAAGGCGCCGATACTGGAAATCATGTTGAAATCCGCAAACTGCAGTGCGTAATCGGGAATACGGCGCGGCATGCCCGCCAATCCCAGGAAGTGCTGGACAAAGAATGTAAGGTTGAAGAAGATCATGGTCAGCCAGAAATGCACTTTTCCTAGCGTCTCATCATACATGTGTCCGGTCCATTTCGGCAGCCAGTAGTAAGCTCCGCTAAATATTCCGAACAGCGCACCCGATACCAGTACGTAGTGGAAGTGCGCAATCACATAGTAGGTATCCTGCACCTGAATATCTATCGGGACAACAGCACATATCACGCCGCTGAAGCCGCCAAGAGTAAACAGGAAAATAAAGCCAATGGCAAACAGCATGGGCGTCTCGAAAGTCATGGAGCCGCGCCACATGGTGGCTGTCCAGTTGAATACTTTCACCCCAGTGGGCACCGCAATGAGCATCGTTGCGTACATGAAAAAGAGCTGTCCGGTTACCGGCATGCCCGCGGTGAACATGTGATGCGCCCAGACGATACACGACAGGATGGCAATCGAGGCAGTGGCGTAAACCATCGACGAATATCCGAACAATGGCTTGCGCGCAAAAGTCGGGATGACTTCGGAGACAATGCCGAACGCCGGCAAAATCATGATGTAGACTTCCGGATGCCCGAAGAACCAGAAAATATGCTGGAACATCACCGGATCGCCGCCGCCTGCTGCGTTAAAGAAGTTGGTGCCGAAGTTGCGGTCGGTCAGCAGCATGGTGACCGCGCCCGCCAGTACCGGCATTACCAGCACCAGGAGGTAGGCGGTGATCAGCCAGGTCCAGACGAACATCGGCATTTTCATCAGCGTCATACCGGGCGCGCGCATGTTCAGAATGGTCGTGATGATGTTGATTGAACCCATGATGGAAGAAGCACCCATGATATGGATCGCGAAGATTGCCATATCCATGCCCATGCCCATCTGCACGGATAGCGGCGGATAAATGGTCCAACCACCGGCAGGGGCTCCACCCGGTACGAAGAACGAGCTCAACAGCAGCAGGGCCGCCGGCGGCAGCAGCCAGAAGCTCCAGTTGTTCATACGGGCGAAGGCCATGTCCGGAGCGCCGATCATCATCGGAATCTGCCAGTTGGCAAATCCGACAAAGGCCGGCATGATGGCGCCAAAAATCATTATCAGCCCATGCATCGTGGTCAGCTGATTGAAAAACTCGGGATTGACAATCTGCAGGCCGGGCTGGAACAGCTCGGCGCGGATAGTCAGCGCCATCACCCCACCCGTCAGGAACATGATGAAGCTGAACCACAGATACATCGTGCCTATATCTTTGTGGTTGGTTGTCATCATCCAGCGCATCATGCCGCTGGGATGATGGTCGTGGGCGTGCGCAACGTCGTGATCGTGTACTGCTGCCATGGTTTCCTCCTTGATGCTATTTTCTGAATTCGTTGATTTCCGATGGCTGCACTACGTCGCCTGCCGCATTACCCCAGGCATTGCGCTCGTAGGTGACCACCGCCGCGATTTGTACATCCGACAGATGCTTGAATGCAGCCATTGCCGTGCCAGTCTTGCCGTTCATGACGATGTCGATGTGGCCTGCCTTCGGACCCGTGGCTACCTTCGATCCGTCCAGCGCGGCAAATGTGCCGGGAATACCCTTGCCATTGGCCTGATGGCAGGCAACACAGTTGGCGGCATACACTTTCTCGCCTTCGGCTTTCAACTCGTCCATCGTGAATTCCTTGCTGACATCCACAACTGCCGCAGCCGATTTGCTCTTCTGTTCCGCCACCCATTGGGTATATTTTTCAGGCTCCACTGCTTCCACCACGATCGGCATGAAGCCGTGGTCCTTGCCGCACAGCTCCGCACACTGCCCGCGGTAGGTGCCGGGCTTGTCAATCGTGAACCAGGCGTCGCGTATGTAGCCGGGGATGGCGTCCTGCTTGACGCCCAATGCCGGTACCCACCAGGCGTGCAGGACGTCGTTGGCGGTGATGATGATGCGAACCTTCTTGCCGACAGGCACTACCACGGGGTTGTCCACTTCCAGCAGGTAGTTCTCCTCCTTGGGCGAGGCATTCTCTATCTGCGCCCGGGGCGTGGCGAGGTTGCTCAAGAAGCTGATCCCTTCCCCTTCTCCCGTCAGATAGTCATATCCCCATTTCCACTGGTACCCGGTGGTCTTGATGGTAATGTCAGGACTGGAGGTGTCCTTCATCGCGATGATGGTCTTGGTGGCAGGAAAAGCCATTCCCACCAGGATGAAGAACGGGATGATGGTCCAGATGATCTCGACCGTGGTGCTGTGATGGAAGTTTGCCGCTTTGTAACCAACAGACTTGCGGTGCTTGAGTACCGAATAAAACATGACGCCAAATACACCAATGAAGATCGCCAGGCAAATCCACAAAAGCATGGTGTGCTGATCATATATCTGCCTGGCTATGATCGTCTGCGGCTCGGGCAAATTCAACTGGTAAGGATCCGCCGCCGCCATCCCCAATCCGGAATACAACGCGATCGCCATCATCCCCACTATGCTTGCTGCTGCTTTACTGCTCATATTTCCCCCCACTTGATTACTGATTACAGTACGAGCCAATAATTCTAAAATTCCACAATGTGTGACCGGCCTCACGGACTGGCTTCCAGATCATTTTTTGCTTAGGTCGATACCGCCAGACGGCGGACGCAAGTCTCTTCATTACCAGATCTGTCCTGCGTAAATAGCCATGTTGCGAACGTCGGTAATTGTGTTATTCTATAGTTTCACTATGGTTTTTTATGCTGGCTTTATGCGAATTTCAAACACTAAGAATAACGGCATTTACATAAGTTCCGGGTTTCAACTAAAAACATAAAAAATTATGCACCGCCATTATTCGAACCTGAACAATAAATTCCCTGGTTGATACTAATACCGCGTTCATCAAATCGGGAATCAAGCGGAAGCCCACGAAATGGATATATGTTTTCATCATGATCCATTTTATGTTTTTTGCTTATCTTCTTAATCAAAACGCATGACTTGAAGCGTCACTTAAATCCATGTATTACCTGGTCTTTCGGCTATATTTCCGCTTTTTTCCATTCAAGCTGATCCAGCTTTTCAAAATTTTCCGGTATCCGCTTTAATTGGTCGCCGAAACACCACTACTGAAACGGAAAAATTCTACCACACGGGAATGGGGCGTACAAGAACGAAACATGATCCTGGCAGCCGGTACCAATAATGCCCTTATTCTAAAAATCGGTATTTTCCCCTTTTCCAATTGTGGTGATTTTACCCTATTTGCATTGTGGTGATTATCAGCCATCAAACTCAAATTTACTCACTTGTCATTGCCGGATCCTCTGACCCGCATCGGAACAGATTCCGATTATCTACCGCCACATGAATGACGGCGCTCCCATTTTTGGAGTTTCAAAATACGACCTGGAGTACGACCCAAAGCTGGGCTCGTCATAAGGAAACGGGGCGGTTTCGCAATGGCGCGGTTCCAGTCAAGCGACCGGCAAGCGCCGACATATGCGATCGCGAGCGGAAACCGCTACTTTCAGGACAATTTTCCCGGTATCGCCGTACCGTTAAGGACGAAAACGGTTTGCGGCCAAACTAATATCGACGGGGCAATACTTCGACTCATTTGCCCCGGCTCCTCCCGCTTGACCGGTACGAAGAAAACCTAGCCCTTGTTTCCTGTCCTCTCCTTCGCCCCTCGCCCTTGGGTTTTTAAGCACACATCCGCCAAAATTCGTCCCGCCCCGCTATTAGGACTTATTCAGCCGCTCGCTTATAATAGTAAACGGATTATTTTTGAGAGTATAAAAATGGCGGAAACAAACAAGAGTATCAGGGCAAGCCTGGCGCCGGAACTGCAGACATCGGGTTGGCTTAATACACCTCACCCCCTTACGCTCGCCTCATTACGCGGTAAGGTGGTTGTGCTGCATACCTTTCAAATCTTCTGTCCGGGTTGCGTACAGATCGGTATTCCGCAGGCCCAGAAAATATATCAGGAGTTTGATCCCAATCGCGTAGCGGTGATTGGACTGCACACGGTTTTCGAACATCATGCCGTGATGGGGCGTGAGGCGCTCGAGGTTTTTGTGCACGAATATCGGCTGCGCTTCCCGATTGGTATTGATAAATATGAAGACCAGCCACAAGGCATTCCCCTGACCATGCACGCCTACCGCATGCAGGGGACGCCCACCCTCATTTTGATAGACAAAACGGGCCGCATCCGTTTGCATAAATTTGGACACGTGAGTGATCTCACAGTCGGATTTTCCATTGGCGCATTACTTTCCGAAGAAATTGATGAATCGGCAAGCCCGCCGGAAACAGGTCCGGCAATCGCGGAAAATCGAGCCTGCGATGAAGATGGGTGCAGCATCTGATTTGCATATCAGCGTAGAGCAATGCCAGGGCTCCCTGTAATTGCTTTAAATGCCGCAGAGCAAGCGTGCATTGGGACGTCCAGGGGTCTGTCGGCAGGACTTCGCTGAGCAGCCAGCCAAAAAATCTTTCAACTCCGATTTCCTGTGGGCTTATCCTCTGGTTTAACGCGCTCTGCAATGCCCGTGAGAACGCCAGCAGCCGTTTGGCGCATCAGATTGGTGATGGCATGAGTCAACTGTAAGCCCGCTTCAAGCTGATTTTGTCCGGCCAAGGTCATCTGCCGGTTGAAAGTCAAAAGGGTATCCTGCAACGCAGAACCGACAGCTGTCCCGTTGCGCTTCGCGTGCGTCACAAGATCACCCAAGGTTTCCTTCACCAGATCCTGAGCAGCGGAAGCGGATCCCTGCAAGACATCCAGGAAGAGATTTTCAACACCTTCCAGATCGGTGCGGACCCGCGTAAGCTCCTCATCTGAAAACTTTTGCGCACGGCCTGCAGCCTCCTCCAATGCCAGTTTCGAAGCTTCGGCGAGCTGCGCCAGTGCGGAATCCAATCCAGCCACGGCATCGCGCATAGGTTTCATGGCGGTTTGCGTGTGTAAGGGTGATTGTTGCAGCTTTTGCTGTGCTCCTTCGCGTACGCCTTTCATCACAGCTGTCATAACGTGCCTCAGCGATTCCCGATCCTGGTTTTGCGTACTCAGGGCTCTCACTGTCAGATCCCGCACTTCCTGCCGAACATCACTTCCCTGAGCCATCGTGTTGCGCACTTCGGCTTCCAGCGCGACTGCCGTTTTGTTCGAAGTTTTACCCGGCGTTTTACCCGCTGCTTTGCTTGCGGTTTTGCCTGCAGTTTTACTCACGGTTTTGTCGACCTTTTTGCCTGCGGTTTTGTCAGAAGAACCTTCGCCACCAGATTTCTTCTCCATGATAGTTAAACCCCCCTAAGATTAAAAAATTTATATGGTTTACTATTCATTTATCATGCGGTCTGTGCTGTGAGCCGGCCAAGGCCACCCATATAATCCCGCAGAACCTCAGGAATCGATACGCTGCCATCCGGATTCTGAAAATTTTCCAGAATCGCGACGAGCGTTCTTCCCACGGCCAGCCCCGAGCCATTCAGGGTATGCAACAGCTCCGGTTTGCCTTTCTCATTGCGAAAACGCGCCTGCATGCGCCGTGCCTGAAACGCCTCGCAATTACTGCATGATGAAATTTCTCGATAGGTATTCTGTTCCGGCAGCCACACCTCGATGTCATACGTTTTGGTCGCCGCAAAACCCATGTCGGCCGTGCAGAGCGCCATTACGCGATAAGGCAGTCCGAGTTTCCGAAGAATCGTTTCGGCATGCCCGGTAAGCTCTTCCAGCGCTTTGTAAGATCGTTGGGGATGCACGATTTGCACCAGCTCCACCTTCTCGAATTGATGTTGCCGGATCATCCCGCGTGTATCTCTACCATAGCTCCCGGCTTCCGAACGGAAGCACGGGGTATGCGCGGTAAGTTTAAGGGGAAGCGACTCAAGAGCAACAATTCGATCCCGTACGATATTAGTGAGCGGTACTTCGGCAGTAGGAATCAAATACAAATCGTCATCTTCATACTCACATCGGAGGTTGCTCGATAACGGAGCATGCCCCTCATTTCGCGGAAGAGATTCGACCATACCCATTTTTTTCCGGGGGATCTCGAACAAATCATCCTTGAATTTAGGCAACTGTCCGGTGCCTTGCAAGCTATCCGCATTGACCAGATATGGCACATACGCTTCAGTATAACCATGCTCCTGCGTATGGATATCCAGCATGAACTGCGCCAGAGCGCGGTGGAGGCGTGCGAGGCCGCCTGTCATCAGGCTGAACCGTGCACCGCTGAGCTTGGTCGCGGTTGGTAAATCCAGCAATCCCAGACTCTCGCCTATGCTGACATGGTCTCTCACTGCAAAATCGAACGAGCGCGGCGTTCCCCAACGGCGCACTTCCCGATTATCGGCTTCGCTTTTACCCTCAGGTACACTGCTATGCGGCAGATTGGGAATTTGCAGCAATATATGCTGCAATGCCGCTTGTGTTTGTTGCAGCCGAGTTTCCGCCTGCCTCAGTTCGTCGCCGAGATGAGCCACCTCCGCAAGGATGCTGCTGGCATCCTCTCCTCTGCTCTTGGCATTACCGATCTGTCTCGATGCAGCATTTCGCCGCGCCTGCAGTTCCTCGGTATAGGTCTGAATATTCTTTCGTTCCGCCTCCAGCGCGCCGAATTCCGTCAAGGGAAAAACATAGTTGCGCGTGGCGAGGAGTCTTGCAACATGGTCTGGATGGGTGCGCAACAACTGAATGTCTAACATGCTTACTCCGAAAAAGCGGGGGCCGGACAACGCTTCATTCAAATGCCCTTATTTAGAATTTTTATTCGCCTGCTTGTCCATCTCGCGCAAATGCGCCAGCCTTTCCGCAATTTTACTTTCGAACCCTCGTGTTGACGGCTCATAAAATCTCGTTGCCGGCATTCCTTCAGGAAAATAATTTTCCCCAGCGGCATAAGCCTCGGGATCGTCATGAGCATAACGATAGTCTCGCCCGAAGCCCAGTTCCTTCATCAGACGGGTAGGCGCGTTACGCAAATGCTCCGGTACGCGACGCGACTTATCGGCACTAATAACAGACCGGGTTTTATTATAAGCAACGTAGGCGGAATTGCTCTTGGGCGCACAAGCAAGATATAGCGCTGCCTGCCCCAGCGCCAGTTCGCCCTCCGGACTGCCGAGACGTTCGTATGTCTCGGAGGCGTCCAAGGCTACCCGCAGCGCACGCGGGTCGGCCAACCCGACATCTTCCACAGATGCTCGAACCAGGCGCCGGGCGATATAGCGGGGGTCCGCCCCTCCGTCCAGCATGCGGCACATCCAGTAAAGCGTGGCATCGGGATTGGAGCCCCGCAGGGATTTATGCAGCGCCGAGATCTGGTCGTAAAACTCATCTCCACCTTTGTCAAACCGGCGCCCGCTGCGAAAAAGCGCGCTCCGCACATATTCCACCCCTATTTTTGTAATTCCTTCGGTTACCGCCGCGGTTTTTATTTGTTCAAGAAAATTGAGTAGCCGCCGGGCATCACCGTCTGCATATTCGATCAATAACGATCTGGCATCATCCGTAAACTCCAGTCCTTGCAATGCCAGGTTCTTTGCACGCTCGAACAGGATAGCGAGTTCATCTTCCGATAAGGCCGTTAGCACATAAACCTGTGCCCGTGATAACAGGGCACTATTGACTTCAAACGAAGGATTCTCGGTAGTTGCGCCAACGAACGTCACCAATCCCTGTTCTACAAAGGGTAGAAAGGCATCCTGCTGCGCTTTATTGAAGCGATGAACCTCATCCACGAACAGAATGGTGTGGCGTCCCGACTGCTGCAACACGGCCCGCGCCCGTTCAATTGCGTCACGAATATCCTTGACCCCGGATAACACTGCCGAAAGCGCGATGAACTCCGCATCAAACGCCAATGCCATGAGCCGAGCAAGAGTGGTCTTGCCAGTGCCAGGAGGTCCCCACAATATCATTGAATGCGGCTTGCCCGATTCAAACGCCAGACGCAAGGGCTTCCCGGGACCAAGCAAGTGTTGCTGTCCGACAATGTCTTTCAGTGCATGAGGACGCAAGCGTTCCGCAAGCGGCGCGGCAGGCTCGCGCTGCTCGAACAGGTCAATCACTGATCACATCCGCCCCCTCAGGGGGACTGAATTTGAACAATTCCTGTGGAAGTTTGGGGTTTCGTTCCACCTCCGAAAATGTAAGCACCGTGGTCTGGCCAAAATGATCGCGCAACTCCATTGCCTTTAGTATGCCTTCTGGCGTAAATCCCAGGCGGACCCATTCGAACGTACTTTCCTTGGTTTTGGGTGTGGCTTCAAGCCATTCGATACCGTCATCCAGGCCCATTTCAGCAAGATCAAAGCTTTTCTCGATATCGCTGCTTCCCGCGAGCAATGCGGCTGGACTGCTGCCGATAGCGACATCAAGCTTGCGGACGGTTACCTGATTGAGGTCATGATCGTAGAACCATATACGGTCACCATCGCCAACAATCAGTTGCTCGTACGGTTTCTCGTAAATCCATCGAAATTTACCCGGGCGCTCGAATTGCATCGTACCGCCCCCTCTTTGCACCACACGTCCGTTTTTATCGAGAACCATCTGCGAAAATGCCGCCCGGACAGTTCGCGTATTCTGCATAAAATTCTTGAGACTGCTAATCGCGCCAGCCTCGGCAACAGAAACAAATAAAAAAAACATAAAAAAAAACCAGCAGCGGTCTGAAAAATTCATGAATATTTCCTATAATCAAGGACAGTCAAAAAAACGCTTTAGCGACGTAGATAAATTTCGGCTGCACTCAACCTGAATCCGGCAGAATTGCTGTTCCTCGCAATCTGAAGGGGCACTGGTTTATTGGCCTGAGGCGGTGATTTTATCCGCTCTTTACCGGAAGCATAAACGTCCTCGCGCTTTAGCACAATCATCGAAGGATATCGGTTCTTGTAGTTCTTGTAGCGGAGTAAACCTTTGCGGGGAGAGGAGGTTTAAAGGTTTCTCAGGTGGTGCTAAGGAGTGGGTGTGCAAAACCTGCAAAAAACCAGATCGAAGAAAAGCGGAACTCTTTTGTAAACAGGAAAGTCTAAAATTCGCTGGCGGAATATTATTTCCGCCAACTGAATGTTGACTTTTATTTTCAAGTTCAAGTATTGGTCACAGGAGGAAAACGATATGGCAACAACACTAGGAACGTCAAGTAAGGCGAAGTCGGGCGGTCGGGATTACGACATGTCGCTGTGGTATGACTCAAGGTGGTACAAGTTTGGACTGATCACCATGCTGGCGGTGGCGATA
>NZ_FODX01000014.1 GCF_900110495.1 Nitrosovibrio sp. Nv6 | reverse complement strand
TCCCAGCTTTTGTGTAAATCCGATTCCAGAATAGCGCGAGCATTCATTTCTGCTTGCATATCCGGATCGAAAAAGCACATGGCATTGCGGCCTAATGCTTTTGCCTGATACATCGCCAGATCCGCATGCTTGAGCAATTCGTCTGTCGTGTGTGATTGACCCTTGAATAGTGCAATGCCGATGCTCGGCGTGGTGTGATGTTTATATGCACGGAGATTAAAAGGCTGATTGAATGCATCGCGAATCCTCTCGCAAATGGTTTTTATCTGAGCAACAGCCTCTTCTTGATCTTCGCTGAAGTTGGCCGCCAGGATCACCACAAACTCGTCGCCGCCCAGACGGGCTACCGTGTCGATGTCGCGTACGCTGGAGATCAGGCGCGGAGCGACCTGCTGCAGCAACAGGTCACCCATGTCATGGCCGAGCGTATCATTGAGCAATTTAAAATTATCGAGGTCTATGAACAGCAATGCGCCGGTGTGCCGGTGCCGGGCACCGGAAGCGAGGGCTTGCCGCAGGCGATCCAGCAGAAGTTGCCTGTTGGGTAATCCGGTCAAAGAATCGTAGAACGCGAGATGCTGAATTTCCTTCTCATCGCTCTTGCGCTGCGTGATATCTGTATTGATCGCGAAGACAGACTGCGGCCGTCCCTCGTCATTTCTGACCAAAGTCCAGTGCGCTTCAACAAGCAATATACTTCCATCCTTGCGACGCTGCGCGATTTCGCCTCTCCATTCGCCAGTATCGAGCAGGAACCGGGTTGCTTCATTAAAAACCGCGATACTGTCGTATAACACGTCAACCGGACTCCCCATTACCTCTTCGGATGTCCACCCATAAAGCCGCTCCGCCCCTCGATTCCAGAACTCAATACAATTATCCATTCCGCGAACAATAATCGCGTTCGTTGCCTTGTCCAGCAGGGAGGCCTGTTGGCGAATGCGCACGTTGGCTTCTTCGCGCGCCTGTTCAGACTCCTTGCGTGCCGTAATATCACGGAAATAAACAGCCAGACCTTCTTCCGACGGATAGACGTGCACCTCGAACCATTTGCCAAGGGGAATATAGAACTCTTCAAATGTCACTGAGGTGCTTTCCACAAGCGCCCGATGGTATTCACGATCAAAGATTGTTCCTTTTGTCTCCTCAAGTTCTTCCCAGATCACTTTGCCCAGGAGATCGTTGCGGTCGCGCCGTAGCAGATTTTCTGCTTCCTTATTTAGATAACTGAAGCACCACTCCCGGTCCAGCGTGTAGAAAGCGTCGGTAATGCTCTCCAGAATCCGCTCTGTGCGAAGCTTCGCGCGCCCTAGTGCCATAGCCTTCTCCCTGCTCACGGAGAGGACAAAGGAAACCAGAGCGATCAATATGCTGACCACGATCCCGCCCAGCAGGACGAAGAAGGCATCGTAACCTTTTACGGCTTTTTCAAATGCAGGAAGGGAAGATGCCTCGATTGCCCAGGTCTGTCCATACAGGGATATCGGTATGGCACGTTTAAATTTGGGTATGAGCGGCAGACCAGTGCGATGTTTTTCGCTCTCGAAAAGAAGAGAATTCTCTGCCATTGCTTCGCCATCAAATATTCTCAAATCCAGAATATCAAGCTCTCTGCGAAGAACGGCGCGTACAAAGTCGTCCATTCTGAACGGTGCATATACATAACCAGCGAGCGAAGCGCGTCTTTCTTGCGCCGTTTCCGGCAGACTTGCAACCTTGTAGTACGGTATATACATAAGAACGCCGGCCTGGATATCTTCGCTGGTTTCCTGGACTAGCTTTACCTTGCCAGAAAGTGCAGCTTCTCCCGTATCGCGTGCGCGGGCCATGGCTTCGCCTCGAACGGGATCTGAAAACATATCGTATCCAAAAGCGCGAAGATTGCTTCCAGAGAAGGATTCGAGATAGACAATTGAGGTGTACTCTTGCCGCAGGTTCTCCGGCCAGACTTTATAATCAGGAAATCCTTCCGCACGTACTTCTTTGATATGGGCAGGGAGTTTCGAAGGCGGGATATATTTGGCGAAACCAATACCGTGAATGCCTGGATATTTGTCATTTATTCGCAGCGCATTCACGTAAGTGCGCCATTCATTTCGTGAACTAGCGTTGGATGCAAGCAGGTGTCCCACCCCCCCTTTCAGCACCTGTTCATACCCGGAGAAGTGATACTCGATCTTATGAATAGCCTCTGCTACCACCTTATCGAATTGAGTGTCTTCGTTCCGCTCCTCTAGATCGAGGACGACAGACCAACTCACCAGAGTAAGCGATGTAAAAACTGCAAATGTTAGAGTGGGGATAGCCGACCTGGAGAGCATTCGTGCGGCAGGGGGAGCAAGTTTGTAGATTTCTGTCTCCATCTCTAAAACGCCGCGAATCTCTTTCGTCTGAAAAAAAATTGCCGCTTATCCCCTTTCAGTTATGCGAGGCATTTCTCAAATAGGCAAGGGTCCCAACAAGGTGGGAAAACTCGATTAGCGGGAGTTCCCCTGACGGGTACTCCCCATTAGTACGAAACTCTCCTTGTGTTTGGGTGTGATATGCAACGAACGCAAGCTTTTCATTGCCAAACATGCCGCACCGAAAATGCTCCCAATAACGTCTGCAATGAAGTCGGGTAGCCCTGCCTCACGACCAGGGAGATACATCTGGTGCCATTCGTCGAGCGCGCCCACCAACAGGGCGCCAAAAAATGCAACGGCCAGTTTGTGCCAGCCCCGCAAATTACTCGACAAACCGATTGTGCAAGCAATCAAAGCAAAAACAATGGCATGGACCAGCTTATCCCAAGGGTGGGGTATCAAGCCGACAGCCATAGATTGCCGCCCCCCGATAAACAGGGCGACTACAATTCCGAGCATTGCCAATATGGCGATAGCAGGAAAATGACGATATGCTAGGCGCTGCAGGTACAAGATGAGATCGAATTTCTGAGGGACATTCACTAAACCATCTGGTCAACACGGCGCAAGGAAATTGCCGTGTGGCTGCCTTTAGAAGACGACCTAATCGTACTTTATCTGCCTGGGTATTTAGTTCGCTGATCAACAAGCTATTTAGCCCTCTGATCAACAAGCTGAGAGTGAACTGTATCTGGTAGATCGCGAGGAACTGGAGTGTTGGCAGGCAAGGGTTATGCTTTGCTAAGTAAGGAGTAACGATTAAGTACGAATCATCCGATCAGATATTTTATGAGGGCCTCCTCAGCATGAACTCCTTGTGGCACAGGAATTCATCATATTCCCGGGTCTTTCCACTACGTTTTTTACCCTTGATAACCTTTTATGGCGTATTGACTTAGAGCAGACTAGCGTATGCTTTATTATTGATAAAATACGTTATTGGTAATTGCGCAATCGAACGATCCCAGAAAATTCTTCTTATCATTTACAATTGATAACATATTTTATCGATAGCTTGCCCAATCAATCATGATTGCAACGTTGCATAAGGCTTCCCTTTTGCTACAGTAAAAACGACAATGCTAATGCATTGTTTTTTTTAGGTTCGTAGTGTGGCGAAAGGCTGTGGCGAAAAGAATGGAGGAAATCAGGCATGAAAATCGGCTATGCGCGGGTATCGACTGACGACCAGAATCTTAACTTGCAGATGGACGCTTTGAACCAGGCAGGATGTGAACGGATATTCACCGACCAGGGCGTCAGCGGGGCTACTATCGAGCGTGAGGGACTATCCCAGGCGATTGCAGCAGTCGGGAAGGGTGATGTGCTGGTGGTGTGGAAACTCGACCGGCTGGGCCGGTCACTGAGCTTCCTAATAGAGTTGATCGATAAGTTACGAAAAGACCAGGCGGGATTTGAAAGCCTCTCGGATGGCATCAATACCACGACCGCTGGCGGAAAGCTGGTGTTTCATATCATGGGCGCACTGGCCGAGTTCGAACGTGCGCTGATTTCCGAACGGTCAAAGGCCGGAATGCAGGCTGCAAGGAAACGGGGAAAACACTTAGGTCGGCCAGTTAAATTAAACCGGGAGCAAATTAATCATGCGGCGGGGATGGTCAAGGAAGGGCGGGAAACTGTTTCCGGCATGGCCGAGTTGTTGAAGGTTGATCGCACTACCCTGCATAGAGCGTTAAAGCGGAAAGCCAAACGATCACCTCATCAGCATTTGTATCTGGCGGAAATACCGGATAAAAGCACTTCCTGACTACGCCATCTTTAATAATGAGCGTCAGCCTCTTGATCAGTCTTAGGCCGTCAACCTCAAGTATAGGCAATTCCATCGCTGAGGAAAACGAGTATATTGAATCGCTTAACAGGGGATAGGGTAACTCTAGGCGAATAGCAGCTTCTTTTTGTGCTTCCGGTGTTTGAGAGCTTAGCCCATAAACACCTACACGGTTGCGTTTGAATTCAGCGTGACTATCACGATAAGAACAGACCTGTGGCGTACACCCTGCGGCACCGAGAATTTGCGCCCAACCTTTAGGAATGGAAAATCCGGGGCGACCCGTCATTGGGTAACAGAAGATAACATTCCAACCAGCTAATTTAGACAGATTGATTCTTTTATCATCCGTGGAAGAGAGGGAGATATCGGGCAGCAGCATGTTTTCCAGATGCTGACACGCACCATCATCCATCGGGATTGGTAGATCTGCAGGAATAGAATGCAGTACATCTGGTAATGACTGGGTTTTTTGCATATTGATTTCCCAGGAATAAAACTTACTGGTATTGATTATTTCCCACTTTTAATCAAATAATGGATTTGCCAGCAGTTGCTATTTTGAACGCGGCTAACCTTTACGAAACATGGATTCGTTTGCTCATAAAATTGATCAACTTATTTCTGCTGGCTGCAACGTAACTAATTACGTTGCGTATTGCCAATGGGCGCGTCGAGCAACATCCTTTTTAACAGCAGCGATTGACAACCGGGCTGCTGCTGCTTTCGAAGAGCTAGCTCTCGGTGAGCGTTATCTTTGGTCAAGTTCCCGTGATGGGCAAATTGGGTATCTCGAGGGCCTTGCCCTACGCGTTAAGGCTTTCGGGCTGAAGCAGGCGACGATGGAGCCTTCCGATGGAACCACCAATCGCCAAAATCAAGCGGTGACAAATCGGGTATTTCTCGTCCACGGACACGACATTGCTAGCAAGGAGTCAACCGCTAGATTCGTGACGCTCCTAGGGCTCTATCCGATCATTCTTCATGAGCAGGCAAACGGAGGACGAACCATTATTGAGAAGTTTGAGGCTTATTCCGACGTTGGGTTCGCCATTGTTCTAATGACGCCAGACGATGTGGGGGCAAGCGTAAAGGAGCAAAACAAACTACTATCTCGTGCGAGGCAAAATGTTGTTTTGGAACTCGGCTACTTCACCGGCCGTTTGGGACGAAGCAAAGTTTGCGCGTTATTCAAGCCGGGAATCGAAATTCCCTCTGATCTTCACGGTGTTCTCTTTCTTGAGCTTGACGAACCGGGCGCGTGGAAATCAAAGCTGGCGAACGAACTGGTTCAAGCTGGAATGAAGATTGACGTGGAAGCTCTTCTACAGGGGTGAGCCCCATGCAAAACTAATTCCACGAGCAATTCCACACCCCGACCGGATAGAATCTGAAATCAAAGCTGATTTCTGCCAACGTGCCAATACGGCGACCTGTCTGACTCCAAATTTCTGTACCGATCTCTTCGATAGCTGACCCCTAGAAGAACGAGAAACCATATCCGGCATGGCCGGGTTGTTGAAAGTGGATCGTACTACCTTGCATCGAGCATTAAAGCGGAAACTCGAAACGGCTTAGTCTTC
This sequence comes from Nitrosovibrio sp. Nv6, assembly GCF_900110495.1. GTDB lineage: Bacteria > Pseudomonadota > Gammaproteobacteria > Burkholderiales > Nitrosomonadaceae > Nitrosospira. The sequence continues at coordinate 2,506 of NZ_FODX01000014.1, read as the reverse complement.
GCCTACCATCGCCACCACGTTTGCTCACTTAGCGGATTTGTATGGTGTGGAACCGTTTTTGGCTTTGCGCCTCGCGGAATATCGAGGCTGCTCCAATATGATGAAGGCTTAATTAGCTTTGATATGGAAGAGACTTTAGAAAGACGTTTTTCGAAGTCATGGTCATAGGTCAGCACGAACTCTAGTTGAAGCTCCTCAGCCTCAGCCAAGATACGGCAGTCACTAGGTTCGGGGTGATCCTGCTCGAAATATACTGCACGGGTTTGAACGGCAGTCGAGTCGTGAACGGGATAATCGATGAACAAGTGATTGAATGAAACTCTCATGAAACTTGCGGCGCTCAATATTTCGAATCCTCGCTACTTCAGAAACTACTGTCTCAGTTAGGACGAAGGCATTCGGTTGATAGAACCAGGTACGTAAGAGGGCTTTCTTCTCCACACACAAGGAGTCGGTCGGTTCAGCGATACCCGCAATGCCATCGAGCAAGTACGATAAGCACTGTGAGTCGAGGCCAATATGTATACTATTTCCCACTTCTCGATTCTTTTGTTTTTATCACTTTTGGCCTAACGAAACCAGAGCAACCACCCAAGCCCACTCGCGATGACGAGCATGAGTCCTGCACTGATAACGAGCAGTAACATCAGAACGCCTATCTCGGCAGCGGCATCCAGTTTTAGTTTATCTCGTAAGGAAAATGTGTCGTTGCGCATAACACGAGCTGAGAAAGCGCAAAGTAGGAAGAAGATGGCCAAGGCGACACTCATAACTAGCGGGAGTACTAGCGACAACTGCATGACCGGTTCCGACTGATGAGCGAAGTAGTAAGACACTACTGCGCCAGTTACAGCGTAATAGAAGCCATTCATCTTCATGACGAGGCCAAGATAATCTCTATATGTGTCGATGTTCAGTTGGTATTGCCGCCAATGCAATTCGTTATCTTCCATTCGTTTTTATCCTTTGCTTAAATTGCCTGCTATAAGCAGGCAATCAGGCGCGGCTATCCGCTGCGCCATGTTTTTATTTATTTGAATCTCCATACCCTCATTTTTCCAGGTTTTATAATTGTTACGCATGGACGGCCTCTTTCTTGATCTCTTTTAAGGTCAGAATCTTGGCTAGCGTATTTCCAGGCTCAGTCTCGGCCATAACAAGATCGTAGTGCGTTTGTAGGTTCAGCCAGTAATTGGGCGTCATGTCAAAGAAACGGGCAAGGCGAAGGGCGGTATCAGCGGAAATGCCGCGTCGTTTCAAAACAATGTCGTTCAGACGTGTACGGGGAACGCCTATAGCATGCGCCAGGGCATATACGCTGATACCAAGTGGCTCCAGAAACTCGTCCTTGAGTATCTCGCCGGGATGAGAAATCAGATTTCTACGGTTGTCTTTTGTAGTCATTTCTTTAATCCTAGTGATAGTCTTCGATTTTTACATCACGCGCTTCGTTGCCTTTCCAGACAAAACAGATGCGCCATTGTTTATTTATACGGATACTATGCTCAGCCTTCCGCTCACCCTTCAGTTTTTCCAATTGATTGCCGGGAGGAACGAGAAGATCCTTGATATCTCCGGCGGCGTGTAGCGCCTGAAGGCGGGCATAAGCTCTTTTTTTAAGAGCCGATGGAAGTTTTCGGCTTTTACCTGTAAGCCAGAACTCTTCCGTCTCTTTATCTTTAAAACTAAGTATCATAAGCGTAATGGTTTCCGTTACGGTTGTCAAGAATCATACTCGGCCCCAGCCTTGAGACCGGGCCGAGCTATTTTAGGCGGCTAGCTGTTGTCTTTGGTTGCCTTCCACCAAATCCATGATGTAGCGGTATGCCTTGCTGGCTTGGTTGGCTGCGGTGAATATTGCGCGTTTGTCGCTTTTTAACACCTTCAACCATGATTCGATATACCCGGCATGATTCGGGATCATTGATGCGGCAAAGCCAAGTTCCGCATTCAGAAAAGCACTTCCAAGCTCAGCAATCAATTCCTCGAAAGCATAGGATTCTGTACCAAAGCGGCTGGCGAAGTCACGCGCTAAACGGTGCTTGGCTCCGGTCCAGTGCGTCAGCTCGTGCAGGGCTACGCTGTAGAACTCGATCTCGGAAGCAAAGCGGTTTCGTTCCGGCAAATAAATTTCATCGGTCGAAGGGCGATAAAACGCCTTGTCGCCCTGTTCACGGATAACTGCGCCAGAATGGATTAAAACGTTTTCGGCCGCATCGATCTGCTGAAACTCGTTAAGCTGCGCGGCGCTGGTCTGTGGCTTCTCAATACCGTCTATCTGGTCAAGATTGAATAACCAAAATGGCTTAATCACGCGTATGGAGTTGGTTTTTTCGGTGCTGTCGCCTTCGTTCTCCGACTCGCGCTCAAGCGTCTTGAAGAAAACGCACGTAACGCTTTTTTCACCTTTACGCACTTGGCCGCCCATCTCTGCCGCTTGTTTGTAGGTCAGCCACCGGTCGCTTGAATAGCCGTGAGTCATGGTCGATGCCCACAACAAAAGCAC
>NZ_FODX01000017.1 GCF_900110495.1 Nitrosovibrio sp. Nv6 | reverse complement strand
GCAACATTGAAGAAACTTCAGGAGGATCACGGCCAGATGCGAGCCTTTGTTCAGGACCTTGGGAAGCCAGCTGAGGATGCGCCGAAACTCTCTTACCGGCAACAGCTACAGCGCAAGCGCGCAATCGAGAAATTGCGAGAACGCGCCCTAGCTAACGTCAATCAGGCGCGTACGGATATTGCTAAATCGACTACGCCTCAGGCGCAGAAAGCCGCAATGCTGCAACGTCTCAAGGCATTGGAGCGGGGCTTTGGCCGTGGTACGGGGCGTTCGCTGTAATGCTGGTTCACCCCATGGGTTTCTCCGGTTTATTTTTTAACGGGCCCTGGGCAACGGGTACATCGCTCCACCGGGTAGTTCCCCCTCGGTTTAGCACCAAACCGTTTCCAAGCAGGCTCATGATTGCAGAGCAATATTTTCTAGAGCAGAGCTGGAAGAAGCATAAACGAATCTAGACCTTGAATCGAAAATCAGTTTATTGATTTCTTCAACTTTCTCTTCTTCTAGTTCCTGTACGCTGACGTGAAAGTCATTATCTTGTGGGCATTTTTTTGGTATAAAAGTTAGACAGAGCTTTGATGTAAGAGGGCAATGAATTCTTACAGGTTGTTCCCACCAATTACTATTGGTGTTCTCGAAGAGGGGAGTTGAAGGTCGCTCAATAGCGGCGTAATTATCATTCAAAATAAAGGCTCCAGTTCTTGTGGAGCTTAAGAGGCCATCAAAATATTTCTTCAGTTTATCCATAAAATCTTCAACTATGGATTGAAGTGTTGAAGCATAAACATATCCCTTGGTCTTCATCATGACATTTAAAAAACTATCAACTTCCGAGTCTGGCACCTTATTTTTGGCCTTTGTTTGAATTATTTTTCTCATTGCTTCACCAGTACCATATGCCTGTGTAAGTTCTACACGCTTTGGGGTACGCGCTATTAAAAAGGAAATAAATTCTAAAAGAGAGTGGAAGTCCTTGTTATCTATGGAAACTAAAGAATTGGAGTCTGAGATTCGATTGATGATGCCTTCGACATCGCTTTCAATTCTTGAAAAATAATTTTCGACGGTATAACTCTTTCTCCCCTCGTAATCTATCGTATATAGATGTTTTTCGATGGCTATTTCTTCAATCGCTAAAGATTGTTGGGTTTTTTCGGTTTTTCCATCGAACATGGATATTCTTCCATCACTTCCTGTGAATCGTTTAAGAACCATTCGTGGTATGTGATGTTGTCTCTTCGGATTATTCATATAAGTTCCACATCTGGGAGTTGACCAGACTAAAGGTTAAAGACTACAAACGGACTCGTCGAGGGGTGCCACATTTGCGAGTCAGGGGCAAGACACGAGTTAGAAATGATGAGAGCCCTTTACGGGAGATTCCACAATTCCTTTGGAGAAGTCTGTGGGTAACTCACTTAAGTCACGAGTATCGCGAACTTTATCCGACTGTTTATTGATGGGGCATCAATCCTTTTATCATGGGTTTTAAATTTAGAAATCTAAGCACTGGCAAGCAATGTCGAAAGAAAAAGAAATTCCTGGCAACACAATGCGTCGATCTGCTTGCGAAGATTTTCATGCTGACTTTTGTCGTGTGTTCCCAAGCAAAGATAGTACTTTTTGCCCTCGTGCTGCGCATAGATAATCCATTGACCAGTTAATGCTGCATCCTTAGTCAATTGCACCCAGTTGAGGTGTACCACATCATTCGCGATTGACTTGGAGTGGTTTTTCAAGGAGATATAGCGTTCTTCATCAGTTTCCTGCGTTTCGTACATGCGTTGCATGAACGATTGATCATATTTTTTTAGCCTTTTTTTTAGATTGAGCGCAATTGCGCCCACTCCATCCTCTAAGTAGTGCTTATGCCATAGTCCTTTCAATGGTGGATGTTTGAATTGAGTAGGTGGCTTTAGGCGACTTGGGTTTCCAGCTCCCTCCAAAGTTTGTATCTCATGTACCACTTTTCCTGGATTTAAACGATTTGATGTAGCACCACCAAATAGGCCGAGCACCAGAAGAATGCTATATCGGCCGGGGACTATATGCTCAAGGCCAATGGAATCGGCAAAGTCGGTGATAACCGTAGTCATATCCTCTCCATTTCGCTGTGTAAGAGTATATTTTTTACCTGTCATTGGTGTTGTCCTCATGTCCGCTCGATCCAACAGAATAGATTTGATTTTCATCAAATCAAATTACCGAAACACATGACTATTAGCTAGTTCCAAAATCGGTTCCGGGCTCAGTGAAATGATCTCTAATTTCGCATGCGAAACTTTTAGCGCTTGAGAGGTTCGTTGCACGAACATGGCTTTGCTGCCCTTTCAATCCTCTCTACTTTAACGGCTCAGCTTCGCTCATCCGTAGCGCACTCCGTTTGTACAGCTTGGAATCATCGCTAGCGGATCATCCCGCTAACGGCAACAAAGAGCAGCCACGGCAGCATTGCCCGACTGTCACAGACCACGCCAGCCGCTACGCGGTACGCTGTGCCTGTCATGGTCTGTGATCCTGCCCCTGTATCAGGTGCAGGCCGCAGGCAACTCAAACTCATCCAAGACGGTGCAGGCCGCTCTACCCGTTGCGTTATCCCCCTCAAGCCCCCGACCCTCTGCGAGGGGGACTTGAGGGGGGATAACCAGAACGCAACGGGCAGGAAACAGCGGCCTGTTGCTTCATCGTCCACCTACCCCACCCATTCCCAACCCTTGCCCGTGAGGACA
>NZ_FODX01000005.1 GCF_900110495.1 Nitrosovibrio sp. Nv6 | reverse complement strand
TCCTCAAATGCGAGTGAACTGTCCTGGTCCGGATCAAGCTCTTTTTCATTCTCGGATTGCTGATTACCCGTCCGGCTGATGTATTCCATGACGACACGTGCGGTGGGCGACGGGTGACGAGGCATCCATCTATTTGTGCGCCCTAAAAAAGCCCGATCAGCATCCTTGTTCCCAGCAAATAAAGCAGCACCACAAAAATTTTCCTGAGTGTGGCGGTCTGCATGATATGCGTGGTTTTCGCACCCAGGGGTGCTGTCAGCATACTGGCCAGCACGGTCCATCCCAACGCGGGTAGATAAATATATCCCAGGCTGTATTCCGGCAGCGGTTGGGATTGTGCCATGCCATTGACGATATAGCCAATCGCGCCGGCTACAGCAATAGGGAAGCCTACCGCGGCGGAGGTGCCAATCGCATGCTGCAGCCTGACGTTGCAGATAGAAAGAAACGGTACCGTCAGCAATCCGCCTCCAATCGCGACAAAACTGGAAACCATGCCGATTACGCTGCCTGCACCGAGCATCCCGAATCTACCGGGAAGCTTACGGCTGGGTTTTGGATTTATTCCAAGCAGCATTTGGGTGGCAGCGGAATAAATGAATGCGACAAAAATGATACTGAGAACGTGGCTGGACAGCATGCTTACCAGCGTCGCCCCCCCCAGTGTGCCCAGGATGATTCCTGGAGTAATATACTTCACGACCTGCCAGTTCACCGCACCGTGAGCATGATGAGCGCGTAGACTGGAAGCGGCCGTGAATATGATTGCAGCCATGGTGGTGCCCAGGGCAAGGTGCAGGATGCGGTCTGGAGGGAAATGCTGGGCGCCGAAAATAAAGGTGAGCACCGGAACCATCATTAGCCCACCGCCGATACCCAGCAGCCCGGCGAAGAAGCCGACAATCGTACCCAACAACAGATAAGCGGGCCACCACTCCACTTCAAGCTTTGCCGTAATGCTGTGGTTGGAGCAGTTCGCGCCAGCTACCTGATAGGGAAGCTCGCCGCAAAGGCGGCATTACAGGATTTTCATGATGAAATTCCATTCCGCCGGATCTATCGGTGTGATGGACAGGCGATTTCCCTTTTGTAGAATGCGCAGAGTGGCAAGTTCGGGGTAGTCTCGCAATTCCTTGATGCCAACCAGTCGGGTTTTTTTGACAAACCGCACATCCACATTGAACCAGCGCGGATTCTGTGATGTGGCTTTGGGATCGAAATACTTGCTGCTGGCGTCGAACTGGGTAGCATCGGGGTATGCAAGCTTGCTAACCTCTGCAAGCCCCGCGATTCCCGGCTGAGCGCAGCTGGAATGATAGAAAAAAACCTTGTCGCCGACGCCCATCTGGTCGCGCATGAAATTACGCGCCTGATAATTGCGTACGCCATACCACGCCACAGTTTGTTGAGGCATCGCCGCGAGGTCATCAATGCTTACATCGGACGGTTCCGATTTCATCAGCCAGTAACGCATGTATTATCTATCCATAAATAACAATCGACACTTTTTTATCCAGGCAACATACCTGAATAGTATAACGGAACGGCTACCAGGGACTAGCAGTCTGTCGGACTTAAAGGAAAGTCCGACAGACTGCCAGGGGTGCTATTGCTATTTACATGGTAAATAATAATCATTATTATCGGATAAGTCATCTTGGGGAGTTTCCGGCCGGCGACCCAGCTATTCGGGAATGAAAATGATAGAGTGATAGAGCGCAAAGCAGGCACCTTGCGCATATACATGAGAAATACCGCACTGTCATTTTATAAAGAGAAGATGCTCTCACTGGACAAGCAGCACATGTACCCCCTCAGCATCTCTAGCCAGACAGTCTGGTCAATCCGGCATTTATCGGCCAGATGTTTAAGGCAATTAAGCAATGATGGAAAATAAAGTATGGGTCAGCGGGTGCGGCGACAAACGAAGATAAGAATACAAGATGTGCAGCTTTCAGGCCCTCCCATTTTTTGATCACGCAAGACTCGTTTACACACGGAGATACTTAATGAAACATTCGTTTGCGATCGCAACGTGGTTACTCATCCTGCCCCTTCTCACCGCATGCGCTGGCAAAACGTACCTCGCAAAACCTGCTGCACCGGCTTATCCCACGGTTGAACGCCCCGTTGTTGGCTGTGCCGCCGGCGAACGTGCGTTCGACTGCGATCGCCGTGCTATTCTTTCAATGCTGGGTGAGTATCAGGTCGAATTCAGGTTTGACGAGACGGTAGTGCTAAAACCGGGCTACGAACGCAAGCAGCCCAAGCGCAGCATTGGCTTCGAAGCCGTTGTGCTGGTTGAGGATACAGGCAAGAAAATCTCTTTGCAGCACATTCTCGTGATGGGCGATAACGTAACCAAGCACTGGCGTCAGGATTGGATATACGAGATGCCGAGGCACTGGACTTATGTTGGCAATCAGCGCTTCGAGCAGCGGGAACGGGACGCTGCCGCCATACCTGGTACGTGGACGCAATTAGTCTACGAAGTAAACGACGCACCGCGATATTCCGGCAGCGGTAAATGGAATCACAGGTACGGAATACCGACCTGGACCTCGGAGCGCAGCTGGCGGCCGCTGCCCCGGCGCGAATACACCAAGCGCGCCGACTATCAGCTGATCAATAGCGAGAACCGTCACACAATCGCGCCGCAGGGTTGGACGCACGAGCAGGACAATACCAAGGTAATGCGGGCTGAAGATGGAAAAGACGTGGTATTGGTCCGCGAGTTCGGGTTCAATGAGTACCGGCGTATCGGAGGTTACGACTTTGGGCCCGCGCAGGCCTATTGGAAGTCGACATCAGAGTTCTGGGCAGCGGCACGTGCGCGCTGGAATAACGAGTTCGCCACTCACGGATCGGTAACGCTGCCTATGTCCTCGAGTGAAGAGGGCTTTAACAAGGCAGTGTTGGAACTTGCAGACGAATACAGGAAAGATCCGCGGCTGGATGTATACCGAAACAAGCTTGACGATATCTTTCGTAAATTCGTCAACGTTACTACTTCCGAACCGGGCAAAAAGCGCTGAACACCCGCTCGATCACGGCCGCCGGTTTGTATCAATGAATCGGCGAGTGACTGCAGCGTCTAAGCTCCTTACAAATCCGAAAAATCGCATTGAATCGGCGTGTGCTGCGCACTGACTGAATTCTCGCGGACCGCTCGAACCGGTGGTCAAAGTACTCGAGCTTGCCAACCTCGGCAATAACGGCCAACTCCCGGGCCGTGCACAGCTCGAATGATAAAGATTCCATCGACGATACTCATCTGATCGCGCATGAGAGCTGCGCGCCTGATAATTGCGCGCGCCCTATCGCACGATAGCCTGGTGGGGCACTTCAACGTTCATCCCAATGCCTACCCGGAAGATATCCGATTTCATACCAGTACGCATATTTTGCCGATCATTACTATACTGAGACTGCGGCGACGGTGCGGAAGGTGAATGTGGACTCCGGAGTTCCACCAAAATGGAGCTGGGTCGCTGAACCACAGCAAAGAGTTTATTCCCGGGGTCGCAGATAAAGAGACACGATTTCAATCCGTTGCGTGCGGAAGATACTATGCAAGCTTTTCAAAATCCTGAGTGTATGCCTGTTGGACGGAGGAACGATGATAACTGATAAGTTGATGAATCGCCTTCTCAGACTCGCCTTGGGTATCGCGGAAAACTGGCCGTGGCTAAACACGAAATTAAATGAATGGATCACCAACAGGACCGTGAATGTCTGCCGCCACAGACCCCATCCCTGGAGCACCGTCCACGACTATACTTCATGGATTTCTCTTACAGATCAGCGGTGGAGCGCGCGTCATCTTCCTGCGAAGAAGACCCCGAATCTGCCATCATCCGGAGACTTGCTTGGGCTTTTCAAACAGCAGAATGGAGAACAGCGTCTTTCCGATAAATCAACATTGCTGTTTCCGACTTTTGCCCAGTATCTGACTGACGGTTTTATCCGCACACGCATGCCCGAGGCAAATGAGCCGGAGGAGGTGCGTCTGCAAAATACCTCCAACCATCAGATTGACATGTGCCCACTCTATGGGCGGTTGCAAAAACAAACGGACGTCCTTCGGCTTAAAAGCGAAGTTGGGGGAAAACGCGGCCGTTTGAAATCGCAATTTATCGAAGAGGAAGAGTTTTCGCCTTTCCTCTTTGATAAGGACAGGATAAAGGAGGAATTCGCCGACCTCGATAAACCACTCGGCCTGAAGAGTGCTCTGGAGAGGGCGCCCAATCCGGAAGAGTTACGTGCTCGAATTTTTGCCCTTGGAGGAGATCGAACGAATGCCGTTCCGCAAGTTGCCATGTTGAATACGCTGTTTTTGCGAGAGCATAATAGGCTCGCGGGCGAGATTGAACAGAGTCATCCTGATTGGAATGATGAGCGTATTTTTCAGACTGCAAGAAATACGGTGATTGTGTTGTTCATCAAGATTGTGGTGGAGGAATATATCAGTCATATCTCCCCCCTGTTTCGATATCACGTCGATCCATCAGTTGCCTGGGACGCGCCATGGAACAAGCCCAACTGGATTACAACGGAATTCAGCTTGTTGTATCGCTGGCATTCCCTAGTCCCGAATCGGATCACGTGGAATGGCAAAGACTACCTTCTGGGAGCGACCTCCATGAACAATCGGCTCTTGATCGATGGAGGGTTGCGACGGGCATTCACGGATATGAGTAGCCAGCGAGCCGCGCGGCTTGGTCCGTTCAACACTGCCGAGTTTTTATGGGAAATCGAAACTCGCGCTATCGACCAGGGCCGTCTGGCTGACTTGGCTCCCTACACTGATTACCGTGATTACGTGTCCCTATCCCGGCCCCGGGATTTCTCCGACATTTCCGAGGACTCCCGAGTGGTTGATTTTCTCAGGAAAACATACCAGCGCGTGGAGGACATTGATTTCTACGTTGGTTTGTTTGCGGAAGACCTTGTGGAAGATTCGCCCTTGCCGCCATTGATGCTTCGAATGGTAGCAGTGGATGCTTTTTCTCAAGCCTTGACGAATCCCTTGCTTTCCAAACATGTGTATAACGAAGACACGTTTTCCATAACAGGGTGGAAAGCAATTCACAGTACTGGATCGCTGCAGGATATTCTGGACAGAAATGCCGGTTTTGACCCCCTCGCCGATTTATTTATCGGCATGACCTTACCGGGTTGGAAACCTGCTGGCTGAGCTAAATGCGAGGGCTCGGTAACTCTGGCGTTAATTTCCCCACGGGGAGAAGGTCTCTACCATTCTCGGTAATCATTTGGATAAAGCTTGAAGTCCTACCGTTTTGTCGTCATGAAGCCTCCTGATAACGTCAAACATATGCGCCATCAACTGGAACGGCGCGGATTCATCGTTTCTGCGGTTGCCACAGGATTTGCGATGGCGCTTCGCCCGACTTGCGCGCAAACGATGACTCATAGTTCGGGTGTCAGCTTTGCCGCAACCGAGACCAGCGCGAGGAACGAGGAACAAGACTCTGTGAGATCGCAGCAGGAATCCGGCGTTGTCAGTTTATTTCTATGTGGCGATGTTATGACGGGCAGGGGCATTGATCAGATTTTGCCCCATTCCGGCAACCCCGTCCTTTTCGAGGGCTACATGAAAAGCGCCATCGGCTATGTGGACCTTGCCGAAGAGGCAAATGGCCCCATACCAGAGCCGGTGGAATTTTCCTATATCTGGGGGGATGCGCTTGTCGAGCTGGACCGAAGAAAGCCCGATCTACGTATCATCAATCTGGAAACCGCGGTTACTCGAAGTAATGACGTAGAAGACAAGGCAGTCAATTACCGAATGCATCCGGATAATACTCCTTGTATCACCGCGGCGAAAATCGATTGTTGCACCTTGGCGAACAACCATGTTCTGGATTGGGGGTACTCCGGTCTTGCGGAAACATTGGAGACACTGAAGCAGGCAAATATAAAAATTGCAGGAGCAGGGCGCAATATTCAAGAGGCCCAGGCCCCTGCCGTGATGACTGTTTCAAGAAAAGGGCGGGTGCTGGTTTTTTCATTTGGTTCGGAAACAAGCGGAATCCCCTGGAGGTGGGCAGCAACGTCGAACAGACCGGGGGTAAACCTGTTACCGGATTTATCCGCCAAAACGATCCGGGATATCGGTAATAGCGTTGGGCAAGTGAAACTGCGGGATGACATTGCGGTTGCTTCAATCCACTGGGGCAGCAACTGGGGTTACCAGGTTCCGCGCGCTGAACGGGAATTCGCCCATCGATTGATCGATGAAGCGGATGTCGATATTGTTCATGGCCATTCTTCCCACCATGTGAAAGGGATCGAGGTTTATAAAGGAAAACTGATTCTTTACGGCTGTGGCGATTTCCTGAACGACTATGAAGGGATTTCAGGGCATGAGGCTTATCGGGGTGATCTGGCTCTGATGTATTTCGTAAGTACGGACCCTTCAAGCGGTAATCTGATCAGTCTGGAGATGGTACCCATGCAGATTAAACACCTCAGGCTGTCTCGCGCATCTGACGAGGATGCTCGCTGGTTGAAGAATATTCTGAAAAGGGAAGGTGAGAAGCTCGGTACTACGGTGGAACTCGGTGCTGATAACACTTTAATGCTGCGCTGGGCGGTATGAATTCATCAAAAAACGTCCCGCAATAAGTCGCACAGGTGCAACCGCTGGAAGAAGCGGCAAGACTATCGTTCTGCTGGGCTATTTCTGAGAAAGCAGGAGCAGGAATCCAACGTTCTCAAAACCATGGATTCCCACTTTCGCGGAACATTTCTTAACGGCTCAGGGCTGTCCCGCCCCTGGTAGATTCAGAAACTCGCGCCGCGTCTTTGGTCCATAGGTGAGGAAATGCGGTTCGGGGTGTTCGAGATAGCCAAGCCGTTCCTGGGCGATACCGTCGCGCCTGAGGTATTTCTGTACCTCGTCCGGGCTGATCGCATATACCTTGGCGGCGTTGAGTCCAAAAATCTTGGCTCGGATCCGTGGGGTAATTTCCGGATAGCCATGTCTGTCGCGCAAGTCCTGGGCAATCTGGAACACGCGAAAAGCCTGGATCTGATCCTGCGGGGAGCCATACCAGATAGAGTCCGTTCCCCAGAGTACGTTGTTCTCGCCACAGTACTTCAGAAGTTTTCCCAATGCATGAGCAGCGGCCTCTGGTTCGCGCATCAGGTAGCGCCACGTGCTGCCGAGCTCGGCGTAAACGTTACTATTTGGCGCGACGTCGTTCTCGATGAGCGAGCGGATCAGCGTATCGATGCCATCGTCCGCACCCCTGCCCTCGAAAGCGCGTTCAGGGACCCCGGTGACAAAGCCCGAATGATAGACCAGAAACGCGACGTCGGGAAAGCGCTTGGCGACGACACCGATATCAGTACATTTGCTGTGTTCGTAGGATTGTTTACCGAACGGCAGGCCCTTGTGCACACAGATGATATTGACGCCGAGTTCGCGCGCCTTTTCAATGAAGCGCGTGCCGATCTCATCCGATAGAAAATAGCCCTTGCCTTGAGGCCCGAACTGCGTGTAAGTCTTCCACGCGGATACGCCCCAGCGCTCCTTCAACTCATCCATCGAATCCAAGTCTGCCGCCTGGTTGGGATTGACCCGTCCATGCAGCAGCAGCCGATGCATGCCCTCCATCCGATCGACGATCTTGCGCACCGCGTCTGCGGTCTGGATGGTGAGTGGCTCGGCATCCGGCCGTGAGGGGACGAAGGAGAGCACCATCATATCGGTATCCGAATCGAGGAACACATCTTTTATAAACTCGTCGGGGCCAAGGCAGCGCAGATAGCTGTACGCCCCAGGCTCGGACGCGAGCGCGCAGCCGGTCTTGGGCATCTGGCTCAATGGTTTCACGCCAGGGGCAAGCTTCTGCAGCCACGCCCCGTTCGGATCCACGAAGTGCCCCTGCACGTCGAAGATAAATTCATCGCCGCCAATCCGCGCCTGGGCGAGCGCGGGCTCCAGCGCGGCTTCGTTGGGTAGATTGAAGAATCCTCCCACCTTGCCTGCTGCGGCGTTCGCGACATTGAAAGCGAGAAGCGTCGAGGCCGCACCGCAGGCGGAGACGAGAAAGTCTCTCCGGGAAACAGCCAAGCGCTTCGCGTTCTTGTCGGCCGCCTCATGGGCAAGTCGGTTCGCTGCGCAATTCACAGGCGATAGCGGCACCGGCTCAAACTCTCCGTTTGATGTCGTGTCGAGCTTGATCGGGAGGCGGTTGCCGTCAGGATCTATGCGGGATTTGGATGGGATCATGTTAGGCATGCCTTTCAAAACGGAGAAGTAAACGCAGCGCGCAGGGGAAAATTCGCAGGACAAGCATGTGCATTATCGTAATTTCAGTTTCGGCTCGCCGCGATTTACCAGATTTAGCCTTAAATTGACGTTTCCCTTGATACGGCATTTCAACCTGTCGATAGAAGTTATAGACATGGGACTCAATCAACAGATTAGTACATGAAAATGGATTTGGCAAAGAGCGTGAATTTACCCCAGCAGGTTGGGGTGTGGCGGAAGCCGCGCGGATGTGAAGATCGACCTGTGCCAGGGGCAGGTGGTGTGGCTGACTCAATGATGCATAGTTCAGTCACAAATTAAAAGCGCAGATTTTTTAGCCGCTCCTGGTTGGGTGGCTGAGAGGCAACAAAAAAAGCGGCATAACCGCTTTTTTTGTATTCCAAATAAAGTCCCCGCAAATGCCGTCAGACCATTTATCTTGAACCTTAAGGTCCAAGGCGGTCACTTACCGGATGCATCAGGCGCTTCCGCGTAGGACGCGCACAACAGCATCGCTCTGGTTTGCAACCAATTCTCAAAAAGTTGGTTCAAAGAATATAGGTCTTAACAAACACCGCAGGGAACAACCTTAGTCCACTGCCGCGTGTAACTAGAGTAACGCGTAAATGTGAAAACTGTTCGAGCCGATCTTGAAAATTTCGTGATGCCGGATCAAAACAGCTTATCTTGTTCTGGCATCACCGCATCAAGCGCTGCCTGCATGCAATCGATTCTACGCTTAAATTCTTCCATGTCAAAGCCCCCCCTGTTTCTCGCCGTGAGCAATTCATGAGTGATATTGAGCGCTGCCATAATAGCAACGCGTTCGGAGCCGGCTACCTTGCCGCTGTCCCTGATATCGCGCATTTTCTTGTCGAGATATGCCACTGCCTGCAGTAACTCCTCGCGCTCTTCGTCAGGACAGGCGACGCGGAATTCGCGTCCCATGATGATGACATCAATAGTTTGCGGAGTCTTCATTCTTCGCTTTCGGGAATTTGCAACAGAATGGCCTCAAGCCGGGAAGTCGCAGTGCTTATTTTTTCCGTCAGATGTCTATTTTCACTGACAACACCGGCCAGTTGCTGGCGTAGCTCGATATTCTCCGATCGCAGTTGCTGGCACAAACGTACGAACTGATTAATTTTCTCTTCGAGAGAGTTTAGTTCCGATTCCATCAGGGCACTATAGTTTGGAAATCCTTGTTGAGTCAACTGGTAACGCGATTTTTCAAATGTAGTTTCAAGAAATTCGCCGCGTTCCGCCGTGTTTATTCACATAGCGACACATTCGGTATTCCGAGGGTGAAGCATTCACACAAAGGTTTCAGCGCTCTGACACCAATGATTCTGGTAGAATGCGCGCCACGTTTGAGGTGCTTCGACCGCTTTGCGCGGTCGAGTTAAACGGGAACCAGGTAGGGCATTGCTGAACAATCCTCTGCAGGGAGGACTTGTTCCGCAGTTTCTTATGCCTGGGCTGCCCCCGCAACGGTAAGCAGGTGTGGGCGTATCGACAGGCCACTGTGAATTCTCCAGTTCATGGGAAGGCGATACGTCAAATCCTGCAAGCCCGGATACCGGCCTTGAATCTATACGGAACATATCGCGTGGGGCGACATCCTGATCGATATCTTTTCGCTCAAAAAGTCCTCCGCGGTATTTCCTTGTTTATCACATGGGAATTTTTGGTTCCCAAACACAAGCTGATACCGTGAGCCTATTCCGCAAACTTGTCTTGTCATTTCTTGCTGTTCCTGCGCCTTCATGGGCCGTTAGCATCGATGATTCGCCGAAAAGTCAGCTCGAAGAGGTTGTTGTTACCGCGACACGCTTTAATCAGCGTGTGGAGAAACTGCCGATAGGGGTTTCCATTATCAGCGCGGAGCAGATCAAGAACAGCGCCGCATCAACTTTGCCGGAGTTAATACAACAGCTGGCCGGAGTACATACCCGCAACGTCGATGGCAGCCCCGATCCACAGATCGATATCCGAGGATTCGGCATTACCGGCAACCAGAACACGCTGGTTTTGCTTGACGGCCAACGGATGAACGAAAATGAACTGGTGGGTATTCGCTGGTCGACGGTTCCTCTTGATTCCATCGAACGCATCGAGGTGCTGCGAAGTAGCGGGGCGGTAACCTATGGAGCTGGCGCCACAGGGGGCGTAATCAATATAGTGACGCGAGCCGCCAGCCCTGGCCGCGTGTCTGGCACCGGTGGGCTTTCGTTTGGCAGCTATGGCGGAACGGAAGTCAATGGGACATTAAACGCGGCAGGCAAGAATCTTGCGCTGGCACTCACCGGGAATGCGCTGCAAACAGATAATTATCGCCTCAACAATTCGCTTCATCAAATGAATGTGCAAGGAGATCTGCGTTATCAGTTCGCCAATGGCAGGGCATTGCTGAAGTTTGGCCTGGATGACCAAAAATTGGAATTACCAGCTACGCGCACGGAAGCACAACTGACAGCGGACCGGAAAGGGACCTCCACACCACGAGATTTCACCACCCGCGAGGGAGCATTTGTAACCCTCAGGGGAGAACGCACCACTGGATTTGGCGATCTTGCCGCAGACCTGTCTTTTCGCGACAACCATCGTACAGCTTTATTCGACGACTATAGTATTGATGCCTTCAATTCCAAAACATTCGTCAATTCACGGTCCAACGTATGGTTGTTCAATCCACGGATGAAGCTGCCATTTCAGGCTTTCGGAATCACCCATGAACTGGTGCTGGGCGCAAATCTGGAATGGTGGGATTATAATGCCAAACGCTTTACCGGAATGGAAACTGTACCGGGCCCGGCATCAGCCAACGTGTTGCAGACCGATGTGGTGGCAACGCAGCAGAATCGTGCGATTTACCTGCAGCATTCCGCTACCTTGCCCAAGGGCACGGTCGTCACACTGGGAGGACGGCTGCAATGGGTGGACAACAGAGCGACCGACCGTTTCAATTCAGCAGCCCATGCCCGCGATCGGCAGAGCCGCACTGTATATGCCTATGATGCCGGGGTGCGCCAGCCCCTGGGATCCGCTTTTTCATTCTATGGCAAATTTGGCCGAAGCTTCCGAATAGCCACGGTAGATGAAAACTACAATCAATTCGGCGGGCCTGCGTTCGATTCGATAGTCAGGATACTTGAGCCCCAAACCGCGCATACCGGCGAAATCGGCCTGGATTATCAGAAAGGATCGGTACGCGGACGCGCGGCGCTTTACCGGATCAATCTCAACAACGAGATCGGCTTCATGAATGTAGACCCATTCCGGTTCTTTGCCAATACGAATCTTCCTCCTACCCGGCGGCAGGGTGCCGAAATCGAAGGCTCCTGGGCTGTTACGAATAAAATCGATATATTTGGCAACTATACATACACCGAGGCGCGTTTTCGTGAAGGAAACTTTGGCGGCGTAGATATTTCGGGGAATATCATTCCATTGGTGCCGCGCCACAGCGCTGCGGCCGGTGGTACGTTTCGCCTTGCACCTGAAACGCGCATCGCGGCAATGATGAATTATGTGGGCGAACAGGTATTTGATAACGATCAGGCCAATACTGCCACACGTCGCATGCCGGATTACGTCACCGTGGATCTCAAGGTTACTCATCAGATAAGGAAGTTGCTGTTGAGCATGGCGGTAAATAATTTATTTGATGAAAAGTACTTTTCATATGCAATCCGCAACGCGGCAGGCACGAGCTTTAACGCACTGCCGGCTCGGGAGCGCAATGTCTGGTTTACCATGAAATACCAGTTCAATTGAGGTAACAGAGATTTACAGGTAATAACTTCGCCATCCACACCTTATCGCGCACGGTGGCAGGTGACATAATACGGCTTTCCCCGAAATTATCGGAAATAAGCCCCCTTTCCTCCGAACCTGCTTGCGCGGCCATACAAAACATGCGAATCATCACCAGCCGCCAGTTATGCCTGCGCCTGATGAGATATATCGCGCCCTATTGGGACGCGCTCATACTTGCACTGATCTGCATGATGGCGATGGCGGCAACGGTGCCAATGCTGGTTGCATTGGTGCAGCCAATGCTGGATGGCGCTATTGCCGCCAAGAATCTGGAATTGATGCGACTGATTCTGCTGGGGACTGTTGGCCTGTTTGCCGTGCGCGGTGTAGCGGGCCAGATCGGCACCTATGCGATCACTTGGGTAGGCGACAAAATGACCGTGGATTTGCGGACAGAAATGTTCGACAAGCTATTGATATTGCCTTCCTGCTATTACGCCGGCCACCCCAGCGGCGGTCTCGTTTCCACCGTCACATCGGGGGCCAGTCAAGTCACTCGCGCTTTCACCGACTTCGTCACCGTGATGGTCAAGGACTCCTTTACTGTTCTGGGACTGCTGGGATGGATGCTCTATCTCAACTGGGAATTGTCACTGCTGATGTTATTGATGGCGTCAGTGATTCTGCTGATCATGCGGATAGTCACGGAGCGCCTGCATGGCATGGGCCTGGAAGTGGGACAAACAACTGAGGGTTTCACCCGCGCGGTACAGGACTCCGTCGAGAACCACCTGGTGGTCAAGCTGCACGGCGGTAAGAAGTATGAACATCAACGCATGAGGGAGCAAGCGGAGGTGGTGTCCCGCTTTGTGATGAAACGGATGGCCATGGCGTCTCTCTGTGTTCCACTGGCGCAGATCGCGACAGCGGTTGCGCTGGCGGTCATCATCTATGTCTCCGGTCAGCAGGCGTTTGCCGATGAGATGACGGCAGGCGGTTTTGCCTCTCTCACCGCAGCCATGCTGATGCTGATTGTGCCGGTAACGCGAATTGGCGGCGTGAGGCAAGTTCTGCAATCCGGGCTGATAGCCGCAGAAAGCGTGTTTTCGCTGCTGGACCAGGTGGCTGAACCGGATAACGGGACGATAATCATTGAGCGTGCACAAGGGGAATTGAGATTCGAGCAGGTCAGTTTTTGTCAGGATTGGGAAAAGAACATTCACGCTGACCTCGAAGTCAGCTCCAAAGCCAACACCGAAGCTAGCCCCAAAGTTAGCCCCAAAGCGAATAGCGGTTTCTGCGGCGAAGCCTGCCTGGTGTTGCGGGATATCACTTTGACCATACAGCCATACGAGATGGTGGCGCTGGTGGGATTTAGGGATAGCACCGCGGCTCTTGCAAATATGGTGCCGCGTTTCGTGAACCCGACGTCGGGAAAAATTCTACTGGATGGTCATGATCTGAAGAGCTTCAAGTTGGCTAGCCTGCGCGCCAATGTTTCGCTGATATCCGCTGAGACAACGCTTTTCAGTGATACGATAGCGGCCAACATCGCTTATGGTGCTACGTGCCGCGCAACAGAAGCGAATATCACCGCTGCTGCACACGCAGCTCATGCATCCGAATTCATCCGGGAAATGCCGGAGGGATTGCAAACGCTGGTAGGAGAGCAAGGCGTACAACTTACGAACGGACAACGGCTGCGTATCGTCATTGCTCGGGTATTGCTGAAAAATTCACCTATCCTGGTCCTGGATGAGGCATTCGGGGCGATAGATTACGAGTCTGTCCACCATGTGAAGGCCGCACTGGACGCAGTCATGCAAGGACGCACAACGCTTGTTATCGCGAACAGTTCATCTACCCTGGAAAAAGCAGATCGCGTCGTCCTGCTGGACAAAGGCCGGATCATTGAAATCGGCAGTCACCAGGAGTTGTTTGCAAGAGGGGGCGCTTACGCCAGGCTTGCCCGGACTTGCCTGAACCAGAACTATCCCCGTGGAGAATAGCTCAGCGCTATCCACAACATGGAGGAGCCGTGGAACTCAATGCGTCGATTCCCGGTTCGAATATTCCGGTACCCATCTTGCCAAATCCTGTTTTACTTCCTCATCGCCTAGTACAGGGTGCTCGCTGAGCCAGGCCAACAGTTCCGCCAGCCATTTCCTGTCGATCGGACGGGCCTGGGCAATGCGTAATTTAGGGTGAGGTGTGGGTAAAGTGCTTTCATCATCCGCCAATAATTCTTCGTAGAGTTTCTCCCCGGGACGCAATCCGTTGTAGACAATTTGAATATCATCCTCGCTCAGACCCGAGAGACGGATCAGATCTCTCGCAAGGTCGGCTATTTTCACCGGCTCACCCATATCCAGCACAAAAATTTCTCCGGCGCCGTTTTTTCCTCCCATCAAACCCGCCTGCAGAACGAGTTGCGCAGCTTCAGGTATTGACATGAAATAGCGCGTGATTTCGGAATGAGTGACAGTAATCGGGCCACCCTTTTCGATCTGCTCGCGGAATTTGGGAATTACGCTGCCGGCGCTGCCCAGCACGTTGCCGAAGCGAACCATGACAAAACCTGGCCGCTGCGTGCGGCAACTCAAATCGTCCAAATCGCCCAAATCGTCCAAATCGTCCACACCGTCCACATCGTCCGTTTCCCGGCAAGGAATCGCTTGCTGTAGCGACTGGCACACCATCTCCGCCAGCCGCTTGCTTGCTCCCATGACATTTGTAGGATTTACTGCTTTATCGGTCGATATCAATACAAATTTCTCCACGCCATGCGCAATAGCGGTATGCGCCAGAGCGTAAGTTCCCAAGACATTGTTCAGTACGGCTTGCCAGGCGTTTTCGTGCTCCATGAGCGGCACATGCTTGTAAGCGGCGGCATGAAATACGACTGCCGGCTGATATTTCGAGAACACTTGAGTCAAACGGGCATGATCTTTGACATCTCCTATCGTAAATGACATCGGAATATCTGGAAATTTGATCTGAAATTCCTGTTCGACGCTGTAGAGCGCAAATTCGTTTAATTCGAACAGCACCAGCCGTCCCGGTCCGAATTTGACAATCTGGCGGCATAATTCGGACCCGATTGAACCGCCAGCCCCGGTAACCAGCACAGTTTTTCCTGTCAGCAGGTCATGCAAGCCTTCGTTATCCAGTACCACGGGATCTCGGCCCAACAGATCCTCCGGCTCAACGGTGCGGATTTGTGACACCGTGATTTTGCCGCTGATCAAGTCGTCATAAGAGGGAATGGTCAAGGCCTTTACCCCAGCGGCTGCGCACATCTGCAGCGCTCGCCGGCGGTCACGGAGAAGGCGATCTGGCCGCCGGCGGTCGAGTTGAGAGCGGTAGGCTTTCCGGCGGTCGGTCGCGGAAGAGGTCATGGCAATAATGGCATGGGCAACGCCAGTTTCTTTTGCTATAACGGGCAATTCGTTGATTTTGCCCAATACTTTAAACCCATGGAGCATCAGACCAGTTTTTGCTGGGTCATCATCCAGTAATCCCACCACCTGCCATTGCACGCTGCGCGCCAGCTCTTTCACCAGCCCGACTGCGGCGTCACCCGCGCCGAGCACCAGGACGAGATTGCGTTCCGGCTTTTTTTGTCCATAGAGTCGATGTTCTTTCCATAAACGATAAGCAAGACGGCTGCCACCCATGATAAACAGCAGCAGGATGGGGCCCAGCAGCAAAACGGTTCTCGGGACACCTGAGTGTATTTGCAACATGAATAATGCCAGCGGCACGGCAGCGGCCGATGCCAGTACCGCAAACAGGATGCGTCGTAAATCGGGCAAGCTCGCATAGTGCCAAAGTCCGCGATACAGGCCGAACCATAAAAACGCAGCCGCATGCAGCGTAACCGCCCATGGCAGAATTTCTTTCAATGACCCCAGGTACAATGGCGGTATTTCGAAATTGAAGCGAAACGAATAAGCGAGCCACCACGCAATGACTGCGGCGGCCAGATCATGAACGAACGCGATTACCGCGCGTATGTTGGGTTTATATACAGGCATGCTATGGATTTCCGGAATAGCGCCCCCAATAACGGTCAAAGACCCGCATCATAAGTAAATAAATTCCACCCCATGCGATACCGGCTCCAAGCTGAACTGCAGTATGCTGCCGCATTGCCCATATTGCGCTGGTGCTCGCGGCCAGCATGAGAAGATAACCGAGCAGCGCCGTATTGCGATGGCCAAAACCGCTTTGCACCATGCGCTGGTAGTAATGCTCGCGATGCGCCTGCCACACTTTCTCCCCGCGCAGGCCGCGTCGTGCGAGGGTAACAGAGGCATCGGCAATAAACGGGGAAAAAACGAGTAGCGGCAGCCACAGCGGCCAACAGCCATTTGTCCAGCCCATCACGCCCATTATTGCAGCCAGGAATCCCAGCGGGATTGCACCCGCATCTCCCATGAAAATACGTGCAGGATGAAAGTTGAACAACAGGAAAGCAGCGGCGGCCGCGGCGACGCAGAAACTCATAAGGGCAAACGGCTCATTCCCGGCTAACCATGCAGTTACCCCATAGCAACTGAAACCAATCAGAGTCATGCCGCCCGCCAACCCGTCTGAACCGTCCATGAAGTTATAAAGATTGAGCATCCAGGTAATCGCGATCGTGGCCACGGTCAGGACTATCCAGCCATGGGTATCGGATAGCATCGTTACCGAGAACCACACGGCGACCGCTCCATGGAGCAGTAATCTGGCCCAGACAGGCAATCCGAAAATATCATCGGCAAATGATATTGCTACCAATAGGGTAACGCTTATCCATATAAACAATGGCAACGCTTCGGGGAGAAATGCCCATGAGGCGAGTATTGCCACCATCAAACCCAACCCGCCGGTTCGAGGAACAGCTTTGCTATGAAGGGAACGAGGATTGGGATGGTCCAGCACCTTGAGGACATTGCCCTTGATCAGATACCAGATCAAGCCGAGGGCTACCGTAAACGCAATGAACGGTGCTATGACAATTGAAAGCGGCATGCCGGCATTCATGATAACGGATTATAACTGCTGAGAATACCACGTTGCCGGGAGCATCAGGATGATTGCAAATGAGGGGTGCTGGCAAAGCAGCGCTCATAGCCGAACTGGCGGGGAAATATTCCGAATTTGCTTTTTGGCAACCTGAGCCTCGCTTCAGGCTTGCTTTCAGCCGGCTTTTCATCATTGAGAAATCTGGTATTGTTGCTCACAAACAAATGTTGGCTCTTCCCTTTGTCGGCGCTTCCTTTCACTTGTGGTCCATGACGTTATTGAGAAGAAGCGTTTTCTCCACAGTTTCGCTCAGAAAATAATATTTCATAAAAATCCGACAATGAAAAAAACGTCACTTAATGCGCAAATTCTGTGGGGTGTGCTGGCGGGTCTTTTACTGGGCCTGGGCTTGTCCCTGCTCGAAAAAGAATCAGCAGTCGTCCAGGGTGGACTATATATCGCTGAGCTCGTTGGAACGTTGTTTATTGACTTGTTGAAAATGGTGCTGATTCCGCTGGTATTTACCTCCATTGCGGTGGGAGTTGCAAATTTACGCGCACACCGGCAGATGCACAAGGTCTGGAAAGCAACATTGGGCTTCTTTATATTTTCCATGGCGATGGCGATCATGCTGGGGCTGACCGCTGCTAACCTTGTCCGTCCGGGCGAAGGATTGCAGTTCGCCATGTTTCAGGATGCCATGCAGGACTTTCGAGCGGCTGAAATGCCAATGTCAGAGTTCTTTTCGCATTTACTCCATTCGCTGTTTCAGAATCCGATAACAGCGCTCGCGCAAGGTGACGTGCTTGCAGTGGTGGTTTTCGCGTTGCTGCTCGGAATTGCCCTGGTAGTAGGCGGGGAGCGATATGCCAATATTCTCATTCTGTTACAGGAGTTCCTGGAGCTGATGCTGATGCTGGTGGGCTGGATCATGCGGCTCGCCCCATTAGGCATCATGGCGTTGCTGATGAAACTGGTTGCGACGCAGGATCCGGCCTTGCTCACGACACTGATCGAATTTATCGCCGTGGTAGTGGGAACGACGCTGCTGCATGGGGTAGTGGTACTCCCACTGATCCTTTATCTGGTCACCGGCATGACGCCCCTCAAATTCTGGCGCGGCGCGCGCGAGGCCCTGATAACGGCTTTCGCCACCAGTTCCAGTTCCGCCACGTTGCCGGTCACCTTGCGGTGTGTCGAGCAGCACCTGCATGTCAAACGCGATATTGCCGGCTTTGTCCTGCCGCTGGGTGCGACGCTTAACATGGACGGCACGGCGTTGTATGAGGCCGTTGCCGCCCTTTTTATTGCCAATCTGGCTGGCATAGAGCTCAACCTCATGCAGCAGATAATCGTGTTTTTAACCGCCATGCTCGCTGCGATGGGCGCACCTGGCATCCCCAGCGCCGGCATGGTGACGATGGTACTGGTGCTTCAATCGGTGGGCTTGCCTGCAGAAGGCATTGCCATCCTGCTGCCCGTCGACCGCTTGCTGGATACATTCCGCACCGCAGTCAATGTCGAGGGCGATATGGTAGGCAGCCTCGTGGTACAGAGGTGGGTGGGTAAGAAATGAGGGCGGCGCCCATTCCTGTACAAATAATTCAACGGCATATCCGGCGAGTCACTGATATCGGGCTTAATAAAAGTCAACCTGGAAAAGGGCGTATCTGGAAACGAGACGACTGAAAATTCGCCTGGTTAAATACCACGTCATAGTTGCCACCGCTGGATTCGAGACAATGTAACAGGCAAGGTGCGACAATTTGTCACATTCCCAGGCCTCTCCAAATGGATTATCCTCGCCGGATATTATGATGGGAGAGGGAGATGCTTCGGATTCTTCGTATTGCAACCGTGTTGCTGGTGAGTTTTTCGGCCGCCGTGCTCGCGGGTCAGCCGGATTCAGTCAAAGAAGAAGCAGATCACTCAATGTCCCACTCGTCCCAGGCTTCCCGGGCTCCAAAGTCGACGTTGGCGGTGGGAGCAACGCTGGATGCGAACGGGCGGTTATGGTTGGCAAGAGTTGAGGATCAGCGACTGCTGGTTTCGCGGTCGGAAGACGATGGAAGAAGTTTTTCGAAGCCGGTAGTGGTCACATCCGAACCGGAAAACATATCATCCGATGGGGAGAGCCGCCCGAAAATCGCCGTTGCGCGCGACGGCACCGTGCTGCTGACCTGGACACAATCACTGCCGCAGAAGTATGCCGGCAACATTCGTTTCGCGCGCTCCACAGACTCGGGCCGGACCTTTTCCGAACCCATTACCCTGAACGACGACGGCCGGCTCACCAGTCACCGTTTCGATTCGCTGGCAATCGACGGCGAGGGCAGGGTAGCAGTCGCCTGGCTGGACGCACGCGACCGGGATGCGGCAAAGGAAAGAGGCGAAGCGTTTTCGGGCGTGTCTTTATTTACCACGCAGTCCTTCGATAATGGTGCGAGTTTCGGCCGGAACCGCAGCTTTAAAGAGCATACCTGCGAATGTTGCCGGACGGCGCTCACTTGGACAAAGGAGGGGCCGGTCGTCTTGTGGCGGAATATTTTTGATACCAACACCAGGGATTTCGCCATTGCGAATCTGGACAAGGGTGGAGTGAGACGTGCAACGCGCGATGAATGGCACGTTAATGCATGTCCGCATAATGGGGGAAGCATCGCGGCTGACCGCTGGGGCAAGTTGCATCTGGTGTGGTTTACCAATGGTACGGCTCGTCAGGGACTGTTCTATAAGAGTATTGATGGCGATTGGGAATCGCAGCCGTTGGCCGTCGGCGATCCTGCAGCCCAGGCAAATCATGCTTCTGTTGTTGCAGCGGACAAGATCGTTCTCCTTACCTGGCGGGAATTTGATGGGCAGTTCTATTCGGTACAGATGATGTACTCGACTGATGGCGGGGAGTCCTGGAACGAACCCGCGCGTTTGATGACGTCCGCCGGCGCGACAGATTATCCCGTGCCGCTGATCGACCATGAAAAGATATTGATAGTCTGGAATACGGCAAAAGAAGGTTTGCGCACTCTACCGATCGAACGGGTGACAGCCAGACGCTGACGCGTACTTGAGCGTAGCCGACCCGTTGCTCTGCGATAAATTGCCGGTTGATCTATCGGTATTTTAAATGCCTGTGAGGGTAGGGCATCTGGTTGAGTCGTCCAGTCGTCTATGGATAGGAACGAGCGAGGATACCGAATAATAATATGAAACCGATCTCACTCGTACTTGCGGCTTCGCTGTGCACGTCATCAGCCATGGCGGCAGACCCGGGAGAGCCGATAAAATCTCTGCTGGAAAAGACCATTACGGACCCCTTGGGACGGCGCTCGCTCACCGAAACATTCCTATCTACAGGTTACATCGAAGGGTTAACCATCCAGCCGGACACCGCTACCCCGTTATTGACTCGAAGTATGATTCAATTGAGTCAGGTAACGCCAAATACGGTTCCTTTGCCGGCTCCACGTCCGGCGAACGAGAAAGTGCCGAGTGAAGCTATCGACAAGGACAAGGATAAGAGCGCGGATAAAGACGAGGATAAGCCAGTACCAGAAAAAGCAAAGGAAACCGTATTCAAGGAAATGGTTATCACTAGCGAGCCCGAACGCGACTCGCATTACACATCGCCTTCCGCCCGCGTGACCCGGACACAGATCGAGCGGCAAAATGCACAAACCACGGAAGAGGTACTGAAGTATATGCCTAGTCTGCAGATTCGCCAGCGTTATGTGGGTGATCCCAATGGCGTGCTTGGCATTCGAGGTGCAGATATGTTTTCGACCGCCCGCAATATGGTTTACGCCGATGGTCTGCCCCTGCACAATTTTCTGCAGGCATCCTACAATGGTGCGCCACGCTGGTCGCTGGTCGGTCCCAATGAAATCGATTCTGTCGATGTCGTCTATGGGCCATTCTCGGCGGAATACAGCGGCAACTCTATCGGCGGCGTTGTCAACATAAAGACGCGCATGCCCGTCAAGCAGGAATTCTACGTCGAAAGCAGCGTGTTTGTTCAGCCTTTCAAGATTTATGGACCGGACAAGGGAACATTCATCGGCGATCGGCAATATGTATCCTACGGCAACCGGATCCAGGACAAATTCTCGATATTCCTGGCATACAACCGGCTGGAAGCGCAGGGCCATCCCCAATCCTATTTCATCGATAACACGGGATTGCACGATGTTGCGGGTGGAACTCCCGTGCGCGGGGGCGTGCGGACCCTGGATACCCGTGGCACCCCCAGTCTCATTTATGGCGATACCGGCCCTGAAAAAGTCAACACGCATCTGTTCAAGGGTAAACTGGGGTACGACATCAATCCGGATCTTCAGGCTATTTTTACGGTAGCTTACGAAGACCGCACGCGCAATCAGAACCGCCCCCGCAACTATGTACGGGACGCTGCGACCGGAGATCTATTCTGGGGAGGAAGCGCCCCAACCTGCAACTCCGTTGCCACCTGTGCGGAGCCGGGTAATGCGTCACTGGACGGCACCCGGTTCGATGTTGTCCAACGCGGTTTCGGAGGCACCCGGGACAAGCGCGAGACGCTGAATCTGGGGCTGCAGCTTCGGGGCGCGCTGACCCCCGTCTGGAATATAGATACGACCATCAGCCATTTTGATGTTCTGAAAGATACCCGTGCCTCAGCTTTTTTCAATTCAGGCGATCCTTCAAATACCGGTGAGGGACAGATTCAGGATTTCAGGAAATTCAGCTGGCTGAATTATGATCTAAAGCTGAGTGCGCCGATCCTGCTTGGTAACGACAAATTATCGTTTCTGGCTGGATATCATTTCGATCAATACAATCTGAGTTTTCGGCAATATGATCTGATCGATTACGCTACGCTCACCCGCGGAGCGCTGCAAGCCAATCGAAACAACGATGGCCAGACTTCGACTCATGCCATCTTTGCACAATCCGCGTTTCGTTTCCTGCCGGGCTGGGATGTTACCGCAGGCGTGCGTCAGGAGTGGTGGGCGGCAACAAACGGCGTTGTCGGGAGCGTGGCCGTGCCGGATCGCTCTCTGGGGGAAACTTCGCCCAAAGTGTCAGTGGGCTACGAGCCCGGGCGGTGGAAATACCGCTACTCCTTCGGCCGGGCTCATCGCTTTCCGGTAATCGCCGAACTTTATCAGTCGCTGAGTTCGCCAACCAGCGTGGTCACGGCCAACGCGCTACTCAAACCCGAGAACGGCGTGCATCACAACTTCATGATCGAATATGGGCTGCCGAAGGGCTATATTCGAATGAACGCTTTTCGCGACGATATCAAGGACGCCATCCAGCAAGTAAGAACGGCCTCAGGCATACTCACAACGAGCGCCTTTCAGAATATAGGCGAGATCAGCACGACCGGCGTGGAACTGATCTACGATCAGCGGCGTATCCTGGGTTCGAAAGTCGACTTCAGTTTCAATGGCACCTGGATGAATGCGAAGGTCGAAAAAGGTCCAATCATTAACTTCACCGAGTCGACCGGAACGCCCGCCGACTTCAATCTTACGGGCAAGCAGCGGATTCGTCTACCTCACTGGCGAGCTAATTTCTTTGCCACCTATAATGCCACGGAAGCCTGGAACATCTCGTTCTCGGGCCGTTACACCAGCGATTCATTCAACGATATCGATAATAAGGATCATGTGAACAACGTGTTTGGCGCCCAGAGCGATTTCTTTTTCATGGATTTCAAAACCAGCTACCGGTTCAAGTTGCAAAACGGCCTGAAAAGCCGGGTCTCGTTTGGCATTACCAACCTGAACAATGAAAAGGCGTTTGTCTTTCATCCCTATCCGCAACGCACCTATCTTGTTGAAGCCGCGTTCAGCTATTAGCCGGGATAGGCCCGGATATCCCGGCACCTTCCGAAGCTATGTAATTTGGATGAATGCCAATTCAAATCAAGACGAGGTCCAGGGATTCGGTGACGGCAGCGATTAGCCAAATAGGTTTAACACCCCGTCCAGGCCGACATGATTAATCGCATAGGTAGCGTTCTCCTGCACGATGGGTTTGGCGTGGTAGGCAATGCTGACCCCGGCTTCCTCGAGCATTTTGAGATCGTTGGCGCCATCGCCAATAGCGATTACCTGTTCCCGTTTCAGTCCCAGTTCCTCGCGCACTTTTTTTAACACCTCCGCTTTTCCGCTGGAACCTATTATTTCCCCCAGCACTTTTCCGGTAAGCTTGCCATTCGCAACTTCGAACGTGTTGGCCGCTGCATAATCCAAATTCAGTTTTTTCTTGATTCTATCCGTGAAAAAGGTGAAACCGCCGGAAATAACCATTGTTTTGAGGCCGGCCGACTTCATCCGTTGCAGCATATGTTCTGCGCCCGGGCTCAATCGAACCCGCTCATCGTATACACGCTGTAGCGCATCCTCATCCAGGCCTTGCAGCAGCGCCGTACGCTGCCTTAGACTTTCCGCGAAGACAATTTCGCCGCGCATCGTTCTTTGGGTGATTTCCGCCACCTGGGGTTTTACACCCTGCATGTCGGCTATTTCGTCGATGGACTCGATCGCAAGCAGGGTGGAATCCATATCCATTGCCACCAGACCAAAATCTGCCAGCTGTGCCGTTTGCTCGACGAAAGCGAAATCCAGATCCGCGTCGGCGCAGTATTCGGGGACCTCATCCCGCCGGCTTGCATTTTTCAGCCTGAAGGCCTGACCTGTTATTCGTTCGATTTCGTTAGCGCCTGCAAGCTTCGCCAACTCTCGTAAATCCCTGTTCTCGATCTCCAGTCCTTGTATGATGAGGTTCATGTAACGTTTTCCAATTTATTGTTAAGAATGCTTCCAGGCCGGGTAAGAGACGACTGAGGACAACCGGATCAGCAGATATGCCCTTTCCGCTTGCCAGGGAGCAGATAGAGCATTTGCTCTTACCTCTTACGTCTGTCTATCTATATGGTCGGTTCCTCCGGTTTACCACCAGTAATTGCGGAGGCGGACCAATTTATGTGTAAAACCGCTATTTTTGAGACAACCCCGCATTTTGCCAGTAATTGTCATTAACTTCCATACCGAACTGCCGGCGCTGTTCGGGGTCGCGATCCGGATCCGAGCTGATTCTGAAGAATTCATCTATCTGGGAATACCGGAATATACTCACCCTCGGCATTTCGCACGCAGACAGAGCGAGATAGAAGCGCTAGCTACTCCCCGACTGAAGTAACCGCTGAATCGCACGCAAGAATATAATGTGCATTACATAAACCTGGACTGCGGGCATAATAGGCACTCTAATAGCATGGATATCAGGATCGGAGATAACGAGGTAATGGGACCATTGAAGCAATCGAGTAAGCTCTACAGTCCGTCCAAGGTTCAGCGGGAGCAAATGCTGGGGTGGCTGGTTCTGGTGCTCCTGGGTTTGAATATGATGGGATGCAATATTCTTCCGAAAACTCATCAATTGGAAGCCGAGAATGAGGACTCAATGTCGGAGTCCCGCTCGAAGGGGCAACCCGAAATTGAATATGCAAAGCTGCTGACTGAAAAAGAGGCGCAGCAACACGAAATAGAACGCTTGCAGAAGTTGTTGGCGGAGAAGGAAGCCTATATCCGAAGTCAGGAGGCTCGGCAGCAGGATCAGGCGAAGGCGCTGCAGGAAAGCAACAATCAGGCCGCCCACGCCAAGGTGAAACTTCGGCGGTTGGCCACCCGCCCTGCTGCTGCCTCGACTATTGCGGAGGTTGAAATGGTTATGGGAAACTTGAAGTCTTCCCCAATCACAGGCTCCGAGCAGGTATTGCATACCCAGGCACAGCTCCTGCTGAGTGCGGCGGCGACGGCGTATGGGCAGGATAATTATGCTGCTGCCATGGACTACGCCGCGCAGGCTCGCGAGTTTATCGACATGGTAAGGAATAATCGCACCCGCAAGGCTTCGGACCCGCAGCAGGTGACTGTTTCATTCCAGGTCCCGATCCCGCTGCGAGCCAAAGCCAACAGCAATCTTCGCCAGAAGCCAGGTCTACGCGCCGGAGTGCTCGGGATGCTGAAAAAAGGTTCGACGGTGATCGCCGAGGCCTACAGGGGCGACTGGCTGCAAATCATCACCGCTGACGGACGATCGGGGTGGGTTTTCAATTCACTGGTGGAAGCGCAGGCGGCAAGTCATGGACACGGTGGGCAAGCCATGGGAACAGCCGAATAGTTTTCCGGGTTTTCCGATTCTTATTACAAAAGTCCTCTCACCAGAAGGATTTCCCGATGGTCGCTCACGGAGCGCGATATGCTTGATTGCGGCCGGCTCGTTTCGCTTCGTAGAGTGCATCGTCAGCGCGAGTGAAAACCGCCGTTGGCGTTATATCGTCGGACTGGCACTGCACGACGCCGATACTCACCGTTACCGTGATTGTTGAATCGCTCACACTGTAGCGCATGTTTTCTATCTGGGAGCGGATGCGCTCCGCGGTGTTCAATGCCAGCTCCGCTGAGGTTTCGACCAGAATAATAATAAATTCGTCGCCGCCATACCGCGCCGCATAGTCAATACTTCGAATAGACTGAAGAAGTATACGGGCGACAGCAGCCAGAATCTCATCGCCGACCACATGGCCGTAGGTGTCGTTGAGTGTCTTGAAGTGATCGATATCCAGCATTAGCAATGCAAATTGCCGCTGGGTGCGTTTAAACCGCGCGAGCTCATCGTTCAAAATTGCATCAAGTTTGCTGCGATTGTGCAGGCCAGTAAGGCTATCGGTGATGGAAAGCGTTTCCAGCACCTGATTTTGTTGTTGCATGGCTTCATTGGCGGCCATGATGTCCGCGTGGCTCCGGCGCAGCCTGTCCGCCATCTGGTCAAATACCTGGGTAAGATGACCAAGTTCATCGTGCCGCGTTGCGGAGAGGCGTACCTCAAGATCGCCACTGGCGATGCGGTCCGCGGCACGGATCAGCCGTTGCAAAGGCACAACAATCGAACGGCCCATCTGGAAGGCCACTGCTGTCATTACCAGAACCAGTGCGCTCACCAGCGCCAGGAACATATTGCGCAGTTCTATCCACGTTCCATAAACTGCCGCATGATCACGTTCCGCCAATATCGTGATGCCTAGTTCCGTGGATACATCGGCCAATCCGATGACTTCTTGATGAGTCAGACCATCAAAGGCAAGAGACTTGCCCGGTTGGGCGAGCAGACGCTGCAGCGAGGATGCATCCAGTTGCATCAACTCGTCTGCATCAGCGTGGCTACTGACAAGAGTCCTGCCTTCCGGATCGAGCAGAAGCACTTCGCCCGGCGGCGATTTTGCTGCACTTTTCAGATCGGGTTGCAGGGTGCGCAGATCCAGGACGGCCACTAACGCACCCATTAAAATGTTGTCGTATGACAATACCGGAATCGCAATGCTGACTGTCGCGGTGGCGTATTGCTTGTTCCAGTGGGCCGGCACGACCACAAGGCCTTCCGTGAGAGAGCTCTGCGGCCAATCATCTGGAAGTGTCACGATAGCCGGGGTTTCCGCACTACTCGCCACGACTTGCCCCGCCGCATTCACAATCGTGAGTTCCAGTATTGTGTCAAGTTTTTCCTGTACTGACCGCAGATAGTGTGCCAGGGCTCGCGGATCTTTGCCGGACTCGTCCGTTCCCCGCGGCTCAACCGCCGATAGCCCATCTATGACTGCACTGGAAGTGGACGTTACGTGGACCTCGTGCACACGCTTATCGATCCAGAGTTCCATTTCCCGGTTCGCATAACTTGTCAGCGCACGAAGCTCAAGGGTTACATTATCGCTGATCTGCGCTTCATTCTGGCGGAACGATAGCAGCCCCAGCCCCAGCGACGGAATGAGCGTGGCCGTGATGGCGAACACAACGATTTTGCTTTTAATACTCTTTAACCACGCCATCAGGATAGATTTTCCGGGACTAAAAGGTGGATTAACGGACAAATCACGGCCGAATTCAGGATGATTATCCTGAAAAACAGCGATTGAACGTGGAATTTTTTCAGGGACAGCAAAAACCGCACGAACCGATACACGTACGAATGCATAATACTGAACCACGCCAATGTAGGGCAGGCTCACCCAACTGACTTTTTATGCGCTCAACTCGGTGATCAGGCTCTTTATTCGCGTCACCCGCTCTCCGACGCCCGAAATCCGCGTATGTATTTTCAGGCGGTCGGGACCGGAGAGCTGGTAGTCGCGGCTGAGCTGGAGTAGCGCGACGATTCTTGCAGCGTCAACCGGCGGGTTGGGAATGAATTGCACCTGTATGGAGTCAGAAGCAGCCTCTATGCGAGTAATTCCCAATGGCATCGCTGCAATACGCAACCGGTGACAGTCCAGCAATGCTCTCACGGGATCCGGCAAGAGCCCGAAGCGGTCTGTCAATTCAATCTGAATATCGTCCAGCTGTTCGTCGCTTGTGCAATTAGCCATGCGCTTATACAATACCAGTCGCTCATGTACGTCGCTGCAATAGTCATCCGGCAACAAGGCGGGAACATGCAGGTTGATTTCGGTGGCGACCCCCAGCGGATGTTCGATATCGGGTTCCTTACCCTCTTTCAATGACTGGACCGCCGCATCAAGCATGGTGGAGTAGAGATTGAAGCCGATTTCCTGCATCTCCCCGCTTTGCGATTCGCCCAGCACTTCGCCCGCCCCGCGGATTTCCAGATCGTGCATGGCCAGGTAAAAGCCGGCTCCGAGTTCTTCCATTGTTTGAATAGCATCCAGACGCTTTCTGGCCTGTGTGCCGAGCGCTTCTTCTTCCGGTACCAGCAAATATGCGTACGCCTGATGGTGAGAACGGCCTACCCGTCCGCGCAACTGGTGCAATTGAGCCAGACCGAATTTATCTGCCCGGTTGATGATGATGGTATTGGCAGTGGGAACGTCAATGCCGGTCTCGATAATGGTTGTGCATAGCAGCAGATTGAAACGCTGCTGATAAAAATCCTTCATCACATGCTCCAGTTCGCGTTCACGCATTTGGCCATGAGCAATGTTTATGCGCGCCTCCGGCAATAGCCGGGCGAGCTTGTCATGCATCGGCTGAATTGTGCCCACCTCGTTGTGCAGAAAATATATCTGCCCGCCGCGTTTCAATTCGCGCAAACATGCCTCGCGAATAATGCCCTCGGAAAAACGGGTGACAAAGGTTTTAATGGCGAGCCGCCGCTGCGGGGCAGTAGCGATCACGGAAAAATCGCGCAGCCCTTCCAGCGACATGGCGAGGGTGCGAGGAATAGGTGTAGCGGTAAGGGTCAATACATCTACCTCGGAACGCAGGCTTTTCAGTTGTTCCTTATGGCGCACGCCAAAGCGGTGCTCCTCATCAATAATGACCAATCCCAGGTTCTTGAATTTGACGCCTTTCTGGATCAGTTTATGCGTGCCAATGACAATGTCTATCTGCCCATTGGCCAGCCCTGCCAGGGCCTGGGTTTGTTCCCTGGCTGAACGGAAACGCGACAGCTCTGCAATTTTTATCGGCCATTCGTCCGCGACCAGGCTAAAGCGATCAGAAAAATTCTGAAAATGCTGTTCAGCCAGCAGCGTGGTGGGTACCAGTACCGCTACCTGTCTGCCATCGGCGACGGCGATAAAGGCTGCCCTCAACGCCACCTCGGTCTTGCCGAAACCTACGTCGCCGCAGATAAGACGATCCATCGGCTTGGCAGAACCCAGATCCTCGATTACCGCATCGATGGCGGCGGCCTGATCGGGTGTTTCCTCGAAGCCGAATCCTTCGACAAAGGCCTCGTAGTCATGTTGCCGGAGGCTGAATGCATGGCCCGCACGGGCGGTACGCTGAGCATAAAGGTTCAACAGTTCCGCCGCGGTATCGCGTACCTGCTGCATTGCTTTCCGTTTGGCTTTATCCCATTGACCGCTGCCGAGTTTATGCAGGGGCGCGGCTTCCGGTTCGGCTCCGCTGTATCGACCGATAAGATGCAGTTGAGAGACCGGCACGTATAATTTATCTCCGCCAGCGTACTCAAGCGATAAAAATTCCGTTGCGCCTTCGCCAAGGTCCATGCTTACCAGCCCAAGGTAGCGACCGATACCGTGTTGCTCATGCACCACCGGATCTCCCGGCTTGATCTCGGATAAATCCCGCAGCATTGCATCCGCCACTGCGGTAGTTTTTCGCGAATCGCGTTCACGGCGGCCGTGCAGATGTCTGGCGTATAGCTCACTCTCGGTAATGAAGGCCGTTCCCTCACCTGCGAATATGAAACCATTGTGCAGCGGGGCCACGCCAAGCATGAAAGGTTTGAGGCTTGCCCGGAATTGCGCGTAATCATCGCAAATGTCCGGGTATAGTCCATACTGCTTCAGATGTTCGGCAATCAGTTCTCGCCTGCCGAGGCTTTCTGCCAGAAGCAATGTTCGCCCGCCGGAGGGCCCGTATTCAGAGGTGAATTTTGCGATAAACGCATCAAGCTTCTCCGCCGGATTGTCAGCGCGCCTGTCAATCTGAAGGGGTGGCAGTGAGCGGGTCAAATTTTGAGTCTCGGCCTTCGAGCTCTGAGAGTCGTTTTGGATCTCGATGCGTGGATAGGGTTTCAGCGCGCCGAAGAAACCCTCGGTTGTAACAAATAATTCTCCCGGTGGCAGCAATGGACGATCATTGTCACCGCGTAGCAACTGATAGCGTGATTGGGTGTCGCGCCAGAAGTTTTCTACTGCCGGGTAAATTTCATGGTGCAGGCATAGCAGCGTTGTCCGTGGCAAGTAGTCGAAAAGTGTTGCGGTCTGCTCAAAAAAAAGCGGCAGGTAGTATTCGATACCGGCCGGTACCGCGCCTTTGCTTATATCTTTATAGATACGGCTTTT
The DNA here is from genome assembly GCF_900110495.1 of Nitrosovibrio sp. Nv6. Classification (GTDB taxonomy): domain Bacteria; phylum Pseudomonadota; class Gammaproteobacteria; order Burkholderiales; family Nitrosomonadaceae; genus Nitrosospira. The sequence goes on along the minus strand of NZ_FODX01000005.1, from coordinate 182,417 downwards.
TGACGGATCGCCTTCGAACTTCTCGCGGAAACTGCCTCGAAAACGAGTGCGACCTTCTTCGTCGAGCGGAAATTCACGTGCGGGCAACAACCGTATCTCGGCGACGGGATAGACGCTTCTCTGCGTATCCACGTCAAAAGTACGAATGGTTTCGATTTCGTTATCCAATAAATCGATGCGATAGGGCAGCGGACTCCCCATCGGGAACAGATCGACCAGTCCGCCACGCACACTGTATTCTCCCGGCGAGAGCACCTGTGTTACATGGCTGTAACCCGCCAAAGTCATTTGGTTTCGTAGTGCGTTCAGATCAAGCGTTTCTCCCTGTTTTAGAAAAAAAGTGTGCGCGGCGAGATATTCTCGCGGAGGCATGCGGTATAAGGCAGTGGTGACAGGTGCGATCAGTACATCGCAGTCGCCGCTCATGAGCTGATACAGCGTGGCTAGCCGTTCAGAGACCAGATCCTGATGAGGTGAAAAGGTGTCGTAGGGCAGTGTCTCCCAATCCGGTAGCAGACGGGTTTTCAATCCGGGTGCAAAGAAAGGAATTTCTTCCAGAAGTCTTTGCGCGGAAAGCGCGCTTGCCGTCACGATCGTGACAGGTCTTGTTTCCTGTGCGAGTTGTGCCAGAGCAAGCGCATCACCGGAACCGTGGAAACGGCCATAGCGGATCGTTGAACCGGGTGATGGAATGGTCAGCTTGAATGACCTCTGGATACTATTATTCAATGCAATGGAATCCAATGGAACTGCGAACAATAAAGGCACGCTCCACGTAAAAAGAGGGACATTATATGTCAGTCTCCGGCGAATCTCTGAATAAGTCCGGGTTTACCAATATAAGTAGAAGTGTGGCGGGGGCAGATATACAAAGGGCAGGAAGACAAGTTCGGCGACTAGCAGCAGTATTTCCATACATCGCAATAATAGAGAGCGTCCCTTCACTGCGATGGATTACATACGCATGGCGGGGACATCAGATATCAGGCTGCAACCAATGCTCCAGGATGAATTGCAAGGTAGGGCTGCCGTTGAACTCGTTTACCTGCAATCGATAAATGGCGTCTATCACTTCTGGAAGAGGAATTGTGCGGGAGAACAGCATGGCGTCATACACGGGTTCCGGTTTTTGTCGACTGTAAATTTCAATTCTGGATTCCTGCTTCCTCAGCTTTAATTTCAGATGCTTTTGTCCCACCACACGTTGATCTTCCACACGAAAGCGGGTACTGAAGGTGGGCTGCGAAAAACCCTGTCCCCATACCTGTTCCGCAAGACACCGCGCCAGCTCCAGATTCATTTCGGATTCATCCAGATCGCCGTCTGTTTCGATGATGCGCTTCAGATCAGCCGGCCCGAGCAACGACTGCGCGGTTTGCTCGAAAGCATCACGAAATTTCTCGAAGTCGCAGTCCCGTATAGTCAATCCGGCCGCAGCCGCATGCCCCCCGAATTTGAGCAAAAGGCGGGGGTAGCGTTTTGAAATGATATCGAGTGAATCGCGCAGGTGAAATCCGGGAATGGACCTGCCAGACCCCTTCAATTCTCCGTTGGCGCCAGGCGCAAAAGCGATCACGGGCCGGTGGAACTTGTCCTTTATGCGCGAAGCAAGTATGCCTATCACGCCCTGGTGCCAACTCGCGTCGAACAGACTCAGGCTATGGTTATCCGGTTCTTTTGGGATAGGATGTTGTGTATGGGTTATACAGGGTATGGAGGGCGATGAAAAGATACGTTCCAGCATGATCATCGCGCTGTCCTGCATGTCCGCCTCGATTTCCTGGCGCTTTCGGTTAAGCGAATCGAGCCGCAGCGCGATTCGCGAAGCGTGGTATTCATCGTCCGTAATGAGGCACTCGATGCCCAGCGCCATATCGTCGAGCCGTCCGGCTGCATTCAATCTTGGTCCCAGCATGAACCCCAGCTCATAGGCGGATACTCGCCGGAAGTCCCGTTTCGCAAATTGCAGTAGCGCGTTGATGCCCGCGCAGCCGCGCCCCTTGCGGATACGCTGCAACCCCTGGTGTACTAGAAGCCGATTGTTGTCATCGAGTTTTACTACATCGGCCACAGTACCCAGCGCCACCAGATCAAGCAGACTGGCAAGATTGGGTTCTCTCTGGGGGAAATCAAAGACGCCCTTGGCCCGCAATTCCGCTCGTAGCGCCAGCATCAGATAAAACATTACGCCGACCCCGGCGAGATGCTTGCTGGGAAAATCGCAGCCAGGCTGATTGGGATTTACAATCACGGCGGCATCTGGCAGCTCGTCCGCAGGCAGGTGATGGTCGGTAACAAGCACTTGCATGCCGAGACGATTGGCTTCAGCCACGCCTTCGACGCTGGCTATGCCATTATCTACCGTGATCAGTATTTCCGGCGGGGCTGCGGCAGCGGCGGCAAGCCGTACGATCTCCGGCGTGAGCCCATAACCGTATTCGAAGCGATTCGGAACAAGATAATCCACTATTGCACCGAATTTTCTCAGTGCGCGCATGCCGACCGCACAAGCGGTGGCGCCATCTGAATCATAATCCGCCACGATCAGCAGACGTTTCCGCGCCAAAATTGCATCGGCTAGAAACCGCGCCATCAGGGAAACATTCTTCAGACGTTCGAACGGGATCAGTCGAGACCAATCCACCTCGAGTTGATCCGGCTCTTCGATACCGCGAGCAGCATAGACACGAGCCAGCACGGGATGCAAGCCGTGTCGAATCAATCTGTCGACAGCATGACGCGGATAGTTGCGAGTGGTGGTGTTGAGCATGCGCTAGACGCGAAACCTAATTGTTCCTAGTATAACGCCTCAAGCAATGATCAGGTTCTGTTCAGAGCCGGGAGTAATGCGCTTGAAAGAGGATAAAGTCCAGTGTAACCAGCGGCTTGAAGGGATTAAAAAGCTCCAGGGGATTAAAAATGATAGTGCGCCCCAATGCCGAGATATTCGACCTTCTCTCTATAGAACTGGCCCGTGGGAGAATTTCCGTTAAAGTATTCGACAAGGAACTGAAGCTTGCGCCCGAACGCTTGAAGACGGTCTAGCTGAAACCCCGCTCTCGCGGACACGTCAGTGTTCCAATTGTTTTGTTCATGATTTTTGAAATCAACCGCGAGAATAGGTCGCATTGATACAACCTCGATCCGCCACGGGCTTCGGAATTCCATACCATATTGTACTAACCACGGTTTGATTTCCGAGGGACGCTTGTGAAAGAGACCCCCTCCCCCGCCATACACGCGTATGCCGTATGGAAGTTCATAAGAAAGCCTGAGATCGGCGCCCTCATAGCTGAGATTTATACGCTCCAGGCTGGTTATGCTCCGCAACAAAAACTCGTCCCCCAGATGCGAGCTCTGATGGAAGACCCGGCCAAAAGCAGATAACTGACCTGCCCGCACACTCCCGTAAGCCGACGCTATAAAATCCGAATTGATCAGATCGGAGGAGGGTGCGTCGAGATTGAAGTCACTGAAGACCGCAGCCTGAAGGCCTGCTTCCCATTGCACCGTGGATTGCCCGAAATTGCCGCGATAGAACGGTATGGTTTCGCCGAAGCTGACGGAGCCATTGTTATTTCCATCAACATTGTTCCCTATATAGTTGCGATAAGCCGCGGAGAAATGGGCCCACCGCGGATCGGCCAGCAAGGGTTTGAATAGATGGCCCTCGGGCAGCATACCTGTCGCAAGCACTGTCGAGTCGTCTGCAGGAACACCCTCCTTGGTGATTGCTTCATCCGGGGCTGCCGCGGTGGTAGTAGCAGGGACATCGGGGGCTTTGGCAGCGGTATCCGGCGCTGAAGGAGCGGCTGCGGACGGCTGAACAGTGCCGTCTGCTATGTTTACCGCGGTAACGCCGGGAATCTCTGACAATATCCGTACAACCCTGGCCCGGTCTTCCTCCGGTAATTTCTTTGAGGGAACGGTAATAGTGCCATTTCGCACGACCAATGATGGAATGTCGATCTTTAAACCTTTGAGAACACCAGCGGCATAACCGGCAATGTAAGAATCATCCGGTACCGTGGCATGAGCAGCGGGTATACAAAATAAGACGGCTGCAATGATTGAAAAAAATCGCAAAACATTTCTCATTTCTTTAACGTTAATGCTTGAATGAGCATTGCTTTGGGCAGGAACCCTGTTTTCGGTATTTTTTGCCATGGATATCTTTTATTTGATTTTTCTGAATTTCCTTCGACTTGCGATCACTCATCCGCCCATTAGTCAGAGAAGCCCGGGCATGAAAACAATATCTCCGCCAGATGCCACCAGGGAGCAAGAACGCTTTAATTTCAGTTCCAAAAGATCCGCGCTGGCAAACCATAAGAAACGTGAGCAATGCATGTGTATATTACGCCGAAACCCCTGGATTTTAATTATAAAATGAAATATGTCGGTACGGTGGCGTACATACGGCATTGTGCCGCGCATGAAACATTCGATGGTCAAGGGTTGCTATCGCCGGCACTTCAAGTATTATTCCCTCTGATGAATGAGCGTCAGCTCTTCAAGTGACAATCCAGTCAGGAACCCCGCAATGAACCAGTGGCTTTTCCTTTCTATCGCAATTGTCAGTGAGGTCGTGGCGACTTCAGCGTTGAAGTCGAGTAACGGTTTCACGCAGCTGTGGCCGTCACTTGTCGTGGTAGCGGGTTACGCTGCTGCCTTCTTTTTCCTGTCTCTTACCTTGCGCACAATCCCGGTGGGAATCGCATACGCTATCTGGTCTGGCGTCGGTATCGTGCTTGTTACGCTTATTGCCTGGCTCGTTTTTGGGCAAGCGCTCGATGTTCCCGCTATCGCCGGTCTGGCGCTTATCATTGCCGGAGTGGTTGTCCTGAACGTCTTTTCCAGGTCTGCTGCTCACTAACGCTTAATAATCCGTCGAGCTTGAGAATATAGTGGAGAAAATTATGGCGCAACCGAATATGACAGCTGGTAAATCAACCAAAAAACTGCTGCGCACGCAACGCAGTGAGGGCTCCCATTGGGTTGGCGACGGCTTTCCCGTGCGGTCACTCTTCGCCTATTCGAACCTGGGCCCGATGATCAGTCCTTTTTTGCTTCTCGATTATGCGGGCCCCTTGGAATTTCCGCCCACCAGAAAGCGGCTCGGTGTTGGCGAGCATCCGCACCGCGGTTTTGAGACCGTAACCATTGTCTATAGCGGCGAGGTGGAGCATCGCGACAGTTCGGGCAGCGGCGGCAGAATCGGTCCCGGGGATGTCCAGTGGATGACCGCGGCGTCCGGCCTGGTTCATGAAGAATTTCACGGGCGCGATTTTGCGGAGCGTGGCGGTGTTCTTGAAATGGTGCAGCTATGGGTCAATCTGCCCGCGAAGGAAAAGATGTCGCCTCCCCGCTATCAGGGCATTTTGAATAACCAGATTCCCGCGCTAAGCCTTCCCGGAGATAATGGGAGCGTCCGCATCATTGCGGGTGAGTATGACGGCGTCAAGGGACCGGCACGAACGTTTACACCCATCAACGTATGGGATCTTCATCTGACGGGCGAGCAGCCGTTCTGCCTCCCTGTTCCCGAGGGTTACAACACGATACTGGCGGTGCTCAAAGGTTCGGTTCATGTGAATGGTTCTGACGTTATCGGTACGGCGGAGGTCGGCCTGTTTGAGAGGTCGGGTGACCGGATTTGTATCGACAGTGCGCAAGACGCCACTGCATTGCTGCTTAGCGGTGAGCCGATCGATGAGCCGATCGTCGGCAGTGGTCCCTTCGTTATGAATAACGCGGATGAAATCAGACAGGCGATCTCGGATTACCAGAGTGGGAGGATGGGCCGTCTGTCGTAACCCAGAAGCGGCGGCGCAAACTGCCCATGCTGTCGTGGCTCCTCGAAACCTGTCACATTCCTCTTAGCCCGGGCAGTCATTGAGCCACACATGGATGCGTCCCGTCATTTATGAAGGAACGTATTACATACGTTTCTTTTCCGGCATCATGGCAGTGCCTCCCTCTGGAGACTCTGGGGAGGGTGCGGTTGTTTTGTCTGCAGGATGATGCTTGAGTATGAGTTTCTGGCCGATGAGTAGCCGGTTCGTACTGCCATTCCATGATTTTATTTGCGCTGCGGTAACCCCGTGGCGTTTGGCGATCCGGAATAGCGAATCGCCTTTTTGAACCGCATAGACGAAGCTGTGTTCCGGCAATTTCAGCGTCGCGGGTTTATTGCTCATAATGGAGATATCCTCACCTCCGGCACTTCCATTATGCGGAACCAGTAAAGTCTGCCCCGGCATTATCATGGTGTTCTTGTCAATGTCGTTTACTTCCTGCAGTCGGCCCACACTGATTCCGTATCGCGCTGAAATTTTTTCGACGGTCTCTCCTTTTTTCGCCCGATAGGCTCGCCATGACACCAGAGGTTTGTCGTGATTTTTCAGATTCGCCGTAAAAATCTCTACTTTATCTGCGGGAAACAGGAGGGTGCGGGAACCGTCCGTATTGACGACTGGCCGGTTGTGCGCGGGATTGAGCGCTTTAAATTCGTCGACTGAGATCCCCGCGAGTTTTGCCGCCAGTTTTATATCGATATGGCGAGTTACCGGGACTATCTCGAAATAAGGCTCGTTCGGCACGGACTCAAGTTCAATGCCGAATGCCGCGGGATTCGATATGATATTCCTTATCGCGATTACCCTCGAAACAAAGCTCTGGGTTTCGGGCGGCAAGCTGATATTGCGGAAATCCGCCGGCAATCCTTTGCTACGGTTCTTCATGAGCGAGCGCCCTACCGCACCTTCTCCCCAGTTATACGATGCAAATACCAATTCCCAGTCGTCGAACATGCCATGGAGACTTTCCAGATAATCCAGTGCGGCGTTGGTGGCGGCGATTATGTCTCTCCGGTCGTCGTACCACCAGTTCTGCTTCAAGCCATAATTCCTGCCGGTAGAGGGACTGAATTGCCAGATCCCCGAGGCGTGGCGACTGGAGTAGGCTTTAGGGTTGAAAGCGCTTTCAATAATGGGTAGCAGGGCAATTTCGGCAGGCATGCCGCGGCGCTCCACCTCTTCGACGATATGAAAGAGGTACCGCTTGCCGCGTTCTACAACACGCTTTATGTATTCCGGATGACTGGCGTAAAAATCCTCACTATTGCGTACCTCCTCGCTGTCCAGTTCCGCCATGGTAAAGCCCTTGCGTATGCGTTCCCACAGATCGATGGGGGCGGCAGAAAGGTTGCTGGCGGAACTGGTCGTGCCAGCAAGGGGCATGTGGGCATCGGTGGCATCGCTTTCAACGGTGGGGATTACAGCATTGCTTTCGGCGGTGGGTGTCGCGCCATCGCTTTCAATGCGAATTACTGCGTCGCTTTCTGTGATGGAAAGCGTATCCGCTGCGTTTCGCATCTCTCGCGGTACAAGTTCAATAACCGCATGGTGAACGGATTCCGCAGGTTCAGCTGCTTGTAATACGAAATTTGCGTTCATCAGCATCAGGCCGATAATCAGGATTACCGTGAATCTTTTTTTTTTCATCCTTGTGATTCACTTAAAATATCAATAGATAACCGTGTCCGTTGAGGCCGGATCTGGAAAGGTCAAGATTGAAAAAAAATCAATACTCGTATCTCCCCATGAGTCGCAACAAAAAGCGCGCTGACGTTTCGTTTTCCTTGCGTATTATGTAATCAGATTAAATTGAAGAACCAGCCGACCGGCTTACCGGGCCTTGCGGCTGAGGCTAGCCTCATACATGGGCCAGTCAAACATAAGTTTATAAATTTATCCGCGCGTCGCGGACTGGCTCTCGAATCTGACCAGATCCACTGCCGGCGGCGGGTTCCAACCCGGTTTCCGATGTTCAACAACTACATTGGTGAAAATGCCGCCGCGCACGTAAAATTTGGCGGTAAGACGAAGGTATCTAGGCTTCAAGACAGCAACAAGATCATCGACAATGCGGTTGGTTACGGCTTCATGAAATGTTTCCTCGTTCCGGTAAGACCAGATGTAGAGCTTGAGGCTTTTGAGCTCGACGCATTTCCTGTCCGGAATGTAATCCAGAATCAGGGTAGCGAAATCAGGTTGCCCGGTTTTCGGGCACAGGCAGGTAAACTCGGGAATTTCCATATGAATATGGTAATCCCGCCCTGTCGCCGGATTGGCGAAAATTTCCAGGTCTTTTGTGGGGCTGCTGGGCATTTCTCTTATCTCGGTCAAATCGGTTAGAATGGTCTGCGGATACGTCCGATACGTCCGTTTCCGAATGATGCAGAATACCTTTCGGAAGACTTGGAGGCCTCTCTTCGGCCCCGTCCCTTCAAGCTGTACAATTATAACTGGTTGCGAACCACAAATTGCGTCTCTCTCACATCAAACTCGCCGGTTTCAAATCCTTTGTTGATCCCACCGAGATCCCTCTTCCGGGAGACTTGATCGGGGTTGTCGGTCCCAACGGCTGCGGTAAATCCAACGTGATTGACGCGGTACGCTGGGTTCTGGGCGAATCGCGGGCATCTGCATTACGAGGCGAGTCCATGCAGGACGTGATTTTTAACGGCTCGGCGAATCGTAAACCCATTGGCCGGGCAAGCGTGGAGTTGATGTTTGACAACAGTCTCGGCAGGGCGGCAGGTCAATGGTCGAGCTACGCGGAGATTTGCATCAAGAGGGTGTTGCGTCGGGATGGCGAGTCAACCTACCACATCAATAATATTCATGTGCGACGCCGGGATATTGCGGATATATTTCTTGGTACGGGCATAGGCGGACGTGGCTACGCCATAATCGAGCAGGGGATGATCTCACGTATTATTGAAGCAAAACCGGAAGAGCTGCGCGTATTTCTGGAGGAGGCTGCCGGCATTTCCAGATACCGCGAGCGCCGTCGCGAAACCGAATCGCGTCTGGCCGATACCCGCGAAAATCTGTTGCGGGTGAACGATATTTGCCGGGAACTGGAAAAGCAGTTGATACGACTGGAACAACAGGCCAAGATTGCCTCCCGGTTCAAGGACATGGAAGGCCAACTGCACAGGGTGCAAAATTTATTATGGTGTGCTCGCAAACAGGAAGCCGCTCTACAGCGAGTGCTTGCGGAGAAAGAGCTTCAATCGCTGCAAACTGCGCTGGAAGCAGAAACCACGAGTCTGCGCCGAGCCGAAAAATACCTTGAAGAAAAGCGTGCCCAGCATTATGCCACGAGCGACCGCTTGCATCAGGCGCAGGGCGAGCTCTATGCAGCCAACGCAGAGGTGGCTCAAACCGAACAGCAAATCAGGCATATGCGCGAGAACCGCCAGCGTATCGCGCAGCAAATCATGACAACGAGGAATCAGCTTGAGCAGAAGAAGAAACAAGCGGAGGATGCGGCTGACAGCTTGAACGGCTGGCAGGGTGAACTTGAACAGGCATGCCTGGTTCGAGAAGCCGGCAAAGAAAAGGCTGCTGCGGAGAATGAGAAACTGCCCCTGGCAGACTCCGCTTTTCGCTCGTGCCAGGAAAAACTGACTGAAACACAGCGCAGCCTGCTGCTGGTTGAGCAGGCCGGACAACTGGAAGAAAGCCACCGCGCCCACGCGAAAAAAAACCTTCAACAGCTCGAATCTCGCCGCATACGGTTGCTGACCGAGCGCGATGCGTTGCGGCAGCCGGAAATCGAAGAGTTGTCGCGGTTAAACCGGCAGACGGAAATTACGGCGGCCGACCTGAAACACAAAAAGGAAATGCTCGCGGAAACTGAAGACCTGTTGCTGAACGCTGAGGAAGTGAAGGGAGAGGTTGGGCGTAAAGTACGAATGCTGGAGCAACAGGTTATCCAGGCGGAAGCGCGGCTCAATGCACTGCAGCGCTTGCAGGCTCGGCTCGAAGACAGTGAAGGATTGAATGCGTGGCTGGTCAAGCGTCAACTGGACGTTTCACCGCGTTTGTGGCAAGGCATTCAGATTGAGAAGGGATGGGAAGACGCGCTTGAAGCAGTTCTGCGCGAGCGCCTGAATAGCGCACAGCTTGAGCAATTGGAAGTTGCGCACGAGTGGGCTGATGATCCGCCTCCCGGAAAGTGCGCCCTGTTCGAGTCGGCCAGGCCGGAAGCTCAGGGGACGCAAGGTATCCAGGAGATAGAAGGAGCGGAAGGCAAGCCGGCCGGAGACAAGCCGCAGGTCAGGGAAAGCTGGAAAACGCTGCACTCTTATCTGGTCTGTCATAATGCAGGAACAAAATCTGTGCTGGATGAATGGTTGAGCGATGTTTTTGTGGCTGAGAGCGTGCAGGCCGGTCTTTCGCAGCGAACAGGACTTTCGTCCAGTGAAATGCTGGTGACTCGGGAAGGACATATTATTACGTGTCACAGCCTTACCTATTATGCTCCCGATTCCCAGTTGCATGGAGTACTTGCGCGGCAACGCGAGATTGCCCAGATTAAAGTTGAAGTGGATGCGCTGAGGGGAAGCCTCTCGGTCGAGAGATCCGCAATGGAAACGGCGGAAGAAGCGTGTCAAGCGCTTGAATCCTCCGTATCCGGCTTGCGCTACGACAGCATCCAACTCCAGCAACAGCATCACGACGCACAAATGCAGACGCTGAAACTTACTCAACTGGCTGAGCGCACTGGTCAGCGCCGCAAGCAGATTGATGGCGAACTGGCGGAAATCGAGCAGCAGGGGGCTGCAGAAGGTTCCCGGAAGCAGGATGCTGAAACAAAGCTCACCGGATATCAAGTTCAGATCGGGATTCTGCAGGATCAGGTGCAAAAACAAAAACTGGCGCAGCAGGCAGCGGAACAGTTCCTCAACGCACAACGTCAACTGGCGCAGAAAGCCGCAAGGGAAATGCAGGAAGCGGCATTTCATGAAAAAAACTGCCAGGATAAAATCGTGGAGACGGAGAATTCCATTCGCATCATCGACGAGAGTGTCTTTGAGCTCAAGGCGCATCTGGAAAAACTGCAAGCCGAGCAAGGTGAATTTGATGAAATGCAACTGAATAGTCTGCTTCAGGAGCGGTTGACGCTGCGCGAACAACGCGAACACGTATTGGCGGCGGTCCGCAATGCTCTCGAAGATGTGACACGGGAATTGCGCGAGATAGAGCAGGCGCGCATGACTTCCGAACAAAAATTGTCGCCCTTGCGCGAAGCTATCAGCCAGGTGCGACTCAAGGAACAAGAGGCGCGCATTACCGAGGACCGGTTCGGCGAGCAATTACGGGAATCAGGGGGCTTAGAAGAGGAGTTGATACAATCTCTTGGAAAAACGCGGCCCTCGGCTTTGCAGACCGAGATCAATCATCTGAATGCGGAAATAGCCGCCCTGGGTGCGGTCAATCCTGCCGCCCTCGACGAATTGCAATCCTGCCAGGCGCGGAAGACCTATCTGGACTCACAATCCCAGGACCTGGAAGAAGCCTCCGAGACGCTTAAAAACGCGATTCGCCGGATAGACCGGGAAACCCGTGAACGCCTGCTGGAGACGGTCGATAAGGTCAATAGCCATCTCGATGAAATTTTTCCCACGATGTTCGCCGGTGGGCAAGCGAAGTTGATATTGAGGGGAGAGGAGATACTGGACGCAGGCATACAAATTTTTGCCCAGCCGCCGGGCAAGAAAAATAGTTCCATCCATTTGCTGTCTGGCGGTGAGAAAGCGCTAACTGCGCTGGCGTTGGTTTTCTCGCTGTTTCAGCTCAATCCAGCACCTTTTTGCCTGTTGGATGAGGTGGATGCACCCCTGGACGACACCAATACCGAACGCTTCTGCAACTTGGTGCGGAAAATGTCGCGTCAGACTCAATTTGTCTTTATCAGTCACAATAAAATCACCATGGAAATGGCACAGCAGTTGATAGGCGTCACCATGCAGGAAAAGGGCGTCTCTCGAGTGGTCGCGGTAGAAATCGAAGAAGCTGTCGGACTGAGCGATGCCGCCATGGTGACGTGAGTATGGGGAATTTAAGTGAATTGCAGATCAGCCTGATCGCCATTGGCATGGTGGTGGTTATGGGCGTTGTTCTTTTTAACTGGATGCAGCAACGCCGCTACCGGCGGGGGGCGGAAGAAGCATTTGGCCGGGAGCATGAAGATGTATTATTGAGAACCGCCGCATCCGTAGAAAAGGATGAGCGGGTCGAACCCCAGCTCGGCAGGGAGCTATTGGACGAGTTCGCGATGGAACCGGATACAGAATCGCCCCGCGTAGCAGAACTTGCCGAGCCAGAGACGAAACCCTCCAGCCCGCCTGTTTTGGATACCCCAATTACGCGGATAGAACAGCAGCCATCGTTCGTCAATCGGGTTAGCACTAGCGTTGATAACATTACCGATGCGGTGGATTATGTGGTCGGCATCGAAAGCGGAACGCTGATTGCGGATTCGAACCTGACGAAGTTACTGCAGCGGAAATTTGATTTCGGCAAGCCGGTGCGATGGATGGGGCGGAGAAGCCCGGAAGCGTTCTGGGAAGAAATCACGATAGAGACAAACAACAAGAGCGGCTACCGCAATTTGCTTGGGCGTCTGCAACTCGCGGATCGCGCCGGCCCGGTAAGCGAAGTCAGCTTGTCCGAGTTTCGCGATATGACTGAAAACTTCGCCGCGCATGTGAAAGCAACCGCAAATTGTCCTGATATACAGCAGGCATATGCGCGAGCTGTATTACTCGACGAATTCTGCACGCAAGTAGATGTAATGATCGGTATCAACATTATAAGCAAGGATACCGGTGCGTTCACGGGTGCCAAAATCCGTGTCCTGGCAGAAGCATCAGGTTTCAAACTTGGAGCAGAGGGTGTTTTTCATTACCGCGACGAAAACAACGCTATCCTGTTCTCCCTCGGCAACTATGAGCCTTCTCCTTTTCTTCCCACCAGCATGCGAATGCTTATCACTCATGGCATCACCTTTCTCCTTGACGTGCCCCGAGTGGCAAACGGTGAAAACGTTTTCGGGCAGATGGTGCACCTCGCCGAGGTTTTTACGGACGAACTCGACGGCATAATGGTGGATGATAATCGTCTGCCCTTGAGCGATAGCGGTATCCGGAAAATCAGGCAGCAACTGGGCGCGATTCAATCCCTGATGCTGGCGCGCAATATTTCCCCCGGTGGCGAAACCGCACTGAGGCTCTTTGCGTGAGCGAGCACCCGGAGCACGTATCGCGTCGCATACAGGAACTGCGCGAAACGATAGAACTGCATAATTACCACTATTACGCACGAGATACCCCGACTATTCCGGACGCTGAGTACGATAAGCTGTTCCGGGAACTGCAGGAACTTGAACAGCGCTATCCTCACCTCGTCACAGCTGATTCCCCTACTCAGCGCATAGGCGCTGTTCCGATCAAGGAATTTGCTCACATTGTCCACCGGACACCCATGCTCTCCCTGGGCAATGCATTTGAAGCTGAGGAGGTGAAAGCCTTCGATCGGCGAGTGCGTCAGGGTTTGGGAGTGGACAGCGTGGAATATGCGGTGGAGCCCAAATTCGACGGACTCGCTGTCAGCCTCTGTTATGAGAATGGTATATTCAGGACCGGCGCTACCCGGGGCGACGGCTACGTTGGGGAGGACGTTACCCTGAACCTGCGCACAGTCCAGTCTATTCCGCTACAACTGAAACTTGATTCTCATGCCGCACAAGGTCCCTCGTTTCTTGAGGTGCGAGGCGAGGTGCTGATGTTGAAGGCGGACTTCGAGAAACTTAACCGGCGGCAGCGCGAAAAAAAAGAAAGAGAGTTTATAAACCCTCGCAATGCCGCAGCGGGTTCATTGCGCCAGCTCGATCCCGGCATTACGGCCAGGCGCAGGCTCAAGTTCTTCGCTTATGGCATAGGGGTTTGTGAAGGGGGAAATGTGCCCCGTGACAAGCAAAATCACCTACTGGACTATCTTGAATCGCTGCGTTTTCCGGTTGCGCGCGAACGCAATACGGTGACTGGTGTGGCAGAATTGCTGGAATATCACCGCGAAGTACGTGCGATGCGCGAGAATCTGCCCTATGACATTGATGGCACGGTGTATAAAGTCAATGATCTGGCGCAGCAGCAAAAGCTCGGGTTCGTTTCACGCGCCCCCCGATACGCCCTCGCGCATAAATTCCCGGCGCAGGAGGCAATAACTGAATTGGTGGGAATCGATATACAGGTAGGCAGAACCGGTGCCATGACGCCGGTTGCCCGGCTGAAGCCTGTATTCGTGGGCGGCGCCACCGTTACCAATGCGACGCTGCATAATGAGGATGAAATCCGGCGCAAGGACGTCATGATCGGCGATTGGGTAACGGTACGGCGGGCAGGCGACGTGATTCCCGAAGTGGTGGCGGTCCAGAAAGAGAACCGCCCCCCGCAGGTAATGCCCTTCGTCATGCCGGATCACTGCCCCGTTTGCGGGTCCAAAGCGGTGCGCCTGCCGGGCGAGGCGCTGACACGCTGTACCGGCGGATTGTTCTGTCCCGCACAGCGAAAACAGGCGATTCTGCATTTTGCCTCACGCCGCGCCATGGATATCAACGGTCTCGGAGACAGACTGGTGGATCAACTGGTGGACAGTGCCATTATCAGGACACCGGCGGACCTATATAAACTGGGTGTGGCTGCGCTTGCCCACCTGCAGCGCATGGCGGAAAAATCCGCAGGTAATATCATCGCCGCCATTGAAAAAAGCAAACACACTACATTGGCTCGCTTTATTTATTCGCTGGGTATTCGCAATGTGGGCGAGACCACCGCAAGAGAGTTGGCCCGGTACTTCGGCAGTCTCGACCGGTTGATGGAAGCGGATATGGAAAGCCTGTGCCAAGTGCCGGACATAGGACCTGTTGTGGCCGAGAGTATCCGCGATTTTTTTGCTGAAAGACACAATCTCGAAGTTATCGAGCAATTGCGGGCAGGCGGAATACAATGGAAAGAAGATGCGGGAACGCAGGCAAAGGCCGATTCCGGTTTTCCTGCAGGAGCTGGCAAGATTTTTGTGTTGACGGGAACCTTGCCGCATTTGTCTCGCGAGGACGCCAGGGAGAAAATTGAAGCCCTGGGGGGAAAAGTAACGGGAAGCGTTTCGAAAAAAACGGATTATGTCGTGGCTGGTTCGGACCCGGGCAGTAAATATGACATGGCGGTTGAATTGGGGATACGCATCCTCGACGAGGAAGGGCTGTTACAATTGTTGAAAGATTCCCGGTCTGACTCGGTTTCCGGGAAATCCTGATCCTTAAATAAATTCATTTTATGCCAAAAATAACCAAAGCAGTTTTCCCCGTGGCAGGTATGGGAACCCGTTTTCTGCCTGCTACCAAGGCGAGTCCCAAGGAAATGATGCCCGTGGTAGACAAGCCATTGATCCAGTATGCCGTTGAAGAAGCCATTGCGGCGGGTATAACGGAGATGATTTTCATAACTGGCCGTCACAAGCGCGCCATTGAAGACCATTTCGATAAAGCCTATGAAATTGAAGCAGAGCTGGAAGCGCGCGGCAAAAGCGAGACGCTGGAAATGCTGCGAAGTATTCTGCCGAAAAACATCTCTTGCATCTATATCCGACAATCGGAAGCGCTGGGCTTGGGCCACGCAATATTGTGCGCGCGTCCCGCCGTTGGCAATGAGCCGTTTGCGGTGCTGCTGGCAGATGACTTGCTGGCTGGGGATGAGCCGATTATGGGACAGTTGTGCCGGGTATATGAACAAAACGGCTGTTCGATTCTAGCCGTACAAAATGTCGAGCCGAAAGATACGGTAAATTATGGAATCGTAAAATGCGGGCCGGGAATGAGTGGCCTGCATCCCATTACCGGTATTGTAGAAAAACCTGAACCGGAGAATGCGCCCTCTACGTTAGGCGTGGTTGGCCGCTACATCCTGACTCCCAAAATTTTTGAACATCTGGAAAAGGTCAAGGCAGGCGCGGGGGGAGAAATCCAGCTTACGGACGGCATAGCCTCACTGTTGCTGGAAGAGCGGGCCCTGGCGTACGAGTTTTCCGGCACCCGTTACGATTGTGGAAGCAAGATAGGTTACCTCAAGGCTACTATCGCGCTGGCGCTTGAACACCCGGAAGTGGGCGAGGAGTTTGCCAATTATCTGAACGCCAAAGGCTACCGTACTCCTTTCGCTTGACCTGTTTTATTGATCGTTCAGTCGATACCAATACCGATACCGATACAGATGCACTCTTGCGAAGAAGCAAAGAACATTTTGGATACAGCAGAGCAGATATTTTCTGCTGACGAGGTATCAGGGACTGTCGAACGCATGGCCGCCGATATCACAAGGGCGCTATCACATCGATACCCGCTGGTGCTCAGCATAATGGGGGGCGCGGTAGTGTTTACCGGCCAAGTGCTCCCGTTGCTGGAGTTTCCGCTCAATTTTGATTATCTCCATGTCAGCCGCTACGATAATAAGACCAGTGGTGGTAAGATCAATTGGAAAGTGTCGCCCCGCGAAAACGTGCAGAACAGGGTGGTTCTGGTGCTGGACGACATCCTTGACGAAGGAATCACGCTTGCGGCGATCCGCGAACGGGTCATGAGCCAGGGCGCAACAGCATTCTACAGCGCCGTTTTTGCGGATAAGGATATTGGCAGATCCAAGCCGATCAGCGCTGACTTTGTGGGTATCGTAGTGCCGAATCGCTATGTGTTTGGCTTTGGCATGGATATACATGGTGTGTGGCGAAATTTGCCGGCCATTTATGCCTTGAAAGAGTAAACGGAAACCCCAATATAGAGTCCAATAACTATTGCGGAAACGTGCGCGAGCCACGGCAAGCGGGTGTACCGTCCTCGTAATTTTTTAGCAGCGGCCAAGCCTGGCATTTTTCAATATCTCGTTTTGATTCCTGAAAGACATGCTCGCAATCATTGGCGGCACCGGTATGACCCAACTTGCCTGTCTTGAAATATCGCACCGCAAGGTCATGACAACTCCCTATGGCGAGCCTTCCGGCCCGCTGACTTTCGGCGAGATCAATGACAACAAGGTTGTGTTCCTGGCCCGCCACGGCTATGGTCATACCATTCCGCCCCATGAAGTAAATTACCGCGCCAATCTGTGGGCATTGCACTCATTAAAGTTGTCCCGGGTGATATCAGTGACCTCCGTAGGAGGGATTCGCGCAGATCTGAAGCCGGGCATGGTTGCAATCCCTGATCAGATTATCGACTATACTCATGGCCGCAAGAACACGTATTACGATGTCATAGATAGACCGGTTACTCATATTGATTTTACCGAACCCTATTGCCAGTTGGCGCGTATACGTCTGTTGGAAGCGGCGGAGCGTGCGAATGAACGGGTAATTGATGGCGGTGTCTATGGTGCGACGCAGGGACCCCGTCTGGAAACTGCCGCTGAAGTTACCCGGATGGAGCGGGACGGGGTCGATCTGGTGGGCATGACCGGTATGCCGGAGGCGGCACTGGCTAAAGAACTGGGTCTTTGTTATGCGACCATTGCCGTAGTGGCAAATTATGCCGCAGGCCGTGAAACGAGCGCGCATGCCATCAGTCTGGAAGATGCTCATGCCGTACTGGAAAAAGCAATGGTTGGCGTAAGGAACATTCTCGAACGTGTGGTGGAATTCGATGTCGATTAAACCTGTTTTAAAAATGGGCGATCCGCGATTGCTCGAAGTAGCGCGGAAGGTGGAGAAATTCCGCACCCCCGAGCTTGAGGCTCTGATTTGCGATATGCATGAAACCATGGAAGCTCTGGATGGCGCTGGTTTGGCCGCACCCCAGATTGGAGTCGGCCTCCAGGTCGTAATTTTTGGGGTGAAGCGCAATCCGCGCTATCCCGACGCGGAGGATGTGCCTTATACGGTCTTGGTGAATCCGGTATTGACGCCTCTTACGAAAAATATGGAACAGGGCTGGGAAGGCTGCCTGAGCGTTCCAGGCATGCGCGGGGTGGTTCCACGTTTTGCGAAGGTGCGCTATCAGGGTTTGGATCAGTATGGCAAAACCATAGATAGAAGTGTTGACGGATTCCACGCCCGCGTTGTACAGCACGAATGCGATCATTTACAAGGCATTCTCTATCCAATGCGTATGACCGATTTTCGTACATTTGGCTTTACCGATGTGTTGTTTCCGGATCATGCACCCATGGCCGAGTAAGTTGAGAGTGCACTATTGTTTCACACTGGAAGGCGGCAATTGACAGGGGGTGGAGTGTGCAGTTTTAGCAGGGGAGAGTGGTTCCAGGAAGGTGCATCCGCTGGTAGGCGCCCTGCGGGCGCCGTGACCCGACGCTGCCCGATCCCCGCTTTGCGGGGCCCCTCGTGCGGACGCTTTGGGTCACACCTCATCCATTCTCAATCCGGAGCAGGCGAGTTGTTGTGCCAGCAATTGTGCGAGGTGGCGTGCACTTCGTTTTCCGCTCTCAACGACGATATGCGCTGTCTCTCGATAAAGCGGGTCACGTTGCGCATAAAGTTCGGCCAGTCGCGTACGCGGATCGGAAGTCTGGAGCAATGGGCGGTTCTTGTCCTGCCGTGTCCGTCGCCATAAATCATCGATCGTCGCTCTCAAATAAATCACCGTGCCGCTGCGTCGCAGCATTTGACGGTTCTCTGCTCGCAGTACTGCTCCGCCTCCGGTGGCAAGAACGATATTCCCCATTTTCACAAGTTCGGATAGCATTTCCGCCTCGCGCTTGCGAAAACCAGCTTCCCCTTCAATTTCAAAAATAACGGGTATGCTGACTCCGGTTCGCTTTTGAATTTCGCGATCCGAATCATAAAATGTCTTTTTCAGGAAACTGGCGAGCAGTCTGCCGATAGTCGTTTTTCCCGCGCCCATCATTCCAACCAGGTAAATATTCCCCGTCGTCTCGTCTTCGAGGAAAGCTTCGTCTACTTCGGTTTCGTTTGGGGAGTTATTCAACAGCACTATGGCATTTGTTGCGTTCATCCACGAATTGTAGCTTAAATGCGACAACCGGCGTCAATACAAAAATATTCAGGTTTTCTCAGAGCGGATTCGAACGCGCTTTTACAATGGCGCTGGTAGACCGTGAAGTATGAAATCGATTTCATGGATAACGAATTGCGGGGCACGCATGTCAAGTTCGAGGACCTGAATAAACCATGCGTGTACACTCCAGCAAGCTGTAGCCGGCAGTAATTCAATTCACCCTGATGGGAGGCGCTTTTGAAAACTCATCTTGGTTTAGTCTGCCATCCCGATCAATGTCCAGGCCTTTATATGTCTTGGCAGGCATTCCCTGGGCTGCAGCTTCTTCCGGCGTTATATAGCCGTCTTCGTCGGCGTCATACAATTCCCACGGCGGCGCCACTCGTTCAGGCACATCTCGCGCATCATTTTCCTGCTCCGCTGGTGTTTCCGCATGAGCCAGCCCTGAGATGCCCAAAATCGAGATTATCAGCCATTGTATCTTCACGCGTCGCAACATTGAGAAATACCTCACAGTACCTCCTTTGCGATATACCGCTGCCTTACGCGCAAACAGGCGTTGCTTGCGCAAGAATAAAGATCCTGATCATTCAATTCATCAGGAAATAAATAATTATTAAAACAAATGCGGGCACACCCAGAAGCCAGGCAATAAAATATTTACCCATGATAGCCCCTCCTTGAAAAAACGTAGTGCATGATATTTTGCAGCTATCCTGTCATATTCATTCAGTGAACATTGCCGCCACTGCTGGTATTAGTCATTACTGACATTACGGACGGCGGTTACGCGACCGGAACGAACGCACCACCGAGGGCAGAACCTGGTGCACCATTAATGTTCTCGCGCTGCTGGCCAGTACTCCCGCCGTGATGGCTATGCCGCCTTTCACTGCCTTGTTCAGCGGGCCCCGCGGCATCATCGACAACGCAGCAAGCAGGCCCATCGATGTGTAGTAGGGATGGCGTGTTATAAATTTGAATGTACGGCTGCGCGGGAATGCTTGGATATCCGCGGGCTCATCATGCTCATCCGCAGGAATGAACATGGATCGATAGTGCCGCCGGCTTTCCCTCATCCGCTCCAATAGCGCTTTTCTTTCATCTTCAAGAGGGATGCTCATACTACGTCCTTCATCAGCTTTATATCCTGCTGCAATTCCTCACGCACGGTATCGAAAGCTGAAGCAGAATCTGCCCGGCTTGGCGCTGCCAGGTATGCCCAGAAGGCTGCCAGGACATAAAAACCAGCCACACCCCATGCGGAGATCACGCGATAAGGGGTATCCCAGCAGGTAATGATGATAGCCAGCCCCAGGAAGATCAGGCCCAAGGCGGCAAAGAGCGTGATCAACATGTAACTGATTATCTGTCTTTTCAGATTTCGTCCCTGAATCTCCACTGATATTTTCAATAGCTCCAGGTATTCGCCGACACGTTCCAAAGCGATCGTTCCGAGTTGTCTGGCTTTTCTGATAGTCTCAAACATGGCGATTTATCTCGACTTATGCTGCGGCCCGAGAACGGATTAACGGCGGGTCAGTAGCAAGCCGACTATAAATCCAACTGCGGCCGCGTAACCGACCGATTGAAGGGGGTGTTCTTTTATGCATTCCTTGGAACATTCGACACCATAGTCGAACTGCTCACGCGCATCATGAGCCAGGCCTTGGGCCGCTTCCCGGGTGGAGGCGACCTTTGCCATCAATTTTTCCTTGGCCTCCTCCAAATCGATATCCGATAAACTGGGAATGCGTGAAATCAATTCGTCCAGGTCAGCTCTCAGATTGGTAAGTTCGTCGCCCGCAGCGGCGCTCACTCGCTCCCCTGCCGATTTTGCCGTATTTCCAACCCGCTGAGCTGCCTCGCCCGTCCGATTTGCCATGTTTTCCGCCGCAGCCTGAATATCGTCGGTTTTATTGGTGGAAGTATCCTGTTCCATGTTAGCTCCTTTATCTATTCGTTGGAAAAATACGCTGTACTCGGTATTCGTGCCTCTTCATGAGGTATGGCTGCCTCTTTATGCTTAGTATCCTATAACGATGAGTCCCGGTATGTACGTTGACACACATAATCCATTCATCATTATTGGTAATCCTGTTGGTAAGTCCTTATCATACCTATCCTCATCGCCACATGAATATTGCCGGGTTTTGAACGTCTTGCGGCCTCACCGGGCTGATGCGCGGACGGCGGGTCCGGCATTCCACAGCTTCAAATTGAGCGAGTCACGGCAAAAATGATATAATCCAGCCCTAAGCCGGCTTTTTCGACTACCTCATTTACATAAATTTCGGTTAGTCGCGATCAGCAGGCTTAAATTCGCACATCCGCCTGTTTCAAAAGGGTGCTCAGCAATCTTATCTTGATAAGAGCGACTATGGCGGGTAGAGGCTCAACCCTAAAGGAGAAATTCATGTCAGTAACCATGCGGCAAATGCTCGAGGCGGGCGTCCATTTCGGGCATCAGACCCGTTTCTGGAATCCCAAGATGGCGCCGTACATTTTTGGCCATCGCAACAAGATACACATCATCAATCTCGAAAAAACGTTGGCAATGTACCAGGACGCGATGAAATACGTGCGCCAGTTGTCTGCCAACAAAGGTAATATTTTATTCGTTGGAACCAAGCGTCAGGCGCGTGATATCGTGCGCGAGGAGGCGCTCCGCTGCGGAGCTCCCTTCGTCGACCAGCGCTGGCTTGGTGGAATGCTTACCAACTTCAAGACGATAAAGCTGTCCGTTAAACGCCTCCACGATATGGAAGCGATGGTTGAGGATGGAACCCTAGACAAGCTTTCCAAGAAAGAAGCGCTGGACATCCAGCGGGAACTGGAAAAACTGAATCGAAGCCTGGGCGGCATCAAGGATATGAAGGGCCTTCCCGATGCCATGTTCGTGATTGATGTGGGTTATCAGAAGGGCGCAATTACCGAAGCCAAGAAACTGGGTATTCCCATCGTCGGTGTGGTGGATACCAACCACAGTCCTGAAGGGCTGGACTACGTCATTCCCGGAAATGACGATTCCAGCCAGGCGGTACGTCTATATGCCCGCGGTGTCGCCGATGCGATTCTGGAAGGACGTAATCAGGCCGTTCAGGAAATCGTCAAAAACGAATTTGCGGAGATGGACGAGACAGTAGCCGCGGAGTAGATCAAGCCGATTGCGCCAAACCATGGCACGGTGCTGCCGCCAGGCAGCACCGTGCCATGCGAGATGATTATGCGGCTTTTTTAACAAAATATTTCTGGAGTGAATATGGCGGATATCACCGCGCAAAGGGTGAAGGAATTGCGCGACATGACCGGTCTGGGCATGATGGAATGCAAGAAAGCGTTAACCGAAACCAGCGGGGACATCAAAGCGGCGGAGGATCTGCTGCGGATCAAGAGCGGCGCCAAAGCAAGCAAGGCCGCAGGGCGTGTAGCATCTGAAGGGATGGTTGCAGCGTACATTGCCCCCGACGCAAAGAGCGGCGCGCTGGTGGAAGTCAACTGCGAAACCGATTTCGTCGCCAGGAACGAAGATTTTATCAAATTCAGCCGTGATCTCGCACAGTTATTGGCGACACAAGACGTGGCGGATATCGAAGCGTTGCCGAGCGTCCGGTTGCCCGGCGGCGAAAGTGTAGATGAGTTCCGGAAAGCGCTGGTAATGAGGCTGGGTGAAAATATCAGCGTGCGCCGCTTCGCGCGTCACATGGCGCAGGGTCGTCTTGCTTCGTACCTGCACGGTGCAAAAATTGGTGTAATGATCGACTACACGGGTGGCGATGAGGTGCTTGGCAAGGATCTGGCCATGCATATTGCGGCCAGCAAACCGATTTGCGTTTCAAGCGAACAGGTATCGCCCGAGGTGCTGACGCGCGAACGGCAGATCTATACGGCCCAGGCCGCGGAAAGCGGCAAGCCCGCCGATATCGTTGCAAGAATGGTCGATGGGCGCATCGCCAAATACCTCGCCGAGGTGACGCTTCTCGGTCAACCATTCGTCAAGAATCCGGATCTGACTGTGGAAAAACTACTTGCGGCAAAGTCAGCGAAAGTTAATGATTTTACCTTGTTCGTTGTTGGAGAGGGCATCGAGAAGAAAACTGGTGATTTTGCAGCCGAAGTAATGGCTCAAGTGAACCAGGCGAAAGAAGATAAAACATCACAGCCAAATTAGAATTATTTCATGACTATCGCCGCCTATAAGCGTATTCTGCTGAAGCTCTCCGGCGAAGCTCTCATGGGTGATGACAACTATGGCATCAATCGTGTCGTGATTGAGCGTATTGTTGCCGAGATCGCTGAAGTGCACCGGTTAGGGGTTCAGGTGGCGGTGGTGATCGGCGGTGGCAACATTTTCCGCGGCATGACATCCGCTGAAGACGGGATGGATCGTGCGACCGGGGATTATATGGGTATGCTCGCGACTGTCATGAATGCCCTGGCCCTGCAGGATGCCATGCGCCGCGGCGGATTGATAAGCCGGGTACAATCGGCGCTGCGTATTGATCAAGTTGTGGAACCCTATATTCGTGGAAAAGCGATACGCTACCTGGAAGAAGGCAAGGTGGTGATTTTTGCCGCTGGCACCGGTAATCCTTTTTTTACAACCGATACGGCTGCGGCATTACGTGGCAGGGAAATGAACGTAGACATTGTGCTTAAGGCGACCAAGGTGGATGGAGTATATAGCGCCGATCCCAAGACAAATCCCGACGCCATACGCTACCGTGGACTGTCCTTTGACGCGGCCATTGCCCAGAACCTCAAGGTAATGGATGCTACCGCTCTGACGCTATGCCGCGACCAGAAACTGGTGCTCAACGTGTTCAGTATCTTCAAGGCTGGCGCGTTGAAACGGGTGGTGATGGGTGAGGACGAAGGTACGCTGGTGCGAATTTGAATCGTCCAAGTTTTGTAACCATGGAATTTGAAGTTATTGATTATTGAAATTATTGAATCACTATAATCGAACCGCCGGTATCCCGCGCTTCAGGTAAGTGGAGCAGCGCGTTTGTTTCATCCTGTTTCGTCCTCTGTGAATTGACAAATCATGATCGCCGACATAAAAAAATCCGCTGAAGAAAAAATGCAGAAAAGCCTTGAAGCGCTGAAACTGGATCTGGGCAAGATACGGACCGGTCGGGCTCACACCGGTTTGCTGGATCACATTACCGTCGACTATTATGGCGCGCCCACGCTCATCAATCAGGTTGCCAACGTTAACCTGGCGGATGCGCGCACTATTACCGTGGCACCGTGGGAAAAGAAGATGCTGAGCGCAGTCGAAAAAGCCATCCGCAACTCCGATCTCGGATTGAACCCCGTCACAGTGGGCGAGCTGATTCGGGTCCCCATGCCGCCGCTCACCGAGGAACGCCGCCGTGATCTTACCAAGGTTGTGAAGCACGAGGGCGAAAACGCGCGGGTCGCGATGCGAAATATTCGCCGTGATGCAAACACCCAGCTGAAGGATTTACTCAAGGAAAAAAAGATCGCCGAGGATGAGGAACGCCGTGGACAGGATGAGATCCAGAAGCTTACTGACCGTTACATAGCAGAAATAGACAAACTCCTGCAGATTAAAGAAGCCGAGTTGATGGCAATCTGAGGGAGCGAACGCACGGAGATATAGCAAGGCATCCTGCAGACAGACAGGCAGCCATCCGCAATCCGCTAGCGGATCTCACGAATAACCGGTTTTTTTGTTTGAAAACTCCTTAACCCAATCGTTTCCATGCTCGTTACCACCAGTTCAACCCGGGAAATACCTGAAACCGGCATGATTCCGCGACATATTGCCATCATCATGGATGGCAACGGCCGATGGGCGAAAAACCGCTTCATGCCCCGGATGGCTGGGCATAAACGCGGAGTGGAGACGGTACGCACCGCGATCAAGGCTTGCATTGAGCGCGGTGTCGAGTACCTTACCTTGTTCGCCTTCAGCAGCGAGAACTGGCGCCGCCCTACGGACGAGGTCGCGTTCCTGATGCAGCTTTTCATAAACGTGCTGGAGCAGGAAGTTACCAAACTTCATGAGAACGACATTTGCTTCAAAGTAATTGGCGACCTGTCGAAGTTCGATCCAAAAATAGTCGAGTTTGTTCGCAATGGCGAGGCGCTTACAGCCGCGAATACGCGCTTCACACTTACCATCGCCGCCAATTATGGCGGGCGCTGGGATATCATGCAGGCTGTGCACAAAATGCTGGAGCAAAAGCCGCAATTGGCAACGTGTTTTGACGAAAACGACTTGGTGCAGCATTTTGCCTTGAACTACGCTCCAGAACCCGATCTGTTTATCCGTACCGGCGGCGAAAAACGCATCAGCAATTTTCTGTTATGGCAACTCGCTTACACTGAACTGTATTTTACCGATACGCTGTGGCCCGATTTTGATGCTCGTGCGCTGGATCTTGCCATTCTGTCCTACCAGCAACGCGAGCGCCGGTTTGGACGCACCAGCGAGCAGCTTCAAACAAGGTCATCCGCTCATGGAGGAAGAGAGGGTGCCGTCAAAAAAACGGCGTAATCTCTACACCTTCCCGATCTGCGCCGTTTCTTTCTTACCTTACAAGTCATGCTCAGGGCCCGGATTTTCACAGCCGTCATCATGCTATGCGTATTTTTGGCGGCATTGTTTTACCTGTCAGCCATTTTCTGGATGGTGTTACTGCTTGCCTTGACAGCGACAGGCACATGGGAATGGAGCAGGCTGGCGAAGTTTTCTCTGACCAGTTCCATAACCTATCTTTTATTCACGATAATACTGGTTGGAGAACTGCTGTTCGTGTTAAGCGACGTAGTCCTCACCAATCCCCATACCACCGTATTTCTGGGGTTTTACGCTGCATCGTTCGTATTCTGGACGCTGGGTGTTCCATTTTTCCTGAAGTCGAAAACACCGATCAGAAATCCGGTCGCACTGGCGTTGACGGGATGGGTGCTGCTATTGCCGACATGTTTTGCCCTGTACCAATTGCGAGCCATCGATCCGCTCATCCTGCTGGGGTTCATGTCCACAATCTGGATATCCGATACTGCGGCGTACTTTACAGGCCGTAAATGGGGAAAACACAAGTTAGCACCAGGTATCAGCCCGGGAAAAACCTGGGAAGGTGTAGCTGGAGCACTGGCGGCAGTTTTTATTTACGCGCTGACATGGAATTATAGCGCCGGAGACGAAGCCCGCATCAGGTTACTGATACCGCTGCTACTGCTGCTCGCCATGATGGGTATTGTCGGGGATTTGTTTGAGTCTCTGATGAAAAGGCATGCCGGAGTCAAGGATAGTGGAAATATTTTGCCCGGCCACGGTGGTATACTTGACCGAATTGATGCGCTGACTTCCGCCCTGCCCATCGCTGCCTTATCACTTCTACTGTTACAGACCGAATTATGATACCTGTTCGTCATCTTACCATTCTTGGCTCTACCGGGAGTATCGGCGTAAACACGCTGGATGTGGTTGCACGTCATCCTGACCGGTTTCGTGTCGTTGCACTTACGGCGGACAAGAGTGCCAAAAAAATTCTGGAACAATGTCGCCGTTTCCAGCCGCGTTATGCAGTATTACTGGACGAAGCCAGCGCTGAATGGCTGAAGACAGAAGTCCGTGCAGCGGGGCTCGCGACTGAAGTGCTGTCGGGTGTCGAGTCTCTGGAGAAAGTCGCATCGCTTGCAGACGTTGATACGGTAATGGCGGCGATTGTAGGCGCTGCAGGTATACGTCCCACGTTTGCCGCTGCCCGCGCAGGCAAGCAGGTGCTGCTGGCAAACAAGGAGACCATGGTCATGGCTGGCCGTATCTTCATGGATGTGGTCAAGGAAAACGGCGCTACTCTGCTACCGATCGACAGCGAACATAATGCTATCTTCCAATCACTACCGCAGCATTTCAAGGGTGATCTGGGTGCAGTAGGGGTACGCCGGATTTTGCTGACCGCATCAGGCGGACCATTCCGCCAGTTACCGCTGAGCTCGCTGGAGCACGTAACGCCGGGGCAGGCTTGCGCTCATCCCAACTGGGTAATGGGCCAGAAGATTTCAGTCGACTCCGCTACCATGATGAACAAGGGCCTGGAAGTCATTGAAGCACACTGGCTGTTTGAAGCTGCGCCCGAGCAGATCCAGGTAGTGATTCATCCGCAAAGCATAATTCATTCGATGGTTGAATATGTGGATGGTTCAGTATTGGCACAACTGGGTAATCCCGACATGCGTACGCCGATTGCCCATGCGTTGGGTTTTCCCGAGCGGATCGAAACCGGTGTAACGCCCCTGGACATGTTCAAAGTAGCACGGCTGGATTTCGAGGCGCCTGATTTTAAACGTTTTCCCTGTTTGAGGCTTGCATATCAAGCGTTGGCGACCGGCGGCAGCGCACCCGCGATACTCAATGCCGCCAACGAGGTAGCGGTAGAGTCTTTTCTCAAGTGTCAGATGCCTTTTACCGCTATCCCGGCCATGATTGAAGAAGTCATGCAGGCAGTAGGTCGCAAGGATATCGCCACACTTAATGATGTGCTGGCGGCAGACGGTCTGGCCCGCGAAGCCGCCCATGAGTGGCTGACGTGTCTGGCGTAACGTGTTGCAATTGGCCTCGGGAAGCGGCGAAACAAGCGCGGATTACCCGTTGGTTCAGGCGAATCTTTTCCACTGCGCTTGGCGAGGAGAACATTGGGCCGAACGCAGAGTTGAAAAACTCATAACTGGAGTTTCTATCCCGATGTGTCACCCCGGCGCCGAGACAGCACGCAACTGCGCCATGTTTCTCCTCCGACACAACATCGATAACGGCAACAGGTGCGAAAGGTGAGGCAGCAGCGCGCGTGCGGCATTTCTCGCAGATGGGAAGCCGCTTCATCATATACGCATAGATGCATATTTTGCGCAGCCATTTTCGCCGCCTATCTGATCATTTTTTCCCGGTCTTCCGGCTTCCCTCCCGTTTCGCGGAAGACAGCAAATCACCTCTTTCAGATGTTCGAATCCCCTCCATTTGAAACTCTTTCACTTTACGTCCCCTTCTTGTCTCGCGTTTGCCGCGGGCCCGCATTAGCATGACTTTTTTTTCCACCATCCTGGCTTTCGTCGTCGCCTTGGGATTGCTGATCGTATTTCATGAATTCGGCCATTTCCTGGTAGCTCGCTGGTGTGGGGTAAAAGTGCTGCGCTTTTCTATCGGCTTTGGTCAGCCTTTGCTGCGGAAGCGCTGGGGAAAAGACCAGACCGAATGGGTCATAGCTGCTTTTCCCCTTGGCGGCTACGTCAAGATGCTCGATGAACGTGAGGGTAGCGTTGCGCCCGAAGAGTTGACGCAATCATTCAACCGCAAACCTGTTGGACGCCGGTTCGCCATTGTCGCGGCAGGACCGATTGCTAATTTTTTGCTGGCAATTGTGCTTTACTGGCTGCTGTTCATGCTGGGCATCAGCGCGATGAAGCCGGTTCTGGGTCCTGTGACTTCCGCCACACCGGCGGCATTCGCAGGATTCGAGCCGGGTGATACCATTACAAAAATTGGCCCTGAACCCGTTGCTACCTGGCAGGATGCCCGGTGGTTGCTGCTGTCGCAGGCAATGGAAAGGTCACCCTCGGTAGTGGTAGAAACTGCTGACCCGCAAGGCCGGGTGGCGTTGCGGAAATTGGATTTAAGCGGTATTCATGCCGATGACCTGGATGCGGAGTTTCTGAAGAAGATCGGCCTGAGCACTTATCAGCCGGCCGTGAAACCCGTCATTTCTCAGGTAACGCCCGACAGCTCGGGGAAGCGCGCGGGTTTGTTGCCGGGTGACGAGATTCTGGCAGTCGACGGTAGCGAAATTGCACTTTGGGAAGACCTGGTCGAAAAGATACGGAACAGTCCGGGAATGCCGCTAATGCTGGAAATCCGCCGTGATGAAAAGACCATCGAAATAGAAGTCGTTCCCGATACTGTCACCGAGAGTGGAAAAAAGATCGGCAAAATCGGAATTGCGCCCCAAATCGATCATGATGAACTGGAAAAACTTCTGATTGAAGTCAGCTATCCTCCCGGCACAGCCGTGATCAGGGCAATAAACAAAACCTGGGAAACATCGGTATTTACATTAAAAATGCTATGGAAAATGGTGGCGGGAGAAGTGTCATGGAAGAATGTGAGCGGGCCTATTACAATCGCCGACTACGCAGGCAAGTCGGCACAAATGGGCCTTTCAGCTTACCTTGCCTTTCTTGCGCTCATCAGTATTAGCCTGGGCGTGCTGAACCTGTTACCTATCCCTGTACTGGATGGGGGGCATTTAATGTATTATGTGATCGAAATCGTCCAGGGCCGTCCACTTTCAGCCAAAGCCATCGAAATTGGCCAGCAGGTCGGAATGTTGATGCTATTTGCCCTGATGGCTTTTGCCATATACAACGATATCACCCGGCTCATCCCCAGTTAAAGTATGAAAGTCCGCTATCTCGTCGCGCTTGTTTCTGCTTTATGCGCTTCGGTTTCGTGGGCGCGCGAGCCATTCGTGGTCAAAGACATACGGGTGGAAGGCATACAACGAACCGAGGCGGGGACGGTATTCAGTTACTTGCCGGTAAAGGTGGGGGATACGCTCGATGATGAGAAGGCCGCGGCTGCTATCAAGGTGCTCTATGCCACTGGTTTTTTCAAGGATGTACGGCTGGAGTCCGAGGGCGGCGTTCTCGTTGTCGTGGTGGAAGAGCGTCCCGCTATTGCACAGATCAGCATTATCGGGGCCAAGGAATTCGAGAAGGACAAACTGAAAGAAGGCCTGAAACAGGCGGGTCTGGCGGAATCGCGCATCTTCGATCGCTCAACTCTGGAAAAAGCCGAACAGGAACTGAAGCAACAGTATATCAGCCGTGGTAAATACGGGGTAAAGATTACCACCACTACGACACCGCTCGATCGTAATCGCGTGGGAATCAATTTTAACGTGGATGAAGGCAAGACCGCCAAGATTCGCAAGATCAACATTGTCGGAAACAAGGCTTTCAAGGAAAAGGACCTGCTGAGCGCATTCGTATTGAGGACGCCTGGCCTGCTTACCTGGTTTACCAAGGAAGATCAGTATTCAAAGCAGAAGCTTTCCGGCGATCTTGAGTCGCTGCGATCGTATTATCTAAATCGCGGCTACCTTGAATTCAGTATTGAATCCACTCAGGTATCCATCACCCCGGACATGCAGGATATTTATATCACGGTAAATATCACCGAGGGCCCACAATACAAGGTTTCCGAGATAAAACTTGCCGGCGAACTGCTGGTGCCGGAAGAGGAGTTGCGCCAACTCATAAAGCTTGCATCCGGCGATGTGTTTTCGCGCGAGCGGCTGACCGAGTCCGTCAAGCTCATTTCCGACCGGCTGGGTGACGATGGCTATGCGTTTGCCAATGTCAATGCCTCGCCGCAACTGGACAAGGAGAAACAACAGGTATCGTTTACCTTTTTTATAGATCCTGGACGCCGGGTCTACGTAAGGCGTATCAACATAACGGGCAATAGCCGCACCCGCGATGAAGTGATACGCAGGGAATTGCGGCAATTCGAAGGAGGCTGGTATTCAACCAGCAAAATCAACCGCTCCAAGACGAGGGTGGACAGACTGAATTATTTTAATGCTGTCAACGTTGAAACACCGGCGGTTCCTGGCACCACCGATCAGGTTGACATGAATGTGGAGGTCAAGGAAAAGCCTACTGGCGCAGTGATGTTCGGAGCAGGCTATTCCAATATGGAAGGGTTGATACTGAGCGGTTCCGTCGCTCAGGACAACATATTCGGTACCGGCAAACTGGTTAATCTCATGATCAATACCGGTCGTGCCAACAAGACCTATTCATTGTCTTATACCGACCCTTATTTCACCAAGGATGGCGTAACAGCCGGATTCGATATTTACAAGCGCGTCCTAAACACGAGCAGGCTGTTGTCAGTGATGAACTTCAATACGGATACCACAGGTGCTGGTTTACGCATGGGTATTCCGCTTAACGAAAATGACAGTATCTTGCTTGGCCTGGGGGCGGAAAATACGAAAATCGAACTGGGGCCAAACAGCCCGCAGCGTAATATCGATTTCGTGCGAAAATTCGGCGAGACCACAATCAACATTCCGGCAACCGTCAGCTGGCGGCGCGATGGCCGCGATAGTGCGATCTGGACGACCTCAGGTACCACGCAGCGCGTATTTGCCGAGGTTGGCCTGCCGGGGGGTGATCTCACTTATTACAAAGTGAACTATGACCTCAAATGGTATTATCCTGTCACTGACATTTTTACGCTGCTGCTGCATGGAGACGTGGGATACGGGGACGGTTACGCTGGAAAGGACCTTCCCTTCTTCAAGAATTTTTTTGCTGGCGGCAATACCACGGTTCGCGGCTATCGTGTCAGTTCGTTAGGTCCTCGTGATGAAAACAACAGAGCATTGGGGGGCAATACACGTGTAGTGGGAAACGTGGAAATTCTGTTTCCCATGCCCGGTATGAGGACCGATCGAACAGTACGCCTGAGTACATTCATGGATGCTGGCACCGTTTATGGTCCTGACGGTGCGAGACCCCAACAGGAAGGTTTGCGCTACTCCGCAGGTATCGCTGTTATGTGGATTTCACCCATGGGACCTCTCAAAGTCAGTGTCGCACAGCCTATAAATAGCCAGCCTGGTGATAATATACAACGATTTCAGTTTCAATTTGGACAGCAGTTCTAAGTTAAATGAGCAACCCGGAGATAGAATTGAAACACAACGTGCTATGGCGAATCGTCACGGCAGTCTGCGTAATCCTCGCCTGGGGATCTGCACTTGCGGATGATGATATTAAAATCGGAGTTGTCGACACCGAGAGAATTCTGGCTGAATCAGCACCTGCGGTTCGGGCCCTGAAAAAAATAGAAAAGGAATTCTTGCCGCGCGATCAGGAAATCAAGAGGATGGCCTTGCAGGCGAAGGAGCTTCAGGATCTTCTGGAAAAAGAGGGGAAGACCATGTCGGAAGCGGATCGGCGCAACAAGGAGCGCGACCTTGCCTCCCTCAACCGGGAGTATCAGCGTGCTCAACGGCAGATGCGCGAAGACCTGAGCCTGCGACAGAATGATGAAGTCGCCACCCTTCAGTTGACTGCCAGCAAAGCCATTCAGGTAATCGCGGAGGCAGAGAAGTACGACCTGATTTTGCCTTTGCGCGATCTCGTTTACCGCAGTCCCCGCATCGACATTACCGAAAAGGTAATCAAGGCGCTGGCTGACAAGTAGCCTGCCCAGGCAGCGGCTGGTCGGTAATATATGGAGCAGCAAGCCATCCAAATCAATCGTTATCAAGAAACCGGAAAGACTGCGCATGGATATTAATGAAATTTTAAAATACCTTCCTCATCGCTACCCTTTTTTACTGGTTGATCGGGTTCTAAGCTGTGAACCAGGCAAGACTATATCGGCACTCAAGAACGTGACGATCAACGAGCCCTTCTTTTCCGGTCATTTTCCTCATCATCCCGTTATGCCTGGCGTTCTGATTATCGAAGCGCTGGCACAAGCGGCTGCTCTTCTGACGCTCAAGACCGCGAATCTCGAAACCGATGAGAATTCAGTTTACTATTTCGTCGGTATCGATCGTGCCCGCTTCAAGAAGCCAGTGCTGCCGGGTGATCAACTGATACTCAAGGCAACAATCCTGCGGGAGCGAATCGGAATCTGGAAATATTCCGTCCAGGCAGAGGTGGACGGCCGTGTTGTCACCGAGGCCGAGTTGATGTGCACGATTCGGCGCAAAGAATAGTCTCGCGATAATATTTCGACTACCGGAATTGAAAAAATGGAGCGGCGAGTGTCGGCGAATGAATTCAACTGGGTGTGCGGCGTGGACGAGTCTGGCAGAGGGCCCTTGGCTGGCCCTGTATTCGCGGCCTGTGTGGTGCTCAACCCGGAATATCGAATCGAGGGTCTCGCAGATTCGAAAACGCTAAGCGAAGAAAAGCGCGATAGCCTGACCCTTGCCATTAAAGCACATTCCATAGCCTGGGCTATCGGTTCGGCATCGGTCAAGGAAATTGACCGGCTGAATATTCTGCAAGCGAGTTTACTGGCAATGAAGCGTGCGATAAAAAGTCTGTCATTCATCCCCGGGAGAGTGTTGGTGGACGGAATTCATGGTCCTCGTCTGAGTTGTCCCGTGACCACCATCATCAGGGGCGATAGTCTGGTACCGGAAATCTCTGCTGCTTCCATCCTGGCGAAGACGGGGCGTGACGCGACGATGGTGGCGTTGCACCGGCGCTTTCCGAATTATGGCTTCGACCAGCATAAAGGCTATTCCACCGAGCAACACATCGCGGCGCTACGGATTCATGGAGTCTCTGTGGTGCACCGGCGCAGTTTTGGGCCAGTCAGAGAATTGATAGCAGGTTGTAAAATTGATGGAACCGCTGCATAAGGCCAATCCGTCGAGTCGACCGAATGGACGAAGGTTGCGGGAGGAGGAACTTTATTCCATTGCACCATTACTAATGCAATAATGGATGCTCTCCGTTAACCGGATTTACAGCAGATCGGCGGCGGGCTATCGGGGTTGCGGGTTATTCCGAGGATCGCGCGAGATTTCCTGCTACTCTACTTTAAACTGCATCAATTTTACTTACAGTCTGAATAATATGCGAATTGAAAAAGATACAGTGGTAACACTCAACTATGAGCTGTCCGACTTGACCGGTCAGGTGATGGAAAAACCCGACGTGCCGGTCAGTTACCTGCACGGCGGTTACGATGGAATCTTTCCCATGGTGGAAGAACAGTTGCATCGCCAGGAGGTAGGCTACAGTTGCACAGTTTTGATGGAGCCGGAAAATACCTTTGGCGAATACGATAGTCAGTTGGTGCGGGTAGAGCCGCGCACGCTTTTCCCTGACGATGTGACGGTCGGGATGCAGTTTGAAGGAGGCGAGGAGGGTTCCGATGATGCCCTGATCTATACCGTGACCGATATTGCCGAAGACAAGGTGGTAGTGGACGGCAACCATCCATTGGCCGGTGTGACACTGCGTTTCGATTGTACGGTTACCGATGTACGTCCGGCCACCGCAGAGGAGCTGTCTCACGGCCATGTCCATGGCGCTCATGGGCATGAACATTGACATTGATTGAGGCCTGCGAAACCTGTAGATAAATTACTTCTCAAGCCGGATTCGCGCCCAACCAGGGATGCGTGAATGATTCGCTTCCCCGACTATTCTTTCTCCGTCGCATTTTTCAGAGCGTACAGTTTTTCCAGTGCTTGCCTGGGGCTTAATTCATCTGGCGAGATTGTATGCAGCAACGCGAGGACAGGATGTTCTTCGGGAGATTTCCCGGCAGGGAGTTCGTCCGAAAACAGATCCCGTTGTGGTTGCGTTCTTACCGTTTCCTGCTCGAGTTTCACGAGATATTTTTTTGCTGTTCTGATGACGGACTCCGGGACACCAGCAAGCGCCGCCACCTGAAGGCCATAGCTCTGACTTGCAGGCCCTTCATTGACGGCGTGCAGGAATACAATATGATGCTTGTGTTCCACTGCCCGCAGATGCACATTCGCCGCTTGCGCGAATTCCTCGGCAAGTCTTGTCAACTCGAAATAATGAGTCGCGAATAACGTATAGCTGCAATTCTTCTCCAACAGATACCGGGTAATGGCGAAGGCCAGCGCCAAGCCGTCGAACGTGGAAGTGCCTCGTCCTACTTCATCCATCAATACCAGGCTTTGTGAGGTGGCATTGTGCAGGATGTTGGCAGCCTCGGTCATTTCCATCATGAAAGTCGAGCGTCCCCCAGCGAGATCGTCGGATGCGCCAATACGGGTAAAAATCTGATCGAGCGGCCCAAAACGCGCGCTTTTTGCGGGAACGAAACTGCCGCAATGGGCGAGCAACGCAATCAGCGCGATTTGACGCATATAAGTGGATTTGCCGCCCATATTGGGACCGGTAATGACAAGCATCTGGCGTCTGACATTGCCGCAGGCGCCGAGCCGCACATCATTCGCGATGAAGTTCTCCACCTGTTTTTCCACGACCGGATGGCGGCCCGCCTCAATGTCAATAATGGCCTCCTCGGTAAAGATGGGCAAGGTGTAATCGAGTGCGAGCGCGCGTTCAGCGAAAGCCGCTAACACATCCAGTTCGGCGACACCCTGTGCAACCTGTTGTAAATGACCTATATGCTGCGAAAGCAAGTCCAGCAGATGGCTATATAAAAACTTCTCCCGATCCAGCGCGCGGTCCTGAGCAGAGAGCGCCTTCTCCTCGAAAGCCTTGAGTTCGGGTGTGATATAGCGTTCGGCATTCTTCAGCGTCTGCCTTCTCCGATAATCATCGGGGATCCTCTCGCTATGGGCATGGGTCACTTCAATATAAAAGCCGTGCAACCGGTTATATTCCACTTTGAGGTTCGCGATACCAGTGCGGACTTTTTCCCTTGTTTCGAGTTGCAGCAGAAACTCGCCACAATTGTTCTGTATAGCGCGCAGTTCATCCAGTTCGTTGTCATAGCCATCGGCGATTACGCCCCCCGTACGAAGCACAACCTCCGGCTCTTCCCGCAGCGAATTCTCCAGAAGCGTGACAAGGCCTGCATCAGGTGTCATCGATTGCGCCAGCGCGGCAATAGACACGCTTGAAAGCCTTCTTGGTGCCATAACGGTAGTAATGGCAGTGATGGCGGCAATAGCCTGCGGCAATCGTTTCAGGCTGTCGCGCAATCCGGATAAGTCCCGTGGACGTGCCGATTTCAGCGCGATACGAGCGGTAATGCGCTCGATGTCGGCTACGTGCCTGAGGCAATCGCGCACCGAAAGGTACGGTCCTGATCCGGCTTCTCCGATAAGGAAAGACACGCGATCAAGCCGGTCCTGAACCAGTGCGCGATTGCGAAGCGGATGATGCAGCCATTGTCGCAGCAACCGGCTGCCCATGTTGGTTGAGCAAGTATCGAGCAAAGATAGCAGCGTCGGTGATGCATCACCCAATATAGTTTCAGAAATTTCCAGGTTACGGCGTGTGGCGGCATCCATTCGCAGATAGCTGCCCTCTCGCTCCACCCGCAGCGCCTTGATGTGAGCGATACCCGTGCCCTGCGTGAGGCGGGCGTAATCCAGCAGTGCACTTGCCGCGCCTAGCGATGGATGCAGACCGTCGCAGCCAAAACCGGAAAGATCATGAGTTCCAAATTGCCGGGAGAGATTACAGACAGCGGCTTCCGCGTCGAACTGCCACAAGGGTAGATGCTTGATGGATATTTTTTTGGATTCACCGACAATTTTGAGGGGGGCGGGTGTATCCGGTGAATCAGGCAAAAGAATTTCCGCGGGTTTCAGACGTTCAAGTTCAGCTCCCAGATTAGCGACCGAGGTCTCCATCACGCTGAACTGCCCTGCGGCAAGGTTGAGCCAGGCCAGTCCCAGCGTCGATTCATGCACGAACAAGGCAAGCAAAACACTCTCGCGTTTTTCCTCCAGCAACGCCGCATCGGTCAGCGTTCCTGGCGTGACAATACGCATGACCTGGCGCTCTACAGGGCCTTTTGCGGTAGCGGGATCACCGGTCTGTTCACAGATCGCTACCGATTCGCCGAGCCTGACAAGTTTTGCCAGATACTGTTCGGCCGAATGATAAGGCACCCCCGCCATCTTGATCGGCTCGCCCGCCGATGACCCGCGCCGCGTCAGGGTAATATCGAGCAGCTTGGCCGCTTTTTCCGCATCGTCAAAGAACAGTTCATAGAAATCCCCCATTCGATAGAACATAAGCATATCGGGATGCTGCGCCTTGATGCGGAGATATTGCTGCATCATAGGGGTGTGCTTTTCTAAGGCCTTGATGTCTTCTATCTGCATGGCTAAAAAAGTTGGCAAGGAGTCGTAAATCAGTCAGTTTGCGGTTGGTATATCGGACTTATCAGAGGTATATTGACCGGGCAGATTATCATGGGAGAAGGCCGCAGCGGAATATGAGATTCTTTATCTTGACGGCCTGTGCTACAAGTGGCGCTCATCAATCAGGCAAATTTATGGTTACGCTAGGCGTGTATACGGCGATGAGGCTAAGACCGTACCCAATGCATTAGATGTATTGGAGAGTATGCTGGATTTCATATAAATGGAGATTTGAAGCAGCTTGGCTTGAATAACCGTTCGCCGTTTCGACAGGATCAAGGGCAAAGTAGTCAACTTTCCTTATTGCATTGCATATATTCATTGTCACGCGCGACAAACAACTTCTACTTATTGGAAAGGCTAAATACTCAACGAGGCCGAGATGGCAAAAGTTTGGGCTCAGCTATATTCCTAAAGGATGAAGGGTATCGGGAGTGGCGCTTAATTCCATAGCTGCGGTTGGGCCCTAGCACGGCTGGGTTGCCGAAATGATTCGTGCCTGTATTATGATTCCGATGGCTCGATTTTCGTCTGTTGCCTCCAGAATTCCGGGATATCAGATTGATACCGCCGTATCACCAGGTTTGCCACCAGCCCGCTCCAGCCGGTTTGATGGGATGCGCCCAGGCCCTGGCCCGTTTCGCCGTGAAAATATTCATGAAAAAGCAGCAGGTCGCGCCAGTACGGGTCGTTCTGGTGCGGGCTGTCTATAGGAAATGCCGGAATCAGGTCGGATTCGTCACGGCGGAAAATATCCGCAAGCCGGTCGGCAAGCATGTTGGCGGCATATTTGAGATTAATCTCGTATCCGTTCAGGCAGGGCGCCGGGAAAGTAAACGCATCGCCCAGGTAGCGATGCATTTTTTCGATGGCCTGAATCAACAGGTAGTTGGTTGGCATCCATACCGGTCCGCGCCAGTTTGAATTGCCGCCGAACAGACCCGTGTCGGATTCTCCCGGCACGTAACGGATGACGGCCTTGCCCATGCCAGGGATATGTTCGACACTTCGCTCCGTAGCATGGCGCTTGGAGACGCTGCGCACGCCGTATGGCGAAAAGAATTCTTCTTCGTTGAAAATACGCGGCAGCATTTTCACGAGCATGGAGGCGGTTACCAGCGACAACAAATGCTCGCCGCGCTCGTTGGTATCTACCGGGCAGGCGCATATGGCGCTTCCATCGAACATGCCACCTTTATGTTCCCAGAGTAGCGTCCTGAAACGTGTGCGGTTTGCGAGCAATCTTGCGTCCACTACCTCGCACGCAAACAGTGGAATGATGCCAACCCAGGAAAAGACATCAATACGATTTACGCTGCCGTCCGGATTGACCATGAGATCCTTGAAAAAGCCATCCACGTTGTCCCAAAGCGGCACGCACGCACCGGCGTGGCCGGCAATCGCGTTGCCAATCGCGAGGAACTGGCTGTAGCACTGGATGGCAATGCTTTCATAAGCAGGGTCTTCAATAGCGATTTCTAGGGCCATCACCGTAAGTTCCAGGGAAAACATCGCCATCCATCCGGTAGCATCAGCCTGCTTCAGCGAATAACCCGGAGGCAGAGACTGGGAGCGATCATATACAGAGATATTGTCCAGTCCGAGAAAACCGCCTTCGAAAACATTCATGCCGTCGGCATCATGCAGATTAATCCACCAGGTGTGATTCAACAGAAGCTTGTGCAGCACGCGTTTCAGAAAAGCGATGTCGCCTTTGCCGCGTTGCACGCGCTCCGCGCGAAACACCTTGAGAGCGCCCATAGCCTGCACCGGTGGGTTTACGTCATCGAATGCCCACTCATACGCAGGTATCTGACCGTTGGGGTGCAGATATTTTTCGTTCAGGAGCAGTTCGATTTGGTCCTTTGCGAAATCCACGTCAATGAGCGCAATCGCCGCACAATGGAAAGCCAGGTCCCAGGCGGCAAACCAGGGAAATTCCCAGGCATCCGGCATCGAGATTACATGGCTTGCCTTGAAATGACGCCAATTGTGGTTGCGGCCCCGCATCCTCGACGCGGGCGGCGTCATCCCGTCCCCTGTCAACCAGGCGGATACATCATAATGAAAGAACTGTTTGTTCCATATCATGCCCGCCAATGCCTGCCTCAGGATGCGGTGATCCTGGACGGTGGCTTCCGGCCGCAGCGCCTGGAAAAAAGCATCGGCTTCCGCGCGGCGTTGGACAAGAATCTGATCCTGACAGCTGAATGGCCGGGATCGGGGTGTGTCCGACAATACCAGATCGATTGCACCGGTCTGTCCTGGTCCAATCGTAAGTTTGTGAGCGGCGCCGAATTTGGTTCCCTCCCGGGCCGGATTTACCGCCGCAAGTTCTCCATCCACCAGGTAGCGATGAAATGCATCTTTGACATAAGGCCTGCTGTTGGGTATGTTCCACAACTGCGAACCGTTGCTCTCATTCTCGGTATAGAGGAGATCCGCCTGCTGCTGCCCGTAGAGATGATAGGTTCCCAGCGTGGGGTGCTCGGCCGCAACCTCCCACGCGGCGCCGCTTGTCGAGGGTATGTCATAAAGGCATGGCTTTTCGGTGTTTTCTTCAGACCATGACCATGTATTTCGAAACCAGAGTTGTGGGAGTAGCCACAATGTGGCCTCATCGGGGCTCCGGTTGCTGGCGAGGATGCGGATATGCAATTC
The DNA here is from genome assembly GCF_900110495.1 of Nitrosovibrio sp. Nv6. Taxonomy (GTDB): domain Bacteria; phylum Pseudomonadota; class Gammaproteobacteria; order Burkholderiales; family Nitrosomonadaceae; genus Nitrosospira. The sequence goes on along the minus strand of NZ_FODX01000005.1, from coordinate 142,980 downwards.
CTCGGGCGACGCCTTGGCATAAAGAACCTCCACATCCCAGTAGTGCCCCTTGGCGAAAGCGCCGCTATCGATCAGACCAAACGGTGGATCCTGGCGAGAACGACGCGCGTTTTCTTCTATCAGCCGTGTATAAGGAAATGCGGACTGGGGATACTTATAGAGGTAATGAAGCCACGCATGCGAAGGGGTGGCATCAAGATAGAAATAGCATTCTTTCACATCTTCGCCGCGATTGCCCTGGTTCCCGGTGAGGCCGAAAGCACGCTCTTTTAGAATGGAATCCTTGCCGTTCCATAGCGCCAGCCCGAAACAGAGGCGCTGCTCCTTGTCCGAGATGCCGCCCAGGCCGTCCTCATTCCAGCGATAGGCGCGGGAGCGGGATTGATCGTGGTCAAAGTATTCCCATGCGTTGCCGTCCCGGCTGTAGTCCTCCCGAACCGTGCCCCAGGCGCGCTCTGACAAATACGGCCCCCACAAGCGCCAGTCTTCTTTTCCTTGCCGCTGGTTTTCCAGTCGCTGCCGTTCGGCGTGAGGTTGGATGGTCATTGACGTGACTCCTCTTCTTTTGCCATGCCTTCTCGCGCCCTCGGTCGGGCGCGTTCCAGTGCGACCCAAGCCTCCAGTACGCAGGCAACGCTCCATGCCTGTGATGGTGCGCCGCGAGGCGCATGAGGGGGTTCGCCGTCGAAAATTTCCGATATTGTGCCCAGCCCCGCATCCAACAGGTGATCATGGATAGGGGCAAGGCGGGATTGCGCCAACTCGGCATCGCCCGTAACGCGATACTCGGCCGTTGCATAATGGGGCAACAGCCAACTCCACACCGGTCCCTGATGATACGCTGAATCGCGCTCCCATACACCGCCTTCATAGCGCCCCCGATAGCCGGGATGTTCCGGTGCCAGTGAACGTAACCCGTAGGAGGTGAGCAGATGCCGCCGTGCCTCGGCCACTACCCGCGCCTGCGCCTGCGGTGTCAGGGCTGAATAGTGCAGCGTTACCGCGAGAATTTGATTCGGACGTATGTTTTCGTCATTGCCCGTGGGACCATCCAGCACGTCGTACAGCCCTCCTGCCGGTTTCAGGAAACGGGAAAATCCGGCTTTGGCCCGTTTAGCGAGTTTTTCAAATATTTCAGGGTCTTTTTTCAGCAAACGGCTGAACTTTGCCATGCACATGAGCGCGTTGAACCATAACGCATTGACCTCCACCGGTTTGCCATGGCGAGGCGTTACCACCCAGTCGCCCAGCTTGGCATCCATCCAGGTCAGCTGTATATCGGAGTCGCCCGCGCATAAGAGACCGTCACTGGAATCAATGCCGATACCGTGACGGGTGCCGCGCACATGCCAGCTCACCATCTCCTGGAGCATCGGATAAATTTCCTGCAATCCGGCTATATCATGGCTGACGGCAATATAGGCGCGCCACGCCTCGAAGTACCATAAGGCTCCATCGACAGTATTGTATTGCGGCTGGCCGCCATCGTCCGGGAACATGTTCGGCACCATGCCGCGATCGACAAAACCGGCCATGGTAGTAAGAATATTGCGCGCGGAAGCGTAACGCCCGGTGGTCAGCGTCAGCCCCGGCAACGCGATCAGTGTATCGCGCGCCCAATCGCTAAACCAGGGGTAGCCGGCGATAACCGATTCCTTCCGCTGCCCACATCGTCCTTGTTGTCGATCCTGTTCTTTTCCGTTCGGTCCCTTCTTTACTTCCCTTGCCGACACGGGCCGCACAATCGGAAAGCTGTTTGCGGCTATCACCAGTTGATGAACCCAGCTTGGCGCATTACGGAGTTCAGATGTTGACGTCAGGGCCGTCGTCAGCTGCGCGGCATCATGGGCGCGGCGACGATTCAGCATTTCAGAGCAATGTGGCGGGGGGTCAGTCGCAGGCGCCTCCGGCGTGGCCGACATCATAGCTACGAGACCGCTCCATTCGGTCCGCAATGGCAACCGCATATGCGCGGCGCAAAAATGTGAGTCGCGATCCGGAAGTCCACGCTCGCGCTCCCGGGGCAAGTCAAAGTCCTCAATCCAATGATGTCTGGCGAAGAGCTGGCCATCATGAGTATGAAAATGCAGTGTCGGCCCGCCAGCGCGGCGGACGCCGATATGATTGACATCGCCTTCGATTACGGGATTGAACTCGCCTGTACAGATTTCGCCGTGATGGTTGCGGCCGTTCACGAGCAGATCGATGCCGAGATGCACCGGGCGCTCCAGGGGATGGACCAGCCGCCACGCGATACAGGTCGTGTGCTGCTCCCGTTCCATCCAGACGCATTGTTCCAGGATCAGATCACCGATGGCAAACCGCCAGACCGGGATACTGCCGTCCAGCCGGAACGATTCAATGTGTACGAGTCCCTGTGGCTCGACCGCACCGCTGCCCCAGCAATTGGTAAATAGCGGCCAGCTGCGCCCATTGTCATGCAGCGTGGCGTCGGCCTTGGCGAAGACCAGAACGCGCCCCAGGGGAGGATTTGCGGGAGCAACCAGGAGGCCGTGATAACGGCGGGTCAGACATTGGGCAATTGTACCGCCGGCATATCCGCCGAGACCGTCTGCCAGCCACCATTCACGTCGACTCGCTTGCTCCAGATCACAGCAGATTGCACGACCGAAACGAACAAAATCTGGCGGCTCCATTTTGCTATTTCAACTTATTGGAAGCGAGTCGTCATCACCTGTGCCATCAATCTGTCTTCAATTCCTGCGTCAGATGCGGCGCAATGACCTGTAGCAGTTGGCCGAAGATTTTAGGGTTGCCGGCAAGCACATTGCCGGTCTGCAGATAGGTGGCGTTGCCTTCCATATCGCCTACCAGTCCACCCGCTTCTGTAATGAGCAGACACCCGGCCGCCATGTCCCAGGGGGACAGCCCAAACTCCCAGAAGCCGTCATAGCGCCCAGCCGCTACATAGGCAAGGTCCAGTGCGGCAGAGCCGGGACGGCGGATGCCGGCAGTTCGCGGCATGATGTCTTTGAACATGGCTAGGTAGGCTTCGGCATGAGTGAATTCACGAAACGGGAAACCGGTCCCGATCAGGCAGTCCGCGAGCTGGGCGCGCTTGCTTACGCGCAGACGATGATCATTCATATAAGCGCCTCGGCCACGGCTGGCGGTGAATAATTCGTTGGCAGAGGGATCGTATACAACTGCCTGGGATAGAACGTTTTTGTGCATCAGCCCGATGGATACCGAGTAATGCGGGAAGCCATGGAGAAAATTGGTCGTGCCGTCGAGCGGATCGATAATCCATTGGTATTCCGACTTGTCCGGATCGCCTTGAGCGCCGCTTTCTTCTGCTAAAATGGAGTGATTAGGATAGGCATCCAGCAGCGTCTCGATGATAGCGTCTTCCGCTGCCCCATCCACTTCACTGACAAAATCACTGTGCGCCTTGCGCGAGACGTGCAGCAAATCTAGGTTCTGCGCAGCACGGTTGATAATACCGCCAGCGCGACGCGCGGCTTTGACCGCAATGGTAAGCATGGGATGCATTGTTTTGGATTCAGAAGTGACGGACTGCAAATTTTAATATGAATCCTCCCCATCCGCTTGACAATGTCCGCGTGGTGTTAAGTCACACCAGTCATCCTGGCAACATTGGCGCTGCGGCGCGCGCAATGAAAACGATGGGCCTGGCGTCGCTCTATCTGGTAAATCCCAAGTTCTTTCCCGACAAGGAAGCCGAAAGACGCGCTGCCGGTGCGTGGGACGTCCTGAACAAAGCCAGGGTCTGCGCGGATCTGGATGAGGCTTTAAGCGGCACAATCCTGGCGGCAGCGGTTACGGCGCGTCCGCGCGATCTTTCGCATGAAGTTTTCGATGCCCGCCGGGGTGCAATGGAATTGCTCGAGCAGGCGCGCCAGAATCCGGTAGCGCTGGTTTTTGGCACGGAAATGTCCGGTCTCACCACCCTGGAAGTGAGCAAGTGCCAAATCGTTGTGCATATTCCCGCAAATCCGGCATATTCCTCTCTCAATCTTGCCAGTGCAGTGCAGTTGATGTCCTACGAACTGCGTATGGCGATGCCGGAAGCAGGGGAAGCGGGAGCATTTTCACCACGCGTTGGCACCGCTGGCGTGGCAGCCGGGTTCGACGAAATTGAATTACTCTGCCATCACCTGGAGCGGGTCGCGGTCAGCAGCGGCTTCCTGGATCCTCGGGAGCCGAAACGGCTGATGCAGCGGATTCGGCGGTTATTTGCCCGTGCACGGCTGGAAAAGGAGGAAGTCAATATATTGCGGGGGATTCTTGGCGCTTGTGAAAAACGAATGCGCCTGGATCACCCCGTGAAGGCCATTTCTTCAAGCGGTGCGACCGCGCCTGAATCCGAGTAAAAGCCCGGGAAAGTTGACGATAGTCAAGTTCGCGATCAAGTTCGGTCAATTCGATTCATTTTACCTCAACAAAATAGTTGACCAAAGTTGAAGGGATTTCTTATACTTGACCAACGTTGTCGGGTATTGGCCCGATATTCGGCAGATGTTAACCAGATACGAATTCTCATTGGGAGCGAAAAATGCGATTAACGACAAAGGGTCGTTTTGCGGTAACCGCGATGATTGATCTTGCATTGCATAGCGCGGAGGGGCCGGTTACGTTGGCAGGCATCAGCGAACGGCAGAAAATTTCCCTGTCTTACCTGGAACAACTTTTCGGAAAACTGCGGCGTAATAAACTGGTGGGCAGCGTGCGCGGTCCGGGCGGGGGCTACCGCTTGACAAAACCGATGAGCGAAGTGTCTGTAGTTGACATTATTCTTGCCGTGGATGAGCCAATTGATGCAACACAATGCGGTGGCAAGGAGAATTGCTACAATGACCAGCGCTGCATGACCCATAATTTATGGGCAAACCTTAATGCCAGGATACGGGATTATCTGGCGCTGGTTACGCTGGAGCAATTGGTGTCAAACCCCAAGGTGAAGGATATTGCCATATTGCAGGATATGAGAGCATGCAAACAGCCGGGGGAAACGGTTTTTCTGACTTGAGTGCTGACCGATGACAACGGCTGAATTATGATCCTCACGATGCACCCTGAATAAAATGGCGCTCGCCGGGGGAAAAAATGACTTACGCTTATTTTGACCATAATGCCACAACTGCTGTCGATGATGCAGTGCTGGATGCGATGTTGCCGTATTTTCAGAAAGAGTATGGCAATGCCTCCAGCCGCCATGCACTTGGTATAGCGGCTCGCCGTGCGGTCAACCAGGCACGCGAGCAGGTAGCGGATTCGGTCGGGGCGCAACCGGCACAGGTGGTTTTTACCAGTGGCGGATCGGAGGCCAACAATCTGTTCATCCAGGGGGCGGCAGGGTATCTGAAACCGGCGCAAATTGCCGTGAGCTCGGTTGAGCATCCTTGCGTAATGCGGTCGGCTCAGGAATTGGCGCGCAATTCGCGGGGGAGCTGGAAGTTGCGCCGATTGGCGGTAGATAACCAGGGTCAGGTCGACCTGGGCGATCTTGATAATGCGATGCTGGAGCAGCAGTCCGGGCTGGTATCGGTAATGCTGGCAAATAACGAAACGGGCGTCATTCAGGATGTGGCGGCGATCGCCCAAAAAGCCCGGGCATACGGCGCGTGGGTGCACACCGACGCGGTGCAGGCGTTTGGTAAAATCCCGGCGGATTTTGCCTCTCTCAACGTACATGCCATGACCTTATCCGGTCACAAGATCTACGGACCCAAGGGGGCGGCGGCGCTGATCATAGACAAGCGGCTATTGCTCAAACCCCTTATCTATGGTGGTGGGCATGAGAACGGATTGCGCTCGGGTACCGAAAATGTTCCCGCCATTGTGGGACTGGGCGTAGCCTGCGGATTAGCCAAAGCACGATTGACGGAAAGGACTACCCGAATTTTGGCGATGCGTTCGCAACTGGAGCAGGGTTTGATCGGGATGGGCGCGGTTATTTTTGGACTTGGGGCGCCGCGTTTGCCCAATACCTGCTATTTCGCATTGGCGGGCATTGAAGGCGATACGCTGGTGGTTCGTCTCGACAAAGCGGGTTTCGCAGTAGCAAGCGGCGCCGCTTGCTCCAGTGTGAATCCCGGCCGAAGCCACGTGCTGGAAGCGATGGGAATAGACCCGACGCTGACGCGCTGTGCCGTGCGAGTAAGCCTGGGTAGCGATAACTCACCGGCACAGGTGGAGAATTTTCTCAGGGCCGTGGGCAGTGTGGCACAGGAATTGAAACGAATAAGCATGCTGGCCATTTGAGAATCAGGGCATTTATGTCGGGACGCCCTGATGGGTTTGAGGCTCAAGCATTAACCGGCGTAAAGCGATCCCCATGTTCTCCGCATATAACATCACGTGGCCAGTACTCCCGCAGTCAATTTCTTTGAAACAGGACAGATAGTTACTTCTGCGCCGCCCGGCTTGGGATATTGCCTGAGTGCAGGCCGAGTGCAGGCCTGTTCCCCGCCATCGTTCCGAGGATTGCCATAGTATCGGTATCGCAATTTTTTTGACGGTTTCAGATAGGCGGCTGGAGTAAAGCATACCAGTCATTCGGCTAACGGTTGCACTGCGGCTTCACTCATCTATGCAAGCGTCAAACCGGAAAATACTGCCGTCGCAGAAGAATCTTGTCCGTTATCTTCGCAATTATGTTTATACTTCTCATCTGGGAATCGACGCGTCGCTGATTCTGAAGCTCAAGTGAATCCATCGTGCCATTTTTACTTATTATTCAATCGTGAGACAAAACAATTCAACGGCCGTCCTGTTATTGGTATGCGCGGTTTTGCTTTCGGGTTGCGCTACTATGCGCCCGCATGAGCAGAGCACAGATTCGACGGATCCAATCGATCCGTATGAGAATATCAATCGTAAGTTCTACACGTTCACCGATGTAGTCGATCGGAAAATCGTGGAGCCGGTTGCTGAGTGGTATATGGACTATGTGCCCGACCGGATGCAGCGCTCTATCGGACACTTTTATGACAATCTTCAGTATCCCAATGTAATCCTGAATGACTTCCTGCAGGGCAAAGTGCGCCAGGGATTCCAGGACACCCTGCGCTTCGTTGTCAATTCGACCATTGGCGGCGTTGGTCTTTTCGATATGGCCTCGCCCATGGGTTTGGCGCAACACGACGAAGACTTCGGACAAACGCTGGGAGTGTGGGGCGTCGATGCAAACACTTATGTATTTGTTCCTTTGCTTGGGCCCAGCAGCAACCGGGACGTGCCAGGCATTCCTGTCACCGTGTTCACCAATGTTCTCTTTTATGTCGGTATTTATGCGATCGGCGCTCCCGTTACGGTACCCCTTTCCATTCTTGGTGTCGTAGACAAACGGGCCAGGCTGTCCGGGCCCATGCGCATTCGCGATGAGGCCGCGCTGGAGCCTTATCTATTCGTGCGCGACGCTTATTTGCAACAGCGTAAGCATTTGATCTATGACGGCAGTCCTCCACCGGAGGTTTACGATGATCCCGCGGAGGAAGAAGCACCGGATCAGTAGATGTAAAAAGAATGGGTGAGGCCAGAACGGGCCATAACCCGTCCCATTATTCCATCGTTATAAAACTGAAATCCTCGCGGCTATAGCTGCCAAAGATTGAAGGGTACAAATATGAACGAACCCGACTCGCGAGTTGTGTCTGTCGTTCCTCCCGCCGGTCTCGTTCGCCTCACGCATATCATTTACCTGTTACATGGTTTCAGCGTCCTGATGGGGATGCTGGGGCCAGCCCTTATCATTACCACATTTCTCACCGGCTGGCCTTCAATCATTGCTGTAATCCTTAACTACGTTAAGCGCAGCGATGTGCGCGGCACTTATCTCGACTCCCATTTTGGCTGGCAAATACGCACATTCTGGTACACATTGTTTTGGCTGGTCATTGCGGCAATGCTCTTCGCGACAGTCATTGGTATCATATTTGCATATATCCTTGCGGTGGGCGCAGGTGTATGGGTGATTTACCGCATTGTGCGCGGCTGGACGGCGCTCAACGACAGCAACCCTATGCCCCTTTGAACCCTGACATTCCTGTCAGCGCAATAGTTCTGCACGTCTCTCAGCGTTTCCCGTAAGTCATCCAGGCACACAGACTGTTTGTCCAGCTTTCAGCTCTAATCGGCCATTCAAGCCTTCGCTGTCCTCGCGCCATCCAAACCTGACTTTTTATTAATCCGGTTGCGGAGCTGTCTTTGCCCCTATGTGTGCCGCCGAACAGAACAGTGCGGCCCTGCTGATTAGAATCGTTGAACTTGGGTTTCCAATAGCAGGAATGATGGCTGGGAAGATATGAGCCCAAGAACATCGATCTATCGCGAGACGTGACGTATAGGCATCGATGTATGAGCATATCTTTTTCAAAGCAAACTCGATATTGAGCTCGTCATGCCTCCACCCCACAGTGCAAAGCTGAACAGAATACTTGCAGCACTCCCTCTTGCAAGTTATACACGGTTGTTGCCCCTTCTTGAATTTGTGCCTATGCCGGCAGGTCACGTGATTTACGAGCCCGACCTGCCCATCAGGCATCTGTATTTTCCAACGACCTCAATTGTCGCCCGCTTGTACGAGACGGAAAGCGGCGCGTGCACGCAGACTGGAATCATAGGCAATGAGGGCGTAGCTGGCATTTCCGTTCTTTTTGGCGCCGAGAACAGTCTTGCGCGCATGGTGGTGCAGAGCTCGGGTAGTGCATTTCGCATTAAAGCAGATCTGTTAAAAAGGGAATTCGAGTTGGGCGGGGAGTTGCAGCATCTACTTCTGCGCTTTGCTCATGCGCTGATGATCCAGACGGAGCAGATAGCCGTTTCCAATCGATATCATACCGTGGACCAGCAGCTGAGTTATCTCTTGCTGATGAGTCTGGATCGACTGCCAGGCAATGAACTTCACATAACGCATGAGCAGGTCGGAATAATGCTGGGAGTGCGCCGGGAAAGCGTAACAGTGGCTGCGCACAAGCTACAAACGGCCGGGGCGATTCGTTGCAGGCGAGGGCACCTCGCAGTGGTGGACCGTCGACAGCTGGAAGCCAGCGCGGGCGAGAACTATGCGGTCGTAAAAAAGGAATACGAGCGCTTGGATGTTTATTGTTCAGTGGCTGCTGCTGGTTCTGGCGAGCCTCCGACAAAAGAATTCAAGAGATTTTTTCAGTCAAGCAGGTAAGAAAATGCGTTCCCCGGACATGACGTTGGGGCATTGGGAGGAACCTTCGGGAAATGCGCAGAACCAGGCCGTTATTCAAAAACAAATCTCCAGAGACGAATATTCGTGTCTAGTGTGCGCTTTCGAACAGACCCGGTTTATGTTCCATGAAAAACTAGACGCCGCTCAGTCAACGAACACCATGACAAATACCATAAGTAAACGGAACCAACCTGGCCGATATGGGCTGAAAGGGATTAGCTGAATCAGTGGGTGATCTGAAAAAAAGCGAGCATAAGAACTTCGACTTGTTCGCGCTTAAAAACGGAGATCTATCATGAAAAAAGTGAATTTCCTGATACTGGGTTTGGTATGCATCAGCTTAAGCGCGGGAATGAATAGTGCCATTGGCCAAACTGGCCAAAGCGGAAGCGAAAGGAGCATGCACCCGGCCAGCGGGCAATCGCGGGATGCTATTACCGACGCTCAAACCGTCCGTCAAACCGAAATTACACGGCCCGAGCAGAAAAAAACCGAGCACGACCGATCCAGCGTCTTTGCCGCCCCGAATGCAATGCCTTCTTCACCTGCTTTTGAAAATCAGCCCGACGACGGAAAGATACTTGGGTTTGATTTTTATCGTGACCCCCTGAATGCCAAGAAGCCGATGCAAACTTTCGAAGAGATCATGAAAGCGGACGTGGCCGACCGTCCCCAGGTCATGAAGACTCAGCATGAGTTGCTGCTCCGGCGCTACGATTTAACCCCACGGCTTGATCGGGAAGCGAAAATGTCGCGCGGTAAACCGTTGGCGGTTGGACCCACCGCACGTTTGGCGTCGGGAACAAGCTGGCAAAAATTAGCCGATATGTCTCCGGCAGAAATACGCAGTAAAAACCTATTTCCGTATCCCTCCCTGCCACATCCGAAACAGGCCCCGGGGGGACAGGTTTTTCCTCAAGTCCAAACCAAAATGTTTCCCCGGTTGGAGCGATTTGACGTCGAATTCGATTTGCCAGAAGCGTTCCTGCCGGAGTTTCCCCCGGCAATTTTTCTTCAGAACCGGCCTGAACTAGGGGATGTTTCTCGAGGCGAGGTTGTCTCGATCAACAATTTTTACCGTCTCTTCAAGGACATCCTCACGCCAGTACAGCTGGATGGCTTCAGAATGCTGCTTACTCCTTTCCCGCAAGAGGAATTCAATCCTACGGATGACCGTAAAAGCACTCAGCCCAGCCTGGGTGTTACTTGTCTCGATTGCCATGTAAATGGTCATACGACTGGGCAGTTCCATCTCAATCCCGATATCAGGCCGGAGGAGCGGCGTTTTCGGCTGGATACAACCAGCTTGCGCGGAATGTATAACCAGCAGATTCATGGTTCAAAGCGCAGCTTGCGTTCAGTGGAGGATTTCACCGAGTTTGAATTTCGGACGGCCTATTTCAACGGCGATCCAATTCACGCGATGAAGAAGGGTTTTACGATTTTTGATCGAATTCACGTAAGCCATATGGCGCAGCTTCAAAATATGTTCGATTTTCCGCCCGCACCCAAACTGGATACGCAGGGCAGGCTTGATACGGCTAAAGCAACCCCAAGGGAACTTCGCGGTGAGAAAGTTTTTTTCGGAAAAGGCAAGTGTGCAAGCTGCCATCAGCCGCCCGCTTTCCTTGACCACCAAATGCACGACCTGAAACTCGAACGTTTCCTCAACGAGCCAGGGGACGGGCCAATGAAGACGTTTACACTGCGCGGCATTAAAGACAGCCCCCCTTATCTGCACGACGGCCGTTTGCTAACGCTCGAGGATACCGTCGAATTTTTCAATCTGGTACTACAGCTCAAGCTTACGGATGAGGAAAAGTCCGATCTTGTGGCTTATATGCGGCAACTTTAGTTAACGGAAAAATTGGAGTTTGTATGTGGAATCAAACTCATTCGAATGGACCATCCGTAGAGTTCCTATGGTGTGGTACAAATTATCAATGTAAAACGAAATAATCAGGGAGAGTAGTCATGAGCATTTCCGCCACATCTGCAACTGCAAACCGAAAAGAAGTACGGCCGCTCAGCGGGGCGTCCTCAATTCGCAAATCCACACGAGCGGTGCGTAAAGCAGTGTTCCCCGTCGCCGGCCTGGGTACTCGTTTCCTGCCTGCGACCAAGGCGGTAGCCAAGGAAATGCTTCCCATTGTAGACAAGCCCCTGATTCAGTATGCCGTTGATGAAGCAGCCGCCGCAGGTATTGAAGAGATCATTTTCATAACCCACCGCAGCAAGCGATCCATTGAGGACCATCTTCATCGAGCGGTGGAACTGGAAAACGAACTGGCATCGCAAGGAAAGCACGCTTCATTGAAAATGTTGCGGCAGCTGACACCAGGCGGCATCCATTTCAGCTTTGTCCGCCAGGAAGAGCCCAAGGGCTTGGGGCATGCTATTTATTGCGCACGGCACCTGATTGGCAACGAACCTTTCGCCGTACTGCTCCCGGACGATCTGATTGACGGTCAGCCTTCCGTACTGGCGCAGATGATTTCTCAATACGAGCAAACACCGGCCAGTCTCGTCGCTGTCAGGCAGGTATCCCGAGAGGATACACGCCGTTATGGGATTGTGGATGCTGTCGGCGGGGATACCGGGAGCCGCACCATGAAAATTCGCAGTTTGGTTGAAAAGCCTTCTCCCGAAGCAGCGCCTTCTACCATGGCTATCATAGGACGCTATATTCTTTCACCCGCCATTTTTGAGTGCATCGCAAACCTGGATCCGGGAACAGGAGGAGAAATTCAACTGACAGACGCGATATCCCGTCTTCTCAAACTGGAGCCCGTGATGGCCTTCCATTACGAAGGCAGGCACTATGATTGCGGCAGCAAGGTGGGCTTTCTGGAGGCAACGGTAGCGTACGGACTGCAGCATGCCGAGGTGGGCAAGGAATTTCGGGAGATATTATTGCGAGTGGGACGACAACTTGCCGACGAAACTCCTTGTCCGTTGGAATTCACCGACAATACAGCCGATGATACGCCTCCGGTTAGATTGAAGAGTGCCTTAGCCTGATAAAAAAATGCTCAGCGGGTATTGAATTGCACGAGTTACAGCGGTAACCGGGAGGCTGTTGGTATTCGCGATCGGCTGCGAATTGTCTTGGATACTTGATTTATTCAGAGATTTGCTACCGTTGGACAGTGCGACGTGTTTAAGTTGACCTACTGAAAGTAGATATGACTTCTAGTTATTATGGTCGTCTGCTTTCATGGCCATCATCTCGCCGAAGCGGACATTTCGATTGGGCGCCCAAAGCGGGTTGAACACTAAACTGTTTTTGGGAAATAACGCTACAACCGTTGAGCCTAGTTGAAACCGTCCCATTTCATCGCCTTTCCTGAACACCAGATCTTGTGAATCGTATCGCCACTCGCGGACCTCGCGAGCATCCTCGGAATCCCGGGGATTAACCACACCATGCCATACCGTAGATACGCTGCCTACGATCGTGGCGCCGACCAGTGCCAATACAAACGGGCCACTTTCCGATTCAAATACACAGATCACGCGTTCGTTTCGAGCAAAAAGGGCGGGAACGCCGCGGACAGTTCGTGGATTAACGGAGAACAACGCTCCTGGAACATGAATCATGCGAGTGAGGCGGCCATCACATGGCATATGAACGCGATGGTAGTCTTTAGGGCTTAAATACACCGTCGCAAAACTGCCGCCCTGGAATTTCTCAGCCAGTTTGATGTCGCCTCCTACCAGCGCAACAGCGGAGTAATTGTGCCCTTTAGCCTGAAAAATTTGATCGCCTGAAATGATGCCGAGTTGGCTTATCGTTCCATCCGCAGGAGAAATATAATCTGCTTGAGCGATAGGGCGTCTGTCCAAAAGCAGCGCCCTGGTAAAAAAATCATTAAAAGTCCGGTAACTCCGAATATCAGGATTCACGGCTTCATCCATATTCACGCCGTAATGCGCGACGAACCGTCGAATGATAAAGGTAGTGATGGGGCCTGCCTCCGCATTGGCAACCTGTCCCGCAAATACCGTCATGGCCTGTTTAGGCAGCAGGTATTGAGGGAAAACGGAAAAAGAAGCAGCTAGCACATTAAATACCTGAAGCAAAAAAGAGATAAATTATATTACGGCGGCCTGATTAAGTCTCGATAAAGCCACGCATATTTTTCGCACAATGCCCCGAATGATTTCGGCGATGGCGCAACACCTCATTATCCTGTTGAAACCCTTGCTATCCAGCGCAAAACAAATCTGTTCAACCCGATTTCATATTCTCCCTAGTCTTTCGCTGTTGCAGTTTCCAGGTTATACCCGCTGTTGTCCAATAGTTGCAGCCGGGTTTGCTCTTCCTGCTGTTGTAGCTTCCACATATAAGTGTAGGCTCCTTTCGCCGCAAGGAGTTCCCGGTGGGCGCCTCGTTCGATAATGCGGCCTTTGTCCATAACCAGAATCTCGTCGGCATCGACTATGGTGGACAGGCGGTGGGCAATGGTCAGGGTCGTGCGATTCGCGGCCACACGCTTGAGCTCTGTTTGAATGGCTTTTTCCGACTCGGAGTCCAATGCTGAAGTGGCCTCGTCAAAGATAAGGATCTTGGGGTTTTTCAGGATTGCGCGGGCGATGGCAACACGTTGTTTTTCTCCCCCGGAGAGCTTTAACCCGCGTTCTCCCACGGGAGTTTCATACTCATCTGGCAGACTGACGATAAAATCGTGAAGGTGAGCCGACCTCGCAGCTTCGATTACCTCCTCGCGGGTTGCGTCAGGACGTCCGTAGGCTATATTGTAATAAATGCTGTCGTTAAACAGGACCGAGTCCTGGGGAACGATACCGATAGTTGCGCGCAGGCTCTTCTGTGTCACGTCTCTGATGTCCTGTCCGTTTATCAGAATACAGCCGCTGGTGACATCATAGAAGCGAAACAACAGGCGCGCCAACGTTGATTTGCCGGATCCACTATGCCCGACCACAGCGATATTGCCACCCGGCGGGATATCAAATCCTACATCAAACAGAATCTGGCGATTAGGCTCGTAGCTAAAATTGACTTCCTCGAAACGAACTGCCGCATTGCCCGGGATGAGATCGCGAGCGCCTGGTTTATCTCTTATCTCCTCATGCTCCGCCAGTAAATTGAACATTTTTTCCATGTCAGCCAACGAATGCTTGATTTCGCGATAAACGAACCCAAGAAAATGCAAAGGCATATAAAGTTGCAGCATGAAAGTATTGACCAGCACCAGATCGCCAAGCGACATCGTGCCTTTGATCACACCATCAGCCGCCAGCCACAGCAGTAACGTTACACCTATCGCAATAATGGCGCTCTGTCCGGAGTTAAGTGCGGCGAGTGAAGTCTGGTTGCGCACGGCAGCGATTTCCCATTTCTCCATGTGCTCATCGTAGCGCCGCGCTTCCCATGACTCATTTCCGAAATATTTGACCGTCTCATAGTTCAGCAAGCTATCAATAGCCTGGGTGTTGGCTTTCGAGTCCATGTCGTTCATGGTTCGGCGGAAAATCATGCGCCATTCTGTGACGATGAGCGTGAGCGCAATATAGGCCGCCAGCGTGACAAAGATGATCACCGAGAACCAGATGTCGTACCGGGAAATCAGAATAGCGGCGACCAGACCGATTTCCAGCAAAGTCGGCAGGATATTGAACAGCATGAAATTAAGCAGGAAGGAAATACCGCGCGTCCCGCGCTCGATATCGCGCGATACGCCGCCGGTCTGGCGCTGCAGGTGGAAGCGCAGCGATAACGCGTGCAAGTGGCCAAACACCTTAATGGCCACTCGCCGGATTGCGCGCTGCGTCACCTTGGCAAACACGGCGTCCCGCAACTCGCCGAACAGCGTGCTGCACAGGCGCAATATGCCGTAACCGGCAAGCAGCAGAACTGGCAGAACCATCATGGCACGCGGACGATCGAGGGCATCGATAATCTCTTTCAGAATCAGTGGTACGGTGACATTCGCGAGCTTGGCCATCACCAGCAGTGCAAGTGCGAGTACCACCCTGCCTTTAAATTCCCATAGATAGGGCAGCAGGGAACGAATGGTTCGCCAGTCATTGCGATTAGCCGAAGGTTTTTCCAGGCGGGTGGGGCGCATCAGTTAATTTCCAATCGATATACATCGGTACTGAAAGCAGTATAACGTGCGATCGCTTAACCGCGCCTTACAGGTTGTTAACTACCGATGAGCCAACCGTCTGCAATAAAAATGGGCGCCCGGTTCCGGGCGCCCATCAGACGAAAACCTCACAACAATCCGGGTTAACAAGAAAAACCGGGGCCGGATTGTTCAGATGAGTCAGGAAGGGATATTTGGATGCTCTTATGAACTGGGGTTTTGAGTAATTGCACGATCAGCCGGCTGCTGATGCATGGTTCGCGCCCTCGTCGCCATCCAGATCAACCGCGCCCTCTTTGAATACGCGGCTCGCGCGGATGTCTTCGGCTTCGATGGTCATCAGGTCGGTTCGCGAGAGGTTCTTTTTTGCTCCCTCGAACAACCGATTGGCCTGCCGCAACCGCGCCCGATCAAGGGCATTGCGGACCGACCGGGCATTGGCGAAATGTTCCATTTTCATTCTTAGCCGGATATATTCGCCAAAAGCTTTTTCACCCTCAGGGCTGAAGCGGTAATTCTGGGCAGCCAGCATGAGTTTGGCTATAGCAACCAATTCATCGGCACTGTAGTCGGGAAAGTCGATATGATGGGCGATACGTGAACGCATGCCAGGATTACTGCGGAAGAACTTTTCCATACGGTCTTTGTAGCCTGCAAGAATTACAACCAGATCTTCCCGATTGTTTTCCATTGTCTGCAACAAGATTTCTATCGATTCCGCGCCATAATCGCGCTCGTTCTCGGGCTTGTAGAGGTAATAGGCCTCATCGATGAAAAGCACTCCACCCATCGCTTTCTTCAGCACCTCCTTGGTCTTTGGTGCAGTATGGCCGATATATTGACCCACCAGATCGTCGCGCGTAACGGAAACAAGATGTCCTTCACGCACGTAACCCAGGCGGTGCAGGATCTCGGACATGCGTAGCGCCACTGTGGTCTTTCCGGTGCCCGGGTTGCCGGTAAAACTCATGTGCAGGCTTGGCGCTCCGGCGGTCAGATCCAGTTTCTTGCGCACGCGGTCGACCAGCAATAGCGCTGCGGTCTCGCGAATGCGAGTTTTTACAGGTTTCAAGCCGATCAATTCAAGATCAAGCTTATCCAGTACTTCCTTGATATTGGAAGCGCGAAATTCCGCGTCCAGATCAATTGAACTGCTATCGGATGGGACAGGTTCGTTTGGATGTTTTTTCACGTTTGATCCACACAATTAAGCACATTGTATTAAACATGCATTACTTTATTTTGATTTAACAGGACACGAGGGTTGTCCCGCAAGTTCAGGATGGGGCGCAGGTGAATGCAAGCAGCATTCAATCATCGTTCACCTGCGCCCCGGATCGCTCCCCGTCCCTAGAAGGGATGGGGAAGGCCCGATTAATACCTTTCGGCTTCGGGTTTGTCCGTTGCGTAGGAATGAATGGTGTAACGAATGCTACGGCCTTCCACTTCCTGGCGTACCAATCCAAAGCCCGGTTCTGTCTTCGGACGATTGACGATATAAGACATCGTCGGACTTTCCACGCCGCGCGTCGAGTTAAACGCGGTTACCCGGATATAATGGCTCGGGTACGTTTTGCGGCAGTCATTGATCTCCGCCAGGATGCCGGCAGGATCTTTCAGATCGAACATCGGATTGCCGAACATTTCCCAATAAGTATTGCGTGGATGCGGATCGTCAGTGTATTCGATACCTATCGCCCAGCCATTCTTCAACGCATACTTGATTTGCGCCGAGATTTGCTTATCCGTCAGCGGAGGCAGAAAAGAGAACTGCCCCTGCGTGAGGCGGTTTCCTATATTGGTCATCATAATTATTTTCTCCTTGGTGTGTGTTAGACGCTGGCCGTGGTCGATGGCACGAAATCAGCAGTGTCAGTGGATTCGTAATTGAAGGTTATATCCTTCCATGTTTCCAGCGCCTGTTTGAGCGGTGTGCACCACTTGGCGGCATCCTCCAGAATCTGGGGGCCTTCTTTCACGTAGTCGCGGCCTTCATTACGTGCCATTACCATCGCTTCCAGCGCGACACGATTGGCAACCGCGCCGGCTTGTATGCCCATCGGGTGGCCGATGGTGCCGCCGCCAAATTGCAATATCACGTCTTCGCCGAGATAATCCAGCAATTGGTGCATCTGGCCGGCATGAATGCCGCCCGAAGCAACCGGCATAACCTTGTTCAGCGAAGCCCAGTCCTGATCAAAGAACAGGCCGGTTTCGAGACTTACCGGAGTGTGCGGTTCGCGCAGAGTATCGTAGAAGCCCTTGATCATAAGCGGATCGCCTTCCAGTTTGCCTACGACCGTGCCCGCGTGAATGTGATCCACGCCTGCCATCCGCATCCATTTGCAGATCACGCGGAAGTTCATTCCATGGTTTTTCTGGCGGGAGTAGGTCGAGTTGCCAGCGCGGTGCAAGTGCAGAATCATGTCGTTCTTGCGCGCCCATTTTGCCATCGACTGAATTGCGGTGTAGCCGATCACCAAGTCAATCATGATGATGACGGAGCCAAGCGACTTGGCGAATTCCGCCCGCTCGTACATGTCTTCCATGGTGCCCGCGGTTACATTCAGATAGTGACCCTTGACTTCGCCGGTAGCGGCGGAAGCCTTGTTAACTGCCTCCATACAGTACAGGAACCGGTCGCGCCAGTGCATGAAGGGTTGCGAATTGATGTTCTCGTCGTCTTTCATGAAGTCGAGACCGCCCTTGAGTCCTTCATATACCACGCGGCCATAGTTGCGGCCGGAGAGACCCAATTTCGGTTTCGTCGTCGCGCCCAGCAGCGGTCTGCCGAATTTGTCGAGGCGCTCACGCTCCACAACGACGCCGGTTGCGGGACCCTGGAAAGTTTTTAGGTAAGCTACCGGGATGCGCATGTCTTCCAGACGCAGCGCTTTAACGGCTTTGAAACCGAATACATTGCCAATGATTGAGGCGGTCAGGTTGGCGATGGAACCCGCTTCGAACAGATCCAGATCATAGGCAATGTAGGCGAAATACTGGGCTTCGGTCTTGGTGCCGGGCCCGGTATTGGGCACCAGTTCAGAACGATAGGCCTTGGCGCGATAAAGTTCGCAGGCAGTCAGCCGGTCTGTCCATACCACGGTCCAGGTTGCGGTGGAAGATTCGCCTGCGACAGCGGCGGCGGCCTCCTCATGATCTACCCCTGGCTGGGGTGTGATGCGGAACAAGGCGATGACATCGGTATCCTTGGGCACATAATCGGAATCCCAGTAGCCCATTTTCTTGTACGGAATTACGCCGGATTTATAGCGTTCCTTGCCTTTGATTTCTTGACTCATGACAGTTCTCCTCATAGGGGTAGATAAAGGTACTACGCAAAAGATTGTAGCGAGAATTACCATAAATAACAGTCACGTGTTTTGATTGTTATGATAGTATTTTGCTTATAGATGACTCAAAAGTGGAAATCCGGAATCGAATCCGGGCAGGAACGGCCATGCTGCATGTCACCCTGAGACAGCTAAAAGTTTTCGAATCAGTTGCTCGCAACCTGAGTTTCTCGCGCGCTGCGGAAGAACTCTATCTGACCCAGCCCGCGGTGTCGATGCAAATCAAGCAATTAGAAGACAACATTGATTTGCCCCTCTTCGAACAAATAGGCAAGAAAATCTATCTGACCGATGCCGGGCATGAACTTTACCATTATAGCCGGGCAATCTCCCAGCAATTGGCAGATATGGAACTGGCGCTTGACGAGTTGAAAGGTCTGGAACGAGGCAAACTCAATATCTCGGTGGTCAGTACCGCCAACTATTTCGCCCCACATTTATTAGCCAAGTTTTGCCAGCGCTATAGCGGAGTTACCGTAAGCCTTAATGTATCCAACCGGGAAACCGTGCTAAAGCATCTGGCCGATAACGTGACAGACCTTGCCATCATGGGCCAGCCACCGGATGGCCTGGATATCGCCACTGAATCATTCATGGAAAACCCGCTGGTGGTGATTGCTCCGCCAGATCACCCATTATGCTCGGCTCGCCGGATCCCCGTGAAAAGACTGGAACAGGAAACCTTTCTGGTACGTGAACCCGGTTCGGGCACTCGCAGTGCAATGGAACGTTTTTTTTCCGCGCATCATATCCACATTAACAAGGGCATGGAAACCGATACCAATGAAGCCATCAAACAAGCAGTGCAGGCGGGAATGGGGCTCGGGATCATGTCACTGCACACCGCTGAGCTGGAGCTGGAGACCAAGCGGCTCAAGATTCTCGACGTGCAGGATTTTCCGATCATACGCCATTGGCACATCGTGCATCGGAAAAACAAGCGTCTTTCCAGCGTGGCACAGGCGTTCAGGGAGTTCCTGCTGAAAGAGGCTCCCGGACTGATGCCAGGAATAAAGGAGCGAAAGATCGAAGAAGTATAATTTTTAAATTTTCCCCTTCCCCATGTTCTTCGAACACATGGCACATAACGCCTCTATCATACATCGAAGATTATTTCCCACCTGAACTCTCAGCGATGAAGGACAGCTATCCGCGCGGATGCCCGTGGTGGTCGAACCGCGGTTCAGCCGGCAATTGAAGGAAGGGCTTGGGAATAACAGTAATTTACGGATACTGCTTTCGATTATTCTTCTGTGGTTGAAGACGGCTCGCTTTCCATAATCTGCCGAGTTTCAGCCACTGAACTCTTCTTTTCTTTGAACCGTCGTCCGATCTTTCCGATCACAACAAAAAAAAGCGGTACAAAGAAGATAGCTAGAAATGTGGCCGCGAGCATTCCCCCGAACACTCCGGTCCCGATGGAATTCCGGCTGGCCGCACCCGCTCCGGAAGCCACCACAAGGGGAAATACGCCGAGGATAAAGGCCATGGAGGTCATGATGATGGGCCGGAATCGAAGACGCGCCGCTTCGAGCGCAGCGTCGGTTAAGGGCTCACCCGCGGCGTATCGTTGATTGGCAAACTCGACGATCAGGATCGCATTTTTGGCGGCCAGTCCGATCAGCGTCACCAGCCCGATTTGAAAGTAGATATCATTGCTCAGCCCCCGCGTCCAGATCGCCAGCAATGCGCCTAAAATCCCGAAGGGTATCGCGAGAATGACAGCGAACGGAATGGACCAGCTTTCGTAAAGGGCGGCCAGCACCAGAAAGACCATGAGTATGGCAAAGGCAAATACTAGAACG
This sequence comes from Nitrosovibrio sp. Nv6, assembly GCF_900110495.1. Classification (GTDB taxonomy): domain Bacteria; phylum Pseudomonadota; class Gammaproteobacteria; order Burkholderiales; family Nitrosomonadaceae; genus Nitrosospira. Next base: position 122,525 of record NZ_FODX01000005.1, on the reverse strand, counting down.
GACTGGCCTCCAGCCTTGCTTTCCTGAAACGATATTCCGCTCCAATCGATCTCATAACCCCGAGGAGTCAGGACCTCATTGGCTATCTGCTCCAGCGCTTCAAGCGCTTGTCCTGAGCTATACCCTGGTGCGGCGCCCCCCAGCACGAGCGCAGTATTGAATCCGTTGAAATGCGTGACGGGGTCGGGTCCGCTGGTAAATTCCGTGGTGACGACCGAATCCAGTGGAATCATGGTATGTTCTGTGCCGCTCCGAGCCCGCACATATATCTTGCTGATATCGCTCGGACTGGATCGGTATTCCGGCAAGGCCTCTGTTTGAACGCGATAGATACGTCCGAATTTTACAAAATCGTTCACATACAGATTCCCGAAATAAGCCTGCATGGTGTCAAAGACTTCAGAAATTGGCACACCCAGCGCTTTGGCGCGCTCGCGGTCCACCGTCGCATATAGACGGGGGGCGCTCACACGGAAATTGGTACCGGCAGCCGCGATTGCGGGGTGTTCCATAGCCTTGGTTACGAATTCCTCAGCCGCAGCGGCGAACTCCGCGAAATCACCACCGCTGGGGTCTTGCAATTGCAGGGAAAAACCACCCGTGGAGCCCAGACCCCTGATGGAAGGGGCATTGAAGGCCAGGATCAAGGCCTCGGGGATTTTGGCAAATTCCTGAAAGGCCGCCGCAATAAGCCCCTGAACTTGTTCACCGGTGTTCTGTCGCGTATCCCAATGTTGCAACGGCACGAACATGGTCGCCTGATTCGCGCCCCGGGTGCCAAATACGAAGTTTTGCCCAGCCAGGGCATCAGTCGAATGGACTGCGGAAATTGATTTGAAGTAACTTTCTATTTTACGCAGAACCTCTATTGTGCGCGCTTTGGAAGCGCCGTCCGGCAGCTGGACAACGGTAATAAAATAGCCCTGATCTTCTTCTGGAAGGAAACTGCCCGGAATGGTTTTGAACAGACCAAGGATGACGAATATCAGCATTCCGAAGATGACCAGAGCAATCGCCGATCGTTTCAGAATGGTTCCGACAGCTCCGGCATAACGGGCCTGCATCCAGTCAAACGACCGGTTGAACATTTTCCAGAACCCTATTGGTTCGCCGTGGCCTGGCTTGAGAACCAGGGCGCAGAGAGCAGGGCTGAGGGTGAGTGCCACGAACCCTGAAATGGCGACAGACAGGGCAATGGTAATCGCAAATTGTTTATACAGCTCGCCGGTAATTCCACCCAAGAATGCGACCGGCACAAACACAGCAGCCAGAACAAGGACGATCGCTATCACCGGCCCGGCTACTTCGTCCATGGCCTTTTTAGCTGCGTCCCTCGGCGAAAGCCCTCCCTTGGTCATATGCCGCTCAACATTCTCCACGACAACAATCGCATCATCCACTACGATGCCGATGGCCAGGACCATGCCGAACAGCGTTAGTGTGTTGATTGAAAATCCCAGCGCTTCCATGCCCGCCAGGGTTCCAATGAGCGAAATGGGAACAGCGACTGCCGGAATAAGCGTCGCGCGCCAACTCTGCAGAAAAACAAAGACGACCAGAATGACCAGGAGTGTTGCTTCAACAAGCGTCTTTATGACCTCCTTGATGGAGACATCAATAAAAGTGGTGGTGTCGTAGGGGATATCGTAGGAAACGCCGGTTGGAAAACTTTTGGCCAGTTTGTCCATTTCCTGGCGGACCCGTTGGACCGTATCGAGCGCGTTGGCTCCGGGCGAAAGAAAGGTCAATAGAAACGTATTGGGCTTTCCATTCCATCGTCCTTCAAGATCGTAGGATTGGGCGCCCAATTCCACCCGCGCGACATCCCGCATGCGCACCATGGACCCATCCGGATAAGCTCGAACGATCATGTCCTCAAATTCGTGGACCTCGCTCATCCGGCCGCGTGTAATTACTGGAATAGTGAGTTCCGTACCGTGAGGCGTGGGTTCGCGGCCTACCCTGCCGGCTGGAAAATCCCTATTCTGCTCGCGAACCACGGCCGCAATTTCCGTCGGCGTAAGGTCGAGCTGTGCCATACGGACAGGATCGAGGATCAGCCGCATGGAGTAGTTCTGAGCGCCAAAGATGATGGCGTCTCCAACACCAGGAAGACGCTTGACGCTATCAAGAATTCGGAGCAGGGCGTAGTTGGAGAGAAAAACGGTATCATGCCGGGGATCGGTAGAGCTCAGCGCAATGACCGACAGCATATCCGGCGACATTTTTTTCACAGTTATACCCTGGCGAATAACTTCGTCAGGCAATTGAGGTTCGGCAAGACGTTGCCGGTTCTGTGCCTGGACCTGCGCGATATCCACATCGGTGCCGATTTCAAATGTGAGCCTCATCGTCATGTGCCCATCGTTTGTGCTCGTGGAGTCGTAGTAAAGAAGGTTATCGATACCGGGAAGCTGAACCTCTATCGGACGTGCGACGGCTTCCGCGACAACTTCTGCGCTGGCGCCGGGATAGTCCGCTTCAATCTGCACCATTGGTGGCGTGATTTGCGGAAATTGCGCGATCGGCAGGTTCTTTAAAGAGACCAGACCGACCACCACAATAACGATCGACAGGACTGATGCGAAAATTGGACGATCGATAAAAAAATGGGAATTCATGGCGCCTTCTGCGTGATTTTTTCCCCCGCAGGACTATCCGGGGCAGTAGCATCCCCATTCTGATATGGAATAGCATTCACTTGAACGCCTGGCTGAATTCGGTGAAAGCCTTCCACGACTACCCGTTCTCCTGGACGAAGGCCATCTTCGATCAACCACTCCTTCTCATGCCATGTGCTGGCCCGAATCGGGCGAAGCTCCGCTTTGTCCTCCTTGTCGATCACATAGACAAATGATCCCTTGGGTCCCTGTTGAACGGCCCGTTGAGGGATGAGGATAGCGTCAGTCCGGATGTAGCCCTTTAGACGAACCTTGACGAACTGTCCCGGATAAAAATAGGATTTCCCGGGAGAAAAGCCCCCTTCCGGATTGGGAAAGGTAAACCTTGCCTGTAACATGCCTGTCTCGGACCGCAAGGTGACATCGGCAAAATCCAGTATCCCTTCCTCTGGATATACAGTCCCATCGGAGAAGGTCATCACCCCATGTAGTTGAAAAATATCCGGCCTCTGCACTCTATGCTCGGCGAGTTCCCGGCGCCGCCGGAGGAGGTAGCTTTCGGGAACATTCACGTTTACATACATGGGATCCAGTTGATCGATGGTGGTCAAGAGGGTTGTCTGAGCCGAGACCAGGCGCCCCTCGTAGAAATGGCTGCGACCGATCCGGCCATTCACTGGAGCGGTGATCAGGGTGTTGTCCAGATCAAATTTCGCCTTGATCAGTTCGCTTTGGGCAGCTTCAAGCGTGGCTTTGGCTCCCAGCATTTCAGCGACGGCGTCATCAACGTTTTTCTGGCTGACGGCTTGTTCCTCAAGAAGTGGCTTCACACGAGCGAGTTCCTGCTCTGCCTGGACAAGCCGGGCCTGAGCCTGGGCCACTCTCGCTTTACCGCTGAGATAGACGGCTTTGAATGGCACAGGGTCGATGAGGTACAACCGGTCGTTTTTTTTGACGTTCCGGCCTTCCGTAAAATAGACTTCCTTGATAATTCCGGTAACCTGCGGGCGAATCTCCACAGGGCGAAAGGCCTCCGTCTGCCCGATAAACTCCGGTTCGTCCGGGACCGTTTGAGCAGTCACAGTAATGACTTCCACCTGAGGGACAGGTGGAGGAGGAGCAGGTGCTTTCTCTGAACAGCCAGCAAGCAGAATCAGGGATAGCCCGGCACTCATGCGAGTAATGGCGGTTCCATTTCGAATGGCTAACGTTATTAACCATTGGGCAGTCGGGTTCATATGCTTGGCTCTTGGGCTATTCCATAAAAAGGAAGGAGTATCCGGCATAGCGAATACGGCAATCAGGGTACGTCGTAAATTCCGCGTTCAGACAGTTAGATGAATGTGAGCAGCGATCATGCCGGCGACCACCCGCCGCCCAAGGCCTTGTAGAGCTGCACGACTGACACGAGATGCAGGCGACGTGTTGCCGTAAGCGCAAACTCGGCATCGAACAGAGTGCGTTTGGCAAGGAGCACATCCACATAGCTGGTAATGCCCCCTTTGTAACGAAGATCGGCCACATGCAGAGCCGAGCGTAGCGCCGCAACCTGATCCTGTTGGGCCTTGCGTTGCTCATCGACGGTGCGGACAGCTACAAGCGCATCTTCAACCTCCTTGAACGCTACCAGGACAGTTTGCTCGTACTGTGCCAGTACCTGCCTTGCCTGAGCTTCCGCGGCCCGCTGGTCAAACCCGAGGCTTTGCGCATTCAGCAACGGACCCGCCAATCCGAGTCCCCCGACGCCAAACTCACTGCCCGAGAGCAGCAGCTTGGACAGCGCGGGGCTCGCGACCCCCAGGAAACCCGTGATTGTGAGCCTGGGAAACCGCGCTGCTTTGGCCATTCCGATTCTGGCGGTTGCCGCCGCCAGCGTTTGTTCCGCCTGCAAAATGTCGGGGCGGCGCTGCAAAAGTTCGGAAGGAAGGCCAGCAGGCACTGCGGGTGGCATCAGCTGTTCCGTCAATGAATTGCCTCGTACGATCGGCACCGGGTTTTTCCCCAGCAGTACGCTCAGCTCATTTTCCTTTTGCACCATCTGCCGTTCGAGTTCCGCTACTCTGGTCGCCGCGTTAGCTCTTTCTGCATCAAACTGATCCAGATCGAGTCTGGAAATCAATCCGCCTCGCAGTTGCGCCCGGGCAATGGCGACCGATTCTTCCCAGGAGGAAAGGGCATGCCGGGCAATATCCAGTTGCATGTCAAATTGCAGCAGATCGAAATAGGACTGCGCCACCGAGCTCACCAATGTCAGCACTATAGCCCGGCGATTCTCCTCACGCGCCATCAGATCGGCACGAGCAGCCTCATTGGAGCGGCGAATCCTGCCCCAGATATCCAGTTCCCAATTCAGCGTGCCCTGACCAAAATAGCTGTAAGGCGTCGGAAATCCGCGGATAAGGAACCCGCCAATGGTCCCGAATGCCGGCGCATTGATATTTGCGTCCAATTTGGGAAAGAAGTCCATACCCGCAATGCCCAGGCGAGCCTGCAGTTCCTCGACACTTGCCACAGCCTGCTTGAGATCCTTGTTTTCCGCCAAAGCCTGCCGGATAAGCCGCTGAAGTTCGTCGTCGTGCAGGAGTTCCCACCATGGAAGATTGGCAATGGACTGCCCTTCCGTTTCCGCCATCCGGAAGCTATCGGAGGTGTCGATATGGGGCCGCGAATAATCGGGTCCCATGGCGCAGGACGCCAGCAACAGGGTCGAAAAAAGCAGTAAAGCCGATACCCACGAGCTACAATCTCTCTTCCATAAAGGCGAGGCCATCATGTCGCTTCCTCTTGCATATTCTCGGACGGTTTATGTGCGCGCTTGCGGCTAAGCCATGTAAAAAACAGGGGAATAAAAATAGTGGCGACAAAAGTGGCAAGCAGCATGCCGCCAAAAACGCCGGTACCCATCGATTGCCGTGCGGCTGCTCCTGCCCCGGTCGCAATTACTAGCGGCACGATACCAAGCACAAAAGCCATCGATGTCATGACAATAGGACGAAAACGTAGGCGCGCTGCCTCGATTGCAGCTTGCCTGACCGGCATCCCTTCCCTCATTTTCTGGCTGGCGAATTCCACGATCAGAATCGCATTCTTGGCCGCCAGACCTATCAGCGTGATCAAGCCCACCTGGAAATAAATATCGTTGGGCATTCCACGTATTAAAATGGCAAGCAGCGCACCGACCAGCGCAAAGGGCACAGCCATGATGACAGCGAGCGGCAGCGCCCAGGTTTCAAATTGGGCCGCCAGAATGAGAAACACCATAATGATGGCGAAGCTGAACGCAAAAATCGCCGCTGAACCCGTGCTTTTTTCCTGAAAGGCCTGTCCCGTCCAGGCAATCTGGTAATTATGGGGCAAATTCTTTGCCGCAATCTCTTCTACAAGCTTGATGGCGTCGCCTGAGCTCACGCCCGGTGCGCCCCCTCCCAGAATTTTTGCGGAAAGGAGGCCATTGTAGCGCTCCAGCTGCTCAGCCCCCACAATAGTGCTGATCTTGCTGAGTGCCGATAGCGGCACCATCGCACCGGATTGTGAACGCACGTACACTCTGCCGAGATCTTCCGGTTGCATGCGATATTGGGGTTCCGCTTGCAATTGCACCCGATAGGTGCGGCCGGATTTGTTAAAGTCATTGATATAGAGTGATCCCATAGTGCTTTGCAAGGTCGCATATATATCGGCAATCCGTACCTCCTGCGAAATTGCCTTTGCCTCATCCACTTCAATGAGGAACTGCGGCACTGTCGGGCGGAAGAACGTGTTGATACCGGCGAGACGTGGTTCCTGATTGAGGGCGTCAATAAAATTATTCACTACCCCTGATAGCTGCAAAGGGTCTGCGCCCGCACGGGTTTGCACGTAAACCTCGAATCCTCCGGCAGTGCCGAGACCGCGAATGGCAGGGGGATTGAACGCTATGGCTATGCCGTCGGACTGTTGCATGCCGATACCCATTAATTTGTTGACAATATCTTCCGCGGTGGCGGTACGTTCCGACCAGTCCTTGAAAGCAACAAACATCGTTGCCGCGCTGGTCTTGTTACCACCTCCAATCAGATCATAACCATTAACTACAAACTGATGGGCTACTGCCGGATCTTCCGCAATGGCCGCCCGTACTGCTTCAGTGGTTTTCGTTGTTCGAGCCAATGTGGCGCCATCGGGCAGAATCGTAGCAGTCACTACATACCCCTGATCTTCCGGCGGCACAAAGCTGTCTGGAACAGTCTTGATCAGATAGATTGCCACGGCGATGATACCTGCGAATACGAAGATACCGATTATTTTGTGGCGCAGGGTAGCGTCGACCATTGAGATATAGAAGTTGGTCAGGCGCCTGAATCCACCGTTGAATGCGCGGAAGAAGGCAGATTCGCCATGCGTGTGTTTCAGCAGGATGGCGCATAACGCCGGCGTCAGGGTTAGCGCCACGATGCCCGAGATCGTGACGGCTACGGCTACCGTTACCGCAAATTGCCGGTACAGTTCTCCGGCAATCCCTCCCATGAAGGCTACGGGCACGAACACTGCACATAGCACCAATACAATGGCAACGACGGCGCGCGCGACCTGCTCCATGGACCGGATAGCGGCTTTGAGCGGGGATAATTTTTCCTCATCCATCAAACGCTCGATGTTTTCCAGGACCACAATTGCGTCATCCACCACAATCCCGATAGACAGCACCATGGCGAACAGTGTGAGCGTATTGATGGAAAAACCGAACACCCACAACCCGGCAAAGGTACCAATCAGGGAGATGGGTACGGCAATAATGGGAATCAGCGTGGCACGCCAGCTTTGCAGAAAAAGATATACGACGAGCACGACGAGCACCATCGCCTCGCCAAGTGTCTTGACCACTTCCCACATGGACGCTTTAACGAATTTGCTGGTATCGTAAGGTACGACATAGTCCATTCCTTCCGGGAAACGCTGCTTCAATTCGTCCATTTTGGCCATGAGTGCGTCTGCGGTATCCAGTGCATTCGCGCCAGGCTGCAGGAAGATGGGGATACCTGCGCCAGGCTGGCCGTTAAGCGCGGTCCGCACGTCGTAACTCAGTGAGCCAAGTTCGATCCGGGCAACATCCCTGAGGTAGAGAACGCCCTCAGGGCCGTCGGCGCGCAGAATGATGTTACCGAATTGCTCGGGCTCCAGCAGCCGGCCCTTGGCGTTAACGGTATAAACCAGTTGCTGATCATCGGGCACCGGCTCCTGGCCTATTTTTCCTGCTGCATATTGCGCGTTTTGCGTCTGTATCGCAGCGGCGATATCCGTCGTGGCCACCCCCAGTTGCGCCATGCGGTCGGGGCGAAGCCAGATACGCATCGAGTAATCCTGTGCTCCGAAAACTATCGCATCACCTACGCCCTTGGTGCGTTTTAGCTCATCAAGCACATTAAGCGTCGCGTAATTGCTCAGGAACAGGGGATCGTACTTGCCTTTCTCCTTTGAGATCAGCATGAAAACCAGCAGGATATCATTGGAACGCTTCTCTATTCTCAAGCCGGTCCGCCGGACTTCCTCTGGCAGCCGCGGCAAGGCGATATTCACACGATTACTTACGTTGAAAGTCGCCTGGTCAATCTCCGTGCCGACTTCAAAAGTAGCGGTGATGGTGAGTGTGCCACTCGAGTCGGAGCTCGAGCTGAAATACAAAAGGTCATCGACGCCGCTCAATTGCTCTTCAATTGGGGCTGCAACGGTTTTAGTCAGGGTTTCCGCGCTGGCGCCAGGAAAGGTGGCGGTAATCAAAACGGTGGGTGGCGCAATCTGGGGATACTGCGCGATGGGTAGTTGCATGGCGGCGGCCAAGCCGGCCAGAACGATGATAATGGATATTACCGACGAGAAAATCGGACGGGTAATGAAGAATCTGGTCATGAGATTCCCGCTTAGGTCTGCTGGTCGGGTTTGGACTGAGCGGGGGATTCTGTTGGCGCCGCCTCGGACGTTTCGGCTGGTGCATGAGGTGACACAAGCGAACCCGGACGAAGCTTGATGATGTTGTCGACAATGACTTTATCACCAGCCTTCAGTCCTTCGAGAATTACCCAGTCTTTGCCGATCCAGCGACCCGCCACCACCGGCCGTATCGTCGCTTCATTTTTTTCATTGATTACATATACGCTTTTGCCCAGATCGGACGTCTGTACCGCAACCTGGGGCACGAGAAAAACGCCGTCACGTTGGCCTGTTATGACGCGCGCCCGTACAAACTGCCCTGGCAGCAGGCGTTGATCACTATTATCGAAAGTGGCGCGCAATTGCTGTGTACCGAGCGACGGATCGATTTGACTGGCGGCAAAATTCAGGTCCCCCTTTTTTTCATACTCCGTGCCATCCGGCAGAATAAGCGCTACCTGCCGCACCCTGTGTTCATTCAGAGGGCCGCCGATCTGCGCGAGTTCGCTGTCGGAAAGGCTGAAGCGCACCCATATGGGTGTTAGCTGAACGAGGGTGGTCAAAAGGCTGTTATGGGCCTCCACCAGTGCTCCTTCGGAAAATCGACGGCGACCCGATATGCCGTCGACCGGTGCGACCACTTTGGTATAGGAGAGATTAATCTCGGCGTCGCGTACGCGAACTTCGGCCGTCTGTAACGCGGCTTTTGCAATGGCGTTTTCAGATACGGCATTGTCGTATTCCCGCTGGCTGATGGCCTGGGTATCGAGCAGATCGCGCAAGCGGTTTTCTTCTCGCTCGGTCTGCATGATGCGGGCTTTTTGTTCGGCAAGTTGCGCTTTTGCCTCCGCCAGGGCGTTTTGATACGGTATGGGATCAATCAGGAACATCGGCTGGCCTGCTTTTACCGCGGCCCCCTCCTCATACAGGCGCTGCAGCAGGATGCCGCCTACGCGCGGACGTATCTCGACTTCCCTGGAGCCTTCGGTTTGCGCAACCGCTTCTGCACTGATCGGGACGCTGGTAGGATGCACTTCGATTACGGTGACAGGAAGCGCCATTCCTGCCCGGGGTTGATCAGCTGCCGGATCATTCTTGCCGCAGCCAGCCAATCCGAAACTTGCAGCAGCACTTATAATCAACACGATGCCTGTTTTCGAACAGAAAATCCCTAGCAAATCGCCAAGCTTATTCTTATATTGGCTGGCAGCCGACATCTCTAACTCCATGCTCATGAAAGGAAAACGAAAAAGCTTAAACGAAACGCTTGCATACATTCGTGTATGTATGTAAATTATAAACCAAAGATGCTCAATGTAAATAGTGAATTAAAAAGTAATATTTCACGGACAATGGCTCGAAAAACAAAGGAAAACGCGGAGTTAACCCGGCAGCGCCTTATTGAAGCGGCGCGCCAGGTATTTCTGGCCCGCGGTGTCAGCCGCAGCACGATGGAACACATCGCAACGCAGGCGGGGGTCACGCGCGGCGCGATTTACTGGCACTTCAGCAATAAAATCGATTTGATTCAGGCTATGCGGGAGCAGGTATTCCTGCCGCTGATTGACCGCATGGATGATACGCTCCTGATTGAAGGTTCAGAAGATCCGCTGACTTGTATAGAAAATTTTTTGTGCGGCACCATCCAGGTGTTGATTGATAGCGTCGAAACGCGCCAGATTTACGAAATCATGATGATCAAGTGTGAATATGTGGATGAATTCGCTACTGTCTTGCAGCAAATTTTATGTAACTGTTCCGGCATCGCTGAAAAATTGCGGCTGGTTTACGAGCGTGCGAAAGTGCAGGAGCAACTTCATATTTCTCACGATGCCGCTAAGTTAGCCATGGATACCCATCTATTCTTTATCGGCCTGTTGCATATGTGGGTGAAGGATATGCAGGGCGATCAATTTCGCTGGCAGGCAATTGAATTGATCAAAGCCCATATGGAACTCCGCCGCCGTGGTTGATCGTAGCAGACCCCTTCAGTTTGTTCTCGCATTTCTTCTTTCCAGTTTTTCAGGCTAATTTTTCGGATCAGGAGCTTGAAATTATTGGCTTGTCCTTGTCTGCGTCATTTTTGCCTGCCTGTCTCCTCGAGGTCGCCCTTCAAGTATCAACTGAGCATCAACTGAGCGCGCATGTATCGACGTTTCGGCTGCATTCTCTCGCACGCGACCGATACAGGCAGAGCAGGATAAATAGGCTCATCCATTGCTGAATCATTTTTCTCTTTATAGTTGACTAAATAGATCGGGTATCTTATAGTTGACTAAATCAGTCATGTATTGGTATTGGCTGAATGGTATTGGCTGAATGAGTTTATGATCAATATCTCTATTTCATTTGAATCGAAAGTTAAGAGGAGTTTATCATGAGGCTAACAACGAAGGGACGGTTTGCGGTAACGGCGCTGTTGGATCTTGCGATGCAGCACAGCACTCGTCCGGTGACGCTCGCGGAAATCAGTCAGCGTCAGCAAATTTCGCTATCTTATCTTGAGCAATTGTTCGCCAAGCTGCGGCAACGCGGGCTTGTCGACAGCGTACGAGGCCCAGGAGGTGGCTACTGCCTTTCCAAAGACATGGCACGAGTGTCCATTGCCGAGATTATCCTTGCAGTTGATGAGCCTATCGACTCTACCCAATGTAACGGAAAGGAAAATTGTCATAATGACAAGAAATGTATGACTCACGACTTGTGGGTAAAACTCAATGACCTTATTTTCGACCATTTAGGCGCAGTGACGCTGAAGCAACTGGTTGATGAACAGAAAGCAAGAAGTGATGAACAGAAAGCAAGGGAAAATGGCGTTGTGCAAATGCTGGATATGCGAAAGGTAATGCCTGAAAAGGCGGCGCCCGAACGGGAACGTGCCGCATTTTCGGCCTGATCCCCATCGCCACTGCGAAAGACTATTTTCGATCATGATCATCGTGAACGGTAATCGGAGAATGTAATGGCAATAACATTGACCGAAAACGCAGCAAAACAGATCCGGAAGCAGCTTGAGAAGCGCGGTAAAGGATTGGCGTTGCGCGTCGGCGTGAAGAAGGTCGGCTGCTCCGGGTTCGCCTATACATTCGACTATGCTGACGAAGTTCGTGCAGGCGATCAGATGTTCGAATCGTATAATGCTAATGTAGTGGTTGATGCCGGCACTCTGCCATTTCTGGATGGTTCGCGTGTTGATTTTGTCAGGGAAGGACTTAATGAGTCATTCAAATTCGAGAATCCCAACGTCGACAATACATGCGGCTGCGGTGAAAGCTTCAGCTTGAAAGAACCCGCCAGCGTTTAGCTGTCAAAGGTCAACACGAAGAGACAGGGGCGGCGCCTGGAATAGCGGGAATAGCGAAGTTCACGGATTTATCTTCGACACAAACGATATTGGAGCAACTCATGAGTGCAGTATTACAAAATCTGGTCAATCAGCCTTATAAGCACGGTTTTGTTACCGAAATCGAGTCGGATATTGCGCCAAAAGGGCTTAACGAAGATATTATCCGGCTCATTTCCACCAAAAAGAACGAGCCTGCCTGGCTGCTTGATTTTCGGCTCAAAGCCTATGAGCAATGGCTCAAGATGGAAGAGCCGAAGTGGCCGAACGTTAAATATCCGAAGATCGATTTTCAGGCTATCAGCTACTACTCGGCGCCAAAGCCGAAAAAGAAGTTGAACAGCATGGACGAGGTCGATCCCGAGTTGCTGCGCACCTTTGAGAAACTGGGGGTACCGATGCACGAGCGGGCGGCACTGGCAGGCGTCGCGGTCGACGTGATATTCGACAGCGTGTCGGTGGCGACGACTTACAAGCAGAAACTTGCCGAGGTCGGTATTATTTTCTGCTCGATTTCCGAGGCTGTCCAGATGTATCCGGAACTGGTGAAGCAGTATCTCGGGACAGTGGTGCCCGTGGGAGATAATTACTACGCCGCGCTCAACTCGGCGGTTTTTACCGACGGGACATTCTGCTTTATCCCTAAAGGCGTCAAATGCCCCATGGATCTGTCCACGTACTTCCGCATCAATACGGAGGAATCGGGACAGTTCGAGCGCACGCTGATCATCGGCGAGGAAGGGTCGTCGGTCTCCTATCTTGAAGGTTGCACCGCGCCTAAATTCGATACCAACCAATTGCACGCCGCGGTGGTCGAACTGGTCGCGCTCGATAATGCCGACATCAAGTACTCGACGGTGCAGAACTGGTATGCGGGGGATGAGAATGGCCTGGGCGGTATCTACAATTTTGTTACCAAGCGCGGTTTGGCCAAAGGTGTCAATTCGCGCATTTCATGGACTCAGGTCGAGACCGGTTCGGCAATTACCTGGAAATATCCTTCCTGCATCCTGCAAGGCGAAAATTCGGTGGGAGAATTCTATTCGGTGGCTGTCACCAATCATTACCAGCAAGCCGATACCGGCACCAAAATGATCCACATTGGGAAAAATACGCGCAGCACCATCGTCAGCAAAGGCATCTCAGCCGGTCATTCCAATAACAGCTACCGTGGGCTGGTCAGGATTGCGCCTACTGCAGCTGGTGCGCGCAATTATTCACAATGCGATTCGATGCTGATCGGCGACAAATGCGGGGCTCATACCTTTCCTTACATACAGGTTCGTAACCAGCAGGCCAAGGTCGAGCACGAAGCATCCACATCAAAGATCGGTGAAGATCAATTGTTCTATTTTGCCCAACGCGGCATAGGCAACGAGGAAGCGGTATCGATGATTATCAATGGGTTCTGCAAGGATGTATTTCAGCAATTGCCGATGGAATTTGCGGTCGAGGCGACCAAACTGCTTGAGTTCAAGCTTGAAGGGAGTGTCGGATGATTCATCAGGACAGCAAGGTATTGCTTGAAATACGCGGGTTGCGGGCGACCGTTAACGGCATCGAGATACTCAAGGGCATAGATCTGACAGTAAGAAGCGGTGAAGTGCACGCGATCATGGGAACGAACGGTTCGGGCAAAAGCACGCTCGCAAAGGTGCTTGCAGGCCATAATGCGTATCAGGTCACCGGCGGTTCAATAACGTTCGAAGGCCACAATCTGTTTGATCTCGAACCGGAAGAACGCGCGCGTGCCGGCCTGTTCCTCGCATTTCAGTATCCTATCGAGATCCCCGGCGTCTCGAATAGTCATTTCCTGCGCCTCGCGTACAACACGGTGCAGGCACAGCATGGCAAGGATGAGCTTGACCCGCTCGAGTTTGAGGATTTCGTGCGTGAGAAAATGAAACTGCTGGACATGAATCCGGATTTTCTGGACCGCGGCGTCAACGAAGGTTTTTCCGGGGGCGAGAAGAAGCGGAACGAAATATTGCAAATGGCGCTGCTTGAGCCCCGGCTGGCTATTCTCGATGAGACCGACTCCGGGCTTGATATCGATGCGCTTCGGATCGTCACAAATGGTGTAAACAAGCTCGCGACCAAGGACAATGCAATCGTATTGGTGACACATTATCAGCGGATGCTTAATTATATCGTGCCGGACTTCGTGCACGTGATGCAGGCGGGCCGGATCATCAAGACCGGCGGCAAGGAACTCGCGCTCGATCTCGAAACACGTGGCTACGATTGGGTAGGCGCCGAGCACCGTGCCGCGGTCGAGGCCGAGGCCGAGGCCTGAATATGAGCATGGTTACCAGCAGCAGCTATCTCGAAAGCCTTCTTCAGGGGCAGCCGCAACTGCCGCCAAGTCCGTTGGCATGGTTTAATCAGTTGCGGGCGAGTGCGGTGGACCGTGCCGGTACGCTCAAGCTGCCAACCACACGGGACGAGGATTGGCGCTTTACCGATATTTCTCCACTTGCCAAGCTTTCGTTCCAGCCCGCTCGTGCTGTTTCGACATTGCAAGCCGCCGACGTAGAGGGTTTTTATCTGGACGAAGCGGCAATTAGGCTCGTGTTTGTCGATGGCGCGTATATGCCGCAGTTTTCCACGCAACCTGACAAGGCGAGAGACCTTGGCTTGACGGTCACCGATCTGTCGTCGACGGCCGTATCCTCGCATGGAACGGTAATAGAGCCGCATCTCGGCCGCCACGCGGGGTTTCAGGACAACCTGTTCGCCGCGCTCAATACGGCGTTCCTGCATGATGGGGCGCTGGTCGTCGCGCCGCGCAATGCTGCGGTCGATGCACCCGTGCATGTGTTATTCATCGCCACGCAACCGGAGGTGGCAAGCCATCCGCGTTGTCTTCTGATTGCCGAATCCGGCAGTGCGGTGACAATCGTCGAGGATTACGTTACGTTGCAAGAAGGAGCTTATGTCACCAATGCGGTGACCGAAATCGTGCTTGAAGGTAATGCTCAGGTTAATCACGTCCGGATTCAGCGCGACAGCCCCCAGGCATTTCATATTGGGCACTGTGCGGTATCCTTGGCGCATGCCAGCCGCTATCGATCAGTCAGCGTCGCGCTTGGCGCGCGGATTTCGCGCTATGACCTGAATGCACGCCTTGCGGCCGAGGGCGCCGAATGTGCTATTGACGGGTTGGCACTGATCTCCGGGCGCCAACTTGCCGACACGCATACCTGCATAGATCATGCGCAGCCCAATGGTATCAGCCGTCAGTTACACAAATGCATCGTTGATGGCGCGGCGCACGCTGTGTTTAACGGCAAGATCATGGTACGTTCGGGAGCACAGTGCACCGATTCCACTCAGTCGAGCCGCAATCTGCTGTTGAGTGCGAAGGCGCGCGTCGATACCAAGCCACAGCTCGAAATTTTCGCGGATGACGTCAAGTGCGCGCACGGAGCAACCGTTGGCCAGCTCGATATTGAGGAACTATTTTATTTAAAGAGCCGCGGGCTATCCGAGATTGCGGCGCGCAATCTGCTGACCTATGCGTTCGGTGCTGAAATTATCGATCGCATTCCTGTTGCTTCGCTCAAACAACGGCTTGAGCGAACGGTGTTCGAGCAAACCAAAAGAAGCTGACCTATGAAGATCATAGATTCCACTTTGAAACCGCAATTCGCTTCGATATTCGATGTTGAAGCCATTCGCGCCGAATTTCCGATTCTCAAGCTCCAGGTTGAGAATAAGCCTTTGGTCTATCTTGACAATGCGGCATCCAGCCAGATGCCGCAACCGGTAATCGACCGCCTGGTGCGTTACCAGACGAGCCAGCATGCCAACATCAATCGCGGTGTGCACTATTTATCTGAAACGGCCACTGCGGAATATGAGGACTCGCGCCGCAAATTGCAGCGTTTCATCAACGCGGGCGAAGACAGGGAAGTCATCTTCACCAGTGGCACAACAGATTCGATCAATCTGGTAATGCACGGTTACGGCCGAAAATTCATTGGGGTCGGCGACGAAATCATTTTGACCACATTGGAGCATCATTCAAACATCGTTCCCTGGCAGATGCTGGCGGAAGAGAAGGGTGCGAAGATCCGCGTGGTGCCCATCAATGATGCCGGTGAGCTTCTCATTGATGAATACGAAGGACTCTTCAACGAGCGCACTAAATTCGTCGGTGTGCTGCACGTGTCCAATGCGCTCGGCACGATCAACCCGATAAAACAAATGATCGCCTTTGCGCATGCCCGCGGAGTGCCGGTACTGATCGATGGCGCCCAGGCAGCGCCGCATATGCGTGTAGATGTGCAGGATCTCGACTGCGATTTCTACACTTTTTCAGGCCATAAAATGTGCGGCCCCACAGGCATAGGCATCCTTTACGGCAAGGCTGAGCTGCTTGAGCGCATGCAGCCGTTCAAAGGCGGCGGGGATATGATCATGTCGGTGACGTTTGAAAAAACCACCTACAATTCCATCCCACACAAATTCGAGGCCGGTACACCGCCGATTGCCGCCGCGATCGGGCTCGGCGCCGCGGTTGATTACCTATCCGCCATCGGTATGGACGCAATCGCCGCTTACGAGCTTGAGCTGCTCAATTATGCCACTGAACAGATGTCTCATATGCCGGGCGTGCGCATTATTGGCACTGCTCCAATGAAAACCGCAGTGGTTTCCTTCGAGGTCAAAGGGGTGCATCCGCACGACATCGGTACGCTCCTGAATCAGGAAGGGGTCGCCGTTCGCACCGGTCACCATTGCGTGCAACCGGTGATGCTGCGCCTCAAGGTGCCGGCGACGACGCGTGCCTCGTTTGCGTTCTATAATACAATGGCTGAGGTTGATACGTTTATCGCAGGCATTCGCACCGTCCAAAAATTTTTCACCTAATGAACTCGAAATCACTCTATCAAGAGGTCATCCTCGACCATAACAAGAAGCCCCGTAATTACGGCGCGCTCGATCATGCAAGCCATTATGCGGTGGGTCATAATCCACTCTGCGGCGATCACCTCGATATTGCACTCAATCTCGAAGGAGAACACATTGCCAGCATCGCGTTCCAGGGTGAATCCTGTGCGATCTGCAAGGCATCAGCCTCAATGATGACAACCGTTGTGAAAGGCAAAACACGGGCGGATGCGGAAACGCTTATCAAGGAATTCCGTGACATGGCGACCGGCACGCTCAATCTCGACGCTGAGCACCACCTTGGTCGGCTCACTGTGTTCGCCGGGGTACGGGATCTGCCCACACGGGTAAAGTGCGCAATTCTGCCTTGGCATACGCTGCACGCGGCGCTCAATTCTGTTACCACTACCTCGACCGAGGCCGAGGATGATCCGATGCACGCCGCGATAGGCGATGCCTAAAACATCTCTGGAGAAGCAGAAAATGCCAAAAATAGCTGAAATAGAGGGCACCCCCAATCGGAATGCACTGAAGTTCATACTGAAGGAACCATTGACCTGGGGGGTGACGCGCTCATACGACAATGCCGAGCAGGCGCAAGACGATCCCCTTGCCGCTGCGCTGTTCGACATTGATCATGTCACAAACGTGTTTTATGTCGACCGCTGGATAACGGTTACCCAGGACGGCGGCGCCGACTGGCAGGACTTGGCGCGCGAAGTCGCTGATCCGATCCGGGCAGCGCCGGCCGCGGATACGCAAACAGCCGCCACAGTTGCCGCGGCAACCGCTGAAATTGCGGGTCTAAGTCCCGAGGATCAGCAGCGCCTCGAAATCATCAACTCGTTGCTCGATGAGGAGGTACGGCCGTACCTGCAAAATGACGGTGGCGATCTCCACGTGCTCGGCCTCGATGGTAACAGGCTTAGCGTTCATTACCAGGGCGCATGCGGCACCTGCCCCAGCTCAATCTCGGGTACGTTGAGGGGCATTCAGAATATGTTGAGGTCGATAGAACCCGATCTTGAGGTTGTCGCCGTTTAAAACCAACTCTTGTTTCATGTCTTGTGCCATATTCAAATCTGGCGCTGAGTCTGGCGATGAGTCTGCGCGGGGCGATGCCGGAATTTTCGGCTATGGCGGCAACGAAAAGCGGTGAAGCGGACAGAACCTTCTCACCGGCAGGGCCAATTTGCTGATTATCTTGTCTGCGAATCGTTCAGTCGAGATGACGCTCAATCGAGTCGAGCTGGGCAGTTTCAGGGTCTTGCCCGGTTCGGCCACATCAATTATCGCCTGTCAATCCATGCCCGGGCTTCCACGTTAGCAGCCTCATGCGCCTTTTCCTGATCTTGCAAAGGTTCGACGAAGCTTTCGTAAACGACTATGCCGTTATCATCAAGGATCCTGTAACGGCCGTTCCAGAGATTGGTGCCGTCGTCGAGTTCTGACGCAGTAATAATGCTGTATCCTTTATAATCAATGTTCATCTCGCCTCCACAGGTAAATGTATGATGATGATAGTTAAGTACTCGTCAAATATCCATGTTTATTTGATGGGTGCGTCGAGTATGCCGCATTGCGCACGACGCGGCATTGCGCCTCCGCGCCTAATCAATTGATTGATCGCCAGGATTCAAAAAATAAATGCTCTGGATCAAGTCTCTGCACATCATTTTCGTGGTGGCGTGGTTCGCCGGACTGTTTTATTTACCGCGTCTTTTTGTCTATCACGCCACGAGTGAGGACTTGCCGGGTATCGAGCGTTTCAAGGTGATGGAACGCAAGCTCTATTATGGCATCATGGGGCCAAGTGCCATGTTGACTGTCGTCTTCGGCCTGTGGCTCTGGCTGGGGTATGGTATTTCGGGCGGTTGGCTCCATGCCAAGCTCGCACTGGTGGCGATGCTGATCGGATATCATCTGTACTGCGGCAGGCTACTCGCCGATTTCAAACACGATCGCAATCGGCACGGGCACGTTTATTATCGCTGGTTCAATGAAATTCCAGTGCTGATTCTGATTGGGGTGGTGATACTGGTGGTAGTGAAGCCGTGGTGATGAAAACCACGAGCGTTACACTTTTTTCGCACACTGCGGCTAACCCGCCCTTGCCTGTCAGATTCCGATAAACGGCTAACGGGAGCTTTTCCAGGCCCATAATAAAATGCAAACAATTACGGTCAATCTCACCTCTGCGTCTGATGAGCGAAGTTATCCGATATATATCGGCAACGGTATTTTGAATCAACCAGGCCTTGTTCTGCGGCATTTGCCGCGAAAGCGGGTTGCGATCGTATCGAACACCACAGTAGCGCCTTTGTATCTGGAAAGTTTTCGCGGGATGTTGGAGAGTCATGGGGTGACTTCCGTTCCGATCATCCTGCCCGACGGAGAAAAGTACAAGAACTGGGAAACACTGAATCTGATTTTCGATGCACTTCTCGCTCATCGCTGTGAACGCCACACGCTCGTCGTCGCGCTGGGTGGCGGAGTGGTCGGCGACCTGGCCGGCTTTGCTGCGGCCACGTATCTGCGTGGTGTGCCCTTTATTCAGGTTCCCACCACGCTTCTGGCGCAGGTCGACTCTTCGGTCGGCGGCAAGACAGGTATCAACCACCCGCTTGGCAAAAATATGATCGGCGCTTTTTACCAGCCCCGAGTGGTACTCATAGATACGTCTACACTTGACACATTGCCCGACAAAGAGCTGCGTGCGGGTATTGCCGAGATAATCAAGTATGGCCTGATCCGCGATTCCGCCTTTCTCGAATGGCTCGAATCAAACATGCCTAAGCTTCTGGCACGGGATAGAGAGATATTGATCGAAGCAGTACGGCGAAGCTGTCTGCATAAAGCCGAAATTGTGGAAGCTGACGAGCATGAGAGTGGTGTCCGCGCATTACTGAACCTCGGGCATACATTCGGCCACGCTATCGAGAATGCGATGGGCTACGGCAGGTGGCTTCACGGCGAGGCAGTAGCGGCAGGCACCATACTGGCGGCTGAATTGTCACGTCGCCTGCACATGATCGGAGAGGCTGATGTTGAGCGAATCCGAAAAATTTACCTCCGGGCCGGTCTTCCCGTGGTTGCCCCCAATCTTGGTCCGGAAAAATATTTGCACCTGATGGGGTTGGACAAGAAAGTCGAGGCAGGAAAGATGCGTTTTGTTTTACTGAAACGTATTGGCGAAGCAGTGGTTCGTTCCGATGTGCCCTCGGAGGTCCTCCGAAACATGCTTTCGGAATGCACTGCCGATGCATGAGTTGGCGCCTTACGCAGTATCGCCGGCGAATTCGCGCGGACGTCGTATCGCCGAAGAGTCGTCTCAAGGGCGTACTCCATTTCAGCGCGACCGGGACCGCATCATCCATTCGACCGCATTCCGGAGGCTTGAATACAAGACCCAGGTTTTCGTCAATCACGAGGGAGACCTTTTCCGCACGCGCTTGACGCACAGCCTGGAAGTGGCGCAAATCGGCCGCTCGGTTGCGCGCAATCTGCATCTTAACGAAGACCTGGTTGAAGCCATCGCTCTGGCGCACGACCTGGGCCATACACCGTTCGGTCATGCGGGACAGGATGCGCTCAACGATTGCATGAAAGACCACGGCGGCTTCGAGCACAATCTCCAGTCTCTGCGAGTAGTGGATGTGCTGGAAGAGCATTACGGCGCATTTGACGGCTTGAATCTGTGCTTTGAAACCCGTGAAGGCATTCTCAAACATTGCGCAAAGAAAAACGCCCGCAAACTCGGGGATGTGGGTGAACGTTTTCTTGTGGACCAACGGCCTTCGCTGGAAGCACAATTAGCTAATCTTGCGGATGAAATCGCGTATAACAATCACGATGTGGACGACGGCCTGCGGTCCGGGCTCATTACCCAGGCGCAACTTGAAGAAGTGGGAATATTTGCCCGGCACCTGGCCATGGCCAAAAAGCATTACCCCCAGATCTCGGGGCGGCGTTTGGTTCATGAAACGGTTCGGCGCATGATCAATACCCTGGTGGGGGATTTGATCAGGCAGAGCGAAATGAACATCGCAGACGCCCGTCCGGACAGTTTGTCCGACGTGCGGGCGGCGCCCGCCCTGATCGGCTTCAGCAAGGAAATCTGGCAGGAGCAGCAGGAACTGAAAAAATTTCTGCGCGACTATCTGTACCGGCACTATAAGGTGGCCCGCATGAGCGCGAAGGCGCGCCATACTCTCGAAATGCTCTTCAATGCGTTCAACTCGGATATCCGCTTGCTTCCTCCCGTATTCCAGTCGAAATATCTTCAGGATGAGCATCAGGCAATTGCCGACTATATCGCAGGCATGACAGACCGCTACGCTATCCGGGAATACCGTCGGCTGTTTGCCATCGAAGAGAATTGAGCAGGGCGCATTGTTGTCACAATTCCGTGACTCGCGGTAAGTTCTGAATAAGCCAGTCGATCTTCACAATCTCGCCCATCGAGGACGTTTAGCCAGAATTGGCCAGAAATTTCCCCATACCGGACGGATCCGACAAACATGAAACGGATGACATTCTCAATCGTCCCGGTTTCGGTTTCAGCCGTGATCATGTACCCGAAGGCCAATCGCTGGTAAAATCAGACGATTTGGAAGTTCGGCGGTTTCGGGCGTGTCTGCAACGCCTTACACTGTCAGAAAAGTCAAAACACGCAATGGGCCTGGCCGTTGCCATCCGCTGGCCTTTGCGGAATTCACGGGGTTAAATAGAAGCGAATGACAAGATTAAAA
The DNA here is from genome assembly GCF_900110495.1 of Nitrosovibrio sp. Nv6. Lineage (GTDB taxonomy): Bacteria > Pseudomonadota > Gammaproteobacteria > Burkholderiales > Nitrosomonadaceae > Nitrosospira. Next base: position 101,007 of record NZ_FODX01000005.1, on the reverse strand, counting down.
AACGATACTCTGGTGCGGGCTCTGCTGCGACAACCTACCGAATACACGCCCGTGTGGCTGATGCGCCAAGCGGGGCGCTACCTGCCGGAATACAATCAGACGCGCGCTCGCGCAGGCAGCTTTCTTGCGTTGTGCAAGAATCCCGATTTCGCCACTGAGGTTACGATGCAACCCCTTGCGCGATTCCCGCTGGACGCCGCGATACTATTTTCGGACATTCTGACGATTCCTGATGCAATGGGGCTGGGACTCTATTTCGCGGACGGCGAAGGTCCCAAATTCGAGCGGCCTCTGCGAGAGGAATGGGAAATTCGGGCGCTTACGGTGCCTGATCCGGCGGTGCACTTACGTTACGTGATGGATGCGGTTTCACAAATCCGCAGGACGCTGGATAACCGGATTCCACTGATCGGTTTTTCCGGCAGTCCCTTCACGCTCGCATGCTATATGGTGGAGGGTTGCGGCGGCACGGATTTCCGTCAGATCAAGACGATGTTATACCAGCGGCCGGATTTGCTGCATCACATTCTCAATATCAACGCCCAGGCGGTAACCGCCTATCTCAACGCGCAAATCGAGTCCGGCGCCCAAGTGGTAATGATTTTTGATACCTGGGGTGGATCGTTGTCGCATGCCGCTTATCAGGAATTTTCCCTCCGTTATATCAGCCAGATACTGGCAGGACTGAAGCGCGAGCATGGTGCTGAACGCATTCCGAGCATTGTCTTTACAAAGGGCGGGGGACTGTGGCTCGAAAGCATCGCCAACAGCGGTTGTGACGCAGTCGGCCTGGATTGGACCGTGGATATCGCCGGAGCGCGCCAGCGCATCGGTGACAAGGTCGCCCTGCAAGGAAATCTCGACCCTGCGGTATTGTTTTCCACGCCGGGAGTGATCGTTGCCGAAGTGGAGAAAATCCTTTCCGGTTACGGCAAAGGCAACGGCCATGTTTTCAATCTTGGTCATGGCATTTCCCAGTTTACACCGCCGGAGAATGCACGGACGCTCGTGGAGGCGGTCCATGCCATCAGTCGTAAATACCACCAGGCTGATATTGACGGATAGAAGAATTGGGCAACCAGGCGTATAGGAATGGGTAATTGTTCCAATCATAGATTTTTCGCAGTGCGCGTAGTGTTTTGCGCAAATTCTTTTTGTGGGGCATCTTCTCGTGCATATACTAATTATCGAAGACGATCCGGCGATAGCCAGTAACCTTTACGATTTCCTGGAAGCCCGGGGCCACGGAGTCGACGCAGCGGCGGACGGCATCACCGGTCTTCATCTTGCGGTTACTCAGAAATTCGACGGCATTCTGCTTGACATCGGGCTGCCTGGTGCGGATGGCATTACGCTGTGCCGAAAGCTTCGTCAGGAAGCCAATCTCGATACGCCAGTGCTGATGCTGACCGCGCGCGATACGCTGGAGGACAAGCTGAAAGGCTTTGACTGCGGAGCTGACGATTATCTGGTCAAGCCATTCGCACTGAAAGAAGTTGAAGCACGTCTGGTTGCCATGCACAAACGCAGAAAAGGCAAGGTTACCAGCCGCACGCTGGAAACCGACGATCTTTCATTCGATCCAAAAACACTGTCGATTCGCTTCGCTGGCGCCAGCGTCAAATTGCCACCCAAGTGCATCGGACTGCTTGCAGTAATGATGGGCGAGCCCGGACGGGTTTTCAGCCGGAAAGAACTTGAAACGGAAGTATGGGGAGATGTTCAGGAAACCAGCGATACGCTGCGAAGTCATATGCACGAACTGCGGCGGGCGCTGACCCGGGCTGGTGGCTATGATCCCATCGAAACGGTTCATGGTCTCGGCTATCGCTTGGCCACCCGTGCCCGGACTTAAGCGTGGTTTACGCCTTCGCGTTGCGCTGGCGTTTGCAATATTCTGCATAGTAGTTGTCGGCACCCTGGGGGTCAGTCTTTATATCGCTTCCGACGATATCGAGGAAGCGCACATTGAGCAGATCATTGAAACCGAGATGGACCATCTGCTCCAGCGCTATCGCGAGAGCACCGATTTCGTCCCTCAAGAGGGGTCCAATCTTGAGAAGTACATCATCCATGAGCCCGCGGAAGAATCCCGGCTCCCTTCCCACCTGCAGGGGCTCAATTATAGGCGCCACAAGGTGTTCCGCGGCCCTGAGGAGGTTCGCGTTGCGGTACATCATGTCGACGGGGTCAAGTTTCTCGTCGCGTATGAAGTCGGGCTTCACGAGCAGCGGCAGCGGGAGCTGAGGCTGCTCATCGTTTTATCCCTCATATCGGTAGTGGGCGTTGCGCTCGTAGTGGGGTATCTGCTGGCAGGCGTGCTCGTCAAACAAGTCACTGACCTCGCCGAGCAGGTAAGGCATCTTGCGCCTGGCGATGCGCAGGGGCCAACCCTTACCCAGCCAGGCCAGGATGAGGAAGTGGCACAGCTTGCCCGCGCGCTTGACGACTATCAGAACCGCATCACACGTATGCTCCGACGCGAGCAGGAGTTTACCGCCAACATAAGTCATGAGCTGCGCACCCCCATCACCACTGTCCTGACGAGTTGCGAACTGCTTGTCACAGAGGCAAACCTCTCCGAACGAGCGCGCGCGCGCATTGGCATGATCGAGGCCGCGGCGACTCGCATGGGCGAGCAATTGCAGGCTTTGCTGTTTCTCGCGCGCGAGCAGGCTCTGGGCATTATGGAGCCTGTTGCGCTCGCAGAATGCGTTTACGATGCGGCAGAACCCGTATGCGGCGAAATCTATCGGAAGCATCTCACCTTTGAAGTTGCAGTTGAGCCGAAGGCTGTCCTCACCTTGAACCGGCAAGCCCTTCATACCGCGCTGGTGAATTTGCTTCGCAATGCCGTGCAATATACAAACAGCGGCTTCATACGGGTGAATTTCAGCGGCAACCGGCTGTCGATTTCCGATTCGGGCATTGGCATCGAGCCTACCTACCTGCCTCTTCTTTACGAGCGCTTCTTCCGCGGATCAACTCAAGGTGAGGGTCTCGGGATAGGGCTTGCAATAGTAAAGCGCATCTGCGACCACTATGGCTGGCGCATCGAAGTTGAAAGCACGCCGGGTTGCGGCGCAACCTTTCATATCGTTTTTCCCTGATCATTCCCGTTTTCCGCGCGTTTTTCCGGCGAGCCTCTGAATAAATCTCCCAATTTTGGCGGAAGGCGCGAGGGCGGCTTTTGCGGAACGAGCACCTCCGCGGTCGGCAACTGCACGCTGTCTCTGCCTTGTTTTCATTCTATATCCTGCAACGCGCCAATAACTCCGTCTTGCTCCAGTCCTGCCGTCCTTCGCGGGTTACCTATGGGAACGGCCGTTCAAGTGTCCTGATTGCAATATTACGGTCTTCACGAATTCTTCACATAAGCTGTGCTAATTTTAATACCTGAGTAAATTCCTCTGTCTTTTAGGTCGAATGAATTGCTTTTGTTTTGATCAGATTACAGCTCATCTTGCAGTTAGGTAATGTACTCAGGCAGTCAGTAACCGAATTGTTGGGGAGCGTAGTAGCAGACCGAAGCGGAGTATGTACGACTGGAAGACGGTATGACCGGGAGCCGGGTTTGAACCGGTGTTCAGAAGAGGCGATATGTTGTGTTTCATGTTCCGAAGGTCTTGGATCCCCTCTTAGAGGGGAGAAACCATTGATAGATAGCCTAGAAGGCGTCATAAAGAAGAGGAGCCAAAATTATGCCAGCAGCGATAGATAAAGGTGGAAATATGCAAAAAGAGGGAAAGAGAATCGAGTTGGTGACGGATTCTCCAAAACAGTTCGTGGCTTCCGGTGCCGCCGCAGCTGCAGTCAGCGCACCGGTTAGTCTAGACAAGCGAGCGGACATCAGTGCGGTTCACGTAGAACTGGCCGAAACCCAGGCAGAGGCTCCAACTTCTTCTTTCAATGAAGCGGAAGCGATTCATGACCTGCAGCACTATTTGCCCTGCCAGGCTCCGCTGAAAGACTTTATTCATCATAATACATTACACGCATTCCAGAACGACAAGTTTTACGACGGCGCGCGACGCGCAAAAAAAATATTCGGATATTTTCCCTCACTTCAACTCAGAGAATACAGAGACCTGTACGAAGCCGGTCGCATCCGCAAGGATATTCTTGAGCGCGTCATCTCGGAAAGGAAAGGTTCCGAGCACCTTGACGAGTGGATGGATAAAGTTTTTAACAAGGAATATGACGATTCCGTTTCCCCCCGAATAGGTAAACTGAGGGCGAACTGGAAGCGCCATTATCCTATTGATCTAGATCTGATGGTTCACCCGCTTTTGTTCAGAATCCTGTGCAGCTTTCTGGATCAGGGGATCTCAATATGGGGCTTTCCAATCGGACACAAGGGTTTTCTCGCCGCCATAAAGGAAATGGAGGAAAAGAGCTTTACCAGCTTCTTCAAGACGAAGAGAGCTAAAAAGCTTTTGGTGTCTGGAAACCACAAGATGGAGGATCTGCTCAAGCTCCTGGTGGGAGATGAAACCCTCTATACGCAGTATCTGTTTGACCAGCAGTTTGCGCACCCAGGCTGGTCGGGCATGGTGTCTACAGTCGAGGCCCAGCCCGCCTCTCTCCTGAACCCGAAGAATATCACGGTTCACGACCTGATTATCTTCGAGCTTTTGCTTGAGATCGACGCGCTCGATTCCTATTTCGGCGAAAGCTGGCAACCCATTGCCCGCATTCTGGAAGAGCGGCCTCAACCGTTGTTCGACGATGTGCCCGAGGCTGAGGTCGATACTGTTCTTTCCCTTTGGCACGATGCTTTTGAGTGGACGTACTACGACCAGGTGTTGGCTGGAATAGCTTTGCAGGACAAGACCTGGGAAAGAAAGATCGAAAACAGAAGTTTCCAGACGTTCTTCTGCATCGATGACCGGTTAACATCGTTCCGCCGGTACCTCGAACAAGTTGATCCGGATTGCGAAACGTTTACCACCGCCGGATTTTTTAACGTCGAGCTGTATTATCAGCCCGAGAACGGCAAGTTCTACACGAAATGCTGTCCCGCGCCGGTCTTCCCCAAGTTTCTCGTCAAGGAAATCGGTAGCAAGCAGAAAATGAAGAAGGAAGTGCATTTTTCCAAGCTCACGCATTTGCTTTTCCAGGGCTGGTTTATCTCCCAAACCATCGGGTTTGTGTCGGCCCTGAGACTGGCCTTGAATGTATTCAAGCCCGGCGCGATGCCGGCCATGGCCTCCTCTTATCTACACGTGGACAGGAACGCGAGTCTCACCATCGAAAACAAGGACCCGAACGACAAGGAAAACGGATTGCAGATTGGCTACACTATCGATGAGATGGTCCAGCGCGTCCAGGGTGTCCTGACCAGTACGGGGTTAAACGGGGTAGATAAAACCTTCGCTCCCATCGTTTACATGATCGGCCACGGCGCATCCAGCGTAAACAACCCTCATTATACCGCCTATGACTGTGGCGCCTGCGGTGGCCGGCCCGGATCGGTGAATGCCAGGACGTTCTGTTACATGGCCAACCATCCCAAGGTAAGGGAAGCGCTCAAGGAGCGGGGCGTCGTTATCCCACCCGAAACCCAGTTCCTCCCGGGTCTGCACGACACCACGCGTGACGAAGTCGCCTTCTTCGATGAAGATATTCTCTCCGAGGAAAACGCCGCCAGACACAGGAGAAATTCGCTTGTCATCGACGAAGCGCTCGATCTCCACGCGAAGGAGCGGTCCAGAAGGCTGGTGTCCATCGATACCAAAATGAGCCCGAAGGAGATTCATGAGGAAATCCGCAGGAGAGCGGTTTCCCTGTTCGAACCCCGGCCGGAGCTCAATCATGCGACGAACGCGGTCAGCATTATCGGCAGGCGGAGTATTTCGGAAAACCTCTTCCTGGACCGGCGAGCGTCCACGAGCAGCTATGACTACCGGACCGATCCCGACGGCAAGTTTCTGGCAGTATCCATGGGGCCGATTGCACCGGTTATGGGCGGGATTGACCTCGAATACTTTTTCTCCCGTACCGACAATCACAAAATGGGCGCTGGTACCAAGCTGCCGCACAATGTGATGGGCCTGATCGGCGTGGCCAACGGCGCGGATGGCGATTTGAGGACAGGCCTCCCCAGCCAGATGATCGAAGTGCACGATCCCGTACGTCTCCTTGTTATCATCGAGCACTACCCGGAAGTCGCGTTGAAGGTACTCAAGGCCGCTGCGGCGAATTATTCCTTCTACGAGAACAACTGGGTGCATTGCGTGGCGCTGCATCCGGACACAGGTGAGCTTTGGCTATACAAGGACGGTGATTTCTCGAAGATTTACAAGCCCCTGTTGAAAGATCTGGAAACCGTATCGGATCTGAACGCGTTGATGGAACGGGCTAAGAAAGCGGAATCGATCGAAACCCTGGATGCGGTTCAAGAGAATTTACCTGTCTACTTTATCGAGAAGAAGGAGAAGGCAAAAAAATGACGACGCTGCTAACCTCACTGCTTGGGCTATTCATATTCATCCCGTTGATCGGGTTTACGCTCACCATGCTCATGCCGAAAAGGAATGAGGATGCCATTTCGTGGATAGCCTACTTCACTGTCGGTTCGCACATGGTTTTGGCCTGGGTATTCCTGGTCCTCTGGCTGATCGACGGCCACCCGACGTTCCAGACAATTGAGCTCATCCTGTATGACACGGAAAGTTACAAGTTTTTCATTTCATTCTATTTCGATAAAATCACCGCGGTTTACCTGTTCGTCGGTTCCTTCCTCTGCTTTCTGGTTACCGTCTACTCCAGGTGGTACCTTCATCGCGAAAGGGGCTATAAGCGGTTTTTCAACACCATCCTGTTCTTTTACATCGGCTACAACACCATTATTTTCTCAGGTAATTTCGAGACGCTCTTCATCGGTTGGGAAATTCTGGGAATCACGTCCTTCCTCCTGATCGGGTTCTACAGGGAGCGTTTCCTGCCGGTAAAAAATGCGCTCAAGGTATTCACGGTGTTCCGCGTCGCAGATATGGGTCTGATCCTGGTCATCTGGATGAGCCATCATCTATGGCATGAGAACATCACGTTCTCGAAGCTGATGCAACCGGAGTTGGTTGCTCAGACTCTAGAGAGCGACTCGACGCTGGGGATTCTGATTGGGTTGATGCTTCTACTGGCCGCCGCGGTGAAATCGGGTCAACTCCCGTTCTCTTCCTGGGTGCCCAGGGCAATGGAAGGACCAACTCCATCAAGTGCGATCTTCTATGGCTCGCTTTCGGTTCACTTAGGGGTCTTTCTGCTCTTGAGAACGTTCCCATTCTGGGAGAACCAGCCTGTTGTGGTAGCGCTTGTGATTCTTCTTGGTGTGGCCACCGCCGTAGTCGCGACCCTTATTTCACGCGTACAGTCCTCGATCAAGACGCAGATTGCCTACTCTTCGGTGGCGCAGATCGGCATCATTTTCGTGGAAGTGGCGTTAGGGTTTTATGATCTTGCCTTGCTCCATTCGGCGGGAAATGCATTCTTGCGGACGTATCAGCTTCTGGTTTCGCCATCGGCTGTGACCTTCCTGCTTCGCGACCAGTTCTACAACTTTGTTCCAAGGGAATACATCGACAAGCACTCCACATCCAAGCAAGTCGAGTACGCGGCCTATATGCTGAGCGTGAAGGAGTTCAACCTCGATTCGTTCATGTATTTCTTCTTCTGGGACCCTGTGAAATGGATCGGCAGGAAGCTGAACCTGGTGCTATCCGGAACTGTCGGTTTCGTTATCGCTACCGCATTTTTCCTCGCCGGCCTCGCCTGCCTGTTCTACGAGCAATCTCTACCGGCCGGAGTCCAGCAATTCCTGCCGACACTATTTGCCTTCATCGCACTGATCGTCGTGCTGAAGTCTTTCTCAGAAAGAATGAGTCCCCAGTTGAGCTGGTACTTTGTCGTCATGAATCATCTCTGGATCGCGCTCGCCATCTCGTTTTACGACGAAGTGACGACGCGGGAGATCGTCATTTATATAAGTGGCATCCTCCTTTCAGGCCTTGTGGGATACGCGTGTCTGGCACAACTGAAGTCACTCGAGCAGGGGGTGGATCTGAAGGACCCTCAGGGTCAGGGTCATGTGTTCGAATACTCTGGTCAGGCTTTCATTTTCCTGCTTGCGTGTTTAGGGTTGATGGGTTTCCCCATTACCCCATCATTTCTGGGGATAGATTTGATTTTCACTCATATTCACACAGATCAGATCGTGTTTGCGATCATTCTTGCTCTGAGCTTCATCATAGTGGGGCTCTCGCTGGTAAGAATCTACTCCCGAATTTACCTCGGGCCTCACGTCAAAACTTATCATGCCGTTCCACTGAAAAATTCATGATGTGGACAATGGCTAAGTTAAGCGGATTAAGGTACAGCAGTCCCGTAGGTGCCGTGTATCTATGTCGATCACGCAAAGAACGCGGCCCTGCAAATTTCGCTGGGGGCACGGACTGATGAAAGAGGAGAACGGGGTCCTGTTCCGGATATAACAGGTAAGCTGGTTATCTTTGTGGCAGATTCCCTGACTCCTGCTCCACCCAGTAGCGTAGCAGTGAGTGACGTGTCAAGCGAGCATGGTACTCAAGTTTAAATAGCCAGTGCGATTGGAAGAGGGGGCGCGCGAATCGCAGGGTCGAATGATGGAAGTGTTTGTTTTAATGTTTGGCTCCATGCAAGGGAGAGAAATATGAATCCTACCGTAGAAAACCTGACATATGTCCAAAGAGCGATGGGGATTGTACGGGCGGCCGCATTACTGCGGAGACGGTTCATTGCCGGGACATTTATTTTTGGGAGCTTAACAACACCAGGTTTGGCGTATTTCAACCCTTCGGGATAAATCCTGTCCGGCAGAATGCGCCGAACGTATCAAACACGAAAAGCAAGTGCAAAATATTATTAAACCCGTGTTTTTAATTGGGACATTAAAATCCAAACGAATGGGAGCAACCTCTGATGAGTTCTACGACTAGTTCTACTGCTAAATTGACAATTCCGAAAGACGGCCTGCCCGGTATGTTAGAGAACTTCCGGTACGATTTCATGGCCGGGTTCTTTGTTTTCCTACTGGCGCTGCCGCTCAGTCTTGGTATCGCCAAAGCCGGTGATTTTCCGCCGGCGATGGGTGTGCTTACCGCGATGATCGGAGGCTTGGTGGTTACGTTTTTTGCCGGTTCTCAGCTCACCATCAAGGGTCCAGCGGCCGGTTTGATTACGATCGTAGCAGGCTGCGTAGCCCAGGTTGGCGGCGGACCAGAGGGGTGGAAAATGGCTCTGGGAGTCATGGTGGTAGCGGGTGCCCTTCAGGTTGTCATCGGTTTCATGAAGGCGGGTTCGCTGAGCGATTTCTTCCCATTATCCGCTGTGCATGGAATGCTGGCCGCCATCGGGCTTATCATCATATCCAAACAGGCTCACATCCTGCTGGGAATAGACCCGGCGACACTGGCGGGAATGGGCCCTGTGAGGCTGTATGCGGAGATCCCTGCGTCAATCATGAATCCTAATGGGCCCGTTGCAATAGTCGGGCTTCTCAGTCTGCTGGTTTTATTTGGCATGCCGCTGATAAAAAATCCGATCGTTAAAAAAATTCCGGCACCCATGGTCGTGCTGCTGATCGCGATTCCCGCAGCGATAGTTCTGGATTTCAAGACGACGCAGCCCGCCCATATCCTAGTGCAAATCGGTGATTTCTGGTCCGAGATCGGCTACAACGCTGATTTCTCCATGATAGGAACCGGCGTCTTCTGGAAGTACGTGATCATGTTTCTTCTTGTCGGAAGCCTTGAGTCCTGCCTTACTGTAAAGGCTGTCGACGGCCTTGACCCGTGGAGACGTCAGTCGAATTTCAACAAGGACCTGATTGCCGTCGGAGCGGGTAATACTCTTGCGGCTGTTGTTGGCGGATCCCCGATGATATCGGAAGTTGCGCGTAGCTCTGCGAACGTTACTTTCGGCGCCCGCACCCGCTGGGCCAATTTCTTTCACGGCTTCTGCTTGTTCATCTCGATGCTATTGCTGATTCCGGTAATTGAGATGATTCCCAACACCGCCCTCGCGGCCATGCTGGTCTTTGTGGGATATCGTCTTGCTTCGCCTGGCTTGTTTTTCAAGACTTACAAAATCGGCAGCGAGCAACTGACCATCTTCCTGGTCACTATTGGGACCACGGTTGCCACTGATCTGCTTGTCGGTATTGCTGCGGGTATCGCAGTCAAGTTTGTCTTTCATATCGTAAACGGGGCTTCATTAGGTAACATTTTCAAGGCCCGTTATCAGTTGAAGGAAAGCGAAACGCAATACTATATGAACGTTCAGGACGCGGCCATATTTTCCAATCTGATCGGTTTCAAGAAGGTGCTTAGCCGATTCAAACCCGGCAAAGAAGTGGTTCTTGATTTTGGTCAGGCTACGTTGGTCGATCATACTTTCATGGAATTTCTTGAACATTTCGAAGAGCAATATGTCGAGGCCGGCGGCGCGGTAACTGTCAAAGGTTTCGAGCGATTCGAACCGTTCTCCAGTCATCCACTCGCTGGAAGGAAAGTCAAAAAACAGAAAGTTGGCGAAACAACAACGCAGTCAGTTGGCGGCAGCTAACCGAGCGGATTGCTGAAGAAACGGAAGCCAGGTTCTCCGTCCGTTGCCGCGGACGAGGAACCTGGTTTTTTATCTGGATCGTGCACCGGGGAAGCGATATTCTTAACCATTCATATCGGATCTCAGCGTCTTAATCGCATGAGCAGGTCAACTTCAAATAAGCTATAAGCGTGCTAACGCTTCACGGTTTTGATGGATCACTCAGGGGCAGAGCAAAGCCCTGTGGAAACCGCGCTCCAGTGCGATGTTAAAGGGAACTCGAAAGCAGTCGGTACGAAGATTCTAGTGCTGAACTTTCTGGCGGGCGCTGGAAAATGCGCCGACAGAGGGGGTCAGCGACATGATGAGCTTGCGATAGAAATCCAGGCGGCGCGCGTCTATTTTTTTTTCCTGCACCGCTTGTAGCAAGGCGCAGCCAGGTTCGCCAATATGACGGCAATTGTTGAATCTGCATTGGCCAAGGTAGCGATGAAATTCCATGAATGCCCACGCGACTTCCTCACTACTCATATGTTGCAGGCCGAATTGCTGCACGCCGGGGGAATCGATAATGCCGCTGATTTCATCTAGATGATAGAGTCGTGCGTGCGTGGTAGTGTGGCGTCCCGTATCGAGCGTCGGGGAAATTTCGGCGGTGGCCCGCTCAGCGGCCGGAACAAGCGCATTGATGATAGTCGACTTCCCCATTCCGGATTGACCCACTAATACGCTGAGATGGCCGTGCAGATAGGGCAGAAGGGGTTTAACATCCGTCTTCGCGCTGAGCTGTAGCAGGGAGTAGCCAAGCCTCCCGTAGAGCGAAAGTGTTGCAAATGCGGCGCGTGCAGGCTCAGCCAGGTCAGTTTTATTAAGTACGATCAGCGCCTTGATACGCTGACTTTCGGCGGCAACGAGACATCGGTTTATCAATTCCTCGCTAAAAGCAGGCACCGCCGCCGCCACGATGATTATCTGCGTAACGTTGGCAGCAATGACCTTCTGCCGGGAGGTGTCGCTGCGGTACAGTAACGCGCTGCGTGGCAGGATAGATTCAATCACACCCTGCGTGGGGCTTGTCAGCCGAATTTCTACTTGGTCGCCGCACGCCGCGCCTCCTTTTTTTCCCCGCAACACACATTCGAGAGCTATGTCAGTTGCGGTTTTGACGAGAAAATGCTTGCCAAATGCGGCAACTATCTCTCCACGGATCGGCGATGTATTTGGGGAGCGGCAGGTTGTTCTCAAATCTCGAACAAAGTGTCTATTTTCGCGGCACAAATAAAATCATTCTCGGACAGGCCGCTGATCGCATGCGTAGTATATTCGACGCTGCATTTATTGTACCCGACCGCAATGTCCGGATGATGATCTTCCCGATGGGAGATCCATGCGACCGCGTTGACGAAAGCCATGGTCTGGTAGTAATTTTTGAAACTGTAGTCCTTTCGAATTACCTTATCGAAAAACTCCCATCCTTCGAGTTGCTGCATCAGCACTGTTATTTCGGCGGGAGAAAGTGGTGGCATATTGCCTTCGCACGGTTTGCACCGTTTCGTTGCGAGATCATTGGCGGTGATGTTCATTGGCACTCCTGCTGGTCAGTGTTAAATGGTTAATCCAAATTTTATCGAAAGATGCCTTGCGCGGTATACATAGGCTCTCAGCCCTTGTGATCCATGCCGTTTATGGCAATTTCCCGACCGATCCGGTTGATATATTCGCGATGGTGCTCAAAAAACGTCAATTATGCGCCAGGTTTTCCAGCCGCGCTATTCTCATCGCCGCAGGCGGATGGGAATCATAAAACGCCGAGTGCAGGGGATCGGGAGTAAGCGTTGAGGCGTTATCCTTGTAGAGTTTTATCAGCGCGTGTATGAGATGGGGCGCCGAAGCATTGTCTGCCGCATATTTGTCAGCCTCGAATTCATGCTTGCGGGAATACAGGCTCGCCAATGGCTGGAACAGGAAAGTGAACGTAGGCATAACGAGGAAAAACAGTAACAGTGCCATCGCTGTCGAGGGTACCGACGAAACGGAGACGCCCAACCCCTGGTAAAACCAGGGCTGCTGCATCAGGTAGCCCAGCGCCCATAAAAATATCAGGCTCATGGCAAAAGTCCAGGCAATACGTTTGATAACGTGATGGCGCTTGAAATGTCCCAGTTCATGCGCTAATACCGCTTCAATTTCGGTTATATCCAGGCGAGAAAGCAAAGTGTCAAAAAAAACGATCCGCTTGGTTTTGCCGAAGCCGGTAAAATAGGCATTGCCGTGATTACTGCGGCGCGAGCCGTCCATTACGAATAGACCACTGGATTTGAAACCGCATTTCCGCATCAGTTGTTCAATGCGTTCCTTGAGCGCCGCGTCCTCAAGTGGCGTGAACTTGTTGAAAATGGGCGCGATCCAGGTCGGGAAAATAGCGAGGACAACCAGGTTGAAACCCATCCATGCCAGCCAGGCATAAAACCACCAATACGATCCCATTTTCTCCATCAGCCACAAGATGCCGAACAGCAGCGGCACGCCGAGTAACACGCCCAACGCAATTCGCTTGACCAGGTCGACGAAATACATCCGTGGCGTCATCTTGTTGAAACCGAATTGCTGTTCAATAACAAAAGTCCGATAATAACTTACAGGAATTTCCACCACGCTCATCAGCAGGGCGGCGCTGATGATGAGTGCCATTCCGTGTACCAGCGGATCGCTCAACCAATCTGACCAGAACGCTGCAAGGGCATTCAATCCGCCGCCCAGCGTGAATATCAGTAAAAGCGCGGTTTCCACTGATAGACTGACATATCCCAGCCGGGTCTTCGCACACGTATAATCGGCCGCCTTCTGGTGTATCTCCAGCTTGATCTGAGAAGAAAAATTCTCGGGTACCCGGTCGCGATGGGCGAGAATGTATCTGATGTGCCGGGTTGCAAGCCAAGTTCGTGTTAAAACCGTGATTATCAGGGCAGCGAGAAAGATGGCTGTGAAAGTATGCATGATGACGATGTCTCGCTGGAGTCCCGCAGCCGATAAAGGTGATGAAAGATGACGGGTCAGAGGTGTTATGACACAATTACATGTCAAAAATTCAGGAAAGCGATTCAATTATGGCACAAGACAGCAATAACCTCATCTGGATAGATATGGAGATGAGCGGGCTGAGCCCGGAGACTGATCATATCCTGGAGGTCGCACTGGTCGTAACCGATTCTCAATTAAATGTCCTGGCGGAAGCGCCGGTATTGGTCTTATATCAGACGGAAGCAGTGCTGGATGGGATGGATAACTGGAACAAGTCTACCCATGCCAGGTCTGGCCTTGTAGATAAGGTGAGATCGTCACGACTGGATGAAGCCGAGGCGGAAGCACGCATGATCGCATTTCTGCAGGGCCATGTCCCAGCTGGAATCTCTCCTATGTGCGGGAATTCAATCTGTCAGGATAGGCGTTTTCTGGTCCGCTGGATGCCGCAACTGGAAGCGTATTTCCATTATCGCAATCTGGACGTAAGCAGTTTCAAGGAATTGGTGAAGCGCTGGAAACCGGAAATTTGCGCAGGTCTCACAAAGCAATGCAAGCATGAGGCGCTGGCGGACATTTATGATTCCATAGCTGAGATAAAATACTATCGCGAGCATTTTATCCGAGCATAGAACGGATTAAAGCAGAATAAGAAATGCTCTCCCCGGTTTGATGTCACCATTCCATGCCTATCAAGGAAAAATTGCGTATGTCCTCCGGCACCGTATTTACGATCGCTGTCAACCCAAAAATTCCAGCCCGCCTGGCACGCCTAGAGGAGCTGGCCAATAACCTCTGGTACAGCTGGGACCGTTCTACGCGCTCGCTATTTTCTCGCCTCGATCCCAGCCTTTGGGGAGCAGTAGAGCATAATCCGAAAGCCTTTCTCAAGCGTGTGGATGAATCACTGTTGCTGAAAGCCGCGGAAGACCAGGTTTTTCTGGCTCATTACAACAGCATTCTATCGGCTTACGATTCCTATCATTCCGAACCCATCCGGAACGGCAGTACCAGCGGTTTGCATCCCGCAGATCAAGTGGCGTATTTCTGTTTCGAATTCGGTTTCCACGAAAGCTTCCCAATCTATTCGGGCGGTCTTGGCATTCTGGCGGGCGACCATTGCAAGGCGGCAAGCGATTTGCGCTTGCCAATGGTCGGGGTAGGCTTGCTCTATCGACAGGGATATTTCTTCCAGACAATAGACAACCACGGCAATCAGCAGGTTGCGTATACCGATTCGGATTTTGAAGACCTGCCCGTGACGCCCGTGCTACGCGACGATGGGGCGGAAGTGCGAGTCCAAGTGGCGTTGCCGCAACGCAAAGTGGTGGTGAAGGTTTGGCGGGCGAAAATAGGCCATGTCACGCTTTATCTGCTTGATACCGACTTGCCGGAAAATTCCGTGGGCGACCGCGATATAACCCATCAGCTCTACGGCGGCGACAGGGCAAACCGGATTGAGCAGGAAATCATACTCGGCATTGGCGGCGCCCGCGCGCTGCGAGAAATGGGAATTAAGCCGACGATATGGCATATCAACGAAGGCCATGCGGCATTCATGATGCTGGAACGCATGCATGATCTGGTACAGCAGGGGCTGGATTTAGCCAGCGCGCTGGAGGCAGTGGCGGCGAGTACCGTTTTCACTACCCACACGGCGGTGCCTGCAGGTCACGATCACTTCAGTGATGATATGATGTTAGCATATTTTGAGGAGTTTTACCGTGAACTCAAGATTACCCGGGAAATGTTCATGGAGTTGGGACGCGTCCCGGGCAATCACGAATTCAATATGACTGGCCTTGCCGTTCGCGGTTCACGTTTTCATAACGGAGTAAGCAAGATACACGGCGACGTATCAGCACGCATATGTAAGGATTTATGGCCTCAGATCGAGCCGGAAGAAAACCCGATGGCCTACATCACAAACGGTGTGCATGTACCCACTTTTCTGGCTCAGGAATGGACTGATTTATTCGATCGCTATCTCGGCCATGAGTGGCGCAGCAATATGTGTGATGAAGAGTACTGGTCACGTATTGAAGCGATACCGGATCACTTGTTCTGGAGTGTGCGGCAAACGCTGAAGTCGCAGATGTTTTATGGCATACGCGCTCGTCTTGGCACCCAGAATTCCCGGAATCATGGCTCTGAAGCGCATCTTGATCGCTTGCTCAGATTCGCCGACCCCATCAATCCAAATATACTGACACTCGGTTTTGCCCGTCGCTTTGTCACCTACAAGCGTGCGACGCTGCTATTCGAGGACCTCGACTGGTTGCGAAGAATCCTGCTTCAGCGCGACCGTCCCGTTATGCTGATTTTCGCAGGCAAGGCACATCCCGCCGACGTTCCGGGACAGGATCTGATCCGGCGTGTCAGCCAGATCGCGCGTCTACCGGAATTTGAAGGGCAACTTCTGCTGGTCGAAGACTACGATTTACGTCTTGCGCGCCGATTGGTTTCCGGGGTGGACGTGTGGCTCAATAGTCCAATATATCCGCTGGAGGCAAGCGGTACCTCAGGCATGAAGGCAGGTATAAACGGGACGCTCAACCTGAGTGTACTGGATGGTTGGTGGGGAGAAGGCTATAACGGCAAGAATGGCTGGGCTATCAAACCGGGGCCGGAGAATATGTCGCCGTCGCTCCGCGACAAGGAAGAGAGTAAGGATTTTTACGAAACGCTGCAGGACCATGTGGTTCCGCTCTATTATAGTCGCGATAAATTGGGTTACTCGCCAGGATGGGTGAAAATGGCCAAAAACTCCATGATGTCGCTCCTGCCGCGCTACAATGCCACCCGCATGGTGACCGAGTACATCAAGAACTTTTATGTGCCCGCCAGCAGGCAGGGAGCGCTTTATTCTGACGACAATTTCAGCGGCGCGAAAAAAATCGCTGTCTGGAAAGATTTTGTGAGAAGGGCATGGGGAGGCGTAACAATTCGCCGTTTGGATACGCCCCTCAAACGTATCAACTTTGGCGATGCGCTACATTTCGATGTCGCTATGCGGCTGAACGGTTTACAGCCTGAGGATGTGGTAGTGGAATTGCTGGTCGGCCGTCAGTTCAAGAAGAGTAGCGCATATGAGTACAAACATTTCAGATTTGAGTTTACGGGCATGGAAGAATCGGGAGAACATCTGTTCGCATTGAATCTTGTCCCCGATTTATGCGGTAGGCTGGACTATTACATTCGCGCTTATCCCCATCAGCCTCTGCTGACGCATCCATTTGAAATGGGCATGATGATTTGGCTATAGGCATAACCACTTTCCATCAGGTTGGAGCAGCCTGTGTTCATGGACAGGTTATTCAGACTTCTTATTATAGATCAGGGGAGTAGCGACAGGTAGATTTTTCGATACGCATCCGCGCTCGAGCGCCAGCTGAAATCCTTGGCCATGCCATTTCGCATTAATTGGCGCCAGATGGATTTATCATGGTAGGCAGCAATGGCACGCCGGATAGCGCTGAGAAAACTGACGGGAGTCATGTCGTGGAACAAAAATCCGCTGGCGCTTCCGTCGGCCAACGTTTCTGTTGTGCAATCGACAACCGTATCAAGCAAGCCGCCTGTAGCATGAACTAACGGAGGCGTTCCATAGCGCTGGCTATACATCTGGTTCAGTCCGCAAGGCTCGAAGCGGGAAGGCATCAAGAAGCTGTCCGCACCCGCTTCTATCAAGTGCGCAAGTTTTTCGTCAAATCCAATACGTACCGTAATTTTCCCAGGGTGATTTTTTGCCAGCCGGGTCAACTCCTGCTCCAGCATGGCTTCGCCGTTGCCCAAAAGCGCCAGTTGCGCCGGCATTTCAATTAACTGAGCGGCGACTTGCCGCAACAGGTCATAACCTTTCTGGAAAGTAAACCGGCTGACGGAGCCAAACAGCGGAATGTCGGGATCGACAGCCAGCCCTAGCTGCTGCTGTAACGCCGTTTTATTGGCGCTTTTCGCCGCCAGGCTGGCAACTGTGTAATTCTTTGCAAGATCAGGATCAGTAGCGGGATTCCACTCCGCGGAAATGCCATTGACAATACCGCTGATATGCGCATGCCGCCCGGCCAGGAGGCCTTCCATGCCAAAACCAAGCGGCGCCGTCTGAATTTCTCTGGCGTAAGTGGGACTTACGGTAGCGATGTGGCGGGAATAATAGAGCCCGGCCTTTAGAAACGACATGCCTCCATAGTATTCCACGCCGTTTATATGAAAACTTTCGACGGGTAGACCCAGTTGAGTTACGGTTTCAGGTGGAAAAACCCCCTGAAACGCGAGATTGTGAATTGCCATCAGGGATGCCGCTTTTTTGCCTTTGTGAAAATGTAGATATGCGGGCGCCAGGCCACTTTGCCAATCATTGCAGTGAACAACCTGTGCGCGCCAGACGAGCGGGCTCGCATCGCTAGCCAGCGTCGCGGCAACCTTTGAGAAAAGGCCGAAACGCAATGCATTGTCCGGCCAGTTGCGGCCGGCTGCATCCGCATAGGGTCCGCCTTCGCGCCGGTAAAGCGCGGGGCAGTCAATGACGAATATGGGAACGCGTGTGGACGCATCCACCGCCAGCTTTGCGGATAGCAGGGTCGATGGCGGGAATGGAGGCCGAGCGGCGAATTCGGCTATCTTTTGTTTGTTTTTGAGTCCCGCCAGTATTTGTGGATAGCCCGGAATAAGTATCCGTGCATCTACGGCCAATTCTCGCAACGCTGCAGGTAACGCTGCGCTCACATCACCCAGGCCTCCGGTTTTGTTTAAAGGATAAATTTCCGGCGTAACAAACAGAACGCGTGGGTCGTAATGTGATGAAGCAAGTGGCATGGTAATCTGCTGGTTATATTTTCTACATTGATTTTGCTGCTGTCCGGCGGGGGAGCGAAAACGTGAAGCGCTCGGGTGCATTTACACTTCAGGTTTCCATCCAGCGTTACTTCATTTGCAGGAATGGCTTCCCGGTCGCGTTCCCGTTATGGTCAAGTGCGAACCTTATCCATCGCATCCGCCAGCACCGGTGTACCACTCGATATTTCGAGCGAAAGAATGATCCCTGCAAGTGGCGGGAGGTTGACAACGATTGAATCGGGCCGCCCCATCCACGGTTTGCCTGTCGTATCGATGACGCCCATGTTACCCAGATTACTGCCGCCATAATACGAGGAATCGCTGTTGAATATCTCGTTATATGCGCTTCCGGCAGGAACGCCGATACGGTAGCGCCCGCGAGGCACGGGTGTAAAATTGAGTATCACCACTACAAATGAGCCATCGCATGCGTAGCGCAAATAGCTGATAACGGAGTTGTCAGCGTCGTGACAGTCTATCCATGCGAAACCCTCAGGTAAAAAATCGCGTTCGTGCAGTGCGGGGATACTGCTGTACAAGTGATTGAGGTCGCGCAACGCCGCCTTTACGCCACGGTGTTGTTCGTGTTGTAGCTGATCCCAATTCAGTTCTCGCCTGGAGTCCCATTCACGTCCCTGAGCGAATTCGTTTCCCATGAAATTAAGTTTTTTACCGGGATAAGTCATTTGGTAGGTAAACAATAGACGCACATTTGCAAATTGCTGCCAGGCATCCCCCGGCATTTTGCCTAGCAGCGATCCCTTGCCATGCACCACCTCATCATGCGAAAACGGCAGCACAAAATTTTCGCTGTAGGCATACAATTGGCCGAACGTGAGCTGGTCCTGGTGGAAACGGCGATGAACCGGATTATTCCTCATATAGGATAGCGTGTCGTTCATCCAGCCCATATTCCATTTCATGGAGAACCCAAGGCCGCCAAGATGGGCAGGACGGGATACGGCTGGCCATGAGGTGGATTCTTCCGCCAGTGTCAATGCGCCGGGGAATTCCTCGTGCACCATGATATTCAGTTCGCGCAGAAAATCGATGGCTTCCAGATTTTCCCTGCCGCCATATCTGTTGGGCAACCAGTCGCCCTGCTTTCGTGAATAGTCCAGGTAGAGCATGGACGCAACAGCGTCCACCCGTAATCCGTCCATGTGAAACTCGGATAACCAGAAATGAGCGCTCGACAGTAGAAACGATTTCACCTCGTTGCGCCCGAAATTGAAAATATGCGTACCCCAATCCTGATGCAGCCCCATGCGCGGATCTTCGTGTTCATATAGTGCGCTGCCGTCAAATCGGGATAAGGCAAATATATCTTGTGGAAAGTGCGCCGGCACCCAGTCGAGAATTACGCCGATATCTTCCCGATGGCAGGCATCAATGAAAAATTTCAAGTCATCCGGTGAGCCATGGCGACTGGTGGCGGCAAAATAGCCGGTGGTCTGGTAACCCCAGGATTCGTCAAGCGGGTGCTCGGAAACAGGCATCAACTCGATATGGGTGTAGCCCATGTCCCGTACATAGGGAATCAAATGCCCGGCAAGTTCGCGGTAAGAGTAGAAGCGTCCGTCAGGATGCCGTTTCCAGGATCCGGCATGAATTTCATAAATATTCAGCGGGGCCTGTAGCCAATCTCTTGTTCTCCGGTTTGCCATCCACTCGGCGTCCTCCCAGATTGTCTCGCCCAAATCTGGCGTACGCGCCGCATTATTGGGTCTTAGCTCATAATGTGTGGCGTAGGGGTCGGTTTTGAGGAGGACCGCGCCACTATCGCGGTTGCGTATTTCGTACTTGTAGAGTGAATTTGGCGGAATACCGGGAATGAATAATTCCCACACCCCGCTAAAACCGTGAACCGCCATCGGATGCATCCGCCCGTCCCATCGGTTAAAGCTGCCCACGACGCTGACACGCTCGGCGTTAGGGGCCCATACAGAGAAAAGCACACCGTCGATACCGTGGCTCTCCATGGCATGGGAGCCTAACGTACGATAAGCCTGGCGCAATCGGCCTTCATTAAACAGATACAGGTCATAATCGGAGATTTGCGGCAGAAAAGCATAGGGGTCATAGGTTTCGTATACCGGTCCCTCCGGTCCCGCGTTGCCATCTTCGACACGCAAGAGATACGGGAGGGGCGGTAAAGCGGCGCCGCGCCATTCGAAAACTCCGACGGGATGCATGCGCGTCATCGGCTCAAAACTGCCTCCTGTATCAACCCATACCTTTCTGGCATACGGATAGAATACCCGCACCAAGCTATAATTATGCTCAATGCGGGCACCCAGGTAACTGAAAGGATCATGCAGCCGTGCGGCCAACAGCGCTTCCAGCAGTGGGTTGACCTCGACAGGCATGCCTTGTTTTATCAGATCGGGATGCATGCGGCGATTATAGCTCGCGCAAGGCCAAGGGGGGCAGGATCGTGAATGATCAAACCTGGCGGTAGAAAACATCGCACTGCACGGATATGGGGATGAAACGGGAAGCTTCTTGAGGTTGCGGCAATATCCCGCGTTCAAGGGTTGCACTTCCTGGCATCCCTTGTCGTACAATAGTAAGCTACGATCTTCGCCTCGCGCATTATAATCATCCGATTTGCCGCTCTGAGGGCAAATGAAATAGCGGAAATAGCGCTCCACGCAAGACTTATTCAAGGGTTTTCCAGATGAAAGGAGAGGCTGACCTGCGCTTCCACAGTCAGATTACGCGTAACTCGATAGCAATGATTCTGGCAGGCGGCCGCGGCAGCCGCTTGCGGCAGTTAACGGATTGGCGCGCAAAGCCCGCGGTGCCCTTCGGCGGCAAATTCCGCATTATTGATTTTCCGCTTTCCAATTGCGTTAACTCCGGGATTCGCCGTATTGGCGTCGCTACTCAGTACAAGTCGCAGAGTCTGATCAGTCATATCCAGCATGGATGGGGTTTCCTGGATGGGCGATTCCATGAATTTGTTGAGTTGCTGCCGGCTCAGCAGCGAATCGAGGAAACCTGGTACCAGGGAACCGCCGATGCGGTGTATCAGAATATCGACATACTTCGCGTTCATAATCCGGAGTACGTGCTGATCCTGGGCGGCGATCACGTTTACAAAATGGACTATAGCAAGCTGCTGGCCGATCACGTTGAGAAATCCGCTGACATGACTGTCGCATGCGTTGATGTGCCCCTGGAGACAGTGAATGCTTTCGGTATCATGAGCGTGAACGAGGATCTGCGTGTCACCAGTTTCGCGGAGAAGCCCGCCACGGCTGCTTCCATACCCGGTAAGCCCGGGTACGCGCTTGCAAGCATGGGCATCTATGTGTTCAAAGCATCGTTCCTGTTCGAACAGCTGATTCATGACCATGATGACAAAGACTCGTCGCATGATTTTGGGAAGGATTTGATTCCGTATCTGGTACCTCGCCGCCGGGTATTCGCTCACCGATTTCTTGACAGCTGTGTCAACATGGTGTCAGGTGTGCCATACTGGCGGGACGTGGGTACGGTTGATGCGTATTGGGAGGCGAATCTCGACCTTACTCACGTCACACCTGATCTCAACTTATATGATCAGGACTGGCCGATCTGGACTCATCAGGAACAGCTGCCACCCGCCAAGTTTGTTTTCGATGACAACGATCGGCGGGGCCAGGCACTGGACTCCATGGTTTCCGGCGGTTGCATCATCAGCGGGTCAACGGTGCGCCGTTCTTTATTGTTTTCCAATGTACAGGTACGCAGCTATAGCAGTATTGAAGACTCGGTGATACTGCCCAATGTGGATATCGGCCGGCACGTCCGACTGAGACGGGCAGTGGTGGACAAGAACTGTTTGATTCCCCCTGGTCTGACCGTGGGATTTGACCCGGAAGAAGATCGTAAGCAGTTTCATGTCACTGAAAATGGTATTACTCTTATCACTCCGGAAATGCTCGGACAGAAAATACATTATGTCAGGTGAGGAATGAGGGGCGGCAAGATAGCCAGGGTATAAACGAAGAGCGTCGCAGTCGCACGGAGCTTTCAGAGTTCCTTTCCATCAGGTCAAGATAATGCAACCATTGAACTTTATCCTGCTGTGGCATATGCACCAGCCGGATTACCGCAATTACGAAACTGGCGAGTTTATGCTGCCATGGGTGTATCTGCATGCCATCAAGGATTACAGCGACATGGTATCCCATTTGGAAGCACATCCCTCCATGAAGGCGGTGGTTAATTTTGTGCCGGTGCTACTGGATCAGCTGGAGGATTATGCGGCGCAGTTCGCCATGGGGCAACTACGGGATCCGCTCTTGCGTTTGCTGGCCACGCCCGATCTGGAACAGGTCTCCACAAGAGATCGTCTGCGAGCATTTGACAGTTGCTTCCGCAGCAATCATGTGACCATGATGCAGCCCTATCCCGCGTATAAACGCTTGCACGATATGCACGAGGCGTTGCGGGAACGTGGCGAGGCCGAGCTGGCTTATCTTTCAGGCCAGTATTTGTCGGACCTGCTCGTCTGGTACCACCTTGCATGGACCGGTGAGAGCGTGCGTAGGGACAATGAGGCCGTGGTGAGACTGATGACGCAAGGCAGGGGTTTCAGCTACGCCGATCGGAAGCAGTTGCTCGATGTGATTGGGGAACTGATACAGGGATTGATTCCCCGCTATCGCAAGCTGGCTGAATCAGGTCAGATCGAACTTTCCACCACACCGCATTACCATCCGCTTGCGCCGCTGTTGATCGATTTTTCGTCCGCGCGTGATAGCGAGCCCGGCTCGAATTTGCCAATGGAAACCATTTATCCGGGGGGAAAAAGCCGTGTGGCGCGTCAGTTGGATTCAGCCATCGAAAGTCATGTGCGCCGCTTTGGTATTACCCCCCGCGGGATATGGCCTGCGGAAGGCGCAATCTCCGCGCCATTACTGGAAATTCTGGCCGACCACGGCTGTCAATGGAGCGCCAGCGGGGAGGGTGTGCTGGCCAATAGCTTACAAATGTCGAATGCACCCGAACCCCTGCCTGAACGAGGGCGCTATCTTTACCGCCCATATCGGGTAGAGGGCGGGGCCGGCGGTGTCACATGCTTCTTTCGCGACGAGAAATTGTCGGACATGATCGGCTTCGAATACTCGAAATGGTTTGGGCGTGACGCTGCGGAGCATTTGGTGCACTCTCTCGAGGACATTGGCCGTAATGCGACTCCGGGTGAGAATCCGGTGGTGAGCGTAATCCTCGATGGCGAAAATGCCTGGGAATATTACCCCTACAACGGATATTATTTTCTCAACGATCTTTATGAAATTCTCGAAAACCACGATTCGATCCGGGTTACCACTTATCAGGACTATCTTGCCACCGCAAAGCAAGTCGACGTTGTCACTTTGCCGGTACTGGCGGCGGGCAGTTGGGTATACGGATCATTTTCCACCTGGATAGGCGATCGGGACAAAAATTGCGCCTGGGATCTGCTCTGTGCGGCCAAGCACAGTTATGACCTTGTTATGCAAAGCGGCCGTCTGACTGATGAGGAAAAGGCTAAAGCCGAGCGGCAGCTGGCTTCCTGCGAAAGCTCTGACTGGTTCTGGTGGCTAGGCGATTATAATCCGCCATATGTGGTATCGAGTTTCGACCAGTTGTTCCGCGATAATCTGGCTAATCTATACGGCCTGCTGAAATTGCCGGTACCCGAAACCGTACGCGAACCTATCAGCCAGGGTGGAGACGCTCATGAGTTGGGTGGCGCCATGCGGCGCGCTTCGTAGCGAACTTCTGAGCATTCGTAATTTTGCTGTCCGGCGGGCAAATGAGCGCTACAGGGGTTTAGGGATTTATTCAGGATCCCAAATGGCGCTTATCAGCCCCGACTGACTATTTTCCAACTGATATCTTTATTGCTTAAGCAAGCCGAAACGGTTTCGGCCACATCTCTCTCGCTGAAATGGCCGTTTCGTGACGAGAGGGATATAGCTATGATGCGGTTCGCTTGATCGGCGCCGACGTTATGTTGGTTGGGATCTGCGCAAATTCTTGGCTAAGTTTTTTTCTCGAGGGGTATCGATGACCCGGCCCATCTCGCTGCTTTTTGGCGTTCACGCTCACCAGCCGGTCGGTAACTTCCCAGAGGTTCTTGCCGATGCCCACATGCGCTGCTATAAACCCTTCCTGCAAGCACTTTATCGCTACCCGGAATTCTGTTTTGCAATGCATATTTCCGGATGGCTGTTGGACTATCTGATTTATCACTATCCCGAAGACATGGCATTGCTGAGGAAAATGGTGGCGCGCGGACAGGTCGAGCTATTTGGTGCAGGGGATACAGAGCCAGTATTGGCGGCCATTCCCAATCGTGACCGGATCGGACAGATCCAGACGTTTTCCGATAAGCTGGAGAGGAAGCTGGGGCAACGACCGCGAGGTGCGTGGCTGACGGAACGCGTGTGGGAAACAACCGTTGTTCCGGCGTTAGCGGATTGCGGTATCCGCTACGTTATCGTGGACGATTACCATTTTCTCTGTGCCGGCAAAACCCTGGCGGAACTGGACGGCTATTTCACTACCGAGGAGGACGGACGTAAACTCGATCTGTTTCCCATTTCCGAAGCATTGCGCTACCGGTTGCCGTTTTCGCCGGCTGAGGACGCGGTAGCTTATATCGAGTCTCTCGCTGGGAACAGCGCCCCCGGACATGGCAATGCGGCGGTCTATTTTGATGATATCGAAAAATTTGGCATTTGGCCGGAGACTTACGAGTGGGTGTATGGAAAAGGCTGGCTGGAGAGCTTTATTCAAAATGTGCTGGCCTCGCCCATGATTCGCACCCAGCACTACGGCGATTACCATATTGCTGGAAGAACCCGCGGTGTAGTGTATCTGCCAACCACTTCCTATATTGAAATGAACGAATGGACTCTCCCTGCCGAGCCCGCCAATATTTATGCGCACCTGGTGCGGCAGGGGAAGGCGTCTGGATGGTATGAGGACAATAAGGCGTTCCTGCGCGGCGGAATCTGGAAAAATTTCTTTTCTCGTTATCCTGAATCCAACTGGATGCACAAACGCATGTTGGGCCTTTCCACGCGGTTCGCATCGCTGCCACAGCCACAACAGAGCAACGCCATGAGGGATAAGCTCTATGAGTCCCAGGCCAATGATGCATACTGGCACGGTTTGTTCGGGGGCTTGTATTTGCCCCATTTGCGCCGGGCGGTATTCAGGGCAATTGTGGAACTGGAAGCGATGCTCGATGCGTACGGGCCGCGCCCGGCACGATTTTTGGAAGATACCGATCTTGACGGGACGGAGGAAATGTATTTACAGAACGGCGTGATTCAGGCCGTGTTGAAGCTGGATGGGGGCGCCAGTGTTTGCGAACTGGATTCCTATGTATTGAAGCATAATTTTGGCGATACATTGCAGCGCCAGACGGAACATTATTATCAAAAAATTGATCAAAGTGTGTACGGCTCACATGGGCACGGCGGCACCGGTATCGCTTCGGCGCACGAGCGAGTCAGTTTCAAGCATAAAATAGATGCCTTGGATTTAGTGGCTGATGACCATGCGCGGGGGTTGTTCGTAGACCGTTTGAATGGGGGATTTATAAGCTATGAGCATGAAGCGTTGGCCGCTGATGATATGCTTTGCCAGGCGGAAGCATTTTCGCTTCACGTAAAAAAGAGCATCGGGCTTGCAGATAATCAGCTGCAAGTGTCGTATCTTTTCGCAGACGAAGCCCAAGGCATATTCAGTACCGAGATCAATCTGGCCATGCCGAGTTGTGACGGCTGGAGCGGGCGCTATATTTATCAGGATGAAATTCCTTGTGGTTTCGGTGAGCCGCTTGAATTATTCGCCATGACCGGCATAACACTGGAAGACGATGCACTGGCGGGGAGTATTGAGCTGAAAGTTTCATCTCCGGTGGAATTAAGGGCGCAACCCTGTTATTCCGTTTCGCAGTCGGAGGAGGGCTTCGAAAAAATCATGCAGGCTGTGACGCTGATACTGGAGTGGCCGGTGATGGCTGGGGAAGTGTTTATTTCTTTGGCAATTAATCCAAAAGCAAAACGCCGTGCCGGGATAATTGCCGACAGCGCGGCGGCAACAGGCAGAATTGCATACACGAGCCGCGCAATGCAGTAAGCAGGATCAAGGCGATACGGGACGTCATCATTGTATGGCTAGAGTTCCGGTGTTCCTATTCAAGCCTGATTTTCGGCTCAAACCCATACTGGCAGCCTGGTTTGGGTTGTAGAGTTATAGCGGCGTTCGTAAAATTTCTGGTAAAATTGAGAATTCTCAAAAGAGCCCAGCAAGGATCCATCATGACCTATGTAGTAACCGAAAGTTGTATTAAATGCAAATACACAGATTGCGTGGATGTGTGCCCGGTGGATTGCTTTCGCGAAGGGCCCAATTTTTTGGTGATTGATCCGGACGAATGCATAGATTGTACTTTATGCGTGGCTGAGTGCCCAGTGGAGGCAATTTTCTCCGAGGACGATGTGCCCACGGATCAACAGCATTTCACTGCACTGAACGCCGAATTATCCAAAGCCTGGAAACCCATTATTGAGAAAAAGGACGCGTTGGCAGATGCGGACGACTGGGCAAAGGTAACAGAAAAACTGGACAAACTCGAACGCTGATCCGGCAGCGGTCGCTTTTTGCCGCATGTCACCCATTCTGAATTTTCCACAAATTCTTCTCAGTGAGATTCTTGCGGACTATGACCTCGGTATAAAAATCGATGTCATGACGATTGTTACTCCCAACCGTCGGCTCGCGACAGCACTGAAGCGCGAGTTCGACAGGGTTCAGACTGTCAAGGGAGTATCTGTCTGGGATTCCGCGGATATTCTGCCGGTCACCGCATTCGTCGAACGTCTCTACGAGGACGCGCTTTACTCCGATGGAGCGCCTCATTTACCCATTCTGCTTACGCCTGCTCAGGAGCAGGTGTTGTGGGAGAAGGCCATTTCCCATTCGGCAGCGGGCGCGGTCCTGCATTCTGTTGCGGAAGCCGCGCGGCTTGCCCGGGAAGCGTGGCAGCTCGCTCACGCTTGGAACCTCATTCCACGACTCAGGAACTTTCCGCTGAACGAAGATGGCAGAGCATTTCGTGATTGGTCGCAATTTTACGAGCAAATAACCGCCCGAGCGCGCCAGATCGACCGCGCGCGGCTTCACGATCTGGTATCGGAGTTATGCCAGTATCCGGAAGTGAGCAAACCGAAGCGCCTGATTTGCTACGGTTTCGATATTGTCACACCCCAGTTGGCAGCGTTACTGATCAAGCTCGAGGAGTATGGTTGTGAAGTAATGCTTGCTCCGCCGTCTCAGGGCGCATCGCCACCCGAGTCGAGCAACCCCATCCGGCGTGTGGCATATGATGACCGCAGCGAGGAGATTTACCATGCGGCAGTATGGGCACGAGAGCGAATCGAAGCCGACGGCCAGGTTCGCATCGGTGTCGTGGTTCCAGGATTTTCAGAGCATCGAAGTACGATCATGCGGATATTCAACTCCGTGATGGAGCCGGACGTTCAGCGATCATTACCAGGTACGGCAGGGCGCATTCCACCGTTCAATGCATCGCTGGGTTTGGCTCTGACCTCGTATCCTCTGGTAAACGCCGCGTTCCTCATACTCGAACTGGGTGCGGGGGAAATCGAGTTTGAACGCGCAAGCATTTTGCTCCGCTCACCTTTCATCGGAGGTGGCGAGACCGAGATGATCCATCGTGCCCGGCTCGACGCCCAGCTACGCAAACGCGCGGCGCCCATGATTACGCTCGAACGATTGCTCGCCCTGATCGAGCGTGAACCGGGCAGTACAAACTGTCCGGTCCTTGTGAGCCGCTTGTCTGTTTATGACGAATTTCGCAAGACGAAGCTGCTCGGTTCACAAGCGCCCTCAATGCTGGCCAGAGCGATTTTGGAAGTCCTCCGGATCGTAGGTTTTCCCGGCGAGCGCGACCTGGATTCAGTTGAATATCAGACAGTCAAAAAGTGGCAGGAAGTGCTTGCCGATTTCGCTGTCATTGACAACGTCATGCAACATACCGGCTACGGCGAAGCGTTGTCGCGCTTGCGCCATATGGCGGCCGATACGCTGTTTCAACCCGAGACGCCGGATGTTCCCATCCAGATACTGGGGGTTTTCGAGGCCGCGGGCATGGCGTTCGATCATCTTTGGGTTATGGGGTTATCTGATGAAGCATGGCCGCCGCAGCCACGACCGAATCCGTTTCTGCCAATCGAACTACAACGAGCCGAGCGGTTACCCCAAGGCTCGGCGGATTCGTCTCTCGAACTCGCGCGCCGGCTCACTGACGCATGGCTGACGGCGGCGAAAGAGGTTATTTTGAGTCATCCGCGGCATGGCGGCGACCACGATACGCGCGAACTCTCGCCCAGCCCGTTGATAGCGGATATTGTTGTTTGCAAGCTTGTGTTGCCTGATTATGCCAGCCACCATGATTTTATCCATGATGCACGCCGGCTTGAGCGCTTGAGAGATGACGAAGCGCCACCGATGCGTATGGACAGTGCCAAAGGCGTTACGGGCGGCATGGCGGTGATAAGAGATCAGGCGGTCTGCCCATTTCGAGCATTGGCGGTGCATCGATTGGGCGCGGAAGGCGTTAGAGCGCCTCGCCCGGGACTGGATGCAATGGAGCGCGGCACATTGGTGCATCATGTACTCGCCCAGGCATGGGGCCGACTCAAGACCAGAAGTGCGCTCGATACCATCAGTGATGAAGACCTTGAAGCGGTACTTATGCGTGCCGCGGAAGCCGCAGTCGCACGCATTCAGCGCGATCGTCCAGCTATAGGACGTTTAGCAGCGATTGAGCAACGGCGCCTGATGCGCCTAGGGCGGGAATGGCTCAACGAAGACAAAAAGCGCGATGACTTCACGGTCGTGGCGATTGAAGACAAACGCAACATCGACATAGGCGGGCTTGCATTGGCGACCCGGCTCGACCGGGTAGATGAACTCGGTGACGGGCGCCGCCTTGTTATCGATTACAAGACGCGGGCTCCATCGGTGAGCACCATGCTTGGCGATCGTCCGGAGGAACCGCAATTGCCCCTGTATCTTGTAGCTGCCGAGCCGGATGCCGTGGCAGTCGCATTTGCGCAGGTCAAGACAGGCGAGATGCGGTTCACTCTGCTTGTGCGCGACAGCGATCTGCTGCCCGGCGCCAAGGCGTTTTCAGAGTCACGCCACGGCGATGCATACGGCTCATGGGAGGGCCTCGTCGCAGCCTGGGGCGCGACGCTTGAGCGCCTCGCTGTCGATTTCATTGCGGGCCATGCGAAAGTCGATCCCAAGAAATATCCACATACCTGCCGCAACTGTGACGTGCGGTCGCTCTGCCGGATTCATGAACGGGCAGGGGGCGAGTTTACAGAGCAGGGAGGCGGGGGGTGAGCAACGCCTCGTCCATGCTGAATACGCCGGTTCCTACGGCTGAACTTGCGCCTGACCTTGCGTCCGACATCGTGCCGGACTTTGATGAGCGCCGCCGTGCCCTCGATCCCACGCGTTCTTTTATTGTTCAGGCGCCAGCCGGATCGGGCAAAACCGGCCTTCTGATTCAGCGCTATCTCACGCTGCTTGCGACTGTCGAAGAGCCGGAAGAGATTATTGCGATTACATTCACGCGCAAAGCCGCTGCGGAGATGCGGGAACGTCTGATGGCGGCGCTTGCGCAGGCCGACAAAAAATTTAATCCGTCCGTAAGACCCCAAACCGGACAGGAGACCGAGCATGGAAGACTAACTCGCGAGCTCGCTGAAGCAGTCTTGCGGCGCGATAGTCACGCTGGCTGGCATATTCTCGATAATCCGGCACGTTTGCGTATTCAAACATTCGATTCATTATGCGCCTCGCTTACGCGCCAGATGCCCATGTTATCGGCGTTCGGCTCACAGCCGGAAACCGTCGAGGACGCGTCCGATTTATACCTTCAAGCGGCGCGTGCAACCATCGATCTGGTCGAGGGGGGAGACGCCCAGGCGCAGAATATGCAGCGCTTGCTGGAACATCTCGATAACGACGTGGCACGGGTCGAAACATTGCTCGTTGAAATGCTCGCGCGGCGCGACCAATGGCTGCGCCATATTCATGGCAGAGACCGCGATGAGCTGGAAGCCGCGTTGAAGAACACGCGGCAGGACGCGCTTAAGCGCTTGTGCACGTCATATCCAGCCTCGATGCAAGACGAAACGGTTGAGATTGTGCAGTATGTGGCTGACAACTTGGCGGATAACGACAGGGGTTCGGCTTTTGCCGGGTACGAGCAATTCGGCAGGCTCAGCAGAATGCCTGGCGACGGAGAGCAGGACGTCGGCTGCTGGCACGCCATCGCCGAACTGCTGCTCACAAAAGACGGCTCGTGGCGCAAGCAGCATACCGTAAGAGATGGATTTCCGCCTGGCAAGGCCAAAGCCAGTAAAGACATCGCGAAGGTATGGAAAGACAGGGCGTGTGCACTCGTCTCGCTGTTGTCCGCAAATGATGAGGGCGCGCTTCGCCAGGCGCTGCACGAAGTTCGTCTGTTGCCGCCGCCGGCTTATACCGAAAAGCAATGGGAAGTACTCGGCGCGATCACGCAACTGCTGCCGCTGGCGGCGGGACAGCTCAAGCTTGTGTTTCAGTCATGCAACAAGGTTGACTTTACCGAGGTCGCGCAAGGCGCGCTGCGAGCACTCGGCGAATCCGAGATGCCTACTGATCTTGCTCTCGCGCTCGACTATCGTATCCGGCATTTGTTGATAGATGAATTTCAGGATACGTCGATCAGTCAATATGAGCTGGTTGCGAAACTTACCGCAGGATGGGAATCGGAGGATGGTCGCAGTTTGCTGGCCGTTGGCGACCCCATGCAATCCATTTATCGTTTTCGCGAGGCCGAGGTCGGGTTATTCCTTCGCGCCCGTGCCGGCGGAATTGGCAACGTCATACTGCACCCGGTTTCCCTTTCCACCAATTTTCGCTCGCAGCGCGGCATCGTGGATTGGGTCAACGACACGTTCGCGGAGGTGATGCCAGAGCGGGAGAATATCTCGATTGGCGCCGTGCGTTATACACCGTCCATTGCAATGCACAGCTTGCTTGACGGCGCGGCGGTCAGCGTACACCCGTTTTTCGATGATGACCATGCCGCCGAGGCGGTAAAAGTGGTAGAGATTGCCATGCAAGCGCGGAACGCTGATCCCTCCTCGACAACCGCAATCCTGGTGCGCAACCGCAGCCATCTCAACCAGATCGTCCCCCGGCTCAAGGAAACAGGAATACGTTTTCGCGCGATTGAAATCGAAGGACTGGGCAACCGCCAGGTTGTGCAGGATCTGCTGGCCCTGACGCGGGCGCTAGCGCATCCGGCGGACCGAGTGGCATGGCTCGCGCTACTGCGCGCGCCATGGTGCGGGCTCACGCTTCTGGACATGCACGCGCTCGCTTCAACGCAAGCGGAGCCCGCCTCCGACGATACGGATGATGTGGCTGCTGTCAATGCAGCAGGAAGCGGGGGAGAAAGTACCAGGGGAGAAAGTACCGCGGGGGCAGGCAACCGGACAGTGTGGGAATTGATCAACGATGATGCATGCACGGCACGGATCTCCTCCGATGGGCATGCCCGCTTGCTGCGTGTGCGTGAAGTGCTGAAGGTGTGTATGGCCAATCGCTGTCGCCAGTCTCTGCGGTCGACTGTTGAGGCAGCATGGCTTGCGCTGGGAGGTCCCGCGTGCCTAAATGATGCAACAGACTCGGAAGACGCCGCAGCCTATCTTGACTACCTTGAAGCGTACGAAAATACCGGGAGAGTTCTCAGCCTGGCTGCACTGGAGGAAGGACTCGCCAGGCTTTTCGCATTACCCGACGTGAAAGCCGACGAAACGTTACAGATCATGACCATTCACAAGGCCAAGGGGCTGGAGTTCGATTGCGTCATCGTGCCTGGCCTGGGCCGTTCCTCGCGCAGTAATGACAAGAAACTCTTCATGTGGATGGAGCATTTACGGGGTGAGTCGCTTGCTGGAGAGAGGGAAGGAGAAAACGAAGGTAAGGACTTGTTGCTTGCACCGATTCAGGAAACCGGAGCGGACGCCGATCGCATCTATTCCTGGCTGGA
Organism: Nitrosovibrio sp. Nv6; assembly: GCF_900110495.1. GTDB lineage: Bacteria > Pseudomonadota > Gammaproteobacteria > Burkholderiales > Nitrosomonadaceae > Nitrosospira. The sequence continues at coordinate 68,438 of NZ_FODX01000005.1, read as the reverse complement.
AAAACTGGATGACGAAAAAGCTGATCTTGAGGACGGGCGTCTGCTCTACGTGGCCGCGACACGCGCGCGGCAGCGCCTGCATCTGCTTGGCAGTGCGGGTATTGCTCATGGACAGGAGGGCGGGTTTGAACTGAAGCCGCCCGCGCGAAAAACATTGCTGAGCAAAATCTGGCCCGTGGTCGAACCGGTCTATGCAGAAGCCGCGGCACGAGCAATATCTTCGGATATGTCGATTGCCAACACGGATGGTAAAGAAGATGGCAACGAAGATGGCAGCGCACAGAGGAAAGGAAGAGAATATATGATCGATCAGTCGCTGCGGCGCCTTGTATCCGACTGGGCGCTGCCTGTCGCCCCCCCACCTGTACAGTGGAAGGCTGAGGTGAAAATCGCGCCAGCCCAGGGAGATGTAGAATATTCGTGGGCTGGCGAAACGGCGCGTCTTATCGGAAACGTTGTACATCGCTGGTTGCAGCGTATTGCCGAGGACGGGGTGGCGAACTGGAACGTGGAACGGATTCAGGTTTTGCGCGACACTTTCAGGCGTCAACTGCTTGCGTGCGGTATGGTCAATAACGGGAGCGATATGGACGCGGCAATCAAGCGCGTGATGACAGCGCTTGTCCATGCGGTGAGCGATCCGCGCGGGCAATGGCTGCTTGGTCCACAGCAGGACGCTCGCAGTGAACTGCGCATGACAACGATTGTCGGGGGAGAATATATGGACCTCGTTATCGATCGCACTTTTCGCGATGCGGATGGTCGGCGCTGGGTCGTGGATTACAAAACCAGCAGCCATGAAGGCGCAGACCTGGAAGGATTTCTCAGCCGTGAACAGGAGCGCTACCGTATTCAACTCGACCGGTACGCCGCGCTTATGCGCATGCTCGATGGGCGGCCGGTGAGGCGGGGACTATATTTCCCGCTGCTCAAGGGATGGCGGGAATGGGGTGACGAGGAGTGAAGAAGCCAATGAGGAGTGAAAGAAGCTGAGCGGGAGTGAGAAAGCGATGAGCTTATTGAAAAGATTCAGGGAAATATCTATCCGGTTTTTGATCGTGCGTATCGATAGTGGCAAGAGGCCGGTGGTTGTCCGCGCTTTCTTGTCCGGAAAAATCAGATGGTTGCGCCTGTATGCATTTGGGCTTCTGGCACTCGCCGGATGTGCCGCGATCGGTGCGACGGGTTCCACCGCCGCGCCGGCGCAGCTGCGGCCGGACATCGAAACCTTTATCGGTGAGATGGTGGAACGGCACGGATTTACCCAGACTGAACTTGAGCAGGTCCTCCGTGCAGCGCAGTTTCAGCCGTCGATAATCAATGCGATTTCCAAGCCGGCTACTTCAAAGCCGTGGCATGAGTTCCGGCCGCTCCTCGTGACACCTCAGCGTGTTACTGACGGCGTTGCCTTCTGGGATAGTCATGCCATAGTGCTGGAGCGGGCGCGCAGAGAATTCGGCGTTCCCGAGGAAATCATCGCCGCGGTGATCGGTATCGAAACAAATTATGGCGTACAGAGCGGCAGGCATCGCGTGCTGGACGCACTTACTACGCTGGCGTTTGATTATCCGAAGCGCGCCGAATTCTTCCGCAACGAGTTGGAGCAATATCTGCTGATGGGACGGGAACAGCGTGCAGACATACTGAACATCAAGGGTTCTTATGCCGGTGCTATCGGTATCCCACAATTCATGCCCAGCAGCTATCGCCGATATGCGGTGGATTTTGATAATGATGGTAAAGCCGATTTATCCCGTAGCACGGCAGATGCCATTGGCAGCGTCGCGAATTATCTGAAGAGCTATGGCTGGGAAACGGAACAGACGGTAGCGGTTCCCGCGCTGGTTAACGGTGAAGACTATCGTCAGGCTGTGTACTCGGGGAGCAAGCCGTTCTATACAGTCAAGGAAATGAGAAAATTGGGTGTCGCGCCGCAAGCGCCTATATCTGGCGACCGTCAAGTGACGCTGATCGAGCTGGAGAACAAAGGCGGGAACGAGCACTGGTTGGGTTTCAATAACTTCTTTGTCATTACCCGTTATAACCGCAGCGTGAATTACGCGATGTCAGTATTACAACTGGCAGCGGAAATACGTGCGGCGAGAAATTTGACTTTGCAATAAGAGCGCTTGCCGATTTGGATTTCATGTTTTAGCATCTTCCAGCACTGCTCGTGCCGCTGCAAACGAATGATGAAGTCTTCAATGATCAGCCAGGAAAAAAACCAAGCGGACGCAGCTCATCCTTCTATGGATGAGCCTGCAAGCGCAGGTCAGGCACTGCGCGAGCGTCTGAAGGAAATCACCTGCCTATATGAGATTCGCCGCGGCCTGGGGCCGGAATTATCGGTGGAGAATGTCTGCCGACAGATTTTCGAACACCTGATACCGGCCATGCAATTTCCGGAGATTGCTACCGCCATGATCGAACTCGATGGCAGTCGCTTCACCTCCGAGAATCACGGCCAAGGTCCTGCGCACGAGCTGCAATCGGAGATCAGGGCCAACAACAAACCCTGCGGGCGGTTATGTGTCTTTTATCCCGAAGATATACCATTCCTCGTGCCGGAAGAGCAGCGGCTCATCGACGCTGTCGCCAGTGATCTGGAGAGGTGGTTCGAGCGCAAGCAGATCGATGAGGCGCTGCGCGAGCGTCTGAAAGAAATTACGTGTCTCTACGAGATCCGCCATGGCATGGGGCTGGAATTGTCGGTGGATAATGTCTGTCAGCAGATTTTTGAGCACCTGATTCCGGCCATGCAATTCCCGGAAATTGCTACCGCGATGATCGAGCTCGATGGCAGGCGCTTTACTTCCGAGAATCATGGCCGGTATCGTACGCACGAGCTGCAATCGGAGATTAAGGCCAACAACAAACCCTGCGGCCGGTTGTGTGTCTTCTATCCCGAGGACAAACCATTCCTGGTGCCGGAAGAGCAGCGGCTTATCGACGCTGTCGCGAGTGATCTGGAGAGCTGGCTTGATCGCAAGCGTCTGGAGCAGACGCTGGTTTCCATTGCAGAAGAACACCAGCGTTCGATTGGTCAGGAATTGCACGACAATCTCGGCCAGCAGATTGCTTCGATTGGTTATCAAGCCAAGGCGCTGGAGAAAAAAATATCCGCATCGGGGAGTGTGGATGCGGCAACCGTCGCAGCTTCCATCGCAACCCAGGCGCAGATCGCCGTGATGCAATGCAAGCAGCTTGCTCAGGGGCTGCTTCCATTTGAACTGGAGACCAATGGTCTGATGGGTGCGTTGCGGGCGTTTGCATCGAGAATTTCAATCACTTATAAGATTACTTGTGATTTCGTATGCAAAAATGAAGTCATTATCAAGGATAAGAATCTCTCGCTTAATCTTTACCGGATTGCCCAGGAAGCTACCAATAATGCAATACGCCACGGCCGCGCGCAACACGTGACAATTTCGCTGGTTTCCGAGGGAGGAAAGCTCTGCCTGTCGATACGCGATGACGGCGGCGGCTTTGCCGGTTTTAACACGAAATACGGAGCATCGCCCGGAATGGGCATTAAAATCATGCAATATCGTGCCAGGCAGCTTGGCGCGATATTGGAATTTCTGTCGCACTCCGAAGGGGGAATGGAAGTGCGGCTGGAAATGCGGCTGGAAATGCGAACAGGGTAGGAGCTTCCCGCTATGTCAGCCTTGAAAGCACAAGTAATGCTGGTCGACGATCACGCCATGTTGCGGCACGGCATGGCGATGCTCATCAATCTAGAGCCGGATATGGAGGTATTTGCCGAGGCGGGCGACGGCGAGGAGGCGCTGGCCGCACTCAAAGCGGGACATGAGGCCGACATCGTGTTAATGGACGTGTCTCTCAAGACCCTCTCCGGTTTCGAGGTCATAAAAAGCATGCACGTCCAGGTTCCGGCATTACCCGTACTCGTCGTCTCCATGCACGACGAAGGCGTGTATGCCGAACGCGCTTTGCGGGCTGGCGCGCGCGGCTACGTGATGAAGCAGGAGCCGGGTGAAGTGCTGGTAACCGCTATCCGCGAGGTGTTAAAGGGGAATATTTATCTGAGCAAGCCGATGCACGCCAGGCTGTTGAATCGGGTCGCGACCGGAAACTCGAAGCCTGAACCGTTGATTAACAGTCTGACCCCCAGTGAGTTTGAGGTACTGCATTTGATTGGATCCGGACATAGCAGTCAGGAAATTGCCAAGTTGCTTAACCGCAGTATTAAAACTATCGAAACGCATCGCTTCAACATTCGTACCAAATTGAACTTGAAAGACGGCGCCGATTTGATACGTTATGCCACCCATTGGACGAAAGCGCAATAATGAACGCTGCCATACGTTTTATGTCAGGGCCGGAATTCTTTCTGAGCGGTTTTATACAGCCGCCGGGTCCCCAATATTATCAACATTCTATTAGCCACTTCCGACATATAAATGTTACATAAGGGTTTCCCTTAGTTAAAAACCAGGGTTTCCCCAATAGTTCAATAGTATGGACTGAGTTAGGATGAAGCTACTCTCATTCTATTTGGGTTCATTACTATTATGAAAACAAAATCGGGAACATTTGTTGGAATCTTGGCTATGCTTGGCCTATTGGCTTCCTGCGCGCAAATGGGTCCTATGGAAGCGCAGAATGACAATATTCGTACGGCTGCAACGAATGCGAGAACCTATGCCGACCATGATAAATTGGTGAAGCAATATCAACGTACCGCCAAAGAAATGCTGGTAAAGGCGGAGGAGCAAAAGAAACTGCTTCAGCACTATGAAGAAAAAAGCTATCTTTATGGCAGGCAGGCACAAGACAAGCAATCGCATACTTTGGCTTTATTGCATAAATACGAGCGAACTGCGGAGGAAACCATGAAGCAGGCGGCTTTTCACCAGAAAATGGCCTTGGAACTCGCCGAGCGCGGTGATACCGCTTCAGCGGAAATACCGAGTGGGCGAAACCTCAAGAATAATGCCAGGGTCGGATCAGACTCCAACGATCAGATTTGAAGTTCCGTAGTCCTCTATAAGGCGTAGGTGCGCACTGTATTGGCAACATAACAGACCAACCAGTTCGAAGAATGACATCTCGTACCAACTCGGTTGCTCTGCCAGGAGCGCACCTGTTTCCAGTTCCAAAATTTAATGGCTGATCGGAACAGGCGGCCGGTAATAACACGGTCGACCATGTCGCAATGGCGACATGGTCGTGGCCCTGCGACAGTATTGCCTTACTAGCTCGAAGCCTTTCATCTCCCGCATCGAAGGCAAGATCACAATACACCTTGATCTGCCGGTCCGCTTCTGGTATTCATTAGATCAGCAGTAGCGGGGTACTGCCCCAACCGGATGTGAATACATAACATAGCCTATCTTGCTGCTTTCCTGGCGTTCGCTGGGTATCCTGATTTAACTCGCGGCTTCTCGGGGTCGTAGTGCGCATCCTGCATCGCTCTCTCTCATATATTGTAATGTAATGTAGATACGTTATTACCTGTTCCATTGCGTGCAGCTTCTGGTCCGCAACAGATTTGGCTTTACCCTGTCTGACTAGCGGATCGCTACCACCACGCAAGATCAAGGATATTCAAGCCTGGTGCAACGCTGAAGCTGCTGTGGACGCTGCGGGGTGTGTTTCTGTGCATGAAGCATGAAATCCCATTGATGCTCGAGCAAGGGGGCGGCGCCATCGTAAACACCTCTTCGGGCGCTGGGATTAGAGGTTTCAAAGGGGGCGGGGCCTATGTCGCCGCGAAGCACGGCGTGGTTGGTTTGACCAAGTCGGCGGCTCTCGACTACGCGCAGTCGAACATCCGTATCAGCGCCGTGTGCCCGGGGATCATCGACACGCCGATGATGGATCGATTCAGTGGTGCGACCGCTGAGGGACGGCAGGCGGTGATTGCGCAGGAATCGGTGGGGAGAACGGGTAGGCCCGAGGAGATCGCTGCGACGGTTGTATGGTTGTGTTCGGATGCGGCTAGCTTCGTCGTCGGGAGCGCCATCGTTGTCGACGGTGGCCAGACAGTATAGCGACGGTCGAAGCCAGACGGCCTACGACGAAGCTGCAAGGCGCTGTTGTGCCATGAGCATGTCGACTGCCGCCAGACCGCACCGCGCCGCGTACCCGGTGCCTTCCGCTGGGGTGGCGTTTGTCGCCTCGGCCTGCCTCGCTGGTGTTCGTCTTCGCGGCGGCCGGCACCCGATTCCCGCTCTTCAACATCTACGGTGCCGGTAGATGCAAGCTCTTTTGCAGATAGCATGAGCATGAGCGCTCCGTTATTTGCAGTTAAGCTAAACCCAAAAAAGCGTCAAAATGCGAGCCCGGCTGACTTCAAACGCGAGCCATTACAAATAGGGGCAGCGGCTACGATGCGGATCGGCTGAATGCCACAACATGATCTGTTTCCAGCCTGATGCCTATTTTTTCGCCTATGGCGTGATTGTGATGGCTGGGTACCAGTGATAGTGCAGTGCTACCGCCGGGCAGGCGCAAGGTGTACATGATATCGGCGCCACGGAAAGCCTTGTTTATCACCGCTGCTCGAAGCGGGCTGTCATCATCATGCACGATGTCATCCGGTCGAATCAGCACATCCACTGAATTTCCCTCACGGCATAGCTGGCAATCCTGAATGCATTGATGAGGGATAACTCCTGCCAGCGTTCCAAGCTCGATTTCAACATGGCTCGGGTCGAGCATCTTGCCGGGGAGAAAAACCCCCTGGCCAATGAAATTTGCGACAAACCGGTTGGCGGGCTTGTGATAGAGGTTATACGCGGTATCCCATTGCTGGATTTCGCCAAGATGCATGACGCCGATCTCATCCGCGATTGCAAAAGCCTCGTCCTGGTCATGCGTCACTAAAATAGCGGTGGCGTTCTGACTCTTGAGAATCTCGCGTACTTCCACGCTCAAACGCCCGCGCAGGGTCACGTCCAGGTTGGAGAAAGGTTCATCCAGCAGCAGCAAATCGGGCCGTGGAGCTAACGCTCGCGCGAGGGCTACGCGTTGCTGCTGGCCTCCCGACAGCTGATGAGGGTATTTTTCCGACACGTCGGTAAGGCCGACGGTCTGCAGCATTTCCGCAATACGTCCCGCGCGCTCCGTTTTTTGCATGCGATGGAGGCCAAAGCCAATATTGGCCTGGACTGTCAAATGAGGAAACAATGCATAGTCCTGAAATACCATGCCGATATGGCGCTGTTCGGGCGGCAAACAGAAACTTGCGTTACTTATCATGACGCCGTTGAGTAAAATTGCGCCAGCCGAAACCGATTCAAACCCGGCAATACATCTTAATACAGTCGTTTTACCGCATCCGCTGGGGCCCAGCAGGCAGCCGATCGCGCCTTTTTTCAGTATAAGCGATAAATCGTTCACCACCCTTTGCAGGCCATAGGCATGCCGGATATTCCTGAGCTCAAGCAGCGCGTTCATTGCCTTAAGTTAAAATTATCTTTCAGTTTGCCGCACAAAAAATATCAGGGGGAGCAGACCCGCCACCACCAGAGCCACTGCGGGTAGCGCAGCCTGTTCCCATTCGCCTTCCGAAGTCATTTCAAAAATTCTCACCGAAAGGGTATCCCAACCGAAGGGTCGGGTCATCAGGGTGATGGGCATTTCCTTCATTACATCCACGAAAACCAGCGTGGCGGCCGTGAATATCCCGCCTTTCAGAATAGGCAGGTGTACGCGGCGCAGCGCGGCCCATCCGCTCAAGCCAAGTCCCAGGGCGGCCTCGTCTATGCTGCCCGTGATACGCTGCATGGCGCTGTCGATGGGGCTGTGGGTTACTGCGAGGAAACGCGTCATATAGGCGATCAGCATGGTGACGAGAGTGCCCTGGATGAGCAGTCCTGTCTCTATATGAAACAGTTGCATAGCCATTTCGCTCAACTGGTTATCCAGCCACGCTATCGGAATGAAAACGCCAACTGCCAGAACGGCGCCAGGCAAAGCATAGCCGATAGTGGAAATGCGCACCGCAGCGCGAGTAACCGGATCAGAATGACGTCGTGCCGCGTAGACCACAAGTAGCGCGACGGAGCAGGTGAGTACGGTGGCGAAAGCGGATAGCAGCAGCGAATGCCAGAGAAATTCCAGGTATCGCTGGTCGAAGGCACGTGCGAAAACACGCGCCGCCCAAATGCTCAGTTGCATCACTGGCAAGAGAAATGCAAAAAACAGCGCGCCCGAGGCAAAGCCAGCGACGGCCCATCCACGCCAGCCGGTGAGTGGAATGCGGTCGGCCCTTGCACTCTGCCTGACTTCGGCATAGCGTATGCGCGAACGGAATTGTTGTTCCAGGACGATCATGGCGAAGACGATCACAATCAGCAACGAGGCGAGCTGAGAGGCTGCAGGCAAGGAAAACATGGCGAACCAGGCTTTATAAATGGCGGTGGTGAAGGTGTCGTAATTGAAGACGGCTACCGTGCCAAAATCAGCCAGAGTTTCCATCAGCACCAGCATCGTGCCGCCTGCAATCCATGGACGCGCCATGGGCAGCGACAGCTTGAAAAATCCTTGCGTGCGATTCAAGCCCAACGATTGCGCAGCCTCCAGAGAGCGTTTGCCCTGAGTGAGAAATGCATTGCGTGTCAGCAGATACACATACGGATAAAAGGCCAGAACCATGACAACGATGACACCCAGCCTGCTGCGCACATTCGGAAACCAGGGCAAATCCGACCCTAGCCAAGCGCGCAGCGCTGTTTGCACTGGGCCAATATAATCGAATAGACCCAGTGCGACGAATGCGGTGACATAGGCGGGAATGGCGAGCGGTAGTAATAGCGCCCAGGAAAAGAATTTGCGGCCAGGGAATTCGCAAACCGCCGTGAACCATGCCAGGCTTACTCCTATCAGGGCGGAGCCGGACGCCACCCCCAGAGCGAGCCAGAACGTGTTGACCAGCAGGCTGGCCAGTGTCGTTTCAACCAGATGTTCCCAGACATCGCCAGTTGGAGCAAAAAGTGATGAGACGACCGTGCCGATGGGCGCCAGCACTAAAGCGGCAACTAAGAATGGGATCAGGCGCCAACCTGTTGAAGTACGCTGAGTGGAAGTCGAGAAGCCGAAAAAAGCTTTTCTCGTGCCTGTCTCATTCTCCGTTGGGTGAAGCGCCTCATCTTTCACGCACTTTAACCTAAATCCGGCAGTTGACGGAAAGGGGCATACGCACTTCGCCTGGTAGCGATTTCGCCGAAAAGCTGAAGGTCATGTAACGAAAAAAATTTATGAGTCATGATGCCAAGCGAAAAAAAGGCGATCAGCTGCCGCGTTCAGGTTCAGCGCCTATCGATAGCCAGCACGGTCCATCAGCTTTACCGCTTCGGCTTGTAACTCTCCCGCTTTGTTCACATTTATCGTATTCTGTTTAAAGGTCCCCCAGGCGGCTACCGCCGGATCGATTTTCACTTTTGGGTTGACCGGATATTCCATGTTTACGTCGGCGAACAGGTTTTGCGCTTTCTCCGACGACAGAAATTCCAGCAATTTGACTGCAGCGTCTGGATGACGGGCATATTTGGTAACACCTGCACCGGAGATATTTACGTGCACGCCGCTGCTTTCCTGATTAGGCCAGAAAATCGCCAGTGGCAGTGCAGGGTTCTTTTCCATCAGGCGGCCATAATAATAGGAATTTGCAATGGTGACATCGCATTTGCCCGCGGCGACAAATTCCATTGCTTTGGTGTCATCGGACAGAGGATCAGTGGCCAGATTATCCACCCAACCTTTCACGATTTGTTCGGTCTTCGCCTCGCCGTGCTCAGCAATCATCATCGCCACCAGCGACTGGTTGTATACTTTCTTGGAAGTACGGAGGCACAGCCGTCCCTTCCACTTGGGCTCGGCCAACGCTTCGTAGGTAGAAAGATCCGAGGGCTTCACTTTGTCTGTGTTGTATATAATAGTGCGAGCGCGTACCGACAAACCAAACCACTGTTTCTGTGGATCACGCAGATGGGCGGGAATATTGGCTTCCAGCGTTTTTGACTCGACGGGGCGCAACAATCCTTCCCGCGCAGCCTCCCACAGGTTGCCCGCGTCCGAGGTGATCAGCATGTCGGCGGGAGTGTTTTTTCCTTCCGCCTTGAGGCGAGCGAGCAGGGGGCCTTCCTTATCCGTGACAAATTTTACGTCGATGCCGCTTTCTTTTGTGAAAGCGTCGAACATGGGCTTGATGAGTTGTTCGATCCGGGCGGAATAGACAACGACCTGCTCAGCGCGAGATGCGCTGGCGGCAAACAGGGTGACACAACAAAACATTACGGTAAGATAATGGTTGAAGCGGGCGTTCGACATTATTATTTACTCCATATCAACAGCGGGACCAGTCATAATCATATTATAAATGATAATAATTATCAGAAGCGTCGCAATAATATACCATGGATAAACCTGAACCGACCCCCTCTTATGACCGCCTGCAAAAGCTTCTTGCGATTCCTGAGAGGCAACGCACCGAAGCCCAGTGGGATGAGATCAATGAGCTTGAGATTACGCTTACGCCCATCAACCGGGCAATAACTTCCGAGCGGAATGTTCGGCGCAAGCCGGTCCCTGCGCCTGCTGAGCAATTCAAACCCCGTGATGGGGCACAGGGAACGCAAGGAGCACAGGGAACACTGGGAAAACGCCCGTTGAAGAAGCTTCGCAAGAGGCCGAAACCAAACACGCCATAGCGAATGACAGGTGCAGTCATGAACGAACTATTATTGTGATTGGCAATGAAAAGTCATCAGGTTTTTTATTGACGAAACTTTGGATGGAGGAATATGCAACTTACCACTACCCCGAGCATTGATGGAAAGCGCATCACGAAATACTGTGGCGTCATCGCCGGGGAAGCAATTCTCGGCGCCAACCTGTTCAAGGACCTGTTTGCGGGAATCCGCGACCTGGTGGGAGGACGTTCTGGAACCTATGAGAAAGAGTTGCAGCGGGCACGGGAGATTGCGCTGGAAGAACTGCGGCAGCGCGCGCAGGATCTTGGCGCAAACGCCGTCATCGGCATTGATATCGATTACGAGATAATGGGAAAAGACAACGGGATGCTGATGGTTTCGGCTAGTGGGACGGCCGTAATTGTTGAATAAGGTAGCTTGGGTGAACCGTCCGGATTAATCAGGTTTAACTGGATTGATTCGATTGCGGCGCGGACTGGCCGAAGCTCCAGGCATCCTCCACCTGTCAGGTTCGCTACTTGGCCATGGCCCAAAATAGCAGGCCGAGCGGTTACCATGGAATCGCCTGGCCGTCATAAGCGATGAATTTACCGGAATCTGCCAGCGTGAGTCCGCTGATGACGTGGCGCATGCCGGAGACACTCTCAGATCTCGAGATCAATGCTTTCGGGCCTCCCATATCTGTCTTTACCCAGCCGGGATGGAATACCACCGCAATGACGCTTGCAGGTTTGAGGTCGATAGCAAGCGTTTTAACAACCATATTTACCGCCGCCTTGCTGGAACGGTACATATAACTGCCGCCGCCGCTGTTATCCGCAATGCTGCCCATTTTACTGCTGATAGTCACGATTATCTTGTGGCTGCTTCGGGCAATTTGCGGCGCAAAGGTCTGGGCCATCTTCAGGGCAGCCATTGTGTTGATGCGAAATGCATACTCCCAGGCCTCGTAGTCCGCATTACTGAAAGTGCCGCCTGCATGAGAGCCGGTATAAACGCCGGCATTGTTAAGCAGCAGATCGATGGGTTCACTGGCTAGTGACTGCGCCAGTTTTTCGATCTGGGCATGATCCGCAACATCAAGCGCATGCACCGTAACCTGACCTGGATAACGGGCCGCCAACGCGTTGAGTTCATCTGATTTTTGCGGGTGGCGGCTGCCCGCAAAAACACGCCACCCATCTGCGGCGTATTGCCTGCAAAATTCCAGCCCGATCCCCCGGTTGGCTCCTGTGATCAATGTAGTTTTCATATTTCTCTCCTTACTGCTTGCAATTGGCCGGATTTCTCCGAGATTAAAACCGGCGTGCTGAATTGCCTGATGCTATAAAGTAGTGTTAGAGGATGAATTCGCACATAACGATACGTTGTGTTTCACCTGAGGAAATCTTCGGGTAAAGCCCATTTGCCAGCAGTTATTAGCGAGCGTTCCTTGACAGTCTGTTGAGAGGTTTTCTAATACTCGTTCATTATGTATAAAAAGCTAAACGAATGGCAATCATAAAAGGAGCGAAGATATGACTCAACGAATTGCATTGGTTACCGGCGCGTCCAGCGGTATCGGAAGGGCCACGGCGGAGCTTCTCGCCCAAAACGGTTATTACGTATTTGCCGCGGCGCGCCGCATGTACAGACTGGAACAGATACGGTCTGACCATATAGAGCCGATCCAGTTGGACGTTACCGATGAAGAAGCCGTTCATAGGGCGGTAAGTCACGTGATATCGACCAAGGGAAGGATTGATGTGCTGGTGAATAATGCCGCATTCTGTCAGCTCGGCGCAATCGAATGTGTTTCCATGGAGGCGGCCCATAGACAATTCGAGGTCAATGTTTTTGGCTACGCGCGATTCATGCAGGCGGTGCTTCCGCATATGCGAAAGCAGAAATCAGGATGTATTGTCAATATCGTTTCCATATTGAGCAGGATATCCGTTCCTGGCTTCGGCTGGTACGCCGCTTCGAAGTATGCCATTGAGGCGCTGACTGATGCCCTGCGCGGTGAAGTGATGGAGTTCGGGATCGATGTTGTGCTCATTGCACCCGGCTTGATAAAGACGGAGTTCGTTCCTAATCAGTTAAGAACGTTGGAGGCGGTTGAGCACCCCCCAGGCTACGAAAGGCTTCTTGCCGGTGTGCGTAACCTGGTCGCCGGAGAACCCAAGGCGCCCGGCCCGGAAATCATCGCGAAGGCGGTCGTCGACGCTGTTACCGCCTCCAATCCCCCCGTAAGGCATGCGCTCCCTCTCGATTCCAAGATGTCCGTCGCCGCCAGATGGTTATTGGGGGATCGCATATTCGCTTGGGCGGTCCGGCTCCAGATGCGGTTTTCGAGGACTTGATATACGGACTTGATGTACGTACTGTTTGACTCCAACACGAGCCAAGGCGCGCGTTCCGGTCAATCCACGGGTGCTTCCGTCGACGAAGAAAAGAGATCCCATGCAGCAATGAACAGCGCTGCGATGACCGGCCCGATAACGAAACCGTTAAGGCCGAAAAGAACGAGGCCTCCGAGCGTGGAGATGAGGATCACATAGTCGGGGATTCTGGTGTCCCGCCCGACGAGTACGGGTCGTAAAAGGTTATCGACGAGCCCAATTACAAACACGCCGAAGCCGATGAGGACAGCGCCCTGCCAAATAGCGCCGGTAACCAGAAAATAGATTGCGACCGGCAACCATATCAGCCCGGCTCCAACCGCTGGTATCAGGGAAAGAAAGGCCATCACGAAGCCCCATAGCAGTGCTCCCTGAATGCCGAGAAACGAAAACATCACGCCACCCAGTGCGCCCTGAATTGCGGCAACGACAACGTTGCCTTTTACCGTGGCGCGAATAACAGTAGTGAATTTTCCGAACAGATGCCGCTTATGCTCCATGCTCAGCGGTATGGCTTGCTTGATCTTCGACGAGAGCGCGGCGCCGTCGCGCAGCAGGAAAAAAAGCAGGTACAGCATGATGCCGAAACTGACAACGAATTCAAAAGTATTCTGGCCGATGCTAAGCGCGTGCATTGCGACAAATTGACTGCCCTGCAAAACGCCGGTTGACAGCATCTCCTGCAGTTCGGAAATATTTGTGAGTCCGGAGCGGTCCAGCAGATTGACTAGCCAGGGCGGTAAGGCGTTCATGATCTGTTGAAAATATGCGCCGAAATTCAATTCTCCTGATCGAATCCTCTGGTAGACAACTACGCCTTCCTGCAGCATTGAAATTGTCATTATTGTAATCGGGAGAATCACCACAATTAGACAGAGCAATAGAGTGGTGATCGCGGCAAGGTTTCGGCGATGTTTCATGACAGCCAGCAACCGGCGATAAAACGGGGTAAATATAATGGCAAGAACCGAGCCCCAGAATACCGCGCCGTAGAATGGCAAGAGAATCCAGACGAATGCCACGGAGACGGCAATCAACATGAGAAGAAACGTTTTTTGTTGAAGCTCCGAGTTATTCATATAATCCTGAGGGCTCAGTAAGGGCATTCATCGATTTGCAGCCCAATCCTACCTTAACTCAGCCTCAAGTTGGATAGCGACGATGAGAAAAGGGGAGGCGACGGTGCGGAGAAGGGTTTACGAGAACGCGGGAAACACCGATCTCACACTACATTGTGCAGTATGCGGTGGCGCGATGGAAGAGAAACCGGGAGTTGCAGCCAGACAGCGCACGCGTCTGGTCGCGATTTTCATCCCGGACCACCGAGACCAGGCTGATTCCGGTAATCATTGTTTCTGCCCCACCGGAGCCCATGTAGTAACCGGGCCTGGCAAAAAACAGCTTTTTTTCAGGTCTTTCCCAGCAGCGCATCCAATCCCGCTTGTGCAATTTGCGCATCCTCATGGGATCTCACACCGCTTACCCCCACAGCGCCTACGAACTGGCTATCCACTACGATGGGCAAGCCTCCTTCAATCGGCAGGGTTCCGGGCAGGCCGAGATAACGCATGCGACCATCAGTAATATGTTCTTCCCACACCTTGGTAGGGCGACGAAAAGCAATGGCGGCACGTGCCTTCTGGATTGCGACATCAATACTCCCGAATTGTGCGTTGTCGAGGCGCAGCAGGCTAATCAGGTGAGCGCCGTCGTCAACAATGGCAATCACAACCGGCCAGTTGTTGCGTCCGGCTTCCGCTTCCGCCGCCGCAGCGACGATTTTGGCGTCAGCAAGAGTGAGACTGATCTTGTTATTCATAAGGAATATTGGAATCGGGGAAAGATTGAGTGCAGATGATACATGAAGGAGATTTAATCTCCGAAAAAAACAAAGCACGCCGGAACTGCCAGGCGTGCTTTTGGGAGGTGCAAATTTACAGGAGCGGTACGACCAGTAACGCGACGATGTTCATGATCTTGATGAGCGGATTGATCGCGGGACCGGCGGTATCCTTATAGGGATCGCCGACCGTGTCGCCTGTGACGGCCGCTTTATGTGCTTCAGAGCCCTTTCCGCCGAAGTTGCCGTCTTCAATGTATTTTTTGGCATTATCCCAGGCTCCGCCCCCGGCGGTCATGGAAATTGCCACAAAAATACCCGTGATGATGGCGCCAATCAGAACGCCGCCCAAGGCTACCGGACCAAGCAGGAGGCCGACAAGCAGAGGCACGGCTACCGGCAGCAACGAAGGAAGGATCATTTCCTTGATAGCCGCCCTTGTTACCATGTCCACTGCTCTGGAATAATCCGGTTTGGCAGTACCTTCCATGATGCCGGGAATTTCCTTGAACTGACGGCGCACTTCCACCACTACGGACCCCGCGGCACGGCCGACCGCTTCCATTGCCATGGCGCCGAACAGGTAGGGAACCATCCCACCCAGAAACAAACCGATGATCACCATGTGGTCGGATAAATCGAAACTCACCGATTTGCCGCCGCTGGCGAGCGCATGGGTGTAATCCGCAAACAGCACCAGCGCAGCCAGACCGGCAGAGCCAATGGCGTAACCTTTTGTCACCGCCTTGGTGGTGTTGCCCACGGCATCCAGCGGATCGGTAATATCCCGTATCTCTGACGGCAGGCCAGCCATTTCCGCGATGCCCCCGGCGTTGTCGGTAATCGGACCGTAGGCGTCGAGTGCCACGATAATTCCGGCCATTGACAGCATGGACGTGGCAGCAATGGCAATGCCATATAGTCCTGCCAACTCATATGTGCACCAGATAGAGAGACAAACGACCAGCACCGGGGCCGCGGTGGATTTCATGGAAACGCCAAGGCCCGCAATCACGTTGGTGCCATGGCCGGTGCTGGAGGCTTCAGCGATATGCCGCACCGGCTTGTACTCGGTGGAGGTGTAATACTCGGTAATCCAGACCATGGCAGCGGTAAGGACCAGGCCGACCAACCCGGCGAGATACAGATTTGTCGATGAAACCAGCTTGCCCTCAATCATTACGCCGTCGCCCAGCATTATGGTAGTGATGGGATAGTAGGCGAGTGCCGCCAGTCCGCCGGCGACCGCCAGCCCGCGATAAAGCGCATTCATGATCTTGCCGCCCTCACGCGCCTTGACGAAGTAGCAGCCGATGATGGAGGCAATAATCGAGACTCCGCCCAGCACCAGCGGATAGAGCGCCGCATTCGGGCCAGCGTCGGTGATGAGCAACCCGCCGAGCAGCATGGTCGCGATAATGGTAACGGCGTAAGTCTCAAACAGGTCCGCAGCCATACCGGCACAGTCTCCGACATTGTCTCCGACGTTATCAGCAATCACCGCCGGGTTGCGCGGATCATCCTCAGGGATGCCGGCTTCGACCTTGCCCACGAGGTCGGCGCCGACGTCGGCGCCCTTCGTGAAAATACCGCCGCCAAGACGGGCAAAAATGGAAATCAGCGAACTGCCGAAGGCCACGCCGACCAATGCATGAGTTGCCTCCGCCTGGGTAGCACCCATGCCGGTAAGCGCCGCAAAGTAGCCGGCCACGCCTAGCAGACCCAGGCCCACCACTAGCATGCCAGTGATGGCTCCGCCTTTGAATGCCACATCAAGCGCGGCGTTGAGTCCTTGACGAGCAGCTTCCGCAGTACGTACATTGGCGCGCACAGACACGTTCATGCCGATATATCCGGTGAGGCCGGACAGGAATGCACCGAGGGCAAAGCCCACTGCGGTTTGCCAGCCCAGTGCCATGAAAATGGCCATCAGCAGAATCACGCCCACTATGCTGATGGTGGTGTATTGGCGATTCAGATAAGCCGAAGCACCCTGCTGGATCGCAGCGGCGATATCGCGCATGCGTTCGTTGCCGGTTGGCAAAGCCACAATCCATCTTATCGAAACCACTCCGTAGAGGAGCGCAGCCATCGCACAGCCAATTGCGATGATTAAACCAGTAGCCATTTAAATCTCCAGTTAAAGTCGGATTATCCAAGAACACCTACCGGGAATTCCAATCGCGGAATTCCGCGTGAAGCATCCGTTGGTGTATCCAAACATCAAGTAAACAATGCTGCCAATACTACTTATGCGCTTTCAATTACGTCAGATCTGAAGGGATTCAAATCGTGAAGTCGCCGAGTTTTTTCGCCACTGCGACATTCTTCAGCCGCACGTAGTTCGGTAACCCATCCGTGTAAGGGGGATAATCTTCTCCCTGGATGAGCGGCGCGAGATACTCGCGGCATTTGTCGGTGATGCCAAAACCATCTTCGCTGATGAAATTCTCGGGCATCATCTTTTCAACGTTGGCGACTTGAGAAAGCTGCGCCATGCCGACTTTCCACTTGTATGGCTTATTCGAAATGCGCTCTATCGTGGGCATTACCGAATTGTGCCCCTGGACGGCGAACTCCACCGCAGCCTTGCCCATTGCATAAGCCTGCTCCACATCGGTTTCGGATGCGATATGACGCGCAGCCCGTTGCAGATAGTCCGCTACGCCCCAGTGGTATTTCAGCCCGAGCTCCTCCTTGACGATGTTTGCCACAACAGGCGCTACGCCGCCAAGCTGCGCATGCCCGAAAGCGTCGCGAACTCCCTGGTCGGAGAGAAATTTCCCGTCATCTCCCTTCACGCCTTCGGATACCACTACCGAGCAGTAGCCGAATTGTTTGACATAACTGTCCACCTTGGCGATAAATTTCGCTTTGTCGAAAGCGATCTCGGGAAAGAGGATGACGATCGGAATTTCACCGTCGCTGCTGGACGCCAAACCTCCCGCCGCTGCGATCCACCCGGCATGGCGACCCATCACTTCCAGCACGAATACCTTGGTCGATGTTGCACACATGCTGGCTACGTCAAAGCTTGCTTCCAGGGTGGATACCGCGATGTATTTCGCGACTGAGCCGAAGCCCGGGCAGCAGTCTGTGATGGGAAGGTCGTTATCTACCGTTTTCGGTACATGGATGGCCTGGATGGGGTAGCTCAGGGTACCGGCCAGTTGGGAGACCTTGAGGCAGGTGTCAGCTGAGTCACCTCCGCCGTTATAGAAGAAGTAACCGATATTATGTGCTTTGAATACTTCGATCAGACGCTCGTACTCTCGCCGGTTTTGTTCAAGACTCTTCAGCTTGTAGCGGCAAGACCCGAACGCGCCTGACGGAGTATGTCGCAAGGCCCGGATCGCCGCGTCGGAATCTTCGCCCGTATCGATCAGATCTTCGGTAAGGGCGCCAATGATACCGTTGCGGCCCGCATAAATCTTGCCTATCTTTCCCTCTTGCTGGCGCGCGGTTTCGATGACGCCGGCGGCAGAGGCATTTATGACGGCGGTAACTCCGCCGGACTGAGCATAAAAAGCATTTTTTGCTGCCATTTTTCTCCCCTGATTATCTAAATCCTTTCTTCCTTTTATTGCACTAGCCAATACGCCCGCGCACTTTCTCCCATGGCGCTAAAGTCGGGCGCGCCATCATTCACACGGCAATATTGGAACTCCTGCCGCTTCGGCATTGCTCTGTTCGCGAATTAAAACGGCGGTGATACCATGAAGCTTGAGCCCGCCAGGAGTTTTGACTGAAGTTATTTCAGCGACGCGAAAATGGCGTCGCGGATGTTTTCCACCGAACCGGTCCCCGCTATTTTTACATACGTGGGGGCGCCGATTCCGCCACTAGCTGACCATCTGGCATAGTATTCTACCAATGGTTTGGTTTGGGCGTGATAAATTTCGAGCCGTTTCCTTACGGTTTCCTCTTTGTCATCATCACGCTGTATCAGCGGCTCGCCTGTTACATCGTCCCTGTCATCCGTCTTGGGTGGATTGAATGTCATGTGATAAATACGGCCCGAAGCAGGATGCACGCGCCGGCCCGACAAACGCACGATGATTTCTTCATCGGGCACGTCAATTTCAATCACGAAGTTGATTGGTACGCCCGCAGCCTTCATTGCGTCCGCCTGGGGAATGGTACGAGGAAAACCGTCAAAGAGAAAACCTCGTTCACAGTCCGGCTGCGCGATGCGAGCCTTTACCAGGCTGATAATGATGTCATCGGAAACAAGTCCGCCCTCGTCCATGATCTTTTTGGCCATGACGCCCAGGTCGGACCCCGCCTTGACGGCCGCGCGCAGCATGTCTCCCGTGGAAATCTGAGGAATGCCGAAATATTCCTTGATATAGCTGGCCTGCGTCCCTTTTCCCGCGCCGGGGCCGCCTAATAGAACAATTATGATTATTCCCCCTTTTTATAAAAACTTAGCCGGTGCGGCAGAGAGTGAGAGGATTTAAATGGTTCGGCATTATAGCGCAGCCAGGCACCATACTTGAACTTTTTACTCCAGGTCACGGGCCGGGAGCCTGTGAGTTGGACATGCAGAAAGTGCTGGGGATGATTATAAGGGGCCCATTAATGATCGTAGCCGGCTTCCAAAACGGCGACGCTGGGAAGCGCATTGGGGTGAGTGCCCGCTTCTGCTGTGACCCAATGAGGTGGGGGAGGAATGCTTGGTAGCAACGGGACTTGCCAGCCCTTTCTCCTCAGCCTTTATCGTAAGGGACCATTCGCATCCCCGGTTTCCCCGGCCTTGCCGCATCGGTCCTGTAAAAACGCGCCGGATAGCCCTTCTGGTTAGCTTGGGAGCCCGTCTAAAGGTTTCAAGTTGTCCAGTTTCAGTAGTTGCTCTTTCAGTTTCCCAAGCGTCGCACAAAAATTGGCCAGCCGTTCTTTTTCCTGGTCCACCACCCTGGCCGGAGCACGTTCGACAAAGTTGCCATTGGTCAGCTTGATTTCCGCCTTGGTGATTTCGCCTTCAATACGAGCAATCTCCTTGATCAGCCGGGCGCGTTCCGTATCAATATTTACCTCAATTTTCAGCATCAACCTGAATTCGCCGACGATCGCTACCGGCGCTTCGGCATGAGGCAAGCTGTCCTGCATGATTTCAAGGCCTGATAATTTAGCCAGCGCTGTGAGGTAGGGGGAAAAGGTGGTAAGAGTTTGCTCATTGCCCGCAGCCAGCAGTGGAACCCGTAGTGCTGGAGACAAATTCATTTCGCCGCGCAGCGTCCGGCAGGCATTGATCATTTCCTTGAGTGCAACGATACGGCGGGTTGCGTCTTCATCTATTTTCCCTAGATCAGCTTTGGGATACGGCTGCAACATGATGCTCGCGCCTTGCGTGCCGGCAAGCGGGGCGATGCTCTGCCACAATTCTTCAGTAATGAAGGGAATGATGGGATGGGCAAGCCGCAATATGGTTTCCAATACCCGTGCGAGGGTGCGGCGGGTGGCGCGCTGTACTGCGTCATTGCCGTTATTCAACTGTACCTTGGCGAACTCCAGATACCAGTCACAATACTCATCCCAAACAAATTCATAGATTTCCCGTGCCGCGGTATCGAAGCGGTAATCGCGATAAGCCTGGGCTATCGTGCTTTCTGCCATTTGCAAGCGACTGATGATCCAGTTATCAGCATCGCAATATTCCAATGGTTTTGATTCTGTCAACCCCGTATCTTTGCCTTCACAGTTCATCAGCACATATCGGGTCGCATTCCACAGCTTGTTACAGAAATTGCGATAACCCTCGCAGCGCTGCATATCAAATTTTATGTCGCGGCCATGGGAGGCGAGACTGGCGAACGTAAAACGCAGGGCATCGGCGCCGAACGCAGGAATACCCTCGGGGAAGTGTTTCCGCGTGATTTTTTCGATAGATTCGGCCTGTCCGGGATTCATCAAGCCGGTGATACGCTTGGAAATCAGATCCGGCAAGGCGATGCCGTCGATGAGGTCCAGCGGGTCCAGCACATTTCCCTTGGATTTACTCATCTTGTGGCCTTCCGCATCGCGTATCAGGCCCGTTATATATACCTCCTCGAACGGCACCTTGCCGGTGAAATAGAGCGACATCATCACCATGCGTGCTACCCAGAAGAAAATGATGTCGAAGCCGGTGACCAGAACCGAGGTCGGCAGAAACGTCCTCAGTTCCGATGTTTCCTCGGGCCAGCCGAGCGTGGAAAATGGCCATAGGGCGGACGAAAACCAGGTATCGAGAACATCTTCATCCTGGCGCAGAGGAGGAATTCCGCAATACTTTACGACTTGCTCAATCTCCTCGGAGATTTCAACAAGTGTATTAAAAACCAGAATCTTGTCGCGTGTGAGTTGGCGCCCGGCATCATTCTTCAGATGCTCGAAATACTGCTCGTACGCGTCTTTTTCGGTTTTAGCTACGTAGATGTTGCCCTCATCGTCATACCAGGCCGGAATGCGGTGTCCCCACCATAGTTGGCGAGAAATGCACCAGTCCTGAATGTTTTCCAGCCATTGGTTGTAAACGTGGCTCCAGTTTTCAGGAATGAATTTAACCCCGCCGCCCGCCACTGCTTCCAGTCCACGCTTCGCCATGCCTTCCATTGCAACATACCATTGATCGGTAAGCATAGGCTCGATCACTGCGTGGGTCCGGTCGCCGCGCGGCACCATCAGTTTATGGGCCCTGGTTTCAACCAGGAGACCGTGCGCTTTCAGATCCGCGATAATTTTCTTGCGGGCGTCGAAACGATCCAGCCCCTGATACTCCGCAGGCGCAAGATCATTGATCTTTCCATCCGGTGTAAGGATGTTGAGCGGAACGAGTTTGTGTCGTTGTCCTACCTGATAGTCATTGAAATCATGGGCAGGGGTGATTTTTACACAACCTGTACCAAATTCCGGATCGGCATAGGAGTCGGCAATTACGGGAATGCTTCGTTCGCACAAGGGAAGACGCACATGGCGTCCTATCAGGTGCCGGTATCGCGCATCATCCGGATGCACCGCGATTGCCATATCGCCCAGCATGGTTTCGGGACGGGTCGTGGCGACAATCAATCCTTCTGGCTCCGTTTCCTCCGGATCCATCCCTGCCTTATTCTCCTTCTCGAGCGGGTACAAAATATGCCAGAGAGATCCATCTTCCTCCACCGATACCACTTCCAGATCGGAAACGGCGGTTTGCAGCACTGGGTCCCAGTTCACCAGGCGTTTGCCGCGATAGATGAGGCCATCGCGATAAAGCCGCACAAAAACCTCGGTAACCGCTCGGGATAATTCCGCATCCATGGTGAAGCGTTCGCGCGACCAGTCGCAGGAGGCACCTAATCGCCTCATCTGCCGGCTAATGGTAGAGCCGGACTCCGCCTTCCATTGCCACACCCGCTTGAGAAATTCTTCGCGTCCCAGATCGCGGCGGTCGATGTTTTGTTGATCCAGTTGGCGTTCCACTACGATCTGGGTAGCAATCCCGGCATGGTCAGTACCTGGTTGCCAGAGGGTATTGTCGCCGCACATGCGGTGATAACGCGTCAGCGCGTCCATCAAAGTGTGCTGAAAAGCATGCCCCATATGCAGCGTGCCAGTTACGTTGGGCGGAGGCAGCATAATGCAATAGGCGGGAACTGTGCCCGCGGCTGTTTCGCCGGGCATGAATTTGAAATAGCCGGCGGATTCCCATCGCGAATACCAGCGGCCTTCGATCTCGCGGGGATTAAAGCTTTTTTCGAGTTGCATGGATACTGATCGGGATGGCCGGAAACCGGCAATTATAGCGGAAGGCGCAGAGACAGGCGGCAGGACTATTGTGGACTCGGAGATACTTATTCTGGAATTGCGGGAGCTCTTTGAAAGTTATGAATTTCGATACGGGCGATGGCTGACAACGCGATCAAAGACCGAATAAGTGGGATTCCAGCGCCTGGACCAATGCTTTGCGTGCTCCGGCTTCCAGATCAATCCCAGCGTCCTTGAGCGCGGAATCCAGGACTTGCTCCAGCAGGAGGGTAATATCAGACTGTGGTGATAGCATAGGTGGTGTCACATATACTATTTCATTAAGCGTAGGTATATTATCGGCCGCGCTCAGTGATGTCTGATCCAGTGCTCCGGAAAAGGAGGGTGGAAGAGAACCCAAGCCATCATTTGCTTCAACCGGTGCGGAGGCGGAAGACCTGCTCTGGTGCTTGCGTAACAAGGCGTCCAGCTTGCGCAGGATTTCATCATACTCGGGTTCTGACGGCGCTTCATCGCTGTTATTTGTCATGAAAGTCCCCGGATTTGAGAAATACGTGAGATGGAGGAGGGTGAAATTCCAGCTTGAAGAGTGCCTGAGATCCTGTTTTTGAGCCTGTGTTGATTACGCTGCTCCCAGGTTGTGATGGCGGATTTGGTATCCCCGGTCCTGGTAGAAGCGGTAGCGCTTGCGTGCCGCCTCCGTATCTTCTGGTGTAGTTCCAGCTATTTCGATCAAACGCTTGAAGCGGCTGAAGAAAGACGGGCTTTCAACGTCGAGGTTGAGCAACACGTCATCATGTGGAAGTTTCGTAGCCTTGTCGGCAAGTATGACCGGAGTCATATCAGCCAGCTTGTCGTCCGCATGGCAGTGAGGGATGAAATCAATCGAGGAAAAAGTCCACAACAGCTTATCGAGCCGCTCGACAATTGATGTGTCCGACGTGTAAATCATTACCTTGAGGCCCTTGCGCACTGCCTTGGCGACAAGGCGGCAAGCAGTGTGAAGTTTGTCGCCGCCAGAGTAGAAGTCGATTTCCGTCATGCCGGTTTATTTCCAGGAGGCGTTTTTTTCCTGGCTCGTCCTATTAGAAACTGCGTTAGCAGCGGCACGGGCCGGCCTGTCGCGCCCTTTTCCTTGCCGGATTTCCAGGCGGTTCCCGCTACATCCAGGTGGGCCCATCGATATTTCTTGGTAAAACGCGACAGAAAGCAGGCAGCGGTAATGGTTCCGGCCGCGCGTCCCCCAATATTGCCCATATCGGCAAAATTACTTTTCAATTGCTCCTGGTACTCATCCCACAAGGGCAGGCGCCACGCGCGATCCGCGGCACGTGTGGAGGCGTCCAGCAGTTCCTCCGCCAGCTCTTCATCAGGGCTGAGCAGACCCGAAGCGACATGGCCGAGCGCAATGACACAGGCGCCGGTAAGGGTGGCAATATCGATTACGGTTTCCGGTTCATAACGCTCAGCATATGCCAACGCATCACAAAGGATTAGCCGTCCTTCAGCATCGGTATTGAGAATTTCTATAGTTTGCCCTGACATACTGGTAACGACGTCACCAGGCTTGGTAGCGTTGCCACCGGGCATGTTTTCGGTGGTCGGAATGATGCCGATCAAGTTGATCGGCAGGCCCATTTTCACAACTGCTGTAATCGTGCCAAGTACGCTGGCTGCGCCGCACATGTCGTACTTCATTTCATCCATTTCCGCCGCGGGCTTCAAGGAAATGCCGCCAGTATCAAAAGTGACGCCCTTGCCCACCAGCACAACAGGCTTTCCCTTTTTCTCCTTTTTCTCCCCTTTTGCTTGCCCCCAGTATTCCAGTACGATCAGCTTGGCGGGCTGGCGGCTGCCGCGGGCAACCGCCAGCAATGCCCCCATGCCCAGCTTTTCCATGTCCTTCTGCTCCAGGATAGTGGCTTTGAGCTTATGAGTCCTGGCAATATCCGACGCCTGCTCCGCCAGATAGGTTGGGGTACAGATGTTGGGCGCAAGATTTCCCAGATCTTTGGCCAGATTCATGCCGTCGGCGATAGCGAGTCCCTGCTGCAGCGCTTCTTCGCTGGCGGTCAACTCCGCGCCGGGGCTCATATTCATGGTGGCCAGGGTGACTTTGCGCAGATGCGGTTTGTTGTCTTCGACTTTGCTTTTGAGCCGATCGAAGCGATAAGCACTCTCCATCGCGACGATTGCGGTCTGTGAGACTTTCCACGCAGTGTCACGATTTTTTACATCAACTTCCGTCAAGAAAAGCGTCGCGTCCGTAGCGCCGGTTTCGTGCAATGTCTTGAAAGTAGTGCGTACCGCATCGCGATATGTTTTATCGCTGAATTCCTGTTCCTTGCCAAGCCCTACCAGCAGAACCCGCTCGCACAAGGTATTCGGTACGCCATGCAGCACCAGTGCAGAGCCCGCCTTGCCTTCCATGTCGCCGCTACGCAATATGCCTTTGATATACCCATCGGCGATCCTGTCAATCGCTTCGGCGGCTTTTGTCAATTTGCGTGGCTCGAATACGCCCACGACGATGCACGCACTGCGCTGCTTCTCAGGGTTCCCGCTTTTTATGCTAAATTTCACCGCTTGCTCCTTCACTAGGGTCTTGCCGCCAGGTTGTTCAAATCGGATAATGACCGATTATCGCCGGACTGTTCGCATAAAGTCAAAGTGGACAGGACACAATTGGATGAAAACCTGCCCGGCGGAATTCCTTGCGTTAACCAGCGGTGAGCGCGGGTGCTGATTAAGCGGACAAAATGCTGTCATGATCAAATCGAAGGTTGTTCCCAAAGCAAAATTGGCAGACGCCTATCAGGCGAAGATTGCCACTCCGTTTGCTGTCCTAGGTCTTCGGATCGAGGAAGACTGGCTGACAGATATCGAATACCTCCCTCTCGATACGCCGCCGCTTGCTCCGAAAACTCCTCTGGCCAAGGAAGTTTGCAATCAATTGCAGGCGTATCTGGCCGACCCGGGTTTTGTATTTGACTTATCAATGCACATTGGAGGTACCATTCACCAGCGCAGGGTATGGCGCGCCATTCAGGATATTCCAAATGGCGCAACCCGCAGTTATGCGGACATCGCTACAGAATTGCATTCCGCTCCGCGTGCAGTGGGACAGGCATGCGGCGCCAACCGGCTCCCGATTGTCATACCCTGTCATCGCGTTATTGCCAAAAATGGCGGGCTGGGAGGTTTTATGAACGCAAGCGACGGAAATCCGCTCACGATCAAGCGCTGGTTATTGCGGCATGAGGGGGTCTGAGCCTGGTTCGGATGTGCTGGATGCGTTCTGTGATTCATTATGGCTGGAAGATGGCCTTTCGTATAATACGCTGGAAAGCTACCGCAGCGATCTGGAGCAGTTCGGCCAGTGGCTTGCAAAGCAAAAACAGCAAAAGCAGTACGATAACATCCTGATAGCCGCGACTCATTCCGATCTGCTCACTTTTCTCGCCCATAAGGTTTCCGTCAGGGTCAAGGCCAGCACTACCAGCCGGGAGCTGTCGAGCCTGAAGCGTTTCTACCGTTTTCTGCTACGCGAGGGAAAAATTCGGGTTGATCCCAGCCTCAACATAGATGCGCCGAGGCTTCCCCGCAGCTTGCCTGCAAGTCTGACCGAAGCGGATGTGGAAGCGCTGCTTAACGCACCAGATGTGGGCGCCCCTTTGGGATTACGTGACCGCACCATGCTCGAAGTGTTATATGCCAGCGGATTGCGCGTATCCGAACTCATCAGTCTCGAGAGCGCACAAATCAGCCTGAACATGGGCGTTGTAAGAGTGATAGGCAAGGGCGGAAAAGAACGCCTGACGCCCTTGGGTGAAGAGGCACTGGAGTGGGTAAGCCGCTATGTTAAAGAAATCCGGTCCAGCTTGTTGGGTGGGAGATTGAGTAACGCCCTGTTCGTTACCTCCCGTGGTTCGGCCATGACACGCCAGGCTTTCTGGTATCTGATCAAACGCTATGCGCGGCAGGCTGGTATCGCCACCCCATTGTCGCCGCACACGTTACGCCACGCTTTTGCCACGCACCTGCTCAACCACGGCGCTGATCTGCGCGTCGTACAATTGCTGCTGGGCCATGCCGATATCTCCACCACGCAAATTTATACCCACGTGGCCCGCGAGCGGTTGAAGCGCCTGCACGCCATGCATCATCCCAGGGGATAATGGAAAATATTTTCAAGTCACACGGGGGATAAAAAATCCTCTTGTCTGCCGGAACGATTATATTCCAACGCTGCCAATTTCCGACATCGGCTGTACATTCTGACTGCGAATATTGAATATTGCATCTGTTAACGCCTCTGCTAAAGTTAATACGAGTAAAATCAAGAAATTGCTGCTACCACCCTAACAACAATCAGGAGAAAATCATGCGTAACCAATTATCCGTTATTTCCATAGCGATGGTCTTGACATTGGGTGGCTGTGCCAGTTCACCTGAAACGCAGAGCACCAGAACCAGAGATACAGCTATCGGCGCAGGGATTGGCGCAAGCACGGGCGCAATAATTGGCGCGATTGCGGGTAAAGGCAAAGGTGCGGCAATCGGTGCGGCGGCTGGCGCCGGTGTCGGTGCTATTGCCGGAAATGTATGGTCCAGAAGAATGGAAGAGCAGAAGCGGGAGATGGAACAAGCTACCGCGGGTACGGGGGTCGAAGTGGTAAAAACGTTTGATAATCGCCTGAAGCTGGATATCCCAAGCGATATTTCGTTTGATACCGGCCGAGCGGAAATCAAATCCAATTTCAGACAGATATTGGACAGCTTCGCGACAAGCCTGAGCAATAATCCGGGTACCCGGGTAACGATTATCGGGCATACGGACAGTTCGGGTAGCGATGCGGTGAATAATCCACTATCGCTCAACCGTGCAGCCAGCACGCGTGATTACCTGGTAAACCAGGGTGTTTCTTCAAATCGTATAAGTGTTGACGGGCGTGGTTCCCGTGAACCTATTGTTGCCAACGATACTCCGGCAAACAGAGCAAAAAACCGCCGTGTCGAGATCTTTGTGGCTGAACCACAGGCCGCCTCACAGTAAGATCAGTATCGGGTCACCGCAAGCGCATCAGGCCAGGCGGAACTCCGCCCTTCGTTCTCATGGGCAAACGATCTGCGCCAGCCGGGCATAGGTGAATATGAGTTGCGATAACTCGTGTCAGGGTCTGGTATGAGAATCTCTCACAGGTATGCGCCAGATAAACGCAACCAGGACTATACCCAGCACGGCCAGCATGGCCTGATGTGCGGCCGACGGCATCATCAGGATGGAACTGCCGAATGACAGCGCCAGCAGCAGGTATACCCAGCGCTTGACCCGGCGAGGAATGCTGCGGTGCTCGACCCATTCGCGGATAATCGGGCCGGCGATGCGGTTGGCCAGGAGCCTGTCGTGAAAATGTTTTGAGCTGCGCGCGAAGCAAGCCGCGGCAAGCAGCACAAAAGGGGTCGTAGGCAGCACCGGCAGCACTATACCTGCGACTGCCAGTATAAGGGCAGCGAATCCTGCCGCCAGGTACAGAGAGCGTGCGACGCGCGAATCATGTAGCCGCAATAAAGGACTGTGGGGCTTGCGGCGCATCTCTTCGTTCAGGTGCTCTTGCATGGGGATAGGTTTGTTCTGATTTATCCAGGGTTCTTAAATTTGATAATCCTTTTATCGCGGTGATGCAGGTGACCGGTATAATATAAACGTTTGGGTGCGGGCAAATTTTATTTAATTGTCGAGGTCATCATGTCTAAAGTAAACACACTGATCAATTTGAGCGTATTGATACTGGGCATGGTTCTATTGCCCCAAATAGCATTTTCCGAAACCAGGCAAGGAGCGTCCAGCGTGACCGAACTCATAAAGAAGGATACCAAAGTAGGAACCGGGGAAGAAGCAACCATCGGCAAGGCAGTTGAAGTGCATTATACCGGTTGGCTTTACGATGCAAGTGCTCCTGATAAAAAGGGGGCGAAATTCGACAGCTCTCGCGATCGTGGCACCCCGTTTTCATTTCTCCTCGGCGCGGGACGCGTAATTAAAGGTTGGGACCGGGGTGTTGCCGGCATGAAAGTGGGTGGGGAACGCACTTTGATTATTCCTCCGGAATTGGCCTACGGCGCACGGGGCGCGGGTAACGTAATTCCACCGAATGCGGCATTGATTTTCGATGTTGAGCTATTAGGATTGCGTCAAGGATCTACGCACTGATACGCACCGATTATCCCGGGCGAAGAGATCCCGCTGTCAATTTGAAAATCTTCAGTCATAGCTGAATGAAATCGCCATCCCGCTATGCGGGAGATTTGCGGTTGGCAAGTAAAAACCCTTAAATGGACGTTGACTTATATATCCTAACCATTCACAATTAGCAGTTTCGTTCGGAGGGGTTCCCGAGCGGTCAAAGGGATCAGACTGTAAATCTGACGGCTCTGCCTTCGAAGGTTCGAATCCTTCCCCCTCCACCAAATCAGGGTGATCATATGTGCCGGAGCTCCGGGGGGCGCGGGCGCTATAATATCCGTGACCCTGACGAGCCTGGTTTTAGGTGGCGAAGGGCGCGCAGGTTGGGTGGTGCGCGATGCCTTTTCTCTGATACGCTGATTGATTACTTCAATCAGTCGATTGTGAGATGCGGGTGTAGCTCAATGGTAGAGCAGAAGCCTTCCAAGCTTACGACGAGGGTTCGATTCCCTTCACCCGCTCCAGATTCGGGCGGAAGAAAAGTTAAAAGTATCGGCAGAGCAGAGTATTGCAGGTTTTTTGTTTCAGGGCGGGTTTCAGGCAGAAAGGTGCTTGCCCATGTAGCTCAGTGGCAGAGCACTCCCTTGGTAAGGGAGAGGTCGCCAGTTCAATCCTGGCCATGGGCTCCATAGGCGTTAATATAGAAAAAGTGCTTTAAAAAAAGGAATCATCATGGCAAAGAGCAAATTTGAGCGGACGAAGCCGCACGTGAACGTAGGGACGATAGGACATGTGGATCATGGCAAGACCACATTGACGGCGGCGATCACGATGGTGCTGGCGAAGAAGTTTGGAGGGGAGGCGAAGAGTTACGCCCAGATTGACTCTGCGCCGGAAGAGAAAGCGCGGGGCATCACCATCAACACATCGCACGTTGAATATGAGACGACGAGCCGGCACTATGCGCACGTAGACTGTCCGGGTCACGCAGACTACGTCAAGAACATGATAACCGGGGCAGCGCAGATGGACGGCGCGATACTGGTGGTTTCGTCTGCTGACGGGCCGATGCCGCAGACGCGCGAACACATACTGCTGGCACGCCAGGTAGGCGTGCCCTACATCATCGTCTACATGAACAAAGCGGACATGGTGGATGACGCCGAACTGCTGGAACTGGTGGAAATGGAAGTGCGCGAACTGCTCTCCAAATACAACTTTCCAGGGGATGACACCCCCATTGTCATCGGTTCTGCCCTTAAGGCGCTGGAAGGCGACCAGAGCGACATAGGCGAGCCCTCCATCTACAAGCTGGCGGATGCGCTGGACAGCTACATACCGGAACCGGTGCGTGCCATAGACGGCACCTTTCTGATGCCGGTGGAAGACGTCTTCTCCATATCCGGGCGCGGTACGGTCGTAACCGGCCGGGTGGAACGGGGCATTGTCAAAGTGGGCGAAGAAATCGAGATAGTAGGCTTGAAGCCTACAATCAAGACGGTCTGTACGGGTGTGGAAATGTTCAGGAAACTGCTGGATCAGGGACAGGCCGGAGACAACGTGGGCGTATTGCTGCGCGGCACCAAACGCGAAGAAGTCGAACGAGGCCAGGTTCTGTCCAAGCCGGGCAGCATCACCCCGCATACCAAGTTTGCCGCCGAGATTTACGTGCTGGGCAAAGAAGAAGGGGGACGTCATACACCCTTTTTCCAGGGCTACCGTCCCCAGTTCTACTTCCGTACCACCGACGTCACGGGCGCGATTGAACTGCCGGCGGGGACCGAGATGGTGATGCCGGGGGACAACGTCTCTGTGACGGTAAACCTCATTGCGCCGATTGCGATGGAAGAAGGTCTGCGTTTTGCCATCCGCGAGGGCGGCAGAACCGTCGGCGCAGGCGTGGTGGCAAAGATTATCGAGTAATGTCGCCGAGCATCCATTTCAAGCGTTGAAGCGTTGCATTCATACTTAGAAATACAGGCCAGTAGCTCAATTGGCAGAGCGTCGGTCTCCAAAACCGAAGGTTGGGGGTTCGATGCCCTCCTGGCCTGCCAGCCCCAGGCATGTCGTCCAGATCATGCTTTTCGAGGGGAAGCAAAGCTTCGCGTACCATCGATATATTGAGATCAAATCACGGGCCTAGGTTGCAATTTGCATAATCGTGCCTCCGCACCGCTTCATTTACTGAAAGCATTAAAGGCAGAGTGGGATAGAGTAGTGGACAAGATCAAGTTGGGATTCGCGCTTCTGCTGTTGATCGCGGGTATCGCCGGTTTCTATTACCTGAGCGATAGTGCGATGGTAATTCGCGTTCTTTCGGTACTGGGAGGTATTGTTTTGGCGTCGGTAGTGGTCTGGTTCACCACCCAAGGCAAACAATTTTATGCGTTCAGCAGAGAATCGTCTGAAGAAACCCGGAAAGTCGTATGGCCAACCCGCAAGGAGACGATGCAGACTACCGGCATTGTTTTTGCTTTCGTTGTGGTAATGGCCCTCTTTTTATGGATGGTAGACGCGGGGTTATTGCTGGCCGTGAAATATCTGATGGGACAGGAGGGGTGATGGACAAGAAATGGTATGTGGTTCATGCCTACTCCGGGTTTGAGAAGAGCGTGCAACGCGCATTGAAGGAGAGAATCAATCGCGCCGGAATGCAGGACAAGTTCGGGCAGATACTGGTTCCAGTAGAAGAAGTCGTTGAAATGAAAGGTGGTCAGAAAAATCTCAGCGAAAGGAAATTTTTTCCTGGCTATGTGCTGGTCGAGATGGAGATGACTGACGAGACATGGCATCTGGTAAAAAATACCGCCAAGGTCACGGGCTTTATTGGGGGTTCAGCCATGAAGCCGACGCCTATCAGCGAGAAGGAAGTTCAGAATATTCTCCATCAGATCCAGGAAGGGGTCGAGAAACCCAAGCCGAAGGTTCTTTTTGAAGCGGGCGAGGCAGTACGCGTCAAGGAAGGTCCATTCACGGATTTCCATGGCAACGTGGAAGATGTCAATTATGACAAAAGCAAAATCAGGGTATCGGTTTCCATTTTTGGCCGCCCCACCCCGGTGGAACTGGATTTCAGCCAGGTTGAAAAAGCTTGAGTAGTGGGTAGAGCGGGCTCCGGCAGTATTGGAAGCGCCGCGTGTTTGTTGTTAACCGGGGAGAGCGTAATCACGTTCACTAGTACCCGAGAGGAGAATTATTTTGGCAAAGAAAATAGTCGGCTACATCAAATTGCAAGTGCCGGCAGGCAAGGCCAATCCTAGCCCGCCGATAGGTCCCGCACTTGGTCAGCGGGGACTTAATATCATGGAGTTTTGCAAGGCATTCAATGCCGCGACTCAGAAAATGGAAGTTGGGCTGCCCGTGCCGGTTGTCATTACCGCCTATGCCGACAAGAGCTTCACCTTTATCATGAAAACCACGCCTGCGACCGTGCTTATAAAGAAAGCAGCGGGAGTCGGCAAGGGTAGCCCCAAGCCCCACACGGATAAAATAGGCCGATTGACCCGGAAGCAGGCGGAAGAAATTGCACAAATAAAGATGCCCGATCTGACGGCGGCAGACATGGACGCTGCGGTTCGCACGATTGCCGGCAGCGCCCATAGCATGGGTATAGAAGTGGAGGGCGTATAACGTGGCGCATGTATCCAAACGTTTCAAGGCAATTACCGGTCAGGCTGATCGAAGTAAATTCTATCCCCTGCAGGATGCGCTCAAGATCATCAAGGAAACAGCCACGGCGAAATTTGACGAGTCAATTGATGTGGCTGTCAATTTGGGTATTGACGCAAAAAAATCCGACCAGGCGGTACGCGGTTCAGTGGTGCTGCCCTCGGGTACTGGCAAAACTGTGCGTGTGGCGGTATTTGCCCAGGGTGACAAGGCTAAGGAGGCGCTCGCAGCGGGCGCCGATATCGTCGGGTTTGAAGATCTGGCCGAACAGATCAAAGGAGGCAATATCGACTTTGATGTAGCCATCGCCAGCCCCGATGCCATGCGTATCGTGGGGCAATTGGGGCAAATACTCGGCCCCCGCGGCCTGATGCCCAACCCCAAGGTGGGCACAGTGACGCCGGATGTTGCGAGTGCGGTAAAGAATGCCAAAGCAGGACAAGTGCAGTATCGTGCCGACAAGGGAGGGATCGTTCAGTGCACTATCGGACGGGCGTCCTTCACTGTAGATGCATTGATACAAAATTTGCAGGCGCTGCTGGATGCGCTCAATAAATCCAAGCCCGCCGCATCCAAAGGAGTCTATCTGAAAAAGATATCGGTCTCCAGCACCATGGGCATCGGGGTCCGGGTTGATCAGACCAGCATGCGGTAAGCATTTAACGGATTGTGCGGAATATTTGTAAAGAAAAGCATTTATAAGACTTTGGGCCATCGGAGAGACATATCCTGTCAATCCGGTGGGTTATCAAAGACCGCTGGGGTTGTTACGTAATGACAGGCCAAGGGCGATAAGCCGCAAGTCGGTTTGCTGGCTGAGTCCGAGTAAGTCACTACTGAATAACTTAATTGCAAAATTGAAATGGAAAAAGTATGAGCGACGCCTTTTATCAGCTTCGCTTTCGCTTTCCACCATCTATCTCTAGCACCCCGCGCAGATGGCGTGCCCAAGAACAGGAAAAGATTTAACTCCTGATTTAAGGTCGCCGGTTCGCGGTACTGAGTCCGGTTGCGAGTTTTTGAGCGGAGTTTTCAGTTTTATCAGCTTCCTCAATACCTACGATACCATAGCTCAGCATCGCATTTTAACTGATGGAGAACTTGCCTTGAGTCTAAATTTAGAAGAGAAAAAAGCGGTAGTCTCTGACGTCAGTGCTCAAGTGGCGAAAGCCCAGGCTATCATCATTGCCGAGTACCGTGGGCTTGGAGTCGGGCACATGACCCAGTTGCGGGCCAAAGCGCGTCAATCCGGGATATATTTCCGGGTGCTAAAAAACTCGCTTGCCCGCCGGGCTGTGACGGATACGCCATTTTCCGGTCTCTCCGAGCATATGGTGGGACCCCTGGCTTATGGCATTGGAAGTGATCCAGTCGCGGCGGCAAAAGTGCTGCATGAGTTTTCCCGAAGCAACGACAAGCTGGTAATCAAAGCTGGTGCCATGGCCAATCTGGTCATGTCAAGCAAGGACGTCGCGAACCTGGCTTCTCTTCCAAGTCGCGAAGAGCTGCTTGCAAAGTTGCTGGGTACGATGCAGGCGCCTGTCGCCAACTTTGTTCGGACACTCAACGAAGTGCCAACTCGTTTTGTCCGAGGCCTTGCCGCCATTCGCGATCAGAAAGAAACCGCTTAATCCGGTTTTCGAGTAACTTTGAAACCGTAATACATTAATTATCAGGAGAAAATCATGGCTGTAGCCAAAGCAGAAATTTTGGAATCGATTGCAAATATGACCGTGCTGGAACTTTCCCAGCTGATCAAGGAAATGGAAGAAAAATTCGGCGTTTCCGCTGCCGCCGCGGCAGTAGCGACGGCAGCGCCCGCTGCCGGTGCTGCTGCTGCTCCGGCGGAGGAGCAAACTGAATTTACCGTCATGCTCACAACCGTGGGTGAAAGCAAGGTTAATGTGATCAAGGTGGTACGTGCCGTTACCGGGCTGGGTCTGAAAGAGGCGAAAGATCTGGTGGACGGCGCACCCAAAGCGGTCAAGGAAGGAATTGCCAAAGCCGATGCTGAGGCCATTCAGAAACAACTGGCTGAAGCCGGTGCAACTGCCGAGATTAAATAAAAATAAAGCAATGAGACCAGCTGACAGCATGAAAAATGCTGTCAGTTCTGGCTTTTTTAACGTTTGGATTCCCGCATTTTTTGTGCGGCAGAACACTCAGCACGGTAGCTAAAATCAGGTACTCTGCTCCAATTTTCTATCCATCTGTCTTCTGACCTCCCGGAGAGATTCCATGAGCTATTCGTTTACCGAGAAAAAACGTATTCGTAAGAGTTTCGCAAAGCGCGCGAGCGTTTTGCCGATCCCCTTTCTTCTCGCTACTCAAATCGAATCTTACGCAGCTTTCCTGCAAGCTCAAGTCGAGCCTGATCATCGCGCCACTGAGGGATTGCAGGCGGCGTTTATGTCGATTTTCCCGATTGAGAGTCACTCCAAGAATGCCCGCCTCGACTTTGTCAATTATGTACTTGGCGCGCCCCCGTTCGATGTCAAGGAATGCCAGCAACGCGGCCTGACCTATGCTTCTCCGCTGCGCGCGAAAGTGCGGTTGACGATCATGGATAAGGAAGCTTCCAAGCCGACCGTGCGGGAGGTGAAGGAGCAGGAAGTCTACATGGGTGAGATTCCGCTCATGACCAACACAGGTTCATTCGTCATAAATGGTACCGAGCGCGTGATTGTGTCTCAATTGCACCGCTCCCCGGGTGTATTTTTCGAGCATGACCGGGGTAAAACACATTCATCCGGGAAATTGCTTTTTTCCGCGCGCATTATCCCGTACCGCGGTTCCTGGCTTGATTTCGAATTCGACCCCAAGGATTATCTTTACTTCCGCGTCGACCGGCGCCGGAAAATGCCAATTACTGTGTTGCTCAAAGCAATAGGTTATACGCCGGAGCAAATTCTGGAAGGTTTCTTTTCGTTTGATGCCTTCCACCTGTCTCAGAAAGGTATTCTGTTTGAACTGATACCGGAACGACTGCGTGGTGATACGGCGCGCTTCGATATCGTCTCCAAAAGCGGCAAGGTAATTGTCCAGAAAGACAAACGCATAACTGTAAAGCATGTCCGGGAAATGCAGCAGGCGGGTATAGATAAGCTCGCGGTTTCGGAAGATTTTCTGTTGGGGCGGGTGCTGGGCCATAATGTGGTGGATAAGGAAACAGGTGAAGTTCTGGCGCTTGCCAACGATGAGATTACAGAAGTTCTGCTCGCCAAACTGAATGAATCGAATATAGAACAGATTCACACCATTTATACAAACGATCTTGATCAGGGCGCATACATCTCGCAAACGCTGAGAATAGACGAGACTACGGACCAGATGGCTGCGCAGGTTGCCATCTACCGCATGATGCGTCCTGGTGAACCCCCTACCGAGGAGGCAGTCAAAGCATTGTTCCACGGACTATTTTATGCGCCCGAACGCTACGATCTTTCAGTAGTGGGCCGCATGAAGTTTAATCGCCGTGTGGGCAAGACCGAATTGGACGGGTCGACCACATTGTCGAATGAGGACATTATTGCTGTGATCAAGATTCTGGTCGAGCTGCGCAATGGCCGCGGCGAGATAGACGATATCGATCACCTGGGCAATCGTCGCGTCCGCTCGGTTGGTGAATTGGCGGAAAATCAGTTCCGCTCCGGCCTGGTGCGGGTTGAAAGAGCGGTGAAAGAACGTCTCAGTCAGGCTGAGTCGGATAACCTGATGCCGCATGACCTGATTAATGCAAAACCGGTATCGGCGGCGGTGCGGGAGTTTTTTGGTTCCAGTCAACTGTCCCAATTCATGGACCAGACCAATCCGCTATCGGAAATCACTCACAAACGCCGAGTGTCCGCGCTGGGACCAGGCGGGTTGACCCGCGAACGGGCTGGGTTTGAGGTGCGCGATGTGCATCCTACTCATTATGGCCGGGTATGTCCGATTGAAACACCGGAAGGCCCGAATATTGGTTTGATCAATTCGTTGGCGCTGTACGCCCGGACCAATGAATATGGCTTCATGGAAACACCCTACCGCAAGGTAAAAAACGGCAGTGTAACCGATGAAATTGACTATCTTTCCGCCATTGAGGAAGGTCAGTATGTAATTGCCCAGGCAAACGCCGAACTGGACCGAGATGCCAGATTTACCAACGACATCGTTTCCTGTCGTCATAAGAACGAATTTACCCTGGCGACGCCAGACCGGATCGAGTACATGGACGTAGCGCCTGCGCAAATTGTGTCGGTGGCCGCATCACTTATTCCGTTTCTGGAACATGATGATGCCAATCGCGCGCTGATGGGCTCTAACATGCAGCGGCAGGCGGTTCCCTGCCTGCGTGCGGAGAAGCCTCTGGTCGGTACGGGTATCGAACGGGTAGTGGCTGTAGATTCTGGAACCGCGGTAAAGGCTGTGCGGGGCGGGGTGGTCGACTATGTTGATTCCAGCCGTATCGTGGTGCGGGTGCATGACATCGAAACACGCGCCGGCGAAGTAGGCGTGGATATCTACAATCTGATCAAGTACACGCGCTCCAACCAGAACACCAATATCAATCAGCGTCCACTCGTGAAAGTGGGAGACGTCATTGCGCGTGGCGACGTGGTAGCAGATGGAGCCTCCACGGATCAGGGTGAGCTCGCGCTGGGGCAAAACATGTTAGTGGCGTTTATGCCATGGAACGGTTTCAACTTTGAGGATTCGATTCTCATCTCCGAGCGTATTGTTGCCGATGACCGTTTCACGTCCATCCATATCGAAGAGCTATCGGTAGTGAGCCGTGATACCAAGCTGGGAACGGAAGAAATTACGGGAGATATTTCGAATCTGTCGGAAGTGCAGCTCGGGCGCCTGGACGCATCCGGCATCGTTCATATTGGCGCCGAAGTGGAAGCCGGCGATGTGCTGGTAGGAAAGGTCACCCCTAAAGGGGAAACCCAGTTGACGCCTGAAGAAAAGCTGCTGCGCGCAATTTTTGGCGAGAAGGCTTCGGATGTAAAGGATACATCACTGCGTGTGCCATCCGGCATCTCGGGAACAGTAATAGACGTGCAGGTTTTTACCCGCGAGGGTATAGAGCGTGATAAACGTGCGCAGCAGATCATTGAGGATGAGCTGAAGCGATACAAGAAAGACCTGGCTGATCAGATGCGGATCGTGGAAGCTGACGCATTTGTGCGTATCGAGCGTTTGCTCAAGGGCAAGGTTGCAACTGGCGGGCCAAAGAAACTCGTCAAGGGCGCACCCATTACCAAGGAATATCTGGATAGTGTTGATCCGCACCACTGGTTTGACATCCGGCTTTCCGACGAGGAGACAAGCCGGCAGCTCGAACAGATCGAGGAAGGTCTGGCGCAGAAACGCAGGGCGTTTGACGAGGCCTTTGAAGAGAAGAAAAAGAAACTTACCCAGGGCGATGAACTGCCGCCCGGGGTGCAGAAAATGGTCAAGGTTTATGTTGCGGTAAAGCGGCGTTTGCAGCCGGGAGACAAAATGGCAGGGCGTCATGGCAATAAAGGCGTCATTTCCAAAATTGTGCCTGTGGAAGATATGCCTTACATGGCCGACGGCACGCCGGTTGACGTGGTGCTGAATCCCCTGGGCGTGCCCTCGCGCATGAATGTGGGCCAAATTCTGGAAACCCACCTTGGATGGGCGGCGAAAGGGTTGGGACGGAAGATCGGCGATATGCTGCGCGCCGGCAGTCGGACGGCCGAGATCCGGGATCTGTTTGAGAAGATCTATAACACCAGCGGCAAGCCGGAGGATATTGCATCGCTTACCGATGCGGAGATCCTGGATCTGGCGGAAAATCTCAAGGACGGCGTTCCTTTCGCGACTCCTGTGTTTGATGGAGCCACCGAGCAGGAAATCAAGGATATGCTTGAACTCGCCGGTCTCCCTCGATCCGGGCAGGTGACCCTCTATGATGGCAGAACGGGCGAGGCTTTCGACCGCTCTGTTACAGTGGGTTACATGCATGTGCTGAAACTGCATCATCTGGTGGACGACAAAATGCATGCGCGGTCAACCGGACCCTATAGCCTGGTAACTCAGCAACCGCTCGGTGGCAAGGCCCAGTTCGGTGGTCAGCGCTTCGGCGAAATGGAGGTATGGGCACTGGAAGCATATGGAGCCGCTTATACCCTGCAGGAAATGTTGACGGTCAAATCGGATGATGTGAATGGGCGTACCAAGGTGTACGAGAGCATTGTCAAGGGCGATCACAAGATTGACGCGGGTATGCCGGAATCATTCAACGTATTGGTGAAGGAAATCCGATCGCTGGCGATGGACATTGATTTGGATCGACATTAGTAAATTCATGTAAAGGTGCGAACAATTAAACATATTTTCTTCCCTGCTTTTTCACCGGATAATTTTTTGTATCGACGCCTGATCAACAGGAGTGACAAATGAAAGCACTGCTTGATTTATTCAAACAGGTTACCCAGAAAGAAGAGTTCGATTCGATCAAGATCGGTCTGGCCTCTCCCGAGAAAATACGTTCCTGGTCCTATGGTGAGGTGAAGAAGCCGGAAACCATCAACTACCGTACCTTCAAGCCGGAACGGGATGGGCTCTTCTGCGCAAAAATTTTCGGCCCCGTAAAGGATTATGAATGTCTCTGCGGAAAATATAAGCGGTTGAAACATCGCGGTGTGATCTGCGAGAAATGCGGGGTTGAAGTTACGCTGTCGAAGGTTCGGCGCGAGCGTATGGGTCATATCGAGCTGGCCTCGCCGGTGGCTCACATCTGGTTTCTGAAATCGCTGCCATCGCGCCTGGGGATGGTGCTGGATATGACCTTGCGCGATATAGAACGCGTGCTCTATTTCGAGGCTTATGTGGTAACCGATCCAGGCATGACACCTCTCCAGCGGTGCCAGCTGCTGACAGACGACGACTATCGCGCCAAGACAGAAGAATACGGGGATGATTTCCGGGCCAGCATGGGTGCGGAAGGCATACGCGATTTGCTGGGCAACCTGAACATTCGTGTTGAAATCGATAACCTCCGGCGTGAGATGGGAACGACCGGCTCCGAAACGAAGATGAAGAAGATCTCCAAGCGCTTGAAAGTGCTGGAGGCTTTCAGCAAATCCGGCATCAAGCCGGAATGGATGGTTTTGGCGGTGCTGCCTGTACTGCCGCCCGAGTTGCGTCCGCTGGTACCCCTGGATGGCGGACGCTTCGCCACGTCCGATCTTAATGATTTATATCGTCGCGTCATAAACCGCAACAACCGCCTGAAGCGTCTGCTTGAGTTGAAAGCGCCGGAAATTATCGTGCGCAACGAGAAGCGCATGCTGCAGGAAGCGGTGGACTCGTTGCTTGATAATGGCCGTCGTGGCAAAGCCATGACTGGCGCCAACAAGCGGCCGCTGAAATCACTTGCGGATATGATCAAGGGCAAGGGTGGACGGTTCCGCCAGAACCTGCTGGGCAAACGAGTGGATTATTCCGGCCGGTCAGTGATTGTGGTAGGTCCACAACTTAAACTGCACCAGTGCGGCTTGCCGAAGAAAATGGCGTT
Source organism: Nitrosovibrio sp. Nv6 (assembly GCF_900110495.1). Lineage (GTDB taxonomy): Bacteria > Pseudomonadota > Gammaproteobacteria > Burkholderiales > Nitrosomonadaceae > Nitrosospira. The sequence continues at coordinate 28,420 of NZ_FODX01000005.1, read as the reverse complement.
GGAATTATTCAAGCCGTTTATCTTCAACAAACTCGAAATAATGGGTATCGCCAGCACCATAAAGGCGGCCAAGCGTGAAGTGGAAAATGAGACTCCGGTGGTATGGGACATACTGGAAGATGTCATTCGCGAACACCCTGTAATGCTTAACCGGGCGCCGACATTGCACCGACTGGGCATTCAGGCGTTCGAGCCGGTGCTGATCGAAGGCAAGGCAATTCAACTGCATCCATTGGTATGCGCAGCGTTCAATGCCGACTTCGACGGTGATCAGATGGCGGTACATGTGCCACTATCGCTGGAAGCGCAAATGGAATGCCGTACGCTCATGATGTCGACCAATAATGTGTTGTCACCTGCGAATGGGGAACCCATCATCGTACCGTCGCAGGATATCGTGTTAGGGCTGTACTACACTACGCGGGAGAAGATCAATGCTCGCGGCGAGGGTATGTTTTTTGCCAACATGAGCGAGGTATCGCGAGCTTATGAGAGCCGCATCATTGAATTGAATGCCAGAATCACCGTGCGGATCAGGGAATATGAGGTGGACGCGGACGGCGAGCGCCGCGAGAAGGTCACCCGTTATGACACCACGGTGGGACGGGCGCTGCTGTCTGAAATTCTCCCCGCGGGGCTGCCTTTCCCGCTGATTAACAAAGTGCTCAAGAAAAAGGAGATCTCCAAGCTCATCAATGCCAGCTTCCGTCGCTGCGGGCTTCGCGAGACGGTAATCTTTGCCGACAAACTGATGTATGCCGGCTTCAGTTACGCGACTCGCGCCGGCATCTCGATCTGTCTGGATGATATGCTCACGCCGGCGCAGAAGGACGACATCATCAGTTCCTCCGAGAAGGAAGTGCAGGAGATTGAAGTTCAATATACTTCCGGCCTTGTGACTCAAGGCGAACGCTACAACAAGGTAGTGGATATATGGGGCCGGGCCGGCGACCAGGTTGCCAAGGCGATGATGGATCAGCTAGGCGTTGAGCCGGTTCTCGATCCGTTGACTGCAGAAGTACAGAAGGACAAGAAAGGCAAGCCGCTGACGCAGGAATCCTTCAATTCGATTTACATGATGGCAGACTCGGGTGCACGCGGTTCCGCCGCTCAAATTCGTCAGTTGGCGGGTATGCGCGGCTTGATGGCCAAACCCGACGGCTCTATCATCGAGACGCCCATCACGGCCAATTTCCGCGAGGGACTGAACGTCCTGCAGTATTTCATTTCCACGCATGGAGCGCGTAAAGGTCTGGCCGATACGGCGCTGAAGACCGCTAATTCCGGCTACCTTACTCGCCGGCTGGTTGACGTAACGCAGGATCTCGTGGTGACGCAGGACGATTGCGGGACCAGTAACGGCGCCGTAATTAAGGCGCTGGTCGAGGGCGGAGAAGTGATTGAGGCGCTGCGTGAACGCATACTTGGTCGAGTATGCGCCAACGATATCATTGATCCGGAGCATCAAGAGGTGATTTATTCGGCAGGAGCCCTACTTGACGAGAGCGCCGTGGATACCATCGAAGCGCTGGGCATTGATGAAGTTAAGGTGCGCACTCCGCTTACCTGTGAAACTCGTTATGGTCTATGTGCTCAATGTTATGGGCGTGACCTGGGACGCGGTACGCCGGTAAATGTGGGCGAAGCCGTGGGTGTGATTGCTGCTCAGTCAATAGGTGAACCTGGTACTCAGCTGACCATGCGCACGTTCCACATAGGTGGCGCCGCATCTCGAACGGCTGTAGCAAGCCAGGTCGAGAGCAAATCCAATGGTACTGTCCGCTATTCGCCTACCATGCGTTATGTCACCAACGCGCGCAATGAGCTCATAGCAATTTCCCGCAGCGGCGAAGTAGTGGTGCATGACGATAATGGCCGCGAGCGCGAACGTCACAAAGCGCCTTACGGAGCAACGCTCTTGATTCGTGACGGTGAAGTAGTGAAGGCGGGACAGGTGCTGGCCGCCTGGGATCCGCATACTCGTCCCATCATTACTGAATACGCCGGCAAAATTCGCTTTGAGAACGTGGAAGAAGGCGTAACCGTGGCCAAGCAGATAGACGAAGTTACTGGCTTGTCCACACTTGTCGTAATAGATCCGAAGCGGCGCGGTGTGGTGCAAACCAAAGGCTTGCGACCGATGGTGAAACTTCTGGATGAAGATGGCAAAGAAGTGCGTCTGGCGGGCAGTAATTTATCTGTCAGTATCACCTTTCAGATAGGGTCGGTTATTACGGTGCGGGACGGGCAGCAGGTGAGTGTAGGCGAAGTGCTGGCACGTATTCCGCAGGAGAGTTCGAAAACCCGCGACATTACCGGAGGCCTGCCTCGGGTTGCGGAATTGTTCGAAGCCCGGTCCCCGAAGGATGCCGGGGTGCTGGCGGAAGTCACCGGTATCGTATCCTTCGGCAAAGATACTAAAGGTAAACAACGATTGGTTATTACCGACCTGGACGGGGTGTCCCATGAATACCTGATTCCCAAAGACAAGCACGTGACCGCCCATGACGGCCAGGTCGTCAACAAGGGAGAGAGTATCGTCGATGGGCCCGCCGATCCGCATGATATTCTCCGTCTGTTAGGGGTGGAAGCGCTTGCACGCTACATCACTGACGAGGTGCAGGATGTATATCGGCTGCAAGGGGTCAAGATTAACGACAAGCACATTGAAGTCATCGTACGTCAGATGTTGCGTCGTGTGCAAATTGTGGACGCCGGCGATACGCGTTTCATTCCGGGTGAGCAGGTGGAACGGGCGGATATGCTGGCAGAAAATGAACAGGCGGTTATCGAGGATAAAAAACCGGCATCATACGAATACATGCTGCTGGGTATCACTAAAGCGTCGCTTTCCACGGATTCGTTCATTTCTGCCGCTTCCTTCCAGGAAACCACGCGTGTGCTGACCGAGGCCGCCATTATGGGTAAGAAGGATGACCTGCGAGGCCTGAAAGAAAACGTCATCGTCGGACGACTCATCCCCGCCGGTACCGGCCTGACGTTTCATAATACCCGCAAGAAGCAGAGGCTGTCGCCAATCACCGCGGAGAACCAGGACCTTGGCGAGGAGGATGTCGGAGAAATGAGAAATAGCGGATACACGGTCTAACGTAGCCGGACCGGAGCAGCCATTGTCATGCAGGGCAGTGGTCCTGTCATACAGGCGTCTGATGGAAGAGCGATAAAATTATGCCAATTGATATCAACGCCATAATTGCCGAGACCCGTGGCAAAAACTTCGAGCTATACGAAGATCATGTAAATCCGGTATTTGTCAAGGTATTGAGGACCCTTGGTTTCAATCGCACCTGGGTAAGGGGCGAGGGTCCTTATCTCTGGGACGAGGCGGGTACACGCTATCTGGATTTCCTGACCAACTGGGGGGTCTTCAATTTTGGCCGCCGCCATCCCGCCATCCGCCAAGCATTACAACAGGTGCTGGACTCCGATTTTCCGGGATGGGTGGGTTTCGATGCCCCCCCGCTTGCTGCCGTACTGGCTCGTGAATTGGTAGGGCGCATGTCGACCGGTCTGGACACTGTTTACTTCAGCAACTCGGGAACAGAAGCCATTGAGGCAGCCATCAAATTTGCCCGTGGCTATACCGGACGGCCCTGTACCGCTCATCTTGCGAAAGCTTTCCATGGCCTCACGATGGGCGCCTTGTCCCTGAATGGAGAAGCAAGTTTCCGAAGAGGTTTCGAGCCAATGCTTCCGGGCAGTTCGGAGGTGAAGCTTGGCGACCTCGTCGGTCTTGAGGCGCGTCTTGCCGTAGGTGATGTCGCTGCCTTCGTCTTTGAGCCAATCCAGGGTAAAGGCGTTAATATTGCAAGTAACGAGTACCTGCTGGGCGCGCAGGATCTGTGCCGGAAATACGGTACGCTAATGATCTGCGACGAAGTTCAATCAGGCATGGGACGGACGGGACGTTTCCTGGCCAGCCACTGGATTGAGGACCTGCGACCCGACATCATCTGTCTCTCGAAAGCCCTTTCCGGAGGTTACATTCCGGTAGGCGCAACCATTACGCGCCGTGCGGTTTATGACAGCGTTTACGACAGCATGCACCGTGCGATTGTCCACGCCTCGACTTTCGGTATGGGTAATATGGCGATGGCGGCAGGTCTGGCTTCACTAAGTGTCCTGGATGACGAGAAGCTTATGGAACGAGCCATCGAGCTTGGTGCGCGCTTTCGAAACGGTATCGAGGCGATGGTGCCGCGCTTCGAGTTTTTGAAGGGGGTGCGTCAGCGTGGCCTTATGATCGCCATTGAGTTTGGCCAGCCGGATTCGATGTCTCTCAGAGCGGCCTGGGCTATGGTCAACAAGATGGATGAAAACCTTTTCGCTCAGGCAATTGTTCTCCCGCTTCTGGATGATCATCATATCCTTACGCAGGTCGCGGGCCACGCCATGCCTATTGTGAAAATCCTCCCACCTCTTAATATCAGCGAAACCGATGTGGATTGGTTCCTGGAAGCGCTTGAGGACGTGCTGGTAAAGTTGCACAAGTTTCCCGGTCCCGCTTGGGAAGTATTGAAGAAGTTGGGCAATCATGCACTCACCGCCAAGCGACGGGAGACCCGCGCTGCCTCTGTCTGACGTTGAATGCCGACTGATCCGGGCAGTTTCACGCAATTCAAAAAACTGAAAGCAGGTGCCCGGGTCTACCCGACTAGTGCTGCGGGATATTTGAGATAGCCGCGCTGCGTTGCCAAAAGATCCTGGTCGGATAGGCGGATACCGCTATTTTGGTAGCTACCGTAGTTACCCGTGCGGGTTCGATTGTTGGCTGTTTTAATTCCTATCGTGCTGTCGTGGTTTCATTACAAAAAAATGTTTCGCTAGTGATCCTTCTGTAGCCGCCCTTTGTCAGTAAGTCAGGCAGTCCGGGAAAATGCCAGGGAAATCAGTTTGAAGCGGACGATTTTGGGCCTTTTTGGACAGGAGTTCGACAGGAGTTCAAGAGTGACTTTAACTTGACAGGGCATGATAAACCCCATAGAATTCGCTGTTTTTTAGCCGCCCCTGGTTAAAACCCTCTGGCGTAGCCGAAATCATAAAATTAATAGCGACAGCGGGGAGCGATATCGCCATTCCCCGTTTTTTTAGGAAATAAAATGCCGACAATCAGTCAGTTAGTACGTAAGCCTCGTGCGGCACGACGTGTGAAGAGTAAGGTTCCGGCGTTGGGAAACAGTCCCCAAAAGCGGGGAGTATGTACCCGGGTCTATACCACTACGCCGAAAAAACCCAACTCGGCTTTACGCAAGGTCGCACGGGTTCGTCTGACGAATGGTTTTGAAGTATCCAGTTATATTGGTGGCGAGGGACATAATCTGCAGGAGCACTCGGTAGTCCTGATTCGTGGTGGCCGTGTTAAAGACTTGCCTGGCGTTCGCTATCACACGGTGCGAGGCAGTCTGGATACCGCTGGCGTAAAGGATCGCAAGCAGAGTCGCTCCAAATACGGCGCCAAGAGGCCGAAATCGGCTTAAACGCCGCTTGATCGCCTGATGATCGTCTGATGCCGAAGAAATCAAACTGAAACCTTTTTCACTTACGCCCAATAATTACGCCAAGGTCAGAAAATGCCAAGACGGAGAGAAGTTCCAAAACGCGAGATTTTGCCGGATCCAAAGTACCATAATACCGAGGTGGCGAAGTTCGTCAATGTACTGATGACGCGGGGCAAGAAATCGGTGGCGGAGCGAATCATTTACGGCGCGATGGATCAAATTCAGAAGAAAACGGGCAAAGACCCGGTGGACGTATTTACGCAGGCGCTATCCAACGTTCGCCCGATGGTGGAAGTAAAAAGCCGTCGTGTTGGCGGGGCCAACTACCAGGTCCCGGTAGAGGTACGGTCCATTCGTCGTAATGCGCTCGCAATGCGTTGGCTGCGCGACGCTGCCCGTAAGCGTGCTGAAAAATCCATGGGCGCCCGTTTGGCCGGCGAGTTGGCGGAAGCGGCCGAGGGCCGCGGCGGCGCGGTCAAGAAGCGGGAAGAAGTTCATCGCATGGCGGAAGCCAATAAGGCGTTTGCACATTACCGGTTTTAACGGCACATGGACTGTGGCAACGCAGGTTCCTGACTGAGCTGTTTCCAGAATACCATTTCTTTAGTCGTTCGGGTGTTTAGCCCCCCGACTGTTAAAATTTTAAGGTTTAATGATTGTGGCAAGAAAAACACCCATAGAGCGTTACCGGAATATCGGCGTAATGGCGCATATCGACGCCGGCAAAACTACGACCACGGAACGCATACTGTTTTATACCGGCGTGTCGCATAAGCTTGGCGAAGTACACGATGGTGCAGCTACCATGGATTGGATGGAGCAAGAGCAGGAGCGTGGCATCACCATCACTTCCGCCGCTACCACTTGCTTCTGGAAAGGGATGGACCATAATTATCCCGATCATCGTATCAACATTATCGACACGCCTGGTCACGTTGACTTCACTATTGAAGTAGAGCGGTCCTTGCGCGTTCTCGATGGAGCTTGCACCGTATTCTGCGCGGTTGGCGGAGTACAGCCCCAGACCGAAACGGTTTGGCGCCAGGCCAACAAGTATAAAGTTCCGCGTCTGGCTTTTGTCAATAAAATGGACCGCGCGGGCGCCAATTTCATGCGCGTTTACGAGCAGATACAATCCCGTCTGAAAGCTCAGCCGATACCCGTGCAATTGCCGATCGGCGCAGAAGATAAATTCGAGGGCGTGGTCGATCTCGTCAAGATGAAGGCCATCTACTGGGATGACGCCAGCCAGGGAATGCGGTTTGAGGAGCGTGATATTCCCGCCGACTTACTTGAAAAGGCCAGGGAGTGGCGTGAAAAAATGGTGGAAACCGCCGCCGAGGCAAATGAAGAGTTGATGAACAGATACCTTGAAGAAGGAGATCTGTCCGCAGAGGATATTAAACAGGGGCTGCGCATCCGCACTATCAGCAACGAGATCGTACCCATGCTTTGCGGCTCGGCTTTCAAGAACAAGGGTGTGCAAGCCATGCTGGATGCCGTGCTGGACTACTTGCCTTCGCCCGTGGATATCGAATCCATCAATGGAGAGAAAGAAAATGGCGAACACGCGGAGCGTCATGCAAAGGACGAAGAGCCGTTCGCCGGTTTGGCATTCAAGATAGCGACTGATCCCTATGTTGGCCAATTGATCTTTTTTCGTGTTTACTCCGGAGTGGTGGCTTCAGGCGATACGATCTACAACCCGATTAAAGGACGAAAGGAGCGAATTGGCAGATTGCTGCAAATGCATGCCAACCAACGCGAGGAAATCAAGGAAGTCCGTGCTGGAGACATAGCGGCGGCGGTAGGTTTGAAGGAAGCGGTTACCGGCGATACGCTATGCGATCCCAGCGAAGTCATCACGCTGGAGCGGATGATATTTCCGGAGCCGGTGATTCACGTTGCGGTAGAGCCGAAAACCAAGGTGGACCAGGAAAAAATGGGCATTGCGTTGAATCGCCTGGCCCAGGAAGACCCATCTTTCCGGGTGCGTACCGACGAGGAATCCGGACAGACTATCATTTCCGGCATGGGGGAGCTGCATCTCGAGATTATTGTTGATCGGATGAGGCGGGAGTTTGGCGTGGAAGCCAATGTCGGCGCTCCGCAGGTAGCTTATCGTGAAGCTATCAAGAAACAGGTGGAGATCGAGGGCAAATTTATCAAGCAGTCCGGCGGGCGTGGTCAATATGGTCATGTCTGGCTAAAGATGGAACCACATGAGGCGGGTAAAGGTTTCGAGTTCATTGATGCAATCAAGGGCGGAACCGTTCCGCGCGAATATATCCCTGCGGTGGAAAAAGGTCTGCAAGAGACCCTTCCAAATGGCGTACTGGCAGGCTTCCCGGTAGTAGATGTCAAGGTTACGCTGTTCGATGGCTCTTATCATGATGTCGATTCCAATGAAAATGCCTTCAAGATGGCTGCCTCGATTGCCTTCAAGGATGGCATGCGCAAGGCCAGTCCGGTGCTATTGGAGCCCATGATGGCAGTGGAGGTAGAAACGCCGGCTGATTTCATGGGTAATGTGGTAGGCGATTTATCGTCCCGGCGCGGCATGATTCAAGGCATGGACGATTTGCCCGGCCTCAAGGTAATACGCGCTGAGGTTCCGTTGGCGGAGATGTTCGGCTACTCGACTTCGCTGCGGTCGGCGACTCAAGGCCGCGCGACTTACACCATGGAATTCAAGCATTATTCCGAAGCACCAAAAAACGTAGCTGAAGCGATTATTAATAAGAAATAACCGTTATCAAGTAAAAGGAATCATCATGGCAAAGAGCAAATTTGAGCGGACGAAGCCGCACGTGAACGTAGGGACGATAGGACATGTGGATCATGGCAAGACCACATTGACGGCGGCGATCACGATGGTGCTGGCGAAGAAGTTTGGAGGGGAGGCGAAGAGTTACGCCCAGATTGACTCTGCGCCGGAAGAGAAAGCGCGGGGCATCACCATCAACACATCGCACGTTGAATATGAGACGACGAGCCGGCACTATGCGCACGTAGACTGTCCGGGTCACGCAGACTACGTCAAGAACATGATAACCGGGGCAGCGCAGATGGACGGCGCGATACTGGTGGTTTCGTCTGCTGACGGGCCGATGCCGCAGACGCGCGAACACATACTGCTGGCACGCCAGGTAGGCGTGCCCTACATCATCGTCTACATGAACAAAGCGGACATGGTGGATGACGCCGAACTGCTGGAACTGGTGGAAATGGAAGTGCGCGAACTGCTCTCCAAATACAACTTTCCAGGGGATGACACCCCCATTGTCATCGGTTCTGCCCTTAAGGCGCTGGAAGGCGACCAGAGCGACATAGGCGAGCCCTCCATCTACAAGCTGGCGGATGCGCTGGACAGCTACATACCGGAACCGGTGCGTGCCATAGACGGCACCTTTCTGATGCCGGTGGAAGACGTCTTCTCCATATCCGGGCGCGGTACGGTCGTAACCGGCCGGGTGGAACGGGGCATTGTCAAAGTGGGCGAAGAAATCGAGATAGTAGGCTTGAAGCCTACAATCAAGACGGTCTGTACGGGTGTGGAAATGTTCAGGAAACTGCTGGATCAGGGACAGGCCGGAGACAACGTGGGCGTATTGCTGCGCGGCACCAAACGCGAAGAAGTCGAACGAGGCCAGGTTCTGTCCAAGCCGGGCAGCATCACCCCGCATACCAAGTTTGCCGCCGAGATTTACGTGCTGGGCAAAGAAGAAGGGGGACGTCATACACCCTTTTTCCAGGGCTACCGTCCCCAGTTCTACTTCCGTACCACCGACGTCACGGGCGCGATTGAACTGCCGGCGGGGACCGAGATGGTGATGCCGGGGGACAACGTCTCTGTGACGGTAAACCTCATTGCGCCGATTGCGATGGAAGAAGGTCTGCGTTTTGCCATCCGCGAGGGCGGCAGAACCGTCGGCGCAGGCGTGGTGGCAAAGATTATCGAGTAATAACAGGATCAAGGATAGGATTTAAGATTTAATGCCAAGCAGCATCGAATCGTCAATTCGGAATCCGAATCCTCAACCTGAGGTTTGATTATGCAAAGCCAGAAAATTCGTATTCGTCTGAAAGCGTTTGATTATCGATTGATAGACAAATCAGCGATGGAGATTGTTGAAACCGCCAAACGGACGGGTGCCGTGGTCAAGGGGCCCGTGCCGCTGCCGACCCGTATCGAGCGCTTCGACGTGCTTCGGTCTCCTCACGTCAACAAGACTTCGCGCGACCAATTCGAAATTCGAACCCATCTGCGGCTGATGGATATCATGGACCCTACCGATAAGACGGTTGATGCCCTGATGAAGTTGGATCTGCCTGCCGGAGTGGATGTCGAAATAAAGCTATGAGTTTTTGAAGTCAAGTCTTCGGTTAATCGTTCCCCCAGCGAATAACGTGGACTTCTGATTCAAGATGAATGTAAATTTTGCCGATCAATTGCAATCGGCACCTTTTAAAAAGGGTAATTAAAATGAGTTTAGGGCTCGTCGGCCGCAAGGTTGGCATGACTCGTATTTTCACCGACGATGGCGATAGCCATCCAGTCACGGTGCTTGACGTGTCTAACAATCGTGTTACACAAATCAAGACGCCAGCCACAGACGGCTATTCCGCCATTCAGGTTACTTTCGGAAAACGTCGCGCCATTCGCGTTAATAAACCTTCGGCAGGGCATTTCGCCAAGGCTGCGGTGGAGGCGGGCCATGTGCTCAAGGAGTTCCGCGTCACCCCGGAGGTAATCGATAGCCTCAAGCCGGGCGCAGTGATAGGATTGGAGATATTCCAGCCGGGACAGAAAGTGGATGTGACCGGTGTTTCCATCGGGAAGGGTTATAGCGGTGTAATCAAGCGTCACGGCTTTTCCTCCAACCGTGCCAGTCACGGTAATTCAAGATCACACAATGTTCCGGGTTCGATTGGAATGGCACAGGATCCAGGCCGTGTATTTCCTGGAAAACGCATGTCGGGGCATCTCGGAAGCGTACAGCGTACTACTCAGAATCTGGAAGTGCTGCGGATTGACGCCGAGCGCGGGTTATTGCTCATCAAGGGCGCGATTCCGGGATCAAAAGGTGGAGACGTGGTAGTGCATCCTAGCCTGAAGATCAGCAGGATCGGCGCGAAGCCCGCCGTTAAGGTTGATGCCAAAGCGGCTGCGAAATCAGGCAAAAAGGCGGGTGCCTGATGGAACTTAAACTCATCGATAATAACGGCCAGTCAGCTGCGAGCGTTTCTGTTCCTGATTCCCTTTTTGGCCGCGAGTACAACGAAGCCCTGGTGCATCAGGTGGTGACGGCTTATCTTGCCAATGCTCGTAGCGCAAATCGCGCTCAAAAGGGACGCTCGGATGTCTCCAAATCCACTCGCAAGCCTTGGCGGCAAAAAGGTACTGGTCGTGCACGCGCCGGAATGGCCTCCAGTCCAATATGGCGGGGCGGCGGCAAGATTTTTCCTAATAGTCCGGCGGAGAATTTTAGTCACAAGGTCAATCGCAAGATGTATCGAGCCGGTATCGGCGCTATCTTGTCCCAGTTGGTCCGGGAAAACCGGATGTCAGTGGTGGAAAATTTTTCCGTGGATGCGCCGAAGACCAAGGCACTGGCAAGTAAATTGAAGGATATGGGATTGGATGAGGTCATGATTATTACTGATAGCATCGATGAGAATCTCTATTTTTCGTCGCGCAACCTGCCTCTCGTAAAGATAGTGGAAGCCGGTCACGCGGATCCGGTCAGCCTTATGCGCTTTGCCAATGTGCTGATAACTCGCGGCGCGTTGACCAAAATGGAGGAGCTGCTTGCATGAGTGCGCAAACATTCAACCCGGAACGTCTGATGCAAGTGATATTGTCGCCTCAAGTATCGGAAAAGGCGACATATGTAGCTGAAAAGCATAACCACGTTATCTTCCGAGTGGTGCAGGACGCTACGAAGCCCGAGATCAAAGCAGCTGTTGAGCTGATGTGGAAGGCGCAAAATATCGAGGTCGAGAGCGTGCAGGTGGCGAACGTCAAGGGAAAGGAAAAACGCTTTGGCCGTTTCATGGGACGTCGCAGCAATTGGAAGAAAGCTTATGTCAGCATCAAGGCTGGCCAGGAAATAAATTTTTCTGAAATTGCTCAAGGAGAAGTCAAGTAATGGCACTGGTTAAAGTCAAGCCAACCTCTCCGGGCCGTCGCGCAGTAGTCAAGGTCGTTAATTCGGGTTTGTACAAAGGCGAGCCCTATGCCAGGCTGTTGGAGAAGCAAAATCATACCGCCGGGCGCAACAATAAAGGCCAGATTACTACACGTCATATGGGAGGCGGCCACAAGCAACATTATCGTATTGTGGATTTTCGCCGTAACAAGGACGGTATCGTTGCCAGGGTTGAGCGGCTGGAATATGATCCAAACCGCAGCGCGAATCTGGCGCTACTTTGTTATGCTGATGGCGAGCGCCGTTATATTATCGCACCGAGCGGTGTTGTTGCCGGCATGCAGTTGATGAGTGGAGTGGATGCTCCCATCAAGAATGGCAACGCGCTACCGTTACGCAATATTCCGGTGGGCAGCACCATCCACTGCGTGGAAATGATGCCTGGCAAAGGCGCCCAACTGGCTCGTTCAGCTGGCACATCCGTTCAGCTCCTTGCGCGGGAGGGGGACTATGCTCAGCTACGCCTGCGTTCGGGCGAGATTCGAAAAGTACACGTGAATTGCCGAGCCACCTTGGGCGAGGTCGGAAACGAGGAACATAATCTCCGATCGATTGGTAAAGCAGGTGCACAGAGGTGGCGCGGAATACGCCCAACGGTACGCGGTGTGGTGATGAATCCTGTAGACCATCCTCATGGTGGTGGCGAAGGCAAAACCGCTGCGGGGCGTCATCCCGTCAGCCCCTGGGGCACACCCGCGAAAGGTTACCGTACTCGCGCCAATAAACGTACCGACGGTATGATCGTACGGCGTCGTTATTCAAGTAAAGGATAAGGAGTCATGGCACGTTCCGTAAAAAAAGGCCCATTTGTTGACTTGCACCTGATAGCGAAGGTAGAGACCGCGCGGGCAACGAACGACAAGCGTCCGATCAAAACCTGGTCCCGGCGCTCGACCGTTCTACCGGATTTCATTGGTTTGACTATCGCAGTGCACAATGGCAAGCAGCATATTCCAGTGTATGTTACCGAGAACATGGTTGGACATAAGCTTGGAGAATTCTCACACACCCGTACTTTCAAGGGTCATTCCGGCGACAGGAAAGCTACGACGGGATCGAGGAAATAGGAACACTCAATTATGCAAACAACTGCTGTATTACGTGGCGTCAGATTATCCGAGCAAAAGGGGCGCCTCGTGGCGGACCAGATTCGTGGGCTGCCAGTGGACCGGGCGCTTAACCTGCTTGCGTTCAGTCCGAAAAAGGGCGCCGTCATCATTCGTAAGCTGCTTGAATCGGCAATTGCGAATGCTGAACATAATGATGGGGCGGACATAGATGAATTGAAGGTATCCACGATTTATGTGGATCGTGGACCTTCAATGATGCGTACCAGCGCGCGTGCCAAAGGGCGGGGCAATCGTATCGTAAAGCCGACTTGTCATATTCTTCTTACTGTCGGCGACAAAGCTGGCAACAAAAAATAAGGACGTACCAGGCATTATGGGACAAAAAATAAATCCGACAGGTTTTCGGCTTTCTGTACTGAAGAACTGGTCATCGAAATGGTATGCCAACGGAAAAAACTTTCCTGGAATGTTGAACGAGGATATCAAGGTTCGGGAATATCTGAAAAAGAAGTTGGCGCATGCATCTGTCGGTCGCGTGATTATTGAACGGCCCTCCAAGAATGCGCGCATCACCATTTACAGCTCCCGGCCCGGCGTGGTAATCGGCAAGAAAGGTGAAGACATAGAGGTTCTGCGAGGCGTGCTGCAAAAGCTCATGGGAGTGCCGGTACATGTCAATATCGAGGAAATCCGAAAACCCGAAATCGATGCGCAATTGATTGCGGACAACATTGCGCAGCAGCTGGAAAAACGTATCATGTTTCGCCGTGCCATGAAGCGCGCGATGCAGAACGCTATGCGTCTTGGCGCCCAGGGTATCAAAATCATGAGCGCCGGGCGGTTGAATGGCATCGAAATCGCTCGTACCGAGTGGTACCGGGAAGGCCGTGTACCGCTTCATACCTTGCGTGCGGATCTTGATTACGGTGTTTCCGAAGCCAAGACCACGTATGGCGTGATCGGAATTAAAGTATGGGTATTCAAGGGCGAAGTAATAGGTCGGAGTGAGCAGGCAGGGGCAGCAGGGTCAGCAACGCAAGTCCCGGCCCCCACGGGTGAGCCTGAAGGCAGGCGTCCAGCCAGAAAACCTGCCGGAAGAACTGATGCCAGAACCGAAGCGAAAACGAGGAAACCTGACATCACGGCTGAGGACACTTCCGTCAAGTCTGCAACCAGAAAGACAGTAAAGCCAGGAGTGAAAGATGCAGCAACCAGCTAGAACGAAGTACCGCAAACAGCAAAAAGGGCGTAACAAGGGTGTTGCCACCCGTGGCGCCAAAGTCAGTTTTGGCGAGTATGGGCTCAAGGCGGTTGGCCGCGGCCGGTTAACGGCTCGGCAGATTGAAGCCGCGCGGCGCGCGATGACTCGGCACATAAAACGCGGTGGTCGCATCTGGATCCGTATTTTTCCTGATAAGCCGATTTCCCATAAACCTGCTGAGGTTCGTATGGGTAATGGCAAGGGAAATCCGGAGTACTTTGTGGCAGAAATTCAGCCGGGCAAGATGTTGTATGAAATGGACGGTGTTGATGAAGTGCTGGCGCGGCAGGCCTTTCGTTTGGCCGCTTCCAAACTGCCGATCCTGACGACATTCGTTGTAAGACAGGTGGGCGGTTAACCATGAAATCAAAAGTCAAAGACTTGAGGACCAAGAATCCAGCGGAGCTGCAGCGGGAGCTATTGGAACTTTTGAGGGCGCAATTTGGTCTGCGCATGCAGCACGCAACTCAGCAGTTAAGCAACACCTCTCAATTACGTAATGTGCGGCGCGATATTGCGCGCGCAAAAACCATCCTTAGCCAAAAGGCGAAGCAGTCATGAGCGAAGCCAATTTAAACCGCACCGTTAGTGCCACTCTCAGTGGAAAAGTAGTGAGCGATAAAATGGATAAGACCATCACGGTTTTGGTCGAACGCAAAGTCAAGCATCCGCTCTATGGCAAGATTATGGTTCGTTCAAAAAAATATCACGTGCATGACGAAAGTAATGAATTTCATGCAGGAGATATGGTGGTAATTGAGGAGTGCCGGCCTCTTTCTAAAACAAAAGCCTGGCGTGTAGTCAAGTTGGTAGAGAAGGGCAGTCAAGTCATTTGATCAGTGGCGAGTAGGTACTGGAAGATTTTTTCTACCTTGCATTTTTTGCAAGGTTACCTTATAATTCGCCCTCTTCATTTTTCAGTACTTTAATTTTTTGCAGCCTGCTGGTTCTGGCGGCATCATAACCCGGACGGGTTCCAATACTATCCATGCCTCGGCTTAGGCGGGAAAAGTTGGAGAGAGTGAGTAAATAATGATCCAAATGCAATCGATTCTGCAAGTCGCCGATAATACGGGCGCGCGTTCAATCATGTGCATCAAGGTATTGGGCGGATCCAAGCGGCGTTATGCTGGTATTGGCGATATTATAAAGGTTAGCATCAAGGATGTAGCGCCTCGGGGGCGAGTTAAAAAAGGCGAAGTATACAACGCCGTGGTGGTCCGCACTGCGAAGGGAGTGCGGCGCACCGATGGCTCATTGATCAAGTTCGACGGCAATGCTGCAGTGCTGCTGAACGCCAAGCTGGAGCCGATCGGTACGCGTATTTTTGGCCCGGTTACGCGTGAATTGCGTAATGCACGCTTCATGAAAATCGTTTCGCTTGCGCCAGAAGTTTTGTAAGCATGCGATAAGGAGTGGAATATGCGAAAAATAAAGAAAGGAGATGACGTAATCGTCATTACCGGTAGAGACAAGGGCAAACGCGGCACCGTTTTACGCATAGTGAATGCTGATCTGGTGGTAATCGAGGGGGCCAATAAGGTCAAGAAACATCAGCGGCCTAATCCTAGTAAGGGAACGGCGGGCGGAATCGTCGAGATGGAAAATCCCATTCAGGTTTCAAACGTGGCGATTTACAATCCCGCTACGCGGAAAGCCGATCGTGTGGGCTTCAGAATACTAGAAGGCAAGGGCAAGGTTCGTTACTTCAAATCGAGCGGCGAGCTGCTTGACGCCTGAGAAGGTAAAGGGAAGATATATGGCTCGTTTACAAGAGTATTACCGCAGCACCGTAGTGAAACAGCTGATGGAGCAGTTTGGCTACAAGTCTGTGATGGAAGTGCCGCGGATCCAGAAGATCACGCTCAATATGGGTGTGGGTGAGGCGGTCGCTGACAAGAAAATCATGGATAGTGCGGTAAGTGACATGCAAAAGATTGCCGGCCAAAAACCGGTGGTGACCAAAGCGAAAAAATCCATCGCTACCTTCAAGGTTCGTGATGGTTATCCGGTTGGCTGCATGGTGACGCTGCGACGCATTCGCATGTACGAATTTCTCGACCGGCTGGTGAGCGTGGCGATCCCGCGTATCCGTGATTTTCGGGGCATTTCCGGCAGAGCCTTCGATGGAAGGGGAAATTACAATATGGGCGTGAAGGAACAAATAATCTTTCCGGAAATTGAATACGATAAAATCGACGCGCTCAGGGGAATGAATATTACGATAACCACTACCGCAAAAACCGATGCGGAAGCGAAGGCATTGTTGGCAGCATTTAAATTTCCATTCAAAAATTGAGAGTCGCATGGCTAAAGTAGCTGTAATTAACCGGGACCTGAAACGTCGGGAGACAGTGAAGAAGTTTGCCGCACGGCGTGCTGAATTACTGCTCATTATTAATGATGCCAATGCAAGCGATGAGGACCGTCACTCTGCCAGGATCAAGTTGCAAATGCTGCCGAGAAATGCAAGTCCAGTTCGGCTGCGTAATCGGTGTTCATTGACTGGCCGTCCTCGTGGTGTTTACAGCAAATTTGGGCTGGGCCGCGGAAAACTTCGCGATATCGCTATGAGCGGGGAAATTCCGGGCATGATCAAAGCAAGCTGGTGAGCTGATAAGAAGCGAATTGTTGCGGATGAGTTTCAACTCCGAAATATGGAACGAAACCCAGCCGTATTATGAAAGCAGATCATTATGAGCAATTTAACTTTCAGACATATACGTACTTGTCTGTTATGGAAATTGGATTTCTAGAGGTATCCCTAGATGAGCATGAGTGACCCCATCGCTGATATGCTGACGCGAATTCGTAACGCGCAGCGTTCTGAAAAAGCATCCGTTGTAATGCCCGCTTCCAAGCTTAAAGCGGCCATCGCAAAGGTATTGAAAGAAGAAGGTTATGTTGAGGATTTTGCTGTTCATAACGCTGATGGCAAGCCCGTGTTGGATATCAGTCTGAAATATTATGCCAACCGTCCGGTAATTGAGAAAATCGAACGTGTCAGCCGTCCTGGCTTGCGGATTTACAAGGCCAGCGACAAGCTGCCTAATGTGATGAATGGTCTTGGAGTAGCGATAGTATCGACATCAAAAGGTGTAATGACCGAACGTAAGGCCCGCGCCAGTGGCGTAGGCGGTGAAGTGTTATGCATTGTGGCCTAAGGATTAAGTAAGGGTATAAAAATGTCTCGAGTCGGTAAGAATCCTGTGCCAATCCCGGCAAATGTTGAAGTAACCTTGTCAGCTTCCGAGGTGTCTGTTAAGGGACCCCTGGGAACACTGCGACGTGATCTTTTTTCGGACATCGCCATTGAGCGGGAGGGCGATAATTTACTGGTAAAAGCCGCCAACGATTCCAAGCAGGCGAATGCAATGTCCGGAACAACGCGAGCGCTGCTTGCCAATATGGTCAAGGGTGTAACCAGCGGTTTCGAAAAAAAACTGACGCTGGTCGGCGTAGGGTATCGCGCGCAGGCGGCGAATGATGTCCTGAACCTGACGTTGGGATTCTCACACCCGGTCAGCCATAAAATGCCTGAGGGCGTTAAAGTTGAGACTCCCAGTCAAACGGAAGTTGTTATCAAGGGAATGGACAAGCAGCAGGTCGGCCAGGTGGCGGCGGATGTACGCGCCTATCGTAAGCCGGAACCCTATAAGGGCAAGGGTGTGCGTTATTCCGACGAAGTAATCGTCATGAAAGAAACCAAGAAAAAATAATTAGGGTAGATATGCCAAATCCAACAGAATCCCGTTTGCGCCGTGCTCGTCGAACCCGTGCGAAGATCGTCGAATTGAAAGTAGTCCGTTTAGCCGTGCATCGCAGCAATTCCCATATTTATGCTCAGCTGATAGACGGTTCGGGCGCAAAGGTGTTGACCAGCGCATCGACTCTGGAACCGGATCTTCGCAAGGAAATAACCAATGGTGGCACCATTGGCGCGGCAGCGGCGGTGGGTAAGAGAGTTGCGGAGAAGGCCAGGGGGTTGGGTATCGAGACGGTTGCATTCGACCGTTCAGGTTTTAAATATCATGGGCGCGTGAAGGCTCTGGCCGACGCTGCTCGTGAGAATGGCCTCAAATTCTGAGTGAGGAAAGACAATGGCTAAGATGCAGGGACGGATGCAGGGAAAGATACCGCAAGGCGATGATCGCGGAGACGGGCTCAAGGAAAAAATGGTAGCGATAAATCGTGTTACCAAGGTAGTCAAAGGAGGTCGCATCCTTGGTTTTGCCGCTTTGACAGTGGTTGGAAATGGAGACGGCAGTGTAGGGATGGGCAAGGGCAAATCCCGTGAGGTGCCAGTGGCGGTACAAAAAGCGATGGATGAAGCGCGCCGCAAGATGATCAAGGTAAATCTCAAGAACGGCACACTGCACCATCCTGTCATCGGCAGACATGGCGCAGCCAAAGTATATATGCAGCCAGCATCTGAAGGTACTGGCATCATCGCCGGCGGTCCCATGCGTGCGATATTTGAAGTGATGGGTGTCCATAATATTCTTGCCAAGTGTATCGGTTCGACCAATCCTTATAATGTCGTGCGCGCCACATTGCACGGTTTAGAAACGATGAATACTCCATCGGAAATTGCAGCGAAGCGCGGCAAGAGCGTAGAGGAAATCATGGGATTGGAAAAATGACGAGTAATGACAAGAAGGTCAAGGTAACCTTGATCAAAAGCCTGATCGGCACGAAACAGTCACATAGAGCCACCGCGCGTGGATTAGGACTTCGCGGGATTAACAGTAGTGTTGAGCTGGAAGATACCCCGGCGGTGCGAGGCATGATCAATAACATTTATTACCTCGTAAAAAGTGAGGCGTAGATGCGGCTAAATTCCATTAAACCGGCGGCTGGCGCCAATCCTTCCAGGCGGCGCGTGGGCCGCGGAATCGGCTCGGGTCTGGGGAAGACCGCCGGGCGGGGGCACAAGGGACAAAAATCCCGTGCAGGCGGCTTTCACAAGGTAGGTTTCGAGGGCGGACAAATGCCTTTGCAACGCCGCTTGCCCAAGCGCGGTTTTGTTTCCCTGACCAGAAAAGACACAGTGGAAGTGCGGCTGTCGGCTTTGGACCGGATGGCGGGAGACGCCATCGATATGCTGGCACTGAAGCAGGCGGGAGTCATCCCCAGTTCTGCGTTGACGGTGAAGGTGATACTTTCGGGAACGATCGAGCGTGCTGTAAAGGTGCAGGGCATCGCGGTAACAAAAGGTGCGAAAGCTGCCATCGAAGCTGTTGGTGGCAGTGTTGAATAAGCTCAAGAGGACATATATTGGCCGCTAGCGAATCCCTACGGGGACTGTCCGGGAAACTCGGCGACTTGAAACGCCGGCTGTGGTTTCTACTGCTCGCATTAGTTGTCTACCGCATCGGGGCGCATGTCCCGGTGCCAGGTATTGACCCAGTAGTGCTGAAAGACTTGTTCGAGTCGCAGCAAGGGGGCATTCTGGGTATGTTCAACATGTTCTCCGGGGGCGCTCTCTCTCGCTTTTCGATTTTTGCCTTGGGCATCATGCCGTATATTTCGGCTTCGATCATCATGCAGTTAGGCACCGTGGCATTTCCCACCCTGGAAGCGCTGAAGAAGGAAGGCGAATCGGGACGCAGAAAGATTACCCAGTACACTAGATATGGCACCCTTGGATTGGCGCTCGTACAGGGTTATGGCATCTCCATAGCCTTGCAGGCCCAGGCCGGACTGGTGATCGAACCGGGACCCATGTTCCTGTTGACGACGGTAATAACGTTGGTTACCGGCACGATATTTCTCATGTGGCTGGGTGAGCAGATCACAGAGCGTGGTATCGGCAACGGTATATCCCTGATTATTTTTGCCGGCATTGCCGCCGGCCTCCCGAGCGCAATCGGGGGCACGCTTGAGCTCGTGCGAACCGGAGCGATGCATTTTCTGGTGGCACTGGGAATCTTTGTGGCAGCTACGGCCGTAACAGCCTTCGTCGTCTTCGTTGAGCGCGGTCAGCGCAAGATACTGGTAAATTATGCGAAGCGTCAGGTTGGGCGAAAAGTTTATGGCGGACAGAGCTCGCATTTACCGCTGAAACTGAATATGTCCGGCGTGATTCCGCCGATCTTTGCTTCCAGCATCATATTATTTCCGGCCACGCTGGCAGGATGGTTTGCCACTGGGGAGTCGATGAGCTGGCTCAAGGATATGAGCGGGGCGTTATCTCCGGGTCAGCCGATTTACGTGATCATGTACGCGGCAATGATTATATTTTTCTGTTTTTTTTATACCGCGCTGGTGTTCAACCCCCGGGAAACTGCCGAGAATCTGAAAAAAAGCGGCGCTTTCATACCAGGTATTCGCCCTGGTGAGCAGACCGCCCGGTATATTGAGCGCATTATGTTAAGGCTTACTTTAGCGGGTGCGATTTATGTGACGCTCGTGTGCTTGCTGCCGGAGTTTCTAATCTTGAAATGGAACGTGCCATTTTACTTTGGCGGCACTTCCCTGCTCATTATTGTGGTGGTTACCATGGATTTCATGGCGCAGGTACAGGCATATATCATGTCGCACCAGTACGAGAGTTTACTGAAGAAAACTAACTTCAAAGGCGGCGGTGGATTGCCGGCAAGATAGTTGCAACCAAGGATAGGATGGCCAAGGAAGAAACGATACAAATGCAAGGTGAGATACTGGAAACGCTGCCAAACGCAACGTTCCGGGTCAAGCTGGAAAATGGGCATATAGTGCTGGGTCATATTTCCGGCAAGATGCGCATGCATTACATCCGGATTTTGCCGGGTGACAAGGTAACCGTAGACCTGACGCCGTACGATTTAAGTAGGGCGCGAATTACGTTTCGCGCTAAATAGTGGGAAAGGAGCGTACATGAAAGTATTGGCCTCAGTAAAAAAGATATGCCGTAATTGCAAAATTATCAGGCGCAACCGGGTAGTGCGAGTCATTTGCACGGATCCAAGACATAAGCAGCGCCAGGGATAGTCGGATAAGCACTACTTTCGATGTTATAATTCAAAATTTTCGTAGGAAAATGGTATGGCCCGTATCGCTGGAGTAAATATCCCAAATCATCAGCATGCCGAAATCGCATTGACTTCGATTTACGGCATAGGTCGCGCCAGGGCGCGGGAGATTTGTGCGGCATCTGGCATTGGCGCATCCACGAAGATTAAGGATGTCACCGACGTTCAAATGGACAAGCTGCGGGATAACGTAGCAAAGTTTGCCGTCGAAGGCGATTTGCGGCGTGAAGTTTCAATGAATATCAAGCGCTTGATGGACCTTGGCTGTTACAGGGGGTTGCGTCATCGCCGTGGACTCCCTGTGCGAGGCCAGCGTACCCGAACCAACGCCAGGACGCGGAAAGGTCCGCGCAAGGCAGTTCGGGCGTCGAGTGGAAAGGCAGCGGCACGATAAATAGTATTCAAGCCAACTGAACGGTAGCGAAAAGGAATAATTCAATATGGTTAAAGCAGCCACGCGGGTACGCAAGAAAATCAAGAAGAACGTAGCGGAGGGTATTGCCCACGTTCATGCGTCATTTAATAACACTATTGTGACTATCACGGACCGGCAGGGCAATGCCTTATCATGGGCGACTTCAGGGGGAGCCGGTTTCAAAGGATCGCGTAAAAGCACGCCATTCGCTGCTCAGGTGGCGGCCGAGCAAGCGAGCAAAGTCGCACAGGAATGTGGAGTCAAGAATTTGGAAGTGCGCATCAAAGGCCCTGGCCCGGGACGGGAGTCCGCAGTGCGGGCATTGAACGCAGCAGGTTTTAAAATTACCAGTATTTCGGATGTGACGCCAGTTCCGCATAATGGCTGTCGTCCACCGAAGAAACGCCGTATTTAAGGGAGTAGATAGTGGCCAGAAATCTTGATCCTAAATGTCGCCAATGCCGACGAGAAGGGGAGAAGTTGTTCCTGAAAGGCGAGAAGTGTTTTACCGACAAATGTGCGATTGAGCGTAGAAATTATGCTCCCGGTCAACATGGTCAGAAAAGCGCGCGACTGTCGGATTATGGGGTGCAACTGCGTGAAAAGCAGAAGCTGCGCCGGATATACGGTATATTGGAGCGCCAGTTCCGCAATAATTACGAGTTGGCTGACAAGCAGAGGGGCATTACCGGCGAGAATTTGCTGCAATTGCTGGAATGCCGTCTTGATACTGTTTCATACCGCATGGGTTTTGGTGCGTCGCGTTCGGAAGCGCGTCAAATTGTGCGTCATAATGCCATTATGGTAAACGGCCGGAGAATCAACATCCCTTCCTATCAAGTCAGGCCGGGTGACGTAATAGAGGTCGCGGAGAAAGCAAAAGGACACCTGCGCATCAAAGCGGCGGTGGAAGCTGCGGAGCAGCGCACGTTTCCAGAATGGATAGAGATGGACGCCAAAGCCCTGAAGGGAACATTCAAGGC
The DNA here is from genome assembly GCF_900110495.1 of Nitrosovibrio sp. Nv6. Classification (GTDB taxonomy): domain Bacteria; phylum Pseudomonadota; class Gammaproteobacteria; order Burkholderiales; family Nitrosomonadaceae; genus Nitrosospira. The sequence goes on along the minus strand of NZ_FODX01000005.1, from coordinate 5,947 downwards.
CAAGCCGGAGCGATCGGAGTTACCGTCAAGCATCAATGAATCGTTAGTGATTGAACTGTATTCCAAGTAATCAACTACCAAGCTTTCCGCAAAAGGATCAGGCTATGCCAAGTAACACATTTCTTACGCCGCGCATTATCGACGTTCAGAATATTTCCCCGTTGCACGCCAAGATCACCATGGAACCGTTCGAACGCGGTTATGGGCACACTCTGGGGAACGCGCTGCGCCGGATTCTGCTATCGTCAATGCCGGGATTTGCACCGACTGAAGTCCAGATTAGCGGTGTGGTACATGAGTATTCCGCTCTGGATGGCGTGCAGGAGGATGTGGTTGATATCCTGCTTAACCTCAAGGGTATTGTTCTGAAACTGCATAATCGGACCGAGGCCATCCTGATCCTTAAAAAGAAGGGTGAAGGCACGGTTACCGCCGGCGATATCGAAGCTGGACACGATGTGGAGATTATTAATCCGGAGCATGTGGTAGCACATCTTACCGCAGGCGGTAAACTGGATATGCAGATCAAGGTTGAATTGGGACGCGGTTACGTACCGGGAACAGTGCGGCAATTGGCAAATGAAGGACGTGCTATTGGCAGCATTTTGCTGGATGCTTCTTTCAGTCCAGTGCGGCGCGTAAGTTACGCGGTGGAGAGTGCGCGTGTCGAACAGCGTACCGATCTCGATAAACTGGTTATGGATATCGAGACCAACGGTGTTGTCGATCCGGAGGAAGCGATTCGGTATGCCGCAAAAGTAATGGTGGAGCAGCTTTCTATATTTGCGGACCTCAAGGGCACGCCACTACCGGTGGAACAGCCAAAATTACCTCAGATTGATCCGGTGTTACTGCGACCCGTGGATGATCTTGAACTTACGGTGCGTTCTGCCAACTGTCTAAAGGCGGAAAATATTTACTATATTGGTGATTTGATTCAACGTACTGAAACGGAATTGCTGAAAACGCCCAACCTGGGCAGAAAATCGTTGAATGAAATCAAGGAAGTGTTGGCGTCGCGTGGATTGACGCTAGGCATGAAGCTGGAAAGCTGGCCACCTTCCAATCTAGATAAAGGTAAAAAGGAAACAAGTCATGCGGCACCATAATGGATTAAGAAAACTCAATCGCACTAGCAGTCATCGGCTGGCCATGTTGCGTAATATGACCAATTCGCTGTTGCGGCATGAGGTTATTAAAACAACCTTACCCAAGGCCAAGGAGTTACGCCGCGCAATTGAGCCAATGATTACGCTAGGCAAAAAACCATCACTGGCGAACAGGCGTCTCGCATTCAACCGCTTGCGCGATCGAGATATGGTCGGTAAATTGTTCAGTGAACTGGGCCCCCGTTATCAGACGCGCAATGGCGGTTATTTGCGTATTCTTAAATTTGGCTTCCGAAAGGGCGATAACGCGCCAATGGCGCTGGTAGAATTATTGGATCGTCCCGAGCAGGTGACTGCAGGATCCGCGAAAGCCGAGTCCTAGACGTTGTGACTGTAGAAGCAAAGCGGAAGTAAAAAAGAGCCGGGTTATCCCGGCTTTTTCTTATCCGATAAGTTTATAATTCTTATTGGCAGCTATCAGCAATATCACCGCTTAAAAAAAGTTGATCCGCCATTAACAATTAATGGCCACTTTCAAAATCTTTACTTATGACCTTTATTAACCTGAGCGCATTCTAGCTTCCGGCAAATTGCTGCTCAGGAAACTCTTTAGTTCAAATGGGGCTATTTTGATGGATCTGGCAAATTGGACTGATGCGGAACTTATTTCGATACGGGAGAAGCTTCACGCTTGGTGTATCAAACGTCAGGAGCCTACCTGGGCAAATAAATTCCTGAATTGGACGGGATTTGTAGGTGCTTTCGCATTTCTCACGGGTCTTACCGATATTTTCTTTGGCGGGCCCAATGCTACGAACGTGCTCCTGGTCGTGCTCGGAATTCTAGCGTGCGTTTCCTGGTACAAGGGTGACAAGCAGCGGAAAAAGAATATAAGTTTTCTGGAGAAACTGGATCAGGAACTTTCGCGTCGTGGTCATAAATCTTAGCAACGGCTTTGTCACTCCCGGCCTTGATAGATTTATCAGGCAGGTTAATGCTTGAGCTCGAAAATTAATCCTGATTGATCCAGTCCCAGAATGGTGCCAGATAAAAATATTGACGCACCTGCCCTTGATGAGAAAGACGTCGCGCTTTTTATATCTCTGTGCCAGTTTGTATGGGTTCAGGGAGAACCGCTGCCGTTGATTTATGATGTGCAGCATCCAATTTATGCAAGGCAGGGTATCAATTTGCCTGTTTTAAAATACCTGCAGGCGATTGGCCTGATTTCCCTGGAAGCAGCTGGATATGTGAAAAGAAAGTTCGGCAAACACACTCGCCTGTTTTACTTTGGCAGGCCGACGAAAATTCAATTTCCCAGGGAAGCGAACAACCAGCTTGATCTTGGCCATGTTCTCCTGACTGCTAAAGGAAAAGCACTGGTTGCGTTTTGCGATGCAAAACGCAACCAGGAATTCTACGAATATGTGATCGAAAGATGGTGTCGGGAGGGACTGGTTGTATCATCCATCCTCAAAAGGCCTTGAAGTCCCGTTTCAAAAGATGCTAACCGAAATCGCTCTTTGAACTACAAGGGCAACATTGAACGGATCACGGTATACCTTTTTCTGGAGGTGACGTCAAACGAGGTAAGTGTCGATACCTGTCAGCAATAAATCATATTGAGCCTCCACTAGTTCCTTAATCACCAGCGCAGGCAAACCCCCCACCACGTTACCTTCCAGTGCCAGCCAGCCTACAGCGTCGGTCGGCCCGAGACTGACAACGTAGCCTAAATCCCGATGAAAATAGGGCTCAAGCAATTTAAGAGCACCCGAATGACGCAAGATATTTCTTGCAGCCAGCATTCCTTTGCGCACAGCGGATTGCGCTGTCATGGTATTTGAACCGGCAGCATTGTAAATGGAACAATCGCCCGCGGTGAAAATATTCTGCAGCGGCCTCCGCTCGACCATCACCTGGCCGAATGCATTCGCGTCAAACAGCGTTTCAGGTTTTTTGCCGACGAACAGGAACGAGACCGTTGATGGCAAGTTGAATTGACGGCCCGTTTCACTTTCCGCTAATAGAATTTCGTCCGTTTGCTGGCCACAATAACGGGTACCGGGGTAGAAATCAATATCCAGATCAGCCATGCGCGTCTGAGTATAGATGGAAAAATCTGCCGGAAACTGTGTAAGTACCCGGTCCTCCCCATGAATTAAACGCAATTTACATTCGATTTTCCCCCGTCTGAGAAAATGAGCAATTTCAAAAAGAAATTGAATTCCAGTGGCGCCTCCGCCTATTACCGATATGGTTCTTTCACTTTCGTCAGTTGCGTTGAATCGACCATTCAGAAGACTGGAGCCCGGGGTGGTCATTAAATCGTGCAGGTCGAATATGTTGTCTGATTTAGCCATCCGCGCCACCGGCGCACCGGAAGCAATCAAGAGATAATCAAATTCCAGAATTTCATTGTCGACGGCAAGAAATCTGTCATTCTGCCATTGCTGGAGAATATATTCGTCCAGGATCAACTTCCCACAGACATGGCGGCAACCAAACCGGTTTTCCAAGGCGGAAAACGATATCAGAAAATCCTCCAACGGATATCTGAAAGTTTCGTGTAGATGGGTGATCTTGAGGTGGTGCAATTTGGGGTCAACTATGGTGATTCGCGCTTCGGGCATATGACGCAGGAGCGTGACTAATGCTGCGACTCCCGCATAACCACCGCCTACAATGACGATTTTGAGTTGCTTATGCCTAGGTATGTAAAATGGCAGAAAAGGCATGATGCTTCCTTCGCGATGCGGATCAGTTCGGTATTTGGTCAATTATCGCTGGCCCTTTCGAGATTTCAGCGTGCTACACGACGTTACGTCTCAACAGGCTGCGAGATGGCTCATTTATTATGCAGTCAAGACAGTCAGGGGAACAGCGTAGCACACCGCCGTCTGAATCAGTCGCCGCATTTGGCTCGAATTCGATGTCTTCAGCAGATTTCCGCTGTTTTCCGAGGAATCATCTCTTGCTTCCAATTTTCGGTTGCCCATTTCCAGAATGACGCAATGTCCTCATTAATCAGCTCTGCCGGCGGTCTTTGACCCAGAAATCGTATGGCCTTCATCAATTGCCGCACTGGATCATACGCATTAAGCCGCGCTGCGCAAGTCTGTTTGCTGAGCTTCGTCCCTTGGGCGTCAACCGCTACCGGAATATGCAAATAGGATGGAATCGGGTAACCCAGCAACTGCTGCAGATAGATTTGGCGGGGAGTAGAACTGAGCAAATCTTCACCGCGCACCACATGCGTGACCCCTTGCTCGGCATCGTCCACCACCACCGCCAATTGATAAGCAAAGACGCCATCAGCGCGCTGCAATACAAAATCGCCGATGGCACTCTCCAACCGTTGTCGAACCCGGCCTTGCAACGCATCATTAAATTCAATTGGTTTGTTATCCGTTCGCAGACGCTTCGCTCCAAGGCGTCCCTTATGGAGGGAACGCCCACGGCAAGTGCCTGGATAAACCGGCCCATCTATTCCCATAATTGTGGAATCGGCAATTTCCTTACGACTACAGGTGCAGGTATAAATCAAATGTTGCCTTTCAAGTGTAGCGAGCGCCGCCTTATATAACTTGTGTCGCTTGTTCTGATAGACCACATCACCATCCCATTCCATTCCCATGGCATCAAGTATGCTCAGGATTTCGCCTGACACCCCCGGAACTTCGCGCAATGGATCCAGATTTTCGATCCTGACGAGCCACTCACCATGGCGCGACCTGGCTTCCAGATAGCTGCCTACGGCAGCGACAAGTGAGCCGAAATGCAGCGGTCCGGTCGGAGATGGAGCGAAGCGGCCACGATAAGCCGAGGAAGTAGGTTGACTACAAGTCACCGGTTAATATTAAGGATTTGCCCAAAAATATTGTCTCGCCCTGGTTGGCAATATTCTCCGTAGCAAGGCTTCAGTCACTGGCAATCGGATTTGCCCTGCCATTAGTATATTCAAATAACGAGATGGCCGGTGAACCTCAACGGATTAATACCGTATATATGATCAGCAAGAGGTGGCATTAGCGGATTGTTCGGCACTTTCCGAACAGTGTATGGAAACAGAAAAATTGGTGAGGATAATTCATCATCCAACTCATCCGGGCCATTTTGACACTCGTAGTTGGAATATTCTTCCAACATAACCTTTTTAACAATATGGATTTTGTATTACAATAATTTTCCCAGAAGAAGCAATGGGTCAACGGGTTAAAGAACGTTCATCAGGTTTGGGCATTGAAAGGCAAAAGAGAAGTAAACCTGGCACGGAAGTTGCCCTGCCTGTTACCTGACAAACTGCTTGACTTGGAGAATCTTCGGGGATAGTCTTTGCGGGGTTGTGGGTATGTAAAGTACTGGTAGCAACAAAATTGGTGGTACCAATATTGTTACTGATAGTACCAATATTGCAGAAACAACTTGGGAACAACTCAGCAGCAAACTCAGAAGTACAAAAGGAACTGAGAAGAAACTGAGCAGCAATTTAGCAGCAACCGAGGTTGAGCGGCAACTTGGCAATAACCGAGGTAGAAGGATATCTGGAGTAAGGATACTGAAGTACAAAGCGGTACAGGATTGCAGTAGCAGCAGATAGTTGGTAGCAGAAGAGATGGGCGAAGCTTGCTGCCGGGCGGGAAGAAGGGAGGAAGCCACTCGCCGGGTTGGGAGCGCAGTACTTGATTAACACAAAAGAAGCAGGAGGAAACATAATGGCAACAACACTAGGAACGTCAAGCCAGGCGAAGTCGGGCGGTCGGGATTACGACATGTCGCTGTGGTATGACTCAAGGTGGTACAAGTTTGGACTGATCACCATGCTGGCGGTGGCGATA
>NZ_FODX01000004.1 GCF_900110495.1 Nitrosovibrio sp. Nv6 | reverse complement strand
CAGCTCAATCTCTCCGTAAATGTCAGCCCTCGCCAATTTTGCCAGCCCGATTTTGTCGAGCAGATGATCTCGATGCTCCAACGGACCGGCGCCAATCCACAAAAACTCACGCTTGAGCTTACGGAGAGCATCCTGGTACGAAATATGGATGAAACCATTGCAAAAATGATGGCACTGAAGGCCAAGGGTGTTGGTTTTTCCCTGGATGATTTCGGGGTCGGCTATTCCTCGCTCTACTATCTGAAACGCCTTCCCCTGGATTGGGTAAAAATCGATCAGTCATTTATAAGGGACGTGCTGATCGACCATAACGACGCAACAATCGTCCGCGCTATTCTGCTTCTTGCAAAAAGCATGGGGTTAGCGGTAATTGCCGAAGGGGTGGAGACCTTGGCACAAAAGGAACTTCTCGCTACGCATGGATGTAGCGCTTACCAGGGCTATCTGTTCAGTCCACCTCTGCCAGTAGACCGATTCGAGGATTTTGTGTGTGGAAGAGGCAGACTGGCTATATGAACAAGAGCCGTATGCGATAAGAAGTTCATTGCTTACCCCTAGTAGCCTGTCGGGCTTAAAGGAAATCGGCCTCGATTCTTCAAGTCCGACAGGCTGCTAGGCAACTGGCTCAACCCAACGAAGGTTCTCCGCGCCGCGGCGCACCCGCGGCTCCTGTCCAGGAGGCTTCGTCCGCACGAGGCGACGCGCCAAGATCAGCGCGCTGTTGCGCTGGACCGCTGATACGGCGCAGGTTATATGCCGTGTTGATCAGACCGATGTGGGAGAATGCCTGCGGGAAGTTTCCGAGTTGACGCTTGAGGCGGGGATGGTATTCCTCAGCAAGAAGCCCAAGGTCGTTGCGCAAAGACAAGAGGTGCTCGAACAGGGCTTCAGCATCGTCGAGACGGCCGATCATGGTATAGGCATCAGCGAGCCAGAAGCTGCACACAAGGAAGGTGCCTTCCTCGCCGGGGAGCCCGTCCTCTGTTTCATCGACGCGATAGCGTAGCACAAGTCCATCTTCCACGAGTTCGCGCTCGATAGCTTCTACCGTGCCGCGAAAGCGGGAGTCCTCCGGTGGCAGGAACCCGACTTCCGCCAACAGCAGGAGCGAAGCGTCAAGCGCAGTTCCGCCATAATGCTGAACGAAGGTGTTCCGGTCCCTGTCGTAGCCCTGCGCCAGAACCTCGCCATGGATCTCGTCCCGGAGCGCGCGCCATTTCTCGACCGGCCCGCTGAAGCCGAATTGCTCCACGGCCTTTATGGCCCGATCAAATGCGACCCAGGCCATCATCTTCGAATGGACGAAGTGCTTGCGCCCGCCGCGCACCTCCCAGATGCCCTCATCGGGCTCCCGCCACAGGCCTTCCAATCGGGAAAGCATGGTTTGCTGAAACCGCCAAGTCTCCTGGTCCGGACCAAGTTGGGACTTGCGGGCGATATGAAGCGCGTCCATCAGTTCGCCAAACACGTCGATCTGAATCTGATCGTAGGCGCCATTGCCTATGCGAACGGGCAGGCTATTCTCGTAGCCCGGCAGCCAGGGCAACTCTATTTCGGTCAAGCGGCGCTCGCCGCCGACGGCGTACATGATCTGCATCTGATCAGGGGCGCCTGCAGCGGCGCGCAGCAGCCATTCCCTGAACGCACCAGCCTCATCGAAGTAGCCGGTATTCATGAGCGCGTATAACGTGAGGGCCGCATCGCGAATCCAGCAGTAACGGTAATCCCAGTTGCGAATCCCGCCAATCTCCTCCGGCAGGGAGGTCGTGGGCGCCGCGACGATCCCGCCGCTTGGCTGGTAGGAGAGGGCTTTGAGCGTGACGAGTGAGCGCTCCACGGCATCTTTCCAGGCGGGGCTCTCGAACTCGGAGAGCCGGCAGATGTTGGCCCACTGTCGCCACCAGGCTACAGTTTGCTCGAGCCTCATCCCGGCGTCGCCGATGAAATGCGGCTCACGATGCAGCGGATGATAGGCGAGCGTGAAGGGGACGATATCACCCTCTTTTACGTCGAACTCCGCGACGGTGCGCATGTCCTCGCCGTGAAGGGGCACAGGCGTCACCAGCTCCACCGCGTCGGTTCCGGCCACGGCGTGAATGCCGTAATCACGGCGGCGCACCCAGGGAACGGTCTTGCCGTAGCCGAAGCGCAGGGCGAGTTCCATCCGCATCGTCACCCGGCCTGACACGCAGCGCACGAGGCGGATTATGTCGACTTTCTCGGGATCATCCGAAAGCGGCATGAAGTCTACGAGGACCGCAGAGCCGTCCTCCGTCTCGAAGGTGGTCTCGAGGATTGGCGCATGAGGCACATAGCACCGGCTGGACGAGTGGGCCTGGTCAGCGGGGGTTATACGCCAATAGCCGTGCTCGGGAGTTCCCAGCAGGGCGGCAAAGCAGGCGTCGGAATCGAACCGCGGGAGGCAAAGCCAGTCCATCGAGCCGTCCCGGGCGACTAGCGCTCCGCTCAGCATGTTGCCGATGAATCCGTAATCCTCGATTGGTTTGCTCATCCCCCACCTCGAAACGCCGGGAACGTGGACATTCCGCCATCGACGAACATCGTGGTTCCGTTCATGTAGTCCGACAGGTCGGACGCGAGCCAGAGTACGGCATGCGCGACGTCGGCAGGCTCCCCGATGCGGCCGTAGGGAATAAGGCTGAGAAGGTTCTCGGTTTCCTCCTCGGTCTCCCTGGCCGAGCGATTGATTCGCGTGGGGATGGCGCCCGGCGCCACTGCGTTGACACGAATCTTGTGGGGCGCGAACTCTTGCGCGAGCGACTGCATGAGCAGGTTTACGCCGCCCTTGGACGCGGCGTAGTTGATCTCGAACGCCCAGGGGATTACTTGGTGGACGGAGCTCATGCAGATGATCTTGCCAGTCGCGCGCGACACCTCGGGCTGTGGACCCCGCCGCAAGAACTCACGGATGGCCTCGCGCGAGCACAGGAACATGCCGGTGAGATTGACGTCAATCACCTTCTGCCACTGCGCGAGCGTCATGTCCTGGAATCTCGCGCCGTTCTGGATCCCGGCGTTGTTCACGAGAATGTGGAGGGTGCCGAAGCGCGCGACACTCTCGGCGAACATCGCCGCAACCTGGTCCTCGTCGCTTACATCCGCAGCATAGGCGAAGGCCTCGCCGCCGAAGCTTTCGATCTCCTCACATACCTTGGCAGCCGCCTCAGCGGACGTGGGAAGGTGGTTGACCACAACCTTCGCTCCCCCGCAGCCGAGCAAGATTGCGCAGGCCCGACCCAGGCCGGAAGACGCGCCGGTCACCACTGCGACCTGTCCGGCGATGCCGAAGGCTTCCTTGTTGGCGGCGATCGGTTTTGCGTTCATCGGATTCTTTCGCGTGATCCTCGACGGTTATCTGCCTGAACGGCGAGGTGAATCGCCATGAAGTGATTTGCTTTGAAGTCGGCTGCTATTTTGGCGGCTACCAGTTTATCCCCAGCAGTCGTAGGTCAACGTCCCTCCCGCCTCTCTACCGGGAATTTTTGGCAAAGGGTTTTTGCCGAGCAATCCAGGTGCTTGATTTCAATGCCCTGATTAGCTCAGGCGGCCATCCGCCGGCAACTCTCGGCGCATTCGCGGCAGACTTTGGCGCAGTCTTCCATGCCGCTTATCTGTTCGCAGCTCTTGGCACAGGCATCGCAGACCTCGGCGCAGACTCTGCATAGATGATTGCTAAAAGCCGAATTGCTCAGCATGAAATTAACCGAGGTTTGACAAATCTCCGCGCAATTCATCATCAGGCGGAAGTGATCGGGCGCGACATGCTTGCCGCCCGACTCCAGGCAGTGATTCATCGCCTCGTGCAGGCACGTTTGATAACATTGATTACATGCGTCGACGCAAGATTGCACGTTGGGGTCGGTAGTGTGACTCATAGCGTCTCCTCTAAGTGGGTCAAGTTAACAACTCTGGTCTTTAGTACTGGGAGAAGGAAACTACCATGCCCTTCCTGTTCAGGAAAGTCTGTACGGTGGCGTACATCTCCACATGTTATGCAGGCCGCACAATTATTCCTGCTCCGGCCGCCCTAAACAGCAGGCTTGCGAATTAAAAATATAAGGGGGCGCAACCTCGAATAGCATCAATGGTTTTCCATTTTTCGTGGGCGCGAAAAGGCCTCTTGCAAAGCACCTGCAAAATAATTTGATGCCGATGCGTCTACGAGCAGCGATACGTAGCGATGGCGCCCAGCATGATGGGCATCACCTTGGCCGTTCCGCGGCGGCAGCGTAAGAGCGGCCATGTTACGCCCGTGAACGATGAAACCATTCTATCGAGGCATCTTCAAACCATATACGGGAAAGGAGATCGTTATGCCTATCGCTGGCTGTAGTACGCCGCAAGTTTAACGTGGCATCGAGTTTTTGAGCATGCCGATCGAGTAGATGATCGCATAGTACACTTGGTCAGCCCGGCTAGCACCGCCGTCAGCCCCGAGGCAGCCCGCCAAGGTCGATGTTTTGGCTGTCGGCTAAGCCGTTTGCTACATGATAATGTGTGCTACAGAGACATACCTATCCGAGGCAACAAGGCTCCACTAGAGTGCTGCCTGGCATCTTTGTTTCTTCCTCAGGAGTCGGCCCAGTCTATGGCGGGTCTCTTCTTGCTCATCCTGAAATTTTATCTAAGAAAGGTATTTCGGTGCAAATATACGTGTAAAGGATTTATCTGAAGCCGCCATGGAGCTAGCCGTGTCAGATGTCCATTCTTGTATGTTAGGTCTGTAGATTACAAGGTTACCATCGTTTTGCAGCACCAAAAATGACCCATTTGCACCGCTTGTTCCGGAGGCCCATAAAGGTTGATCCCTGTAGCCGTAAAGAACAAAATTCCCGTCAGACTTCATGATTGCTCGAATGGCATCCTTTGTGCTGCTCGACCATAACCCATGGGGGTAGCCCTGGCGATAGAGGACGAGGTTGCCATCGGGCTGCAGTATCAGCTGATACTGTTCATTATCTGACGTTAGCTTGTCGTTGATATCGAGCCACTCATTTGGAAACAGGATATTTGGCATGACCCTTCACTCCTTAAAGTTTGGGTACACTTAACGATCTGCAAACTTTATCCGCCGTTGACCGTGGCCTTGAGTGGAGCGCCTGGCTTGAATGCCGGAACCCTTGATGCGGCAATTTTAAGTTCTTCACCTGTCCTGGGATTGCGGCCGGTGCGCGCTGCGCGCTCACGCATCTCGAAGGTTCCAAAGCCGATCAGGGAGACGGAATCACCCTTTTTCAGGGTATCCGCAATGATTTCGGTCAACGCCGTCACGGCGTGGTTGGCCTCGGTTTTCGTGGAGCCGGTTTTGGCGGCCATTGCATTAATGAGCTGGTTCCTGTTCATGGTCTTTTCTCTTTTAAGTCTTGAGATTGTGGCCCCGTACGTGCGGCACACTCACGCACTTTGTTGAAGAGTGCTGGTTTATTGGTCGTCCAACTCAAGCGTAAAGCGCAGGAGCGAAGGTGAGTCGCCTTCGCTGGGAGGAATTAAAGTCACTACGTTACTGCCGGGCCTTGGGTTATCCAGATGATGGCACATCCCGTTGACCGTTGCCCCCCTCTGAGTTTCCATGTTTTTGTAAGACACTACTCCCGAGACCTTGGAATGGGCTTGCAGTTCAAGATACTCATCTGAATGGATAGGACCTATCACAGTACCGTTGATAATCGCGTGCGAAACCTGGATCACACCTTGAACAAACCCTCCCTCACTCATTACCAGCGTGCTGGGCTTGTCGCCTAACGCAGTAACGTTTCCGATTACACGGCCATCTATTCGCAACCCTCCCTGAAAGTTGATATCGCCGTGGACTTCGGTATCTGCACCGACGAGTGCGGTTATCTGGTTTTGCGGTTCACTGAGCTTTTTTTTCCCGAACACTTTGTCTGCTCCTAACAAGACGTTTTCATAAGTCTCAGATTAATTTCCCTATATTGATACTATTTAAGAATTGACAGGATGCCAAGCTGTAAGATCTTACAGCTATCCAAGCTGACCATTTTAGTATTCGATACGCTGTTTTGAGCTCCCGTCCAAGCTACCCATATCCATAGAAATGCTTCAGGTTTTTCTAGGAGGGATCGCGGACATTTCCGAGCCGGATGCAGGTTTATGAGGATAAGTGTTTTTACCAGACTTTTTGCGGCCCTTCTGATGCTGCTTCTCTTCGCTATCGGAATAATGGTCTTTCAAACTCTGGATATCCGAAATGACATCGCCCTCAGTCAGGATCATCGCTACCGCTCCCTGCTCCTTGCGGGTGAACTGTTCCAGACATCCGAAGACCTCACGCGTATGGCCCGAGCATACGTAATTACAGGCAAGCCAGTTTACAAGCGTCATTTTTTTGACATCATCGACATTAGGGAAGGAATCAAGCGGCGTCCACCAAGCTATCCCAACACATATTGGCACCTTGTAGACGGGGAAAAAGATCCTGCCATTAAACTGAATGCTCCGGTTTCCTTGTTCGAGCTGATGCGCAAGGAAAATTTAGACGAACAGGAGACTGCCCTGATACGGGAAGCTAAAATAAGTTCCGATAAACTGGCCGAACTGGAAAAGCAGGCAATGGGCGCTGTCGACGGGAGATACGAAGCTGGCAGGGGAAGCTCCGTCATCCATGGTTTACGTGAACGGGAATCCGCTATCGACCTATTGTTCGGGAAGTCCTACAGCGCCGAGAAAGCCAAGATCATGACGCCGATCCAGAAATTTGCAGACTTGATTGACATACGAACGCAGGCAAAGGTAAATGCGGGACAAGCTCGCCTCGACCGCCATATTTTAATAATAATGACGCTTATCATTACCGCGCTGCTTGCAATCGCGGCTTCCATCTTCCATACACGCCGAGCAATATTGCGCCCACTGGCTCTGCTTCGCAATCAGGCAATAAATATTAGACAAGCCAACTACGCGACTCGCTGCCATATTGATACACATAATGAATTGGCTGAACTCGGCGTAGCATTCAATTCCATGGCCTCGGCGATCGAGCAGGATATCGCTACTCGCAAGGCAGTCGAAGAATCCATGCGGCAAGCTAACACGATATTTGAGAATAGCAGCGAGGCGATGATGGTAACGGATACTGAAAATGTCATCGTCAGCGTAAATCCTGCTTTTACCAAGGTGACAGGCTACATGCCTGGTGAAGTCCTGGGAAAGAACTCCTCCATACTCAATGCCGATCTCCAAAGAGAGCCTTTCTTGTTAGCAGTGAGAACTTCGCTTGAGACCACCGGCCGTTGGGAAGGCCAAATGACAGGCCGGCGCAAAAACAAGGAATTTTATATTGAATGGCGCAGGACAAACGCCATCCATAACCCTGATGGCTCGGTAAAGGGATGGGTAACCTTGTTCTCGGACATCACACTACAGAAGAAATCGGAAGAATTAGTCTGGCGGCAGACCAATTTCGATTCCCTGACCAGCCTGCCCAATCGCCATATGTTCCATAACAGACTCGAGCAGGAAATCAAGAAAGCAAACCGTAACGGAGCATCGATTGCCTTGATTTTTCTTGATCTCGATAATTTCAAAGAAGTCAACGACGCCTACGGGCATAACAGCGGCGATCTTCTGCTCAAGGAGGCTGCATGGCGCCTGAGCAGCAGCGTGCGCGGGATCGATACCGTGGCGCGCCTGGGCGGAGACGAATTCAGTGTGATTCTGGGACCATTAAAAAACCTCATCAGTATCAACCGTGTCGTTCGGGATATCCTGCGCAAGATGGCTGAGCCGTTCAAGGTGGGGGATGAAGTTGCCTATGTATCCGCCAGTATTGGCGTAACGTTTTACCCACAGGATGCAATTGAGATGGAAGCCTTGGTAAGGAATGCTGATCAGGCGATGTATGCTGCCAAGAACAGGGGCCGGAACTGCTTTAGCTACTTTACGCATACGCTGCACGAAGCAGCGCAAATTCGCATGCGGCTTGCCGGCGACTTACGCGGCGCTCTCGCCGGCGACCAACTGCAATTGCACTATCAACCTATTGTGGAACTCTCGACTGGGCAAATTCATAAGGCGGAAGCATTGCTGCGCTGGCATCATCCAAAACTTGGTTTGGTAAATCCCTCGGATTTCATTTCCATCGCAGAAGAAACCAGAATGATTGTCGATATCGGCGATTGGGTATTTCGGACCGCTGTACAGCAAACCAGGGTTTGGCGTGCATTGCACGCTGCTCAGTTCCAGATCAGCATTAACACTTCTCCAGTGCAGTTTCGCAAAGATGCCGATTTACGCAAGTCATGGCTCGGCTTTTTACAGGAGATGGAATTGCCTGGACAAAGTGTCGTTATCGAGATTACTGAAGGTTTGCTGATGGATGCCAGCCCCCACGTTACATCCACACTCTGCAGCTTGCGGGACGCAGGTATTCAGGTTTCAATGGATGATTTCGGAACTGGTTATTCCTCCCTGGGTTATCTCAAGAAATTCGACATCGACTACCTCAAGATAGACCAGACCTTCGTGCAGAATCTGGGCCCGGATTCCGATGATTTGGCGCTGTGTGAAGCCATTATTGTGATGGCGCACAAGTTGGGGATAAAAGTGATTGCTGAAGGGATAGAGACGGCGGAACAACACGATCTTCTTGCTCTCGCAGGCTGCGATTACGGGCAGGGCAACCTGTTTTCTAAAGCAGTGCCCGCAGACAGATTCGAGAAACTGATGACTGAACGCCCAAAGTGGCCAACCTACCCATGTGGGCTGCAACTTCGCATTCCTGATGTTAATGAATATTAGTAACAACCTGCTGCCTGCTTGTCAACTCACTATCACGCCAGTCGAAAAACGCTATGGCAAACGAAGGAATTGATAAGTCTGACGTACAAGTTTCAGTTCTCTGGCTTGAGGAGCTTGAGCGTTCTCATCACGTTCTTAAAAGCGTTATTGCATCGCTACCCGCTGATGCTCGAAGAGAATTCATCGAGTTTCTTCAGATCCTTGCTGAAGGTGTTGGATCTCAAGAATTAGGCGATTCTGCTCGAGGCAGGGCGCATCAGATCGTAGCCGGACTTTGCAAACAAGATCAGGCTGACAACGAGTGGCTGCCAGATAAATCTGAAAGACGGGCGGGCGACCGGCGAATTCAGGACAGGCGACAGGAAGCCGGTAATTCTCATAAGCCATGGGCAGCGGAGCAGATCCAAACGTTGCAGATCCTCGCCGAGCAGAAAGTTCCGGTGCTGAGGATAGCGCGAAAGTTAGGTAGAACTTCGACCGCGATCAAATCTAAAGCTAAGGAGATTAATCTTCCCTTAAGCGAACCAAGTAGAAAGTAGGGCTGCTTTGAACAAGCGGATATATGTACTATGCTCGCTCCAGCTCGCCCTTTTGCCCAACCTGGACACTAGGCTGATCTAAAAAAGCACGCCCAACCAGCCTCTACAGTGCTTATCCCTGCGTGGCTGGACAACGCCCATGATACGCGGGATGCAGCCGCCATCAAGAGTTGTATTGAGAGTTCGATTGCTTCGTCTATTCGTTTTCATGATTAGGAGGAAGCGCTTCAGGTTGTGCTGGTGGGTGCTCGCTAACTTGGCGAGCCCCAGGGTGCTGATGTCAAATGTATTGCCTGGATGTACCCCGACGGGTAGAGGGGACGCTGAAGCCATGGCCATAACACGAAAGATGCACGCCCACACCGAAGGCGGTCATCGAAATCGAGGCAAGGGTCTATCCGCGGATCAGGCTTCGGCTGCTTCCCCAGCAGTCGCAAGCCCTGCAACAGATTCCGGGGATAGGCCACGTTTTCCGGAAACCTCCATGTCCAGGATCCGGGACTCTTCACGAATCTTCGAACAGGAAGAAAAACAGGGGATTTTTGAGGTTCTCATTCCCCGGTCACCTTAACCGAGAATAGCAGTTTGATTTCAGTGTCTTCCTCATCGCCTCGAAAGTTTTCCGGATAGACCTCCACCATCGGTCCCTCACCTGGCGAAAATCCTGATTCCGGCAACCACGAGCGATGCGCATTGTCACAAGTCTCGAATAAGGTAGAGACGGGGCCTGTATGTACGAACTCAACATAGTCGCCCGAAGGAATGGTAACCAACTCCAGGCCTTCCGGAAGATTTCTCGTATCTGCCACTTGAATACAAGCAGAGTATTTGATACACCCTGACTTATCGGACCTAGTCACGACGCCCATCGCCGGGCCGCAGATACTCTTTATCTCTGGCATTCTTGAGTTGAGTTTTGCCCAAAGCGCTGGTATCCGATCTTTATCCTTCGGTATATCAAGATCGTTGCTTAACCCGGCACAGGTCAGCGAATTCATGTTTAGCAGTCTTGGTTTCATGGCAATGCCTCCTCCTTCAATCGCTTTCGATAACGGATAACTTATCGGGGAAGATTACATGACAAAGCCGCTCCCATCCACGTGTTACGCAAGGAGGCGCGAGATTCACGGATTTCATTCATACCTCAGCGCCTCTACTGGTTTCAGCGCAGCAGCCTTTCTCGCCGGATAAAAACCAAAAAATATGCCTACCCCCGAGGCGAAGGCGAAGGCCAGTACCACGGTGCCGAACGTTATCACTACCACCATACCTACTGCCTCGCTTACGGCCCAGGCGCCGCCGATGCCAATGGCTATCCCTGCCAGGCCGCCCAGAATGCAGATGACCAGCGCCTCCAGCAAAAATTGCATGAGAATGGCGCGGCGATTGGCGCCGATGGCCATGCGGATGCCAATCTCACGCGTGCGCTCGGTTACCGATACCAGCATGATGTTCATGATGCCTATGCCGCCCACCAGGAGCGATACCGAGGCAATTGCGCCCAGCATGATGGACATTACCTTGGCCGCTCCGGTGGCAACGGCCGTGAGAGCGGCCATGTTACGCACGGTGAAATCGTTTTCCATACCTTCAGCGACGCGGTGGCGCTGGCGTAGCAGTTGGTTCATCTCGGCCTCGGCCTCCTCCATCATCTCTGCCGACTCCGCCTGCGCCATCAGGAAACGTATGGTGCCGGGAAACTGATTGCCGAAAATTTGGCGCTGCCCCGTGGTAATGGGGATAAATACCGCGTCATCCTGGTCGCGCCCATCCAGACTTTGTCCCTTGACGGCCAGCACGCCGGCAATCAGAAACGGGCTGTTCTTGATGCGTACCATTTTTCCCGTCGGGTCTTCATCGCCGAACAGATTTTTCGCGGTCAATTGCCCCAGCATGGCGATACGCGTGGCGGAACGTACATCCGCTTCGGTAAATAATGCACCGCTTTCCGCCGCCCACTCGCGCACCTCGAAATAGTCGGGCGTGACGCCGGTAACTACCGTGCTCCAGTTATTCGCGCCGTAATTCAGCTGCGCCGTACCGGTGATGAGCGGCGCGGTGGCCTTGACCGAAGGCAGGCTGGCGATAGCCTGCGCATCGGACATTGTCAGCGTTTGCACAGCACCGCTGCCGGACCGCAGCGCACCAGAAGATGTTGCACCGGGCACGACGATGAGCAGATTGCTGCCCATCGAGCTTATTGCCTGATTCACCATAGTCTGCGCACCTTGGCCGATAGCGAGCATTAACACAACCGCGGCTACGCCGATGATCATTCCAAGCATGGTCAGGCCGGTACGCAGGCGGTTGAGCCGCAATGCCCGAAGTGCTTCGCCAATGATGGCCAACAGGCTCATGCAGGCACCTCCGCATCATGCACCACCCGCCCGTCCTGCAAACGGATCAGCCGCCTGGTACAAGCGGCAATATCGTCCTCATGAGTGACAAGTACGATGGTAATGCCGTGCTCGCGGTTGAGCTGCTGAAATATTTCCATGATCTCGCGACTCGTCTGGGTATCGAGATTGCCGGTGGGTTCATCCGCAAGTATGAGCTGCGGATTGTTGACCAGCGCACGACTGATGGCGACGCGCTGCTGTTGTCCGCCGGAAAGCTGGTTTGGCTGATACGCCGCAAATTTCCCAAGGCCGGTCTGATGCAATAGCGCCTGCGCGCGCTTCCGGCTATCCGAGCGGTTCACTCCGGCGTACAGTAACGGTGTCGCGACATTATCCAGCGCGGTCATCCGTTTCAACAGATTGAATCCCTGAAATACAAAACCGATATTGCGGTTACGCACGCGTGCAAGTTCGTCATCCGAAAGCGACGCGATATCGTTCCCGTCGAGCCAATAGTGACCGCTGGTCGGGGTATCGAGACAGCCGAGTATATTCATCAGTGTAGACTTGCCCGAGCCGGAATGCCCCATGATCGCGACAAACTCTCCTCGATGAATAGAAAGGCTCACATCGAACAGTACCTGGCTGTTGACAGTTCCGTTCCCATTACCATTCCCATTACCGGCGGCACCGCTATCCAGGCTATAAATCTTGCAGAGGCTCTCCACTTTGATCAGGGGTTCGCCGGAGGCGGTATTCTGGAGGGGTGTCATCAAAACATTTTGAATTTGAGTTTACTGCTGGATTTTTCCTTGTCGGTAACTTCCCTGGTTATCACCGTATCGCCTTCCTTGATCTCGCCTTCCACGATTTCCGTGAAATTACTATCGGCAGTGCCGGTCTTGACATTGACAGCGACGGGCTTGCCTTCGTCTTCCAGTCGCAACCGGTAAAGCACATGCTTGCCGGGCTGACCCATGATTGCCCCGGCAGAATCCGGATCGGCTTCGGCAGGCCTGTAGCGCAGCGCCGCGTTTGGCGCTCGCAGCACGTCTTTTTTCTGGTTCACGGTAAAGCGGACATTTGCGGTCATGCCGGGCAGCAATACCCCGTCATCATTGGATACAGCCACAATCACATTATATGACACCACGTTTTGCTGAATGGTGGGGTTGAGGCGTACCTGTTTCACGGTACCCGTGAACTCGCGCTCCTGGAAAGCGTCCACCGTGAAATTTACCTCCTGGCCGAGATGCAGTTGGCCAATGTCCGCCTCCGCCACACTGGTGTCGATTTGCATCTCGCGCAGATCTTTGGCGATTTGAAACAGGGTGGGCGTCTGGAAGCTCGCCGCTACAGTCTGGCCGATATCCACGTTGCGTGCGATCACCACGCCGGAAATGGGCGAGCGGATCACGCTATAGTTGAGATTGGTGCGGTCGCGCGCGAGCTGCGCCTCGCTAACAGCAAGCTGGGCGCGGGCCGCTTCGAGTTGCTGCTCCACGGTATCTAGCGCATCGGGAGAGATAAAGCCCTGTTCTACAAGAGCGCGGTTACGCGTCATTTTGTTTTTCGCCAGCCTCAGCGCAGTTCGGGCATTTACCACGTTCGCATCCGCCTGGCGCAACTGCGCCTGGAACAACGAAGGGTCGAGTTCAACCAGTATTTGCCCGGCCTCGACCCGATCATTGAAATCCACATGCAGCTTGTAGGCAGTGCCGGATACTTGGGTACCGACATTGACCAGTACCACAGGGTTAAGCGTACCGTTCGCGGAAATGACTTGCACAATATCGCCTCGGTCAACCGCTTGCGTCTTGTATCGGTCCTGAGGGGATTCAGGATTTGTTGCCCAATACCACCAACCCGCCGCGGCAGCCAATAGCAGGGCAACGATGAGGGTAAGCAGTCGGGTGCGTGGACTAAGGGCCATAGATAACTGAAGTAACCGAGGTGACCGAAAAACGAAAAATAGTTATGCCAGATGAAAACAAAAAGGCAGAATGTTACCTGAGTATGAGACGTTCAGGAACTCCGGATAGGCTCCGATTTTTCCGGCCGATACGGCGCGGCGGTGGCTGATCATTGCTTTTGGAGAATGGAAAGCTGTGCAGTCGCACGAGACCGGGACGGTAGCGGCACGAATGGCAGATACACGACCCGACAGGCAGATTGTCATCCGCAAGCCCCAGCGCTTACCGAAGCTTATTTTGCATCGGTCTGGTTGGCAGCCAGCTCGCGCAACTCCTTGAGACGCGCTTCAACGCTGGACAGCTGGTAGAAATCACCATCGCCGCTTTTTAACGCAATCTGCAACTGCTCGATGGCGGCAGGGAATTCTCCCTGCCTGGTATAGACTTCGGCCTGGGCGCGGTGCTGCGCCAGAACGTTTCCAAGCGCTTGGTGCGTTTGCGCCTGTAATTTGTAGAGGCGCACATCGTTCGGGCTGTATCGCAATTGCTGATTTATGAATTCCAGCGCACTCTCCGCCCGGCCAGTTTCTCGTAGCGCGGCAGTGTAGTCATAGATCAGTGCTTTGTTTAGTGGAAATATTTGCAGTGCTGACTGATAAATGGTCAGCGCGTCCTTGGTTTGCCCGGCAGCGAGCTTGACGCGAGCCGCAAGCGTTTCGATCATGGGATGGGAGGGCGCTGCCTCACTTTCAATCTCGATGGATGCGCCGAGACTGTGGTTCTCCAGCGTTTCATCCGTGGGAACAGGCTGCAAACTGTCATAGAGACGCCCCAATTCCTTATCAGCGCGAGCGTAATCCCGGCTGCGCAACAGGGCATTGACGAGTCCGTAGCGCTCCACAGTCTCATTGGTATAGCGTCCCTCCCGCAAAACCGATTCGAAAAAATTGATGGCGTCTGCGGGCTTCTCGATGGTGGCGCGCAGCTTGGCTTGCACCAGCTGAAAATCGAGACTGTCGGGAACCTGCCGGTACGGCATGTCCTGGATGCGATTTTCGATGTCCGCGATGCGCTCATAAGTAACCGGGTGAGTGCGCAGATACGAAGGGGCGCCGTTCTCATGGAATCGCGATGCTCGTTGCATGTGCTCGAAAAATCCCGACATCCCGTGCGGGTCGAGGCCGGCGCTAACCAGTATACTCAGGCCAATGCGATCAGCCTCTTTTTCATGATCGCGGGTAAAGTCCAGTTGCGATTGAATCTGGCGCGCCTGGGAAGCCACCAGAACCGCCTGCCCCGCCTGGGGATTGGAACGCGACGCCAGAACTGCCAGTGCTACCGCCGCAAGAGAGGTGAGCATGCTGTATTTTTGCCCGGAAATCATGCGGGCGAGATGTTTCTGGGTAACGTGCGCGATTTCATGCGCCATTACCCCAGCCAACTCCGATTCGGTTTCCGCCGCGAGAATAAGGCCGCTGTTGAAGCCCATGAAGCCGCCGGGCAGGGCAAACGCGTTAAGCACCGGATCCTGCAGCGCAAAAAACTCGAACTCCTGGTCGGGATGCGCCTCATTCGAACGGCGAATCAGCCTGCTGCCGAGTTTGGTGAGATATCCCGCTATTTCGGCATCATCCAGATAGCTGCGATCGGCGCGAATCTCCGACATGATTTTCAGGCCGAGCTCTCTCTCCTGTTGTGGCGAAATGGTCGCCTGGGACACATCGCCGAGTTCCGGCAACTCGTTAGCAAAAACATCCGGCGCAAACAATTCAAGATAGCCGCGGTCGGCGCGAATCTTGGATAGGATTTCCATGCCGAGTTCTCGTTCCGGCTTTGGCAGAATGATCGCCCGACGTATATCACTGGCCTTTGAAAACCTCTCTGCGGAAGCATTCGGCGCAAGCAATATTGGCAACATAGCCGCTACATAGCGCATTTTCATGTCCGATATGATAACTCTTTCCGGGCTAAGTTCATTCCCCCTAACTCATCGACGCAATATCCTTAATACGCTCCTTCGGTTACTTTTTATTGAGGCAATTCGGTTTTGCAAATGCCCTTGTATTTTCAAAAATCCTTGCTAAGTTTTAAGTTCTCAGATGAGCACGCCGAACCAATGCACTCCTTACCTACCTCTCTTTGGAGGATCAAGCCATGCCGTGGGAAGTCGTCACCGAAAATTCGGAAATTCTTGCAATTCACGCATCCCTGCTTCCAACCAACCAGATCCTGATGTTCGGCGGAAGCGAACATAATGCTGCCCAGAATGAAAGTGGCAATCCGGCTGACCTCGACAACTCCCGTCTTTTCAATCTCACAGGCGACCCGCTGATTGAGACGATTACTTCGCCTGATACCGATGTCTTCTGCAGTGGTCATGCTTATCTCGCTGATGGCCGCCTCCTCGTTGGAGGTGGCACCAAAGAGTGGGGCGGGGAACACGAGGGGCACGGCCACGATTTGAATTTTCTGGGCGAGCACGCCTGCTGGATCTATCATCCGCGCGCCCGAACCTGGGACCGTGTTCATGACTTCAACTTCGAACCGGGTGAACCCGACGGTGGTGGCCGCTGGTATCCAACCCTCGTCACGCTCGCGAACGGCGAGGTCTTGTCCGTCGCTGGACATCCATTCAGAACCGACAGCCGCCACAACAATGATACTCCAGAACGCTACTCTCCCGGCGGCGATACCTGGTCGCTACTAACCGCTGAGCGTCTTGATGTAGGGATTCGCAGCCGTTATTACCCCAGGTTTCACCTGCTTCCAGATGGAAACGTTTTCTTTGTCAGCCCAGTAAACGACGCATGCCGTATCTATAATCCGTTCACTGGGTTAACCGTTGGTGCAACCATTCCAGCAGCGGGAGGTGGCCGCTATAACAATAGCTGGGACTTCCCCTCGGTTCTCTTGCCGTTGCTGCCGACGGATGGATACAGACCACGCGTGATGATCTGTGGAGATACGGAGGCAAAGAAGATTGATCTATCACAAGTGAATCCGACCTGGCAGGATACTGCCGCCCGCACTGGCGCAGCCGCCGGTAGACAACGCCGTTTTGCCTGCTCGGTCATTCTTCCGAATGGCGAAATATTTGTTTCTGGCGGCATCAATGGCGGCTCATCCGATACGGACGCAGTCAAAGAAGGCGAGATCTACAACCCTGGTATAGATTGGAACACCGGTCAGTTCACAGCTCCGGATAGCTGGACAACGGTAGATGCGGCAGAGGCAGTCCGTAACTATCATTCTACCGCTTTGCTCTTACCTGATGGACGGGTCTGGGTAGCGGGATCAAGCAAAAATGCGGATCAAGGGGACCCCTCTATCGTCGGCGAATTGCGTATCGAAGTTTTCAAGCCGGATTATGATGCCAACCCTAGCCGGCCCCAATTGTCGGATGTTCCGGCAAGCACAGGTTACGGCCAAACGTTCGACGTTACGATCTCCACGACTGCCGAGATTCGCCGCGTGGCAATCACCCGCTGCGGCTCAGTTACACACGCATTTGATGGCGATCAGCGGTATGTAGGACTTACCTTCACTTTGCTTGAAGATAATCGCCTGCGCGTCATCTCGCCCCCTAACAGCCGCATCGCGCCTCCAGGCTATTACCTACTCTGGATCGTTGATGCGAATGGGTTGCCTTGCCAGCAGGCCAGCTTTATTCGTATCTGTTCGCAGCGGCTGATTTTGATCACTGACCGAAGCACCTTCTCCACGCATGAGGTTCAGGCGCTCGGCACCCCCGCCACCTTTACCAACGCTCTCTATGTGATCCTTGAAGGTTTCCTTCCTAGCGAGGTCGGAAGCCCGCCAGTAACACCTGCGATCAGCTTTAACAGACCAGATGGTTCAGAGGTTCCCGGCATGAGCGCTCAGTTGAACAGCATTGACTACGAGGATGACACCATTCCGCCAGACATCGCGCAGCGGATTACCTTCGTCTTTAACATACGCTTCACCAGCCAGCAGGCATTCGACGAAATACCAGCTGCCGATCCAGCACAGAACATCACGCTCACGGTGCGGCATGGCGGCAATGCCGAGCAAGCGACACTAGTGCTCAGCAAGAATCCCAACCCCTATATGCGTGATGGGCAGGTTCACTGGCTCAGCACCGATCTCAGGGTTTTCACGATGCGGCCCGGGCTGACCCGAGCCGGGATCACACATGCTTCGGGTGACGGTGCTTCAATCAATTTCATTCAGGCGTTGATGACAAAATTCAACGAGACCCCCACCGACGAAGACCATCCATTCTTCGATATTTCGCAAGATATTGAGGAGAGCCAGCTCGAACTGGCCAGTCAAGTAAGCAGTGAGCCGATTTTCAATTTTGCCGTGGCCAAAGTCAGATATCGCGCACCGGCGACGATTAATGCCGACGATGTTAAGGTATTTTTCCGTCTTTTCACTACGGCAGCTACGGGGCTGGTATACGATGCCGCGACGTATCCGCGCGAGGGCAATGGCGCGAGTGCGGCGCCGTTGCTGGGCCTTGCGGGAGGCGAAATCGTATCTATTCCGTTCTTCGCCGAGACACGGCAGGCTGACATGCGAACCCAGGCCGATGCGACCAATAATATAGACCTGGAAGGTAACGACGCAATTGAAGTAACAGCCTATTTCGGTTGCTGGCTCGACTTTAATCAGCCGACCTCGCGATTCCCGCTGAACCCTCCGCATAACGGCAGTGGCGGCCCGTTTGAAGGAACACTTCTCAGCATCCAGCAGCTTGTGCGCAATCATCACTGCTGTCTGGCTGCGGAGATTCATTACCCGCTTGATCCAATACCCAATGGCGCCACGCCAGGTTCGCATGACAATCTGTCGCAACGCAACCTGATTATTGTTGATTCGGATAACCCCGGTTCAGCGACGACTCATACAGTGCAATCCACTTTCGAAATAAAGCCCTCGATTGTTCCCATTGTAGTGCCACAGGCGTTTGGATTTTTTCAAGATCCCCCCAAACGGAAACCCCGACCGCCTGCGGCACTGCCTGAGGATATTGTGCGTGGTCCCATAATTTCTACAGTAATGATCGAAGGCGGCGGGAACGATCTGCAACCTCAATCTCCAGAACATCTTGCGGCTGCTACGACGGTTCAACCTGCTGTGGCGGCAGGCACCAAACGGCGAATTGAGAATGACGAATTGATGATCCGCTGGCGTGACCTGCCGCGCGACAGCAGGGTAAGGGTCTATATTCCCAACATTGATCTCAAGCAGGTAGTCGCCGCCGCCGCGTTTCGCAACGGCCCCCCGGTACTCACCGCTCGCGAAGACAATTCACTGATTTGCAAAGTTGGGGATGTCACTTACATTCCAATTCCGGGCCCTCGCGCACTCAATATTCCCGGGCTGCTTTCGATCGAACTGCCCCAGACTGTGGCTAGAGGGCGAAAATTCACCATAACGGCTCATCAGGTGAGCGGATATCCGCGCCGAATAATTGGTAGTTTTCAAATTACGATCCCCGTTAAGACGGCGACTGAAATTCTTCCCAGGGAAATTCGCAAGCTTTCAGTCCTTCGGCATATTGGCGAATCGATACCAGCAACGAACCGCTGGCGCCCTGTCTGGACGCGTTATCTTGAAGAGATCGCTGATCGTGTCAAAGGGCTCGGCGGAAACCCGGATGACGTGCGGCCGTCGCCAACCGGCGAGGGAAAGCCGGTTTGCCCTGTTTGCCCTGATTCTCTTGATGAATGCGTTGTAACAGGAAAGGTCGTAAGGGTCTTGTACGACGGTGTCGGCCATTTCGATGGGTTCGTGCTCGAGGCCCGCGATGGGGAGCACGCTTTTTGCGCATGCGATAAAGGACTTGAAGAGGTTATTTATAAAGCATGCTGCGACGCTGTGATTCTGGCAGTCTGGTGTAAATTCGTGCACGGACGGGAAACACGTATCCAACGCGTGGAGCTGCTCTGTTGTTAAACGTACAGTTATCGTACCGGTATACCAAAAGCGCCGAGTTCGATGCGCATGAGAGTCATCAACATTGAGGGGAAATAATGGTGGCATAGGTACTTTTTTACACCAACATCGAGGAAATATACCAATCGATACCCGCTCATTTCAAAGTGTTGCGAGGCACACTGCACTGTCTGCGTTGAGACCGGATTATTCGCGCATTACTTGGCGGAGAGATTCGAGCATTCCAAATACTCACTAGCTAAGAGGAGCTTCCATATGAAACCGGAACCAGAATGCCAGGAATACGAAGGGCATTCAATTGAGCTTCGCGAGCGGAAAGGCAAGCTCGAACTGCTCATCGACAATGTGCCAATTCGCTACGGCCAGATGCATAACGGAATGTATTTCCTGCACGAGTATGCTTTCGACCATACGCACGATCTTATGGAACTCGCTCGCAGATTCGTTGATTATCGACGCAAGGTCGACATGATTCGGCGCGAACAGTCCCTGAAGGGAGGAAAGTGATATGAGCTGCCGGAAAAATTATCGCGATCTTACTGATGTTGAACTCGACCGCTTCGTTCAGGCGCTGCATCATCTGAAATCCACCGGGCTCGTTGACCAATTCGCTGATGAGCATGCAGCATTCTTCCACATGGGCATTCATGGAAGCTCGCACTTCCTGCCGTGGCACCGTGACTTCCTGCGCCGTTTCGAGGATGCACTCCGAACGTATCATTCCGATATTAGCATCCCATACTGGAACTCGACAGTGGATACTAGCCCATCCGATCCGCTCTGGGACAATGCTTTTCTAGGGCAGTTCGATGCAGCCTGGGGACTCGGGCGCGCACTCGGCGCGGCGATACTGCCGACGCCGGAGCAAGTACAGACCACCCTCGCGCTCGGCACCTACGACGTTTTCTGGGAGAACTTGGAGTCCACTATTCACAACTCGCCCCATAACTGGGTCAGCGGTGTAATGGCAAGTCTCGCCTCGCCAGGCGATCCGGTCTTCTATCTGCATCACTGCTGGATCGACCTGCTGTGGGCGCAGTGGCAGCTACTCAATCCAGGCGCGGAGTTTGTATCGAGCGGCGCGGGTTTCGGCCTCAATGATCCCATGACATCGGTGAGCACTACCCCCGCAGACGTCCTCGATCATCGTGCTATCAACCTTTATGATTACCCTCCGGGCTTCGAGGAAGACTTGCCGGAGGTTACCCTAGATACGCCGGTCATTAACTTTATAGAGGTGCCTGAAGGCGAGACGCGCCTAGGCGCAGCCGTGTTCAGCGTGAACGCCTGCGAGCCGGTGCACTTTACCGTGGTAAGCGGGCCAACCGTCACCTCCGGTCCAGCCGCTACGATGTTTGGTGTGCTGGCTTCGCCGATAACCGCCGATCCAGACATCGACACGAAGGGGCGCCTCTGGTTTACTTATCAAGGCACAAGCGATGGGGATATGGCAACAGGCACCGTCACTATTCGCTGTGATGAAACCGGTGGGGAGTTCGTGGTTGCTCTCACCACCAACACAATCAGGCGGCCAACTGCAGCGATCGTCATGGTACTGGACCAGTCGAACAGCATGAACTTCGACTCTGGCATCGGACCAGGGATAGAGCGCGAGGACGTGCTCAAATTCTCGGCACCTACCGCCGTTGTCGTCCTTGAGGACGAACACGCAATGGCGGTGTGCAGCTTCGACCAGGATGCGCATCCTGGCATCGGCATCACCCCGGCGGCAGGTGCAGGAAAGTTCACCATCAATGCCGCCATTGCCAGTTATTCACCCAATCCCAATGGGTGGACCTCGATCGGCGAAGGTGTGGCATTTGCGCATGGCATCCTTGATCCAGTTCCAGTCACAGATTACGATGTAAAGGCGATGGTAGTGCTCACAGACGGCCAAGAGAATCACGGGCCGCACGCGCGCCGCTATATCGCGGATGTCGCCGATCTGATCAGCTCGCTCAATGGACACGTCTTTGCCATCGGGCTCGGGCGTGCTGAGATATTAAATGCTACCGCGCTTCAGGCTCTTTGCGAGGGTAACAATGGCTACATGTCGATGACGGGCGACTTGACGCCGGATGCCACCTATCGTCTTGCCAAGTACTACCAACAGATCTTTGCCGGAGTAACGAATAACGATATCGTGCTTGATCCGGAAGGATTTATCCAACCCGGACGAGAGCATCGTATCCCCTTCTGGCTCAATGAGGCGGATATCACGATGAAGGCCATCCTGCTATCCCCAGCGCCTCGTCTCATCCGCTACATATTGGAAGCACCTGATGGAAGCATAATCGACCCTGGGGTTGCTGCAGCCCATCCCATGGCTTCATTTGAAATGGGAAGTCAAGTTTCGCTGTACCGCATTGGTTTGCCTATACCGCTTGAGTCAAGCAACGCCCATGCTGGGCGCTGGTACGCCAGATTTAAAATAGATGATGTAATTTTGAAGAGATACCTCGAATCGATCAAGAATTCGACAGAGGCTGCAACAGTTCAGGCGCATGGCATTCGCTATAACTTTAGTGTATATGCCTACTCGAATCTACGCATGAGAGCGAGGCTCGCGCAAACAAGTAATGAGCCAGGAGCAACCATAACGGTAAGGGCGGTGCTGACTGAATATGGCATGCCAGTTTCCTCGCGCGCAATCTGCCGCGCCGAACTAACGCGACCTGACAACACTGAAGCAACGCTCGCGATGGCGGAGGTCGAGCCGGGTATTTTCGAAGCGGTGACACTTGCCTCCCTTTCTGGTATTTACCGCTTCCGTATTGTTGCCGAGGGACGGACTCTTCGTGGCCGCTCCTTCTCGCGAGAGCAAACGCTGACAGGTGCCGTATGGAAAGGGGGTGACAATCCGCCCCCGACATCAAGGGACGATCCGAATGCGCGCGACGATCGCCTCTGCCGCCTTATCAACTGCTTGCTTAACCAAAAAAGTATCAACGAGTCGTTACGGAAGGCAAGCATTGACATGGAGGAGTTACGGCGGTGTTTTAAGGAGTACTGCAGAAAGCCCTCGCCAAGCCAGCCGTCACATATTGCGCAGATCAAGCTCGAGGATCGACTTCGCTCAATCATCCCTGATGAGCAAGTATTTCAGGCAGTGATGCACGAGTTAGAGCGGCAAGATGGAATAATTTAGTCATCCTTTTCCTTGAGACACGGTTAGCGCTGCCGGATATAGATTTGATCACTCGAAAGGAGGCATAAGATGAACATCATGAACATGCCAGGATTTAAAGCAGACATGATAAATGTTACTTGTTCTGTATATTGACGCCTGACTTCAAGGTGACCTTCGAGCAAGAGCAATTACGGACGAGATGGACTAGACGGCTGCCTCATCCGTCTCTCCAGTACGTATTCTCACCACCTGCTCGATGCCGGTGACGAAAATCTTGCCGTCACCAATCTTGCCGGTACGCGCAGTGTTGATAATTGTCTCGATGACGCTGTCCACCAGTTTTTCAACCACGACTATTTCCACCTTTATTTTCGGCAGAAAATCCACTACGTATTCGGCGCCCCGATAGAGCTCGGTATGGCCTTTTTGCCTGCCAAACCCTTTCACTTCGGTAACGGTCAATCCGGTTATGCCGATTTCATTCAGGGCTTCGCACACTTCGTCGAGCTTGAAGGGTTTGATGATAGCCTCGATTTTTTTCATGAAACTCCTTTAATTGGTTCTATTTTATAAATTTTTGGGACGCTTTTCCATGGACGAATACGAGAGACATTGAGAACCTGGCCGCAACTCATGGTCCATTTGCAGCTGCTAAAACTCGTCTCGATATTTTGCCGTAACAGGATAGCGCCAATCCTTGCCAAAGCCCCGGTGGGTAATACGAATGCCTATTGGGGACTGGCGCCGCTTGTGTTCGCTCTGGCGGATGAGTTGCACCACGCGGCGCGCATCGGCCTCTGAGCAGTCCGTGCTCATGATTTCCCGCAGCGACAGGTCATGCTCCACATAAGCTTCGGCGATCATGTCGAGCACGTCGTAAGGCGGCAGGCTGTCCTGGTCGGTCTGGTCTGGACGCAGCTCGGCCGACGGAGCGCGGCTGATAACTCGCTCGGGAATAACGTTTCCTAACGTGTTGCGGTAGTGGCAGAGCCGGTACACCAGGGTTTTTTTAATGTCCTTCAGCACCGCGAAGCCGCCCGCCATGTCCCCATAGAGAGTGCAGTAGCCTACCGCCATTTCGGACTTGTTGCCCGTTGTGAGCACGATGGAGCCGTACTGGTTCGACAGCGCCATCAGCAGGTTGCCGCGTATGCGTGCCTGCACGTTTTCTTCCGTGAGATCAGGACTGTTGTGATGGGGAGCCCCCGAGAACTCATCCGCCAGCGTTTGCCGGTATTGGCCAAAGATCGTGTCGATCGGAAGCTCGCTGTAACGCACACCCAGCGTCTGGGCCATCGTCCGCGCATCCGACAAGCTTATATCGGCGGTGAATTGTGAGGGCATCATTACTGCCCTCACTTTATCCGCACCCAGCGCGTCTACCGCGATCACCATCGTCAGCGCCGAGTCCACTCCGCCTGACAGGCCAAGCAACACGCCCGGGATCCCATTTTTCCCGACATAGTCCCTGACGCCAAGACATAACGCCTTATAGACGCTTGCTTCCAGAGGTCCCGAAGACGCCATTTCCCCCCTTACGGGCGCGCCATCCTGCAATTCGATCAGGCCGAGAGTTTCCTCGAATTCCTTGAATTGATGGGTCAGTTCGCCTTCGCGATTCATTGCAAAGGACGCACCATCGTGTACCAATTCATCCTGTGCGCCCGTTAGATTGGCGTAAATGATGGAAAGCCCCGTTTCGACGATACGCTGACGTACGGTCTCATAGCGCAACGCTTGTTTGCGCATGTGGTAAGGAGAGGCATTCAGCACTACGATTACGTTGGCTCCCGCTTCCCTCGCACAAGCCGCTGCGTCTTTTTTCCAGATATCGGCGCAAATATTGACGGCAAACTTTATTCCTTCCAGGTCGAATATACACGGATCGGTGCCGGGCACGAAATAACGCCGTTCGTCGAATACAGAATCGTTGGCAAGCTCATTCTTGAAATATGTCGCGATAATCTTGCCGTCGCTTATCACCGAGGCGGCATTGTAGAGTTTATCTTCGACAAGATAAGGATGGCCCACGAGCAGGGTCAGTCCGCTTATCTCCGCAGCCAGTTGCGCAAGCGTGTTGCTGCAGGCACGGCGGAATCCATCGCGCAGTAACAGGTCTTCCGGCGGATAGCCCGACAAAGCCATTTCTGGAGTAATTATGAGCTTCGCCCCGGCTTTTTTTGCCCGGTTGGCATAATCGAGAATCTTGCGGGAGTTGCCCCCAAGGTCGCCGACTGTACAGTTGATTTGAGCAATGGCGAGCTTCATTGTCAGAGGCCGGACTGGATTCCGCTTTCGCGGTGTTGAAATTGGCCAAATAATACCAGAACGAGCTACCTTGCGCGGATTGCCGGCAAGCGCGACAATCTCCATGATGTCAGTGCTTGCAATAAAAATAGTGGATTCGCTTGAGGATATTTCTGCCACGGCATGGAACGCACTCGGCGGGGATGATCCGTTCCTGCGGCATGAATTCTTCTCCGCCCTGCATGAAACCGGGTGCGCCTCAAAACAGACCGGCTGGTCGCCGAAGTTTGTCACATTGTGGGAGGGAAATGTCCTGCGGGGCGCGCTACCGCTTTATCTGAAAAGCCATTCCTACGGAGAATATGTGTTTGACTGGGCTTGGGCGGACGCTTACCGGCGCTACGGTTATGCCTATTACCCAAAACTGTTGAGCGCAATACCTTTCAGTCCGATAACGGGACGGCGTCTGCTGGCGAAGACCGCAGAGCATCGCGCACTGCTTATCTCGGCTGTGTTGAGAATGGCGCAGGACAGAAACCGGGGAGCTGGGGTTTCATCGTTCCATTGCCTTTTTCCACAGGAGCATGAAGCGCGTGAAATGGAGGCAGCGGGGATGACATTGCGGCACGGCATCCAATTTCATTGGAAAAACCGGGCGGATGTGAATTATGAGAACTTCGAAGACTTTTTGGGGGGTATGAGCCACAGCAAACGCAAGAAAATCCGGCAGGAGCGACGTAAGGTCAATGCTGCCGGCATCCGTTTTCAATGGTTGTCGGGAAATGACATCAGCGATGATCACTGGCGTTTCTTCATCGACTGCTACAACAAGACATACGACGATCACCGTTCCATGCCATATCTCAATCTGGAATTCTTCGCGCGGATTGGCAGAAGCATGCCCGAGAATGTGCTGCTGATTCTGGCATTGCGCGACGGCGAACCTGTTGCCGCCGCATTTAATTTGCATAACTCGCATACCCTTTATGGACGCTACTGGGGTACGAAAGAATTCATTTCCGGGTTACATTTCGAGACCTGCTACTATCAGGCGATCGAATACTGTATCGCAAATGGTATCAGGTTGTTTGAAGGCGGCGCACAGGGGGAGCATAAGCTTGCGCGCGGTTTTCTCCCGGTCCGCACATGGTCGGCGCACTGGCTTGCGCATCCCGAATTCTCTGCTGCGATCGGGAATTATCTGGGGCGGGAAGCGAAAGACATCGATCATTATCTGGACGAACTGAACGATAATTCGCCGTTCAGGAAAGACGTGAGAGAATAATTCAGCGAATATTCAATTCGAATATCAGCTTCGGCAGATTGTATCTTTACCCATTTACCTCATTTACCTCATTTACCGATATGGCCGCAAAATTTGTACACTGCTGCAAATATCACTTGAATATAACTGTCCGATAACCTTCCAATGAAATATTGCAGTAACTGCGGCACCTTGGTGGAGTTGCGTGTACCCGAAGGCGATACCTTGCCGCGCTATGTCTGTTCGGCATGCAGCGTTATTCATTATCAGAATCCGAAGATCGTAGTGGGCTGCATACCCGAATGGGAAGAACGGATACTGCTATGCCGCCGCGCCATTGAACCGCGGCACGGTTTGTGGACCGTGCCATCGGGTTTCATGGAAAATGCGGAGACCCTCGCGCAGGGCGCCGAACGCGAAACACTGGAAGAAGCCAACGCGCGGGTGGAAATGGGCGAGCTTTATTCCATTTATAATTTACCGCATATCAACCAGGTCCACGTGTTATTCCGTGCTCGGCTGCTGGATCTTGACTTCAGCCCGGGGATTGAAAGCCTGGATGTCGAACTTTTCCATGAGACGGAGATTCCGTGGGACACGCTGGCTTTCCGTGTTATCCACGAACCCCTGCGGCGCTACTTTGAGGAGCGGCGCCAGGGAAAGCTGGGCTTTCACATGGGTACCATAGAAGCGTTTCGCAAATGATCGCATCCCTTGCAATGCACCTGGTACTCACTTCGTGGCAACTACTTTGGAGGTTCCTCCCACGCAGTGACACGGCAGGTAGCGAATCTGGAAACCTTTGTTACTTCGTTAGCAACGACAACGTTGCAGGTAAATTTAACGCAATGACAGGAAGTAGAAGCGGCCCTAGGGCCAAGGGAGCCTCCGATTGTCCTCTGAAATCCGTCAGCAACCAGCAATAAGTTGTTGCCGAGGGAAACGTTCTACTCGATCGATACCATTTTCGAACGCGACAGCGGGGGGTTGTCGGCGAAATAACGTTTTATACCTGCGACTATGGCTTCGGCAAGTTTGTCCTGATACCCGGCATCCTTCAATTTCCTTTCTTCATCCGGATTGCTGATGAATGCGGTTTCAACCAGAATCGAGGGGATATCCGGCGACTTAAGGACGGCGAAGCCCGCCTGTTCCACCTCATTCTTGTGCAAATGGTTGATGTCGCCAATTTTGGCAAGCACCTCTCTGCCAAGCTTGAGGCTGTCATTGATCGTGGCTGTTTGCGACAAGTCAAGCAGGGTTTGTTTGAGATAGGGATCCTTGATATCCAGATTGACTCCGCCGATCAGATCGGCGTCGTTTTCCTTTTTTGCCAGCCAGCGAGCGGCAGCGGACGTTGCGCCGCGCTCTGACAGGGCAAACACTGAGGAGCCGCGCGCATGGGGCTTGATAAACGCGTCGGCGTGTACGGATACCAGCAAATCGGCATTCAACTGACGGGCTTTCACCAGGCGCATCGGCAGCGAAATGAAGTAATCCCCCTCTCGCGTAAGCGCCGCGCGCATGTTGGGCTCCTTGTCTATCCTTGCCTTGAGTTTTTTGGCGATCGCGAGGGTGATGTTTTTCTCATGCGTCCCACTCCGGCTTATTGCGCCCGGATCTTCGCCGCCGTGTCCTGCGTCAATGGCGACGGTGATGAGACGTATCATTTCCGGTTTGATCTTTTTGGCTTTTTCACTGGTTCGGGCAGACCTGGTTTTTACATTTGCATTATTGTCTGCGTTGACCTCCTCTTGTAACGCCCCCGTGGCATTTTCATTCAGGAGCGCCATGAGAGGATCGGGTGGTATTACCGGATAAATATCCAGCACCAGCCGGTGGCCGTAATTACCCACAGGCTTGAGTACGAATGCCTGCGGCAGAACCTCGGTTTTGAGATCCAGTACCAGCCGCAATACGTCTGGTTTGAACTGGCCGATACGCACGGTGCGAATATACGGATCTGTGGCGTCTATCCTGTCCGCGATTCCTTCAAGCTCCGGGGTCAATACGACGTGTTCCAGATCAATCGCCACGCGATCCGGGTTTTTTATGATGCTCAGCGAATATTGTATGGGCCGGGCGGATTCCAGCGTGAGGCGCGTATACTCGGGCGCAGGCCAGACACGGACAGAGCTGACTTTGATGTCGGCAAAGGCGGAATTGCAGGGGGACAGAAACAACGGCGCCGCCGCCGACAGCCAGATAATGAATATTGATGGGATACGAACGTTATGGAAACCGGTCGTCGCTGCTTTCAAGGGTTTTGGGACCCCTTGTTTCTTAGCGCCTGCCACTGTTTCAAACACAGTTTGCCTGCCTCCGTGTCTGCCTGAATGTCAACATCGCGGCCAGCTTCAGCCATATGGAAAACAAACTTTAAATCAGGCGTGGGCAATAAGCCGTCCGCCTTTTCCGGCCATTCCACCAGACAGATCGAGTCCGCGTTGAAATATTCCCGGAAACCTGCTTCTTCCCATTCTATGGGATCACTGAAACGATAGAAATCAAAGTGATAGAAGTATAACCTAGAAATTTTATAAAGTTCAATCAAATTATAGGTGGGACTTTTTACTTTTGCCTGATAACCCAGGCCGCGCAGGATGCCTCGCGCCAGTGTCGTTTTGCCGGCGCCCAGATCGCCGCTAAGGAAAATGACAAGGCCGGGATGCAATGTGCTCGCGATTTCAGCGCCAAGCGCCAAGGTCGCCGCTTCATCGGCCAAGGTACATTTAAACTGATGACGATTAAGGTGATGTGTAGTGACAGAGCCGGTATTATGTGAACTATGCAAGAAAAAACCTCCAAAGATCCGTTGCAAGATCCCCCTGATCGAGTTCTCGATTTCATCCAGTTAGCCGGGACGATCAAAGCCTGGGGTAAAGAACTCGGCTTTCAGGATATTTGTATTGCGGATGCCGGCGCCCAGATGACGCAGGCCGAATCCGGATTGCTTGAATGGCTGAGCAACGGTTATCACGGCGAGATGGATTATATGGCAAAGCATGGTACGCGGCGCAGCCGTCCGGCGGAGCTTGTTCCCGGCACGCTGCGTGTGATCTCAGCCCGCATGAATTATATGCCATCCTCAGCCAGAGACAGTTGGGAGGTGATCCAGGATGGCGAAAAGGCGTTCATTTCCCGGTATGCCCTCGGGCGGGACTATCATAAAGTGGTGCGCGCGCGTTTGCAGAAACTTGCCGATAAAATTGTTGCGGAAACAGGTCATTCCAATTACCGCGTATTCTCCGATAGCGCACCGGTAATGGAAGTGGAATGGGCACAGAAATCGGGTCTCGGCTGGCGTGGCAAACATACCCTGTTGCTAACCCGCGAATCGGGATCGATGTTCTTTCTGGGCGAAATCTATACAGATTTGCCGTTACCGATTGACGACCCCGTAGGGAACCATTGCGGAAGCTGTACCAAGTGCATCGATATTTGCCCCACACAGGCAATTATCGCCCCGTATCGGCTCGACGCCACGCGCTGCATTTCGTATCTTACGATCGAATTTAAGGGGAGTATTCCCGAGGCGCTGCGCCCATTGATCGGCAATCGAGTATATGGTTGCGACGACTGCCAATTGATCTGCCCATGGAATAAATACGCATCAATCACGGCTGAAAATGATTTTTCGGTGCGAAATGGGCTGGACGATACATCCCTGGTCGAACTATTTGGCTGGAACAGGGAAGAATTCGACACCAGACTTGCCGGCAGTCCAATCCGTCGAATAGGTTATGAACAATGGTTGCGTAACCTCGCAGTGGGGTTAGGCAACGCGCCATCCTCTCCGGCCGTGATCGCGGCGCTGCAGGAGCGCCGCGACGATGTTTCGCCGCTGGTGCGCGAACATGTGCGATGGGCGCTGAAGCAGCACGAAAGGCGGTCCAGTTAGCGGTTGCAGGCGCAAAAGCGCGACAGGCAATCTGGAGTTAAAAAAAGTCGCGTTGTGTACGGCATTTAACAGACAACGAAGAGGAAGCTGTACTAAGGTCCAATTTGCGGCGGCTGCCGAACTTGATACGATGTGAATACCATTCAATCAAAGAATCGTTAACTCGAATGATTTGCTCATACGCTATACCTGAAGGGGACCTTTTGGATTCGAAACCCGGAGTCATGTATGGGCTTGCTGACACTGTGTAAGATGCTATTATGCGGGCATTAAAAAGCTGCTATACATTGGCGGTTAGCATGTTGCGCTTCCAATCATGCTGTCTTGACAGAGAAATTGACTTATAGCATCTTATTTCCTGTAAAACCAATCTGTTCGCGTAACCTGGCGCATCTTCAATAAACAAAAAAAGGAAACTCAGTGAACGCTCTGCATCTCGGTACTCTCAAGTGGCTGGCTTGTTTTGCTATCGTACCTATCCTCTCCCTCAGCGGCTGCAAAACTTTTCCCCCTCTTTCTGCTGACGACAAGTATCTCGCCCACGATTACCTCATAGGACCTGGCGACAACGTGGATATTATCGTCTGGCGCAACCCGGAAGTTTCGATGGCCGTACCCGTTCGCCCGGATGGAAAAATCACGACTCCGCTGGTGGAGGATTTGCCGGCAAGCGGGAAAACATCAACCCAGCTGGCCAGGGACATCGAAACCGCGTTGTCCAAGTACATCCAGCAGCCGGTTGTCACGGTTATCGTGACAGAGTTTGTCGGACCCTACACGGAGCAGGTCCGCGTCATCGGGGAAGCTACCAAACCCCAGGCGCTGCCATATCGCGAAGAAATGACGCTGATGGATGTCTTGATCGAGGTAGGTGGCATAACGGAATTTGCCGCAGGCAACAAGGCTAGAATCGTCCGCAACGTAGATGGGAAACAGCAGCAGTTTAGCGTCCGTCTGGACGACTTGATCAGAGATGGTGATATCACGGCTAACGTTCCGGTGCGTCAGGGGGACGTTCTTGTCATCCCGGAAAGTTTCTTCTGATTTCAATCTGTTTGTATACCATGGCTCTACAAGATTCATTCGCAACAATGTTGTTCCTGGCGATTGGCAATTTTGCGCCTGTCTGATTGCCGTATTGATAAGCGTACCCCGGACTTGATAAGCGTACCCGGACTGACCACACCAGAATGAAGCAGCAAAAATAATGACGAGAATAAAGGCTATTCAGTTTCTGGAGTAGATTATATGCAAACCGGGAATATCGGAAAAACCCTTACTGCCACAAAGTCGATAACAGCATCTCTACGGACGGTGTGACAAATGGAGGAACTTACAAGCCAGCTTCTTGTTTACCTGAAAGGAGTATGGAAGTATCGCTGGATTGCGCTTGCCGCCGCCTGGATTGTCGCCCTGGCGGGATGGGTGATTGTTTACAAATTGCCCGATGATTATCAGGCCTCAGCCAGGATTTACGTCGATACACAAAATGTATTGAAGCCACTCCTGGCAGGAATGACGGTTTCCCCGGATCTGCAACAGCAGATTTCCATCATGAGTCGCACCCTTATCAGCCGCCCAAATGTGGAACGAGTCGTTCGCATGGTAGATCTGGATATCAAGGTGAACGATGTAAAGGATCAGGAAAAGCTCGTCAAGGACCTCATGGACAAAATCAAGCTTGGCGCGGCTGGTCGCGATAATCTTTTCACGATTCATTATAACAATCAGAATCCGAAACTTGCCAAAGACGTGGTTCAATCCTTGTTGACCATTTTTGTCGAAGGGGGACTTGGAGGTAAGAAACAGGATTCTTCGTCGGCAATCCGTTTTATTGATGATCAAATTCAGAGTTACGAAGAGAAATTAATTATCGGGGAAAACAACCTCAAGGCATTCAAGCAAAAGAATATTGGAGTGATGCCTCAGCAAGGCAGCGATTATTACTCTCAGTTATCTCAAGCGGTGGAAGATCTTAACAAAACAAAGCTCGATTTGCGGGAAGCGGAACAGGCAAGGGATGCGATCAAAAGGCAAATAACGGGTGACGAACCCGTTCTCCTGGTGGACCAGAGCGAGTCTCCCTCATCCATCGTCAATGTGGAGCTTGACTCTCGAATTGAGGGATTGAACAAGAATCTGGACACCCTCAGGCTTAACTTTACGGAATTGCATCCCGATATCATTGCAACAAAGCGGCTGATTGCTCAGCTCGAGGAACGCAAGATGGAGGAAGCCAAGCTGACCAGGTATAGCGCTGATCCGGGAAAAAACTACAGCCCGATGCTGCAGCAGCTCAACGTGGCGCTAGCGGAAGCCGAAGCTGACGTGGCCTCAATGAACGCGCGCGTGGAAGAATACAACGCACGATACGAGCGCCTTAAGTCCCTGAGCAACGCAGTGCCTCAGGTTGAAGCAGAGCTTGCTCAACTCAACCGTGACTATCAGGTGAACAAGGCCAATTATGAGAAACTTCTTGAACGCCGCGAATCAGCCAAGATATCGGGAGAACTGGGTTCTCAGACTGATTTGATGTCGTTCAGGATAATTGATCCGCCCGTAGTTTCGGACAGACCCGTGGGCCCGGATCGCGGCAAATTTTTCTCGATTATCTTCCTTGGGGCTTTATTGGCGGGAATTGGAGTAGCGTTTGCCATCAGCCAGATACGGCCGACGTTCCATAGTCAGATGAGTCTGCGTGAAATTTCCGGCAAGCCGATACTGGGTTCGATTCCCATGATCTGGACCAATCAGGAAAAAGTAAAACGCAGGAAGCGTCTTTATGCATTTGGTCTGTCTCTGCTGTCTTTGCTAGGTTTATATGGTGTACTGATGCTTAAGATAGCGTAACCCAGCATGTCTGGAAACTGATGCATCCTCATTGTTAATGATTATGGGATATTTTGAATCCCGAACTCTTGCTCGTAGTATATTCCCATCGAACTGCAAACTCTGGTAACCCTCAATCCAGACATTGGAGAAAGCGTGAGCATTATTGAAAAAGCCGCAGGTAAACTCGAGAAAGAAGCAAAATCCAGCGTTCCGCAAGCACCACCCGCTTCCGTGAATTCCGACCATGAGTCCGCGAGCGAAAGCGACACGTCTCGGAACGAGATCCGCCAGGATCCCTCGCCAGCGTTTGCTTCGACCCCCAAACGTATTACGCTCAACCTCGCAAAAATGCGGCAATATGGCATCGTCACGCCTGACGAGGGGAGAACGCAAATAGCCGAGCAGTTCCGCGTAATCAAGCGTCCATTACTTACGAATGCGTTCAACAAGGGGCCGGGGATGATCAAGAATGGCAATCTGATCATGGTTACGAGCGCGCTGGCGGGAGAAGGCAAAAGTTTTTGCACTGTCAATCTCGCTATGAGCATAGCAATGGAAATGGATCGCACTGTATTGCTGGTCGATGCCGATGTGGCCCGCCCTTCGGTACCAAAAATCCTTGGTCTTGGAACAGAAAGAGGTTTGCTGGATATTCTCCTCGATGAAAATCTCGAACTGGGGGACGTCCTGATTAAAACCAATATCGAAAAACTCACTCTCCTTACGGCGGGCAGGCGGCATTCTCATTCAACCGAACTACTTGCGAGTCAGAGCATGGGCGAGCTATTAAAGGAGCTAGCTGAACGCTATTCGGACAGAGTCGTTATTTTTGACTCCCCGCCGTTGTTACTGACCAGTGAGGCTCGCGTTCTGGCGACGCAGATGGGGCAAATTGTCCTGGTTGTGGAGGCTGAAACGACATCACAACAGGCCGTGAAGGAAACGCTGCGGCAGATCGAATCATGCGACGTCGTAAATTTGATTTACAACAAAGCCAGATCTTTTTCTGGTGGAGAATACTACGGTTATTATTATCATGAGAGTGCCTGAGAATAAGCGCTACCGTAGCGCGTTGTTCCAGGCTGGTTACTCTGCCGTCATAGTAATGCTGTCGCTGCCGTCTTACGCAGACGCTGCCGAATGGGCAGTTCGTCCGAGGCTGAATTTGAGGGAAACCTACACCGACAACGTGACGTTTAGGCCAGAAGGCTCTGAGATAAGTGATTTCGTGACTCAGATCAATCCGGGATTTTCACTGACCGGTGTAGGGCGGCGTTTCAATGTCAGTGCAAATTACTTGATGAACAATCTAATCTACGCGGAGGCTACCAACTTCACCAGAACGAGGCACCGGTTGAATGCCAGAGCAAATGCTGAGTTGGTAGAAGATTTTTTTTTCGTGGAGGGAAGATCGGCAATCACCCAGCAAAACATATCAATAGCGGGACCTCAGGCAATCGATAATGTCAATGTAACAGGCAACAGGGCTGACGTCAGAACGCTCAGTGTCAGCCCTTATCTTCGTCATCGTTTTAAGAATTTTGCCGTAGCCGAGCTGCGTTATGCTCATAGTATAGTCAGTTCAAGCGCGAATACGCTTCGAAACAGTCAGGGAGACAGCTTTCTGGCACGTCTCGACAGCGGTAACGACTTTAATAAATTCAAGTGGGGCGTGAACTACAGCAATCAGATGGTCCATTTTGACAGGAGCGACCGAACAATAGAATTGGAGCGGTCGATTGTCAATGTTCAGTATATGTTTACGCCTCAATTCGGCTTGACAGGCACGGGCGGTTACGAGAGGAATAGTTTTATATCAATCAAGGGAAGCCCCTCGAGCCCGATCTGGACAGCAGGATTTACATGGACACCGAGCGAAAGGACAAGCGTGGTAGCTAATGCTGGCCAAAGATTTTTTGGCGATACCTATTATGCCTTGGCCAGACATCGCACGCGCTTATCAGTGTGGGATCTGAGTTATAACGAAAACATAACCACTTTCAATCAGCAAGCGTTGTTTGGTTCCGGATTCAATGTCGGGGATTCCCTAAGTCAATTGCTTGCGGCCCAAAACCCAAACCTGAATCCCGGGATCATTCAACAACATAGTGACGCACTTCTCGGTCCCGATTTCTCGGGTTCCTTTTTTGGACCCAGCAATTTTTTGACTAATCGGCTCTTTCTGCAGAAACGGTTACAGGCCTCCGTTGCTCTGAATGGCGCCAGAAATACTATCGTACTGAGAGGATTCAATATGACGCGCGAGGCATACTCACCAGAAAGCGCGGATGCTGAACTGATCGGGGAGACGAATGCCGCGTTACTCAGACACACACGACAAACTGGTGGTAACGCAACATGGATTTATAGAATTTCACAGCTTACCAGCGCCAATCTCAATCTCGGCTATACAAGGTTCGCCTTTCTTAATACCGACAGAGAGGACGATCTCAGGATACTCAGACTCAGCATAACAAAGCGGTTCCCGCATATCCTGCCTAACCTCAACGGCATGATTCAGCTGCGGCGTAATGAACGGGATTCCAATCGAGTGGGGGCAGACTACCGGGAGAATGCCATTATCGCTTCCCTGAACATGAGCTTTTAGCATCGGAAAATAGACGGATGTATTCATCATTCTACGGTTTCAGGGCCAAGCCGTTTCAACTGAAGCCTGACCCGAATTTTTTCTTTGGCAGTAAGGGCCACAAACGTGCCATGGCCTATCTTGAATATGGGTTATCGCAGGGGGAAGGCTTTATTGTCATTACGGGCGAAGTCGGCGCCGGCAAAACCACACTGGTGCGCAATCTTTTCCGCAAGCTGGAGTCCGAGAAAATTGTTGCCGCTCAAATCGTCAATACCAATCTGGACTCTGACGACACCTTGAGAATGGTTGCCGCGGCGTTCGGATTGCCTTTGCCCCATGGCAATTCCGGCAAGGCTTCGGTATTGATTGGACTCGAACAATTCTTTTGCCAATGTGACAAGCAAGGGAAGCGCGCGCTGCTGGTAGTGGATGAAGCGCAGAACCTCTCTCCGCGCACTGTTGAAGAGTTGAGGATGCTTTCCAATTTTCAAACAGATGACAGGCCGCTGCTACAAACATTTCTGCTTGGACAGCCGGAGTTCAGGAAAACGTTGCTTAGCAGCGATATGCAGCAATTGCGGCAACGAGTTACAGCATCTTATCACCTTGGACCCATGGATCCAGCGGAAACAAGATCCTATATCGAACACAGGCTAAGGACGGCAGGCGGAGGCGAAGACCCATCGTTTGATGAGGACGCCTTTGCGGCCATACATGACTATACGGGTGGAATTCCCCGGAAAATCAATGCACTGTGCGATCGTCTTTTACTGATGGGCTATTTGGAGAAACTGCACAATTTCGGCAGTTCGGAAGTCAGCGAGGTAATCCGGGATATTCAGCACGAGTTTGACCTGTCAGTGGCATCACTTCCGATAGCGGGCATGTCAGACGAGGGCAAAACCGTGACTGATCCGGAATGCGCAGAGGCCGTGCAGCGCTTTGAGGAAATGGCCGCACGGGTTGCAAATCTTGAAGAGTCCGTCGTCTCTTTAATGGGGTTGGTCAAACAGATTCTGACCTTGGCTGATGTGAACAAGAGGCTTCGGTAGACAGGGCTCATGCGCATCGCCCACGCCAGTTATGCTACTTGGTCATAACATTTACGGTCGGTTATCCGCAGGATTCGCCGGGCTCTACCCACAAACGCCTGAGCCGCAGACTGCAAAGCCGGTCGTCTTGCCTGGACAGCACGAGGTGTTCAAATGAATCCGTTACCGATACGCAACGCGATGACCGTCGACGTGGAGGACTATTTTCAGGTTTCGGCTTTTGCTTCTCATATTCCGAGGGAATCGTGGACGTCCATATCCTGCCGGGTGGAATTCAATATTGATCGAATCCTCGCCTTGCTGAATGAGGAAGGTACTCAAGCGACTTTTTTTACCTTGGGATGGATCGCCGACCGTTACCCCGCCATGGTCAAACGAATCGTCGCAAATGGCCACGAACTTGCAAGCCATGGATGGGCTCATCATCGGGTTTCGGATCAGGAACCCCATGAATTCCGTGACGATATAACCAGAAGTAAAGCGATTCTTGAAGATATCGGTGGTCAGGCGGTACTTGGTTACCGGGCGCCGAGCTTTTCCATAGGCCGTCATAATCAGTGGGCTCTGGACCTGCTTGAGGAAGCTGGTTACCGCTACAGTTCCAGCATTTATCCGATTCAGCACGACCATTACGGCATACCCGATGCGCCGCGCTTCGCCTATTATCCGCGCCGCGCCAACGGCTTGCTCGAGGTGCCGATCACTACAATGCGCGTGTTCAAGCGGAACCTTCCTGCTGGTGGCGGCGGCTATTTCCGGTTGTGGCCCTACCCGGTTTCACGATGGTTCCTGCAGAGATTGAATCAGCTTGAAAAACAATCCGCGATCTTCTATTTTCACCCTTGGGAAATCGATCATCAGCAACCGCGGCAAACGGGTATCAGCATGAAGACACGCTTTCGCCATTATTACAATCTCAATCGTATGGAGGACCGGGTAAG
Organism: Nitrosovibrio sp. Nv6; assembly: GCF_900110495.1. GTDB lineage: Bacteria > Pseudomonadota > Gammaproteobacteria > Burkholderiales > Nitrosomonadaceae > Nitrosospira. Next base: position 194,830 of record NZ_FODX01000004.1, on the reverse strand, counting down.
GACACTTATCCGCGATTTCAAGTGGGACCGTGTGGACCGTATTTTTCTGGAACAGGATGCATGAGTGCTGTCATCGATCTGGTCCAGGACGATCACAGGGATTCCTCTCTTCAGGTCGGCATGCCATCGGTACATCTGTTGCAACCACAAGAGACGAAACGATGGGATGAATTCGTACTCGCCAGTCCCGAAGCCACCTTCTTTCATCGTGCCGGCTGGCAGACGGTGATCGAGCGTGCATTCGGGCATAAAACCTGGTTTCTATACGCTGAATCAGGCGGGCAGATTCAGGGAGTTCTGCCTCTGGCAGAAATCAACAGTCGCCTTTTTGGTCATTCCCTGAGTTCCCTGCCATTTTGTGTCTACGGGGGAATCGCCGCAATATCGGACCCCAGCCGGGAAGCGCTTGACCACGCCGCTCAGGCGCTTGCTTCACGGCTTCGCGTGGATCACCTTGAATACCGGAACGTGAAAATGCTGCACGCGGACTGGCCGACCAAGGACCTCTACGTGACTTTCCGCAAAGAGATAGCGCCGGAAGTGGACCAGAACATGCAGCAGATCCCACGCAAGCAGCGCGCGATGGTGCGAAAGGGTATCAAAAGCGGACTGGAGAGTACCATAGACGAGGATACGGGACGCTTTTTTTCGGCCTATTCCGCCAGCGTACACCGCCTTGGCACGCCTGTTTTCTCGAAACAATATTTCCGCCTTCTCGAAGAGGTTTTCGCGGACGATTGCGAACTCATGATTATCGTCAAAGGGGGGCGTACTATCAGCGGCGTGATGAGTTTTTATTTTCGCGACGAAGTCCTGCCTTATTACGGGGGCGGGACCAGTGAGGCGAGAGATGTGGCAGGAAACGATTTCATGTATTGGGAATTGATGCGGCGCGCATGTGAAAGAGGCTATAAAACCTTTGACTTCGGTCGTAGCAAACGTAATTCCGGCTCTTTCGATTTCAAGAAGAACTGGGGATTCGAGCCGCAACCGCTTCACTACGAATACCAGCTCCATCGGTCCGAAGTGGTGCCCGACCATAACCCTCTTAACCCCAAATATCAGCTCTTCATCAAGGCGTGGCGGAAACTCCCCCTTTCGCTCGCGAATCTTGTCGGCCCCCACATAGTAAGGAATCTGGGTTAGGTCAATGCAGGAACTTCTTTACCTTGTCCACCGAATTCCTTATCCGCCGAACAAGGGAGACAAAATAAGGTCTTATCATCTGCTCAAGCATTTGAGCGAACGCTATCGGATTCATCTCGGCACGTTTATTGATGACGAGAATGACCGGAAGTATCTGGAGAAGGTCAGAAACCTTTGTGGGGAAACCTGTTTTCTCGATCTTCACCCCAGGATGGCACGTCTACGTAGTCTCCGCGGCCTTTTTTCCGGGCAGCCTCTAAGCTTGCCCTATTATCGGGACAAGCGGTTGCAGGCATGGGTAAACGATATGCTTGGAACACGGCCTGTTAGAGACGTCCTGATCTTCTCATCGGCGATGGCGCAATATGTCAGTCATGCCAGTCATGTCCGCCGAACCATGGATTTCGTGGATATCGATTCGGATAAATGGATGCAATATGCGGCGACCACGAGCTGGCCGATGAGCTGGATCTACCAGCGTGAGTCGAGGTTGTTGCTCGGCTACGAAAGACAGGTCGTCAGGGATTTTGATAGCGCAACCTTCGTTTCCGAGGCGGAGGCCGATCTATTCAAGCAACTTGCTCCGGAAGCCGCAGCAAAAGTCACTTATTTCAATAATGGTGTCGACGCAGGCTATTTCTCCCCGCAAAATATTTACCCTAATCCGTACCCAGCCGGAACGAGTATCCTGATCTTTGTCGGCGCTATGGATTACTGGGCCAACGTTGATGCGGTGGAGTGGTTTGCACGCAGCGTCTTCCCGGCTATTAGCGCTCAACTGCCCAAGGTTGAGTTCTATATTGTTGGCGCCCGTCCGACGGCAACGGTAACGGCTCTTTCTGCTCTTCCCGGCGTGACGGTAACCGGGTCGGTGCCGGACGTCCGGCCGTATCTTGCCCATGCGTCGCTGGCCGTTGCGCCGCTGCGCATCGCTCGTGGAATACAGAATAAAGTGCTGGAAGCCATGGCAATGGAAAAGATCGTAATCGCGTCTCCTCAAGCGGTGGAGGGAATAAGCGCCTCGCCTGATCAGGAACTGGTAGTCGCCAACGATGAAAGCGAATTTGTCAGCCGAATTATTACGCTGCTGCAGTGCGCGCCAAACCGTGCCATCGGCTGTGCCGCCAGAGCTCGCGTTCTAAAAGACTACAGCTGGAATGAAAGCCTGGGCCGAATCGACACGCTCCTGTCACAACCGCAGACAAGTTGATTAACCGGAACCATTTACATACCTTGCAAAAGAAAATACGAGCCGCGGGAGATGACGGGGTATGAATGTGCAAATGCCGCAACAGGTCACGCATGATTCCACGGCAGCACCGGATCAGCAGAAGCTGAGGGTGGCCGTCGCTCTGCTCACTCTCACCACTATTGCAGCAATCCTCATCGGCTACCGCGAAACCACTTGGTCCATGATTTCAATCTGGATGCGGTCCGAAACGTTTGCCCATGGCTTTCTCATTTTTCCCTTCAGCGCCTACCTGATCTGGGGACAACGCAAGCATCTCGGTAAACTTTCCTCTCAGCCCAATCTCCTGGCTCTGCTGGCGCTTGCCAGCCTCGGTTTTTGCTGGCTGCTGGCAACGCTGGCCGGCGTCCAGGTATTTGCGCAACTGTTACTGATTGCGATGGTTCCCGCCACAGTTTGGGCAATGCTGGGAAGCCGCATCGTCTGGGCGCTCGCTTTTCCGCTGGCTTATCTCCTGCTCGCGGTACCTTTTGGGGATGGATTGATTTCGCCACTGATCGATTTTACCGCCGACTTTACCGTAACGGCGCTTCAATGGACCGGTATTCCTGTTTATCGGGAAGGCAGTTTTTTTTCCATTCCGAGCGGAAATTGGTCCGTTGTGGAAGCCTGCAGCGGCTTACGTTATCTGATCGCCTCTTTTACACTAGGTACGCTTTATGCATACATGACATACCGTAGCCTGAAGCGTCGTCTGGCATTCATTGCCTTATCCGTGATTGTGCCTATTGTTGCCAACGGCATCCGCGCCTATCTGATCGTAATGACCGGCCATCTGAGCGACATGCAGTTGGCTGTGGGGATCGATCACCTGATCTACGGCTGGTTATTCTTCGGCGTCGTGATGTTGCTGTTATTCTGGATCGGCTCCTTCTGGCGCGAGGATGACAACGAATACGATATCGATAACAGGACCGCCAGCAAACATGAAAACGGGTCAGAACCGGCCAGCAAGCCTGCGCTGAGGAGCACCGTTTTCGCTGCTGCCGCTGTCCTTGCCGTGGCATACATTTGGCCACTGTATGCCGATCACCTGGAGCGCGAGTATTTCGGCGCCTCAGCGTCCGGGTCCGAAATTGAAATCCCCGGTATTCGTGGAAAGTGGCGGATCAGTTCAAGCCAGGTTTCCGACTGGAAGCCTGAATATGTGGGCGCTACTGCCCAATTGCTGCAAACCTACCGGAATAGAGAAGGAGCGGTGGATCTTTACATCAGTTATTACCGCAATCAGCAGCAGGGAGCGGAATTGATCAGCTATCAAAATGTACTCGCTGGAGAAAACGGATCCAGTTGGCACGACATCAAACAGGATAAGCGAAGTGTATCCTTCGGGCCTCAGGAGGAAACCGTTAACCAGAACTCGCTGCGCTCGTCCTCGAAAAAGCTGCTTGTATGGCGCTGGTATTGGCTCGGCGATGAGATCACCGCCAGTCCCTACTTGGCCAAATTCATCCTGGCCAGAAATAAGCTCCTGGGCAGGGGCGGCGATGGCGCAGAGATTATTATCGCCGCTCAATACGAAGAGACACCAGACGAAGCTGTGCCGGTACTTCAGGCTTTTCTCGGCGATATGTTGCCCGCCATTGCAGACGTGGTTCGGAATGCAGGCAATCGCTAGTCATCGGCAAGGCCCGATAAAACCTGCTGGAAGTGCTCAGCAGCCGCCACTTATCGTTCATGTAATCCACCATTTGGGTGTAGGTGGCCTGGAAAATGGGCTTGTAAACCTGATCAATCATATCCCGCCCGAGCGCTATCGCCACGCGATCGTGTGTTTGAAAGGATACTCGGATTTCCGGCGGCGGATAACCAGGGAGAATGTCGAAATCGTGGCGCTGCATAAGCGCGAGGGGCAGGATTTCAGCGTTTATCTCAATCTCTTCAAGACATTCAGGCGGCTGAGGCCGGACATCGTACATACTCGCAATCTCGGGACCATGGAGGGTCAGGTAATTGCCGCCTTTGCAGGAGCCCGGGCACGAGTGCACGGCGAGCACGGCCGGGATGTTTTTGACTTGTACGGAAAAAATCGTAAATACAATCTCCTCCGAAAGGGAATTCGCCCTTTTGTAAATCATTTCATCACGGTCAGCAAAGATCTGGAAGGCTGGCTCATCAATACCGTGGGAGCCACGCCAGATCGAATTAACCAGATCTACAATGGGGTTGACAGTCTCCGTTTTCATCCCCGTAATAGCGAAGGCATTGGCGCTGCACTTTCTGGCGACCTGCCGGAAGGATTTTTCACGAAAAATACTTTCGTCATTGGCAGTGTCGGCAGAATGACCGAGGTTAAAAATTTTCCCAGCCTGATTCGGGCTTTTCTGTTGCTGGTGAAAGAAGTGCCGGAGGCTCGGGAACGCGTTCGGCTTCTGATTATTGGTGAAGGAAACTCGCGGCAAGCATGCGCCGACATGTTGCGCCAAGCGGGAGCAGAGGCTCTTGCGTGGTTTCCAGGCGAGCGTGCCGACATTCCGCAACTGATGCGCGCCATGGATCTGTTTGTGCTCCCTTCCTTGGGCGAGGGCATATCAAATACGATACTGGAAGCGATGTCTACTGGTTTGCCGGTAATCGCGACAAACGTTGGTGGAAATGCGGAACTTGTGAGAGAAGGGCGTACAGGAATGCTCATTCCCCCGGACGTACCGGCGGCAATGAAGGACGCGATATTGAAATATTATCGAAACCCGGTTTTGATCGCCAATCACGGCAAAGCAGCACGGCAACAAATCGAGGCAAGCTTCAGTCTCGAGGCCATGACCCAAGGCTATCTCGGGGTCTACGATAAGGCTTTGCGCCTGTAGCGTTCCGAACAACGAGGAAAGAACACCATGTGTGGGATCGTCGGGCTATTTGATACTCGCGGGAAAAGGGAAATCGACCGGGCACTGCTGGGTCGAATGAACCAGATTCAGGTCCACCGCGGACCGGATGAAGGAGAGCTGTATACAGAGGCGGGCGTAGGCTTGGGCCACCGCCGACTTTCGATTATGGACGTCTCCAGCGGGCAGCAACCGCTTTTCAACGAAGATGGCAGCGTAGTGGTGGTTTTCAACGGCGAAATCTACAACTTTCAGGAGCTCGCCAGAGAGCTTGCCGCCCTGGGGCACGTTTTTCGCACCCATTGCGATACAGAAGTCATCGTCCACGCCTGGGAAGAGTGGGGCGAGCATTGCGTGAACCGTTTCCGTGGCATGTTTGCATTCGGCTTGTGGGATCGTAACCAACAAGTTCTGTTTCTTGCGCGCGACCGGCTTGGTATCAAACCGCTCTACTATAGCCTGCTAACGGATGGCACCCTCATTTTCGGGTCTGAGCTCAAAGCGCTGCTTGCTCATCCGGATTTCATCCGCGATATGGATCCTCATGCAATCGAGGATTACTTTGCTTATGGCTATATCCCTGAGCCAAAAACAATATTCCGCCAGGCTTTTAAACTTTCCCCAGCCCATACCCTGAAACTCCACAGCGGAAAAAGTATGCCCGAGCCGCGCCAGTACTGGGATGTGCCGTTTATACTGCATGATTCCATCACTGAGCAGGAAGCGCAGGAAGAACTGATAGTCCGGTTGCGCGAATCGGTAAAGATCCATCTCATGACCGAGGTGCCGCTGGGTGCTTTCCTGTCGGGTGGGGTCGATTCAAGTGCGGTAGTCGCCATGATGGCCGACATCGCGGAAGAACCGGTTAATACATGCTCCATCTCTTTTGGCGATCCTGCCTTCAACGAATCGGCGTACGCGCAAAAAGTAGCCGACCGCTATCACACCCGGCACAATGTAAGTCAGGTGGACCAGGATGATTTTGACCTTATAGACAAGCTGGCCTCCCTGTATGACGAACCTTTCGCCGACAGTTCGGCCATGCCTACCTACCGGGTTTGCGAGTTGGCAAGAAAGCGTGTAACGGTAGCATTGTCGGGCGACGGTGGCGATGAAAATCTTGCCGGCTACCGGCGCTACCGCTGGCACGTTTATGAGGAGCGGATGAGATCCGCGCTGCCGCTGGGATTGCGCAAGCCCCTGTTCGGCCTGCTTGGAAGCCTGTATCCCAAGGCTGACTGGGCGCCAAAAGTTTTGCGCGCAAAGTCCACCTTTGAAGCTCTGGCCAGGGATTCGGTGGAAGGCTACTTCCATAGCGTTTCGATCATGAAGGATAAGATGCGCCAGTGCCTGTTCAGCGATTCCTTCAAGCGCAGTCTCCAGGGGTATCAGGCCGTGGAAGTGCTGCGCATGCATGCCGGCAAATGCCCCGCACAGGATTCGCTGTCCCGCGTGCAATACGTGGATATGAAAACCTATCTCGCAGGCGATATCCTGACCAAAGTGGACCGGGCAAGCATGGCGCATGCCCTGGAAGTGCGAGTGCCGTTGCTGGATCATAAGCTGGTGGAATGGATCTCGGGCCTTCCTGTCTCTTTCAAGCTCCATGGTCAAGAGGGCAAGTATGTATTCAAGAAGTCGCTGGAACCCTATCTTTCAAATGACATCCTTTATCGCGACAAGATGGGATTTTCGGTGCCGCTGGCAAGCTGGTTTCGCGGTCCACTTCGACAGAAATTGAACAATGCCTTGATGGGCCCCGTCCTGGCCAATACCGGAATCTTCAACCAGGCTTTTCTGAAAGAGATGCTTGACCAGCATCAATCGGGACGGCGTGATTACAGCGCTTCCCTGTGGTCACTGCTGATGTTTGAATCATTCCTGCGCAATGTGCTCCACGCGGAGCAACCGCGCTCATACAAGAATGATCTGAAGGTGGCATAACATGTGTAATCGCACACCCGGAAATAACAGGGATGCCGCTGATATCGAGGGTTGTTGGAGAAAAACAGGCTCTCATCACTTCCAGAGGCGCCGGGGTGACAAATAATGATCGACGTATTTCTTACCGTTGACGTCGAAGTGTGGTGCGATGGCTGGAAAGACATTGATGCCAAGTTTCCGAGCGCATTTCAGCGATATATCTACGGCCCCACGTCCCGAGGTGATTATGGTTTACCGTATCAATTGCACCAGTTGCAGGAGCATGGCCTGACGGGCGTATTCTTCGTTGAGCCGCTCTTTTCGACCCGGTTTGGGCTGGAACGGTTATCGGAGATTCTTAGCCTGATCCGTGAGAAGGACCATGAAGTACAGCTTCACATGCATACCGAATGGGTCGATGAATCAAATGAACCTTTGCTGGACAACATCCGCGGTAAAAAACAGTTCTTGCGTTATTTTTCTTTGGAAGAGCAGACGATTCTGATTCGAGCAGGGATGAATTTGATCGAATCAGCTGGAGGCCCAAGTGTGAACGCCTTTCGAGCAGGAAGCTTCGGCTTCAACACGGAAACCCTTCAGGCATTGGCTGCGAATCGCATTGCCTTCGATAGCAGCTACAACGCCAGTATGTTTGGACTGGATAGCGGGGTCAGTCCGACGGTTCCACTTGTAGAGCCCGCCGAGTGCGAAGGCGTCTATGAATATCCCATGACGGTTTTTCATAGCGGGACGCGCTCGTTGCGGCATGTACAGATAACGGCATGTTCTTCCCGTGAGATGGAAGGTCTGCTCTGGCAAGCGCTGGAGTCGGAGCGTAAGGCGTTTGTTATTCTCTCTCATAATTTCGAACTGCTTGATAGCGCGATGAACCGGCCGGATGAAATCGTGGTGGGCCGCTTTCGCCGGCTCTGTTCTTTTCTGGACCGCCATCGGGATTGCTTTCGCGTCCGGGGTTTTCACGGTTTGATCCCGGCGCCTGTACTTTCACAGCCCGCACCCCTTACTTCGCCAATCTGGAAAACTGGACTCAGAATGATGGAGCAGGGTTTGCGCCGGGGGTTTCGTTGAACCAAAACTGGCATTATTACCAAGTGCCAATAAAGATACAGTTCGGTGACAAGACGTTGCTCGCGCCCAAGTTGTGGTTACAAGTGCGGGAAATAGGGTTGGATGATGAAATCCCGCCAGTAGCAGAACTGGTACCGCCAACCGATCCTCTTCAAGAGCGCAGCCAGGGCTTTTTGATACGATCATTACCCATTATCGGGAAGCAGCCAGCGATTAGCAGGCGGAATGATTACCTCTGCTACGTATCGTCCCAGTATCCGCACTATTACATCGATATGCGAGGGATGCCATTTTCAGAATACACGAGCAAGTTCTCGTCCAAAACGCGCTCAACCCTCAATCGTAAAGTTAGAAAATACGCAGAATATTGCGGCGGTAACATCTCCTGGAAGGTTTACAAAGCTCCCGGGGAGATGCTGGAGTTCTTTCGATTAGCTCGTGCTGTGTCCAAAATAACGTATCAGGAAAGGCTGCTTGATGAAGGCTTGCCCGACTCTGATGAATTCCGCCAACAAATGGAGCAGCTTGCTCACCAGGATCGGGTTCGCGGGTTCATTCTTTTTTATCAAGATAAGCCTATCTCATATCTCTATTGCCCGGTTACAAACGGAGTGCTGATCTATGCCTTTCTCGGATACGATCCTACCTATATGAATTTCTCAGTGGGCACCGTTTTGCAGTGGCTTGCCCTGCAGCATTTATTCGAGGAGCGTACATTTCAGTTTTTTGATTTCACGGAAGGACAATCAGAGCACAAAAAGCTATTTGCAACCCACAATATTCAGTGCGCGAATGTTTTTTTTCTGCGTGCCAATATGCGGAACAGGTTTCTGCTGCATAGTCAGAGGACCGTCGACAATATCAGTGCTGTAATCGGCGGGAAGCTTGATCAGTTCGGACTTAAGTCAAAAGTAAAAAAAATGATGCGATTTGGAATTTGATGACTTGCCTTCGTCGCTCCATTTCAAGGGAAAAGTCGTGATGCACTGGTGTCGGGCCAACATTTCAGGCAATGCCATTGACCTCTCTCCGCTAGGCTCCGTACCGCTTGAGCTTGACCCGCGCTGGCTGAGCAGCCGTGTCGACAGCTCGGATAAATCGATACATTATTTCCTGCAGGGCGATCGACAACATCCTTGTGGTTATGCTCCCTTTTTTGTTCATCCAGGTATGCTCACCTATTGCTTTGGCGAGGCAACCCTATTTCGCGTTCCCGTGCGAAGGTATGCGATGCAGGGCGCACCGCTATGCAAGGACTCGTCGTCGCTTGCTGGATTATTCAAGCCACTCCGCGAAGCAATAGGCGCACGTGGTGTTGTATTTTTCGAGAGCGTACGAGCAGATTCGCCCCTGGCCAACCTGCTGACATTACCGGGCAGTTCGATTTACAAACTCTTTCACGTGGTGCCCTACGGCCCGATCTATACCAGACGCCTCATCGAGTTGCCGACGGGAGCGCAATTTGAGGATTATCTCCGGACATTGGGAAGCGAAAGCCGTAAGGATGCCCGTCGCACGCGCAAGAATTTTAACGTGAAGGCAGGGGGGGTGGTAACGCTGGTTCGCTACACCGAACCGGAACATGTCGGCGAGCTGGCAGCGGCTTTGGCGCAGGTATCCCGGAAGACCTATCAGTATCATCTGCTTGGCCTTGGTCTTGAAGACACGCCCGAACAGGTCGCATACCTTCAGAAGATGGCGGTACATGGTTGGCTTAAAGCATATGTTCTTCAGATCGACGATAAACCCGTTGCTTTCCAGCTTGGTTATCACGACAGGTACACCTATTATGCACATCATGTAGGGTATGACCCAGCCATATCCAAGCTGCAACCAGGTATTTACCTACATACAGAGGTTATGGCCGATCTGCTGGCAGACGGCATTTGCCGATTTGATTTCCTGGCTGGAGACAGTTTGTATAAACAGAGAATGTCCAACACATCACGAGAGGAGAGGCATTACTACTTGATCCCGCGGGGATGGCCCGGCACATTTTATGCGGGCACCTTGGTCGCGGTAAATTTCCTTTCCGAGAGAATCGGATACTGGCTTGAAGCGAGCGGCCTGAAAGAGCGCATAAAACGATTTGTCCGTACGGCCGCCGTAAAGCGTTCTTCAGGCAAGAGCTAAGGTTATACTAGGGCGAGACTGGGACTCTTTTGAGATATGAAAGATGCAAGAGGTTTTCAATTTAAAAATTATGGATGGATTGAGATATTCTTCAGGAAGATAATGCGCTTCAATAAGCCGCCATTTATTGTTGCCGTTCGAACTGGAATTCCGGCATGGTGATGTTAACGCCGACCTGGACTACAGCCGCGATCTGGAAGAAATTGGAACTGGAGCAATTGTTCATTGATGCGATGCGGCTCCACAGCCCTTGCGGAAGTATGTCTCTGCATCAGGACCCGCGCTGGGTGGCAGCACTCGCCGATGGCGGCGACAAGCACGTGGAGGGATTTATTCTCGAACAGGCTGGTATACGTGCTGGCTCGGCGGTATTTCTTGTACATCCATCAGCGTTGCGCATTGCGCTTAGCGACTGGACGCTGTATTCCCATCCGATCCGCCGCTATACATTATTTGCCCCGCCTCCGATGGAGTCCGATCTTGTTACGAATGAATCCGCAGGCCTGCTAACTCTGTTTGAGCAATTGCGAGATCAACTGAACCCCAACGAGGCACTATTCCTGGAATCGGTAGCTGATGGATCACCCTTGGCGGAACTACTCGCCGAGGGCTCGCCGTTACGCAAGCAGTATCATATCCTTCAATATGGCGAACGGTACGCCCATCGTTACATAGACTTTACCGGTGATTATGCCCACTACCTGGGACAACTCAGTGCCAGCACCCGCGGCGATCTCAAACGCACCCGAAAGCGATTCATCGCCGAGACCGCCACGTACCGGACTGTGTGCTATCGAGGCTCGGACGAGGTAGGCGCATTTCTGGATGCTGCCATGGCGGTGTCGGCCCGCACTTATCAATACAGACTACTAGGGGGTGGACTACGCAGCCGGACACTTCTAGAGGGTCGCTATGGAACAACTGCTGAGCTGGGTTGGTTTCGCAGCTATGTCCTGTTTGCAAACAACCAACCCATTGCCTTTCAGGTAGGTCACTTGTACCAAGGCTGCTATCATGCTCAGGAAATCGGCTATGATCCAGATTGGGCAAAATTGCAGGCAGGCATATTCCTTCATACCGAGATCATTCCCGATCTTCTCGCCACGCCGGGCCAAGTGCAGCGCTTCGATTTTGGTAACGACGACAACCTCCATAAGCAACGGCTCAGTAATGCTGCAACAGTCGAGCGCTATTTCTATCTCATACCACGCTACTGGCGCAGCAGCCTCATCACTCATGCCATGCATGGTTGCAACCAGATATCCATCACTGCCGGCCGATTCCTCGAGCGTTACGGCCTGCGCAAACGCATGCGCAAACTATTGTGGAAGCTTGGCGTCGTCCAGTAGGTGCGGAATGCCAAAACCGGCACACACAGTATCGATATTTCCGGTCATGCCGCTCGAATGAAGCATGACAAAATCATTCAGCTGCTGGATTACTGCGGTCTCAAGAAACCGCTGGCGCTTGCCCATTTCCATCTCCGCACTCATGGCCTGCCCAAGGTGATACCCCAAGTCAAGCGTATCCTGCCGCATGATTCAGGGGCGTACACGCAGGGGCTCGCCTTTCATGACAAACATCTCTACGAGAACACCGGCCTTGTTGGCGCTTCACGTCTACGCTGCCTCGACCCCGAGAGTGGCGACGTGCGTTGGGAAATCAGAATTGAAAACGAATGGTGTGAGGGTATTGCCGTCCTCAATGGCTGCCTGGTGCAACTCACTTATACTTCTGGGCGTGCCATTGTCTATGATCTTTACAGCTTGAAACCCTGCAGTGAATTCACTTACGAAGGTGAAGGATGGGGTCTGGCGCGCTGCCGCGGATTCTTTCTGATGAGCAACGGTTCCAATAAGCTGACGTTCAGGGACGCGCAATTTTCCGTTATTTCCAGCCTTTCGGTTCATATGAATCGAAGGCCGCTGGAACGCATCAATGATCTCGAATGTGTCAATGGCAGGATCTACGCAAATGTTCAATTCGATAGCTGTATCTATGAAATAGATAGTACAGATGGGCGCGTTCTGCGGGTGATCGATTGTCGTGCCATCGTTGCTCAGTCTGGCCGGAGGGATTTTCACGACATGATTAATGGCATCGCCTACTCGCCTTCCACTGAAACCTTTTACGTGACCGGCAAACGGTGGCCACGCCTGTTCGAGATTTTCATCCCGCTTCACCCCCATAAATAATGGCCAACCTGGAAGGATCATCAGATATGCCTCAACCATGTTGCCGCTCTGCTGGTTGGAGCACCGGTGCTCTGTTACGCATATGATGCGCCGAGTTTTATTGATTGCTTTACTTTCCGGTAATGCAAGCCAGAGTGTTCGCTCCGTTATGCGCTGATATGATGAATGATCCGCGGGTCAGAACCGAAGTGTTCGTTGAATGAATAATATTCATAGAACGAAAGCTGTCATAGCTGAAACTTTCAGCACTCATTTTTTGGTCGCAGATGATATCTCCGGGGATGACATGACCCAACGCCATAGGGGATATTGCACCATTGTGGTTGCCATCATGACAAAACCGTATAGTGTGGTGTACCGAATTATCAACTCATTCGGTCCGGCCAAATGCGCACGATCGCTGCTCAGCAAAAACTGCATTGCGGAAAAAACCTGCCCATACTTGACGATTACCTGTTCCAGGCCAAAATAAAGCGTCAGGTAGGCCAGAATTCCTGACAAAAGCATCCACGCCGCTGCCCTCAACCTTTGTGCCGCGCCGGGAACGGATGCAAGCGCCGCTTTGGCTCCGCCAAAAGTGATCAACGTGACAGCCAGGCTGATCAGCAAGAACGAGCCTATGCTGCCATTGCCGGCCATAAGCTCGACCAGATTATCAGTGGATGCCTCACGAACGACGACATAATACGAAAGTGGCATAATCAGGCAGGCGGCAGCTGCCCAGCCCAGTAGGGCAATTTTGGGATTGGGAAGAAACCGCCACCCTGCGATAACGCTTCCTCCTACCGCCGCTACGCTCCAGACGCTGAACAATGCTACGAAACGGCCGAGCAATTCCCATTCCCACGGCCATCCAAGAACAGGTGATCCGACCACATCGTGAAGACTCTCGGTTGGTACAGCTGACCACAACAGTATCCATGCAATCAAGCCATGCAGCAATACCAGGGGCGGCAAGCTGAGCAGATACAACTCACCCCGCGCCAGCCATTGTGAAATCAGTACCGGAAAACCAATCGCCCAATACAGCAGTGTTGCAAGCAATAGGAGCGATCTGAAGGGGTGGCCTTCATACACCAGTTCTCGAACATTATAGGGGGTTAAAGCCGACTTCGTGATTAACCACGCAATTGCCACCGTTATCGCAATCCCCGCCGCTACCAGACCAAGCATACGCATTCCACTCATTTCCGCGCTTATTTCTGTTCGGACCGCACTGACAGGGAACGGCTCTGTTGCCAGCACTTGCGTACTGTTTTTGCGTCCGGAGCGCGCCTCCTGGCTTTGCATTTCGGGAAACACCCAGCCAATCAGCAGTAACAAGATCGGCTCTGTCACGTCTGCAGTGCGGCCCAGCAAGCCCATCTGTAACAGCTCGATCAAGCAGGTCAATATGACGAGTCCACCTACCGTTTTTCTGATACCAAGCCCCGCTTTTTGCCCAAGCCACAGCAGAGCCGTATAAACAAACAAGGACCGGGCCAATCCCCGCGCAGCGGTTTCCACGGATCCCTGAAGCATAGTGGCAAAAGGAACGCCATTAAAGGTTCCACCCGGTGCGGGAGAGAAAGGCGTTACCCCGGTAATGGTCCAGGCTGCAAACAGTAGCAGGAAGGCTGCTTCAAAGATCATCTTTGAGCTGCCGAGGCGCGGCACCAACAGGCAACCCGCATAACCCGCCAGCATCCCTATCACGACCGATGCATCCAATGCCAGATTCACGACAGCGAGTTTCCCCGCCATAACCAGCAATAGGGCGGCCCCCAACCATGAAGCTGGTTGGCGCCCCAGCGCCACGAAAGCGCAGCCAGCGACAAAGACCCCGGCCGCATGCATGATCGTTTCCGGGAGGGAAAAGCGGAGCTCGAGGAGGAGCGGCTTCAGCGCATCCTTGAATTTTTGCAAATCCAGAGACGGCACCAGCGGCAATAGCTCGGTGAGCAGCCATAACATCAATACTGATAGCGGTATCAGCGAAGCGTAATTGAACAATTGCACGTTTCCCGGGGAACGCTTTGCGACAAGACCTGCCGCCGCCATCCCCGAGATCATGCCCGTCATATTCCAGACCACATCCGCCAGCGCGGCAGAACGGGAGGGCAGCCAAACCTGCGCTAACTGAAGGGCAAACGCGTACACAAGCGCCAGAAGAAGATATCCGGCAATACGACCCCGGCTATCGAGTCTGTCCGGCGAAAATATAATAGACGCCATTCCAAGAGGAAAAAACAGCGCGATATTACCTAGCACATCCCCCCGCGAGGTGAACCAGCGGAAATCGGTGAGGAATGTTTTTACGGCGCCTTCCGGTGGCGCGGAAAAGTCGCCAGGATACAACGACCCATAAGCAATCAGTAATAAGATAACCGCGAGAATTCTCATTTTATGAATGTCTTCTGTTGAACCTGAATCCGGCAGTCGACCGCTTATTTTTCAGTTTGGCGTTATGATCCACAATGACTTTTTGTATCGCCTGGCCTTCATCTTTTTGGTGAGTTCGCTGCGGTGCGGCTTGAGCAGTTTTTGCGGCACATGGCTGCGTTGCAACTCCTTGGAATGGGGCGTCCCGGAGCGTAGCATGCAGGAGCCCCGCGAAGCGGATGCCGCGACCGCGTTTCATAGCGCCCGCATCCCGCTCCGGGGTCGCGCCATTCCGCACCATCGCGCCTTGCCCTGCACCCAAAAACCGCACACTCCACTCCGTCCAACTACCGGATTCAGGTTGAAGAAAGCAGAGATGCTTCTTATCGCGCAGGAGGCGCTGGCTTGATCTCCAGCGCCGGCAGCCAGCGGGGCTGGTCTTTATCAAGCGAATAAGCGCCTATCCTGTCTGCGCCAATCAAACCCCCGCCGTCGAAGTCCATGCCGGCGTCCGGGTAAATAGCAAAGCGCGCGCTGTTTCCGGCATGTTTTCGCACCTTGATGCCCGCAGATGCCAGGTTCATTTCACCTAAAGGTGCGAATGGCCGGGCAAGATGATTCCGGGCCTCGTCGAAACCACCCGTCAGATTGCTTTCCGTGGAAGCGCCGCGCAACGGTGACAGGGCGAATATGATATTACCCGAGACGAGTTGCTGATATACCGGATCCTGCCAGCGGCGCAAGATAGTTATGCCGGATCCCTTCGCTATGACAGTATTGTAGAACACGCTTATCGTGCGTGTAGTGCCGTGGTGTGGTTGAATGCGAGCCCCATCGCCGAAATGATTTACAAACAGGTTATTGTACAGCGCGATATTCCCTTCTCCCTGGAATAACGATTCGTGCGGATTCTGGTAAAAGAAATTATCGTAGACGAGATACATGTCATCTGACCCCGGTCCGGAAAGCGGCCAGTGCCCTACCAGCACATTGGGCCTGGGCATCGTTTTGGCTCCGAAATGATCGTAGTGCTGGGCTCAACCGGTATTTCCGGAAGAACCGGCCGAAGTTGCTGATGCTTGATCTGCAGATTGTAGCCCAGCGTATCGACGATCAGATTGTGCTCAATCAATCCGTTAATAAACGGGGCGCGACCATCCGAATCTCCGAGATAGAGGCCGGTTCCGGCATCTGTGATCACATTGTGGCGTATTACCCAGCCCCAGGCCGGGCATTTGGTTGAAATGGCGACTGTTTGCTGATCATTGCCGTGGCCATATACGCGTAATCCATCAAGCGTAATATGATGGGCCCAATCCGCGTGCCCTTCGCATTTCACGCCATCCACCGTAAGCTGACGCCCGTCGATATCCAGATTGCGGATAGCGATGTAACTCGAATTCACGATGCTCACCGTGTTATGGCCCGGCCGTGCCACAAAAATAGCACGCGGGCCTTTGTCCGGTCCCGAGATCATAATCGGTGCGGGGGACGTGCCATGAAGATAATGGATCGGCAGGCCATCCTTGTACTCTCCCGGCATGAGCTGTAAGGAATCTCCCGGCTCCAGTATCTTGAGTCTGACACGATAGGTATCGGGGGTTGCCGTATAGACCTGACCGGAAAAGCTGGGCGATGAGCCACGCAAATACCGGCCAGCATCATGACCAACTGAAAAGGGGTGCGCGTGGATCTGGCCATTTTAAAAACGTAGAGACCGGCGAGTCATCAGCAGTTCATCCTTGAATACTTCCCACATTCCTGTTACTGAAAAAGGGGGGATTGCGCGTGCGCGTTTATCCGGATATAGTAGATGCAACTTTGTTGCAAAATCCAACATTCATATTCATGTCGAATCTTCAGAAGCAGGCAGAAGAGATGATCCGCCGCCGCGGAGAACGAGTGACATCCAGTCGAGTTCAAATTCTTGCCATGCTACTGGCGGAACAGCGCACTGTCACGCACCATGAAATCGAGGAGCGCTTGCGCAACACAACGCACAGGCTGGACCGTGTAACGCTCTACCGCGTGCTTGAATGGTTGAACGACAAATGTTTTGTGCATAAAGTGGTGAGCGACGACCGTACGTGGCGTTTTCGGGCAAATACCCATATATACCCGCATCAGCATGCGCATTTTGAATGTATGCGGTGCACTACGGTAATTTGCCTCGATGAAATGAAGGTTGAGTATGATCGCCCGTTGCCCGCCGGTTACCGGTCTCAGGAAATCGAACTGACGGTAAAGGGATTATGTGCCGAGTGCGCGTAATGGGAATTCAGATAACCGATTTTATTCGAGAACAACAGGCTTGGTTTTGGTGAAAGCGTTACTCGATGTTGCGTAAGATATTATTTTTGATTTTAGTGTCCGCGTTGGCATTCGTCCCGGTCCTGCAGGCGGCGCATGCGCTTACGCACGTCGGCGAAGCCGATACCGGCGGCATGGCTCATGCCGATGGCCAGCAGGAAGAGAGCGAAACCGATACCGATGCGGGTATCGACAGCGACCGTATCTGTCTTGACTGCCTGGCTCTAACAGGCTTCAGCGTTATTTTCGCCGTCCTGGCGATTTTCTTCCGTAATCGAATAAGCCATCAGCCCCTGCCGTATTTCAAATCGGGGCTTGTCCTCCTCAATTTTTCCTCTCTCTATCTCACCCGCGGGCCCCCGCAAGCGTAATTCCATTGCTTTCTTAATCAGTTGGCCTCCATCGGAAACCTGTTGTCCGGCGTTTCCGATGATTTGGGTTGCGCCCATCCATAAAACCCGTTGTGCCGATGTGGCGCACGGCGCAACTGGGCTGCATGAAACTTATCGCTCATCAAGTTGCATCTTTCAAGAAGTTAGCATGAATCGTCCAAGCTGTAATATCCCGGGCACGCCTTCGCGCAGCGCTGGAGCATGTTTTGTCATTTGCATATTAATCCTTGACCTGTTAGGCATATCACTCGTTCAAGCCCAAAATACCGTCAAGGACAGTATGCTGCCAGCTGTAGTAGTGACCGGCGCGCCATTTGAGGATCGCAGCGAGCTTGATATGGCTCAGCCTGTTTCAGTATTGCGGGGCGACGATCTGCGCCGGAAGCGGGAAGCAAGCCTCGGCGACACGCTATCCCGCGAGTTGGGTGTGGCGTCGAGCTCCTTTGGTCCAGGTGCGGGCCGACCGATCATCCGCGGCCTGGATGGTCCTCGTATCCGTGTGCTGGAGAATGGCATCGGCACGCTGGATATCTCTTCGATCAGCCCGGATCATGCAGTAACCGCTGAATCGCTTAATGCTTCCCAGATCGAAATCCTGCGAGGTCCGGCCACCTTGCTCTATGGCAGCGGGGCTTCGGGCGGGGTTGTCAACGTCATAAATACCCGTATTCCGAACCAACGATTCAAAACAGTAAAAGGCGACTTCGAAGTGCGCGGAAATACCGCGACCGAGGAACGCACCGGCGCTTTCAATGCGAACGGCAGCGTTGGGCGCGCATCCTGGAGTATAGGTGGCTTCAGGCGAAAAACCGGTGATTACCACATTCCCGGACGGGCGAACGAGAGCGACCCGAATAGTCGAAAAGGCATCGTCGAAAATAGCGCAGTCGATTCCGGAGGCTTATCTGCGGGCGGATCGTTCGTAGGCGAGAGAGGCTTTATTGGTGGATCATTCTCTCGCCTCGAAAGCGAGTATGGCATACCCAGTCCGGAAGGGTCGAAGGTCGATCTCAAGCAGACGCGCTACGACTTGTCGGGAGAGCTGGATAGGCCGATCATGGGTTTTGATAAGCTTAAGGTGCGTATGGGTTATAACGATTACAAGCACAATGAAATCGAAGGAACCGGGGAGATTGCGACACGCTTTAAAAATAAGGGATTAGAGAGTCGCGCCGAGCTTTTGCATGCGCCAATACGCGGCTGGAAGGGAGTATTCGGAGTCCAATTCCGGGACCGGAATTTTTCCGCTTTGGGCGAAGAGGCTGTGATACCTGTCACGAAGTCCCGTTCCACTGGCGTATTCCTGGTCGAAGAGCACAACTGGGATCGCTGGCGCCTGGAAGTCGGCGGGCGCGGTGAGCATGCCACGCAGGACCCGATCAGTGACCTGCCGTCACGCACATTCAATCTTTATAACGCATCCGCTGGCCTTTTGTGGAAATTAATGGATGGCTATGGGCTGAGCCTGTCCGGCACACGAGGGCAACGGGCGCCGTCTACGGAAGAACTGTATATAAAAGGCGCCCACCATGGAACAGCTACTTTTCAGACTGGCGATAGCAACCTGACCAGTGAGACCACCAGCAACATCGACCTCGCCCTACGCAAGACTACCGGTCCGGTGACATGGAAGGTGAATGTATTCCATAACTGGATTGGCAATTATATTTTTGTCCGTAGCGCCGACATCAACGGGGACGGTATCGCCGATCGAGCCGACGATACCGGAGCGCTGGATCCTGATGGAGAATTTCTTGTGCAGAATTTTGCGCAGGGCGGAGCAAGGTTTTACGGCGTGGAAGCGGAAGCAATCTTTACATTGAAGCCCGACGAAATCGATCTGCGCCTATTCACTGATTATGTCCGCGGAAGACTGGATAACGGCGGCAACGTACCCCGTATCACGCCACTGCGCTTTGGGCTGGAATTCAATCACAGGACGGGTCCGTGGACATCCAACGTGAGCGCGACTCGCGTGATGCGTCAAAATGATCTGGCAGAGCTTGAAACCAGCACACCCGGTTATACCCTGGTGAATATCGAAGTAAGTTATCGCATCAAGGAAACCAGATCGAATGGCATCAAAGTCTTCCTGCAAGGCAAGAATCTGCTTAATGAAGAGATGCGTGTGCACAACTCTTTTCTCAAGAATTTTGCTCCGTTGCCGGGAAGGGCGCTGGTGGTCGGCTTGAGAGGCGAGTTTTGATGCTTCCAGGCAGGGTAATCCCCGGCGGAATCACAGAAGCATTTTCCTGCCACAGAGATGTATTTGCTGCCGATTCAATATTCAGTTGTCTATTAAGCCCAGAAGGAATGTGGCACACTTCGGGATTCCGTTTTGTATCCAGGTATGCTGATCCGTGTCGCCTTACGAACTCTTTATCGGTTTGCGCTATACCCGCGCGAAGCGCCGTAATCACTTCATCTCTTTCATTTCCCTGATTTCCCTGCTGGGTATTACGCTCGGCATGACAGCGCTTATCACTGTCATGTCGGTCATGAACGGTTTTCAGAAAGAAGTCCGTTCACGTATCCTCGGTGTGGCGTCCCATATCCAGGTGAGCGGCATAGACGGCAGGCTGACCGACTGGCGTCAGGTAGCGGAGGAAGCGCTCAGACATCCTGAGGTAGAGGCTGCCGCACCTTATGTCAGCGCGCAAGGCATGGTGTCGTTCGATCAAGTCGTCAGCGGCGTTGTGGTAAGGGGCATCCTGCCGGGGACCGAGGACAACGTAGCCGATCTTGGGCGGATGATGATAGACGGCAAGCTGGATGACCTTGTGCCGGGTCAATTCGGCATTGTCATCGGGCGGGAATTATCACGAGTGCTCGGTGTATTTACCGGCGACAAGATTGTTCTGATCTCGCCTCAGGGACAGGTAACGCCAGCAGGCATATTGCCGCGCCTCAAACAGTTCACGATTATCGGCATCTTTGAAGCAGGACATTTCGAGTACGACTCCGGCCTGGTGCTGATTCACATGGCGGACGCACAGAAACTGTATCGAATGGGAGATGATCAGGTATCGGGTGTGCGATTGAAGCTGCACGATCTGTTCCAGGCGCCGCAAGTGGCGCGAGAGCTTGCGCCGATGATTTCGGCAGATATCCATATCACCGACTGGAGCCGCCAGCATGCCAACTATTTCCGCGCAATCCAGATCGAGAAGCGCATGCTGGGGCTCATTCTTGCCCTCATTATCGCGGTGGCGGCATTCAATATCGTTTCCACCCTGGTCATGACCGTAACCGACAAGCAGTCGGATATTGCAATACTGCGCACGCTGGGCGCCAGCCCGCGCAGTATCATGAAAGTCTTTATCGTGCAGGGCACGCTGATCGGCATCCTGGGAACAACACTGGGCGTTATAGGCGGCGTACTGCTGGCCTACAACGTGGAGGCAGTGATAGCGCTGATCGAGCGCGTGTTCAGCGTGCAATTCCTTTCACGAGAGGTCTATTACATCAGTGAAATTCCGTCAGACCTCCAGCTCGCGGATGTGATCACGGTGGCCGTGGTATCGTTTGTGCTGACCTTGCTGGCGACACTTTATCCAAGTTATCGAGCGTCCAGAGTCAATCCCGCAGAGGCGCTGCGATATGAATAAAAACATCATTTCCTGCCAGAACCTGCGCAAGAGTTATTACCAGGGCAAGCTGGAAGTGCCGGTGCTGATGGGAATAGACCTGAATGTGGAAGCGGGGGAAACCGTTGCCGTTGTAGGCTCATCAGGTTCCGGAAAAAGTACGCTGCTGCACCTGCTGGGGGGATTGGATGCGCCCACGGCTGGGCAGATACGCATCATGGGACAGGATATCGCTACCATTCACGAGGAGGAAAGGTGCCAACTGCGTAACAAGTCGCTCGGCTTCATTTATCAGTTTCATCATCTGCTGCCGGAGTTCAGCGCGCTTGAAAATGTTGCCATGCCGCTCCTCATTCGACGCATGAGCAATACGAAAGCATATGCCAGCGCGGCAGAAGTACTGAAGCAGGTGGGTTTGGGCCATCGCCTTACCCATACGCCGGGCGAACTCTCCGGCGGCGAGCGCCAGCGGGCGGCGGTCGCGCGCGCGCTGGTTACGCGGCCAGCTTGCGTTCTTGCGGATGAACCAACCGGCAACCTCGACCGGCGCACGGCGGGAGACGTATTCAATTTGATGCTCGAACTCAACCGCAGCATGGACGCGAGCCTCATCATTGTCACGCACGATCCCGATCTGGCGAGAAAGGCCGGACGGATACTGCATCTGGAAGACGGCCTACTGGGCGGATGAAGCTATAACACTCGTTGCGAGTGCGGCATTTCCGCAGCCTGGAGCTTGATTTCATCCATCTTGTAACGAGTTGATGAGATCTTGACGAGCTTCCTTTCGCTTATTTCATCCGAAGCGATTCACCTGGTTTTATCCGCGTCGTTTTGTCTGCGTCGTTTCGCCCGCTTTCGCCATTCGTAAATCGCGTATAGCCGCCATCCTCCGCGCACCACGAAATAACCCACCAGAGAAAGCAGCAGCGCCAGCAGACATATACCCACGAGTAAAGGCTTGCCGAGCGAAATCACCCAATCCATCAATGCGGGAATCCATTCGCTGATGCTCTTGTCCATCAGGTGCAGCTCCATTTGGGGCATGCTGCCCGTGCCCTCGCCTGTCACGAATGCACCAATGGCGTAGGCGGCAACATAGATTGGCACGATGGTAAAGGGATTGGAATAGAGTGTCGTAATTGCTGACACGGGGAGATTTACCTTGAAAACGATGGCAAGCAAGGCGGCAAAAAAGAACTGAACGGGGTTGCTGCCGGGAATCAGGCCGGCAAATAAACCCACTGCAACGCCTCCTGCCACTGACCGGCGGTGCAGATGCCACAGATTGTGATGGTGCAGGCGTTTTCCAAATAGCGCGACAAAACGGTTTTGCCGAATGGTCTCGTGAGAGGGCAGATATTTTTTGAAAAATTTTCGCGACACAAGAAGAGTGTACGGAAATACAGGCTTGGGGTGCAACGTAAATAACCTGACCAGCCTTCGGTATGCCAACCGGAAATCCGGCGGCTTGAAGCAATCGTTCTTTCCTCCAATTGCTCCGATGTTGTACTGGCATGACTGAAGGGCGAAACTTTTGAGGCGAAGTGCCGTTTTCCTCATTGGCCCGATAGTTTTCCAATGTTCGTATTTTCAATAGATAGCTCAAGTCACTGATGCAAGCCTATATTCTGGCGTTTGCCGTTGGAGTCGGACTGCTGCAACAGCAGGCCGCACTGCCGGCCATTGCGTTGGCATACGCATTATTGCCCGGCGCAGCACTCGCATTCCTGTTCCTGCGCGCTCGAGACGCTACTTTTATCGCTATCGGCAAAGCTCTATTAACTGGTGTTTTTCTGGGAGCGGGATTTTTCTGGGCAGCGGCTTTTGCCCAGTGGCGCCTGGCGGATGTGCTCCCGCATGAATGGGAAGGACGCGATATCCAGTTGATCGGCGTGGTAGCAGAGTTGCCGCAAGTCAACGAGAGGCACGTGCGTTTTGCTTTCGATGTGGAGCAAGTGCTGACGACGGGCGCCATTGTTCCCGCACACATTTCCCTCTCCTGGTATGACGAGCACGGAAAGCGTTCGGCGGCAGAGGCTGCGCCCCCTAAAATCAGCGCAGGTGAGCGCTGGCGGATCACTACGCGGCTCAAACGTCCGCATGGCAGCGTCAATCCCCATGGCTTTGACTTCGAGCAATGGGCCTTGGAACGCAACATACGGGCTAGCGGCTACGTCCGGAAAAATGATGGAAACATGCGTCTGGACGAAATGGTCAGCCGACCGGCTTACCAGATTGAGCGCTTGCGCGAGGAAGTTCGCGAAAGTTTTACGCGCGCGTTGCCAGGCCATGCTTATACCGGTGTTCTGGTTGCGCTGGCGGTGGGCGACCAGCGCGCCATTCCCCGCGAACAGTGGCAGATATTTACCCGCACTGGAATAAACCATCTCATGAGTATATCCGGGCTCCATGTCACCATGGTATCTGGCCTGATATTTGCGCTGGTTTACTGGTTGTGGCGGCGGAGTCATTATTTGACGCTGCTGCTGCCGGCGCGCAAAGCCGCAGCCGTCGCGGGGCTGGTAGTGGCGTTAGGGTATGCGCTGCTGGCGGGGTTTGCAATCCCGGCGCAGCGTACAGTTTATATGCTTGCGGTAGTGGCCATCGCTTTGTGGCTGGGGCGATCCACTTCGATGACGGCAGTACTGGCCTGGGCATTGCTGGCAGTGGTGATGTTTGATCCATGGGCGGTACTATCACCCGGATTCTGGTTATCGTTCGGTGCGATAGCGGTCATCATGTTGATATCGGTCGGGCGTATCGGTAGATCGCACTGGTTAATCGGTTGGGCGCGGGTGCAATGGGCGATAACGCTTAGCCTGATACCTCCCCTGCTGGCGATGTTTCAGCAGGTATCGCTTGTTTCGCCTGTTGCCAATGCCATAGCGATCCCCCTGGTGAGCCTGGTGGTGGTTCCGTTAACCCTGCTGGCTGCGCTGCCGCCGCTCGATTTCATGTTAACGCCCGCGCACTGGCTGCTGAGCGCTTGCATGGAAGCGATGCAATGGATGAGCGATTCACCACAGGCGGTCTGGAGTCAGCATGCGCCGCCCACCTGGGCGGTCATGGCCGGAATGGCCGGAATCTTCTGGATAATGCTGCCCGGGGCATTAGGGCTGGGGTTGGGATCAGGGGGATTAGGACCCAGGCTTACCACGGGTTTCCCGGCTCGATGGCTGGGGCTGGTTGCGTTGCTGCCCATGTTTCTGGCGCTTCCGCCAAAGCCGGCATCAGGAGAGTTGTGGCTGACCATATTGGATGTCGGCCAGGGATTGGCGGTCGTGGCGCGTACGGAAAATTATGCCTTGCTCTACGATACGGGCCCGGGTTTCAGCTCGGAGGCGGATAGCGGCAACCGCACCATTGTTCCTTTTCTGCGGGCAGAAGGTATAAAACATCTTGACGCAATGATCGTAACGCATGCTGACGGAGACCACAGCGGCGGGGCATTGTCGGTACAGCAAGCCGTGCCGGTGGAATGGCTGGTTTCATCGTTGAGCGATGATCATCCCATACAACGGGCCGCTTCCAACAGGCAACGGTGCCGTGCGGGACAGTCGTGGCAATGGGACGGGATTCGCTTCGACATGTTGCATCCTTCGGAACATAATTACAGTAATCCCAGGCTCAAAACCAACGCGTTAAGCTGCGTGCTGAAAATCACCACTTTGCACGGCAGTGTGCTGCTGCCGGGCGACATCGAGAAAAAATCCGAGTACCAGTTGCTCGCAAATGACGCCGGCAACCTCGCCTCCACAGTGCTGGTCGCGCCCCATCACGGGAGTAAAACTTCCTCAACCGACGAGTTTGTACGCCGGGTGAATCCAGGGCTGGTAATATTTACCGTAGGATATCGCAACCGCTTCGGGCATCCCAAGGATGACGTGGTGGAGCGTTATCGGGCAGTTGGAAGCAGGTTGCTGCGTAGCGATATCGATGGCGCGATACTGCTGCGTTTTGAGGATAATGACCTTTCGGTGGAAACCTCGCGCGCACTGCGGCGCCGCTACTGGCAGGATATTCCCGAGATTAACACACGAGCATAAAAAAGATGAGCGACAGATCGCCGGATGCAGATCCCGCAGTAGCTTCTTCCGCCATGCAGAGACAGGATGATACGTCCTGGCTGGAAACCTTGGCGCCTATCTTTTCTCCCGGTGAAACCGAGGTACTCGCCCATGCGCTGGATTTTTCCCACCCGTTTTACGCCGGCAGATTCCTTCCCACGGGAGAGCCGAGCATTCAGCACATGCAGGGCGTAGCATCAATTCTGGCCTCGCTGCGGGTCGATAGCGACACTCTGGTGGCAGGCATTCTTTACGCTGTGCCGGATTATCTGGATGAATATGAGGTAAAAGTGCGAGCCGCTTTCAACCCGACGGTAGCTCACCTGGTGGAAGGAATGGCACGCATGGGCCGCATCAGGACAATGGGAGCGGGAGGGACCGGCAATGGAGTGGATCGTGGCGCGCAAGTCGAGGCATTACGCAAAATGCTGCTGGCTATGGTCGAAGACATTCGTGTCGTCATCATTGCCCTGGCGGATCGTTTGCAGACAATGCGATATATCGCGGGGAATAACGTTCCCAATAGAGCGGACATCGCACATGAGACGCTGGATATATTCGCACCATTGGCGAACCGCCTGGGGCTGTGGCAACTGAAGTGGGAGCTGGAAGATTTTTCGTTTCGAATTATCGACCCCGAACGCTATAAAAAAATCGCCACTTTGCTTGAGGATACGCGCCGCATCCGGGAACAGTATATTGCCATGGTGGTGGATAAATTGGGCGGCGAATTGCAGCGAACAGGAATCAAGGCTGAAGTCACCGGGCGCCCGAAACACATCTACAGCATCCACAAAAAAATGAAACGCAAGGGTGTGGACTTCGAGGAAATCCACGATGCCCGCGCTGTGCGCATTCTTGTTGACGACGTGAGGGACTGCTATGCCGCGCTGGGGGTGGTACATAACCTGTGGGTGCCCATCCCGAAGGAATTCGACGATTATATCGCCAGACCGAAAGGCAATGATTACCGTTCGCTTCATACCGCTGTCCATGGCCCGGAAGACAAGGTGATTGAAGTGCAGATTCGCACCCATGAAATGCATCGGCATTCGGAAATGGGTGTGGCCGCGCACTGGCGCTATAAAGAAGGGGCGAGGCGCGATGCCAGGTATGAAGAAAAAATTGCTTGGTTGAGGCAGATCCTGGAATGGAAGGACGACGTCGCGGACGCAGGCGAATTAGACGAGCATTTCAAGGTTGCGTTGTTCGAGGACTCAGTCTACGTGCTGACTCCGCAGGGCAGGGTAATTTCCTTGCCCAAGGGCGCCACGCCAATAGATTTTGCCTACCACGTGCATACCGACCTTGGTCACCGCTGCCGTGGTGCAAAAGTCGACGATGTCATGGTCCCGCTCGACTACACGCTGCAAAATGCGCAACGGGTGGAAATCATTTCCGCTAAACAGGGCGGACCGAGCCGGGACTGGCTCAATCCCGTTTTGGGTTATCTGAAGAGCCATCGTGCACGGTCAAAGGCCAGGCAATGGTTCAGCAGCCAGCAGCGCGACGCCGCGTTAACGCAGGGGCGAGCGCTAGTGGAAAAGGAATTGCAGCGCCACGGCATGACCGCGATGAGCCTGGACAAACTGGCCGGTGAGTTCAAGTTTGCCAAACTCGACGCTTTCCTGGCCGCGGTGGCCAGAGGAGATATCAATACCCGTGAGTTAGGGTCGTTCCTGGTCGGCGGGCCCGAGCCTGCAATGCCGGCTCCCGAGTTGCCGACAGACAGGAAACCCGTCTCCCAATATGATTCCGGCATACTCGTCGTCGGTGTTGACAAGCTGCTGACGACGTTTGCGAGGTGTTGCAAACCTGCTCCGCCAGATCCGATCATTGGTTTTGTCACGCGTGGACGCGGCATCACGATACATCGTCAAGAGTGCTCGAATCTGTCCCGCTTATCCGGGGAAAGCATCGAGCGCCTCATCTCCGCGGAGTGGGATTTATCGAAAGGCATGAGTTATCCGGTCGATGTGGAGGTCGAGGCTCAGGACAGGCAAGGATTGCTGCGGGATATTTCGAACGTTTTGTCTCGCGAAAAAATCGATGTTGCCGCTACCCGCGCGCAAAGCCGGGACGTTACCGCAACCATGCAGTTTACGCTGAAAATTACCGATCTCACGCAGTTGCGTCGCGTTCTGGCGTTGATAGGGAGCGTACCCGGAGTGATATCGGCATCGCGGAAATGATCGTTTGGCTGAGCGCTGGACGTTTCCAATTGCATTAATGAGAATGCCGGTCCTCCGGAACTCGGAGGCCCGCATCTATAGCTTTCCGTCGCTTGACATCTCACCGCCCTCACTCTCCAGCTGCTTTATAGCACCGATTCCGGGAAAAATCGCTTGAGTTGACATCAGCGCAGAGTCATCTATGCTTAATTCGGCGGGCTGATCTGGTGGAGATGCTCCATCCGTAGTTGTCTGGACACCGCTAAGTGGGTCCACCGACGAGGCTTTACGGTAAAACTTTGCCTGGTCCATGCTGCTCATGTCCCATAACCAAGATAGGTAATCTGTCTGGCTTCAGTAGAAGGGGAAAGCATGAAGAAGAGAATTGCCCTTATAAGCGAACACGCTTCACCCTTGGCAGCCGTCGGAGGCGCAGATACAGGCGGGCAAAATATTGCAGTGGCGGAGCTGGCCCAGCATTTGGCGGCGCTGGGCTACGAGATCGACATATTTACCCGTTGGGACGACCGGCGCATGCCCGAAATCATTAACTGGCGGGGAAGCATACGCGTCATCCATGTAAGAGCCGGCCCGGTAACGTTCATTCCCAAAGAAAAGCTGCTCCCTTATATGCCGGCTTTTACGAAGGACATGCTGCGCGTTATTGAAGCAGAAAACAACCCCTACAAGCTTATTCACGCCCACTTCTTTATGTCTGCACTCGTGGCGGCGGACATCAAGCAGAAACTTCGTATTCCTTTCGTCGTTACCTTTCATGCTTTGGCAAAAGTGCGCAGAATCCATCAGGGCAGGAACGACTGGTTCCCCGATGAAGGTTTTGCCATCGAGGAACGGATAGTAGCAGAGGCGGACCAGATAGTGGCGTTATGCCCGCAGGATCGGGACGACCTGATAAATCTCTATCAGGCGGATTCCGAAAAGATCACTATTATTCCAAACGGTTTCCGCCCGGATGAGATTTACCCGCTCGATAAACTGTTCGCCCGGATGGCGTTGAAACTTGATCCCAAGGAAAAAATCATCCTGCAGCTGGGCCGCATGGTGCCGCGTAAAGGAGTTGATAACGTCATAAAAGCGCTCGGCTACATGCGGCGGGAGCATAATTTCAACGCGCGACTGTTGATTGTGGGCGGCGAATCAGATGAGCCCAACCCCGAAACCACCCCGGAAATCGGCCGCTTGCAAAAATTGGCCGAAGCAGAAGGCGGAAGTGATCTCGTTACATTTGTGGGACGCCGGACTCGCGACGTGTTGCATTATTACTACAGCGCAGCCGATGTGTTTACGACGACGCCTTGGTATGAGCCCTTCGGGATTACCCCGCTTGAATCCATGGCGTGCGGAACGCCAGTGATAGGTTCAAATGTCGGCGGCATCAAATCCACCGTTATAGATGGCAAAACCGGTTTTCTCGTGCCCGCAAACGATCCCGCCTTGCTTGGCCGGCGCATCATTGAACTACTGAGTAGCAATAAACTCATGAAGTACTTCAAGGACAACGCCATTCGTCATGTCAATGAGAACTATACATGGATGAAGGCAACGCATCTTACGGCCAACATGTATGAACGGGTCGCGATGCAGAGCCCTTTGCGGACGGACGACGAGGATGACCCGCTCTCATACATCGACGACTCCTTCGAGTCATTGATAAATACCATTAAAACGTCGAAGCGGAAAATCCGCCTTGCCACCCTTGATTCCGCGCAGGCTATTTATCGGTCACTCGCGCGAGGAGGGAAGGTGCTGGTCTGCGGCAATGGCGGTAGTGCCGCCGAAGCGCAGCATTTTGCGACCGAACTCGTCGGCCGGTTCGAGGCCTCTCAACGTAGGGGCCTGCCAGTTATGGCGCTCACGGCCGATACAACATTTGTAACTGCCTGGGCAAATGATTTTACCTTTGAAGAGGTTTTTGCGAGGCAGGTCGACGCATATGGGCAAGCTGGCGACATTCTGATTGTTATCAGCACAAGTGGGCAGTCGCTGAATCTTGTCGCGGCGATTCGGGCGGCTCGCAAGCGAGAAATGTTTTGTATTGGACTACTCGGTAAAGAGGGCGGACCTGTTGCCGAATTGACGGATCTCAACATCATCGTTCCATCGAATGAGACGTCGCGTATTCAGGAAGTACAGCTGCTTGTTCTCCACATGCTGAGTCACTTGGTTGAGCAGCAAATCATGGTGGACGATCAGAATACTATTCAGGAACCGGAAGAATGGCCAATGGGTCAGCTCCAGGTGGTTGGCCGATCTGGAAAAATCATCAACAAGAGGAAAATCAAAGCATGAGTCAACAAAGCGTAACGGATAAAGTAGCCATTGTTACTGGTGCGGGCCAGGGGTTGGGCGAGGCTATTGCGAACACCCTCGGCGCAGCGGGGGCGATTGTCTGCGCCTGTGATATCAAGGAAGATCAAGTGAAAAGCGTAGTCCAGGCTATCAACGATGCGGGCGGCACCGCTTACTCGTATTTACTGGACGTTCGTAATGAGGATGATGTCAGGCAGACTGTCGATGACATTATGGCCGAACATGGGCGCGTTGATGTATTGATCAATAATGCCGGTACGGACGTGACGCTCTCGATCGAAGATCTGAGCATCGCTGACTGGGAGCGCGTAGTGGAGGTGAATTTACACGGTCCTTTCCTGCTGTCAAAAGCCATCTATCCGTTACTGAAGCGTCAGGGGAAGGGCCACATTGTCAATGTTACCTCCACGGCTGCGAAGCGGGTCTGGACCGAGGCGACCGCGTACCATGCCAGTAAGTGGGGCCTGCTTGGTTTCAGCCACGCTCTGCATGCCGAAGGCCGCCGGGATAATATAAAAGTTACCGCCGTGGTTGCCGGCGGAATGCGCACTCCCTTTATCATGGAGCGGTTTCCCGATACCGACCCAAATGTTCTTCAGGATCCTAAAAATGTGGCCGAGACGGTTCACTTTGTTCTGACCCAGCCGGACGAAACGGTGATACCAGAGGTAATGGTGCTGCCAATGAGGGAGACGTCATGGCCGTAGAGCCGATGGAAGGGGGCAGGGCTGTCTTTATCGATAAGGACGGTACCCTCATTCATGATGTGCCGTACAACGTCGATCCGCGGCACGTCTGGCTTTCGTGTGGTGCCGGCCGGGCGCTCCGCCGTATGAAAGATGCCGGCTACAAACTGATTGTCGTTTCCAACCAATCGGGCATCGCCAGAAGCTTGTTCAAGGAAAAGGATCTCCTGCCGATCAACAGGCGGATTCAAACGCTGCTGGCGCCATATGGCGCTCAAATAGACGCTTTTTATTATTGCCCGCACGCCCCGGATGACGGCTGCGAATGCCGAAAACCAATGCCGGGAATGATTTTACGGGCAGCGAAGGACTACGCGATCAAGCCGCAAATCTCCTGGATGATCGGCGATATCCTGCATGACGTGGAAGCGGGCAACCGCTCCGGCTGCCACACCATCCACTTCAATAACGGCAACGAGACAGAGTGGGTAATGGGTGACTATCGACAACCGGTGTATTCAGTCAGGGATTTGACCGAAGCAGCAGATATTATTTGTCATTAAGCCAAACCGCCACACTGTGGAGTCAAACACGTGGAGTGAAAGGAGGCAGTATGAACAGCGAGTGTCTTGCCATTATTAATCGTTTTGGTGGTTTAAAGGTACTGGTGATCGGTGATGCAATGCTCGATGTTTATATGGATGGTTCGGCTAACCGTATTTGCAGGGAGGCTCCAGTTCCGATTGTTGATATCAAGGAAGTCAAGGCAATGCCGGGAGGAGCAGCCAATACGGCGGTGAATCTGGCGGAATTAGGGGCCGAGGTCCATTATCTATCCGCCGTGGGGTGCGACCGCGAGGCCGAACTGCTAAAAGATACGCTGACTGGGCATGGTCTCGATATCTCACTCATCATTTGCGACCAGGCCCGGCGGACAATTACAAAACAGCGCGTCACTGCCGGCAGTCAGCTGCTTGTGCGCTTTGATTCGGGTACGACGGACGCGGTATGCGGCGAATATGAGCAGCAGATAATCGAGGCCCTGAAAGAAAAGTTTCACGAGGTTGACGCAGTCGTTGTCTCGGACTATGGCTACGGCATCATGACAGATAAGGTCATCGACGCCCTCGGCGCTCTACAGGGTAAAAGAGAGAATATTCTGGTGATTGACGCAAAGTCGCTCGATAAATACAGCTGCGTCGGGGCCACCGTTGCAAAGCCCAACTACCAGGAACTGGTAACACTTCTTGCCATCACGGAACCGGCCGCAATTGGCCACCGGTCAGAGCAGATCAAACTCCATGGACAGAAGCTGCTTAAAAAAACCGGAACAAAATATGTTGCCGCAACGATTGATATCGAGGGAGCCTTGCTGTTTCAACATGGCAAAGAGCCCTATCGCACATTCTCGAAACCGGTCGAGAATACCAGGGCCGCTGGCGCCGGCGACACGTATGTAAGTGCGCTTACCCTTGCGCTGGCTAGCGGTGCGTCTATCGAAGTTGCAGGTGAGATAGCCAAGTCCGCTGCTGCCGTGATATTGCAAAAATCAGGTACCGCTACCTGTATGCACAACGAGCTGAGTCAATACCTGGGAAGCAGCAGCAAGTATATTCACGACTGGCAGGAATTGAAGAGCCATGTTGATACTTTCAGAAAAGAAGGCAAGCGTATCGTGTTTACGAACGGCTGCTTCGACCTGCTTCACAGCGGGCATGTCACTTATCTGGAGCAGGCACGGGCTTTGGGTGATGTGCTGGTGTTAGGCCTTAACTCCGATGCCAGTATTAAACGACTGAAAGGCAGCGCCCGACCCATCAATAACCTGTACGAACGCCTCCGCATACTGTCCGGGCTGGAATCGGTGACGCTCATAACATCGTTCGAGGAGGATACGCCGATAAACCTTCTGGACATTATTCAGCCGGATGTGTACGTAAAAGGCGGTGACTATACCATCGGGAATTTACCGGAAGCGCCTATCGTCCTGGGCTATGGCGGAAAGGTCGAGATTATGCCTTTTGTACAGGATCGATCCACAACGAGCATCATTACCAGGATTAAAAACCTGGATAAGCAACTTGTCTAACCAGGAAACGAACGATGTTTTCCGAGGCCTGGAAGAACCATAAGAATATATTGTGCGTTCGCCCGGATAACATGGGCGATGTGATGATGAGCCAGCCCGCAATGCGAGCACTCAAGGAGTCGGTTCCGGGCCGGAAAATAACTCTTTTGACATCCAGCGCAGGATCGGCGGTTGCTCGGTTTATTCCGGAAGTGGACGAAATCAGCCCGTTTGATGTTCCCTGGGTAAAGACGAGTGAAACCAATGGAGAGCAACAGCTGTTGGCGCTTGCCGATGAGTTGAGAAGCCGGCAATTCGACGCAGCCGTAATCTTCACGGTCTACAGCCAGAACCCGCTGCCTGCCGCCATGCTGTGCTATCTGGCGGGTATCAAAATTGTCCTGGGTTATTGCCGCGAAAATCCCTACCAGCTTATCAGTCAGTGGGTGCCTGATAAGGAACCGCTCGACTATATTATGCACGAGGTTGAACGGCAGCTCCGGCTAGTCGAAATGGCCGGAGCAGTGACGCGCGACACAAGGCTTTCGCTAAAAATTCCAGAGGAGAGCCGGCAAAAGGTATCGGACAAAATATCCACAATATTGGCCGCCGCTGACATTCACCCGGATGAGCCCTGGCTGGTGCTGCACGCTGGGGTCAGTGAGGAAAAGCGGCTCTATCCAGCCAACGATTATATAGCCGCTTGCGGATCGCTCATCAAGCAAGGCTATAAAATCGTACTTACTGGTAGTGGCAGTGAGCGAGATTATGTTGATGAAATTGCTCGCCAACTCGGCGATGTTGCCACGAATCTCGCAGGTGAGATATCGATTGCGGAACTCATTGCCCTGATTGCGGCGGCGCCGGTTCTAGTCTCGAATAACACGGGTCCAGTCCATATCGCTGCCGCCGTCGGGACGCCGGTCGTCGTGCTGTACGCGATGACAAATCCACAGCACACGCCTTGGCAGGTATCAAATCGGGTGCTTTACTTTGAGGTACCGCCTGAGCTGCGGACGAAAAACCGTTTGCTTCAGTCTTTCCCGGGAGTTTCGACGCCCAGGGCTTCGCCGGAGGCAATTGTGGCAGCGGTAAGTGAGCTTGTCTGCCCGGCAGGAAAACACGTATCAGTCACTCCGGATTCAGTCGGGAACCTAGCCCGGAATCCAGCTGAAATCAACAACAGTATGCCGCGCATCCCACTGGTTACCGGCCTTCCACTGGCATGACGAATGCAATATCTGCTCATGGCATCAATATAAAAGGGATAAATGATGCGGACAGAAATTACGGTACTCATTCCTTCCTGTAATCGGCCCGCCGCCCTGGCAGTGACGCTCACAGGGCTTTGTTTTCAGCATTCCCCTGATTTTGCCGTCATTATTTCCGATCAAAGCGACACGCCTGTTTATCACGATGCCTCAGTCCAGACCGCTATTCGTCTGCTGGAAAAAAAAGGGCATCAGGTGCAGCAACTGGCCAACTTGCCACGACGTGGCCTGGCTCAGCAGCGGCAGTTTTTACTGGACCTTGTAGAGTCGCGATACTGTCTTTATCTCGATGACGACGTTTTGCTGGAGCCTTTTGTTATAGGGAATATGTTGCAGGCCCAAAGAGAGGAAGAGATCGGATTTGTCGGACAGGCGGTCATTGGACTGTCATACAGGAATGATTACCGGCCGGAGCAGCAGGCGATCGAGTTATGGGAGGGGCCGGTGGAGCCGGAAGTTGTTACGCCCCACGATGCAAGCTGGCAGCGCTATACCCTCCATAATGCAGCCAATATCCTCCATATACAGGAAAGACTGCGGCTCACTCCCGATACGCAAAAGAAATACAAGGTTGCCTGGATCGGAGGCTGCGTGATGTATGACGTTCAAAAGCTATGGGAAACGGGAGGGTTCAAATTCTGGGTAGAAGTACCAAAAGAGCATGCTGGCGAAGACGTTCTTGCACAACTACGGGTAATGAAGCGCTACGGTGGCTGCGGCTTGATCCCGTCGGGAGCCTACCATCAGGAAGCACCAACGACGGTAACTAACAGAAAATTCGATATTCCGAAGGAGTTGGTGCTGTGAGCAAAAATGGGAGACATCCAATATTTTGAAAAATTCGCCTATTTCTTCTATTGCTCAGCTACTTACGCTGCAAGAAAAATACGATGAGCTTTGTCATTCCGAACCTGACCTGGAAAATACCCCTGAATTATTCCGTCACTCGTGGCCTGCGCCGGAAAATACCATGAACCCCGTCATTCTAGGTCTGACTCGGAAAATATCATGAATTCGGTGGCGGTCTTTGACCCGAAAAATACCGTGAATTTCGTCATTCCGGGCTTGACCCGGAATCCAGCCAACAATAGTCATGTTCTCACGCTGCTGGATACCCGCTTTCGCGGGTATGACGAGTATGTTGTTTCCTCGCCACTTAAACCGATTGGAAACATTGATTAAACAAACCGATGATATGGAAAACTTGCAGATTAAAACTCGGGAAGAAGTTTCTTTTATTGAAGAAATAGAAAAAATTGCAAGAAACGCGGGGGACGTTATCACAGCGTACTACATTCAGGGTGTGGCACCCGAATTTAAATCCCAGCGGCAGGTAGTAACCGATGCTGACAGAGAGTCTGAACAGCTGCTAAAAGAACAGCTGCTAAAAATCCACCCCTGCGGCTTTTACGGTGAAGAAGAAGGTGGAGATATTGCTGAACAAGGCAATCAGTGGGTGGTCGATCCACTGGACGGAACAGAAAACATGAACGGATATCCTCCGCTTCTTGCCGTTTCGATCGGGCTTCTTCGGAATGGGAAACCCGTTCTAGGCGTTATTTATGATCCCATCCACTCCACCTTGTACAGCGCTCAGGAAGGTGGGCAAACAAGAGTAAATGGAAAAGTTATCCAGGTAAGCAGCCAGACCGATCCAGCAAAGGCCGTTATCAGCCTCGATTTTTCATCAGAAATGAACACGCGTCCTCAGACGCTGGAGCAACTTTCAAGAGTATTGAAGCAGGCTCGGGCAGTGAAGGTATTTGGTGTTCCTGCTCTATCTCTAGCAGCGGTGGCTGCAGGACGGCTGGATCTGTTTTTCCGTCCCTCGACGAAGCTGACGGATATGGTAGCGGGAGTCTGCATGGTCAGGGCATCAGGAGGGAAAGTGGTTGATTATGGTGGGAGGGACTGGACAATATATTCAAAAGGGGTTATTGCGGGCTCTGCCGGGATGATAGATGCTTATCTCTCTTGTTTTAAATAGATACACAGGAATCAGAGCAGCGCCGGCGCCTAGGTCGTCAACAGGAAGTTGTCACCGCCCCGGCTCGATACCAAAGGTTATTACAGGAATGGAAAATTCACGTCACTGATTATGTCGCCATAACGTAACCTTTAATTATAACTCAGAGGGTTATAGCAGAATGCCTTCGATAAAAGAGCCAGACCTCGCCCTTGCCGGGTTGGCTCTACTCGTCATATTTGGACTTTTGATCTGGTATGACCGCCCAGTTGAGAGTGCCCGGCCTTTTGACCCATACATACAACATCAAGACCTGCAAACAACTGATTATGCTTACCAAAGCTGGCTGTGGCAGGACCCCTTCGGGTTTGATCTCGATTCTTATACCGAGAGAAATCAATATTACATTGACTTTGGTGACAATATAGGAAAAACGTCTCCTTATCGTTTTCGAGTATACAAGAAGACAGACGTTGAGCCCATCGCTCACAAAAAAGAATCCGAAGATAAGAAAAAGGAAACTGATGAAAGTAAGAAAACAGAACCTAAAGAAGGTCAATGCGAAGGTGAGTTAAATAAAAAAATAAGTGATATTAAGAATAATGACAATAAGACAACCGTAAAAATATTGGCTCCGTTATTAAAAGTACGTCCCGATACTACAGAAAATAAGGAGCTGCGAACCCGAGATCGCTATGCAGTAATTGCGGGGCTCATGGAAGCAGGCTACCACCCCTCAGAAACCGACCGTTTGCACTTTTGCTCCAGTCAAAAGAATAAGGAGTATGACGTGCGCTGGGAGCATTTCCGTTATGAACCTCAACCGAATAAAGATACGTTCAGCAAAAATGAAACGGATCAACCGGAAAAGGATGAAGCGGACAATAAATCAGACAATAAGCCGGACAAGAAACCAGACATTGTTGTGGTGTGGATGAATAGTGAAATATTCGCCGACGCTGATAGATTTGACTTTATTTCGAAGAGCTTGCTCCGATTAGAAGAAATAGAGAATTTCTATATTTTCGACCTGAACAACATCTTGGACCAGAAACGGACTGTGGACGTAAATAAAAAAATTGCTTGTATTAATAAAAATAATAACAAGAACATTGAGTTCAAGCGCACTGAAACGGACGACAAAGGACTTGCTGATAAACTAACCGAGGAACTAAGGCTACGCTTTATTAAACCATCTGAAGTAATGATTATTACAGAACAGGATTCAGAAAATGTACGCGCTCTAGCAGACAACTTTTGTAAATCTTTCTCTGACTCTTTTAAAGAGAAACAGGATACTAACGTCAAAGATAGTCCTAACCCTAAAGATAAACCTGACGTTGACCTCAAAGATAATACTTGTGAAATAAGAAACGTTTTCTATCTAAAAGGCCTGGATGCCTACCAGCAAATAGTCCATAACCAAGATAAGAATGAAGAAGCGAACAAGCAGGCTGCTCGCCTTTCCGGGATCGATCTAAACATTCCACCGCCGCTACCCATTGGTCCAAGCCAATTCGATTACTTTCACCGGCTGGCAAAGCAAATTAATGACCCTCATAAGGAGATAAATCTCGAGACACGTGACATCGGCATAAAAGCTGTAGGCATTTTCGGCAGTGATTTTTATGACAAGTTGCTGATACTTGAGGCCTTGCGTGCAGAAATGCCTAATATCCTGGTTTTCACAACCGATCTGGATGCGCAGATGCTTCACCCGCCGCATTGGCTCTCGACCAGAAATCTAGTTGTCGCCTCACACTTCAATCTACTACTTGAAGATGGGGATAAAGATGAGAAGGAGCGCCTTAAACGATCCCATCAGGAACAAACTTCCCCTTTTCGCGATAGCCATCAGGGCAGTATTTTCTTCAGCACGATCAGTACGATAACAGGCCATGTCCAAGAATCTAGCCTCCCTTCACCTCAAATTTTTGAGATCGGCCGACACGGTTTCGTGCGCTTAGGCGCAGCACAGGAAAATGATCAAGCCATACTGCCGCTAATGTCCCCAGATATACCCATAGCGCGGCTATGGTTCTTGGCTCAAACCCAACTGTTGCTACTATCGCTACTGACCATGATGATAGTTTCCCTTATTTGTTTTCACTGGAGAATACTCCCCAACTCTCTAGAATCATCTCTTTGGTTATTGTCTTATCCATTGGCAATATTTGCCGTCGCTTTGTTCTTTGCTACAGATAAATTAGGAGAGCCGCTCAGCTTTACCGATGGTGTCAGCCTTTGGCCTTCAATATTCATACAAATTATTGCAATCATAATGGCACTCGCATTTTTCTTTCGTGGGAAGAAAGAACTTGACGCCAATTTTGATTCCCTTAATAACCAGCACTTTGGGTTTTGCCTACTTCGATGGGAAGAGGTGAGTAAGTGGCGAAATGTTCTGCTATTCACTGGGATTATTCTTTTCTTCTCTATTGCAATCTATGCCTACAATGATGTAAACCCATCAGATCTTCAGTTCAAATGGTGTTTCCTATTACTCATGTTTTTAGCAATCGCCTTTTTCTTACTTAAACTTAATTTCCCATATAACGATAATACATTTGATTTTAACTCTATCAAGGATTGGATAGAAAAAGACAATAGTCGTCCGGTAAAAAATGAGAACGACCTATGGAAGGAATACTATAATTATGGCCGGATTGATCATCGCGTAAGCCGTGTTGTCGCAATATGGCTGTTCTTTGCCATCATTGAAACCATACTTATTTACATAGTACCGCCTTGGCCATTGCCATGTCGTGGCAACGCTTGCGATTGGGCTTCCTGGATCGGGGTAATGAGCTTTACTGCGGTCATGCTTCTGCTTTTTTTTGTACTGGATGCGGTAAGGCTGAACTATTACTGGATTAAAAAGCTGCGTACGCAACATCCCCTACTCGCCGAGGATTACCAGGGAGGTTTTGATGCTTTTGGTAACGCAATAACAAATTATCCACTTCAGTCGCTTGAAAAAATTGTTGCCGTTGTTGCAGAAAGAACAGAGGTGGTCGACAAGCTTATTTATTATCCAATGCTCTGTATTATGCTCATGTTATTTGCGCGAATCACTTATTTTGATAATCAGGATTTTCCGCTTAGCAAAGGCATCACTTTTGCTGCAAGCATTTCTTTACTTTTTTTTTCAGGCTTTATACTTCGATATGAGGCGGAAAAACTCAAGCGTTTAGTCATTCAGAGCGCCGAAAACCTGGGTAAAAATAATACGCGCATTCAACCAGAAGCACGTAAAGTCATTAAGAGAATAAAAGGAATCTGCGAGGGCGCTTTCGAACCCATGTTTGAGCAACCGGTCCTGCGTGCGTTATTAATAATATTGGCGTCAGTAGGTCTTTTTGTCGGCGAATATCTCAAGTTATTTGAATAATCCTAGGTGCTATCTGAGCGAATTTGGTCCTTCACGATCATTGAGAGCCTATGCACCCGACTCTCTCCGGTAATCTCGTTCCCTTCGGTAGAAGTCATCTTCCCTCAAGCAACGCCTTCAGTTCATATTTTTCCCGGTCGATTTCGCTCCGCGTACGTACACCCGAGCGCCGCAATATAGGTAATGGCGGGCACCATCCCTGCAGGCTATGCTGGAGCAGGAATGACAGTACAACGGCCGGTAACGCCAGCCATTTCCTGTTGACGGTCGCGCCGAGCAAAAGACCGGTCAAGGCCAGAGTCGAGGCGTTGACTTCAAGCGCGCGCTCGATGTCCCACTCTTTGTCGAGCTCCTCGATGCGTCTATTGATGACTTCTTCGCTGCTGTTGGCATAACGCCGGATGTTGCTATTTGTTCGGCGATCTATTTCGTGGTTCACATGGGGTGCTGTTGAGTGACGAACGCGATCTGCGCTCGTTGGATCTTCGGCATGCAACATGATTTGTTCTCCTTTGAAGAGGTGATTTCACGGAAAGCATGATGGTTTATAAGCAGTTATTTATGCTGATGACTATTTGATAAAGATCGGCAAAAGGGATTCAATGCCTGACGTCTCTTCGGTATCCCCCCAAATAATCCTCTGCATTCTCAGACCCTTTTCTACTTACTGATGTCCGCGTGCACCAGGTTGTGGGCGGGCGGCGGCGTGATGATTTCCGATGGCGGCGTAGCCAAGTCTCGATCACCGATTTGACTAGCGAGATTGACCTGGACCATGCCGCAGCATTTTTTTTGCTGGATCGCCGGTACTAGAGACAACAACTGATGAATCTATGGTTCAGTTTCATGTTCAGCCTCGACAACCGGAACGAGACGATGAGCCTGTCAGGAAGAACTATTATTAAGCTTGATGCCTGGGATTATCTGTGCGGAACGACACAGTCGAGGCGAAGATGAATTGTTTCTATCGGGCAGGAAACGGGGGCAATAGAGCAATCTTTTGGTTCCTATCCTCGTGCGGAGGCGGAGGATAAGGACGCGCCAGAATCGCAATAGAAACGTTCGACAGAACGTATCCACTGTTTGAATTTAGCTTACAAGAAGCTTACGCCCCGGTTTTTGTCCCCTCGCATAAGCCAACGAGCGTTGCAGAATCGATAATGTGGTCCTGCATGCTCGCCGCCACTTGGGTTTTATCAGCGGTGGCAGGTAAATCAAGTACCGTATCGAGGGCGAACAACTGGAAGTGGTAATGGTGGGTGCCGCTGAAGTATTTGGGGCAGGGGCCTTCGTATCCGTGAGTGCCGCCATTGGCGATGCCCTCGGTACCGTCCTCGGGAATATGACCGGCGGGTACAGATGTGGTTGTCGGCGGTATGTTAAAAACAAGCCAGTGAATCCAGGGAACTGGTGTTGCGTCGCGATCTTCCACGACAAGAACAAGGCTTTTGGTCTCCGCGGGAAGGTCTCCAAGCTCCAGGGGAGGACTGATATTCTCCCCAGCACAGGTGTGGGGCGTGGGGACATTGCTGCTATCGCGAAATGCTGGACTGTTAATAAACATGAAAGGCTCCTTTCTTACCTGCCTGTCTGGCCGGCGAACAAATAATACAAACGTCGTACCGGCGGAAGCCGGCGTCAGCAGTTTGCAGGATTGAGTGGGGACTCCGGGCTGTACAGTATTGTTTTGATGGGCTGCGCTTCACTCCACTCACCCTACCTCTGCTGGATTCCGGGTCAAGCCCAGAATGACGAAATACGTAGTATTTCCTCTACGTTCTCACTGAATCAAATAGCGTACCGAAAACAACAATCAAATAAAACCCGAAACCTCTTGCAGAAATAGCCACGACCTTCTATGTAGTACTATGCAGACGATAATAATGGTATATCAGCAGGAACGATATGGCTCAGGTGACCGGACTGCCGATTAACAAAATCGCCATCTTCAGAGCGCTGAAGTTAGGCGATTTCCTGTTATTCACGCCAGCATTGAAAGCTATTCGGCGAGCCTTTCCACAAGCCACCATTGATTATATCGGTCTCCCCTGGAATAGGGAGCTTGCAAAGCGCTACAATCATTACATTGATCAGTTTGTCGAGTTTCCGGGGTTCCCGGGCTTGCCGGAATACCCGTTCAGCGCCAACGTGGTAACAGCGTTTCTGGTCAGCATGCAGGAGCGAAAATACGACCTTGTCTTGCAACTGCACGGCAAAGGCAATGTGTCGAATCTCCTCGTTTCCCTTTTTGGAGCCGGGGCAGTGGCTGGGTTTGCGGGTGAGGAACAGTACTGGCCTAATAGTGATTTCTTTATGCCATACCCTGCTGACCAGCCCGAGCTATTGAGAAGCCTTACCTTACTGGAGTTTCTCGGCATGGGTCAGCCAAACAAGGCAATGGAGTTTCCGGTATTCGAGGCGGACTATCGGAAACTGTACGCGTTGGGAGAATACCGGGCTATTCGTGGAAAACCTTACGTCTGTTTACATCCGGGGGCTATTTCCGCGACACCATGGCCACCCGGGCATTTTGCCGCAGTGGCGGACAGCTGCGTCGAGCAAGGTTTGAAGGTTGTCCTGACGGGCACGGCGGAGGAGAAGCTGCTGACACAAGCAGTGATGGGAAAAATGACGGGTGCGGCGATTGATATGGCGGGTAAAACGGATATTGGCTCGCTCGCAGCTCTGATAAAAGACAGTCGAGCGGTAATTTCCAACGACACGGGTGTTGCCCACCTGGGGGTGGCGGTTGAGGCGCCAAGTGTTACCGTCTTTACGACAACCGATCCTTTGATCTGGGGTCCGCTTGATCAGTTCCGACACCGGATTGTATCGGGGAGCGCTGTCAGGACGCCCGAGGCGGCGATCCTGGCGGTCAACGCGCTACTGGAAAATGAAAGGAGAATCTCATAAAACAAAAGAGACCGCGGGTTCTTACCTGGCATATTCATGGCAATTATCTTTACTATCTCACCCAGGCTCCCTTTGAATTTTATTTACCGAAAGGAGAGGGCGAAGGTTATGGCGGACGTGCGCTGGGTTTCGACTGGGGGGATAACGTGCATGACGTTCCTGTCGATGAGGTTAAGGATCTCGATTTTGACGTGATATTGTTTCAACATCGCAAGAATTACGAAGTCGACCAGTACCAGGTACTATCCGAACCCCAACGCCAGCTCCCCAAAGTTTATCTCGAACACGATCCCCCGCAAGAGCACCCTACCAATACGATGCACTGGGTGGACGACGCGTCCATGCTGCTGGTCCACGTGACCGACTTTAATCGCCTGATGTGGGATAACAACCGGACGCCGACGGCAGTTATCGATCATGGCGTGATGGTTCCGGATAATGTGGCGTACACCGGGGAGCATCCGAAAGGCGTCGTGGTGGTGAATAATATTCATAAACGCGGCCGCCGGTTGGGCCTGGATGTATTCGAAAAAATCCGTGAACAGATACCGCTGGATCTGGTAGGGATGGGTACAACCGAACTGGGTGGCCTGGGCGAAGTGCCGCACGATGAGCTGCCAGCTTTTGTCGCAAAATATCGTTTCTTCTTTAATCCGATTCGCTATACGAGCCTGGGCCTGTCAGTCTGTGAAGCGATGATGACGGGATTGCCGATGGTAGGGCTTGCTACAACCGAGATGGTGACGGCGGTTGAAAACGGGAAGACGGGCTATGTTGAAACCGATGTGGACAAGCTTGTCGAGCGGATGCGCTATCTGATAGATTACCCCGAGCACGCCAGAGAACTGGGCCGAAACGCCAGGAACTATGCAAACCAGCGCTTCAGCATAAAGCGATTTGCAAGCGACTGGCAGCGCGTCGTTAGTCGTGTTGTCGAAAACGCTCGCTAACCTGTTGCGGGAGGTAGTAATTCCGCGGCCAGCTCAAGTACCTCTGTAGCCGCTATGCTTTCAACAAATGAATACAGATGCTCACAGCTGGGCGTTACGGGCTGAAAGGGCCATGGTGAAACAGGTTTAATGCCGCACTCCGGGCATTCAAGTTGCCAGTCTATAGCGACGCGGTGACGGTTCCGGTTAAGTGGCCCCCAGTTGAGTACATTGGGCGCCCAGTAAATCCCGACAGTCGGGGCGCCCACTGCTCGCGCCAGATGAAGCGGCCCTGTGTCGTTGCTGATGACCAGTGCGCTTTTCTGCAGAAGCGCCGCCAACCCGCCAAGGGCAAGCGACGTGCAGGAAATAGCGGTATGTTTCATTGCTTGGAGGACGTTTGTAACGATGTCTTCTTCTTTTGGCGTGCCCGTCAAAACAACTTCGTATCCCCTTTCAATCAGGCTATCCGCTACATCGGCAAATTTTGCCGCCGGCCATACCCGCCGCATGTCATCCGCACCAGCATGGATTACGACATAAGGCCTGCCTTTAATGATTTCTCCAAGGGGAGCAG
This sequence comes from Nitrosovibrio sp. Nv6, assembly GCF_900110495.1. Lineage (GTDB taxonomy): Bacteria > Pseudomonadota > Gammaproteobacteria > Burkholderiales > Nitrosomonadaceae > Nitrosospira. Next base: position 151,247 of record NZ_FODX01000004.1, on the reverse strand, counting down.
CTTCCTGCTCGTCTGTTTCCGTTACTTCAAGATGGGGTTCGAGATTAGCGGTGCGAGCTCCTATTAAAGCCGCAATCTCCAGATTGCGCAGAATCTCGCTTTGGTAATGCACATAAGGAATAAAGCGATCGATGGGCTCGGCCGCCGCGTTGCGGGTGCCTGCTGTGAGAGCCGCGCCGAGCTTATTGATAAAAGGATTGGCAGCTTTACCGCTACCCTGCATGTGAATAACGACGGCAAACTTTTCAGCCAGCATGGCTTGGCAAAATAGCTCAACTTCGGCTGAGTCAGTTTCCGGATCGGTATTATCGGCTTGACCTCCTGTTTCAACCGCGTCGTTGACGCCAGCAAGTACTGGAACGCTGATGACCCGGTCAACCACAGAAGGCCGTACGGCCAGGAAGTCCTTTACCCAAGGTCTCGCAAGCAGGACCAGCTCTGCGTTCGGATAGGTTTCTTTTATCGCCGCTAATGCAGGCAAGGTGACGATAAAATCACCTAGCGCCTTCGCGTGGAGAACGGCGATTTTATGTGCTGTGTTGGATAAGTAAGCTGTTGCCAACGTTAATTACAGCGCCCTGCCCACTCTTCGGTCAAATCGAGCCTCCAAGCCGATGGCGGGAAGACTAATCAATTTGGCCAATTGCTTTGCTGACGTCGGCGGGAGTCTCAAAGCTCTCGTCTGGCAGCTGCTCGAGCGTTCGCATTATATTTTCATCCGCCCCTTTGGATTTGGCATGCTTTACAACTTCCTCCTTGCTCGCCGGATAATCCATGCCGGATAAGAACTTCTGTACTTGAATCGGATTGGCTTTTGTCATAACTCCTCCATTATTGAAGTTTATTGTCTTCGGTCCCGATCCTCGTTTTTCTCGCAGGCCGTCGATCTTTACTGCTGGATGGCATTGACACGAGTGCTAATCAGCAATGTAAGCCAAAAAGTTATCAAAAATACCGCTCGCGATAGCTGTTGTTGCTTCAGTCTCTGGGTCGCGACTCGTATTCTTTTTATAGCACCCGCCATCGCCCTTGTCACTCCAGTTATGCTGAGGATATCGCTTTCCGGTAATAAAGTTCATCAGAAAACAGTTCCTGCATGCGCCGCCGTCAAGCCGTTGATTCTCGGAGTGGGTAAGCGGCTTTATAAACGCAGGCGTCAGCGACCGCTAGGTCAACCGGGTGCATGATGACGGAAATAGCTCTTTAAATTTCTTTGATGTGCCGGGAATGCTTCTTGATACCGCTCTATGTGTAATGGCGAACAGAAATTAAATGCCTGGAGGGGGACAATAGACGTTCAGTAAAGCCGGATCAGCAGTCTGATCGGCGGCCTTATGTTACTTCTATCGGTAAACTGTTTTAAGGAGAAGCGCCATGAACAACATAATCTGGTGGGTTGGCTTTATAGTTATCCTTCTTGCTGTATTAAGTTTCCTGGGGTTGCGCTAAAGACCAGCACGTTATCCGCCATGCGATTAACGTATTGACATATGTGCTTCCCGCCCGGCAGCGATAACCCGGCCCGATCATCCAGGTCGGTTCCGGGCCGTCAGCCGTCCTTCAAGATCTTTTGCCTTCATTGGTTTCGCATATAAAGACAACCTTGGCTTTCGGTGCATCCGATGCTTTGAAGATAGCCGCTACCGAAGTTATCAATTGCTATGCTTATGCCGCACGTGTCTAAGATACCCATTTTCCGCGCGTATACGATCAGCAAGCACACTCTGTTAGGCCCGTTCCGATATTCGCCCTATCCACCTCATCCCTTCTAGCAAAGAAGCTCGGCGGCGAGAACAATAATTTCCACCTACAGTCATCCTGTGAAATTGGTCATGGGAATGCGGCCGAGTGGCGAGAGGTGAATTCCGCGCAAGAGATTATCTTCCTACGCTTTTTATGCCAAGACATGCCGAGACCATTTTCGCTTTACGCTGTGGCAGCGGCGAGTCTATGATGCCACCATCCGGCAAACGTCTCGGTGCGATACATAACGTCAATCGAAGAATTGGAACCAATGGACACGGCAACGCACATGATTTCGAAGCTTCGTGACAAGGGTCCTGACACTGCGGGGACAGAGGCTCTGGCGGCACAGGCGGCTGACGCAGGGCTAGTGTATGTTTGCGATACCGAGCCTGGAATTAGGAGGTTGCGTTCGGGCCGAGGATTTCGCTACATGGGGCCGGATAAAAAGGCCGTGACCGATAGGTCCGAGCTTGAACGTATCGCCCGGCTGGCCATCCCACCCGCTTATACGGATGTCTGGATTTGCCTTCACGCGCGCGGCCACTTGCAGGCTACCGGATTTGATGCCCGCAAGCGCAAGCAGTACCGCTACCATCCTGACTGGCATATGGTGCGGGAGGACATCAAATTTGATCGAATGGTGGAATTCGGAGAAGGCCTCCCCGGGCTTCGCCAGTGTCTGCAGCGTGACCTGAGAAAAAGGGGTTTGCCGCGGGAAAAGGTCGTTGCGGCTATTGTGTGCCTGCTTGACACCACACGCGTGCGAATTGGCAACCTGTCCTATGCGCGCGACAACCATAGCTTCGGGCTTACCACGTTACGCAGGCGGCACCTTGCCTTCAGCAACGACCAGCGCGTGCTACTGAGATTCCAGGGCAAGAGCGGCGTTGAGCATGAGGTCAGGATTGATGATAGACGCATCGTGAAAATCATCCGTGATTGCCAGCAGTTGAGGGGTCAGCATCTTTTTCAGTATCTGGATGATCATGGCAAGCGCCGCGCCGTAGGAGCGGAGCAGGTAAACAGGTACCTTCACGAAACCATGAATGCCGAGTTCACCGCCAAGGATTTCCGGACCTGGGGCGCAACGTTGAGAGCGTTTGAACTTATGCTGAATACGCCATTGCCGGCGTTTCCAACTAAACGCGCCCTTAGCGCCTGTGTTGTAGCTGCGACGAGAAAAGTCGCTGAAGAGCTGCGCAATACCCCTGCAGTCTGCCGGAAATCTTACATAAATCCCCTGGTGTTTTCCGCCTGGCAAAAAGGGATTCTCCACCGATGCACGCAAGAACCGGCAGCGGGAATGGGTGAGACATTGGAGTGCATGGTGCTGGCTTTTCTTCGTAAAGAAAAGGCAACGCCGGGACAGCACGTACGCGCGCTGGAAGATGGCGTCTAAAGTCCATCGATTCCATTCGGATGCTCGAATTCAAGTTGTCAAAGGGGGCAGCGTTCTACGCGGGGCAATTTTCTACGCTGAGGTTGAAGAATTCGGCGGCCTAAATCGCTCGGCTATTGCATGGCTCAGCGTTCATCGATGCAAATACAGGACGGAATATCGAAGGTTCAATGATGTTCAATCGGGTTTTCTGCCTTCTTCCGATGCATCATGAATCCCGATGAGGTCCAACCCGGCCAGCGTTTTTATATCCTGACCAATTTGCACAACTCTGCCTTCACAGACCGTCATTTTTCTTAAAAAGCTTTCTCAAAATGGCGAGGAGGCCTATCCCAGGCATCCAATTCTCGCAGTATTTCATATTTTTTTAACTACGATATTTCCCCGCTATTTCGTCGCATTTGACTGACGTTTTCTTATCCCCTTCATCTACATGGCTATTTTTAGCCACCGAAACTTTTTCGTCGTTTTATTTCAAGCTTTCGTTCTGAAATCACCTAGCATCTTTCTTGACTTTGCCATTTTTTTTAACTACAGTGGATAAAAGTGGGTAAAAGTGGGAGGAATTTTTGACGGCTTCGCTCCTGCAAAATAGAGGAGCCAATGTTTCCAAAGGGGCGCAATGTTTCGCGGTGGGACACCTATCAGTCTTGACAACAAGGGTAGACTCGCGGTGCCTGCGAAATACCGCGAGGGACTTGTTTCCCTCTGCGCGGGCCATTTGATTATTACCGCCGATCCTTCCAAGTGTCTGCTGATTTATCCCCAACCCGTGTGGGAACCCATAGAGCAAAAACTCAACAGTTTATCCAGCTTCAATCCGCAAACACGCAGTCTTCAACGTCTTCTTGTCGGCAACGCCAGCGACGTGGAGATGGACGGGTCGGGCCGCATTCTCGTGCCGCCGCCGTTGCGTCATTTTGCGGGCTTAAGCAAGGACGTGGTTCTGGTGGGGCAGGGGGCGAAATTCGAGTTGTGGGACGACGAGAAATGGAATTTGCAAATCGAGAACGCGCTGGCTTTCAAAGACGGAATTCCGGCGGAACTCGATGGTTTTTCACTGTAATGCGTGGTTGATACATACTTGCATACCACGGTCTTGCTGCAGGAGGCGGTGGATGCATTGGCAATCAAGCCGGATGGAACATACGTGGATGGTACTTTCGGCCGTGGCGGTCACAGCCGGCTCATCCTCGAACGATTGGGAAAAAACGGGAGACTGATAGCATTTGACAGGGATTTGGCAGCATTGGCAGCCGGACGGGCTTTCGGCGATGCACGTTTTTACATGATTCATAGCAGTTTTGCACGAATACAGGAGGCTTTACACCAGTTGGAAGTGGATCGCGTTGACGGGATATTGCTGGATTTAGGAGTGTCTTCGCCGCAACTTGAGGATGCGCAGCGTGGTTTCAGTTTTCGCCTGGAGGGTCCGCTCGACATGCGCATGGACACGAGCCACGGGCAGAACGCTGCGGAATGGCTTGCCTCCGCTTCAGAAGCTCACTTGGAAGAGGTAATAAGAAACTATGGCGAAGAGCGGTTTGCTAAGCAGATTGCAAGAGCGATTGGTAAGGCTAGAGCGAGACAGCCCATCGTCACCACACATCAGCTTGCCGCTATCGTGGCAGCGGCCCTGCCCTCGCGCGCGCGGGAAAGCAAACAGAACCCGGCGACGCGCACTTTTCAGGCTATCAGGATTTATGTCAATCAGGAGCTTGAGAAGTTGTCGCTGGTCCTGCCGCAATGCGTGGAAATTCTGAAGCCTGGTGGCCGACTCGTTGCTATCAGTTTTCACTCACTGGAGGACCGTATAGTGAAACGTTTCATGCGCGAATTGTCGAATCCAGACCTTCTACCGAAGGATTTGCCGCTGCGGGCAAAGGAAGTGCAGCTATTGAGCCGCCCGAAATTGCGCCTGGTGGGCAAAGCGATACGTCCCGGTGCCAGCGAGATTGCAAGCAATCCTCGGGCCAGAAGCGCAGTAATGAGGGTTGCGGAACGAGTAAATACGACATAGTCGGGATAGCAGCCATTACGGTGTCTCCGGCTTATGAGAGACTGATGTGACCAGGATAAACATGTTGTTGACGTTAATTCTCATTGCCTGCGCGCTGAGTGTTGTGACTTCACAGCACAAGGCGCGCAAGCTTTTTGTAGAGCTGGAAAAAGAGCAGGAGCTGGCGGAGCAACTGGCAGTGGAATGGGGACAATTACAGCTTGAGCAAAGTACCTGGGCGACGCATACACGCGTTGAAAAAATCGCTGCCGGACAATTGCGTATGCGCGTGCCGGACGCATCGCGCGTGCGGGTTGTTCCGTTGACAATTTCCGGCACTGCAGCGGATTCCGCGGAAGCATCGAAACAATGAAGCCCGGTCATGCGCCCCGTATCATCTTGCCCGCAGGACGCTCACGCCTGTTGGCGGCGTTATTGCTGTTGGGGTTGGCGGGATTGGCGGGGCGCGCCGCCTATCTGCAGGGAATGCACAACGGTTTTTTGCAACAGAAGGGCGAGTCGCGTTACAGCCGTGTACTCGAAATGAGCGCAAATCGCGGAATGATCACGGATCGGCGTGGCGAACCACTTGCGATCAGCACGCCGGTGGAATCGGTATGGTCGAGTCCTCAAGACATGAATGCAACACCCGAGCAATTAAGAAAACTGGCGAATCTGATCGACCTGGATATAAAGGAACTCCGCCAACGGCTTGAGGGACCTCGGCGTGGGCCGCAGGGCGGCATCCACGGCAGCCGGAAGCCTGAACCAAAGCGTGATTTTGTATACCTGAAGCGGCACTTATCGCCGGAAGTCGCCGCCCGAATAGTTGAACTCAACATGCCGGGCGTGTTTCTCAAGCGGGAATACCGTCGTTATTATCCAGCGGGGGAGTTGACAGCTCATGTCCTTGGTTTTACCGATGTGGATGACAAGGGGCAGGAGGGGATTGAGCTGGCCTGGCAGGACGAGTTGGCGGGCAAACCCGGAAGTCGCCGCGTCATCAAGGATCGAAAGGGACATATTGTCGAGGATGTGGAAAGTATCCGCGCGCCGAGGTCAGGGGAGAACATTGCGCTTTCCATAGATAGTAAAATTCAGTATCTCGCTTACCGTGAATTAAAGCAGGCAATGGAAGTCAACAAAGCCAAGGCAGGCGGGATCGTGGTACTGGATGCACAGACAGGCGAGGTGATGGCGCTCGTTAACCTCCCTGCCTACAATCCTAATAACCGGGCGAGCATGAAGGCCGGCCGAGCGCGTAACAGGGCCTTGACGGATGTATTCGAGCCGGGTTCGACACTGAAACCATTTACGATAGCCGCAGCGCTCGAGGCCGGGAGCATAACACCCGATACCGTTTTCGAAACAGCCCCCGGCACATTTTCCATAGGTAGGGCGACAATACGCGATGCGCATCAGGAGGGCCCGCTGACGGTCGCGCAAGTGATCCAGAAATCCAGTAACGTCGGCTCGGCAAAAATTGCGTTGTCATTGCCGCCGCAAACATTATGGGAAATGCTGAGCGAGGCAGGATTTGGCACGCCAACCGGTTCAGGATTTCCCGGAGAAGTCGGCGGAAAGCTCCGCCCCTACCATACCTGGCGCCCGATCGAGCAGGCAACAATGTCGTATGGTCATGGCATCGCTGTGAGTCTGCTGCAACTCGCGCGCGCCTACACGCTGTTTTCCGGACAAGGTGAATTGAAACCGGTATCGCTATTGAGGCTCGATTCGGTTCCGCCTGGAAAGCGCGTACTGTCGCCGGACACCGCTCTCGCTGTCAGCAGAATGCTGGAAATGGTGGCGCAGCCGGGCGGCACCGCACCGCAAGCCCAGATCAGCGGCTACCGGGTGGCGGGGAAGACGGGCACTGCGCACAAGCTGGAAGGTAACGGCTACGCAAAAAACCGTTATCTATCCACCTTTGTCGGCTACGCGCCGGCTTCCAACCCAAGGTTTGTCATTGCAGTCATGCTGGATGAGCCGTCGGCCGGACAATATTTTGGCGGGGCGGTTGCGGCGCCGGTATTCAGCCGGGTCATGGCTGGCGCCCTGCGTTTGCTGAATGTGCCCAATGACGCGCCCATCGGCAGCGTAATGTCGCTGACGGCAGCACCCGGGCCAAAGGATGGCAAGGGTGACGTATGAGTTCAAGACCCGCTATTCGAAATAAGTTTCCGGAAAAACCGAAGCCATACTTTAACTGTCATGCGCTTGATAATCTGGGTGTCGGGATCAGTAGTCTTGTTACGGATAGCCGCATGGTTAAGCCGGGAGATACGTTTCTTGCTTATGCGGGGGAGAAGGCCGACGCTCGCAAATTCATCCCTCAAGCCATTGCGGCAGGAGCAAACGCGGTACTTTGGGATCCTGCCGGTTTCTTATGGGACCCGGCGTGGAAAACGCCCAATTTGCCAGTACCCGAGTTGCGAGCCAGAGCGGGCATTATTGCCGATCATATATATGGCCATCCATCGCGGAAATTATGGCTCGTCGGTATTACGGGAACGAATGGCAAGACTTCCTGCAGCCATTGGATTGCACAGGCGATGACCGCGCTGGATAGGAAAACCGCAGTTATCGGCACGCTGGGGATGGGCTTTCCCGGAGAGTTGGAACTAACCGCCAATACAACGCCTGACGCGGTGCTATTGCACGGTAAAATGGCGGATTTCTTACGACGCGGCGCCCATTGTGTGGCGATGGAAGTGTCCTCGCATGGGATTGTGCAAGAGCGTATCAACGGTGCGGCTTTTGCGGTCGCCATGGTCACGAATCTGTCGCGCGATCATCTCGATTACCACGGCAGCATGGAAGCGTACGCCGCGGCAAAAGCGCGATTATTCCATTGGCCGGGGCTCAAGTATGCCGTGCTCAATCTTGATGATGCATTCGGCGTCAGCTTGCTGAACGATCTGGAAGGAACGGAAACGCAGATAATCGGGTATGGGTTTACCGAACCGCCGGCTCAGTTCCCGGATGACAAATTCAAAATGCTTCGTGGACGCAGCCTCAGGGCGAGCCCTCAGGGTCTGGAGTTTGATGTTGAATTTGAAGCTGAACATCTGGAATTTAAAACTGATGTCGTGGGACGCTTCAATGCTTCAAATCTGCTGGGCGTGCTTGCAACCCTGCTGGCCAGCGGCATCACGTTGGCCGACTCAGTGCGAGCCTTGCGCGTAGCTCAGCCTGTAGCAGGCAGAATGCAGCAGATAGGGGGCGGTGAACAGCCTTTCGTTGTGGTGGATTATGCTCATACGCCAGACGCAATGACAAAAGTATTGAACACGCTGCGAGAAATTCTTCATGCTGACCCGAGGGGTGACACAGAAGCGGAAACCCGGAGCCGAAGATTGATCTGCGTATTTGGTTGCGGAGGGGAGCGCGACCGCGGCAAGCGCCGGTTAATGGGTGAAGTTGCAACGCAACTGGCGGACGAAGTCATTATCACCAGTGACAACCCGCGGACCGAGAACCCCGATGTCATTATCAGCGAGATCGTGGCAGGCGCAAGGGCCGATTATCACATCGAGAGGGACAGGGCGGCGGCTATTCAACAGGCGATTCGTGGCGCACGGAAGGGTGACATCGTCCTGATCGCGGGACGGGGACATGAAGCGTATCAGGAAATAGACGGGAAAAAACTCCCGTTCAGCGACACCGATGTCGCCAGGGGAATACTGATGGATACAGCACCGTTACAAGCATGATGACAGTGCAGGAAGCAGCCGGTGCTCTGCGCAGCGAATGGTTTGGCCAGGACGCGCATTTTACCGGAATCAGTACCGATAGCCGGTCCGTGCAGCGCGGCGATTTATTTGTCGCTCTGAGAGGGCCCAAATTCGACGGTCACAATTTTATTGGCGAAGCGAAGGAAAAGGGCGCAGTGGCGGCAATGATTTATCGGGATGCTGGTGCCAAAACCAGGGAGCCGGGCATTCCTCTGATACTGGTGGAGAATACGCTGACGGCATTGGGTCAGCTGGCTGCCCACTGGCGGGGACGCTTCAGCATCCCGGTCATTGCGGTGACCGGCAGTAATGGCAAGACTACGGTAAAGGAAATGGTCGCATCGATCTTGCAGCGGGTGGTCGGGGCGGCGGGGCAGATAAACAGCTCTGCCAGGGTACTGGCGACGGAAGGCAACCTCAACAACGATATTGGCGTGCCGCTGATGCTTTTGAGATTGCGCGAATGGCATGACTATGCGGTGTTGGAAATGGGCATGAATCATTCCGGCGAAATCTCGTACTTGACGGCTCTGGTAAAACCAGGCGTGGCGCTGATCACCAATGCAGGGGAAGCGCATGTTGAAGGGCTGGGTTCCGTGGAAGCAGTGGCTTGCGCCAAGGGCGAGATTTTCGAGGGACTCGATCAACAAGGAATCGCCGTCATCAATGCTGATGATCGGCACGCTCCTCTGTGGCGCAAACTCGCCGGCAACAGACGGGTGGTGGATTTTGGACTCGGGGGGAAACCAACGGTCGGCGCTCGTTATCAGTCCGATTTCTTTGGCAGCAGAATGGCTCTGCTTCTGCCTGACGGGGTAGAGGACGTGGAATTGCAGGTTCCCGGTGAACATAACGTGCGAAATGCGCTGGCAGCGGCGGCAGCAGCCGTGGCAATAGGGATTGGCGCTAAAGCGATAGCGTCGGGATTAGGCGCATTTCGCGGGGTGAAGGGCCGCATGCAGCGAATACGCGGGCTGCATGACGCAACCGTGATAGACGACACGTATAACGCCAATCCGGATTCGGTAAGGGCCGCGCTGGCTGTGCTGGCAAAAGCCAAAGGTAAAAAAATACTGGTACTTGGCGACATGGGGGAACTGGGCGGCGGCGCAAGAGATTTTCACGAGCGCATCGGTATCGAAGCGCGCATCGCCGGGATTGACAAATTACTGGCGCTGGGGGAATTGAGCACACATACCGCGGAGAAATTTGGCAGCGGCGCACGGCATTTCGAGAAAATCGAGGATTTGCTGGCCGAAGTGGAAAACCTGCTGGATCCCGATGCGACGCTGCTGATAAAGGGGTCGCGCTTCATGCAGATGGAGAGGGTGGTCAAGCATATCAGACATGACTCTTGATCTTGACTCTTGACTCGGGTTCATCAATTTTAGCTATATGGAAATCATGAGCAGGCTGATCCAATTTTTGCCTTTGCGTGTTTCGAAGAATGAAGGCTTGTTCCGGCGGTTGCCATGCTGCTAGAACTTGCACAATGGCTTGCCAAGGATATACGGGTTTTCAATGTCTTTCATTACATTACATTGCGTACGGTTCTGGCTGCGCTGACCTCTCTTGCGATTTCGTTCGTAGTCGGCCCCGCCATGATACGCAAGCTCACGGCTTACAAGATCGGACAATCGGTACGCGATGACGGGCCGCAAACCCATCTAATCAAAGCGGGTACACCCACTATGGGCGGCGCGCTGATATTGGTATCCATTGCCGTTTCCACGCTACTGTGGGCGGATTTGAGCAATCGCTACGTTTGGGTGGTGCTGCTGACCACGCTGGGTTTCGGCATTATCGGCTGGGTCGATGATTACCGTAAGGTGGTATATCGCAATCCGAAGGGACTCTCTGCCAGAGCAAAACTCTTCTGGCAATCGGCAATTGCGATCCTGGTGGCGCTATATCTTTTTTTAACGGCCGAGCTGCCAGCACAGACGACCATGATTGTTCCGTTCTTCAAACAAGTGGCGATACCGCTTGGCATAACCGGGTTTGTGGCACTTGCCTATTTTGTCATAGTGGGTACCAGCAATGCGGTGAATCTGACTGACGGGCTTGATGGTCTGGCCATCATGCCGACAGTGATGATCAGCAGCGCCCTCGCCATTTTCGCCTATGTGGCGGGACATGCCGTATTCGCAAAATATCTCGGTATTCCGCATATCCCCGATGCAGGCGAACTGGCGGTCTTCTGCGGTGCACTGGCAGGTGCGGGACTCGCCTTTCTCTGGTTCAACGCTTACCCGGCCGAAGTGTTCATGGGCGATGTGGGTGCACTGGCCCTGGGCGCCGCACTCGGAATCGTGACCGTGATCGTGCGCCAGGAAGTCGTATTGGTCATCATGGGCGGCGTATTTGTGGTGGAAACCTTATCCGTGATGTTGCAGGTTGCTTCGTTCAAGCTGGTCGGCAGACGTATTTTTCGCATGGCGCCGCTGCATCATCACTACGAATTGAAGGGCTGGAAGGAAAATCAGGTAGTGGTGCGGTTCTGGATCATCACCATGATGCTGGTGCTGTTTGGATTGTCGACATTGAAGTTGAGATGAAATCCAAAGCCTTATGAACTTGCATGGAAAAATCGTATTAGTGCTTGGAGTGGGGGAGTCCGGGCTCTCCATGGCCAAATGGTTATCACGCAAGGGAGCGGACGTACGTGCGGCCGACACCCGTACGAACCCGCCCTGCCTGCATGAATTAAAACAGGCCGTGCCTCACGTCCGGATAACGGTAGGGCCATTTTCGGCTGAGACTTTTGCCGGCCTCGATCTTATCGCCATCAGTCCCGGCGTAGCGCTGGCGGAACCATTTATCCGGCAGGCGGCGGAGAAGGGTGTTCCCGTGGTGGGCGATGTGGAGCTTTTTGCTTTGGCAATCGCGCAATCCGGCATGCCAAGGCCAGCAATATTGGCCATTACAGGTTCCAACGGCAAGACGACCGTGACCGCCATGACAGGGGCAATGGTAAAGGCAGCGGGCCGGGATGTCGAGGTAGCGGGGAATATCGGCCCAGCCGTGCTGGATGCGCTCATGCGGCGGGAGGATTCAGGAAAACTGCCCCAGGCGTGGGTATTGGAGGTTTCCAGTTTTCAGTTGGAAACCACGCGAAGCCTTGGCGCCAATGCAGCAACGGTGCTGAATTTAAGCGAGGACCATTTCGACCGCTATGCGGGGATGCACGATTATGCCGCTGCCAAGGCGCGGATATTTCTCGGCGGCCCCAATGGCAGCCCTGATGGCGGCTCCAGTGGCAACACCGGTGAAGCCTTTGATCGCCGAGGCGTCCAGGTATTGAATCGTGACGATCCCATCGTTCGCGAAATGGCATTGATGGGGAGAAAGCAGATCACTTTCGGCGTGGATACGCCACAAGGCGAACGCGACTTCGGTGTATTGCGCGAAGGCGAAAATACCTGGCTGGCACAGGGAAACACCCGTCTGATGAAGACCAGTGAGCTTTGCGTCAGCGGCCTGCACAATGCGGCGAACGCGCTGGCTGCCCTGGCGCTATGCCGTGCCATCGCTCTGCCATTTGAGCCGTTATTGCAGGCATTGCGGGAATTCAAGGGTTTGCCGCATCGAATGGAGAAGGTTGCTGAATTCAGCGGCATTACCTTCTACGACGATTCGAAAGGTACCAACGTAGGGGCGACGGTCGCGGCCTTGAATGGTATGCGGCAAAGGGCGGTTTTGATAGCGGGTGGAGACGGCAAGGGACAGGACTTTTCACCTTTGACCGGACCGGTAGCGGAACACGTGCGGGCTGTGGTGCTGATCGGGCGCGACGCGGGAAAAATCGCAACCGCGATAGGTCAGTGCGGGGTGCCGCTGCATTACGCACCCACGATGGAAGACGCGGTGCAGAAAAGCTTTGGGCTGGCACAGGATGGCGATGCGGTACTGATGTCGCCCGCATGTGCAAGCTTCGACATGTTCAGGAATTATGCTCACCGCGCCGAGGCTTTTGTTGCGGCGATCAGGCAAATACAAGCCGGCAGTTGCAGACCGGCCATTGCAGACGAGATTAGACATGCTTCATAAGCATCATTAACTGATGATCTATCAGCAGGATATCGGAAACCAGAAGGCGCTGCCCCATTTTGATCAGTCCCTGATCTGGTCCGCAATACTGTTGTTGAGCCTGGGGCTGGTGATGGTTTATTCCGCTTCCATCTCGATTGCCGAGGCAGGGCGGAGCACCAACGGTTACGCAGCTTATTTTGTTGTTCGGCACGGTGTCTATTTAATGGCGGGTTTGCTGGCCGGTTTGATTGCATTCCAGGTACCGATGCAGATGTGGCAGAAGTACTCGTTCCACCTGTTTTTAATTGGCGTGTGTCTGCTGGCGCTGGTGCTGATTCCCGGAATAGGCCACGAAGTCAATGGCAGCCGACGCTGGATATCGTTGAGAGTCGCAAACTTTCAACCCTCGGAGTTCATGAAATTGTTCATGGTGATTTACGTCGCCAACTATACCGTCCGTAAAGCGGCTTATCTGGGAAGTTTTCGTAAAGGTTTTCTTCCCATGCTGGTCGTCATGCTGCTCGTGGGCGTGCTGCTATTGCTTGAGCCGGACTTCGGTTCATTCGTTGTTATCACCGCCATTGCAATGGCGATACTGTTTTTGGGAGGAATAAACCTGAAACTGTTCACCGGGTTGATCGGTTTTGTGATGGTCGGCCTATTGGCGCTGGTCTGGATTGAACCTTACCGCATGCAGCGTTTTCTCGGATTCATGGATCCATGGGAAGACCCCTACGGAAAAGGCTACCAGTTGAGCCATGCCCTGATTGCGTTCGGGCGGGGCGAATGGCTGGGTGTCGGTCTGGGCGGCAGCGTGGAAAAACTTTTTTACCTACCCGAAGCACACACTGATTTCCTGCTTGCCGTCATTGCAGAGGAACTTGGTTTCGCAGGAGTCATAACGGTTGTGGCGCTTTTTGCGTGGCTGGTGATACGCGCTTTCATCATAGGCCGTCAGGCGGCCGTACGGGAACGGCATTTTCCCGCGCTGGTGGCACAAGGTATCGGGGTATGGCTGGGCGTGCAGGCCTTTATCAACATGGGTGTGAATATGGGAGTGCTGCCGACGAAAGGATTGACGCTCCCGCTGATGAGTTTCGGTGGCAGCAGTATTGTTGCCAGCTGTATCACGCTGGCGGTGCTGTTGCGGGCGGACTGGGAGAACCGGCAACTGATGAAGGGTTATGCGGCATGAAAGCTGACGGAAATATGAACCTCAAGCCGGGATGTTAACTTGATCCATACCATTCTTATTATGGCGGGCGGAACTGGCGGGCATGTATTTCCCGGGCTGGCGGTCGCGGAATATATGAAGACTGCGGGATGGCGCGTGGTGTGGCTGGGAACCGAGGGAGGAATGGAAACAACACTCGCACCCCGGCAAGGGCATGACCTGGAAATCATCCGCTTTTCCGGTTTGCGCGGCAAGAGCGTTCGGACCTGGGTGTTGCTACCGCTGCGCCTGTTACTCGCATTCTGGCAGAGCGCGAAAGTGATACTCAGGGTGCATCCCGACGTGGTGCTGGGTATGGGCGGTTACCCGGCCTTCCCCGGCGGCATGATGGCCTCGTTGCTGGCTAAGCCATTACTGATACACGAGCAGAATTCGATTGCGGGTCTGGCCAACAGGACATTGGCGAAACTTGCTGACAAAGTGTTACTGGGTTTTCCCGAAGCGATCAAAAACGGTAAACGGATTGTGTTTTCCGGTAATCCGGTACGTCGTGAAATCACTTTGCTGGAGGCGCCGGAAAAAAGATACGCCACCCGGATCGGACCATTGAAGTTGCTGGTGGTGGGCGGCAGCCTGGGCGCTCAGGCGCTGAATACCATCGTGCCGCAGGCAATGAAGCAGATTCCGGAGAAGCTGCGTCCGTTGGTGACACATCAGGCCGGAACAAGGCATCTGGAGGCGCTGCGAAAAAATTATGCCGAGGCGGAAGTGAAAGGCGAGTTGACCACGTTCATTGACAACATGGCTGCCCAGTACGCGGATTGCGATCTGGTGATCTGCCGGGCCGGGGCGCTGACTATTGCTGAGCTTAGCGCGGCTGGTGTGGCAAGTATCCTGGTGCCTTATCCGTACGCAGTGGATGATCATCAGACATGCAATGCGAAATTTCTAAGTGAGAGGAACGCCGCGGTATTGCTACCGCAAAACGAACTGACCCCGGAACGCCTGGCGGGTTTACTGATGGAGTTCAGCCGGGAGCAACTGATGGAAATGGCAATGCGGGCACGCGAACTGGCGAAACCGGATGCGACCAGGCTGGTGGCGGAAGCGTGCATGGCGATGATAAAGCATAAAAATGGAAGCGCTGATGAATAACGTTGCCGTTCTTCAATCGTGCTGCTGCGCTTCACATTTTGCAAATTGCAGATATGAAACATAAAGTCAAACGAGTTCATTTTGTCGGAATCGGCGGTTCAGGTATGAGCGGAATCGCGGAAGTGCTGCTCAATCTCGGGTACGAGGTGAGCGGCTCGGACTTGTCCAGTACTGTCATTACCCGCCGCTTGAAGAAACTGGGGGCGACTATTCATGTTGGGCATGCGAAAAGCCATGTGGCATCGGCTGACGCCGTCGTGACCTCGACGGCGATCCAGGCAGACAACCCGGAAGTCATGGCGGCAAGGGAGGGTAATGTGCCCGTCGTCCCGCGCGCCATCATGTTGGCGGAACTGCTGCGGCTGCGCCAGGGAATCGCCATTGCGGGCACCCATGGCAAGACCACGACCACCAGCCTGATCGCCAGCATTTTGGCCGAAGCGGAAATGGACCCGACATTTGTTATCGGCGGCAGATTGGAGGCGGCCGGTTCTCATGCCAAGCTGGGCCGTGGCGAATTCATCGTGGTGGAGGCGGACGAATCCGACGCCTCGTTTCTCTATTTGCAGCCCGTGCTGGCGGTAGTGACCAATATAGATGTGGATCACATGGAGACCTACGCACACGATTTCAGCAAGCTCAAACAGGCATTCGTCGATTTTGTGCAGCACCTGCCTTTTTACGGCATGGCGGTACTGTGCGTGGACGATGCAAGCGTACGCGAAATCATGCCGGCTATTACCAAGCCCATCACCACGTACGGCTTATCGGATACCGCCCAGGTTCGTGCCGCCGATATCCGGCACTGTGAAGGACAAATGAATTTTACCGCGTTGGTGGGCGTTAACGGCAAGACCCGGAAACTCAAGATCATGCTTAATCTGCCCGGATTGCATAACGTGCAAAATGCGCTCGCGGCCATCGCCGTGTGCAATGAAGTGGGTTTGCCGGATGCGGCAATAGTCCGGGCACTGGCCGGCTTCAGGGGTGTGGACCGGCGTTTTCAGCGCTATGGCGAAATCGAATTGGCAGCAAATGAAACCGGCAGGGATGGAAAATTCACACTGATAGATGACTACGGTCATCATCCGGTGGAGATGGCGGCCACCATCGCAGCGGCTCGCGGCGCATTTCCCGAACGCAGGCTGGTACTTGCGTTTCAGCCGCATCGCTATACCCGTACGCGAGATTTGTTCGAGGATTTCGTCAAAGTGTTGTCGACCGTCGATGTGCTGCTGTTGACCGAGGTTTATCCCGCGGGAGAAGCGCCGCTGATTGCAGCCGACAGTAAGGCGCTGGCGCGTGCGTTGAGAGTGCTGGGCAAGATCGAGCCAATTTTTGTCGAGGCTGTGGACGAACTCCCAGCCGCCATCCATGGCGTGGCGCAAGCCAACGACGTAGTACTGATAATGGGTGCGGGATCGGTGGGCGGGGTGGCGCCCAGTCTTTCCAAAGGAATTGAAGGTTGAGTATATAGGCCTTGCAATCAAGGACGAGTAAAAACTGCCGATTTCGTTGCAGAGAATGGTTGTTCAACAGGATTCACGAATGGATATGTCGGAAATTGCGCTAACCCATGGCTTGGATGCCCTCCGGGGCGAAACATACGTGAATCAGCCAATGCAAAAATACACATCCTGGCGCGCAGGCGGAGCGGCCGAGCGCGTCTATCTGCCGGCCGGTTTGGCTGATCTTGCCGGATTTCTGCGCAGATTGCCAGAGGATGAACCGGTGCATGTAGTGGGACTGGGCAGTAATCTGCTGGTGCGCGATGGAGGCGTGCGCGGCACGGTGGTGATATTGCATGCAAGGCTTAACGACCTGCTGCTGGCGCACCAGGATAAATGTGAAGGCGGCGTGCTGATCCGCGCTGGAGCCGGCGTGGCTTGCGCGAAGGTGGCGCGATTCGCCGCAATGCACGGTATGGCCGGGGCAGAGTTTTTAGCGGGTATCCCCGGAACGGTCGGGGGTGCGCTGGCAATGAATGCGGGGTGCTACGGTGTCGAAACCTGGGAAATTGTCGAGCGGGTGCAGACGCTCGACCGTGCAGGGCAACTGCGTGAACGTGGGATCGGCGATTACGAGATTGGCTACCGGCATGTGAAATTGAAGGCTGACGGAGTTAACCCTGCCCAGGAGAAGAAAACCGGAAATTTCCCGGATGAGGAATGGTTTGTAGGCGGGTATTTCAAATTGAAGAGTGGCGATGAGGCGGAGTCGCGTCAAAAGATCAAGGATCTGCTTGCTCGCCGTATCAACAGCCAGCCTTTGAATCTGCCAAATGCCGGGTCCGTGTTCCGCAATCCACCGGGAGATTCGGCAGCGCGACTGATCGAATCGTGCGGACTGAAGGGCTTGCGGATTGGCGGCGCGATGGTTTCGCCCAAGCATGCAAATTTTATCGTCAATATCGGCGCCGCCACCGCTGGAGACATCGAAGCGGTGATCATGGCGGTACGTAAGACAGTGAAAAAACAAACCGGAGTTGAATTGCAGCCGGAAGTGCGAATTATCGGCGTCGCCCGGGAACCGGATCAGGGATGATCAATATTGTGAAAAACCACGATTTTGGCAAAGTCGCAATTCTCCTGGGGGGGCGCTCCGCCGAGCGCGAGATTTCACTCAAAAGCGGCAAAGCCGTGCTTGACGCGCTACGGCGCGGTGGGGTTGACGCCCATCCATTCGATCCATCCGAGCAACCCATGGAGGCGCTGCTGCAGCAGGGATTCAATCGGGCTCATATTGCCCTGCATGGGCGCTACGGGGAAGACGGTACCGTGCAAGGGGCATTGGAACTGATGGAATTGCCTTATACGGGCAGCGGCGTACTGGCAAGCGCGCTTGCAATGGATAAATGGCGCACAAAATTGCTCTGGCAGGCGACAGGAATCAATACACCGCGCTCGGTTCTGCTCGATGAGCAGAGTGATTTTGACGGAGTGGCGGAAGAGCTTGGCCTGCCGCTGATTGTCAAACCGTCGCGAGAAGGGTCGACCATCGGCTTGAGCAAGATAACCAACGCAAGGGAATTGCCTGCAGCATGGCGGCTGGCGGCCAAACACGACGCGATGGTACTGGCGGAACAATATATCGAGGGAATGGAAGTTACCGTCGCCATTCTCGGCGAAACGGCGCTGCCTTTGGTACGGATTCAGACCGAGAGCGGTTTGTACGACTACGAAGCTAAATATGTTTCCGACAACACGCGTTATTTCTGTCCCAGTGGCCTGTCCGCCGTGCAAGAACAAGCGATACAGGCGCAAGCATTGCAGGCACACAAGGTTTTAGGTTGCGAGGGATGGGGAAGGGTGGACGCGATACTGGATAAATCCGGGAAGCCCTATTTTCTTGAGACCAACACATCACCCGGCATGACGAATCACAGCCTGGTACCAATGGCGGCAAGTGCTGCGGGAATCTCATTCGACGAACTGGTATTGCGGATCCTGGAACTGGCCCATGTGGGATAACCACCAGACGCTGGACCTCCTGTCAAGCTGCCTGTTTGTGCTGGCTGTGCTGACAACCGGGTACCTCATCAGCCAGTGGGCGATTAATCTGCCGGTTTTTCCGTTACAGGAAATGACTGTCCGCGGTAGCGGCGACGGGGGCCGCCTGAGGCATGTGACGCGTGAACAGATCGACGGGGTGGTGCGCAGCGAAATGATGGGAAATTTTCTTACAGTTGACCTGGAAACGACCCGTAAAGCATTCAGCAAGTTGCCCTGGGTTCGGGCGGCCAGCGTCCGGCGTGTCTGGCCGAAGGGGTTGGATGTGACGCTTGAGGAACATGTGGCCCTGGCGCGCTGGGGCAGCGACGCGCTCGTGAGCACCCGGGGGGAAATTTTCAGCGCTGCCTCCAATGGGAAATTACCGGTATTTGAAGGTCCCAGGGAAAATTCAGGCGAAATGGTCAGGAAGTATGTTGCGTTCAGCAAATTGCTGCGCCGGTTGCAACAGAACATTGAGCAGATAAACCTTTCTCCGCGTGGCGCCTGGCGAATCCGTCTGGAAAACGGTGCCGTGCTGGAACTTGGACGCGAACAGATGGAACCGCGGTTGGCGCGCTACGTACTGGTGCATGACCAAAATGCTGCGCAATTGAATCAGCGATTGAGTTATGTGGATTTGCGTTATCCCGACGGTTTCGCTGCGCGCTAAACGAAGCGATGCGGGCAGGCATAACAGGATGCGTTTTGAAAAAATATCGCGGGATCAAGGGCTGGTAAGGGTAGATGAATAGAAGTAGCGAAACCAAAAATCTGATTGTGGGCCTCGATATCGGCACATCAAAAATTGTTGCCATTGTGGCGGAGGTGAAGCCCGAAGGCGGATATGAAGTGATCGGCATGGGCAGCAATCCTTCGCGCGGTCTGAAGAAAGGCGTGGTCGTCAATATCGAGACAACGGTCAGCGCGATCCAGCGGGCGCTGGAAGAAGCGGAGTTGATGGCCGACTGCAAGATTCGCGAGGTTTACACCGGTATTGCCGGTAGCCATATCAAAAGTTTCAATTCGCACGGAATGGTTGCAATCAAGGATAAGGAAGTGTCCCGGCTGGATGTGGAGCGAGTAATGGAAACCGCCAAGGCAGTGAACATCCTGAACGATCAACAGGTTCTCCATGTCCTCAACCAGGAATTCATCATCGACGGTCAGGAGGACGTGCGCGAGCCCATCGGCATGAGCGGTATACGGCTTGAAGTCAAAGTGCACATCGTTACAGGCGCCGTATCTGCGGCGCAGAATATCATGAAGTGCGTGCGCCGCTGCGGGCTCGAAGTACGCGACCTGGTGTTGCAACCGCTGGCTTCGGCAATGGCGGTGTTATCTGATGACGAAAAAGATCTGGGGGTGTGCCTGGTGGATATTGGCGGCGGCACGACCGACATCGCGGTATTCACCCATGGCGCTATCCGGCACACCGCAGTGATTCCGATTGCGGGGGACCAGGTTACCAACGATATCGCCATGGCGCTCCGTACCCCTACCAAGGATGCCGAAGACATCAAATGCCGGTACGGTTGCGCGCTGCGTGGGATGGCCGATCCGCACGAAATGGTGGAAGTGGCCGGCGTGGGCGATCGGGGAACACGGCAGCTTTCAAGACAAACGCTGGCTGAGGTAATCGAACCGCGCGTGGAGGAGCTTTACTCCCTGGTGCAGGCTGAGCTGCGCCGCAGCGGTTTCGAGGAATTGCTGTCATCCGGCATCGTCATTACCGGCGGCAGCAGTTCCCTGCCAGGAATGGTGGAACTCGGCGAAGAGATATTCCACATGCCCGTAAGGCTGGGTCTACCGCACTATCGCGGCAGCCTCGAAGAAGTTGTGGTCACCCCGCGATGCGCTACAGGCATCGGTTTGATTCTGGCCGGCATGGAGCAGCTTCAACGGCAACAGCATACCAGATTGCAGGGAAATTCGTTCAAGCGGATTTTGGAAAGGATGAAAAGCTGGTTTCAGGTCAACTTTTGAGCTTGATGTTCAAGTGTTCCGGGAGTGACGGAATGCTGCTTTTCGGCAACGTGCGGGATGGCGGCAACGTTCAGAAGCGGAAGATCGTAACAGAATAACTGCTTGGTTGTTTCAATTCATAAAGGAGAAGCGCTATGTTCGAAATCATGGACACACAAACACAGGAAGCCGTTATCAAGGTCATTGGCGTGGGCGGTTGCGGCGGTAACGCCGTGGATCACATGATCCTGAACGGGGTGCAAGGTGTTGAATTCATTTGCGCCAACACGGATGCACAAGCCTTGAAGCGCAATCAGGCGCGTACTCTGCTGCAAATGGGCTCGGCCATCACAAAGGGATTGGGTGCGGGCGCCGATCCTGAAGTCGGGCGCAATTCGGCACTGGAGGATCGGGACCGGATTGCCGAAATGATCGAAGGCGCAGATATGTTGTTTATCACCGCCGGGATGGGCGGCGGTACCGGAACAGGCGCCGCACCGGTGGTAGCGCAGGTAGCCAAGGAAATGGGTATTCTTACCGTCGCGGTCGTCACCAAGCCCTTTTCTTTCGAAGGCAGGCGTCTTAAGGCGGCTCAGGCGGGAATGGAGGCGTTGTCGCAATATGTCGATTCGTTGATCGTGATTCCAAACGACAAACTGATGATGGTTCTGGGCGAAGACGTCAGCATGCTGGATGCATTCAAGGCCGCCAACAACGTGTTATATGGTGCGGTTGCGGGCATCGCGGAAGTCATCAATTGCCCGGGCCTTGTCAACGTTGATTTTGCCGATGTAAAAACGGTGATGTCGGAAATGGGTATGGCAATGATGGGGTCCGCGTTTGCGTCCGGTGTGGATCGTGCGCGCGCCGCGGCGGAGCAGGCGGTCGCAAGTCCGCTGCTGGAGGATGTGAATCTCTCGGGTGCCCGAGGAATACTGGTCAACATTACCGCCAGTTCGGCAATGAAGATGCGTGAAGTTCACGAAGTGATGAGTACTATCAAGGATTTTACCGCCGAAGACGCAACGGTGATAGTCGGCACCGTGATCGACGAGGACATGGAGGAAAACCTGCGTGTCACCATGGTTGCAACGGGACTGGGCGGTGTCGTTAACCGCACGCAGTCCAAACCGCTAAGCGTTATCCATACGCGCAACGGGACCGATAATATGGCGGATGGGATTAACTGGAAGGATCTGGATGCTCCTGCAGCTATCCGCACGAACAGACGGCGGGATGCAACCGTCGAAGCCATGAAACAATCAGGCGTGGATGTGCTGGATATTCCGGCATTCCTGAGAAAACAGGCGGACTAAGCATCTACCGGAATAGATCGAATTGAAGCCTTGTGAGGCGGGTCCCTCGGAGGGTAACGCCTGATATCCAGTGGCTGGCTTAGCGGCGTTTGTCCTGTATGAAGGAATGGAGATAGCGGCTATCATCAGCGTTTCGCGGCAGGTACGCCCGTCGTTTCCTCGCGCAAACCGAAAATTTACGCCTCACCATTCTGCCTGACGTCGGCTGCCTGCTCTGTCGGCTACACTCCTTGATTCATTGTAATTCATTTGCTATTGCCATTACCCGCCCCTATATCCTGTTCCTATAGGCATTCATGGATTATCCGGATCGTGGCGATCCTTTTGAAATGCTGCCATTTGCTGTTTTTTTCAGCAGCGATTCGATAGCAGTTTTTAAAGGCGATCGGGGTAATCCCGCGGCCAGGCCATTCAGACTTTCTATGCCAACTTTGCCTATTCGCGGTTTTTTTCTGGATAGCTCATTCCCGGGAAAATTACGGTAATTCGCTTGCACAGTAATTCGAATTGCAGTAACCTCAGAGCCCATCGCCTGAAATTTTAATAATAATGAAGGCAGTGTTTGTCTTAGTTTTGCTGCAATTGCACCATTATTTGCGCAGATTGTCAGGTTTCCCTCAGAAAACGCGCCTAAAGCGCAATGTTGAGTAAGTTGAGGAGGGGCGATTCTCGTGAATACCTGTTGCATTGCAACCAACTCTTCCATATAACTGAATAAGCGTTGATGCTCCGGCGCCAGCCTCAGAGCTTCAAGGTAGAAATTGATCTTGCGCGCGGTCATGGGGGTCATGGCTGAACGATAATTAAGGGAATGAGATGAATATTATTCTAATTTCCAACAAGTTGCCAAAAGCGAAAACCCTGACTTTAACCGGCACGCATCTTGTGCTTCTGGCGGTCGGATTCTTTTTAGCTTCCATGTTAATGGCGATGGGACTGAACTATCTTTCCCTGCGCTATGCGGACAAGATTGACAGTCCCTCCCTGCGGTCGTTGATTTTAAGCGTACAGCAGGAAGAGCATGAAAAATCGCAGTCGTATTTGCGCGACAGCCTAAACGCCATGGCTGTCAGAATGGGCCAGATGCAGGCGCAACTGTTGCGCCTCGACTCGGTCGGCGCCCGTCTGGCAGAGTTATCCGGTATCAAACCCCAGGAATTTCTATTCAATCAAAATCCGGGCCAGGGAGGAACGGTGGCCACTCTGCCGTCCCAGGATATGTCGTTTGTGGAGTTTAACAATAAAATCCAGGAGTTGTCGATCATGCTGGATGATCGTGCGGACAAGCTCGGCGCATTGGATTCGTTGTTGATGCAGGACAGGCTCAAGAAAAAGATGCTTCCGTCCGTGATGCCCGTCAATACGAGGTGGTACTCCTCCGGTTTCGGTGTGCGCATCGATCCTTTTTCCGGAAAGCGCGTTTTTCACGAGGGGGTTGATTTCACCGCCACAACGGGAACGCCTATTGTGGCCGCGGCGGGAGGAGTGGTAGTGTATTCCGATTTTCATCCCGAATATGGTAATATGATTGACGTCGATCATGGCAATGATTTCGTCAGTCGCTATGCTCATGCTTCCAAGCGCCTGGTTAAACTGGGCCAAATCGTGGTGCGGGGAGAGAAGATTGCAGAAGTGGGCAGCACTGGCCGTTCTACCGGTCCGCATCTGCATTTCGAAGTGAGGCACAGGGGCTCGCCGCAAAATCCATCCCGGTTCCTGAAGATGCCAGGTTGAGCCGGATTTTAATACACTGCGGCGGGGGTGAGGCGAAAAACCTCACCCCTTATTTTTTGGACGGTCGCTTAATATAGAATTGTCGGGATTTCATGCTGAACAATCTGCTCAAGAAAGTCTTCGGAAGCCGTAACGACAGGCTAATCAAACAGTATTTCCAGGCTGTCGGGGCCATCAATGCGCTAGAGGCAAAGATTACGCCGCTTACCGACGCCGATCTACGCGCCAAAACCGAAGAGTTCAAACAACGCATTGCCGATGGAGCTACGCTTGATGCGTTGCTGCCCGAGGCGTTTGCGGTAGTACGCGAAGCCGGCAAGCGCACGCTGGGTATGCGCCATTTCGATGTGCAAATGATCGGCGGCATGGTACTGCACAGCGGCAAGATTGCTGAAATGCGAACTGGCGAAGGTAAAACGTTGATGGCGACGTTGCCCGCATATCTCAACGCACTGGTCGGGAAGGGCGTTCACCTCGTCACCGTGAATGACTATCTGGCAAAACGAGATGCGGAGTGGATGGGGCGTATTTATCAATTCCTCGGTATCAGCGTGGGAGTGATCCTTTCACAGATGGACCACGGCGAGAAGCAGGCCGCTTATGGTGCCGACATAACCTATGGCACCAATAACGAATACGGTTTCGACTACCTGCGCGACAACATGGTTAATCATCCCGCCGAGCGGGTGCAGCGCGCGCTCAACTATGCCATCGTTGACGAAGTGGACTCCATTCTGATTGACGAGGCGCGTACGCCCTTGATTATCTCCGGGCAGGCCGAAGGAAACACCGAGGTTTACGTGCGCATGAATGCGCTGATTCCGAAACTGGTCCGTCAGGAAACAGAGAAAAGTCCGGGCGATTTCAGCGTGGACGAAAAAGCTCAGCAGGTGCTGTTGAGTGAGGCAGGTTTCGAACATGCGGAAAAATTGCTTGTCGAGAGCGGTTTGCTTCCTTCCGGAACAAGCCTTTACGATCCCGCCAATATCAACCTCGTCCATCATCTCTACGCTGGCTTGCGTGCTCACGCATTATTTCTCCGCGACCAGCACTATGTGGTACAGAACGGCGAAGTGGTCATAGTCGACGAATTTACGGGGCGGCTCATGTCGGGCAGACGCTGGTCCGAAGGGCTGCATCAGGCGGTGGAGGCGAAGGAGGGCGTTCCGATCCAGAAAGAGAACCAGACACTCGCTTCGATCACTTTCCAGAACTATTTTCGGATGTATGAAAAACTGGCTGGGATGACGGGGACGGCCGATACCGAGGCTTACGAGTTTCAGCAAATTTACGGGCTGGAAACGGTGATCATCCCAACCCATCGCCCCATGATCCGTATTGATCGAATGGATCAGGTCTTTCGAACCATGGGTGAAAAGAACCGCGCCATCATCGAGGATATCAAAGACTGTTACCAGAGGGGACAGCCTGTTCTGGTCGGAACAACTTCTATTGAGAACAACGAGTTGCTGTCAGAGTTGCTGACTCGGGAGAAGTTGTCGCACCAGGTGCTGAATGCCAAGCAGCACGCAAGTGAAGCGGAGATCGTCGCCCAGGCTGGACGTCCAAAGATGATTACCATTGCAACCAATATGGCAGGGCGGGGTACCGACATCGTGCTGGGCGGAAATCCGGAACCTGAGCTTGAGCGCATTCGTTCTGACGAAAGCCTGAGCGAGTCGGCCCAAACTGAGCGTATTGCGGAATTGCAGGAGCAGTGGAAGCTGCTGCACGACGAGGTGCTGAAACACGGGGGGTTACATATTATCGGCACGGAGCGGCATGAATCCCGCCGGGTGGACAATCAGCTGCGCGGACGATCCGGCCGCCAGGGCGATCCTGGTTCCAGCCGTTTCTATCTCTCACTGGAAGATCCGCTTTTGCGCATCTTCGCATCCGATCGCGTAGCGGGCATCATGCAGAAGCTCAACATGCCGGAGGGGGAGGCTATTGAGCACCCGTGGGTTACCCGCGCCATTGAAAACGCTCAGCGCAAGGTCGAAGCCCGCAACTTTGACATACGTAAGCAATTGCTGGAATACGATGATGTCGCCAACGATCAGCGCAAGGTGATTTATCAGCAACGTACTGAGCTTCTTGAGTCCCAGGATATTTCAGAGACGATCACCGCAATGCGCGACGACGTTCTCGGCAGTCTTGTTGGCCTCTACATTCCGGCGCAGAGTGTCGAGGAGCAATGGGATATACCGGGACTTGAGAAGGCCTTGGCTGCCGAATATCAGCTGTCATTGCCACTACAGGAGTGGCTGGAGAAGGAGCCCGATTTACACGAGGAAAGCCTGCATCAGCGGATTACCGCGGTTGCGCGTGAACATTACTCGGAAAAGGTCGATCAGGTCGGCGTGAATGTCATGCATCAGTACGAGCGCGCGGTCATGCTGCAAAGCCTCGATACCCACTGGCGCGAGCACCTGGCGGCGCTGGATCATCTGCGGCAGGGTATCCATTTGCGCGGGTACGCACAGAAGAATCCAAAACAGGAGTACAAGCGAGAGGCTTTTGAATTGTTCACCTCCATGCTCGAGGAGATCAAGGCGGAGGTCACCAGAACAGTCCTGACCGTGCAGATAAGGAGTCAGCAACAGGTGGAAGAGGTGGCGGAAACACAGCGCCCGCCTGTCAATGTGCAGTATCATCATGCGGCTTTCGAAGAGGTACTGGGCGAAGAGGAACACCCGGAAGACAGCGAAATGGCCGAAGAAACCCGGGATCGTCAATCGAAGCATCAACCGTTTGTGCGTCAGGGCGAGAAGATCGGACGCAACGATCCATGCCCCTGCGGTTCAGGGAAAAAGTATAAGCAATGTCATGGCAAGCTCAGCTAGACAGGTTTCATATCCACATCGGATTGAGATATTTTCCGGCAATTGACGAGATGCCCCGGCCTCATGATTTGTTTTTGCACAAAGAGCGAAGAAAGGGAGACTTCCACGGCTATTGACTTTTGCAGCCGCCGACTACAGGGTTATTTCGGCAAGCAACTGAATCGCTGTGTTAACGAGCGAATCGAACATCTTTTCCTGTTTGGGCCATCCCTTGTTGAATGTCATTGGCAACTTTCGCAGGGCTCAGGCACTCCAAGAGATTTTCCTGCAACAACTCCAGGGAGGTGAAGATGAGTAAGCTAGAGCGCAATATCGATGGCTTGGACAAAATCACGGAGGGTAATGGACCTGGCCCCAGATTGATGGGCGCCAACTGGCCCATAGGAATGAATATCTACAATCCCAAAGGCGAAAAGCTCGGCAATATCAAGGAGATCATGCTGGACGTCGACAACGGTAGCGTTGCCTATGCAGTGTTGTCCTTCGGAGGATTTCTCGGCATCGCCGACAAACTTTTCGCTGTGCCGTGGAACGCGTTGACGCTGAAGCTGGAAACTCTGGATAAACGTTTCATACTCGATGCAGAGAAGGAACGTCTGGAATCGGCACCGGGGTTCGACAAGGACAATTGGCCGGATATGGCCGACCAGTCCTGGATCGACCAGATTCATTCCTACTATGAGGCCAGGCATTATATAAACAACAGGAGCGATTGATTTACCTTCTTGCTGGCAAACCAATCGCTTTGACGTGCCACCCCCAGCCAGGGGACCGGGCACCGAGCCGAACGTGCATGACCGCACTAGGCCTATTGGCACTCCAGAAGACGCTGCCAGAACTGTAACAACAAATTGTAGAGAACCAGGTTCAGGCATCCGTTGCGCTATTTTGCGCGTTTCTGAAAATACTCATCGTACCGGAAAATATAGTCCTTGTCCGTCAGCGGCAGATGACACGCTCGGCAGGTTGCGTAATCGTCCGGCGCCTTGGTTTTTCCATCACCCATATACATCGCATATACCCAGTCGCCATTCCTGAGTTCCGGCGGTGCACTTTCCCCCCAGCCTGGACCCTTGCCCATTACCCCTATCTTTAACAATTCACCCTTGACAAGTTTCCCATCGGGGCCTTTCAGCAGCGCGCCATCGGCTGCTTCACGCGCCTTGTAAATTTCCATCACGGTAATAGTCCCGTTGGGAAAATCTTCACCCATTTTGGCGCTATGTCCGATGGGGTTGATATATATTTCCCGGACTTGTTTGCTGTCTGTCCGCTGTATATCGGACAAAAATTTCGGCCAGCTCTTGTAATTGGCCGGCACTGACAATTCTCCATCCGCAACTTTCTCGACCTGGGGGGTTGGGGGCCGCTGCGCGCATCCCACCAACGCCGTAACCAGCGCTGCAGTAATAATCCCGCTTGTAATCCGTTTCATTTTATTTTCTCCTATTGTCGAGCGATGCTAAACATTCACCGTAATCGGCCTTGATGACATGCCGCCAGCTTGAGCTGTGAACGATTACCAGGAATTCTTGATCACCCCGGTTCGACTCGAAAAATTACGATGCCGGACCGTGGATTTGACGAGGATAAGCGATGTGTGCCCTCGCGTATACTAACTTCGGAAAGAAGTTGTTGCAAGAGTAGCCAGCAATCAAAATGAATCCCTGAAGGCTGGCCGGAATGACGTTCGCTTACAGGATAAAAGGGTTTTCGGACCATTCCATTGTAGAGGTATATGGCGATGCAAGTGGTATCCCGCACTTCTGCACCCAGCGTTCCGCTGCAGTGATACAAAGCGGGAAAAGCCGCCCGATTCACCGTATCTGTCTGCCATCATAATCCAGGAATCGAATTTTCATGCAATCGCCATACCGTTGTGGCGTAGCAGCGCATCTATTTTCGGCTCGCGCCCCCGGAATGCAATAAAGGATTCCAGCGCTGGACGGCTTCCGCCCACCGCGAGAATTTCATTCCGGAATCGAATGCCCGTATCCCGGTTAATTACCCCTCCAGCGGGGGCTTCCTCAAAGAGGCTGTAAGCATCGGCAGACAATACCTCCGCCCATTTGTAGCTGTAATATCCCGCCGCGTAGCCTCCCCCGAAAATATGCGAAAAGCTGTTGGGAAAACGATTGAACTTCGGTGGAATAATGACTGCAACCTGCTCTCGAATCTCATCCAGCAGTTGCTGTGCCGTTTTCCCGCCATTCGGATCGAAATCGGAATGCAGATGCATATCGAATAGTGCGAATTCGATCTGGCGGAGCATTTGCAGGCCGCTCTGAAAATTTTTAGCCGCCAGCATTTTGTCGAACAACTCGCGGGGGATAGGTTCGCCATCAGGCATCCGTGCTCCACTGGCTGAATCGTCAGAAGCGCGCGATACAGGCCCTACCCGCCGGGTCATGTTATGCAGTACGTCCCATTCCCAGCAAAAGTTCTCCATGAACTGGCTGGGCAGTTCTACCGCGTCCCATTCCACACCGTGAATGCCCGATACCCCCAGGTCTTCCACCTGAGTGAGCAGATGGTGAAGGCCATGTCCAAACTCGTGGAACAGGGTTATCACGTCATCGTGGGTAAACAGCGCCGGACGAGATTCACCATTAATACGAACGGGTGCGGAGAAATTACAGTTGAGGTACGCTACCGGCGTCTGGATGCGATACTCGCCGGTACATTCGGCGCCAATACGGCGTCGGCTGACGGCGTCGTCCATCCAGCCCCCGCCCCGCTTGCCAGGCCGCGCATAGAGGTCCAGATAAAATCGGCCGACCAGGTTTCCTGCGGTATCGGTTATATTGAAAAGCTTTACGTCCGGATGCCATAGCTGAGCATCGGCTGCATCCACTAGAGTAATAACGATGCCATAAAGACTCTCCACCAGCTTGAACATCCCCGGCAGCACACTCGTTTCAGGAAAATATTGCTTCACTTCCTGTTCGGAGAAGGCATAACGCTCAAGGCGCAGTTTTTCGCTCGCATAGGCAATGTCCCATGCCTCGAGCGCTTCCAATTGCAACTTATCGCCGGCGAATTGGCGCAACTCTTTCAGATCCCGCTCAGCATAAGGTCGGGCTTTAGCAGCCAGTTCACCAAGAAAATCCAGTACCTGCTTCGGAGTCGAGGCCATTTTTGCCGCAAGCGAGACCTCGGCATAGCACTCAAATCCAAGCAGTTGCGCTTCCTCCTTGCGCAGTTGAAGCATTCTGGCGATGAGCGGGGTATTATCCAGGTCGGCTGTACCGCCAGCCGGCGGAGCAGGAGCTTCAATCTCGCCAGCCTCAATTTCACTGGCGCGGGTGGAATAGGCGCGGTACATTTTTTCGCGTAGTTTACGGTTGTCCGCGTATTGCATGACGGGAAGATAGGAAGGGGCATGCAGGGTAAATTTCCAGCCGGGAACATTATCCTTCTCCGCAGCCTCTCTTGCCGTTTGCAGCACATCGTCGGGAATGCCGGAAACTTCATCGGCATTCTCCACTTGCAACGCAAAATTATTGGTGGCATCCAGGAGATTATCATTGAATCTGGAGCCGAGCGCCGACAGTTCTTCCTGAATGTGGAGGAACCGCTCCTTTTTTTCCGGCGAGAGTTCCGCTCCGCCCAGCCGGAAATCACGCAAGTCATCCTCGATTATCTTTTTTCGAGCGGGACTCAGATTCTCGAATTCGTTACTGCTGCGGAGTTGTTTGAATTTCCCGAACAGCACCTGGTCCTGAGCCAACTCGGCATAATACTGCGTGATAAGTGGTAGGTTCGCGTTATAAGCCTCGCGTAATTCAGGTGTGTTTTTCACCGCATTCAAGTGCGATACCTGTCCCCATGCACGGGACAGACGCTCGTTTGCATCTGTCATCGGCTGTACGAAATTATCCCAGGCCGGCGTAGATGTATCGTTACGTATCGAATCAAGCATCGCGTGGTTTTCTGCCAGCAACTGTTTTACCGCCGGGGTGATATGTTCGGTTCGAATATCCGCGAAGCGAGGCAGTCCGGAGAAATCAAGCAGAGGATTCATGATATTGATCCAGTAATCGTTCAGATGCGCGGTTCAGTGCGCGGTTCAGATGCGTGATGCCATGGCCATGCCGTGCCGTGAACTGTGGCCTAGCCCTCATGCACGATGTTGCCGGCTACCACAGTATATTTTACCCTGCCTTGCAGTTCCATACCCAGAAAGGGCGTATTCTTGCCCTGGCTTTTGAGGGCTCCTGCTTCCACTATCCAGTATTGATCGGGATCGAAAATGCAAAGATCAGCAGGCGCGCCGGATGACAGATGTCCAGCATCCACACCGAGTATACGAGCGGGTTCCGAGGTAATCCTGCCTAGCGCCGCAATCAGCGGAACCTTCATCTCCGCCGCCCATTTCAATGTAAGCGGGAGCAGCAGTTCCAGACCGGTGGCGCCAGCCTCGGCCTCAGCGAAGGGTAACAACTTGGCGTCTTCGTCTACCGGTGCATGATCGGAGCATATCGCATCTATTGTACCGTGCAGAAGACCGCTCCGTAGCGCATCACGGTCTCCCAGCCCTCGTAATGGAGGAACAAGATGACAATTGGAATCGAAGAAGCCGATGTCCATCTCGGAGAGATGTGTATGATTCACCGCCACATCGCAGGTAATGGGCAATCCTTGCCGTCGGGCTGCCCCGACCATGGCAACACCTTCCGCGCTGGATATCCGGCACAGATGTACCTTGGCCCCTGTTTCCCTCGCCATCAGAATAATATTCGATAGCGCCACGGTTTCCGAGCATACGGGAATCGCAGGCAGGCCCAATCGCGTCGCCACTTCTCCGTCATGCGCCACGCCGCCGTCAGCAAGGTTTACATCCTGCGGACGCAACCATACCGAGAAGCCGAAGGTGGAGGCGTACCGCATCGCTTGCATCATTACTCGGGTGTTGGGAAGCGGCATGTCGGATTGTCCAAAAGCGACGCACCCGGCGTCGCGTAATTCGGCCATTTCCGTCAGCCATTCGCCTTTCAAGCCGCGGGTAAGCGCACCGATGGGGTAGACATGAGCCTGATTGAGATTTCTGGCGCGATGCTTCAGCATTTCCACCAGTCCCGGTTCGTCCAATACAGGGTCGGTATCCGGCGAGCATGCCAAGCTGGTCACTCCCCCGGCCACTGCCGCCGCCATTTCGGATTCGAGCGTGGCCTTATATTCAAGGCCGGGTTCACGCAACCGCGCCGACAGATCAACCAGGCCGGGACAAACTACCATATCCTTTGCATTTATTTTGCGGTCGGCCTGGAAGCCGTCAGGAGGAGCGCCGAGCGCGGCAATTTTCCCCTCCGCGATGAAAACATCCATAATCGTGTCAATACGGTTTTCAGGGTCTATGACACGCCCATTTTCGATGATTATCTTCATGGTGCTCAGCTGCCCGCCAAAATCGACATGACCGCCATCCGGACCGCGATACCAAAGGTCACTTGAGGCAGGATGACCGATTGCTTGCCGTCAGCCACCGCGGAATCGATTTCGACGCCCCGATTCATCGGACCAGGATGCAATACAATAGCGTCGCGCTTCGCTAACGCCAGTTTCTCCTGAGTCAGTCCGTAATACTTGAAGTATTCTTCTGTGCTGGGGAGGCGCGCACTCAGCATGCGCTCATTTTGCAAACGCAGCATCATTAGCACGTCCACATCTTTCAACCCTTGCGTCATGTCATGGTAAACATGTACGCCGAGCCGCTCGACCTTGGCTGGCAGCAAGGTTTTGGGCGCGATCACTCGCACTTCCGGTACGCCGAGAGTGGTGAGGGCATGAATTTGCGAGCGCGCCACACGTGAATGCAGAATGTCCCCGACGATAGCCACTCGCAGATTACGGAAGTCACTCTTGTAGCGGCGGATGGTAAACACATCGAGCAAAGCCTGCGTCGGATGCGCATGGCGGCCGTCTCCCGCATTGATAATATGGATCTCGGGCCGCATATGGCGCGCGATCAGGTGAGCCGCGCCGCTTTGCGAGTGCCGGACCACGAACATGTCGGCATGCATGGCAGAGAGATTATCCACCGTATCCAGCAGCGTCTCACCTTTGGATTGAGATGACGCTGCAATGTTGAGATTGACGACATCGGCCGAGAGCCGTTTTGCCGCGATTTCAAACGTTGTCCGGGTGCGGGTACTGGGTTCGAAGAATAAATTGAATATGGATTTGCCGCGCAGCAAAGGCACCTTTTTAACATCGCGCTCGGTAACCCCGACAAAAGACTCGGCGGTATCGAGTATATGAAGCAAAATGGGGGCAGGCAGTCCCTCGGTCGTGAGGAGGTGTTGCAATTGGCCATTCTTGTTCAGCTGCGGATTGTTACTCATTGTCCCGGCGTTTGTCATACAGGCTCAGGCTTAATTTTCCCTCGGCACTCTTTTCCAGCGCCAGCATTTTATCCGATGGCACGTCGAGCACGGTACCAACGTATTGGGCTGCCATCGGAAGCTCCCTGCCGCCCCGGTCTATCAGCGCGGCGAGGCGAACACTTGCGGGCCGGCCATAGTCGAATAACTCATTGATCGCGGCGCGGATGGTACGCCCGGTGTATAGTACGTCATCCACTAAAACGATATGGCTGCCTTCTACCTTGAATGGGATATCCGAAGGCCTGATCTGGGGATGGAGGCCAATCTGGCCGAAATCATCCCGGTAGAACGAAACATCCAAAGTGCCCAATGGGAGCGAAAGCTGCAAATTCTGGTGCAGCCGTTCCGCCAGCCATACGCCTCCGGTGTAGATGCCTACAAGTGCGGTATTCGGCCCGAGGTCGTGCCGTACCCTTTCAGTCAAGTTGGCCAGTAAATGTTCTGCGTCAGGTAGTTGCATCTCGTCTGTCAAAATAAGTTTGTAATATCAGCTGCGCCGCTATTTGATCCAATACAGGTTTCTGTTTCTTTCCTTTGAGACCTCCTTCCCGCAGCGCTGCACTCGCGTCAACCGAAGTGTATCGTTCATCCACCAACACGGTCTTGATGCCGAAACGGCCTTCCAGGCGCCGGGAAAAACGCCGGCTACGCCGTGTCAATTCGTGCTCCGTGCCATCGGCATGAGTGGGCAGGCCCACTACCAGTAAAACTGGCCGCCACTCTCCAATTAATTGCGCGATGCTTCCGAAGCACTCCTCCGCATTCGCATTACTCACTGTGGCAAGAGGATGCGCCAAGCCTAGTTCCAGCTGCCCGACCGCCACGCCGATGCGCCTGCCACCGAAATCGAACCCCAGAACCGTCGCGGGACGATGCCCGCTGTTCCCGCTGTCAAGGGGCGATTGTCGAGCGACTGAATCATGCCGATCTTGCATGACTGGGATACCTGATTGCTACCGGATCAACGCTGTTTCAAGAATGACCCACTTCATCCGACAGGCTGGAGAAATCGACGCCGAGCGAACGCATCGCCGCCGTCAATCGCTCCTCGACCGGCAATTCAAAGATGATGTTGGGCGATGCGGGTACCGTGAGCCACGCATTCTGAGACAGCTCATGCTCTATCTGACCGGGCGCCCATCCTGAATAACCTAAAGCGACCAGTACTTCCTCCGGGCTCTCCCCGCTTGCCATCGCTCGCAAGATGTCGAGTGAAGTCGTAAGTCCGACTTTATCGTTCACGATCATGGTCGATTGCCACTCCCCAACAGGCTGATGGAGTACGAAGCCGCGATCCAGTTGTATCGGCCCGCCAAACATTACCGGCAATCCCCCTATAGCCTGGTCTTCAGAGGATATATCGAGTTGATCCAGCAGGTCCTTCAGAGTAAGGTCAATGGGCCGATTCACCACGAGGCCTAACGCGCCCTGGTCGCTATGCTCGCATATATACGTTAGCGTCTTGGCAAAGAAAGGATCCGCCATGGCTGGCATGGCGATCAGAAAATGGTGGGTCAAATCGACATTTTGCATGAGTGCGCTGATTGCATGCCGCTACGAGGTATCTCGGGAATCCGAATTTTCAAAAATCCGGTCCGTGGAGTCCCTGCTTTTCGGTTTCATGGCAATATCCTCGCTATTCATATTGAGTATTCCGGACAGGCAGTATGGATCATGCATGCGCGAGACGCCGCTACGGCTATTTCCCGAGATAGCTTTGCTATCATTGTAAAACGAATCCGTTTACATTAGTGGGTTTTGAAATATAGAAGTCGCACAGATCAAAGGAACAACGTCAAAGGAACACCATCTTCATGGTGATATCAGCTGCTCCGAACGGCGATATTTGCCGTTCGCTGCCAATTGGAGGGCTGCGCGCGAAGTTTCGGTTTAGCGGAGGGCATGAATGATTTTCACCGGGATGAATGGTTACAGTCTCAATTCTTACACATGCCATTGAACTGGAGCGCCGCGATTGGGGCTGGTATAGTCGCTGGAGTCGTTGCCACTGGAGCGCAGGTCGTCCTGTGGTGGTCGTTCACTGATGCTCTGCCGGCGATTTTATTCAGAGACGCTCGTTTGGCCGCGGCCATCCTGATGGGCCCGGAGGTTCTACCGCCACCGGCAACGTTCGACTGGCAGGTGATGGCGGCGGCGACCTTCATTCACTTTGCGATTTCAATGGCGTACGGCCTGATTCTGGGTTGGTTGATTTCCCATTTTGGTATGGGCACAGGGTTTTCCTTGCTTGCCGGTTCTATCTACGGATTGACGCTATACGTAATTAATATGTACGGGGTCACGTTCGTTTTCCCCTGGTTCTCGGCGGCTCGTGACTGGATCACGGTAGTGGCGCACGTCGTGTTTGGAATTTCCCTTGCCTGGACATACAAAGCGTTGTCTAAAACTCAGTAGTTCGCATGACGTAAAAGGTTGGAGACAAGCGTGTGAAAGGTTTTTTTTGGATCCGGCTCTATGCCGGGATTCATCTCCGCCGCGGTACATTTGTCGTCGGTTACCTCGGCACGGCAAAAGTGGCAGTAGTTGTCCCAGTCCCTGTTGTAAGCCGGCAGATCCTCCTGCGGGACATTCTGTTTAAAGTATTCGATGATTTCCTGCATCACGGGCAAACGCGCGCAAAGATAGGTATCTATACTTTTAGGCCAGTTGGTAGGCTCGGGATACAGGCCGGAGAGCGTCGAGAGAATAACCGAGCGAAATTCCTCGGCGGCCTCAGCCCGGCGTTTGCGGTGAAACAGCTCATAAATTCCCGTGACAACAATCCCCATGCCGAGCAAAACCAAGGGCCACATGGGTACCTGATTGAAGTATCCTGCTATTTGATCGGTAAATTCATTCATATATTCTTCCCGTTGTCTTGTTTTGCTACAGAACATGCAAGTCCGCAGGTTGCGTTTTCGGTTTTTTCTTCCTTTTTCGTCCGGATGAGAATTCGCGTCGGCTAAACCGGCGTTCAGAAGTAACAAATAAATGTAGTGGGCTGAGCGAAAGGACGGTTCCACCCTTCGGATGAGAATATAGCCATTTAATGATTATAAGCTTTGAGGGATGGGGGTCAATGCTCAATGGATTTCAGCCAGCCGCCTCTCTGTCCCTTTTTCCAGCCAGGAGGTAGGTGCGTCATGCGCGGTGTATGATGCCTTATATTTCCCATGTCTTCTTGCGTAACCCGATATAAGTTTGAAAGGATATCGCGGCATGCGCGGCGAGCCCACGCTGTATTTTGCATCTCTACTTGCAGGACTGCGGTCGGTGTTGAGGTAACACACTTCCTGCGATTAGACCAGGGACGCCGTTGGCAGAATCTGTATTATCGTTGCAGACCCATTCCACACCGTTTTTTGTGGCGAGAACCAGCGTTCTGCCGGTACCTTCGTTCAAAAGTCCCGGGCTCACGCCTTTGTTCCTGAATGTTGCCGTGACCTGAAAACCGTTGGGCAGGATTCTCGGGGTAAGGCTCGCAACATACTTCCCTGTCTTTGTCGTTACAAGACTGTCGAACTCTGTCTCTGTTGGCCATCTTCCCTTATCCGAATAAAATCCGGCGACGGGCGCCTTGACGCTATCCAGAAGATTCATTGCTTCAGTGACTTGTTCCCGCGCTTGAGAATCCTCGTAAAGCTGATATGCAGGTGGGATAGCGATCGTGACCAGAATGCCGATAATGGCAAATATCATCATCATCTCGATCAAGGTCAAGCCCCATTGATCCCGCACCATTCCGATAAAAGTTTTTTGGTTAAAGCTCATACTGTCCATTATTCTCCGTTAAATTATTATTTGATAAGCAGCACAGGAACTGTCGATAGCTGCATGATCCTGTTGGCTACCGAACCCAGCAAGATGCCCCTGACGGCTCCGAGCCCGCGCGGTCCAATGATTATTTGATCAAAACTCATTTCTTCCGCATACCGTATGATCATATCCGCTGGAGTGCCGGCAACGATGTGAAACCGGTAGGCAATACCTGCATGATCCAGCAATTCGCCCGCTGCTCGAAGTTCCTTCCTGCCTTCTTCCTGGTAATACAGGTCGATACTTTCCTTGTCGATAAACATCGGCACATTTCCACGCAGCGGAAATTGGACGTTCAGCAAGTGAATTTCCGGTGTTTCCTTGTACCAGTTGATGAGGTTGATGAACGCGGCAACCGCTCTGTTGGAAGTATCCGAGCCATCCACGGGCAACAGGAATTTCAGCATGTGTTCTCCGGCATATAACGGTTATTTATGGAAGAGGTTATAACGGTTTGTTTATATCATCTGCCAGGTCGACAATAGCGGCCCTTTTTGCCTGAGCCTTCTGTGCAAGCCACTTGCCGGTGATCACAACCACCAGTGCGCCACAGGCGGGGGCGGCCCAATGGAGATAAGCCGCATTGGCATTTACCCATTCTTTGCTGACTGCGTCGGTAATGCTCATATCACCCGCGATCCAGCCGAGCAAGCCTGCGCCTATGAAGATGGTGACGGGAAAATGATCCATGAGCCTCATTACGAGTTTGCTCCCCAGCACAATGACGGGCACGCTCACCACCAGACCGAAAACAACGAGGCCAAGACTGTCCCTGGCGGCACCGGCAATGGCAATGACATTATCGAGGCTCATCACGGCATCGGCAATAATGATAGTCTTGATTGCGCCAACCAATGTTGTGCTTGCGTCAACATTGTGCCCGTTACTTTCCGGCTCGGGCTGAAGCAGCCTGGTGCCGATCCACAACAGTAACAATGCAGCCAGAATTTTCAGGAATGGAATCGCCAGCAGATTGAGAGCAAAGAAAATCAGCACCACCCTCAGGCCAATCGCGCCCAGTACTCCCCAGAAAATCCCGAGATTTCGTTGCTTCTCGGGTAGCCGCCTGCATGCAAGGGCAATAACAACCGCATTGTCACCGCCCAGAACGATATCGATAGCGATGATCTGGAGTACCGCGACCCAGAATTGCGGACTGGAAATGTCCATAAATAATCTCTGCAAGTGAGGTGGCTACGTGTAACGCAGTCAAGAGGTTCAGCCTTGTGCGGCTTCCCTTGGGTGACTGCCTGGCGCTGGATCGCTCTCGGGATTATACCAGCGTCCGCCTCACTCCCTTGCCTTAGCAGCCTGTCGGACTTAAAGGAAATCGGCTGCAAAAGCGTCTGGCTGGTCCATATTTCGCCGCTTTTTCGTCCAATAGAATAACTATTGGCCTTCAAAATCCTCAAAATCTGTCCTCACCCAGTCACTTTTTCGCTTTGATTCTTCAAGTCCGACAGGCTGCTTAGCGCAAATGAACTGCAGAATCTCGGATCTGCGCGGCATTGTATCCTGATATCCCAGTTCGATTAATGCCCGACAGAAGGGTTCTTCAAACAGAACATAGCTCAAAAGCGCCGAGCCATCCCGCCTCATCGCTCCAATGGCGCGATAAAAGAGCCTGATGGTACGCGGTAGCGTGTGAGCATGCTGTGCAGCGATTTTGTTGATTTCGACGCTGGGAGAAATTACCATCGATTCGATCTGGCGTAGCGTCATGTCATTATTTTTTTTCCTCTCGTCCGGGATCATCTGGATGGTCTTGTTGATGCGTTGCAAACGTTCCAGATCGACGTCAAGACTATCGAGAAAAATACTGCCCATAACATGGCCTCCTATCTGAGCCAGTGTGGGATAACTGTCGACCTTCACGCGGTCGGGCTGCGTTTCGGCGGTCCTGCGTACTCCAATCACCAGTACCCGGTCGGCGCCCAAATGCAGTGCGGGGCTGATAGGTGCAAGCTGGCGCATGGAACCGTCACCAAAATATTCGCGATTGATTCTTACCGCGGGAAAAAGAAGAGGGATAGCGGAGGACGCGAGCAGGTGCTCGATCCCGATCGGCGCCGCGATGCCGATACGGCGCTCCCGTTTCCATGGCGCGATATCGTCCACACCCTGATAGAACGTAACCGACTGCCCGGAGGTGTAGCCCCAGGCGGTGATGCCAAGAGCATGCAAAGCGCCTGCCTCGATACTTCTCTGGACGCCATGAAGCGGCAAACTGTCTTCCAGTAGTTGAGCAAGCGGGGAATTGTCCAGGAGGGAAACGACAGTACGCTTTCCCAGGCCTCCCAACAATAGCGACGCTAACCACCGCGCCGCATTTCCGTACGCGCCAACAGGATCGGAGCGATAGGCCTGATTGACGTGCGCATTTTCCCATACTGCCGACAGCTTCCGAACACCTTCCTGAAAATTACGCGCCGAAAGTGCGAGGCTGACGGCATTAAGTGCTCCGGCAGAGGTGCCGCAAATGACTGGAAAGGGATTACGCGCCCTTCTTGGGAGCATGTCGGCGATAGCCTGCAACACGCCCACCTGATAGGCTGCGCGTGCACCGCCGCCGGTCAATATGAGACCAACCTTGGGCGGGGGGGGTGACTGTTTAAACGCATTCAACAGGGTCAATTCCACTCCCGCTTAACCCACGAAAAGTTGAAGGTCGAGTGGGGCAAGAAGTCATTGTGGATCACGGCCCCTGGTTGACACATGAGCTGACAAAAGGAAAGAGGATCTAAAAATGAGCCGTCGACCGCCGGATCAGCTTCAAGCATTCGATAGCACCAGGGCGCTCCTGCAATTTCCCGGCAACATTTCTTTGCAGATTTGTAGCCGACGCCGACCATGCGAATGAGAGTGAAATCCAGAAAACGATAGTCTGGTTCCGTTTACTGGTTTCCTGTCATATTCTCCGGCCTTACCCACTCTTCGAATTGCTCGGCCGTAACGTAACGCGACGCAACGGCTGCGTCTTTCAGTGTTGCACCTTCGCGGTGCGCTTTCTTGGCAATTTCCGCTGCCTTGTCATAGCCGATATAGGGAGCGAGGGCGGTCACCAGCATCAACGAATTACGCATCAGTTCATCAATGTGTTCGACATTTGCGGTTATCCCGGTGGCGCAATTATCGTTGAAGCTCATTATTCCATCCGAAAGCAGGCGAACGCTTTGCAGAAAATTGTGGATGATAAGCGGCTTCATGACGTTGAGCTCAAAATTGCCCATCGACCCGCCAAAGTTGATAGCGACGTCATTACCCATCACCTGGCAGCACAGCATGGCCATCGCCTCCGATTGGGTCGGATTGACTTTTCCGGGCATAATGGAACTACCCGGTTCATTTTCCGGGATTTTCAATTCACCGATGCCGCAGCGGGGTCCGGAGGCCAGCCAGCGGATATCATTTGTAATTTTTATCAAAGAAGCCGCCAGCGTCTTCAGCGCGCCATGGGCATGAACCAGCGCGTCGTTTGCAGCCAGCGCCTCGAATTTATTTGCTGCCGTGACAAACGGCAGACCTGTCGACCTCGACAATTCCGCTGCTGCACGCGCGCCAAATTCAGGATGGGTATTCAGACCTGTACCAACGGCTGTGCCGCCCAGTGCCAGTTCATACAGATGCGGGAGCGATGCCTTGATATGCTCCAGTCCATGGTCCAGTTGGGAAACATAACCGGAGAATTCCTGCCCCAACGTCAGCGGTGTTGCATCCTGCAAATGGGTACGGCCGATTTTGACGATGCCGGAAAACTCATCTGCTTTGGTGGACAACGTCCCTCGCAGCGTCACAATGGCGGGTATTAATTGATGATGAATGGACCGTACCGCTGCGACATGCATCGCTGAAGGAAAAACGTCGTTGGACGATTGCCCTCGGTTCACGTCGTCGTTGGGATGAATTCTGCATTCCACTCCCCGTTTGCCGCCGAGCAGTTCGGAAGCACGGTTCGCCAGCACCTCATTCATATTCATATTGGTCTGGGTCCCCGAACCTGTCTGCCACACCACCAGGGGAAATTCCCCATCATGAGAGCCGGAGATTACCTCATCGGCAGCCTGAATGATGGCAGTGGCGCTATCGGCATGGAGCAGATCCAGATCGCAATTCACCCTCGCCGCCGCACGCTTCACCAGCGCAAGGGCGTGGAGCAATGCGACTGGCATTCGCTCCCCGGAAATTCTGAAATTCCGCAGGGAACGTTGTGTCTGCGCTCCCCACAGGGCGGTAGCAGGTACCTGCACCATACCCATGGTATCCCGTTCTTCCCGGTAGTTCATAGGGACTTTCGGCTAGAAAGACAGATGAGGCAACGCTGGCAAGAAGCGTCAACGCGGAGGCAAAGTTTTACCAATAGAGCAGTACCGGGAACGGAAGACGATTCCATAAGCCGCTGATTGAAGTCTTGGCCGGCTTGTCTACGGTCCCCCAAGACGGGCTTTCGCCATCGGAGGCAATTCGAGCTTGCAGCAGAACTGAGGTTAGCTGTCGCGAGGATTATTACGGGTCTTCCGTAGCGCACGCCAAATGACCAGCATAGCGCGATCAAGTACGCGAGAGAAAAAGCGCGCTGATCAGTTCTCAAGCCGGAAAGAGTCTTCACCCGGCTGGCCGGTCTCGGGGTCAATCCAGCCGGATATACCGATTTCTTCCTCCGCCTGCTCCAGGGTTTCCCCCGGTTCATAGTCTGATTCAGGGGTGTATTCCATATCCTGGATGGCTTCGAGTAAGGTGGGAAAGGGGCCGAAAACCTTGTCGCTCTCCTTTTCATCATGCCAATAAAAACCATCGGGACGTTCGACAATACGCGTGGTGTCGTAATCGCCTGACGTTGGTGGAATCGTATGAGCCATGACTACCTCCACTAGGATTCACAGATACAGATTGAATTAACGTTAATGTTAATCTCGTCCGTAAAATTTTACCAGCGTAAATAATTCGTGTACAGGTAGGTCGCCGGCTATTCATGGATTGATGGTATAGCTCTACGTGCGCGAAGGACCGCAATCACGCTCTGCCCAAATGGATAAACAATTCGCGGGGACGCCAGAGTACTAATGGGAAAAAAACATCTCCGGTTTCCTGACAGAGACCGATTTTTTATATATGCTACTTGCGGACCAGCTTGTTAGCTTCTCAGGTAATAGGCTGTTCCGCAATGTCAACCGCCAAGCTCAAGAGCCCGATCCTGAAAGCGGAAACGGCCAACTGGCAGCCGGGCTGCTGGCTGAAGCGGGTTTAGCTGCGGTTTTTTTTTCTGCTGCTTTCTTCGTCTTTTTCTCAGCTGTAGTTTTAGGCGCGGCCTTTTTCCCTCCAGACTTTGTGGCGCCCGCTTTTTTGGCCGGAGCGGTTTTCTTGGCTGCCGTATCTTTCTTAGATGCTGATTTTTTATCCGAAGCGGCAGATTTCTTCGCAGCTTTTTTCTCTGTTTTTTTCTCTACCTTTTTATCAGCCTTCTTCCCCGCTTTCTTATCACCTTTTTTCTCGGCAGGCTCCT
Organism: Nitrosovibrio sp. Nv6; assembly: GCF_900110495.1. GTDB lineage: Bacteria > Pseudomonadota > Gammaproteobacteria > Burkholderiales > Nitrosomonadaceae > Nitrosospira. The sequence goes on along the minus strand of NZ_FODX01000004.1, from coordinate 108,957 downwards.
TGGCTACCTTTTTTTTGACGGGAGCTTCTTCCTTGGCCGAGGTTTTTTTCGAGGTCTTTGCCGAAGTTGTTGCAGAAGTTGCCGCCGAAGTTTTTGCCTTGGTTACCGGTTTTTTAGTTGAAGCCGCGATTTTGCTCGCGGCCTTTTTCTCCGTTTCTTTCTCAGTAGGACCCTTGTCCGCCGCCACTTCTTTCGCTGAAACTTCTTTTCTGGCCGCGGGCTTTTTTACAGCTGCGGATTTCTTCACGTCAGGTTTCGTTGCCGCGGATTTCTTGGTAGTTGCCATTTCAACCTCCAGATTAAAGTTACACGGGATATACAACTGCTACGTTTACTACACTTACCGCTACATAAAAGCAATATGGGCAGTGGATAAATAGCGAGCTGTTAGCCCCTGATCAGGCGGTAGCTCGTTTCATGCAGTACAGCTCTCCAGGGCTGCTGCAATATACTCATGAGGGCATAATAATTCCGTGCCGGGAAATTCATGACACAGTACCGCTTCCTGTTATCCATAAGGCTCTTTATTGCCCGTCAACAGAACTCCCGATCATGCGCCATTTTGGCACGTTCTGCACAGAAACAGCACGCGGCAAAACAATCGGACATACTTTTTTTCAAGGGCCCGCGCCGCTTTCCGCACTATCGACCCCGTTGAAGTTCAGTACACGGATTTGTTTTAATCCCAGCTTAGCACACCGCCAGTCTGATACTCGGTAACCCGGGTTTCAAAAAAGTTTTTTTCTTTTTTCAGGTCAACCATTTCAGACATCCATGGAAAAGGGTTGGTGGCTCCAGGATAGAGGATGTCCAGGCCTATCTGCTGGCAGCGGCGATTTGCGATATAACGCAGGTATTCCTTGAACATCGGTGCATTCAATCCAAGAACACCGCGCGGCAACGTATCCTCCGCATAGCGATATTCCAGTTCCACGGCTTTCTGTATCAGCGCACTGATTTCATCGCGGAACGCCTTGGTCCATAAATGCGGATTTTCCATCTTGATCTGATTAACGACATCTATGCCGAAATTGCAGTGCATGGACTCGTCCCGCAGAATGTACTGATACTGCTCCGCTGCGCCCATCATTTTATTCTGCCTTCCGAGCGCCAGGATTTGTATAAAGCCCACATAAAAGAACATGCCTTCCATGATGCAGGCGAACACGATCAGGCTCTTCAGCAGCTTCTGATCGGCCTCAGGCGTACCTGTCTTGAATGCCGGATCGGTAAGTGTATCAATGAACGGAATCAGGAACTCGTCCTTTTCCCGGATTGACGCCACTTCATGATAGGCGTTGAAAATCTCTCCTTCGTCCAATCCAAGCGACTCGACGATATACTGATAAGCATGCGTATGAATCGCTTCTTCGAATGCCTGGCGCAACAGATACTGCCGGCATTCCGGATTGGTGATATGGCGGTAGGTGCCGAGCACGATATTATTGGCCGCCAGCGAGTCAGCGGTGACAAAAAAGCCCAGATTACGTTTGACCAGGCGGCGCTCATCCTCTGTAAGCCCATTGGGGTCTCTCCACAAGGCGATGTCGCGGCTCATGTTGATTTCCTGCGGCATCCAATGGTTTGCACAGGCAGAGAGATATTTTTCCCATGCCCACTTGTACTTGAATGGCACCAGCTGGTTGACATCGGCCTTGCAATTTATGATGCGCTTGTCTTCCACCGATATGCGCCGATTCCTGTCGGCGGTATCATGCTCGTCGCCGTTCTCCGCTTCAGCTCTAGTCATGGTCGCCGGACCAGCGGCTTCCGGACTCAGCCTGGACGCAGCGCCATTCATCCGTGGCGTTTCCGATTGCACTGTTTCGTCCTCAAATGTCAACATGTCCTTCTCCTTTTACTTTTCGATCTTTTGCAAATTATTGGCACGACTCGCACTCGGGATCATCGATGGAACAATATTTCACGTCGGTTGCTGGCGTCGCCCCGATAGAAACTATGTTGCCCTCTGCGGACACGGCGTTCAATGCGCCAGCTTCGACCGTGGATTTTTCCGCCGAAGTTGCACCCAGCGAGCGCAGGTAATAAGTAGTTTTCAAGCCACGCAGCCAAGCCAGTTTATAGGCCTCATCCAGCTTTTTCCCTGAGACGCCCGACATATAGATGTTCAGTGACTGCGCCTGATCGATCCACTTCTGCCGTCGCGACGCCGCTTCGATCAACCACTGCGGTTCCACCTCGAAGGCGGTGGCGTAAAGTCTGCGAATGTCGACCGGCACCCGATCTATCTTCCCCAGGGCGCCGTCGAAATACTTGAGATCAGAAATCATTACCTCGTCCCAGAGTCCCAGTTTTTTCAGGTCGTTTACCAGGTATTCGCCCGCCATGGTGAACTCTCCGGATAAATTGGATTTGACGTAAAGATTCTGAAAGGTGGGTTCGATGCTGGCCGATACCCCGATAATGTTGGAAATGGTCGCGGTCGGCGCAATCGCCAGACAGTTGGAATTACGCATGCCGTGCGTTCCGATGCGCTCGCGCAAGGCATCCCAATCCAGCGTCGCCGACATATCTACCTCGACGTATCCCCCACGCTCTTCACGCAACAGATCGAGCGTATCCTGAGGCAGAATCCCGCGATCCCACAGGCTGCCGCGATAGGAAGCGTAACGGCCGCGCTCCTCGGCCATTTCGGTGGAAGCCCAATACGCCTGGTATGCGACTGCTTCCATGGAGCGATCGGCAAATTCCACGGCCTCTTTCGAAGCGTAGGGGATACGCAGCATATGCAGACAGTCCTGGAAGCCCATAATGCCGAGCCCCACGGGACGATGCTTGAGGTTGGAATTTCGTGCCTTGGGGACGGCATAGAAATTGATATCGATTACATTATCCAGCATGCGCATGGCGATGCTGACAGTGCGTTTCAGTTTGCCTGCGTCAAGCTCTCCCTCGCGGATGTGGGCTGCAAGATTCACCGAACCCAGATTGCACACGGCGATTTCGTGGTCATTGGTATTCAGGGTTATCTCGGTACAGAGATTGGAGCTATGCACTATGCCAATATGGTTTTGCGGCGAACGGACATTGCAGGCGTCCTTGAAAGTGATCCATGGATGTCCGGTTTCAAAAAGCATGCTGAGCATTTTCCGCCATAACTGTTGCGCCGGAATTTTCTTGTGCAGGCTCAGTTCGCCGCGCCTTGTTTTTTCCTCATAGGCAAGATAGGCCTCCTCAAACTGTTTGCCAAACTTGTCATGCAGGTCAGGCACGTCGGAGGGTGAAAAAAGCGTCCATTCACTCCCGTCCATTACGCGTTTCATGAACAGATCGGGAATCCATGTGGCCGTATTCATGTCATGGGTGCGGCGGCGGTCATCGCCAGTGTTTTTACGCAGTTCCAGAAATTCCTCGATATCCAGATGCCATGATTCCAGGTAGGCGCAAACCGCACCTTTGCGCTTGCCGCCCTGATTGACCGCCACCGCGGTATCGGACACTACCTTGAGAAAGGGAACCACACCTTGCGACTTGCCGTTGGTGCCCTTGATGCGCGAGCCCATCGCTCGAACCGGCGTCCAGTCATTGCCGAGTCCCCCCGCATACTTGGCGAGCAGCGCATTTTCCTTGATGGCCTCGTAAATGCCATCCAGGTTATCCGGAACGGTGGTGAGATAACAGGAAGACAGCTGCGAGCGGCGTGTGCCGGAATTAAACAACGTTGGAGTCGAACTCATGAAATCGAAATTTGACAGTACGTGGTAGAACTCGATGGCGCGCGCTTCCCGGTCAATTTCGTTGAGTGCAAGCCCCATTGCCACGCGCATGAAGAATGCCTGCGGCAACTCGATACGGCGATCCTCCACATGCAGGAAATACCGGTCATACAAGGTTTGCAAACCCAGGTAGCCAAATTTGAGGTCGCGGCTGGCATCCAGTGTTTTGGCCAAACGCGGCAGATCGAACTGTGCCAGGCGTTCATCCAGCAACTCGGCATCGATCCCGCGCTTGATGAAATCGGGAAAATACTCTGCGTAGCGTTCCGCCATTTCCTGTTGCAGGATTTCTTCGCCCAACACCTCGAAACGAATGGTATGCAGCAGCAATCGTGCCGTGACATAGCTGTAGGCGGGCTCTTTTTCAATCAATGCACGCGCCGATAAAATAGCCGATTTTCTTACCTCCTCCATCGGCACCCCATCGTACAGGTCCTTCAGCGTGGCCTTGAGTATCAGCGCAGCGTTCACCGCTTCGCCCAAACCCTCGCAGGAAGATTCGATCAGCGTCAGCAGACGCGCCGTATCCAGCGGGGCCTTCCGGCCATTTTCGAGCACATTCAGAATGCTGGCCGGCGCTTCCACCACCCCCATTTCTTTCTGCTTTGCCCGCTTCCGCGCCCGATCCTCGCGGTAAAGCACGTATGCGCGCGCCACGTCATGCTCTCCGGAACGCATCAATGCGAGTTCCACCTGATCCTGGATATCCTCGATATGAAAAGTCCCGCCGGAAGGCTGGCGCCGGATCAATGCGTTCACCACGTCATCGGTCAGTCGTGCCACCACCTCGCGCACCCTTGCTGAAGCCACGCCCTGGCCGCCATTGACCGCAATGAATGCTTTCGTCATGGCAATGGAAATCTTGGCTGGCTCAAACGCGGCCACGGAACCGTTACGGCGAATGATCTTGTATTGGGAATAGCGCGAATCCGGAGTGGAAGGGGCTGAAGAAAACTCGTGACCGGATACTGCCGAGCGATTAGTCTGATCTGTTGCAAGCTGCATGTCGGATTCTCCTCATCTATATCGGAAATCTGCTTTCCCTAGGGTAGAAGCTGGATGTCGTGGATATCGTGTAGACATTGTAAAACCACTATATATAGTATTAAACTTCGGTCTATTTTACTACTACTAGTGCGCTGAGTCCATAGTGCTATATTTTAAGATATGTGTCAAAATTTTTTCTGTCCGATTATCTTTGAGTCATGGAATCGATGAATAAATCCCGAAGAATGCCGCCACTGGTTGATATTAAATAAGCGCCACGGCTTCCATAATGTATCCATAGGCATCCAAATCCCGTTCATCTGTACTACCATGACGAAATTGACAGGCCTATGTTGACCCATCAATGGGTGAAATACTTGTCGTGGACTGGATCAGGCTGCATTCTTCAATAGTCATAGGCTGGCGGGTTGTTGGATAACTGTCAGCACCGGTTTGCTGACGCTTTGCCGTTCAATCGACTTTCACATGGAGGGAAAATGACTACCAAAATTTTCGTGAATCTCCCCGTTAAAAATCTCAATCAGTCTGTGGAGTTTTTTACTAAACTCGGTTTCACGTTCAATCCCCAATTTACGGACGAGACCGCCGCGTGCATGATTGTTGCCGAAGATATATTTGTCATGCTATTGACCGAGGACAAGTTCAAGACTTTTACTCCCAAGGAAATTTGTGACGCAACAAAAAGCACAGAAGTGCTTGTATGCTTATCTTCCGAGAGCCGGGAGAAAGTTGATGAGATGGTTCGCAAGGCGGTCGCCGCCGGTGGAACAACCTATAACCAGCCACAGGATCACGGTTTCATGTATGGGCATGGATTTCAGGACCTGGATGGTCATATATGGGAAATCCTCTTCATGGAGCCCAACGCAATAGACCAGGTAAACCACGGCAAAAAGCAGTGACGCAACAAAAATGGTCCACTCTTCAAGGTGGAGTCAGCGCCAAGCCATATCCGAAGGGTGGGAAACCGAGGAAAAATGATAATCGTGTCTGACCCCTCATATTTTTCTTGTATTGCGGTTGCCTGATTGCTATGGTGAATGCCCAAGGCCCTTTATCGGGTGGGCTCGCGCCCGTCAGCGGGCGCTTCTTGACTCGGCTTGTCAAGTTCCGTCCTGCCAGGCTGATTCATCTGTCTCGACTGCCGCGCCATTTCGAGCGCGTCACGAATCTGCTCGGGCTTCCGGGCGCGTAGCCCTTCCGCCAAAGCGCGGGAGGCATCCATGCGGCGTTCGGCATAATCACGCAGCATTTCCACAGTGGGAGCGGAAGGCAGGGCCGGATTGGGCGGGAGTTGGGAAAGCTGTTCAAAGCTTTCTTCATAACGATCCACAACGGCTGAATCGATGCGTCCTGCCAGTTCATTGAATGAGATTCCACCTCGCTTGCCTTCGTCAAGTATGTTCTGCCAGGTCCGGGTAATCGCGGCATCGTCGCGCAAGAATTCTCCAATCTCCTTGCGTGCCAACACCTCTTCACTCCACCTGTAAGGGCGGTGGGGAACCTGATTGATCAGGACGACTATCGCGAGCGCAAATATGCCGCCCGCGAACAGGCGGGAACGAAAGAATCGACGGGATAAAGGTTCCGTTACATTGGTAGGCGACGCAAATATTATTCCACCCAGTACTCCGGCCGCAAAACCCCCGATATGTGCGGCGTTGTCGATACCGGTAATCAGAAGCCCGAGGACGAGACTGGCAGCCGCAAAGCCTGCTGCTCCCCAGAAAAACCAGCGGAAATCACGTGGATGAAGATTACCGCGTTCGCGCCACATGAATGCCAGCAGCGCGCCATATATGCCGAAAACGGCGCCTGACGCGCCGCCGGAAATGGCTAATCCTTCATGCGCAACGAGCGATAGCAGATTGCCCGCGAGACCGCTTGCGAAATAGATGCAGCCAAAGCGCGTGTGCCCATACATTCGTTCAACCAGTTGGCCGGCATCCCATAGCGCCCAAAGATTCAACGTCAGATGGACAGCGCCGAAGTGGAGGAACATCGCGCTGCCCAGGCGCCACCATTCTCCGTCTTGCGTGGCCGGTCCGAAATTGGCGCCCCAGGCTAGTTGCACACTATTGGATGAGTGCCACAGGCCGGCGCCGCCGGCGAGCATGGCTGCGAAGACCAGCAGATTGACGGCTACCAGCAGTTTAGTAACCGGCACTCCAGGAATGCGCTGATGAAGAAGATCGTGGAGGGACAGCATGGGATGGTGGACTCGGTCTCCTGGAATCATTATCATGCATGAGGATGAAATCTGCTTATGCGATAAGGGATAAGAAAACCTCTCTAATCCGGATTTACAGGCATCGGTTTCGTGGATGCTTTCAACCTGGCATGGAGTCAAGCGCATGAGGCTTGTAAATGATCAGACGGCGCCATGCGGCGTTGGTTGCAAAAGGCCCTGCCCCCAGATAAAACTTCTCGTCTCGCCAGTCATCGCATTACTGATCATTCTGGTGTTTGTGCCGTTGGAGGCCGATGCTCAAGCGCGCATCCAGTTGCCGCGCACAGGACTGACGCCCGACGATATTGCCGTCATTGTCAACGACAACGATCCGCTGTCGCAGCAAATCGGCAGTTATTACCAGAAGGTGCGTCATATTCCCGCCGGCAATATGATACACCTGCAGTTCCCCCCCTCCCGCAACACGCTGCCCAGGGATAAGTTTAAACAGCTTAAGGCCGAGATTGACCGGAAGACGCCTGCTCATGTTCAAGCGTACGCTGTGGCCTGGACGCTTCCTTACCGGGTGGATTGCATGTCACTAACCTCCGCGTTGGCTTTTGGTTTTGATGAGAACTATTGCTCCGCCAGCTGCGGCCCGACGCAATCCAGCCGATATTTCAACTCTCCCAGCCTTGATCCTGTCAGCGACCATAACCTACGGCCCGCAATGATGCTGGCCGGAACCGACTTCGAACAGGTCAAAGCGCTTATTGATCGAGGTGTCGCTGCTGACCACAGTTTTCCGGACGGACGTGCCTATCTGATGATCACGCCCGATACGGCGCGTAATGTGCGGGCAAACTATTTCGAGCTGACCGCAAAAGAGCTGGCCGGCGTTTTTCCCATCGAAATTCTCGAAACTGAAGCAATTTCGGATCGCGATGATGTCCTTTTTTATTTCACTGGGCTATCGCGCGTTCCGCAGCTCGATACACTGAATTTTCTACCTGGAGCACTGGCTGATCATTTAACCTCGGCGGGCGGCCAGCTCACCGATTCCAGTCAGATGAGCAGTCTTCGCTGGCTGGAGGCAGGCGCTACGGCAAGTTACGGCACGGTAGTGGAGCCTTGCAATCATATGCAGAAGTTCCCGTTTCCCGCAATTGCCATGTTTCACTACGCGCTTGGCGCAAGCGCGATCGAGGCTTACTGGAAGAGCGTAGCATGGCCGGGGGAGGGCGTATTCGTGGGTGAACCACTGGCCCAGCCATTCGCTCCGGAATTGAAGAGAATTCGTGCCGGCCAATTCGAACTGCACGTCTTCTCTCCACGCGACGGACCGCTCCGTTTTGAGCAATCCCCTTCAGCTGCTGGGCCGTACAAGCCTCTTGCTCAGCAATCCCGGCTGCGCCGCGGCCCCAATACTGTGCGTTTCAAGTTCGCAGAAACACAAGGCTACCTCAGATTGCGGTGGTGACAGGCAAAATGGTGCATTACGCGAACGCGCTTTTTGGTGCATCTTTCAGTTGACAGGGTATGCCGCGAAAGAATAATTTCGTGCGAAATATCGTATTCGACGCTATTCTTAATTTGAGCATCGTCGGGAGCAATCGTCTTGGGAGGCCAGCATGGCGCTGAATAGTTATGGTGTTTTGAAAGGCAGGGCCATTGCCCGCCGCCTGGGTTCGGGATCTTCACCCCACTACCAGATCCATATCGTGGATGAGGTTGGCACGCAGTATCGAATAGCGATCAACGTGAAATCTCAGCTAGCGCCATCCGAGTTGATGTACCACATCAAATCCCACTTTATCCATCCGCTTACCGACGTGGTATCCGTTCTGCCCAGCGGTTTTAACCGGCTTGCGCCCAACCCCGTTTCGGGCGCACTCGACCTGATTCGTGGCAATCTGGTGCAGCCCGGACTGATGACTCCTCTTCCGCATGATCTGCCCGGACCTGATAACGACCTGAACGAAAAACTCGATCAGATCGTCCAGCGGGCGATGGCCGATGAAGAGGCGCTGGTGTATGCCTTCGGTGAACGGTGGGGACCGGAGAACAATAAAGCGGATAAGTACTTCGGTTTTTTACCCGGTAACGGCATTCACGACATCCATATGAATCAAGGCAATGTGGGCAGATTTATTGCGGATGATGGAGTATGGCAGGATGGCGGCGTGCTCTTCCATTTTCCCCTTCAGCAACAGTGGACGGCCGTTTTTCTGAAATTCCAGTCACAAAGCTGGCACACCCATGATGCGACCGGTCACACACTGAGCATGGGCGAGGAGCGCGGACCACTGAACCCCGACCCGATTGTGCCGCAGCCGACGGAATCGCTGCCTGATGGACTGGTTCGCATTGTTGCGGCTTTGGTCAATTCGAAGGAATCCCCCGAAAAGGAGTGGGTTCAAATACTGAACGCCAGTGATCGGGTCATTTCGCTGTCGGACTGGCATTTGGCCGACAAGCAGAAAGCGAAAATGCCCTTGAGCGGCACACTCGATCCTGGCGCTACGCTTCGTATTGACGTGCGACCCCCCACCGCGTTATCCAATAAGGGGGGCATCATCACGCTGCTGAATCAGAATGGATTGAAGGTGCATGGGGTGTCTTACACCAAGCAGCAGGCGAACCAGCCCGGCTGGCCCATCGTTTTTTAGCAATTTCTGCCCCCTCGCGCATGGGGGAAAGCGTGGACGCGGCAGCTGAATTTCCTTCCGCCGGGAGCACTGAGGAAGTGGGATTCCGCAGAACATCCCTGATCGACCGTCAGAAAATCTGTAGATTACCTATGCAATAAATATGATCGAGGAAAAGGTAATATTTAATGAATAACTTTCTCCTCCGGCTCGACGCTTAACATCCCTTTTTTCCTTATCCGCACGGAAGTGGATTTGATGGTCCTGGCTTTGGCAGTCTTCTTGTTATGGTCGCTAGCCAGCTTTTTTACAGCAAGATTATAATTCGCCCATAGGGTATCAAGCTCCTGTGCATGGCGTTCAAGCATCAGCGCATAGTCATCCTGATGCTTGTCGCGAAGAGCATTCTTGGTGCGAAGATAAATTTTGTGACGTCGTTGTGCTTCGGTATCTTTTTTCATGGCTCACAATAACCGGCAATTACACATAGAGAGATACGGGCAGACACTTGCATCAAGCACCGTACGCGATTGCTTACCTTTTCCTAATATTACGGCATCTTGGGATGGCGACATATTGGACTGAAGTACACCTGCCGCGGCTTCCTCTGCTACCTGGCTAACCATTCACGTCAGGCCGCCTGCTGCTCGCGCTTCCTCTCTACCAAGTCCATGATGTAACGGTGTGCCTTCTCCTCGCTTCGCCCCAGGACGAAGGGAGTGGGGAATGTCCTTGCCTCACGGGCAAGGGTTGGGAATGGGTGGGTTGGATGACGGGCTAAACGCAGGGCCGATGTACCTGTCCCCGCATGAGATGTTTATCCCCCGACAATATAGTTACTCCGTCTCGTTTTCCTTGATACTGAAATGGCCGACAGGTGGCTCGGTGAAGGCGGGATATGCATTCGAGGATTACGAATACCCCCACTAAACATTCGATGTTTTTGGACTTGGCTTCGAATCTACGGATGCGCTTGCGTTCGTCAACGAATACTCAGGGCATGCCGATCGATCGACTCACTACATTGCCTTCGCAGAACTCAAGCATGCACGTCTCCTCCATTAATTTTTCGCTTCGGGAAAATGGGATGAATTGTTTGGCAAGCACATCATTCACAGCCTTCATCAGCATTGATTGGGCAGACGCCAACCATGATGTCTGCTTGCAGGCTTCGAACAACGACAAAGGGAATTTGCTGTTCCCTCATCAGGTTTTATCGAGCAATGGGCGCACGCGGTGCATGACCGCCTTGGGCCTTTCAGGTTATTACCTGAAGCAGACGACAAACGATAAACTCGATGGGGAAGCAATCTCGCCGACGCTTGGCCCTTGGTCCCCGGGGCGCAAAGGTGAAGTGTTTGCGATTGGGCCTGGCGTGAGTTATAACAGCCCGACCGGAACGATGTTTATTGCACAGTGGCAGCATGAAATGCACGTCGAGAATCGTTTCCTGGGTTATATATCATGCCCTTCTGACGAGCACAAACTATCCTCACCTTGATTACCTACTACAATCCGGGGTGAATGGATACAATCTCTGGGTGACGGCCAGCCGAAAGCATCAGGGAAATTCAGCATCTTTTTAAACCTCGTGGCAGGCGCTCCCGTAAGAACTCGATGAAGTACTGTGTCTTTGCAGGCAGCAATCGGGTCTCAGTGACGGCATAGACGGGTACTGGAGTGCCATGCCATTGAGGCAGTACGCGACGCAACCGCCCGCCGGCAAGATCATCGGTGACAATTTCCTCCAGCATCATAATAACGCCCATATCGAGTATTCCCAAGCGGCGAATCATGGCGACGCTGTTGAGCGTAAACCGGCCACTGATAGAAACTTTGATGGTGTGCGTCCCATCGTGCAGTGTCCACGTACCGGTCTTCAGAATGCCCAGGCATTCATGGCGCTCCAGATCGGCAGGCTCGACAGGTTCTCCCGAGCGGTCGAGATAACGGGGTGAAGCGTAAAGGTACGTAGGGAGCACGGCCAGTGGACGCGCTATCAGCTGCGAATTCTCTAGTTCTCCCAGGCGGATCGCCACATCGAAAGGCTCGCTCACCAGATCGACCCGCCGTGATGTGAGATCGAAATCGAATGTGATACCGGGATAGAGGTTTGCAAATTCAGCGACCAAAGGCGCCAAGTAGGCCACGGCAAAATCCACAGGTAGTGAAGCGCGTAGCACCCCGCTAGGCTGTGCGAGCATTTTGCCGAGTTGTTCATGTGCAAGCCTGGCTTCATCGACGATGCGCTTACAGCGCTCGTAATAAATCTGACCAGCCTCGGTTAGCTCAATCTTGCGTGTTGTGCGATGCAAAAGGCGCAGCCCAATTGCCTTCTCCAACGCGCTGATCCGTCGGGACAGAGTTGAGTTCGGCATTCCGATAGTATCGGCAGCACGGCGGAAGCCCTTAGCCTTGACAACTTCCACGAACAGGGCCATGTCATTCAAAAATTCCATTCTACTTGCTCCACTGATAGAGCAATGTTATCCAAAAAACAGCCTTTATTCTATATAAAAAGCAGTAGATGATTCCACTCTGGAAATTTAGAGGAAATCATTTGACGAAGGACGAGGGCTGGAACGACGAACAGTTGCTGGCCAATATTTGCAAGCTCTGGAAGTGGGCGCTGATCCTGAATCGTCTCGGCCCACGCGACCAGATCCGCCGACATTGGTCCGGGGCTGGCTGTGTAGTAGCCCTCAATTGAACCGACATGAATGCACTGATAATAAGAGATAGGCATATACCTAGTCCTAGTCCTAGTCCTAGTCCTAGTCCTAGTCCTAGTCCTAGTCCTAGTCCTAGGCATAGTGCCTCTGGTTTTGATCGCATTGAAGCGATTCCAAGGGTTGAGCGCCGCAGGCGCTGGAGCCTGGGTGAGAAATTGAAAGTTGTTGAAGAATCCCGGCTGCCGGGAATGAGTGTCTCGTATGTAGCGCGAAAATATGGTGTTGCTCCCAATTTATTATCTCGCTGGAGAAAGCTCATGGCTGAAGAGGGACAGGAAGCAGCGCGCAGCGATGATGCCGTAGTGTCCGTGGCCGAGGTCCCGGATCTGAAGAAGCGCATCCGCGAATTGGAGCGGGTGCTGGGCTACCCAGTAGAATGAGATTCTTACCGAAGCGATGAAGCCTGCTCATGAAAAAAACTGATCTCGTGCATGCCCTTGCAGCCACAGGACGATATCCCATGAAAGCTATTGGCGAAACGCTGGGCGTGGCAATTTCTGTTGGTGGTGATCGCTCTTGCAGGACTCGTTGGCGGCGTCATTTATAGCTGGAACCCAAAGAAACCGACAGATAGGACAGGGTAGCCGCGTAATCACCCCTTGGTAAAAGGGTTGAAAGTCTTGATCGATCATCAAAAATACGCCACCTCTTCAGGTTATGTCATACACAACTTTCAGTATGACTCCTCATTACATAAAGGAATATTAATATGCCTACTCTGATCACATGGCCGGTAAAATCCAGGGAGCTGCATAGCAATCATTTTGATTCAACGATTTGGAATGAATTTCAGTTTCGATCCGACGATATCATTATTGCAACGTATGCCAAATCAGGCACCACTTGGACGCAGCAAATCGTAGCGCAGATGTTATTCAATGGCGATCCCGATCTGGCGGTGGCGGAAATGTCGCCGTGGCTTGATCTGCGCGTACCGCCCAAGGCAGTGAAATTACCGCTGGTGGAAGCGCAGACACATCGTAGATTTTTGAAAACGCACTTGCCGGTCGATGCGCTGGTGTATTCGCCGAAAGCAAAATACATCTACATCGGCCGCGATGGTAGGGATGTTCTGTGGAGCCTGTATAACCATTACGCCAACGGTAATCAAGCGATGTATGCGGCATTAAACGATACGCCAGGGCGGGTGGGTCCGCCTTTCACGCCGTTGCCAGTAGATATTCGGACGTGCTGGCGTGATTGGATGGAGAAGGACGGCTATCCTTTCTGGCCATTCTGGGAAAATATTCGCTCCTGGTGGCGGATCCGTGAATTGCCCAATCTTCTGCTCATTCACTTCAACGATCTCAAGCGCGACATGTCGGGTGAAATGCGCCGGATTGCACGCTTTCTTGATATTCCCATTAATGAGGCCAGGTTGCCTGATATCATCAAATACTGTTCATTCGATTGGATGAAAAATAATGCCACGAAAAGCGTGCCGATGGGTGGCGCGTTCTGGGATGAGGGTGCTAAGGTATTTATCAACAAGGGCGTGAACGGCCGCTGGATGGACACGCTGACTGCCGACGACTCAGCTCAATATGAAGCACGCGCAGTCAATGAATTGGGACTCGAGTGCGCACGCTGGCTTGCTGACAAAGCCTGAAAACATACATGTCAAGTTGTAGCGATTGCGACACTCATGCCGCGTTCGTACATGCTGATCACATGATCGTCGAAGCCGGGCAAACGTCGCTGGTATTTTAGCCACCAGTTGCGGCTCGAATGTGTCCAGCCGGCCACGTGGAATATCCCACCGCAATTCGCCGCCGGGGGTGATGACCTTCTTGGGACTGGTGCCATTGTGACGGCTGCTGCCTGCACAGCCTCGGCGGTGAGTGATGGTTCAGTTCCGCGCCCAGCATGCGCTCGGCCAATTGTTTTTTGAGCTGACCGCCAGCCCGGATTCCCCCAGAATCGATTCGGCATCCTTGCCCTGGACCTGCGCCAGCAATTGGTCAATCAGTTCATCTGGAAATAGCCTGTGGGACTTCGCCTTAGTCTTTCTGCCCTTGGCGGTCATCGCATCGGTCATGGTGTATCCCATTTCAATATCATCTCATGACCTTATACACAAAATAACTGACAAGCTCCCGAGATCTGTCCCCCCAATACTGTTCCGGTTAGCTCAACCTTGCGTGTGTGCAATGCAGACGCAGCCCAATTGTCTTCTCCACGCACTGATCCGTCGAGACAGGGTTGAGTTCGGCATTCCGATAGTATCGGCAGCACGCGAAAGCCCTTGGCCTTGACAACCTCCACGAACAAGGCCATGTCATTCAAAAATTCCATGTTAATTGCTCTAATAATGGAGCAATGTTATCCAAAAAATAGCCTTTATTCTATATAAAAAGCAGTGGAAAATCATACCCACGGTAAGGTTATTATAAAGTTTGTAGGGAGTTATTTTATGAAGCGTATTATTAATGCAGTTACTATTGCTCTGTCAGTTATGCTGATAGTCGCGTGTGGTCGTCCTTCGGTGCCGATTAATGAAAGAGAAAGGGAAAATTATGAAAGAATTATTGCTGGTGAAATAATAGACTGTGCATACGGACTGGATGCTAATGGATCATGCCTGAAAGAAGGTGAAGATGGCATCTGGAGATAGCGGCCAGTTCTGGCTCCGGACGTGGTGTAGCTTTGCGCACATGCAAAGATGATATGGGATCGGGCTATTTCGCGAAATGCATTTGGCCGCGTAATCACATTGAACTGGATTAAATCCTTCAGGGCGTTTTCATAAGCGTGCCGGGTCTGCGGATTGTCAATGTTGGCGAACCGCTCAGCTTCGGCCGGGACTTCGGCCAAGCGGGCGGAAGTCGGCAGCGCTCAGGTGCCGGGAGGAGGGGGCAGGGGGGCCGGAAGATCGGAAGTGTTCATGGCCTGATTTTCTTGTCCGTATTGCTTAAGCAGGGTCTGGGCTTTTGGCTGGGCCTCAGCCTATCCGCTGCAGTTACCAAAGCGTGTTATCTTATTTTCTTTTTTATACTGCGGCGGATTGAGGTAGGACTATAAGCGCCGCCTTGGCCAAGAAAGAAGTGTTCAGGTGCTAGCCTTTATTTCCCGGAAAATTTGCGGTCTGGAATCGAAATATTCTTCGTTATGAGCTCCCGCAAAGAGAGACATGCCAGCCAATGGGACTCCATTCTTCTCAATTACTCTAATTCATTCGCCCCTCATTAGGATTGCGGGCCCTATCTATCATATTCTGAGTTGCTGCGTTCAATACTTGGGAGCAAGTCGGATGATTTTCTTTCCTGATACAATATTTGTCGAGGAAAGCAGCCTGGCTCATCTCTTCGCCGTTGACTACGATGTTGTGTGGATCGTCAACCTGCGGCACTTCCCGCTCGCAGGCCAGCACAAATATTCCTGGCAAAAGCCAGCTTGCTCTAATCATTGGTATATCCTTAGGTCGGTTATACTTCACCTTGTATTTATTTTACCGGATTTCTGTCGCCCTAAGCACCCGGCTCGTTTACTGTCCTGCTGCTGAGGCCAACGAGGTTCAAGTCGAATCGCTCCTGATTACGGCATCGCGCTTATAGTCCAATAGGTGTCAATAGAACGTATGACTTCCACCAATTGGCGATAGTTGACCGGCTTCGCCACATATCCGGCAACACCGAGGTCGAAACTGTTTAGCTTGTCCTGCTGATCATCGGAGGCGGTCAGCATTACTACCGGAATACCTCTGCGCCTCTCGTCTTTTTTCACTGCCCGCAGGAATTCGATGCCGTTCATGATGGGCATGTTCAAATCCAGCAAAATGAGACAGGGCTTGTCGCTGTTTTCATCCCGCAGGTAATTTAGCGCCTCCTCGCCGTTTTCCCGGTGCACGATTTGATTTGTCACGTGAATTTCCTTGAGGGCACGGGTAACCCTCATCATGTCCACTTGGTCGTCTTCGACAAGGAGAATTGGTTTGTTAGTGATCCTCACGGTAGTTTTCCCATGCTACTTAGTTAAGAGGGCAGCTTTAGCGCCAGGAAAAGGAAATGAGGAAAGAAGAGAAAAAAGGGGAGGAAATTGTGTCTCTACTAATCAGGCAAGTCCACAAGAAAGTTTATCATACCCGCAATGGTCTCAACTAGCACCTCCAACGAGACGGGCTCGGAAAGATGCGCTTGGAACGGCATCGAAGGATCTAGCCCGATATTCAGGAGCGTTTAACGCGGTAAAGGCCAAAGCTGGTGTGTGTTTGCCTTTATCGTGTCGCTTATGATGACATCGAGTCTTTGCATCCGCACCTGCTCCAGCCCGTCAGCAGCAATAGAAGAGGCAGTTACTTCGGTACCACATAAATCCAGCATAAGCTTGGTGAGGGCTAGTGTGTCTTCGTTATCATCAACGACCAGTACCTTGGTCCCGGAGAGGGATGGGTTTTGTTATCCATCGCAAGGGTGCGAAAATTTATATTGTTATTATTTTATCACCAATTCCTCAACCTCTTTCTGTTCGATACATTAAGCTTTAAACAGGTCAAAGAGAGGGGAAAGATCGTTCGGGCTCTGCATAAACGAGTCGGCCTTGACTCAGTGGGCTTTACGAGAACCGAGACAAACTGCAAGACTTGCTGGACGCGGCGAAGAAACAGCACAGAACATAAAGATAAGGTGTAGTAGCCGCGACTACTACAGGTAAAGCGCCCGTCGCTCCGGGTCTTCGATTGGACTATTCACGGTAGGCCTTCTCACGCTCTCGATAGAATTCTGCCTGTCGCTTGGCATCTTCTCGTTCCATTTCCTCGAAATGCTTGCGCTTCTCCCGACCCATCTCTTCATGGAACTTCCTGTGTTCCCTGCCCGCCTCCAGCTCTGCCTTGTCCATTTCACGTTGGTGTTCCCAGTAGCGCTTACCTGCCTCCCAGATCTCCTTGTCAGGGTCATCAGCGTAAACGTTCCCAGTGATGACGCAGAGAAAGGCGAGAGCAAGAGCGGAAGCGGAAGCTTTGTTCATAGTGATCGTATCTCCAATGGGTGTAGTCGTAGGTTGCGACTTTCGCACCTTTCGCGGCTTTCAATAGACAGCTATTACCGTGAAAGGTGCTGGCTCGGGCGCCTGCCGATCAAGATCAAGCATTGCAATTGCCACGACATCACGCGGCTCCATGCAGGACACGAACGATAACTGCCTTCAGGGGAAGGTAATAGATAGCGTACAGACTATGAAATATGACACGCTGTCCTGCTCCCAGATGTTGCAGAGCAGGCCTAATCTGGGGCGTTTGCAATAATGGCTGAAATGCCTGTTCGAGGGACGAGAGAAAGCGCGTTGCCACGGTGACGATCCATCTGTTGCGGTATATGCCTATGTCTCTTCGAGGTCGGCCTCGGCCTTGTCTGTCAGGTCGATGGTTTGCGTGCGGCTAATAGCCTTCTCCCGCGTTCGACGATCCGGTATTGAATCAGTCAATGGCCTGCCGCAACATTGGCCAGGCCTCTGTCGATATCCGCCTTGAGCACCGCGATTTCCTCGTGTTGGATTGCGCGCTTGATCTTTCAGTCGCGCAGCGCTTCTCACACACACTCACTTGTCGATGCGTAATTACCTTCCGCGACCGCAGCTTTGACGATCGCGACCATTTCGCTTTGGCATGGTGATGGCGAAGCGCTGGAGTTCTGCGATTTTTATTTCCGATAGAGATTTTATCAAATCACACTTTATCTACCCAAGCACCGAGAAAACCCCTGCGACAATATGCCGCATTCCCGAATTGGTAAAAATCGCTTATCCTGCTGACAACTTCTCCTTGAAGTTGTGATGGTGTAATAAGAGTAGCTGTAACTTGTTTTTATCTGTTGTCGTAAGCTGTAGTCGTGCGGTTGTTTTAACATATTACCTTTCCTTTAGTTTTTGGGTTCGTCGCACCTTCCCTGTGTTACGAACCCCTTTTCTTTCTTGGGGGACCTTGCCCTTGCCCTGACGGAATATCGAGTGATTTTACCCCTGAAATATGTTATCAAGGGTAAAAAGCAAAAGGAAGGCACCCGAGACATAATCCATTTTTTTGTCTATAAGCGCGGGATCAAGCAACAGGGTGCCAGCAAACATTGACGCCCAGGTCCCTTCCACTATCGCAATAGTCAATTCCAGTAAGTCAAACGGGCAAGCGTAAATCATGCCAACCCCGCTATAATAGCGGCTGCATCCCACCACCACATGGCCATGATTCCGCCAGTACAGCCTAACTTCAAATCCCACTTTACCGAGCTTCTGCGCCAGACCCTGAGTGAAATGGGGCCACTGGATGCGGGCATAAATATAGAGTTCGCCCGCCCCAGGCAGGCAAGCCACGGCGATTATGCCTGTAACCTGGCGATGCAATTGGCCAAGCCACTGCGGCGGAATCCGCGCGATATCGCTGCTTTGCTCGCCAATGTACTATCCACTTCACCTTATCTGGAAAAAATCGAGATTGCGGGTGCAGGTTTTATCAACTTGTTTCTCACGACTTCCATCAAACAGCAATTCCCGCGCTACGTGCTGGAGAATGGTGAGAAATTCGGCCATGGCAATACCGGCGCGGGCAAAAAGATTCAGGTCGAATTCGTTTCGGCCAACCCGACCGGGCCGCTGCACGTCGGACACGGTCGAGGCGCTGCGTTTGGCGCAAGCCTTGCCAACGTGTTGGCCGCCAACGGGTATGACGTTACACGCGAGTATTATGTTAACGATGCTGGTCGGCAGATGGATATTCTGGCACTGTCCACTTGGCTGCGTTATCTGGAGCTGAATGGGGTAACGTCGCGCTTTCCCGATAATGCCTACCAGGGCGAATATGTGCGTGATATGGCGAGGCTGATATACAAAGCCCATGCGGGGCTTTACGTGCATAAGCCCGATTTGCTGTTCGAGGATATGCCCCCGGAAGCGGATGCCAATATAGCCACGGAGGCGCAGCTCGACGCATTGATTGCGAATGCCAAGAAATTGCTGGGGCAGGATTACGCGTACATTCATAATCTTGTTCTGACCGAGCAACTGGGTGATTGCCGCAATGATTTAATGGAATTCGGCGTCGTTTTCGATACATGGTTTTCCGAGCAATCGCTATTCGACAGCGGCGGCGTGGCACATGCCGTTCAATTGCTTGAACAAGGGAATTATCTCTATCAACAGGACGGGGCCAAGTGGTTTCGTTCCACCGATTTCGGTGACGAAAAAGACCGCGTGGTACAGCGCGAAAACGCGCAGTTCACCTATTTTGCTTCCGACATTGCCTATCATCTCAACAAGTTCGAGCGCGGCTTTGAGCGGGTTATCGACGTATGGGGGGCCGATCACCATGGATATATTCCGCGGGTAAAGGGTGCGCTGCAGGCACTGGCGCTTGATCCCGCGAAACTGGAAATCGCATTGGTGCAGTTCGCGGTACTTTACCGCAATGGTAAAAAAGCGCCCATGTCCACCCGTTCCGGAGAATTTGTCACGTTGCGGGAATTACGCCAGGAGGTCGGCAACGATGCCGCGCGTTTTTTTTACGTACTGCGCAAAAGTGATCAGCATCTCGATTTTGATCTGGATCTGGCCAAGTCGCAGAGTAACGAAAACCCGGTCTATTACGTACAATATGCCCACGCAAGAGTGTGCAGCGTGCTGGAGCAATGGGGCGAAGACCCTGCCGCCCTGGTCACAGTGGATATGTCTTCGCTTACAAACCCGATGGAATTATCCCTTTTGCAGAAGCTGATTGATTATCCTGAAATGGTGGAAGCGGCGGCAAAGGAACTTTCCCCTCATCTGATAGCCTTCTATCTCAGGGAACTGGCGGCTGAATTTCATAGTTACTATAATGCTACCCGTTTCCTCGTGCCGGAGATTCCATTGAGGCTCGCCCGACTGGGGTTGGTCGCCGCGATACGTCAAGTGCTGAGCAACGGATTGAGTCTGCTGGGTGTGAGCGCACCGGTTAAAATGTAAATATGATATCGATAGATTTCCAATGAGCCGAGATTATAAAACACACCCCAACTCTTCATTTCCCGGTAAAAACGGGAACACGCTCCTCCTGGGATTGTTTATCGGCTATGCGCTGGGGCTTCTTACCGCCATCGGAACGTGGATGTATATCAACCAGGCGCCAAGCCCATTTATTTCCCAGGACAAACTCGCGGACAGCCCTGCGGCAAATGGCGCCATAAAACAGACTGAAAAAGGAATCCAGGTCTCTGGTGCCGATGCCAAGCCGGCCAAAGCCGACGGCAAACCGCGCTTCGAGTTCTATAAAATATTGCCGGGCACCGAGGAACCGGTAACGGACCAGCAGCTTAAACAGGCAGCACAGCAGCCTTCCACCCAGGATAAGTATTTTCTTCAGGCAGGATCGTTCCAGAATGCCGACGACGCGGATAATCTGAAAGCCAGACTTGCCATGTTGGGGGTGGAAGCGTCCGTTCAGGCTGCCGATTTGCCGGAAAAAGGTATTTGGCACAGAGTACGTGTGGGCCCTTTTACCAGCATTGACGATATCGACCGGATCCGCGCATCCTTACGGCAAAATGGCGTCCAGAGCAGCCTCATAAAGACGCATGAAGGGGTGCGGTAAAAAACGCAGCCAGCGCGAACAAATGTACATCTATCTCCAGGAGAAAAAAATGAATTCATTCCGTTTGCTTGCGGCAGTAGTCCTTTTACTTGCCGGCATAAGTGTGGCGGGTATTTCTGCTGCTCGCGCCGAAATTGTGGAAGGAAGCGATTACATCGTCCTGCCCCGCCCTCAGCCGACGGATAGCGGGAAAAATATAGAGGTCATAGAATTCTTCTGGTACGGATGCCCGCACTGCTATGAACTGCATCCGCGAATCAAGGCCTGGCTGAAACAGATGCCCAAGGACGTGAGCTTTCGTTATGTCCCCGCTATCTTTCGCGCCAACTGGGCTACCGGCGCAAAAACCTTTTACGCGCTGGAAGCGCTTGGAGAAACAGACAGGCTGCATGACAAGGTTTATAACGCCATCCATCGCGACAAGATTGATTTAAGCAAGGAGGAGGTATTGTTCGACTGGATGGCGAAGCAGGGAATAGACCGTCAGAAATTTATCGATGCCTACAATTCTTTCTCCGTCCAGAACCAGGTAACCCGGTCGACACGCATGTCCAAGGATTACAGCCTTACCGGTGTTCCGGCTGTGGTGGTCGACGGCAGATACATGACCAGCGGAAGAATGGGGAGCACACCGGAAGATACCATTAAAACACTGGATGAACTGATCGAGAAAGTGCGCAAGGAGCGCACGAAGAAATAGCGCCAGTAAAAACACTGCCGTTGAAAGTCATCATTAGTGGCGCCTCCAGTGGGCTGGGCAGGGCATTGGCGCAACACTACGCGGCGACGGGCGCAACGCTTGGTCTGATCGCAAGGCGCGGAGATTTGCTGGAAACGCTTGCGGCGGAATTACCTTCCGATGCTTCGGTTTATGTGGCTGATGTCTGCGACGCCCCCGCCATCCGCGCGGCTGCACAGGATTTCTTGGATCGCCACGGCTGTCCCGATATCGTCATTGCCAATGCCGGCATCAGTCGGGGCACGCTTACGGAATATGCCGAGGATACTGAAATTTTCGAGGATATCCTCGCGACGAACGTCATTGGCATGATCAACCTCTTCCAGCCATTCACTGCCGCAATGCGGGCAGCTGGACAGGGCAGCCTGGTTGGTATCGCCAGTGTCGCCGGCTATCGTGGTCTTCCCGGCAGCGGCGCCTACTCAGCTTCGAAGGCCGCTGCGATCAGCTATCTGGAAAGCCTGCGTGTCGAAATGCATGGTAAAGGTATATCCGTCATTACCATTTGTCCCGGCTATATCGTTACACCAATGACAGCGAATAATCCCTTTCGCATGCCCTTTCTTCTGACAGCGGAAGACGTTGCCAAAAAAATCGTTCGCATTGTAGAGAACAGGACATTATTCGCCGTGATTCCCTGGCAAATGGCAATCGTCGCGCCGGTCTTGAAATTACTCCCGAACTTTCTTTATGATCGGCTGTTTGCGAACGCGCCGCGCAAGCCGCGATAGCCGGCACGCGAATAACAATTAATGCGTTGATTTTCCGCTGCGCGGCTCAATCCATGTACCAACTTATGTGCTCATAGGTATACATTATAATTTTTAAACCGGACTACCTCAAAAGGGTGACGACAATGACGGAAAAGGCAATCTTCGGAGCAGGTTGTTTCTGGGGCGTGGAAGCGGCCTTTCGCGCGGTCAAAGGCGTGAGCAAGGTAATATCCGGATATTCCGGCGGACACCTCAAAAACCCAACTTATCAAGACGTATGCACTGGCGAAACCGGTCATGCGGAAGTGGTACAAGTGGAATACGATCCGTCGCAGGTTGACTATGAGACGCTACTTGATGTTTTCTGGGATTGTCACAATCCCACCACCCGCAACCGACAAGGGCCCGACGTAGGTACGCAGTACCGCTCGGCAATATTCTTCTACACGCCTGAGCAGGAAGCTGCAGCGAAGGCGTCCAAAGAAAAATTAGAGCAAAGCGGGCGCTGGCGTGAACCCATTGTGACGGAAATCGCGCCAGCCTCCGAGTTTTATCCTGCCGAGGAATATCACCAACGTTATCTGGAAAAACGCGGCATTGCCGGGCATTGCCATACCTGACGGGATGGACGGGGTCAGGAAAGACGGCTCCTGATTTCAGCGATACGCGCCTCGCTCACCCTGGCGTTGATTGCGACTGGCAAGCGTGCAGGGTCGGAAACAGCGCTGGCCAACCCAGCGGCAATTGCGCCTGCATCCACGCTTCTGGCCGCACCGAACGCCTTCCGTAACCGATCCGCCTGAGGATAAGGCCTTTCGGCGTAGCCGGGCCGGCCGTGGAAATCGCAGGAGCAGGCTTGCAGAAACTCTTCGAAGCGTTCCGGCTTGCGATAGGCATCCACCCCTTGCAGCATGTTGGCGATGGTCGCCGGGCGCAGTTCGGCCGCGCGATGCACATCGCCATGATAGCGTGCGACCAGTAACGCCAGATCGCGCGCGTCGTTAGGAACCCTGATTCGCTCGCATAAATCCTGGACCAGTTTCACGCTGCGTGCTTCGTGGCCAATATGGCGCGGCCATTCCTCCGGGGGCGTCGTTCCTTTGCCCAGATCGTGGGTAAGCGCGGCAAACCGTACCGGTAGAGAATAATCTTTAGACGCGGCATAGTCGATGACCATCATGACGTGCACGCCGGTATCAACTTCGGGATGATGCTGTGGCGGCTGGGGTACACCGAACAAAGCATCCACCTCCGGCATGACCCGGGTGAGCGCACTGCACTCGCGCAGTGCATAAAACATGCGGGAAGGCCGCCGCTCCATCAATCCACGGGCAAACTCCTGCCAAACGCGCTCCGGTACCAGTGCGTCCACTTCACCGTTGTGTACCATTTCGCTCATCAGTGCAAGGGTTTCGGGTGCGATGTGAAAACCGAAGCGCGCGGCAAAACGGGCTGTTCTCAGCACACGCACCGGGTCTTCAGTAAATGCCGGACTGATATGACGCAACAGACCTGCTTCGAGATCGGCCACGCCGTCGAACGGATCGATAATGTTGCCATCCTGATCCTTCGCGATGGAATTAATCGTGAGGTCGCGCCGCGCCAGGTCTTCCCGCAAGGTAACGTCAGGCGAGGCATAAACCTCAAAGCCTTTATACCCGCGCGAGACCTTGCGCTCGGTACGCGCCAGAGCGTATTGTTCCTGGCTTTTGGGGTGGAGGAACACAGGAAAATCCTTTCCCACCGGACGATAGCCGAGCCGTACCATTTCATCCGGCGTGGATCCCACCACTACATAATCATGGTCAGTCACCGGCAGACCCAGAATCTCGTCGCGTACGGAGCCGCCAACAAGGTAGGTTTTCATAATGAACACATCCTTGAATCCTCGAATCTTTAACGTCCTGTTCGATTGCGAAGATGCTCATACCTCTCACGCGGCATCTGATGCGCAAGATACAGGGGCGCCACTTCTTCCAGCGCAGTGGGCCGAATACCCCAGACTTCCGGGAGATTGTTGGGCTGCGCTTCGCAACCGCACACGCTGTCTACTTTCATTGACTGATAGTTATCCCGGCTCATGAGGTTGCCTGGCAGAAACTCCATCATAAACGCTTCCAGATGGGATAAGCCATCGCCGAGCCCGATGATGGCAGGGTCATGTCCTGTGACATGCGCGGCGTATTCGACCAGTTGCCGCAGACTGTAGCATTTGGGGCCGCACAAGTCGTAACGCTGGCCAAAAGTCCTGGTTGCATCCAGGCTTGCGGCAAATGCCCGGACCACGTCTTCGACAAATACCGGCTGGAATTTTGCATCGGGCGACGCCAGCGGCAATACCGGCAGCCGCCCCAGTTTCGCAAAGAGACTCAGAGACGCATCCCCTGGGCCAAATATTACCGACGGCCTGAAAACTGTCGCGGTCAAGCCGGATGTCATCACGATATCCTCTCCTTCTCCCTTGGAGCGCAAATAGGCGCTGGGCTGGCCGGGGCCGGCATTCAACGCGCTCATGTGCAATATGCGCGTTATTCCATTGCGCTTACATGCTGCCACAATTTTGCGCGGTAATTCAACATGGGCCGCCGCGAAATCATCATGCAGAACACCAACCAGGTTGATGACTGCATCCATGCCCATCAGCAGCCGGTCAAGTTCCGCATCGTCATATATATTGGCTTCCACCAGATCCACGGTAGGAATAACCAGAAGCCCCTTGGAGCGCTCGTAATTGCGGGTAGGAACGCGCAGGAAGATTTCCTGGTTGGTCAGGAGATTCAGGAGATGTCCGCCAACAAATCCGCTGCCGCCAAAAACGCATACATTATCGATTTTCATGGCTTTATTTCTCCTCTGAAAATTTTTCGCCCCCCGACCTTGATGCCACTATGCCAAGGCGGCTTTTCAGGGCCGTTACTTGATGCCCGAAGCTCCTGGCGTAATACATTGAGTTACTCAGCACTTTTTTTACATAATCCCGCGTCTCGTTGAAAGGAATGGTCTCTGCGTAAATTGCCCCTTCCAGCGGCTGCTTCTCGTCGCGCCATTGCGACATGCGGCCGGGGCCGGCGTTATAGCCGGCAGAAGCCAGCAGCGGCTGATTATCCGACAACGTCAGAACATGCTTGAGATAATAGGTGCCCAGCTTTAGATTGGTGTTGACCTCGGTTACAAGGGCGGGGCGATATTTGCGAACCCCCATCTTTTTCGAAACCCATTTTGCCGTGCCCGGCATCAGTTGCATCAGGCCCATTGCACCGGCGCTGGATCTGGCATCGCTAATAAAGCGGCTCTCCTGGCGGATCAGGCCGTATACCCATGCTTCGTCGAGCTCCTGCTGTTTCAGGATATCGCGCATCGCATCGCGGTGAGGTGCGAGGAAACGCAGGCTGAAATCGTGATCTTTTATCGTTTTTTCCGCCGTATTGATGGCGCGGTCGTAGATTCCGTGGCGCCGCGCGACTTCAGCGGCGGCCAGCAGCCGGTGGTCGTCGAAATCGCGTATTGCCCACACCCATTCGCGTGTGGCTTCCGTTCTCAGATTCAGGCGATACAAGGCCAGCGCCCGCTTGATTCCAGGCAACCGCTCGGTTGCTGCAATCTCCTTTTTCGAGGGCTTATACGATTCGGCCGGCGTGCCGATGGTTACGCCCAGTTCCTCTTCCGCCAGTTGGCCGTAAAAATTATGCTCTGTGCTAAGAGGAGCAAGGATAACGTTCGCTTCCGTTGTCTTGCCTCTTGATTTCAAGGCTCTCGCTTTCCAGTAACGCCAGACTCCCGTTTGCTGTTCGGGGGTAGACATCGCTTCGATGCTTTCCAGCACCAGATTCCAGTCTCCTGCGCGTAGCGCAGCGCGGGTTTTCCACCCAAGCTGCGCATCCGATAGCGCAACGGGCGCACTGGTGCTGGCCGCTTCCATAAACCAGCCCAATGCGCGTGGATTCAGCCGGCGCGCTGCCTGGTCCGCCAGTTGCACGAGGAAATATGAGTGCTCGGCTTCACTGAATTGCTCGCGTATCCGGGGCCAATAGGCATAGGCTTGATCGGGGCTGCTTCGGAGCAGGCGCAGTATCGCGAAAAGGGCGATTTCCCGATCGGCGCGAGTTCCAATCTCGCGCCGGTGTTTTTCCAGATAACGCAGAGGATTCTCCGTAGCGGAGGTCAACCTGCGTTCATTGAGTGCCTGATTTTCAGGCAGATATTCGTTGATGCGTTTCGCTACGCTCACACTGCCCGCTTCAAGCGCCAGACGCAGCCGCGCCCATACATCTTCCACCGTTAACACCCCGGCAGTTACCAGTGCATCGAATAACGGCGTGCAGCTTTCCGGCAGGTCGCGTGCGTTGAACCAGAGTGGACGTACTTCGGCAAACGCACTGTTATCGTTTGCTGCGAGGCGCTGTTGAAGGGAATAGCAAATAAGCTCGGTATCCTTATTAATTACATTCGGATACGCTTCGGCAAATAAATCCCATTGCTGTGTCTCGCCCAGTGTTTTCAGCCATTCGCCTTGCAGGCGGTCACTCAAGGGACTGTCCTGATAACGCTTGAGAAAGGCGTTGACCGTTTCCTCACTT
The DNA here is from genome assembly GCF_900110495.1 of Nitrosovibrio sp. Nv6. Taxonomy (GTDB): domain Bacteria; phylum Pseudomonadota; class Gammaproteobacteria; order Burkholderiales; family Nitrosomonadaceae; genus Nitrosospira. Next base: position 82,079 of record NZ_FODX01000004.1, on the reverse strand, counting down.
GCATCCGTATTCTCAAGTTGCGGACGCAACTGGTAATAGATTGCATAGGGTTCCAGCACGTACCCCCGCAGCCGTTGTGCATATGCCGCTACGCGGGCGGAGTCCCCCGCCTGGAACGCTTGCCTCATGGCCATGAAATCGTCATCCTGGCTTGCCGCTGCCAGGGTTCCGGCGTAGATCGCGAAAAATAATCCCGCAAAAAAAGTTTTCATAACCTGCTATAAATTAAGTAGTTGAAACGGAAAATCCAGTGGGAACGCATGGTTATAAAATGGCCTTGCGCCTTTCTTTCGGATTTGACACTTCTGTATGAAGAATAGCACATCATGCCGCATATCAGCCTGAACCCCGCGACCAGCAAAACGCTGAAAACCTATACCAGTTGGGATAGCCATCATCTTGCGGCGGCATTGAAACAAGCCCATGAGGCGCAGCAAGTCTGGGAGCAAACGGCATTTGCCCAGCGCGCAGAACACATGCACCGTGCCGCCATGCTGTTGCACGAGCGAGTCAATGACTATGCCGGAATAATGGCCGCCGAAATGGGTAAACCTGTGCGCGAGGGACGTGGGGAGGCGAAAAAGTGCGCGCTTACATGCGATTATTATGCCGTGCACGCTGAGCATTTTCTGCAGCCGGAAATGGTTCAGACCGACGCTGGCAAGAGTTACGTTTCCTATGAACCTATCGGCGTCGTGCTGGGTATCATGCCGTGGAATTTTCCGTTCTTTCAAGTCATCCGTTTTGCTGCTCCCGCGCTGATGGCGGGTAACGCCTGTGTTCTGAAACACGCGTCCAATGTACCGCAATGCGCGCTTGCACTGGAGCAATTGTTCCAGGATGCGGGCTTTCCTCCCCATCTTTTTACCGCACTCATAATTGAAGCGTCCGATGTGGCCGAAGCTATTGCCAGTCATCATGTCCATGCCGTGACGCTGACCGGCTCAGAGCCGGCAGGGCGCGAGGTCGCGTCCCACGCGGGCCGGCATTTGAAGAAATGTGTGCTTGAACTGGGTGGATCGGACGCTTTTATCATATTGAAGGATGCGGACCTTGAACTCGCCGCGGATTTTGCGGTGCGATCGCGGTTTCAGAACTGCGGACAGTCCTGCATCGCCGCCAAGCGCATCATTCCCGTAGAGGAGATTGCTGATGAGTTTGTTTCTCTGTTCATAAAGAAAACGGCGGGGCTGAAAGTGGGGGACCCGACGAACGAAACAACCCAGATCGGCCCAATGGCGCGGCTTGATTTGCGGGAAGATTTGCATCAGCAGATTACCGATTCGATTGCGCAGGGCGCGCAACCAGTTCTTGGTTGCAAGCCCGTGCATGGGGAAGGTGCGTTCTACCCACCATCCGTGCTTGACCGGGTGACGGCGAAAACGAGGGCATATCATGAGGAATTATTCGGTCCTGTGGCTGCCGTCATACGCGCAGCCAACGAGGAAGAGGCCATTCGCATTGCCAACGACACCCGTTTCGGTCTTGGTTCCAGCATCTGGAGCCGTGATTCGGAGCACGCGGAGAAACTCGCAGGGAAAATTCAGGCAGGTTGCAGCTTTATCAATGGTATGGTCAGATCCGATCCGCGTCTACCCTTTGGAGGTACCAAGGCTTCCGGTTTTGGCAGAGAGTTGTCGTACCACGGCATCCGGGAATTCGTTAACATAAAAACGGTCTGGGTGCGATAACCGTACGATAACCCTCCCGAACGGAAGGGTTCTGTCAGACCACCCCCTGACCGATCATTGCGTCCGCGACTTTTACAAAACCGGCCACGTTGGCGCCATTGACATAACTTATGGTGCCATCCTTGCGCTGACCGTACTGCAAGCAGGATTTATGGATAGCCTGCATGATCTCGAGCAATCTGGCATCCACCTCATCCCGCGGCCAGGAGAGACGCATCGCATTCTGGCTCATTTCCAGACCGGAGGTGGCCACTCCTCCCGCATTACTTGCTTTACCCGGTGCAAAAAGAACCCCGCTGCGTTCGAAGCATTTCACCGCCTCGGCTGTGGAAGGCATATTGGCCCCTTCCGCGACGCAGATTACGCCGTTTTTGATCAGCGTTGCGGCATCCTCTTCGTTCAGTTCGTTCTGTGTGGCACACGGCAAAGCGACATCGACCGGTACATGCCATGGCCGCGTGCCAGCGGTAAAAGTCGCTTTTATTCTCTCGGCGTAGCTGCTTATGCGAGCATACTGGCTATTTTTCACGTCCATCAATTCAGCCAGTTTTTCACCGGTAAAGCCGTCTTCATCAATCACTGTCCCGCTGGAGTCTGATACGGTTATGACTTTGGCGCCAAGCGCCATGGCTTTTTCCACGGCATATTGCGCGACATTCCCCGAACCCGAGACGGAAACCCGCAGACCGTCGAGTGAACGGCCGGATTGCTTGAGCATTTCCTCAGCGAAATATACGGTTCCGTAGCCGGTCGCTTCCGGACGGATCAGAGACCCGCCAAAACTCAATCCCTTGCCGGTAAAAACACAATCAGCGCGGTTTGACAGCTTTTTCATCATGCCGGCCATAAAGCCGACTTCGCGGCCCCCAACGCCGATATCGCCCGCCGGCACATCGACATCCGAACCTATATGGCGGAAGAGTTCGCACATATAAGCCTGGCAGAAACGCATTATCTCCCCCGGGCTCCGGTGCTTTGGGTCGAAATCCGACCCGCCTTTGCCTCCGCCCATGGGAAGGGAAGTGAGCGCATTCTTGAAAGTTTGCTCGAACGCGAGAAATTTCAGGATGGAGAGATTTACGGACGGATGAAAGCGTGTGCCCCCCTTATAAGGGCCAATGGAAGAGCTGTGCTGTATCCGGTAACCGCGGTTGACATTCACCTCCCCTTGATCATTCACCCAAGATACCCGGAAAATGATGATCCGCTCCGGCTCTATAAGACGATCCAGAATTCCATGTTCGGCGTAACGAGGGTGTTCCGTGATAAAAGGCCAGAGACTCTCCATGACCTCAGCAGTGGCTTGCAGATACTCGGGCTGACCCGGGTTACGCTCCGCTATGTAAGCGCAGAATTCCTGAAAACTTTGATACTTCATTGTTATTGCCCCTTGTAACAAACCATTCTCCCAAGGCGAGTATTCTGCCAAATAACTTGCGGAATCGCACTGTATTTATATTTCGTGATTGGATGCGGAAGCTGTTACAGGGATATTCGATCTCCTTTGGTAAAATCTCTGCGTGCCCTCAACGTGCCCCTAGCCTGTCTGTACCGGTTTCACAGCTCGCAGCGGGTGATGCCCAGTTGCTTCTGCGAGCATCCTTATTCTTTTTTGTCACCATTTCCGTCATCTTCGCCAGTTACATCCTTTGCGTCATGCACGTCATTTCCGTCATCTTTTTTACGCGGCTTGGCTGTCCACCAGATAACGAGAATAAATAACGATAGAGCTACACCTGCTTCCAGCAGTAATATCCACATAGGATCAACCATGATGTATATTTACCAAATGCAACTTTAACCCATAATCCGATGAAAGACCAATTAGCGCCCCTAGCTGTTGTCGCGTTCATATTGCTGCTATTGCTCAACGCCTGTACGATAGTGCCCACCCCGCGCGTGGCTTCAGAAAAGCCGGCCGCGCCGCCCTCCGCACCCGTACTCAAACCGACCGATTGGGATGCGCTGACGGGCTGGACCGACAACGATTTACCCCCGGCACTGGATACATTCCTTCGAAGCTGCTCGGTTTTGAAAAATCAGCCGCTCTGGCAGGAAACCTGTACTCAGGCCGACTCCATGCGGGGACAAACCGGCGCCACCCTGCGTCAATTCTTCGAGAGCCATTTTGTTCCACACCAGTTGCTGAATTCCGATGGTAGCGGTGATGGTCTGATCACAGGCTATTATGAGCCCCTGCTCAAGGGTAGTCGCACGCAATCCAGGCGATACCGCTATCCGCTATATGCCACACCCGATGAACTCCTCGTGGTCGATTTGAGCGAAGTTTATCCGGAACTCAAAAACATGCGGCTGCGCGGACGGTTGCAGGGACGTAAAGTAGTGCCCTATTATAGCCGGTCTGATATAACGAGTAATCCTTCACGGCTACAGGGAAAGGAACTTCTGTGGGTGGACGATGAGGTTGAGTTGTTTTTTCTGCAAATCCAGGGATCGGGCCGCGTGGAACTCGAGAATGGCGAAATCGTGCGGGTAGGCTACTCCGAACAAAACGGCCATCCCTATAAATCCATAGGAAAATTGCTGGTGGAGCGCGGCGAATTGCCTTTGGAAAAGGCTTCAATGCAGGGAATCAAGGCCTGGGGCCAGAGAAATCCGCACAAATTGGGCGAGCTATTGCGGCAAAATTCAAGCTTCGTTTTTTTCCGTGAGTTGCCTGCCGCCGTGCCGGGACCGTTAGGCTCGCTCGGCGTACCGCTGACAGCGGGCAGAAGCCTGGCGGTTGATCCTCGCGCGGTACCCCAGGGCGCGCCGGTTTTTCTTGCCACCACCTGGCCCAATACCGACAAGCAGCTTTATCGGCTAATGGTGGCTCAGGATACCGGTGGAGCCATCAAGGGCAATGTTCGCGCCGATTTCTTCTGGGGCTTTGGCCGGGAAGCAGCGGACCAGGCGGGGAAGATGAGACAGACAGGCAAAATGTGGGTGTTGATGCCTACTGGCTACGTATCCCAGAGCTACATACGGGAAGCTCAGATTCGTTAGGATATTGGGAAACGGATATTCAGAAACTGGAGCCGCCTGATTCAATCCCGCGTCCAACAGTTGTCATTTTGCCGACGCCGCATTCAGTCTCTTTTCTATGGTTTCAGCCGGAATCATCCCCGGCGCTACCGAGCCATCTGCAAAGATCAAAGTCGGGGTACCGCTTATGCCGTTTTGCTGTCCTGCCTTGAGGAGCGTGTCGATCGGTGTATCGCAGGTTTTTCCAGTTGGGGCAACATCTTTAAGCATGAAACCCTCCCAGGCCTTGAGCCGGTCAGGAGAACACCAAATCGCTGTGGCGGTAGGAACCGAGCCATTAAGCACCGGATAGAGCAGAGTATAGACGGTCACGTTGGTAACGTTAGCCAATTCCTTTTCAAGACGCTTGCAATAGGGGCAATTTGGATCGGAAAAAACCACGAGTTTGCGCTTTCCATTACCCTTGGTCGCCTTAATCGCGTGTTCCAGAGGAAGAGAGTCAATATCTATCCGCCTTGCATCCTTGACCTCCTGCAAGCGCTGGCTGGTCAGGCTTTCCTTCGTTTTCGGGTCAATCACATGCCCGAAGAAAAGATAGGATGCCTTTTCATCGGTATAAAACAATTCTCCACCCACTACTGCTTCGTATAGCCCGAGATAAGGGGTTTTTTTCAGGCTTTCGATTTTCTCCCCCGGAAAACTTGCCTGGAGCGCTTTTTTCAAGGACGCCTCATCAGCAGAAGCCGTTCCGAAAACAAAGCACAGTAATAAAGCGGGGAAAATGAGATTTAAACGCATGATCGTATGGCTCCGGTTTAAGTAAGATTTTTGTCGCGCTTGATTGTTGCTGATCAACTGCCTATCGTTATGTCCTTATCACGGAGTCCTGGTTGGCCTCAGCTTAGCGCATGCTGCATCAAATGGTCTTTTATGAGGGGCAGCCGGTTCGTGAGCCCCAAACCCACATTACGCAAGCGAACAAGCGTTGGATTAGTATTGTCGAACAACTTCTGTAAACCATCAGTAACCAGTTCCAGGGCCAGAATATCTTCCTTGCGTGCCCGCTCATAACGGCGCAGCAACAGGTAATCGCCACAATCCGGCTGCAAGCCGCGCGCAAGGATAGTGGAAGCCAGCTCCTGCGCATCCCGCAAACCCAGGTTGACGCCTTGTCCGGCCAGGGGGTGGATGCCATGGGCAGCATCGCCGATAAGGGCAAGACGCGGTTGTACAAGTTTCTTTACATGTACGAAACTCAGCGGAAAAGCGGCGGGCCGGGTAACCAGTTGCAACTCGCCCAAGGCGCGGTAAGATGCAATCGTGACCTCGTGGCACAATTCCGTTTCAGATAAATCGAGCAGCGCCCGCGCACGCTCTTCCTTTGCCGACCACACCATGGATACCAGCTTGTCCGGCAATGGCAGCAGTGCGAGCACCCCATCCCGACGGAACCATTGGTGGGCGACATTTCTGTGACTCCGCTCGGTATTGAAATTAGCCACCACGCCCGTCTGCTGATAAGAATGACGCACCACCTCAATTTTGGCCTGCTCGCGTACCCAGGAATTCAGGCCATCGGCACCCACAATCAGTGCCGCCTCCAATACGGTTCCATCATCCAGATGTAAATCGACGTGAGATTCAGCCCAGGTTACCGAGGCGCATTGCGCGGGACAGAAAATCTTGACGTACTTTTTCTGACGCTTCAAGGCGTCCCACACAGCGGTTTGGAGCTGGCGGTTCTCAACAATGAACGCCAGTTCGGAGACCCCGATATCATAAGCGCTGAAATCAATCCGTGCGGCGCTGTCGTCGCCAAACACTGCCATGTTGTAAACCGGAGTAATGCGAGCTTCGTCGAGCGCCTTCCACACTCCCAGGTTTTGCAGAAAACCGGCACTGCCTGGGCTAATGGCATAAATTCTGCTGTCCCAGCTATCATCGGCAGGAAGCGGAGCAGGCAAGCGCGACTCGACCAGCGCGATCTTGAGGCCGCTGCCTTTGAGAGCAAGCGCCAGGCTTGCACCCACAAGTCCGCCGCCAATAATACAGACATCGAATTTCATCAAGGCATTATACAGACCGTTTCAATCGATGGGGGAGGTTGCGCCTCGACCTCGAGATGTCACACCGATTTGGTTTCTGAAGGTGGCGCGAGTCATGGATTCTCTTGCAGATCATGAGGATACGCCGCCCAAGCCCTTGTAAATCTTGACAGAGTGACCTTGCAAGGGCACAATTGCAACCCCTCCGATATAACATGTGGCGAATTAGCTCAGTGGTTAGAGCAGCGGAATCATAATCCGTTGGTCCCCAGTTCGAATCTGGGATTCGCTACCAAAGAATAACTTACGGTCACATTCCCTTGAAAACGTACTACTAGGTCGCATTGATAGGAATCCAACTTCCTCGGTGCTTTAGCGCCTTGCCTTCGGCTCGACTTTCCGCCTTGTAAATACCTTCGTTTTAAAACATCTTTCAATGTCGAGCATAAATCAGAAGAAAATGAGATGTGGAATAGTCATGCCTATTTCGGCAATTGACGGATACCCGGCAAGTCATTGGGACGAAGTTTTTCTAATCATAAAGGAGGCGCTTTCAGAAACTAGATTTAACGTGGAACTGGTAAGCAACTCGGATGAAATAGGCGTTATCCAAAAGCGAATCGTACAAAACATTTACGATAATGAAATTGTGATATGCGACGTTAGTGCAAAGAACCCAAACGTGATGTTTGAGTTAGGCATGAGGTTAGCCTTTGATAAACCAGCGATTATCATCAAAGACAACAGGACGAATTATTCATTTGATACTGCTCCTATCGAGCATCTTGAGTATCCCGTAGAACTAAACCATCGAGCAATACAGGACTTTCAAACCAAATTAAGAGACAAAGTAATTGCGACTTTTGAAGCCTCGAAGCATCCAGAATATACGACTTTTTTGAAGCACTTTGGTCAATTTATTGTCGCAAATATCGAGGAAAAAAAGGTAGGGAAAGACGACTATCTTTTAGAGGCGATTTCGGAACTTCGTACAGATATCCGGGCGTTACGAAGAACGGTGGCAGCACCGACAAGTGTCAGTGTTTCTCCCTTTATCGGGTCCGCCCTGCATAGACATATAGCGAATGAAACGCGGACGCAATGGGCAATTAATAACGCGCTCAAAACAGAAAACGAATTGATAGAGTTCATCAAAGGTTACTTAGGTGACGATATCAATCAGGCATCGTTAGCGGATCTTCAAAATCCAGATTCAAAGCTATTTAAAGGGATGTTCAAACACTTATGTAAAAGCACATATGCGCATGACTATTTGGGCGAAACTAAGATGATAGAAGAAGCTTTGGTTTCCGCAGCTAATCGCTTGAATCACGTGTTTAGTTTGAATAACTGGACGGCTCCTGAGTAGCTCATATATCAACATCTGGCGACAACATATCAAATTAAGCTTTTAATTACCTAAGAGCGTATCAAGTGCTAAGCGATTAAATCGGAGCTACTAATAAGTCTTTGATCTTACTGCTATAATGTGTTGTCTCTCTTGTTATGAAATATTGATTGACTCGGAATCATAATCCGTTGGTCTTCACGGTTCGAATCCGGGATTCGCTACCATAACTCAACTGCCTAGCCTAATTGCATAGCTCAATTGTAATGCCGCATACACGGCCGGCTTCAGGGCTGCGCTCCCCGTTCCCCAGCAAAACAAGCTTTCACCGACCCGGAATTGAGGCGCTCAATGGCATCCTGAGGCAAGTCTGCTATATTGAATTTATCGCCCTTTTTGGTTTTGCCTTGCAAAAAACGCTCTGTGCTTGCTTATTCCGTCCCATCCACCTGCGGTCCAGGAGAAACGTCATGCCGTACGACACAATAGAAGAACTTCCTGAAAACGTCAAAAATGTATTGCCGAAGCACGCCAGGGAGATATACCGGGCGGCTTTCAATAATGCCTGGGATGAATATAAGGATCCGGATGATCGCAGAGGCCATGCCTCACGCGAAGAGACGGCGCACAAAGTAGCCTGGGCGGCGGTAAAAAAGGAATATGAGAAAAGTGGTGATGAATGGCGCAAGAAGTCATAACATTCTCAAGTCAAGGAAAACGGGCCATCGGCCCCTTCGTTATCGCTTCGTTAGCGATTAGCGAACAACATTCTCATCCATCCCGACAGCGTTAACAAGAAGCCGGGGTCGGACGTTTCGTTAAACAGCCCTTCCACTTTACCTCGCGTAGATTCGCTTTTGATTGCGTGCGCTACCAGCTTATTGGTCAGGTACGGCCAGTTAAACAAGAACTCTGCTTTTCGGTAGACTTCAAACTTGGGCTGCAGCGCTTTCATGCTATCTGTATACGCTTGCGCCACCGCGGCGCGACCCGGATCGTATTCCGCAATGATTGCCTCTGCCGCAAGAATGCCGGTTTCCATTGCTTTACCAATTCCCTCGCCGGTAAGAGGAAACGTTGCACCGATGCATTCTCCTATGCCGAGTAAACCGCCACGCGCAAAGCGGGTGCCGGACAAACCGGTGCGAAGCGGTGCGCCCTTGAGAGGACTCATGATTTCACCATCGCGCATCAGGTTTTGAGCAAGGGGATGTTTGGCGACAAATTTTTCGTAGCTCCGGCGTGGATTATTGTATTTGTGCGCAGAGCCGAAGAATCCCACGCCGATATTGAAAATTGCATCCGGACCGGGAAAAATCCAGCCGTAGCCGCCTTTTACCGCGGGGTCGAAGGCAAATACCAGTTCGTTAAAATCTTTTGCTAAACGCTCGTTGCGCACATACTGGCGAACCGCAAAGCTTCTACATTCGGCTCGCAGCAATAAGCCCGCCCGCTGGATCGGCTCGACACTGGCACCGGTTGCCAGCAATACCCAACGCGCTCGTGCAGTGACAACACTACCGCCCCTATAGAATTCGGTACGATAAATTTTCTCATCCTCATCAAAAAGTCCGACGAACTCGTGACCGGGTAAAAACTCGATACCGGCTTCAATGGCGCTGTTTAACAATAACTCATCCAATTTCAGCCGCGGCACACACGCGCTATCAGCTCTGACCAAGACGTCACTGCCATCGAAACCAAACAGGCGCATCCCGTGGAGGGGACAAGATATATCGAGGACACGCTCGATCAGACCGAGTTTTTCCAGGGCATGATACGCATCAGGAATCAAGGCATCGCCGCAGGTTTTGTCACGCGGGAAACTGGCTTTATCGAACAAGCCAACAGAAAGACCGGCTTTGGCTAAAGTGCGGGCCGCCGCGCAACCTGCGGGACCCGCACCAATGATAATGGCGTCGTAGACATCCCGCATTGTATGTCCCAAGTTTTTTGACGCGGTGCGTCCAAAGAGGCTCAAGCGGTCAAGATAAATGTTTCTTGATATGGCTCCCAACCGCCGAACAAACATTATGAAACTTCTTCATTCCGGCGCTGAACCGGAAATCCAGGCCAAGAGTAGGGGCATAACGCTACTGCATACCGGCTTCGGCGACCCACCTACGCTATTGCTCATCGGATCAATAGCATCTAACGCTGCCTCATACTGATCAAGTTTAACGCCCTTTGTCTGTGGAGTACCGCACAGAACACGTCATTGGGAAGTGAGAGCATTAACTCAGTGCTGCGATCATTTAGTTGTAAACAAATGCACCCTCACCGATTGGCTCGTCATAACGTTCCAATTGCTGGAGGTTCGTTGGCCGCCTGTTATCGATCTCTATAAATACCTTAACAATAGTAAGAAAGCAGATAATGAAATCAAATTTAATAGACATGTTCGGCTTGAGTTGTGATCCGTCATGTGACGATCAGTTGGATGACTTACTTTCTAGCCTGGAAGCTAGCCTGGAGATGGATAGGCAGGTCCCACTGCCGATAAATTCGAAAGAGATTTTCTTCCCTGCTTTCATCCGCGGCCATCTCAATTCCGAATCCGAGGATGTCTTTTTCAGCGGATGAAAAAGGCCGCAAAGGAACTTCAAAATTATGAAAAGGCTCATGAAGGAGCCCGAAGGGGTCAAAGTGGTTTGGCACCCCCTCGGCAGGAATCGGAACTTAAAAATAAGTATGTAAGCGCCCGGAGAGCGGGCATCAATCCAGCGATCAAAGCACCCTGCTAGACTTTTTACCACTTCCCGCCGCTCCTCAAAAAATTCCTTTTAACATTCGTCGTACGCTATTTCACACAGATACCGCTGCAGTCGGCTCCACCACGGTCAGGATCGCAATTGTCCGACGGGTCATCCACGCACTTCTTGCCCTCGGGGCAGGGAAATCCGGCGATTCCGCCACACATTTGTTTAGGTCCTTTATCGCCATACGCGGAGCTTCCCTTGGGCGGATAATCGACGCGCTTGCCTCCCGGTTTGGAGGGTTCTTCGGCGCCAATCTTGACTGTCTCCTTTAGCTTCCGCGGCTCTATCGCTTCTACATCTATGGATTCCACATCTCCGTCCGTATGCCGAGCGGTATAAACGCCGACAACATCCAGCGGTACCGGGCTTTTCACAACCAGAAATCCCTCAAGAAACGCGAAATCTACGCAAACTCCATCGATCGGGCAAAAGTAGCCAGCAATATCAAAACAATTTACGCCGACCGCCCCATCCGGCTGTATAACCGCTTCCTTGAATGGCGTCACGCCGAACGGTCCGGGCTCGGAGCCAAACTGTGTCGCAAGCGCCACCTTGGCGGCGACGGTGATTTTTTTATCGGTGGGATTATGTATGTTGACCGTTGTGCGGTAAGTGCCGCGCGCCAAAGTGCCGTCCTGATGAGGCAACAGCAGCGAACAAGCGACTTTGGCGGAATATTGGTATTCCGTTTTGATTGTCTTGGAAGGTTTCAACGGCTCTGCCTGGGATGCCGGAATAATACCGGTGGGGCCAAGCAAACCCCATAAACCCACCAGTGCGGAAAAGACCCCGATCGCGCGCAACTGTTTCATGATAACGACCTCCTTTTTGTTTGAATTTGGTACGAATCAATCTCGGCAATTCCGTCAAATGTCGACGCCATGACAGGTCTTATGTGCATCATTCGACCTATCGTCATCCCCGAACGGGAATAGCAACTGGATTCCGAGATTTATTCATAGCAGCGATTACTTTATAGTCAAGTTTATTTCCAGAATTTCAAAACGCTACGTGACTTTATCGCACTGAATGGCGAATAAAAGACGAGAATATTTCGCTGAATTAATGAGGGTGGTAGCAGGAGAAGCAGGTGGGGAAAAGGCAGCAGGGAAGCAGACGGGAAAAACGGCAGCAAGGTATTTCGGGCTGATACGGCGATTCAGCAAGTAACAGATCACAATTCCCGGACAGGCGCTGCTTCTTACGCGGTCACTAGGATGGCGCTAGACCGCGCCTGTGGGCGTGGGGCCTTTCTTGTGTCTCAGCTCGGCAGGATAAGCGCCATGGGGAATTTCTGGTTATTCGGCTATTCGTACGGGCGCGTCAAAGGCGGGCGGTATAACAATACAGCAACACAGGACGTCAGCCTCTGATGGCGGATTACGCCCTGTTATTGCTGAGTATCTATTGCTCAGGATAGACTTCTACCGCTGGGTCCGTTGGCCAATTTTTGGAGGAGAGCATCACAGGAACTTTGAACTGACTCAAGCGCGGTATACAGTTCCAGAAGATTCACACCCACATATTTATCACAGCTTGGGCAGGAAAGCTTCGGCTCGTACTTCAGCCGCGAGATTGTCTCCTCATACATAATTGAGCAGTGAGGACACCTGATCGTGATCGTCTCTGAGTCCAGATCGAGCGACATAGCGACCTTTCTATTAATCCGGTTGGTGTGACTTACAAATCTTAGCACAGTTGAGCCGTTTGTTTTGAAATTGGAAGTCCAGATTCGGGAGATGAAATCGATTTTTATCTGATCGATATCAAGAGATTGGATCGCAGCAATAACCTGGTCGGAGCTGCTGGCGGTTAATCAACATCTCATGTGTCGGTAAGCCGATCGGCGATCTGCCGGGCTAGTCCATGCTGACTCTATTTCTTCAAGCACCAAGAAGTACTATCGTGAAACTTCCTTTTCTCTGACATATCCGCCAGACTCTCAGGATACTTTTGACTATTAAAGCACGGGGAATACAACAGCTTCGTTTGCAAGTAACCCTGCCACCGAATATCATCTGGCGCGACTTGTGCACAAGTATTAAATCGCGTTAAGAAAACTCACTCTTGTCTAGGAAAAAATGATACCGGATTATCAGATGTTGATGCGCCCCATACTTGAATGCGTTTCCAGTGGAGAAGGTGCAATCAATGACGTTGTTGAGAAACTAGCAGACAGGTTTAAGTTAACGGACGAAGAGCGAGCCGAGCTTCTTCCAAGCGGCAAACAGACGAGATTTACTAATCGTGTCAATTGGGCGAAGAGCTATCTGAAGCAGGCAGGGCTGGTCAGCATTACGCGTAGAGGCTACTTTGAAATTACGGACAAAGGCCATGTAGCGCTTTCCGACCCCTCCACAAAGATTAATAATGCATATTTAGAACAATTTGAGAGTTTTTCAAGATTTCAAGAATCGAACAAGGGAAGCTGAGCCCGACTCGACGTCCTCTTTATTAGCGCTAACTGAGCCGACAACGGAACCCTCGACGCCAGATGAAACCCTACGCGATGCACACGGCAAGATTACCGCTACTCTGGCGAGTGAACTGCTGGATCGAGTACGGAATGCACATCCCACTTTTTTTGAAAAACTAATTGTTGCGCTTCTGCTGGCCATGGGATATGGAGGTACTTCTAAAGAAGCTGGCCGAGCATTAGGACGTAGTGGCGATGATGGGATTGATGGCGTAATTGATCAAGACCCGCTGGGTGTGGATCAGGTCTACTTGCAGGCTAAACGCTACGGAGAGGGTAATAATATTGGAGCGGGAACAATACGGGACTTTTACGGAGCTTTGAGCCTCAAGAGAGCCCATAAAGGAATTTTCGTTACGACCTCAGCATTTAGCCGGTCTGCAATCCAGACAGCACGAGACCTGCACTCCCGAATCGTACTTATTGATGGAATCCAGTTAACGCGATTGATGATTCGCTACAACATAGGATGTAGAGATGAAGAAGTGCTGTACCTCAAGAAGATTGATGAGGATTTCTTTGAGTAATAAATCCCAGGTACCGCCACAAAGAGGCTGTTAAATAAATAGTATGACTGGGCGTACAACGTATGATTAAGATTGGTGCCGGGAGGGGGAATCGAACCCCCATGACCTCGCGGTCGCGGGATTTTGAGTCCCGTGCGTCTACCAATTCCGCCATCCCGGCAACGCTTTGCCACTTCCTTTCAGGAGGGGCATTATTACTGAAATCCTGAATCGCGGCAACTCGCACAAGGGATTGCCGGCGCGTCGGTATAATACCCGCGATGAAAATTCAGGATTTCGATTTCCATCTTCCGCCTGAGCTTATCGCGCAGTTTCCACCCGAGCAGCGCGCCAGCAGCCGCATGCTGCATCTGGAAGGTTCGACGGGCGCGCTGCAAGACGCGATGTTCACCGACCTGCCTGGCTATTTACGTGCCGGTGACGTAATGGTATTCAACGACACGCGCGTCATCAAGGCGCGTCTGTACGGGGTGAAGGACAGCGGAGGCAAAGTCGAGGTGATGGTGGAGCGCGTCCTGGATGCGCATCGTGCGATGGCGATTATCCGCGCCAGTCACTCGCCGAAGCCTGGTTCGAAGCTTTTTCTCGCTGATGCGATCGAGGTGACGGTATTGGATAGCGAGGACCATTTCTATACCTTGCGCTTCGATCACGACAGTACGGTAATCGATTTGCTGGAACGTTACGGCAATCTCCCGCTGCCGCCTTACATTTCGCGGACCGCGACACAAGCGGATGAAGCGCGCTACCAGACAGTTTATGCGAAACAGACAGGCGCGGTAGCTGCGCCGACGGCGGGCTTGCATTTCGACGAGCCTATGCTTGAGACGTTGCGCGGAATAGGCGTGGTGATCAGCCACGTAACACTGCATGTAGGATCGGGCACGTTTCAGCCTGTGCGGGTGGAAAACATTGCAGATCATAAAATGCACAGAGAAATTTTCCACGTGCCGGCTGAAACGGTCGAATCAATCAGACATGCAAAAGCGGTCGGGGGGCGAGTACTGGCAGTTGGTACGACGTCGCTGCGAGCGCTGGAAGCCGCAGCAACAGCGATTGAGGGAGTTGATGAAGACGGATACGAATTAATAACCGGTCATGGCGAAACAGATATTTTTATCACGCCAGGTTATCGTTTTCGTGTGGTGGAGCGTTTGCTGACTAATTTTCATTTGCCGCGCTCAACCTTGCTGATGCTGGTGTCGGCGTTTGGCGGACTGGAAAATATCCGCCGGGCTTATCAACATGCAATAGAGGAGCGCTATCGTTTTTTCAGCTATGGCGATGCCATGCTGATCGAAAGGGAATCGTAGATCTGAATCCCTTGGAATGATTCGGCGAGCGAGCAGTATAAGCGTCATACCGGCGGAAGCCGATATGTAGCGGCGCGCAAAGCACGCCACCATCGGTTTAGACTGGATTCCGGGTCAAGCCCGGAACGACGAATTCATAGGATTTTCTCACTGGGTAAAATAGTTCACCGCTAAGTGTGCATCGATATCATTCTATAAAACTATTCCATTCAATGGCTTGAGTAATATGAAATTCCAGCTGCACTGCACCGATGGCCCTGCCCGACGGGGAACCTTGACCTTGGCGCACGGCGGGGTGGAGACACCCGCTTTCATGCCGGTGGGTACTTATGGCGCGGTAAAAACGATGTCGCCCGCGGAGCTGCAGGAGGTTAACGCCCATATCGTGCTTGGCAACACGTTCCATCTATGGCTGCGTCCAGGTCTTGAGGTGATCGAAGCGCACGGCGGCTTGCACCGTTTCATGGGCTGGGATGGGCCTATCCTCACCGATTCCGGTGGATTCCAGGTATTCAGCCTGGGCGTTATGAGAAAGATCGAAGAGGAGGGAGTCAGGTTCAAATCGCCGGTGAACGGCGATGCCTGTTTTCTTACGCCGGAAGAATCAATGCGTATCCAGCGCACGCTCAATTCCGACATCGTAATGATATTCGACGAGTGCACGCCTTACCCGGCGGACGAGGAGGCGACGCGTGAATCCATGGAGTTGAGCGTGCGCTGGGCGGAACGGTCGAGACGTGCGCATAATGATATGGGAAATTCCAACGCATTGTTCGGCATTGTCCAGGGTGGAATGCACGAAAATCTCCGCGACCGCTCACTATCCAGCCTGCTGGATATCGGCTTCGACGGTTATGCCATTGGCGGGTTGTCGGTAGGCGAGCCCAAGGCGGACATGCAGCGCATTCTCAAACACGTAGCACCGCAATTACCCGCGGAGAGGCCGCGCTATCTCATGGGTGTCGGCACCCCTGCGGATATTGTCAATGCCGTGTCCCAGGGTATAGACATGTTCGACTGCGTGCTTCCAACGCGCAATGCGCGCAATGGCTGGCTGTTCACGCGCAATGGAATAATCAAACTGCGCAACAGCCAGTACCGCCTGGATACAGCCCCGCCGGATGAGCAGTGCGGCTGTTATACCTGCCGCCATTTCACGCGGGCTTATCTGCATCATTTGCAGCGGATCGGTGAGATTCTCGGCGCACGTCTCAACACGCTGCATAATCTGTATTATTACCAGCAATTGATGAGTGAAATCCGTTCCGCCATCGAAACCGGGCAGTTCGAGGAATATGCGCAAGCTTTTCAAGCACACGCCGCATCATGCTAAAATCACCTCTTTTTGAGACAGTCACCGGAGAAATGCCATGTTGATAAGTGAAGCGTTCGCTCAGGCCGCCGCTCCTGCCCAAGCAAGTCCGGATTTTTTGAGCCTGCTGCCGCTGGTTGGCATATTCGTCGTGTTCTACCTCCTGCTGATTCGCCCCCAGGCGAAGAAAGCCAAAGAACAGAAAATGATGATAGAGGCGCTGCAAAAGGGTGACGAGGTGGCAACCACAGCCGGCGAACTGGGACGCGTGGTCAAGGTTACCGGCAATTACGTAATACTCCAGATTGCAGAAAATGTGCAAGTCATCATGCAAAAGACAGCCGTTCAGACGCTGCTGCCCAAAGGAACATTGAACAGCATCGAGAAAGAATAATAATTGAACCTCCGATGAAGGCTAAGGCGCGAAGGGCGGGGCAAAATCTCTACTTCCCTCGTAACTTGCTTATACCCCTTTTTTCTCGCCTCCCTACTCCAAAAACATGAACCGCTATCCTTCCTGGAAATACCTGATTATCGCGGTTTCGATACTGCTCGGGCTCATCTACACACTCCCCAATTTTTTTGGCGAATCGCCGGCAGTGCAGATTTCCCCGCTGCGCACAACGGCCAAGGCCGATACAGCTCTCTTGCAACGGGTTGAAGATGTGCTGAAGAAGGCGAATCTCCCAACCAACGGGATGTTTCTTGACGAAGGCGGCATCAAAGTGCGCTTTCCCGATACCGATACACAGATCAATGCCAGGGATACGCTTCAGTCGGCGCTCGGCAACGGCTACATGGTCGCGCTGAATCTCCTTCCCAACTCTCCCCGGTGGTTGACCAGCATCGGCGCGCTGCCGATGTATCTTGGGCTTGATCTGCGCGGCGGCGTGCATTTCATGTTGCAGGTCGACATGAAAGGCGCGATTTCCAAGGCGCTCGACCGCTTCAGCGCCGACATACGCGGCAGCCTGCGGGAGAAAAAGATCCCCTATGCCGGACTCGACAAGCGAGGCTCACAAATCGTCGTCAAGTTTCGTAATGCCGAATCACGCGCCCAGGCCGAAGCCGAAATAAAAAAGACCTACGCTGATTTAAACGTACGCGAAGACAATGTCGGCAGCGAATTTCATTTAACGGCCACCCTCAAGCCGGAAGCGCACAAGCTCATACAAGACTCCGCCGTACAGCAAAACATTACAACGCTGCGCAACCGTGTCAACGAACTCGGGGTGGCCGAACCCATCATTCAGCAGGCGGGCGCCGATCGTGTGGTTGTGCAATTGCCGGGCGTGCAGGACACCGCCAAAGCAAAGGACATTCTGGGGCGTACCGCAACGCTGGAGGTCCGAATGGTGGATGAGGAGCACGACATCAGCGCCGCATTGCGCGGGCAGATTCCCTTCGGCGCGGAGCTTTACACCGAGCGGGGCGGCGGCCCGATATTGGTGAAAAAGCAGGTGGTGCTGACGGGCGATCGCATCAATGACGCTCAGGCCGGTTTTGACAACAACAACCAGCCGGCGGTGCATCTAAATCTCGACAACAACGGTGCGCGCATATTCCGGCAGTTGACCAAGGAAAATGTCGGTAAGCGCATGGCAATTCTACTGATCGAGAAAAATCAGGCCGAGGTCATTACCGCACCGGTGATCCGCGAGGAAATCGGTGGGGGCCGGGTACAGATCAGCGGAAGCATGACCACGGAGGAAGCCCGCGATGTAGCGCTATTACTTCGTGCCGGCGCATTGGCTGCGCCCATGGACATCGTTGAGGAGCGCACAGTGGGCCCCAGTCTTGGCGCCGACAACATTGCCCGCGGATTTAATTCAACGCTATGGGGTTTTGCCGCGATTGCCGTTTTCATGACCATTTACTACACGGTGTTTGGCTTTATTTCCGTGATGGCGCTGGCCGTGAATCTGCTGCTGCTGGTAGGTCTTCTTTCGATTCTGCAGGCTACGTTGACGCTGCCGGGGATGGCGGCAATTGCACTCACCCTCGGCATGGCAATCGATGCGAACGTGCTGATCAATGAACGTATCCGTGATGAATTGCGTATGGGCATGCAGCCGCAGGCGGCAATTAACGCGGGATATGAGCGGGCGTTCGGCACCATATTGGATTCCAATATTACTACCCTCATCGCGGGTATCGCATTATTTGCGTTTGGTAGCGGCCCTGTGAAGGGATTCGCCGTAGTGCTGTGTTTAGGTATTATGACTTCAATATTCAGCGCGGTCATGGTTTCGCGCGGAGTCGTCAATCTGATATATGGCAGCCGCCGCAAGTTGGAGCGTATTCCCATCGGGCAAGTATGGAAGCCGGCGAGCGAAAAGCGGTGACGTCGGGATTAGCGGAGTCGGACCAGTTTGCCTCCATTAGCGGGCAGCAGGAAATAAGCGGCATAAGCAGGAAATAAGTAGAAAATAAAGGGTCAGCATGGAATTTTTCAGAATCAAGCGCGACATCCCCTTCATGAGCTGGGGAAAATATACCACCACCATTTCCCTGCTGACTTTTATCCTCGCGGTATTTTTCCTTGTCACCAAGGGACTGAACCTAGGGGTGGACTTTACCGGCGGCACGGTAATGGAAGTCAGCTATGCCGAGCCGGCGAATATCAACAAGATACGCGACACACTCATCAAACTGGGCATGCCGGATGCAAGCGTGCAGAACTTCGGGACATCGAGGGATGTGATGATACGGCTCCCGGCCAAGCCGGACACATCCAGCGCCAGGTTATCGGAGACGGTGATGGCAGCGCTGAGTCAGGAAGACAAAACGGTGGAGACGCGGAGGGTAGAGTTTGTCGGGCCGCAAGTAGGCAAGGAATTGGTGGAAAACGGCGCGTTGGCGCTACTGATCGTATCGCTTGGCATTGTTGCTTATCTGGCGGTGCGCTTCGAGTGGAAATTCGGCGTCTCCGGTATCATTGCCAACTTGCATGACGTAGTGATCATTCTCGGCTTCTTTGCGTTCTTTCAGTGGGAATTTTCACTTACCGTGCTGGCTGCGATACTCGCAATCCTTGGCTATTCGGTAAACGAATCGGTGGTTGTGTTCGACCGGATACGGGAAAATTTCCGCAAAATGCGCAAGGCCTCGGTCGACCAGGTCATAAACAACGCAATTACCCGCACCATGTCGCGTACCATCATCACCCATGGCAGCACCCAGATGGTCGTGGTTTCCATGCTGCTTTTCGGCGGCGAGGCACTGCATTACTTTGCACTCGCGCTTACTATCGGCATCCTTTTCGGTATTTATTCCTCCGTGCTGGTGGCAAGCCCCCTTCTCATGTTGCTGGGAGTTTCGCGCGAGGATATTGTGAAACCTGAAAAGAAGGAAGCAGCGGAAATAGTGCCCTGATTTTCCCACCCGAATTTAGGTTAAACAGCTTCCCCCTCGCCCTCTTTAAGGTTTGTTTTGGAACTTCTCACCACATTCATCGATATCATTCTGCACCTTGATCAGCATCTCATCTGGCTGGTTCAGAATTACGGCACCTGGGTTTATCTCATTCTGTTTTTGATCATTTTCTGTGAGACCGGGCTAGTGGTGATGCCGTTCCTGCCGGGAGATTCATTGCTGTTCGTGGCGGGTGCGATAGCCGCCACCGGCGCAATGGATGTTCAGTTGCTGGCGGTGTTGCTCATGTTTGCTGCAGTTTGCGGCGACAATACCAATTACTGGATCGGGCGATATTTCGGGCCCAGAATGTTCACTCGGACAGACTCGCCTTTATTGAATCGCGCTCATCTTGAAAAAACCAACCAGTTTTATGCGAGGCATGGCGGAAAAACAATCATCTTTGCCCGCTTTCTCCCCATTATTCGCACCTTTGCGCCCTTCGTTGCCGGTATTGGCCGCATGGTCTACCCTTATTTCCTGGCTTACAGCGCGTTTGGCAGCGTTTTCTGGATCAGCTTTTTTGTATTCGGCGGATTTTTCTTTGGCAACGTGCCGGTGGTGAAAAACAATCTTACCTATTTCATTTTCGGCATAATCATCATTTCCATTCTTCCGGGCATTATTCAATTTGTGCGGAATTGGCTTGGAAATCGCGGGGCATCGCAGGCGCCGATGAAAGGGCCATAGCCGTAGCGAATCGAACAGATCGAACGTAGTTTTTTACCCTGCCTGGTCCTTGGCTAGTCCTGGCTAGTCCCGGGCCCCCAGCCCTAGCGCCCGCTCCCGCGATCCGGCCTTGTTCTCGTCCGAATGCTCCGCTCCCAGCCATCCTTGTAAATTGCTGAGAGCGATATCGGCCAAGGCCTGTATCCAGTCGTCGCGCTCATTGAGGCAGGGGACGTAATGAAACTCCTGACCCCCGGCCTGGATGAAAATAGCTTTGCCTTCCATGGCGATTTCTTCCAGGGTTTCGAGGCAATCGGAAACAAAACCGGGACAGACGACGTCGATCCTCCGGGTATTTGCCTTGCCGAGCTGCTCCAGCGTAACCGCAGTGTACGGATTAAGCCATTCAGCCCGTCCGAACCGGGATTGAAAACAAATCTGGTACTCGCTTGCGTTCAGTTCCAGCGCCTCGGCCAGCAGCCGGCCGGTTTTCTGACATTCGCAATGATAAGGATCGCCTTTATCCAGGTTAACGCGCGGTACGCCGTGAAAACTCATCACCAGCCTGTCGGGGCGACCGTTTTTAGCCCAGTAATCGCGTACATTTTGTGCCAGAGCGGCAATATAGCCGGGATGGTCATGATAGTGCTTCACGGTGCGTATGGCGGGAGTGTTGCGCATCTTGCCCAGTTGCGCAAATACCCCGTCGAATGCCGCCGCAGTGCTGCTGGCGGCGTACTGCGGGTAGAGCGGCAGCACCAGAATGCGCTCGCAACCACGGTTTTTCATTTCCCACAGTACCTCGGCGATGGAAGGATTGCCGATGCTCATGGCGTATTCCACCATCGGGGGCGCAGGTTGAACGCGTTCTGCCAGGACATCTCTCAGTAGCTGGGTCTGACGCGCGGTATGGACTTTCAGCGGGGAACCCTCCGGCGTCCAGATCTGCGCGTACTTTTCCGCAGATTTTTTCGGCCGGGTATTCAGAATGATGCCGTTCAGAATCGGCCACCACACCCACGGCGAAATCTCGATCACTCGCCTATTGCTCAGAAATTCTTTCAGATAAGGCCGCAGCGCCTGGGCCGTTGGCGCATCAGGCGTGCCCAGGTTAACCAGCAAAATGCCTGTCTGGCTTTGCGTACCGTGTCGGTAAGCCGGTTCGGAGGAGATCAAGTTATTTCAGTTCCCTCTGGAAAACGACAAGTACACTGGCTTCGTCTTCTGTGCCGCCGTGCCACATGTGTATTTTCACCTCTCCTGGCCGTATTCCCAATCCCTGATAGTGATTCGAATCAGATAGAGGCTTGATTCGGATAGAGGCTCAGGAGCAAGGCTGCCAAGTCCTGCTAGCCTTTACCCTATTTCCCTGTTACAGAAGGGGATAGCTAATGATGCGACAACGCACTGGAGAGCAACCTGGCTGTCACGTCCACAATCGGAATGATGCGTTCGTAAGCCATGCGTGTAGGGCCGATAACGGCGACGGTACCGACCACTTTTCCGTCGACCTCATAAGGCGCTGTAACAACGCTGAACTCATCCAGCGTCACCATATCGGACTCGCCGCCGATGAATATCTGTACGCCTTCGGCCTTGCCGCTGAATTCCAGCAGCTGCAGCAACGCGGTTTTGCGTTCGAACAGATCAAACAATTTCTTCAGGCTGGCCATATTGCTCGACAAATCATGTACATCCAGCAGTTTGCGCTCGCCGGCCACGACCATGGCTTCACTGTTTTCCCTGATCGCAGCGCCTCCCGCCTCAATGGCTGCTGTCATGAGGTGAGTCATGTCGTGGCGTAATTGTTTCAATTCGCCCTGAAGACGGGAGCGGATCTCATCAATGGCGCAACCCGCATAATTCTTGTTGATGAAGTTGGCCGCTTCTGTCAGCTCTGTCTGGCTGTAAGTCCGGTCGGTAAAAAGCACACGGTTCTGAACATCTCCCTCCGGGGTGACGATGATGAGCAGGACGCGCTTCTCCGACAGCGTCATGAATTCGATATAGCGGAATATGGCGCTGCTGCGTTTGGGAGCTACTACTACACCCGCAAAGCGTGTCAGTTCCGCCAGTAATTGCGAAGCGGAGCTAATCAATCGAGAAGGATTATCCGGGTGCAGCTGGTCTTCAAGCTGGTGGATCTCAATGACATCCAGAGGCTTCACCACCAGCAGCGTATCAACAAAAAACCGGTAGCCTTGATGAGTCGGTATGCGTCCGGCGGAAGTATGAGGGCTGGCAACAAAGCCCATCTCCTCGAGGTCAGCCATCACGTTTCGAATGGTGGCTGGACTCAGATCCAGGCCGGAGAATTTGGAGAGCGAGCGCGAGCCAACCGGCTGACCTTCGGTGATATACCGTTCGACCAGGGTCTTGAGCAGAATTTTAGCGCGCTGATTGAGCATTTTACTATTTTACACCAGGATACGTCGTTACGGCTGAACTGAGTTTCGGCTTTGCAACACGTCCGGCTCGGGCTATCTCGAGAGGAGTCGGCTGCCTCCGCTAGAATTCATTCATCCAAGATTGATGGAAACCTCTCTTTGGCCTTTATTTTTGAAAAAGATTCCGCTCAAACTCGATATAAGCATTCCGTACGCAGTCTATCGTTACCTGGCCGAATTCTTTGTCACCTTTCTACTGATATGGTTTAATCATGGAAGCGAGGGCAGGCCGGTTTCATCAGTATTCGGAACATATTTTTCTATTCAACCCAGCAATGAATTCTCCTTTCAAAACAATAGCCCTCATCGGCAAGCACAGAAATCCAGATATCGTGACCCCTTTGTTAAGCCTGGGGCGGTATCTGGAAGACCGTAATCTGGAAGTGCTACTGGACAGTCTTACCGCAGCTACTGTGGCGGAGACCGGATACCCCGCCATCACCATGGACGAGATCGGCGCCCGGGCTGACCTGACCATAGTCCTGGGCGGCGATGGCACCATGCTCAATATCGCGCGGAAACTCGCACCCTTCGATGTGCCGCTGGTCGGTATCAATCAGGGTCGACTCGGGTTTCTTACCGACCTTTCCATTGATACCATGCTGGAAACCCTAGGCTCCATATTGGACGGCAGGTATATTACCGAGCGGCGCATGCTGTTATGCGTTGAAGTGGCACGCGAAAGTGCCATCACATTCAGCGCCCTGGCGCTAAACGATGTTGCCGTAAACCGAGGTGTCGGCGGCAACATGATAGAATTCGAAGTGCGTATCAATGGCGAATACGTTTATTCGCTGCGCTCCGACGGACTGATCGTCGCGACCCCCACCGGCTCTACCGCATACGCATTGTCGGCGGGTGGTCCCATTCTTCACCCCAGTCTTGATTTGATCGCGCTGGTGCCGGTCAGCCCACACACGCTGAGTAATCGCCCCATCGTGGTCGGACCCGATGCCGCAGTGGAAATTCTGATGCAACGCACCGCGGTCGCGCGTGTTCATTCGGATAGCCACGCCCATTACGATTTGCGGGAACATGACAAAGTTGTCGTGCGGCGAGCGCCGCACATGGTAACGTTATTGCATCCTTTCAACCATAGCTATTACCGCATGCTGCGCGAGAAGCTTGGCTGGAGTGGCCTACCGCGGAATCCTGCATGAGTCTTCGAACATGTTGACATTTCTGAGCATTCGGGATTTCGTGATCGTTGACTGCGTGGAACTGGAATTCGTTCCCGGTTTCACCGTGCTTACCGGGGAAACCGGTGCTGGAAAATCCATCCTGATTGATGCGCTTTCGCTTGTGCTGGGCGAACGCGGCGACGCGACTGTGGTACGCAATGGCTGCGAGCGCGCTGAAATCAGCGCCGAGTTTGATATCAGGGTGCTGCCGGACTTGGCCGACTGGTTGCGGGAAAATGGGTTCGAAAATCAAGGTGATGACGACGGCGTATGTCTGCTGCGCCGTTTAGTGGATGCCAGCGGCCGTTCACGCAGTTTCATCAATGGACGCTCCGCCACCTTGCAGCAATTGCGCGCAGCCGGGGAAAACCTGGTGGATATACAGGGCCAGCATGCACATCAGTTGCTGTTGCGCAGCGAAGCCCAACGTGAACTGCTCGATGCCTATTCAGGTAGTCGGCAGTTAGCGCAACGGGTGACAGAAGCGTATCGCGTCTGGCAGGAAGTGCGTCAGCGGCGCGTGGCCTGGGAGCAGAAGGCGGCTTCGTTTCTTGAGGAACGCGAGCAACTGGAGTGGCAGGTAAACGAGATCTCCGCGTTGAATTTTTCACCCGAGGAGTGGCAGATGCTGCAAGCCGAGCATGGCCGCCTATCCAACGCCGCAAGCCTGATAGAGGCGGCGCAGATGGGGTTTGAAGCGCTGTCAGAAGGTGAATCCGCCGCGCTTCCGCAGCTCAACGGGGTGATTTCGCGCCTGCATCACCTGCTCGATTGCGACAACAGCCTGAAAGTGGTGCTTGATTTACTGGAGCCCGCGCAGATCCAGCTGCAGGAAGCCGTATATGAGCTGGGGCGTTATCAACAGCGCCTCGATCTGGATCCCCAGCGGTTGCAGGAAATGGAAGAGCGGTTGGCTGCGATTCATGCCGCAGCCAGAAAATATCGGGTTATCCCTGATCAATTGCCGGAGTTGTTGAGAACGCTAACAGAGCAACTGGAAGAATTTGGCCATAAGGAAGATGGCGAATTGCTGGCGAGGGAAGAGGCAGCAGCAAGAGATGAATATCTCAAGCTGGCAAAGAAGTTAAGTGCAGAGAGGAAGAAGGCGGCGATAACGCTTGCGCGGCAGGTCACCGGCGCCATGCAAACCCTGGCGATGGCGGGCGGAGAATTCGCGGTGGGCCTGATCCCGCTTGAGCAGGGCAATGCCCACGGTATGGAGCAAATCGAGTTCCAGGTATCCGCGCATCAAGGGCTGCCGCTGCGGCCCTTGGCAAAGGTCGCATCGGGTGGCGAATTGTCGCGTATCGGCCTGGCGATACATATCATTACGAGTAAGCTGGGCGCGACGCCCACACTCATATTCGACGAAGTAGACGCGGGTATCGGCGGGGGGGTCGCGGAAATGGTCGGCAGCTTGTTGAAAAAACTGGGTGCCGAGCGCCAGGTGATGTGCATCACCCATCTGGCGCAAGTGGCTTCGGCGGGAGATCATCAATGGCAGGTCACCAAATCAATTGATCCGGCCACTGGAAAGGTATCGAGCCGGATCGTTGTGCTTGAAAAGCAGGAGCGAGTCGAAGAAATCGCGCGTATGCTGGGCGGCGCAAGAATCACAGACACTACTCGCAAACACGCGGCCGAATTGTTGCTGTCCGCCAGGGAAAACGGCGCGGCCTGATCCCGGTAATCCAGGGGCTGACCAGGTGGCACATTATGAACCAGTCTGATTCAGGCTTGGTTCATGCTTGGTTCAGGCTTTGCAGTACGAGGGTATCCAACTGCGTTCTATCATGCGAGCAGGCAACTCATTAAAATCAAAGGCAACACCGTCCTTGATCATCTGATCGACATCCAGTAACTGTTTTATTTCAGGAATATCGTTAAAAAACAGGGTATAAAAGGGCCTGACCAGCGCTTTGGAAACTCCCATCCCGATGGGGCCGATAAAATTCCTCCGTTGTCCGACATGCGCGACTTCATCAATCGTGATTTCGTCCAGCAGTTCTTTCAGGCGGTCGCGAACTTCGGGTTCTTCGGTCAGTATTTCATCGAAAAGACGGTACAGGTGGCAATAAAAAGTCACTCCCATCAGCTCAGTGATAAAAGCGGGCGAATCCATTAAAAACCCCGGAAACTTCGGGAATTGTTCGTAAATTTTTTCCTTGATCGGTCCCAGGGGAACCCACTCCACCTTGTCCAGACCGCATGTCAATAACATTTCATTAAAGAGTCGTACATGACAGAATTCTTCGGCCAAATGCATGCGGCTGATCTTATCCTCTATTGTGTGTGAGTTTGCCATATCGGGAACGGCGTCCCATGCACCTTTTATTCCTACCCATTCATGTCTCGCGAATTTGTAAATGCAGGTCAGCATCAACGTCAAGCGATCCAGTGACTTTGGATCATCCCGCATCTCAACGTAATTACGGTAAAAGGATTCGGGATCAGCAATCGGCCGCCGCAGCCTGACCGGATGATCGCGAAAATATTTCAGCCGGGCGCGTTTCTTTGCGAGATCTTTGTCATCTTCGATAAGTTGCCCACCATGTTGCTGAGTAAACTCCCAATAGCTTTCGAAATTTTCCTTTCTTTCCTGCTTTGTAGCGGGTGAAAAAATGGACCGGTATTTAGTTGACGTCATATGCTTGGGCTCCGTGATAGGCACGATGATTTATTTCGTGCGGGATAATAACAATTGGGGATGAATGGAATGTGACAGGCCAGGGGCCCGCAAATAAGGGGTCGGGTTGAATGCTCTTATTGAAAGCCAGGTATCAAACAGTACCGGGGGTGCAGAGAAATTTTCTCCGGTGATCAGGGGAGCCTCATCGGCTAGGAGCCCGTATATTCGTTGGGCCCAGCTCGATCAACTACAAGCGGGTAAGCGGCAGGAGCAATGACATTAGTTGAATTATGCCGAAATTCAGCTTGCATCATGCTGCAGACCGGTAAAACATCCGCGCTAGGGCGCCTCTGCCAGTGCCAGGAATTCGGCGCGCTGAGCGGCATTTTCCTTCAGATCTCCAAGCATGGCGGACGTAACCGTTTCTTCGCCAGCGACAGCAATGCCGCGTGATTCCATGCACATATGGCGGCAACGGATAATCACGCCGACGGCCTTGGGCTGCAGATGCTCAATCAGAGACTGTGCAATTTGCTGAGTCAGGCGTTCCTGAACCTGTAAACGCGCGGCAAAGCAGTTGACCAGTCGCGTCAATTTGGACAACCCCACGATGTGTCCGCTCGGGAGATACCCAATGGTCGCATGGCCGAAAAAGGGCGCGAGATGGTGTTCGCAATGAGAGTAAACCGGAATCTGCCTGACAACAATCAGTTCATCGTAGCTTTCGCCGCCATCCGCAAATGTCTTTAAAATTGTTGCCGGGTCCTGGTGGTATCCGCGCGTCCAGTGAGCCCAGGCGCGCGCGACCCGCCCCGGCGTTTCGCGCAGGCCCTGCCGTGTTGGATCTTCACCAATTGACCGCAGTAGCCGCTGCCAGTCGGCTATGCCAAATTCCGAGTCGTTTGAGCTCATGATTACTATGCCTTTGTTTTAGGTAAAGTATGGATGGTATGTTATAAACGCCAAATATCGACAGGGTCCTGATGCACATCGGCACCAATTCCAGTTAAAGCGGCACGCGTGCATGTTGCCAAAAGAGCAACGCGAAATGTCTGGACTAGTGATAGCGGGCGAGACATAGATGATCCTCCGGTCTCGGTGACTGACGCTACGTTGTCTTTCTTCGGTGACAACGGGCGCTGTTCCATAATAGCACAACGCAATTAAGGAATTATCCAGTATTTGAGCTATGGACCTGTTCCGGCACGCATGAGCAGGTAAATTTGGTAAAATAGCTCATGAAAATTGCTACGTGGAATGTAAACTCTCTCAAAGTCCGTTTGCCACATGTGCTGGATTGGCTGGCATTGAATCAACCCGATGTTTTGTGCCTGCAGGAAACGAAGTTGCAGGATGAGAACTTTCCGATAGCAGAAATTGCAGAGGCTGGTTACCAAACGCTCTATAGCGGCCAAAAAACCTATAATGGCGTCGCCTTGCTCAGCAGACAGTCCGGGAATGAAATCATCACCGCCATACCTGGCCTGGAAGATCCTCAAAAGCGTGTTCTAGGGGCGATTTACAATGATGTGAGAGTGATTTGCATCTACGTTCCCAATGGCGAGCACGTCACATCAGAAAAATACCAATACAAGCTGAAGTGGCTGGCTGCGCTCAAGGATTGGGTGCGTGACATGCTGAGTGAACATCGGAAACTGGTGCTGCTGGGAGACTTCAACATCGCTCCCGAGGAGTGCGATGTACACGATGCGAAATTATGGGAAGGGCAGGTTCTGTTCAGTTTGCCGGAGCGCGAGGCGTTTCGCGACGTACTCAACCTGGGTCTTACGGACAGCTTCCGCCTGTTCGAACAACCGGAGAAATCGTATACCTGGTGGGATTATCGCATGATGGCGTTCCGCCGCAATATGGGTTTGCGGATAGACCATATTCTGCTCAGTAACGATCTTGCGAAAACCTGTACCGCCTGCGTCATAGACAAAGAAACACGACGACTGGAGCGGCCTTCCGATCATGCCCCGGTAATGGTGGAACTGGCAGCCTTTGGACCTGAAGAATCGAAGCGAGAAAGCCGATTTTCTCTAATTCCGGCGCACTGCCCGGGAACTTCTGAACAGGCTCCCGGCTTTACGGGAAACGCGGAATCCACCGAGAGTTATCCGCAGAATTCCTGAGTACCGAGCCGTAGAGTTATTCCAAGGCCTCAGCTAATTATGGCGGTTATATAATGTTTTGCGGCTCAATAAGCCCCATGGAAAGGGCGCGGGAGATCGCCTGCTGGCGGTTGACCACGCCCATTTTTTGGGCCGCATTCTGAAGATGAAAGGTCACGGTGCGTTCCGAGATGCTGACAATGTTGGCTATTTCCCAGCCGGTTTTGCCCTCCGCTGCCCATAACAGGCATTCTTTTTCCCGTTCGGTGAGGTTGATTTTTTTCAGGGGAACCGGCCCTTTGCTGAGAACAATTCGCTGCACCGCCTCCTGGAGATAGCAGGTTAATAGCTGGGCCTTGCCCATCATCTCGACAATATCGTCCTGTGCTTCGCGAGATTCCCGCGAGGTAGCAAGGCTTAACATTGCAGTCTCGCCATGCCCGCCGTGAACCGAGAAACTGGCGCCACTCACCAATCCGCAGTCCCTAGCTTCGCTTCTTACCCGCGCCTCCTTCCGTCCCTTGAAAATCTCATTCCTCCAGATAATGGGTATTGACGTTCTCGCACAGTGGGAAACGGTCGGATCAATATTGGCATAGCCTGCTTCATCATAATGCTTGTGCCATACTTCCGGATAACAGCTCAGAATGAAGCGATAAGGACGGGTGAGCGAAGTATTTACCTGCACCCCGTACAGAAAATGCTCGAACCCCATCTGGCGGGCAATAGCAGTGGTACTGGTATGCAGTTCTTCTACCGTTTCGCAATTCAGCAACGATTCGAACAGGTTTAAATTATTCATGATTTTCTCCTCTCATGATATATCCACTTTGTTGCAGTATTCTTACCGCCTTTTACAGTCGCGCGGCATTTTATCAACGTCCGAAGTACAATGCGCTATTTCCGACGCTGGATTATCCCGCAATGTTATTTTATTTAATAATCCTAAATCCGCCGCATAGCGAACTCACCAAAAAGGTGAAGGTCAAGTGATACAAAAAAGCCTGTGTGGATCATTAACCCTAAACTGAAAAATGAGTGATCAACTGCCGGATTTAGGATAATACAGCGATTCAGGTTTTTTGGACTATGACATTTGCTGATAAAGGCACTGGCTTTAACAATGGTTCAGTGACGGATAGTTATTGTCGGGAATAGGGCATCATGGATTATTATGCGCGATTGCGAGATTTTTCAATCTGCTGAAAAGACCATTTAAAACACCGCTTTTCTTGTCCCACTTTCCCCTTATTGATCCGGCCAGAAAATACTATGAGTCTCGTCATTCCGGGCTTGACCCGGAATCCAGCCCAAGCCAACAATGGTGTGCTTTGAACGTCACTGGATACCCGCTTTCGCCGGTATGACGTTTTTACTGTTTGCTCGCCGGATCATAGCCAGCATACGTGGAGATGGGTTTCGTTCTGCGCCAGAATTTCCGAAAATCGGCTCGACCGGCGGTGAAACTCCTGCTTGTTTTTTCGCCAAGTGCAGTGAGGGATATCTGGTCGAATTTACCTAGCTTTGCCATGGCCCACAAAGGAGCAAACCAGTTCCGTTCCAATTCCCTTAAACTTTCGCGCCAGCCATAGGCATCCGCGTACTGGGCCTGGCCATGAAGTGCACCAAGCAAGACAAGATGATTGCCCGCAATGTGGGATTGTTGCCAGATCCCGGCGTCCGGGGGAAGCTGTGCGTGATTGACACCACACGCTAGAGCCAGGGAACCGGAGAGAACATCATTGCTCCATACATGGGTATAGGAGCAGGTCAAAGATTGCGGCACGATTCCACCTCCCCAGAACCAGACGCCGTTAATAGCAGGCTCCCCGCGCGCTTCCCGCAGTTCATTGAGTGGATGCTCATGCAGCAGCATCTGGACTTCATTGAAGAGGCTGCGCCAGAACGCACTGTTTATGCCTGATGGTAATAGTTCGTTGATGCCTTGATTCGCCGCCTCGCTGAGTAAATGTGTTTTTACCGGTTGTGTTTCTGTTGCGCGCAAATACCAGCGATCGGGTCGTAGCGGCAGGAATTCGGTTTCCTGGCCGGCGGCCCGAAAATGCCGGTTAAGCAAAGCGGTAAGCTCATCGGCTTCTTGTGGCGAAATATGGAAAACACGGCTGTCGGCCAGAACGACCTGATTGCGCTCGATGCGCAAATGCACGGGATCCGCGCGGATCCAGTAATCGCTTCCTGCCTTGATATGTTCTGGGCCATCCGTTTGCAGAGTAATAGGTGCCACTGGCCAGTCTTCTTGCTTTGCGATGCCAAACGTGCGGCACAGCCAGGCCTCAACCTCTTGCGGCTCACCGTCAGCGTATGAACATTTTGCCAGCAGGTTTTCCAACGCAGACAGGGGCAGATCTCGGTAAAGTTCGGGAAGGGCGGGTTCCGGCCAGAAGAGTGAGGGAACAAGCAAATGCAGGTTCATTGTAGCGAAATCCCGAAAATCCAGCATTGCGGCCAGCCAATTGAGGCACGAAACGGACGAGGGCCTTATTCGGAAATAGGTTGTGCGGGAATCGGGAAGGGATGGTACAGCTAACAGCGGACGCTTGCTAGCCGCCCGCAACCGTCATCCGGTCTATCAGCAGAGACCCGCATTGTTTTGAACCGCGTACAATCACATCATTACCCACTGCGGAAATGCCGCGCAGCATATTTTTCAGGTTGCCGGCAATAGTGATTTCCTCGACCGCGTGGCGGATCTCGCCATCTTCCACCCAGTAGCCCGCCGCTCCCCGGGAATAATCTCCCGTAACGGGATTCACCCCCTGACCGAGCAATTCGGTTACCAGAACCCCTTTGCCCATTTTCTTGAGCAGCGCGGAGAATTCGAGCCCAGCGCCATTATCCAGAATCAGGTTATGGTTGCCGCCCGCATTTCCCGTTGTGCGCAGCCCAAGCTTGCGAGCGGAATAACTTCCCAGAAAATAGCCTTGTACTACGCCATTCTCTACTACCTTGCGCTCATGGGTGGCCACTCCCTCATTATCAAACGGCTCGCTCGCGAGGCCTTTTTTCAGATGAGGCAGCTCCCGGATCTGAATGTCCGGCGCAAATACCTGTTTGCCGATACTATCCATCAAGAATGACGATTGCCGGTAAAGACTGCCGCCGCTCACAGCACCGACAAAATGGCCTATCAGACTGACGGCAACCGGCGCTTCGAATAGAACAGGTACTTCGCAGGTGGCGATTTTCCTCGCCCCCAGACGCGCAACACTACGAGCTCCTGCTTTCCTGCCGACACTATCGGCCTGTTCGAGATCAGCGGCATCTCGCGCTACACTGTACCAGTAGTCGCGCTGCATCGTGTCATCCTCGCTCGCAATCACCGCACAACTGATGCTGTGACGCGAACCAGGATAACCGCCCATGAACCCCAGGCTGTTTGCATACACAAACTGTGATTCACTGAGCGAGACACTCGCGCCTTCGGAGTTGGTGATACGTTTGTCGACCGCAAATGCGGCAGCTTCGCAGCTCTGGGCAAGCTCTATTGCCCGCTCTACGGGCAGATCCCATGGGAAATACAAATCAAGATCGGGGAATTCTCGCGCCAGTAGATCAGCATCGGCCAGTCCCGCGCAATCGTCCGCCGCTGTGTGACCGGCAATCGACAGTGCTGCTGCTACTGCGGCGCTTATCGCTTCGGGGGCGAAATCCGAGGTGCTTGCATGGCCCCGCTTCTGGCCGATGTATACCGTTACCGACAGTCCCTTGTCGCGGTTGTACTCGATGGTTTCCACTTCCCCCCGCCGCACTGTGACATTCTGCCCGAAGGCATCCGATATATCGGTTTCACAGGCAGTGGCTCCGCTCTTCCTGGCCTGATCCAATACATCCCGCGCGATTTTCTGGAGTACTTCGGAAGGATAGGAAAAACGAGGCGAGGACTTGGCGTTATCGTTCATGAGGGGGCGTTAGTGACATTACGTTGATTAGCTATCAAAATAGCACCTGCGCACTTATTTTCAGGCGAATATAAGCAGGTAGGATTGGCCGAGATTATGTGCGGAATGACGCTATGATAGCAGTTTCTTAACGCGGCATTAAGGAACCTTTCGCATACCTCCCCGCAAAGCTGCTCGTTCCTTACATGGAAACAATTAGCGGATATTCTTAACCAGGACATAATGCAAAAAAATCCCGCAAACGATTCCGAAGAGCTTTCTCGGGAATCCGAAGTGTCTTCTCCACCCAGCAAGACGCGCCGCAAGCAGGAAATGCATGCGCTGCAGGATATTGGCGAACAATTGGTGCAACTCGATCTCAAGCAATTGACCGAACTTGATTTGCCGGACACGCTCACAGACGCCATACTCGAAGCGAGGGGCATGCGGAAACATGGTGCGATTCGCCGGCAGATGCAATTCATCGGCAAATTAATGCGTCATGTGGATGCCAGGCCGATCCAGGAAAAACTCGATTTATGGAGTGGCCTGAACCTGCAGCATTCCGCACGGCTGCACCTGCTGGAACGCTGGCGCGAGCGATTGCTCGCGGATGAGCAGGCGCTCGGCGAGTTTGCGCAAAAATACCCGGGTTCAGACCTGCAACACCTGAGAGCGCTTATGCGCAATGCCCAAAAGGAAAAGCTTGCAAACAAGCCGCCCAAAAGCTTCCGTGCGCTATTCCAGGAATTGCAGAGGATTATTCCGGAAGATTCCGGAAGAAATGATGTAACGGGAGAATGATGGCCAGGAAAAGGCTATATGGAAATAACTGTGCCGCTCGCTGGATCTTGCGCAGTTGGAGAAGAATCTAAACAGCATGGCGAGAAGGTGTCCGGCCCGATAATATCGCCGGGTCTTCCCGCCGTAGCTTCCTGGGTTCCAGCTAAAACTTGATGCCGGTACCGACTAATTGCAATGAAACAATCTTGTAAGTAAACTCTGCCGGCTCCAGGCTATCCTGCTGGTGACCGGAGACTTCAGCCTGGGGATACATGAAAAACGACAGTTCGCCGAGAACACTGTCCCTTGCAAGCGTGATGTCCCTGCCATGATTAAACGCCACCCAGTTCATTTCCCATGAGCCGAACAGTTTTTCGCGCAGATCAGCCACTCGCGGGTGTGTAATCGGCAAGTTTTCGTCCAGCGCCAGTTGGCGCACATCGGCGGGGTCTACCGGCACCCAGCCCAGACCCGCAAGATAAAATTCAGCCCGGCAGTGCTGCGCGGTGCTGACATCGTCGGATTGCCCGAGGCTTTTGTGCGCGGCGGACTCATCTATGCGAATTCCATAATGATCCCTGGCGGGAACGCCTGCTGCGCGTGTCAACCCCACGAACAGAGCGTTGAGGTCGGCGCTTTTTCCGCCTAGATTGCCGCTTTCCAGCATGGACTTGATGTCGCCTCGTCCGCAGCCGCGGGCTGCCGGGTCACGGTAGGAATTATCCACCACCCAGTTGTATACAGCCTGCGCTTTCTGCAAGGGCGACTGGGCATTGGCCTCTTTAACGATCGATAAAGCAGTTTTGCGCACAATACCATCCACCGGAATATGCTTTGTGGGCTGTAGAAAATGCTTGGCATCCGAAGGAATTGTTCCTCGCTCCGAATAACGGCTCAAATCGACGAATCGATCACTAGTCTTGACGACACTGCTCACGGAAACAGTGCGCGGACCGGAGCCGCGCCACTCACCATAAAACATCGGCGAAGTTGTTCCGGGGACGTTGTCGAATCTTGCGATGTCGGCGTTGCCACTCCATACGCTGCCTTGGGAAAATTGGTGGGGAGTGTCGTTGGTATCCGGCAACGGTAGCCATAAGCGCGCTTTTTTCCCTGTGGCGGGAAGATCGATCTTATATGTCAGGCGATAAGTATGTCGCCGTGGCGGGATAACTTCTTGACCGAACACGGATGGTGCAACGGGAAATAATGCGGCGCTTACTCCCGCTAATTTGATAAAATCCCTGCGTTTCATTGCCCTCTCCCGCTATATGTGTTATCTGAAAAATTGTAAGTGCGAATCTAATCCTGTGTTCCTGCCAAGTCAACTAGTTCTATTAGTGAATTTTCATTTCTCCTGATGACCGCTATTCCTGCGGAGTTGCTCCCCGCTATCGAACTTGAAACTGGTGTGCATCCCACTCACAGCATTCTGTGGATGCATGGCCTTGGCGCGGACGGCAGCGATTTTGTTCCCATTGTGGACGAGCTCGCGCTGCCGCCGGCATCCCGCATCCGTTTTCTATTCCCGCATGCACCGATGCGATCGGTAAGCATTAATCGTGGGATGGTAATGCGCGCATGGCATGACTATGACATTATCGTGGAAGCTCCGGGCCTCCGTGAAAATATGGCAAGCTTGCACGATTCGCAACGCGCAATCGAAGCATTGATTGCGCGCGAAATAGAGCGAGGAGTCAAACCGGAGAATATCGTTCTGGCCGGGTTTTCTCAAGGAGGCGCCCTGGCATTGCAGACAGGCTTGCGTTATTCGGAAAAGCTTGCCGGTATCATGGCCTTGTCCTGCTATCTGCCCATGCCGCAAACGCTTGCAGAGGAGGGGCATCGGGCCAATTTCTCCACACCGATATTCATGGCGCATGGCGATTCAGACAGTACCATACCGCTGATATTCGCGTCCGCATCGAAACGGCAGTTGCTTGAATCGGGCTACAAGGTGGAATGGCGTGAGTATCGGATGGCACATTCCGTTTGCAAGGACGAAATGGCTGATATCAGTAAATGGCTACAACGGATATTGGTGTAGCCACAGCCTCAGCGAAGGTATTTCTCGGGGGATCAAATCGGCGCTTCGTATAGTTCTGCCAGCATGATTCCTGAAACATGGCCATGCGGTGCGCGCCCAGAATCTGTTGAGGTGTAGTGCAAATAAAAAACCCCGGCGCAACGTCAGGGCGCCAGGGCTTTGCTTGCCTATCGGGTTATTTTTGTTTGCGGCGGAAAGCGCCCAGACCGGCAAGACCCAAACCCAGGAGAGCGAGGGTGCCGGGTTCGGGAACCTGTGCCACCTGTCCCACCTGGACGACGATGGCAGAGCGGTCAACCTCCACACCTTGCCCGTCATATGCCGCCAAGGCGAAGCTGTACGCACCGGAACTGTTTGGATCAAAAGCGCCGAAACTCGGTGGCAGGAGCCCCGGCATGGCGTTACCCAGGAAATCCATGCCCAGGTTCCATGAATCCTGAAATGAACCTACAAGACTGATCTGGCCATGATCAGATTCCTCGGTATTCAAACCGGGATCAAAATCGTAGAAGAGCTTGTAGCTATAAGAGTCTACATCTGTCCCGTCCACGTAAAATGCGAAATTCCAGGTCCCGTATGGATTTGCGGGAGACGGGGCATGAGTATCTACGCCGGGGCTAGCGAAGAATGTCCCGGCGCCATCATTCGTGAGTTCGGGGTTGAAGTACCGCTGATGGGCTGTCAGGCCCAGCGTCACATCAGTGCCCGCCGCCGGACTTCCAATATTGGTAATCGCAACCGCATCGTTTGGAATACCGGTGCCGCTGAAAGTGGCGCCAGTCAGAGTACCGAATGTATCAAAGCTCTGGGTGATGGGTGCGGCCAGTGCATTACCTGCAAGCAAGCTGGCGGCAAGCAGACTGCACTTTATAGTTCTGTTCATTATTCTTCTCCAAAATAAATATCATCAGTAAGCTCGCGTGACATTATCCACATTTGTATGGTTTAAGTTGCGCG
Source organism: Nitrosovibrio sp. Nv6 (assembly GCF_900110495.1). Taxonomy (GTDB): domain Bacteria; phylum Pseudomonadota; class Gammaproteobacteria; order Burkholderiales; family Nitrosomonadaceae; genus Nitrosospira. The sequence continues at coordinate 45,483 of NZ_FODX01000004.1, read as the reverse complement.
GCTCAGCCCGTTATAAGCAAGCATCGTGCCAGTATCAGGTTAAACAATGGTAATCGTATATGTAATAACGCGTTGGGGTGAATGTAAGGCCAGGACTTCTCTGTTGACTGTAAGTGTTCCCGACATTCCGGTACACATAGCAGGCAATCCCGGGTTGGCGCAAAAGTAGCAGGGCGCTCCCGATCGTTTCCACGTTCCCATGCAAACTCGGCCCGCTCACGTATAAACGGCCATCTTCACAAAATCTTTATACCTGTCTGACACTTCCTTCACACAGACTGCTTTACGCTGTGTATGGTAGGGTAATTCTCACAATTTAAACCTGAAGCGGAGGGAATCCAATGCATGCGCCTATCCAACAAGACACCGATAAGCTGTCGGGCAAATTGCCGAATGCAATATCAGCTAAAGAAAGTGGTGCGGCACAGCGGATTGCGCATATCGATGACGACCCGGATATTCGCGATACCGTCAGGCGTATTTTGATCACAAATGGATATGAAGTTGACAGCTACCAGACAATGAATGATTTCCTGGTCTCACTAAGGGATTCCCGGACGCCGCCCGATCTCGCAATTCTCGACGTGATGGTGGAAACGATGGATACGGGACTGGAAGCTTATGTAGAAGTCCGCAAACGTTTCCCGGAACTTCACATGATATTCATGACCTCTCTTGGCGAAGAAATCCGTCCCTATTTCACGGGTATATCCAACGAGTGGATATTAATCGTCGAGAAGCCGGTCGAGCCGGTCAGTTTCTTGTCCATCATTCGCAGCCGGCTGGACGATTCTGAACCTTAAAGCAGATTTTTCCCGGAGAATTTAACATGGCAATTGCCGAATTTTCCTGGGATGTATCCAAAAAGCGCTTCGCATTCCCTGGCATAGGGGTGACGGGATCGAAGCTGAGCGACGAAGTATTGATTGGCAACGCCCGCTGGTTCATTATTTTTCGGTGGGCCGTCGTCGTCGTTCTCCTTCTTTTTCAGATCTTCGCCCTTATCGCCTCAGATACCCTGACGAAAATCGGCATCACTCACCAGCAAGGATGGCCAATTGCCGTCACGGCGGTGTTATGCGTTGCAAATATTATTTACATCTATGCCCTTGATTTCCGTCGGCAGACAAAATATAACTCTCCCTCCATAAATATCTGGGTGCAAATCATTATCGACCTGCTATGCCTGTCGGTAGTCGTCCATTATGTTGGCAGCACCGCAACCCCCGTCCCGTTTTTTTATGTGTTGCATATCGCCTTATCGTGTATTTTTTTCTCGACCGTAGAAAGCCTGATTGTCACGGCACTGGTTTGCGCGATGTATGCAATTGTTTTGATCATCGAGAATCCGCTTCTCTTTCTGGCGCCTCAATCCGTACTCGTAGATTCCGGCACATCTGTCGTTACCCCGCTTAAAATCAACATTCTCTTATGGATGTTTACACTTAATGTGCTCTTTGTCATTGTCTGGTATGTGGTTTCAAGGCTGTCCATTGTCGTGCGTACCCATGAACGCCATCTCATGGATGCCTACGAGCAGATCAGTCGGGCGCAGGTTGAGAAAGACCGGTATGCCGTGTTGATGACACATCAGCTAAAGGCGCCGCTGGATGCAATCCGCAGCAAGATCAATCTGATAAAAGGAAATTATTGCGGAGAGACGTCGCCCGAGATAAAGGACGTACTGGTAAAGATCGATAATCGCGCTTCCGGCATGGCGGGTCTGATTCTGGATGTGCTCAAGCTCGAACGGCTGAAAGCCGCAGCGCGGGACACTGATAATCTGGAGTGCGTCAATATCGAAATGGTCATTCGCAAGTGCATCGATAAATTAAACCCCATCGCTAATTCACGGCACATCAATATCCAGGCATCGACCGTCGATTTCGCCGTGGAATGTATTCCCAATCAGCTTGAAATTCTTTTCGAGAATATCATTTCAAACGCGGTTGCCTATTCATACGATGGCGCCTCGGTCGAAATCGTATCCTCCGTGAACAAGCAAAGCTTATCCGCTGTGGTTACAGTTATCGATCACGGGATCGGAATCGGGGATAAGGACTTGCCGCATATCTTTGATGAATATTTCTATACTCCCCGAGCTGCCCTGCACAACAGAACGTCGAGCGGAATAGGCTTATCGATAGTCAAAACAGTAGCCGAAAATAACAAGCTGCACATCAAGGTTTCCAGCGAACAAAATGTGGGAACAGCTTTTTCCGTTATCTTTCAGCGTGTAAAAAACGAATCTGTTCCGGAAAAGGATACGCAGCAACCATCAAGTCAGATTGCTCGTCCGGTAAACTCACAAGTGGAATCGCTGGAGTCAGGCAAAAGCGGCGGTCAACTGGCGTCAACGCATTAAAAAGGCGTTGGGATAACAAGGGAACCGCAACGTTATTTTAAACACGGCGGCATCCTTTTTCCGTTCGCGCCTCACCCCAATCTACAACTCAACAGCAATTAGCTTGCCTCGTCACGACACAGGCTCAGTCAGCAATTTTTTTCTCATGATCTTGAGCTGACCCCTGTGTATCTTACTGTCGAGCCGTTTCTTTTGCGAACTACGCGTTGGTTTCGTCGGTTTACGTTTTGCGGGCAGCTCGGCTATGCTATCAACGAGCTCATACAGCCGCCTTACCGCTTCCTCGCGGTTTTTCTCCTGGCTGCGATACTGCTGCGCTTTGATAACGATAACGCCTTCCCTGGTAATCCGGTGGTCGTTCAGTTTCAGCAAACGCTCTTTGAAGTGATCAGGCAGCGAGGAAGCGCCAATGTCGAAGCGCAGATGAATCGCGCTGGATACCTTGTTGACATTTTGTCCGCCGGCTCCCTGAGCTCGAATTGCCCTGATCTCTATCTCGTTTTCTGGAATAGTAACCATATTAGATAGCTTTTCGGCACTCAACATCCTGTCAGACCCTGTTTCCGCAGATCTTCGGGACAAGGCAAAAACGGTCTCGGCGAGAAGCCGAAATCTCGCGTTGCATCAGCGTGGCTAAAGCACAGATCGGCATTCATTCGCATTGCCATTTCCGGAGTCATGCCTCGCTTACCGGGAAGCAGCGTCATGGCACGTATCGCGCCGCGAAACATCCATGTGGGCAGGATTAAAAAATGTACAGGCTTTCCGAGCGAACTAAAAATCCTCTCGACCATTTGCCGGTACGCTAACGTTTCTCCTCCACTCAAATTATATGCCTTGTTAAAGGTGGCCGGCTTCTCAAGCGCCATAAGGCATGCCGCAGCGAGATCATCGGCATGAACGGGTTGACGCAGCCCAGAAGCTTTTCCCAGCAATGGAAAGAAACCATAACGTCTGATAAAGCCAGAAATTCGCCTGACATTTTTATCCCGGACGCCATCGTAGACCAATGTTGGACGAAAGACCGTCCAGTTTATTTCAGAAGTGCTGCAAAGACGGTTTATGGCCTCTTCCGCTCCAGAGAAACGAGCCGCCAAAATCCGTTCACCTGGATCAGCAGAGTTCGCTTTGCTAAACAGACTGGTCGAACCAAAGCCGATCACGCGCCTGGTCTGGAATCTGTCCAAAACAGGCAGCAGCATTGGCAGCAGCCACAGCGGGGCCAGATGAATGAGCGCGTGTGCGTTAATCCCGGGCAGTTGTTCCGGATGACTTATGTCCGCCTGATGCCATGTCAGTTCCTGGCTGATCGTTGCCGGGTTTTTTCCAGCAGTGCGGCTGATGGCATGAACCTCGTAACCGGCATCCAACAGGCGCGGCAGCAAAAAATGTCCAATGATGCTGGTCGCGCCGGTAACAATAATTTTATGTGGGGAGGCACGTTCAGACATCGAGTTGTTCAACGCCGGGTTCAGGCTTCAAATATGAAACATTCTGGCATTCTGGCTCGGGGAGGCCAGCATTATTTTATTCTCGCCTCGGTCCAAGCAACCGCCCAGCTCGGCGAGCGCTATAAAATGCCGCCACTGCTCCAAAGCGCAACCATACTCCCAGCGCCACCAGCCACATAACGACGCCGGGATACTCATGCTGGAAGAACTTGCGGTAGAACCGCATCATCCCCTTGTGCTTGTGCCATTCCACAAAGACAGGGCGAGAGCGGCTGCATGTTCCCTTATAGTGCACAACGGGGGCATCGGGTACAAAAAGAATCTTCCATCCCTTGTTCCGAAAGCGCATGCACCAATCCAGATCCTCGCAATGGAGAAAATAACCCTCGTCCCACAGGCCGACATCCTCAACTGCCTCGCGGCGCACCAGCATGAGGGCGCCCGAAACAGCCTCCACCTCAAGCGTATCATCCGGCAAAGCCTGCTTGTGCAGATGGAAATCAAGAAACAGTTTGGGCCAGTAAGTGCTGAGGCGGTACAGCCCAAAGGCACGAACAAAGGAACGCCAGGGGGTAGGTACCGCGCGCCGGCCACCTGCCTGCTCAGTGCCATTCTCATTGATCAACAACCCGCCCACCATACCCGCCTCGGGGGCCGTTTCCAATACCTGAACCATGCGCTGCAACGAACCGGCGCTCAGAATACAGTCAGGATTGAGGAATAAGAGATAAGGTTTTGTAGCCCGGGCAGCACCGATATTACATGCAGCGGCGAAACCGAGATTGGCAGCGTTGCGAACAATCTTCAGTTTCGGCTCTTCAGGAAAACATTGAGCGCAAAGTTCCAGGCTCAAATCAGAAGACGCATTGTCCACCACAAGCACTTCAGCTGCCTGTGGCAATGCGGATTGAATGCACGCTGCCAGGAATTGCCCCGCATTATAATTTACGATGATGACTGAGACGGGGAGTCGATCCGTATAGGGATTTACCTCAGCAACCATCTATTTTCCATCTTCCTTGGCGATCCTGCTCGACGAGAAAGCGCAGCACAGGAGCACCATAAACCATGCGGGCCGCCCGTGCAAGAGATCAGCTATACCCTTTTCCGGGGAAATAGGGTTCAGGAAATTGGAAATAGATGACACCTGTTTTTCTTTCCTGAAGGTTATCCAGAGATATCAGCTTCCAGAGCGCCGAGCGAAAATATTTGCCTGACTAAATCGGCTCTCCCACGAATTATCCTTTCGGAATTGCGCCGTGATTTCTTGTTCTGTGCAGTTGGACAAGGCTTGCTCCACCACCTTTGCCATATTAGAGTTCCGATCGATAAGGTATACACCATCACTTTCCCCCTTAAACGACATCTCCCCAAAAGCTGAGCTTATTACCGGCATCCCCAGCGCCCGATATTCATAAAACTTGATAGGGTCTACAGAAGCGGTAAGTGTTGTTTTTTTGAATGGGATTAAACCGACGTGGAACTGATTCATGGCCTGTAGTGCTTCCGAGTGAGGAAGCGGAGGCTCCAGGCAAATATTAGGGGGAAGAGCCGGAGACCGCACATACATGGGGCCGATTAGACGAAAACGTGCTTCGGGAGTCGCTTCTGCCAGTGCAATGACAAGCTCCCAGTCGAACCAATGCCCAATCGTTCCGACATAACCAATCGTTGGGACTTGTGCGCCCTTCGTCCATGCTTCTGGCAGTTCAGGCAGTCTATCTGCGGCACATGCGTTCAGAACCAGGCGGACGTCGCCCGCCAAATGCCGCAACCGATCTAGTAACGCAGAAGATGATGTTAAGATCGTTGATACCTTACTTATTATCCTGTCTTCCCTGCTTGCAGTTGCGAGTCGAGACAAGCCTCCATAAAAGGCTGGATAATCGTCCATTGCATCATAAAAAGATGAACTGAAGCACTGTTTTGAGAGCAAGCGCAATGCCAGAGTTGTCGGTTTCCCAATACCCAAAACGGTTGAGTTATCTGCAAAACAATCGGCTGTCAATTCAACATGATCCCACAACAAGCGGTTAACCGCATCGGAAAATGGCAATGGTTCGATGGGTAAGGCCTTGGGTCTTATGACTGTCAGCCAGGTTGGAATATTGCAATCCATGCTGCCCGATTTTGGGCGCTGGTTCAGCAAATCGGACAGCGCCGGGAATCGACCCGGATAAGGATCAACCCAAAGAACTTCGCCATTGGTAAACGAGTGAAAATATCTGACCAGTTCGTGCGGACGCTGCGAAAAACTATTCCAGGGAACCGGGGAAAGATAAATCAAACGCACGCGGCAAAATGGTCCCGCAACACTGCGGCAATGCGTCCTGCCGCCTTGCCATCGCCATAGGGTGAAACGCCACGCGCCATCTCAGCGTAGACCATTTTGTCATCCAGCAAGTGTTGCGCTGTGCTGGTGATTTCATCAAAATCCGGCCCCACCAGCCTTACCACGCCTTCCTGAACTGCTTCAGGCCGCTCGGTCTCGCGTCGAAGAACCAGCACAGGCTTACCCAATGCGGGAGCTTCTTCCTGTACCCCACCCGAATCGCTCAGGATCAGATAAGCATGTTTCATGACCTCGACAAATGGCAGATAGTCCAGAGGTTCGCAAAGGGTGATTCTGGGATGATCACCCAGAATCTGAGAAGCCACCTCACAGACATTAGGGTTGGGGTGCAGCGGATACACAACCTGCACATCTTCATTGCGTTCCGCCAGCGCCAGAATAGCTCGACAAATCTCCCGGAATGGCTCGCCAAAATTTTCCCGGCGATGTGCCGTCACGAGAATCAAGCGCCTATCCGGATCCAGCCTGAATGGAAGGGGGATTTTGCGTTCAGCGGCGCTCAGCAACGCATCAATCACCGTATTGCCAGTCACGAATATATCACGGTTCTCAATGCCTTCCTTCAGCAGATTCTGCCTCGCGCTCTCGGTAGGGGCAAAGTGCCACTTCGTCAATCTGCCCGTCACCACCCGATTCATCTCTTCAGGAAATGGCTTTGCCATATCACCGGTGCGCAAACCCGCTTCAACATGCCCAAATGGGACCTTGTGGTAGAAACAAGCAAGCGCAATTGTCATCACTGTCGTGGTATCGCCTTGAGCAAGCACGACATCCGGCTTCTCGGCTTCAAGCACATCCTCAATGCTAAGCAACAGACGTGCGGTAAGAGCCGGCAACGCCTGATTGGGACGCATGATATCGAGGTCTATATCTGGCTCAACTTCAAAAATTCGCAGAACCTGATCCAGTAGACCTCGATGTTGTGCTGTGGCAAGAACTCGGACGTTTGCCCAAGTTTCGTTTTTCAAAGCCAGAATGACCGGTCCCATCTTAATGGCCTCCGGTCTGGTGCCGGCAACGCAAAGCACCTTCACAGTACTCACCGTAATGACTTGGTGCCCCAGCACATAAAGAAGAACTCGTTATCAGCAGAGGGCTGATTGCTTAGCTCATACTTAACATCCTTACTAACAGCCTGAACCCAAGAATGGATCCGATCAAAAGTCAGCGGGCTAGGATGCATCGACTCGTGCTCTACCGTCCGTTTTAACTCCTTCCTGATCGTGTTGACCTGTATTAAGAAGGCCCCTCCCTCTACGATCTTGGATAGCAACAGATCGAAGCAGGTTCTTGCATCAGGCGTATGATCTAGAACATTAAAGCAAATACCCAGGTCTGCCTTCGGCATTTCATCGAGTTGACTTTCGCATCCAAGATAATCGATATCGCTGCTTCTAGCATTTTTAAACAGCTTGGAATAATGTTGATTCAAGGGATCGAAAGCGTAACGCTTCAAAGCCGGAATATACTCAATCATGCCAAGGGGACCGCACCCTAGCTCAAAAATAGTCTTATTGGAAAAGCGATTTTTAGCCCAACCCGTCTTGTTATAACAGCTCGACATGAATCGCCGCTGGTGCTCAGGAAAACTTCTGGGCGGCTGCCCATTGTAGCCTTCATAGGCAACCCATCGCCAGAAAGCCAATTCCCGCAACTGAGCATTTTCGTTGCTCGTTTCAGGGGCATAGGTACCACCTAAAAGGCGGGAGATCTTATCGAGGGTTTTACGGTCAATATCTTCGCCTAAACATGGATTCATCCTGAAAAAAATCCTTATTTGCTTTATTAATGAGTAAATTTACCCGCCTTTTCTAATGCACGAATTTGAGAGAAGAATGATGCGTAGTCTTTATACGCGATTTCGCGATCCAATTTTTGCCTCAGATGCTCATCTATTTCCAACCGTGGCTTGTCTGCTGCTCTGACCATCGAATCAGCGAGCTGTTTTTCAAACTCAATATTTCTGCCGTAGACATAATTACCAAGATTAAGGTAATTTAGCCGCGTGATGTCACCAAATGGTGGCTTTATGATCTCTACTCTTTCGTACCCGTAAAACTCGTACGATGACCCGACTTCGGTTATTACACAGGGCAAGCCATTTACCATTGCTTCGCCCAAAGATAAGCTCCAACCTTCCCAATATGATGGAAGCACAAAAACGTCTGCAGCGTGATAGTATTTCGCGACACTTCTATCATAACCGGCAAGTATCACTCTGTCCTGTATATCCAGGGCGGCAATTTGTTTTTCAATCTCATCTTGGTATGATGATTCCATAACACTTCCCAATAGAACCAAACGGGCGGAAGGTTTTGTCTTTAGTACTTCTGAGAATGCGCTAACCAAGGCCAGCTGAGCTTTAGTGGCCATTATCGACGCCACATTCAAGAAAACAGGGGATCCAGAATCGATATGCCAGCGATTTCTTAGATTTTTACGATTCAGCTTGAATTTGGTATGCTCAATAGAGTCTGGATCAGTCCCGTTTGGGATAATCTTCATCTTTGAGACGTCGAGTCCCAGGACAATATCTGCATATCGTGCAGCGGTTGCGGATACACAAATATATGCAGATGTATATACGTCTGAATATTTGTATTTTGCCGTAACGTCAGGGTCAAACCAAACATAGGAATTATGAATCGTTTGTAAGAAGGGAATATTCAGAGCCACACATACTTCAGCCCCGAACACGCTGAAATGCGCATTAACTAAGCCAATGTTTCTCTTTTTAAGATAAGCCTCATACGCTTCCTTGGCCGGAGGGCAGCCGAAAGATGTTACATCCAGATCTTGCTCGCGCGCTACAGCCGCAGCGTTGCCCTCCTTTCCGAGGATAGCAATTGACACCTCAGTGCCTAGTTTCTTTAACGATACGGCCAGATCGATGACGACATTTTCCATTCCGCCCTGAGTAAAATTATCCACTTGAAGCAGGACACGATGCCGAGCATTGCTGGAAAATTGCTCCTTGGATGGTAGCCTATGCCGCTCTTCCGCCTTTCTTGTCGTATTCAGGAGACATTTATTTTTATAAAATGCGACCACTGCGGTATGTGCCCGAGCAGAAGTGGCGTCAAATATCGGCAAATCGGTTACCAACCGAACGCGTGCTGCAATTTTCTCGTCGCCCGCGAGAACCATAGTGCTTTCTGGGCATAGACGTTTTAGTTTTACGTAGTCTGCGGCCATATCGTCAAAAATTACAACCAGGTAATTTTCAGCACGATGCGATACAACGAAGTATTTTTCAAGTGTGTTAATTCCGATTATTATCAAGGTCGACTTGGGGGTAGATTGATTATCCACGTCTTCAATATTACTAATGCTGTGGTGGTCGACACCGAATAAGGTCAACCACTTGAAACCAACATCATCTACTGCGTACGCTATCGGCGTTTTATATAGCTTCGCCCGTTCCTTTTCGTACCCTATCAGCGCGCTGACTTTTTCAAAAATCCGGTGTCCATGCGCATTCGCACTCAGGGTATTGTCGTGAACCCTGTACCGATATAGGCATTTCTCTTTTCCTAAATGATCTATTTTGAAGAACGCGTTGATCCGCATCCAATAATCATAATCTTCCACTCCTAGCTGGGGGTCATACTCACCCAGACATCTTCCAATCCACCCCCTATACATAAAACAAGGCCCGATAAAATTATCCTGAACTGTATTTAGCGTTCTGACTGACCTGGGAAGACGTATTTCACCCGTAGTTGGAAAGGGGCGATTATGAGCGCGCCATGTTGGGTCTTGAAGTAACTCCCCGCGGTCATCAATAGCTAGGTAATCCGCATAGACCATATCAACCGTTGGCTCCGACTGTAATTTCTCAACCAACAGTTCCAGCATCGTCGGCTCCATGAGATTATCAGCAGACGTCCAGGTCCAAAATTCACCTTGTGCATAGGCAAATCCATTGGTCAGTGCCTTAGGTAATTTCTGGTTGGGTTGACTATATATCCTCACTTTCAGATTATCGGCATAACGCTCAAGAACAGCCTCTACGTCGTCTGTCGAGCCATCATTTATTACGATGAGTTCAAATTGCTTGTAAGTCTGCGCTAAAACGCTTTCAATCGATTCGCCAAGCAGGTTGGCTTGGTTATATACGGGCAGTACTACGCTTACTAAACCCACCTTCAGGCCGCAGCATGCAGGCTTCATCGTTGGATCTAGTTGGCCTAGTGCTTCAGGAGTAGGCGCCTGAATTCCTGGCCTGGAGCTGCTTTGACCAGAGTAAACAAACTCCAGTAGCGCATTTCTGCAAGATGCCTTAACCTTTAGTGGAATCGGCAACTTTCTTCCTGCGATTCTTACTAACTGATATAAGAGTTGCTTCGACGAGGGAAGAGAAACTCCATGTCGAGCGGCCCTTGAAAGTCCTCTAAGTGGTCTCGTAAGTTTCCATGAATTACTTTGAAGAATATTTTCAAGCCTTGCAAATAAAGCCGCAGATTCAGCACGGAGTTGACTGTTAACGGAACTCAGTTCATGAATATGGTTGGAGCGCTCTGTAAGAGTCTGCTCAAGGTTTGCGATCTGCTGGCTATGTTCAGCAATGATCTTATTAAGTTCAGCTTTGGAATATTCGGCGATTTTGGTTTCTGAGGTCAGGCAATTGGGTAACACTTGAGGGTTAATAAGAAGCGAAGGTTCTGTTTCAACAATGTGCGCGATTGAGGTAATTTGATAGCTCGGCTCATCATTGTCAATGCATAAGAAATCGGGGGTACTTCGATCCTCTAACCGTTGAAGTTCACGTAGTGTGCGATAAAGCGCTTTAGCGAGTGAATGAATATCCGTGTTTGCATAAACCTGCTCGTCAGTCTGTTTATGATGAACCAAGGTATCCGCGAATTCAGGTGCGGCGCCAGAACTGGAAGCAGTACTATCATCTATAGATAGAAATTCTGCGAGTTCCCTATCGAGCTGAAGCGGCGACTGGCTCGCATTCTCAAAAAACACAAATTTACGCTTGAAGCCTCGCGTGTTAGCTATCGCTGAGGCCACGTGTAAAAACCAGAGTTCACTGCCATGCCGTATCGCAATACCGTTACGCCGCAGTAACGACTCGGCGACCGCCAGTGGGTTTCTGATGGTTATAATATAATGGGTGGGGAGGAAGATTTGCCTCCAAAATGGAAGCAGGAGGCTTGTTCTCGGGTCTTTCCACCCCCAAGCCGGGGATGTTCCGAACTTCGTATCTACAAGAAGTTTCGCTTTAGCCCTGAAAGGATCGAGCAAAGAAGACGTTTCCCAACCTGATTCGAGAAAAGGCGGACGCATATGATCTCCGCCGAGCGCAATTAATATTTCTTCTCCGAGGTAGGATAGGTCTTTATTTTCATGATAGCCGAGTTCGTTATAGGCGTCTCCCTCAATAAGTTCCTCGTCATGCCCAAAGTCGATTCCCATTCCGCGGATACGGCCAGCCACATACGAGCTCCCAGACCGATGCATTCCCAATATGCAAACGATGGTCTTTTCCATGAGCGCCTATAACTTTCTGAACGCAGCAATATGTTGACCGCGGGGATGTCCCCAGTCACCAATATTTTCAAACTTGAAACCGGCTCGCTGGGCAAGGGCCGAAATTTCATTTACGGTGTAGTGAAAGCAAGCATGAGAATGCGACCTTGACGGGTTTGAAGCCCGGGTCTCACTCGGGAAATAGGTTGCGAATAGCACAAATCCTTCGTGCACAAATTCACGCAAGTTTTTCAAGCAAAGGTCGATATCATCCTGCGTAAGATGCGTGAAAATCGATTGCGCAATCGCCATTGTCGGAATCCTCGAGAATTTGACGAACTCAAATTCCGCAGATATCACAAACTCGGGTTTTTTTTCCAAATAAGCTTCAATACCAAGCTCGGTGGCAACGCCCAGGATAATTAGCGATAGTTCCTTGTCTATGCCAAGATAATTTTTCTCGGCCAGGAAATTTATAAATAGGCACCCTCCACGCAAGGATCCACAACCAATATCCAGGAGTAACGTATCTTCGGTAAGCCCGTTTTTTAGCAGAAATTCGAACTGAAGTCTTCCAATTTCATCCCAATATTGATCATTGCCGCCCACATAGCTTCTATGGCCTTCCGCGGCAACTTGTATAATACCTTCCCCACGAATTTCAAACATATTGTCTTGGCAGTTCGATAAAGAGATTTTATATTCCCGCTGGGGCTTTTTTATCAAGGAGCACATCAACAAATGTAATATCCAGACGTTCAACCCTTTTCAGGGTTGAGTTATTGCTAACTGGAATATGGAATTTGAGTAACAGCTTAATAACAGAACTCATACTGATATTTCGGTAATCACCATGTTAAATTCAAGGTCAGCAAGGCCATAAAACTGATTGTGCGGCCGAACGACAAAATGTATCGAGTCATAACGCCGATCATGCGGGATTGTTTCCTCATTTTCCCGCGTAACAACGCCTAGGGAAATAAAATAATCACCTGGACCAAGTCCGCATCTAAACTCGGACTCCGCGTGCACTACTGACCCAATTTTCAAAAGCACCTGCAGATCCCGAAGACCGACAAGTTCCGAGTTGGTTCCGGCTACCGTTACGCCATCCTTTGTCTTGATGGTGATCCCTAGCATCGGACGTAGCATATTACGGTGAAATTTCACTGATATTGCGAGTGTGACGCTTTGCCCAGCAGTAATTGCTGAGGGATAGGGCTTATCGTCCGCTGCCAGAAAAAAATCGAGAATAGACGCTGTACCATCGCCCCAACGGTATTCGTGGGAATTGTATCCCGCACGGGTGGCAAAGACGTCATCCGCTTTGCTTAGTTGATAAGCAGCTTTAACCTTGGCGGCAACTTGCGCAGATTCATCTGATGGTTGCACTCGCGAAGTACCAATGTCACGTTTTTCCTTGCCAAATAGCAAATCCATATACCGGTTTATCACCCGTCTCGGTTCGCCTGCTTCAAGCTGCATTCCACCGTTCAGCAAGATCGCGGAGGAGCAATGTGTCACTATTTGATCGCTTGAGTGAGTGACAAGCAAAATGCTTGTGCCACCCTCCTTAAGTTGTTGCAGACGTGTGAAACACTTGGCCTGGAATTTTGCATCTCCAACAGAGAGCGCCTCATCAACAATAAGAATATCGGGGTCGATTTGGGCCTGTACGGCAAAGGCCAAGCGCACCGACATGCCGCTAGAATACGTCTTGACGGGTTGATCAATAAACTGGCCAATATCCGCAAACGACACGATGGCATCAAAATACTCATCGACCTCATTGCGGCTTAATCCAAGCACAGCACCGTTCATGTAGACGTTTTCTCGCCCTGTAAAATCCGGGTTGAATCCCGAGCCCAACTCCAGAAGGGCTGCAATACGGCCTTTGGTTTCCACACTGCCAGCAGAGGGCGCGAGCGTACCGCAGATGATTTGCAACAGAGTAGATTTACCCGAACCATTGCGCCCGATGATGCCTACGGTTTCGCCTTTTTTGATTTCAAACGAAATATCCCTTAACGCCCAAAATTCACGAAAATATTTTTTAGGCGTCTGCTTCACCAGCCGTTGCAAGCGAGGAACAATAAACTGCTTGAGGCGGTCGCGGGGGACATCATAAATCTGGTAGCATTTGGATATATTCTGGACGCGGATGACGATATCGCCAGGGAGGGCGACGTAACCGGAACTCATTAGAACACTTTCAGCGCAGAAGCTTTTCTCTTCATCCTGCTATTTTTGCTCTTCTTCTGAAGCCGGTATGACGCAGGGTGTATTTCGCATGTTGCCGGTTTCAGAGAACATTGATCAAATTCCTTTCTGTCTTGCGCTTGTTATCATCTCAATTTGCAGGAACTGGCTCCAGCATAACTGGCAGCTTCCGGGGTTCCTGTAGGTATGCGAGCTGGCGCGCTGTGCTCAACTTTTTGAGGTTTACGTGCATGACACTCTTCTATGCTGGTCGATGCCAATACGATAGCGAAAAAACTGGCATCTGCCAACATACATTGTAGATACTTCAAGTGATGGGTAAAGCCACTGTTGGCAAATAGGCCAGAGCTTGCCTGTTTAGGCGTAAGGATAATCAAGTCAATATTTGTGGATGTAAAATGTCAGATATTCCTTGTGGCGATCCGCCAGTTATGCTGGTTTCTCAAGAGAATGGTCAAGAAATTGGAAATGACGCTCTATTTTTCTTTTTTGGAGGTAAATATCCCGTAGAGATGTCAGCTTCCAGAGCACAGTGTGAAAATATTTGCCAGACTAAGCCGAATCGACCACGAATAATTCTCTCGGAATTGCGTCATGCTTTCTCGATCAGAGCAGTTGGCCAAGGCTTGCTCCACCGCTTTTGCTATATCATACTGATCGGTTGCAAGCCATCTTTCTTAACGCCATCAGAAAAAGAGGCTCATTGTATTGCGAAGGTCGCGCCGGGATGGCGTTGATCTGGTAGGTTGTCCCCAATAGCCGGATGGAGTACTTGCGCTGATAATCGTACACCGAGCGGAACCTCGCCAGTCCTGCTCTTGTCAGCCCGTCTGGTCTTACGATAGCGACTACGTGTTGCCTCAAGATAGATCCGTTTCTCATGTCTTACCCATGTCGGTAACCCCCGTTTGATTCGGTTACCAACAATTTGAGGCAACGTATCCTCTTAATGGCACTCCTTCGGTTACTTTTTTTTGAGGCAATTCGACAGTACTCTCTCTGAAAAATTGCCGTTTCAGTTAAGCTATAATCGTAACGGCATTCAATATCGAAACATTTGCGCTAGAACGGCCTTTTATCCAGAGCGCGCCAGATGTCCACAATAGTAGCTCGCCGATTAGCTTGAATTCTCCGCCGCTTGTGCCACATTCGAGGAATACCTTTAATTGCGTCCCGCTTTGCCCGCCATATCACTTTGCCTTGTCCGCGTGTGGAGAAATGTACTATGGTTACAAAATTTAAAAGTATATGTAGTGGAAGTAGTGCCCAGAACAAAACCCCCGGCATATTCTTGATAAATGTCCAGACCAGATTTCGATGGCCGTGATAAACAGAAAAATCACTATGTCTCCCACCAGAACTTGCTGCTCCAACGTGATGCACTACCGCATTCGGGACATATATAGAAGTGTGCCCTGCAAGCCGCAATCGAAACCCAAGGTCAATATCCTCGACGTAACAAAAATAGTCTTCATCAAACCCGCCCGTTCTTACTAAAGCATCGCGGCGATAAAGTACCGCGCAAGCACACGGAGAGAAAATTTCACAGGCAATATCATCCCCAGCGCATTTGACACGACTATGTCCATCACGCCAGACTAATCCGGAAATGTGATAAATATCTCCGATACCATCCAGTTTGGTGGGTGCCTCATGTACCATTTGCCGTGATCCGAAAACAGCTACATTGGGGTGTGCACGTGCAGTAGAGACCAAGTTCATTAACCAGTCCGCGGCGGGAAAGGCATCCGGGTTCAGTAAGGCTACAAGGTCCGTATCACACTCATCCAGTGCGCGGTTATTAGCCCCCGCAAAGCCCAGGTTAGCGCCAAGCATTCGCACAGTGACCCTAGGTACTTGCCGTGCTCGTTCAGCTGAGCCACCAGTACTGCCATTGTCCATGACGAGGATGCGAGCGGGTAGAAGTGATTGTTGAGTCAAATGCACGAGGCACTTATCCAGTAAAGTACCGCCATTCCAGTTAACAATAACAACTGTAACGGTACCCATGTCAATGAGTAATTTTTATAAGATAATTTCCCGCATCGCGCAGGTTATCTATGCTATTAGTGTATGGTGGCACGTTCTGCCCATTTCTATCTGACCGGTACAGAATATTGTGTCCCACTCCAGCATCAATTCCTGCTTCTATACCTGATTTGACTAGAGTAGATAATGCGAGGTTTAGCTCATGTTCCTGTGCAGCTTCCATAATTATGCCTAGTCCGGATTTACGAAAGATTGATTCCTGCATATAGTCGTCTATTTCATAGTCAGGGTGAAAAGGACAAAAATAAGCCTGTTCAATTTTTATTCCTTGAGCCAGAAACTCACCGCATATCCAGTATGTAAGCTCATGGAATTTTGTTCCGCATAATGACCACGGCCAATACCTGCTTGATTAGTGACTATAAAGATAAGTAATTAAGCTCAATTGCTTTTCGACAAAAATCGAAAATGCCCTCGACAATTCAAATCGCTCTCAACGGTAGGCATACCCATAATCGATATTGATCACATCGTCATGATCAATAAAAAGTGGACGTGGTTTGATTGCCATGGGAAAGAAAATCATATTGAGCGCGGTCGTAATCATCGGAAATGCTAATGTCTATCAAATAGGCATCTGTCAGGAATGTTCTCAGTGATAGTCACCGCAGCGGCGTTGCAGCAATTTCAAAACTGAACTTACCCGATAGGTTAAAGGTGGCGGATTCAACTTTGAATCCGAGCCTTTATTCGAATGATTAATAGAGATGGAGCAAGAATATTTTCACATTAACTGTCGACTATGCGAGACTCATACCGGCTTCAAAAACACGATCCTCTGAAATGGATCCGCAGAATACGAGCGCTCCCCGACAACCTCCCAGCTATTCCAGTGCTTGGAAATGTAATCGCAAGAAATAGATGTATCACCATAAGTCACCTCGCCATCAATGGGAGGACGAACGTGTGGTGTAAAGGCGAAACCACCCAGCCTGTGCTCATTCTTCATCTTCTCGATATCTACAAGGTTTTGTTTCTGATCATGAGCGTCCCAGTATTCGATTGGTCTCGTGGTTACAGCAAGCAACCCTTGCGCAGAAATTACATCGCGTAATGCGGATGTAACGGCAAGGCTAGTTCTTTCGGATAAGTGGGTAAACACAGAAAAAGCGTAGATAAAGTCAAATTTCACCCCGTCGTAAGGAACACGCTTCGGGATTTCGTCACAAATTTTCAAATTTCCGCGCACATGGGAATCTGTGCATAAATTCAGCGAACGCTCCCAAGCATCGCAACCGTAGATATTTTCTGGGAGGCTATATTTATACAGAAGTCTAATCAGACGCCCCCATCCACATCCATAGTCAAGGATTTTAGAACTTTGTAGGCTTGAGTCGATATTTTGTCCATAAAACTCAGCTACTGTTCGAATAAAAGCAATCGATTGCTTCATTAATGCCTTGCCAGAGTTGCCGGTCCAAGCCACTTGTATTTCATCTGCCGGCATTGAGGGGAGAGAGGCCTTGAGGGACGGATAGTGCTCAAGAGGATCGAGCAATAGAATCCCCAGATCCTCCAGAGTCATTTTCTGGATTGCCTGGTACAACTTTACTTCTGATTCTTTAGAAATTTGTTCGAGCTCTACATAATTCATATTCATGCCTTTCCTTTCGGTTCATCTGCTTTGTAAAATATTTTCGATACGATCCCTATACCGCAACCCTATTTGGCGATAGCTGAAATTCATCAGCATATGAAGCCGTGCCTTCCTGCCAATATCCCGCCCTCTTTGCGGATCATCAATTAATTCGGCCATGTACCGACTTGCCTCATCGATATTGGGCTCTGCCCAGAACTGATCCTGGTAGTATGGGTAATCCCCATCAAGCAATGGAATCAAGTTGTAACTGACGTTAAATGCAACATCCGCATTCATGAATTCCATGTTGCCCGAAAAAGCTGTAGCAATGACAGGCTTGCCGAACACCATAGCCTCCGCGATGCCACGGCCAAATCCTTCTGATCGGTGGAGAGAGACAAAGCAATCACAACAGCGCACCAAATTTTTTACTTCATTGTCAGACATCACCCGATGGAGGAAAGTGACATGATGAATCATGTTGCTCAGCTCCTGTCGCAATTGCGATACGATCTGGGGGGCTAATTCTGCCCCATTAATCTTCAAGACCAATCGAGTTTTGGCGAAAGGCCGTAGTGACAAAAGACGTCGGAAAGCCTCAACTACTGCTTGAGGGTTCTTTCGTTTTGAATACGAACGTACATCGAAAAAGAAGAGAAAGACATACTCCGACTCGGGGATTCCGAAATAGCGTCTTGAGAGAAATGATGAAAGCAAAATCTCGCAAGCCAAGGGCATGTGGATAACCGGCTGAGTACAAACCGACTCAAGCGCTTCTTGTATAAATCGCGATGGTGCCCATATCTCGGCAAAACGATCAAGCTGGG
Source organism: Nitrosovibrio sp. Nv6 (assembly GCF_900110495.1). GTDB lineage: Bacteria > Pseudomonadota > Gammaproteobacteria > Burkholderiales > Nitrosomonadaceae > Nitrosospira. The sequence goes on along the minus strand of NZ_FODX01000004.1, from coordinate 27,161 downwards.
CTGCCCATTCTTTGGGATACCTCTCCAGTTCCCATGCTGGATAGACAATATTGTAGCCGCTCCATTTCCGATGGTATGATAAATGATCTAAGGATTGATCGACCTCATCTCCATTAATGTGAAAAATGTTGATATCAGACGGCGTATCTTTGCACGCGTTAGAAAACTCAGTTAATTCGTCTGTATCTGGGGCGATCAATCCATAAATATCTCTTAGCGCAGGTTTCATTGCGGCACTTCGCAACGCCCGATAGGTGCAACGCACATCTTCTCCACGCCCAGTTGGTGCGTATGGATGTCCCACTAGGCAGATTTTATGGCTCAAGCTACTCATCCTGATTATTTCCAAACCCATATTTATCTTTACGTAACAAACTGGCAGCATCCAGTGCATTACGCACTGCCTCTAGGTATGTGTGACCAAATCTACGGTCCGGCTCAAGGTAGGCGCCTTCCGCCCACTCGTTCCAGGCATTTACGAAAATCAGCCTTTCATCCCCGTATTGCTGCATACGGGTCTGTTCAATCATCTCCTCCAGCCAAGCCTGAAACGCGCCCGGCGTTGCGCGTTCAAAGCAGAAGCTGTTGTTTTGTCGCCGTGCCGTGTTATCCCATCCAGGTATAACACCCCTGAATCGCGTGTACGCTGGCGCTTCGCGAGTTGCGTAGCGCACCGCAAGATCGCGATAGTCGCCAACGCTTCCTGCAAAATCCGGGTTAATAATTTTCCCCGTAGGCGCCTTTTGTTCAGCAAGCCCTTGCGGCGGAAACTCCACGGCAGCATCGCATCCATATTCCTTGGGGTGTTTGTTGGCATGAACCATCTCCATAGATTCCACCATTGCGATATAAATCTCACCAATACCTTGCTCTATGCAAATGGTGCGCCAAAGCGCTGCTGTTTCGGAAAAATTCGGAAATAATGTGACACGATAGACGAGAATGAGGGGGCGTCCATCAATCCGGATATAGCGCCCATCCCGGAAGTACCTGATCAGATCCATTACAACCGCCTCGTCATCGCCGGAGGAATGTGATTGATCGATTAACACCTCTTGATCCTGACCATCCCATCGGCGCGTCCAGTTTTCGTTAGCCCAGCAAAGGCAGAATGGGAAGTCAGGCTTGCCGGTTTCAAGCATCTGCTCTATAGGACGATCGAGAAGGCGCTTGCCGTCGAACCAGTAGTAATAGAAACAGAAGCCCTCAACGCCGTAGCGACGTGCGAGCTCAGCCTGTTGTTTCATGACTTCAGGCAGGCGCAAATCGTAATAGCCAAGGTCGGCTGGGAGACGTGGCTGGTAATGGTTCACAAAATTAGGCAGTGCTTTGGTAACATTAGCCCATTCTGTAAAGCCGCTACCCCACCATTTATCATTCTCTGGAATAGGATGGAATTGCGGTAGATAAAAGGCTATAACCTTGGGCACCATTGAACCCTCCAGGCGATTTAGCCATTTGTTTTGAAGTGTGACGAGATTTTTTGAAATACAACGCAGCTTGAAACTTGTGTCAATCGTGCCCGTCGTTTTGGAAAGATGATGCACGATGGTTGTCGCCGGGTTGTAGTAGACGTAATATCCGGCTTCCTGAACTCTCAAACACAGGTCGCTATCCTCGCAGTAACAGGGTAAGAAATCTTCCGAAAATCCACCGAGTTGCTTTGCCAATGAAGTTGGCAACATCAGGCAAGCACCAGAGACATAATCCACTCGTCGTGTATAAGAGAAGCGTGCCTGAGAAGAGTCTTCATTGAGACCGACCATGTCAGCGGTTCCATCCGGGCGAAATACTGCACCAGCTTCTTGCAAATGACCACTGGGATAAACAAAACGAGGCCCCACCGCACCAACATTCGGGTACAAATCAAACGTGCCTAGCAGGGTGTTCAACCACTGAGGAGTGGTTTGGACGTCGTTGTTCAAATACACAATAAAATTCCCCTGCGCATGCTCAAGAGCATGATTACAGTTTCGCAGGAAACCCAGATTGCTTTCGTTACGGACAACGCGCAAATGAGGTATCGAACTGATTACCTGCGCTGTTTCATCGGTGGAGGCATCGTCAGCAACGATAACTTCATAAGAAACTCCAGGATCAGTATGCGCTGCAATCGAAAGCAGGCATTCAAGTGTGAGTTTAAGGTTATTGAATACCGGGAGAATGATGGAAACGTCCGGCGCAGCTATCAGGGCGGGTAATTTCACTCTTGCCGCCGCAGATGCAAATGACTCATTCCCAATGTCGATCAGTTCCAACGGAGAAGGCGATACTTGCGAAAGTCGGTGAGCCTTAATTTGGGAAATGCGCGATTTTACGGCGTTATAGTCGTTCCATTCCCATGTGCCATCGGTGCAAGGGAGAGTGGCAATTGCCCCGGGAACCATTGAAATAGTCGGCGCTATTGGCTCTGAAGTAGGCCAGTCCGTTTGAATCCGACGGTGCTCTTTCCAGCGTTGGTAGGCATCCAATCGCACAAACGCGAAACCAAATACGCGGAAAACGGTGGTTTTCAGCTTTTGTTTTTTTAGAGGCGCAATGGGTAGCGCACGATATACGGCAATTGCTCGGCGGAGAATCGAGGCTGGTACACGGTGAGCTATATAAAATGTTTGATTAATGAAGTGCTTTGCCTGTTGCGGATTTAACAGCCGATAACGGACTTCGCGCTTGGGAAGGGTCAAGCGTCGGCGAACTTCGCGCAAGGGAAGGGTCAAGCGCCATGAGTTACTTTGGGCGATGCTGGAGATTTGCTCTTGCGATTCTTTGAGCTTTGCTGCAAGTGTGTCGCGCTCGGCTACTGCCGCATTTCGTTCAGTCACTGTCGCAGTGCGCTCAGCCACTGTCGCAGTGCGCTCAGCCACGATATTAGTAGGCAAAGACTGCTCTGGCAACCAATTTAGAAACTCTTCTGATGAACACCCTCCCACTTGTTGCTGAACGGCAGTCTCCAATTTAATGAAGCGTAAAAAATCTTCATCTGTATAAGAATAGCCTCCCGCATCTAACGCTGATTTAATAAATGTACGCCGTGTAAAGATGTATCCTGATGAATTCTTGCCGAAATACATGACAGACTGCATCATCAGTAATAACGAACGAAACAGGAGCCAGCCGAGTTCCATGTCAATCTTCAGTGACCATTCGATATCAATGACAACAGGTCGTTCGTCATGATCGACAATGATGTTCTGCGGAACTATGTCAAAAAAATTACCGGGCAATTTATCAGCTAATAGTGACAGTGATGTAGCAACCGAATTTCCCTTTTGATTAGCAATCAGGGAGAGCAAATTTATATAGCGGCGAATGAAAGCGCCTACCTCTTCAATAGACCATCCGTCGCGGGTAACTATTTTGACAAACTCCCAAGACAGAGGTACGCCTTCTGCATAGATCGTTTTTTGTGGGCATGCAAAGTTGATGATTTTGTTTATCCCATCATCATGATCATCATGCTGGCGGCAGCCTATCATGTGATAGTTCACTATTATCGTATTCTCGTCAAAATGCTCGAATACGGTTTCTTTGCAATAGTGGGGAGCTCTGCCAGTACTGTAGTGATACCCTAACACCTGCGGCCTGATGACTTGTTGTTGCAATGGCGATGCTACAGCCAGGAAAGAGTTGGCCATATCCAGAGCTAATCTATTTTTGAATACTTCCGGCCAAGTCAGTTCCAGTGAAAAGTTCGTGTTCGACGGGAGCTGAGGGTCGCGCCTTATACTTTGCCATGCCAAGGCAGCGCCATCAAATCTTTTGCTGGAAAGACCCTCAACTGTCAAAATCGAAACGGGCAGTTTGTAATCAGGAAACGGAGCCAGGAATTCGATCGTAGCGAAGTCTGCTTCTTTTAGTAAATCAGCCAGTACGGCCCGGCCAAAAGTTTGCGGTTGATTTGCCGCATAGCGGCCCTCAATGCCATACATGGGTTGGCCGAGATGATCTTCCGGTGCACCGGCAAAGTATTTCAGTCCTAACTGGTTTTCAATGGCAATTATCAACTTGCCTTCCGGTTTTAGCAGAGACCGAACGCGTTGGAGCATGGTAAGCGCCGGATGCTCGCTGACTGTAAAGAGATTGGCATATTCCAGGACCCCGATAAGGGTAATCACATCAAATTGGCGGTCACTTTGAAAATGATCGAATCTTTCTGCCAGCACCATTACATTTTCAAGGTCTCGTGTTCTGGAGCGAGCGATTCCTGCGCGCCGGGGGCCGCCCTCAAGGGCGAGAATGTTTGCACCAGATTCGCCAAGGTAACGCGTGATTGCGCCGCAGCCGGCGCCGATCTCAAGAATGTCGCCCGTGAGCGCAGCAGCAAATGGTCGCAGAATATTGGCGCGAGTGCCCGATAGATGATAGAGCGACGGCCAATCAGTACAATGTTGCCGTAGCTCTGGAGAAAAAACCGTAATATCAGATGCGCGATCAATAATCCCGGCAATACGAAGCTCGGCTTCATCGCCGTCGCTGTACGCGATTCCGGCGTATTCAGAACGAGTCCATATCTTCAAATCGGTATCAAAAATATAACCTAATGCTTGAAGGTAACTTTCCTGAGAACTCATTTTGACTTCAAAAAATTTAATTTAATTTTGCAACCCAATGCCGCTTATTCTTTCCACTAGGAATTCACTCATGAAGTAAGTTGAATGCCACGGCACGAGCGTATGCGAATCCCAACCGTTAACGGCACCGTTTTCTCCAAATCCATCATATTGCCGATGCCAACCAAAAGCCTTTCGCTCAGCCTCCATGCGGGGAAGCCTATCGTGAAAAACTTTTCTATTTGCTTGTAAAGCATTTCGCAACGGGTAATGTTTCGTCAAAAACTTCAGGGGAAAAATATTCCTTCCGTGAAATACTGCATCATGTCCGCCACTGCTGGCCAAGTCCACCTTAGCCATGTTCTTCCATGCTTTAATTTGTTTGAAATGTCCGGGCCTTCTACCAAACTCGAAATGATTTAAATTATTCTGATAGTTATTAGATACCTTGGACTGACGCGTCAAGAAGCGAAAATCAATAACTGTAAAATCAATAGCGCTATATCCAAGTCTATCCACATGTTCGATCGCATCCTTTAATGAAATGCCGCTCCACGGGCTACAGCGTATTTCATCGGCGTCATAGTGCATCACCCAGTCTACATTTAGTTTTTCTGAATATTCTGCTGTTTTTTCCAGTTGTAATTTCCACTGATATTCACCAATACGTTTATCAGGAAATCTTGCCGCATGCTGCACTTTTCCTAAACTTCCCAGTTTATTTATAAGTTCCCATGATCCATCCGTAGACCAGTTATCAAATACGTGCACCTCTACACCTTGCAAGTTCAAGTACTCAATAACTTCCGAAAGAATATCCGATTCATTGAAAGTATGAATTACTGCTGCGACACGAAATTTTTGTGTACCGGATACAGGACTGATCGCATGCGTTCCTGCTATCGTTAAAATCGTTGATTTTAATTCGTGAATATCTGTATTGATTGTATGGCCATAAAAAGGAATATCTTCAAACCCAGAATCATGCATGAATCTCACAAACTCTGAAGCGTTCCATTCCATCGTGTGCGCAGGGTTTGCGGGCGGTCCATTATCCAGCCAACCGCGTGCTCGATCGCGATCCGGTGTTGAGATCAAAACATAGGGAACTAATTCGGCCAGACGGGCAAGAGCCCTCATTAGTTGATCCGGTTTTCTAAGGTGTTCTATCACGTCGGAACATATGACGATTGATCTTTCGAGTATTTTGCTTGGAATTATTGGGAGTCCATTTTCAAGATCGAATTCTATAAATTCAGCGTGAGGTATGGACTGTCTAGCCAGATCAAGCGCTGGAGCATAATCAATGCATATAATTTCATAGTCTTTGCCGAATACTTTGAGTTTTTCCCCGGAACCACATCCAATATCAATAATTGATGTTGCTCCGCACCTTTCTGCTAAAAAACAAGCTAAATGATAAACATGTGGCTGATATGTCAAATGGTTAGGTGAATCAAGGTAATGATCATGATTTTGGCGAATTCGATATGTCGAAGGTAAAAAATAGTTCATATTTAGATATCCCTATCTGTACGCATTTCTATAGTAGCATCAGCTACCGCAACATATCCACTTTGCATATGTAGTGGATCCTCAGTCCGAACGCGAAAAGGAAATAGATCATAAATATGACATAACACGGTGCTCGCATTTGATACGCCGTCATCAATGCCGATTGTTATCAAGTATTCACCAGGGCGAAGCGGAGGCATCGTAAATTGATATTTAAACTGAACTACTTCTCCAGGCGCTATCTTGTCCAAGCTGCACCGAGTCGCGAAACTATTGAAATGAATAACAGGTTCATTTAAATTATTAAGGATCCCCAAAGCTAGCAGTGGGGATGATACAAACTCTCTAAACTCAGCTTCAAATTCAACGATTATGATTATTGGCTGGCTCTCTACTTCTGTTAAACCAAACCCCTCATTAAATCCGATACGAAAGCGGTTAACGTTAACCATTCCAGGATTTTTTATGTTTTTGCAATTACTCAGCGACAACCAATTTTTATTGCTGTTACTAGGTTTCTCGTCTTGAGGTTGAGCCGCCTTCTCATCACAATTATCTTGTTGAGTTATATCACTGGCCGTAGATAGTCCATGGACCATTAGGTTTGTATAAGCACGTGTTAAAGATGCAGGCTTGCCTTGGGCCTTGAGGCATCCCGCCTCGAGCCATAGGGCGGATTTACAGTAGGCGTCAACTTGACTTAAGCTATGCGTAACAAAGAGAATGGAACAGCCGTTTTCTCTCAATTCATCAAATCTTCTAAAGCACTTATTTTGAAAACGGATATCACCCACTGATAACGCCTCATCTACGATAAGAATGTCCGGGTCTACCTGTGCCTGTACGGCAAAGGCAAGGCGTACCGACATGCCGCTCGAATAGGTCTTGACGGGTTGATCAACAAACTGGCCGATATCGGCAAAAGACACGATGGCATCAAGACGGTCATCGATTTCTTTGCTAGTTAACCCGAGCACTGCGCCGTTCATGTATATGTTTTCGCGCCCGGTAAATTCCGGGTTAAAACCCGAGCCCAGTTCCAGCAGGGCCGCGATACGGCCATTCGTTTCCACAGCTCCAGCGGTAGGTGCCAGGGTGCCGCAGATGATTTGCAGCAGCGTGGATTTACCTGATCCATTTCTTCCAATGATACCAACAGTTTCGCCCTTTCTGATTTCAAAAGAAACGTCTTTAAGAGCCCAGAATTCCCGATAATATTGTTTCTGGGACTGACCGACGAGCTGTTGCATGCGCGGGTACAGTGATTGCTTGAGGCGATGATGCGGTTTGTCGTAAATCTGATAGCACTTGGAAAGATTCCGGACGCAGATGACGATATCATTCGAACTTACTATTGCATCCCCGCCCCCGCCGATCTTCTCATTACTCAGCGGCTCTCTTTTTCCTTCTCTCTCAAGATGAGATGATCTATCAGAATTTTCGATATTTTCAGCTTCAGAGAACATCGGCAAATCCCTTTCGCGTCTTTTGGAACCAGGCAAAACCAGCCCAGGCAGTTAACATCCCAGTTGCGGTCATCACGCCCCATTGTCCAATATCGGGTAATTGTCCAAAAACGAGCACTTTTCGCCCTTCCTCAATGATAGAAGCGAGCGGATTCAGTTGCAGCCAGCCCTGATATTTGACCGGCAAGGCACTCAAAGGGTAGAACACTGGGGAAAGAAATAATAATACGGTAGTGAACATTCCAGTGACCTGCCCAACATCGCGAACAAATACACCGAAGGCCGCGAGAAACCATGCAAAACCCATCGCAATCAAAATCAACGGAAACAGGACGAAAGGGAAAAGAATCACAGTCCAAGGTATAGGGTGGCTTAGTATCAACTGTGCAAGCAATAACACGCCAACGCTGATGGCCGCGTGGAACAGCGCCGAGCCGAATGCGACCCAGGGGAGTATTTCCAGTGGGAAAATCACTTTCTTGACGTAATTGACGTTAGAAAGGATCAATGCGGGGGCGCGGTTGACGCATTCCGCAAACAGTCCGTGCACAATCAAGCCGACGAACAGAATAATGGCGAAATCCGCTTTGCTTTCTTCTCCCCCTACACCCCAGCGCGCTTTGAACACGACGGAAAATACAAACGTATAAATTACGAGCATGAGCAAGGGATTGAAGAATGACCACGCGATGCCCATGACAGAGCCCCGATAGCGTCCTATGACTTCGCGTTTTATCAAGGCGGTGATCAAGCCTCGATTACGCCAGAGGCTTGCAGCCATTTCACGCGGCAAGATGGAAAAGTTTTGCATTGGATTGGATGATAAAGGATTTGGCTGTACTACTTCGGCAGCAAACTGAACGACATTGGCTGCGGGTATCGATTGCTTGAATTCAACGATTCCACCGCGTGTCTTATTGCTCCTTGAGTCATGCCAGTATGCCGTTACGCGAAAGTATCAAAAGCGAACGGCGTCTCGGCCGGATAGGATCGACACCCATCCAATCGATGATCCGTCTAGGCAGACACAGCATAACAAAAAGATTTTACCCCATTCAAGTAACTTTCGCGGTTAACTTTCGGGTTGCCACGGGAAAATGTTCAGCTCTTGAGACAGGCAATTCCCCCTGCCGCTTCATCTACGACTACCCATCGGCCCATCAACTTCATCAACTCCCAAAAATAACCATGCAAATATTTTTTCGCACACGCTTGCTTTTCGTTGAAACTTGAATATAATTACGAATCATTCTCATTAATAATTGCGGAAGTGACCCAAATGGCTAATTTACTCACAGTTCCGGAAACCAACGCCGATAAACAGAAGTTCGCCATGGTGGATCGGACAAAGCGCATCTACAGCGATACCCTGTTTTCGCATGGCGACGAAGTATTTATTCAGCATCAGGGCGAGCAATACCGTTTGCGGCGCACCCGCAACGGTAAGTTGATTTTGACCAAATAGTATAAATAGTAGACTTAGGGCGCTCATCATGTATATTTGTGTCTGCAAAGGTGTTACCGATTCCGCAATCCGTGAAGCTGTCCGCCAGGGCGCCGACCGGATGCGGGATTTAAAGACCTGCCTGGGCGTGAGCGAGCAATGCGGAATATGTGCCTGTCACGCCAAGGAGGTGCTGGAAAAAGCACTGATGCAAAAAACCTTGACGCAACATCATCCCACATAAACCCACTCGTTTATTCGAGATTCTCGCCTGAGGAGGCACAATATGAAAAGCAGCGCAGACATCATCCAATGGTTAAACCGCCAGTTACAACATGAATTGACGGCCATCAATCAATATTTTCTTCACGCCCGCATGTATAAAAACTGGGGGTTCGACAGCCTGGGCAAAAAAGAATACGAAGAGTCCATAGAGGAAATGAAGCATGCCGATGCACTGATAGAGCGTATCCTTTTTCTGGAAGGATTGCCCAATCTGCAAGAACTCGGCAAGCTCCTGATTGGTGAAAAGGCTGAAGAGTGCGTTGATTGCGACCTCAAGCTCGAAATGGTTTCGCGCGAGACTTTGCTTGGCGGCATTGCCGCCTGCGAAGCAGCCAAGGATTACGTGTCGCGGGAGCTTTTCAAGGAAATTCTGGAGGATACCGAAGAACATATTGACTGGCTGGAAACGCAGCTGGACGTCATGCAGAAAGTCGGTATTCAGAACTGGCTGCAAAGCCAGATGTAAATGCATCCGTTGCCGCTGGTTGCTCCTCATCCAGCGGCTTTTTAGCCAGCCAGCCCATGCCAGGGCAAGCCAGCTTTTTTTTCTGCCTTGCTTCGGAGTATGGGCTGTGGAACAGCTTGACACAACGACCTCAGCGAACGTGGCGGCCTCTGCCGCCTCAGGCGCCGCTGCCTCTTTTCCGATTGCAGAAGCACCTCACCCCGACGTTATGCTGCGCGCTTGTCTTCGTGGTGTAGATGCCATATCCGCTTATTTGCTATGCACTCTGGGACGAGAGGCCATTAGCGGGGCTGCGCGCAATCACTCCGATAACGCTCACCGTTCCCCCGGTTTCCCCAGTGTCCCCAGTTCCCCCAGTTCCCATATTCTCAATAACTCTTTCACCAGTCGCACACAGAAATTGCTGGGAAAGAAGTTCGGCCGCCTCGTTAAATGGTTTTTCGGGACCGACATGAAGGCTCTCTTCATAGGGCGGACGGGGTTGACCAGGACAGCCCGCCTTGGGAAAAGCAAGTCTCGCATTGCCGAATTGAAATCAACCAACAATCAGCAAGCACTGCTTGAGCGTATTGATTTACTTGAGCGCAAACTAGCCGATGCTGAAGCTCGCCTCGTGTGCCCGACCCCCAATACAGGTGAAACAGGCGAAACGGATTGGATTCCACTGGTCAAAGTCTCTGCCCCGGCTACCGTAGCGCCCACCGCAGAGTCCGGACAATATCGCAACACTTGCGATGAGACACAAGCAGGAGCGTGCCAAGGTTTCAATCTCGCCGGACGTTGCGTGCTGTGCGTAGGCGGGCGCGCCGCGCTGTACCCAGCATACCGCCGGGTTGTGGAGACTTCCGGCGGTAATTTACTCATCTACCGCAGCCCGCGAAATGGCGCCGACCATCTTCCTGCGCTGCTGGCTCACGCCGATATGGTGGTTTGTCCGGTCGATTGCGTAAACCACTACACTTATTTTACTGTAAAGCGCTACTGTAAACGGTCGGGCAAGCCCTGCGTATTGCTCGACCGTTCCGGCCTGCCCACTTTTCGCAAGGGAGTTGCCACACTGTCTGCATTAGCCGCTTCCCTCGCAGGCAGCGATAAGCTCTCTACGGCCGCCCCTTGATATAGGCAGTTATCTTGCAGAATATTAGTCGAAACGCGAACTACGGGCAGCTATCCCTGAAACTGGGGCTGGAAGCCATGACAAAGATGGCAGGGAACGGCAAGGATGGAACGAGCCGCGAGGGGATGAGTTGCGCTTCGCTTCGCCCACGCTGTAAATATAATAACTTTTTGCGATAATGATAACTATGAAACTTGAGGGAAAAAAGAATTCCGGTTATGCAGGCAGAATTACCGCACAGATAGCATTCGCCATGGCCTGCTGGATTTGGTTTCCAGTGCAGGCGGCGCAGGCGGCGGTGAGGGAATACTGGATAACGGCGGAAAAAACCTCCTGGAATTACGCGCCTTCAGGAAAAAACCTGATCAAGCCCGATCACGGGCTCGGCGTCTGGGGAACAACGCTCACATACCCAAAGTACCGTTATATCGGTTACACGGACGGGAGCTATACCAAGCCAATACCACAGCCGCAATGGATGGGAATTCTTGGGCCCCAGATTAGAGCTGTCGTGGGCGATACCATCAAGGTTCACTTTCTGAATAAAACGGACAGGCCCCTTTCCATGCATCCGCATGGGATGTTTTACGACAAAAAGAATGAAGGTGCGGATGGCTCCGGTACGGGCGCAGGCGTACCTCCCGGTAAATCTTTTACCTACACATGGGTAGCCGACGAAGATGCGGGACCTGGGCCGACAGATCCTTCGTCGATCATCTGGCTTTACCACTCGCATGTAATGGAAGAGGAAGAAGCGAATCTTGGACTGGTCGGCACCATCGTCATCACACGGCAGGACATGGCGCGTTCAGCATCCGATCCCGCGCCCCGCGACGTTGACCAGGAATTTACCACCCTTTTCATGATTTTCAATGAAGAGGGGGGGGAAGAAAGCGGGATGAAGCACACAATCAACGGCCGTATTTTCGGCAATCTGCAAGGCTATGAAACAACCCTCGGGAAGCGTGTCCGCTGGCATGTCGTGGCGCTGGGCAACGAAACCGACAATCACACCGTGCACTGGCATGCACAGACCGTACTCGATCACGGACGCCGGACAGATGTTGTTGAAGTCTTGCCTGCCAGCATGACTTCGGTCGACATGATTCCACGTTCGCCTGGCGACTGGCTGCTGCACTGTCACGTCGATGACCACATGATGGCCGGGATGTCCACTCGCTGGCGCGTCCTGCCATGAACAACTGGATGCAAGCGCTCAAAGTACCCCACTTCGAGTAGTCCACTTCGAGTAACCCTCCGTTTCTATTTAAACAATTAATAAGGAAAAAAACTTAATGAAACTCAGGCATATTATCCATGTTTCTAGTATGGTTATTGTCGGCGCCTTGCTTAGCTTCAACGTGGCAGCCCATGCATTGTGGCTGGAAGGTGACAACGCCGCTACCAAGCTTTATTTCGGCGAATATCCCGAGAATGTGCGCGAAACCTCACCCGGCCGGCTCGACAGCATCATTGCCCCGAGGGTGGCCTTGATCGATAAGAACGGGGTCGAAAAATTGGTCGAAGCAAGCCGCCAGTCCAATTACTTTTCGATACCTCTTGGCGCAACCGTCGGTGCTACCGTATTGGTGCAGGCGCTCAAGCAATCCATACGCGAGCCGCAGGGCGAAATCCCATCTCCTACCTACAGGCGGTTTCTCTATGCGCGTCTGGGCAAGGGCGGCAGTTTGCCACTCGACATACAGGATACCGGCAACGTGCTGCGCTTGACCTTCATGGGCAAACCCGTGCCCAAGGCTGAGATCGTTGTTATCGCGCCAAACGGTTGGGAGAAGCATCTGCGTACGGACGAGAAAGGGGAGGCAACCTTTACGCTGCTGGAGCCGGGCCTCTATGTGGTCGAAGCGAAATACGAGATGAATAAGCCGGGGGAGTTCGAGGGCAAGGCATACGCCATCGAAAGCCATAAGGCTACGCTTAGCCTTTATAAATGAGCGCACTGCAATCCAGCGCCCAGGGAACCGCGCCGGCCGCGCCAACTGTACAAAGCATGCCCCAGCCACACCCTGCACGTCCTGTTTCCGAGCCGCGCGGTTACCTGTTCTTGTCGCATGGAATGAAGCGCGGCCGTTTTCTTGTCTGGCTGCGCCGTACACACGCCTGGATGGGGTTGTGGGGGGCGGCGTTGGGCTTGCTGTTTGGCACATCCGGCATTTTGCTTAACCATCGCAGCGAGATGAAAATCCCCCTCGCGGCACAGCATGAAACCCGTCATACGCTCGCTCCGCCAATTGGCAGCCTCCAGTCGCCCGAGGCATTGGAAGCATGGCTGCGCGTGAAATTCAAGTTGCCCCATGCCAAGTCCCGTATTCAGAAAAAACCCGGCGGGCCGGTTCCATGGGGCGGTGGGCAGGTCATACAGCCGGAAAACTGGCGCATCACCCTCATCGCTCCCAATCTCAGCCTTAATGCGGAATACTGGAGGGGCGATGCCGAGGTGCATGTCGAGCAAAAAGAGGCCAACGCCTGGGCGACTCTAGCCAACTTTCACAAGGGAAGCGGGATGTCCAATGTATGGATATTGCTCACCGACACATTGGCGGGGGGCCTGCTGGTGCTCGCAATAACCGGCACATTGCTGTGGAGTCGTCTGCACGGCCCCCGGCTTCTGGCAGCAGGATTGATCGGCACTACCCTTACTGCTGCCGCGGTTCTTATGCTCACCACCCTATCTTTATCGTAATGTAATCCGTCTCCGGTGTATCGCAGGATAGCAGGATCGAAAATTGAGGCAGAACGACACCATGTAAATTACACCCTTCCGCCCCGCGTTCTACGGGAAAAGACATCCAAAAGACCCACAAAAGACCCCCATAGCCAGCCAAAGCCTCCCCGCTTGTAGCACGCCAATAATTAAAAAAACAGAGGCATTTTTTCAATGAAACATTTGTCAGGATTCAGATTGAGATACGCTCGCATGGGTCTAATACCCATATTTGGAGCATGGATATTAACACCCTTGGATACCCTAGCCCAGGATAGCGCTGCCGCAGCGGGAAGAGGCGCCGCATTGCCGGAAATCAAGATTACGACTGGCCGGGTCCGTCCCGGCACAATCGAGGATGTGGCGACGACAGGCAGCAAGACAGACACGCCATCGCGCGATATCCCCGCCAGCATTGCCGTCGTGCCGGCCGCCGTACTGAAGGAGCAGGGTGTAATCGAGATGAACGATGCCATGCGCAACGTAAGCAGTGTTCAGCCTCACATGGGCGGGGGCTATGGGTTCGCGAACGCTTTCACTTCGCGCGGATTATCCCTGAGCTTTTTGCGCGACAATATTCCCGATGGGAGCCACCAAAACAACTATTTCCGCACCATGTACGATGTTGACCGTATCGAAGTATTAAAAGGTCCCGGCTCGGCACTGTTTGGCGTGGCCGGACCCGGCGGCAGTATCAACATGATCACAATGAAGCCGCGAAACGATTTTGGCTTGTCCGCAGGCACCATGCTGGGCAGTTTTGGTACGCGCAACGGGTATGTTGACGTGACCGGCGCGATCCCTTATGTACCGAACGTTGCCGGCCGACTGATTGCCAATATGGAGCATACCGATGGTTTCCGGGGGCTGGAGCGCAATATTGTCGAGGCTTCCCCCAGCTTCATCTGGCGTATTGCACCCGATAAAACACTTTTGGTTGACTACGATCATCGGGAGATCAAAATCAAGCCGGATAATTACGGCATACTTTTCGATATCAATTCCAATATAGCGAACGTTTCCCGCGAGACCCGCTATTACAGTCCGTTCAACAAGACCGATCATACAATCAATCGTCTCGGTCTGACTCATAACTGGGCAATATCGGATGCGTTAACCATGCGAACAGCATTTGTCTACGATGCGCGGACGCTGGAGCTGCTGCGGAATGCCGGGGGCGATCAGGGTGACGCAAACGGGATAAGCAGAAGACGTACCGCATATCAGCAGTTCGACAATGCCGGTTACACCATATTGCAAAATGAGTTTATATGGAAAACAGCCACCGGTTCGGTGAAACACACACTTTTAGGTGGCTTCGAATACAAAAATACAGCTATTGATCTTGTTCGCGCTACCTACGCCTTATCCCCCATAAACATCTTTAACCCGGTGCTCGAAACTTCACTGAATGATGCCGTCAGCCGCACGCAAACTTTCGACCGCCGGATCAACAGTAATCAAACGTCGTTTTATGCCCAGGATCAGATCGATTTGACTGACCAGTTCAAGCTCCGCCTCGGCATCCGAAACGACCTCGTGCAGTACAGCGACAAGGGTTTTCAGCTTGTTTCCGGCAATTATGGATACCGGGAAATAGTGCAGACGAAATCTCTGACGACCTATTCCACCGGCGGTGTCTACCAGCCCACTAAAAATTTGGCCTTTTACGCCGGCTATAGCACCGGCGCCTTCATCAATCTTGCAACCGAATCCCAAGCGCTATCCACGGCGCCTGAAACATCGGATCAGATAGAAGTGGGCGCAAAAACCATGTTTCTGGATGGCAAAGCGGACTTGAACGTGGCTTTGTTTCAAACCAGCCGCAACAATTATTTTGTCATCTTGCCGGGTTCCGGCGGTCTGCCGACTCAGGATGGCAAGGATCGAACACGTGGAGTAGAAGTGTCCCTCGGCGTGCGTCCCGTTAGCGGCCTAAGCATTATAGGCAACGGGGTATGGATGGATCCGGAAACGCGAGCAGGCACCGTTGCCACCAATTCGGTACTCGGTGTTACAGGAAGCGTTTTCGGAAACAGGCCGACCGGGGTTGCCACCCACATGGGCCACTTGTGGTCCACCTACCAGATACAAAGCGGTCTTGCACGCGGTTTGATGTTTGGTTTTGGGGTTACATACAAGGGAGATGCCTATGCCGACAGCCTGAATCTTCTCAAGGTGCCCTCCTATGTCGTGCTGGACGCTGCCGTTTCCTATCGCATCAAAAAGGTCGATCTCGCAGTCAACATAAAAAACCTGACGGATAAAACCTACTTTACCAATCCCACGTTTGCCGGCGCATTGCCCGGCAATCCGCTTAGCGCGTTCGGTTCTATCCGCTTCAATTTCAATTAAAAATTGATTTTGAAGAACCCGGATGGGAAGCTGCATATGGCGACTTCCCATCCCATGGCTGAGGGCTGACGAGCGATGCGCGTCCTTCCTGGCATGAGGCCACGCATCCCCACACACCGCCACACCGCACTATTCGCTTCCCCCGCCTCTTGCCCAAATTGGGTTCATTTGCCTGAAATGGACCCGAAATCTCCACAAGCTCTATCGACCAGCCAGCACTTGCAAACCTCATACTGGCAAGGCCACCTTTGGTTCGGATTGAATTATTCCGGATCGAAGCCCGGATGGCGGCGTCCAGCGTATTTCTCCTGGATAGTGGATTAGCGGATAGAAGTCCTCTTTTAAGCGCACCGTCCTGCTCACCGTCCGGTGCGAAAAACGTTTCCACCAACGGTCAATACGCTCGTGCCGGCCATTGCCCCTCATGGGCTGTCTTGATCGTTGTCTTCACTCTTTCATATGACGCTGATATATTTCTCGAGCGGAAGGCTAAATGTCCAAGTGTAATAAGAGTACGTAAAAAATACTTCATCTGCATTAGGTTTCCAACAGGAATTAATGGGAAAAACAGTGGCTGACAGAGCCTTGTGCTGACATGTGAAAGCCGCTCCAGGCAAGGACCTCAGGCGATATCTTCCACTTGGTCCTGTAAGATTTTACAGCTATTCTGGATTCTGGTTCCGTTGTCTCATAGCACCGTCATAAACAACCGACGGGTGCAAAAAATGGGACAGATTATGCTTGCGCAACATGGAAACGGTTCGCTGGATCAGCAGGCGGCAATGGGAATGTACCGACTGAGACACGAAGTTTTTCATGACAGGCTGGGCTGGGAAGTTACGACAGATAACGGAATGGAGCACGACGAATTCGACCATGCAAATCCGGTTTATGTTCTGGCGAAGGGCGATGAAGACGAGGTGCTGGGTTGCTGGCGACTGCTGCCTACCATGGGGCCCAACATGCTAAAGGACACTTTTCCTCAATTACTGCACGGGCAACCCGCGCCACAACAGCCCGACGTATGGGAATTGAGCCGCTTCGCGGTTACGGTTCCGAAATACGAAAGTGCGGGCTTCGGTTTCAGCGACATTCCGGTAAAAATGATGCAAACCCTATTTCTCTTCGCACGGCATAACAAGATCGAGCGTTACGTAACCGTTACCACCGTTGCCGTGGAAAGGCTGATACGCAAGCTTGGCGTCAATGTCTCAAGGCTGGGCGCCCCCATCAAGATCGGTCGGGTTTTAACCGTAGCCTGTTATATCGAGATCGATGCAATCACGGAGTTTGCCCTGTTCGGCACGCTTCCGGAAGAAGCACAAAGGAAAGCGGCATGAATATTCTATTGGTTGGAGAAAGACAGGACACCCGCCAAATTCTGCAACTGTTACTTGAGAAATCAAAACACAGACTGGAGCGGAAATCACTGGACAGCTTCCCTGAACCGGACCTGGAAGCCTACGATATGGTGGTTGTCGACGGCGCGGTGCACGACTGCACCCAGCAAGTGAATCTGCTGCAGTGGATACGGGAAGCAAGGCGTCGCTACCCACATCTACCGGTGGCGGTAATGAACAATGTTGGGCCTCATGTATTCTCCGAAGGTTATGATCAGAGCCGCGACCCCTTGCATACCTGTGGTGTTTTTGAATCGGGCAATGGATCTCTGAACATGCGCTGCCGCTTGCGGGAGATCGCGTTGGGAGAGACGGCCGCACTGATGCGTGATGACTGCGAGCGGCCGTTACTGGAGCCTGTTACGTTTGAATATTCGGGAGCGGGGCGAAATGCGGGTTGAACGTAAAACGCACCGGGAGGCGGATCCGGAACGACTGTTTTAAAAATTTCATAAAACTGTCATGGGAACGCCATCTGCTGCGGGTAGCCTGAGCATGCTAATCAGTTTTTCAGGAATAATTTGGCCATATCCGTTCATGATAGGAGGCAAACGTGAAATCCAGGCTACCCGCATTAATGATGCCGTTCTCTGCGGCCGAGAAAACCACCCGGGCAGGCAATACCGGGCAAGGATGCGCCGCTTCGCCCAGCGGCGACTTCGCTTCAGCCCCAGCGCCAACGCCCATTTCCGCAGTACGTAAGGATAGTGGCTTGGGTGACGGCTCTGCGGCGAATCGATCCGGCACTAACGCTCTTCCTCTTCTTCATATGCCAAGCGGTTTTGAGCCGCGGCTCTACCCAACCGCACCACGCGTAAGAAGTAAAAAGAAGCGGTTTGGATGAGATTCAGGTGCGTGCCATATTTTCCATTTCAGCCCGCGCAGATTCCATCCCGGAGACCTCTTTTTCCCGGCGGTCCCGTTTTCTCTCCTTCCCTCCTCAATACGGGCTGTTCAGAAGCCCGACGATGGATTTCGCCAGGGACAACGCCCGGTGTACGGCATCCGTGCATAGCGCGTTTCTGAATGACTATCCGTATTAAAGCGGCGGGCATGAACCTTGCTGAGGCCGCATTGCAACCCGATCATGTGTCAGCGTCAGTGGATACGAACGACATTGACACTATGTGCTCGCTGATGGAGTTCTATGAATCCGATCCGGTCCTGGATGAAGAAGAAAATGAAATTGACCTGATGATCCAGCTGAGCGGCATGGTTTACAATGAAATGCGAAGCGACGAATAGCTCTGATGAATAGCCACATTTACACTTGCGATCCGGCTTTAGCTGCCAGACGTCCTGCCGGAGATGGGGATAATGCCGCCTCCTGTTTTCCCCCTCATCCTGAAGGAATTGGAAATAACAGCTTATCCCGCCTCTCGAAAAGTATTCTTTCCGTAACTGCTGGAAGAATCAATTCCCAAATCACTCCGCAATGCTCCTGCGATCAACTCTTCGGAATCTCGTACACACCTGTTTTACCCGTCCTGCGCAGCATTTTATTGACTTCGTCGGCATGCATTTCCTCCTCGACGATGAGACTGCGCGCATAGTCCTCCAGCAGTACCGATTTGCCTTGAGTCAGTTCCAGCAACTGGTAATAGGCTGCGCATGACTCGCTTTCGTGCGCCAGCGACTCCCTCAGGATATCGCCAATGTCCTGGTGATGCTTCTCCAGCAAAGGTCCAATGGCAAGCGAAGGATAACCGCCCAGCAGAGTAACGAGTTCACCTGCTTTATGCGCGTGCAGCAATCCCTCTTCCGCCTGTTTCTGAAGCCATTCCACCACCGGAATGCGGTTGTAGCCGTAGACCATCAACGAATAATGCGTATAACGCACCACACCGGCGAGTTCCAGCTCCATGATCTTGTTTAACAGTGCAATTGCCTTGTCTTTATCGAAGTCCATGAGTTTCTCCTTTGCAGTGGCAGGAGTTGCAGGATGGGAACGGGTTGTCTCGTAAGCCGCAGCGAGCTGCATGCGCGCAGTTCATCGATTCGGCCCACCTTTCTTGCTTCTCAGCTTTTATGGAAAGGCTGGCTGCCCTTCACAGGGTTTCGCCATGTGTGTCAAGATATTCGGCGACACCCGCAGGACTCGGTTTCATGCCGGGGTCGCCTGCTTTCCAGCCGGCAGGGCAGACTTCACCGTGACTCTCATGAAACTGCAATGCGTCGACCATGCGCAGCATTTCGTCCACATCGCGCCCCAGCGGGAGGTCGTTGACCACCTGGTGACGTACTACGCCCGTTTTGTCGATCAGGAAAGATGCCCGCAGAGCAACATGATCAGGGTGACTGATGCCGTACGCGTGCATGATTTCTCCCCCCACGTCGGATACCAAAGTAATGCCCACCGGACCGATGCCGCCCTTGTCTATGGCGGTATTGCGCCAGGCATAATGGGTGAACTGGGAGTCCACCGAAACGCCGATTACCTCCACGTTTCGTTTGCGGAACTCTTCCACCCGGTGGGAGTGGGCGAGGATTTCCGAGGGGCAGACAAATGTGAAATCCAGCGGATAGAAAAATAGCACCGCATATTTGCCCGCAATTTCAGCATGAAAGTTGAAAGCGTCATTGATGGTGCCATCCGCCATAACAGCAGGTTTGGTAAAGTCGGGTGCGATACGCGTAACAAGTACAGACATTGACATTCTCCTATTTGATCGGTTGAAATCGCCGTGTGTTCCACGTTTTCAATAAGTATGCGACTCGGCCTCCATAGTCTATCTTTTTCCTGGAGTTTTTTAACTGTTTTACCGGATCAATTATCACATTTTTATACTCCATATCCTGTGCTCTCATCTGTGCGGCGCACCGCATAACATTTGCAAGTTTCCGTGAGAAGCAGTGTGCAGAATTAAAAATTGTAAATCCACCGGTTCAATAGATCGCGCGCCGCCTCGGGAATTTCGGAAGCAATCATTCCTATCGGGCCGCCATGCTGTGCATGCAACACGTCGGCTGCCGCCCCATGCAGATAAACGGACAGCAACAGTGCATTTTCCGGACTTAATCCTTGTGCCAGGAAAGCACCGGCGATGCCGGACAATATATCGCCTGTGCCCGCGCTGCTCAAGCCCGGATTACCGCTGATATTGATATACCGTTTACCGCCCGGTACGGCGCAAATGCTGCCGGCGCCTTTTAACACCACACAGCAGTTGAAATTCTCTACCAGGCTCGCCGCAGCGGCCATGCGGTCACCTTGAATTGTTGATATATCGGTATTAAGCAAGCGTGCCGCCTCGGCCGGATGAGGCGTGAGAATGGAGGGAGCCTTACGTTCGTGTGATCGTTTCCGCAACAGATCTGCAACTCTGGAGTGCGTTGCGATAAGATTTAAAGCGTCGGCATCCAGCACCAGCGGCAGGTCCGATTCCAGCGCATAACTCAGCCAGAAGCAAGCGTCCGGCCCCGACCCCAGTCCGGGACCGACAACCAGGCAGTTCAGATGACCCAGCTTGAATAATTCGTGGATCGGTCGCAGCATCAACTCGGGGTGTGCCATGTCTACGCCGAGCGCATCGCCGGCAATCAAGCCGAGATACACACGGCCCGCGCCTAGCTTCAATGCCGTAGTTCCAGCGAGAAGTGCCGCCCCGACCATTCCCGCCGATCCGCCGATTACGCCGGTGCTGCCAAACATACCCTTATGACTATTGGCGAGACGAGGCGGCGGCAGCAATTTTTGAGCGTAAGCGTGATCCACCACCCACGAACTGGGTGCCTCATTTAACCGGGGGGACGACGGGGTCGGCAGGGACGACACATCAAGATCGAGGTCGCGCAGAAAAATTTCCCCGCAGTAGTCGGGACCCTGATGAGTCAGGAGGCCGGGTTTCAGGCCAATGAACGTGACTGTCATGGCAGCCCTGACAGCTGCGCCGCGGACATTTCCCGTATCGCTGCCCAGGCCGCTCGGGATGTCCAGCGCGAGCACCGGCAGCTTCATGCTGTTAATTGTATGGATCAGGGAGAGATATCGACCCGTCAGCTCCCGCCCGTCCCGAGGGTCAAGGCCAGTGCCGAACAAGCCATCTATCACCGCATTCCATATTTTGCCGCCAGGAATTTCCGATAGTATCTCTCCCCCTGCGGCAAGCCACGCATCCAGCATTTGCCTCGCGTCATCCGACAGCCTTGCGCGCTCTCCGGTAAACACAAGCGTGACCTTGTACCACCAGGCGTTCAGATAGCGGGCAACGACAAAAGCATCGCCGCCGTTGTTACCAGGTCCCGCCAACACCAGCACCCTGGTTCTATCCTGGATTAGCAGCTTGTCCCGGGCAACTTCAGCAGCCGCCAGACCGGCTTTTTCCATCAGGGGAGGACGATCGGGTAACGCAGCGGCAAACCGCTCGATTTCGCGAATCTCGGCGGTAGAGTAAATGGCGGTGGAATTATGTTCTGGTGCGCTCATGCTAGCGGCTTATAGAGGACGCCTCTGTATAAATATCATTTTTACCTGCGTCCGACCGGCAGGATTGCCGTTGTTTAAACTTCGTGGATGGCAGCGTCATTCCTTCCTAAGGAAAGCGTGCGTCTTCAAAATCGCCACTCTGCAAGTTTCCCACATTTTAGGCGGAATATCGGTATTTTTGCCCTGCTTTACGAAAGGATGACATGGAGAATGCTAAAAAATAAACTGGCAAAATAAAGAGATGAATATAATAAAAAGACGTTCCCAATAATACCGAGACGGGGTTTTCGGAAGAGAGGGGTTTTTAGAAGAATGAGCGATGCGACCCTTGGGATTTGAAGGCTCAGAAAAAATCTCCCTGGGTGGCAGCCTTCATGAATATTATTCCCAGTGCCCGGAATGACTCATACTTTCGAATTTGCTGCCCGCCTCGTCAGCGTATCATAGCGAGAGCGGATTCATTATGGATTGATCCGTGGTTTTGACTGGCCGGAATTTAGATCTCCTGAATATTGGGTGCTCAAGAATGGAGCGATGTACCTATTGCTCAAGCTCATTAACTGTGTAAGCTGGTAAAGCATTTAAATAGAATGTTGCGGCAATCCTGCCGGATATGCCGTGATGCCGATTACTGATATTGGAAAGGGAGATTCAACCATGAATAAGAGAGAACTTGTTGATGCAATGGCCGCCAAGACCGGCGGTAGCAAAGCTGAGACGGAACGCGCGATCGGCGCACTGATCGAGGTCATTTCCGACACGCTGAAAAAGGGCGATTCGCTATCCTTGCCTGGTTTCGGTTCCTTTGAGGTACGGGAGCGTCCCGCACGTATCGGCCGAAATCCCAGGACGGGTGAAGAGCTTAAGATTGCTGCATCCAGGGTTCCTGCATTCAAGCCGGGTGCAACGCTCAAGGCTGCGGTTAACGGCAATGGCAGGTAAGCAACGCCATCTCCCTTTCAACCGCTCCTCCAGATGAATCCTGAAAACGACTCGGCGGCGCAATCCGCAGGAGGGCGCACCTTATTGAAGACGGCACTGGAAAAAAACCAGGACGTGAGGGAAAAGATAGAGGACTGCGCTGCTGAGCTTTCGACTGTTAATGAAACGGTTAAGAAGGAGATGGTGGCCGGCATTACGTTGCAGCAGGCAAAAAAAGCATTGGCACAAAGTGAACGGGTGGAAGATAAGGTGCAGGATTGCGCCTCCAAGCTTGATGAAGTCAATAGCGTTCTGGCACAGGAGATCGACGACCGCAACAAGCTTAACCTTGAATTCATGGAAATCAAGGGAAAGTTGGTAGCAACGGAAAATATCCTGTCAAATACTCAAGACGTTATGGCGATTGCACAGGAGGTGGCGGAGGAAGCAAAACAACGCTCATTGTGGGATGTTGCTACAGGCATCCCGAATCGGGAGTTGTTCAGCGACCGTCTTGAACAGGCAATTGCTCTCGCCAGGCGGAACACATGGGTTTTGGCAGTGATGTTTATCGATCTGGATCGCTTTAAACTGGTTAACGATACATATGGACATGCCACCGGTGACAAGGTATTGCAGACCGTGGCGCAACGATTGCACCGGCGGGTTCGGGGTGAGGATACCCTTTGCCGCTACGGCGGTGATGAGTTTCTTTATTTGCTGGTGAATCCCAAAAGCCTTCAGAATATCCAAAGGATAGCGGCCGAGGTGTTCGATTGCATCGCACAACCTGTAATTATTGATGATCTGACCCTTACCATGCAACCTAGCATCGGTATTGCTGTGTATCCACATGATGGAAATACAGGTTTGGAATTGGTGGCGAATGCCGATGCTGCCATGTATCGGGCAAAAAAAACGAAGGCGGGTTATACATTGTTCGATAACGTCGACGATCATTCTTCACTTCGACCCTGACATCAGGAAGTGACGCTACTCCAATATATACCCCCATAAGTTTGTTACCGAACAGATTCAGCATGCACATCGTCTTAAAATACTTCTTGACGGAGTAAGTTGATAAAGTTATTCAGAAAGGCGCAAGAGAACTTTTTGTCCTCATTCCCAGGAGATGATATGAGCTATGAGCATAATGCTGAAGGTTTGGATAAAATCACCGAAAGTAAAGGGCCTGGCCCCAGGTTGATGGGTGCAAACTGGCCGATAGGAGAGAATGTCTACAACAGCAAGGGCGAAAAACTTGGGGACATCAAGGAAGTAATGCTTGATGTCGACAACGGGCGCGTTGCTTACGCAGTATTATCCTTCGGAGGGTTCCTCGGCATCGCCGACAAACTCTTCGCCGTGCCCTGGAATGCGTTGACTCTGAAACTGGAGACGCTCGATCAGCGTTTCCTGCTCGAGGTGGAGAAGGAACGCCTCGAATCGGCGCCGGGATTCGATAAGGACAATTGGCCGGACATGGCAAACGAAGCCTGGAGCACCCAGTTGCATTCGCACTATGGGAGCAGACATTATCTAAGTAATACACACGAGTAGACGGTTTATGCGTGCTGGCGACGAGAAGGGAGTTTTTAGAGTAGTTGATGAATAAGATGTCGTAAGTAGTAGCGGTTAGTCTGACGACTACGTTCGATACTCTTTCTTGTGCTTGCACACCCGTAGACTGCATGACCGCCATCATCCTACCGGTGGTTATCATCATTATCTGGCGCCTATTAGCGTCGACATGTTGCTGTTGCTTATAGCCGGTTGGATACTGGCTTATGCTCGTATCTTCTTCCTGGACTTTGGCGTACGCTGGACCTCCGACATGGCGAGCAACTATTACAAGACTGTAGTGGAGGGTCGCGGTATCACTATTTGCGCGGTATCGCCCGCCTTGACGCGTAGAAGAGGTGCTACGCCTTCTTCAATTCAGACATAGACTTCGGATTGCAGGGTGGCCGTAACCGTGGTGCCTCTTAAAATTCTCGTAGAAAAAACGTAGTGGGACAGGGCATGGGACGCAAAGACACACTCAACTTGGAAGGTCAATGGCTCGGATGCTGCCACAAGGTGAAGCGCATCTATATCGAGCTTGATAACCGTGTAATCCACCTCATCATTCAAAATGTGGTGAAGGAGCTTGCTCCTCACCTGTGATGCTGCTTCCGCCATTATTGCGACTGGCCAAGTAGGATATTCAGGAAAATGGCCCGCAAAACGATCCACAGATAAGGGACGGCTATGCGCAATTAGAGAGAGGCCCATCGGGGATTCGAATTCCAATGCAATGGGCTCTTTATAGGGAGAGCTATCATCTGCCGCGACCGGGTCAGTTTGATAGTGTTTAAATAAGCGTGAGAAAACGGATTCTGGCAATGCCTTGTATTCGCAGTGAAGAAAGGCAATGGGTTCGCCATTCATGACAACCGCTTCCGCGATCAGGGATCGCCGATCTTCGGAAATAACCTCTGCGACTGCTTTGAATATCCCCGTCTTTCTTCGATTCTGCGCCCCTGGCAACATTCGGAGGTGGCCTTTCGTTGCAAGATAATATGTGCGCTGGCCGGAGTGCTTCAACATTGCTGCGCAGGAACCCAGAATTGCCAAGTGGCGCCCGGCTTCAGCCAATGTCAGCGGTCCTCGCTCATAACCAACATGTTGTTCAGCAACAAAAGTACCGCGGACTGAAGCGGCGCCCTGTTTCTCCAATTCGTTGAAAGCAAAATAGGGTTTCTGTACAGCGATATGTTCGCAAACCGTGGAAATATCCATCTTCTGCATGAGCTCGATCTCCTAAACTCAGATTGTTATCCATCTCCCTGAATTGCCCGGTTTTAGTAGATACTCTGCAGTCGGTTAAAATGAAATACTAGTTTTCTAACTCTACCGGAGAAACACTGTTCGCATAACCGTGACGTCGTTTCGGGTTGTAGAATATCTCGATGTAGTTAAAGGCATCACGCTGAGCTTCGCCCCTCCCTGTCGAGATAGGTCTTGCGGCAGATTCGCTCTTGTTTTAGCAGTTGGAAGAAGCTCTCTGCCAACTGCATTGTCGTAGGAATTTCCCCGGCGGCTCACTCACTGAAAACAGTGCTTTCGGGGACGTCCCATGGCTCACCAAATCATCTCTGGTGAAATCCGATATGCATCACGCCTATAAGCTTGAGTCGATATCCA
The DNA here is from genome assembly GCF_900110495.1 of Nitrosovibrio sp. Nv6. Lineage (GTDB taxonomy): Bacteria > Pseudomonadota > Gammaproteobacteria > Burkholderiales > Nitrosomonadaceae > Nitrosospira. The sequence continues at coordinate 1,305 of NZ_FODX01000004.1, read as the reverse complement.
CAGGGAATACGAAAATAACAAGTTATTCTTGTTTGTCAATGAAGGGGTTGATTTAAGCTGAAGGTTAGTTATACTTTACTTTAATGTCAAGTTGATCTTTATTTTGGGGTGAGGAGATTTTCTCGAGCTCACAGAATTAGTGATTGCCGGGTTTTTGCCAGTACCTAGGGAGGTGGCAGTGCCAAGACCGAGTCTCCAGTCTAGCCATTGGCATACACAGCGTTACTGTTCCTGGAGGAACCAATAGGGGATTGATCATTTATGGCGCGAATAGAACTATCCGATGTCTCGACTTTTGATGATGCTGAATCTGCGCAGCACTGTCGTTTTCCTGCTAACTTAACCCGAGCACTGTTACGGACAGGTGGCTGCACTGCAGCATTCCTGGATCTTGGAATTGCACTTCGCACCACTCATCTCGATGCAAAACAGTATGAGTTGGTTATCTTGCGGGTAGCAGCATTGAGCCATAGCGCTTATGAGCGGATGCAGCATCTCGAACCAGCTCGACAGGCAGGATGGTCTGAGGCGGAGATTGCCGCAATCGAGCAAGGGGATGGATCTCTCCTGGATCCTCGCTCAGCAGCATTGGTTGTCTTTGTGGATGATTGCGTGCAGAACGTGCGCGTATCTGATCAGTCATTCATGGGTATTCGAAAATATTTGTCGGAGAACGCCGTTGCGGATGCGACCCTTCTGGTAGGGTTTTATATGATGACAGCCAGGTTTCTGGAGACGCTTGCCGTCGATCTCGACGAGGTCGCGTGCGATGTTTTATTAAACCGATGACAAAAGCTTTGCCGGAAAGATTCAGCACAAGATTGAGGAAAGGCCAAGATCGATGAGGCCCATCCAGTGCGTCAGCTCATGCAGGGCCACACTGTAAAACTCAATCTCGGAGGCAAAACGGGTGCGTACCGGCACGTAAGTTTCATCAGTCGAGGGACGGTAAAACGCATTTTCGCCTGCTTCATGGATAACGGCGCCAGAATGAATGAATTAAAACTTCTTGGCTGCATCGATCTGCTGAAACTCATTACGCGGCTCGTCGGTCTGTGGCTTTTCAATACCGTCTATCTGATCAAGGTTGAACAACCAGAATGGTTTTATCAAGCGAATCGACTCGGCTTTTTCGGTGCTGTCGCCTTCGTTCTCCGACTCGCGCTCAAGCGTCTTGAAAAAAACGCACGTAATGCTCTTCTCACCTTTGCGCACTTGGCCGCCCATCTCTGCCGCTTGTTTGTAGGTCAGCCACCGGTCGCTTGAATAGCCGTGAGTCATGGTCGATGCCCACAACAAAAGCAC
>NZ_FODX01000003.1 GCF_900110495.1 Nitrosovibrio sp. Nv6 | reverse complement strand
CCCCGCATGTCAGCGTCACCAGCCTAAGCCAAGGCTTGACTACCATTTTGCTCTCCTTTACTCCGTAATAATTGTTGTGCTTCGGTATCTGTGACCATAGCCCATGATTGCATCAGCCCATCCAGCGCGCCTGCCACGCCACAGCAGGCGCAGATGCGTTTGGGCCCCTCATGATTTACCGTTGCAGACAAAAGTACCCCTCGTAATTTTTTTAAAAATTTATTATGACCATAACTGTATCGCTGGTTTAGATATACGGGTAGCGCCAGTACCATGACTCTTTCTGGTACCACTGATACCACTTCAGCAGGAGCGATAAATCAATCCGGTAGGCGTGGGGGAATTTGAACATGGGAGGCACGCCCTGCTCAGGACGTTGGTTCCTGATTGAGCGGCTGGGTTTCAGGGAAAAACATCAAGTAGCGTAGACAGGGGTAAATATTGCCTACCTATTTCAAGACCGATAATCTCATACCGGACTATCGATATCGATGTAGCGGTGCGCGATACCGAATTTTTGGGATATATGCTCCCCCAGTGCCTGTACCCCATATCGCTCAGTGGCATGGTGTCCCGCCGAAATAAAAGCTACGCCGGATTCGCGCGCGGCGTGAACATTCCGCTCGGAAATTTCACCAGTGATGAACACATCCACGCCCAGGCTAACAGCTTCATCGAAATAATCCTGGGCGGCGCCGGTACACCATGCTACACGCCTTACCGTCTTCGCATCTTCGCCGATTACCAGAGGTGTGCGACACAGGACTCGTTCGATACCTGTGCGAAGGTCCTTCAGATTCGTCATATGTGAAGGAAGCGTTCCCTGCATAGCGATGTTTTGATCGCCAAAAGGGCTGGTTTCAGCAAAACCCATTTTCCGGGCCAATTGAACGTTATTGCCCAGTTCCGGGTGGGCGTCAAGCGGCAAATGATAGGAAAGCAGCCCGACCTTGTGTGCCATCAGCAATGCAATACGGCGATGTTTCATGCCGACAATGCATTGGTCCTCGCCTCGCCAGAAATAACCGTGATGTACGAGAACTGCATCAGCCCCTGCCGCTACCGCAGCTTGAAGGAAATCGAATGAGGCAGTGACGCCACTGATCAGCTGACGCACCGCACTTCGGCCTTCCACTTGCAGCCCATTTGGGCAATAATCGCGAAAGCGGGTGACGTCCAGAAGCTTGTTCAGATAGATTTCGAGCTCATTCAGTGGCATAAAAGTTCATCCCGTCTATACTCAGGTCATTGTAACCTCAAAAACCGTATCCAAAAAATGCACAAACTCTGGTTGATCTTCGCACAAACAACAACAATGGTTCTTGCAGCCTTGTTTGTGGTTTCCACCTTGCGGCCTGAACTGTTACCGTGGCGAACTCAGGGCGGCGTCATCGCAACCATAAAGGAAGCTGCTACCGATGGAGCAGCTCGCGCAGAGCCAAGGCCGGGCAGCTTTAGCGAGGCCGCGCAGAAGGCCATGCCATCGGTGGTAAATGTCTTTACCAGCAAAGAGGTAAAGATCTCTTCTCATCCACTGCTGCGGGATCCCATGTTCCGGCACTTCTTCGGCGATCGCTTCGAGTCACCGGAAAGCCGGCGTGCCTCAAGCCTTGGTTCCGGCGTAATCGTCAGTGCTGAAGGTTATATTCTTACCAATCACCATGTCATCGAAGCGGCCGATGAGATAGAAATTGCTCTGGCTGATGGCAGAAAGGCCAAAGCACGCGTCATTGGCTCCGATCCCGAGACCGATCTTGCGGTCGTAAGAGTGGATATGGAACAGCTACCGATAATGACCTTCGGGCATTCCGATAATGCCCGGGTCGGTGATATGGTACTTGCCATCGGAAATCCCTTCGGTGTGGGACAGACGGTGACCATGGGCATTATCAGCGCGCTGGGAAGAACACATCTGGGCATCAATACGTTTGAAAATTTCATCCAGACAGACGCTGCGATTAACCCTGGAAATTCCGGGGGTGCATTGGTAGACAGCTCCGGCAATCTGATTGGCATCAATACCGCCATTGTCTCGCGTACCGGCGGATCACTTGGCATCGGCTTTGCCATCACAGCCAGTGTAGCAAAGCAGGTCATGGAGCAGATTATTCAGACAGGGGACGTAACTCGCGGCTGGATCGGGGTGGAAGTGCAGGACTTGACACCGGAGCTGGCGGAATCGTTCAAGCGCCCGAATACCAACGGCGCCTTGATCGCTGGCGTACTCAAAGGTGGACCCGCCGATCGGGCCGGGGTAAAGCCGGGGGATATAATTGTGGAGGTAGAGGGAAGCCCCGTCATTGATTCATCCGGCATGCTTAACCTGATCGCGGCATTAGCACCGGGAGAAGCAGCGAATATCAAGGTAGTGCGCAATCAGACAGAAAAACCCATCAAGATCAATGTCGGTAAGCGTCCCAGGCCCACCATGCCCACCATGCCTCAGGACCAGTATGAAGATCCGGATGCACTGGAATAAATCAAGGAATCTCTGGACATCCCCTCATAGATCGCGCTGTGACAAATCGGGATGATCACATGACGCACGACGACGTCATTGTTTGCGAATCCAAATTGTATGCAACTGGTGCCGCAGTACCGGAGTAATTTCAGCCGTTCTTCTCTCCGGTTTCTGCCTTTTCCGGTTCATGCCCCGTATCTTTCCCATTCGCCGGCTGATAAACCGGCGCTGCCGCGGGTTCGCCGCCGAGCCCAGCCACCATTATTCCCAGTTCATAGAGCAAATAAAGCGGCACCGCCAGCATGAATTGGGAAACCACATCGGGAGGTGTGAATATGGCCCCTACGACGAACGCGCCAACGAGAACGTAGCTACGCACCGCCTTTAGTTTCTCGATTGAGACAATACCGGCTCGAACCAGTATTACAACAAATATGGGCACCTCAAACGTTATGCCAAAGGCGATGAACATGGTCAGGACAAAGTCGAGATACCGGCCAATATCGGTCATGACCGCCACGCCCTCTGGCGCGAAATGGGTGATAAACTCGAATACGAGCGGCAGTGCGGCAAAGTAAGCGAATGACATACCGCAGATGAATAGAAAGCTGCTGGCGAACACCAGGGGAAGTACCAGACGTTTTTCGTGGGAGTACAATCCTGGCGCGACAAATGCCCATACCTGATAGAGCGTGTGAGGCAAGGTAATGATAAACGCCGCCATCATGGCAACTTTCATGGGCACAAAAAAAGGCGTAATCACCTCAGTGGCGATCATCTGTCCCCCTTGCGGAAGTTTTTCGAGCAGAGGTTGTGCCAGCAAGGAGTAGAGTTCCCGCGCGTAAAAGGCACAGGGAAGAAAACCGAGCACCAGCACCCCGCATGCACGCATCAACCTGGCACGAAGCTCCACAAGATGGGAAATAAATGTTTCGTCGGTCGTCATATCGTGAAAGGGGGCCGGAAATCGAAAGACGTGGTTATACGTTCACTGGTTTGCATCAGCGAAGTATATGTTATCCGCACTGAATTAATCGCGGGGTACTTCTGCTCCGGTTGCGTTGGGACCGGCTTTTGATTTGACCGACGGCGTGATTGGCTGGATCGGTGGGACGAAAGAATCTGATGGCGAATCCAGGGGCGGAGCAGCTTCCCCCGCTGCCTCGGAAGAGGGCGCAGGAGGCACCGCTGTGGAAGATTTTGTTTCTCTGTTCAGTTCTTCCTGGAACTGGTTCATCTCTGTTCGTACCGTATTTTCGATGGAACGGCCAGTCCCCTCCACGGAAGTTTTCCAGTTCTTGAGTTCTTCCAGTTCCATTTCCCGCTGAATATCGTTCTTTACATCATTGACGTAACGCTGCGCTCGCCCGAACAGATGCCCTAGCGTGCGTGCCACCTTGGGCAGCCGCTCAGGCCCTATGACGACTAGCGCCACGGCTGCGATGACGAGAATTTCAGTGAAACTGATATCGAACATTTTTTGCGAGAATCATTAAGGAAGCGTAGTAAAGGTGAATGAGAGGCCATTCTTCATTTGGACGGGCTCCCCGCTATCAGCCCGAACTTTTCACTCTTTACTCGCCGGCCTCAAGATTTTGAATAGGTCTTGTCCTTGGCATCGGCTTCGATAATCCGGGCATCGGTTTGATGAGGCGCAGAAGATATCTCCTCTTCATCAGCACTTTTTACACCTTCCCGGAAGCCCTTCACCGCACCGCCCAGATCGCTGCCGATATTGCGCAGTTTCTTGGTGCCGAATACCAGAACAACAATCAACAGAACGACCAGCCAGTGCCAAATACTGAATGATCCCATTATTCTCTCCTTTATTTCGGATGAGGAATCATAGCCGGCAAGCGATCCCTTCCGCCTATGACATGAATATGCAAATGATAAACCTCTTGTCCCCCCACGCGACCGGTGTTGATAACGGTGCGAAAGCCGTCCATGCAGCCCTGCTCCCTCGCCAGCTTGGGTACGAGCACCATCATCTCACCCAATAAACTGCGGTGCTTGTCTTCGACCTCCGCCAGCGAGCCGATATGCAGCTTGGGTATCAACATGAAATGTACCTGCGCTGCGGGGTGAATATCGTGAAACGCGAAAACTTCAGTATCCTCGTATATTCTTTCACTGGGAATTTCTCCCCGTACGATTTTGCAAAAAACACAATTATCCATTTTTATCCTGCATTTCGTGCCGCCTTTTCATCGATTCCTGAGATTCCCTCGCGGCGCCGCAATTCATTCAGCACATCCTGCGGTCCCAGATCATGGTGAGCCAGTAATACCATGCAGTGAAACCATAAATCCGCGGTTTCGCGCACAACGTGCGATTTATCGCCGTCTTTCGCCGCCAGCAGCACCTCCGCCGACTCTTCCGCAATTTTTTTCAGTATCTTGTCCTGCCCTTCGTGCAGCAGTTTAGCCACGTAGGAAGTGGCGGGATCCGCATCTTTTCGGGCCTCGATAGTCTGAGCCACACGGTCAAGAATAGCCGGATCGATCATTTCCTGTAGATCTCTTCAGGGCTTTTGATTACCGGTGCAGCGACGGTCCATTGGCCGTCTTCCAGTTTGTTGAAAAAACAATTATGTCTGCCGGTATGACAAGCGATGCCGCCAACTTGTTCCACAGCCAACAACAGGACGTCGGCATCACAATCCAGCCGGATTTCCTTTACTTTCTGTACGTGCCCCGATTCCTCGCCTTTATGCCAGAGTTTCTTGCGGGAACGCGACCAGTAATGAGCCTCGCTGGTTTGTACGGTAAGCTTCAGTGCCGTGCGATTCATCCAGGCAACCATCAATACCTTATTGCTGGCGGCTTCTTGTGTCACGACCTGCACCAATCCATCTTCGGACCAGTTTATCTTGTTCAACCAAATATCGGACATAGATATATATGCTTGAGAATCGGATTATGAAATTTTATTAATTCTAGTACACTACAACCGTACTTCAATGCCGTGTTGCGCCATATACTCTTTGGCCTGGCGTACAGTGTATTCACCGAAGTGGAAAATACTTGCTGCCAACACGGCATCAGCATGGCCCTCTATGATTCCTTCCACCAGGTGGTGCAAATTGCCTACGCCGCCACTCGCGATCACCGGCACATCCACCGCATCCGATACCGCGCGAGTCAGCGCCAGGTCGAAACCGTTATGGGTACCATCTTTATCCATACTGGTAAGCAATATTTCGCCTGCACCCAGGGACTGCATTTTCTTCGCCCACTCGACCGCATTCAGGCCGGTAGTCTTGCGTCCTCCATGAGTAAATACTTCCCAGTCGTTACCCACCCGCTTGGCGTCTATCGCCACCACTATGCACTGGGAACCGTAACGGTCCGCGGCGTCAGCCACCAGTTTGGGATTCTCGACCGCTGACGTGTTGATGCTTACTTTATCCGCCCCCGCATTCAATAGTCGGCGCACGTCCTCTACCTTGCGAACGCCGCCACCGACAGTTAATGGAATGAACACCTGGGCAGCGACTTCTTCGATGATGTGCAGAATCAGGTCCCTGTTATCAGAACTGGCGGTGATGTCGAGAAAGGTCAGTTCATCCGCTCCCTGATCATCGTAGCGGCGCGATATTTCGACGGGATCACCTGCATCCCTAAGTCCGACAAAATTGACGCCCTTGACAACGCGTCCATTTGTGACGTCAAGACAGGGGATGATACGCTTGGCCAGACCCATGAGATGCCTTTATAAAACTTGCGAGTATCGGTTTTGCGGATTGCTTGCGTCGCTTTGCAACTCAAGCTGGCAACTCGATGGCAATGTATTCCCTTGGAACTTCGAATTTAATTTATATTGAGGTATCAACAAGAGTAGAGACGCTCTGCCGTAAAAGGAACACAGCTATAGAAAGGATGCCGCGAACCGGAAAACAGAGCTTGCCGTGATTTTACCTTTGAACGGAACGGATAATGGGTTCTCTTCATCAGGAGAGGGTGGTATCCCGGATGCCCATTTTCATACTCAGTTCATCCGCCAGCGCTTGTGCCAACCTGAAGTCCAGGGTGCCTTCGTAAATTGCGCGCCCCGTGATTGCGCCCGCAATACCTTCCGGCTCGATTTCGCACAGAGCTTTGACGTCGTCGAGATTGGTCACCCCGCCGCTTGCAATGACAGGGATAGTCAGCGCCCGTGCCAGTTCCATCGTCGCCTGGACATTGACGCCGCTTAACATACCGTCGCGCCCGATATCGGTATAGATAATTGCTTCGACCCCGTAATCCTCAAATTTTTTCGCGAGATCCACGACGTCGTGACCGGTAACTTTAGACCAGCCATTGACTGCCACCTTGCCGTCCTTCGCATCCAGTCCCACCATGATATGACCGGGGAAAGCGTTGCAGGCATCATGCAGGAATCCCGGGGTCTTTACCGCCGCGGTACCGATGATAATATAAGTAATGCCATCGTCGAGATAACGTTCGATGGTTTCGAGATCGCGTATGCCGCCGCCGAGTTGAGTCGGAATTTCATCACCGATGGCTTCAACAATGTCGCGAATGGCCGGCTCGTTCTTCGGCCTGCCGGCAAACGCGCCGTTGAGGTCCACCAAATGCAGCCGGCGCGCGCCCTGATCCAGCCAATGCCTGGCCATGGCGCCGGGTTCTTCCGAAAATACAGTAGCGTTTTCCATGACGCCTTGTTTCAGGCGTACGCAGTGACCGTCTTTCAAGTCTATCGCAGGAATGATCAGCATTTGAGTCGGGATTGAATTTGAATGAGAGGGGTTATAAGCTCGCCTGGAATTGCTTATCTGTTCTTGATGCAGGTTTCCATCGTACAAAGTTGCTCAGCAGCGTCAGCCCCGCCTCGTGGCTTTTTTCCGGATGAAACTGGACAGCAAAAATATTATCCTTTGCCACTGCGCAAGTAAACGGAGCAGGGTAAAGACTGAATGCTGCCACCTGTACCGGATTGGTGGTTTCCACATAATAGCTGTGCACGAAATAGAAGCGCGCATCGGCGGGAATGCCTTTCCACAGGGGATGATCGACGGTTTGATGAACTTCGTTCCAACCCATGTGGGGCACCTTGAGCCTCTGCCCATGAGTATTCGGAGTTCCACCGGTCTCACTGGCCTTATTGGTGTCCGCCATCGCCACGGGAGGAAAACGACGTACCTTGCCGGGCACAATGCCCAAGCCTTTTACATTGCCTTCCTCGCTACTGTCGAACAACATTTGCAGGCCGATGCAGATGCCGAGAAACGGCTTGTTCATTGCAGCATCCAGCACCGCTTCGCGCAATCCGCGCATATCCAGTTCGCGCAGGCAGTCCGGCATTGCCCCCTGGCCGGGAACCACAACGCGGTCAGCCTTCCGCACCACTTCGGGGTCGTCGGTGACAGCGATGGTGGCCGTGGGAGCGACATGCTCCAGCGCTTTAGACACGGAGCGCAAATTACCCATGCCGTAGTCAACAATTGCAATATCAGTCATACAGGGCAAATGAGGAGTGATAAAGCTTACAAGGAACCTTTGGTGGACGGAATTGTGCCATCTGCGCGGGGGTCGGTTTCCATTGCCATGCGCAGTGCGCGGCCAAACGCCTTGAATACCGTTTCCGCCTGGTGGTGGGCGTTGCGGCCGGAGAGGTTATCAATATGCAATGTCACCATGGCATGGTTGACAAACCCCTGGAAAAACTCGGGGATCAAATCAACATCAAACTCGCCAATCCGGGCACGTACAAACTCGACATTGAATTCCATGCCGGGACGGCCCGAAAGGTCTACCACCACTCGCGACAATGCTTCGTCCAACGGTACATAAGCGTGACCGTAGCGGCGCAAACCTTTTTTATCTCCGACTGCTTGCGTGAATGCCTGTCCAAATGTGATGCCGATATCCTCCACGGTATGATGGGCGTCGATATGCAGATCTCCCTTGGCCGCAATCTCCAGGTCAATCATGCCGTGACGCGCTACCTGGTCCAGCATGTGATCGAGAAATGGAACACCGGTGTCCAGTATTGCTTTTCCGGTTCCATCCAGATTGGCTTTGAGGCTGATCTGGGTTTCCAGAGTATTGCGGTTGACTTGAGCCTGACGCATGAGTGAAATAATTTAATCGTTCGGTTTCTTGAGCGAGGCTTGCAGCGCCTCTAAGAATTGCGCGTTTTCATCGGGAGTTCCCACCGTTACACGCAGGCAATTTGTCAGTAGCGGGTGTGAGCCGTCGAGATTCTTGATCAATACAGCGCGATTCTTGAGTTCCTGAAACACTGATCCAGCGTTATTTCCCTGGTTCACGCGGAATAAAATAAAGTTTGCATCCGTCGGAAAAACCTCAATCCCATCCAGCGTTGCCAGGTTTTCACTCATCGCCGCCCGTTCAATCTTGATCGCCGCAGCCTGTTGCAGCAGGACATCTCCATGCTGCAACACCTTTTCCGTGACAAGTTGAGTAATTATTCCTACATTATACGGCAAACGCAGTTTTTCCAGCTGTATCAGCCACTCTGGCCGTCCGGCCAGAAGCCCAAGCCTTAAACCGGCCAGCCCCGACTTGGAGAGGGTGCGCATCAATAACAGATTGGGGTGTTGCGCCAACTCGCCCATGAAGCTCGCACCGGCGAAGGCATGGTAAGCCTCATCCACAACTACAATACCGGGAGCAGCGTCAATAATACGTGAGATTCCGGCGGCGTCAAACAGGTTGCCAGTAGGGTTATTGGGGTAGGCAATGAAAATTACCGCTGGCTGGTGCCGCGCGATGGCATCGAGCGTTCCTGCCACATCAAGCGAGAAATCAGGGTTTAACGGCACACCCGCATAAGTCATCCCGGTGAAAGTCGCGATCATGCGAAACATGACAAACGCAGGCTCGACACTCATCAACACGGCGCCCGGTCTTGCGCAGGCCAACGCGATGATCTGTATGATCTCGTCCGAACCGTTGCCCAGCATGATATCCATGCCATCGGGGACCGCCAGCGCTTCGCGCAACGCGGCCTTGAGCGAAACAGCACTAGGATCAGGATATCGGTTAATCGGCGCATCCCCCGCCAGCCGCGCGATTTCATCTCGCACTCCGGCTGGCAGGGAATAAGGGTTCTCCATCGCATCCAGCTTCACCATACCCGTTGCAGGTGGCACGTGATAGGCGGAGAGTGCAAGAATCTCCGGGCGGATGATTTGGTCGGGCGGTCTGCGCATCTTGGCGTTTTATACGGTTTTATTTATGATTCGTTCGGCATCGGTAGCCAACATGGTATCTTTACTCATCGAAAAGATACGATTCTCTTACGTCGCCAATTTTTTCTTGTATCGATATTCCGCCGACATCGCATGGGCCTGTAAACCTTCTCCATAAGCCAGGATGGAAGCAATTGCACCCAGTTTTGCCGAACCCTGCTCCGACACTTGAATAATACTGCTGCGTTTCTGGAAATCGTACACGCCCAACGGTGATGAAAAGCGTGCGGTACGGGACGTGGGCAGGACGTGGTTCGGGCCGGCACAGTAATCGCCAAGTGCTTCGCAAGTATGTCGTCCCAGAAAGATGGCGCCGGCATGCCTGATTTTCTCCATCCATTTTTCCGGCTGCTCAACCGATAATTCAAGATGTTCCGGGGCGATACGATTAGCGATGGCGCAGGCTTCATCCAGGTCGCATACCTGGATCAGGGCGCCGCGGCTTTCGAGCGAAGCCTGTATTACAGTCTTGCGCGGCATGGTTTCCAGCTGGCGGTCAATACTTGCCGCCACCGCGCCAATGAAATGGGGGTCGGGAGAAAGCAGAATTGCCTGCGCCATCTCATCGTGCTCGGCTTGCGAAAATAAATCCATCGCGATCCAGTCGGGATTTGTCTTGCCATCGCAAATCACCAGAATCTCCGAAGGTCCTGCCAGCATATCGATACCCACGATTCCGAATACACTGCGCTTGGCGGCTGTCACATATGCGTTGCCGGGGCCGACAATCTTGTCCACCTGCGGCACAGCCTCGGTACCGTAGGCCAGCGCTGCAACCGCCTGGGCGCCGCCGATGGTAAAGACTCGGTCAACCTCGCAAATCGCTGCGGCAGCGAGCACCAGATCGTTTGTCTCACCGCCGGAAGCCGGTGTGACCATGATGAGTTCACTCACGCCCGCCACCTTGGCAGGAATGGCATTCATCAGCACCGATGAAGGATAGGATGCCTTGCCGCCGGGAACATATAAGCCGACACGATCCAGCGGCGTTATTTTCTGGCCGAGCAGCGTGCCGTCGGGCTCCGTATAGCTCCAGGATTGCACTTGTTGTTTTTCATGGTAGACGCGCACCCGTTGAGCCGCCTGCTCCAGGGCGTCGCGCTGATCCGCGGGCAGCTTCCGCAGAGCTTGCTGCAAGCGATCCTGGGGTAATTCAAGCTCCGCCGCGGAGGCTGCATTCAGATGATCGAAACGGCGCGTATATTCCAGCAGGGCTTCATCACCCCGCTTCTTTATATTGGCAAGAATGTCCGCGACAGTTGCGTCCAGTTTCGCATCCTGGGCGTTTTCAAAGGCCAGCAGTTTCGATAGCGCTTCATCGAAGCTGGCATCGGTTGAAGACAGCCGTTTAATTTGTATCATGAGAAGAAGTTCGGTTTTCGTTGGCTTGCAGTTTGCGACATTATTCCTGATTCATTATTTATTTCGCGATGGAGGCAGAGAAAGCTTCCAGCATCGGCTGAATTGTATGCCGCTTCAACTTCAGTGCTGCCTGGTTGATGACCAACCGTGCCGAAATGGGCATGATCTCTTCGACCGCCTTGAGATTATTGGCCTTCAGCGTATTGCCGCTGGATACCAGGTCCACAATTGCATCCGCCAATCCGACCAGTGGCGCCAATTCCATGGAACCGTAGAGCTTGATGAGATCCACATGCATGCCTTTGCCTGCAAAGTGTTCACGCGCCGTCTGTAAATATTTGGTCGCGACGCGTACCCTTGCTCCCTGGCGAACAGCGGATTCGTAATCGAAATCATCGCGTACCGCCACCATCATGCGGCAGCGAGCGATATTCAGGTCCAGCGGCTGATAAAGCCCCGCACCGCCATGTTCCAGCAATACGTCTTTTCCGGCGATACCCATATCCGCGGCGCCGTATTGCACATAGGTCGGCACATCCGATGCCCGGACGATGATAAGCCGCACGTTATCGCAATTGGTGGCAAGGATCAGTTTGCGCGATGTTTCCGGATCATCCAGCGCGACAATACCTGCCGCTTTCAACAACGGTGCGGTATCGTCAAAAATGCGGCCCTTGGAAAGGGCGATGGTGATGCTCATCATGGAGAATTCTTGAAAACTGCATTTTACTCCAAACAAGCTGTGGAGATTTGCTGGACAACACTGAAAAGACGAATGATGATGCTGTCGTTCCAATGTAAAAAATGGATCGCACGAGTTCCTGTTCCGCAGGACCGTTTTATGCGGAGAAAAAGTAGGGGAGGAAAAAGTCGGCAGCTACAAACCGCTTGGGTGGCAAGTTGCGGATAAAATTTTTCGGCTGTTCTGGTTGTGCCCGGGTATTACAAGAAATAAGAGAAAGAGCAGTCCTCCGTAGATCGCAAGGTGTAGCCGAAGCGCAAGAATTCGTGCAATTCAATACGCGAATACATGGTCTGTTTTTATAACGATACCAAGCTTCGCTCGAATTTGGAATATCTGTCAGTCGCCGTCTACGAACCGAAAATGCAGACAATGCCACCTATCTCGGTATCTGAAATTATTTGACCACTACCGTATTGTTCTTTAAGACTTTTTCAGTGGCAATAACCTCTTGCAAATTTATTTTGGTGAAAAACACCTTGACTCAAAATTGGCTAAGTGTGGCAACGAACAGTAGCAGTTCTTTCTATAAGGTATTTTCCAAAAGCGTTACGGACACTGTACGCACATTAACGAAAGGAGTAAATACATGACTACCATCGAGACGGAGCCTGCTGCCCGGCCAGAATTCTGTTATCAATATGCGGCGAAATTTATTTGTACTGCCAATATTCCGGGGACATCACAAACTACAAGCTCATTTTTGCCGGGCAGTTATCAAACTGCGATCAATATTCATAACCCTCACGAAAAAGAAGTCAAGCTGCGGTTGAAAATTGCACTTGCCGGGGGTTTCAACAGCAAATGGATTACTGAAACTTTGAAAGGCGATCAGGTGATCAAAATCGACTGTGCTGATGCGAGACCAAAATTTGATCTGCAAGTCATTCACGGCTTTGAAGGCTTTCTAGTGATCGAGAGCGCGCTCAGCATTGACGTAACTGCCGTTTATACCGCAGGAAAGGATGAAGTTGCCAGCATCGACGTCGAGCAGATCAACGAGCGCAAACTGGGCTGACGTATATCGCGCGGCACGACAACTGAAGCTCCTATAGGCCGTTCGAGCACCAGTTAGTGCGCCACATTAAAGATCGGACTAATTCTCCGGCCGCGTCGCGCCATGATCGTAGATCCTCGTGGTCGCGATATTGGCGTACCCAGTTACTTCCTGCACCTTGGCAATAGCCGACTCGTTATCCAGCACAGCGCACTGGTTGCGGTTGTCGCTGCATCAGGTGCGGCTCCCTGTCTCGCCTGGGATGTCGAACTCGTTGAGGACTTCAGTATATCTTGGTATAGGCTGAGCTTGGCGTAATGCGGTCTGGGCGTGCCGTGCACATTGTTCTTGAACTGCCGGAACAATGGTGCCTCAGCATCCTGTCCATATCCCGCGGTTGTCGAGAATTAAACTCTTACAGTAATTATTGCTCCAGGTAAAAGTAGGAAGCGAAAGTAAGGGAGCAGGGACGGCACAAATTCAGGCCTGACAACCTTATATATGAATCGCGCGTTTATCCACCCCCAGCGCCGCCTCATGCAATACTTCCGAAAGCGAGGGATGGGCGTGAACGATGCGGGCGATGTCTTCACTGCTGGACGCAAACTCCATCGCCACTACCGCTTCGGCGATCATTTCGGAAACGTAGGGGCCAATCATGTGGATACCCAGAATTCGGTCGGTTTCCGCGTCCGCCAGTACTTTGACGAAGCCACCCGTCTCTCCGAGCGCGCGTGCGCGGCCGTTAGCCATGAAAGGAAACTGTCCCGCTTTATATTGAACCCCTGCCGCTTTCAACTCCCGCTCGTTTTTGCCCACCCAGGCAATTTCCGGCGAGGTGTAGATTACCCATGGGATTGTGTCCAGATTTACGTGTCCCTTATGCCCAGCAATGGTTTCGGCAACCGCGACGCCTTCCTCGGAAGCCTTATGCGCAAGCATAGGTCCGCGCACTACGTCTCCTACAGCATATACATCAGGCAGATTAGTGCGGCAATTGCTGTCCACTTCAATGTAACCGCGATCATCCAATTTCAGCCCGACATTTTCTACTCCCAGTCCAGCCGTATTCGGAACACGGCCAACCGCGATAATCAGTTTATCCACTTCCAGTTTTTGCGCACTCTCCCCGGTATTCCCGGTACCCTCGGCGTCGGTATACTCAACCGTGATACTTTTTTTGTTGGTTTTGATCCCGCTTATTTTGATACCGGTTTGTATGATCAGACCAGATTCTCTGGTGAAGATTTTTCGCGCTTCTTTTGCCACTTGCTCATCGGCCGCCAAAAGAAAGCCGGGCAGTGCTTCAAGAATGGTGACTTCTGAACCGAGTCTCCGCCACAGACTGCCCATTTCCAGGCCGATCACGCCTGCGCCAATCACACCCAGCCGCTTTGGCGCTTCTGTCATCGCCAGTGCGCCGGTATTGTCCAGTATTCGCTCATTGTCCACAGGGGCAAACGGCAGCGTGCGCGGTGTTGAGCCCGTGGCGATGATGATGTGTTTTGCCTCGACGGTGTCGGTCTCGTCCCCGTTCTTCACCTCGATTTGCCAGACATCATGGCTGCCGCTCTCGTCTTTGCTGGCCTTGAGCAAAGTTCCACATCCATGCATCGACGCGACTTTATTTTTTTTGAGCAGCATGGCGACGCCACCGGTGAAGCCCGCGACGATTTTGTCCTTGCGCGACATCATTACCGGGATGTCCACTGACAGACCTTCCACTTTGATTCCATGAGCAGAGAATTTATGCGCGGCACGTTCGTAATTCTCGGACGATTCAAGGAGCGCCTTTGAGGGAATGCAGCCGACATTCAGGCAGGTTCCGCCGAGGCTGGGTTTGCCCTGTGGATTTTTCCATTCATCTATACAAACGGTAGTGAGCCCTAATTGGGCGCAACGGATTGCCGCCACGTAGCCGCCGGGGCCCGCGCCGATTACCGCGACATCAAAAGATTTCGACATATTTTTCACTCATGCAAAAACAGGGAAACAGACATAAGCAAATCTGTTTCCCGAGACCGCGATTTACGCTTATTGGCTTCAGGCTTCCAGCAACGGACTCATCGGATATTCCAGTGCCTCTTTCATTGCCACTAAAGAAAGCACCGCTTCCCGCCCGTCCACAATCCGGTGATCGTAAGAAAGCGCGAGGTAACACATGGGTCGGATCACCACTTGCCCATTTTCGGCCACTGGGCGCTCTTTCGTGGCATGAATGCCGAGAATCGCGCTTTGCGGCGGATTGATAATGGGGGTTGAAAGCATCGAACCGAACACACCGCCATTGGTGATCGAGAAGGTGCCCCCGGTCAACTCTTCAATGGTTAGTTTGCCGTCCAGAGCGCGTTTGCCGAAATCAGCAATCTGCCTTTCAATTTCCGCCTGAGACAGAGAGTCTGCGTCCCGAATAATCGGAACCACCAATCCGCGCGGGCTGCTTACGGCGATGCCTATGTCGTAATAACCATGGTAGACGATATCGTTTCCATCAACCGATGCGTTGACAATGGGGAATTTTTTCAGCGCTGCGACTGCCGCCTTGACAAAAAAAGACATAATGCCGAGCTTGACGCCATGCTCTTTCTCGAATTTTTCCTTGTAGCGGGCACGCAGATCCATGACCGCCTGCATGTTGACTTCGTTGAAAGTGGTGAGTATCGCGGCGGTGGATTGCGATTGTACGAGCCGCTCGGCGATGCGCGCCCGCAACCGCGACATGGGCACCCGCTGTTCGGTGCGATTGCCCGCATGCGCAGGCGCGGCTGCTGTGGAAACGGGCCGGGCTGCCGGAGAGACCGGGGGGGATGGCTGGACAGAAGAAGCCCGTTTCTTTTCCACCTGGGCCGCTACATCCTCCTTGGTAATGCGACCGTCCCGTCCACTGCCTTTGATGGAACTGATTTCCTCTGCCGTGAGATTTGCCTGTGCCGCCATATTCTGTGCCGCGGGCATCATCGGGGCTTCCGTGGTGGCTGAGGGTGGCGCCGAGACGGATTCTGCACCCGATGGGGCGGCGGTCGGCGCTGCGACCGCTTTGGTATCAGCTGGAGCTGCTTTGCCCCCCGCTGGCACGGCTTCGGCCTCAGCCGAAGCGACTTCAGCCTCCGCTGGGGCAGCTTCGGTGTCTATGGTGGCGATGGTTTCGCCGCCTGCCACTGTCGCCCCATCCCCCTTGATGATTTTTGTCAGCACTCCTGTAGCGGGCGCCGGCAATTCGAGCACGACTTTATCGGTTTCAACATCGATCAGATTTTGATCACGATCAACCTGTTCGCCCTCTTTTTTATGCCAGGAAAGTAGAGTGGCTTCCGCTACCGATTCGGATAGCACGGGAACTTTGACATCGACGAGCATAATCCTTCCCCTTTGTCTTAAATTTCTTCGCGAAACGCCGCTACTATCAGCTCGTTCTGCTGAAAGTTGTGTTTTGCCAGATACCCTACCGCCGGAGACGCCGACGAGGGGCGGAATGCGCAGCCTAAAACCTGATCGGGACGCTTGTGCCGCATCAGATAGTGCTGGATGCGATGCCATGCCCCCTGATTGCCGGGCTCTTCCTGACACCAGAGTATATCTTTGGCTTGGGGATAGCGCTCGACTTCAATCTGGAAATCATCATGGGGAAAGGGATACAATTGCTCGACACGGATAATCGCCACGTCCTTGATTTCATGCTTCCGACGATAGGCCAGCAGGTCATAATATACCCTCCCGCTGCACGCAATCATGCGCCGTACATTTGCGGAATCAAGCTTTTCCACTTCGGGAATGACGTTCTGAAAACCGCCATTAGCGAGATCTTCGAGGCTCGACACCGATTCCTTGTGCCGCAGCAGACTTTTCGGGCTCATGATGATCAAAGGCTTGCGCAGCGGCCGGATCATTTGGCGCCGAAGCAGATGAAACATCTGTGCGGGCGTGGATGGAACACAAACCTGGATATTGTATTCCGCACATAACTGCAGATAGCGTTCCGGACGTGCCGAGGAGTGTTCAGGCCCCTGGCCTTCATAGCCATGCGGAAGCATCATCACCAGACCGCACAGCCGGCCCCATTTGGCTTCCCCCGACGCGATAAACTGGTCTATCACCACCTGGGCACCATTGGCGAAATCGCCAAACTGCGCCTCCCAAACAACCAGTTCATTCGGTTCCGCGGTAGCATAGCCGTATTCGAAGCCGAGTACGGCTTCTTCCGACAATACTGAATCGATTATCACGAAATCAGCCTGTGCCGGTGCGATGTGCCGCAGCGGAACATATGTGCCTTCGTTCCATCGCTCCCGGTTCTGATCATGCAGTACAGCATGGCGATGAAAAAAAGTCCCTCGTCCCGAATCCTGTCCCGAGACGCGCACCGCATAGCCGTCCTTCAGAAGCGCCGCATACGCAAGATTTTCAGCCATTCCCCAATCAAGCGGTAGTTTTCCCTCGCCCATCGAGCGGCGGTCGGCGATGATCTTTTCCACCCGGGCGTGCAGTTTGAATTTTTCCGGAATATCCGTCAGTCGCTGGGCCAGTTTCTTCAATTCTGTTATCGGCAGCCCGGTCTGCACCTTTGCATCCCACTTGTTATCCTCCAGAAAGGGAGTCCAGTCCACGGCATTCGGTGATTTATAACCATAAATTATGGTTTTATTGGGGTTGCGGCCCGCGTCCATGTCGTCACGATAGGCCTTCATCATCTGCTCAGCCTGGCCGGCACTGATAACACCTTCGCTTTCCAGTTTATCGGCATAGCGTTTGCGCGTACCGGGATGGCGGGCAATAATCTTGTACATCAATGGCTGAGTCACCATTGGTTCGTCCTGTTCATTATGGCCAAGGGTGCGGAAGCAAACCATATCCACGACGACATCCTTATGAAACTTCATCCGGAAGTCCAGCGCGATTTCAGTCACCATGACGACTGCTTCGGGATCGTCACCATTGACGTGGAAAATAGGCGCCTCAATCATTTTCGACACGTCGGTGCAATAAAGTGTGGAACGTGCATCGCGTGGATCAGACGTTGTGAACCCGATCTGGTTATTGATGATGATATGCACCGTACCGCCGGTTCCATATCCACGCGTCTGCGACAGATTCAGGGTCTCCATTACCACGCCCTGGGCGGAGTATGCGGCGTCGCCATGCAGCAGCACAGGTAATACCAGGTCGCCTTCCCTGTCCTTAAGGCGGTGCTGACGGGCGCGTACGGAACCTTGAACCACCGGATCTACAATTTCCAGATGCGACGGATTGAACGCCAGCGAGAGTCCCATTATCCCGCCAGTTGTGGAGACAGCGGAGGAAAAGCCCTGATGGTATTTGACATCGCCTTCAGTCAGTTCGTGCACATGCTTGCCTTCAAATTCCTGGAACAGGTCGGCCGGTACCTTGCCCAAGGTGTTGACCAGCACGTTAAGCCGTCCGCGATGCGCCATGCCGATAACCATCTGCTGCACGCCCATCCGGCCGGCGCGCTGCAGCAGATTGTCCAATAACGGGATCAGGCTTTCGCCGCCTTCGCCGGAGAAGCGTTTCTGCCCCACATAGCGTGTATGCAGATATTTTTCCAGACCCTCCGCCGCGTTGAGGCGCTCCAGAATATGACGTTTATATTCGGCGGGATAATTTGGCTGCGCGCGCGATCCTTCGATACGGCCTTGTATCCAGCGTTTTTGCTCGGTATCGGTAATGTACATGTACTCGACCCCGATACTGCCGCAATACGTTTGCCGCAGTGTCTGTAAAATATCCCCGAGCGATGCACGAGGCGGGCCGATCAAGGAACCGGTTCCGAAAACCGTGTTCATGTCCGCCTCGGTCAAGCCGTAAAATGCGGGATCGAGTTCGGAAACGTGCGGTTTCTCCTGGTGTTTCAGAGGGTCGAGATCAGCATGGCGCACGCCGAGAAAACGGTATGCATTTATCATCTGCAGCACAGATACCTGCTTGCGTTCTGTCGTCAGAATGCGCTCGCCCTGAACTGCTTCCTGAGCTGCTACCTGGCCAGCGCGGCGCGGGTGTTCCTTCGCCAGCCGGATGAACGACTCGATCACCGGCCCATGCGGAACATCACGAGCAGCCCGTCCAGCCGGTCCCGTCCCCTGGTTTGCCCGTTGCAGTTTATCGAAATAGTTGTGCCATTCCGATGGAACGGATTCCGGATTCTGGAGGTATTGTTCGTAAAGCCCTTCAACGAAGGGCGCATTCGCGCCGAACAGTAGAGAATTCTCGAACAATTGCTTCATCATGGCCAAAGACCTCGACGTTTGGCAAAGCGGATTATTTTCGCGATGCAATCGGAACCACATCCCGGGTAACGGCGCCCGTATAAAGCTGGCGCGGCCGTCCGATCTTGTAGTCGGGGTCGGCGATCATTTCACTCCATTGCGCAATCCAGCCTACAGTGCGGGCGGTGGTGAATATGGCAGTGAACATGGAGACCGGGATGCCCAGTGCGCGCTGCACGATGCCGGAATAAAAATCGACATTGGGATAAAGTTTCCGGGAAATGAAATATTCATCTTCCAGTGCGATTTTCTCCAGCTTAAGCGCAAGCTTGAACAAGGGATCATCGTGCAGCCCCAGTTCATCCAGCACTTCGTGGCAGGTTTCGCGCATCAATGTTGCGCGGGGGTCGAAATTTTTGTATACGCGGTGGCCGAATCCCACCAACCTGAAAGGATCGTCCTTGTCTTTTGCGCGGGCGATATACTCGCCGATGCGCGAATCGTCGCCGATTTCCTCCAGCATATTGAGACAGGCTTCATTCGCTCCGCCATGCGCCGGGCCCCATAGGCAGGCAATACCCGCGGAAATGCAGGCAAACGGGTTTGCGCCGCTGGATCCGGCGAGCCGCACAGTGGAAGTGGAGGCATTCTGCTCGTGATCGGCATGCAGAATCAGGATGCGGTCCAGGGCCCGCGCCAATACCCGGTTCGATTGATATTCCTCGGCGGGCGTGGCGAACATCATATGCATGAAGTTTTCTGTGTAGTTAAGGTTGTTGCGCGGATAAATGAAAGGCTGGCCGATGTTGTATTTATAGGTCATGGCGGTAATCGTCGGTAATTTCGCTATCAGCCGGAAGGCGGACAGCTCACGGTGCCCGGCGTCGGAAATATCCATCGCATCGTGATAAAACGCCGACAACGCGCCGACCACACCGACCATTACCGCCATGGGATGGGCATCGCGGCGAAAGCCGGTATAAAAACGGGCGAGTTGCTCGTGCACCATCGTATGTTCCTTGATGGTATTGTCGAACGACTGTTTTTGAGCACTATTAGGCAGTTCTCCATTCATCAGCAAATAACAGACTTCCATGAAATCGCAATGCTTTGCCAATTGTTCAATCGGATAACCTCGATAAAGCAGAACGCCCTCGTCGCCGTCGATAAAAGTTATCGCGGAACTGCTGCTGGCAGTGGAGAGGAAGCCGGGATCATAGGTAAACACACCGCCTCTGGCGTGCAACTTGCGAAAATCCACCACATCCGGCCCCATGCTGCCGGACAGGATCGGAAATTCCAGCGGTTCGCTGCCATTACCCAGATCGAGAGTCGCGCTACGTTTGTGTTCCATGTTGTTCCCCATTGTTTTCATTTCCGGTAAAAGCTGCGATACGTTTAAACTTTTTGTAGCAGACGCAGTACAGGTTGCAGGTTTCCGTTCCCTGTTTCTTTCAGGTTAATCATATCCCATAAGTCATTATCGGGAAGGTCCAGCAGGGTTTCGAATTGCTCGAGCTCCGCTTCGTCGAGTTTAGCGTAATACTCGTCCATAAACCTTTGCAGCACAATATCCAGTTCCAGCAGACCACGCCGGCAGCGCCAGCGGGCACGCTCCAGTTTTTTCATACGGTTCTTTTCACCATCATGTCCTTGATCCGGCCGATGGCCCTGGTTGGATTCAAATCCTTGGGGCACACATCCACGCAGTTCATGATGGAATGGCAGCGGAACAGGCGATACGGATCTTCCAGATAATCCAGCCGTTCGGCAGTTGCCTGGTCGCGGCTATCCGCGAGAAAGCGGTATGCCTGCAACAGTCCGGCAGGACCCACGAATTTATCGGGATTCCACCAGAATGAAGGACACGCTGTAGAGCAGCATGCGCAGAGTATGCATTCATACAGTCCATCCAGCTGCGCCCTTTCCTCAGGCGATTGCAGTCGCTCGGTTTCGGGCGGGGGGTCGTTGTTGATGAGGTAAGGCTTGATTGAGTGATATTGCTTGAAAAATTGCGTCATATCCACGATCAGGTCGCGTATCACCGGCAGTCCCGGCAAAGGGCGCAGTTCCACCGGCTCTTTCAATCCGGCAACCGGGGTGATGCAAGCCAGTCCGTTGCGTCCGTTGATGTTCATTCCGTCCGATCCGCAAACCCCTTCGCGGCAGGATCGCCGCAGACTCAAGCTGTCATCCACTGTCTTGATTCGTACCAGCGCATCCAGCAGCATTCTGTCTGCCGGCTCCAGTACAACGTCGTAATCCTGCATGTAAGGCTTCTCATCCTTGTCCGGATCGAAGCGGTAGATCGAGAATCTCATGGCCGATTCCTTGATTTATGAATTAGCGGATTAGTAATTGGTTACGAAGAACACTAGATTCCATCAGCATAATAAGTCCGACATAATCGAAACATCATTTCTCCGGAATTCTTGAAAATCTGCAACTTAATTCGAGCCCTCGATGGATTCATGAATTCGTGGATATCAGCGATTCACCACTTTCATCAATCGTCGCTTCAGGTACTACCGGCTCCGCATTCCATATCTGGGAGGCATACTGCTTGATGGTACGATCACTGGAAAATTTGCCCATATTGGCAACGTTCAGGATCGCCTTGCGTACCCATTGCTCCTGATCCTGGTATGCGAGTTCAACTTTTTTCTGACAGGCGACATAGGATGCATAATCCGCCAGCAGCAGATATTCGTCGCCATATTGTAAAAGCGAATCCACAATTGGTTTAAATCGATCCAGCTCATCCGGCGAGAAAAAACCCGAACCGATCATATCGAGCACAGCCTGCAATTCCGCGTTAGCATGGTAGAAATCCCGGGGTTGATAGCCGCTTGCTTTCATTTTGGCGACCTCCGCCGCCGAGAGGCCGAATATGAAAATGTTATCCTCTCCAACTTCGTCGCGGATTTCAATGTTGGCGCCATCAGCAGTGCCGATCGTCAGCGCTCCATTCAATGCCAATTTCATGTTTCCCGTTCCCGATGCCTCCGTGCCCGCGGTGGAAATCTGTTCCGAGAGATCCGCGGCCGGGATCATTTCTTCCGCAGTCGAAACGTCGTAATTGGGTATGAACACCACTTTCAAACGGTGGGCCACCTTTGGGTCATTATTCACTATGTCGGCAATATCGTTAATAAGCTTGATGATGAGCTTGGCCATGGCATAACCTGGCGCCGCCTTGCCTCCGAAAATTACGGTGCGCGGCATGTGATCCATGTCTGGCCTATGGCGAATGCGATTGTACAGCGTCACCACATGCAGCACGTTTAGCAACTGCCGTTTGTATTCGTGAATACGTTTGATCTGAACGTCGAACAGCGAATCCGCGTTAATATCAATGTTGAGCTTTTGTTTCACCATCGCAACAAAATGCTCCTTGTCCACACGCTTCGCAGCAGCGAACTCGCTGCGGAAGGTTGTGTCCTCAACCAACGGTACCAAGCGCTTCAACTGACCCAGGTCCTTCACCCAACCGGAGCCGATGCGCGAAGAAATGAGTTCGGCCAAACGCCGATTGGCCTGGTTCAGCCAGCGCCGAGGGGTGATGCCATTGGTTATATTGATGATCTTGTCGGGATAAAAGCGGTCGAAGTCCGAAAATATGGTCTGCTTCATCAGTTCGGTATGAATTTGCGCTACTCCGTTTACCTTGTGGCTGCCAATAATCGCCAGGTGCGCCATGCGGATTCGCCTTCCGCCCGACTCGTCGATGATGGACATGCGCCGCAAAATTCCGGTATCTCCTGGGTATCGGTGCATTACGTCTTTCAAAAACCGATGGTTGATTTCATAAATGATCTGTAAATGGCGAGGCAACACATTTTCGAACAGGGCAACCGGCCATGTTTCGAGCGCCTCGGGCATCAGGGTGTGATTGGTATAGGCGAAAGTGCGGGTAGTGATAGTCCACGCTTCCTCCCACCCCAGATGATGCAAATCCACGAGCACACGCATCAATTCGGGGATGGCAATTGCCGGATGCGTATCGTTCAACTGGATCGCGACTTTATCGGGCAGGGAATCGAAGTTGTCCTGATGCTTGCGATACCGGCGCAGGATGTCATGTAATGAAGCACACACGAAGAAGTATTGCTGCTTCAGCCGCAACTCGCGTCCCATTGCCGTAGTGTCATCAGGGTAGAGCACCTTGGACAGATTTTCCGAGGCGTTCTTATCCTCCACCGCCTTGACGTAATTACCCTCGTTGAAATAGCGCAATTCGAAATCACGCGTCGCCTTGGCTGCCCATAAGCGCATGTTGTTGGCCGTGTGGGTATCATAGCCCGGGACAGGGGTGTCAAAAGCCATGGCCATCACATCATCGGTATCGATCCAGTGATAGCGCATCGCACCCTGCTCCGCGTATTGAACCACGCGGCCATGAAATTTAACGTGGTGCAGCACCTCCGGACGGGGGAATTCCCAGGGGTTGCCATAACGCAGCCAGTTATCCGGGTGCTCGACTTGTCTCCCATCCTCGATGCGCTGAGCAAACATGCCGTACTCATAACGGATGCCGTAGCCGTAGCCGGGGAGGTCGAGCGTGGCCATGGAGTCGAGAAAGCAGGCCGCCAACCGGCCCAGTCCGCCATTTCCCAATGCCGCATCTGGCTCTATTTCACGCACATCGTCCAGATTGATCCCCAATTCGTCTAGTGCCTCACGGAACTGCCTGTCGAAACCGAGGTTGTGCACACCATTCATCAGTGCCCGCCCCATTAGAAATTCCAGCGAAAAGTAGTAAACCCGTTTTACGTCATGAGCGTAATAGCTGCGCATGGTTTCCATCCAGCGGTCGATCAGGCGGTTGCGCACGAGATACGCCGCAGCGAAGAACCTGTCGCGATCCGTGGCGGTAATGGGTCCTTTGCCCACCGAATAGGTCAAACAGTTGGCGAGAGACTGTTTGATCGACTCGATATCGAACCCGCCTTTTTCATGCTCAAAAATAGATTTCTTTACAGAATCAGTCATGATTTATCCAATTAAATGACGATAATCATTAACGGCGTCTTGTATCACTATTCACGCAGGAAAAAATGGCGTGTGCAGATCACTGCGACTTCAAATCGACGCCCTCCGGGATACAGCAGGGTGACGCTAGAGCTGATCGTCGCTATCGCAGACGACGGGTGCCGTCCTGGGCCCGCAACCAGGCTAACTGCCGGCTGGCAGTCATTAATAAAACCGATTCTCGTTAATACGTTCTCGCCTTGGGTGGGAACGACTCAACCGTCAACGGTTTCAACCGGACCGGCTTATAATCCAGCCGCTGGCCTTCCCTGAAATACAGCGTGTGTTTGAGCCACTTGTCGTCATCCCGGTCGGGAAAATCATCGCGGGCGTGGGCGCCCCGGCTTTCGGTGCGTGCTTCAGCCGAAACCATTGTGGCGACCGCCACTTCCACCAGATTTTCGAGTTCCAGCGCTTCCACCCGGGCAGTATTGAATACTCTGCTCTTGTCCTTGATCTCAGTGCGCATAGCACGTTCTGCGACCTCGCCGATTTTTTCCACGCCCTGTTTGAGCATGTCCGGGAAACGGAAAACGCCACAATACGTCTGCATGGTCTTGCGTAGCAGGTCGCCCACTTGCGCTACGCTCTCGCCATCCTTCTGATCATTCAAACGGGAGAGCCGCGCCAGCGCTTTATCCGAGGCGTCGGCAGGCAGGTGTTTGTGATGCCGGTTCTTTTTCAAATCCTCGATCATCCGATTGCCGGCAGCCCGGCCGAACACGAGAATATCGAGCAGTGAATTGGTGCCCAGGCGGTTACCGCCGTGTACGGACACGCAAGCACACTCGCCCACGGCATAGAAGCCTTGCACCACTTCCTCAGGCCCGGTTTTATAGGGCGCCACCACCTGCCCGTAAAAATTGGTGGGAATGCCCCCCATCATGTAATGTGCAGTGGGCACTACCGGGATCGGATCATGGATCGGGTCTGCATGGGCAAACTTTATGGCGATTTCACGAATGCCCGGCAGCCGCGTCTTGATCACATCCGCGCCCAGGTGGTCGAGCTTCAGCAGCAGATAATCGGCATCCCTGCCACAGCCGCGTCCTTCCTTTATCTCCGTGGTCAGGGCCCGCGATACCACATCCCGGCTCGCCAGGTCCTTGGCATTCGGCGCATAGCGTTCCATAAAGCGCTCGCCATCCTTATTGAGCAGATAGCCGCCTTCGCCGCGCACGGCCTCGCTGATTAGTACGCCAACGCCATATACACCGGTAGGATGAAACTGCCAGAATTCCATGTCCTCCAGCGGAACCCCGGCACGAGCCGACATTGCGAGGCCATCGCCCGTATTGATGAATGCATTGGTGCTGGCGCTGAATATGCGCGCGCCGCCGCCGGTGGCGAACAGCGTTGCCCTTGCTTGCAGCGCCATGACTTCCCCAGTCTCAATGTCCAGCGCGGTCACGCCGCACACATCGCCTTCTTCATCACGGATCAGGTCCAGTCCCATCCATTCGACAAAAAACTGGGTGTTGGCCTGTACATTGCGCTGATACAGCGTATGCAGCATGGCGTGCCCGGTTCGGTCAGCCGCCGCGCATGAGCGCGTTGCCTGTGCGCCGCCGAAATTCTGCGATTGTCCGCCGAAGGGGCGCTGGTAAATCTTCCCATTTTCCAAACGGTCGAACGGCATGCCGTAATGCTCCAGTTCATACACCACTTCACTGGCCTGGCGGCACATGAATTCGATGGCGTCCTGATCTCCGAGATAATCAGAACCTTTCACCGTATCGTACATGTGCCAGTGCCAGTTATCCTCAGTGACGTTTCCGAGCGCGGCGGCAATTCCGCCCTGCGCAGCTACCGTGTGTGAGCGGGTTGGGAATACCTTGGACAATACTGCCACTTTAAGTCCGGCTTCCGACAACTGCAGCGCCGCGCGCATTCCCGCGCCGCCGGCACCGACGATTACCGCATCGAATTTTCTCCTGACTATTGCCACGCTATTTTCATGCTTAAACTCACAGATCGCATAATTAAGCTCACAGATTCCATAAGATTTCCACAGACCAGATCGTATAAAATAGCAGGGACAATATGACCAGTACCTGTAAAGTCAGACGAATACCGGTAGTGTGAATGTAATCCATCAGGATATTGCGCATGCCAACCCACGCATGCCAGAACAGGCTGACCAGAAACAGGAAAGAAGCAATGCGCACCCACTGGTTGCTGAACATCGCCTTCAGCGCATTGTCATCGTGGGGCGGCGAAATCAGGAGTGCCGCAACCAGGCACAGGATAAATATTACCATCACAACGGCGGTCACGCGTTGCGCCAGCCAATCGCGTAGACCGTAGTGCGCGCCGGTTGTCACGCGTTTTACCATATCGCCACACCGATCAACAACGTGAGAATGATTCCGGCCGCCAGTACGGCCTTGCTGGTTAAACGCGCTTGATGCAGGGCCCCGCCATAATGGAGATCCAGGGCGAGAAAACGAATGCCTGCAAGGAGATGATGAAGGAAGAACCAAAGCGATAATAATAATCCCGCTTTGAACAGCGGGTTGGCTAGAAGAGATTGCAATTGAGCATAGCCCTGCGGAGAATTCAATACCATATCCAGGGTGCAAAGAACGAGAGGGATGCCCGGAAAGAACAGCAGCGCGCCACTTACGCGATGGAGGAAGGAAACGACGGCAGGGAGCGGCTGCCTGATTTCCAGCAGATCAAGATACTTTGGGCGTGTTTTTTGCAAGTCTTATTCCCTGCGGTTGCATTCAGCGGCAGATTAAGTTTAGACCGTTATACTCAGCGATACAACCGAGGGGGCCAAAAGCACGCCCCTCTCGATCCGACAGGGTTCCCAGAGAACATTAGATGTCGGTAGTTTGACAGCCAAGGTGAATGTTTTTATAGTCGGGTTCATTTGTTCCTACCGACCGTGGCGCCGCAGGGTATGAAATGAAGGGCGGTGTTAAATAGAGTACGGGACATTCGCGCATGGATTGTTGCGAGCTGGCTTCGTTTCGTCCTTCTGGCTCGGCCTTAGATAAGCTATCGTGCGCATTGGAAGATAATTCAAACGAATTTTCTGTACCGATAATCTCCTTCAGGAGCCAAGATGAATACTCCCGTTCGCGTCGCGGTCACTGGCGCAGCTGGCCAAATCGGTTACAGTCTGGTATTTCGCATTGCCGCTGGCGACATGCTCGGCAAGGATCAACCCGTTATCCTGCAGTTGCTGGATATCCCTCAATCGGTGCCCTCGCTGAAAGGCGTGGTCATGGAACTGGAAGATTGCGCATTTCCCCTGTTGGCGGGTGTAACGGTTACCGACGATCCCAAAACTGCTTTTCGTGACGTAAGTATCGCCATGCTGGTTGGTGCCAGACCGCGGGGGAAGGGCATGGAGCGCAAGGATTTGCTGGAAGCGAACGGTGCGATATTTATCAGCCAGGGCAGGGTGCTGGATGAAGTCGCCCGTCGCGACGTGAAGATTCTGGTAGTGGGCAATCCCGCCAATACTAATGCTTACATTGCCATGAAAAATGCACCGGGCCTGAAGCCGAGTAATTTTTCGTCCATGATGCGGCTGGACCATAATCGCGCCTTGTCCCAGATTGCCGCGAAGCTTGGACACCCTGTTGCCGGCATCAGAAAAATGATTGTCTGGGGCAATCATTCCTCTAAACAATATCCTGATTTGAATCACGCCGAGGTCGATGGCGACAAAGTTGCTCGCCTCGTCAATGACCCTGCATGGATAGAAGACTATTTCATCCCTGCCGTGCAGAATCGCGGTACCGAAGTCATTGAGGCGCGCGGTCTGTCGAGCGCCGCAAGCGCCGCCAATGCTGCCATTGGCCATGTCCGCGACTGGGTTTTCGGCACGCCGGAAAACGATTGGGTATCGATGGGGGTCCCTTCAGATGGTAGCTATGGCATTCCGGAGGGGGTTATTTATGGTTTTCCCGCAACCTGCAAGGAGGGCGCCTACCATATTGTCCGTGGTCTGGAGGTCAGTCAATTCAGTAAAGCCAAAATGCAGGCTACCTACCAGGAGTTGGTGGATGAGCGGGATTCCGTGAAGCACTTGCTTGACGGCACCGCTGCATAAGTCCTCCGCTGTTCCTATGATCAATTCCGCTGGTTCCCGTTTTCGCGCCGCGCTTGCTGAAGAGAAGCCTTTGCAGGTGGCGGGCTGCATCAATGCGTATGCAGCGCGCTTGGCAGCCGGTGCCGGGTTCAAAGCTCTCTATCTTTCCGGCGGGGGTGTGGCGGCGGCATCGCTGGGTGTACCGGATCTTGCCATTTCGACGCTGAACGACGTGCTGACCGATGTGCGCCGCATCACGGACATTACCGATCTGCCGCTATTGGTGGATGCGGATACGGGTTTCGGCGGGGCTCTCAATGTCGCCCGCACGGTGAAATCAATGATTAAAGCGGGCGCAGCGGCGTTGCATATCGAAGATCAGGTTGAGGCCAAGCGTTGCGGCCAGCTCCCCGGCAAGATGATTGTCAGCAAGACGGAAATGATTGATCGCATCAAGGCTGCGGTAGACGCCAGAACCGATCCCGAGTTTGTCATCATGGCGCGCACTGACGCGCTGGCGGTCGAAGGGCTGCAATCCGCCATAGAGCGTGCATGCGCTTGTGTGGAAGCAGGCGCGGATATGATCTTTCCCGAAGCCGTGACTGAACTGGACATCTACCGCAGGTTCGAGGCTGCCGTGAGAGTACCCATCCTCGCTAATATCACCGAGTTTGGCGTAACCCCTCTTTATACGGTCGAGGAATTGGCCGGGGCGGACGTTTCCCTGGTGCTTTACCCGCTCTCCGCATTTCGCGCCATGAGTGCTGCCGCTCTGAATGTTTACCAAGCGATACGCAACGAAGGCTCCCAGAAAAGCGTGATCGTTACTATGCAGACTCGCGCCGAGCTATACGACTTTCTCGATTACCATGCATATGAGGAAAAACTGGACACCCTGTTTTCCAAATCCAGAAAACCTGAAAAATGAGTAAGACTACCGAAAGCTCTCCCTCCGTAGGCAAGAAATCCGTGGTTTTGTCGGGTGTGATGGCAGGCAATACCGCTATCTGCAGCGTCGGCAGAACAGGCAATGACCTGCATTATCGCGGCTACGACATTCTGGACATTGCCGATACCTGTGAATTCGAAGAAATTGCCTACCTGCTGGTGCATGAGAAGCTGCCCACCATCGACGAACTGGCAGCGTATAAAGAGAAACTCAAAAGTCTGCGCGATCTGCCTGCCAGGGTTAAAGCCATTCTCGAAGCGATTCCGGCAACTGCTCATCCGATGGATGTTATGCGAACCGGCGTTTCGGCATTGGGCACGGTATTGCCGGAGGCGGAGAAACATACCGTTGGAGGCGCGCGTGATCTGGCGGACCGTCTACTGGCCTGCCTCGGCTCCGTTTTGCTTTACTGGTACCACTACTCCCACAACAATAGTCGCATAGAACTGGCAGCTGAGGAGGATTCCATAGGCGGCCATTTCCTGCAGCTGCTGCATGGAAAGCCGCCGCCTCGGTCGTGGGTGAAGGCTATGCATACCTCGCTGGTGCTGTACGCCGAGCACGAATTCAACGCTTCCACTTTTGCCGCTCGCGTCATTGCCGGCACGGGGTCCGATTTCTACTCGGCAATTACCGGTGCTATTGGCGCATTGCGCGGTCCCAAACATGGGGGCGCCAATGAGGCTGCATTCGATATCCAGACGCGTTATAACAGCCCGGATGAGGCCGAGGCGGACATCCGCCGCCGCGTCGCCGATAAGGAAATCATCATCGGGTTCGGCCACCCCGTATATACCACAGGCGACCCGCGTAACAGGATCATTCGGGAGGTGGCGAGGACACTTTCAGTGGAAGCTCGCGATATGGAAATGTTCAGTATTGCGGAGAGATTGGAAACGGTAATGTGGGACATCAAGAAGATGTTTCCCAATCTCGACTGGTTCTCCGCGGTGGGCTATCACATGATGGGCGTGCCAACAGCCATGTTTACGCCGCTGTTTGCGATTGCACGCACTGCCGGATGGGCTGCGCACATTATTGAACAACGTTTGGACAACAAGATTATTCGACCTTCGGCGAATTACATCGGGCCGGAGGAACGAGAGTTTGTTCCGATTTCGGCACGGAGATAGTCGAACGATAGGAAGAAAAAAGGATCAGGCTGAGCTAACGCGACCTGATATTAGGTTCATCTTCGATACAAGCTAATCAATTTGCCGGCGCTCGTTTATATACCAGAGTTCGAACATATTGATGCGCATGACTTTTCTCTTTGTTATCGTCGCCTTGGTAGGCTGCACCCACTTTTCCCATACGAATGCACCTGTTGCTGGAAGAACTGCCAGTGCTGACATACCAATCGGGTATCGCTGCAAAAGTGGTCATACGATAAATGCGTCTTATTACTCCGGCACTACTGCTGTCGTACGGTATGAGGGCAGGACGCGCGAAATGACAATGGCCATTTCGGGCAGCGGTGTACGCTACATCGGGGGTGGGCTGGAATGGTGGACGAAGGGCGTGGGGCCGGGGTCACAAGGCATGCTCTTCCACCATAAGGATGACGGCGCTCCAGGAGATATACTCGAGAGGTGTGTTCAGGTGACGAGTACGCATGATAGATGAAGCCGCTGATTAACAGCTACAATTCCCTCAGGTATTTCTTCCCAAAAAGCTTGATGTCTCCTATTGCAGACAAATCTGCCCCTCCGCTCTTCATCATTCTCAATGCCGCATCCGGCCACAACAACACGTCTACCGTTTCTACCGTCATCGAGGAGGTGCTGACTCAGTATGGTAGACCCTACCAACTGATGGTGGTCGAAGACGCCGCACAGCTTGATTTCATTGCGCGTCAAACAGTTAAGCGAGCTTGTGGATGTGGGGGTGTCGTTGTGGTGGCGGGCGGCGATGGCAGCATCAACGCCGTGGCCCAGGCAACCCTCGGCACTCGTTGCCCTCTTGGCGTATTGCCTCAAGGTACGTTCAATTACTTCGGCCGCGAGCATGGAATATCCTCTGATACTGCCGAGGCCACCCGAGGGCTACTGACGGCTCGGGTCCAGGCAGTTCAAGTGGCTCTTGTCAATGATCGGCTATTCCTGGTGAATGCGAGCCTCGGGCTTTACCCGCAGTTGCTCGAAGACCGCGAGGCTTTCAAACAGCAATATGGACGCAATCGCCTGGTTGCGTTTGCGTCGGGACTGATAACCTTGCTGCGACACCACCGTCAACTGCTCATCAGCCTGGAAATCCGCGGCAAGGTTCACGATATTCGCACACCCACCCTATTTGTGGGCAACAACCGGTTGCAGTTGGAGCAGATCGGCATCCCGCTGGAAAAAGCGATCGAGAATGATGAACTCGCAGCAATTACGTTGCGGCCACTCGGTATGATGGCGATGTTGTGGCTACTGGTTCGTGGGGTGTTCGGAAAGTTGGGCGAAGCACAAAATGTTATCAGCTTTGGCTTCAAGCGCATGACGGTAAGGCCTTCTCGCCACCTCAAGCGCCGCGTGAAAATCGCGACAGACGGCGAGATTGTCTGGATGGAGACGCCGCTCGAATTTCGCGTTTCTCCGCACCCACTGTATTTGCTCAAGCCCGGCACTATGCCTGAGCCAGAAACTTCGGATACAGGTTCAGATGCATGAAAGCGCTTATTCACATTTCCGACCCGCATTTCGGCACAGAGCAGCCGCCAGTAGTTGAAGCGTTAGTGCGCCTTGTGCATGACGAGGCGCCCGAACTGGCCGTGTTATCCGGCGATATCACGCAAAGGGCGCGCCGGAGACAGTTCCGCTCTGCGAAAACCTTCACCGACCGGCTCGAGGTCCCATCATTAATCGTGATTCCAGGCAATCACGATATTCCTCTGTTTAATTTTGTGGCGCGGTTCCTCAACCCTTATGGAAACTACCGTCGCGAATTCGGCAGCAACCTCGAACCGATGTTCGAGTCGGACAGATTGCTTGTCATTGCGCTCAACACCACTCGCCGCTATCGCCATACGGACGGTGAAGTGTCAAAAGCGCAAATCCGCCGTGTGACCGATCGCCTAAAAATAGCGGCTGCGGACCAATTACGCATTGTTGTAACTCATCAACCCGTATGCGTGACACAGGTAAAGGATGAAGCCAATCTTCTGCACGGTTGTGAGGCGGCGGTGCGGCAATGGGCCACCGCGGGCGCTGACATGATTCTGGGCGGTCACATTCACCTGCCTTATGTGTGTGCTTTACATGAACGCGATGCTAGCCTCATGCGGCCGGTTTGGGCGGTACAAGCCGGTACGGCAGTGTCGCGGCGCGTGCGCCTCGGCGGAAACAATTCGATCAACCTGATTCGCTACGAGGTCTTGCAACGGCGCCAGTGTACTGTTGAACGTTGGGACTACCTCGCGTCGGCAAAAAACTTTGTGAGGGTAGCAATCAATCCCCTGGAGCTTGATGCTTCAGGTGGTGGCGGTTGAATCAGCCATTTATTATAGAGCCAGGTATCAAATAGAACAGTAGGGAAGACCTTCTTCCCGCTTTCGCGGGAAAGACCATGCTCCGGGGTGAACGGCTGGCTCTATAATACGTAACCATGTCATCCCACATCTCCAATATTCGCCCCCAACCCGATCAAGTGCTGGGGGATATCGCGGATTACGTTGTTAACCACGATATTGAAAGTGCCCTCGCTTACGACACTGCGCGCAACTGTCTGATGGATTCCCTGGGCTGTGCAATGGAAGCGCTTACTTACCCGGCTTGCACCAAGCTGCTGGGGCCGCTCATTCCTGGCTCTACGGTGCCGGATGGGGCAAAAATTCCCGGTACCCGGTTCCAGCTCGATCCGGTGCAGGCGGCGTTCAATATCGGTACGATGATCCGCTGGCTTGATTTCAACGATACCTGGCTGGCCGCAGAATGGGGGCATCCTTCGGACAATCTGGGCGGCATACTTGCGGTGGCCGATTGGTGCGCGCGTAATGCTGTCATTGGGGGAGCGAAATCATTCACGGTGCGTGACGTACTGACAGCCATGATAAAGGCGCATGAAATTCAGGGCTGCCTCGCATTGGAAAACAGTTTCAACAAGGTTGGGCTGGATCATGTCGTGCTGGTGAAAGTGGCGTCCGTCGCAGTTGTGACGCATTTGCTTGGCGGAAGCCGCGACCAGCTCGTCGATGCCCTTTCGCAGGCCTGGGTGGACGGGCAATCATTGCGTACTTATCGCCACGCGCCCAATACCGGCTCGCGCAAATCCTGGGCAGCGGGAGATGCCACCAGCCGCGCGGTATGGCTCGCGCTGATCACGCTTAAAGGAGAAACGGGTTATCCTTCGGCGCTCACCGCAAAAACCTGGGGATTCTACGACGTTCTGTTCAAGGGACAGCCGTTCCGGTTTCAGAGACCGATTCAGCAATGGGATTCGTACGTGATGGAAAACGTATTGTTCAAGATTTCCTTTCCCGCCGAATTCCATTCCCAAACCGCGGCGGAATGCGCGATGCAACTGCATTCCGGGGTAAAGGAGCGGATCAGTGATATCAGCAAAATTACCATTCGCACGCATGAGGCCGCCATTCGCATCATCGACAAAAAGGGACCGCTTAACAGCCCCGCCGATCGAGATCATTGCATTCAATACATCGTTGCGGTGCCGCTTATTTTTGGACGGCTCACCGCTGCCGATTATGAAGACGCCATTGCCGCCGATCCACGCATCGACGAGCTTCGCGAGAAGATTACATGTATCGAGGATCCCCAATTCACAAAGGCTTATTACGATCCGCAGAAGCGCTCCATCGCCAACGGAGTCACTGTGGAATTCAAGGACGGCGGAAAACTGGATGAAGCCGTGGTGGAATATCCCATCGGGCACAGGTTCCGCCGCAAGGAAGGCATTCCACTACTGGAAGAAAAGTTCAGAATCAGCCTCGCCCGCCGGTTTACGCCGGCGCAACAGAACGCAATCATTGACCTCTGCCTCGACCAGGCGAAGCTGGAAGCAACGCCGGTAAGTGAGTTTGTTGATTTGTTCGTGGTTTAAGACCGTTTTTTCTCCAAAATATGAAACACGATATCATTCAGGCTCATGCTCGATTTCGGCCAGATTTCTACAATCTTCGGACGGGGCAGGGCTGATATCCAGCAATATTTTAAGAGTGGTAAGTCGCAACCTCCACGACTCGTTTGTCGCTGGGTCAATCGATAACCCTCCTACCAGTTGTTCAATGCCGTCAACCTTTGCGGAGTCGCAGCTGGACAAAAAACGGCGCAACTCCTCGCTACTGCCAATGCCAGTGCGCCGGACGAAATCGGGATAATCTTCCCGCAAGTGAGTCGCGAGCCAGGCCTGGTCTATCCATTGCTTCAACTGATCGTAGCTGAAGCAGGTACGCACGGCCAGATCTACAGCATCGGCATTGCTAAGATTTTCGATGTTATCGAAACCCTCCCGTTCCAGTCTCAACTCATGGGAATAGCTCATCCCGGCCAGCATGGAAAGTGGAAGCGCGCGGTAACTGCTTTCGGGAACAATATTCCTCATTATCTTGAGTGCAATACGCTCAATCACCAGTGATGCCCGTTTTGGGTAGAAGCCAAAGAAAAAGGAAACAACGGGAAGGAGACTTAGACCTGCCGGTATTGTTGACCCTGTTTCGCTGGAGTTGTCATCTGAATTTACCTTTGCATCCTCATCAGCTATTGAAGCCGCAGTGTCCGATGAAGACTCGGCAGTGGCCAAAGATTCAGCGGAATCATTTTCACGTGCAGCAGCTGCGGAAGAAGCGGCAGATGCGGGTGTGAGCTCCCCAGGGAGGATAAAGTCGAAAGCGAAGGAGAGCACCAGTGCCAGTATGCTCGCCACGATCATGCGGATGGCGCCGTCGACGAAAGTGAGAGAAGTCAGGTCCATCGTGAAGTAAGCGCGGACAACCGAGCCGACGAAATAGACGTAGGCGCCCAGAAAGCCGAATTGGAAAGCAATCTGGTTCCGGATGAAATGGGAATAATATGCCTCGGGATTTTTTTCGTATAGTTCGGCGAACGGGCCCATCGTCAGCATATTTGCGCCAAGGCTGAAGTCGGCTCCCACCCCGTCCGGTGATGAAACCGGTTTGAACAGCAGCAGGATAGAAACGCCGAGCATCACGACAGTCGTAGTCAACCAGACACTGCCGCGATACGTGCCAAAGGAAGCGCGCCGCCCCATTCTCCTGCGGATTTCGCCGCGTCGCTCAGGCGGGACTTCATGCTGCAGCCGGCGTTCCTTTCGGTTCGCCATGGTTAATGTATAGCTCAGCGCAAGGGATGGCACGACCAGCACCACCAGCAATGCCATGACAAGATTATATTGAAAGAACACCGGGTCAAACCAGTGCGCAACCGCCCGGAAGTCGTTGTACTCGGTTCCATCCGGGCGCAAAGGGGGACCAAACGCCGACTCCAGCCCAAGGCTGATAATAAGGAGTGAGGGCAGCAGAAATATCAGCCAGTCATACCATGGCATGCGCCATTGCTTACCATCGTTCTGATCCATTGCCACTCCTTCTCAACCTGTTTTGCTCTCTGCCGCAGTCATAGCCTCGGCAGCGATCCGAGTCCAGAAACGGAGGTGATTGAAAGGCCGCGCTGCTTGAGAATCCGGCAAGCTCAGACTCCATCCCAGAAGTTCCAGGTGGTCCGCGTGGACGGCGCCACGAAATTCTCCCCAGGGAGTGGAGCTGACCGGCACCATTCCGTCATTGTCTTCCCGGAAGACATGCCCATAGGGGCGAAGCCAGAATGGCAGCTCATCAGCGGAACGAAAACTCCCGTAGGAGGAATAATCGACGTCTTCGCGGTCTGGAATCTGCATCCCTGCCAGTGCTTCGGGGGTCAATTCGCGCAGCCCCGGGTTCCCGATGTGTCGAATACAGGCTGGAATCGGGCCTTCGGCTTCGAGAAACCATCGTGCGAGCGGCGAGCCACGATGTGGTGTGGAAACAGTAAGGAGGCTTTTTACGCGCCGGTCCGGATCAAGGTAGGTGATCAGATACCTTGCGTCCAGTCCTCCCATGCTATGACCAATCAAAGCAAAGGCACGGGAGTCGCTGCTGAAAAGCTTCCGAGCCAGCGCCTCGGCACGCTCGGCTATACAGCCGGCGGGAGGCACCTCGGGTATGAGAGGAACGATATGTATTCGTCGCAGGGCCTCTTTCACCCCGCGAAAATACTCAATAGGTCCCCGGTGCGAGAAACCAAGAAAACCATGCAGCAGGGCCAGCGCGGGTGGAGGCATAAACAATGCTCTATTAAAGTATCCGCCAGACGCATTCACCCTTGCGCCAATATAGCTGCGGCATATCGCATCCCGTTGGAGAGGGCTGGCACAGCGGATCGTTAGCCATCTATTTCATATTAGCTGGTTTTTTGGCGCCTCGCAGAGTGAGGGTGCTAGTAACTGTAGCCGATGAGACGAGTGGATGAGACGAAAGGCCGCTTTCACCGAAGGTTTTCGATGATAAACTTGGAGTCATGCATACTTGCGACCGGCTAAGCGGGGGAGCGGGGCTTGATAAACGGCGCTCGATAAGCGCGGTAATTGGGTATATCCTTAGGTGAGTTATTTTCCATGCAAAAAGTGAAGAATACTGTTTAAGCGAAATATTATTAAACGGTACTTGAAGTAAGCC
This sequence comes from Nitrosovibrio sp. Nv6, assembly GCF_900110495.1. GTDB lineage: Bacteria > Pseudomonadota > Gammaproteobacteria > Burkholderiales > Nitrosomonadaceae > Nitrosospira. The sequence continues at coordinate 235,795 of NZ_FODX01000003.1, read as the reverse complement.
GATCCGCACGCGATGTTAATCCCGTGAAATTGAAGTTCAAATGAAAATGGCTTATGACATAAATGGCAAGATAGCGCTTGTCACGGGCGCGAATCGGGGAATAGGCCGAGCGATAGTCGATGCGTTTCTGCATCACGGAGCAACAAAAGTTTACGCGGCCGTGCGCAACCTGGATTCTGCCGATCCCCTGATCGAGCACTATGGCGATATGGTGGAACCTGTCCAATTGGATTTGGCCAAGCCGGAGACTATCGTCGCAATGGCGGTCAGAACCGACGACGCCCAGGTGATAGTCAACAATGCAGCAGTCTATAAGGCCGCCACTCCATTGGACAGCGACGCAATAGATGCGCTTGAGCTTGCAATGAAGATCAATGTGTTTGGCCTTGTCCGCATGGCGCAAGCATTTGCCCCTGTCCTCAGGGAGAACGGGGGAGGAGCGTTCGTCCAACTCAACTCTATTGCATCACTGAAGTGCTCTTCGAATTTTGCGACGCACTCCGCTTCCAAGGCGGCCACTTATTCCATCACACAGGCACTGCGTGAATTGCTGGGCCAGCAGGGCACAGCGGTGCTCAGCGTACATCCGGGTCTCATTGCGACTGACATGGCGAGTACTGCTGGCCTGGCCGGCACTGCGGAACCTCCCTCGGTTGTTGCAGAGGGTATCGTCGCCGCGCTGAAATCGGGGGATTTCCACCTTTTTCCCGACACAATGGCTCAACGTGTCGGACGTGCTTACGAGAGCTTTTCCAAAAGTGTAATCGAAGCCGATATTGAAGAATATAAAACGGACAAACGTTAATTATTACTGATGTGAAAATTTAAGCGGCCCGAGGTGGTATTGCATCCTCATGTGGCGCTCCTTTGCCTGATTCGTTCGACTGGGGAGTGGATTTCGGCAAACCTCGGCTTACTGGATTCGGCATTTTTCAAGGAGTACATCCATGACTCACAACCTGTTCAATACATTGAAGGAACTTCCCCTTTCCACGAACAGGAACGCAAAGTTTTATTCTTTGCCTGCCCTTGAAGCGTCGGGCGTGGGCAGGATTTCGCGGCTGCCGGTCTCCATTCGTATTGTGCTGGAATCGATCCTGCGCAGTTGCGATGGCAAGAAAGTCACCGAGACACATGTAAAGCGACTGGCGAACTGGCAACCCAACGCCGCGAGGACGGATGAGATTCCCTTTGTGGTTTCGCGGATTGTATTGCAGGATTTCACCGGCGTACCACTCCTGGTCGATCTGGCTGCGATGCGCGGTGTGGCAAAAAAAATGGGCAGGGATCCCAAGCTCGTTGAACCACTCGTCCCGGTTGATCTGGTGGTTGATCACTCGGTACAGGTCGATCACTACGGTAACGACCAGGCGCTTAATCTCAACATGGAAATCGAATTTCGCCGTAACAATGAGCGTTATCAGTTTATAAAATGGGGAATGCAGGCATTTGACACGTTCAAGGTAGTGCCCCCCGGAATCGGCATTGTGCATCAGGTCAATCTGGAATATCTCGCCCGAGGGGTATACGAGAAAGATGGTGTGTTGTATCCGGATACGCTGGTTGGCACCGACTCGCATACCACGATGATCAATGGCATCGGCGTAGTGGGCTGGGGCGTTGGGGGTATCGAGGCGGAGGCTGGAATGCTGGGGCAGCCGGTTTACTTTCTGACTCCCGATGTTGTCGGCGTAAATCTGACGGGCCGGTTGCGTGATGGCGTTACCGCCACGGATCTGGTGCTGACTGTCACCGAGATGCTGCGTAAAGCCAGCGTGGTGGGCAGCTTCGTGGAATTTTTCGGTGAAGGTACAGCATCGCTAACGGTGCCCGACCGCGCCACTATCGCCAACATGTCGCCCGAATATGGAGCCACCATCGGTTTCTTCCCCGTTGATGACGCCACCATCGAGTATTTTAAGGAAACGGGCCGAACCGACGAGGAAGTCGCTGCGTTTCAATCCTACTTCAAAGCCCAGGAACTTTACGGCATTCCGCGCAAGGGCGACATTGATTACTCACGTGAATTGGAGCTTGATCTGGGCACTGTCTCCTCCTCACTGGCGGGGCCAAGGCGTCCCCAGGACCGCATCGAGATAGATAACATCAAGTCCAGGTTTACCGAACTCTTCGCCACGCCCGTTACGCAAAGCGGTTACGGTAGAGATGCCGCGAATCTCAACCTTCGCTATCCGGTGCGCAGTTGCGACGAACGCCACGACGGCAGGAGCGTCCCTGCCGGCTCAAGCCAGCAGACGGCTGCCCCTAAGGTTGCTCATGCGGCTGCCGTAAGGCCGGGCACCGAAAGGCATATTACGGAGATGGTCAACAATCGCCCGATAATTGACGGAGTCGAAGCGCCCGCGTGCATACCCAACGGTCCAATCGATCTGGGTCACGGCGATGTGGTAATTGCTGCCATTACATCCTGCACAAATACCTCCAACCCGAGCGTGTTGCTCGCTGCGGGACTGCTGGCAAAGAAGGCGGTAGAAAAAGGGCTGTCTGTGAAACGGCATATCAAGACTTCGCTCGCACCCGGTTCGCGTGTGGTCACGGAATATCTTAATGCTACCGGCTTGCTGGGCTACCTGGAAAAACTCGGCTTCAACCTTGCGGGCTACGGCTGTACTACTTGTATCGGGAATTCGGGACCGCTATCCGAGCCCATCGAGGAAGCGATAGTGGCCAACGATCTGGTTTGCGCGGCCGTACTCTCCGGCAATCGCAATTTTGAAGCAAGAATTCACCCCAGCATTCGCGCGAATTTCCTTGCATCTCCACCGCTTGTGGTGGCATATGCCATTGCAGGAACCATGCTTAAGGATTTGACGACCGAGCCAGTGGGTATCGGGGAGGATGGTAAACCCGTCCGGCTTGCAGAAATCTGGCCGAGCGAGGAAGAGATTCACGGACTGATGAAATACGCCGCGAACGCGGAAACATTCCGGCGGCTCTACAGCAATCTGACCAAGGATCATCCGTTGTGGAACGACGTGTCATCGGTTTCGGGTAAGGTATATGACTGGCCAAAGTCCACCTATATCGCCGAGCCACCGTTCTTCCAGGACTTTTCCATGGAGCCTGCGCCGCCCGGCGGAATACGCAATGCGCGCGTTCTCGGCATATTCGGCGACTCCGTGACTACCGATCACATCAGTCCCGCCGGTTCCATCAAGGATACATCGCCTGCTGGAAAATACCTGCTGGCGAACGGGGTGTCCAAACCGGATTTCAATAGTTACGGAGCGCGCCGCGGCAACCATGATGTAATGATGCGCGGTACCTTCGCCAATGTGCGAATCAAGAATCTGATGATACCCGGCAGCGAAGGCGGCATCACCGTGCATCAGCCAGATGGCAAGCAAATGAGCATTTATGACGCCGCCATGCAATATATCGCAGATGGCATACCGACGGTTGTATTCGGGGGAGAAGAGTACGGCGCTGGATCAAGCCGTGACTGGGCTGCGAAAGGAACACAATTACTTGGAGTCAAGGCAGTAATTGCCAGGAGCTTCGAACGCATACACCGCAGCAACCTGGTTGGCATGGGTGTATTGCCGCTGCAATTCAAAGGTAACGACAGCACGGAATCACTGGAAATTCACGGCGATGAACAGTTTGACCTCCTGGGCCTGGACGACATTCGCCCTCAGCAGGATGTGACACTTGTCATACGCAGGGGAGACGGTTCAAGCAGTCAGATCGATTTGCGATGCAGGATTGATACTGCCATTGAGGTAGACTATTACCTGGACGGCGGTATATTGCCTTACGTCCTAAGAGAACTCATGACAGGATGAATGAAGAGAATTGCATTTTGGGTGGCATGCGACAAGCCGGACTATTCAGTTCAAACCAGGGTTGGGGAGGGATCTGGTTTTCGCTGAGTAGTCCGGGGCTCTCCTCAGTTTACAGACCACAACTCTTCGTCGGCATTCAGCTTAGCGGGGCTCTGAGCAGGATGGGAAGCGGAGTAATTCGATAGTAGGCGGTCGTACTCGTTATTCACTACCGCATAACATTCACAAACGGAATTTTCGAGTTCTTCACGGTCCATTACGGTGATATGTCCACGGCTGTACTGGATCGCTCCGATCATTTGCAGTTTAAGAGCAGCCTGAGTCACACTTTCCCTGCGCACACCCAACATTATCGCAATCTGCTCGTGTGTCATTTGCAAGTCATGGCCTGCCAATCGATCCAGGCTCATTAAAAGGAAACGGCCTAGCTGCTGCTCTATATTATGGTGCCGGTTGCATACCGCGTTCTGTGCAGTTTGAGTCATTAGCGCTTGAGTGAAGCGCAACACCAGATGCTGTAATTTTCCGCGGGAATCGAATTCTTTTTTCAGCGTGCTTGTTTTTATACGATAACCATCCCCCGCGCTTTGCACCACTACTCCTGTTGGCGTGCTGCCGCTGCCTAACAGGGACGAGATGCCGGTGAGCCCCTCGTTACCTATTATTGAAAGCTGAACCGATGCGCCGTTCTCCACGCCGTATAAAGGCGCAACAGTACTGGTAGTGGGAAAATATGCGTGGGTAATGGAGGAACCAGGTTCATGGATTATCTGTCCCAACGGCAATGATATAAACTCAAGGTATGCGAATAGCCGCCCATAATCTTCCGCGGGAAGTGCGGCAAGAATTTTGTTTTGCTTCGGACTGTGCTGTGGAAACATAATGAGGTATCTCCTTTATGTTGGGGCTATGCTGCAAAAGTATACCGTTCGCTCATGACGTTATTACTACAGATCCGCGAAGTGGCGCTATCTGGACGCGCCTTATGCTTTTGTGTTTCATGACTGCCGCATCCGGTCAGAGTGGTCATCTCGTTTTCAGCAGACTGAAACTGAATAGCCAGCACTTGAAATACTATAAGCATTAATCATGCCACTATTTAGTAATACGTTTATAAACAGTCACCTGGCCAGGATTCTGGCAGAGAAATGGGATTTAACCCTTGTTATCTTGTTGCTACCCGGCAACATAATAGGGATACTTGGATATAAGCCCTTGATAATTAGTCGTTTTTGTGTGTCGTCAGATGGAGACGAGAATAAGAGCAGTATAATCAATAAGTTATAGGAGTAGAGAAAAACACATCGAAGGCGGGCTCAGGTGGTAATAGTTTCCATCGGTTTCGTTTGAGTCTGGCTCATTTTCAGCGTATTCAAAAATCGGCAATGAAGGTCCTCACATTCAATAAAAAGATAAGCGGGATTTCAGTTCAGCGCATGATCGTCCTGATCATTTCGATAGGCGGCCTGTCTGGCTGCGCCTTCTTTGCCCCTCGCTATCAGATCACGCATCGTTATGAGCCTCCCACAGATCCGGCAGCCAGTATTTGCCTGGAAAAGTGTACCCAAAGGCTGGAGTCCTGCCAGCAAAGTTGCACATCCACCTATCAGGCATGCCTGAAGCGCATAGAGCCGCTCGTGGAAGAGAGATACAAAAATGCCATGCAGCGGTATGAAAATGAACTCGAAACGTACCGCCGTCACATGAATTCCAGATATCTGGGTTGGGGACGCGCTACGCTCGGATGGGGACGCTCCGCCTGGGGTTGGGGCGGCTATCCATGGGGATGGGGCGGGTCACCGTGGGGTTGGGGAGGACCTTATTATGGCCTGGGTTACTCCTATCCCTTTTATTACCAACCTGCGCCCCCCACCAGACCGAGTCGCACCAGGGAGTTTGACCGGTTGCGCTATGAGCAATGCGAAGTCGAATGCGGGTGTCAGTCGGTTCAGGATTCCTGTTTCCTGAGCTGCGGCGGCAGGAAAATTGTGGAGGAACGTTGTATTGCGAACTGCCCCTGAAATAACGACATTACCCTATACTCTGGTTGCAGATACTTCCAGGTTATCGATCAACCGTGTTTTACCCAGCCAGGCCGCTCCCAGTATAACCAGATTCTCATCGCCGACCTGTGCTGGCATCAATGTGTCGCATTGCTGTATTGCGATGTAATCGACTTTCCATCCGTGGCCGCAAAGGATTCCTTTTGCATTTTCCTCCAGCTCATGAAAATTTCTATCGCCGTTCGCTATTCCTTGCTTCACTTGGGATAATACGTGATGCAATCGCGTCGCTTCAGCGCGTTCCCTTTCTGTCAGATAGCGGTTACGAGAACTCAACGCCAGATGGTCGGATGCGCGTATGATTTCTCCCTCCACAATTTCCACTGGCAGATTCAACTGTCGCACCATTTCACGCACGATATGCAATTGCTGATAGTCCTTCTTCCCGAACACCGCTGCCTGGGGTTGCACAATATTGAAAAGTTTCAATACCGCTGTTGCCACCCCGCGAAAAAATCCTGGACGAAATTCTCCTTCCAGCGTGTCGGCCACCGGAGGCGGCTCCAGCATAAACTCTTGTGCGACCGGATAAAGAGTCTTTTCCTCGGGTGCGAATACCACGTCGACACCCCTATTTTCCAATAGCTCACAGTCATCCGCCAGATTACGTGGATACTGGTCGAAATCCTCGGTTGGTGCAAACTGCAGGCGGTTGACAAAAATACTTGCCACGACACAATCCGCTCTGTGGCGAGCAATGTCGACCAGCGACAAGTGGCCTTCGTGCAGCCCGCCCATAGTCGGAACAAGCGCAACGGAAGACTCACGCCCGAGGCGCAAACGCAAGGATGAGATGTCGGCAATGACCTCCACACTTAATCAGCCGGTTAGAATGCATGCTCCGGGCCTGGAAATTTTTCGGCTTTGACCGCCTTGACATAATTTTCCACCGCCTCATGGATGCTGCCCGTGCCAGCCATGAAATTCTTCATGAATCTGGCCTTTTTGCCCGAATAAATGCCCAGCATGTCATAAAGCACCAGCACTTGCCCCGAGCAATCCATACCGGCGCCGATACCGATAGTTGGAATAGAAAGTTTTTTGGTAACCTGTTTAGCGAGCTTGGCCGGGACGACTTCCATCAGGAGCATTCCGGCGCCGGCCTTTTCCAGGGAAACCGCATCTTCCAACAGCTGTTCGGCTTGGTAGTCGGTCTTGCCTTGCACTTTATAGCCGCCCAATTGATGTACCGATTGGGGCATTAAACCGATATGGGCGCAAACCGGGATACCGCGCCGCGTCAGGAATTCAACCGTTTCCGCCATGACGGAGCCACCTTCGAGTTTGACCATATTGGCTCCCGCGGCCATTAGCTCGGCAGCATTCTCAAAGGTGTCCTCCGGGCTTACCTGAGACGTACCGAAAGGCATGTCAGCCATGATGAATGCCTTGTTCGAACCCCGGGCCACGCAACGGGTGTGATAGATCATGTCATCCAGCGTAACGGGAAGGGTGCTTTCTTCTCCCTGGAGCACATTACCCAGTGAATCCCCCACAAGCAGAATATCGACGCCCGCATCTTCCAGCAACGCCGCAAAACTTGCATCATAACAAGTGAGTATGGCGATTTTCTCCCCATCATCCCGCATTTTTTGTAAAGCGTCGTGTGTGATGCGCATGGCTGAACTCCCGGTTTAGTGCGTCAAAAAAATTGCTGCTTGAGAATGACTGGATTGTCGCGGTTCAGCGCTGTCGAGATGAATAGCAGTGCGCGTTCTCATGCCGCTTCCACATGCCTTGCCGAAGCCGATTCAATCATTTTTAATATCCGTTCTGCCTGATACGTTAAAACTGCCACGTAAAAATTCCTCGCTGCGATCAGATCCCCCGATTGAAATATTCCCGCGGACCGCACATCTGCTCTACCTGCCTCAACAATAGATCAAAGTCCTCCTGGTTATCAACAAAATTGAGATTCTCGCTATTGATTATCATGAGTGGTGAGTCTTCGTAGTGATGAAAGAATCGGGTGTAACTGTCAGCCAGACGCCAAAGGTATTCGCCGGAAATATTTTTCTCCAAGGGGTTGCCGCGCCGTTTCACTCGTTCTATCAATGTGGCGGGAGAAGCCTGCAAATAAATCACCAGATCGGGTAGCGCCGCTTTGGGCTGCAGGTGATGATAAATTTTCCGGTACAGATCATATTCAGCATCGCTCAGCGTGAGTCTGGCGAAGAGCGGATCCTTATCGAGCAGGAAGTCGGCCACTGTCGTTTTGCTGAACATATCAATTTGTGCCAGGCCCTGTAGCTGGTCAGCGCGCTGGAACAGAAAAAACAATTGTGTTGGCAGCGCATAGCGCGGGATATCATCGTAGAATCTTTCGAGGAATGGGTTTTCGCCGGGCTTTTCGAGCAGGAGTTCGCTATCCAGGTGATCCGCGATGCGCCGCGCCAGACTCGTTTTGCCTACGCCTATCGGCCCTTCCACCACGATGTAGCGATATTCTTCCAGCTTCACTTATTTTTTTCTCTTTCAACTTGCTGTCCTCCACAGGCGGCCAGCAACTCAGCGATAGCGCCCAGCCCGGGTATGCGGAAGTCCGGCGCAATTTCCAATAGCGGTTGCAATACAAATGCTCGCTGATGCATGCGTGGATGCGGCAGGATCAGGCAGTCAGCGTTACACCGCAGGTCATCATACGTCAGTATGTCCAGATCCAGGGTTCTCGGCGCGTTGGCGTACTCACGTACGCGTCCGTGACCATGTTCAATATCCAGCAGGGCTCTGAGCAGGTCATATGGCGCGAGAGCGGTCTCGATTCGCGCCACTGCATTAATGAAATCAGGCTGATCGATCCGTCCCAGCGGCGCGCTGCGATAGAGTGAGGAGCGCACCAGCAGACGGCTTGAAGGGAGAGTCGCCAGTTCGTCAAACGCGCGCCTTACCTGGGATACCGGGTCATTCAGATTGCTGCCCAGACCGATGTATGCCTGAGACACCATCTGATCGTCCGAGGTTCGACTCATGACACTGATCTATTCCTGTTCGTCCGTAACGGCATTGCTGGTGCTGTCCTTATCGGTAGCGGTCGACTTGCGGCGGCTACGGCTTCTTCTACGCTTCTTTTGAGTTTCATCCTTGAGCAGCATGTCTTCACGTTCCCGGGTGCTCGCGTGCTGGAACGCTTTCCACCAATTGCCCAGCTCCTCGTCTACTTCGCCGCTTTCACAACGCAGTAACATGAAGTCATACGCGGCGCGAAAGCGGGGATGTTCCAGCAAACGGAAGGGCCTGCGTCCGGACCGCCCGGTAAAACGCGGCTGCATCGCCCAGATTTCCTTCATGACGGCGTCGTACCGGCGCGGGATCGCAAGATTGCCATTTTGTACCGCCAGCACATCGTCCATCGCCTGATGCAAAGCGGGAATCAATTTTTCTCCCGCGGTTTGGCGGATATTCCACGCCGCGATCACCTCATGCCATAAAAGGGCCGCAAACAGGAAGCCCGGTGATACAGGTTTTTCCTGACGCACGCGCTCGTCCGTATTTTTGAGTGCGAGCGTTATAAAGCGCTCACCCAGCGGTTGCTCGAGTATAACGTCCAGCATCGGCAGCAAGCCGTGATGCAATCCGCGACTGCGCAAGTCGATCACGCACGCCAACGCATGACCAGACAACAGCAGTTTCAGCATTTCATCAAACAGCCGTGACGGCGGTACGTTCCGCAATAGCGGAGCAAGGTCGCCAATGGGCGCGGCCGAATCCGGGTCGATCTGCATATCGAGCTTGGCCGCAAGCCGAACTACGCGCAGCATCCGTACCGGATCTTCACGATACCGCCGCACCGGGTCGCCGATGACCCGCAAGCGCCGTGCCTTGATGTCCTCGTAGCCGCTCAGATAATCCCAGATTTCTTCATGGACTGGATCGAAGAACAATGCATTGACAGTGAAATCGCGTCGCCTGGCGTCCTCTTCCTGGCTGCCGAATATATTGTCTCGCAGCAGGCGCCCATGCTCGTCAGCATGCGTGTCCGCCGTAATTCCGTCCTCCTCGCCGACGGACGTGCTCCCGCGGAAAGTGGAAACTTCCACTGTCTCGGCGCCGCACATCACGTGCACGAGTCGAAAACGACGGCCGATAATGCGCGAGCGGCGGAAAATGGCGCGCACTTCCTCCGGCGTGGCATTCGTGGCGACATCAAAATCTTTTGGAACCAATCCCAGCAGCAGGTCGCGCGCTGCGCCACCCACTACGAAAGCGGAATATCCCGCCTCTTGCAATGTCGAAGTTACTTTCAGCGCACAGGAGTTGATGTGATCGCGTGTAATGCCATGTTGTTCACGCCGGATGACATGCGGCACAGCAGAAGAAGAGCGTGTCGAGGTAGAAGCAGGCGTGTTGCGGTTGAAGACGCGGTGGAGAAGTTTACGAATCATTACAAAATTAGGTGAATAAGTTAAGTCCCAGGCGGGCGAACTCATCCAAGGTGAAAGTCAAGTGAGACAACGGCACTGCAGCTCATCAGGCGACAAAAGATGGCTCCAAAAAAGAGCTGAAAAACAAGTTGAGAAATGAGCGTCAGCCGCCGAATTCGGAATTATACACGTGGCATCGTTTCCGGAACGAAATGGCGTGCGACTCCGGCACCGAATTCGGTCATATTACACCGATAAAGCACTTCGAGATTGTCCCGATTGAGTACTTCGTCCACGCTACCCGCGAGGACGCGGCCGTTGTCGAACAGCATCAGTACGTGATTGCAGAAGCGGCTTGCCCAGCCGACCTCGTGTAGCACCATTACAAGCGCCTTGCCTTGCCTGGCCAATTCGCTAAATAGCGTCATGGCGCTCAATTGATGGCGCAGATCAAGATGCTGTAGCGGCTCATCGAGCAGATAGCATTGTGGCGACTGCGCAAGCAATAAGGCAATACGCGCGCGCTGACGCTCGCCGCCGGAAAGTGTCGCAAGCGGGCGATGGGCGAGGCTGGTCAATTCCATTCGCTCAATAGCCCGAGTAGCAATTTCATGGTCAATGGCCTGCCAGCCAAACATGTTTTTGACATGGGGATGGCGCCCCAACAACACATATTCATGTACGCTGCCCCAGAACTCGCCCGGCTCTTCCTGCAGCATGATGCCGAGATTGCGAGCGAGCTCGCGGCGGGGCCAGGCTTGCGGTGGTTTCCCAGCCACGGTTATCCGCGCTTCATCGCCATCCTCCGGTTGTCGCAAGCCGCCCAATGCGTGTATCAAAGTGGTCTTGCCGCAACCGTTCTGGCCAAGTATGGCCCAGCATTCGCCGGGATTGACGGCTAAATTCAAGTTGCGGCATAACATCTTGCCGGGATATTGCAGCGTCAGATCTCTGGTTTGTAGAATCATTCATTGGTGAAAATCAAGGGTGATGTGGCGGTGGTTCTTATACTCTGAGATATTCACTTTTTCTTCCCAGCCACCGCTGAAGGTGGCGTTTCGCGGCTTCCGGATAATCGCGCAGCACTTCCTCAGCAACGACACGGGCCGCATCGAGTAAATCCCCATCTTGTTCCAGATCGGCAAAGCGCAGCATGGGGACGCCGCTTTGACGGGCGCCCAGGAATTCCCCGGGACCACGAAGACGTAAATCCTGCCGCGCGATTTCAAAGCCGTCGGTTTGTTCGAAAATGATTTTGAGCCGCTCTCGAGCAATTGCCGAGAGGGGTTTCTGATACAGCAATATGCATATGCTGCCCGCTGCGCCTCGCCCCACCCGGCCTCGCAACTGATGTAGCTGTGCCAGTCCCATGCGTTCGGCGTGTTCGATCACCATCAATGAGGCGTTGGGCACATCCACGCCCACTTCGATAACCGTGGTCGCCACGAGCAATTGAATCTCGCCTTGCACGAACGATTCCATGACTGCCGATTTTTCCTGGGACGGAAGGCGTCCATGCACCAGGCCGATTTTCAGTTCCGGGAAAGTCAGGCTCAATATTTCATAAGTCTCCAAGGCCGTTTTGAGTTGCAAAGCCTCTGATTCTTCAATCAGCGGACAGACCCAGTAGGCCTGTTTCCCGGCACGGCACGCCTCGCGCACGCGAGCGGTCACTTCGTCGCGGCGGCTATCCTCAACCAGCTTGGTCACAATACGGGTTCTGCCGGGCGGCAACCCGTCTATTACCGACACATCCAGATCGGCATAGTAGCTCATCGAAAGCGTTCGGGGAATGGGTGTCGCGCTCATCATCAGTTGATGGGGCATTGAATTGGTTCCAGCACCTTTCTCCCTCAACGCCAATCGCTGGTGCACCCCAAAGCGGTGCTGCTCGTCGATGATCACAAGACCCAGCCGGTCGAATTCCACCCGCTCCTGAAATAGCGCATGGGTACCGATCGCAAACATGGCGCTCCCCTGGGCAATATCGGCGAGTACGGTTTCCCGCTGCTTTTTTTTCTGATTGCCGGATAACCAGCCGATTGTCACGCCCAGCGGCGCCAACAACGGGCCAAGCCACGTGGAAAGCTTCTGATAATGCTGCTCGGCAAGAATCTCTGTCGGCGCCATCAATGCCGCCTGGCAATTATTTTCAATTGCCTGTAACACGGCCAATGCGGCAACAACAGTTTTGCCGCTGCCCACGTCTCCTTGCAACAACCGCTGCATTGGATGGGCCGCAGCCAGATCGTGGCTGATTTCAGAAAAAGCATTCTTTTGTCCACTGGTGAGTTCGAAGGGCAGCGATTCCAGCAGCGCTTTGGTCAACCTGTTTTTTGCCATCAGGGCAGGGGCGGCGCCACTGCGGCGCTGCCGATAATGCAAACGCATGGAAAGCTGTTGCGCCAGCAATTCGTCGAATTTGATCCGGCGCCAGGCAGGATGAGTGCGTTCCTGCAATAGAGCGGACGACGCATCCGGTGGTGGCTGATGTAGAAATATTATGCTGTCCCTGAAACTTCGGAGGCGATTGCGGCTTAATACCGCATCAGGCAGCGTTTCCGAGAGATGGCTTTGCTCATCGCCACTATCCGGCGTCTGCCGCAGCGCTTGCTGAACCAGCTTGCGCATCGTTTCTGACGAGAGCCCGGCAGTGACCGGGTAAATTGGGGTCAGCGCGTCGGCCAGCGGTTCATGTTCACGCACGACACGGCATTTTGGATGAACCATTTCAACGCCAAAAAAACCCGGGCGCGCTTCCCCCAGCAGCCGCACCCGCGTACCGGCCGAATATGCTTTCACCTGGCTGCCATAAAAATTGAGGAAGCGCATGAACAGTATGCCGCTGCCGTCTTCCACCTGGCATACCAGTTGGCGCCGCGGCCGATACATCACTTCATTATGGGTTATGACGCCCTCGACCTGAACTGCCTTGCCTGCAGGCACATCGCGGATAGGATAGAGATGAGTTTCATCTTCATAACGCAGCGGCAAATGCAGCACCAGATCGAATTCGTCGGTGATGCCCAGCCTGTCGAGTTTTTCCTGTATTGTTTTGCTGGCGGGGCGAATGACGGCGGCGGACGGCATGGCGCGTGAAAGTGCAAGCCGTCCGGTCACCCCGGCAATACCAGCACCGCGTCCATCTCCACCTGTGCTCCACGCGGCAATGCCGCCACGCCTATCGCCGCACGCGCGGGGTAGGGCGCATCGATATAGCCAGCCATGATTTCGTTTACTTTCTGGAAATGGGCAAGGTCGATCAGATAGACATTCAATTTGACGATATCGCTGAGGCTTCCACTGCTTGCCGCTGCAACCGCCTTCAAGTTTAAAAATACCCTGTGGATTTGCTCCTCGATCCCGGCCGCCATCTCCATCGTGGAGGGGTCCAGGCCGATCTGTCCGGAAACGTAAACGGTATCTCCTCCACTCACGCGTATCGCCTGCGAATAGGTGCCGATTGCCTGGGGGGCGTCGGCAGTTTGTATCGTCTTTTTATTCATCTGATTTCCTTTTGTTGTAAATACCATTGCGGCATAAAAACTCGTAAATTTGAAACCCTGAATGCGGTCTTTGCGATATGATGAAGGGAACTTCAGCACATTTCAACCGCAAACCCAAATCCTGATGCTCAATCACCATCGCTTGAGGAACAAGGGACTGCAGGTTCAACAGCCTCTTGCACCCGTGAAAAAAATTCACCGGGCATAGCTCGATCATACAATAATACAACTCGTTCCCAAGTTCGCCATATTGCCATGATATCCGGACTTGAAAAGATCCTTATCGCCAAAATCCAATAAGAAGTAGAGCGCGAATGTTCACAAATAATATCCACAATCCATGCAAAAACTGATCATCCAGGGCGGTGTGCCGCTGTCCGGCGAAATCCATATTTCCGGCGCGAAAAATGCCGCATTGCCTATTTTATGCGCTTCCTTGCTTACGGCGGAAACACTCGCGATCGAGAATGTTCCGCAGCTGAATGACGTAACCACGATGCTGAGCCTTCTCGGGCAAATGGGCATCGGTATTGCGGCGGATGGCAAGAGGACGAAACTGACCGCGGCACATCTTTCCCATTTTGTTGCGCCTTATGAGATGGTGAAAACCATGCGCGCGGCCATTCTGGTGCTGGGCCCGATGCTGGCGCGCGCCGGTGCGGCACGGGTGTCCCTGCCCGGCGGCTGCGCCATCGGTTTGCGTCCGGTTGATCAGCATATCAAGGGATTGCAGGCAATGGGTGCGGAGATCGATATTGAGCATGGCTATATTAACGCAAAAGCAAAACGTCTTAACGGCGCGCATATTGTCATGGACATCGTCACTGTTACCGGCACCGAAAACCTGATGATGGCGGCGACACTGGCCGATGGGACAACGGTACTTGAAAATGCGGCGCGGGAGCCGGAAGTGACGGACCTGGCAAACTGTCTTATCGCCATGGGCGCGAAAATTCAGGGAGTCGGCAGCGATATCATCACGATTGAGGGCGTAGAAACCTTGAACGGCGCTACCTATCGCGTGATGGCCGATCGTATCGAAACAGGCACGTTCCTGGTGGCGGCCGCAGCCAGCGGCGGCGAAATACACCTCAAGGAGACACGCTCCGACACGCTCGACGCAGTACTAGACAAGCTGATGGAAGCCGGCGCAGCGATCGAACATGGCGAAGACTGGATACATTTGAAGATGAATAATCCACTGAAGTCCGTAAATCTGCGAACCGCACCCTATCCGGCTTTCCCCACGGATATGCAAGCGCAATTCATGGTATTGAACAGCGTCGCCACCGGCACCGCGATCATTACCGAAACCATATTCGAAAATCGGTTCATGCACGTACAGGAATTAAAACGCATGAATGCCGACATCAAGGTGGAGGGCAATACTGCGGTGGTATGCGGTGTTGCAAGCCTCGATGGTGCTAACGTCATGGCTACCGACCTTCGTGCCTCCGCCAGCCTGGTGCTGGCGGGATTGATCGCCAAGGGGGAAACCATCATTGACCGCATTTACCACCTGGATCGCGGCTATGAGCATATCGAGGACAAGTTGTCCCGGCTGGGGGCGAGAATCAGGCGAGCGAGTTAAGGAACCACAAAACAGCGAAGCCCAGGAATTATCATAAATCCCGTGAGTACATAGTTTCAGGGTAATGTCCTGGCGAGCCGGAACCCCAGGTAACGCATGCGTTTGTTCGTATTAAACCAGTTTCGGGTCGTCGTGCGCATGTCCTGCGGCCGGTGATTCCAGGAGCCGCCAAAAAACATGCGCTTCGCGCAATTGCCTTGCCAACAGGTGTCGGTCCATTGCCATACATTGCCCATCATATCGTAAAGGCCGAATGCATTGGGTTTGAAACTGCCCACGGGCGCAGTTCTCCTGTTGTCCCACTCGCTTCCACAGCCATCACAATTGGCATTATTGCGTCCGACATCATTGCCCCAATAATATGCAGTGGTGGAGCCTGCCAGCGCGGCAATTTTCCATTCCTCTTCAGTCGGCAGCCGGTAGTGCTTTCCGGTTTTATCCGATAACCATCGAATGTAGGCTTGCGCATCTTCCCAACTCACATTAACCACGGGTCTGTTGCCGCGCCCCCACCCGTTATCCGATGGGACATAAGCGCCACAGCCGCCGGCGGCCACGCAGGCATCCCACTCATTGAAGGTAACGGCATATTTGCCGATGGCGAATTTATGACCGGGAATGGATACCATTTCCGGACAAACGGCGCAGGCTTTGCTCCCTTCATTTTCTTGCCGATCTTTTTGGTCAAATTGGGCTAACCGTTGCGTTCCGTTTTCCTGAAACAGGCCGTCCGCTATCCCGATTTCCTTTCCGAATGTTTCACTGCTTTTCTCTTTGTCATCGTTCTCACCGGTTTTCTCGGACACGTCCAGATTTGCGAGCAGTAAAGCCTCGTCCACAGATGATTCGAATTTGCTGCTGGAATTCTCGCTGACAGACGTTTTTGCATTCAAGGCATTGTCCGCGCGTCCGGCGACAGAGCTGGCCGCGAATGCACTTACTTTGGCAGGTGTCAAAAAGATTGCAGATACTACAAATATCAAGGCGAACCGAGAGCGAGGATAAACTGATTTCATGAATTCCATTCTGAAAAGCGGATGAGAAAGATTTGTTTTAACACAAAATTTACAGACTATTGTATAGAAAAGCCACCGATCTCGAAAAACCCCCGGAGTTGCGGTACATAACAATACCGCTATATTGTTAAATTCCAATTTCCAGCGTAGCCTGTCCTGTTCCTCGTTTTCGCTTCATTCGTCAGAAAAAATGGACACGATATCAGTGCAGTGCTGCATCGCTGGAGGAGGTCCTGCGGGCATGATGCTGGGCTTGCTGTTGGCCCGCGCTGGTGTCGAGGTGCTGGTTCTGGAAAAGCATGCGGATTTTTTGCGCGATTTTCGTGGGGACACGATTCATCCTTCCACACTGGAAGTCATGCATGAACTGGGGTTACTCGAACCGCTACTGAAATTGCCACACCAAAAAGCATGGCGGATCACCGGACAGTTCGGCGATCTGGCGCTTACCATCGCTGACTTTACTTATCTGAAAACGCTTTATCCGTTTATCATTTTCATGCCGCAGTGGGATTTCCTGAATTTCCTGGCTAATCGTGCAGCCCATTATCCAACGTTCAGATTGCGGATGAATGCTGAAGTGACCGGCCTTATCGAAGAAACTGGACACATCGTTGGGCTACAGGCGGCAACGCCGAAGGGCCCGCTAACCGTGCGTGCGAATCTGACCGTGGGGGCAGATGGCCGCCACTCCACCGTGCGTGCGCACGCGGGCTTGCCGGGAACGGAATTCGGCGCGCCGATGGATGTATTATGGTTCCGGCTATCGCGATGCCCGCATGATCCGGAAGACCCCGTCGGACGTTTCGACACAGGCAGAATTTTCATCATGCTGAACCGGGGCGCCTACTGGCAGTGCGGTTTCGTAATTCCGAAAGGGTCGCACGCTCAAATTCAGGGGCGGGGCTTGCCATCATTGCGCAATAGCATTGCGGAATTGGTCCCCTTCACAGCCGACCGTGTTGGCGAATTGCAAGATTGGGAGGCAATCAAATTGCTTACTGTTCAGGTTGACAGGTTGCGCCGGTGGTATCGATCTGGTGTTCTCTGTATAGGTGACGCAGCGCATGTAATGTCGCCCGTCGGCGGTGTCGGAATCAACCTCGCGATTCAGGATGCAATCGCCGCGTCGAATTTGCTCGCTGCCCCGTTGCGCGAAAACCGGATGACGATCAAGGACCTCGATCGAGTTCAGTTGCGTCGCGAATGGCCGACACAGATGACGCAACGGTTGCAGCGCCTTCTTCAGAATCGGGTCATCGGCCGGGTGCTGCATGGGAATGATCCTCTCTCGCCCCCCTTTTTTCTCTGTCTCCTCGCTCGCTTTCCCTTCCTGCGATGGATTCCCGCCAGGCTGATCGGGATTGGGTTTCGTCCGGAGCATGTGAACACACCCAATGTATGGGGTGACTCAGGCATGGGATGAATCAGGTAAGGGGTTACTGCGCGAGGTTGCGCTTATCGTATTACGAGCCTCCACGGATCAAAAACACGCTGTGGATTCACGTTTTTGGCGTCGTGGCCAGCGATAATACGTGTGTTAGCGTACTGAATCTCCTGCCGACTGGAATATCATTCCAATCGCGGCAATTTGCTGTATTTTCATAGAGGAGGAGGGCAAGCATGAAATTTTCTTCAACATTGGCAGCAGAATTACTCGGGCTGGCTAGCGTATTGATCTTCAGCGCAGCCGGCACGGGAATGGTTCACGCGGGCGAACGCGATATGCCGGCTGAGATAGCGCCCGCTGATTCCCCGGCTGTGAGGGATAAAGAGAACGAGAATGGAGCTGAAAAGGAAAAGCGGTCGAAAAACAACCGTTCGTCCAGCACCAGGCGCGACAATTCCAGATACAGCACGGACGGTATCGAAAGATATGACGAAGATGAAGAATACAGCGGCACAGGCCCCAGGCGCGAGGGCCGCTACTAGGCAAACAGGGGACCTCGACCTGTCGGCGGCTGAAATCCGGGCTCTGTATAAGCACGTTACGTCAAGGGTGGCGCGTTACGTCACCGGTTGATCGGCTTATATCTGATCCGTTTTGGTTTGGCGCCTTCCTCACCCAGGCGCTTACGCTTGTCGGCTTCGTATTCCTGGTAGTTGCCGTCGAAGAACGCGACCTGAGAATTGCCCTCGAAGGACAGGATGTGCGTGGCAATACGGTCGAGGAACCAGCGGTCGTGCGAGATGACCAGCACGCACCCCGCAAACTCCAGCAACGCGTCTTCCAGTGCGCGCAAGGTTTCCACATCGAGATCGTTGGAAGGTTCGTCCAGCAGGAGCACATTGCCCCCGGAAATAAGCATTTTGGCTAGATGTAGCCTTCCACGCTCGCCGCCCGAAAGGTTGCCGACAATTTTCTGCTGATCGGCGCCCTTGAAGTTGAAACGGCCAAGATAAGCGCGCGCGGGCGTTTCATATTTCCCGACGTTCAGGATGTCATGGCCGCCTGAGATGGTATCGAACACGCTTTTGCCGCCTTCGAGCGCATCGCGCGATTGGTCCACATGCGCTATTTTTACGGTTGATCCGATTTCTATATCGCCGGAATCCGGGTGCTCCTTACCCGTGATCATGCGGAACAGGGTCGATTTTCCCGCCCCGTTGGGACCGATGATGCCGACGATCGCCCCGGGCGGAACCTTGAAGCTCAAATCGTCGATCAGCAGGCGATCGCCATAGGCCTTGGACACGTTCTTGAACTCGATGACTTCATTACCAAGCCTGTCGGCAACGGGGATGAATATCTCCTGCGTTTCGTTGCGTTTCTGGTACTCCTGGGAGTTGAGTTCATCGAAACGGGCAATTCGCGCCTTGGATTTCGCCTGGCGTCCCTTGGGGTTCTGGCGTACCCAATCGAGCTCTTTTTTTAGCGCTTTCTGACGCGCGGATTCGGCCGATTCTTCCTGCTTCAGCCGGGTTTCCTTCTGTTCCAGCCAGGAACTGTAGTTGCCCTTCCAGGGAATGCCGTGACCACGGTCAAGCTCCAGTATCCACTCCGCCGCGTTGTCAAGAAAATAGCGGTCATGCGTGACTGCTACGACCGTACCGGGGAACCGGGTGAGAAATTGTTCCAGCCATTCCACTGACTCGGCATCCAGGTGATTGGTGGGTTCGTCCAGCAACAGCATGTCCGGCTTTGACAGCAGAAGTTTGCACAATGCCACGCGGCGTTTCTCCCCGCCGGAAAGATTCCCGATAACGGCGTCCCATTCGGGCAAACGTAGCGCATCGGCGGCAATTTCCATCTGCTGATCGACATTGGCACCGCTGGCGGCAAGGATGGCTTCCAGCCGGACCTGCTCGGACGCCAGCGCGTCGAAATCGGCATCCGGTTCGGCATAAGCGGCATACACCTCTTCCAGTTTCTGTTGCGCACTGAACACTTCGCCCAGTCCTTCCTGCACAGCATCGCGCACGGTCTGCACGGGATTGAGCTGTGGCTCCTGCGGAAGATAGCCGATATTGAGGTTGGGCATCGCTGTAACCTCACCTTCGATATCCTTGTCCACCCCCGCCATGATTTTCAGCACAGTGGACTTGCCCGAACCATTGAGACCAAGCAGACCTATCTTTGCGCCTGGGAAGAAGCTGATGGAAATATCCTTGAGAATCGTGCGTCTGGGCGGAACGACTTTGCCGACGCGATTCATGGTGATTACGTATTGAGCCATAGATAAGTGTCAACGTTAGTAAAATTTTTCAAGTTTAACCTATGGAGAGGCTCTGCCGGGATTAAACAAATAGTTAAAAGAACGCCGGAGTCCTCCAGGTACCAGCCTTATCGGTTGTATCTTTCAGGCTTCGATTCTTCTGGTGCTGTTCGAAATTATCCGCATTTGATAGTTGCTAATTCTCCTGCTGCTCGTTCCAGCGGGCGTGCTCGGCTTTGGATTTCGGTCACACCGTTCAAGAGGTGATCCGGTATATCGAACCCTTTCTTTCCCACCAGCGCGTAATAGAACAGCTGACGTCCATCAATGGATATACGATGCCTGTATCGTTCCAGGTGATGAACTTCTAGCGCATCGCTTACCAGTAGCGATTTAATCAAGCGGGAGAATCCGGAAGTATCGCTCTCAAGTAGAAATGACTCTTTGATATTAAAGGCAATCCATCCTGACGGTGCAACAAGATTGAATGCATTGGCAAAGGCTTTTGCCGGAATATCGCCAAAACCAAGTGCGGCGACACAAGTAAGGCAATCGATTTGCCACGCAGCCAGTTCTCGTTGCATGGAAGTTTCGAGATTGGAGAAATCACAGACATAATATGCATCGTATACGCTTGGCCTGTCACGTTCACAGGCAATATAGGCTTCTTCCGAGATATCAGCCCCGATAACGCGCGCTACTCCCATATTGCACAGCTGCTCTCCAAACATACCGTTTCCGGCTCCAAAATCGAGCGCCCGCAATTCTGTCATTTCAACGCGATTGTCCCCTAGAACTTTCGCCAGGATATCGCCGATTTTCTGGGGCGAATTGCACTTGAGACGATGATAAAAAAGCTGTTCATACAAACCGGGACGTT
The DNA here is from genome assembly GCF_900110495.1 of Nitrosovibrio sp. Nv6. Taxonomy (GTDB): domain Bacteria; phylum Pseudomonadota; class Gammaproteobacteria; order Burkholderiales; family Nitrosomonadaceae; genus Nitrosospira. The sequence continues at coordinate 214,916 of NZ_FODX01000003.1, read as the reverse complement.
TGTAAATTTCACCATATTCATGAAAACGGAACTTGATGTCCTGTCCGTTTTCGAGGACAGAGAAAAAGACCTCGTCCTCACCAAGCTGATGAGATTCTCCGATAGGGAATTTTATACTGTATTGCTGATGCTTCATTTTTTCTCCTCTCCATTGAAAAAAGCCTGACATGGTTGGAAGGAGGAAGGCGTCACCGTCGGCCAACCCCACTAATTCCAGGTTGTGATAGTCCTGTATGCCGCGCCATGCATTGCGTTTGACGTTGGAATGAAAAGTCTGTCCTGCTAAAATCCGCCGGAAAACCACGCGGATTCCTGATTCAAAGCCTTGTTGTCATTGAGCCGCTCCTTTTCAACCTCCCCATTTTCCGGTAGAGGCTGTTGAGCTATGCGGGTTGATTGCGGCTTAATTTGATACGCATGCCGGATCAGGCGTGGTATTACCTGTCAGCCGAGAAAGGTGAAAATGGTTCAGCTGGAAATAAGCCTGACCTTTTTACCATGCGTTTTAGTGCGACCCAGTGCACTTGGTGCGAATGAGTCGTTCAGTGCTATCTTTGGTATCGTAAAAATCGACTGACGGCTGACCCTCCGCGCTTTACTCATGCGCGTGGATTCGTTTGGCCTATCGTTCGTTGCTGCTTTCACGGCCGGACACGCTTTCATGCTCTCGACCAGCGCATGAAATTGGGGAAAGCAATTCTGTGATGCGCAGTTCCGCGTACTCTTTACAGCAAGGATAATAGCAATGCCGCAATGACGTATTCGCTGGAGGCCAGCAATTTACATTTCTTTCCGCCTATCTCCAGTACCGACTATAGGCGCAGCGACTCTATTATACCGTCTTTGCCTGTCGATTGAAGTTTTGCTGCCGAACCTGGGCTGATTCACGATGGAAGGCCCTATCACCGCAGCTTGTCGTAGCGCTAGCGCTTATCCTTTGATCATCCATATTTTCCAATGGCCAACGTTGTTTCTCTCAAAGCCATCAACGCTTCCTGTAAGGCGCCTTGCATTGAGCCAACTGACGTACGGCGGCCAGCAGACAGCTATCCCTGCCACGATCCTCACCCCCGTAATTTATCCATATGGCCCGTAGCCCGTGTGAGGCGCTCTCCGTTATCTTTGGTGTCGTAAATGTCGATGGACGGTCTGCCTTCTGCCGCCTTCTCCATGCGCGCACGAATTTCCGCCGCCATTTTGTTGTTGCGTTGCACGGCCGGGCGTCCTTCCATGGACTCGAACCAGCGCATGAAATTGGGGAACGCCGTTTTGTCGATGCCGCGATCCGCATGCCCTTTACACCATGGATAGGTTGCGATATCGGCGATTGTGTATTCGTCGCAGCCAAGCCAGGCGCTTTCACCTAACCGATTCTCCAGTACGTGGTACAGGCGCAGCACCTCGTTATTGTATCTATCCCGCGCATACTGATTGTCGCTGGCCTGTCTGTTGAAGTGATTGGCCTGGCCGAACATGGGGCCAATATGGGCCACTTGGAAAAATAGCCATTGGAACGTGTCATAACGCTTGCGCGTATTCCGTGGTAGAAACCTGCCGGTTTTTTCCGCGAGATACGCGAGAATAGCGCCGGATTCCATCATGGAGTACGGGCCATCTCCTGGTCCTTCCGTATCCACGATTGCGGGAATCTTGTTATTGGGATTGAGCTTCAGGTGTTCAGGCTTGAACTGTTCGCCGATACTGATATTGACGTCGATGTGCTTCCATTCGATTCCGGTTTCCTCAAGCATGATCATTACCTTCTGGCCATTAGGCGTTGGGCTCGAATGCAGTTCAATCATGGCTCCTCCTTTATGTCATTGTATTGATCGTTTTACTCGCATCGTTGAATTGTGTCTCTATGGAATTTTATGCAGGATGACTGGAGCGAGCGCAACCCGTCATCGGGCTTGTTTACCTCTCGCGAAAACTGTCATTAGCCAAATTGCCTCAATATCCTCCATGTTTGATACGTCATATCGTGTGCGAGTTTGTATGAGTTACGCTAAACTTTACCATCCTGCATTAGCAACAGGCGGGAATGGTTCAAAGGATTCATTTATTGCTATTACCCGTATCACTTTCCGCGGCTGAATGCTTAAGCAATAATTACACAAAGTTATAGTCCACTTTTCCACATTAATCCCGGAATTCGCCCTTGTTCAAAATAATTGGAGTTTTATTAGGCTACTACCTCTTCGGTATTTTCGGAGCATTTCTCGGTTATATCGTCGGAAGCTTTATTGACCGTTATAGGGCTTATGGTGCGGGTGCAATCAATCCGCTCACGAGCGCCCATCGCCAAAAAGTTTTTCTCGAAACCGTTTTCATCTCAATGGGAAAACTTGCGAAAGCAGATGGGCATATTTCCCAGGATGAGATTACCCATGTTGAAGACTTCATGCAAAAGCTGGGAATGTCCTCTGAGCACCGGCAACTCGCAATTGCCCTGTTCAAGCAAGGATCCGCGCCGGATTTTGATATCAGGCCCAAGCTGAACGAATTCATGTCTGTTTGTGGACATACGCACAGTCTCAAGCAGATGCTGCTGATTTACCTCATCGTCATGGCGTTGGCCGATGGGCGCCTGGATGCGGCGGAGGAGGGCCTGCTGCGTGACGTTGCCCTCCACTTGGGCTATGACCAGCTTGCTTTCAGGCAATTGCTGGACATGGTATTAAATCAGTCGCATTTTGCGGGAGGCCAGGCAACCTCGCCCACTGCTTTGGACGATGCTTATAAAGCCTTGGGCGTGACCAGGGAAAGTAGCGATCAGGAAATAAAACGTGCATATCGCAAACTGATGAGCCAGTATCATCCGGATAAGCTGATGGGCCAGGGCCTTCCCGAAGATATGATTGCCATGGCCACCGCGCAGGCTCAGGAAGTGCAGACTGCGTACGATTTGATCAAAAAGAGCCGCAATATGTAGGTTTGTAATGATTGCGATCACCAGATGTGGATATCACTAAAACGGAGGTTGGGCCTCCGCAATAAAAACTGTTATTAAGGGGAAAATAGACCGCCGGAAGAGGCACTTGATCCCTTGCGAAAATGCAGTAGATTCAAGACCATTCAGATGATCAGCTACAGTATGTACGGGTCAGACTTCACGCCCGAATATCCCTCCAAGGATTTTTCTGTCGATATGGTTATTGAGATAAGCTGCCCCAAACCCCCCGAAGAGTTCCTTCTTCGTAACATCCAGTTCTGATTCTTTAGCCGCCAGTATTTCACGGGTAGAAGGACGCTCGCACATTGCATCGTAAAACGTCTTTAATGCAGGATCGTCTCGAAACAGATGCATCTCGGGTATATCGAACAGCTCGGAAAACATTTGGCTAAGCTCGAGCGTATAGAACAACTGGAAATCCGGCAAAAAAGGCTCTTTGCCAAGCAGGAATGGCGCCATTTTCGAGCCATTAACCAATCGGGGTAGCCACATTTTGCTTAACAGAACAGAGCAAAGATTATAGATATGCCCTTCTTTTTCGATTTTGAGTTTCCATGCTTTTGGAAAATATGCGCTGACAACAAACCAGTTGAAGAATGGACCCGCAATGGAGAAAGTGATGAAGTCATTCTTGGCATCGACCTCTGCACAGAGCATCGGATCATCAACAGGATAAAACTTTTGTGCTTCTGGATAGATTCTCGCGAGATATCGACAGATCGCGTGACTTTCTGAAATATCAACACCATTGACATCCCTGAGAGTAGGAATTTTCCCAAGAGGATTTCGTTCCATATGCTCTGGCGTAAGCGTGCCCCCCTGAAACGGAGACACTCGTTCATAACGATAAGTTAGACCGGTTTCCGAGAGCATGTGTGCGACCTGACTCATATAAGGTGAGAGCCAGAATCCGTACAGCGTACGCTCGACATTTGATTGATCGGGCATGGAGAATTCCTTTTGTATTGCAGTTTAATGTTAAGTAGGTGCCTTATTAGGGGCATGGTACTGATCTGTTCCCGGTAGTAATGCCAAGGGCATTCCAGTAAAGTTCAGTTAAAAATTAACTTTCATCTCTCTCATAGCCTTGATTTCCTTTTGCATCATCTAATCCCGCTATTCTTTATTCGCTTCATTCTCTCTACGTAGAGATAATCGTATTTCCCCCATAAATTCCACCGGGTCCTGCTCAAATCGTTGAACCAGATTCTCGTGTACATTACTTTCAGGAACATATTTTGCACCCCAACGTACCAGCTCCATGATTGGAGGCGCCAGATCCACGCATTTTTCAGTAGGCATATAAATAATCTTGCGCGCATTAGCCGGATCGCGGCGTCGCAAAAGGAGGTGGGATTCCTCCAGTTTTTTCAGGCGATCAGAAAGGATATTGGTAGCGATTTTTTCCGGGGAATTTTGAAAATCCCCGAAGTATCGCTTACGGAAGAAAATGAGATCACGAACGACAAGCAGCGTCCATTTGTCGCCCAATATGTCCAGAGCGCAACTGACTGGACAGGAGGAACGGCTGATCTGGTTTGATTTCGTCATAACTTCGCGCTGGCCTGCAGATTAACTTGCTTTTTGCAACCAAGAATTATACTTTCATTCTGCAATTAATGTAGGTCCATGAGTGTAATAAAGTAAAGAAGCACTTTTCCTACGTTCGGGTGTTCTCGATACCGCATTATCCTCGCCGCCTCGAAGCCCGGCGCGTGGAAGCCCGCCAAACCTGTACCCGCTCGGATTTCATAAGTTTGTAACCAAGCAGGCTAAGCAGCAGCAGTGCAATCAACGGACCTGTTGCAGCACGAAAAATATTCGCGTAGTTGATCATCTGTACGCGCAACGAATACTCATAATGTACCGGAGGGACCGCCTCGCCGGTAATAAATACCGTGTATAACCCCTTATCCAGACTGGTCTCTCCCCTTATTACCCCATCGGGATGATAACTCGGACGCAGGTATGCCACTGTCTCATCATCAACCTCGCTGGTTCCCCGCACTACGCGTATCCCCACGGGGATGTCGCGCAGCGCCTGATCCGCAAGGTCTATTACCAATAAAGTATTCCCTTCCCTGGGTATTTCTGTGCAGTATTGATTGCTGGGTTCATGTTGAGGCTGGTAGGCACTCAAATGCACCATGCTGTCATCATCAAGCCTGCGAGCGCATGTATCTTCATCCATCGACACCTTCCCATGCGCCCCAGCCATGCCACAGTAAAGCGCTGCGGTAACAATAATAATGAGCTGTATCACTTGCTTGATCATTTGATTGCTCCTTGAGGTAGGGTTCAATTGTGTATTCGTTATCCCCTGCATGCTGTTTTACTGTGGCTTATTGCAAATCGCCCCATCCCCCTGTGATGTAACGGGGAGCGGGGCGGTTCAGGCAGTTCAGGCCACTGCTCAGATTCCTCAGTTAGCTCTTTACGGTACGATCCGGTTGCTGAGGATGACTTTGCTCTGGCCGTTCCAGACGACGTCGGTCAGGTTGGAGTAGCGGGTGACGATCTGTGCCACAACGCCGCCGGCAAACAAACCCGACCAGCCTAGCACCACAAAGCCCCAGTGCAACGGAGCGCTAAAGAGCTCTTCCATGAACCAGAAAGCATGGCCCCATTCGTTCAAGCCTACGTTCGGCAGAATCATGAGCGGACCGGCAATGGCCATCACCAACGGGAACGAGGTGCCCCGAGCGTACAGCGGCAGACGGGTCATGGCGTACAGGTAGGTGGCCACGCCGCACACGATGTACATCGGGAAGGAGCCATAGAACACCACCACGTGACTCGGGGTGAAGCTCGTGTCACGAATGATGACCTGGTGCCAGGAGGCATCCTGCTCGGTAAAGAAGCTGCCGCCCCAGTAAACGCCGAACAGATAGACGCCCAGCCACATCATAAAATAGAAGTAGCGCTTGATCTCAAGCTTGGGGTCGAGATTGTCCAACTGCTCCTTCGTATCCCGGGTCTTCCAGATCCAGCCCCAGGTGATCAGGGCAAAGATCGGCATCACGGTCATGTGCACCCGCCACAGCCCCATCCATACCTTCTCAAACTCGGGTTCCATCGAGTCCATTCCGTGCGAGTAGGCAAACGTCCGCTGGTACCAGATCCAGAATATCGCCACCGCCAGCATAGTGATGAGACCGAATTTGTACCACTTCGAGTCGTACCACAGCGACATGTCGTAGTCCCGACCTTCCGACTTCGCCTTACTTGACGTTTCTAGTGTTGTTGCCATATTTCAGTACTCCTTTAGATTAACTGCCCGCTACTGTTTGAGCGGATTTGCCTTTATTCTCCATAAATTTAAAATGTTTTATGGGGATAAGGCGCGTTACATCATTCACTCTTGCAAATACTGCGCCTATCAGGCAAAGATTTGAAAGCCGTTCCAGAATAGTGCTATTCCAAGCAGACCCAGCAGCCCAAACTTATACATCATTGATTCGTGCAATGACGGCATGCTGGAAGCACGAACACCTGCTTGCGGATAGCTGCGCAACCTTCGATGTCTTGTTGCCATTTCAGTACTCCTTTTGGTTAACTCACTACCACTTCTTCCATGACCTCTTACTAACGCAGTTAACAAGTATTTTGCTTGCAATTAGCAAGTGGTTGGAGTATAGACCTGGAGACGGATAGGCGTGTAGTCTGCTAAATCAGATATCAGAGTTCTATTTTTGAAACGATGGATGGCCCCTTATGCAAGACCTGAACGACCTCTATTACTACGTCCAAGCCGTGGATCATGGCGGCTTTGCTCCGGCAGGCCGGGCCCTGGGCATGCCGAAATCGAAGCTTAGCCGCCGCATCGCCAAGCTGGAAGAGCGCTTGGGTGTGCGCCTGATCCAGCGCTCGACACGTCACTTTGCAGTTACCGACGCCGGCGAGACTTATTACATGCATTGCAAGGCGATGCTGGTGGAAGCTGAGGGGGCCCAGGAAGCAATAGACACGCTAACAGCCGAACCCAGGGGTGTAATCCGGATGACATGCCCCATACCGCTGGTGAATGCTTATGTGGGAGTGATGCTGGCTGATTTCATGGTGCGCTATCCGCGCGTCACAGTGCAGATGGAGGCGACCAACCGACGTGTCGATCTGATCAGCGAGTCACTGGACATCGCCCTTCGTGTGCGACCACCGCCCCTGCAGGACAGTGATCTGGTTATGCGCATCCTGGCTGATCGAAGCCAATGTTTGGTGGCCAGCCCCGCGCTTGTCCAGCAACTTGGCTTTCCTGCTGCACCAGCCGCTTTGGGCAATTGGCCGAGCCTGGGCCTGGGGACTGCACAACAAATCCATAGCTGGATGCTGCATGGGCCGAATGGCGCACAAGCCACACTTCATCACACGCCACGCTTCGTGACGACGGACATGATCGCGCTAAGAGATGCCGCTGAGGCCGGTGTCGGTGCAGTGCAGCTGCCGATGGTCATGGCGCGAGACCAGCTGACGGCTGGTTCATTGGTTAGGCTGGTGCCAGACTGGGCGCCGTGTCGGGAAATCATTCATGCGGTGTTTCCGTCCCGGCGCGGGCTTCTGCCATCTGTGCGGGCGTTAATTGATTTTCTCGCGCAGCGTTTCGAGATGCTGCATGAGGACTAGGCTAGCTTAAAAGCACTATCGGGGACTCCAGATCGGGTAAGGATATAAGTTCCGTGCTGCGGCGAATGTAATAATCCAGAATGCCTTGGTGATCCAAGGTTCGCCTCCCGGTTTTGAATTGCATAAGGGATCCTTTTCGCCACAATAAAACGAACAATGAACGCATTGTTTTTGCTGATTCACATTGCTGCATAAGGATGGGCGAAAACAGAGAGTATATTCATGAAAATGGCTATCACAAGTATTCGCCAACGACCAGAACCTGGACTTACAGATAGACGCTCTAAACAGGGCAGAGTGTGACGGATATTCAACACGATCAAGGGGTCAGCGCGGCCACTATCAAACGTGAAGGGCTATCCCTGGGCAATTGCCGCGGTAGGGAAAGTGACGTGCGGCCATGTGGAAGCTGGACGCAAGCCGTCAAAGTGTCAGAGGCTCAACGTATCCAGTCATTTCATAATAGCCGCGGCCAGCGGGTTTACCATCGCGGGTAATGGTAACGGCGCCTTCCCAATAGACCGAGCCCGTCGATTGCCGCGAGTCGAGTTCCTGGTCGTCTTGCAGGGGGGTGAGCAGCCATTCGGTCGAGCCGGTCCGAATGCGCATTTCCACAGGATAAGTAGCATTCGTACGAGGCGAACGCCAGGTACGCTGGGGTTCGAAAGTTACCTGCTCCGGCTCGAATTTGGTGAAGCGGCCGGACGGGTCGCGGATTCCGGCATACGCCCACACTTTGCTGCCATCTTTGCTGCGGATTCGAAACGCCATCAGGGAAGATCCGTCGTCGAGATTTGCGCCGACCCAATCCCATCCTTCAGCCGCAGGATCGAGATAGGCGGTTGACCACTCGTGGTCGAGCCAGGCAATGCCATTGACAGCGGTTTCCTTGCCATCGCGGGTGACGGTTCCCGTAACTTGCAGCTGCGGCTCGCTGTAGTAATAGCTTGCTTGTTCCGGTCGCGGTCCTTTTCGCGAAAAACCATTGAGGTCTTGCAGCATCGGCGCCTGCGTGGGTATTAGCGACAATTGCAGCATAAAGTTATCCGCTGTTATGCTTGTCCCGTACCGTCCATTTTCCTCTCGCACGAAGTACCAATCGTTCAGCTTTACATTCGTGTTGCCCTCTTTTGTATAGGCCAGCCCGAAACCTTCGCGCGCGCTTTTTTGATCGTGAAGAAGCTTACCTGCGGCGGGATCGGACAATGCCGCATGCGCAATGATGAGTTGCTGGGGGGCAAAGCGGCTCGGATTGGATCGATCGTGTTGGGTCGCCACGCGAAAAAAAGTGACCTGGAAGCCGAGCGGCTTTTTTTCCGGGGTTTCCAACCAGCCTGTCGCATACCACCATTCGTTGCGAAAGTCAGGATGAGCGCCAAAGTCGTGGGGAAAGGCAAGCGGTACGCCCTGAATCACGGGGGAAAGCTGAGGTGGTGCAGCGAAACCGATAGCGGCACCGAACCAGGTAATGATGAAAAATGCAGCAAGAAATCTGGCCCGCTGAAATGATATTCTCGCGGCCCTGGATACCGAGCGCTCCTGCCTGCTGGAATGATCGACATAGGCAGGGTTGCATTTAAAAGGTTGCATTACCAATCCTCCCGTACTGCACGTATTGCATTGCCAGACACCGCATGGCGTCCTGATGCGAGCGCGGTCATGGCAGCCGACGCCATCAGTACCAGTGCCACTCCCAGCAGCCCTTTCCACGGGAGGCTGAGCTGCATTGTCCAGTGGAACGACTGGGGATTCACGATGAAGACGAGAATCAGGCTGATACACCAGCCGAGCACAAAACCGAGCACAGCCCCGAGCGCGGTCAACAGGCAGCCTTCCACGGCAAGCATACCGAGGACCTGCCGGCGCGTCATACCGATATGGCGTAACATTCCGAATTCTTTCGTGCGTGCGAAAGCTTGTGCTGAAAAGCTTGCCGCCACGCCAAGCAGCCCGATGATCACTGCCACGCCTTCCAGCAGATAGGTTACCGCAAAGCTGCGGTCAAAAATATTCAGGCTTAATGCGCGTATCTGACCGGGCTCGGAGAACTCCAGCGCGTCACCGAACGGCAGGCGTCTCATGGGTGCAATCACTTGCTCAGGGGTTATGCCGTTTTCCAGCCAGAGCGCGGCATCGTTCACCAGCCGATCCCCCGTCAGCCTTTGATAATCCGCCAGCTGCATCTGTACCGCGCCGAATTGCCGCCCGTAGTCGCGCCACACGCCCGCGACGACGAAGCTGGGCGCCGGATCGGCTATTGGCAACGCAACCTGCTTGCCCGGCGTGTAATCATATAAATCAACCATCGCTTCAGATACCCAGATTGGTATCGCGTCCTTCGGAAGCAAAGCGGGCGCAATTGCCTCACCGGTCATCGGTAGAGTATTGCCCGGATCGGTCATGTCGATGGGGCGCGCAATCAGCGCAATGCTGGGCCGGTCAGGATCGAGCGTCAATTTCGATGAGCGGAAAAAATCAGCACGGGCGATCCCGGGTATGGCTGCGAGCGCTTTCATTTCATCCGGCGTCACGCCGCGTGTGTCTCCGCCCATGGCTGTTCGTAAATATATGTCGGCGGGCAGAATATGTTTCAGCCAGTCGTCGACCGACACACGAAAACTTGCCACCATGATCGCCATCGCAACCATCAAGGTAAAGCTGGCAAGCACCCCGCCCAGAGCGATAGCCGCCTGATTGGGTGCATTGGCCAGTCGTGCCAATGCCAATGTCGTCAGTGCCGGCGTGGCCCCGGCGGTTCCGGACGTACGGTTGTCCACCGCAGAAGACACGGCAGAGAAAACCAATGCTGCAAACCGCGGCATGAGGACGATGCCACCAGTCAGTAATTGTGCTACAGCGAGATAGCCAAAGACCGGCAAATCGAAAATCGGCGGCAACTGCGTAAACAGGGCACCCGAGGCCAGACAAAGCAAGCCGGGCCAGGGCGTGGCCAGTTTCGAGAGTGCGACATCTTCGCTTCCGGATTTGAGTGCCTGCGCGGGCTTGGCGGTTGCCGCTTCCCAGGCCGGCGCAGCGCTGCCCAACAAGGTAATGCCTAATCCCAGAATGAAAAAGACCGCCGCTGCCAGCGGGTCAAAATACACGGTCGGTTTTACTCCCGTAAAAAATCCACCGCCAAGGTCTCCGCCAAAATAATGCAGTGCGGTGGCGGCGGTTGCATAGCCAAGGGCAAGCCCGGCCAGCGAGCCGACAGCGCCGAGAGCGCCTCCCTCGAATAAAACCTGAGTCAGAAGTTGCCTGCGCGTTAGTCCGAGTACCCGCAACAATGCGAATTGATGACGCCGCCGGACGACCGATAGCGCCTGCGTCGAGAATACCAGGAACGTGCCGGTGAATAGCGCTACCATGGCGAGCATGTTCAGGTTGACGCGATAGGCGCGCGACATGTTGGCGACACGGGTTTCCTGATCAGCAGTTTCCGTGATCAGATACTGGCCGCGTGGTTCCAGCTCCTGTTCCAATGCTGTCTTGAACGCCACCCGATCGATACCCGGCGCCAACTTCAACTCGATACGCGACAATTGGCCAATTCGGTGGAAGCGCCATTGCGCCGCGCCAATGTCCATCACTCCGATACGCTGTCCTGCGCGGGCCCGTGTCAGGCTGCCCGCAATCCGTAGCGTGATCGTTTGAGTTCCTACGCGGAGTGGCAAGGGATCGCCTTGCTTTACCCCCAGCCATTCCATCGCGGCGGGGGAGAGAAAAATGGCGTCATCAGCCAGGATATCGAATAGCTTGTCCTCACCCGGAATCCCGATCAGGTCCGGCGCCATGAGCGAGGCGCGAAAAATATCCAGTCCGAGAATTTTTAATGTGCCGTCTTTTCGTTCCTGCGAACTGCCTGGAATAGCAACATCCAGTTCCAATACCGGGTTGGCAAGTTCAACATTGTCGCGTTGCACCAGGACCGGATAGATTGACTCATCGAAGGTGGCTTGCGGGCTCCGCACTTCCAGGTCGGACTGACCCGAAAGACTTCGGGCGGCGGCGGAAAATTCACTGAATGCGGCGGCGTTGATCAGATGAATCGCAAACCCAAGCGCCACCCCGAGTGCAATTGCAATGACGGCGACCGCGGCCTGTACTCTGTGAGACTGCCATTCGCCCGACAACAGCCAGCGGGACAGCGTCCCCTTGTTCGCTGACTTCGTCATTCACTTTGATATGAATCTGCTGAAACTGCCGGAGCTGCCGCATCCGCCACTTTTGCTGGGGCCACGGGGTGCAGGCCGTCCTTCGTCAGCGCGAGGATCCGATCCGCCGTCGCGGCGGCAGCATGCGAATGGGTAACGATAATGCCCGATGCGCCGTTCGCCTTGATCTCCCTGCGCATTAGCATGAGGATATCGCGCGCGGTGTCGGGGTCGAGGTTGCCGGTCGGTTCATCGGCGAGTACCAGTTTCGGGCGGTGTACCAGCGCCCTGGCAATGGCGATGCGCTGAAGCTCTCCGCCGGACAGTTGATGGGGGAAGTGGTGTCCTCTGCCACCCAGACCAACCGCGTCCAGCATCGGTTCAGCGCGCTCTATCGGCGCGCCGTTAAGCAGCAAGGGCAATGCAATGTTCTGGCTGAGCGTCAAGTGTGGCAGGATGTGAAATGCCTGAAAAATGAAGCCGAATTCCTTGCGCCGCAAACGCGTCGCCGCATCGTCATCCAAAGACGACATGGCGACTCCATTAATCAATATCTCGCCCGTGTCCGGAACATCCAAACCGGCGATCAGATTCAACAGTGTCGATTTGCCGACGCCGGACTCGCCCATGATTGCCACGTACTCCCCGGCGCCGAGCGTGTAAGACAAATTGGCCAATACCTGCCGTCCGCTCGCATAGGCTTTGCCAATATGGCGCAGTTCCAGCATGACTGATTAAACTCCACCCAGCGCGCAGCGTGATATGAGACCGTATTTCACAACGATTGCTTTATCCGGCCGGCTTGGCCGGCGGTAAAAGGCAATAACAGGACAGCGCATGCGGTTATCCGGAAAAAATATTATTATTGTAACTGGGTTAGCCCTTGAGGGCAGCCTCAAATGGGTGGTAATGCGGCTTGAGGGTGATCTGGGAGCGCCGGAATGCAAGATTGATTTGAATTCGAGACGAAAGGAAGAGGGAAAGGAGAGACAATGCGTCATTTAAACGCGATTAAGTCCTCAATACGGGATCCAAATACGCGATTGGTCGCGATCTGGGTTGCCGTCGTAGTGGGTGCATGCCTTGATGCTATAAATCAGGGGATCCCGTTGCTATTGGGAGAACCCATGACATTTGGACGCTGGATTTCGTTTTTTATTACTCCAGTGGTTCCATTCCTGGTCAGCTGTCATGGCCAGGGGATGAGGAAAAAGGGATAATTATTTCCCCACGGCATCCGCATTGCAGCGTGATAACAGTGATGCATGTATTGTGGCAGGAAGTAACGTAAAGAACTATTCGTAACGTATGAACTCCTCCGCGGGGGAGTCAGCGCCGTATCGCCTGATCAGTGTTTCAATCTCCGCGAGCAGGGCGTCGTCTTCGTCGTCCTCCAGAACGCCATCGCCGACCAGTCTTGCAGACAGGCCGGAGGCAATCGCCTCTTTTATCGTTTCCAGCGTGGGCGGATTTTCCCGATTCTCGTCATTCATCACAGCATCAATCAAACGGGAAAGCGATTCACTCGCACTGCTCCGCGCAAAGTCGATGGCAAGCGCATCTTCGTCAAACTCCTCGATCAGCGCATCCAGTTCGTCAAGCAGCGACACGTCGATATCGAAATGATGCAACCGCTCCGCCTCGTTCAATGAAGCGGGCAGCAAGCCAGTGATAAAGGCGCGCACCGATGCTAGTGTTACAGGTTGCTCCGCATCCGGATCGTTGACCTGGCTTTCGATAAGCGCTGAAAGGTTGGGGCTGACGCGAGTGGCCACATCAATAGGATAACGGATCATGATTTTGTTCCTGGTATTAGGTACTCTGGCGCAATCGTTTGGTACGACGGCATGTTCTTCAGTTTAGGTCTCATGACAAAAAAGTCAATGTTCGATACATGAGCGAGAACCGTTGGGCCTGGACCTGCGGTAGAGCTGGATGAGGGGCAGTTAGCAGCCTGTCGGACTTAAAGGAAATCGGCTGCAAAAGCGTCTGGCTGGTCCATATTTCGCCGCTTTTTCGGCCAATAGAATAACTATTGGCCTTCAAAATCAACAAAATCTATCCTCACCCAGTCACTTTTTCGCTTCGATTCTTCAAGTCCGACAGGCTGCTAGCCCGAAGCGGAGAGGATGGCGATAACCTCTTCGTCCGTTACTTGCGGGAAATCCACGTAAAACTGTGCGACCGCGTGGAAATTGACGGGTGCCGAAAGGCATACCACCCGATCCGCGTTGCCGCGCACCTTTTCTAGCGTGTCGGGCGGCGCCACGGGCACCGCGCAGATCAGCTCTGCAGGCTTCTTTGCCCTGAGCGCATGCAATGCCGCGAGCATGGTCGAGCCGGTAGCAAGTCCGTCATCGATCACAATAACCACGCGTCCCGAGGGATCGATCGGTTCCCGCACGGGAGTGTATTGTGCCCGGCGCCGCCGTATTGTTTCCAGTTGGGCGGCGACTTCGTTCCTGATGTATTTCTCACTCGCGCCCACATCGCCGGCATAATCCGCAAGGTAGGTCCATCCGCTTTCATCGACTGCGCCAATGGCGAATTCGGGATTGCCGGGTGCGCCCACCTTATGCACCAGCACCACATCCAGTTCGCCGTCCAGTTCATCGGCGACGACTTTCGCCATCGGCACCGCACCCCTCGGAATCGCCAGAATCAACGGGTGCTTGCCTTGGTATTCAGAAAGAGCAGCGACAAGCTGTTTCGCTGCTGCAATGCGATTTTCAAAAATCATGGCTATCTCCAGTCATGCCCATCTTGCATTCCTGCGCAATAGGGGCAAAGTTTAAAGGCAGTCTCGTCAAACCTGACCATGTTGTTTTTCGTTGCGCTCCTCGTACCGGTCGTTGAAGCGGCATGGGCAAGCGATTTGAATAATCAGCTCATTGCGGGACCGGCGCCTTTGCTGGTTGCCGCATCGTTCGATTGAGAAGTACTTGAAGCTCGCTGAGCGGACGAGTGTTAAGTACGTTTTGTTTTTCCAGCCAGCCGCGCCTGGCTTGCCCAACCCCGAAACGCAGGTTGTCGAAGTCAAAAGTACTATGCGCGTCCGAATTGATGCTGACCAGCACGCCCTCTTCCTTGGCCATCTGGCAATAAATGTCGAACAAATCCATGCGGTCCGGCTGAGCATTAAGTTCCAGAAAGCAGCCGCGGCGTCCGGCTTCTCGGATAATACGCGGCATGTCGACGTCGTATGGGGCGCGCTGCTGGATGAGCCGGCCCCCCGGATGCGCAAGCATAGTGAAATGGGGGTGTTCCATGGCGCGCAGAATACGTTCGGTCTGTCTCGCTCGCGAAAGCCCGAATTCGCTGTGGATCGCGCCCAGAACAAGGTCGAGTTGCCTCAGGATATGGTCCGGTAGGTCGAGGTTGCCATCTTCCAGGATGTCCACCTCTATTCCCTTGAGCAAGGTGATACCCTCCAGTTCTTCGTTAATCGCATCGATTTCTTCACATTGGCGTGCCAGCCGCAGCGGATCGAGGCCGCGTGCGAAGGCAAGGCGGCGTGAGTGGTCCGTGATCGCAAGGTATTCCCAGCCGCGGGACTTCCCTGCAAGCGCCATTTCACGGAGGGTGTTGTGGCCATCGGTTGCTTTGGTGTGGGCATGGAGGTCGCCTCGAAGATCGCCGGGTTCAACCAGATGTGGTAGCCGTCCAACCCGCGCCTTCGCAATCTCGCCCCGATTTTCACGCAGTTCCGGCGGGATATAAGACAGGCCGACAGCACGGTAAACCGACTCCTCGCTGTCTCCCGCGATGCGTTTTTTACCCTGGTACACGCCATATTCGTTGATTTTCAATCCTCGTTTCTGAGCGATATACCGAACGGCAATGTTATGCGCCTTGGAGCCGGTAAAGTAGTGCAGGGCGGCGCCATAACTTTCCCTGGGTACGACACGCAGGTCGACCTGCATGCCGCACTTGAGAATAACGCTGGCTCGTGTGCCGCCCGCCGCCAGCGTTTCGGCAACCTCGTCATAAGCAATAAAATACTGCATGACAGTGCTGCCGGGCGTTGCCGCGACCACAATATCGAGATCGCCGACGGTTTCGCGCATGCGTCTGTAACTGCCCGCGACAGTTACCTTCATTACGCCAGGCACTGCCGCCAAGTACGATCGTAACGCTTCGGCATATTGCGCCGCGACCGCCAGCTTGAAGCGCCTTATCTGATTGACATGTGCTTCAACCGCCTGGAGGATGTTGAGCTCGGTCTTTTCGCCGAAGCCCGGCAGGACTCGAATGCGGCCATCGCGCGCAGCGCAGTAGAGTTGCTCGACAGTCTGAACATCCAGATCGTGATAGAGATGCCTGACTCGCTTGGGGCCAAGACCGGGGACTTTCAGAAGCTCGGTAACGGCGGGGGGAAGCTCCGCGTGCAGACGATCCAATAAGCTGCAATGATCGGTGGTCACAATTTCCTTTATCTTGGCGGAAAGGTCGTGACCGATGCCAGGGAGGCGTGTCAGGTCCTCGTCCTTTTCCGCCAGCACATATGCTTCTGTAGAAAGCTCGCCAATCGTGCGCGCAGCATTACGATAGGCGCGTATGCGAAACGGATTCGCTCCCTCGATCTCAAGCAGGGCGGCAATCTCCTCGAAGATGGCGGCGATGTCTGCATTATGGCTCGGCATGGGAGGTTTCCCCGGTTTGATCTTTTCAGCCAGACCCGACTGGCTGGGCACAGAAAGCGCCTTCCCGATTCAAAGTGTAGTACATCCAGAGAATCCGGTTAGGGGCCGGAAATAGCAGAGGCCAATCCGATTTGCACTTGACACCGCTAACAGGTTCTCCTATAGCTACTATATGGAGTGTGGTTTTTGGATTGAAGGTAATATGGCAGATCGAGATTAAATGAAGGAATTACGACCAAGGGATTAACTATGCTAGCCCAATCCCCACCTTATTTCGAACACGATGCCGATATCGGTATTATCGGACGCGGGGCTACTATCGAGCAGGCATTTGAGGCAGCAGCACAAGCGGTATTTGGCATTGTCACGCAGCTGGATACGGTGCAGCCAAAGACTGCGGTGACAATGGAGTTCGAAGAAGCCGACTTCGAGTTGGCCCTTGTAACCTGGCTGAATCTGTTGCTGGGCAAGGCGCGTGAACTTGGCATGGTTTTCAGCCGCTTCCATGTGCAGCACCGCGATAATCATTGGCGTGCCGAGGTACTCGGGGAAAAATGGCATCCGGGCCTTGAGCGCGGTGTCGAAGTGAAAGGCGCCACCCTCACCATGCTCTCGGTGAAACAAGCCGGCACAATGTGGGAAGCGCGCTGCATAGTGGACGTGTGATATGGATATACAGCTGTTACGCCAACTGCAACCCTACCTGTGGAGCCTGCCGCGCAAGTCCGGCGAGGAACGTGCAGAAGTATTGCTTTACGGCACCGAGCCCTTGCTTGTCAGCATGGACGATAAGGTACTGGAGCAAGCCGCCAATGTGGCCTCTCTGCCAGGTCTGGTCGGTGCCTCGATGACCATGCCGGACGCACATTGGGGCTATGGCTTCCCCATAGGGGGCGTCGCAGCGTTTGATGCTGAACAAGGCGGCGTGATTTCTGCCGGCGGCGTGGGTTTCGATATTTCCTGCGGTATACGCTGCCTGCGCAGCAACCTCGATTTGAACGATGCTGTGCCATACTTTCCCAAACTTGCGAATATTCTGTTTCGCGTCATCCCTGCTGGCGTTGGCGAAGAGGGCGAAATCAAGCTGAATCCCGAGCAGCTCGACCAGGTGATGCACAACGGCGCGCACTGGGCTGTACAACACGGGTATGGCAATGCCGCGGACCTGGAATATATTGAAGAACATGGCCGTGTCACCGGCGCTGTGCCCGATAACGTCTCTGAGCTGGCCAAAAAGCGCCAGCGTGGGGAGATGGGCACGCTCGGTTCCGGCAATCATTACCTTGAAATCCAGGTGGTGGATCGTATTTTCGACACGGCTGCCGCACTGGCTTTCGGACTGCATGAAGGGCAGATCCTGATTTCGATACATTGCGGTTCGCGCGGGCTCGGGCATCAAATCGGGACTGATTATCTGCTCCTGCTGGCCAAAGCTGCCAGCCGCACCGGCATCCGTTTACCCGACCGCGAACTGGCTTGTGCGCCGATCAAATCTCCGGAAGGTCAGCAATATATCGGTGCGATGAATGCGGCAATCAACTGCGCACTTGCCAATCGGCAAATCCTGACGCATTTGACGCGCACCGCCTTTACGGATATTTATCCGCAGGCCGAGCTTGAAACCTTGTTTGATGTTTCGCACAACACCTGCAAGGCAGAAACGCATGAAATCGACGGAAAGCCCAGATTGCTCCATGTACACCGCAAGGGGGCAACACGCGCATTTGCCCCGGGTCATCCGACATTACCCGAACGCTATCGTGCGGTAGGCCAACCGGTCGTCATCGGCGGGAGCATGGGGACCGGCTCATACATTCTTGCCGGCGCCAGCGGAAACCCGGCATTCGCCTCCGCAAGCCATGGTGCAGGTCGCGCCATGAGCCGCCACCAGGCATTGGCGCGCTGGAAAGGCCGCGCACTGGTGGACCAACTTGCGCAACAGGGCATCCTGATTCGCACGCGGTCGATGCGAGGTGTGGCGGAAGAAGCGCCAGGCGCTTACAAGGATGTTGATCTGGTTGCAGAGGCGACGGAACAAGCGGGGCTCGCGCGCAGGGTCGCTTTCCTTAAACCAAAAGTGTGTGTCAAGGGATAATTTTTACAGAGGAGGATCATGTATCAACGTATTCTGGTTCCGGTCGACGGCAGTCCAACTTCGGAGCGCGCGCTACAGGAAGCAATTCGGCTTGCCCAGCAACAAAGCGCTCAGCTGGAGTTGGTGCATATCATGGGGGACATTCGCCTTATGGATGCCGATAGTTATATCAATTACGCGGAAATGAAGGAAACAATAACGAGCACGGGCAAAAAAATACTGGCACAAGCACAAACGGTGGTTCAGCAAGCAGGCGCGGCAGTGGAGGTGAAACTGCTGGAAGCACGCGGTGAACGCATTGCGAGTGCGATCATGGAGGAGGCCAGGCGCTGGCAGGCAGACCTGATCGTAATCGGCACCCACGGCCGTACCGGCTTCAGCCGTGTTCTATTCGGCAGCGTCGCCGAAGGCGTAGTGCGGACAGCGCATATACCCGTGTTACTGATTCGCGGTGCCTAGATCAGATATGGGGTAATGCAGCATCATAAGGCAGTTCTATTAGAAGATGTGCAGCCCGCTTCATTCTGATGGCTGCACAATACGAATCGTCGAGAGGACACAATCATGAGATTGCAATTGCAAATCACCACACGCGATATTCCCCATTCCGAAGCACTGGAAAGCCACATCCGGAAAAAAGCGGAAAAGCTCGAGACGTTTTATCCTAACATCATAGGGTGCCGGGTAGTAATCGAGGTTCCGCACAAACATAAACAACAGGGACGCATGTTTAATGTGCGCCTCGACATTACGGTGCCAGGGAAGGAGCTCGTGGTGAACCGTGAGCCGGACGAAGATGTGTATGTTGCGCTGCGCGATGCCTTTGGCGCCGCCAAGCGTCAGCTCGAGGACTACGGACGGCGCCAGCGCGGAGAAATCAAGGCGCATGCGCCTGTGCTGCACGGCAGGGTGGTACGTTTGATGCCGGAGGAAGGTTACGGTTTTGTCGCGACGCCCGATGGGCAAGAACTATACTTTCATCGTGAAAATCTCGCCAACAATAATTTTGAGCAATTGGAAGAAGGCAGCGAGGTGCAGTTTCTTGAAGATATCGGCAGTGAGGGCTTTCAGGCGAAGCGCGTGAGCACCGGCAAGCATCACGTAGAAGAACCGGAAGAGGCAGAGCCGCGCTTGACCGGTCCGGCTCGCTAGAGAATATAGAACTGCAAGGGGTGATGCGGAGATTGCAATGAAGGCTGATCTTGCTGGCGGTGACGCACTTATCATAGTCGACGTGCAAAACGATTTTCTGCCGGGCGGCAGCCTTCCTGTGCCCCTTGGAAATGAGGTCATTCCCGGCCTCAACCGTTATATTGCAGCATTTCTTTTTCGCCAATTGCCCATTTTCGCTACCCGCGACTGGCATCCTCCCGATCACTGCTCCTTCCAGCAGCAAGGAGGACCCTGGCCTGCGCATTGTGTCGCGCAAACAGCGGGCGCGGCATTCCCGGCAAACCTGGAAATTCCGTGCGATACACACATCATTTCCAAGGCTACCTCCAGAGAGAAGGACGCGTACTCTGGTTTTTTCGAGACCGAGCTGAACGCTGTGCTGCAATCGACCGGTATTTCTCGCTTGTTCATCGGTGGTCTTGCCACCGAATATTGCGTCCTCAATACCGTCAAGGATGCCCTGACATATCGGTACACCACTTTTGTCCTGAGGGACGCGGTGCGCGGAATAGATGTCAACTCAAGCAGGTCTGCGCTAGAGGAAATGGCGCGCCTTGGCGCGAATCTCATCGACTTTGAAGCGCTCGCCGCGTGAACCCGCTTTCCAGTCCATTGTTGACTGATCATTATCAGTTGATGATGCTGGAGAGCTACCTCGAGCAGGACATGCAGGAAACCGCCGTGTTTGAGCTTTTTGTTCGCAAGCTGCCGCCGGGGCGAAATTTCATGATTGCGGCTGGACTGGAGCAGACGCTCGATTTCCTGGAAAACCTGAAGTTTTCACCGGAGGAGTTGACGTGGCTTGCTCCGCATTTCGGGGATTCCCTGATCGCCTACCTTGAGCAATTTCGTTTTACCGGTGACGTACATGCGATGCCGGAAGGCACTCTTTTTTTTCCGGATGAGCCTGTCCTGCGTGTCACCGCGCCACTGCCGCAAGCCCAGCTGGTCGAATCGCGCATCATGAACCTGATGCACTTCGAAACTTTGATAGCATCCAAGGCTGCTCGATGTGTCCTGGTGGCGCCCGACAAGTTGCTGGTGGATTTTGGCGTGCGCCGTGCACATGGGGCGGAGGCTGGGCTGCTTGCGGCGCGGGCGAGCTATCTCGCCGGGTTTTCCGGCACTGCCACCGTTCTGGCTGGGGCAATGTATCAAATTCCACTGTTTGGCACCGTTGCACATTCGTACATTCAGGTACACGAGGATGAAACAACTGCTTTTGAACACTTTGCACGCAGTCATCCTGACAACGTAATTTTGCTGATCGATACCTATGATACAGAAGCCGGTGCAGCCAAAGTCGTCGTCCTGGCCCGCAAACTTTCACAAGATGGAATCAGCGTAAAGGGCGTGCGGCTGGACAGCGGCGATCTCGGAATGCATGCCCGGTGCGTGCGCCAGATACTCGACGAAGGGGGCCTGGAAAAAGCGACCATTTTCGCAAGCGGGAATCTGGATGAATACCGGCTGCACAAGCTGTTGTCGTCCGGCGCGCCTGTAGATGGCTTTGGTATAGGGACTGCGCTGGATGTATCAAGCGATGCACCTTCGCTCGATTGTGCCTACAAGTTACAGGAGTATGCCGGCAAGCCGCGGCGCAAACGCTCGGAGGGGAAAGCCACCTGGCCTGGTCGAAAGCAGGTGTATCGCAAATATGCTAGCGCTGATGGCTGCATGGCTGGCGACGTTGTGGCGCTCGCAGAAGATGATTTTCATGAGGGAGAACCCCTTATCGTGCCCGTAATGGAGGCCGGTAGACGTATTGGTGAAAATATTCCGCTGGATGAAATGCGTCGTCGGACATTAGCGAGCTATGCCAGGTTACCGATGCCTCTGGCAACGCTTGAAGCGGCGCCAGCTTACCCGGTTGAAATTTCCACATCATTGCGAACGTTAGCGAAGCAACTGGATGAGGGTTCAGGCGCATCCGGGCGTCAAACCTGAACGTCATAGTCTGACGAACTCAACGCGTTCCGCCCTCCCAGGGACTGTACAGCGAACTCCATGGAGGAAATTTTAAGTTGTAGGGCAATAATGGACTCCTCCTTCTGTTGATTGCTGGATAGAAACTACAGTCTGGCACACTTCGATGCCGCAGGAGGGAGAGTCCATTTCATTGCCCTACGTTTTGATAGCGCGCAGCCGCTCATACAATTCCCGCTCTTCACGAGTAAGATGCTCCGGCACCTCCAATCGAATACGAAGATACATGTCCCCGTGCCGGTCGCTGCCAAACTCCGGCAAGCCTTTTCCCTCCAGGCGCAATATCGCGTCGGGCTGCGTGCCCGCGGGCACGATCACGCTGGTGGAGCCGTTCAGTGTGGGTACTTCAAGTGTAGTACCGAGTACCGCGCCAGTGATGGGCATGCTTACGGTCCGCAGCAGGTCGGCACCCGCTCGCTCGAAGCGCGGGTCGCGCAGCGAGCGAACCACCACAAACAGATCTCCGGCAATTCCATCCGGTGGGGGACCCGGCATTCCTTTTCCGGTTATCCGTAGCGCCATGCCTTCCTCGACGCCCACTGGGATTTTTACGGTAAGCGTTTCCCCTTGCTCCACTGTTCCACTGCCATTACATTCGGGACAGGGATGTTCATTGATTACGCCGCGCCCATGGCATGCTGAGCATGGAGTGATCTGCTGAATCAGCACATGCTCCTTTTCCTCGCGCCGGCTGTACGCAACGCGTCCTGTTCCGCCGCAGGTTTCGCATTTGCGGGGCGCAACGCCACCTTTTCCTCCAGTGCCATGACAGGCTTTACAGGTTACCGGCCGAGTAAAGCGAACCTTTTCCTCACCCCCGCTGGCTACGCGTTCGAGCGTAACGTACAAATCCACCTCGATATTCGCACCACGCAGTGGGCCTTTGCGACGACGCCGAAAAAAACTATCAAACGGACTCTCAACACCAAAATCAAAATTGAGCCCGCCAAAAATATCCGCAAAATTGATACCGTTGAACAAGTCTTCCCGGCTGAAATCCGCCACGCCTTCGAACCCGCGCGCATCATACTCGGCCCGCTTCTTGGGGTCGGACAATACCGCATAAGCCTCGGCAATTTCCTTGAAGCGTTCCTCGGCGCCCGGTTCCTTATTGCGGTCAGGATGGTATTTCAGGGCGAGGTTGCGGAAGGCATCCTTGATCGCCTTCTGGTCGGCGTTCCTGGCAATGCCTAGCAACTCGTAGTAGTCACGCTGGGCAGAAATAATGGTTCACCTTGAATTTATTTATTCAATGAGAAGATACCGTGATTTATCTTATTTGTTCAGCGAGAAATACCGTGAATGAGCTTCATCATCCCGGACATGATCCGGAGTCAGTGCCAGTCAACTAATGAATTTCGTCATTCCAGGCTTGACCCTGAATCCAGTCCCACCCAACCAATGAACTTCGTCATTCCGGGCTTGACCCGGAATCCAGTGCCAAGCCAACTCGACGCGCTTTGCACGCCGCTGGGATAATGGTTCTGTCAGCATGGCATTTTTACCAGTTACTCACTGGATCAATATATTCATGTACTCTTTCGATCTTTCTCAAAAGGCAAAAATTATTTTTGAAACCGGATTTTGCTTCCCTTGTTTGAGAGGGGCTGGAATTGCGTCGCCTGCCCTTATCGAGAGCCGGATCTGATCGAGAGATAAAAAGGATTAATCCGGATTCTTCTCTTCGCCCAGTTTTTTTTCAAGTTGCAGCAGGAATGATTTACTGATTTCCGTCAGCTCGTTCAGTCGCGCCGCAACCCTTTGATTGAGACTGCCTTCGGGATATTCTCCACTGTCGCCGGGCTCCCCGGCTGGCAAATTCGTCAAGATGCCAATAGCCTGATCGACATTCTCGATTGGGTATATATGGAACTGTCCGGCCTTGGCAGCCGCCACTACATCCTGGCGCAGCATCAGATGCTTGACGTTCGTCGAGGGGATCAGCACACCCTGTTCACCGTTTAATCCTCTGGCCGCGCAGATATCGAAGAACCCCTCTATTTTTTCGTTCACTGCGCCGATTGCCTGCGCCTGCCCAAGCTGATTTACCGACCCGGTCACGGCGAATGCCTGATTGATCGGTGCGCTCGCAAGATTGGAAAGCAGCGCGCACAATTCGGCCATAGAGGCGCTATCACCCTCGACCATCCCGTAGGATTGCTCGAACACCAGGCTGGCGGACAGCGCAAGCGGCTGGTTCCTGGCATAGCGCGCCGCCAGAAAAGAGGAGAGAATCAGTATCCCCTTGGAGTGAATGGCGCCCGAGAGCTTCACTTCACGTTCGATATTGATCAGTTCTCCGTCGCCAAAGCGGGTGGTGGCGGTAATCCGGGTCGGCTGGGCAAAGGCAAAATTACCCAGTACGATCACCGAGAGGCCATTGACCTGGCCTGCTACCGCACCCTCTGTATCAATCATCAGGGTGCCGCGCAGTATTTCTTCATGCAGCCGGTCTTTCAAGCGATCCTGCCGGCGGATCTGCGTATCGATAGCCCGCTGCACGTCACCGGCGGCAACCACCTCATGACCGGCTTCCCGGGCCCAGTGATCAGCTTCGCGTAGTAAATCGGCCACGCTGCGCATGTGTATGGAGAGCCTTTCCGCATCGCCAGCCAGGCGCGCACTGTGCTCGATGACTCTTGCCACTCCGCTGCGGTCGAAAGGCAGCAACGCTTCCTTCCGGGTCAGTGCGGATATCAGGCGTGCATACATCATAAGCGTATCTGCACTGCGCTCGATGCGCTCCTCGAAGTCCGCCGCCACCTTGAACAGTTCGCTGAATTCCGGATCGTATTCCTGCAACAGGTAATAGAATAGACGATCGCCGAATAGAACTATTTTGGCATCGAGTGGGATAGGTTCCGGCTCCAGCGACACAGTGCTGATCAGGCTGTACATCTGCCCCAGGGATTCAATGTGAATCTCACGGGATTGCAGCGCCCGTTTAAGCCCTTCCCAGGCGAATGGCTGCACCAGCACTTTGCGAATGTCCAGCAGCAGATAGCCGCCGTTCGCCCGGTGCAGCGCACCGGGCTTGATCAAGGTAAAATCCGTGACGAGCGCGCCAAGCTGGGCAATATGCTCCACTCGTCCGATAAGATTCGTGTAGGTTGGATTATCTTCGCTGATGATGGGTGCCCCAGCTTTTTTACCGTTCGTTGCCAGTACATTCACCTGATAGTTGTGGAACGTCTGGCGGGTGACGATAGTCATGCCGGAAATATTGGCGGACTCTTCCTGTTTGCGGAAATCGTCCACATGCTCCACCATATCCTGTTGTACCGCATCGAGATATTTCAGCACCTCGGGCAGATCGGCATAAATGGCGCGCAATTCATCTATCATATGCTCGACCGCAGATAGCGCAATTTCACGGTTGAGCTCCTTGACCCGCTCACTGCGTTCTCTCCGCCATTGCGGCACGTGGCTCAGGATCTTTTCCAGACGTTCCTGCAACTCGGCAATAGCGGTTTCTATCCGCTTTCTTTCTTCTTCCGGCAGTTTTTCATATTCGTCCGGTGGAATCACCTCCTTGTTGCGAGTCGGGGCAAAAGCAAATCCCTCGGGTGTGCGCAGCAGAGTGACCTCCTGCTTTTCGGCGTCATCACCCAGTCCCTTGAAAATATCCTCCTGCCGCTTGTGAAACTCCGCCTGGATTGCCGCCGTCTTGGCGCGATACTCATCGCTTTCAAACAGCGCGGGGATTGCACTGCGCAAATAATCCACCAGCTTCTCCATGTGCTGGCGCAACTCCTCTCCCCTGCCGGATGGCATTCGGAGCGCGTGGGGTTTGTGCGGCTGGGTAAAGTTATTGATATAACACCAGTCGTCCGGTTCTCGCTCGTCATGCGCTTTTTTTTCGAGGAACTGCTGCACCGAGCTCTTTTTTCCCATGCCCGATGGTCCGAGCACGAAAAGATTGTAACCCTCATGACGAATGCTTGCGCCGAAGTGCACTGCATCCATGGCGCGTACCTGCCCGATGATTTCCGTCAGATCCTCCAGATCTGCCGTGGTTTGAAATCCAAGCTGATCGGGGTCGCACGGGCTGCGGAGCAGTTGATGGTCCAGTGGAGAAAGAGTTGTCATTTTTTCCGGGTAACGGCAATGCCGTCTTATTAGTTGTTATGCTGCACAGGACATGGAGCTTATCTGTTTTCGTTATCACGATACTCGGCATCCACCACCTTGCCGCGCGGACCGGATCCGCTCGGCCGCGGTTCACCTGTTGCTGTGTCTACATTGGGAGGCTGTTCCGGTCCTTCCCAGCGGGTTTCCCCATAGGGCGCCCCTTTCTGGGCCTGGCCGGATTGCGCATAGAGTGTGGCCCCTGCCTCCTTCAGCGCCTTTTTTAATGCCTCGGCTCTCTCGGTGGCGAGGGAAACGTCTTTTCTGACCAAAGCTTCTTTTGTTTCGCGCAAGGCTGATTCAACCCTTTTTTTCAGCTCATCGGTGAGCTTGTCAGTAAAGTTGGCAAGCATTTTCTCAGCCTCGTAACATGTTGCGTCGGCGGCATTGAGCTTTTCCGCATCATCGCGCCGTTTCTTGTCAGCCTCGGCATAATGCGCCGCATCATCCACCATGCGTTTCTTGTCATCCTCGGAAAGTCTGGTAGAACCGGATATGCTGATGGACTGCGACTTGCCGCTCGCCACATCACGTGCGGAAACACCGAGAATGCCGTTGGAATCAATGTCGAAGGTCACCTCGATCTTGGGAACGCCGCGGGGTG
Organism: Nitrosovibrio sp. Nv6; assembly: GCF_900110495.1. Classification (GTDB taxonomy): domain Bacteria; phylum Pseudomonadota; class Gammaproteobacteria; order Burkholderiales; family Nitrosomonadaceae; genus Nitrosospira. The sequence goes on along the minus strand of NZ_FODX01000003.1, from coordinate 188,560 downwards.
CGGGCGGCAGGCCATCCAGATTGAATTCGCCCAGACTGACATTGTCGGCGGCCATGGGGCGTTCGCCCTGGAAGACATGTACGGTGACACTGGTCTGCATATCGGCTGCGGTGGTAAAAGTTTCAGTGCGTTTAACCGGGATGGGGGTATTACGGCCAATCAGGGAAGTCGCGATTCCGCCCAATGTTTCCACTCCCAGCGTAAGCGGTGTAACATCCACCAGCACGATTCCGCTTACCTCTCCCGCCAGCACCCCGGCTTGAATTGCGGCGCCGGCAGCTACGCATTCCATCGGGTCTACCCCCATCTCCGCCTTGCGCCCGAAGAGCTCCTCGAAGTAGGCGTGCACGACCGGCATGCGAGTCGGCCCGCCAACGAATACAACACGGTCCACATCTCGAGGAGCAATGCCAGCGTCATGCAGAGCCTGCTCAACCGGGCCGCGGCAGCGCTCGATCACCGGGCGCACCAGACGTTCCAGTTCGGTGCGGTTCAGATCCATTTCAAGATGACGAGGCTCGCCGTTCACGGTGGCAAGATAGGGCAGGCTGATGTGGGTAGTGATGTTGGCGGTGAGTTCGATCTTTGCTGCTTCCGCCGCTTCCAGCAGGCGTGCCGCCGCCTTGGCATCATTACGCACGTCCACGCCTACAGCCATATGAAAGCGCTCCACCAGATGCTCAAAAATACGCTGGTTCATGTCAGTGCCGCCAAGCTGGGTGTCGCCGCTGGTGGCCTTGACCTCGAACACGCCCTTGCCAAATTCCATGATAGTAACGTCCAGCGTGCCGCCGCCCAGATCGATCACGGCGATGCGCAATTCCTGGCCCAGCCGGTCCAGCCCGTAAGCCAGTGAAGCAGCCGTCGGTTCGTTGACGAGGCGTACAACCTCGAGCCCGGCAATACGGCATGCGTCCTTGGTTGCGGAGCGTTGATTGTCGTCGAAATAAGCAGGCACCGTCACCACGACTTTTGCCACGGCTTCACCCAGAAAGGCTTCGGCATCGCGCTTGATCTTCTGCAACAAAAAAGCAGAGAGCTGTTCCGGCGAGTATTCGCGTTCTCTTAGACGGATGATTTCCCGTTTGCCCATCCTGCGCTTGAAAGCGCTGGCGGTTCCTTCCGGATTTGCCGCCGCTTGGCGCCGTGCCGGCTCGCCTACCAGAATCTGCCCGTCGGCGGTAAGCGCGACGTAGCTGGGGAACGCTTTGCCACCGATGCTGATACCCTCGGCGCTGGGAATAATAACCGGCCGTCCGCCGCGTAGAACCGCGGCTGCAGAGTTGGAAGTGCCGAGGTCGATACCAATGATAGCCATATACCTCCCGAAATTTCTGATTCGCTACATAAAATAAACAAGTGCGACTGTAAAAGCTCCTACTACATGATAGTTCATGCAACGGCTTTCTGAAGTGTTTCAAGTATCACCCTTCGCAATTCACGCCATTGAGGACCGCCCTCAAGAACATGTTTCTGGTTGATTTCCAGCTCTATTCCAATATAGGTATCTGCGGAAAAACGGCGGCGCAGGTAAGTAACAAAACCGTCAGCCCTGCCCGCGTAGGGATAGTTGCGGCGTACCATCAGGCCGGGGGCGCACGCTTTGAGGTTTGTCCGCCACCGCCTGCACAAATCCCGCTCGTGAGGTCGTGACGGATCATAAAGCAGGCCGATATCGGCATTGCGGATTTGTCCATTGAGTTCCGGCGTGAAACTGTGTGATGAGATATGGATGATTTTTTCGCCGCGTCCAATCGCCTCGGCAATACTGGCCTCGGCCGAGGTGCGATAAGGCATGTAGTAGCGTGTCAGAATCTCGCAACGGACCGCGGCCGGCGCAAATCGAATGGCCTCGGAATAAAGTTGCGGATGGTGGACCGAGCGGTTGAGATCGATTAGCAGACGGCTTGTGGCAGCGGCAAACAAAGGAGCGTCAAGCGCCTTCGCAAGCTCCTTCGCCATGCGCAGGGCGCCGCGGTCGTAGCCGCGATGGCTGCGCAGCAAAGACTCAAAGCCGCCAAAGAATTGCTGGTAGCATTGTGGAATTCGATTGCCGCCATGTTCGCAGGTAATCAAAAAGTGGAATATATCAGTCAAGGCTGCCTTATCACTCAACCTCCCTTATGACCTCCCTCATGTGAACAGCGTTTGACGACAAACCGATAAATACGCTAACTCATCCCCAAAAACATCCGCCCTTCTTCCAGACACTCGCACAGTTCCCGATAGACGGCCATCAGCCGGGTCCTGCTGTAGTCGGAGCCCAGGGCGAGCAGAATGCGGCGGGCCAGCGGACCGTGCTTCAGCATGGTTTGGAGTCCGTTCTGCCAGGTTTTTCGTTGTTCAGGCTGGTTTCCCATCATTCGTGCGATGAGATGCTGCCACAGCTCGCGGACTTCGCAACGCTGAGCGGGAAAGCCCATAAGCCGCAGATATACGGAATCCGTTATCACCGCTCGCTCGGCATCGCGTATGCAAGCCCGCATGATCCTGATCAGTGCATCCGTATCGAAGGCCTGCTGTTCCGCAAGTGGCGCACAGGTTTCATCGTAGAGAGTTCGCACAACATCAACTGCGGCAGCGGCAATGGCGAGGTTAGCCTCCGGACATTCCTGTGTGTCCACCACGCGTATTTCGATGGCGTTGCGGTCGAAGCGGGGAACTGCGCCGCGCGCATTGAGCCATTCATGCTCCAGAATTCCTTCTTCATCAAACACCGCGATGTCCTCGTACATCGGCGCCAGAATTTCTGCCTCGTACACGGCGCGGCTAGTGGCCGTTTCCGGGATCACCCGGCCTATCGTCGAGGGTATCCTTATTTGATGTGTGCAATAGTTTTCCATGCGAAAATCGAGAAAACCGGAGTTGCCGCCATCGGCGATTGGCGAACTCGCGGACAGCGCCGGGAGGATAGGCAGCAGCAGCCGGACGGCAGCGTGAAGACGCGTAAATTCATGGTCACCGGCAAAGGGCAGATTGAGATGCATGCTCTGCAGATTGGCCCAGCCATGCCGCTTGCAATTGAAGATCCGGTCATAGGCGCGATAGATATCTGCATTGTCATGTGGCCACAGCCGTGTCTCAGTGCCAGGGTCCATCCACGGATGCATGCCGCCAGGCATGAGCCTGGCCCCCATGGGTTCGAGCAGGCGATTAATTCGCTGAACCTCGCCCTGAAAGGCCGCCGGTAGGGATTCCATTTCGGAGACGGGATTTACATTTTTGAGTTCGAGCAGGTGCAGCACCAGTTCGTTGGACCATGCCAGCGCACCTTGCCCTACCTCGGAAGCGCGCGTTCCCGAGAGCCTCTGCAGCAGCTCGTCAGCCACCGGCAAGACCGAAAGAGTCTCGCGATCGACGATCATATACTCCAGCTCTATGCCGTAGCCGGAGAATGCCTGTAAGGCGTTCATCGCCCCTCGGCCTGCTCGGCAGGCTGCCGATATGAATGGATAACCAGCAAATTGGCGTCATGCGTCACAATGCCCAGCATCACGGCGCCCATAACCCGATCGATATTACTCCAGTATTCCTGGGACGGCCCGTAAGGATCGGCTATCAGAACGGTACGCTTATCCCGGTTATAGCCGGCCATGACAACAAAATGGCCGGCCGGATAGCCGCGCACATCGTCCGGTATGTCATGCGGTCCATACTCCCGCGAGGCGCGATAAAGAAAGGTAGAGCTCAATCCCGTCAGGATAGGCAGACCGCGACGCAAGAGGCCGTGAATGAGTGACTGAGAGAGGTCGGTCAGGCGCAGCCTTCCGCCCAGGCGCAGAAATTCCAGATAGCCGTCGGTGGCGTGCCGCAGCCTGGGATTCTCTTTTACCTCGCGCTGCTGCCGGAGCCGATCGGCAATATTCACTCCGGCGACAAACCAGGTGGGATCGAATACAGTAAGGTTATATGTATATATTGTCGCCTGAAAGCCATTGCGCAGAGCATCGCAAGCCAGAAAAACAGCGAAGGTGCCACCGCCGCTTTCCAGTTTACGGGTGCGGGCAATGATGCTTTCCAACGGCTCGGTCTTTCCCCAATAACTGTAAATGGTATGCAGGCAGGTGGGTCCACAGGTCGTTTCATCCGGCTGCGGCAGGGTTGTGACCGGCAAGCGTAATGTGGTCCGGAGCATGGCAATAAATCTGATTACTGCCTGGGAATTACCGCGCTCAAGCGTAGCAATCAGATAAGATTAAGCAAAGTAAAGTAAAGGTTATCACGGCGATGATCGAAAAGGAATCGGGCTTCCTTGAGAACAGGCCTATCGGAACTCCCCGGCGAGAGTTGAGGGGGATCAGGTCCATCGTGTCCAATATGGCCGCGAATGGGCGCGATTTTGTTCCAGCTTATTTCCGAAATCAACGCTCAAACGTAATGCTTTTTATGTCGTGCCCAACAACTGTTTCAGCTTCTTCCACGCCGGCTCATCGGCAGTGATACCCGCTTCCTCATTGACGAACTCTACCGTAACTGCGCGCTCCTGCGCGGATAGCGCTTCCTGCTTTTCCTGCAATAATTCCAGCACGGCGAGATCGGCTTCAGAGGCATCGTTCGATTGACTCTGTCGCTGCATGATGCGTGAACGCAATGTCGCTGTGCTGGATTTCATTGACGCGATGGCAAATGGCGCCGCCAATTCATGTGCGAGCTGACGGAAATGTTCACGCTCATTCTGATTGAGAAAAGCAGCATCTACAATCACCGGCATACCAGCGGTGAGCAAGCCTTTAGCCAATTCGAGGAGTCGTGCGTACGTCCGCCGTGTCGCGTCCGCGCTGTAAATGCTGCTCGCATGCGTGCTGCTATCCGCCAGCGGAGCCAGTCCGAATAAACGCTTGCGTTCCACATCGGAGCGGATGCGGATTGCCTGAAGCTGCTCCAGCGCGGCCTGCGCAAAGGTTGTCTTGCCAGATCCCGGCAAGCCGTGGGTGATGACCAGCCCAGGCTGGTAATACCCGACGCGTTCCACAGCCAGAGCAAGAAAACTGCGGCACCTTGCCAGACCCTCGGCCTTGACGCGTTTGGACAGGCTCGTCTGTCTGGCGCGGATTGCGTTGACCATGGCGCGAACGGCGGCACGGTAGACGATATAGAAGCGCAATACGGATACGCCATCATAATCACCGGTGACCTCCAGATAGCCATTCAAAAAACGGTAGGCCAGGTCAGCGCGCTTGTAATGCAGCAGATCCATGACGGTAAAGGCAACTTCGCTCATCACATCGATCCAGCGCAGCGCAGGATCGAACTCGATACCATCGAAGGGAACGGGCTGCCCATCAATGAGTGCAATATTGCCAAGATGCAGATCTCCATGACACTCACGTATAAAACCCTGTGCGTGGCGATGTACGAAGTGTTTCTTGCATCCGGCATATTCTTTTTCACTGGCATGGCGCAAGGCGGCCACACTGCCTTCATCTTTGCTGCCCTTGAGCGCGGCTTGCAGCCGGTCCAAAGTTTGCGCCACCGCTGAATATATGACATCTGGGGAACCGAACGCTGATGCTGCTTCCGTTACGGGCAGGGCATTATGGAAATCTGCGATCTTGAACGCCAGGCTGTCGATGTGCTCTGGCAAAATTTTATTGTGTGCCGCCAGTCGATCGAACTGCCCGGAAGCGGGGAAACGCCGCATCCGGATAGCATATTCTATAGCTGGCAGTGCTCCGAACTCGGGTCTTTCCGGCGTGCCGCCGATGGGAATGACATCAAGATATATTTTCGGCGCGAGACGCCGGTTAAGCCGAATTTCTTCATCGCAATAATAGCGGCGCGATGCCAGGCTGGTAAAATTGAGAAAGCCCAAATCGACTGGTTTCTTTATCTTATATGCATACCTCCCGGCTAGCAGTACACACGAAATGTGCGTCTCGGCCAGCCGTACGCTCCTGGCCGCATGAGGATAGCGGCTACAGTCCATCAAGGCCTTGATCAGTCTGTTTTGAATATCTCCTTCAGCTCGTGGAGTATGGGGAAGCGGTTGTGATTGTTTGGGCGGCATGTCCATTACGACGTCATTACGCTGTTCAGGCAAATAAGAATAATGTACTCACGGGTTACGCCAAAAGGTTGAGGCAGGCTTGATCCATGAAGTTACATGCTGCAGACACCCAACGGGAATTTCAGCTGAACTGTTCCGTGAAAGACGTGAGAAACCGCGCAAACGAGTCTGCCCGCAGCCTGTTTATTCCCGCCGCCGCCTTGCGGCCGCCTCCAGTCTCAAACTTCATGCAAAGTATATCGGCGCCCTGCGGATTTGCCTTCGATGAACGCACGCTGACCGAGTAATCTCCGTATCGGTTGGGCGTGATCACTGCATGAGCGCGCGACGGGTTGCTGTTCGCAAGTCTATTTGCAAAGATACCACTCACCCGCCTCGCCCAAGGCGCATCCGGCAGTAAATAAGCCGCATGGTGAACGCCCTCCAGCACGGGAGACAAAGAATCGATCATACCGATATCATCACGGAACCCCGTTTCAAGCCGAGTAAAGGCGGGCGATTCGGCGATAAAAACAAATGGATCAGGATATGGCTTCATTTTTTCATACAGCTCAACCGGAGGGTAATGCAGATCTTCCACGGTATCGCCGTATCCGTTGTAGTTCAGGTACTCGCCCAGGCGCGCCAGCTTTTCTATTTGCCGTTCGGCAAGTCCCACCGATTCCGCCAGCGCGCAGGCACGTTGCCCAAGGTTGTCGCCAAAGGCGGCAACGATTGCCCATAATCGATACCGTCCCTCCAGATGGCGATCAACCAGAATACTGGTACACACATCTGCCGATACGTCAATGTGTGGGATGAAATTATCGTGCCGGGGTATTTCGCCGGCATAGTGGTGATCGAAGTATTCGACGGTTGCGCCAGCTTCGAGCAATCGCATGAGTCCTGTACGATTACTATCCAGTGAAATATCGAGCACGATTATCTGATCGCCAGACCCAGCCTGCACCCGATCAAGCAGCCTGATATCCCGCTTGACCCCGGTGATCAGTTCTGCCGGTGCCGGGTCTGCCAGCCGAAGCTGATGCAGCGCGCATAATCCATCGGCATCGCCGTTGAATGCGTAGTAGCGGCTCATATTTGTCGGTTTCCCAAAATTACGAGGGACAGCCTCCGTATTTATGAAATCAGGCATTGGATATTATACCTTGCCGAATCCTTCTCCCCGGTAAACTATCCTGCTCAGCTACAGATTCAACCTGTCCCTTGCGTACGATTCGCCGGCTGACAAGGCTTCGCGGGAAGAGACCAATTGGTTTCTGACCAGGATATTCAAGCCAAAGTGATGCTCGAGTAGACTTGCATAGATTTTTTTCGAACACTGGTACCTGGGGTATTCAGTTGCTCAGTGTAGGGGCGCCGGAGATAACCTTGCATCATCTCCGGACGAGGCAGTACGGCTAGCGGCTAGTGATGACCCTGGCTTGCATTTCCTCTGCCGTCAGGTAGGGCGATGCGAACGTTTTGCATCATCCCCTGGTCCTCATGGTCCAGGATGTGGCAATGCAGCACGAAGTCACCGATGTAGCGTTGATAACGGGTGCGGACGACCAGTGTGTACTGACCAGGAGGATTGCCGGGGGGAACCAGGTTTTTCACCCATAGCGTATCCTTCCACACGCCCTTCAGGGCGCGATACTGCGGATCGGGAATTCCATCTGTAGTATCCATCGAATCCACGGCGTCAGCGGTACTGACGTCTTTCCCGTTGGGATCCAGTATTTTAACGATCTGGAACGGATTGATGTGGATATGGAAGGGATGGCTGACGAAATCCGATTTCAGCGTCCATTCATCCACCCCGCCCAGTTTGAGTACCCGGTCGATTCTACCTGGATCGTAGGGTTTGCCGTTCACCTGGAACTGTGCCGGATTTTGGTTGACGTCTATATTGAACGTCATTTCCTGCGTGCCGGTAACTTCGCCATTCTCGATGTCGGCATGCGGCACGAACTTGGAAAGCTTCAACCCATCGCGCAGGTCGCTTTCCACCTTGCCCCGAATCTGTCCCGGCATATTAAGCCTGGCTGCGGTAACGAGTTCCGAAGTCAAGTAACGAGTGACATCGTCCGGAACGGGCCGGTCCTGATCGACGCGGACGAAACCCAGCAGTTGACGGGACGGCGCAGTCTGTTCGACACTTGCAGATGCTGAAGCGGCGTCATCAACCACGCAATAAACACCGGATTGCGGAAACACCATCAAAGCATCCCAGCGGTAGGCAGGCTGATAAACCGTGACATCTGTCTTGATCACGGCTTTTGTGGTCAGCCCATCCGCTGCGATCAGATACTGGGGCAATGCCGGACCGGTGCAATTCTCTTGCACGTACGCGTCGTGCTGGGCTGCCGTTAATCGGGCCGAACTGCGGCTGCCTTCCTTAAGCTTGCGGAATTTCAGATTGATGGTATCGCGAACGCCGCCATGAATTACGCGCCAACGTTCAATCTGACCCGTTTTCGCCCCTTTAAAGACGGGGAGGACCTGGCCATTGATACTCGTATACCTGCCCGAAGCTGGCCACGATCCGGGACCGAACTGGTCATAACCTTCGACACCGCCAACATCCCTGGGATCGCATTTATAGCTGCCGTCCGGGTTTGTCTTGATCTTCCCCTGGGCATCGCGGCAGGCGTACTGGATTTGCTGCATAACCAGTAGACGCTCCGTGAAAGGCTGAGTGCTGGTGGGCGTAAGCAATGTATCGATATCGCCGTTCGCGTTCTGCGAGGGGAAACGTGTGCCGCGGATGATAAGCGCCCCGGCCATGCCGCTGGCCACTTGCAATGCGGTGGATCCATGGCGGTGCGTGTGGTACCAGAATGTGCCTGCGGGGTGGTCTGACGGCACCTTGTACTCATACTGGAAGCTGACGCCGGGGTTGATGGAGATCAGCACGTTATCACCGTTTCCAGCAGGGTTTACCCATAGGCCATGGGTATGCAGATTTGTCCCGTTGAAGCAGTGAGGCGTGTTGACGTTCTCAATCTTCGTCGAGCAACTTGGATCCGGCGGCAACTGATTGTTCAACGTCATCCGGATCGTCTCACCAGGAAAGATTGAGATGGTAGGCGATACATAAGGAGCATCAGGATTGACTCCCTTGCCCTGATAGCTCCGCAGCTTCACCGCGTCGTAACGGTGTTCAGCCGGATTCCAGATCTTGCCGTCGGTGTAGGTGACATTCAGATCTAACGCTGTTTCGGTTGCCGGCAGAGGCATGCCTTTGGCCACGGCGCGCGGCTGAGCTTGGCGGATGATGTTCAGCAAAGGCGGATTTTCCACCACGCGCGAATGCTCCAATTGGGCATTTGCAACGGATGTAAAGGCGCACAACGCAACTGCGGACAGTGCAAGGGCGGGGAGGGGACGGGACACCAGGGACATGAAATTCTCCAATTGAACCAACATGGATACACGAATATTGCGGACTCAGTTACTCTCGGTTGCTCTTAATTGCTCTCATTTGCTAATGGGTACATAAATCAAATCGATGCTTTCAATTTCTCGGGGCTGCGGAGCACGAGCGGGCTCACCCGGCGCTTCGACTTCCAGGCGCAGCCGCACGCGTCCGCTTGTGATGACGTTCTGGGGAAGAGGGATGGTGTGCGTAACGGCTTCTTCTTGTCCGCTTAGTGCAGGGAAAGACGAGGCGGTACCGAGCAGTACTCCATCGGGAGTACTGATCCTGATCTCCGTCCCTCGCGGAAGTGCGCCCGCGCGAATCTGGACCCAAACTGCTTCCCCATTGGCGGGTGGGCGCGTGATCGGCAATTCGATCAGATTCGGCCGGGTTTCATCCTCTGCGATTGCGCTGCTCATACACGCGGCGGAACACATCAGTACGACAATGACTGACGCAAGGCGCAATCGTAATTTGCGTAATCCGCATAATCCGCGTAATCCGCATAATCCGCGTAATCCGCACATCATCTTCCCGGTCAATGCGCTTCCACCACGATGGAAAGAACTTCTGCCCTTGTCTCCACGCCGTGCTTTGCCGTCAGTACTCCAGGCATTGCCATTTTTTCCGGAACAACCTGGATATTCAATGGCGCGCCTGCCTTGAGCTGATTACCCTCACGAATCGCGGCAAGTGCACCTGAGAGAGGTACCGTGAATGTGATGGGTGCGTGCACGACGTGGTGACCGAACATCGAAAGAGTACCCACGTAATGCGGACTTGATGGACCAATCGCGGCATTGTCGGGCGCATTTACCAGAACAGCGAAATCATGGCCATGCGCCAGTGGAGGCAGGGCGAGCGTAACCTTCGCAAACAGCGTTGGCGCGTCCGGTCGTGATCCTGCCTGGAGCAGCGCGGGTGGAATCGTCACAGCGCCACTGGCCGCATCTCCCGCGCTTATTGTCGAATCAGTAACTTGCGCGCTGAAACGCTCGATCCGGGCTGCCGCAGCCGCCTTGGCGGCAGAGGCGGCCAGACCTTTTGGAACGATCTGCTCACCTGATCCGGGCTGATAGCTGTAGTTGAAATCTCCTATCGTGGCATAGTCGCCGGCGGTTCTTTTGGTTACCGGCTTCCCTTTCGAATCGACAAAGAACATGAACGGTTCTTTTGACCATGCCTTGTAATCCGGATCTTCCGGCAGCACCGGGTATCCAAGCGCCTGCTGCTTGCGGGTCCACACGTCCCAAAGCCGGTCGATGTTCGCGTGGTGCAGGAAAAAGAGAGGGTCGACAGGCGACAGGTTGGCCTGCATGAAACCGCCGCTGTCAGTGGTTTCGCCGCCTTGATCGGTGAAGATACCCCCAACACAATTATGAACCCTGTTGTGCGGTTGGCCTTCCAGTACGCCGAATCCGGTCAAACCGCTATGACCCGCGGTTTTAGGGCTGTTGAAGGTGGTGAAATCCCGTGGCGAAAGTGCAGCCAGCAGCGTTTCCAGCGAAACAGCCTTTGTCGTTTTCTCATCAAATCCAGGCTTCTCTCTCGTCAAGCCGCGAGCATGGGCTTGATCGAAAAAGAACAGGCCTCTCGGGTCATTCAGGATATCGAACCAGAGATCATCGGGAGATCGGACCCCGCGAGCGAGGAGTTGGCCATATTGCGTCTCGTCGTCAAATTGACCGTCCTTATAAATTCGTTTCCAGTAGCTCGCCTTCGCGACAACGTCGCGGAATCGGGCCTGGAATTCTCCGGATTGCCCAATATAGGCAGGATGAGCCGGTGTGAGCACATCCTCAAACATGACGTCGGGAACACCCGGTTGAAACGGACTTCTGGGGTCCGTGTTTTCGGTCCAATCCCAATACGGAAGCGCAAAACTCGGATCGCCGCTGAGCTCCCGGCAAATCTGCTCGAACCATCCTATATAGCCGCGATGCCAAACCAGAAACCACCAGTTGCCGTGCGGGCAGTCCATCGTGTGCGTGAGGGCAATGCGGTACCAGTTGCGCGGATCTTCCGGCGGCAGCCTGAGCATTGCATGGATCGCCTTTTTGTAGCTATTGATGGTTCGCTTCGCCTCCGGATTTAAAAGGTTCAAGCGCCGGTACTTGGCAGTCCCTTGTGCATACGATTGACCGAATGGAAGCGCGGCCGCGCCCACTGCAGTAGCAGCCGCAGCTGTCGCTTTTAAAAATGTGCGGCGTGACATGGGTGATGATGACTGCAATTTCTTGTCTTGCATTGAATAAACCTCTTTATGATTATTGATTATTGATTATTGATCGGGCATTACGTGGCTGGTTAGCCTGATTTGATTTGGGTAGGTGATTTCAGGAGCATGGAAGGGATGGGAACGGTGAAGGAGTATTATCTACATGTTTTGCTGCATTATTTTTGTCAATTCGTGCAAGCCAAACGCTTACTATGAAGACGAAGGGCACACAATTAGATACTCAAATGGGATTTCTGGGTAGCTGTAAGATCTTACAGGTATGAACTCGGAGACAGTTCGTTCGCTAGGCGTTGTACTTCAACGGGAGGGTGACGCCATGAATGTCCTGTTGTGCGATGGAGATCACAATTGCGATAGGCAAATTGCATCCGACAACAGCAATTTTGTGTATTCAGTACGCATAAAAAACGGATTGACTTTATTCGGGCCTGTTTTTTTCGCTCGGCACCGTGTGGCTAAAGAGTCAATGGCTGCGCGATGGCAAGTGCTCAGTGCTGAAGGTCCCGAGCGTGGTAATCCCGGTCGAGCGCAACCTGTTGCTTGATCCCACCCACCCTGACTTTGCCAGGATCAAGACCGGCCAGCCCGAGATACCTGAGAGCGGTTTGCGATTGATGCGCAATCTTTCGGAAAGTCTAAAGAAGGATGCAAATAAGCCGTAGTCATCCTAAGGCAATGGTGTTTCTTGAGGTGGCGGACAAAATTCATGATGGAAAAAGTACGTAAAGAGCGAATACTTATCCTAGCAAAAACCTATCCATCCCCCAGCACCCAATACGTAGAAACCTCTTGCATCGCTGGAATCAACGAGCATGCTGCCATGCGCCACATGCATCCGGTTCCGTTTCGACTAATCGGGAGAGATCAACAGTTCAGGAGATGGAGTGGATCGAGGCGCGAATTGAGAAAGCGAATCGAAATCATCGCAAAACCCTCGCTGTGTGGGATTCGGCGTGGCTTCCAGTGCCGTAGGGAGGGCTTGAACCGGAATTGTTATCGGCGGCGAACTAGATCGGTCTCAAAAAAAGCATCGACCCCATCGAGCCATTTGCGTAGTGCCAGCGCGACACTTTCGATCTTTCCATCTCGAAATGCGCATTCCCAGATCACAGCCACCCGCCAGCCCAAGGCTATCAGTTTTGCGATATGTTGTTGGTCACGGTCCATATTTGCATTGAACTTGATGGTCCAGAAATCTCGATTCGATGCTGGAGTAGTGCACCAGTGACAACCAGGATGCCGATGCCAGAAACAGCCATGCACGAACACCACTGCTCGACGGCTAGGAAAAACGATGTCAGGACGGCCCGGAAGGTCGGCGACATGGAGGCGGTAGCGCAGGCCTGCAGCATGCAGGCGCCGTCGCAGAAGCAGTTCGGGTTTGGTGTTTGCGCCCCGGATGCCGGCCATCATACGAGAACGAGTTGGAGGATCAACCACATCCGCCACGGTTTACTACCTCTCTTTTTTTGTGCAACGTGATACTCTTCATTCATTTTACCCTTAGCATCTAGAGAATTCTGAATGTCGTCAAAATATGCCGTCGTAGACATTTTTGCTGGTCCCGGGGGCTTGGCTGAGGGGTTTTCCAGCGTCCTCGACAGTACTGGCGATCGCCCCTTTTCTATCGCGCTCTCCATCGAGAAAGAGACGACGGCTTATTCTACCCTACTGCTTCGTAGCTTCCTTCGTCTGTTCGGCGGCAACCTTCCGGACAACTATTATCGGTTCCTGAACGAGGGGACCGCCGAACCGGACTGGGCTGAGCTCTATCCGAAGGAATGGGCGAAGGTCAAGGAGGAAGCATGGCAGCTTGAGCTGGGCGTCGAAGATTCTGCCGACCGACTCGACGCCCGGCTTGACAAAATCCGTGATACCAATGCAGGAAATGTCGTGCTCATCGGGGGGCCGCCCTGCCAAGCCTATTCTCTTGTCGGGCGAGCCCGAAATCAGGGCAAGGAAGGCTATAGTCCGAAGGAGGACCGACGCCACTTCCTATACGAGGAGTATATTCGTATTCTTAGGCGGCTACGTCCCGCCGCGTTCGTGATGGAGAATGTGAAGGGAATGCTCTCGTCGTCGGTCGATGGGAAAAGCCGCATATTCGACGGTGTACTGGAAGATCTCCGCGGCGATCATAGGGATAGTGAGCGCTACAGGTTGCTTGCCTTAGCGCCTCGATTGGGACGGCAACTGGATGTTGGGCGGCTTGAACCAAAGGCCGTGGACTTCGTAATCCGATCCGAGGATTTCGGAATTCCGCAGGCGCGTCACCGTGTCATCGTCGTCGGAATACGTGGTGACCTTGCCCAGCGGATTCCTGACAGCTCGCTCGGTGCGTGGCTCGATCACCGCCGTTCTTCAGTCACAATTGGCAGCGTGCTTGATGGGATGCCAAGGCTCAGGAGCGGCCTCAGCAAATCAGCGGATGGCGATAGCGAATGGCGTAATGTCGTGCTTCGAGCAATGGCAAAGGTGGCGGAGATCGATTCCGGCTTGCCCGCCGACCAGCATCTGGCATTTGCCACGCGAGCGGCGAAGTATCGTGCATGTCTCGCCGCCACAAACGAGCTACCAGGGCGTGAAGGCAAAGGTGTAGGCATCGCGGCCAAGTGCCCCGCCGAGCTGCGGGATTGGCTCATTGATACCCGCCTCACCACGCTTCCAAACCATCAGGCGCGGTGTCATATGGAAAGCGATCTTGCACGCTACTTCTACGCTGCGGTCTACGCGGAGGCGAGCGGTCGCTCGCCGAAGGCCTCGGATTTTCCTCCCGATCTTGCACCGGCCCACCAGAACTGGACATCCGGAAAATTCGCCGACAGGTTTCGTGTACAGCTTGCCGGAGCGCCATCCACGACCGTCACCAGTCACATCTCAAAAGACGGACACTATTTTATCCATCCCGACCCACTCCAATGCCGGAGCCTTTCGGTGAGGGAAGCGGCGCGCCTTCAGACATTTCCTGACAACTATTTCTTCAAGGGCAACCGCACTCAGCAATATATCCAAGTTGGCAATGCCGTACCGCCGCTACTGGCCCGCTGGATCGGCGAGGCGCTGAGCGCAATACTGATCGAGACTGAGCACGTGGGTGCTGGCCTATCACCCGAGCAAAACGATAACAGGAAGAGGCTTTCCCATGTCGCCTGAGTTTGACATTGCCAATCCCGGAGCGGTGGAGCTCTTCGAATCCCTTCGTGCATTCGGGTACGACCTTCCGACTGCGCTGGCTGATATCGTAGACAATAGCATCACTGCCCGCGCCCGTAACATCTGGATCGATCTCAACTGGAAGGGAGCAGACTCGCGGATCATCATCCGTGATGACGGCGACGGGATGACGGAAATGGGTTTAGTGCAGGCTATGCGCCCTGGGAGTCTCGGCCCGCTCGCCGAAAGGTCTGCGAATGATCTCGGCCGCTTCGGTCTTGGCATGAAGACCGCATCGATTTCCCAATGCCGATGCCTGACGGTAATGAGCAAGGCAACGTCCTCCACCACAGTCGTCCGACGCTGGGATCTCGATTACATCGCCTCGACGGGAACTGGAGAATGGCGACTTCTCAAGGGTATCGATCTGCTTCCGCCGACGGACCATGAAGTGCTGGCGGATCAAGCGACGGGCACCGTCCTGTTCTGGGATCGTCTCGATCAGCTCGTCGGCGACGCATCTCTGGATGACGAAGTGGCACAACGGCATTTCAGAGAGCGCGCCGATGCGGTGAAACTCCATCTTGCCATGGTCTTTCACCGATTTCTGCGGGGTAGAAATTCCATTCGAATTCACCTTAACGGCAGACCGATCGAGCCTTGGGATCCATTCCTCGAAGATGCGGACGCGGTTGATCCTATGCCATCTGAGACCTTGGTCTTCGGGAACGAGGAAGTGGTCGTGAAGCCGTTCATCCTTCCGCATCACAGCAAGTTATCTGCAGAACGCCATGCCTTGGCGGCGGGACCAAAAGGATGGAACGCCCATCAGGGTTTTTACATCTACCGGAACCGCCGCCTGCTGGTCGCGGGCGATTGGCTGGGCCTTGGAATGCAGAAGGAAGAGCATTACAAGCTCGCCCGAATCCGGGTCGACCTCGGCAATTCGTCCGATCTCATTTGGCAAATCGACGTCAAGAAATCGCGCGCACGACCGCCGACCGTCCTTCATAAGGACCTGCAGCGTTTGGCACGCGCTGCCAGAGGCCGGGCTGCGAAAATATACCGGCATCGCGGCAAGGTACTCCAGCGTCAGCACGGCGACAATCAAGTCTTTCTCTGGACGCACCTAGTTAGGCACGGGAAGACGTTCTACAAGGTAAATCGTGATCATCCACTCGTGCGCAAGGTACTAGGCGACACAGGCGATAAGGCAGCCGTCCGAGCCTTGCTCAACCTCGTCGAACAGGCGGTTCCTACACCGCTGATCGTAATCAACAATGCCGAAGCACCAAACGCCTTCGGCGGACCATTCGAGGATTCACCCTCTGATCTGCGTCAAGCGATGGAAGCGGTGTTTTTCGCAATGGTGGATCAGGGACGAAATCGTGCGGACGCTGCCCGGGCACTTGCTGGCATGGAGCCGTTCAATCATTTTCCAGAGCAGCTTGCTGGGTTTCTCGATGAGGTTGCCAGAAGAGAAAGCGAGATACAAGAGCTGATGAAAAGGAGGTAATGACAATGGGTTCAGCGGAAGCAAGGTTTGCCAGCGCCTATGCCGTGGCAAGCGGACTTCTCATGATGGAAAGCAGGATCACTCAGGAGGCGCTGGAAAGGGTCGTCACAGCCGTCGGCGCCATGCCGACGTTCGCCGATATCGATCTCAAACGCCTCACTAAGGAGCTCGAGGCCGACAACAACGTCCATGTTGGCGGTTATTCGGTCATAGACGACAAGGAATTCCGCGCGTGGATCGGTGCCAAGCGCGAAACGCTGCACTTCGCCTTCTGGGAACGCTATAGGCACTTCCTCGAGAAGCGCAAGCGCATCCCAAGGGACGTCCTGATCCAGTTGGACCGGCTGACGGACGACATCCTCGATCGTCTTCGCGACCCGGATACACCAGGAGATTGGGACCGCCGCGGCCTAGTTGTCGGCGATGTGCAGTCTGGAAAAACGTCGAATTACATCGGGCTTATATGCAAGGCGGTCGACAGCGGTTTCCCGCTCATCATAGTCCTTGCCGGTGTTCACAACAGCCTGCGTAGCCAGACGCAGCTCCGGCTTGATGAGGGGTTTCTGGGCTTCGACACAAGACTCAACCTCGTGTTCGAGCAGGAAAACCAGCGTATCGGCGCCGGCGCGATGCCTGGCGCGCCGTTCCTTGTCGCACATTCGCTGACCAGCAGCACAGAGACTGGCGACTTTCGACGAGGGACCGCGCAGGGAACGAAGATTGTTCCGGGCGGCCGTGATCCGGTCATTCTCGTAGTCAAGAAGCGAGTTTCGATCCTCACAAATCTGATCGCGTGGGTTCTCTCCGTCCGCGGCGAGAGCGACCCAGCGGTGCCTGGTGGCCGCGCCATTCGTGATATCTCGCTTCTGGTCATCGACGATGAGGCTGACAACGCGTCCGCAAATACGAACGAGTATCGAGACGAGGATGGAAACATCAACGAGGACAATGATCCGACACGGACGAATCGCCTGATCCGTCAGCTCCTAACAGCCTTTCAGAAGAGTGCCTATGTCGGATACACAGCGACCCCCTTTGCCAATGTCTTTATGCATCACGAGGCGTTCGCGAAGGATGTAGGCAAGGACTTGTTTCCCAGCAGCTTCATCATTAATATCCCGGCTCCATCGAACTATATCGGCGCGGAGAAGGTCTTCGGACTCAAGCGTCCAGGTTCAGCCGATGATGAAGCCGGCCTGCCCATAATCCGTCCGGTTTTTGATGCGGACGCCATCTTTCCGCCACGTCACAAGAAGGCGCTTCGGGTCTCCGAGCTACCGGACACGCTGCACGAAGCTGTTCTCGCCTTTATCCTTACCTGCGCCGCGCGGAGGGTCCGTGGAGATGCTGAAGTCGACAATTCCATGCTGGTCCATGTGACTCGGTTCACACTGGTACAGGAACAAGTAGCGCGGCTTCTCGATGAGGAACTCATCGACATCCGCCGACAGCTCGAATTCCCCGGGGCGGGTGGCTACGTTGAAAAGCGACTGCATGACCTCTGGGAACGAGATTTTGCCGCCAACGCGTCAGCGCTTCGCGAGGCCCTGCCCGACCATGATCTTCCGGAAGTGTCATGGGACGAGGTGAAGCGGTACTTGTTCGATGCGACGAAGCGTATCGTGGTTCGCAAGATCAACGGCTCGGCGAAGGATGCATTGGACTACCGCGAGCATCCCCGCGGCCTGTCGGTAATCGCGGTCGGCGGCGACAAGCTCTCCCGCGGCTTGACCCTCGAAGGACTGTCGGTCAGCTACTTTGTCCGGACGTCTCGCATGTACGATACGCTAATGCAGATGGGACGCTGGTTCGGCTACCGTCCCCGCTACGCGGACCTCTGCCGGCTCTACACCTCACCGGAACTTCTTAAATGGTACCGCCATATTGCCACCGCGACTGCCGAGCTCCGGGAGGAGTTTGATCTCATGTTCGCGATCGGAGGAAATCCACTGCAGTTCGGCAACCGCGTTCGGACACATCCGGATGGCCTTCTTATTACCGCCGCAAACAAGATGCGCGCTGGAACGCGCATTCGCGCCGGCTTTTCCGGCACGATATCGGAAACTGTGTCATTCGATTTGGCGAGTGCTGAGCGCAACTTCGGCACCTTTGCGGCCTTCCTTGAACGGTTGCCTCGGATCAAAGGCGCCAGTGGGCGCTATGCTTGGAAAGATGTCGAGGGTAGCGAGATAGCGACTCTGATGCGCGCGCTCGAAACGTCCCGGGACTCCTGGAAGGCGAACTCCCAAGCGATCTCGGAATATATCACTGATCGCGTCAAGAACGGAAGGCTCACGCGCTGGACAGTATCGCTCGTTGCAGCGGGACGGTCGAAGAAATCGCTGTCCATCGGGCCATATCCAGTCACGCTGATCCAACGCGACAACCGCTCCGAGGGTGACAGGTGGAAATACACCATCGGGCGCCTAGTGAGTCCGAGTGACGAAGCCACTGACCTCGACGAGTCCAAGTATTTGGCAGCCCTCGCTGCCACGACTGCTGCGTGGGAGAAGAAAACCGCTCCAAAGGGCGACAGGCCTGAGATACCGGGCGGACCGTTCATCAGGAAGCAGCGCGACTTCGAAAACGGTCTATTGCTCATCTATCCGATCGATTGGGGCACCGGGAAAGAGGTCCCGCTGATGGGCTTTGCAGTCAGTTTTCCTTTCGACGACGATGCACCTCTGATCGAATATGCGGAAAATAGCGTCAAGCAGCTCGAGGAGCTCTTCGAATGAACCCGGCTGAGATGCTCGAACTGTGGCAGGATCTTGGAAATGGCAATCGAAACGCCACTGGCATGGATCGGCGCAGGCTAAACAAGACTGCCCCGGTCGATATGTTCGCCTGCATATATTGGCCAAGCCGCGGGCCCGGTCTACTGGTTGAAGGAAATGGTGAACAGGGGCTCTTTGCAGGTCGCGTTCCTACTTGCCGCGGCGTACGGGTGACCCATGAGGTGCTCGAGACTAACTCGGGTGTACGTACCATTCTTAGAGTTATGCTCGAGGACCAGCGCCTGCTGGACATCTTCGCGGTTCTGTCGGCCGATCTCGTCAATGTGGTCGCATTGGAGCGTGGTGGGGCCTCTGCCCTACGTCGCTGCATCGATCGCCTCTGCATGTGGCAGGGACTCTTGGAGCGCGTACCCCTCGAGGGACTATCTGATGAAAGTCAGCGTGGGCTATTCGGGGAATTGATGGTGCTCGAACATCTGCAGCTTTCCGCGCTCGACCCCCTTGTGGGGGTGCTTTCGTGGGTAGGACCCGATGGCGCACACCAGGATTTCGAGATAGAGGGATTGGCGGTCGAAGTCAAGACAACGTTTACCAAGCGCCGTACTCGCCTTATGATTGCAAACGAGAAGCAGCTCGACGAGCGCACTCACCATACCCTGCTACTCGCGCATGTTCGGCTCGACGAGAGCGCAACTGAAGGTATCACGCTCCCCGATCTCGTCAGCCGCCTGCGGATTGCGCTGCAACCGGACCCAGCGGCATCACGGGAGTTTGATCTGCGACTCATGCAGTGCGGCTATCTCGACGTTCACGCGCCGCTCTATGGCGCTCATCGCTTCCGTGTCTTCGGGATGCGTATTTTCCGTGTCGACGGCGATTTTCCTCGGCTCACCGAGGCCAACCTCCCTCCGGGTGTGGGCGACATCCGCTATACGATTATAGCTGATGACCTCTCGAGCCATGAGATTACCAAGGAAACCGTGATCGAGTTGTTAAGGTCGACTCATGAATGAACTTGATGAGCTCAACGCATTTGCGCGCAGTGTCCAGCAGGACGTGATCGCGCGGGCCGACGCTGCTGATGACGGCGCTCTGCGGGCCGAGGTATTCACGGAGATCATGTTGGAATATCTGACCGAGGCCGGCGAGATCGACGATGGCATTTCCTGCTCGTTTGAGGCCCACGGAATACGCTGCAGCGGTTATTTTTTGTCGGAAGACAATGACCGACTCGATCTCTTTCTCTGCCTGCCGTACCTCGACGGAACCGCGGTCTCGACCCCGAAAAGCGAGATCAACACGGCGTTCAAGCGGCTGTCGGCATTTCTGGGAAAGGCTTTCGAAGGGGGGCACAAGAGACTGGAGGAGGCGTCGGACGGCTACGACATGGTCCGTTCGATCTGGCAGGCCCGAGCTGACCTCAGCAATGTAAGGCTATTTGTAATCACCGATTCCCTCGCAAGCATCGAACGGATCGACAATAAGACGCTCGGTGAGATCGAGGTTTCAAGCCATCTATGGGATCTGCGGCGAATTTACCGGTCGGCTTCGTCCAGTCGCGGGCGCGAGGCGATCCGCATTGACTTCACGAAGATGCACGGCAGTCCCATCCGATGCATCACGTCAACGTCTGAGGAGGGAGGATATCGCTGCCTCTTTGCAGTCCTGCCGGGTGATCTCATCGTCATGATGTACAAGCAGTTCGGGCCGAGACTGCTGGAGCGGAATGTGCGCAGCTTCCTGCAGCTCAAGGGCAAGGTCAATCAAAGTATTCGGAAGACAATTATCGAAGAACCCCAGATGTTCCTCGCATTCAACAACGGGCTCTCAGTCACTGCCTCTGGCGTCGTGATCCATGATAATGGTGACGGCACGGCCGATCTGCTCACAGCTGACGACTTTCAGATAGTGAACGGCGGCCAGACGACCGGGTCGATCTTCCGCGCGTCACGAAAGGACAAGGTGGACGCCAGCCGTCTTCACGTTCCGGTGAAGATCACCGAGATATTCTCGGACGGTGACGTGGAGCATATTGCACCGCGCATATCGCAGTCGGCGAATAACCAGAATAAGGTCAACATGACCGACTTCTCATCGAACCATCCGTTTCACAGAAGAATGGAGGAGCTGTCGCGGTTGATTTGGGCACCGCCGGCACCCGGGATGCAGCGCCAGTCGAAATGGTTCTACGAGCGCGCCCGCGGTCAATATCATGATGCCCTCGCCCAGAACCGAACTCTCATCGAACGCAAGGCCTACGAGGCAATCCAACCGCGTCGGCAGATGATCACAAAGACGGATCTAGCGAAATTTGAGCAAACATGGTCGCAGCTGCCGCATATCGTGAGCCGAGGTGGTCAGAAGTGCTACCTCCACTTCATGGACCTAGTTGAGCAGCGAGGCGCCTTCGTCCCAGACGAAGTCTATTTCAGGCGCGCCGTCGCGCGTGCTCTACTGTTCAAGGAAACCGAACGTATTGTCTCCAGGCAAAAATTCGGCGGCTATCGCGCCAACATCGTTACCTACACCCTCGCGTGGATTTCCCACCGAACCGCCAAGCGCATCGACCTCGATACGATCTGGCGTTCGCAGGGCCTGTCTTGGGCACTGTCCGCCTTCATCGAGACGTTGTGTGTCCACACTCACGAGCACATTACCACCCCGTCGGGTGGACAGAACATTACCGAATGGTGTAAGAAGGAAGTCTGTTGGGACCGATTTCGAGAGCGCGAGATAAGCATTCCGCCCCAAGTCGAAGGTGAACTTATTAGCCGAGACACGGCGCAGGTTCGTGGGGGGAGCCATGTGGTGGAAGAACAGACATCAGCTGTCGAAGCAGAGCTGATAACTCGCGTCAGCAGTATTCCCGCGGAAACATGGTTTAGCGTCGCAGCATGGGCAAAGGATACACAGACCCTGCAGTCGTGGCAGAGAAGCCTTTCTTTCAGTCTCGGAAAGCTTGCGCGAGATGGGAGGCGACCTTCTCGAAAGCAGGCCTTGCACGGCGAGGGGATAATCGCGGCGGCTCGGGCACTGGGTTTCCCAGGGTAGCGCAGTCAGCAGTCGTTGGCAAGATTCGAACGAAATTCTTTAGGACGGTCCTTTGGGCCCAACTACACAAACGCTTGAAGATCCCGAAATACTTTCTGCGTGACGTTCTCGCAATGCTTGTGAATGCGAATCGAGGTGGCTGTCGTGGTGACTTGGGCTCGCTTGGTGGGTCAGCTCGCGGACGATTAGGTCTGCATTTTTGGGATCAAAGGGCGATCTACTCGGCCGTTGTTGCCGTCTCAGGCGTAAAATCCGCAATAGCGGCGTTCGTAGTTCTGCTCCGAACTGGCGGAGAGAGAGGGATTCGAACCCTCGGTACGGTTGAAGCCGTACGCACGCTTTCCAGGCGTGTACCTTAAACCACTCGGCCATCTCTCCTGTTGAAGGAATCCCGGCCGGCAACCGGCAGGGGCGCAAAGGATAAACCAGAACGGCGTTTCCGGCAACTTTTCCGGTACCATAGCGGAAAAACGCAATCATCCAAAGAGGTATGACGGATGTTTAGCGTTCCAAAATCAAAAACCAGAAACAGGACTTTGTCATGCAAATCAAATCCCGCATCCGCACCGTCCCGCATTATCCCCATGAAGGCATCATGTTTCGGGACATCACTACGTTGCTTAAAGATCCTGTGGGATTGCGCGCCACCATTCAGGAAATTGCCAGCCGCTATAAAGACACGAAGATTGACAAGATTGCCGGTATTGAATCACGTGGCTTCATCATTGGCGCGCCCGTCGCTTACGAGCTTGGTATAGGTTTCGTGCCGGTACGTAAGAAGGGCAAGCTGCCTGCCGAAACGCGTGGGCGGGATTACCAGTTGGAATATGGCAGCGATCGCATCGAAATTCATGTGGATGCGATTCAGAAAGGGGATCGTGTGCTGCTGGTGGACGACCTCATCGCGACTGGCGGAACGGCAGAGGCCGCGGCTGCACTGATACAGGAAATGGGAGCTGAGGTTGTGGAGTGCTGTTTTGTTATTGATCTGCCGGATATCGGCGGAAGATCGCGGTTGGAGGATCAGGGGCTTAAGGTATTCGCGTTATGCGAGTTTGAGGGTGACTGATTTTCATCCGGCATATCGCTGAAGCGCCAAAGGTATTTTTTTCGTTGGGGTACCGTTGGGTTACGCTTTGCTAACCCAACCTACCGCTACCGCTCATACGAAGCAATGCGCTTTGCTTATTGAATCCTGTATTTTTATGCTTTTGTCTTAAAAACGAAAGTTGTACTGGACATAGAAGAGGTCCGGCGAAACACGCGGCGCTTGCGCCTTCAGAAAGTCGCCGGCAAACAGTTTCGAATATCCCACGAGCACGTCCTCGTGCCGGTCGACATGAATGTTGAGACGGAAGTCGATCTCATCGCCGACATAGCTGCCTGACTGGCCTGTGGCATCCCGCAAGGTGGCGGCGCCTGCGGCGTTGTACAGAAAGTCGCGTTTATTTGCGAGGTAGAACCGGTGATACTGGGCGGTAAACGTAGCCCATGGCTGGGGATGAAGATTAATCTGGGCGTTGAAGTCGTGGATATTCTGTCTGCCCACGCGGTCGATCCAGCCTAAATAATAGTTTCCGAAGGGGAAAAGCTGGTTGAAGGTGTTGCGGCTGCCATCGCTCAGGTTGTTGTCGCCCGAGGCGAAGTCATAGCGGAGCCAGAACTGGGGATTCATCGGCGCTTCCTTGAAGTGGTAGCCGGCGCCCGAGGCGACGGCGAAGGCCGAAATGTTCTGATTGGAATACTGGCCGAATTGATACATGCCTTCCAGTTCGTACAGAAACTGGTTGTAGTCGCCAGCAAGGCGGCTGCCGACCGTATGCACAATCGAATCGCCTCTCATGTTATTTCTGCCGAGAGCCAGACCCCGGTTGTCGTCCAGGCTCAGGAAATAAAAATCGGCCAGCTGCCCCTTCCTGGGCTTGTACGTTCCCCATAAGCCAAAGAATTCGCGCTTTTCATCCCAGTTATCGAATCTGCCTCTTTCCGTATTCATCGGACGTACCCAGAATGCGTCCAGATCAAATGTCGGGCTGCGCCAGAATCCTTTTACGCCCTGGAAGGTGCGCCGCGTATTGACCCAGTCAAGAGTGGAGATCAGCCTTTGCGAGCCATAGAGCAACTCCTGACGGCCTACGCGCAGATAAGCCGGGCCATCTTTGACGTTGGCGATTTTGATATCCGCAAAAAGATTCAGCATGTCGGTGTGATTGACGTCCGTGGGAAGCGGCGTCAAGCCCTGGCCGAAGGTACGCGCATCCAGAAACTCGGCAAATAAGCGAACTCGATCCTGATACCAGAAGTCCGCATGGAACCGGCTGCGGATCAAATGGTAGTTGTCGTTTGTGGTGGTTAACCGGGCGTCGGATTCCCGCGCATACCGATACCAGAAGTTGCCTCCGAAGGACAAAAGGAAGTCATCACCGAGATGGATGCGCTTGAGGGGGTCAAAAATATTCTTTTCATGCTCCGGCTTTTCCAGGTAGCGGAAATCGATGTCAAAAGCCGGCGTGGTCATCAGCGCATAGGGGGCGTAGGGGGAAACAGGCGGAGCGGGGCGCTGGTTCCCGGTTACATGATCCCCCAGTGAGTAGTAACCCGGCCCGGATGGCGCTATCGTAAACATACCCGGACGGGATGGAGCTGTTACGGGAGGAACTTTCGACCAGTCAAATCGAGTGCCGTTTTCCGGCTCCGCCGCAAAAACCTGGGGGGCGGTCCCCAGGATTCCTGCAAAAAGGCAAAATTTCAAAAAGGATTCAAGCCTGCGTATTGCAGGCGTGGCGGAAAACGTATTCGGCAGGATGGTTTTTATGCTTATGGCTTGAGAAGCCGGGCAACTGGGCAGGCTCATGGCGGGAAGGTTGCGTTTCCAGATCAAAAATTGGCCGCAACTATAGCAGAGCCAGGCAGAATTTTAAACAGCTGAACAATTGATAGCGGTTTTTATACAGGTTCCCGCGGCCTGGATATGAAAGATAGATACGATGCAATGCGCTTCGCTTATTGCACCCTGCATCGCACTATCGTGAATATGAAGATTGAATAGATGCAATGCGCATTTCTTATGCATCCTGCATTGTACGTCGATTGTACGCCGAACCATCGACCGTCGGTCCCCTACTCTGATTGCAATTTATGCTGGTTTCGATTGAGGCGCTACTCTAACGATAGAATTTTCCTTCACGTTCCGGTTGATAGACGATTTCCACTATCCGTACCTTTATCGTGCCTCCACCCGGCCTGGGCCACTCTATCTCATCCCCGGTGGCAAGGCCGAGGAGTGCACTGCCAACCGGTGCGAGAATGGAAATTTTATCTCCGGTGCCATCGACATCTTTCGGATAGACCAGGGTCAGGCAGAAGTCTTCTCCCGACGAATCGATACTGAAGCGCACGGTTGAATTCATGGTTACCACGGAAGGTGGAATCTGCTCGGGCTCGACAATTTCGGCGCGATCGAGTTCTGCCCGCAGATCCGCGCTGCCAGGGAAGGCATTGGCAGGCAGCGACTCAAGCAAGGTTTCGAGCCTGTCCAGGTCCTGAGATGTCAATACAATTTGCGGTCTGCTAGTCATTTCAGCCTCGTTTCAAGTTTGATTAAATTTACAGCAAGGGGACAGTATTGCCTGAGAGTATCGCGAGAATTTCGTGAGCCCGCGCCAGGTTCAATATGTTGCGATTGGGTTTCCCGTCGGCCGCGCTGGTTCACTCACCCGCGCTCTGTATCCAATCCCGGCACGTGGCGAGTCCCATCCGTACAGCCAATTGGGGGGGAGAATGCAATTGTACACCAAATCGTGCCCTTATTGTCCGGCTAGCCCTGAATAATGCCGGCAACCGATGACTCCGGCCAGCAGTCCTGGTCACGCCGCCGTGGCCGTTGACCCGCCTTTGTGTTGAGCGTAGAGTCAAATCAGGGAGTCGAATTCAGCACACTGTTTAAATTCCTGTTTATTTTTTGAGGAGTAATGACAATATGCAATCTCGAACCATTGTGAATCCTTCCCTGCTGGACCCGGTCAATCCGGCAGTTGACAAATATATGCGCAGCCTGGTGGGGCAAACGGATCATCCCGTCCTGGCCGAGATGGAGGCTGTCGCGGCAAAAAACAATTTTCCTATCGTTGGCCGGTTGGTGGGTATTTTTCTCGAGACACTGGCGAAGACAATCAATGCTGAACGCATATTCGAGTTTGGCAGCGGATACGGTTATTCCGCCTATTGGTTTGCAAAGGCTGTTGGCCAGGATGGACGGGTGATTTGCACCGATGGAGACCCTCTCAATAAGGAAAAGGCTGAGCAATATCTAAGGTCTACGGGTTTATCGAAAAGAGTCGATTTCCGCATAGGGATGGCGCAGGAGATATTCGCGCAGACTGAAGGGCTGTTCGACATTTGCTACAACGATGCCGACAAGGGCGATTATCCCCAGATTTGGAATATGGCAAAAGACCGGGTTCGTCCCGGCGGTCTTTATATTGCGGACAATGTGCTTTGGCATGGAAGAGTGGCGGTGGAACATTATGTCGATATTGTTCCCGGCTGGACCGAAGCGATTCTTGAGCATAATACGCTCATTTTCAATGATCCCGAATTTGACGCTTTTATCAATCCCACGCGTGATGGTGTTGTTGTAGCCCGAAAAAAAACGTAGCAACATTTCAACGTTTATCCACACTGGCTCATGCTCGCATAGATTCCGGCCAGGTGTGGGACAGATCAAAAAATACAACTTATTGTTGTTTTTCTGGATCAGGCGTGTAAAATTTAATTTCAGCAGCAGTTGTTGTAATAGCTGTGCGCTTGTAATAGCTGTACTTCATTTGACGCTCTTTCCATGACACTATGTCAAAGGGCGTCAAACCAGTACGGCGGATGTAGATGAGAAACTAGGGTTCCGGCTTCCTCTTCCTTATTGGCTGATTGGAAGTGTCTGGTCCGAGAGTTTCCGGCTTCGTCATGACGAGGCTCCACGGAGGGATAAAAACCCGGGAGATAATGTAATCAAATACATTGGCTCTTGGAATTTAACCCGCTGATAAAGGAGACTTGATCATGCACTTCTCTTCCATATTTTTCTCCTTTTTTGCAATAATCGGCCATGTTTCGGGCATCTCGGGTACATCGGATACCGCGAGGACAGAGAAACTTTCAGTCTCCCCGAATGGTGTTTTTGCCCACACGAACAGGCTCGTGAATTATACGCCGGGCGGAATGGTTACACTCTTTTCGAAAGAGGCGCCAGGCCGATGAAGGCAAACGGGAATAAGCATTCTTCTGCGACCTCCGCCGTGGCACCCGCCAAGCCCGCCACGGCCGCCACTGCCGATAAACTCCACCGCAGCATGAGCGTCTGGAACAGCTTCACCCTCGGTTTTGCCGTTGTTTCGCCGGTGGTTGGGCTCTACGCCATCATTAGCGTACAGACAGTTGTCACAGGGGGAGGCTGGTTTGCCGCGCTGGCTACCTGTCTGGTGATGCAGTTGCTGGTCGCTACTGTCTATGCGGAGCTGTCCTCGCAATTCCCGATCGCAGGCGGCGCTTACAAGTGGGCGCGTCAACTCGGCGGTGTCGCGGCGGGACAATTCGCCGGGGTCATCTACGTCAGCTCCACCATTGCAATGCTAACCACAACCGCCTACACCGGGGGCGTCTGGCTTTCCATTTTTTTTGGAGCCGAGAGCCAAACCGGGCACGCACTGGTAATATGGGGCGCGGTGTTTCTACTGCTGTGCGCCTTGCTCAACCTCGCTCACATCAATATCTTCAAGCTTGTAATCACAATGGGGGTATATGCGGAGGTGGTTGGATCGCTTGGCGTGGCGCTTCTATTGTTTTTATTCTTCCGGCAACATCCTTTTTCCGAATTATTCCAGCATCTGGGTACTGGCACGGCGCCCAGCGAGACCTCGGCATTTCTGGCAGCGCTCGCCATCGCTGGTTGGGCGTTCATCGGTTTTGACGCCTGCTCCACCATCGCTGAGGAAACGCATGAGCCAAAGCGAATGGTGCCGCGCGCCATCTTCTTTTCCTTGTGTGTAGTGGGGTCGGTGGTGCTCTTCAATTCCGCTGCGCTGACGCTGGCATTCGACCGCGATACACTGCTTGGCGCCAGCGCCACGTCGGATCCCATCACTCCTGTGATAGCAAGCAGCTTTGGGGAATGGGCCGAGAAACCCTTTTTGGGCATCGTCATGGTCGCGTTCCTTGCTTGTGGCGCATCCGTCGTGAAATATACCTCGCGTATCGTTTATTCAATGGCCCGCGAAGGCAATATGCCTGCTGTGCTAAGCCGGTTGGCGGCAGACAGGACGCCGCGCAATGCAGTTTTATGTACCGTATCGCTGGCTGGCCTGGGGTTGCTGTTCGGGCTGAACGATGGAGCGGTCGCCACGGTGATTGCCTTTGGCACGGGAGGACTCTACGCCATGTTCTCCATGACGACCGGGGTTGGGTTGTACACCCGGCTCACAGGACGCTGGAACCCGGATCTGGGCGAGTTGAAGCTGGGCGTCTGGGGGCTGGTGATCAATACGGTGGCTTTCATCTGGTCGGTATTTGAACTCGTCAATATCGCCTGGCCCCGCGCTTATGCCACCGCGCCTGATGCACCCTGGTGGCAGCTATGGGCCGTGCCCCTGGTGCTGGGCAGTATCGTGAGCATTACGGCCCTCTACATTCTGACGAATAAAATTCGAAAAAAACCTGCTTCAAAAAGCGTGGCGCCGCAGTGAATGAGCTATGCATATATCTGGACATTCGATTCAAGTGAAAAATTTATCGCAATGAGGAGAAAAAATATGAACCAACCGGATGCATATATTTGGGAACAACATATCCCTGGTGGATGCCACTGGTCTGGCATCGTGCGGCGGGGAACGACGCTGCGTTTGACGGATGTGTCGGGTGGAGCAAATGCCGCGGTGCTATTTTTCAACCAGGAAGAAAAACTGGAACGCTACAACATGGCGGATACGCTTAAATCCCAGCACACCTTCCGCCTGACCAAAGGGCATGCCTGCCACTCGGACATGGGGCGCATTTTCTGCTGCATTACGGAAGATACATCAGGCTGGAACGATACCGTCTGCGGCATGAGCGATGCCGACCTGATACGCCGGAAGTACGGAACGGGACGGTATCAGGAGCTTCGTAACGAAATGTTTCGCAGCGGGCTGGATGGAATGTTGATCGAATTGGCAAAGTGGGGTCTGGGCATGCGTGATGTGGTATCCAATATCAATTTCTTCAGCAAGGTGACCGCCAGCTCGTCAGGCGAATTGACATTTCATCCGGGCAACAGCAAAGCCGGAGATTATGTGGATTTGAGTTTCGAAATGGACACGCTGATGGTGTTATCCGCAGCGCCGCATCCACTTGATCCGGCAGAGGCTTATAAGCCCGGCGCAGTCAACATGGCGGCTTTCATGACGCCATCCTCGGCGGTTACGCAATGCACGCGCATTTCCGAGAATCTGCGCGCCCTGCAAAATACCCAGCGTTTATATGCCTGTCATGGAGGTGCCATATGAATACGAATACGAAGCGTTTTGCCGAAAGCAGGCTCGATCCTGAAGTTGCGGTGGTGGATGAGATCTGCGCCGCGGGGGAACCATGGACGAAGCTGGTCACGGAGGGACAGGTGTTCCGTATCGTCGATCTGGAGGGTAATCAGGCTGTCGATACGTTGTTCTTCAATGCATCCCATGCCTTTGAACGATATAGCGCAACCGATACCATTCGCCGGCAGAAGAGACTCTATCTGACTACCGGCAGCAAGCTGTATTCCAACTTCGGCAATGTCATGCTCACTATCATCGCGGATACATGCGGACGGCATGATACGCTGGGTGGCGCATGCGCGGCCGAGAGCAACACTGTGCGCTATGCGCTGGAGAAATTTCCGATGCACAGTTGCCGCGACAACTTCCTGCATGCGCTGACGCATGAACCGGTTTGCGAGCATCTCGGCATAAATAAGCGCGATCTTCCCAGTAACATCAATTTTTTCATGAATGTGCCGGTGTCGGAAGAGGGCGGTCTGGAGTTTGTGGATGGTGTATCCGCGCCTGGCAAGTATGTGGAGATGAAAGCTGAAATGGACGTGGTGGTGCTGATTTCGAACTGCCCGCAATTGAACAATCCATGCAACGCTTACAATCCTACACCGATCCGCCTGTTGATCTGGGATGATCCCGATGATATGACATTCGATTAGATATTTTTGAATTAGCCCTTGAATTCGCCCTGGTGTTTTCCTGAAATCATCCAGCGCAGCTCGACTCACCGCCAACAGGGAATAGATCATGTTCGAGAAAGTATTAATAGCCAATCGCGGCGCCATCGCCTGCCGCATCATCCGCACGCTGCGCCGCATGAACGTTAAAAGCGTGGCGGTCTTTACCGACGCCGATGCGCTGTCCCGGCACGTGATCGAAGCGGATGAGGCATATTGCATCGGCAGTGGCGTTGCCGCGGAAAGTTATCTGCGCGCAGACAAGATCCTGGAAGTCGCCAATCGGGCTGGTGCAAAGGCCATTCATCCCGGATACGGCTTCCTCAGCGAGCAGGCTGAATTCGCCGAGCAATGCGCGCTGGAAGGTATTTGCTTCATCGGCCCCACTCCACAGCAGATGCGTGCTTTCGGCCTGAAGCATACGGCACGCGAACTGGCATTGCAGAACGATGTGCCGCTGCTGCCCGGAACCGGCTTGCTGGAAGACGTGGAAGACGCACTCCGTCAGGCGGCGCATATTGGTTATCCCGTCATGCTGAAGAGTACGGCGGGGGGCGGCGGTATTGGAATGCGCTTGTGCTGGAATAAAGAAGAGTTGAGCGCGGCGTACGAATCGGTGAAATACCTCGCGCAAAACAATTTCAAGGACGCCGGCCTATTCCTGGAAAAATATGTCGAGAATGCGCGTCATATCGAAGTGCAAATTTTCGGCGATGGCAAGGGCGGCGTCATTGCGCTGGGCGAACGCGATTGTTCCATGCAGCGGCGCAACCAGAAGGTGATCGAGGAAACACCCGCGGCCCACCTGCCCCCCCATTTACGCCAGGCTCTGCTGGAGGCCGCAGTACGTCTGGGCAAAGCCGTCGCCTATCAGTGCGCTGGTACCGTGGAATACATCTTCGACGCATCCACTGGCGAATTCTATTTTCTTGAGGTGAATACGCGCCTGCAGGTCGAGCACGGCGTGACTGAAGAGGTGACCGGTATCGACCTGGTGGAATGGATGGTACGGCAAATCGCTGGAGACCTGCCGCCACTGGATTCGTTCGACATACAGCCGAGCGGTGCATCGATTCAGGTTCGCGTGTACGCGGAGAATCCGGCCAGGGATTTTCAACCGTCGTGCGGCACGCTCACCGCAGCCGAGTTTCCGCCGCCATCTGCGGCAAGAGTCGAAACCTGGGTGGAACGAGGCGTCGAGATCTCTCCGTTCTATGATCCCATGCTGGCAAAAATTATCGTGCATGCGGCCGACCGGGAGCAGGCCATTGCCAAGCTCCTGGCTGCGTTGGATGCAACCGCATTGCAGGGAGTCGAAACCAATTCAGGCTATCTCGAACAGATTCTGGACGGCGAGATGTTTCGCAGTGGCTGCCATACAACGAGCTTCCTGAATGGCTTTCATTACATTGCCCACACTATCGACGTCATCAGTCCCGGTGTGCAGACCACGGTGCAGGACTATCCGGGGCGGACCGGCTACTGGAGTGTTGGCGTGCCGCCATCCGGCCCGATGGATAGCCTGGCGTTCCGGCTGGCCAATCGTCTGGTTAACAATACCGAAGATAAGGCCGGGCTCGAAATCACCCTCGCCGGCCCGACCCTGCGTTTCAACTGCGACAGCGTAATCGCAATAGGCGGCGCGCCCATGGAGGTGCGGCTGGACGGCGAGCCTCTGGCGTATTGGCAATCGCATCCAGTCAAGGCTGGCTCGTTATTGCAGTTCGGTAAACTCGTGGATCATGGCTGCCGCGCTTATCTGGCGGTTCAAGGCGGTTTTCAGGTTCCGGATTATCTGGGCAGCAAATCCACTTTTACTCTCGGCCAGTTCGGCGGACACGCCGGGCGCACTCTTGTAACCGGCGATGTATTGCATATCGTGGATGCCAAAGAGAGCAAAAAGGTCCGGGGCGCCCGTGCCCAGCGCACGCTGGCGGAGGAACTGATTCCCTATTACAGCGATAAATGGGAAATTGGCGTGCTGTATGGTCCGCACGGTGCGCCGGATTTTTTTACCGAAGACGATATTCAAACGCTTTTCGCGGTTGACTGGAAAGTGCATTACAACTCAAGCCGCAGCGGTGTGCGTCTCATTGGCCCCAAACCGCACTGGGCGCGCAGCGACGGCGGCGAAGCGGGGTTGCATCCCTCCAACATTCACGACAATGCGTATGCGCTGGGCACGGTGGATTTTACCGGTGACATGCCGGTAATACTGGGCCCGGATGGCCCCAGCTTGGGGGGGTTCGTTTGTCCCGTCACCATCGTTCAGGCCGAATTATGGAAAATGGGGCAACTTAAACCGGGCGATAGCGTACGTTTTTGTCGGCTGTCGATGGATCACGCACTTGCCCTGGAAAAATTGCAGGATGCAACGCTAAAGCATCTTCGGGTTCCAGAAGTGATCCCGCCAGTGCCTGAGTCAGTGAGATCCGCAGCGGCAACACCAGTTCTCCACTTCATTCCGCAAAGCGCTCGCCAGGTTCAGGTGGTATACCGCCAGGCGGGCGATAAAAATCTGCTGGTCGAGTATGGCCCGCTGGAACTCGATCTCAATTTACGCTTTCGTGCGCACGCGCTCATGGAATGGCTCATGGAACGGTCGGGGAGCGCCGCTGATAGAGGCCGGCTCAAAGGTATTCTCGATCTGACGCCAGGCATCCGCACTTTGCAAATCCATTTCGATTCACGCGTGCTTTCGCGCGACAAGCTGCTGGATGTTCTGATCGCTGCGGAAAAGAAGCTGCCGGACATCGAGCAAATGGAGGTTCCCACTCGCGTCGTATATCTCCCGTTGTCGTGGGACGACGGCGCAACGCGGTTGGCAATCGAGAAATACATGCAGTCCGTGCGCAGTGATGCGCCCTGGTGCCCGAGCAATATCGAGTTTATCCGCAGGATCAATGGATTGACGAAGACCGAGGAGGTACAGAATATCCTGTTCGAGGCGAGCTATCTGGTGATGGGGCTAGGCGATGTATATTTGGGTGCTCCCGTGGCAACGCCGGTGGATCCTCGTCATCGCCTCGTCACCACCAAGTACAACCCGGCGCGCACGTGGACGCCTGAAAATGCTGTAGGCATAGGCGGGGCTTACCTGTGTATATATGGCATGGAAGGTCCGGGCGGTTATCAGTTTGTCGGCCGCACTGTACAAATGTGGAATCGCTATCGCCAGACGGCCGATTTCAAGGAAGGCAAGCCATGGCTACTGCGTTTCTTCGATCAAATTCGTTTTTATCCGGTTAGCGAGAGCGAATTGCTCAAGCTGCGCAGGGATTTTATAACCGGGCACTTCAAACTGCGGATCGAGGAAACTACGTTCAGTTTGAAACAGTACAACGTGTTCCTGCAACAGAACTGGGTGGAAATAAGTGCCTTTAAAGCCAGGCAGCAAGCCGCCTTTGAAGCCGAGCGCGAACGCTGGAAAGTTGAGGGTAGGGCAGAGTACGTGAGCGAAGCCACGCTTGAGGAAGCAGATACGCAAAGCGAGCTGGATCTGCCGGAAGGCGCACAAGCCATAAGCGCACACGTAACCGGTACAGTATGGAAGCTTCTGGTAGAGGAAGGGCAGCGCATCGAAATGGGCAACCCGGTTGTGGTAGTCGAATCCATGAAAATGGAATTCGCCGTGGAGGCGCCCATCAGTGGCACGGTGCGGAAGCTATTTTGCAAGCAAGGCGGACACGTGGCCGCGGGTCAGATGTTGCTTATCGTTCAGGAAGAGTGAATATGGACAAGCTGCTATCAGTAGAAAGCCTGGGCGACATCCCATCCCTGCTTCAACGCTATGCCAGCGGCGAGCTGACTCCAAGCCGGATGGTAGAGGCGGTTCATGCCGAAATTCGCGAGGACTCCGATCATGTCTGGATCTACACGCTACCGCTGGAATCGTTGAGGCAGTATGCCCTTGCAGCGGAAGAAAAAGGGATGGCGGCAATGCCGCTGTATGGTGTTCCCTTCGCCATCAAGGACAATATTGACCTGGCCGGCGTACCAACCACAGCGGCTTGCCCGGCGTTTGCATACACCCCGCAACGCAGTGCAACGGTAGTTCGGAGATTGATCGATGCCGGTGCGATTCCCATTGGCAAGACCAATCTGGATCAGTTCGCCACCGGGTTGAACGGCACCCGTTCTCCCTATGGCGCTTGCCGCAACGCATTTAATCCCGAATACATTTCGGGAGGTTCGAGCTCGGGCTCGGCGGTAGCGCTAGCAAAAGGTCTGGTTTGCTTCAGCCTGGGAACCGATACCGCGGGTTCCGGCAGAGTTCCCGCCGCGTTCAATAATCTGATCGGGTATAAGCCAACGAGAGGCTGGCTTTCCACGCGCGGTGTTGTTCCCGCCTGTCGCTCGCTGGATTGTGTTTCCATCTTTGCCCTTACCGCTGCTGATGCGGAGCGTGTTCTTGAAGTAGCAGCCGCCGGCTACGATGCCGAAGATATTTATTCGCGCCAGAGAAAGGGCAGTGACAACGATTTCAGCTTGCAACGGTTCCGCTTCGGTGTACCTCGCCAGCAACAACTGCAATTCTTTGGCAATAACGAGAGTGAGCGTCTGTTCACGGAGACCGTGGCAAAACTGCAAGCTTTGGGCGGAGAGGCCATCGAGATAGACTTTACGCCCTTTCAGGAAGCAGCGCGCCTGCTCTATGACGGCCCTTGGGTGGCCGAACGTTACGCCGCGATTCAACAGTTTTTTGACGTGCACAGCGACCAGGTGATTCCTCCCGTGCGGGAAATAATTGCTGGCGCACACCGATATTCCGCTGCGGATGCATACAACAGCTTGTACCGGTTGCATGCGCTTAAACGTCAGGCTGATTATATCTGGACGGACGTGGATTGCCTGTTGACCCCAACCGTCGGAACCATCTATACGATCGAGGCGATGCAGGAAGACCCCGTACGTCTTAATGCGAATCTTGGCTATTACACCAATTTCATGAATCTTCTGGATTATGCCGCAGTGGCGGTACCGGCCGGCTTCCAGAACGATGGATTGCCTTTTGGCATAACGCTGGCGGCGCCAGCCCATCAGGATGAGCGGCTGCTGCATCTTGCCGGACGTATTCAACAAGCCTATGGGTTATCTCCTGGCGCTGCTGGCGTTCCCATGCGAAACGAATATCCGTCGGAAAAGGTTTCATCCCAAGTGCCGCCACAGAAATTGCAGTTCAGCCCGCCATCTGACCCATCTGACCAGATACGAGTGGCGGTCTGCGGTGCGCATTTGTCCGGCTTGCCGTTGAATGGACAACTGACCAGCCGCAACGGGCGACTAAGGGCGAGCACAACCACTTCCCCCGATTATAAACTCTACGCCCTGCCGGGAGAGCCCCCGAAGCGTCCGGGATTGGTGCGCGTGGACAGGAATGAGCAGGGAGTAGCCATCGAAGTCGAGGTTTGGGAATTGCCAGTGCGTGAATTCGGCAGCTTTGTGGCGGGTATACCCGCGCCACTGGGCATCGGCACCATTACTCTGGCGGACGGTACAGCGGTACAAGGCTTTTTATGCGAGCGTTATGCGGTTGCGGATGCCGAGGATATTAGCCGATTTGGAGGCTGGCGAGAGTACTTGCAACAACTTGGCAAGTCTAGGGGGCTCTGTTGAAAAAAAATAAGAAACAGCTATATTTTAATATTTAACTAAATATTTTTTAATAATTTTTAAATTCACTTTTTATCAAAAATCATTTTTTGCAACAGAGCCGAAAACATGGCCCAGTTCATCAACACCAAAGAAAGCATCGTCACCGAAGCCGTCGATGGTCTGGTCGCGGCGTCTGGCGGTAACCTGGCGCGGCTCGACGGCTATCCGCATATACGGGTGGTCGTACGCAATGACTGGGATAAGTCCAAGGTCGCGTTGATCTCCGGAGGCGGATCGGGCCACGAACCGGCACATGCGGGTTTCGTCGGGGAAGGGATGCTGACGGCTGCGGTGTGCGGCGACATCTTCACCTCGCCGACAGTCGACGCGGTACTGGCGGGCATCCTTGCCGTGACGGGATCGTCCGGCTGCCTGCTCATCGTCAAGAATTATACCGGTGACCGATTGAATTTCGGGCTGGCGGCCGAACGCGCTCGCCAGTTTGGCTTGAATGTCGAGATAGTCATCGTCGACGATGATGTGGCGTTGCCCGACTTGCCCCAAGCCCGCGGCGTCGCCGGCACGCTTTTCGTGCACAAGATAGCCGGCGCGTTGGCCGAGAATGGCGCCGACTTGGCGCACGTCGCCGCGGCCGCGCGCAAGGTCGTGTCAAAGACAAAAAGCATCGGCATGTCGCTAAACACCTGCACCATCCCAGGTTCGCCAAAGGAGGATCGCATCCCGTCCGGCATGGCCGAGCTTGGGCTTGGCATCCACGGTGAAGCCGGGGTTGAGCAGGTCGAGTTCAAGGACGCGAGCGAAGCTGTCGCTGCCATGGTCGAGCGCCTGTCAGCTGCAATGGAAGAAAAGCCGCATGTCGCTATGGTCAACAATCTCGGCGGCACGTCGGTCATCGAGATGTCGATCATCCTCAACGAAATCCGGCGGTCAGCGATTGGCGAGCGGATAACCCACGTCATCGGGCCGGCGGCCATGATGACATCGCTCGACATGCATGGCTTCTCGATTTCGGTCTATCCTGCCGACGATGCCGAGATCGCCCTGCTCAAGCAGCACACACCGCTGGCGGCATGGCCGCGGGTCTCCCGGCTGGGCCAGGTCCCGGTTCAGGCGCTTCCGGACGGCCTGACACCTGTCGTTCCGATGCCCTCGATGCACAAGCCGACCAGGGAGTTCCTGACCAGATGCTGCGAGGTTCTGATCGCCGCCGAGAACGACCTCAACGCGCTCGACGCGAAGTCAGGCGATGGCGACACCGGCAGCACGCTGGCCGGCGCGGCACGCGCCCTGATCAGCGCCATGGACCGATTGCCGCTTGCCGACCATACCCAGCTCTATCGCGCCATTGGCTTGGAGCTTTCCAGAACCATGGGAGGCTCGTTCGGTGTACTCCTCGCGATCTTCTTCGCCGCAACGGGCGACGCGGCCTCAAGCGGCTTATCAATCCGGAGAGCGTTGCAGGCCGGATTGCGGAGAATGCAGGAGATCGGCGGGGCACGTCCGGGTGACCGTACCATGGTCGACGCCCTTGCGCCGGCCCTTGATGCCCTGGAAGAGAGCCTGCCCGACGCAGCGAGAGCCGCGCGTGCGGGTGCCGATCGCACTGTCTACATGAGCAAGGCGAATGCCGGTCGCGCTTCCTATGTAAATGCCAAGCAATTGGTCGGTCACGCTGATCCAGGTGCTGAGGCGGTCGCGCGGCTGTTCGAGCATTTGGCCGAATTTTAGATTTTAAGTATCAGTTATAACAAATAATAATCTCATTATTTATCGACGGCTGTCGATGGGGGGAACTCCATGGGACAAGGGAAAATAAGGTTTTATACGGTTGAACTGTGTTTTAGACGGGTAAAACAGAACTATGGTTGCCGCAAATCGGCATAATATTCCGTCTTGATCCGATCCACGTAATTTCTCAAATTGCTCTTCGACAAGCCGTGATCCTTGACGGGCGATTCGATCGGGCAAGCAATAGTATTGATCAGGAATCCGAAGGCGCTGGCATCTAGGGTGGTCGGTTGATCGCCCAGAAAATATTTCTTGTCCCCCAGGCATGCGGATAGCGCGTCGATATCCAGCATGCCAAGCTCGAAAATCTCTTCGGGTTTGTGCCGGCCTATGCCGTGACCATAAATTTGCCGCCCGATCCTGTAACGGTAGACGAGGGCTGCCACATCGCGAATGACAGGCGGCAAAACTCCGAATACCGCTTTTTTGTTGACCTGCCAATTTGCATCCGTATACTGCCACCGCGAATACATCGTGACCCAGAACAGATGTTCTTCGATCAATCGCTGCATCGCTAACGACAGTGCCGACTCTGACGGATTTAATCCTTTATCGAGATCTTTATATCTGGTTTTAAGATGCCGTAAGATGAAGCGGGAATCCGCCAGTTTCAGATCGCCATCCTTGATATAAGGCAGTTTTCCCTTTGGCGCAGACAATGGAAGCGTTGTCTTTATGTCATACTCGATCTCCGCCATTCTCAGATATGTTTCCGTTTTACAGCAGAAATGACTGAGATTTGGATTACCCCAGGTACGCTGGAATTGGTAAAGTATCAACATGACTGCCTCATTATGACATGTCCGGCGGATGCGATCGGACTATAACTTGCAATCCACAAGTCGGACGGGATTGCAGGTTGCGGTAGCTTACTTTACTGTCTTGCAAGATGCAAGTTACTGCATTACATTATGCAAGTTCCGGCTAGATGGGCTATGACTCAGGTACAAGACATGGATAACAAACTGATGTTTGAGCGATCACAATGTCCTATTACGAATGGGCTGGACATCTTCGGTGACAAATGGACGCTGCTGATCATTCGCGACCTGGTATTGGGCAAGCGCCGCTATCAGGAATTGATATCTTCGCCGGAAAATATCGCTTCGAACATACTTGCGCATCGGCTGAAGCGGCTGGAAGTTGCTGGTCTTGTTACCCGCCGGGCCTACCAGCAGAAACCCGAACGTTACGAATACGTGCTGACAGAGAAGGGTAAGGACCTGAGGCCTGTATTGGAGGCGATAAGCAGATGGGGAACGAAGCATTACCCCGGTACGTCGGTCTTTCGCGCTGTCGGGCAAGGCTAATGCAGTTGGCGCATAACGAACATCACAAATGAGTTCAATGTACATAATGAGAATTGGATTCATAGCACTCCCATGAATATTATGAAACTTTCGTTCCGTATGCTCCGCCGCGACTGGCGCGCAGGGGAACTCCGCGTACTGGTCATTGCGTTGATCATCGCGGTAGGCGGAATGACCACGGTAGGATTTTTTGCCGACCGTGTGCAAATGGCGCTTTCCCGCCAGGGCAACCAGTTGCTTGGGGCGGATTTGATAATTTTTTCCGACCATCCACTGGCTGCTCATTATGCCGACGAAGCGAAACGGCTTGGGCTGAATGTGTCAACAGCCCTTAAATTCCCCAGTATGACTGCGAAGGGGGAATTCAGCCTGTTGACGGAAATCAAGGCGGTTACAGCAGGTTATCCCTTGCGGGGCGAGTTGCGAATCAGTGAGGATTTCAGCAATGTATCGCCCAAGACTACCCAAGTCGCCAATTCGATTCCCTCGCCCGGCTCAGCATGGGTTGACGAGAAGCTCATGGTCCGCCTCGATCTCAAGCGAGGCGACGCAATTGAAGTGGGTGCGGCAAATCTTGTCGTTTCCGCTCTGATAACGCAGGAGCCGGATTATTCCATTGGTTTTCTCAATCTGCGCCCGCGCGTATTGATCAACGCGGCCGACCTGCCCGCAACCGGGTTGGTGCAGGAAGGCAGCCGGATCAGCTATCGTCTTCTGGTTTCGGGAGAATCCGGTGAAGTGGAGAATTTCAGGAAGTGGGCCCAATCGCGTTTGATGCTCGGAGAAAGAATCGAGGGTATCCGCGATGCCCGCCCCGAGATCAAGGCGGCGCTGGAGCGGGCGGAAAAATTTCTAAGCCTGACGGCGCTGGCAAGCGTAGTGCTGGCCGCAGCGGCGGCGGCGCTTGCCGTACGCCGCTTCACCCAGCGCCATCTCGACGGCTGCGCGGTAATGCGTTGTCTGGGGGCAAGCCAGGGGGCGATGTTGCGCCTGTACCTGTATCACTTCCTTACGCTGGGGTTGATCGCCAGCGGGCTTGGCTGCCTGCTTGGTTTTGCCGCACAGGAAGCATTGACTTTTTTCCTTTCCGGACTGGTGGAAGCGGAATTGCCATGGCCCAGCGTGTGGCCAGCTGTGCACGGCTTGCTGACCGGCATGGTGTTATTGCTCGGCTTTGCATTGCCACCCCTGCTCAACCTGCGAAGCGTGCCCGCATTGCGGGTATTGCGCCGCGATATCGGCATGCCGAATTCTTTTAGTATCACAGGCTACGCGCTGGGGCTGATAGCGTTGTCGGCACTGTTTTTATGGAAAGCCGGCGACGTGCGCCTGGGGGCGTCTGTCATAGGCGGATTCATTGCGGCAATAGCGGTTTTCGGTTTGCTTGGATTCCTTCTGCTAAAAGCGCTATCGCACATGCGCAGTCAGACAGCGGGTGCGTGGCGTTATGGGCTGGCAAGCATCCGCCGGCGCGCAACCTCCAGCGTGGTACAGGCGGTATCGTTGGGATTGGGATTGATGGCGCTCCTCGCGCTGACACTCATTCGAGATGATATGTTGCAGAATTGGCGTAGTACTCTGCCGCCTGACGCCCCCAATCATTTTCTGATAAATATCCAGGTAGACCAGTTACGGCCGTTGGCGGCTTTCTTCGACCAGCACGATATGGAACGGCCGCCGGTCTTTCCCATGGTGCGCGGACGTCTGACAGAGATCAACGGGGAGCCTGTAGCATCGGACGAATATGCCGATATTCGCGCAAAGCGGCTCGTGGAGCGTGAGTTCAATCTGTCCTGGACGGATGAATTGCAGAGCGACAATGAGATTGTCAAAGGCCGGTGGTGGAAAAGCGGGGAGAGGGGCAAGGCGGAGTTGTCGCTGGAAGAGGACATTGCGAAGACGCTTGGCATCGAAGTGGGCGACACGATGACATACGACGTCGCGGGCACCCCATTTTCCGCCAAGGTTACCAGTCTGCGAAAAGTGAACTGGGATTCGTTCCGCGTCAACTTTTTCGTGGTTACCCCGCCGGGTGTGCTGGAGAACTATCCGGCAAGCTACGTGACCAGTTTCCACCTGCCGCCTGAGCAGATAGAAGTCACAAACGAACTGATCAAGGCTTTTCCCAACCTGCTTGTGCTGGATGTAGCGAACATTATCAGCCAGGTCCAGAAGGTAATTGAACAGGTGACCAATGCGGTTGAGTTTGTTTTTCTGTTTACTTTGCTGGCGGGACTGGCGGTGTTGTATGCCGCCATCGTTTCCACTCAGGATGAGCGCATTCATGAGGCTGCCATATTCCGCACCCTGGGGGCAAGGCGTGGGCAACTTGCGCGCGCCTGGGCTGCGGAATTTGCCATACTGGGTGGACTTGCGGGTCTTTTCGCCGCGGCAGGCGCCAGCGCGCTCGGATATGTCATCGGTGAATATGCGTTGCATCTGGCTTACACTTTCAATCCATGGATATGGCTGACCGGCTTGCTCACGGGGATGGTAGGCGTGACCGCGGCGGGGTTGATGGGAACCCGCGCGGCGCTTTCAACGCCGCCGCTCATGACATTACGCAAGATTTGATGAAACACCGTCAGATTTTGCCGGTTCCGTTCTGATCGGGCAGGCTGCAAAATGGGCCGACGTATTGCTCATCTTGATATGGATGCGTTCTATGCGTCGGTTGAATTGCTTCGCTACCCAGAATTGCGTGGGCTACCGGTCGTTATCGGCGGACGGAGCGATCGGCAACCGATACTGCTCGAAGACGGCCGCAAGCGCTTCACGCGCTTGCGGGATTATGCCGGCCGAGGCGTCGTAACCACGGCCACCTACGAAGCCCGCGTTTTTGGCGTCTCCTCCGCCATGGGTCTGATGAAGGCAGCACACCTGGCTCCCGACGCCATCCTGCTGCCTGCGGATTTCGCCGCTTACCGGCATTATTCGAGCCTGTTCAAGGCAGCGGTTGCCGATATTGCTCCCCACATCGAAGACCGGGGCATTGACGAGATTTATATCGACCTGACCGAGCTATCGGGCGAGACGGAGATGCTTGCACGTCGCATCAAGCAGGCTGTGCGGGAAAGCACCGGCCTTTCCTGTTCCATTGGAGTGACGCCCAACAAGCTGTTATCGAAAATCTGTTCAGACCTGGAAAAACCGGATGGCCTCACGATCCTGGCGCTGGCGGATATCCCGAGCCGGATCTGGCCCCTCCCTGTTCGAAAAATCAATGGAATCGGTCCTAAAGCGGCCCAAAAGCTGGCTGCGCTTGGGATCACCACCATCGCCGAATTGGCGCGAGCCGACGCTGACTTTCTGCAGATGCACTTCGGCCGCAGCTACGGCTGCTGGTTACACGATGTTTCGCGTGGTATAGACGAGCGCCCGGTAGTTACAAACTCCGAACCCAAGTCGATCAGCCGCGAAACCACTTTCGAGCGCAACCTTCATGTCCGCCGGGACCGTCCTCTTTTGTCGGAAATTTTCACCGCCCTGTGTACAGATCTGGCACAAGACCTCCAGCGCAGGGGTTACACGGCTCGCACAGTCGGTATCAAGTTGCGATTTGAGGACTTCAGCACCATAACCCGCGATATTACGTTATCCTGTCCTGCCGCAGATGCCGTTGCGATCCGCCGTGCGGCTGAAGAATGCTTGCGGCGGGCCCCGCTCAAACGGAAATTGCGATTGCTGGGCGTGCGCGCCAGCTCATTATCTTCAGGCAGCGTTTCGCAGAACGCCAGCGTGATGCACCAGAGAGAACTACCGCTGACCATAATGAATGCCGGGTAAGGTTGGCCCGCTTAATGGCGTGCAATGGCGAGCGAGTCAAACCAACCATCGCGATATTGTGTCGGTGACGACTTCGGTTACAGATGAGGCGGTCCCGTATGTCGTTTGAAATGTTACATTGCGTCCACGCAATTTATTCTGCTTGTCATGCCAACAACAAAAACACTGATCCGTCTTCTAATCGTTGTAGTGATTCTGGCGGTGGGGGGCTACGCAATCTGGTTATCAACACGTCCCGAACCGATAGAGGTTGAACTTGCCACCATCAAGCGTGGCACTGTGGAATCCACAGTGGTAAATACGCGGGCGGGAACCATAACAGCTTGCCGCCGCGCAAAGCTTGCACCGGCATCGGGTGGCCAGATTGTCAGGCTCCTGGTAAAAGAAGGGGACCGCGTGGAAAAGGGGCAGGTGCTGCTGGAACTGTGGAACACTGACCTTGCCGCCCAGCGTGACCTGGCCCGCCGGCAACTTGCGACAGCCGAGGGACGCCGGCGCGAAGCTTGTGTCTTGGCTGAAAATGCGCACCGCGAAGCTGAGCGCACTCGTCAGCTTGCCGACAGAGGTTTCGTCAGTCCCCAGAGCCGGGAGAATGCGGATGCGGAAGCGCGCGCCCGGCAGGCCAATTGCGACGCAACCGAGTCAGACGTGAAACGCGCGCAGGCGCAAGTCCGTGTGACGCAAGCCGGACTGGAGCGTACAGTTTTGACCGCGCCATTCCCGGGCATTGTGGCGCTTGTTACCGGCGAGCTTGGCGAATACGCCACACCCTCACCACCGGGTATCCCTACGCCGCCAGCGGTTGACCTGATAGACGACACCTGTTTGTACGTTACTGCGCCAATGGATGAGGTTGACGCGCCCAAACTGAAAACCGGGCAATTTGCACGCATTACGTTGGATGCGCTTCCCGGTCAGGTTTTTGACGGAAAAGTGAGGCGTATCGCGCCCTACGTCACCGAGGTCGAGAAACAGGCGCGCACCGTGGATGTCGAGGTAGATTTTGAAGAGATACCGAAACATGCACTGCTGGTGGGGTACAGTGCCGATGTCGAGGTTGTCATAGAGCGGCACGACAACGTGCTGCGTGTGCCGACACAGGCAATCCGGCAAAACCGCAAGGTGCTGGTGGTCGATGAGGAGAACCGTTTAGCCGAGCGAAGTCTGGAAACCGGCCTCGCCAACTGGGCTTTTACCGAGGTTATCAGCGGCCTGAAGGAAGGCGACAAAGTGCTGCTCTCGTCTGATGAGGAAGACGTGAAAGCCGGGATGCAAATCAGGGAAAAGGCGACCGAGCCATGATCTCCGGTCGCAGGATAAATAGAGGCTGCGAGCTTCGATTAATCGTGCCAATCCCGGCGGGTTCCGCCTCAATCCGCCCATCCCGCTGATAATTCCAAGAATGATTCACCTTGCCGCCATCTCACGCGTGTTTCATATGGGAGATCAGGACGTGCGCGCGCTGGCCGGGGTCGATCTGGAGATCGAATCCGGTGAATATGTCTCCATCATGGGCCCCTCCGGATCCGGCAAATCCACCCTGCTCAATATCATAGGATTACTCGATCAACCCGATAGCGGCCGCTATGAGCTGGACGGAGAGGATGTCACCAGCCTGTCCGAGACCGAGCAGGCGCGCGTACGGCGAGAGAAAATCGGATTCGTGTTTCAGTCATTCCATCTTGTGCCAAGGTTGACGGCGGCGGAAAATATTGAATTGCCATTGATACTTGAAGGCATTGCTCCTGCTGAGCGAAAATCACGTGTAAATGAAGCTCTGCTGGGATTCGATCTGGGTGATCGCGCCGCACACCGGCCGGCGGAACTATCGGGCGGCCAGCGCCAGCGCGTCGCGATCGCTCGTGCGACGATCCTGCGGCCGACAGCTTTGCTGGCGGATGAACCCACCGGCAATCTCGATCACCGCATCGGCGCGGAAGTGATGGCGCTGCTGGAACGGCTGCACAAGGCGGGAACGACACTTATCGTCGTTACTCATGATCGGGAGCTGGGCGCACGGGCGCTTCGTCACATTGCCATGCGGGATG
This sequence comes from Nitrosovibrio sp. Nv6, assembly GCF_900110495.1. Lineage (GTDB taxonomy): Bacteria > Pseudomonadota > Gammaproteobacteria > Burkholderiales > Nitrosomonadaceae > Nitrosospira. The sequence continues at coordinate 143,666 of NZ_FODX01000003.1, read as the reverse complement.
GTGAAATTGTGGCTGACGAAAAATGAACAGCCCATAAAATTACAAGTTACTGTGGAGATGAACCGGATGTATGAGACAGGTTGTGAGGCCTGGATTACTAACCGATCCGAAGCTCGATCCCTTGGTCCCTCGATTCCTCCATCCCTATTGAATAGCCAAAAAATTCAATTGATAATACCGCACGGCTCGACCGAAATATTCGGCAGTTCGGTCCACCGGCCACAGGCTGATAGCCGCCACTACCGTTGACGGTATTGATAACAATTTCAGAACACTACGAGCAAGAAGCAGGCATCCATAATGCAGCATACCTTTGTTGGCCTTGCATTGGTCATATTCTTTTTCTTTCCCCAGTTCGCCTATGCGGATATTACCGGCCAGGTAATCAATATTTCTGACGGCGATAATCTGGTAGTGGTAATAGACAAGAAATGGGTAAGAGTGCGCCTCGCTGGAATCGATGCCCCGGAAAAAAACCAGCCGTTCGGCGCAGATGCAAAACAGTCCCTTTCGGACCTCTGTTTTTGGGAGCAGGTGACAGTGACTCCGAAAGGGAAAGATCAATATGGACGCATGCTTGCCAAGGTTCGCTGTGGAGATTTCGATGCAGGCGAAGAACAGGTGAAGCGCGGCCTGGCCTGGGTATACAACCGGTATGTGAAAGATCCCAGTCTCAATCTTCTGCAGGAAGAAGCCAAGGTCGCTAAGCGGGGATTATGGGCCGATCCCCATGCGCGGCCGCCATGGAAATGGCGCGAAATGTGGGATTAGCAGCCTGTCGGACTTAAAGGAAATCGGCTGCAAAAGCGTCTGGCTGGTCCATATTTCGCCGCTTTTTTGGCCAATAGAATAACTATTGGCCTTCAAAATCCTCAAAATCTGTCCTCACCCAGTCACTTTTTCGCTTCGATTCTTCAAGTCCGACAGGCTGCTAGCCTGTAGCTCAGCATAAAGAGATAAGCCATGTTCCAACTTAAGTTCCAAGGCACATGAAACTGCGCGACACCTTGCAGTTTTCTCTAAAAACTGTTGCGAGCTATCGAACCCGTTCACTGCTCATCGTTCTGGCGATGGCATTGGGTGTGGCGGCAGTGGTAGTGCTGACTGCTTTGGGGGACGGAGCACGGCGCTATGTGGTTGGCCAGTTTTCCTCAATCGGTACCAATCTGATTGCTGTTTTGCCTGGACGAGCGGAAACGTCGGGTGGATTTCCTGGTGCTGCACTAGGGCAGACGCCGCGCGATTTGACCCTGGAAGATGCCAGGGCGCTTGGCCATCTCCCCCAGGTCAGGCGCTATGCGCCCCTCAACGTTGGCGTTGCGGAACTTGTGGCCGCCGGCCGTCTGCGCGAAGTTACCGTGCTGGGCAGCACGGCGGACATACTGCCCATACGGCACATGAAGCTCGCGCAGGGCAGCTTTCTGGCACAAGAAAAAGGGAAAGGAGGGGGCAGCGCGCAGATTCTTCTCGGTGCAAAGCTTGCCCAGGAATTCTTTCCTCAGAGCCATGCCGTCGGACAGCGGGTGAGGCTTGGTGACCGGCGTTTTCTGGTGTCCGGCGTGCTTGCGCCCCAAGGGGAATCAATGGGTTTCAACTCCGATGAAATCGTCGTTATCCCCATTAATTATGCCCAGGCGCTTTTCAACACTTCGTCGCTCTTTCGTATACTGGTTGAAACCAAAAGCCGTGGTGGCCTCATTTCCGCCAAAGAAGCGATAGGCGAAGTTTTGAAACAGCGCCACGATGGTGAAGAAGACGTTACCGTCATTACCCAGGATGCTGTGCTGGCCACCTTCGACCGCATTCTGCGGGCGTTGACCCTCGGCGTGGCCGGCATCGCCGCCATCAGTCTGGCCGTGGCCGGTATTCTGGTGATGAATGTGATGCTGGTGGCGGTCAGCCAGCGCACATCGGAGATCGGGCTGTTGAAAGCCATAGGCGCCCCATCAGCCGATATTCATCGTTTGTTCCTGGCGGAGGCAGTCTGGCTGTCACTGGTGGGCGCTATCACCGGCTTTGCACTCGGACAGCTGGGTAGTCTGTTAATCCGTCTGGCCTATCCTCAGCTTCCCGCCTGGCCCCCGACCTGGGCCAGTATTGCGGGAATTGCAGTTGCCTTCGTGACAGGCCTGCTCGCCAGCCTTTTGCCTGCCGCGCGCGCGGCGCGGCTTGATCCTGTGAAAGCGCTCAGTGGAAAATGAGTGGAAAATGAGTGAAAAAATGAGCGGAAAATAAGCAATGAGCGCTATCGATATGCTGCGTTTTGCTCTGCGCTCGCTCACCGCGCACCGGCTGCGTACTTTCCTGTCCGCAACGGGCATTGGGATCGGGATTGCGGCAGTCATCCTGCTGACCTCTATCGGTGAAGGAATCCATCAATTTGTGCTGTCGGAGTTCACTCAATTCGGCACCAACATCATAACCATCACGCCGGGCAAAATCAGCACGCATGGCGCATCGCTGGGCGCGATAGGGAGCGCGCGGCTGCTTACTATTGAAGATGCGCTGGCACTGAAGGCTTCGCGTTATCCGCAATACGTCAATGCCGGCGTGATCGGTAACGCGGAAATCAGCGCCCGTGGACGCAGCCGCCGGGTTACGGTCTACGGTGAAGGCCCGGATTTTGCACGCGCCTTCAATATGAAAGTGTCAACAGGCCAGTTCCTGCCTGCAGATGATCCCCGCAACCCGCGTGCTTACGCGGTGCTCGGGTCCAAGGTGCGCACAGAATTGTTCGGCAACGCCAATCCACTGGGCGCCAAGTTGCAGGTGGGCACATCCCGCTTCAGGGTGATCGGCGTCATGGAGTCAAAAGGACAGGTGCTGGGGTTCGACCTTGACGATACCGTGTTCATTCCCACCACACGCGCACTGGAAATTTTCAATCGCGAGGGTGTGATGGAAATCAATATTGCCTATCGGCCCGGCGCTCCCCTCAAAGCCGTGGTTGACGATATCCGCCGCATCATGGTTGCAAGGCATGGCCGTGAGGATTTCACCATCACGCCACAACAGCAAATGCTGAAAACCCTAAATACCGTGCTGGATGTGCTGCTCTTTGCTGTTGCCGCACTTGGCGGGATATCCTTGCTGGTCGGGGCAGTGGGCATGGTCACGCTGATGCATATTGCCGTGACCGAACGCGTCGCCGAGATCGGTCTGCTCACTGCGCTAGGCGCCACGCGAGCGCGCATCCGCATTCTGTTCCTGATGGAATCCACCTTGCTCGCTACATTGGGCGGACTGGGCGGTCTGGCTATCGGCACCGGGGTCGCCTGGCTGATAAAGTCCCTGGAGGTTGGCCTGCCAGTACACACCCCATGGGATTATGTCCTGGGGGCGTTGGGAATCTCGATACTGATCGGTCTTGCCGCCGGTGTCGTTCCAGCCATGCGAGCAGCACGGTTAAATCCAATCGAAGCGCTTCGAACGGAATAAAAGGTTACTACCAGGAGGTGCAGTTGTAGTAGTTGCAGGGCGTAACAGCGGAGCGTATTGCGCCGTATGCGAACTCACGTAATACCTCAACTATTGCCATTCCGAACCATCGAGTGCCTTACTCCGCCAACACATATTTCATTACCTTCAATCAACCGCAACACCGTGGTAAGGAATTCCTTAAGTGCCGGCCTGCTTGTTTTTCCGCAGCCAGCGAAAAAAGAATGCATAAATAAAGGCAGGGAGGAACGGAAGAATCCACGGGAACATTTGCGAAAGCCATGCGGATAAAAAACTATCCGTATAACGTGCCTTTGCGGCAGCGCAGGCTTCGGCGGAAGGCAGACGGCATGCAAGCTCGATTTCCAGGGACACCTGAGCATGGGCTCGCCAGAGCCAGTATGCCATTGCTGCCGCAAAAATGATCAGCAGCAGCGCAAATAAATTTACGCGGCCTTTTTGTCGCAGCATGGGTTTTCTCCAGGTCCAGGAGGATTGTTAAAGGAGAGGAAATCAGCGGCTTTGCGCGATGCTCGGAATCGTGATCGGATCGATAAGTAATTCCTCGACCTCACCCTTCGAATGATGTCCTCCGGTTGAGATAATGTCAAGTAGACGGCCAGGCGGCTGGAAATGCCATTGACTTAACCGCGGCAGGTGCCTGCGATGATATGCTGAACGTATAAAATATCCGATAGCCTGAGCGGATCATGCATTGCGGAAGCGCGTGTGCTTGAGCAACACGATAGACAGCAATGGCAGCGCAAAGCCGATCATGGTCACTGCGATCAACAGCAGACCCAGCTCGCTGTAATCGGCGGGGACCACGATCTTGCCAGTGTCAGGATCTTCTACCTGGCGCGTCACCACAAAAATCTGGTTCATATACTTCGTACCAAGCTGCGAAGCGGATAAGGCAAGATTGGTGAACGATGCCATCACCGCAAAGAAAGTAGCCTTGAGCCTTTCGGGCGCCGAGTTGGCGATCCAGGCGAGCATCGGGATCATGGCGATCTGGCCCAGAGGCGACTCCAGCGCGGTATCGATCACGGCAATGAATCGCGCATCAACGACACCGCCGGTAACGGAGGCGGTCCATTCATGCAAGCCGAAATACATGCCTACTATCGGCAGCGATAGCAGGGTTCCCGCGATGGTGAGCGCACCGATGATATAAGCAATCGAACGTTCCGCCATGAAGCGGCGAAAGATGAACATTCCCGCGAGCGTAAGCGTTGCCCCGATCAACGACAATGCGGCGAGAAACTGCTGATCGAAACCCAGGCTGTCGATCATCCACCATGTCGAGCCGGCGCCAGGCGAGGGCATTGCCCGGAAAACGAATATCAAAATCGCCGTACCCACCAGTACGTTGCGCGCTTCGGGCTCCAGTTCGCCAGTCAGTCGCCACATCAGAAATAGAACGATTGCCATGGATACGACAAAAATTATTTCTTCACCGCCGGGAATACGGCTCAGGCCCACACTCAGCGATATCGCGGTAAAGGCCAGTCCGCCGCCGAGAATCCACCAGTTGACCGGAGGAGGGTCCGCGTAGGCGCCGAGCAGCGCTTCAGCTTCGTGGCGGCTATGCCCTTGCGTGACGAGTCGCGCCACGTCGCGCCGCCGTAGCCAGGAAGCGAATAAAACACCAGCAACCGAAACCAGCGGGATGATCAAGGCGAGCTCGTAGACGAAAAGATAAGCGGCCGCTTTCTGCGCCTCGGGTAATTCGCCTACGCCTTGCAGCACAAAAACATTCACCACGGAGACGAGAATCCCCCCGGTGATGATGGCAACACGTCCTAGCGTTTGCATGGTGACATGCATGGACTTGCGATTTTCAAGCGTCAACGGATGGCCGTTCGCATCCACCCTGGGAACCGCTTCCACTGTCATGGCGTCCGCCACAACATCCTGAAGCACATAGCCGATGGGCGCAAGCAGTGCCGATGTGACGTACCAGGCTTCCACCGTGGCGACAGCGCGCATAGCATCAAGGTGCCCTAGCAACCCGATCATGATCACCAAACTCACCGTAATCAAGCCTGCGCCCAGATATACGAGCAGGCTCTTCCATCGCCATACAAGATCGACCAGATGGCCGAGCGGCATCTTCAAGGCCCACGGAAGCATCATCCAGAACCCGAGCGCCGCCAGAAACTCGGCTGAAAGCCCCAATCGCTCCTTGACGTAAAACGTGCCGACGATAGCCGTCAGGCCGGAAATCCCGGCTGCGGCATAAACCATGAGCGGGGGTAGATAGGACAGTCGCATTTCGCGCCCCAGTGCAAGAATATTGACGTCGAGCCATCGTCCCGCGGTAGCGATGAATCCGATGGCGGGAGGTGCGGTTGTCAGAGAACCAGGTTTTTCTGGAGATTTATTCATGGATGCGGCACGACAAAAATTCTGGGGTACAACCCCTGTTTTATCTTGCTCAAACGTCAGAGCTCAAATCTCGGCCCCTCAGACCTCCGGCGTTCATCGTCGATTCATGCCGGGGACCCTCATCTACGGCTCAGGCAACCTGCTTTCTGAGGCTATCCCAATAAGTAGTTGCCACATAGGCATTGGCACAAGTGAGGGTCGTCAGCGCTACCACACGATAAACAACGCTGCGGGGCGCTTTGATATTAACGGCCGGGTCAAGCAAGTCAGGCGCAATCGCGACACGTTTCAATGTCTCGCCGGCCAATAATATCGGCCAGATGCAAGCCAACCGCTGGCGGATCTCGGAGACAGGAATCGCCATGGTATAAATCCAGCCTTGATCCAGGTGCTCCATGGCGAGCCTGATGAGCCGGTTCAGCACCGGCCTGAATTTCGGCAGATTGGTTTCAATCAGCAAATCGGCTGGTTTCAACCCAGCTTCGGCCAGGAGCGACTCCGGCACATAGCAGCGGCCATTATGCAGGTCGCGCGCTATGTCCTTGACAATATTCGTGAGTTGCAGCCCTTTTCCGAATCTCACCCCAACGGCGGACATCTCTTCGACGTTCCACCGGTCCATTGTCGGCCGATGCGCACAGACCATTCTGGTCCAGAATTCACCCACACACCCAGCGACATAGTAAGTGTACCGGTCCAACTCGTCCAGTGTGGATAATGCGGTGAGCTGCGAGCTGGATTCCCCCGGAAAGCGGGTAAGGTCCATTTCCATCCCCTCGGGCAGTACCTCCATCAGCCATTGGATTCGCTCCCGATCGCCGGCGGGGTATTCCTCATACAGCCTGAAGCAGTCTTCCAGTCGCTGTAGAAGAATACTTTCTCCGGAGTCCTTCTGATGAGGAATCAGCGCGGTTTGAATCTCCTGAATGGCTTTCCAGTCAATCCCGGCGGTTGTGAACTGCGCGCGAAACTGATTAAGGTATTTCAGCCGCTGCGCGCGGTCGATCAGATCGGTATCCGCGATGGTATCCGCTGCGCGCGCAAAGAGATACGACAGTCCCATCTGATCGCGCACGCCAATCGGCAGCACATTAAGCGTGAGATAAAACGAACGGGAAACCTGCTTGAGGATACCGTGAAGAAGTTCGTCTGTAGCGGGGAGAGTACTCAAAGATAGGAATTCCAACAACGACTCATCAACAAGGGGCGAACATTACATGCTGCCGAGCCTGAAGGTCAAGACGCGCGTTTTTCGGACTGGTATTTCAGGGGCGAGAGAAGCTTTGGAATTTAAACAGATGGGTTAACGAAGCCCACCAAAAGAGGCGATCATTTGGAGTTCATGTAAAACCACGTTAGATTCATCATGTATGCTATTCGAGTATCTGCCGTAGGATGGGTGGAGCGCAGCGCAACCCATCGAAAGCAGCATGCTTAACATCTCCACTTGGAACAACAAACGCAGAGATAATCTCAAGCCCGAAAGTAGTACCTTGGTCCAATTGCAAGAAGGAGATTGATGAGACATAGTATCAAAATGATACTTATATATGCCATACGAATAGTAATAGGCTTTCAGCATATGGGTGAGTGGAGAGAGTTGCGCTAATAATGACGGATGAGAGCCAAATGGAAGAGATGCCGGTGATCTATCGCATACTGGCCCATGTGAAGAAAGATGCCAATGGCGTTTGGCATGAACATTTATTGAATGATCACCTGTTAAAGGTTTCCCGTTTAGCAGCAGGATACGCTCACGCTTTTGGTGCTGGCGAATGGGCGGAACTGGCAGGTTTGTGGCACGACCTTGGCAAATATTCACCGAGCTTTCAGGATTATATAAGATCAGCCAGCGGCTATGATCGGCAAGATGCACATATTGAGGATTCACCGGGTCGAGTAAATCATTCATCAGCCGGTGCAATCTACGCCTGTAAAAAAATTGGTGCGAAGGGGAGATTTCTGGCTTATCTGATTGCAGGCCATCATGCAGGCTTGCCGGACTGGTCTTCCTCGGAAACTGGAGCAGCGGCGCTGGCACACCGTTTGGAAGCCAAAGAGCATTTGGAGGCATTACCATTCTCGGAGATTCCGGGTGCAATAACTGATCCGGGTATAGCGCCGTTGGGCAAGTCCCCAGGTGGAGCAGACGGGTTGGCACTGTGGTTGCGCATGCTGTTTTCCTGCCTCGTGGATGCGGATTTTCTGGATACCGAAGCGTTCATGGACGACAAAAAAGCGTCTGCACGCGTGGGTTACCGTAATGTGACCAGTTTGGTGGCTGACTTCGACCAGTACATGGAGAGAAAAGCCTCCGAAGCTGAACCCACGCCGGTCAACGTTATTCGTAACGATATTTTACGCCAGTGCCGTGATAAGGCCTGCGTCGCGCCAGGTTTGTTTTCCCTTACGGTGCCTACAGGCGGAGGTAAGACATTGGCAAGTATGGCCTTCGCCTTGGAGCATTCCCGTTTTCATGACAAACAAAGAGTAATTTATGTTATTCCGTACACCAGCATCATCGAACAAACCGCGGGAATATTTCGCGAGATATTTGGCGAGAACGTAGTTGAGCATCACGCCAATCTGGACCCGGACAAAGATGAAAGAGCCCGCTCTCGTTTGGCTACGGAAAATTGGGATGCTCCCATCATAGTAACGACTAACGTTCAGTTCTTTGAATCCTTATTTGCTTCCCGCACCAGTCGCTGCCGCAAGTTACACAATATTGTAAATAGTGTGGTCGTCTTGGACGAAGCCCAGTTGCTTCCACCGGAATTTCTTCAGCCCATTGCTGATGTAATGAACCTGTTAGCGGCTCACTACGGAGTTACCTTCCTGTTTTCCACTGCTACTCAGCCCAAGCTCGAATCATTCCAGTGTTTCGGCGAACAGTCATTTCGTGGCCTGGATAATCTGAGTGAAATCATCGACGATCCGGAAGCGCTGTATAGCTCGCTAAAGCGGGTAGAGGTCGATATTCCGTGCGATTTGAACACACCACGCGATTGGGAAAGTTTGTCGGCGGAGCTGGTTCAACATCCAAGCGTACTCTGCATAGTCAATCGACGTGATGATGCGCGCCAGCTTCACCGGCTTATGCCCAAAGATACGCTGCATCTGTCCGCATTAATGTGCGGTGAACATCGCAGCCGTGTCATTGCCGACATCAAGGCGCGGCTAAAACGAAAGGAGCCGCTACGCGTCATTAGCACCCAATTGGTGGAAGCCGGGGTAGACGTCGATTTTCCGATAGTTTATCGCGCGTTGGCGGGATTGGATTCCATTGCTCAGGCGGCAGGAAGATGCAATCGCGAAGGTAAATTGAATAGCCTTGGGAGGGTTGTAATTTTTGTGCCGCCAACTCCGGCCCCGCCTGGCTTATTGCGTCAAGCAGCGCAAATTTCGGTCAGCTTATTGGCTGGACCCGATCGGAATGTTCTGGGGCGTAATCTTGCCAGGCAGTTTTTCGAACATCTCTACGTGCGTGCGCCCTCATTGGACAAGCAGCGTATCACTAATCTTCTTACCAGTGACGCCCGGCAAGGCCAGATTCAGTTTCGTACCGCTGCGCAAAAATTCCGGCTGATCGACGATAGCGCCTATCAGACTATTTTGGTCCGGTACGGAACGAGTCCAAAGCTTCTCGACGAATTGGCAAGCATTGGGCCGAAGCGGGACCTGATGCGTAAGCTGCAACGCTATGCCGTTAACATACCCAAATACCTGTTCACGCAGTTGGAAAGGCAGGATGATGTGTATCAAGTCCAGCCCGGTATCTACGCCCAAGTGGGGGACAGACTTTATGACGATTCTATTGGTGTAGTGATTGATGGCGGCATCGCACCCGATGAGTTGATTGCATGAACATTAACCAGGGAAGAAAAAAAATGAAGATATTTTGTCTGGAGGTAATAGGTGATTTTGCCTGTTTCACTCGGCCTGAAATGAAGGTGGAGCGTGTCAGTTATGACGTCATCACGCCTTCCGCCGCCCGCGCGATATATGAAGCAATCTTGTGGAAGCCTGCAGTACGTTGGCAAGTAATGAAGATCGAAGTACTGAAGCCGATCAAGTGGATTACCTTGCGGCGTAATGAAGTGGGTGCGGTAGTGTCTTCCCGCAATGCCCAGGCGGCTATGAACAGCGGTAGTGGCGACCTCGGGCTCTACATAGAAGATGAGCGCCAGCAACGTGCAGGGCTATTCCTCCGCGATGTCGCTTACCGCATCCATGCCGGGTTTGAGCTTCTTCCTAATGCTGGTGAGAACAATACTTCCGGAAAATTTCTTGACATGTTCGAGCGTCGCGCAAGCAAAGGCCAATGCGTGAACCAGCCTTATTTGGGTTGCCGCGAATTTGCCGCTGCTTTCCAACTGGTTGATAGCCCCGACGCGTTGCCCGCACCTATTGGGGAAAGCCGTGATCTGGGCTGGATGCTGTACGACATGAATTACGGCAACCGCGCTAGTCCTAACCCCCGTTTCTTTCGTGCCGAACTGAAAAGCGGCGTACTTGATTTAGCCAAGGTGGAGGTGCGGGAATGATTCTTCAAGCGCTATGCGATTATTACGAGCGTAAGCCGGATTTGCCACGCGCCGGCTTTGAGTTAAAGGGCATTCCCTTCGTGATCGAAATTGATCATGCTGGCAAGGTCGTGCAAATTGAGGATACGCGCAATGTTGAGGGAAAGAAGAGGATTCCTCGCAATTTTCTCGTGCCCCAAGGGGAGAAAAAAACCTCTGGTATTGCTGCCAATATACTGTGGGACAACGCTGAATACGTGTTGGGCGTTACTAGCCGCGGTAAACCGGATAGGGTCCAGGAACAATGTGCGGCGTTTCAGGCACGTTTGGAAGAGTTGTTTTTCAAAATAGAAGATACCGGGTTAAAAGCTGTGAGCCTGTTTTTCAAAACAGGAGATAAGACACGGTTGGAAGCCGATCTGCTCTGGCCAGAAATTTTGGAAACAAATCCTGTTCTGACCTTCAGATTGAATGGTGATCTCGAATTGATTTGCCAACGCCCTGCGGTTAGGGCGGCACTTGAGGAAAATAAGGCCCCCGATACAACCCAGATACGGTGTCTAATTACTGGGGGTGCTGATAGCTTCGAGCGTCTCCATACGGCTATCAGAGGTGTTCGCGATGCGCAAACCAGTGGCGCAAATATCGTCTCTTTCAACAAGGATGCTTTTAACTCATTTGGTAAGGAGCAGGGAGCAAACGCTCCTGTTGGAAAGCGTGCTGCCTTCGCATATACCACGGCGCTCAATTATCTGTTGAGTAAGGAGAGCAACCAGCGCATCCAAGTGGGTGATGCCTCAACTGTATTTTGGTCGGAACGGCATACGGAGCTTGAGGATATTTTTGCCGACTTGTTTGATGAGCCACCGAAAGACGATCCGACAAAACAAACACGCGCCGTAGAGGCGTTATTTAAATCTCCAAATACGGGAGCATTTAGCAATTGTCATGGTGCCACCCACTTTTACGTTCTTGGTCTTGCTCCCAATGCGGCACGCATAAGTATCCGCTTCTGGTTGATTGGCACGATTGCTGACATGTCGGTGCATATTCGGCAGCACTTTGACGATCTGGACATTACCCACGCCAATTTTGAAAAACCTCATCTCTCGCTTTTCCGGCTGTTGGTTTCCACCGCTGCACAAGGAAAGTCAGAGAACATCACACCCAACCTTGCTGGCGAATTCATGCGTGCAATTCTTGCCGGCTTGCCTTATCCCGCAACGTTGTTGCAAGCGGTCATTCGCCGCATCCGTGCAGAGCAGGAAGTTAAGTACCCACGCGCAGCCCTTATCAAAGCCTGCCTGAACCGGCAGATTCGTTATTCCCGAACTCAAGAGAAGGAGATCACCGTGTCACTCGATGAAAGTAACAATAATGCGGGCTACCGTATCGGGCGCCTATTTGCTGCCCTGGAAAAAGTGCAGGAGGAAGCAATCAATCCAGGCGCCACTATTCGAGACCGTTTCTACGGGGCGGCTTCCAGCACGCCGGTTACCGTATTCGCCAACCTGATGAAGCTTAAAAATCACCACCTCGCTAAGCTGGAAGAGGGGCGTAAACGTTTCTTTGAAAAACTCATTGGTCAGATCATGTCCGAGATTACTGATTTTCCGCAGCATTTGAGCCTTGCCGACCAAGGGCGTTTCGCCATCGGCTATTACCATCAGCGGCAAGCCTTTTTCACGAAATCTGAATCCACCCCATCCAATAACAAGGGAGAATAAAAAATCATGGCACTGAACAATCGTTACGACTTCGTTTTACTGTTTGACGTAAAAGACGGCAATCCCAACGGTGATCCGGACGCGGGCAATTTGCCACGCCTGGATGCTGAATCCGGACGCGGGTTGGTTACCGATGTTAGCCTCAAACGCAAGGTGCGCAATTTCGTCGGCATGACGAAGGATCAAACTGAAATAACCGAATCATTAACAGGTGAGAAAAAGAGGTTTGAGATTTACGTTAAAGAAAAGGCCGTTCTGAACAACCAGCACAAACGTGCATACGTTGGTATTGGCAAGCCGGAACTGCTTGAAGGTGACGACAAGAAACGCAAGGGGGGCGACGCAGTTGATGAGGCGCGTCGGTGGATGTGCCGCAATTTTTTTGACGTGCGCACGTTTGGCGCGGTGATGTCATTGGGAGTAAATTGTGGTCAGGTTCGTGGTCCGGTGCAGCTAACCTTTGCCCGTTCCATTGACCCAATTGTTACGCTGGAGCATTCGATTACCCGCATGGCTGTTTCCACGGAAGCCGAGGCTGAGAAGCAGGGCGGTGATAACCGCACTATGGGCCGCAAGTTTACCGTTCCTTATGGCCTCTACATGGCCCATGGGTTTGTATCATCCTTTCTCGCCAAGCAAACTGGTTTTGGGGAAGATGACCTGGAGTTGCTTTGGCAAGCGCTTGAGCAGATGTTCGAACATGACCGTTCCGCGGCCAGAGGCGAAATGTCCACTCGGGGTTTGTACGTTTTCAAGCACGATAGCGAATTAGGAAACGCTCGCGCCCATGATTTGTTTGCCCGTATTCGTCCACAGCTAAAGGAGAGCGTAGCGGCGCCACGCGATTTCGACGATTATGGAATGCACATCAATGATGCGGAACTACCTGCCGGTGTTAGTTTGATTCGTAGAGCGGGATAATGGATCAAAGCAAGGAGGTAGCTGAATGCGAGCCGATCATGATTTCGGCACTTCAGCATTACAGCTATTGTCCGCGTCAGTGTGCGTTGATTCATGTCGAGCAGCAATTCTCCAGCAACGTCCATACAGCCAGAGGTGACGCTGTTCATGCTCGTGTTGATGAGCCGGGATGGGAAACACAGCCGGGCGCGCGTGTCGAACGTGCGTTGCCGATCTGGTCCGATCGGCTCGGATTAACGGGCCGATGTGATGCCGTAGAGTTTCGTCACGACGGCACCATCTATCCGGTTGAGACCAAGCATGGTCCTCGCAAAGCTAAAGCGCATGACAATTTGCAGTTGGCGGCGCAGGCACTCTGTCTGGAAGAAATGACTGGCACATCAGTTACTCGCGGAGCGATTTACCACCACACTTCCCGACGTCGGCGGGAAGTGATAATTACTGATGCGTTGCGCTGCCAGGTGGAAGAGATAACAGCGGCAATACGCACGCTGCTGGTGTCCGGCAAACTACCACCGCCGGCGAATGATGCACGCTGCAAGGAGTGTTCGTTGAAGGAGATTTGCCAACCGGAAGCACTAATGGCTAAGCCCGCGCAAGCAATCTTGCGCTCGTCTCTTTTTTTACCGGAGTAACGTATGCATCAAGTTCTTAATACGCTTTACGTTATGACACCTCAAGCCTACGTACATTTGGAAAATGATACGTTGCGTATAGATGTCGAGCGTCAAAAGAAAATGCAGGTACCGCTGCACCATCTTGGTTCGGTCGTCTGCTTCGGCAATATTATGGTTTCCCCCGCTTTGATGCATCGCTGTGCGGATGACGGCATCAGCCTCGTCTTGCTCGATAATAATGGGCGTTTCAAGGCACGGCTGGAAGGGGCTGCGAGCGGTAATATCCTGTTGCGGCAGGCGCAACATCGCGTCGCTGCCGATGAGCAATTGGCGCTGGCAATAGTGCAGGCGATGATTGCTGGAAAATTGCGGAATTCACGCCAGGTACTGATGCGCGGTGCGCGTGAAGCGGATGATGCAGAAGACCAAGACATACTAAGCGGGGCGGCGGAATCCTTGGCCCGTTCGATTCGTAACCTGCCAATAACAGGCAGTCTTGATGTGTTACGCGGAGTGGAGGGGGATGCTGCAAAGATCTATTTCTCTGCGTTACCACGCCTGGTGCGGCGGAACATACGCGAATTTTTCACAATGAATGGACGATCGCGCCGCCCGCCACGTGATCGCTTCAATGCACTATTATCGTTCCTCTATTCGATGGTGATGAACGATTGCCGTTCGGCGCTGGAAAGCGTGGGACTTGATCCTCAATTGGGTTTTCTCCATGCCGTGCGTCCTGGAAGGGCGGCATTGGCATTGGATTTGATGGAAGAGTTCCGCGCTATTCTAGCGGACCGGCTAGCCTTGACCTTGATTAATCGTGGTCAGATCACCTTACATGATCTCAAAGAACGCGAAGGCGGTGCGGTTTATTTGGAAGGCGATGCTAGAAAGGCGGTGGTGGTAGCATATCAGGAGCGTAAGCAGGAGGTAATTACCCATCCACTACTGGAAAAGAAACTATCAATCGGCTTATTGCCACAGCTTCAGGCTCGCTTTATGGCACGAACCATCCGCGGCGAGATGGACGGATACCTACCCTTTCTCGCGAGGTAGCCATGCTCATTATCGTAACTTACGATGTTTCAACCGAAACAAGGGAAGGGCGAAAGAGGCTCCGTCGGGTGGCGAAGGTATGCGAAGGAACAGGACAGCGTGTGCAGAAATCGGTATTCGAATGCCGGGTTAACTTGATGCAGTACGAAGAATTGGAACGCAGGTTATTAGCAGAGATTGATCAGAAAGAGGACAATCTCCGTATCTACCGCTTAACCGAGCCAGTGGAGCTGCATGTGAAGGAGCATGGAAACTTCAGAGCGGTAGATTTTGAAGGACCTCTGGTCATTTGATGCGCGAACCTCAAGCGATGGCAATACACCAGGGGTATTCGCGCTTTATCCAAGTGCTTGGCAATTATGAACAATTCTCTTCACATTCTATGTTTCACCTCGATTGTTCCGGCTGGGGATAAAGGGTTCGCGCATTCGCAACAGAATTTTCTGTTGCATGAAGGTGTTGTAATTGTACTGTAGCGCCCGGCCAAACCGCCGGGCGAGGATTGAAACCTCAAAGCACAAGCTGTTCTCCCGCCCAGCCTGGCGTAGCGCCCGGCCAAACCGCCGGGCGAGGATTGAAACCAAATCGGGCGGCATTTTCCAATCCGTTATCCAGCGTAGCGCCCGGCCAAACCGCCGGGCGAGGATTGAAACCCGTATAGTCTAGTAGCCCACCGCCGAAGCTATTGGGTAGCGCCCGGCCAAACCGCCGGGCGAGGATTGAAACGCCAATGCAGCCAGGGAGTTTCAGGGGGTGATCAGGTAGCGCCCGGCCAAACCGCCGGGCGAGGATTGAAACTTACAAATACAGCGACAAGGGCAAGGAGTCAGATTGTAGCGCCCGGCCAAACCGCCGGGCGAGGATTGAAACGCTTCGAGGATGAGGTTGAGTGGCTACGGAAGAAAGTAGCGCCCGGCCAAACCGCCGGGCGAGGATTGAAACAATAAATCTGGCGGGAAAGTATACCGGGGACTGGTCGTAGCGCCCGGCCAAACCGCCGGGCGAGGATTGAAACAGTTCGGCCTGGAAGTCGTAGCCAATCAGCTCGTGTAGCGCCCGGCCAAACCGCCGGGCGAGGATTGAAACGTCTGGCTGCTCGAAAAAGGCTCGGCAGCCTGGATGTAGCGCCCGGCCAAACCGCCGGGCGAGGATTGAAACGGGGATGTGACTGACGTGGTCAAGGTCAAACCCGGCGTAGCGCCCGGCCAAACCGCCGGGCGAGGATTGAAACGCCCTACTCGGCTGGATGGATAACAGAGATCGGGCATGTAGCGCCCGGCCAAACCGCCGGGCGAGGATTGAAACATCCATCAGTCCGGCTGTGGCTGGCACGGTTACAGTAGCGCCCGGCCAAACCGCCGGGCGAGGATTGAAACGATGTGGTATGTGGCGTTGTGTTGGAAATGATTACGTAGCGCCCGGCCAAACCGCCGGGCGAGGATTGAAACCTGCGGATATACCCATGCGCGGGTTACGCCAGCGGTAGCGCCCGGCCAAACCGCCGGGCGAGGATTGAAACCGGCATAAGCGACTGGTACGACTATTTCTTTGAGGTAGCGCCCGGCCAAACCGCCGGGCGAGGATTGAAACTCGCAGCGGCAACACCATCACCGTAACCGGAAGCGTAGCGCCCGGCCAAACCGCCGGGCGAGGATTGAAACTTGCCGCGTAGCAAAACTTCAACACCCGGCACGCCGTAGCGCCCGGCCAAACCGCCGGGCGAGGATTGAAACAGTATTGGGCAGGAAAGCACTCAAGGCTCGCGGAAGTAGCGCCCGGCCAAACCGCCGGGCGAGGATTGAAACTGTTGCGGTGCACGGGCATGTTGAGTATGACGATGTAGCGCCCGGCCAAACCGCCGGGCGAGGATTGAAACGCAACAGCATGGGCAAAGGTAGCAAACCTTTCCGGCGTAGCGCCCGGCCAAACCGCCGGGCGAGGATTGAAACATCAACGGTGAAGGCAGCTGGGACGCCAACCCGTGGTAGCGCCCGGCCAAACCGCCGGGCGAGGATTGAAACCCCCAATGCGCCACATGTCGGAGATGTCATCAGATGTAGCGCCCGGCCAAACCGCCGGGCGAGGATTGAAACAGACTTATTGTCGAGTGCGATTTCGAGGAAGCGCAGTAGCGCCCGGCCAAACCGCCGGGCGAGGATTGAAACACAGACACGTTCGGAGTGCGTCCTGTGTCCGGCACGTAGCGCCCGGCCAAACCGCCGGGCGAGGATTGAAACTTCGCCGGATCGCCCTTGCCCAAGGGGATGATGGGGTAGCGCCCGGCCAAACCGCCGGGCGAGGATTGAAACTCTTATCAGCCAATTGGCCTATACGGAAGCCCGCGCGTAGCGCCCGGCCAAACCGCCGGGCGAGGATTGAAACAAGATTAAACGCGTCACCCCGACGGGTCAAATCGTAGGTAGCGCCCGGCCAAACCGCCGGGCGAGGATTGAAACATACAATTTTTAGCCGGTTCCATATCCGCGTTATGTAGCGCCCGGCCAAACCGCCGGGCGAGGATTGAAACAAACGGGACTTGCCGCCGTATCGACTGGCGCAACGTAGCGCCCGGCCAAACCGCCGGGCGAGGATTGAAACACAAGTCCGTAGCAGTTGTTCTCCCGGTCCCGGCGTAGCGCCCGGCCAAACCGCCGGGCGAGGATTGAAACAGCGATAACCGCTATGTGCTCGCGCGATTCGCGTTGTAGCGCCCGGCCAAACCGCCGGGCGAGGATTGAAACTAGTTGAGCTTGTTTGTGTTCGAGCAGGAACGGAGTAGCGCCCGGCCAAACCGCCGGGCGAGGATTGAAACAATAAACGTGCTCACGGCCTCGATAAACTCCATGCGGTAGCGCCCGGCCAAACCGCCGGGCGAGGATTGAAACCGCAAAAGAGCAACATTCCCCGTGGTCGTAGATGCGTAGCGCCCGGCCAAACCGCCGGGCGAGGATTGAAACATAAAAACGTAAAAAATCACTACGCTCTCCTTGCGGTAGCGCCCGGCCAAACCGCCGGGCGAGGATTGAAACTCAACACCATATTTACGTATGGCGGCATGAACCGGGTACGCCCGGCCAAACCGCCGGGCGAGGATTGAAACCGCGCAAGGGAGTTGCCTACCTTGATATCTCATAGTAGCGCCCGGCCAAACCGCCGGGCGAGGATTGAAACACGGTGGCCAAGGCCATGCAGCTCGATATCCTTCGGTAGCGCCCGGCCAAACCGCCGGGCGAGGATTGAAACAGTTGCGCGCTGGAGGAAATAAGTCCGCGATTAGGTAGCGCCCGGCCAAACCGCCGGGCGAGGATTGAAACTGTATCGCTGCCCATGGTACGTCCAAGTAAAAGGGTAGCGCCCGGCCAAACCGCCGGGCGAGGATTGAAACGGAAAGTTGGCCGGGATTTGCGCGGAATATCTCCAGTAGCGCCCGGCCAAACCGCCGGGCGAGGATTGAAACCCGCTATTGTAGGGATGGGTAACCTGTTCGGCTCGGTAGCGCCCGGCCAAACCGCCGGGCGAGGATTGAAACCCCACAACAAAAGGTAACACGCTGCATGAGGCTGGTAGCGCCCGGCCAAACCGCCGGGCGAGGATTGAAATTTGTTAGTAGGTGTTGATGAGCGGATAAAAAACTGTAGCCAGGCGATGATTAACTGTACGACCACCAGCCGTAACTCGGCGTATCCAAATTTTACACGAGCACAGACGCGTCCGCTTTTTCTCTCCGCCTGACCCATAGCCCAACCAGAAGCATTCCCGCCAGCATCATGGCGTAGCTCTCCGGTTCCGGTATGGCGGCGATCATCCCCACTTGGCCGTTGATACTTACCAGGTACAGGTTACCGGCAGCATCTTCGCCGAACGAGGTAATCCCACCGGAAATGCCGGTTGGGGACAGCAGTTCCGCAGTGCGGTCGGCGAGTGTCGTGTTGGGGTCTGCGGGATCGAAGGACATCACCTTGTCGTTCACGAAGTCGGCGAAGAAATAAGTACCTTCCAGCCCTTCGATCTCTGATCCACGATAGACATAGCCGCCGATGACCGAGCCGCCTTCGTCAGTATGGCTATATTCATGAATGGGTGGTGTGTGATTTGGAATCTCGGGGTCGTCAGGAAAATTCAACCGTGTGCCTTCAAACTTGCGCCACCCATAATTGCCGCCAGCGACGCCAATGTTGATCTCTTCGCGTGCGTTTTGCCCGACATCCCCGATATAGAAGGTGCCGGTTTCGCGGTCGAAACTGTCGCGGAACGGATTGCGCAGCCCATAAGCGTAGATTTCAGGGTTGCCGCCGGCAACATTTCCCTCCGGTATCGCATAACCGTATTGGGTAGGGTCACCAGGCGAACGATCGGTAGACACGTCGACGCGCAGAATCTTGCCGAGATTCTCGGAAAGATTTTGCGCGCGATTTCCGGGATCATTGCGGAACCCGCCGTCGCCGGTGGCGATGTAGAGGTTATTTGCTTCGCCGGGGCGAAAACCGATCCACCCGGCCTTGTGATTGTTGAACTCGGGTTGCGCGACAGTGAGTATAGTTTGGGCGCTTGTGGCATCTGCTACGTTTGGTTGAGCCGTGCCCACCTGATACGTAGCGACTACCGTATTGAGGGTAGTCTTATCGATATAATCGACATAAAAGCGGTGGTTGGAAGCAAAATTTGGATCAAATGCCATCCCGAGCAGGCCACGCTCGCCCTCGGTATTGACCGAGTCGGATAAATCCAGGAACGGGGTTGGCAGCACCGCCCCATTTTGGAGTACCTTGATCAAGCCGCCCTGCTCAACAATGAACAGTCGCGAATCTCCGGCGGGTGCGGTGGCGAACAAGGGCCGGTCAAGGCCGGTTGCGACGATCTGGGTTTGCAACTGTTGCCCGAAAGCGGGTTGTACCCAAGCGGTAGCGGTAAAAACCACGGCGAACAAGGCAGAAAATGATTTGGTTATCATGATAGCTCCTCGGAACGAGTTGTAGTGGGTACAACCAGGCGCCGCAAAAAAGAACCGCGGTTCTTATTTATATAGATAACACAAATCGGGTTGTCAAACCGGGAACGATAATTTATGGAGGCGTGCGTGAAAACGAGACTATCAGCGCCGTCGAGGCCCTTGATGCGATATTGCAAAACGCGTTTTTGCCCTCTATAACGATGCCCACCTTCACTCGAAATCGGTGCTACTGTCGCTGTATTTGCAAGCGGAAAATGGCGACAATACCTGTCTTGTTGTCCGAATTATTGATCACGAAAGTTTCCAATTTGCCGTATTACATTCGGTCGGCATTCAGTCAATTCCGAAAAAGGCGTCCAGCGTGATACCCAGCAGCGCTGCCAAAACCAGAAGTACGATAGAGCCAGCAATAGCCGACAGAAAGCTATAAAGAAAGACTCGTCCATAAGACATGTTCCAAAAGCGCTTGGAAGTTCTAAGGTTATGAGTAAATGAATAGATAGACGCACCAATCATAAGGAGGCCGCCGAAAATTTGCGATACCTGAGCCACGACCTGCGCCAAACCCAGTAATAACCACGCCATTCCCCCTATGATTGCACACATGGCAAGGTAACTATGGAAAGTTCTATTAGCGTGAGAAACATCCCTCAATATCTTGTATTGCACAGTAGTAAAAACCAGAAAAAAGACCAGCATCAGCAACGTGTCAATGACCTCGTCAGCGAGGTTCGGCTCTCCTTCCAGTAACGGCTCCGACAATTTTGTAATCGCAAGCACCGCATAACCGAACTCCATAAAGCGGAATGGACTAACGTTTACTTCCTTGTTTACGATCCGCATCGTTTCATTCGTCGGCGATGGCAGGATTTTGAAGAATAGGGCGATGAAGTTTTTTTTCTCGCCCAAAACAAAAAACTCATCCACGAGTTCTTTGGCCCCGGCAATGACAGTCCCGCGTATAGGTCTCTGTTCAGAAGCTATAGGGGGTACAAACTGAGGCGGCTGGGGTTCTGAATCGACTTCGAACTGGAACTCGGGGCCATGAAGTCCGAGTCGAACGCGATCGCCAGAAACGAGACTGATGCCGGACGTAAGTTGCTTGTCGTTGACATACGTCCCGTTTGTGCTGCCGAGATCGGTGATGCGATACCCGTGTTTCGGATCGGCGTCACACACAATCCTTGCGTGCAACCGGCTTACCGAACCATCGTTGTCGTATTTGACGTTGGCTTTGGAACCTCTTCCAATGCACAGTCCCTCGGGATTATCAAGAATGAATTGTTCAATCAGTCCTGCTTTTGAACCGCTCAAGTGCTTGATGTGCACGTGTCCCATGTTGCGGCCGTAAATTAATGGATAAGAACTAAAGCAGCAGATTTCCTATCTGACAAATTGAAATATAGTTTATCGATTCGGGTAATCAAGGTATTTGCGTGCGCACACTTCAATAGAACTCTTGCCCGTATGCACTTATAGCCAGTAGCCGCATGGTGCCGATTGGGGTAGCGCTATATTTGCTATATTCCTGCTCATAGCAGTCACCCAAAGTAAAACATCATCTTGAGCTTTTTGAAGCACATCTGATTGGAAGCAAATCAGGTATTGCCCGAGCACCGTCCATAACGCTGCGGGAAAAAATACGCGAGCGTGGTGTCTCCTGTAAATAAAAATCAGGTTGCTATACTGGAGTACATGCTCGTTCCCTTATGCCTATTGCCGGAGGCTACATGATCCATGAGGTAAGGGGCGATATCCTGTTGAGCCATGCTCAGGTTATCGTCCATGCGGTTGCTCCCCATGACCATTTCGACCAAGGTCTGGCCTTGAGTCTGCGTCAGCAATGGCCAGCTCTTGTGAAGGATTTTCGCCACTTCTGCCACACCGGGCAGCCCAAATCCGGCGAAGCGTGGGTATGGTCAGGCGCGATGAGCAAGCGTGTCGTCAGCCTTCTCACCAATGAAGCTCCAAAAAACAGTGAGAGCAGGCCGGGGCGCGCCAGGACTGAGTATGTCGATCGCGCGCTGCGCGAACTGCGGCATCTGTTGGAAAGCGGAAGGTTTGCCAATGTCGCACTGCCGCGCATCGCCACGGGTGCAGGCGGGCTGGATTGGCAAGTGGTAGAGCCACTGATCAAGCATCATCTCGGTGAGTTGGAATTGCCTGTCTACGTTTATACGCATTACGAAAAAGGACGCCAGGCGAACGAACCGGGGCTGAGCATTCGCGGCGGAACTCAAAAGAAATAGTGGGGCTCAGTGTGACTTTGCAACACGCAACAACTACCGGGTTTTCGTGAGCGGACGCAAGTACAACGTCTGCTCGGGCGGGCCAGGAAGGAACGGCGTCGGTTTGCCCTCGACCCAATCGCCGTGCCCGCTGCCATAATAAGGTGAGAGCGGGTGTCCGCTCTGTCCGCCGGGCATTTCGAAATAGCCATGCTCTTCACTGCCCGGTGCGACCGCCGAACGATTCGAGGCGCCAAAGCGAGGTGATTGCACGCGCGGCATCTTGCTGTCGCCCGGCAGCGCATCCTTTGGCATATCCAGCCAGCTCTCGGCAAACGCCGGCAGAGCCCGGCTGAGCGGATGGCGGATGCTTGCCGTATTGCGTTCACCCCAGGTACGAGCGGCGATACCGCCCGGCCGGCTTTGCATATGCTCAGCCACATGTTTCGCGCATCTGCCGAGCAAATCTTCCCAGTCGCTATAAACCGGCAGCAACAGGTGCTGGGGGCGACGCTCGATCAATGTCCATACTGCCTGTTCGGCCTGGGTTAACGTCGGGAGCGCAAAATCGGGATCGTTTTGGCGGACCGCTGCTTCAAAACCGTCGAGTACCCTATGGATAACCTCCTGGCGGAAAGCGCGTACCAGGCGGTAGGCAACTGATTCCGTAGATGCATGCCCATCCCAATCTCGAAGCGCTAGCTGCATCTCGGCGCGCCATGGCGCTGCTTCCGCCTGGTTCAGTGTCAGTTCGAGAAGTTGCCGCCAGCGTGTCAGGAACAATGCGCGATCATCAAGCTGAATTGCCAGCATATCGCCAGGTGAGAAGTGCTCGCGGTCGTATAAGTCGTCGCGGATCTGCTTTGCGCGCGCGCCAAGATCGTATCCGCCGTCACCCAGCCTGTCGAGCATGATGCCGTCAACAGTACGCGCATTCGCGGTCCAAAGACGCTGCCCTGGCGGATCAACAATAAGCGGATACTGCATAGGTAGGAGCCAGCCGTTCCATCCCGTATCCGGTGCGCTCCAATCCGCAGGGAGTGTTGGATCGTAGTTGCCCGTTCGCGCTGGAATTCGGCCGGCGATGGTCCAGGCAATCTTGCCTTTCCGGTCGCCAACGATAAAGTTTTGCGCCGGAATCCCGGCATTTTGTGCAATTACAATTGCCTCGTCTACCGTTTCCGCCTCATCAAGCTGAGTGAGCTCCATGTTTACCGCGTCGAGCCGGTGCGCGGTCCAGGCCAGCGCGAGTGGCGCGCCATCGTGGTCGGCAGCCAGGATTGGACCCCACTCGGTCTCGTACACTTCAAGTATCTCATCCGGCGCATAGCGCACATGCAAGACTTCACGGTGAACGGCAATGGATTTCCACCCGGTCGCGCTTCGGTAGCGCAAAGCATCAGCAGGGTCTGGCGTGATTCTTGCCCAGTCGATGAAATCGCCATAACTGTTTGTAAAGCTCCAGGCGATCTGGCGATTGGAGCCGACGGCGATTGCGGGTGTGCCCGGCAGGCTGGCGCCGATGACGTCATTCATTTGTCCGGTATGGCGTGAATTGGGATAGATCAGGCGTGTGCGGAACCATATATTCGGTACACGCAATTCCAGATGTATGTCGTTGGCGATCAGTGCGGCGCCTCCGGCCAGTTGGCCGGAGACTGCGAAGCTGTTACTGCCGGGAAAGTCATCAACGGGCTCATCGGCGCTGCGCTCATCGATGCGCGGCATGATGCCGGGGTCGAGCTTGCGCAGGTCGAGTTCGTCGGCGGAAGGAGGTTCCGGCCATTGAAACGCTGTGCCGATGAGCGGGGCGTCCCAGGCGCCGCCGCTGAAGGTGAGAAAACGGTAGGCAGCTTCCGGGAGTGCCGAGCGCATCATGGAGAAGTCCAGTTCGCGCAGATCGCTCGCCTCATTCAGCGTGAAATACATCGCTTGCACAACCAGTATGCTGTCCTCGCTGCGCCATGCAACGGGCTGCATTCGTGTCAGCAGATATGGGAACGGACGCGTCATAAGCGCATCCAGGCCCTGATTTACCCCATCTCGATATACGTCGAGCATTTGCCGTTGTTCGGCCGGCAGATTCGCCAGTGTTGCCGATGCGCGTGCGCGCATGCGGTGTTTCCGCGCCTCGCGGTCGACCGGCAAAGCGGCTGCCCCGAACAATTCGGCCAGTTCGCCCGCTGCTTTTCGCCGCATCAAGTCCATTTCGAAGAAGCGTTCCTGTGCATGGACGTAACCGAGCGCCCACGCCAGATCATGGCGATTCTGCGCGCGGAGTGTCGCGCTGCCAAGAGCATCGCGTTCCACAGAGACCGGTGCAGACAGGCCG
Source organism: Nitrosovibrio sp. Nv6 (assembly GCF_900110495.1). Classification (GTDB taxonomy): domain Bacteria; phylum Pseudomonadota; class Gammaproteobacteria; order Burkholderiales; family Nitrosomonadaceae; genus Nitrosospira. Next base: position 119,479 of record NZ_FODX01000003.1, on the reverse strand, counting down.
GTTACGCTAACCGTCCCGTCATATTGCGGCAGGCTGCCGCGCAGCATGAGCCAGCCGCTGCTGCCCGCTAGCAGTACCGTCAGGATAAGAAATGCGAGCAGAAAACGGTAGATCGGGCGGAGCGCAGCAGTCATGAAAACGGGTATGGGGAAACACGGGCAACGCGCGTCATGGAGGATTTATCAAGGTGCCTTAACGATGAGCAAGGCGCGTGAGAAATCCGCGAGCTGTCGGCCAGCAAGCTCAAGAAGAGCTGAGCTTTTGCCGAATGAACTCGATGCGCTCGCGGTTCACGCCGAGATCCGACTTTCCGAGGCGAGATGCCGATCGGACTTGAATGACATTCGCATCTGGATCAAACCAGAACTCGGCATCATCCACATACTTCATGAGGCGGGTGGTGAACTGCGCGTAAATGTAGCCTGGTTCCCTTTTGACTATATTCGCGCCGTCCATGGCTTCGATAATGCCGGCAATGCGGTCGAGCGTGGCGTCGGGGTCACCTTTCAAAGGCAGAGGCGCTATGTCCGCGTAAGCGCGCTGCGGATGATCGGGGTAGAGCGAGGCCTGGCTGGATACGCTGTTGGGTGTTTGCGACGGAGGCTTGAGCTTCCCGTCGCGCACGCCGAGATCGGCAGGCGGTGTTCCCTTGAGGAGTCCGAGTTGACCGGCAACCAACCCGGCAATGGCGACAAGGGCAATGACGACAAGCGCCCATTTGACTATGAACACATCAGTACCTCGCTGGCAGAATGACGTGATAGAGGATGGATGGGCATGGATCTGCTCCCGCACTGGCAACGTAGTCATGATTCGACATCACTCGGCTTAGAGCTCTCATCCTCCTCCTACATCGTCGATTCTAGCGGATTTTGCTGAATCATCCTTCTCCAATAACGCTTTCCGACTGCAAGCTACGGGGCAAACTACTTGGTTTTACTGTTTGCCAGAACGAATTCCGCCAGGCGTTGAGCCGGCTCACCCTTAATATTGGGAAAGGCTGTCATCCCCATGCTTCCTTTCTGAACCTTCTGAATGATGGCATCCTTGTTTGCCATCTTGGCATCTATTGTCATCACGCTGCCAGCCGATTCCGGCTTGTGGCATTTTGTGCAGTTTGCATAAAAGATATCTTCTCCGCTGGCATTTTCCTGCGGGGTGTAATTATCGGTTTTTGCGCAGCCTGCCAGGCTCACCAATGCGGAAACCGTCAACAACAAAGCCATTTTCTTCATTTTTGCACTCCGATTTTACAGGATGGAAATTCCATCATTTTAAACTGCCAAGGGTGGGCATTATATCGTTCTATCCGGTAATAAAGGTACTTATAGCACTGGCACGGCGCTGAGATTTCATATGTTCAGGGTGAAACCGGTAATTGGTTTTTAAAATTATTCAATACGATTTTGCCGCCTGAAATAACCAGATCGGGGTATTCCAGGATTTTCAGGTTATGAGCGGGATCGCCCCTCACGGCAATAATATCGGCAGGGGCGCCCCGTTGAATGGTGCCCAGAAGGGAAAAATTCAGATGTTCACCCGCTTTCGATGTCGCTGCACGCAAGACGTCGATCAATTCCATTCTGCCCATTTGCATCATGTAGATTAGCTCCTGTGCGTCAATTCCGTGGGGAATGTCCGGATGCGCAATTTCAGCGCCATATAAAAATTCGCCCCCTAGTGCCGACCAGGTACGAGCATTGTGAACCACACCCGAACATTTGGATAAGGTATCGAGCGTAGTGACTATTTTTACGTTCTGCGCCACTGCCTTTTTTAACAACGGCTCGGGAATCACGTCACAGGGAACGTGAGCCCATTCATCGACACCCGCATTGACGGCGATTTGGGCGCCCTGTACCTCGGCAACGTGCGCTGTCACTTTGCGTTTATTGTTATGAGCCTCATCCACAATCGCCTTTACAATTTTTTCCGGCAATAACGGCCACGGTTGTTTCGCGGGGGAGGCGCTGCTGGCTGGCTTGTGATGGGTATTCGCCTGTGCTGCATCATGTGCTGCATCTGGTTGATCATGATGACCATGGCCGTGACCATGATTGTGACTGTTACCATGATTGTGACCATGACCATGACTGGACGACCATGGGGCGCCTGCTTCACCACCGGGCTCCAGCGCGATCTTGATCACGACCGCACCTTCATTGATGAGGTTGCGAACTGTTGTTCGCGCTTCTTCTTCGGTGGCGACCGCGGTTGCGACATTTGTATGTCCCATGATTGAAATGGGATAACCGCCAGGCGCCGTAATAATCGGTCCGGAGGTAAGTACACGCAGGCTTCCGTCTCCGCCATATGGCTTGTGTATGGGTCCGCCCACATCGCGGATTGTCGTGATTCCATGTTTCAGCACGGTGTCCGCCGGGATATTTTGAAACGCGAGATGAGCATGCAATTCGATAAAGCCGGGCAGTATGGTCGCATCGCCCAAATCGATGACGTTAGCATCGCTGGATTTGAATGACTCACGCGTGCCGATTTGTGCTACCCGCCCATTTATCACCAAGACGGAAGTATCCGTTCTCATGTTATTGCCGTCGAAAACCCTTGCGGCATGCAGAAGAACAGCGTCATGCATGGCTGGCTGAGCCGCGGATGGGGAGGAGGGCAGTGCAGTCAGGATTAAAAACAAGCAGGGCGTGATACGTTTGATCAATCCAAAGCGTGTGCTTTTCATCATTTTGTTTCCTTGATTTACAGGCGTTTCAGAATCTTGCGGCTAATGCATAATCAATATTTTTAAAAGTCATTGGGCTTGATGGCGCCAATGAGAACACAGAGCGCCGCCATGAGGAAAAGACTGCCCCATGCCGACTCGACCAGTTCATCTTTATCGTGGCTGGTTTTGTAATGGCAGCCCCAGAATATTCCCGAAGCGGTCCCGTCTCTATTCTTTTTATCATCGCTATTTTCTGGAAACCCGGTGAAGTATTGGCTTCGAACGATCGCGGTAACCTGTTGATGGGCATAAATGCACCACTGCGTTCCATCAGGCGCCAGGTCAGCCAGGGAGAGGAATGCCAGAGCCGCAATCGCGGAGGATGAAGGATCGGAAGGCCCTGAAGGATCGTCCAGTCGATTTGGTGGAAAGGAATTTGCACGTGAAGGACGTGAACGTCTCCAGTATTCGCAAGCTGATCTCGCATAGGCCAGGTAAGGTTCCCCCCATTGCGCCGCCGCCCGGCTCAGCCCCAGCATGGCCCAGGCTTGACCGCGAGACCAGATGCCGGCTCGGCCAGCGGTTCGAAAGCCCCCTTGCTCAAAGTATGCAGTTGCGTGATAAGCGCCGCTATCGGTATGGCATGCAGCTATTATGGTGTCCGCATGACAACGCGAGATTTGATGATAGATGCCATGCTCACTCCCATTAAGTAGCTGGATCAAGGGAGCAAGCGTGTCTATCGTAACGAGTTGATTTCCTTCTTTTCCGCCACCCATGCCGGTACCGAGAGGAATGCAATTCATTTCCGGATCATAGGAAGCTGCAATTGCGGCAATGGATTCTTCTGCAAGCTCGCGTGCATTTGCGTCGCCAAACCAGAGATCGCCTGGAGCTGCGCCATACCAGAAAATCAGGCTTCGGTTTATGGAATCGCTATTTATCTTTTGGGAGAGGCGCTGACAGATATCAGAGGCTTTGCGTTGATCCAATGCTGATCCTGTTACTCGTGATCGCAGCCACCAGCAACCGCTCCAGAATCCGCCAATCCAGGAACCTCCAGATGAAGTAACCCAGCGATCGGTGCTTTCAGGCGAATAAAGAGGGAAGGCATCCGCGCAGCTTGAATCAATAGCATCCATGCGGTGAGTCATCAAGCTAATTGCGCTCATCATTTCTTCATGAGTCAGCAGCGGACTCGGCAGCGGACTCAGCAGTGGGCTCATCATTCGTTCATCAATTCCATATAACTCTTTTTCCGATATATGCATAACGCCATCTCTCAAAAAACCAGATTGAAGTCTATGTAGACCATATCGGCGTCCTTTTTGCCCTGATAGACATCCTGGACGATGCTGCCGCCGAACGCATGCCCATAATAGAACCTCCATGACAATCGCTTGGTGAGCGTATGCGTGAAACTGATGTCCACCAGTTGGCCCACGTCGCTTTTGCCATGGGAAGGCCGCCCCGAATAGCCGAATGCTCCAGAGGCAAGCGTGGGACCCAAGCCGGCATAGAACAGGTCCTTTGAATTGCTGAGCGACAGATGATGCAGGTCAATGGTTACCCTGGTCTTTGGGGTGGGCGAGACGATCATCTGGAGAGATGCATCCTGCATATTCATCAGATTGTAGAATGGAAGCTTGGCATACGCGCGCCCGCTGGGAAGCACCGTAAAGTAGGTTTTATGCCTGCCGTCTGTTGCGTTGTCGTCGCCCGAACTTAGAAAATAGAGCGCGCGCAACCACGGCTTGAAGGCAACGCCGGTCCATTGATAACCTGCCTCGGCAGCTATCGCCCAGGCCCGGTGGTCCTGGTTGGTCCAGTTGCCAAACTGATAGGCTCCCCACAATAAAGCGTCGATGCTGCCCGAGTCGAGTTGCTGAAGCGTCAGCAGGTGAGCGCCTACGGTGTGAAGATTCAGATTCTGACTATCAAGTCTGGGTCGAGCGGCGACAGGGCGGTTGTCCACCACCTGTGCGTTACGCTTGTCATCGTAATTCACATAGAAGAGCCGGCCTTCGGTTCCTGGCAACAACACGTCCTTCTTGCTGGTCAGCGCGGCATAAAACAGGTTGATGTCGCTGATTTCATTTTGCCCCTGAACGGTAAATCCACCTTGGGTTGGACGTACGCCGGTTGCCGTGATATTGAAACCGGGCCGATCATAAGAGGCGGTAAAACCATCGAAGCTTCGCCCCACATGGACGACATTGGACGCCATGAGACGTTGCGCGATGCGTGCTCTTTTGAGACCATCGAACTTGGCAATTCCGGTTTTGTATTCCATGCCGTCCATAAACTCGAATCGACCGATCCTCAGGAATGCGCCCGGCAATCCCATGGCGTTGAACTTGAAGTCAAGATAAGCCTGTTTCAGAAAAATATTGCTGGCATTGGTGGACCGGTTCGCCCTGAAATAAGCGCCACCCAATCCTAAAGGACCACCGGGAGATGCGACTGCATCATTGGGAAGACCGTATAAGCCAACATATTGCGCTTGTGCGTAGCCATCAATATATGGGGTAGTGAGCAGTGCACCGAACCTTGTGCGCACCGCCCATAGATCGTAGTCGTTGTTATTATTTATTGCCGGATCTGGCCGGAAGTAATTCCACGCCTCGTAGCCGCCATAAAGCTCGCCGGTCATGCGCAGGTATTCATTGATCTGACCCACCGGTCTGATTCCGTCAATTGCCCATACTACATTGATTCGTAAAGAGATTCCGATCAATATCCAGAGAATCAACAGCCTGATTAACAGCCTCGATCGTTTTCGATAATCGACTTGCCTCTTTACACGCACGAGCTTGGAGTCTTTCACTTACCAATGTTTATCAATTTGTTCTTTGCTGCAAAAAATCAGGAACCGGAAAAATCATGGAAATAATCTCCTCCAGGAATGGGGTGTCAATCGCGTGCTGGCGCAGCGGCGCAGGCGAACCCTTGTTACTCGTGCACGGCGCCTCCGGCGATCACTTTGCATGGTCATCGTCATTGGCCGCACTTGAACGTCACTTCAGCGTCTGGACCATCGATCGACGGGGACGCGGCGACAGCGGCGATGCCGACGTTTATGCGCTCGAACGCGAGTGCGAAGATATCGCCGCGGTTACCGATGCTATCGGCGGCGCCGTGAATGTCCTGGGACATTCTTTCGGAGGACTCTGCGCCCTGGAAGCCGCATTGCTGACTCCAAACATTCATCGGCTCATCCTCTATGAGCCATCCATTTCGTTGACTGGCAGCGGCTGGTCTGTGGAACTCGGTGCACGCCTGCAAGCTCTGCTGGAAGCCGGAAACCGGGAAGAAGCTCTGCTGCTTTTTTTCCGCGACGTGGTCAAAACGCCACCCCATGAGATCGCCGCCATGCAAGCTGGCTCAAACTGGCCGGGACGGATAGCTGCAGCTCACACGATTCTTCGTGAATTGCAGAGTATCGACCGCTATGTTTTCCAGCCTGCCCGGTTCAGTTCCCTCCGAATCCCTACCTTGCTCCTCCTTGGCAGCGAGAGTCCGTCGCGCCGTCATCATATTGCCGAGGCACTTCACCAGGTCCTGCCGGGCAGCGAGGCCAAAATGCTTCAGGGACAACAACACAGCGCGATGAGAACCGCACCTGAATTATTTGTTCATGAAGTTGTAGCGTTCTTGAACATTCACAGCGGTCGCGCGCTGGAGGGGACCAGCAGCCATCGCTAACGCCTGCGCCCGACGCCGGCGAGCGCAGGCCAGCGCCAGCGCCATCAGGCAGGCGCATAAAAGCACACCGATCAGCACACTCCAGCCAAGCAGCAAGCCACGGGAATAATCCGATAATGCCCCGTAAAGCGGGGGGCCCAGTGCGAAGCCGCCGAAGAAAGCAACCGAAACAAAGCCGGACGCAGTAGTCACCGGACCAAATCCCGGTTCTCTTATCAACATGCTCATCGCTATTGCGTTGGTGCCCACCGCGGTAAGCCCCATGCCCACGGCCCCCACCCACAACCGCCAGTGGGCGTCCGGGCTTGCCTGCATCGTCACTGCCATTGCACAAGCCGCTATAACAATAAGGAAAAGCAGAAGTAGCGACTCGTCCTTGAGTCTTGCTCCCATGGGCGTCAACACGATCCGGGATAGCATTCCCATTACCCCGAAAACAGCGATTAAGGTACCGGCCAGCGGTAGCGGCATGCCTTGTCGGATGGCAAAGGTCGGCAAGAAGGTGACGAAAGCAGAGAGAGATATGCCGACGCAAAACTGGATGCCCATCAACCGCAGCAACAGCGAATTCGGAAGCGAAATCCCGAAGCCCCTGCCACTTCCGCTGTGTTGCCTGGGTGTGACGAAATGCGTTGTTAGTCCGAATAGTATTGCTACCGGAACAATGACCCAGAACGCCGTATGCCAGCCATATTGAGATGCGATACCGGGAAGTATCAGACCTGCGAAAAGAGCGGCGAACTGAACGCCTGATTGCTTGAGTCCGACAACTGCTGCTTTCTTCTCCGGCGGAACCTGCTGCGCGATCAGTAGATTTGTGACCGGGTTGGCGAGCGCCTGGGCGATTCCGCAGATGGTAGTGGCTGCGACTAAACCATAATAATTTTCAACCGTTGCGATCAGCGCAAAAGCCAACGCGATGGCGGAGAAAAGTATCGTTAACGCATAACGCGAACCGATGCGATCTACAAAAGCCCCTGCCCAGAGCGATAAAACAGCCGCCAGGCCAAATGAGCTCATCACCAGGTAACCCAGCAGCTCGGGCTTGAAATGCAGGTCACGGCCAAGCAAGGGCCCAAGCGTGCTAATGGCATATAGAACCAGCATGGGTAAGGCCATGGCAAATACCAGAACAATCCGAAACCAGATGCTTGCAATAGTTGTCTTGGTGCTGGCCGTCATCTTTGTCCGTTCCCGGATCGAGACAGAATTTCACCGAACAAGTGCGGAAGATTCAGAAAGAGTGGATCAGGCAAAGTAATACACATCCTCGTCTTTAAAAAAATTGATGAGTCGGCGCCCCACCGAACTGATAAGCGACTCGTCCGTACCATCCAGAATGCGTGAGGTGCGCGCTATCCTGTAAATACCCGAAAGCGGGGTGAGATCGCTGATGCCTTCCGCCCCATACAGTTGCACCGCCGAGTCCGAAGCAGTGCATAGCGCTTGTGACGCCGCTATTTTGGCGACGTTGATTTCGACATCGCTTGGACGTCGGGCGTCGATGCCTCTTGCAGCTACCCGGATCAATTCCCGCGCACTTGCAATCGCTTGATATGCATTGACGACGTGCTGGCGCACCAGTTGTTTCTCGGATAACCGGGCGGATAGGCCGCGCTCGGAATTAATCCGGGCGCCCATTAGATCGAAACATCGCTGTGCCAATCCTACCCAGTTCATTGAGCGAAGCAATCGGCCAATGCCGAGCCGTTGACCCATTAGATCAATGCCACTACCAGGGGAGCCAAGAAGGTTGTGCTCAGGCACTTGCACGCCATTGAAAGAAATTTCGCCCTGGCCGAGAGAGCGTCCCATCATGGTGATTCGACGTTCAATCTTGAATCCGGGTGTATCAGACGGAACCAGAATCATGGACAGGGCCTTGCCGGAGACACTACCTTTCCCAGCAGTACGCGCCAGGACGGTGACAAAAGTCGCCTGGTCCGCATTGCCAACAAACCATTTTCTTCCGTTTATGGTCCAGCTTCCGTCCGACAAATGGGCGGATGTGGTTATCAAGGCAGGGAACGAACCGCCATGTCCCGGTTCTGTCATGCCATAACTCGGAACCGCTTTCCCAGCCACCATGGGATCCAGAAAGTTTTTGCGGATTTCATCACCGCCGAATTTGAGGAGCATATGCGCATCCAGTGCGGAGTGGCTGCCGAAAATCGCGGGCGAAAATTCCGAACGCCCTTCCTGTTCAGCAACAATCAGGTAATCTTCAAGGGAAGCTATTTTTCCACCGTGAGAAAGAGGATAAAACAAACCCCATAGTCCGGCGGATCGCGCTTTTTCGGTTAGTTCCGATTGCAGCCGAAATGATGAATCTCTACCTTCACCTCCATTCCCATCCAGCCGCGGCTCATTTGGAATGATCATTTCATCAACAAATTTTCTCACCTCACGGGAAAGTGAAATGGCTAGCTTCGTATGCGCTGATTTTCTATTGATGCGCAGCATTAATGGGCCTGCTGGGCGAGAACTGGCTCAGCCATCGATTGCGTAAACTCTATCTCCGCAGTCAATCGTTTTTTATCGATTTTTCCCGCCGGGCTGAGCGGCAATTGCCGGTAATAGCGTAAGTATTCAGGGAGCTTGTTTGTCTCCAGGCCCTGTTGACGCAGATAGTCGGTAAATTGGGATAGCGAAGGAAGTTCAACTCCGTTCCGCAACGCCAGGCAGAGGCAAACCCGGTGACCCAGATCCGGATCGGCAACCGGTACACAGGCGGCACTGACGACCGCGGGATGGGAAACAGCAATACTTTCTATTTGGGCAGGGCTGATATTGACGCCACCCCGGATAATGATGTCTTTCTTTCGCCCGGACAGCACCAGATGCCCCTCATCATCGATTAGACCGAGGTCTCCTGTATAGACCCATCCATCTTTATCACGATATAGCGCATCGAGGTCTGGCGCATTGACATACTGCATTGGGCTCAGCGGACCCCTGGCGGTTATTTCACCGACGCAACCTTGAGGTACTTCCCGCTTCTGGTCATCCACTATCCGGATACAACAAATATCCGGATTAGGCCGGCCTGCCTTCCGGGAAATGGTTTCCGCATCATCATCAAGCGCGGTATGGCAATTAACCCCATCCGCAGAACCATATAAGCCGATAAATCCACATCCGAATGCCTCGGTGCATCGGCGAATCGAGGCTTCGTCGATTTTCGCTCCGCCGCTGATGATGGCGATCAGGCTGGAAGTGTCGGTTTTCGCTAACGCCGGGTCCGCGGCGATGCGTTGAAACATGGTGGGTACGCCGAGGATGTGAGTAGGCTTCAACTCCTCTATTGTTTGAATGGCCGCTGCAACGTCAAAGTGCCGCAGGACGATAAGCAATCCGCCAAGCCATGACAGAACACCGAATGCCGCAGTTGACCCAAAGGCTGTGCCAAGCGGCATTAGGTAAAGACCCCGAAAAGTCTTTCCATCAGGATGTATTTGTTGCAGAAAACGCCCTCTGCCGCCAGCCAGTGCGTTGTGGGAATAGGCAACCCATTTTGGCTCAGACTCTGTTCCGGATGAGATCAGGAAGCGAACGGGTGAATCCGGGCAGACTTTTGGTAACTGACTTGATTCAATTGGCTCGGCTTGAAATAGGTCGTTCAGTGCGTGCCAGCCTTTTTCGGCTTTTCCGTCAACAATGAGGACACGCAATGAAAGCAAAGTGGGCCGTATTGTTTCAATAAGCTCGCATAGATCGGTCTTTGCGTGCTCCCGCTCGACAATAATCACGCGAGCATCACACCGTTTCAGTAAAGACTGAATATCGAGGCGGCCGCGTCCGGGTGGAAAGGGCGCCACGATCGCGCCGAGCGCGGCAGCCGCGAGATCGATTGCACAGCTATGCCAACCGTTGGGAAGCTGGTACGCAACGACATCTCCGGGAACAATTCCCAATTTCCTGAGGCTGGCAGCCAGGCGATGAACCTTGTCCAATAGCCCCCTGTAAGTGATGGTCTGGTCAAGTGATGCAACCGCGGGACTATCGGGATGTTGCCGCACATGTCCGCAAAACAACTCGTACAGGGATTTATCCGGATATAGTCCTTTCTGGGACCACTGTCTGCGAATCTCGGCAGGAACGATGTCTATGATTCCGGAATGATTCATTTAAATCTCCACGGAGAATTAACCTTGGTATAAGGGCCAGGACTCAGGTTTGGTTGCAGGTACGCGATGGTTTGCAAATCGGAGAGGTCTTCAACAACAACCGCTGCCGGAATTTGCGCCTGTTCAAAAATTCTGGCCCATTCATCCGCCGTTCTTGACAGGAATAAATCGCTCAAGCTATGCGGGAAGCCTTCTTCTTCAACCTCGATAGCGGCATCAAGCGCTTCGGATAGCCGCAACGAGGTTTTAAAGTCGGGGCATTCGACCGCAATCTTTCCCTGCTTCGTGACATAGATAGTGCTGATGAGGCTTGTTGAGGTTTCGCTTGTTGAGGTTTTTGAACCAGGGCTTGGCAGGTTGTATATGTTCCGGAAATCATCCGCGCACAAAAGGGTTGCCGAACTCATCAGTGATGAAGTGACCTTCGCACCCACGTTATTCATGCATCGGTTGAGCAGCGCGATAGTGATCCCTTGTGCGGCAACGACGCCTCCAAGCACATCAAGTACCGTAAATAGGGACCCGCGAATACCAGAGGCCTCGGCAATCTTTTTAGCAACGCCGGAATAGGCCTGAGCCATGAAATCCGTGCCCGGCATTGAACTCGATGAGACGTGCGCCGCACTGTCGGTTGCCCAGCCACCGGCGTAGGCATAAACCAGGGAAGGATTTATCGCGGTCAGCGCTTCGTGGTCAAGATTTAGCAGCACGGCTTTGCCTGGCGCCCAGTTGTGCAGAAACACATCGGCATGTTCCGCCAGTTCCTTGATTTCCGCTTGTCCCGCTGACGATTTGATATCGATTTCCCGAACCGCCTTATACCGGTTCAGTGCATCGAAGCGTGCGGAACAACCCTCGGCCATCGGAGGCATGCCTCGCAGAGGATCCCCGCCGGGGGGTTCTATCCGGATGACCTCCGCACCCAGAAGTGAGAGCAGGTGCCCGGCAAGAGGACCCTGAATCCGCCGGCACGATTCGACAACGGTGAGTCCGCTTAACGGCAGATCACCTGTCGCACGGCTTGACCCTCTACCGCTGCGATTCGACTCGAACAAAAACTCCCATGGACCTTGCCGCCACACGTGCCTGCTGTCATCGTCTTGGGCTCGGTCATCAATGGAACGGATTGGACAAATAGCGATGCCGGTTCTGGCGCATATTTGTGAAATGCGGTGATAAGTCAATCTTGATATTGCGCCAGGTAATTCAGCGGGCAGAGGGGATATAGCTTTGGCATATCTCAGCAAAAAAGCTTTCCATCCCTTTCCAGCCCCCGCTGAACTTATGCCGATCTCGGCCCAGAATTTTTGCCAGGGTCCGGCATCGAGTGTTTCGAGTTCAAAGATGACGCCGTCCAATGAAACAAAAGGAAGGCAAGCGGAACGTGAGATAGGGTCGGGGAACAGGGTCTCAGGTGTTTCAGGAGATTCCGAAGCCGTTGCCCCCGCAATATACTGTCCCACGCTTAACAGGGCTGCCGATGCCATTGAAACAGTGCTGTTCGACACTGAAAGACCCCGCAGTTGACCAATCGAAGCGGCAACTCCACCCTGAAGCGCCAGCGCGGCAGTCAAGGTCGAAACGTAGTTCAATCCCAAAGGCCGGGATTTACCGTCTGCCCGGCCATGCACCGACATCAACCCGCATGCCGCCTGCATTACGTTTTCCGTCACCGATGCTTGTCCCGAGATATCGTCCCATGGGGTTACCTCGCATACCACCGGTGTGGTATGGGGCGTCCTGAATTCAAAAGAAAGCGCCCCGTTGCCTGAGCAATCCTCATGCGCCTCGGTTTTCATACCCAATGCCGTAGTCTGATAAAGAAGCGAGGAGGCGATGGCGTCAAAATCGGGGACTGAATTTTTTAATGGACCCGTTATTGCACAACCTGCCAATGCACGATTCATACGCATATTTCTTATCTATGGGGAAGGGTTAAGTTTGGTTGGTTTGGCTTATCCTCCGCCTCCGGCGACGGCAGGCAGAATGGTTAACGAGTCGCCATCATTCAGTCTCGTCGAAAGGCCATTACTGAAACGGATATCGTCATCGTTCACGTATATATTGATGAAGCGGCGCGCCTCTCCGCCGGTTATCAGTTTCTCCTTGACGCCGGGATATTGCTGCTCCATCTGTTCGATAGCTTCAAGCACATTGAAGCCGTCAATTTCGATCCGTTTTTGATTGTTGGTGAGCGGTCTCAATATGGTTGGGATACTTACGGTAATTGGCATATTTGTCCCCTTGGGATTGGTGGTTGGTTATGAAGAAATGCAATTGCGAAAAATCAAGAGTTCTTGAGGTGAAGAGGTGAAGGCCGAATGTTTCCGCCTTTATTTAAAGAAAGCCATTGCGAAGCAAGACGCCCCTCAAGCCACCATGGATAATTCCCATTCCGATTTATATGAATTCCGCACCCTTACCCGTTCTTCGGTCACCATCCCATCCCAAATGCGAAAACTGCGAATCTCTTCTCCGTACCTGGGGTCTGCGGGAATAATGACGTAGTGGGATCTAGGCTCGCTTGCATATTTGACATCGGTTTGACTTGGGTAGGCCTGTGTATTGGTATGCGAGTGGTAGATAACGATTGGCTCTTCGTTACGCGCCTCCATTTCTCTCCAGACCCGCAACTGCTCTTTGGGGTCAAACTGAAAAAATGTTTCCGATTGCGCGGCGTTGCGCATCGGGATCAGGCGCAACGGAAGATTGGACCCGTGGGGGCCGGCAATGACGCCACAGGTTTCGACAGGGTGATCTTTACGCGCTCGGGCAAACATTGCTTCAACTAATTTAGCGTGTATGGTCAGCATAATTTTTCAGCCTCCTGAATGTTGGTCATGTATCGATCTGAACTGAAGAAAAATATTTCCCGCACTACCAAGAAAAGGCAGTTTTTGAAAAACATCGTTGGGTTTGTAGCTATTTGATCATCGAATCGCGAAAAGCTGGACTGCGGCTGAAACGTGAGCAGTCAGGGCAAAAAAACAACCTTCATTCGCCTTGATGCTGCTCAATAAATGGGAAGTGAACGGTCCACGTCTCTTATCCACGCTAGAATTCCTCCATCCAGGCTCCTGACGTTCGTGAAGCCCCGCTTTTGCATTTCAATGAGAGCATCCCTGGAGCGCACGCCCATTTTGCAATGAAGCACGATGAGGTCTTCCTTGTTGAGTTGGGATAAGACCTCGCTGGACATCATTTTATTTTTGGGAATATGATTCGCGCCTTCTATGCGAACGAGGTTCCATTCTTCGATTCCACGGATATCGATGAGCCGCAAATCCATACCGTTGTCTCGCATATTTTTCAGTTCCTTTGCACTGATCGTGGGAACATTTGTTTTACCGTCAGCCGGCTGCTTTAGTCTGCACAGTTCCTGGTAATCGACCAGTCCGGTTATGGCAGTTCTTGTTGGTGCGCGTCGCAGGGGGATGAATCGGTATGTCATATCCAGGGCGTCGTAGACAGCAAGCCTGCCAAGTAAGGTTTCACCTAAGCCGATAATCAACTTGACTGCCTCAGTCGCCATGATCGCGCCGATCGAAGCGCAGAGGATGCCTAATACCCCGCCTTCCGCGCATGACGGCGCCATTTCCGCAGGCGGTGGCTCAGGATATAGATCGCGATAGTTCAGGCCGCGTCCGTTCGGCGCATCTTCCCAAAACACAGAGGCCTGCCCTTCGAACCGAAAAATGGAACCCCAGACATATGGTTTTCCAGAAAGCACGCAGGCGTCATTGACTAGATATCGTGTGGCGAAATTATCCGTACCGTCTATTACCAGGTCGTAGCCCGAAATTATCTGAATGGCATTGGTTGCTTCAAGACGTTCATTATGAAGTTGAACGTGAACATAGGGATTCAACTCATTGACCGAGTCCTTCGCGCTTCTGGACTTGAATCTGCCAACATCCGATTGTCCGTGGATAATTTGTCTTTGCAGATTGGATTCATCTACGGTGTCGAAGTCAATGATTCCCAATGTCCCAACCCCGGCTGCCGCGAGATAGAGAAGAACCGGGGATCCCAGGCCCCCGGCGCCTATCACCAGGACTTTACTGTTCTTGAGGCGCTTTTGTCCTTCTATGCCAACGTCGGGAATCAGCAGATGGCGGCTGTACCGCGAGATTTCTTCCGGGGTTAATGCTTCTGAAGGGGCTGCTAACGGTAATAGTTGCATCAAAACCTCCATGTTTAAATCATAGAATTCAATATTTATTCTGGCGTTTCAGCTTGAATGCCCGGTTCGAAGATGAATCCGGGAAATGAAACGGGCGATGCTCCGGCTTACAAGGTTTTGTTCACTCAGAAGCTCGCCGATAAACCGATCTGACCCCAGCGCCCCGGCATGGGATATCCAGGACGATAGGCATAATTGGCATCCAGGAGGTTCTCCATGGCTACGAAAATTTCGCCTTTCTTTCCCAGCATCGGCAATTGGTAAGACACACGTGCATTCATGATCACAAATGAATCAACTTTTTCGGTATTGACAGTTCCCGCAGTGCGAGCGCGGTTAAGCGCCAGCACACTCGACTGATATTGGGTATCGACTGTCAAGCGAAAGGGGCCGATCCGTCCATTTATCCCTGCGGTGACAGCTCTCTTGGGCGTATAGGGCAAATTGTCTATGCTGGGATCAAGCAAGGTCAGTCCGCCAAATACCGTCCAATTCGGGGTAATATTTTGCCGGACTGCAATTTCGGCGCCACGCATCACATAGGTGCCGAGATTCAGGAATTGGGGAGGAGGCGGAACATGTGGCGGGAAACCGAAGATATAACGGTTTTTTACCTGATCAACAAACACGCTGATGTCGATTTGCGTGGCATCAACGGGATTCAGTTTCACGCCGACCTCCGCATGATTCAGTTCTTCCGCCGCAAGCTGTTTCCAGCTTTGCCCCAGCGCAGGGATCAGGGAGGAGAGAACGGGAGCTTCCAAACCGGGATAGTTGATGCCACGCGACACATTACCAAACAGGGTAATTCTCTCGGATACCAGAGACAGGCCCGCATGCGGCGAGGTCCTTGTCCGGAACATGCTGTGATCATATACCCGCATACCCACAGCGGGCACCAGTGCCCAGCCCTTGCCTAGATCGATCTTCTGGCTCAGGGCAACATAGGGCGATGTGACGCGGAAAGTCGGCGCATTAAAACTCCCCTGGGGGGTGGGTGCCACACGATTGAATCGTACGTCACCCGAGATCCAGTCATTGTCTAATCCTGCAACAATCGTTCCCCCGGACCAAAGAGAGAACTCTTCCTTCCAGCGCAGACCGGTCATTTGAAAATTGGTAGGCGTATCCCCCTCCAGACCAGACTGATGCAGCCAGTTGCCTTCTCCCCTGTTGTGGTAAAAACGCAGGTCGCCGCGCCAGTCGCCATGACGATGCGATGCAAAAACGGAAACCATTCCGGCCTGAGTGTTGTACTGCGGCGCCACGGCGGGCGCCGGAAGACGGTTGTCACCCGGATCACGCGCCTGGTTGTCGACATAAAGAAAGCTCGTGCCAACAGACCAATTGTCGTTCAGCCGCATGCCAATGCGGCCCATGACATTGTTCAATTCGCCGCTGGCATTGAGTCGATGTCCATTCGACTGGGCATGGCCTTGTGCCAGCATGAAATCTACATTTCCGTAGCGGCCAACCAGATCCGCCTGTTCGATAAAGGTGCTGAAGTAGCCGCCGGATATCCTTGCACTGGCCTGGATACCATCTTCGGCTGCGCGCTTCGTTTCCAGGTTGATCGAGGCAAAGTTGTTGCCGTTGATCTGTGGTTGCGGGCTTTTATAGACAGTGATGGATTGCATGCCGTTAACGGGCAGCAAATCGAGCAGTGGATGACTCCACACACCCATGTAAAACGGAACGCCATCAATGTAGGTCTTGATTTCACTACCTGGCCGGCTGACGCCCATCCCGCGGATATAAACAGCGCCGCCCTGATCGCCGCCAAAGGCGCCCACCGGGTTGTAGCGAGATATTTGCACGCCGGGGGTGCGGCGTAGTGCCGTAGCAAGATCGAATGCATTCTGATCGCGCAACTGGCTTTCGGTCACCACCGCGGATGTGCTTGAAAACGGATCGATGCGGACGCTGTCAATGATCGGGTTGGCCGTCACAACAACCGGAGATAGTTTGGTGCTCGGAGATGGTGCTGTACTCTGTGCCATTGCGAACCCTGAAAAGACCATTGTTATGGCCATTGATATGATGGCCACTGTGGTTTTTCTTATTCTCATTCTTATTCTTTTATTTGAATTATCTGTGCTGGAAAAGACAAGACCTACTAATGTCAAAGACATATAGTTTTCTGAATCCCATGTGCTTCCGCACACGACTGACGCAATGAGTTTGTTTTTTATGATGGACAAATATAAATTGCCGTGGCGGGACGGCAATCGGGAGTTTGAAACAATCGCTTAAACGCGGTTACAAACACCCATATACTTGCTGATATGGAATGTAAATCAAATCGATGAGATTAGGAATGTGACATATTGTCGCATGTGACAAATTGACGCATGTGACATATTGTCGCACCTCCGTCGAGCTCGGCTGAGCAGATCGAAGACGGAAATTTAATCTTTTGTCATAGCGTCGCGGTTACCTGTATCGCTGCGATAAAGCTGACACTCGAGATAACGCGTTGGGGATTCTTCTTTTTTAACCTTGGGCTAACCGCTAACCCTGCGCCGGCAAACGACCGAGGAGCCGGAGGGCAAGCAGTGCGGTGACGGGAAGATAAATGAAAAGACCGGTCATTCCTAAAAGGTATTCTCCAATCCAGAAAGTGATAGCGAGATTGAAGATCAATACCCCATAATAAAGACCGCAGCCGAGGAGTATGCGTCTGGTGATCAGCGGGGCAGGAGAGAGACTGGTCTGAGCCAGTTTGCGATCCAGAGGAAGATAGGCAAGAAGCGAGAGGAAAGCTACGACAGCCCAGCCAATATAGTTCGCGACCGGTACACCGAAATGCGTACCGGGATCGGGATAGTAATATATCTGACCGAGAAACCACCGTTCGCCGCGGAGCGTGGCCGGATCAATAATGATATCGAGGTACGTGAAAAAAATCATCGTGAGCACCACCACGGGCCAACCGGTTCTCGCCGCAAGTGGAAATCCCATCGGTATCATGTTGATACCAGAACCGGCGTTGCTGCTGCTGGTCGCAGGCAGGAGAAAAGCCAGGGCCATGCAATAGCTCGCATAAAGAAGAAAGGGAAACGAGAGAGAATCCATAAACGGGACATTCGAGATATACAATTCCTGGCCGACCGTGGAACCGGTATAGTGATACCAGCCGAACGGAATCCCGGTGCGAGTAGAAGAGAACTCGCACAAAAATGCCACAACAAACGTGATTCCCATGAAACAGCCTGTTCTCCGCCAGCCAATCAGCCTGCTTGCCAGGAACAGAAACACGGCGAGAAATACGAAAACGTAGGGGCGCAGGATAATTGTCTTTAGCAGGAGGCTGAGGAATTCCATCGGATGTTCTATCGATTCGGTAAATGAGCTTTGAAATTTTGATTTTTATTGCTTATGCCCGTGGCGCAAATACCGCCTTTTCGTGATCTCGCGGCTTGTTCCTGATAGTTTGCGCAGGCCGGATTTTTATTATGGGAGCCGGGGCCAGAGTATATCCTGCTGAATTTCGGGTCGTAATAAAATTTTATCGGCGCGAACTACAGGATCTCTATAGGTCTTTCCGGGGATGGAATAGGGTTGGCGAAATAGCCTCTTACATCAGGAGTCCCGTTTATAGCGGGAATTTGCGACGTTGCGTATTGTTATCTACCTTGTTTATTCTCGCCAAAATCACTTGATGAAAGCGTTGCCGATCTCAGGCAAGTAGAACGAGGATGAGAAAAATTCCCCGGTACCCTTGGCTAAAACCTCAAAAACCGAACAGGGCCGGAAAAATGCCGCATTTTGCGACCTGCCTCCTACCAATAAATCTGTAATGTCACATTTTTATTCTTGATGATTTCCATGGTGAGGCGCGCGCTCAAGTTTTTTGCTTTTGCTGTTCTGATCCTGCTTCTCGCTGCACTCGCTATTGCGGCCTTCGTTTTCTACGTGGAAGTCCAGACCTCTACATTTCAGGCGCGGGAACTGTCCAGGCTGGCCAATGACCTGCGCTGGGACATGCAAAGCGGCCCGAATGGCGACCCGTATTTTTCGCAGGCAGGGCCATATGACGTTCGTCTGGGCTATAGCCGCTTGCCGGAAATGTTTCAGCATTTGGCAAAACACGGTTTTCAAGTCCATTCTCAGGCACGAGTTTCCACGCGCATGAAGGAGCTTGTCGAGCAGGGCCTGTTTATTCCTTATCGTGAGAAGTCTCAGGCGGGCCTGGAGATAACCGCGGAGGATGGTCAGCCGTTGTATCGCGCTATGTTTCCGTCGCGCATCTATGAAAACTTCGAATCGATCCCGTCCGTGGTGACAGACAGTCTGCTATTTATCGAGAATCGCGAGTTGCTCGATCTGGCTCACCCGAAAAAGAATCCGGCCATAGATTGGAATCGGTTGGGCAGGGCAGTGCTGGACAAAGGAATTCAACTTTTCCGCACCGAGCATGATGTACCAGGAGGTAGCACGCTCGCAACACAAATCGAAAAATATCGCCACTCTCCCAACGGAATGACGATGAGCGCAAAAGATAAGCTTCAACAGATTGCCTCCGCCTCTGTACGCGCTTATCTGCATGGCACAAACACATTACCGGCGCGCAAGCAGATTGTAGTAGATTATCTTAATACAGTCCCGCTTTCGGCTGCTGCGGGTTTCGGGGAGACGAACGGGATAGGAGACGGGCTCTGGGCGTGGTACGGCCTGAAATTCGACGAAACCAATCACATCCTGAATTCGCGATTCGTACAAGGCGACGCCCTTGTCGAGGCGGCATTTCTCTACAAACATATACTAAGCCTGATGATCGCCCAACGCAGGCCGTCCTACTACCTGCTTGGCGGCCGCGAAGAACTTGCCGAGCTTACCGACAGCTATCTGCGGGTCTTGGCTCAGGCAGGTGTGATCCCCTCCCGTCTCAGGGATGCCGCGCTCAAACTGCCGCTCCGTTTTCGTGACACCGCTGCCGCACCAGAGGAAATCAGGAATTTTTCCGAGCAGAAGGCTGTTAATGCAGTGCGTATGCGCCTTGCCTCTCAGCTCGGGTTACGGCGGATGTACGACCTGGACCGGCTGGATTTATCCGTGCAAAGCACGCTCGACGTCGAACTGCAGAAAAAAACCACCGATCTGCTGCGTCGGCTCAAGGATCCGGAATACGCACACGCTGCCGGGCTATACGGACACCGCCTGCTTGGCACGGAAGATCCGGGGAAAATTATCTACAGCTTCACGCTTTCAGAGTTGACACCGGAAGGCGCTAAATTCCGGATCCTGGCGGACAATTTCGAACAACCCCTGGACATCAATAAAGGCACCAAGCTGGACTTGGGTTCTACCGCAAAATTACGCACGCTGGTGACCTATCTTGAGATTATCGAGGCCCTGCATAGTAAATATTCGACAATGGAGCTGAAAGCGCTCCGCAAACAAGAAGTTGCCACCGGCGATATTCTTAGCCGCTGGGCGATCGGGTATCTTTTGCAAAGCACGGACAAGAGTTTGGCATCCATGCTGAACGCCGCTCTGGAGCGGAAGTACTCGGCCAATTCCGAAGAGCGGTTCTTTACCGGTGGCGGCTCCCATATTTTTCATAATTTCATGCGTGAAGACGACCGCAAGATTTTGAGTGTGCGTGAGGCGACGAGGAACTCCGTCAATCTGGTATACATCCGTTTGATGCGGGATATCGTGCGCCACTACATGTTCCAGGTCGGGGGTTCGTCCGCCAGGATACTGAAGGATGTCGGGAGTTCGGGCCGTGCAGAATATCTCAGACGCTTTGCTGACAAGGAAGGCCGGGAGTTTATCAATCGGTTCTATCTCAAGTACAAAGGCAAAACGGCGAGACCGGACCAGGTTAGCGAGGCATTCTTTTCCAGCTTCCGGCATACGCCTCGCCGCCTCGCCGCCGCTTATCGCTATATTTATCCTGATGCCGCGCTCGCCGAGTTCAAGAAATCCATGGCGCCGCACCTGCCCGGTTTCAAAGGCGTGACGCCGGCAATGCTCGATGAATTGTATGAGAGCTATGCACCGGGTAAATATTCGCTGGCCGACCAAGGCTATATCGTGACCGTGCACCCTCTGGAATTGTGGCTGGTACGCTACCTGATCTCTCACCCCGATGCGCAGCACAAGGATATTATCGAGGCCAGCAAGGATGAGCGGATAGACGTCTACCACTGGCTGTTCAAGACTGTGAACAAGAACTCGCAGGATATCCGGATTCGCGGTCTTCTGGAGCTTGAAGCATTTCTGGAAATTCACCGCAACTGGAAACGCGTAGGCTATCCTTTCGATTCGCTGGTGCCGTCGCTCGCCACAGCTATCGGGACCTCGGCTGACCATCCCGCCGCGCTCGCGGAGCTGATGGGTATCATCCTCAACAATGGAGTCCGGGTGCCGCCGGTGCTTATCGAACGGCTTCGCTTTGCGGCTGGTACCCCTTTTGAGGCCATTGTCGAACGGGCGCCCGCGCAGGGCGAACGAGTGTTCTCGCCCGAGCTGGCGGCAGCGGTACGCGGTGTTCTGACCGACGTGGTGGAGACCGGTACAGCTTCGCGGCTGGCGCGGGCCATGGTGGAAGAGGATGGCGCTGAAATTCTGATCGGCGGAAAGACCGGAACCGGCGATCATCGTCATGTCACGTTTTCTTCGCCGGGTGTCATCAAGGAATCCAGAGCGGTAAACCGCTCTGCCACCTTTGTTTTCTTCATTGGGGACCGTTTTTTCGGGACCATGACCGCATTCGTACCCGGCGCGGATGCCGAGAACTACGCATTTACCTCGGCACTCTCGACGCAAGTCATGAAACACCTCTTGCCTATATTGAAACCGCTTGTTGACAGGACTCGGTCGTTACCCGATCAAAGCCCGGCGACACGTGCGGTTAAAAGCGATCTGCGTGAAGAAAGCGAAAAGCCAGAGGTGAATCCAGGCTGATCCGGGTTGCGTTGGATAAGTCAAGACCGCTCATTTTTCGGGCGACCGTTCTCTCTTGCATCCCGTACCCCTAGCACCACTCGCATTCCAAAAAGACGGGTTGAAGACCCGTTATTGCCAGGAAGCAAAAGGGACCAATCACAGCAGATTCATCCCTTCTGCTTTGTCTGTATCGTCATGCGGTGCGAACGATGGGAGCCGTCATTGTGGACCGCGCACACATATCCCCTTGCATTTAGCGCCATCCTGTGTGGGATTGCAGTCGTCCGAAGGGTCGTCCACGCAAATCATGCCGCCACGGCAGTTATACCCGGTTGTCCCGCCGCAGGGGCGGTTGATCTCGTCTTCCTTCGCGGTGTTCACTTTGCATGTTCCCGGGCACTTGAGACCGTCCTGAGTCGGATTACAGTTATCCCCGGGATTGTCCACGCATATCAAGCCTTCGCGACAGGTAAGTTGGGAGGGCCCGCCACAAGGCCGGCCGTCGATGGCGCCTTCCTGCTGTGACGCAGACGTGCTACCGCCCGACGCGTCAGCCTGAGCATGAGCCGTCACGCTTAAACCAGTAGCCAAGCCCACGGTTAACGCAAGCAGCGCTATAAAGCGCCCAGCTATACCAATGATCGAATAAGATTTCATGGTAACTCCAATGAAGTAGAAAAAAGGTGCTCCGTGAGAAATTTCCCTCATTCTTGCTCTAACTGCTGATTATTCTTGACAATTATTAAGATAAGCAAAAATTTATAGTAATTTAAACAGCGAAAGTTGTGCGGTTCTGTGCGGTGACGCACTGTTGCAGAGGTTAAATCGCACAGCGCCTCGATAAGCAGGGATTGAGCTTGCAGGATAATCGAGGGGACACTGTGTCCGGACATATGTGACTAATACATGCAGGCAGTAGTCGATGAACGTGGATGCGTTAGGGAAAGGAAAGCGAACGGGAGCGGCACAGATTGCTCAGTCGTCGCTATTGATCCATCGCAGGAAAACGATAATCCCTAGAATCAGGCCAAGGCCCAGGACGGCCTTGATAAATTCCTTGACGAACCAAAACAACATAGACTCATACAGGTCCAATTACGTATCCTCTTCAAAGCTGAGCAATCATTTCCGGGACCACCACCAGAGCAGCAGCGACAGCAACAAGGATACCAGCAGGCCCGTAGTCAGGGGAAAGTAGAGTCTGAAATTCTCACGCTCAATGACGATGTCTCCCGGCAGCCTTCCGAAGGGTAATTTCGATAGCCAGGGCCACGCAATGCCAACAAACAGAAGCAGGATCCCGGCAATGATGAGTAGGCGTTGCATAGGATTTCTTTGAGAGCGTCGCGTCGATCCGGAGTGTTGTCTCGCTTTGAGAACCTGGAGGAAGACTGAAGGTTAGTGTAAAGGTTTTTTCCGGGAAATATCAATTTTGCTCTTCTGCCAATGTTTCCAATAGCTCATAACATGAAGTCAACCTCGACATTTGTCAGCAATCTTCTTGCCTTGTTCCCCGCCAATTTGCTTTCCTAAGTGTGCTAACACACGGAATTACGGTACAGCATCAGATAAGATTCCATTTTGAATCCGTCATGATCGAGGAAAAAATGACAAATCTTCTGATTCTATTAGCTGCCTTTTTGATCGCAAACACCGCAATGGCCGCAGAGATAAATGGTTGTCCTATCAGATCGGGCACATTGTGCGTAGAGTGGGATCTTCGCGGCGCCGATTTGCATGGCGCGGATCTTGCTCGAGCTGGGCTTCGTCAATCCAATTTAAACGGCGCCGACTTGCAAGGTGCAAATTTATTCAATGCCAATATGGACATGATCGATCTCACTGGCGCCAACCTCAGTGGTGCCATATTGGATGAGGCGGATATGAAAAACGCCACAATGGTTGATGCCAGGCTTAATCTCGCGCGGCTTAAAGACACGAATCTTAAAAGCGCCAACTTGGCGGGTGCTGATCTCACTGGCGCATTGCTCAAGGGCGCCAATTTAAGTGGCGCTAATCTTACGAAGGCCCAATTTCGCAATGCCCAGCTTCAAAGAGCGGATTTATCGGGGACGGTGATGACACAGACTGATTTTCGCGGTGCTGACCTCACTAGGGCAAAGCTGGACAACGCAATGCTGCAAGGAGCTGATTTTAGAGGCGCGATCCTCGACGAAGTCGATTTTTCCAGCGTAAATACGGAGGGCTGCCAGGGCTGCCCGAAAGTGAAGTAGTTAAACGACCGCTGTTATTTGATGGCGTTACCGACGGTCGCAGAAATTCGACGCCAGCCACTGGCGCCGAGTAAAAAAAGCGGCGGTATTCACGTTTAATACCCAGAAGGCAGAAGGCGGAGACCAGCTTCGCCCCAGCGCGGGGCAGAAATAACATTCTGTGAAGAACTGTTATGGCTATCGAGTTCAAAAGCAATCTTGCTTCAACTTCGGTTCCGCTTAAACATTCCTGGGAACATACCGTGGGCAGCGGGCGTGCGTTGCTTGCGCTGCGCGCCGATTGGCAGGCGCAGTTGAGGCGCGCGCACACCGAGCTCGGATTTCGCCACGTACGCTTTCATGGCCTGCTTGATGACGATATGGGTACGTTGATCCGCCACACCGGGAAACCCCTCTACTCATTTTTTAATGCGGATCAAATCAACGACTATCTGCTGTCTATCGGCATGAAGCCATTCGTCGAGCTTTCCTTTATGCCGTCGATGCTGTCTTCAGGCAAGTCTACCGTGTTTCAATATCGGGCCAACATTACTCCGCCCAAAAATTACCGGCAATGGGGAAAACTTATCGACAGACTGGTTCGTCACTGGATTGACCGCTATGGATCGGGCGAAGTTAGCGGATGGTGCCTGGAAGTATGGAACGAACCCAACCTGAAGGCATTCTGGACAGGCGGTAAAAAAGGTTACCAGCAGCTTTACCGTACTACCGTCGAAACCATAAAGAATATAGATTCCGCATTGAAAGTGGGCGGCCCTTCGAGCGCCCAGAGCGCCTGGATCCCCGAGTTTCTGGATTATTGCGCTCAACACGAGCTCCCGATTGATTTCGTCAGTACGCATTATTATCCCACCGACGCCTTTGGCCAAATCGGCGCCGACACACTTACTCAACTCGAACACGCACCACGTGATGTAATGAAAGAGAAGGCGGAAACCGCGAGCGTACAAGCCCGCGGTCTGCCGCTCTATTACACCGAATGGAATGTAAGTTCGAATCCGCGTGATCCGTTACACGACGAGTCCTTTGCCGCGGCGTTCGCCGCGAATATCGCACTCTCGGTTGATCCGTTCGTAGAGGGTTACAGCTTCTGGACCTTTACTGATATCTTCGAGGAGAATTATTTTCCCAGCGTGCCTTTTCACGGCGGTTTCGGCCTCCTGAATCTGCACGGCATTCCCAAGCCAATCTATAGGGCGTTTCAGCTGTTGCATGGCTTGGGAAATAAACTCCATCGGGTGGAAGGCTCGCACGAAACGGTCAGCGTATGGATAAGTGGGGGAGATAAGGCCATTACCGTATTTATCACCAATTACGCCATGCCGCGTCATGAAATATGCACGGTTTCGGTCCACGTGCAGCTAACTGACGCACCGCGGCCGTTGTCGGCCCACGTGATACGCATTGATGAAGACCACGTAAATCCGAAGCATGTCTGGCAGGAAATGGGCGAGCCCGAATACCTGAACCTGCGTGACGTTGAGACGCTGCAATCCGCCTCGGCGCTGAACCCCGAGCCGTATCCATTACACGTCCTGGAAAATCGCATAGATTTCGATATCTCGATGCCGCCGCAATCGATCGCTGCGATGAAAATTGAGTGTGCGTCCGGCAGCACACCTGAACGGTTCTAAACGAGGGACGCGGGAAGCCGGGTTGAAATTCCGTTCCAACGGTGAAACTTGATCATGCTTATGTCCGAGTCCATAGCATCCGAACAATCCAGGCAAGATGAGATGCTCAGGAGTCTGCAGCAGGACTCGTTCAATTATTTCGTCCACAAAATCAATCCCGCAAACGGACTCGTCCTGGACAAGTCGCATTCTGATTGGCCAGCAAGTATTGCCGCGGTGGGCCTCGCGCTCGCGGCCTATCCGGTTGGAGTTGAACGCGGTTTCATGACGCGGCAAGAGGCTGTGAAGCGCACGCTCATCGTGTTGAAGTTTTTCGCGAACGCACCCCATGGCCCCGAGCGCGACGCTACCGGGTACAAGGGGTTTTATTATCATTTCCTGGACATGAACACGGGAAGACGCGTCTGGAATTGCGAACTCTCCAGCGTCGACACCGCCTTCCTGATCGCCGGCATGCTCATCGCACGAGCCTACTATAAGCACGAGACGGAGGAAGAAGGGGAAACCCGCAGGCTTGCCGATGAACTTTACAGGCGTGTTGATTGGCAATGGATGCAGAACGGGGAGGCTGCAGTAAGCCATGGGTGGACGCCCGAAAAAGGTTTTCTGCGTTATCGATGGACTGGCTATGACGAGGCGCTGATCATCTATCTACTTGGATTGGGCTCACCCATACATCCATTATCCGACGAAAGCTATACGGCATGGACTTCCACCTACAAGTGGAAGAAGATCTATGACATAGAGTTTCTTTATGCGGGACCGTTATTCATTCACCAGTTGTCGCATGCATGGATCGATTTTCGCGGAATTCAGGATTCGTTCATGCGTGAGCACGACAGCGACTACTTCGCAAATTCTCGTTGCGCGACGCTTGTTCAGCAGCGGTATGCGGCGCGTAACCCGCTCGAGTTCAAACATTACAGTGAATATTGCTGGGGTATAACTTCCAGCGACGGCCCAGGCCCTGTTGTCAGGCAAGTGGACGGCATCCTTCGTGTTTTTTATGATTACATCGGCCGCGGCGCCCCGTACGGCCCGGACGATGGCACACTGGCGCCATGGGCTGTGGTCGCTTCACTCCCGTTCGCGCCCGATATCGTGCTCCCGACCATCGAGAACTACGAACGCATGAACCTGAGAGAAGCCCAGGAGTATGGTTACAAGGCCACGTTCAACCCCACCTTTCCGGTTGAGCCGCACCACGAATTCGGATGGGTATCGCCCTATCACTTTGGTTTGAATCAGGGGCCAATCGTTATGATGATCGAAAATTATCACTCTGGCTTGTTGTGGTCACTGATGCGGCAATGCCCTTATCTCGTGACCGGTTTGCGCCGTGCAGGCTTTCGTGGAGGCTGGCTGGAGGGCTAGAGAGGAACTGCCCTTCCGAGTGTTGAATCATCATACTGACCAGTGCAGTCAACCTTTCTGCATTGAAACTGCGGACACTCAGTATGACCAAATGTCGTCTGTTTAACTTATCCGATGGCTCGCTCAACCCCCGAGACGCAATATGAATAAGGAATATGTATGTCAGCGAACGGAGCGGCTCTGGGAAGTGTTTAAAATTCAGGAAGGTCAGGTACGGAGTTTGGAAGAAGGTTGTTAATGGAACATGCTTGACCTGCTGTTTCAGTTGGACTGAGCGGATTCAGTGCCATAACCCCTTTTCACGGTTTTTAGGAGGATAACATGAATATTTCGATACAGAAGAACTCCCGGGATTTTTTGGCTGCCCTCGCACTGGTGTTTGGCGTATGCGCCGCAACTGGCGTTGGCGCGCAAGAGCTGCCTGATAGACCAATAATGAATAAAAAGCCGGAGCCTACGGACAAGAGCAAGCCACAGTCCGGAACCAGGGATGGCCCGACGACTGTTCAGGTGCCGATATTGATGCTAGTCCCGGTTGAGGTTTCGGTCGATCTGGAAAGAAAAGGCTGCTGGGTAAAGTTTTATGAAAAGAAAAATTATGAAGGCGACAGCTTGACGCTCGCAGGTCCGCTGAATTTGCCACGGCTGATCGGCCCCTTCGGAAGTGATTGGGAGAACAAGGTTCGCAGCCTTAAAACCGGCCCCAGGGCAGGCGTCACCATTTATGACAATCGAGACTTCAGAGACCAGAATAAATTTATCGAGGCAAATGGAAATGTCCCCGATATGTCGGAAAAGATGGGATTTTTCGATGATTTCCGATCAATGATGTTGAGCTGCAAATAGGCGCCCGCAGGGTGCCTGCATCCCGCTACGGGGTCCACCTTCCTTCGGAAGGCACTGCTCCGCCCTTCCCGGCTGGCCCCAAAGCATCGTCCGAGGGGCTCCGCGAAGCGGGGATGGGGCAGCGTCGGGGCGCGACGGCCACAGGACGTCTACAATTCCGCTGCGGGTCATACCTTGGCGCATCAAGGTCGGCAGAAATCGAGAACAACGCGTTTGAGAATGTGCAACCGGCGGTGAAAAAAATGTTCTGCGCCGGGTACCACGACGACCGGTAATTCCTGGGGAGCAGCCCAGTCCAGCACGGTTTTCAGAGGGACTGTTTCGTCCTGATCGCCGTGAATGATCAGAACCTCGGGCGCATGCTCCATGTCGTTACTGGCGCCAGGATAGGCGATAGGCGGCGCGTTCAAGCGCTGGACCGCCGGCGCTATCAATACCACTTTTTGCGGCTTGACCCGTTGGGCTGCATACGCCTGAATCGCCCCGCCGAAGGAAAAGCCAGCCAGCAATAGTGGCGCGGGCGTGTTCAGGCGCGCAGCGAACTGACTTGTGACGGTTTCCACTACCGCAAGCACATCCTCCGTTTCTCCTTCACCATTGTCTTCGCCAGAATTACGGCGGCCTTCGCTTTGTTCCACGCCGCGAAAATTGAATTTGACCGATATAAATCCCGACTCAAGAAAAGATTTGAACAGGGTGTACACAACCTTGTTGTTCATGGTTCCGCCATACCGCGGATGAGGGTGTGCGACCACCGCAATACCGCGGGGCGGGCCTGAATCGGGCTCGGCAAGATCCGTTTCCAGCTTTCCTGCCGGACCATCAATGAATAATTTCTGGGGAACGTGCGGATTCAACAATGGGCTCAGCCATACAATAATTGAACAGTATATTCAGGAATCTCTGAACTGCTCTGTGAATTCTAAATTCGCAACCGCTCGACCACGCGTCCGTTTTTCAAATGCTCCTCGATGATCTCATCAATATCCTCCTTATCCACATAGGTATACCAGACGTCTTCGGGATACACCACGATAACCGGACCTTCATTGCAGCGGTCGAGGCAGCCAGCATTGTTAATCCTCACTCTCCTGTTCTTGCTGTCGAGTTTTAGCGCTTTAATGCGTGCCTTGGCGTAGTCGCGCATGGCCTGAGCCCCAAAATTATTACAACATAATGCTCCCGCTTCGCGCTGGTTTACGCAGAAAAATACATGGCGTAGATAGTAGCTCATGAGAATGTTCGAGGAAATTGGATGAATAAAGATTATACCGGAACAACGGTTGTCTTCTCAGGCTGATCAGTTTACACCCAAAACATCATCGGACTTTATCCACTTGCTCAGAGGCTTATCACAACACTCCGCGGCTTTTTTTTCAATTTCCCCTGCTATCTCAATTTTATTTCAGTCCACAAGCGGCTCAGCAGCCTCCGTTGTTTGCGGTCCAGGTCGCGCAGCATTTCCAGTCGGGTGAGCAGTTCCGGATCCGGAAATATCGCTTCGTTACCCGCGATTTCCGGCCGGACATATTGCATCGCAGCCATGTTGGGATTGCCGGAGCCTATAAGATTGGTGAGCTCAGCGGAATTCTTGCCGTCCAGCATGAAATTGATGAATTGATGGGCGAGATGGGGCCGGTTTCCGCTTCGATGCAGCACCATGCTATCGAGTGCCAGAACCGCGCCTTCCTTCGGCGTCGAGTAGCCGATCATGAATTTTCGTCCGGTTTTTTTGGCATCGAGCGCCGCCTGAAACATATCGTTGGAATAGCCGTGCGCGACCCAGAGATTGCCTACGGCCAGTTCCTTGACATAACTGGTATTGCTGAAGGCCGCCCAGTAAGGCTTGGCGCGCACGATAAGGTCAGCCGCTTCCTTCCAGTGATTCTCATCGACATCGTTAATCGAATAGCCCAGATACTTCAGCGCCGCAGCCATTAACTCGCGCTGGCTATCCAGCACTGTGACGCGGCCCCTTATTTTTTCGAGGTATTTCGGTTCGAAAATGATTGCCCAGGTGTCGACAGGCAGGCCGAGTTCCCTTATCTTCTCCTCGTTGAAGCCGAGCAGGGTGAGCGTATAGGCGTAAGGTACGGAATACTTGTTGCCGGGATCGAATGCGGTGTCGAGATATGCAGGATTGATATTCTCGAGATTGGGCAACAGCGATTTATCGAGCGGTTTCAGCGCACCCTGACGAATCAGGGCGTCCATCGCGTTCCCGGTGGGGACGATGAGATCATACCCTGCCGCTCCAGCCGCAAGTTTTGCCAGCATTTCCTCATTATCGGAATAATAATCCTGCGAGAGTTCGCAATTGCAGAATGTCTCGAAGCGAGCAATCGTTTCCGGCGCAATGTAATTATTCCAGTTGAACAGATGCAGAACGTTTTCCGCGCCATCAATCGTGTGTGGATCGTGTCTGGCGCAGCCGGTCGAGAACAGGGCCAGCCAGGCGAGCAAGAACACAAGCGATCCCGGAGATCCCCTGAAACGCAGCCCGTTCATTTTCCCGCTTCGTTACGAGACATTGTTCTGGCCGAAGCGCGTGCCTCCAGCTGGAATGCAACAATGATCATGACCAGCGTGAGCAGCATCAGTAATGTGGAGATGGCGTTCACTTCGGGTGTCACGGCGACTTTTATCATGGTATAGATCTGGATGGGAAGAATGGGTTCGCCAACCCCCTTGGTAAAGAAGGTAATGACAAAATCATCGATGGACAAGGTAAATGACATCAAGGCGCCCGCGACTACCGCCGGCATGATAAGCGGCAATGTGACAAGACGGAAAGTCTGCCAAGGAGATGCGCCCAGGTCGCGTGCAGCCTCGAAGATACTTTCATCCATGCCCTGGAGCCGCGCCCGCACGATGATCGCGACGAACCCGATACAGAATGTGGTATGCGCGATGATGATGGATACCATGCCGAGCGTTAAATTCAGGACCTGCAAAAAGAATAACAGCAGCGATACACCCAGCAGGATTTCGGGCATTGCCACCGGTGTGAATACCAATACCGGCAATACCCTGAGTTTGTACCGGTGTATCGCCAGCCCAGCCATTGTGCCGAGCAGGGTGGCGCTGAAACTCGCGCAGACCGCGATAATCAGGGAATTACGCGCGGCAGCGAGCATTTCAGTATTGTTGAACAGTGCTTTATACCAGGATAATGTAAAGCCGACCCATTCTGCATTCAATCTGGAATCGTTGAACGAATACAGAACTACGATAGCGAGCGGAATGTACAGAAAGGCGTAAGTCAGCACCGCTGCGGACCACAGCCATATATTGCTGCGGCTCATGCTACGCTCTCTGTCCCGCGGCGAAGCGCGAGAACCATGTGGCTAGTCCAGCGACGGATAGCACCGCCAGTGTCAGCATGATCGACAGCACTGAACCAAAAGGCCAGTCGCGGGTGCCGAGGAATTGATCCTTGATGAGGTTGCCGATAAGAATATCCCCCGTGCCGCCCAATATTTCCGGCACCGCGAACATGCCGAGCACCGGGATGAATACCAGTGCCGAACCCGAAAATACGCCCGGCAAGGAAAGCGGCCAGGTGACGCTCCAAAAGCGCTGCCAGCTGTTCGCGCCCAGATCCTGCGCCGCATCGAGGAGTGAGGGATCGTGCTTTTCAAGGTTGGTATAAAGAGGCAGCACCATGAACGGCAGATGTACATAAACCATGCCTACCAATACCGCGAAAGGTGAGAACAACAGCGTTACCGGAGCGATTCCGAATACACCGAGAATGGCGTTGATAAAATGGCTAAGCCCCGATTCCGGCCCAAGAATAATCATCCAGGCGTAAATACGGATGAGAAAATTGCTGGCGAACGGCAGCACCACCAGCAGTACCATCAGATTGCGGAAACGCTTCTTGCTGCGCGCGATCAGCATTGCCAGCGGATAAGCCATGATGAGGCAAATCAGCGTGGTAGTTGACGCAATGACGAAAGATTTGAGGAAAATTTCAGCGTAAAGAATGTCGCTGAAAAAGAACTGATAGGCTTCGGGCGTGAGGCCATACTCGCCCGCGGCCGTATCCTCGGGCGTGACAGGAGCCAATCCTCCGAATTCGCCCGGAAAACGGAACGAGGTCAGGATCATGATCAGACTGGGGGCGACGAAGAATATCAGCAGGAACAACAGCGGCGGTCCGCCTACCAGAAATCTGGCAAGGCGCGCATCCTTGGCGCCTTCCTTAATCATTGAGAAAAATACCCACATCATGGCGCCAGGAGACGCCTACTTGATCCCCCACCTCGAAAAAGGTGGCGCGTCCAGGCGCCGAGTTGGGCAGCAGAGCCTCAATGTAGATGCCATTGGAAAGCTCCACGATATAAGTGGTGACATCCCCTACGTACAGAAAATCGTGCACCTTGCCCAGGAAATGGTTCTTCAGATACGGCTCGGCCGAAGGATGGGAAATACGAATCTGTTCAGGGCGAATTGCCATCACGCCGTTATCACCGACTTTTACGTCCGCGTTACCGGCAGCCGTCACTTCGCCTAAATCCTTCACATCGAGTTTTAAATGCGAGGGCGCCGTTTCCACCACATGTGCGTTCATCATGCTGATCTTGCCGATGAAATCCGCGACGAAACGATTTCTCGGAAAACTATAAATTCTCGAGGGTTCGTCAATTTGTTCAACATTGCCACGATTCATCACTGCGATGCGATGCGACAGCGCCAGCGCTTCATCCTGGGCATGCGTGACAAAAACGAACGTAATTCCCAGCTCCTTCTGAAGATTAATGAGTTCGATTTGCATCTCCTCGCGCAGCTTCGCGTCGAGCGCGCCCAGCGGTTCGTCCAGCAACAGCAGACGGGGGCGATTGACAAGTCCTCTCGCGAACGCCACGCGCTGTTTCTGCCCGCCTGACAATTCGTGAGGAAAACGGCTGCCAAAATTCGGCAAGCGCACGCTATCCAGAGCCTCTCCGACTCTGGTTTTTATTTCCTGTGGTGTCTTGCCTGCCATCTTGAGTGGAAAAGCGATATTGTCCGCTACCGTCATATGCGGAAACAAAGCATAGGTTTGGAACACAGTATGGACCGGGCGTTTTTCCGGTGGAGTGCCGACCATATCTGTGCCGTCCAGCAGAATTTGACCCGAATCAGGGAGATCAAATCCGGCTATCATCCGTAACAGCGTGGTTTTGCCGCAACCGGATGGCCCCAATAGCGTAAAAAACTCACCAGCCTTTACGCTGATGCTGACATTATCGACAGCGGTATAGTTCGAAAAGCGCCGTGTCACATTACGGATTTCCAGGAGCGCCATTGTCGTCCCAAATTAAAGTAAAAAAGCTGAAATTTTACCAAAATTCGTTTATGGATTGACTAGCCGCCCCCGCCCTGGATCATTGCCCGGAAGGGCTTCTCGTGGAAGGAGAAGGGTGGGCGGAACTATCTTCGTCAGAAAGATGCAGATATTGCCGGAACTGGCCCAGGAGTACTCGGGAGTAAAATGCGTTCGCTAATCATTATTTCCCAAAGCTGAAGTAGTGCAGGCGAAGAGAACCTAAAACAAAACGAATTATCAAACCTTATACCCACAGCTGCCACAGCATTGCCACCGTTAGCAACGCTATAAGGATGGAAAACAAGAGGTTCTGGCGCCTTTTTTCGAGGATAAACTGATTCATTTTTTCTTCCAGCGCACTTGTACGAATTTCCGTCAAGGCATGATGCATCAAGCGCGGAAACTGTGGCATTATTACCGCCCAGCTCGTCGCTTCCTTCTGCAGGCGGCGACTGAATCCGCGCCAGCCCAGTTGGTCCGCCATCCAGTTTTCCAGGTACGGCTTTGCAGTTGTCCAGAGGTCGAGATCGGGATCGAGGTCGCGTCCTAGCCCTTCGATATTCAAAAGGGTTTTTTGCAACATTACCAGCTGCGGCTGGATTTCCACGTTGAATTGGCGCGACGTCTGAAACAGCCGAAGCAGTACACGGCCGAACGAAATTTCCCTCAGTGGCTTGTCAAAAATTGGCTCGCATACGGCACGGATTGCGGTTTCGAAATCATCAACCCGCGTTTCTTTCGGCGCCCAACCCGCCTCCACGTGGGCCTCCGCCACACGCTTGTAGTCGCGGCGAAAAAATGCAAGAAAGTTTTGTGCCAGATAATTTTTGTCCTCATCGGTGAGGGTGCCCATTATGCCGAAATCGACGGCAATATAACGGCCGTCTCTGCCAACAAAAATATTTCCGGGATGCATATCGGCATGAAAATAACCGTCACGGAATACCTGGGTGAAGAAAATTTCCACTCCGACGCGAGCAAGTCTGGGAATGTCTACGCCCAGTTCGCGAAGCTTGCCCACGTGACTGATAGGCGTGCCTTTCACGCGCTGCATCACCATGACGCCGGAATAGCAGTAGTCCCAATAGACTTCCGGGACCAGCAACAACGGGGAATCCAGAAAGTTGCGCCGTAACTGGCTGCAGTTGGAAGCCTCACGCATGAGATCCAGCTCATCATCCAGATGGCGGGCGAACTCGGTTACGACTTCGCGAGGCTTCAGACGCTTTGCATCAGGCCACAGCGCCTCAAGCAGTAAAGCGCCGGAATCCATCAATGCCACGTCATGGGCGATTATCGGTGCGATGCCGGGGCGCAGCACTTTCACTGCTACCTCTGTACCGTCATGCAGCACAGCCAGATGAACCTGGGCAATTGATGCGCTGGCTACCGGTTCGGCATCGAACGTCAGGAAGACTTCGTTGACGGACTTCCCATAGATTTGCTCCAGTGTTGCAAGGGCCACGCTGGAGGGAAACGGCGGAACCTGATCTTGCAGTTTTGCCAGCTCATCGGCAATATCCTGTGGCAGAAGGTCGCGGCGCGTAGAGAGCATCTGGCCAAATTTGACAAAGATGGGGCCCAGCGCTTCCAGTGCCAGGCGAAGGCGTTCGCCTCGCGCTCTATCCAGCCGCCGCCAGAATGTAGCCGCCTTGACGACGGGTCGCAGCAGGCGCAATCGCTCGTGGCCCAGAACAAATTCATCAAGGCCGAAACGAAATGCGACAGCGAGTATTTTGAGAAGACGAAAGAAACGCATTTATTCTATGACGACAGTTCGCCCGATTTATTCAGAGGTTCCTTGGATAATCTTCTCAGCTCGTTTACAGGCGCTTTTTTGTCAGTGCTTTCACGCGCGTTTCCAGGTTTGCGGCATGTTCCCGTAATGCGTTTACTTCATGGATGAATGCATGCATATCCGCGGGCTTGGCAAGCAGCGGCTGCTCTTCGGTCAGGTATTCCAGCAATGTCCGCGATAAGTTTTGAACGGTTCCGGTATGCCAATGCAACAGACTTTGGCCTGCCTGCGTCACGCGATGTGCCAGAATATCGCCCATCACACCGCTTAAATCCTGCTCCATATCCCAGTGCAGATTTTTCCCGATATCGAGGATTTCTTCAGCGAAGGCACCGTCACCCGAAACCCGGATTTCACGGTACGCATCTTCGTCATGAGCCAGCAAACGCGGCACCAGGCCGGGAACAAGGGTAAAGATAGCATCAGTGGGAGCATTCCTCGCCGCCATGGATACCTCGCCGCTGGCCTGGACGGTCAGGGCGAGGTCAAGGAAGGGCGGAACGCAAAAACGCGCCGTCTTGCCGGCACAGGACTGAAGCCGCCTGCGCGCCCAGCTTTCCCCACGCAGCAAGTGGTTGAGCGGGGCTATCGCAACGGATGCCAGCATGGTGGGTCAGGATCTAGGAGACTTGCTGAATTCCTGCCAGCAGCCAGACTGATTCAGGGTCTTTAAGATTCTTCTGTACGTGCCATATTTCATCAAATGCTTCCGGAGACGAGTTGGCGGATTCACGCAATTGACCGTTGAACCGTACGCTGGCAATGGCTGTGTCCTTCTCGGTAACTACTTCGAGTAGTTCCGCATTGATGGCCATCACCTCGGTTCTTTGAGCCTCATTGCCGCGCTCGTTTATCTGCATGCTGATCTCGGCAAACATTTCCGGAGTGGTGTATTCCCGGATATCGCTCAGGTCACGAGCGTCATTGGCTGCCTGAAGGCGGATGAATGAAGTTTTGGCATTGCGCAGAAACGGCTCGACCTTGAAGTCCGCAGGAATATTTGCGTTGCTGCCGGTAGCTGGCGCCGCCGTTCTGGCCGCTGACGCCCCCGAAGGTGCTCCTGTTGCCGGGCCTGCCCCCGCGTTTTTTGCCGACGGCGCGCCGCTACCGGCGCCAGCTCCCATGCCTGAATATTGCATTGGCCTTGCGGAATGCTCCTGGCGAGGCCTGCGCAACATGCGCACGACAAAGAAAACCGCGGCCATCAGCGCAGCCAGCATCAACACGTCCATCATATTGATGCCTTCGAATGCGCCGCCCATGAAAAGTGCCGCCAGCAGTCCGCCCGCAGCCAGGCCGGCCAGCGGCCCCATCCATTTACTGCCACCCGCAGCGGCCGAGCCGGGCGCGGCCGCTGGCGTTTGCGCCGGTTTGGGAGCCGCTTGCTGGTTTATCGCTTCGCGTTGCTTGCCAATGCTTTTACCGCCGCCAAAGCGCCTTGCTTCCGCATCGAAGGCGGCCAATCCGAAGCTTAAAATGGCCAAGGTCAGCAGGGTCAATATTTTCTTCATGAAGGTCTCCTGAGATACGGTGAAAGTGAAGAGTATAGCATTATCAATTCGTCGCGATGTCTCATAAATTGGGCCGGTTATCTTATTTTCAAGCCATTTCCGAATACTCGTATCAGCGCGCGACAAGGTCGAAATATCGAAACGCGGTGCTTACCTGGATCAGGTCTTTATTGTCCTTGAACTGGAAATACTTCTGATTCCGATAGGCAGATTCAGATAGCAGATTCAAACGCGAGGGGTCGTATATTTGCGGGGCATGGGTTTGCTGCGAGCCGAAACCTGGAGTCCTTGCCGGGTCGCTCAAATGGGAAGCTTATTGGTACTCTCTTGAGATGCCGTAGGGTCGTAGGGGTAATACCGTCATATGATAGTTTCCGCACAGACGGCCACTAAAACCCCGTATTAAATAAATAGAATAGTTCGATCAGCAGGCATAGTTCGATCAGCAGGCTTATTGCGAGGAATTGCACGTGGAAAAAATTCAACGCATTCTCGTCGCTACCGATTTTTCGCCGCGTGCCGACAGGGCCGTGCAGCGTGCCGCGCAGCTGGCGGCGGAGCACGAAGCAGAACTGGATCTGTTGCACGTTCTTCCCGTGTTTCCGCTCGAATCGTTCAAGCACCTGATCGCCGAGACCCCCTTGGAAACGGAGCAGCGACTCTGCAATCGTGCCAAGCTGGCGCTGCAAAATAAGGTGGAAACTTTAACCAGGGATGGGATAAGCGCCAGACATCACGTCGCGGTTGGCAGAGCGCATGTCGAGATAAATCGTTATGCAGAGTCTCATCATGTCGATCTGATAGTGGTCGGCGACCAGGGCGAGACATTTGTCAAGGAACTCTTTCTGGGTACTACCGCATCGAAAACCCTTCGTACGGGACATCATCCGCTGCTGATCATAAAACAGGAACCGAAGGGGCAATACAAGCATGTGCTGGTGCCAGTGGATTTTTCACGTCCTTCTCTGGACGCCTTGAACGTGGCGCTGAAAGTTGCGACGCAGGCATCGGTTCATGTGTTGCATGCAATCGAGATGCCGCTTGGGCGGAAAATGGAGCAGGCCGGCTTCAACGCGAAATGGATCGATCTCTACCGCAACAAGATGCTGAGCCGGGCCCGTGAAGGCATGGAGAAGATAGTCGCCGACCACGCCCGCGGCGATACTCGGGTGGCGTCCCTCATCGAGTATGGCCACTCACCGACAGTGATCCGGGAGAAAACACAATCTCTTGATATTGATCTGATTGTCATGGGTAAGCGTGGCGAAACAGAGCTGGACGAGGCGTTATTCGGGTCTGTGACAAAGCACGTTCTCTATGAGACGCCATGCGACGTGCTCGTAGTCAGTCCTATGGCTGGTTCTAGTCAGTTCATAGTCAGTTCATAGTCAGTTCATAGTCAGCTCATAGCCAGTTTTAGGGTCGGCCCCTGGTTAACCTTATGCTCCGCCCGTAGCCGGCGCGTAAATAACCGTAGTGTAGTAGCCCACACGTAGCACAGAGCCGGATTCTCCAACAAGTTCTTTTTTCATGACCATTTTAACCATTAACACCGGTAGTTCATCGGTTCGTCTGGTCGCATTTGTCCGCAACGGCGACACTTTGAAGGAGTTGGCGGGCGTCCGTCATGACCTGTCCGGCCGCGAACCGCGGATCATGCTGAAGGAATTCATGCAGACGCATGGGCTCAAGGAAATAAGTGTGGTAGCCCATCGCGTGGTTCACGGCGGCGCAACGCTTATTGCATCCCGGCGGCTCGACCAGGAAGTGGAAAGAGAGATTGAGCATCTGGCGCCATTGGCGCCGTTGCACAATCCGGTTGCGCTGCACTGGATACGCTCAGCACGAGAGGTGCTGGCCGGCGTTGCCCAGGTCGCGGTGTTTGATACCGCCTTTTTTGCAGCTCTGCCGGAGCCAGCCCGGACTTATGCCATTCCCCACGCACTTGCTGAAAGGCATGGGCTGCGGCGTTACGGATTTCATGGGCTGGCGCATCAGGCCATGTGGCGGAGCTGGCGGGAATCGCAGTCAGGCGGTCCGCGTGGAGAGAGGGGGTCGAGAGTAATTTCCATGCAGCTTGGGGCAGGCTGTTCGATCACTGCGGTTGAGGACGGATTGGCCCGCGACACGTCAATGGGATTTTCGCCGCTGGAGGGGCTCATGATGGCGACGCGCTCGGGCGATATAGATCCGGGTCTGATCACGTTTTTGCAACGCCAGGAGAACCTGGTACCTGAGCAAGTGGATCAACTGCTTAACCAGCGCTCGGGTCTGTTGGGAGTCTCAGGGATCAGCGGCGATATGCATGAACTGCTGAAATCGGATGATGAGCGCGCGCGGCTTGCAGTGGATTCATATTGCTACCGGGTGCGCAAATATATTGGCGCCTATTTGGCCGTGCTCGGGGGCGCCGAGGCCATCGTTTTTGGCGGCGGTGTGGGCGAGAACGTGCCGGCAGTGCGAGAAAAAATTCTGGCCGGCATGCAGTGGTGCGGAGTTGAAATCGATCCGGAAAAAAATTTCGGCTCCAATGGAACGTCGTTAATCAGCAGCCAGACGAGCAGGGTTGAAGTATGGGTAATTCCCGTAAACGAGGCAATAATCCTGGCGCGAGAAGCGGACGTCGTGATGGCCGAAGAAAATAAAAATTGAAGGAGATCCACATGAATGAAGCCGAACCGGCAACCACAACTGGAAATCGCGCTCTTAATACCCCTCTTTCGACAGACGAGTTGCGCAAGACGGACGCATACTGGCGCGCGGCAAATTACCTCTCGGTCGGGCAAATCTATCTCCTTGACAACCCGTTGCTCAAGGAGCCGTTGGCCCTCGCGCACATCAAGCCCCGCTTGCTGGGTCATTGGGGCACCACACCCGGGCTTAATTTCATCTACGCGCACCTGAACCGTATCATCAAAAAGTTTGATCTGAATATGTTCTACATAGCCGGTCCCGGTCATGGTGGGCCGGCAATGGTGGCAAACACCTGGCTTGAGGGCAGCTACAGCGAGTTTTATCCGCACATTTCCCGGGACGCCACAGGCATGCAGCGGCTGTTTAAACAGTTCTCCTTCCCCGGCGGCATTCCCAGCCACGCCGCGCCGGAAACGCCCGGCTCGATTAACGAAGGCGGGGAGCTGGGTTACTCGTTGTCGCACGCTTTTGGCGCGGCATTTGATAACCCGGATCTGATCGTGGCATGCGTGGTTGGCGATGGTGAGGCTGAGACCGGGCCGCTGGCTGCCGCCTGGCACTCTAATAAATTTCTCAATCCTGTCAATGACGGCGCGGTGCTGCCGATTCTGCATCTGAACGGCTACAAGATAGCAAATCCGACACTGCTCGCGCGCATCAGCCATGAAGAATTGGAGAGCCTGTTCGCAGGCTATGGTTATCAGCCTTATTTTATCGAAGGATCTGATCCGGAACTTATGCATCAGTCCATGGCGGCTGCGCTGGATGTCGCGGTTGACCGGATTCTAACCATTCAGAACGAGGCCCGTACCAGGGAAACAAGCCCCGGGGCAAGCGCCGGCCCTGGGATATACCCGCGCTGGCCGCTGATCATTCTACGCAGCCCCAAGGGGTGGACTGGCCCGGAAGAGGTTGACGGCAAAAAAGTGGAAGATTACTGGCGTTCGCACCAGGTGCCGCTCGCGAAGATCGGTTCAAACCCGCAGCATTTGAAGCAATTGGAAGGCTGGCTGAAGAGCTACAAGCCGGAAGAATTGTTTGATGACAGAGGTGTTCTCATGCCGGAGCTGGCAGCGCTGGCGCCGGAGGGAGAGCGGCGCATGGGCGCAAATCCCCATGCCAATGGCGGCCAGCTGCTGAAGGAACTGGAAATGCCGGATTTCCAGGACTATGCTGTCGAGGTGCCTGCACCAGCTTGCGTAGTGGGTGAAGCGACGCGGGAAATGGGCAAATTTTTGCGCGACGTGATGAAGCTTAATCTGAAAAGCCGCAATTTCAGGGTGATGGCACCGGACGAGCTCAGTTCCAACCGCCTCGACGCCCTGTTTGAGGTGACCGGTCGAACCTGGGTCGCTCAGACCCTGCCGGAGGATACGCATCTTTCCCCCGATGGAAGAGTGATGGAGATTCTCTCAGAGCACACATGCCAGGGCTGGCTTGAAGGTTATCTGCTGACGGGACGCCACGGCCTCTTTTCCTGCTATGAGGCGTTCATCCATATTGTTGACTCCATGTTCAATCAGCACGCCAAGTGGCTCAAGGTAAGCAGTAAAGAAATTCCCTGGCGCAGCCCTATTGCCTCGCTTAATTATCTGCTGACGTCGCATGTATGGCGGCAGGATCACAACGGCTTCTCGCACCAGGATCCTGGGTTCATCGATCACGTCGTCAATAAAAAAGCCGATATCATCCGTGTTTATCTCCCGCCGGATGCGAACACGCTCCTGTTCATTACGGACAAGTGCCTTCGTTCGCGCAATTTCATCAACGTTATCGTGGCGGGTAAACAACCGGCGCTGCAGTGGCTGGATATGGATGCGGCTGTCAAGCACAGCACGGCTGGGATCGGCATTTGGGGTTGGGCGAGCAACGATCGGGACTGCGAACCCGACGTCGTGATGGCCTGCGCCGGGGACGTGCCTACTCTCGAAACACTGGCCGCGGTCGATCTGCTGCGGTGTCATGTTCCTCAACTCCGGATACGAGTTATCAATGTAGTGGACCTGATGACTTTGCAGCCGCAGCACGAACATCCGGATGGGCTATCGGATCGTGACTTTGACACGTTATTCACTACCGACAAGCCGATCATTTTTGCCTACCATGGTTATCCGTGGCTCATTCACCGCCTAACCTACCGCCGCAACAATCACGACAATCTGCATGTGCGCGGCTACAAGGAGGAGGGCACCACCACGACTCCCTTCGACATGACGGTGCTCAACGACCTGGACCGTTTTCATCTGGTAATGGACGTTGTCGACCGCGTACCGAAGCTGGCCTCCAAAGGCGCTTACCTCAAGCAATTGATGCGCGATAAACTGATCGAGCACAAGCGTTATATCACGCTCCATGGCGAGGATATGCCAGAGATCCGGGAGTGGCGTTGGCCTGATTCCCATTCATAGTCCTATCTCAGATCAGGGCATGAATGGCTCTCAAGCTATCTCTACCTCCTCTGGCGAATTCACGACGCCAAAGGAAGCCCGTGCGTAACATTTGGCATAGGGGTGATGTGCTTGCAATAATACGTCGCCTTAAAAGCTTATCGACTACCGGCTGCGGCGACATAGCCTTTCTTCTTGCTCAAGAGCACATAAAAGATGATTCTCGCCGCGCTGCGAGTCATGCTCAGCGCATCCAAAGAAGCTATGGAAAACACTTCACAAGCATCTTGCCACGGCTGCCGAATTGCATCAACATCGCCCTTCGATCTACCTCGCGACCAACCCGGTCCTCATGGCGGCCCTTGCCAGGCACAGCAGACCTGCTACAGCGGTTCGGCGCCGCCCTTGTTTTTCGTCGATCTGCGAAGATAAACTTATGCCGTCATTAAACCGGAAGCCTGTAAATTCAAATCTACTGATCCGGAAGGAAGGTTGATGATATTCATCATCAATGCAGTCGCGCTTTATGCTTCATTTTCGCTGAACCAGATGCTCGCGGTCTACTGGGGCGCTGTTTTGCCGGTATTTTATGCGCTTGTCGTGGCGCCTCATGTATTGATCGGTAGACCGGATATGCCGCCCGCAACGATAACCAGAATTCTTGCCGATAAGTGGGACAATGCCGACGATTTGACCGCTTATATCGTGAAGCACTGGATGGCGCTTGCCTCTCCGACCACTTCGTGGAAAAAGCAGCTTAACAGTGTAATCCTGTACCTGACATCTTTCCTCCTC
The DNA here is from genome assembly GCF_900110495.1 of Nitrosovibrio sp. Nv6. Lineage (GTDB taxonomy): Bacteria > Pseudomonadota > Gammaproteobacteria > Burkholderiales > Nitrosomonadaceae > Nitrosospira. The sequence goes on along the minus strand of NZ_FODX01000003.1, from coordinate 77,303 downwards.
GGTTTTGTATATTTCCTCAAGGAAATGTTTGCCGGCGGCATCTTCATGTGTATGGTGGGGTACGTGCTCTACCAGATGAGCCTGAGGGTAGACAGACCGAGGTCGGTTTATGGCAATTCGGATTTCAGGGATGGCAGTGATAGCGAATTCGCGAGGAAAGAATGGGAGCTCGCGGCCATGTCAATCGTTGCATTTTCTGATTTATACCCGGATGATCGGCCACTGAAGGAATCAGCAAACAAGATTTCAGAGGACAGTGACGTGCAGCTGCTGCTGGCGAAATATCGTCATGACCACGGGTTCGGACGGGTTGCCTAGAATGCGTTGCACGTTTTTGCGGGCTCTTCTGCATTCATCCGCTTTCTCGCCATTAATGATTTTCCTAATAGATCTTTCGCTCCAGTTTCGCCTCATGCATTACAGCTGTTGCCAGTTCCTCGATGGATTTGCTGGTTGCGTCGAGATACGGAATTCCTTCACGGCGCATCAGCATTTCCGCTTCGCGCACTTCATACTGGCAATTCTTGATAGATGCATATTTGCTGTCCGGTTTGCGTTCGTTTCGCATTCGATGCAGCCGTAGGGGATCGATGGTAAAGCCAAACAGCTTGCTGTGCACATTCCTGAGCTGGGCCGGGAGCGTCGCGCGATCGAAGTCCTCGGGGACGAGAGGATAATTGGCGGCATGAATACCGTATTGCAGCGCGAGATAGAGGCAGGTGGGAGTCTTGCCGGTGCGGGATACGCCGATCAGCGTAATGTCGGCCTGGCGCCAGTTCTTTTGTGAAATACCGTCATCATGTTCCAACGTGTACCTTATTGCCTCAATTCGCTGGCGGTGATCGATCGGGTTTTCGACCCGGTGGGAAAGCCCAACGGTATGCGATGAACGTATGCCAAGTTCGATTTCCATCGGGGCAATAAAAATACTGAAACAGTCGAGATGCAATGCATTGGCAGAGTCAAGAACAAGCCGTATTTCGGGATTTACGAATGTACTGAATACCAGTGGACGCGACTGTCCCATGCTGGCGCGCTCATTGATTTGCCCCACAACGGCCACGGCTTTTTCCCTGGTATTGAGGTAGGGCAGGGTGATTTCTTCAAAAGCCACGTTTTCAAACTGGCTGAGCAGACTATGCCCCAGCATTTCGACAGTAATGCCAGTGCGATCCGAAAGGAAGAACGCAGTTCGCTGCGACAGCTCCGACATGGGCAGCTTCGTCATGGTTGACATTTGATCCGGCTCGCCAGTAATGTTGACACGTTGATTTATGCGACTTAGGGCAAAATATCGCGTTTAGGGATGTAATACAATCCTCTTTAATCACCTACCGCACCCCACTTGCGAACAGGAGCAGAAATGAGCGATTCACGATATGTGATCTGGTTCGACGAGTTGCGCATGAACGATGTGAGCAGTGTCGGGGGCAAGAATGCTTCGCTGGGTGAAATGATCAGTCAGCTTACCCAGGCAGGAGTCAGGGTTCCCGGTGGTTTTGCTACGACAGCCGATGCCTATCGTGATTTTCTGGCTTATGGTGGACTTGCGCAACGCATCGAGGAGCGACTTGCAAACCTCGATACGGGAGATGTCGCCGCGTTGGCAACGGCTGGCGCGCAGATTCGCGGCTGGATAATAGAAACACCGTTGCCCCCACGATTGGAAAAAGAAATTTCCGATGCTTACGAAAAGATGTTGCGTGAAGCGGAAGACGGCGATATCTCCCTGGCGGTGCGCTCCTCGGCAACCGCCGAGGATTTGGCAGACGCTTCATTTGCGGGGCAGCAGGAAACCTTTCTTAATGTACAGGGGCCGGACAATCTGCTGAAGGCGGTCAAGGATGTATTCGCATCGCTCTACAATGACCGTGCTATTTCCTATCGCGTGCACAAGGGTTTCATTCATTCCGAAGTGGCGCTATCCGCGGGGATTCAACGAATGGTTCGCAGCGACATCGGGGCCGCCGGAGTAGTGTTCACCCTGGATACCGAATCAGGTTTTGATAAAGTAGTTTTTATCACGTCTTCTTATGGTCTCGGCGAAACCGTGGTCAAAGGCGCGGTGAATCCCGACGAGTTCTACGTTTACAAACCCGCATTGACGCAGGGAAAGCCCGCAATTCTGCGGCGGAATCTCGGGTCCAAGCTCATCAAGATGCAATTTTCTGCAAGCCGTGAAGCGGCCCGTCCAGTCGAAACAGTGGATGTGAAGGAGGCGGAGCGCAAGCGATTTTCCATCAGCGACGCGGATATCGAGGAGCTGGCTCATCATGCGGTTGTCATCGAACGGCATTATCAAAGACCGATGGATATCGAGTGGGGCAAGGACGGCGTTGACGGCAAGCTCTATATCCTGCAAGCCCGGCCCGAGACGGTGCAGGCACGGGCAGGGATGGATACATTGCGGCGCTATCGCTTGAAGGGCAAATCCGAGATATTGGTTTCAGGGCGCGCCATCGGCCAGAAAATAGGCACGGGGCCCGTGCGCCTGATCTTGAATGCCAGTGAAATGTCACGCGTGCGCGAAGGCGATGTGCTGGTGACTGACATGACCGATCCCGATTGGGAGCCTGTCATGAAACGTGCTTCCGCCATTGTCACCAATCGCGGCGGCCGTACTTGCCATGCCGCAATCGTTGCTCGTGAACTGGGGATTCCGGCAGTGGTGGGCTGCGGTAACGCTACTGATTTGCTGGCTGAGAATCAGATGGTGACGGTATCCTGCACGGAGGGCGATACCGGCAATATTTATCGGGGGGTGCTGGAAGTTGAAGTTAACGATCTCGCACTGGAAAGTATGCCAAAGCCACCGGTCAAAATCAGCATGAATGTCGGCAATCCGGAACTGGCGTTCGGGTTTCAGCGCATGCCCAACGATGGCGTAGGGCTTGCGCGGCTGGAATTCATCATTGCGCGCATGATCGGAATCCATCCCAAAGCCGCACTGCAATATTCCAATCTTTCCGCCGACCTGCAACAGCAGGTGGAAAGCCAAAGTGCAGGTTACCCCGATCCGGTCAGTTTTTATGTAGAAAAACTGACCGAAGGCATTGCTACTCTTTGCGCCGCTTTTTTCCCCAAACCTGTGATCGTACGTATGTCGGATTTCAAATCGAACGAGTATTCCAGCCTCATCGGCGGACAGCAATATGAGCCCAGGGAAGAAAATCCGATGCTGGGCTTTCGGGGCGCATCGCGCTATGTAGCAGACAATTTCCGCGATTGTTTCGAACTGGAATGCCGGGCGCTGAAGAAAGTACGCGATGAAATGGGACTCCCCAATCTGGAAATCATGATCCCCTTTGTGCGAACGCTGGCAGAGGCCCGGCGCGTAATAGAGCTGCTGGAAGAGAACGGCTTGAAGCGCGGTGAGAACGGGCTGCGGTTGATCATGATGTGTGAGATTCCTTCCAACGCACTGCTGGCCGAGCAATTTCTGGAATATTTCGATGGTTTCTCCATCGGCTCCAATGATCTTACACAACTCACACTTGGACTGGATCGCGATTCAGGCCTCGTTGCCGAAGCCTTCGATGAACGCGACCCCGCGGTGAAGGCCCTGCTGCGGCTGGCCATCCAGGCGTGCCGTAAAGCCGGCAAATACGTCGGCATTTGCGGTCAAGGGCCATCAGATCATCCCGATCTGGCGCTTTGGCTTATGGAGGAAGGAATCGAAAGCCTTTCGCTTAATCCCGACACTGTAGTGGATACCTGGTTGTATCTCGCAGGGGAGGCAAAAAAAAAGGTATAGTTCTAAAGCCGCGGTGTTACTCCGAATCATGCTTCGATAAGGATGCAAATGGCAAAAAATAGTACTCCGCGCCATGTCGGCTTCATTCCAGACGGGAATCGCCGCTGGGCCATGAACCGCGGCCTGCCTAAAGAGGAGGGATATGCATCAGGTATCGGGCCGGGTTTATCACTCTACGAAATTTGCAAAAAACGCGGAATAGCCGAAGCTTCCATTTACTGTTTTACGCAAGACAACACCAGGCGGCCCAACGCGCAGAAGCTTGCCTTTACCGATGCATCCGTAGCGTTTGCTTTTGAAATTGCTCGCCGCGGCGCGGCCCTGCTTGTTCTGGGCGACGAGACTTCCGCGCAGTTTCCCAAGGTTCTGGAATCATTCAGAACGCGCCAGGGCACCGGCATGAAGGTGAATCTACTCATTAACTATGGATGGGAATGGGATCTGGATGGCCTTAAAAATGGCGGTCTGCGCTCAAATGATGTTTCGCGTCTTGATCTGATTGTGCGATGGGGAGGAGGACGCCGCCTGAGCGGTTTTCTTCCGGTGCAATCCGTGTACGCGGATTTTTATGTCAGGGATGAATACTGGCCGGATTTCGAGCCCCAACATTTTGAGCATGCCCTGTCCTGGTTCAAGCGGCAGGACCGGACACTTGGCGGATAAATCCGGCACCGCGTGCAGCGGCATGTCGGGGAGTCCAAATCGAGAATCAGACTGCAAGGTTGCGCGTCGGCGTGTCAAAAGCGAGTACATCATCGCGAAGGGATGAGGTTTTGCCGACAAATGATGCGGAGATAAAACCAAAATGATAAAGCGGCCTACTTTCGAACAGATGCGAGACCTGGCCGGCAGTCTGCACATGCATATGTCTGAGCAAGAAATTCGGGATTACATGGAACTCATGGAGGCTACATTTAAAGCCTATGACAAGGTTGACGAGCTTCCAGACAATCTTCCCGCAGTCGCATACCCACGCACCGCGGGTTATCACCCCTCTCCATCTGAAAATCCCCTCAATGCCTGGTAGAAGCGAGGGGGATTGGAGAGAGATGTAGCGAAGCTCGCAATGCTTCTTGGACGGCATTCCAAACAACCGTATTTTTTTGGCGGAAGGAGATAAACATGTCAGCAGCCTCGGATGCGAAAAGAATGTTCGTCGAAAATCTCAATGCCTTTGGCGACCAAAAAACCCAGCCCGAGAAATATAACCTTTATCTCGGCCTTATTTATCTGGTTGCGTCCGTGGAACAAATCCAGCAGGACTTGGAGCAAATCAAGCAGCAACTGGAGAAGCGGCATTGAATTTTGCCGAAATTTATCGGCTAAAGTGATTGCGCGTCATAGATTCGACATATCGTTATGAGAAAATCATTTCCGGTGTTTACATTTACCCCTTCTGTAAACATCTTGGGTCCGTCCTCTCCGATATTGACCCATGCCCAGCCACGGTTAGTCCGTTCTGGGCTTTTTTGTCTCCCATGAATAATAGGGACACCCATTAGCCGCCCCCGTGTCAAGGGCGAAACCAAATTTTCCCTGCTGTTTTTTTTGACAGCGGGGTTTTCTTTTTGCAGACCTGTTTGTTGTTTCCAGTCGAACCCGTTTCCTCATTATTGGCTACGATCGAGTCGTGCCTGTCACCCATGTGGATCAAGCAGTGTCCGATATTCTGGCGCTGCCCTGGCGCAAATCGCCCCAGAGAAACGTTGGTGCCGCCAAGGTGTCCGGGCAATGATCACAGACCTGTGGCTCGCTTTTAAGCGTCCAGTCCCCAACTGGCTCACCCCGGCAGACGACCCGGAGTACAACACTCAGGCGGTGGCAGCAGGTCTCCATTCAGACTCGCTGGCTCGCATCCAGTCCCCATTGCTGGCTGACCTGCTGTCACCTTTAACCTCATCAGGCAAAACAGCGCTTCACGTCAAACGGCTGTTTCTCCTTCAGGATGTGGTAGCTCGCCCGCGCCAGCTTGTGTGCCAGCGCCTTGGTGGCCACCACGCTGTTGGTTTTGGTTTTCTTCTTGTCAAAGAAGCGTCTGGCCTCATCACTGAAACGCCGGGCAAGGTTGGCTGCTTCAATGAAAGCCCACACCAGGTAGGCATTGCCGTTTTTGGTGTTGCCTGCGCCTTTTTTCTTGCTGTTGGAATAATGGGCACTGTCTACACAGCGGGCGTATGAAGCAAAATTGCCAACCTGCGCAAAACGGCTGATATCGCCCGTCTCCAGCATGATCACAATTGCCAATACTTCACCGATGCCGGGAATGCTCTTGAGCAATGCATACTCGGGACGCAATTTGGCACTTTCCAGTAAGCAGACTTCCAATCGTTCGATTTCCCGGTTGAGTACCTCGATGACGGCCACATTCGACTTTACCGCCAGCGCCACATCGGCAGATAACCTCAACGTATCGACCTGTTCAATCCTCAGTCGCTTGATTGCGTTACTCGACAGGGTTGCGCCCAGTTCCCGCGCCAGGATGTTTTCGACCGCCAGTACATGCTGTGTGCGCGAGCGCACCAGTTGGATACGCTTGCGCGCCAAATCCCGCAGCCCCCGCTCGGATGGCGGATGAATATATCCGGTGGGCAGAATGCCCAGCCGTAGCAGGTGGGCCAGATGGGCAGCATCATCCTCGTCACCACTGTGCTTGAGCCCATCGTAGCGCTTCATGGCAACGGTGTTGGCCAGCTTGACCTCATAGCCTGCCGCCATCCATCCATCGACCAGCCAGTACCAGTTGTAGGTGGATTCGACTACCACCCCCGCCAGTTCGGCCTTGTGCGGTTCCAGTACCGCAACAATCCTGCTCAGATCGTTCGGGCAGCGTCGACTGGCGAGAACCTTGTCCATTTCATCCGTAATCACTACTACGCTATTGTTGGAATGCAGGTCTATGCCACAGAATCTCATTTCGGCCTCCTTGAGTAAATTACAAAGTTCGCACCTTGCTTTTTACTCCACCGCAGCCTGCGGCGGGAGGTCGGCTAGATGATTCTCAGACCATGGTTTTTCCCATCTTCCGAGACTGCCCGTACATGCGAGGAAAAGCCGGGTTAGCTCAGTTTGCCCCTATTACACTATTACATACTTGCCTCTAATGTGATTTAACGCACGGATGGAATATATGAAAAGCGAAATCATATGTTCCCCGCATCCCGACAACTATTGCTTGTTTTGGTGGCCCTGTTCGTACACCGGTTCTTGGCGAGACCGCTCCCGGCTGCGCTTCGAGTTCGATCGCCGGACTGACGAGAATCTCTGATTGGAAACTACCTCAGCAATTTTCATAGGAGTACAGGTATGAAACCAGAAGACGACGCCAGCGCCTCACGGCGCCAGTTTGTTGGCGGCATGACGGCTGGCCTTGCCGCGGCATTCGTCTCCCCGGCCTTCGGGCAGCAAGAAAGCGGTCCCGCCGGTTCGCTACAAGGATCCAGCAAACAGGACCCGACGACTCAATACCCGCGTCCCCCCTTCCCCCCGCAGAAACAGGAGCCACCCGGCCTTGCGATCAAGATGATACCGCGGCCAGACCATGGCGAAACAACCTACAAGGGCTCGGGCCGGCTGGTGGGTAGAAAGGCACTCGTGACCGGCGGCGATTCCGGCATTGGCCGCGCCGCCGTTATCGCCTTTGCGCGTGAAGGCGCCGATGTCGCGATCAACTATCTTCCTGTTGAGGAGCCCGACGCGCGGGAGGTCGTGGAACTGGTCCGGGCAGAAGGGCGAAAGGCGGTCGCGATCCCCGGTGACATCCGGGACGAGGGTTTTTGCTCCCGCCTCGTCACCACCGCGATCCGGGATCTGGGCGGACTGGACATCCTTGTCAACAATGCGGCCATGCAGGCCGCGCAGCCCTCGATCGTCGATCTCACGACCGAGCAGTTCGACTCGATATTCAAATGCAACGTTTATGCGATGTTCTGGATCACCAGGGCTGCCATGCCGCACCTAAAGCCCGGCGCGGCGATAATCAATACGAGTTCCGTCGAGGCTTACACTCCATCCGAGGCGTTTCTCGATTACGCGCAGACGAAGGCGTGCATCGTTGCTTTCACAAAATCGCTGGCGAAGCAGGTAGCCCAGCAGGGTATACGGGTAAACGCGGTGGCGCCGGGACCATTCTGGACGCCGATGCAAACGACCGGATGGGCAGATCTCAGCCGGTTCGGCAAAGATACTCCGCTTGGCCGGCCCGGCCAACCTGCTGAGCTAGGTCCTCTGTACGTCTTGCTTGCCTCGCAGGAATCAAGCTACGCAACCGGACAAGTGTGGGGTGCCTCGGGCGGGGAAGGACAACCCTAGCACCACGGCGGACATTATCAGAAGCGGATGGTGTTTTCCTGCATCACGAGGATTGGGCTAAGGCTCCTCAGGGCAAGGAAATGGGGTCAGACACCATTATTCTGCGGTAGCCAACGCCATCGCCTTGTGCCCAAACTGCCATCGGGAAAAGCACTTCGGATGATTAAATCTGAATTGACTTATACAGTAATGGAAAGAATTTAAAATATAAGTCACTGTATATGGTGCCGACACCAAGAGTCGAACTCGGGACCTTCTGATTACAAATCAGCTGCTCTACCAACTGAGCTATGCCGGCGCGGGTGCAATTATAGAGGTTGGGAAGCGGGGGAGCAAACCGTGAAGGTGCTGCAAAGTGATCAGAATTCTATTTGATGACCTGAAAGCGGCGTTTTACACCTGCAGATGATGAGCTTTGTGTTGACAGTTGTGGTTTACCAGATTCTTCAATACTGTTTTCCGCCTGGCCTTTATCGCTTTCACCCTCAAGTGCGAAGAGGATGCCTTGTGTCGTTTCCTTGGCAAATATTCCCTGGACTGCGTTCACTGGCACTGAAATTTCGCGCGAGACGCCGCTAAATCGGGCGGAGAACTGGATTACATCGTTACCGAGCGTAAGATGATGTGCGGCATCATGGCTGATGTTGAGCAGAATCTCGCCATCTTTTACAAATTCATCTGGTACGCGAGTCTGGGCATCTACTTTAACGGATAGATAGGGCGTAAAGCCGCTATCGGAACACCATTCGTAGATGGCGCGAATCAAATACGGCTTGGTGGAAAGCTCTTTCATTTGCGCATCGCCTTCTCGGAGGCGGTGAGTGCGTCGATGAATGCAGGCCTGCTGAACAGCCGTTCGGCGAATTTCAATAGCGGTGCGGCCTGTTTGGGTAGCTGGATACCATAGTGATCCAGCCGCCAAAGCAGGGGCGCAATGGCCACATCGAGCATGGAAAATTCATCCCCCAGCATGTATTTCTGTTTGACAAATACAGGCGCAATCACCGTCAGGTTATCACGAATGGCTGCGCGCGCCTTATCCGCAGCCTTCTGATTTCCGTGCTCGACCGCATCAATATGGCAAAAAAGCTCTTGCTCAAAGCGATGCAGAAATAGCCGTGCGCGGGCACGCATTACCGGGTCCGCGGGCATCAACTGGGGATGAGGAAAACGGTCATCGATATATTCATTGATGATATTGGACTCGTAGAGGATGAGATCACGCTCTACCAGCACTGGCACCCTGCCATACGGACTCATTACCGCAAGGTCTTCCGGCCTGTTATGCAGATCCACATCGATGATCTGAAAATCCATACCCTTCTCGTACAGCACGATACGGCAGCGGTGGCTGAACGGACAGGTAGTGGCTGAATACAATGTCATCATGACTTGTTACTTTCAGCGTATATGGGCGGAACACTTTGTAGCAGATGAGAAATAATCAATGGACGTCCTTCCAGTATTCCTGTTTCAGTGCATAGGTCAGTCCCAGCATGGCAAACAGGAAAAGCATTACAATAATTCCCAATTGTACCCGTTTAGTGGCGGCCGGCTCACCCAGATAAACCAGGAAGTTAACAAGATCAGTAACATATGCGTCATACTCTGTTTTTGAGAGCGTGCCAGGCTTGTCGAGTTTCAGTTCCTTTACCTCATGCGTGCCGCCATGGCCATCGTCGACATTCTTCACCATGAGTGATTGCTCGCCCTGCAACTGATATAGCACATGAGGCATGGCAGCTTTGTCGAATACGAGATTATTCCAGCCGGTAGCTGTGGATTCATCACGATAAAACTTCCTGAGATATGTGTAGAGCCAGTCGGGACCGCGCGAACGCGCGATTACCGACAGATCAGGGGGGGCTACGCCCAACCATTGCTTGGCGTCTTTAGTCTTCATGGCGACAGTCATCAGTTCACCTACTTTCTGTCCGGTGAATATCAGGTTATCGCTGATCTGATTCTCCGTGAGTCCGATATCTCTCAGCCGGTTGTATCGCATATATTCCGCGCTATGGCACGACAGGCAATAGTTGACAAAGGTCTGTGCGCCGCGTTGCAGCGAAAGTTTGTCGCTGGGATGGATCTGTGCATGATCCAGCTTCACGTCCGAGCCGCTGGCAAACGCGACAAGCGGAGCCAGGCAAAAGACTAATAAGATACTCGTTATTTTTCTCATTCTGTCACCCTGGTTGGTTCAGGCTTGGTTTTGTCTATCTTGCTGTACCACGGCATGAGAATGAAGAAGGCAAAGTAGACCACCGTGAATATCTGCGCGAGTAACGTGTAGAGAGGGGTAGGCGATTTCGTGCCGAGGTAGCCAAGCACAAAGACACTAATGACAAAGAGTGTGAGGGCAAACTTGAAAATCGGCCCCTTGTAGCGGATCGATTTTACGGGACTGCGGTCCAGCCAGGGCAGCAGGGCGAAGATTGCGACCGAACCGCCCATCAGTACGATACCCCAGAGTTTTGCATCTATCCAGAGAAAATTAACGGTGACCGCCCTCAGCATCGAGTAGTACGGAGTGAAGTACCAGACCGGAGCGATATGGTCGGGTGTTTGCAGTGTATTGGCGGGAACGAAATTGTTGTACTCAAGGAAATAGCCCCCCATTTCCGGGGCGAAAAATATGATCCCGGTGAACAGCATCAGGAACACGACCACGCCAAAAATATCCTTCACGGAATAGTAGGGATGGAAAGGGATGCCATCCACCGGAATATGCGTCACCGGATCCTTGTTTGCCTTGATTTCAATCCCGTCCGGGTTATTCGAGCCGACTTCATGCAATGCCAATATATGCACCACCACCAGCACCACCAGCAAGACGGGCAGAGTGACGACGTGATAGGCAAAAAAGCGATTCAGCGCGGCGTCCGACAGCATGAAGTCGCCGAGAAGCCAGTTCGAGAGCGTTTCGCCTACTACCGGAATTGCACCGATCATACTAATGATCACCTGCGCGCCCCAATAGGACATCTGCCCCCAGGGGAGGATATAACCAGTAAACGCCAGCATCATCAGGACGAAGAAGATACCCATGCCGATAAGCCAGAGAAGTTCGCGCGGCTTGCGATATGAGCCGTACATCATGCCGCGGAACATATGCAGGTAGACGACCACAAAGAACATGGATGCGCCAGTGGAATGCATGTAGCGGATCAGCCAGCCGAAATTCACATCCCGCATGATGTATTCCACCGAGGCGAATGCCATGCTCGCGTCCGGCTTGTAGTTCATGGTGAGAAAAATACCGGTGAGAAGCTGATTCACCAGGACAAGCATGGCAAGCGAACCGAAGTAATACCAGAAGTTGAAATTCTTCGGTGCGTAATACTCGCTGAGATGGGCCCTCCAGTTAGCGGTTAACGGAAAACGCGCGTCTATCCAACCGATCATGGACTCCAATCGTTTGCTCATTTATGCGGTCTCCTTACGATCAGACCCGATCAATAGCGTGGTATCGCTTAAATACGTATGGGGAGGGACGACCAGATTCGTTGGCGCCGGAACGCTTTTGTAAACGCGGCCGGCCAGATCGAACTTGGAACCGTGACAGGGGCAGAAAAAACCGCCCAGCCAGTCGGCGCCGAGATCCGCAGGAGCGATATCCTTGCGATACACGGGAGAGCAGCCGAGGTGGGTGCAGACACCTTCCACTACGAGAATTGCCGGCTTGATGGAACGCGTTTCGTTCTTTGCATAGGCGGGTTGCTGGTCTTTTTCCGACTTGGGATCAGCTACCTGGCTGTCAAGCTTCTTCAGATTGGCCAGCATATCCGGAGTACGGTTCAGTACCCACACTACCTTGCCACGCCATTCCACCAGAAGCAGCATACCTGGTTCAAGTTTGGTAATGTCGACCTCGACCGGTGCACCAGCCGCCTTTGCGCGTTCGCTGGGCATCATGCTTAATACAAAAGGAGTTGCCACCGCAGCAGTTGCGATCCCGCCCGCAATCGAAGTTGCGACGAGGAGAAAGCGCCTCCTGCTGTTCATTTCTTGTTTTTCCCCAATATCTGCCATATTTTTGCAGTCCCGTTTTTCAGTTCGGACCTCTAAAAAAACTCATAAAAAACTTAACCATTTTACCATAGTACGTATTGGAAAATAAATACGCATTGTAAAAACTTGTTGATTGGACGGTAAAATCCGCTACAGATCGCTCTTTATCCATCAACGCGCTGCGACCGCACTTTCTTGCTGCGTCGTTGGATTTTGGTTCTTTTTTTCGCGCTAGATGGTTCGAGCCTGGCTTGATTCATATACCATTTATAATATTTTTACTCGGGGAGAATCTCACGGCGAGCGCAGCGGCCATTTAGGGAAGATTACCGAACGGATATCAGAAATGCGTTGCTGTAACTGATCCACCGATGTAGCCGATCGACAGCAACAAGCAAACGTCGGGTGAACATTTATTGCGCGCGGCTGGTCCAACAATACATGTTTTGAGTTCATGACTATGAAGAAAACGCTCGTTAACTGCCCGCAATGCGGCAAGATTATCGTCTGGGATATCAGCAATCGGTACCGCCCTTTTTGTTCGGAGCGCTGCAAGCTGATCGACCTGGGCCAATGGGCCACGGAATCCTACCGCATCCCTACCGAAAAGAATACGGAAAGCCAGGGGAACGATCCATTAAGAGATGATGAGAAATAGGCAGTCTATCCAGACGTTCCTCAGGTAATACCTCGCATCAGTGCTATGCCGTGTCCGCCGTGATCCCATGCTGTGGTTAAATCGCATGGCTGCAACCCGCCTAGCGCATACACGGGTATGGAGCAGCCACGAGTGAGCGCGGCAAATTTCTGCCAGCCCAATGGAGTAGATCCGGGATGACTCAATGTCGGCAGCACGGGAGCCAGCACGATAAAATCCATGCGCAGCTGCTGGGCTCGAAAAAGCTCTTCCGCATTGTGACAGGATGCCCCGCACCATTCGATATCCGGGCGCTTCACCAGATTCATCAGCTGTGTTGATGGAAAATGTATTCCGTCCGCGTCCGCTTCGCGGCAGAAGCCGATGTTGCCAACATCGCCGTTCACCAATACCCTCGCACCGTGACGATGAGCAAGGGTAATTACTTCACTTGTAAAATCATGTAATTCTTTCCTTGCCATCTCTTTCTCTCGTATCTGCACAAGGCGTAGCCCTTTTTGCAATGCGCGTTCGATCCGGGCCAGTGCAACATTCGCTCCCCATTCCGCGGCATTGGTAATTCCGTAGATCGGTGGCAGATCGAGTGCGCGCAAGACAGGTGCGTTCGCCGGCAGCATCGGTTCAACGCCGGTATTGTTTGCAAATTGCCATGACAACTCTTGGTCTTCACAAGGCTGTGGATCGCCATGCCATTCTACGACACGATAAAAGCAGAGGCGTACGGTGGCGTGCGGATAGGTAAACGTGCGAGTGATCCAGGGATAGGCATGCTCGACATATATACCCAGTTCTTCCAGCAACTCGCGTCTGAGCGCATGTAGCAGTGGCTCATCGGGGGTCACCTTCCCGCCCGGAAACTCCCAGTAGCCCGCATAGGGCTTGCCTTGGGGCCGGCGCGCCAGAAGAAAAGCGCCGTCGGGCCGGGTGATGACCCCGGCAGCGACTTCAACGATGTCGGAGGGATGAAACATGCCGAACGGAATTATTTACGGCTCCCATTGCCACTTTTTCCCGTCTATTCCATCCGTTCCATCTGTTTTCTGTTTTCCCGCCCAGTCTCGTGCAAACTGCCACGCTACGCGTCCGCTTCGGGATCCGCGTGCCAGCGCCCACTGCAGCGCCGCTTCACGTATTGAAGGAGCCGTTTTTTCCAAACCGAAATAGGTCAGCCAATGCTCAAGAATAGTCAGGTATTGCTCCTGATCGAATGGGTAGAACGATACCCACAGTCCGAAACGTTCCGATAACGAAATTTTTTCCTCGACCGCTTCACTGGGGTGGATTTCTTCTCCTATATGCCTTGCGTCCAGATTGTCCCGCATGGATTCGGGTATCAGATGGCGGCGATTGGAAGTCGCATAGACAAGGACGTTTTCAGAAGCCGTGGCGATGGAACCGTCGAGTACTACCTTTAATGCCTTGTAGCCAGGCTCGCCAGCCTCGAACGAGAGGTCGTCACAATACAGAATGAAGCGTTCCGGACGCCGGTGTATCTTTTCGACGATGTCGTGCAAATCGGTGAGATGATGCTTTTCCACTTCTATTAAACGTAGTCCCATTGCCGCATACTTGTTCAGCATTGCCTTCACTAACGATGACTTTCCTGTTCCACGCGCGCCCGTAAGTAGCACATTGTTGGCGGGATGGCCTCGTACAAACTGATGCGTATTCTGATCTATGAGTTTTTTTTGCCGTTCGATACCCTGCAAGGCGTCGAACGCAATGTGATGAGCGTGGATGACAGGCTGAATAAAGCCGGTACCGCCGCTTTTTCGCCAGCGGAAAGCTTTAGCTGCGTTCCAGTCAGGCTCGGGCTGGCCAACCGCGAGCAACTCCTCCATACGGGAAAGTAATGTTTCGGTGCGATCATATAGCTTGTCCCAATCTTTCATGAGTACCCATTCTAATATCGTATTGCAACAAACGGAGGCCGACCATAAAGGCCTGCGCTGGTAATCGCATCGCCCCGGCAATACAGTTTATTCCTATCGGTGTTTCGCCTTTTCGATCCTCTGCTATTAGCGGCGATGACTACAGAGCCTGGATTGGTAGCGCCCAAGTGCGCGTCATTATGTGTGCTATCGAACGGAACCGCTCAGCTGAAAACGTCACAATTTGGCGTGTTACGTTAAGCGTATGCGAGGTGCTGCGGTTTGGGTTCCTATCGTAACAGACTGTAATAAATAGAAACAAGGAAGATAGAATCTTTGTTGGGACGCGGCGATTGGTTAGTGCGTGCTTTCCCGGAGGTTTCCTTTAAATGAAGCAAAACATTTAGGAGAAGACATCATGAATATGCCCAGTAAAAAATCAATTATTTCTCTCGCCATAGGATCCGCTGTTGCCGCAACCTTCGGTACTGCATCGATTGCGTCCGCGGCCGAGAACCCCTTCACTGCGCAATCCCTGGATAAAGGTTACATGGTGGCCGAGTCTCATTATCACGACAAGGACCCATATGGCGACAAGAAGGATGGGTACGGCGAAAAGAAGGGCGACAAGAAGTACGGCGAGGGCCGATGTGGAATGTCCATGGCGGATACCGACAATGATGGTCGAGTCAGCAAGGATGAACATGCGCGCCATGCTGAAACAATGTTCGAACGGATGGATACCAATATGGATGGGTATATCGATAAGGACGAGGCAAGCAAGATGAGAAAGAAGCATGGCCACGGCGACCGGCATCGGTCCGGTGACAGATATGGTTCGGGTGATCGTGGTGATCGTGGCGGCGTGGACGTGTATCGTGAGCGCGAATACGGAGCGGGCGAAACAGTAGATCGCGACCTGCCTCACATGAGGCCCATGGGTCAGTAAGAAAACACTGGTCAGCGGTTGCGCCAACTGATTTAATAAGCTGGGCCTTGTGTTGAATCAGGCGAGTTGCGCGTTGGTGCGCAACTCGCAACCGCTGCTGTTGCGTTTGCTGCTTATAGCGCTTCCGGGTGTCCTGCTGAAGGTTCCTTGGGTTAGCTTCGGTAATCCGCATTAATCTTCACGTAATCGTAGGACAGATCACATGTCCAAACTGTGGTGGATGCGTGCCCTCTGTTCAGGACGACGCGCACGGTGATTTCAGGTTGCTTCATCACCCGCTGGCCATCCTGTTCCAGGTAGCCCTCAGCCCTGCCACCCTTTTCTGCGACCAGCACATTATCCAGATAGAGTCGCAATCTGTTGACATCAAGCCTCTCTATGCCCGCATAACCAATGGCTGCGAGTATTCGGCCAAGATTTGGATCAGATGCGAAAAAAGCGGTTTTAACCAGCGGTGAATGTGCAATGGCGTACGCAACCTTAAGGCATTCATCCCGTGTCTTGCCGCCTTCGACCTGTATGGTGATGAACTTGGTCGCGCCTTCCCCGTCGCGTATGATAGCTTGTGCAAGCTGCGCCGCAACCTCGGTTATTGCATCTCGCAGCTGGGCAAATTCAGCGCTTTCGTTATCCGTGATTGCTGAATTGCCGGCACGGCCCGTTCCGATCACAATGAAAGCGTCATTCGTTGACGTATCGCCGTCCACTGTGATGCGGTTAAACGAATTTTCTGCTGCGTATCGCACGATTTCTTCCAGCAGCGGCTGACTCAAGGCGGCATCGGTTGCGATATAACTCAACATTGTCGCCATATTTGGATGAATCATCCCCGAGCCCTTGGCAATGCCGGTAATGGTCGCGGTTGCGCCATTGAGAGAAACCTGCTTCGATGCCGCCTTGGATACGATATCGGTTGTCATGATTGCCTGCGAGGCAGCAAACCAGTTATCCGTCTTGAGGTCGGCTACCGCTGCGGGTAACCCGGCAATAATCCTTTCCAGCGGAAGGGGTTCCATAATCACCCCGGTCGAAAATGGCAGCACCTGGTGGGTGTTACAACCGAGCAATCGCGCCAGTTCGGCGCAAGTAGCGCGAGCGCTCGTAATTCCTCCTTCGCCTGTGCCTGCATTGGCATTACCGGTATTCACCACCAATGCACGGATTGAACATAACGAGTTGAGACTCAAAAGATGTTCTTTAGCGACTATTACGGGCGCGGCACAGAAATCGTTTCGTGTAAAAACGCCGGCGACCTTTGTACATTCATCCAAAGTGATCACAAGCAGGTCCTTGCGGTCCGGTTTTTTTATGCCAGCTTCGGCAGTGCCCAGGGCGACGCCTTTTATTGGCAGCAGTTGCTCGGGTAGTGGAGGTGTGAAGTTGACTGGCATAATAATGCAACCGGTAATAATTTAAGGACCTGTAATGGGTCTCAATCAAAACAGCATGATGGTATTATCTTTCACCGTTGCCTTTGAACTCGAAAGGACATGCGATGGAAATAGAAATAGCACAATATGCTAACTCATCTTTAATATCCTCCGCCGATTTTCCTCATTTTTCAGGCCCGATGACTATCAACATTAACGTAACAGACACAATTCTTCGCTCTGCAATAAATAGTTGCTTGTCAGTTTCCTGTTTGAGTTTCTTGCAGGATATAAATCCATTCCGGAAATTCACTTGCCGCATTCGCGGCAGACATGATAACTGCGCATTGATCAGGAATGGGAGGAAAACCCATGAATTGCGATAAAGAGCTGGACGTGCGGGGCTTGAACTGTCCCTTGCCTATTCTGCGCACCAAAAAATCCCTGATGGACATGACGACCGGGCAAGTATTGAAAATTATGGCGACCGATCCCGGCTCGGTGATCGACTTTCAGGTCTTTGCCGATCAGACGGGCAACGAGTTGCTCTCTTTGTTGGAAGCAGCTGGAGAATTCACGTTTTACATGAAGAAGAAATGATGGATCATGGTCTCTGGCCCGCGATGCTTAAAGTGATCGAATCTGCGGTATGCAAGTCTGAAGCCGGGGCGCTCTGGTAGACGAGGATATAATCAAAGCGCTGTGCATGCGTCGGCAGCTGCGGCCAGATTCCGGTATCGTCCCAACCACGATAGCGGAACAGGAAATTCAGAATTGTCCTGCATCGCTCTATGTGCGGCGGCCATCGCGCCCAGCATGATTGCGCGGCCGCAGCTATCTCCCCCGGCACGTATATTGGATTCGACTGCCGTACGATAGTCGGTTGCTTGTTGCGCAATATGAAAAATAACCGGCAAGCCTTCCGTGACATGACAAGCAAGGCCAAAACGCTCGGCAGCCGCAACGCCATCCAGTTTTGGCATGGCCAAGGCCTGTTCCAGCAGCGGTTGAAGCGTGTTTCCCGCAAATGGCAATGCATCCGTCAAAGCCTGCGTCATGGGAATGCCGTTCAGCAGCTTGAACAATGCCGCGGAGGAACATTGTGCAGCGGCGACTGCCAGTTCATTGTTATTTGTCACGCGCACCACTTCCTCGGTACGCTTCATCAGGTCTTCCAAGGTCCCGCCATGCGTTGCGACGAGTGCCGGAAGCGCTGACAGAGCCGGATGCTGGTCGTCATCCGCGCCTGATACGGCTGGAAACTCGGCGGGTTCAAGGAACAGCAATTTGCGCAATGTCAGGCGGGTAGGGGAGTCGATGTAACCGATAAATTCTCCACCAGGCCCAAAGTGTGCGCGGTATTCGGTCTGATACTCAATGCGGTTGAAGTTGCCGTGCTTTGCCAGGTGCTTCAGCATCAATAAGCAAACCTCACCATAGCCGGTGGACTCACCGGGCGCTTTTCGACCATGCGCGAGGTAGCCTCTTTTTTCAGCATAGTGGACTGCCTCGGGCTGAAGAAAAGCTAATCCTTTGACTGCTTCAATCTCTGCAATGCGCGTTTGATCGTAAAGCCAATGCAGACCCAGCGCGGCGGAATCGGCGACAAGTGCGCCAAGAACGGCAGCGGTATTTGCGTTCTTCATTTTCAAATTCCTTTCCTGCCGCAGAGGCAGTCAGTTGGTTTACATTACCTGGTCAAATACTTTTACGAAACTGCTTTTGAGACTAAATTTCTTCTTCCACTGGCAGCCTTCGCGCTTCGTCTTCCAGCATTACGGGAATACCATCCCGGATTGGGAAAGCCAGCCGATCCCCCTTGCAGATCAGTTCATTTTCGGATTTCCTGTAAAGTAGCGGCGCCTTGCACAGGGGGCACACCAAAATATCGAGCAATTTCGAATCCATAAGTTTTCCTCAGCTTTTATACGTTATTTCAATCCATAGTCCTGCTTCGCGCAAACCGGCAGCAGACATTATGATGCAAACCGCTGATGTAACTCCCGTAAGCGCAGAATTTGCTTCCCATGCCTCCATTCTATCGCTTGCTTCCCGCGGTTACAGAATTGTTGTACTTCGCCCCGCACCGCCTGATCCCTTATCTGGATGAAACTGGCGCGCAAATATTGCTAGCGGGAGCTCTACCTGGGGTTCTCGGTTGTGAAAGTGATGTGATTGTATCCCGCCAGCCGTGCGGCCTCCATCACAGTTATAACGGACTGGTGTGTGGCCTGCGCATCCGCATTGATGACGATTACCGGGTCGGGCCGGTCGCCTGCTGCTGCACGTAATTCCTCACTAAGCCGTTCGGTACTGGATTCGACGGCTGTACGGTTGACTGTATAGTTCCCGGCGGCGCTTATCGAGATATCGATGATATTCGGACGCTCACTGGGCTTGTCGGATGTAGCCTGTGGCAGACTGATTTCCAGTTCGGAGAATTTCGAGTAAGTGGTGGTAATCATGAGAAAAATCAGAATTACCAGCAATACGTCGATCATTGGCACCAGATTGATTTCGGGTTCTTCTTTTTGTCTGCCGCGCTGGAAATTCATGCTGTTTAGCTGTATGGCGATAGATGAACGTAAAAGAAATAAGGCTATATCTGAAAACCGAAAAGTTGAGCTGCCAGTTCTGCTTCGGTTTTGCAGTTGTGCAAATTAACCCGTTCGTCCCCGGACGGGATATTGATAAAAATGCTTGCCCTGTAAACGGTGCCGCAGCGTTAACCTTCCTTGCCGGGCCGGAAATCCACCTGGCGCTCGCCATGAACGATTTCTACCAGTTTCAACGCCTGCAATTCCATTTCTATCACCAGCGCATCCACTTTAGCACGGAAGTAACGGTAAAACATGATGCTGGGGATGGCAACCAGAATGCCGAATGCCGCGTTGTAGAGCGCTACGGAAATACCGTGAGCGAGTTGTGCCGGATTGCTGCCGCCAGTAGGGGAATTCGCGCCAAAGATTTCAATCATGCCAACCAGCGTCCCAAACAGACCCATCAGCGGGCTCAGGGAGGCAATGGTTCCTAACGTGGTGAGATATCGTTCAAGATCGTGAGCGACAGCACGGCCGGCTTCCTCAATGGATTCTTTCATGACTTCACGCGTGCTTTTGTCATTCCTCAACCCTGCGGCAAAAATCTGGCCCAGAGGAGAGTGTTTCTGCAGGCGCGCCAGCATATCGGTACTGACGCCGCTTTTCCGATATTCTTGTACGACTTTGGACAACAGATCTCTGGGTGTTACCATACTCAGGCGCAAAGCCCACATGCGTTCGCCAATAATGCCGACAGCGACGACGGAAGCTAAAATGATCGGCCAGATCGGCCAACCGGCAGCTTGAATCAAAGCGAACACCAATAACCCCCTATAGGAACCTCTGAATGAGCCCTCCGTGGAGCGCGTTGCGGTAAATCGGGATGATCGCAAGGCGCACGACGAAGGCTGTAGCTTATTCTACGACGCGGAGGAGTGCAACGCGGTGAACGCCCGGTTTTCCGCAACCCGAAGGGACGGCGGCTTTGCGGGCGGTCTGCTTTGTCAGGCTCCTAGCGAAGGGGCCGCCCCAAAGCGTTGCACGAAGGTTCCCGCAAAGCGGGATCGGACAGCGTGGAGGCGCCCCCGAGCAAGTCTGTGGTGCCTGCATCCCGCTGCGGGGTCGCACCTTCCTCTGGAAGGCACTGCTCCACCATACGCGGGCGCACCATTCGCGTCGTCGCCTTTCGCGCATCCCATCCCGCAAAGCCGCCGTCGCGTCCCCATAGGACTCATTCAGAGGTTCCTTAAATCAGAGCCGTAATGTAGCTTGCCTCCATGATTTCGGCAAGGATAGGATCGTTTTTCTTGTCCACAATAGCTGTGGATAAGTTTGTGGGTAATTTGCAAATAGAAGCATTAAGTCGCCCTGCCATAACAACTTTTTCTGATTAGATTAATTTTTGAACTTGAGTAAAACCTTTAAAAAACAAACACTTGATCGCAACCCTAGCGTTCATGCGGGTTTGCCCGCTGCAATTATGCATTTTTCGTGACAAGTGTGGATTATTGTAGAATGTCAAGATGAATCTCATTATGGAAATGGAGTTTGCCCAGCCGGTCCTGAGCGTGAGCGAATTAAACCGCAGCGCCAAGGACTTGCTGGAGCAGGCTTTTCCGTTGTTATGGGTAGCCGGCGAAATTTCGAATATCAAACGCTACGGTTCGGGCCATTGGTATTTTTCACTCAAAGATGCGGATGCCCAGGTGCGCTGCGTTATGTTCAGGGATAAGAATCAGTATCTCGACTGGCAGCCCAGGGACGGCATGCGAGTGGAGGTGCGCGCACTGGTGACGTTGTATCCTGCGCGCGGGGATTTTCAGCTGAGTGTCGAACACATTCGCCGCGCCGGGCAAGGTGCTTTGTTCGAAGCTTTCGAGCAACTCAAGGCCAGACTCGGAAACGAAGGGCTGTTCGACTCCGACCGCAAAAAGCCGCTACCGCTATTCCCGAAGCAGATCGGTGTCGTTACATCTCCAGCCGCCGCTGCACTGCACGATGTACTATCCACCCTGCAGCGGCGTATGCCTTCTGTGCCCGTAATCGTTTATCCCACACCGGTGCAAGGCGCGGGCGCTTCTGTAAAAATAGCGGCGGCTATTCAAAACGCTGCAAACCGCGCTGAATGCGATGTTCTGATTCTATGCCGCGGCGGCGGCTCTATCGAAGATTTGTGGGCGTTTAATGAGGAGGTGGTGGCACGCGCAATCGCTGCTTGTCTCGTTCCCATCGTCAGTGGGGTAGGTCACGAGACTGATTTCACCATTGCTGATTTTGTGGCTGACGTCCGTGCACCCACGCCTACCGGTGCGTCTCAGCTCGTCTGCCCGGATCGTGAAGAATTGGTCCGTCTTGGCGAAATTCTTTGGGGCCGCATCCAGCGCGCTACGCAACGAGATATTGAAGGCCGCATGCAGTATGTGGATATGCTCGAATTCCGCCTGATACACCCGGGAAGGCAAATTGATGACCGGATTGCGCACCTTCAGCGTTTACGCAAGCGGCTTGCTGACTCATGGCTGCGGATTTCCGAGAGCAGAAAGTGGCATTTGCGTGACCTTGAACAGCGCATGATTGCGGCCGGGCCGGACATTTCGCGTCTGGACGAACGCCAACGCGAGCTCAGCCTCCGTTTGCGCCGGGCTGTTGCCGTTCGAATGGAAACGCTCATGATGAGCTTGCAGCGCCGGCAGGCAGACCTTGCTCACCTTAACCCGAAATCGGTGTTAGAGCGCGGTTACAGCATTGCCTATTCGGTTGACGGGACGGTGCTCCGAAAAAGCGATGAGATCAATGCTGGCGATACCATTCAAGTGGTTTTTGCCAAAGGTTGGAGCAAGGCGTCCGTAATAGAGAAAGGTGAGTAACTTCTGATTGATCCCAAAAAACCCGCGATCATTGTGGACATTTAGACAACGGTGATGCAGACTTGGAATTCGACAGACCATCTGTATCTGCTTCTCAAGTACCATATGGATCACGGGTGTTCGCTGGCACAAGCCGCGTGCGTCATGCTCGCATCCGTTAAGTCCGTTAAGCTCATGCGGCCTTTGCGGGTCCATCGAGCTTTTATTTAGCTCTCTCATCAGGAACGTGTATCCCTATGTCAAGAACCTTCATCATGCTAGGCGCTGTCAATGCGTTTCTATGTGTCGCTTTCGGCGCGTTCGGTGCGCATGGTTTGAAACAAAGACTCGCTGCCGACATGCTTGCCGTATACCAAACGGGCGTGCAGTATCATTTTTATCACGCGTTGGGTCTTGTCCTGGTTGGTCTCATGCTGTTGCACTTTCCAGCATCCAAACCAATAGTATTGTCGGGCTGGCTGATGCTTACGGGAATTGTTCTATTTTCCGTGAGTCTTTATGCCCTGAGTCTGACGGGAATACGCGGACTTGGCGCGATCACGCCGTTGGGCGGAGTTGCATTCCTGAGCGGTTGGGCGTTGCTCGCCTATGGAGCATGGGCTGCGAAATAGCTACCGGCTCGATGGTCACTGTTGTCATACCGGGATCGTTGTGACGCTCCACCAATTTTTCGCTCCCTGTCCGCGCGGCCTGGAGTCCGCACTCGTCTCCGAGCTGGAGCGGCTTGGCGCCTCTTTCGCAACGGGGCGCGACGGCGGGGTGCAGTTTCAGGGCGACTGGACCATCTGCTACCGGGCTAATCTGGAAAGCCGCATTGCCAGTCGCATTCTCTGGCAGGTCGCGAGCGAACTGTATTCCAGCGAAGCCGATGTGTACGAAACAACTCGCGCATTACCCTGGAAAGAATGGTTCGGTCCGGCGCTTACCATCCGCGTTAACGTGGCTGCCATCAAATGCCCATTGCGCAGTCTGGAGTTTGTCACGCTCAAGATCAAGGATGCGGTCTGCGATAAATTCCGGGAGACGGCGGGTTGTCGCCCCAGCGTGAATACCGTGCAGCCGGATATCCGCATTCACGGCTTTCTCAATGCCCAAAGATTTTCTTTGTATCTTGATACTTCCGGAGATGCGTTATTCAAGCGTGGTCTTCGGAAAAATGCTGGAGAGGCTCCGATAAGAGAAAATCTCGCAGCCGGAATTTTATCGCTGACAGGCTGGCAGCCGGGCATTCCGCTGCTTGACCCCATGTGCGGCAGTGGCACATTCCTGCTTGAGGCAGCACAGATCGCGCTGAATATCGCGCTTGGAGCGGGGCGTAGTTTCGCTTTTGAAAAGCTGGCGAATTTTGATAAAGACCGATGGGATCAGGTTAAGGAAGCAGCGACAGCTCGGCAAAAGCCGAGAATGCCTCAGCCAATATTCGGCAGCGACTTGTACGGTGATGTTTTGGCTATCGCCCGCGCAAATTTATCCGACGCGGGATTTTCTGAACTGGTTACCCTCAAGCAGGCGAACGTGCTCGAGGTATCCGCTCCTGCGTCTTCCGGTTTTCTTGTGACCAATCCCCCTTATGGCGTACGCATAGGTGAACAGCAACAGCTTATCGAGTTTTACCCGAAACTGGGGGATGCGCTGAAGAAAAAATTCAGTGGATGGACTGTTTATATCATCACTGCCGACCCGCTTCTTCCAAAATCCATCCGTTTAACGCCTACGCGCCGTATCCCCCTGTTTAATGGCGCGCTGGAATGCCGCCTACTGGAGTATAAAATGGTTGCGGGTGGAATGCGCAGAGTGAGAAAAGCCGACGTTACGAAGGACATAATGACGCCTCTGGATCAGACTGTCAAAAGCAGGCATGGTTAATCCGACGAAGTCAGGAACAAGAGCAATATTTCTATTGGTATTTCTGGGCTGTACGAGCCTGGTTGGTTACGCGCTTTATCTTCAATTAGTAAAAAATCTTTTGCCCTGCCCGCTTTGTGTCGTGCAACGCATCGCATACTGGCTAGTGGGTTTAACGGCGCTCTTGGCATTTTTCCACTCACCCGATGCAATAGGACGTCGGATTTACAGCGGCCTGATTGCAATCTTTGCCTTCTCGGGGGCGGCAGTGGCATTGCGTCATGCCTGGCTGGTTCGCTATCCGGAGGCATTCGAATGCGGTATCAGCCCGGAAGAAGCATTCTTGAACGCCTTGCCGCTTGCGCAATGGTGGCCCGGCATGTTTGAAGCAAATGGAGACTGCGCCGATGTAACCTGGAAGTTCGCATCACTCACTCTTCCGGATTGGTCGGCAATTTTTTTCATGGTCTTTGGTGGTCTTGCGATTTGCGTCATGCTTGCCAGCCGCAATAGGCGCCTAATGAAGTGACTGGATACACTACATCGGGAATTTGACAATAAGTGCTGGAAAACGCGAATGGAGAGCTATTTGTTCGGAAGAGATTGTCGGGTTCTTGAAAATTGAACATCCCGCCCATACTTATGATCTACCTTTGATACGAGAGAACGGAATTAACCCCTATGAAACGGATTTTTCTATTTATAGTAACCAACCTGGCAATTTTGCTGGTGCTGAGCATTACGCTGCGGATATTGGGCGTGGACCGCATGCTGGACGAACAGGGCGGTATAGATTTCAATTCATTGCTGATCATGTCTGCAGTGATTGGTTTTGGCGGTTCGTTGATTTCGCTCGCGATGTCCAAATGGAGCGCGAAACGGATGACAGGCGCCGTGGTGATCGAGCAGCCTTCCGATCCGACTGAGCGGTGGTTAGTGGAAACCGTCCGGCGCCAGGCTGAGCTTGTCGGTATTGGTATGCCGGAAGTGGCAATTTATGATGCGCCCGACGTTAATGCCTTTGCTACCGGGATGAACCGAAATGAGGCTTTGGTGGCGGTAAGCACTGGCCTGCTTCAGAATATGCAAAAGGATGAAATTGAAGGTGTACTGGCACATGAAATAAGTCATGTCGCTAACGGCGATATGGTGACGCTTGCTCTGATTCAGGGCGTGGTCAATACCTTCGTGATTTTTCTGTCCAGGGTAATCGGGCATTTTGTGGATAGGGTGGTATTCAAAACCGAAAGGGAACATGGTCCGGCTTTCCTGATCACGACGCTGGTGGCCCAGATGGTGCTGGGAATACTTGCCAGCATGATAGTCATGTGGTTCAGCCGACAGCGTGAGTTCCGCGCTGATGCAGGCGGGGCGCAATTGGCCGGCCGTAACAAGATGATTGCCGCGCTGGAGCGCCTTAAACAACGACACGAACCCACACAGTTGCCGGATCGGCTGGCGGCATTTGGAATTTCGGGAGGAGGCGGTGGCGTCAAGAGCCTGTTCATGTCGCATCCGCCACTTGAGGTACGCATCGCGGCATTGCGTGAGATGACCTGATCGGATATCAGGTGGTATCGGGATTCTGTAAGTCAAAAAGGCGGGAGCAGTATATGCTCCCGCCTTTTTTTCGTGCTAATTACTCAGCCCGTTATACTCAGTGCAAGCTGAAAACTTGACCGAATTTATTGAAGAGAGAACTATCAATCACTCAACTTCCAATCAGTCGATATCTTCATCCTCTTCGCTCTTGGGCGGATTGCCGTCATACACCAGATTGCGTCGCCGCTGAAGGTAGGCATCGCGTATAAACTCGTATTTATCCAACGCCGCTTCATCCAGCGTTTTCTCGGATTTAAGCAAACCCGCGCGGGTATCGGCAGCTCTGCTGCTCCCGACTATCGGGCCTATAAAAGGAGCGACGAAGAAGCTGCCTACAAAAACAGGATCGGTGGCTACGTCCAGCACACGTCCACCCGCATCTCTGGTCGAGCTGGGGCCGAGAAAAGGCAGTACTACATAAGGGCCGCTCGCGACGCCGTAATGCCCTAAAGTTTGTCCGAAATCCTCATCGTGCTTTTCAAAACCGATGTCACTGGCCAGATCGACGATGCCAGCCAGGCCGAAAGTGCTGTTGAGCAACAGCCGCGTACTGCTCGTCAAGGCATTGCTGAATTTGAGTTGCAGCAGGTTGTTGATGGTCACGGGAATATCGTTCAAATTGGAAAAGACATTCCCTACTGCGGCTTGGAGCGGATCCGGCATCACCCACTTGTAGCCTTTTGCTATCGGCCTGAATACATAGTCGTCAACCGACTCGTTGAACTCGAATACCGAGCGGTTCATTGGTTCCCACGGATCTCTTTTACTGTAAGCCGGATAAGTAGCGGGCGGCGCTGCATTCTTGAATACTGGCCCGTTAAGCGATTCCCGTTCTTCTTTTCCATTATTGATTGTGCCGCTATTACTGGCCGGCGCGACCGGATCAGGGGGAGCGCTGGTACTCGTGTTGGCCATCGCGCTCGTTTCAGCCGAGGCGCCTGCGCTCGCCGTAGACGTGGTCGCCGTGGTGGTCGTGGTAGGGGTGGTAGTCGTGGTGTCGGTCGTAGCGCTCTTGTCTACCGAAGTGCCCGGGTTTTCACTAGTGCCGGTATTCGCCGCGGTGTTCGTATCAGTCGTGGTGTTTTTGTTGGTCGTGGCGCAGCCGTTAAGAAAAAATCCCAGGAGTATCAGTGATAATGCAGAAGGTCTGAGGAAGCGAGCCATGGTCGAAAGATAAATGGTTTTGCAGTTGATGGTGTGAATAAGGTGCCGCCATTATATGGCTAATCCCTACTGACCGCGCAAATTTTTTCTGGCAGGAAACATTGTTTCTCTTACGTTTCTTTTCACTTGCCGCCGGTCCTCAAAAACCTGACTACCGTGAGCCCGAATCCATTTAACGACGTTTTCGCCCTGATTGAGTGGGGCGTTAGCGCGGGAAGCGGGCACCGGGTCTGGATGAATGCTGATGGAACCTGTTTCCGAGACAAGACGCCGTTCCAACATTCATGCTCAAATTACCACTGTCGGTTATAGTTCGCCGCGCCCCGCAAAATTCTTCAGGCGGAAACCGAGCAGCCATAACATGCCGAAATAACTTATCGCGCCGATCGCCACCACCCCTGTCAGCCGCGTTGCGCGTTCGAAAGCAGAGTGTGTGAGCCATGATGCGTCGCTGCCAGAGGCAAACCACAGGGCGCCGCCCATCGTTGCCAGCGCCATCAATATTTTTGCCATGAAAATCAACCAGCCCGGCTGTGGGTGATAAATTTTATGGCTGCGTAACTTGTAGTAGAGCAGTCCAGCGTTGAGGCATGCGCCCAGGCCGATGGCTAGCGCCAGTCCCGCGTGGCGCAGCGGTATAATGAACGCGAGGTTCATCAGTTGGGTGGCGACGAGCGTGATGGCCGCGATTTTCACTGGTGTACGGATGTTCTGCCGCGCATAAAATCCGGGGGCCAGCACTTTTACCAGAATTAGCCCCAGCAGCCCCAGACTATAAGCCACTAACGCATTGCGCGTCATCCATACGTCGTTGACCGAAAATTCACCGTGATAAAAGAGAGTGGTAATGAGCGGAGTCGCAAGCAGCGCCAATGCCAGCGCCGCGGGCAGCGTTAGCAGCACGGTCAGGCGTAAGCCCCAGTCCAGCAGGCGGGAATACTCCTCATTGCTGTTGTCGGCATAATGCCGGGCCAGTGACGGCAGCAATATCGTCCCAAGCGCCACGCCTAACAGGCCAGCGGGAAACTCCATCAGCCGGTCCGCATAGTAGAGCCAGGACACGCTCCCGCTGATGAGAAAGGACGCGAATATAGTGTTGATGAGCAAACTGATCTGGCCGATCGATACGCCGAACACCGCCGGCCCCATTTGCCTGATAACGCGCCACGCGCCAGTATCCGCAGATTTGAGGCGTGGCCGCGGCATTAACTTGAGGCGCATGAGGAATGGCGCCTGGAAGGCGAGCTGGAGCACGCCGCCGATGAATACTGCCCACGCAAGTGCCAGTACCGGCGGGTCCAGTAGCGGCGCAAGCCACAGCGAACAGCCGATGAATGACAGATTCAGCAACGCCGGGGTTAACGCGGGTATGGAAAATTTGCCGTAGGTGTTGAGGATGCCTCCTGCCAGCGATACAAGCGAGATAAACAGAATGTAGGGAAATGTGATGCGCAGCAGTTCGACTGTCAGCGCAAATTTCTGAGGACTGCCCGTAAAACCGGGCGCACTCACGTAGATTACCAGCGGTGCAGCAAGGACTCCGATGAGAGTAACCAAAAATAAAGCGATCGAAAGCAATGTTGTAACGTGGTTGATCAGCTCGCCTGTTTCTTCGAACGTGCGGCGGTTTTTATATTCCGCGAGTATGGGCACGAATGCCTGGGAAAACGCACCCTCCGCAAAAAGGCGGCGCAGCAGGTTGGGAATGCGAAAGGCCACGAAAAAGGCATCGGTTGCGATGCCTGCGCCAAAGATGCGCGCGATGAACACATCTCGCACGAATCCCAGGATACGGGAAATCAGCGTCATTCCGCTGACAGTAGCGAGGGCGTTAAGCAGATTCATGGATGAGTATGTTAACCTGAATAGTGCTATTGGTTTGGTCAACAGGTGAAAATTTGAATAGCTGCCATAAGGACTTGAGGACTTGAATAAATTCTCCTCGGAATCGGGATAATTATAAGGAGGCGTATCAATGACTGAGACCAATGCCTGAGTTGGTGGGCATGAAAGCCGGCGATACCGCAAGAAAGCGCTCTGGCAGGTGTTTCCGAATCATCCACGATGCGGAATACTCCCGGTTATTCTTGCAATATGCCGGAAACATCCGTATCATTCAAAAAATTTGCGAAACAGTTAATTCGAGGAATTTTCATGGCCAATAGTGCACAAGCCAGAAAACGTGCAAGACAGAACGTCAGTCAACGCGACCGTAACACGAGTTTGCGCTCCCAGTTGCGGACGGCGATCAAGCATGTAAGAAAGGGTATCGAATCTACCGACAAAGCGACTGCACAAGCTGCATTCCAGGCATCCGTCGGCACCATAGATTCCATTGCCGACAGGGGCATCATCCACAAGAATAAGGCAGCCCGTCATAAAAGCCGACTGTCCGCCGCCATCAAGGCGATGGCCTGATCATCTACATCTCAATAAAAAAGCCCGGGCACTCCCCGGGCTTTTTTATTACTCCTGATCTCTTCATATAATCCGGTAAGATCGCACAACAACTTCAGGACGCGCTGGGATTGCGATTCTTGACGGCATCCGTTAGCGCCACTACCAAATCCATCGGGATTGGAAAAATGATGGTATTGGATTTGTCACTAGAGATAGACGTGAGCGTCTGAAGGTAGCGCAGTTGCATTGCTCCCGTTTGCTGGGACAGAATCTGCGCCGCCTGCATCAATTTGTCCGATGCCTGCAATTCGCCTTCGGCATGAATCACCTTTGCGCGCCGCTCGCGTTCTGCCTCCGCCTGGCGGGCGATGGCCCGGATCATCGATTCATCGATATCCACATGCTTGATCTCGACGTTGGAGATCTTGATACCCCATGCATCAGTCTGAATGTCAAGGGCCTTTTGAATGTCCATATTGAGTTTCTCACGTTCCGCCAGCATTTCATCAAGCTCATGCTTGCCCAATACCGAGCGCAGGGTAGTCTGCGCGAACTGGCTGGTCGCTGCAAGGAAGTTCTCCACCTGAATGATGGCTTTTTGCGGATCGACCACGCGAAAGTACACCACGGCGTTGACTTTCACCGAGACGTTGTCGCGTGAAATAACGTCCTGGCTGGGCACATCCATAACCACCGTGCGCAGGTCAACGCGCACCATTTTCTGAATGCCCGGAATTATCACGATCAGGCCCGGGCCTTTTACCTTGTAGAAGCGGCCAAGCAGGAACACCACGCCGCGCTCATATTCACGCAGGATGCGAAATATCGTGAACAATGCCAGGAGGATAATGACGAGGGCACCAAAACCTAAATTGAGCATGATCATCTCCTTTGGTTAATTCTCCACCAGGGTTACATGTAAAACCAGACCCTCGATTCCTGTTACACGCACTTTCTGCCCGCGGACCAGAGGCTGGGCGCACCGCACGCTCCACAGTTCACCATGAATACGCGCCATACCTTCATTCGGCGTATCCTCCAGCATCTCTCCCACGGCGCCGATCAACTCTTCTCGTCCGCTGACAATGGGTTTGTGCCGCGACTTCAGTGCCATACCAATGACAGAAATCAGGAATAATGCACTGGCTATGGAGATTATGGCAATCATGGGCCAGGGAATACCATAGCCGGGAATATCGCTGTCGATCAGCATCAGTGAGCCGAAAGCAAAAGCAATAACGCCGCCGATACCGAGCGCGCCGAAGCTGGGTAGAAAGGCTTCCGCCACCATGAATGCGATACCGAGCAGGATCAGGGCAAGACCGGCATAGCTCACCGGCAGCAACTGGAATGCATACATGGCAATGAGCAGGCAGATAGCGCCTGCCACGCCGGGCAACACGAAGCCGGGATTGGAAAATTCGAAGAACAATCCGTAAATACCGATTAGCATCAGTATATATGCCACGCTCGGATTGGTGATGATAGCCAGAAGCCGTGTCCGCCAGTCCGGCTCGACGATCTCCACTGTGGCTGAAACGGTATCGAGAACAAGGGCCTGACCAAGTACATTCACTTGCCTGCCGTTCATCTGCTTTAGCAAATCCGGCACATCAGTGGCGACATAATCGATGACCTTGAGATTCAGCGCTTCTGTCGCTGATAGACTTACTGCTTCATGCACGGCGCGCTCGGCCCATTCCGCATTGCGCCCGCGCATCTGTGCAAGCGAGCGGATGTATGCGGCAGCGTCCTGAATCATTTTGTGGGACATTGCATCTTTTTTTGACGCCTTCTCGTCTTTGGTTACCTTCCGCCCGGGATGCTCGTCAGGCTGCGTTGCAGGCGAATCGGGTGATGACTTCGGTCTGGTTCCAGGCTCAGGCTCCGGCTCCGGCGCAGGCTCCGGCAAGCCCCCGATCTGTACAGGTGTGGCCGCACCCAGATTGGTGCCGGGCGCCATCGCGGCGATGTGGCTGGCATAGAGAATATAAGTTCCGGCACTGGCCGCCCGAGCTCCGCTCGGCGCGATGAAAACCGCCACCGGCACGGACGAAGCCAGTATGCCGCGTATGATCTGCCGCATTGAAGTATCGAGACCGCCTGGTGTATCCAACTGCAATACGATGAGTGACGCTCGCTCGTCGGCAGCGCGTTGGAGACCGCGCTGAATGAAGTCAGCGCTGGCCGGAGCAATTGGACCATCTACTTTCAGTACTATGACTGGTGCAGCCAGAACCAGCGTCGG
This sequence comes from Nitrosovibrio sp. Nv6, assembly GCF_900110495.1. Classification (GTDB taxonomy): domain Bacteria; phylum Pseudomonadota; class Gammaproteobacteria; order Burkholderiales; family Nitrosomonadaceae; genus Nitrosospira. The sequence continues at coordinate 45,716 of NZ_FODX01000003.1, read as the reverse complement.
CAACAGAAGCAGAAACGCCACCACGCTCACGCTATTAGTCAGAGTAGGGACAAATGGTTTCATTGTTTTACTATAGACGGTTTCAATCTCGCCCGCGTTCAGCTAAACAATACGATCCACTGGTTTATTGACTTATTCGGCGGTTCCGAGACTTGCAATCAACGTTGTTTTAGCGCATAAAGCGATTTTTCTATCAAGAAGCAGCGCTCATGAAGCGACCGATAAGCCGAATTCTCATTATCAACGATGAGAAACTGATACTGAAGGAACTGATCAAGGGCCTGAATGCTGCTGCCAAATCCCTCGAGAACCCATTAGGCATTACTTTCGCAGGCGTTACCACTGCGCGCGAAGCGCTGCAAGCCATCGAGGATGACGGCGACATCCAGTCGGTATTGGTGGACGATACGCTCTATACCCTGAAAAATGGGGAAAAGGGTTCCCGTAACCTGCAAATGACAGCCTTGAAGCTGGTGCAGGAAATTACCCGTTTTCGTCCTGAACTTGATATCTACATCCTGATCGCGCAGGAAAAAGAGGATGAGGTGGTGGATGCGCTCTTCTCGGAAACCGTTGACGGCTATTTCTACCGCGAGGAACGCGACTATCGAGGCATGTATCGCATTCTCAACGCCCAGCTTCAGGAAAAAGCACGCACACCTTTTTATGACCAGCTCAAAAATTATGTGCTGATGGCAAAGGATGCCTGGCACACACCGGGGCACTCCTCAGGCGATTCGCTGCGCGACAGTCCCTGGGCCAGTGATTTTTACGAGTTTATAGGTGAGCATATTTTCCGCGCTGACCTGTCCGTGTCGGTGCCGGTGCTCGATTCGCTGATGGAGCCAACCGGCGTCATCGCAGAAGCGCAGAAGATCGCAGCAAAAGCATTCGGGGCGCGGCGCACATTCTTCGCTACAAACGGTACTTCCACCGCCAACAAGGTGATATTCCAGACCCTGCTCGCCCCCGGCGAAAAACTGTTGCTGGACCGGAACTGCCACAAATCCGTACATCACGGAGTTGTATTATCGGGCGCTAATCCAATCTATCTCGACTCATCGGTAAACAAGAAATTCGGCGTTTACGGTCCGGTACCCAAACAGACCCTGTTCAATGCCATCGATGAACATTCCGATGCACAAGCCCTGATACTCACCAGTTGCACTTACGATGGGCTGCGTTATGACTTGCGCCCGATTATCGAGGCAGCCCATGCCAAAGGCATAAAAGTGATCATCGACGAAGCCTGGTATGGATTCGCCCGCTTTCACCCTGCGTTCCGCCCGACCGCGCTGGAGGCGGGTGCGGACTATGCCACCCAAAGCACACATAAAGTACTATCGGCTTTCTCACAGTCCAGCATGATCCACGTCAATGATCCCGAGTTCAACGAGCATCTGTTTCGCGAGAATTTCAACATGCATACTTCCACCAGTCCGCAGTACAGCATGATTGCAAGCCTTGATGTAGCGCGCAAACAAGCGACGCTGGAAGGCTACAAGCTGCTGTCGCGCACCCTGGAGCTGGCAAAGGAAGTGCGTGCCCAGGTCAATTCTACCGGCGTATTTCGCGTGCTGGAGCTCGCTGATCTACTGCCTGATGAGGTGAAGCAAGACAACATTCAACTCGATTCCACCAAGGTTACCGTCGATATTTCCCGTTGCGGCTTTACTGTGGAGGATTTAATCCGGGAATTGTTCGAGCGATACAATATTCAAGTGGAGAAATCCACCTTCAATACTCTCACTCTGCTTCTTACCATTGGCACTACCCGTAGCAAGGTTTCACGTCTTTATGATGCGCTGATGCGCATTGCGCGGGAAGGCCGTGCGCCCAGACGTCTCTACCAGACCCCGGAGCTTCCCGTTTTTACCGATCTCAAATACCTGCCGCGCGACGCATTTTATTCCGGCGGCGAACGGGTGCCACTGCTGGATGAACAGGAGCGCATAAATGATGATTTGAAAGGGAGGATTTGTGCGGACCAGATTACTCCCTACCCTCCCGGTATTCCTGTCCTGGTGCCAGGGCAAACCATTACGCACGAGATCGTGCAGTACCTGGTTAGCATGCTGCGCTCACAAAAACGCGTGGAAGTGCACGGAATTGTTTACGACGGCTATCTGCCCTGTTTGAGGCTGTTAACCGCCGCTGAGGAAAAAGGCTTGAAAAAGCTGGTTAAATAGGTAAACATAACGAGTTGCACGACAAGCTATCCATCACGCGCACGGCGGCTTATGCCGCCGTGCCGCTTTCCGACCCCTGACAAACGCGGGCATTACCTATGGAACCCCTGAACAAGTCCCCTCGGACGCAGCAGCATCCCGTGCGAGCTACAGCAAAACCGGACGTTCGCTACGTTGCACTCTCTGGCGTCATGGACGGGGCCGCGATCTTTGCCGACCCCCCCGACTCCTTTTTGACCATCAATTTTGCCAATTTCCGGCTCAGTTGTCAGCGCCACTGGCAACTCGATTTTTAATTGATCGCTCCACAGAACATTCATTCAGAGACTTCTTATATGTCCAATTTGATGAACACCTATCTGCAGCTACCTGTTACATTTGTAAGAGGGGAAGGCGTCTGGCTGTGGGACGAAGAGGGCAGGCGCTATCTGGACGCGCTTGCCGGCGTGGCGGTATGCGGGCTGGGACATTGTCATCCGGAGCTTGTGAAGGCAATTTGCAACCAGGCCGGTACGCTTATCCATACGTCCAATCTTTATCATATTGGGAGACAGGAACAGCTGGCCAGCAGGCTGGCCCTGTTGTCGGGCATGGATAACGGTTTCTTCTGCAATTCGGGCGCGGAAGCGAACGAAGCCGCGATCAAGCTGGCAAGGTTATACGGACATGGCAAAGATATAGATTTGCCTACCATCGTCGTGATGGAAAAATCCTTTCACGGACGCACCATGGCAACCCTGACAGCAAGTGGCAACCGAAAGGTACAGGCGGGTTTTGAACCGCTGCTCACGGGTTTTGCGCGAGTGCCGTACAACGACCTGGAAGCAGTGGCGCAAGTAGGCGTGCATAACAAGAATATTGTAGCCATACTGGTTGAACCCTACCAGGGAGAAGGGGGCGTCAATGTGCCCCAGGCAAACTATCTGCAAGGCCTGCGCCATCTGTGCGATCAAAACGGCTGGCTTCTGATGCTGGACGAAGTGCAATGCGGGATCGGCCGAAGCGGCAACTGGTTCGCGTTTCAGCACAGCGGCATTACTCCTGATGTGATAACGCTCGCCAAGGGCTTGGGGTCGGGTGTACCCATCGGCGCTTGCCTCGCCAAAGGCACGGCGGCGAAAGTATTCAAGCCCGGCAATCACGCATCCACTTTCGGCGGCAACCCGCTAGCCTGTGCGGCTGCGCTGACAACGCTCAAAGTCATCGAAGAACAGGACTTGCTGGGAAACGCGATGGAACAGGGCGACTTCATGCGAAGTATGTTCAAAGCGCAATTAGCCGGCCTGCCCGATGTCGTGCAGATTCGCGGGCAGGGATTGATGATTGGTATCGAGCTTTCCAGACCGTGTGGCGATCTCGTAAAAGAAGCGTTCAAAAAAGGGCTTCTCATCAACGTGACCTCAGATAAGGTAGTGCGTCTGCTACCGCCCCTGGTAATCCAGCGGAGCGAGGCGGAGCAGGTGGTAACAATATTGTCCGACATCATGAAGGAATTCCTGGCGGCGTGACAGCAGCTTGCAAACCCCCAAAGTGAGCCGTGAAAGGCACCCCGGGTTTATGTTTTCGGCGATTCGATTCACTTTACGGCTCGGAATATTATGCAGATCAAGCATTTTCTACAGTTCAACGATTTTTCCCTTGAGGAATTCGAGTATCTGTTTGAGCGTACACGCTGGATCAAGCATGAGTTCAAGCAATACCGGCGCTATTGGCCATTGCAGGACCGTACTCTGGCAATGATTTTCGACAAGCATTCGACCCGTACACGGCTTTCGTTTGAGGCGGGTATGCATCAGCTGGGCGGCGCGGCGATCTATCTCTCCACGCGGGATACGCAGTTGGGCCGGGGCGAGCCAGTAGAAGACGCGGCGCGCGTGATGTCCCGCATGGTGGATATAGTCATGATCCGGACCTATGAACACGACATTATCCGGCGTTTCGCAGCACATTCACGGGTGCCCGTCATCAACGGGCTGACGGATGAATATCACCCATGCCAGATCCTTGGCGATATTTTTACTTTTATCGAGCAGCGTGGAAGTATCTCGGGCAAGACGGTGGCGTGGATAGGAGATTCGAATAACGTTTGCAATACGTGGCTTCAAGCGGCTGAGGTGTTCGGTTTCAACGTGCATGTCTCGACTCCCCGAGGCTACGAAGTGGAGCCGGAACGGGCAGGGCTGTATGGCACTGACCACTACGAGGAGTTCGCCGATCCGCATGACGCGGTGAGAGAGGCTGATCTTGTTACCACGGACGTCTGGACCAGTATGGGGTTCGAGGCGGAAACCGAGGAGCGGAAGAAAGATTTTGCGGAGTTTCGGGTAGACGCGGAAATGATGTCCTGCACCAGGAAAGACACGCTGTTCATGCACTGCCTGCCTGCTCACCGCGGTGAAGAGGTGGCGGCGGAGGTCATCGATGGCCCGCAGTCGATAGTGTGGGAAGAGGCTGAGAACAGGCTGCATACCCAAAAGGCGCTGATTGAATATTTGTTGCTTGGAAGATTGGAAGAAACCTGATCTCCCAAAATATCCAGCAGCTTCCATTTCACTCTCCTGCTCCGCAGGATAAGCAGTCAACCCGGACCAAACAGATTCAAAATGAGAACAGAGTCTTCGCAAAACTTCACTGAGACGACAAAATGATGAATCACCCGTCATCCTCTTCGAATTTATGTCTACGAGCCAAGTATGGAAAAAATGAACAAAGCTGATGCGTCCGAAATTAACAAGGTTGTCCTGGCATTTTCCGGCGGACTGGATACGTCGGTGATTTTGAAGTGGCTACAAGATACCTATCAGTGCGAAGTTGTCACCTTCACCGCGGATATTGGACAAGGTGAAGAGGTGGAACCTGCTCGCGCAAAAGCCCGGCAACTAGGCGTGAAGGAGATTTTCATCGAGGATCTGCGTGAAGAATTTGTGCGTGATTTCGTTTTCCCCATGTTTCGCGCCAATGCTGTTTATGAGGGTGAATATCTGCTTGGCACCAGTATCGCCCGTCCGCTGATTGCCAAGCGGCAGATTGAAATCGCCCACCAAACCGGTGCAAACGCGGTTTCTCATGGCGCCACCGGAAAAGGCAATGACCAGGTGCGTTTTGAGCTCGGCTATTACGCACTTGAACCCAGTATCCGTGTAATCGCGCCATGGCGCGAATGGGATCTCACGTCCCGCGAAAAGCTGCTGAGTTATGCTGAAGAGCACGGCATCCCGGTGGAGATGAAGAAAAAGGACGGCTCTCCATACAGCATGGACGCCAATCTGCTTCATATTTCCTATGAAGGCCGTATCCTGGAAGACCCAGCGCAGGAACCTGAGGAGTCCATGTGGCGCTGGAGTGTAGCGCCTGAAAATGCGCCAGACAAGGCGGAATACGTTGATCTGGAATTCAGGCAGGGCGATATTGCGGCCTTGAACGGTGAAGACCTCTCCCCGGCTTGCGTACTTGCCAAACTGAACCAGTTGGGCGGCAAGCACGGCATCGGCCGCCTGGATCTGGTCGAGAACCGCTACGTTGGCATGAAGTCCCGCGGGTGTTACGAGACCCCTGGCGGCACCATTATGCTGCGCGCCCATCGTGCAATAGAATCTATTACCCTCGACCGGGAAGTGGCTCATCTGAAAGACGAGCTGATGCCGCGCTACGCAGAGCTTATTTACAACGGTTACTGGTGGAGCCCGGAGCGTAAAATGATGCAAACCATGATTGATGCATCCCAGACCCATGTAAACGGCTGGGTACGAGTGAAACTCTACAAGGGAAATGTGATAGTGGTCGGGCGAGACTCCAAAACGGATTCACTGTTCGATCCCAATATCGCTACCTTTGAGGACGACCAGGGTGCGTACAACCAGACGGATGCGGCGGGTTTCATCAAGTTGAATGCGCTGCGAATGCGTATTGCCGCAAATTTGAAAAATAGCAAATGACCATCGGACCGCGATTGGGATAACCGGATAACCTTATTCGCATTCGCAAGGAATTAAGCCAAGCATGTCTTCAGCCAATCAAGGAGAGTACGCATGCCATCATTTGACATTGTTTCCGAAGTTGACAAGCAGGAAATCAGAAACGCAGTTGACCAGACGAATAAGGAAGTCAGCACTCGGTTCGACTTCAAGGGATCGGATGCGCGCGTGGAACAGGCTGATTACATACTTACTATCTTTGCCGATGATGAATTCAAACTGAGCCAGGTGCTGGACATTTTGACGGCCAAGCTCGCCAAGCGCAACGTTGATGTCCGCTGTCTGGACAAAGCGCAGTCGGAAAAAATCAGCGGTAACAAAGTCAAACAGCAGGTCACCGTTAAAACGGGAGTGGAAAGCGAACTGGCAAAAAAAATCATCAGGCTCATCAAGGACAGCAAGCTCAAGGTGCAGGGCAGCATTCAGGGAGAGGCGGTACGCGTCTCGGGCGCCAAGCGCGACACGTTGCAGGAAGCAATACAGCTGGTCAAGAAATCCGTTACTGAATTTCCGCTTCAGTTCCAGAATTTCCGCGAATGACAGGCTACATTTCCCTTGCGATAAGTTTTGTCACCCCTGGTTTTGTCACCCCAGACCCGAAATCCACTTCTCATATAAGCGACAAGCGATCCGGTTCAGCGCCGATACTCGCTCAGCCAGACTCGTTTGGATTGCTTCTATCGATTCCACCGATGGCCCCGAACCAGCGGCGATTTCCGCGGCGCCTGTTTTGCACCAGGCTTTCATCATCTCTTCAGTCATTTCCACATGGCATTGCAGCGCCAGGTGGCTATCCATAGCGAATGCCTGGTTTTCGCAATAGGGGCTGGAAAGCAGAAGGGTGGCGTTCTCCGGAACGGTAAACTCTTCGCCATGCCAATGGAACGCCTCAAATACCGGCAGCTCTCCAAACCACATGCGGGCGACATGATTATCTGCGACGCTAACCTCACCCCAACCGATTTCCTTGACTGCGCTTCTCCTGACGATCCCTCCCAAGGCCTTCGACATCAATTGCCCGCCAAGACAATGGCCTAACACAGGAATATCATTCGTCACGGCCCGATGAATTAATGCAAGCGCCGGCTCGATCCATGGCAAACCGTCGTTGACGCTCATGGGGCCGCCCATGAATACCAGTCCGCTAAAATGATCGATACTGGCAGGGGGCATCTCACCAGCATCGATCTTGACGAGCTGCCAAGGGATAGAATGAGAATCGAGGAAAGTGGCCAGATATCCCGGACCTTCGATGGGAAAATGCCTGAAAATTGCAACGGGTTTCATTGAAATGCGCCGGCTTTCAGTTTACGCACTTGCTGGCAGCCCTCCGATTCTCGGCGTCGGCAGGAGTAGGTCATAGGGATGGCGCTTGTTCCGGACTGAGCGCATGTCAACAACGGATAGGAAGGATTAGAAAATTGCCCGGACCCAGCAGACCGGCGGACCCGGCGAATGCAGGATACTATAGGCCAGGCTTCCATGGCGCCACATCTGCATCCGCAATCATGCGTTGACCGGTAACGCGTACGCCATCAAAGTCCGCTCCTTCGTGAGCCCCAATGAGGTATGTTCCGCTCTCTACCAGGATTTCTACCTGTCCATTAGCCACGGCAACGGTGCCGCCGTTCGCGGATTTGCGGACACTGAAGCGGGTTCCGATATCCCTGATGTATGTTGTGCCCACTTTCAGCTGCAGCTTACCGGCACCTTGGCCCTTGGCGTCAAAATAAGCATTACCTCGCAGCAATTCGATCTGGGGAGGCTCGGCGTTGCTGACGGTAACGCTGCTGTCGGCATCCAGACTGATGTCGATCCCCGGCGTGGCGGTAACGGTCAACCGTTCTCCTGGTATGGTCTGGTGGATGCGGGTTGCCAACGGTTTGGCAATGAACCATGACATTAAACCAAGACCGAGAGCCGTGGTAGCAATGGAACCATGCAGCAGGAAGCTTCGCCATCGGGTGCGAGCAGCTAGAGCCATATAATCCTTGCCCTTGAGGTCACATAGCGCTTGTCACATTGTATGCCCATGCCTGAACTTCCCGCGATTGACATCATGCTCCAATTCTCACCATACTCCGGCCAGCGTTACTGTTTTGAGGGATCGGTAACAAACCCGATTCGTACTAAGCCGGCTTTTGCTGCAATAGACATCACCCGCGCCACATGTTCGTAGTCTACGCGCCCGTCGGCCCGAATATGCAGTTCGATATTGGGATTCTGTTGCGCCGCTTCGGTAAAGCGCGGCGCCAATTGGTCGACGGTGGTCGTTTCACCATTCCAGTAAAGGCTGGCATCTTCGCGAAGCGCGAATTCGATATGGTCTGGTTGCGTGATATTCGGACTGCTGGATGCTTTCGGTAAATCGACTTTAACCGAGTGCGTCAGCAATGGCGCCGTGATGATGAAGATCACCAGCAATACCAGCATTACGTCAACCAGCGGCACCACGTTGATTTCGGACATCGGTGCCTGACGATTGCTACTGTTCATGCTGCCAAATGCCATTACGACCTCCGTTCAGTGGGAGCAACTGCGGGGGAAACTATAGGTGCCACTACCCGCAACGACCGTTCATCCCCCGCGGAGCTATTGGTTTTGGTCCCAACTGCGATCAAGACGAAAAGATCATGTGCAAACGCGTCAAGGCGCGCCAGCCATATTCGATTACGCCGCACAAATGTGTTATATGCCAATACCGCCGGAATCGCAACAGCCAGTCCCAGCGCCGTCATTATCAGCGCTTCCCCTACCGGACCGGCTACTTTGTCCAGTGTTCCCTGGCCGGACAGTCCGATCTGCACAAGCGCGTGGTAAATACCCCATACCGTCCCGAACAAGCCAATATACGGTGCGGCCGAACCGGCTGAGGCAATCACTGTGAGTCCATTTTCCACGCGGGTGGCTTCCTGGTCGAGCCCGTTGCGTAATACACGTGTGATGAACTCGCTGGCACCGCCCGCAGCGGCCAGTTTCTGCAACCCGTGCTTTTCAGAGTCGACCGCCGCGTCCATCGCCTGTTGGGCGAGTTGCGCAAACGCATTATCGTCGGACCCTTCCTTCAGCGTGGAGTTCACCTCCTGTAGAGAACTCGCGCTCCAGAAACGCTTGAGAAAGGCGTCTGCGCGCCTTCCCGCCAGAAAATTGGAAATGCCTTTGGTGAGTATGAGGTACCAGCTCGCTACCGATAGCGCAAGCAGCAGTAAAAGCACACTGATGCCTACGCCATCGAGTTGGGCGAGAAAATTCGAGAAACCGAGACCTTTTTCCATTTGAATCAATCTCCTTGGAGTACAAAGTTGAAGGGTTGCAGCGCAATGGCGCGGACCGGCTGGCCATTGCGCATGGGCGGATTGCAGCGCCAGGTTTTCACTGCGGCCATGGCAGCCTCATCGAGACGTTTGAAACCACTGCTATTGGCTACTTGTGCCACGCTAACATGACCTTTTTCATCCAGTTCCACTCGTAACACCAGCTTTCCCTCTTCGCCAAGCCGGCGGGAAAGCGCGGGATAAGCAGGTGCGTTCAGTTGCGGGCATCCGACAGATAATTCGGAGGACAGCGTGACTGGTCCTGCCGGCATTTGCGGAGCAGGGGGTGCCACAGGCGCTTCCCGCACCGGTTCTGGATCTGGTTCGGGATCCGGTTCTACCGGGGGAGGGGGAGCAACAGGTTCGCTCTTGGACAATACCGGTGTTTCCGCCACCAATTGGCGTGATTTTGGCTTCTTCACCGGTTGAGGCTTGGGTACGGGAGGAGGCGGCTCAGGCTTGGATTCTTCCTTCGGCCTGGCTGAAGGGATGAAATCGACCATCAGTGTCACCAGCTGTTTTGGCGGGGGAATTATCTCCTGCTTGAACAGGTAGTAAAGCAGCGCCCCATGAATCGCAAGGACGAAAATCAGGCCAGGCAAAAAGGCTGGATTGTACTTCATTGCTTCGCGTTCAATGTCATGAGTCAGGTATGGCATTGCGGGCCAGCCACTCTTCGACAAATTTCCTGTTGACCAAGCCGGTCTTGACCTCGCGCTGGTGTTTCTGGTCATAAAAATAAGTCCGCGGCACCTCCCCGTACCAGCGGCCGTCAATTTCCAGGCGCAAACGTTCCGGCATCTCATCTGCAAAGACCCATTGCTCGGCCTTGCTCATCCCGTAGCTTTCCATTCGGGCGGCGAGTTGCGGCGTATCGCTTACCGCATCGGTAGCGATCAGCACGACGTCCAGCCTGGGATGGCTGCGTTTGAGTTCGCTAAGCATTTTAAGTTCAGTCGGACAATATTGACATTCGAGCGACCACAAAACGAGAACGAAAGGCTTGCCTTCACGAGGCGCAAGCACCTGCTGCAGGCTGCCTGCCGTAAAAGGACGAACGCTCTCGGCTGCGCCGGCGGCATTCATGAAAATCAGCATCAGCACTAAGGCTAAACGACGTATCATAGGACTGCCTCCACTGGATCGACTATGCAAAACGGTATGTCCGCGTTGGCCAGGAATAAATGGCGAAAAGGCTGCGCGCTTCATAATCGGTTGGCGAGCAGCCTGAACCTGGATTTGAAAATACCGAACACACTAGTAATGTAAATCTAATTAAGAATCAGTCGCAATCCAAGTTAAAATTTTACCACTAACCCGCAAATCTACGTATAGTAATATTCGTCATACCGGGGGTTTTTCCCTTTTGGCCAGATCCTCCATTAGCGCCAATTATCATGATAAGTGGGAAAAGTTGTCGTATCAATGCGACAAATTGTCGCATGTCCAAGTGGAAATCAACACTTGAAACGGTGCTGCAAAATTCCGGCATGGTTCGCACTCCATAGCAGGGATTGCAAAAATCAACTCATGAAACAAATAGATAATTGCCATTTCTCTAACACTGATTCGTCTTACAGCAAAACGAGGTCGCTAGACCAGTCGCATTGCTGGAGTTGACAGGTAGCGCCATAGCATTCTAATCTCGTAAAATTCAGTCTCTGCTACCGGTATGCCAGCAGCCGTAATGACCCTGCTTTTTGGCAAACTGTTCCGGCAAACCGAAAAAAATTTGCTAACATTGCGGCGGGGCGCGGAGCCTCTGCTTTTTTTTCTTCCCATAGGCAAATTGTCCTGGCTACTCAACAGGAATTGTCCAATTTTCTGGCTGAAGCCGAACGGCGCGCCTATAAGCAGGCATTGTTCGCGGTACGAGACGAACATCTGGCGCTGGATATTGTTCAGGACTCCATGACCAAGCTCGTCGAGAAATATGCCGCCAAGCCATTGGAAGAGCTGCCTCTCCTGTTTCAGCGGATTCTGCAAAATACCATACGCGACTTTTACCGGCGGCAGAAAACTCGCTCCTTATGGACTACCCTGTTTTCATCGTTCATGCCTCGCAACCGGGAAACGGAAAGCGACGAATACGATCTACTCGAAACTTTGCAATCGGACGGGGCGTCTAATTTTGGCAAACCGCATGAACAATTAGAACAATCACAACTTATTGGCCTGCTGGAGAAGGCAATTAAAACCCTTCCCGTGCGTCAACGAGAAGCTTTTCTCCTGCGTTACTGGGAGGAGATGAATGTTACAGAAACGGCAAAGATTATGGGATGTTCTGAAGGAAGCGTGAAGACTCACTGCTCGCGTGCGGCCCATGCTCTTGCTACCATGCTGAAAAAAGATGGAATTGAGCTATGAGTGAGCCGGAAATAGGGACAAAAATTGCGCGGCTACTGGATCGCGGTCTGGATGACATGAAGCAGGGTACCTTAAACCGCCTTGAGTCTGCGCGCCGAGCTTCCCTTGAGAATTACCACATGAGAGAGACAGTGGTTGGTGTCGGTCACGGGCATGGCGGGCAGGGCGCCTCTGCGAGGAGTGGGCACGAGTGGCATTCCAGAACCGCCAAGCTGCTATCAGCGATCGCGCTACTGTTTGCCCTGGGAGGTGTCGCCTATTGGCAGGCTCTCCAGCAGAGTGATGAAAATGAGGATATTGACATAATGCTACTTGTCGATGATCTGCCTATAGACGCCTATCTCGACGATGAGTTCGATGAATGGCTAGATCATTAGCAGCGGCAGTGTTCTGGTCATGCTTGTCATTATCTGCCCTGTCTGAAGCCGGCCAGCCTTCATGGGAGAAGCTGAAGCCTCAGCAACGGGAGGTCCTGGCTCCGCTTGCTGAAGAGTGGAACGACATGGACTCCGCAAAAAAGAAGAAGTGGCTTGGCATTGCCAAACGCTATCCGGAAATGACACCTTCGGAGCAGCAGCGTGCCCAGTTGCGGATGCGCGACTGGTATTCGCTGACTCCCGAACAGCGCGAGCTGGTGCGTGAGAAGTATAAGACGATCAAAAAATTGCCGCCGGACAAGCGTCGCGAAATAAAGCAGAAGTGGCGTGAATATGAGCAACTGCCCGAAGCCGGAAAGGGGCAATAGGCCCGGAAAAGGCCATCGGCCGGAGGGGCAATAGCCGGGGAGCAGTGAGCTCTCTGTGCCTTCCCGCCGTTCTCTGTCATTTGAGCACCATAATAAGAAAAGACGAAAGCGCTTCTGAATGAATCCTCTGAAATGGTAAAAACCTCCGCACCTGGATTGTGGCGGCGGTTGCTGAGCATGCTTTATGAATTACTGATTCTGATTGCGGTTTTATTTATCGCCAGTTTCGCTTTTCATCTTGTATTCCGGGATACTGGTTCTGTTTTTTTTCGCCCAGCATTCCAGCTTTACCTCCTGCTGATAGCCGGTATTTATTTCACCTGGTTCTGGACCCACGGTGGACAAACACTGCCCATGCAGACCTGGAAGCTCCGTGTGGTCACCGCCGCCGGGGAACGGCTTCATCTGAAGCAGGCGCTTGCGCGTTATTTATTTGCAGTAATCGGGATTTTTTTCTTCGGCGGCGGAATACTTTGGGCATTATTCGACCGGGATGGTCTATTCCTGCACGACCGGCTCGCAGGCACCAGGATCGTGAGAATTGAGGGATGAGATGGAACCGGGATCAGGCCTGGGAAACTGAAGCTTCAGCTTCCTCCCTGGCTGTGCTTGTAGATAGCGCAGGTAGAATTTTTTGAGCATTTCCCGGCAAGTCCGGCGCGGTGACCCGGATTTATTCGAACGCTCCTTAAGCAGTTCCTCCTACCGTTAATCCATCTATGCGCAGCGTAGGCTGACCAACGCCCACCGGCACGCTCTGGCCTTCTTTACCGCAGGTACCGACGCCTGGGTCCAGCGACATATCATTGCCAATCATCGAAACGCGCGTAAGTACATCGGGACCGTTGCCTATAAGGGTGGCGCCTTTCACCGGATAGGAAATCTTCCCGTTTTCGATCATGTATGCTTCCGCTGCGGAAAACACGAATTTTCCACTGGTGATATCCACTTGGCCCCCGCCAAAATTCACCGCATATAAACCATGTTTTACTGAAGCAATGATCTCTTCAGGGCTTTTGTCGCCGTTCAGCATATAGGTGTTGGTCATACGCGGCATCGGGATATGAGCAAACGACTCACGTCTGGCGTTGCCCGTCACGGGCACATTCATGAGCCGCGCATTCAGGCTATCCTGCAAATAACCCTTGAGTATCCCGTTTTCGATCAACACTGTGCATTGCGTGGGATTTCCCTCGTCATCAATATTAAGCGAACCGCGCCGTCGCGCAATCGTGCCATCATCCACTACCGTAACGCCTGTTGCAGCAACGCGTTCACCGATACGGCCAGCGAATGCGGAACTTCCCTTGCGGTTGAAATCCCCTTCAAGTCCATGGCCGATCGCCTCATGCAACAGTATGCCGGGCCAGCCGGCACCAAGTACTACAGCCATGGTTCCAGCGGGCGCGGGTTTTGCGCCCAGATTGACAATAGCCTGATGCACTGCCTTGGCGGCATAGTCGCGCAGTACGTCGTCGGTAAAATAAGCGTAATCGAAACGTCCGCCACCGCCCGCCACCCCCTGCTCACGATTCCCGTTTTCTTCGGCGATGACTTGCACCGAGATTCGCACAAGAGGCCGCACATCCGCCGCCAGGAGACCGTCACTGCGCGCCACCAGCACCACTTCGTATTCTCCCGCCAGAGATGCCATAACCTGGATAACACGCTTGTCCATGGCACGCGCATAACCTTCCAGCTTTTCGAGCAACGCCACCTTGTCCGTGTCTCTCAGGCTCGCGATAGGGTCCTCTGGAAGGTAAAGTTCACGCCCTTTGCTGCGTCTGACCGCTTGTACCGATTGTTCTACACCGTGACGGGCAATGGCACGGGTTGCCTGGGCTGCCGAGGCAAGGGCGGGCATGCTGATATCGTCTGAATAGGCGAACGCAGTCTTGTCGCCACTTACGGCGCGGACGCCAACACCCTGATCAATATTAAAGCTGCCGGATTTGACTATGCCTTCTTCCAGCGCCCAGCCTTCGGCACGGCTATATTGAAAATACAGATCGGCGTACTCGACATGGTGCGTAAGCATCTGGCCAAATACCTTTTGTAACCCGGCGGCATCTATCTGGTGGGGCGCGAGTAAACAATTATTGGCGGTGGCGAAGAGATCGTTGGGCTGGATGAGGGATTCTGTAATCATGATATCCGGTAGACAAAAAAAACGGCGATAGATTCAACAGTGATGCAAGGTACGGTGACTCAATGCCGGCAGGCTATTGCGCAAGCTGGCCTGGTATTCCGGATTGATATCCGCGATCACGACTCCTGATCCGCGCGGAAGGCGATTGAGCACGACGCCCCAGGGGTCGACGATCATGCTGTCTCCATGGGTTTCCCGTCCATTGATATGATAACCTCCCTGAGCGGGCGCAACGACATAGGCGAGATTTTCAATAGCGCGGGCACGAATCAGGGTTTCCCAGTGAGCCTTGCCGGTTGTTGCGGTGAAAGCCGCTGGAGCGAAAATAATATCCACTTTACCCATGGAGCGGTAGAGCTCGGGAAACCGCAAATCATAACAAATGGAAAGGCCGATACGGCCAAACGGCGAGTCCAGGGCAACGACGCTGCAACCCGCTTCGATCGTTTCTTCCTCCGCGTAGCGTTCGTTCCCAAGCTCCAGGCCAAATAGATGTATCTTGTCGTAGCGAGCAACCTGCTGTCCTTTGTCATCATACACGAGGCAGCTATTTCGTACCTTGTCCGGATTCGAGGACTCCAGGGGTACGGAACCGCCCACCAGCCAGATTCCGAGACGTTTCGCAATATTGCTCAGGAATTGCTGTATGGGTCCGCTATTAACCTGCTCACGCGCCGCCACCCTGTCGGCATCCTTCATGCCCATAATGCAAAAATATTCCGGCAGTGCGGCCAGCTTCGCCCCCTGAGCGGCGGCGACGGCAAGCAGCCGGGCGGCTTCCTCCAAATTGCCGGGTATATTGGGCCCCGCCGACATCTGAATGGCGGCAACACGAATAGAACCGTCGGGGGCCTGACAAGTATTTGGGTTCTCAAGCATATTTATGACAAAGATTCATGGGCAGCGATAATAAGCGCCAAGCCACTTATATACCTATACTCGGCGCTACGTAAAAGGTGCGCTGAACGCAGGAAAACAGAGTAACTTAAAATGATGATCATATAAACCCTTAAAGCATTATGGCATTGATATCCTTCACCACCATTTTTGAATCCGTTGTCTTTGCCTGAGTGCCCGTTGCAAATGAATCGAATCCCGATTTCGAGTGTCCCTTCCGAGAACTGCATCCAATTGTAATGCCGGTGCCTGGCTGTAGACATCAGGGCGCGTGTTCGATGGACTCATGCGCATGCCGTGGGATTTTGGTTACGACCGGATCGGCCCAGGTACCAGTAATATTGTATTCGTTGGATGTGGTCGGGTTTTGCAATGCCGTGCTTGCAATCACAGTCGCCATGCCGACAACCGGAGTGGCCAAGCCGAATGACGGTGTGACTCTGATATGAAGTTTTTGCGTTTCCGCTTCAAGATTCATCTCGCCGTTCATAATGACCTTTGCAGCCGGTCCTTCGATTCGGAGATCCTCGGTAAATGCCACGCCTCGGGTAATTTTTACGTCCCCGGAGATGTCGTCAAACCCGAAACCCTCGCTGAACACATCATGAAAGTCCAATGTGATCCTTCGCGGCAGGGCCCGAAGGCTGAAAATGCCGAATAATCTGCCGATCCCGGGCTCGAATTTGGGAAACTGTCCTCGTCTGGCGTTCAGCTTGAAGTTCCCGGACAAGGTAGCGTAATCTATCGACTGAGGGCCGCCATGCCACGACAACATGCCCTCAAGGCTTCCGCTGCCGCGTTTTACGCGATCAGGATGGCCGAGGCGCGTCAAGAACTTGCCAATATCGTCCGCTTGCAGCGTGAGAGTAGCCTCTACGCGGGGTGGTACCGTTCGATTCCGCCATACGCCTCGGATCATTATTGAGCTGTCCGGATTCGTTATGTGCAATTTCTCGATTTGCCAATTCCTGCCATGCTGATCAGCTATGAGTTCCAGTTTTCCCAACTGTATCTCGTCGACCAGGAAATGGTCTGCTGTGACGTCAAGCGCGGGCAGGTTTTTTAACTGCTGCGCTTGTGCCGTCACGCCCGGATCAGGACGAGGAGAGGCCGCGGGAACGATCAGTCTGTTGAGTCGGGCCACGATCTTGCCATTACCGGACGGGTCCCAGGTGACACCACCGTTGATCTCATTGCTTGCTATGGTGGAATACCAGAACATGTCCTCCTTGTCGGCTTTCAGCGTGACATCGTTCAGGCGCCTGCCCAGAAAGTCGAGTGCACCAATGTGGAGGTTGATGCCGGTCAGACCGAAAGAAGGTCCCGGTTCGTTATTGAATTCCTTCAGCAAGCGACGCCAGCGATCCAGATTCAGCAACGGTACTGCACCGGTCACCGATATACCCGAATTTTCGGACAGAACAACAGGGGTGGGGCCGAAATTGACTGTGCCCCGCTCTGCATGATATTCCCCCGTGCCGTCCCGGATACGTTCAATTGTGGCCGTAACCTGGCTGCCAACACTCAGATTCAGTTCATCCAGATCCTGGCCGCTGGCTTTTCTTTCGAAACGCAGAGGTACGGCATCGCTGGCGGTCTTGGAGAGGGGCGCGGGCAGATCGGACATAATGCCATGCAATGATGATTCGATGGATACGTTCACCAACTTGTCGCGCATATGGAGGTTAGCTCGCCAATCGGTGCTGCCGTGCAAATGACGTACCCATAACGGTGCGGGGCCCGTAACCCTTTCCTGCGGCGGTTGATATAGATTGTCGAGGTTAATCCTGCCAATGGCTGATAACTCCATGCTTCCGTCCGGCTTATCCGTGGAACTGATGAGCACGGGTCCGCCGAGGAGCCGGGCGGTTATATTTTCGACCTTGATCCCGGCGCGGGTAAAAGTCATTACGCCGTTAATGCTATGCAGGTTGGGTATATTCGGGCTGGCGTCAATCTGATTATCGGTGAATTGATAATTACCTGCCAGGCTGGCTGCTTCAGGACGATGCAGGGGAATATCAAGCTTGAGCAGCAGCCTCCCATTTCCGGTAATGCCGATTTTGTCGACAAGGCGGTTATCGTAGCTGTCGGCCGTGCTCGCCGCAGCGAATTTGAGGAACTGCCGAGTGGGGCCGTTCGCTTCAATTTCGCTTCTCAGCATTGCGTCGGCGGCAGTCATGTCGGCAATTCGCAACTTCGCTTTGCTTAGGGTCGTGCCAAAGATATCGGCTTGCGACGCATCGAATTCCATGCGGCTGCCGTGAAAATGCAAGTCTCCCGACATGTTTTCTATCCGTGGCCACCCGGTGATGTTATCGAGCGTCACTCCCGATGCTTTCGCATGCATCTTGAAAACGCCATTATCATCACCCCCAAAAGGAAACCGCCCCAGGTCGCCCTTGAGGTGGAGCCGGGTATCGAAAAACCTCCCCTCGACAATCGATTCCTCAAGCCGGTCGCGAGAGTGTCGATCTACGCCCATTGGCATATAGTCCAGTAGATAGCGTGCATCCGCCCGCGTCACATGACCTGTCAGGTCAATGATCCCGGGTCCATCAGGTGTGGTACGGTAATTTCCGTAAGCCAACCCGGCAGCGTGGGTATTGGAAAACGATATATTATTGAAGGTGAAGGCGATTGAATCCTTATCGGGCAGGATCTTCCAGTCGGCTTGGCCCGTGAAGGTGTCCAATGCCAGCGGCTCGCGAAATACATCAGGCAGTTCCAATACGGCATTTTGAGAGTTTAGGTTCAGTGTGCCGCCTCGCTCGGTAATGTCGATATTACCGGTAATACCGCTGAATGCGGGCAGGCGCTCCAATCTCAGGCCCAGGTTGGTAAAACTCCCTTTTGTGCTGAAGTATGAAGGCCTTGGCAATTCACCGTTCCATTGGGCACGCAGATAATGAATGTCTCCACGCGGTGAGGTTCGGCCAAGTTGTTCGCGCAATGATGCATCGATTGGCAGATATTGAGCCAGGCTTCCAAGAATTTCCAATCTTGAGTCATCGATAATCAGCTTTCCGCTACCCGATTTTTCACCATAAGCGGGAATCGTTTGCAGCAAAAAACTTACAGGCTGTAATTCTCGTTCCCGACTTCCATGTATGGAAGTTCGCAATTTTTGTGCGAAAAATTCTGCCCCTTTTTTCGTTCCGTCGTTTATTTTTTTCCACCCGACTCTACCTTGCAAGCGGACAAGGTTCAATTCGGGCAGATCCGGCGCCAACTGGGCTTGAACATCATGCAGGCGCATATCGACCGTCAATTTCGTCATGTCTGCGCCGTTAATTCCAGCCCACAGACGTAGTGCCCCAATGCCGCGATTCAACTTGATTTCCGGGGGAAAGGGCAGCCAGATACGCCAGGCGGCAATATCGGCACGATTTATTTGCATGAACAGCCGGCCCCGCCATAATTCCGAGTTGATTAAAGACCCGCCAGTAAAATCCCCGCGCATATCCAGTTGTGCGGCAAGCTCGGCGGGAGGGGTGGCGCGCATACCAAACCGATGGCGATCGCCACGATTCTCCAGGCGCAGGTTGACTAGCAGTTCCAGTTCGGCCGCGCCGCGCTGGTCGTCCTGCCAGAGGATGCTGGCGTTATTGATCGTGACTCGTCTCTGATTCAAAAGCCAGTCGGAAAAGCCGTCTTCGCTTGCAGTCAGTTCCTTGTTGAGCGCGAATCCGGCAACATGGATCATACCTGCGGCATCGCGGCGCACGATCAGGTCGGGTTGTTCGATCGCGACTTCGCGAAAGAGCAGTTCGCCGTGTAATACCGAGCGCCACGAAACTGTGCCTTCCAGGCGATGCAGCAGCAGCGTAATATCGCCCTCTCGATCATGTATCTTTACCGCGCCCAGCATCATATGAGGGCGAAATCCATCCCAGTTCGCGGTGATCTCACCTATGGTGATGTGCTGCCCGGAAGCCTGGCTGATGGCGGAAGCGATGTTTTCACGGTACTGCTCTATGTCGGGCAGGAGCCAGTAGCGTAGTGATAACAGCAACAGGGAAAAACAGGCCGCGACAGCGATCAGCACCCACGTCAACAACCGGAACAAAAAGCCGCCACGCCGTGCAAGAGGTGAAATTACTGATGGGTTCAATAAATAGTTCCGGTTTATAGACTTTGGACGCTGCGACTTCTATCATTGCGGACGGCACAGCCGTTCAAAGCCCGGGTACGAAACAGCGAACGGCAGCGATAAAACGCTTAGATACAGGCACCCGGTCTTTGTTCAATCCTGTGGACAGGCCGGATGGCGAAGCGGATAGGCGGAAACATGCCACTCGAATACCGTTTTTCAGTTTATTGTAACCCGAATTCTCAACCATGCATGGCGATCATCCAGCCGGAGCAATAATCGAGTCAATCCTGCCATTCAGCCGTTACATTCAGCGCCTGGTGGAGAGCGAGCCCGAGTTACTGGCCGAGCTCAAGGAAGGTTTGCAGCGGCCTTTCTTGCGAGAGGAAATGCAGGCCTTTCTGGATGCGGACTGCAATATCGCAAATGACGAAGAGGCCCTTCACAGCGTATTGCGGAGCTTGCGCAAGCGCGTAATGCTGCGCCTGGCCACGCGGGATCTTGGCGGACTGGCCAGTCTTGTCGAGGTTATGGCCACTATGACCGACTTGGCAGAGCTCGCCATCAGCTTTGCACTCGGGCATCTTCAGACCTGGTTGACTGATCCCGCCCGCTACGGCCAGCCCAGGAGCGCGGAAAACACGGTTCAGGAAATGCTGGTAGTCGCGATGGGCAAGCTGGGTGGTGCCGAGCTCAACGTTTCCTCGGATGTGGACTTGATTTTCGTATATCCGGAAGACGGGGAAACCACGGGGTACAGATCTGTTTCCAATCATGATTTTTTTGCTCGCCTGGGGCGCAAGCTGATTGCCAGCCTCAACGACATTACGACGGATGGTTATGTTTTTCGCGTGGATATGCGGCTGCGCCCCTATGGCGAAAGCGGCCCGTTGGCAATGAGCTTCGCCATGCTGGAAGAGTACTTCATTACCCAGGGACGCGAGTGGGAGCGCTACGCCTGGATCAAAAGCCGTGTAATAGCCGGTCCGTATGCGGAAAGACTCGTCCTCATGGAACAGGTAACGCAACCGTTCGTGTTCCGGAAATATCTCGATTTCGGCGCCTACGAATCCATGCGGGGTCTGCACGCGCAAATACGCCAGGAGGTGAATCGCCGCGAGATGTCCGGGAATATCAAGCTCGGACCAGGCGGCATTCGTGAGATCGAGTTCATTGCCCAGTTATTTCAATTGATCCGCGGCGGGCGTGACGCCGATTTACGCATCCGCTCCACACTTGACGTATTGGGTCGGCTGCGGGAAAAACAGCAACTATCGGAAAAAGCTGTAACAGAACTCTCGGAAGCTTATTGCTTCCTGCGCAAACTGGAACATCGCATACAGTATCTGGACGATCAACAAACCCAGATGCTGCCGGAAATTCCAGCGGATCAGTCCTTGATAGCCGCTTCCATGGGTTTTTCCTGCTATTACGAATTTCTGAAGCAGCTCGATAGCCATCGCGGCAATGCCGCGCGTCATTTTGAGAGGGTATTTGCGGCTCCGGGGGAATCGCAAGCCCCTAACGGGCTTGCGTGGTTGTGGCAGGATAGGGACAGCGGGGACGGTGGAGATGGCGAGGACGCCGGGGACGATGGCGGGACCGAATCCGCAGCGGCCGCTGCACAGCTGATTTCAATGGGATTCTCCAGTCCCCGGACAATTCTTGGGCGTTTACAGGAATTTCGTAAAGGTGCGCGCTATCGGCAATTGCCGGAATCCAGCAAGAAGCGAGTTGATGCACTTATACCAGCCTTGATCGAGGTGTCGGCCAAGTTTACGCCCGCGGATGTCACGCTGGAGCGTTTATTGCAATTGCTGGAAAATGTGAGCCGGCGCGCAGCCTATCTCGCGCTGCTGCGGGAGTATCCCAAGGCCCTGGAACGGGTGGCCAAACTTGTCAGCGCAAGTGAATGGGCAAGTGAATATCTGAGCCAGCACCCGATTTTGCTGGACGAGTTGCTTAATCCCGGCGATTTTCAAAGCGCGCCCGACTGGTCCCGATGCAGAGCAAGATTAATTCAGCAATTAAATGATGCTGCCGGTATCAGAGGCAATGACACCGAGCAGCAGATGGACGTGCTGCGGCATTTTCACCACGCCCAGGTATTTCAATTGCTGGCCAGGGATGTCGAAGGATTGCTACCGCTGGAGACCTTGAGCGATCATTTGACCGAGTTGGCGGATCTGGTACTCGATAATGTATTGCATCTCGCCTGGTCCGGATTGAGAAGGAAGCATCGGGATAAACCTGCTTTCGGCATCATCGGCTACGGCAAGCTCGGCGGCAAGGAGTTGGGCTATGCATCGGATCTCGACATCATTTTTCTGTATGACGATACTCATCCCGATGCACCGGAGATATATGCCAGGCTGAGCCAGCGCATCAATTCCTGGCTTACCAGTTACACCTCAGCCGGACTGCTGTACGAAACCGACCTGCGTTTGCGCCCTAACGGGAGTAGCGGATTGCTGGTAAGTTCCATCCAGGCTTTTGAGCAATACCAGCGAAACCAGGCCTGGGTATGGGAGCATCAGGCGCTGACGCGGGCCCGGTTTGTGGTCGGGGATGCTCGTGTGGGAGAAGCTTTCGAGCGCATTCGCAAGGAAGTTCTTTGCCAGCGGCGAGAACTGGCGGTACTGAAGGGCGAGGTCCTGGCGATGCGGCAAAAAATTCTCGATGCCCACCCGAATTCGAGTGGGCTGTTCGATGTCAAGCATGACCGTGGCGGCATTATTGATGTTGAGTTCATCGTGCAATATCTGGTTCTCGGCTACGCTTTCAAATATCCGGAATTGACCAGCAATCTTGGTAACATTGCGCTGCTGAAACTCGCGGGAAAACTGGGACTTATCCAGATGCGTACCGCCGAACGCGCGCTCAGCGCCTATCGGGAATTCCGGCGCGTGCAGCATCGGCTAAGATTAAGTGGGGATTCGGGACTGACGGGAATACCTCCACCGGACAGCAAATCACAAAAGTTTGCGCGGGTTGAAACAGATTATGTGAGAGAGGGCTTTACAGCAGTGTTGCGGTTATGGGATGAGGTGTTTGGCACAACTCATTTTTAGTTACTCGTTCATCCCGTCTACCCTCGCCGGGTTTTGTTGCCGACAGAGATGGTTGGGTTCACTTCACTTATATGAAGTGCGCACCTGCGCCTCATTTTTCACATAAAAATGGGTTAGAATATGCGAATCTAAATTCTCTCCGGAGTCCTCTGAATGTCAATGGCTGACCGCGACGGCGTGATCTGGAGCGATGGAAAAATAATCCCGTGGCGCGACGCAACCACACATGTGCTTACCCACACTCTCCACTACGGCCTCGGTGTATTCGAGGGCCTGCGGGCCTACCAGACGCCCCGGGGCCCCGCAATCTTCCGTCTGCAGGAACATACCGATAGGCTGTTCAATTCGGCGCATATTTTCATGATGAAAATGCCTTATGACAAGGCGACGCTGATGCAAGCCCAGCGTGATATGGTCAGGCAGAACAAGCTGGAATCGTGTTATATCCGGCCGATTGTTTTTTATGGCTCCGAAGCCATGGGAATTTCCGCCAGAACGATTTCGGTGCATGTGGCTATCGCTGCCTGGTCATGGGGGGCTTACCTGGGCACCGAAGGCTTGGAAAACGGCATTCGCGTCAAGACATCCTCATTTTCGCGTCATCATGTCAACGTTAACATGTGTCGCGCCAAGTCAGTCACCACTTATGCTAATTCAATATTAGCCCACCAGGAAGTTGCCAATGACGGCTATGACGAAGCGCTGTTACTGGATGTGGACGGCTACGTGGCGGAAGGGGCAGGCGAAAACATATTCATCGTCAAGCGCGGCAAGCTTTATACCCCCGACATGACTTCCTGTCTGGAAGGTATTACGCGCGCTTCCATCATAGAGTTTGCGGGAGAAATCGGAATTCCCGTAATCGAAAAAAGAATCACCCGTGATGAGGTTTATTGTGCTGACGAGGCGTTTTTCACCGGTACCGCAGCGGAAGTGACCCCGATTCGTGAACTTGATAATCGCAGGATAGGCGAGGGAAAGCGCGGTCCGGTCACGGCCAGGCTGCAAGCCATGTTTTTCGACTGTGTCAGCGGCAAGACCGAGAATCATGCCGACTGGCTTACTTACGTCTGATCTGCGGCTGATCATATCGACATCTGATCCATATCCGGTATTACCACTGAGGAAACAGCTGATGCAGAACCAGGCTAACAATAACAAACAGCGTCAAATCGAAATTGCTGCTGATGATTTGCCCCTTCATTGCCCAATGCCGTCCATGCTCTTATGGAATTCGCATCCCCGTGTATTCCTGCCGATAGAAGATACAGGCGAGGCACTGTGCCCCTACTGCGGAACACGTTACATGCTTAAGGGTGGTGCAGTGGCAGGTCATCACTGACCAACAATTATTTGAATACCAGAACTTAAGGAAGCCGAAACGAGCCGTAGTTGCTGCTTGCTCGTATTGATTGAGCTACGCCGGATTATTGTACCAACCTCACGCTTATCTCATGCAAAAACTCCCGCACGAAATTTTCAAGGCCTACGATATCAGAGGTATTTTCGGAAAAACACTGACCGCCGATATCGTCGAAGCCATTGGTCAGGCTATTGGATCCGAAGCACGGGCCCGCGGACTTGCAGCGATAGCGATAGGCCGCGACGGCAGATTGTCGGGTTTGGAACTGGCGCAGGCACTGGCGAGGGGTTTGCAAAAAAGCGGCGTCAATGTGATAGATGTGGGGATGGTGGCCACCCCCATGCTCTACTTTGCCGCGCATACACTGTGCAATTATTCCGGTGTGATGGTGACCGGAAGCCATAATCCGCCTGAGTATAACGGCTTGAAAATGGTGCTGGGCGGCGAAACCCTTGCGGCGGAATCCATCCAGGCCTTGCGTCGGCGTCTCGAAAATGATGACTTCGCTTACGGGAATGGCGATTACCAAAAGCATGATATTGCCGAAACATACCTTCAGCGCATCACCGGCGACGTCAGGCTGATGCGGCCCATGAAGATTATTGTCGACTGTGGTAACGGCGTCCCCGGTGCTTATGCGCCAAGCTTGTACCGCAGACTGGGATGCGAGGTCACTGAATTGTTTTGCGAAGTCGACGGGACCTTTCCCCATCATCATCCCGATCCCTCCGTACCTGAAAACCTGCGAGACCTGATCCAGGCCCTTAAAACCACCGATGCGGAAATAGGGCTTGCATTCGACGGTGATGGTGATCGCGTGGGCGTGGTTACCAAGAGCGGCAGTATTATCTATCCCGATCGCCAGTTGATGCTGTTCGCTGCCGATGTATTGGCCCGAAATCCAGGAGGACGGGTTATTTTCGATGTGAAGTGTACCCGCAACCTGGCGCCCTGGATCGAGCAGCACGGCGGTGAGCCTATCATGTGGAAAACAGGGCATTCCTTTATCAAGGGAAAACTGAAAGAAACTGGTGCGTTACTTGCCGGGGAGATGAGCGGTCACATATTTTTCAACGAACGCTGGCTCGGATTCGATGATGGGCTTTACGCAGGCGCACGTCTGCTGGAGCTGCTCAGTTCCAAAGCCGATATCAACGCTGCGCTAAACGAAATTCCCGACGCGCTTAGCACACCGGAGCTGCAGATCAAATTGGAAGAGGGGGAAAACTACGCGGTTATCGCAGAATTACTGAAAACCGCGCGCTTTGATGGTCCGGAACGCGTCATCACGACCGATGGATTGCGGGTCGAATACAAAGATGGCTTCGGCCTGGCGCGCTCATCCAATACGATGCCGGTGATTGTGCTACGCTTCGAAGCAGACAATGAGGCAGCGTTAAACCGAATACAGCGGGATTTTTGCCGGGTTATTTTACAGATCAAACCGGATGCGAAACTGCCATACTAGATAGACCGTGGAGGTCCTGCTTCGGCCTGTCAGTAGGTCGCGCAGTATCAAATCGAGTATTCTGGAAAGTTGGGTAATACGTTAAAAATGAGACTTTATTAATATCATGATGAACTGGGGAGAAAATACTAAAACCAGCGTTCTGTTTGTCTGCATGGGCAACATCTGTCGTTCTCCCACTGCGGAGGCTGTGTTCCGACAACAGGTCAAGACCGCAGGCTTCGAAAAAGCAATTCACATCGATTCTGCAGGTACTCATGATTATCACGTTGGTCAGCCGCCGGACGAGAGGGCTCAGAAAGCGGCGGGGCGGCGAGGGTATGATACGAAGGAGTTGCGCGCGCGCCAGGTACACGAAAAGGATTTCGAGGTTTTTCATTACATCCTGGCGATGGATAGAGCCAATCTTGCCGTACTTGAACGGGAATGCCCACCTCAGTACAGCCATAAACTGGGATTGCTGATGCAGTACAGTGAAAGGTTTTCCAAGGGTATGGAAGAAGTACCTGATCCTTACTTTGGAGGAAGCCAGGGTTTCGAGCACGTGCTGAACATGGTGGAGGAAGCAGGGCGAGGATTGCTCAACCGGATTTGTAACGAAAAATAGCGGAACTTATATCACCGTGGACGAGCGGCCATGGTGTAGTGTATTAAAAAAAGGCGGGGTATTACCCGCCTTTTTTTAGGATGCTGGTTTTACTTATGTGTCTCAACCTGCACCAGCGGTTCATCCTGCTCCATTACCGCCGGAGGAGGAGTTCTTTTCCGCCGCCGCTGCGCCGGTGTGGGTTCTCCCCCTGCATCGGGTTCGGCTGGTTTTACTTTTTCCGGTAGGGTTTCAATCATGATAAGACCGCTTGCAGCCAGGTTCAGCGGTTCGATCACGGGCGTTGGCCGAAGCGGCTGGGTCTCCGGCTGCTCGGGCACAGAAACGCCTGCTTCGATTTCAGCCACGGCTACCCCGCTTTTTGTTTTATCAATTTCCTCCTCGGACGGCCCTGGTACGTTTGTAATAGCGGCGGGCAGGTTTACCGCTGGTTCCTCCTGGGGTTTCTCGCCAACTTCCTCGCGGGGCTCCTCGCCAGCTTTCTCGACGAACTCCTCATTGTGCTCCTGAGTGCGCTCCATGATGGACTCCTGAGCGGTCTCTTGAATGGGCTCCGGAACCGGTTGCCGCTTCAGTAGTTCAGCTTCCGGCTCAGCTTCCGGTTCAGTTAATATTGGCACTACCGGTGCTTTAGCCGGTGATGGCTGTACAGTTGCCGGCTCGGTTTCATCTACCTTCGAGGATTCAGAAGGTGGCGTACCGGTTGCTTCCAAAGATGCCTCTGCTGCCTGCAGCGGAGGGAGGGTAAGGATAAGCGCCGATGTTTCCTGTATCGATGGGGAAGGCGCCTCCAATACGGGGCTTTCGTCACGCATTACCTGGTCAGCTTCCTGCTGGAGATGGGCGTCTTTGGAAACTCCCAGCTTGTTTTCGCGAGCAGGGCGCTCTGAACGTTCCCCCCGGTCACGCTGCCTTCCACCACGACGACGGCGGCGCCCGCTGTCTTCACCTTGCTGTTGCAGGATATCTTCAGTCGCAGGCTGCTGCTCTTCTGGCGATAGCTTGAGTTCGGTCCGGATTTTCTCTTCGCGTGGCGGCCGCACGTGTTTTTTTTGAGCGAAGCGTTCACTCTGTGGCTTCGCTTCGCTACGTTCCGCGCGCTGAGGCGCAGCTTCCCGAGCCTGTTTCAAAGACCCAACGGCAACCTTGGCCGTAGCACCGCTGACTTCGCCGCCACGCTCGCCCCGGTCGTCCCGGCCAGGCTGGGCAACACGGGGTGTTTTTTCATATTCGCCATCGCGTCCTTCCCGTCCACGATCCCTTCGTCCGCGTACCCGCTCCGGACGCTGCGGGGCAGCCGTTATCTGTTCCGGCCGCGCATTTTTTTCTGCTGTTCCCATCTGCTTGAACCAGTTAAAAATCCTGTCCAGAAGGGGGACCTGCTCGGGTTCATGCTGCGCGATTCGCTCACGTATCGGAGCGGGCTGTGATGGCGTAATGCCTCGTACTGCGGCTTGTTGCCGGGCCGGTTTGATTTCCTGTGAAGTTGACGGCAATGAAATTTCCTGTACTGGCTTTTCAACCAACTGGTAGCTGGTCTGAATTTCGCCAAGTTTCACGTCATCATGGCGCAGGCGGGTAATGTTGTAGTTTGGCGTTTCGAGATGGACGTTCGGAATCAGTACCACACTTACCTTCAACCGAGCTTCAATCGCATGAATCTCCGCACGTTTCTCGTTTAATAAGTAAGTGGCCACATCAACCGGTACCTGGACATGAAGCACGGCAGTATTCTCTTTCATCGCTTCCTCCTGAATAATCCTGAGGATATGCAACGCAGAGGAATCAGTGCCGCGAATGTGACCGGTTCCGTGACAACGCGGGCAGGAAATGTAACTGCTCTCGCCCAACGAAGGGCGCAAGCGCTGGCGCGATAATTCCAGCAAACCAAACCGGGAAATCTTGCCCATTTGCACACGTGCGCGGTCGTAACGCAATGCGTCATGCAGCCGGTTCTCTACCTCACGCTGATTGCGAGCGATTTCCATATCGATAAAGTCAATCACAACGAGCCCGCCCAGGTCACGCAGGCGTAATTGCCGCGCGATTTCCTCAGCGGCTTCCAGATTCGTGTTCAACGCGGTTTGCTCGATATCGGTACCACGCGTGGCACGTGCCGAGTTCACATCAACTGACACCAGTGCTTCGGTATGATCAATAACGATGGCGCCGCCGGAAGGCAGCGTTACCTGGCGTGAATAAGCAGTCTCAATCTGATGCTCAATCTGAAAACGTGAGAATAGTGGCACGTCGTCGCGGTAGAGCTTGACGCGGCCGACATTAGCCGGCATTACGTGGCTCATGAACTGGCACGCCTGTTCGTAGATGCTTTCAGTATCAATCAGGATTTCGCCAATCTCCTGATGAAAATAATCGCGTATGGCGCGTATTACCAGACTACTTTCCTGATAAATCAGGAAAGCGCCACTTTGACTGCTGGAAGCATCTTCAATGGCACGCCACAGTTGCAGCAAATAATTCAAATCCCACTGCAGCTCTTCTTCGCTACGTCCTATTCCGGCGGTGCGGGCTATAATACTCATGCCAGGAGGAATGGTCAGTTGCGACATGACATCGCGCAGTTCCGCACGGTCTTCACCCTCTATGCGGCGTGACACACCCCCGCCGCGTGGATTGTTGGGCATCAGAACCAGATAACGGCCGGCCAGGGAAATATAGGTCGTGAGCGCGGCTCCCTTCGTCCCACGTTCATCTTTATCGACCTGAACGATGAGTTCCTGACCTTCATGGAGTGCGTCCTGAACGCGGACACGGGCTGAGTCCGGACTTTCCTTTAAATAAGAGCGGGAAATTTCCTTGAATGGCAGAAAGCCGTGCCGCTCGCCGCCGTACTCGACGAAAGCGGCTTCGAGGCTAGGCTCGAGACGGGTTATAACTGCTTTATAGATGTTGCTCTTGCGTTGTTCCTTGCCGGCGGATTCAATGTCGAGATCAATAAGTTTTTGACCATCGACAATGGCGACACGCAGTTCCTCCGGCTGTGTCGCATTAAATAACATGCGTTTCATTTTATGCCTCCCGCGCTCTGGTCACGGGTAGACAGCCTACGTGCGAGGACAAGACGTCCTGCGCGCGTATACGAGAGCTTTTAGTCAGGTAACTTGGTCATGGTGTCGGAATGCTTTGTCTAAAATGACTTTAAGATGACTATTTCTCTGGCTTGTCACTATGGTCCTGCTTTTTTCGCAAGCAGAACCAGAAAATTAAGTTTCAATCAGGCTTCGACTACGGCTGCCCGCGAGCAGGCGCTACGAAACTGAAAACTGAAATCGACGTGTGCTTTGAGCGCGTATCCATTACTATCGCTACTTTATTGGTGAGCGACGTTAACCAGATTCGGGGTTGTGCCCTTATCCCTCGGACAAAAATCCCATCAACAGCGCCGTTTTACGCACCGGATAAAGGATAGGCTGGAACCCCAATTGGTAAGTATAAGTAGAATTAGGCATTTAGGCAAAGAATTTCCTATAAGTGCTGCGGTTACCGAAATTATAGGCGAGGACAGCGAAGGTCAGCGCATTGACAATTTCCTGATCAAGCGCCTGAAAGATGTGCCCAAAAGTCATATCTACCAACTATTGCGCAGCGGGCAGGTCCGGCTTAACAGCAAGCGCATTGGCGCGGACTATCATCTTCAACCGGGCGATGCCGTGCGCATACCGCCGGTGAGGACGGTGGAAAGAAGTTTTCCGCCTGGAAAGAAACTGAGTAAGAGCCGATTTATTCCGTTCGATGTGTTGTTTGAGGATGAAGCTCTTGTCGTCATCAATAAGCCCTCCGGTGTTGCGGTGCACGGTGGAAGCGGCGTGAGCTTCGGCGTCATCGAACAATTGCGTGCCCAGCATCCCGACTGGAAATTTCTGGAACTGGTCCATCGTCTCGATAGGGAAACCTCGGGAATCCTGCTCCTTGCCAAAAGCCGGGCCGCGCTGGTTGAGTTGCATCGGCAGATCCGCGAAGGCATGATGGAAAAGCGTTACCTGACGCTCGTCAAAGGCAAGTGGCGCAATGCGCGACAAAGCGTGAAGCTGTCTCTCAATAAATACGTAACATCGACAGGGGAGCGGCGCGTAGCTGTGATTGCCGATGCCAGGGAAAAAAAGGAAGGAGTAACAGCGCATACCGTTTTCAATCTGAAGAAATCCTGGCGGGACTTCAGCCTGCTGGAAGCGGAACTGAAAACTGGTCGTACTCATCAAATTCGCGTGCATCTCGCTCATCTCGGTTTCCCCATAGCGGGCGATGATAAGTATGGCGACTTCGCATTGAACAAGGAACTTGCCAAACGCGCCAACGGCCCAATTCTGGCACGCATGTTCCTGCACGCGTTCCAGGTTGAGGTGACTCATCCCGTTACTGGCAAGAAGCTTCATCTTGAAGCACCGCTACCGAACGATTTATCGGAATTTCTGCTCGGTTTGGACGCTGCTGACAAGCGGGTGCGTTCATAATGTTAGCAATGGGAGGTCGTATGCCTGGCTCCCGCGTCCCCCGGGATACACGGAAGGGACCGGGTTTTCCATCGCTGACTCATGCAAGAGAAAAGCGCGCAGTATGAGAAAATGGATGAGGAGCGTAATGTTGCCGGCGCGGCGCGCCATACGCTTTTCTGCTTTATTTCACTTGAAGGATTGAAACAACCATGGCTGATTCGGAAAATCGTAATGAGGACTGGGAGAAGCAGGTACTTGAGAAATTAGCTTTTTCTTCCTTGCAGGAACAACGCAGAGCGCGTCAGTGGGGCATATTTTTCAAGTCACTTGCTTTTATCTACCTGTTTATTCTTTTATTTTTCGGCTTGGGCTGGCTTGGAGGCGATGAAATCTCCATGTCCCGCAAACACACCGCCCTGGTCGAGCTGCGGGGCGTAATTTCCCCGGACAGCCTTAGCAGTGCTGATAATATCAATGCAGGGTTGCAGCAGGCATTCAAGGATGAAAAAACACAGGGTGTGATTCTGCGCATCAACAGTCCGGGCGGCAGCCCGGTACAGGCGGGCTATATCAACGACGAAATCCGCCGTCTTCGTGCCGAGTATCCTGAAATCCCTCTTTATGCCGTAATAGAGGACGTCTGCGCTTCAGGTGGTTATTATGTTGCCGCCGCTGCCGACAGGATTTACGTGGACAAGGCCAGTATTGTCGGATCTATCGGGGTGCTGATGAACGGATTCGGTTTTACCGGTGCAATGGAAAAGCTTGGAGTCGAGCGGCGGTTACTCACGGCAGGGGAAAACAAGGCTTTTCTTGATCCGTTCTCTCCAACCAATGCCGAACAGGAGAAATATGCAAAAAAAATGCTGGATGATATCCACAAGCAATTTATTCAGGTAGTGCAGGAAGGTAGAGGTGAACGCTTGAAGGAAGGGTCGGAGATATTCAGCGGCAAGGTCTGGACCGGTCAGCAAAGTATAGAACTGGGGCTTGCCGACGCCACGGGCAGCGCGGACTACGTCGCGCGTGAAGTCATCAAGGCGGAAACCATTGTTGATTACACGACTCGGGAAGGATTTGCCGAGCGCTTTGCGCGGCGTTTTGGCGCGGTAACAGCAGAGGCGTTGATCGACGCGGGAATTGGATGGGGGTTGCGATGATTGCGATTTGGCAGTTAGCCCTGGAGCAAAAAAATAGCGGGCTTATTATGGATATCGGGCAAGGCATGCTTCCATTCCCTGACTGCCCTGGTTGAAATGTATTCGTCTGCCAGGGTAAGGTTGCATGCAATACAGAGACTGGTGTCATCGCGGCAGCAAGAAATAATCGACTCCAGCAGTTTCTGGTTGCGGTAGGGGGTTTCGATAAGTATCTGTGTCTGATCACGCACTATCGAGTCTTTTTCCAGCTCGACGATTTTCTTGACACGTTTGCTGGTTTCCACAGGTAGATAGCCGTGGAACACGAAGCGCTGACCGTTCAATCCGGAGGCCATCAGCGCCAGCAGTATTGAGGATGGTCCCACCAATGGGACCACCCGAATTTTCTTTTGGTGGGCAAGACGGACCAGACCCGCCCCCGGGTCTGCTACTGCCGGGCAGCCGGCTTCCGATAATAGCCCAATGTCGCTCCCTGCGAGGAGGGGCGAAAGCAGATTTTCAAATTCCCTGGCTTGAGTATGTTCATCCAGTACCTGCATGCTGATCCTCTGTAACGGCAGGATGCAATCGATCTGTTTTAAAAATTGTCTCGCGGTTTTTGGATGCTCTACTATATAGCGATCAAGCCTCGCCACGCATTGCCGGACAGCAGCGGGAATTGTCCAGGCAATATCACCTTTGCCCAAGGGGGCGGGAATGAGATAGAGAATGCCCGAATTCACACTACCTCGAGGCCTGCCCGCGATAGCATTTCCACTAGCGCGATCAGCGGTAATCCAATCAGCGCACTTGGATCATCGCTGACGATGCGTTCGATCAAGGCAATTCCCAATCCCTCGGCCTTGGCGCTTCCTGCGCAGTGATAAGGCTGTTCCCTATCGAGATAATTATCGATCTGCTGATTGCTTAAATTGCGAAACTTGACAAGGGAAGGGACGAGCCGGGTCTGCATATCGCCCGTGCGACTGTTAAAAAGACTCAATGCCGTATGAAATACAACCTCCTTTCCCCGAACGGCACGGAGCTGGCGGACCGCGTTCATGCGGGTTAATGGTTTGCCGAGCTGTATGCCTTCCAGCATCGCTACCTGATCGGCGCCGATAATCAAGGCATCGGGATGGGTGACCGCAACCGCTTGAGTCTTTGCCGCGGCCAGCCGGAGAGCGGTAGCGTCAGGAGTCTCTCCAGCCAGCGGGGTTTCATCTACTTTCGGGTTGCAGGCTTCAAAAGGAATTTGCAGGCGCTGAAGTAGTTCATGACGATAAACGGAACTGGATCCCAATACAAGTTGCTGGCCAATTTGTTGTGTTTTCAAGGTTTATTCTTGGAGGTTTTTGACACTGGGGGGCAAAAAATATATTATGCGCGCCGTATACGTGTCCCCGGGATTCTAATACCAAAAGCGCACTTTCATCAATTGAGTGCTAATTGAGCGAAACGATATGGATAGCCGAGGAACGAACTATGGATAGGATAGTTGAATTCTCCGGTATGCGATAAAAACATTATGAGTGAACAGCGAGGCATGCGCAAAGCATACCCCGGACTTTGCTTCGATTTTATAAAAAAGACTTCCACCTTATGCCGGTACGGCTCATCATAGACGCTCTTGATTTTGCCAGAAATGCTGGCGCGCATCATGGTAAAATTGCGCTTTCCGAGTTCGAGCGCTTGCAGGATTATCTGACTGATAATGACGGCGAGTTACAGTATGCAGTTACGGGTACTCTGAACAGAGAGGCCAGACCGGTCCTGCAAATCGTAGTTCAGGGATCGATAAACCTCCAGTGCCAGCGTTGCCTGGGCCAAATTGGACATGCGCTGGATCTGCAAACGGATCTGCTTCTGGCGCAAAATGAAAATGAGCTGTCCAGCCTTGATGAGGATGAATCAGTTGATTGTATTCTAGCGACATCGGATATGGATGCTCTGGCACTGATCGAGGACGAAATAATCCTGAGCTTGCCGATTTCCCCGCGTCATGGAGAAAATGAATGCTTGGTCGACAATATCCATAGCAATGATGCAGCAGGGGAAAAACCTCTCTTTGCCGCACTGGCAGCGTTGAAAAACCTGCACTGAAAAATAATTTAAGGAGTTGAATGTTATGGCAGTCCAACAAAACAAGAAATCCCCGTCAAAGCGCGGCATGCATCGATCGCACGATTTTTTGACCAACCCGCCGTTGACGCTGGATTCCAGCACCGGTGAAGTACATTTGCGTCACCACATCAGTCCTAACGGTTATTACCGCGGCAGGAAGGTCGTCAAAACAAAGGGAGATTAAATTTCGCCCCATCTTTCTGGGGGTGCCGAAGTTGATCCCGGCCTCAAGGGCCTCAAAAAATTGAATATTACCGTAGCTGTAGACTGCATGGGTGGCGATTACGGCCCTCGTGTGACAGTTCCTGCAGTCGTCGATTATCTTCATCGTAACCCCGGAATCGATATCATTCTGGTAGGGCTGCCCGAGGTCATCGAATCGGAATTGCGGGCTGTCAAGGTTGCGCCCAGGTCCCGGTTGAGGGTTCATGCCGCGAGCGAAGTCGTTGGTATGGACGAGTCGCCTGCCCTGGCGTTACGCGGCAAGAAAAATTCCTCAATGCGCGTTGCTCTCAACCTTGTAAAGAGCGGCGACGCCCAGGCCTGCATCAGCGCGGGCAATACCGGCGCGTTGATAGCTGCTTCACGTTTTGTGCTGAAAACGCTTCCCGGCATCGACCGGCCGGCTCTTGCGGTGGTGTTGCCGACAATAAAGGGACACACCTATGTCCTTGATCTCGGCGCAAACGTGGATTGTAGCGCGGAGCATCTGCTTCAATTCGCTGTCATGGGGGCAACTCTTGTATCCACAGTGGACAACAAGGAGAAGCCCAGCATCGGCTTGCTGAATATAGGCGAGGAAGAGATCAAAGGTAATGAAGTGGTGAAACAGGCAGCGGAACTGCTGCGCGGCAGCGGGTTGAATTTCTACGGCAATATCGAGGGTAACGATATCTATAAAGGAACGACGGACGTGGTTGTGTGTGACGGCTTCGTTGGAAATGTAGCATTGAAAACTTCTGAGGGAGTGGCACAGATGCTTTCCACTTACCTGCGCGAAGAATTCCGACGCAACCTTCTCACTAAATTCGCGGGGCTGATCGCCTTGCCGGTCATTAATGCATTCAAGCGGCGGGTGGATCACCGTCGATACAATGGCGCCAGTTTGCTGGGGTTGCGTGGCATTGTCATCAAAAGCCATGGCTCGGCTGACAGTCACGCGTTCGGTTTCGCCATCGCGCGTGCTGTGGATGAAGTTCGCGGCGGAATGCTGCGTCATATAAGCGAGCGCGTGGCGCAATTGCCGCATCCCGGTAAAAATCCGGACAAATATTCTCCGCCCCTGACGGAAGAGAGCCCCGCATGATTTACTCGAGAGTTATCGGAACAGGCAGCTATCTGCCGGAAAAAATTCTCACAAATCAGGATCTCGAGCAGATGGTGGATACCAGCGACGAGTGGATACGCAGTCGCACCGGTATAGCACAGCGACACATCGCTGCGGATAACGAAATGGCGAGCGATATGGCACTCAATGCCAGCCGCGAAGCGATGAAGGCGGCGAGCGTCTCCGCCGAAGAGATCGATCTGATTATTGTCGCCACTACCACCCCGGATGTGATCTTCCCCAGCACCGCTTGTATTTTGCAGGATAAGCTCGGGGTGAAGGACTGTCCCGCATTTGACGTACAGGCGGTATGCAGTGGTTTTGTCTATGCGCTTGCCACCGCGGATATGTTTATTCGTGCTGGTAAATACCGTACGGCGCTGGTGGTTGGAACGGAAGTTTATTCACGCATACTCGACTGGAGCGATCGCAGCACTTGCGTGCTGTTTGGCGACGGGGCGGGCGCGGTCGTACTTTCCCGCAGCGATCGCCCGGGAATAATCTCGAGCCACTTGCACGCGGATGGCAGCTATAAAAATATCCTGACAGCGCCCGGCAACGTCTGTGGGGGCAAGGTTCAAGGCACGCCGTTCGTCATGATGGAAGGCAACACGGTTTTCAAATTTGCGGTAAAAGTTCTGGAAGAAGTCGTACATGAGGCTCTGGCTGAAAATAATTTGAAGGCCTCCGATATTGATTGGCTGATTCCTCATCAGGCCAATATCCGCATCATTATTTCCACGGCAAAAAAACTGGGCATACCTATGGAAAAGGTGGTCGCTACTTTAGAGAAGCATGGCAATACTTCCGCTGCATCCATTCCACTGGCGCTGGATACTGCCGTACGCGATGGGCGCATCAAATCCGGTCAGCATGTGCTTATGGAAGGTGTGGGTGGAGGGTTTACCTGGGGAGCGGTATTAGTTTGTTGGTAAACAACATCCTGTCCCTTGGCAAATCCCGCCGGGGCGCTCCATCTTGCGGTCTGATCATCTCTCCCGTATATTTTGTCGTCATTCGCATGGCAGATGTCTGATCCTTATTCAATGCGCGCCATGGTTTCGTTTAAAGTCCGATGCGGCGTCATTATCCCGTTTTCATCCTCCTTTACAACATTGAATAACGCTGGCGAATTACGGGTCGGTTCCAGTCAATAGAATATGCAATCAACAATACGCCCTCCCGTAAAATTTGCCTGCGTTTTTCCTGGCCAGGGATCGCAGGCGGCAGGTATGATGGACGGATATTCCGATTTTTCCATTGTGCGTGAAACCTTCACCGAAGCATCTGATATTCTCGGGCAGGATTTCTGGGCGATGGTTAATGAGGGCGCGACCGATAAACTTAATCTGACGGTCAATACCCAACCGTTGATGCTGATTGCCGGCATGGCGGTATATCGCGCCTGGCAAAGCCTTGGGGATATGAAACCGGTATTCATGGCTGGCCACAGTTTGGGCGAATATACCGCGCTGGTCGCCTCTGAAGCCTTGACCTTTGCCGATGCACTGCCACTGGTGCGTTTTCGGGGCGAGGTAATGCAACAGGCAGTACCGGAAGGCGTCGGTGCGATGGCGGCAATTCTGGGGCTTGACGACGAGGTGTTGCGAGCAGTCTGCGATGAAGTTACAAATTATTCAAATGGCGAATTACTGGAACCGGCCAATTTTAATTCGCCCGGGCAGATGGTGATCGCGGGTCATAAAAACGCAGTACTGAAAGGGATGGAACTGGCCAGGTCAAAGGGCGCGAAACGGACGCTGATGTTGCCTGTGAGCATACCCTCGCATTGCTCTCTGATGAGTGAAGCGGCCGGCAAAATGCAACAGCGGTTGAAAGTTGTCGCGCTTCGGCCGCCAAAAATCCCGTTGTTGCACAACGCGGATGTGCAGCAGCATGAAGACCCGGAAGTTATAAAGGAAATTCTGATACAGCAGTTGTCCAGCCCGGTTCGCTGGACGGAAATCATTCGTTCTTTTGCCGCTGCCGGCGTTACCCATGTGGTGGAATGTGGGCCCGGCAAGGTGTTGACGGGGCTCAACAAGCGAATAGACGCTAATTTGCAGAGCATGGCATTGGCGGACGGGGCAGCGCTCCATCATGCTACAAGCATACTGGTGTAATTGCATGTATGAGGATATGGGATGGATATCGCTCGGCGCATCTGGTGCGCAGAGTTTATCCGTGTTTATCGTGATCGAACGAACTGGAAAATGATGTTGCAAGATCAAATAGCATTCATAACCGGTGCCAGCCGCGGTATCGGACGGGCCATCACGCTTGAGTTGGGCAGGCAGGGCGTTACCGTGATCGGTACTGCAACCACTGAGGGTGGCGCCCAATTTATTAGTCGCTACCTGAAAGAGGCGGGCTTCAAAGGTACTGGCGTGACGCTGAACGTAAATAATACCGCTCAGATTGAAAGTGTTCTTAAAAGTGTGGAGGAGGAATTCGGGGATATCGCAATATTGGTGAATAATGCTGGCGTCACCCGTGACAATTTGCTTCTCCGCATGAAAGATGAGGAATGGGATGAAATCATGGAAACCAATCTCAAATCCGTATTCCGTTTGAGCCGTGCTGTGCTGAGAGCAATGATGAGGGCCCGTTACGGACGCATAATCAATATTTCCTCAGTGGTAGGCGCGACCGGTAATATGGGCCAGTCCAATTATGCGGCTGCCAAGGCGGGAATATTCGGTTTCAGCAAATCGCTGGCACGCGAGGTGGGCAGCCGCAACATTACGGTCAATTGCATTGCGCCTGGTTTCGTAGCGACGGACATGACTCGTTCGCTTACCGAGAAACAACAGCAACTCTTGCTCCAGCAGGTGCCGATGGGCAGATTGGGGCGCCCGGAGGAGATAGCATCGGCAGTCGCCTTTATTGCCTCGCCAGCCGCAGGATATATTACTGGTGCGACCCTTCACGTCAATGGCGGAATGTATATGGATTAATGGAAAATATTGTCATAACTTTCAAAAATTTCTTGCCGTTCAATATGTCGAATATAAATCGACAGGTGGAGTTCACGAGCAGCTTGTCTGCTTTTGAGCTTCCAAGCGTTCGGATTTTATTAATACCGAAAACTTGCTAGAATGACGGCGTTTTTCTTACCGGAGAAGAGGTCCCTAGATGGAAAATGTAGAACAGCGTATAAAAAAAATCGTGGCTGAGCAGCTTGGTGTGAATGAGGCCGACGTCAAGAGCGAGTCGTCTTTTGTCGATGATCTGGGCGCGGATTCGCTTGATACCGTAGAGCTGGTCATGGCGTTGGAAGAAGAATTCGAGTGCGAAATCCCCGACGAACAGGCAGAGAAAATCAACACCGTTCAACAGGCAATAGACTACATCAATTCTCACACCAACTAATTTGCTTCAAGCAATCCCATATCGGAGCCATCTTGTCCAAACGTAGGGTAGTCATCACCGGATTGGGCATGATTTCGCCTGTCGGTAACACCGTTCCAGATGCATGGGACAACGTTCTCGCCGGGAAATCGGGCGTCACCCGAATAACCCGTTTCGACGCTTCCGCGTTTGCTTCCCAGATAGCTGGGGAAGTCAAAGATTTTGACATTACGCATTATCTTTCTGCTAAAGACGCACGCCGGATGGATATCTTCATCCACTATGGCATGGCGGCAGGTATTCAGGCGGTCAGGGACGCGGGGCTGGGGGATTTGGCTGGCACTCCTCTTGATTCCGAACGTATCGGTGTCAACATCGGTTCCGGCATCGGCGGTCTTCCCATGATCGAGAACACGCATGATGCTTATCATGCGGGCGGTCCGCGCAAAATCTCTCCATTCTTTATTCCTAGTACGATCATTAACATGATCGCAGGCAATCTGTCGATCATGTTTGGCTTCAGGGGGCCGAATCTTGCCATTGTCACAGCCTGTACCACCGCTACGCATTGCATAGGCGACTCAGCCCGCCTGATTGAATATGGAGATGTGGATGTGATGGTCGCCGGTGGCGCAGAGTCCTGCGTAACGCCACTGGCCATTGGCGGCTTTGCCTCCGCGCGAGCCCTGTCAACCCGCAATGATGACCCGGCGACTGCCAGTCGGCCGTGGGACGAGGGTCGGGACGGCTTTGTTCTGGGTGAAGGCGCCGGTATTCTTGTGCTGGAAGAAATGGAGCACGCCAAACGCCGCGGCGCGAAGATTTATGCTGAACTGGCCGGCTTCGGCATGAGTGCGGACGCCTACCATATGACCGCACCGCTGGAAGACGGAGAGGGCGCCGCGCGTTGCATGACCAACGCCCTTAGAAACGCGGGGATGAATGCCGATGAAGTGGATTATATTAACGCTCACGGCACATCCACTCCGCTGGGGGATATCTCGGAATCCGTCGCCGTGAAGCGCTGCTTTGGTGAGCATGCGAAAAAGCTTGTAGTGAACTCCACCAAATCCATGACCGGTCATTTGCTTGGCGCCGCCGGTGGAATAGAAGCCATATTCAGTGCTCTCGCGATATATCATCAGATCTCACCACCTACTATCAATATCTTCGATCAGGATTCGCAATGTGATCTGGATTATGTTCCCAATACTGCGCGGAAAATGAAAATCGACGTCGCGATGTCAAATTCGTTTGGCTTTGGCGGCACGAATGGTACACTGATTTTCCGTAAAACCTGATTTTTGCCGTTATAGCGCATGCGCACGCTAAAACGTCTGACCTATCTCGCCCTTGCCGGTTTTTTTCTGTTCGGCGCATGGCTTGTTTATCATGTCAATACCGCCGTTCAGCTTCCCGTTGTTCCGTATGAATTTTCCATCAAGCCGGGCAGCAGCTTAAAAAGCATTGCAACGCAATTAACCGACGCTGGCATTTTGCGTGACGCCTGGTCGTTTGTCCTGCTGTCGCGGGTAACGGGGGTTGCATCGTCAGTCAAAGCGGGTGATTATGAGATTGCTGCGAACATTTCGCCCCTGCAGTTGCTTGAGCGCATTACCAAGGGCGACATAAACCAAAGCGAGATCAGATTCACAGAAGGATGGACTTTTTCCCAGCTCAGGCAAACCCTGGATGAGCACCCGGCCCTCCGGCACGATACCGTCAATTTGACTGATTTGGAGATTCTGCGTCTGATCGGGGCCACCGAAACAGCAGCAGAAGGATTGTTTTTCCCCGATACCTATTTTTTTGCGCGAGGCAGCAGTGACGCGGCGATATTGAAACGGGCCTATCATGTGATGCGGAACCATCTTGACAACGCCTGGGCTGGGCGAGCCGCAGATTTGCCGTTGGCAGACCCATATCAGGCCTTGATTCTTGCTTCAATCGTTGAAAAAGAAACTGGCAGAGAGAGCGACCGTAGCATGGTCGCAGGCGTATTTATCAACCGGTTGCGATCCAGCATGTTGCTGCAAACCGATCCGACTGTCATTTATGGACTTGGCAACAAGTTTGATGGCAATCTTCGCAAAAAAGATCTTTTAACCGATCAGGAATACAATACCTACACACGCCGCGGCCTGCCGCCAACCCCCATTGCTTTACCGGGACTTGCCTCCATCCTGGCGGTACTCAACCCCGCCAAGACCGATGCGCTGTATTTTGTTGCCAAAGGGAATGGGGAATCACACTTTTCCCGTCATTTAATCGATCACAATCGCGCAGTATCCAAATACCAGAAGCGATAGTACGCATGATTGGCATTTATGCGTAATGAATAGCTGGCTGGCGGCTGTTAAAAAAATTCACGCCCGGTAGATCGTATTTACGCATTCAATAGCGCAAGATCCCCGTCCTGCCGCCCACCTTTTCCGTCCGATAAAAGTAAAAATTGAACATTAACGTCTTCAAAAGTAGAATAGTGTTATCGAATAAATAAAAAAAACCGGCCGGGTTGCTTCTTTGCTCAGCTGAGGCTGGATATATCGTATCCCCGCCGCCTCCAAGCCAACTACACCAACTAGCCCCCCATTTAATAATTCAATCAGGAAAACGAATGAGCCACACTCTATATGAAGCGTCAGTTTTACGCGTGCAACGCTGCGAACTAGCTGTTCCGGGTTCGAATCCGGGGATGTTTGAGAAAGCGCTGAAAAGCGGCGCGGACTTCATCTTTCTCGATCTTGAAGATGCAGTTGCGCCCGACGACAAACTGACTGCACGCAAAAATGTTATCGAAGCGCTCAACGATCTGGATTGGAGAGGCCATGGCATAACAATCTCTGTACGTATAAACGGGCTGGATACACAATTCATGGTTCGTGATGTAGTGGATCTGGTTGAAAAGGCTGGTCATGGGATCGACACAATATTGATTCCGAAAGTAGGTGTTTATGCTGATGTCTATATGGTTGAAGCCATGTTGAATCAATTGGAAATGCAACAGGGACTGAAAAAAAGAATCGGTGTTGAAGCATTGATCGAAACAGCTTTAGGTATGGCAAATGTAGAAGATATCGCCCGAAATGGCGCATCCGGCCGACTTGAAGCGCTACATTTCGGTGTAGCCGATTACGCCGCTAGTAATCGGGCCAGAACAACAAATATAGGCGGACTCAATCCAGACTATCCAGGCGATCAGTGGCATGCTGCCATCAGTCGCATGACTGTAGCGTGTCGTGCCTACGGTTTACGTCCCATCGATGGCCCTTTTGGGGACATCAAGGATCCCGACGGCTTCAAACTGGCGGCTAGAAGAGCGGCCGCTTTAGGCTGCGAAGGTAAATGGGCTATCCATCCATCACAAATCGCACTTGCGAACGAAGTATTTACCCCGCCTGCTGCGGAAGTCGAGAAAGCACAACGGATCCTGGCTGCCTTGAAAGAAGCGGCGTCTCAAGGTAAAGGCGCGGCGGCACTGGACGGCCGGCTGATCGACGCCGCTTCCGCAAGAATGGCCAATAATGTGGTTAAAATGGCGGAAGCAATGGGCGCAAAAGGCGCATAGTTCGCTTCTCGCGGCCGCGTCAGCGGCCTTTTGTTTTTTGACTCATCGGAATGGGTCAGGGATAGATAAGGGGATAGAATAAGGTGAATCGTCGGAATACTCACGGAAAAATGCAGGAAACAATATTTGCGGAAAATTCAATCGCGTCGCGGTATCCATGAAGTACACAGCCGGTTCTCGATAGTGGCACGGCCAGCCTGAAGAAGAGTTGGTATCAGACGCTTCTGTCTGTTTCAGCTGAGGGTCAGCATTATGACGGGGCTCAAACCCCGCAATATAATCCCATTTTCAGTTCGGCGATCAGCGAGTGGAGATGGCCGGATTTCTCCATTGAGGTGACTTGATCCGTTCCCCGGCTCAACGGTATTCGTGAGAGTTCCGGATAAACTATTTTATAAACAAAATAAGGTGATGCATTGGATATACACGAGTATCAGGCGAAGGAGATTTTGACGAAGTATGGCGTTAAGATTGCGGAAGGCGGTTTGGCCTACAGTGCTGAGGAAAGTGTGCAGCGGGCCAGGGAAATCGACGGTAATGTCTGGGTAGTAAAAGCACAGATTCATTCAGGCGCGCGCGGCAAGGCCGGGGGTATCAAGGTCTGCAAAACGCATGAC
The DNA here is from genome assembly GCF_900110495.1 of Nitrosovibrio sp. Nv6. GTDB lineage: Bacteria > Pseudomonadota > Gammaproteobacteria > Burkholderiales > Nitrosomonadaceae > Nitrosospira. The sequence continues at coordinate 2,899 of NZ_FODX01000003.1, read as the reverse complement.
GAAGTTAAAGCGGCTGCGGAAGAACTGTTGGGAAAACAGCTGGTAACTCATCAAACAGGCCCGATGGGTAAAGTCTGTTCCAGGGTTTATGTGGAAGCAGGGACGCAAATTGTCAAGGAAATGTATCTTTGCTTTCTGATTGACCGGAGCTCCGAAGGCATCGTCATGGTGGGTTCCGCACAGGGTGGAATGGAAATTGAGGAATTGGCTGAAACAGATCCCGATGCGATAAAAAAAATTTACATTGAACCCGCTGTCGGTCTCCAGGATTTTCAGGCACGGGAGATGGCTTTTGCTTTAGGGTTGGAAGCCACACAATTAAGTCATGCGGTCAAAACCATAAGAGGTTGCTATCGCGCCTTACGTGATCTTGATGCGAACATGCTGGAGATCAATCCGCTGGTTATTACCGGCAACGGCGAACTCATCGCACTTGACGCAAAACTGAGTTTTGATGACAACGCGCTATTTCGGCGTCATGAGATTGCCGAACTGCGCGATAAAACGCAGGGAGATCCACGTGAAATGGCAGCTACCGATCATGGCTTGAGTTATATCGGTCTGAATGGGGACATCGGCTGCATGATCAATGGCGCCGGTTTGGCGATGGCGACCATGGATATGATCAAACTGGCGGGTGGCGAGCCCGCGAATTTTCTTGACGTGGGTGGCGGGGCCTCCGCTGATCGCACGGAAAAAGCATTTCGTCTGGTATTGGCTGATAAAGGCGTTAAAGCAATATTGGTGAATATATTTGCTGGAATTAACCGCTGCGACTGGATCGCCGAGGGCGTCGTGCACGCAGTAAAAAACATCGATATAAAGGTCCCGCTGGTTGTCCGTCTATCGGGCACAAATGTCGAGGAGGGTCAGCGTATCATTGCCGAGAGTCGTCTGCCCATCATCACGGCGGGAACGTTAGCGGAAGCGGCGGGCAAAGTTGTCCGGGCTCGTAATGAAGTAATTGCGAAAGAGTGCGAAGGGAAAACAAATGGCGATCTTGATTAACGAGAGTACACGTATCATAGTCCAGGGCTTTACCGGCAAAATTGGTACTTTCCACGCGCAGGACATGATCAACTATGGTTCCAATGTAGTAGGGGGGGTAACTCCCGGCAAAGGGGGTCAGCAACACTTGGGCCGCCCCGTCTTCAATACAGTGAAAGAAGCTGTGCAACAAGTCGATGCGGATGCCAGTATCGTATTTGTGCCGCCGGCATTTGCCGCGGACTCAATCATGGAAGCGGCCGATGCGGGCATTAAATACTGTGTAGCCATTACTGATGGTATTCCCACGCAGGACATGATGACTGTAAAGAACTTTTTGCGTCGCTTTCCTATCGAAGAAAGAATGGTGCTGACCGGTCCGAACTGTGCGGGTACGATAAGTCCGGGCCGGGCGATGCTGGGGATAATGCCCGGACATATCTTTATGAAAGGTGATGTCGGGATTGTTGGCCGTTCCGGGACGCTGGGCTACGAAGCAGCCGACCAGATGAGGATGCTGGGTATCGGCATATCAACATCGGTAGGTATTGGCGGAGATCCGATTATCGGCAGTTCTCATCGTGATATTCTGGAGAGATTCGAGGAGGACGCTGAAACGAAGGTGGTGGTAATGATCGGCGAAATCGGCGGGCCGCAGGAAGTTCAAGCGGGTATTTTTGCCAAAGATCACATGACCAAACCAGTCATTGCTTATATCGCAGGTTTAACTGCACCGGAAGGCCGTCGGATGGGCCATGCAGGCGCGATCATTTCGTCGGCAGGCGAAAGTGCCGCGGAAAAAGTATCCATGTTAAGAGATCTTGGTGTCACGATCTGTCCCACCCCTTCGGCCATTGGCGACACCATTGCGGAGGTATTGGCCAGGATGTGAACCTATGTGAGCGTATGGGAGTTTATGCTGCTCGTGATATTTATCGGATGTGATTAATGGAGGCTGAGACATGGCAATCTGGATGACGGCATTAAAGATCATTCCATGGGGAAGCGTACTGGAATCCGCGCCGCAAATTGTCAAAGCAGCAAAGCATCTTTTTGCGGAAACAAAGACTGATAAAAGTGATTTTTCAGCAGCTCCAAATTGGTCGGCAAGCGACGGGTCGATTAATCTGGATAAACGAGTTCGTCTGCTAGAAGCAAAAATCGTTGAATTGAGTGATGAACAAAGATCATCCGCTGAGCTGATCAAATCGCTTGCTGAACAAAACGCGCTTATCATCCAAGCCATCGAAGTTTTTCGAGTTCGAGTAAAGATTCTGCTTGTTGCTTGTATTTCACTGGTCTGTGTACTTGCTGGCGTCGTATTCTGGCTGGCGACGAATTGATCAAGTTAAAAGCCGGGCCGATGGGTATTCCAGCAAATGTCGAACATGAGCAGACGATAGCTTTAAGGTTCTCCGCAGTGCTGTCGGCTGTCTTTCCCATTCCCGCCGCGACCATCAGCCACAGGTAATAACATCGGCTGCCGGTATACCAGTAATCGCAGTTCTTTAAATCTCATCCTGCGCATCTCTTCCATCTCGTCGTAGTCATATATAGCCTTTTATATCCTTTCCTTTCTCTATCTCTTCATCAGCGGCTATAACGGACAGAACATATTTTTGACAGATCCGGACAATCGGACAGCTTATTTGTTCTCTCATCGCGCCTCATTTTTCTTGACACAAAGTAGTCATGAGTTTAGGCTACGCGGTGTTTCAGGGAGGGGCCCGGGATTGTCCTGGGGTTTTATCAGACAAAACGGCATCGTGGCGAGGGATGGCCTGTATTTGCGGGTAGCAGCGTGCAGACAGGCTATAGTCACAGATACCGAAGCACAACAATTATTACGGAGTAAAGGAGAGCAAAATGGTAGTCAAGCCTTGGCTTAGGCTGGTGACGCTGACATGCGGGG
>NZ_FODX01000002.1 GCF_900110495.1 Nitrosovibrio sp. Nv6 | reverse complement strand
GCCACCTGCATCGACTGCCATCAGAACCTGGTGCACAAGGAAGCTCCCGAAACCGACCTCAACGAAAGCATCAAGCAGGGCAAGCTGGTCCTCAAGACCGCATCCAAGGATGAAGACGAGGAGGAAGAAGAGGATGAGGAAGAGGAGTGATCCTGATCTTCACGGTTTTTAGAATTCATTAGCGGACTCCCTGTTTATTTTATCCAAGCCGCTGTTCTCCGCACTTACGCGAGGAGCAGCGGCTTTGATTACATAAGGGAATCGGCGAATTTGCTTCCTCCGGGAATCGCTGGAACTGCCATTTATTCATTCACCGCTACAGTTGCGCGGCCGGTAGGTGTCTATTTCGCAATTAAACGACTCAAATAAACGATCCAGATAAACCAATTCTAATAAACAGTCCAAAGACTAATTCATATCCTTGACTGGATCAGCTGCGAGATCAAGGTATCCGAGCCAGAAACGAATGCTGCGTAATTTCCCCCGCCCAAACACTACCTACTCCCACCGAATACGCGACTATTTCATCGCGACGCTTACATTTGTGTGCGTGGCTATCAGCTTGAATATGGACGCCAGCGGCAGTCTGGAGCAGCAAAATTTCATGGGGCTTATAGCCTGGACATTTTTGTCAGCATTGCTATGGGGGGAGAACAAGGAAGTACGGATGCAGGTCATCATCGCGGTCGCATTTGCCACCCTTGGTGAGCATTTCGCATCCATCTACATGGAGGGGTATACCTATCGATTCGGCAACGTGCCCGCTTATGTACCACCCGGCCATGGCATGGTTTATCTGACAGCAGTCGCGCTGGCCCGCTCAGGTCTCTTTTTGACACATGCACGCAAAATAGCGGCCCTGGTCGTCATAACATGCGGCGCCTGGTCAATTTGGGGAGTCAGCGGATATCCCACGCAGGGTGATCAGGTTGGGGCACTACTATTTTGCGTTTTTCTGGTCTACCTCTTCAAGGGCCGCTCCCCAATGGTTTATCTCGCCGCTTTTTTCATCACGACGTGGCTGGAATTAATCGGCACAGCCGCGGGAACCTGGAAGTGGGCGGCAATAGAACCTGTCCTGGGGCTGTCCCAGGGAAATCCGCCCAGCGGTGTTGCCGCCTGGTATTGTCTGGTCGACGCGGTGGCCATTGGCGCAGCTCCCGCTGTATTAAACGGTCTTAAAAAATGCACCGAGGGGTTTAAGGCGGAGAAACCTAAAAACGTTCATCAGGGCGCACGAAACGATTAGTTGAATTTTTTTAATTACCGCAAGTCTAATTTTTTATTTTGATGAAATTACCGCTGCAATCTCCTGTTTACTCCTTTTTTTCCTACTCTCCAAACGCCTCTATTGTCCGCAATTGGCACGCTTATGAGTTGTTTTTCCGGGACTTTCCCAACGGCTCCAGTTGGGTGGGTGCGAAGTAATGGATATGTCGTTCGCCCAACTCAATCTATCGCCTGAAATTCTGCGCGCCATAGCAGACCAGGGCTATACTGAACCCACCCCAATTCAGGCTCAGGCAATTCCGCTGATACTTGAAGGCAAGGACATCATGGGCGGTGCACAGACCGGCACCGGCAAGACGGCGGGCTTTACGCTGCCAATGCTGAGCCGCTTGCAACCCAGCGCCAACACCAGCGCTTCGCCCGCCAAGCACCCCACTCGCGCATTGATCCTGGCACCTACGCGCGAATTGGCAGTGCAGGTATATGAAAGCGTAAAAACCTATGGCAAATATCTATCCCTCCGATGCGCTGTTGTTTATGGAGGAATGGATATGGCGCCGCAGACCAGGGATTTGCGCGCGGGAGTTGAAATTCTCGTTGCCACGCCCGGACGTCTGCTCGACCACATCCAGCAAAAAACCGTAAACCTGTCGAAGGTGGAAATCCTCATACTGGATGAAGCCGACCGTATGCTGGACATGGGGTTTCTGCCCGATATCAAACGCATTCTCGCCCTGCTGCCACAGCAACGGCAGAGCCTGATGTTCTCGGCGACCTTCTCGGAAGAGATCAAGAAACTTGCAAACAAGCTCTTGCGCAACCCTGAGTTGATCGAAGTGGCAAGGCGCAATTCCATTGCCGAACTGATAACCCACGTAGTACATCCGGTGTCGCGGGACCGTAAGCGCGAGTTGCTGACGCACCTCATCAAGTCTCAGGATCTGCAACAGGTTCTGGTTTTTGTCCGTACCAAGCATGGCGCCAGCAGGTTGGCTCAGCAGTTACAACGGGATGGAATTACCGCGACTGCCATTCATGGCGACAAGAGTCAGCCTCAGCGCACCCAGGCACTGGAGGAGTTCAAACAAGGAATCGTGCGCGTACTAGTGGCAACCGATGTTGCGGCCCGGGGATTGGATATCGAAGACCTCCCCCATGTGGTCAACTTCGAATTGCCCACCACACCCGAGGATTATATTCATCGAATCGGCCGTACCGGCCGCGCCGGCACAAAAGGCGACGCGATTTCATTGGTGGGCGAGGATGAGAACGAGTTGCTCAGAGGAATTGAACAGCTCCTGAAATTCAAGCTTAACTCCGTGGTAGTTGCCGGATTCGAGCCTGAAACCCGGAAACATCCAATCGAGTCCGAAAGCGCACGAGAAAGGCGGCCCACTCGCAATAAATCCCACCCATCGGAACACAAGAAATCGTCTGAATCACGCGTCAGACGACCCGATGATTCTCATTCTGCCGCATACCAAAAGGGTGCGAACGGCTTCAAAGGCACGAAAACCGGGAAGGAGCATATGCGGGTGCACGGGAAAAGCTCCAAGACTCCGGAAGACCCATTGTTCAGCCAGCCCTATATCCCCGGCACTCCTTCCGCAGAGAGTACCGAAAGCAAGTCTGCCAAGGCCTCAGCTGATCATTCCCGCCACCGCCCTCCAAACAAACCCCTGGCCGCACTCTTCATGCCGCGATCCCCGGCAAAGCCCAAGCAGGATAGCTGAGTGCAGCGGTACTGTTCCTCGATTCCTCAACCCGTATCAGTACATCACCCTGATGCATGACATGGAGCGCTTGACATGGGAAAGCGCCTGACGAAGATATATACCCGTACCGGCGACGACGGAACCACCGGGTTGGGTGACGGCACACGAACCACCAAGGAGAGTTTACGTGTCGAGGCTATCGGCGTCGTGGACGAACTGAACAGCTTTATTGGTGTTTTGCTTGCGGAAAATCCCGAGGAGGAAGTGCGCATCAAATTGGAAGATATCCAGCATGACCTGTTCGATCTGGGCGGGGATCTGAGTATTCCCGGCCGCGCCAGCATGAGCGAAGCGCAAGTCAGCCGTTTGGAAAAGCAACTTGATGACTACAACATCTCACTGGCTGCGCTAAAGGAATTCATACTCCCCGGCGGAACCCGCGCGGCTTCCCTGTGCCACGTCGCGCGCGCAACCTGCCGGCGTGCCGAACGGTGTCTGGTAAGGCTTTACCGAACTGAACCGGCAATGCCGTCCCACATCGAGTACCTCAACCGCTTGTCCGACTTTCTGTTCGTATTATGCCGCATCCTGAACCATCAGCAGGGCGTAGAAGACGTGATGTGGCGACCTGGAAAAAATCGCCACCCGGCATAGAATTCGCCGTTCCTGTTTTGCATGCCTGATTAATGCGCGTCATTCCTTGCGCCGGAAGCTGTCGATCACCATCAACATCGCCCCGAGAAAAATTGCGGAATCCGCCACGTTAAAAGCCGGCCAGTGATAGCCGCCCGCATGGAAATCCAGAAAATCGACCACATGCCCCATGGTTATTCGATCCCACAGATTACCAAGCGCCCCGCCTAGTATCAGGCTTAGCGCAATACAGAACAACCTGTCGGCAGCGTGTTTACGCAGCAGATAAACGATCAGTACTGAAGCGCCCGCAGCAATCAAACTGAAAAACCAGCGCTGCCATCCGCTGGCGTCGCTTAGAAAGCTGAAGGCGGCACCTGCGTTATAGGCCAGCACCAGATTGAAAAAATTTGTCAGCGGGATCTGTTCGCCATTGAATAACTCGGCTTCCACCCAGCGCTTGCTGACCAGGTCCAGCACCAGGACTACCAGCGCCACAACCAGACTAAACTGCAGCTTCATCGTATCCTGCGCGCCATCGTATGAGGTTCCCCTGGTATCCTGGGGTGAGCTTCCTTACTAGGCATATCGCCGCGCCTCACCAGCGCCATAGAGATTGGCGATGCATCGGCCGCATATCGTTGGATGATCGGCATCCGTTCCCACCTCCTTGCGATAATGCCAGCAGCGTTCACATTTTGAATAAGCGCTTGGAACTACTGAAACCTCTTCCTTCGCGGACTCCGCCGCCCGCATCACACGCGCGGCCGATGTAACGGTTATCAGCCGAAGATCGTCACCCAACGAATCGAGCAGCAAAAAATCCTCCCCGTTGACATGAATTACGACCTCGGCAGCAAGCGATGAACCGATCTTCCCCTGACCGCGCGAATCTTCCAGCCGCCTTTGGACTTGCGAGCGTAATTCGCGAATCCTTGTCCAGCGTTGCATCAATGCTTCCTCGTCCGCTTGCGGAGGAAATTCGTGCCAGGTGTGCAGCAACACGCTATCCCGGGTATCTCCGGTAAGATGCTCCCATACCTCTTCAGCAGTAAAGCTCAGGATGGGCGCAAACAAGCGCACCAGGCTATGCGCGATGTGATACAGCGCATTCTGAGCCGAGCGGCGCGGAATACCTTGGGCGGCAGCGGTATAGAGGCGGTCCTTGAGAACGTCCAGGTAGAAACCGCCCAAATCCTCGGAACAGAAATTATGCAGCTGGTGAACGATCACGTGAAAATCGTAGCGCCGATAATTCTCCGCCAAATCGTCCTGCAGTTTCCGCGTGAATGCCAGCATGTAGCGGTCAATCTCCAGCCATTCCTCCAGCGCCACGGTATCCTTGGCGGGGTCGAAATCAGCCAGATTGGCGAGCAAAAAACGCAGTGTATTACGTATGCGCCGGTAGCTCTCCACCACTCGTTTCAGGATTTCATCGGAAATCGACAACTCTCCGGAATAGTCCGTGGACGCCACCCATAGCCGCAGAATATCGGCCCCGGATGTGTCCATCACCTTCTGTGGCGCGATAACGTTACCCTTGGATTTGCTCATCTTGTGACCATGGCCATCCACCACGAAACCATGTGTGAGCAACGCATCATACGGTGCACGGCCGCCAATCGCGCAGCCCGTCAGGAGCGAAGACTGAAACCATCCACGGTGCTGGTCGGAACCCTCCAGATAAAGATCAGCCGGATACTTGAGCTGAACATCCTGTTTAAGCACTGTGTCATGGGTCGTGCCCGAATCGAACCACACGTCGAGCGTGTCCTTGAGTTTTACATATTCCGGCGCGTCATCCCCTAGCAGTTCCGCCGGATCGAGACTAAACCATGCCTCGATTCCCTCTTGTTCCACGCGCTGTGCCACCTGCTCCAATAACTCATCGGTACGGGGATGCAGCTCATGGGTTTCTTTATTCACGAAAAGCGCCATCGGCACACCCCAGTTGCGCTGGCGCGAGACGCACCAGTCAGGCCGGTTTTTCACCATCGCCTCCAGCCGGGCCTTACCCCAGGATGGGTAAAAGGCGGTTGCCTCTACCGCGGTTGTCGCGGCTTCCCGCAAGGTTTCACCCACGCCATCCTGATTTACGCTCCTGATTTTCTTATCCATGGAAATAAACCACTGAGGCGTCGCGCGGAAGATGATCGGTGTCCTGTGACGCCAGCAATGTGGGTAACTGTGCTGAAGTTTTTCCGCCTTCAGCAAGAGGCCGTTCTTCTCCAGTTCCTGAATCACCACATCATTGGCTTTCCAGACAGAGAGACCACCGACGAGCGGCACGTGATCGAAAAATCGGCCATCACCGCCGACCGGGTTTTCCACCGGCAAACCATATTCCAGACCCACAATATAGTCATCCACGCCATGCGCCGGCGCGGTGTGTACAGCCCCTGTTCCTGCCTCCATGGTGACATGCTCTCCCAGGATAATGGGTACTTGCCGCGGATAGAATGGATGCTCCAGCAGAACATTTTCCAGTACGCTCCCGCTGCACTGGCCCAAAGGGCTGGCATCAGCCTTGTCAATGCCGTAGCGATCCAGCGCGCTGTCCATCAGAGCATCAGCGAGAAGCAAGCATTCACTTCCCAAGTCGACCGCAACGTAGTTTTCGTTGGGGTTCAGGCTCACCGCCTGATTGGCAGGCAGAGTCCATGGCGTTGTTGTCCAGATGACTACATACACCGGTTTGGCGGACACATCAGCCGAGATGAAAACATCCGCTGGCTTCAAAACTTTCCTCCATAACGCATCGGAATCGACTACCTTGAACTTCACATCTATCGCAGATGAAGTCTTGTCTTCATATTCCACTTCCGCCTCTGCCAACGCAGAGCCGCAGTCTATGCACCAGTTGACAGGCTTTTGTCCCTGGTAGAGATAGCCGCTTGCATGGATCTTTCCAAGCGCGCGAATGATTCCCGCCTCGGTCTTGTAATTCATGGTGAGATAAGGATTGTCCCAATCGCCCAGTACGCCAAGCCGAATGAAATCGGCTTTTTGCCGCACTACCTGTTGATAAGCAAACGCGCGGCACAGCTCCCGCACCTTGTCCCCCGGCAGGTTTTTACCGTGTTTTTTTTCAATCTGATGCTCAATCGGCAATCCATGGCAATCCCAGCCCGGTACATAAGGCGCATCGAAGCCAGCCAGCGTCTTTGACTTGATGATAATGTCCTTGAGAATCTTGTTGACCGCATGGCCGATGTGTATATCACCGTTGGCATACGGGGGACCATCGTGCAGCACGAATTTGGGACGGCCTTTGCAGACCTCGCGGATTTTCTGATAGAGATTCTTTTCCTGCCAGGCTTTGAGCATGACGGGTTCGCGCCTGGCGAGATCGCCGCGCATGGGGAAAGGCGTATCAGGCAGATTGAGCGTTTTTTTATAGTCAGTCATGGAATATTGAAAAAATAACGAACGTCAGTTCGATTTGTGCAGAAGGCTCTTTTCCGTAGGAGGGGACACGGACGATAACGACGAAAAATAGCGCTTCGCATCTTCCACGTCCCGTCCAATCTGCGTTATGAGCGTTTCAAGATCGGGATATTTTTCTTCATCCCGCAATTTACGCAGAAAATGCACCCGCAAGTGCTGGCCGTATATCTCGCGGTCGAAGTCGAACAGGTAGACTTCCAGCACGGGATTGCCATGCTCATGCACGGTGGGGCGCACGCCAAGGCTGGCGACGCCCTGCAAAGCACTCACCGTATCTGTTGCCGACGATGGCTCCGTAGCCCCATGAGTTTCTATCTCGACTTCTACCGCAAAGATTCCCGACAAGGGAGCCCGATTGTGTTTCAATTGAATATTGGCGGTGGGAAAACCGATCTTCTTACCCAGCTTGTCGCCGCTCACCACACGTCCGCTGATACTGTAGGGGCGCCCCAGCAAACGTTTGACAAAATCCAGATCACCCGCGGCCAGAGCCTTTCGCACCGCCGTGCTTGAAACCCGTACACCGTCTACGATATAACCCGGCATTTCTTCCACCTCGAAACCGCATTGCGCGGAAAATGCCTTCAGCATGGCAAAATCCCCGGCACGGCGCGCCCCAAAGCGGAAATCGTCCCCTACCAGAATCCAGCGAACAGCGAGCCCTTGCTGGAGGATATGGACAATGAAATCTTCCGCGCTGATTCTGGCGAAATCGAAATTGAAACGGCATACCTGCACCCGATCCACCCCCGCCGCCGCCAGCAATTCCAGCTTCTCCCGCAGGCTGGTGAGCCGCGTGGGCGCCTTATCCGGTGCGAAAAACTCGCGCGGATGAGGCTCGAAAATCATGACACAAGTGGCAAGACCGAGCCGATTGGCGGCTTCTTTCAAACCGGCGAGCATCGCCTGATGACCCAGGTGAACCCCATCGAAATTGCCTATGGTGAGGGCAACGGGAGCTTCAGCCTGAACAGGAATGCCATGGGAGATACGCATGCGTATAGCTGCTAAAATGCTGAATTGTAGCTTGTTTTGCCCGAGTGGGTCTAGAACGGTAACATTTTAAATCTGCTCCCCCACGGTTTTGTAGGATGGGTAGAGTGAAACGCGACCCATCATCCGATTGATTTTGCACCAACGAACCCATAGCTCAGACACGCTCGGTAGCCCGCGGCAGATGCGTCGCGCCAAATGCTCTTGTGTTCCAATGAATTTTGCGCTGTGCTAGAATTGCGCACTTCAAAAAGCCAGAGGTCGTCACGTAATCCTCCTCCTGCGGCAGCATGCAACAGCTTCAGAAGGCCAAGTAGCTCAGTCGGTAGAGCAGAGGACTGAAAATCCTTGTGTCGGTGGTTCGATTCCGCCCTTGGCCACCATATTACTGTTTCACTTTGTCCCGAAGTTCCAAAAGCGCGCTCTCAGCGGCTTTTTCATTGGCTATACAACTAGTAATCCAGTCTGTCGCGAATGATGCAGTTGGCGCACCGCTGGCTACTACGGCATACACGGATTTCATTAGCGCGCTTCGGGCGATCTGGCAGCTGATGTACCTATGCCTACGCAGCAATCATGAGCCGCGCTCAATTACGGTGCTTGCTAGGTTACCCGGTACTACAGATCAGCCGCGCAGGCAGCCTCCGATTCTTGATAACACCCAGTCCATCGCCACCAGTCAGACCCCTAATACTCTGACCGCCGGCGCATCAACTGATTGCTCGGAATCTACGTGGGAGACTTTTCCAGCGTGATCTATTTCATGCGCGAGGGCGTATTGGTGCAACTCCTGAAGGAGCTGTTCGCCCAAACCGGAGAAACCGGCTTTGCTTGCCATACCAAGGTGGATGTAGCAGTGACCTATCCTGCTGCCCTGTGGCGTTAGACCGTAAACAGTGCATGGCAGGCAGTACCAAACGAGACCCCTAGCAGCCTGTCGGACTTCCCGGATTGAAAATTCGCAGACAACTAACAAATTACCATTGCAAAAATGGTATAGTTTTAGTTATTAATCAACCAACTGGATGTGTTTCCATGAGCCGCTTCAAGTCCATCAGACGCGGCATGAACTACCTGTTCCCACCCTCGATGAACGATTGGCTGCCAGAACATCATCTGGCACGATTTATTGTTGAAATCGTCGAGCAACTGGACCTGAAGCCCATGGAGCGCGCCTACGGCACAAGCGGAACTGCCCCATTCCATCCGGCATTACTCCTGTGTATCCTGGTTTACGGCTACGCCACCGGCGTGTTCTCCAGCCGCAAACTGAAAAATGCCACCTATGATTCAGTGGCGTTTCGCTTTGTGGCCGCAGACGAACACCCCGACCACGACACCTTGAACACCTTCCGCAAACGCTTCCTGCCAGAAATCGAAGTATTGATGGTGCAAGTGCTGATGATTGCCCGCACCCTGGGCGTACTCCATCTTGGCAACATTGCGTTGGACGGCAGCAAGCTCAAAGCCAACGCATCCAAGTACAGCGCACTGAGTTATGGGTATATCAGGAAACTGGAAAAACAACTGACAGGCGAAGTCAAGAAACTCATGGCGTTGGCTGAAGCGGCGAACAATGAGAAGATACCCGATGGCATCAACCTGCCCGAAGAGATCGCCCGCCGTGAAGACCGGCTCAAGGTCATCGCCGCAGCCAAAATCAAGATTGAAGCACGCGCCAAAGAACGGTTCGATCAGGAACAAGCCGCCTACCAGGCCAAGCTGGATAAGCGTGCGGCCAAATCAAGGGAAAGCGGCAAGCCCCCGCGAGGTAAGGCGCCTGTTGCGCCGATAGAGGGAGTGCAGGACAAAGACCAGATCAATCTCACCGACGAAGCATCCCGCATCATGAAGGTGGCAGGCGGCGGATTTGATCAATGCTACAACGGCCAGATTGCCGTGGATATGGACAGCATGCTGATCGTGACGGCTGGCGTCGTGCAGGCGTGCAACGACAAACAGCAGGTGGTAGCGGCACTCGATCAACTCCAGACTTTGCCGGTTGAACTGGGTCAGCCGCTCAACCTGGTGGCGGATACCGGTTACTTCTCCGAGGCCAACGTCTTGGCCTGTGGTGAGCATTCCATTACTCCGTTAATTGCGGTGGGCAGGGAGGCGCATCATCCTGACCCGCTGGAACGCTTTACCGAACTGCCACCACTGGAAAAAGATACAACGCAGGTGGAGAAGATGCGTCATTTGCTATTGACGAGGGCGGGACGGGCGCTCTATGCGAGACGCAAATGCACGGTGGAGCCGGTGATTGGCATCATCAAGGCGATATTGGGATTCCGCCAGTTCTCACTACGCGGACTGGAAAGCGTCAAGGGCGAGTTGAATCTGGTGGCGATGGCGTGGAACTTGAAGCGAATGTTTGTACTGGCAGGATAGCTTGGAGCAGCAACAGCATGATTGACGACGGCAACACCATTTATGGGCGTCAAGAAGCAATTTGAGGGAAACCTGGAAATCTGTTTTATGAAAACATGGTCAAATCTGCCTGGTAATCCAGGGTTGCGGGCAGATTTGATGAGAAGGCCGACAGGATGCTAGCTCGAAAGGCTGGGGTTTTTGTTTTGCAAGGGACAAAAGTGCCGGGTCTGCACTCCCCATTTCTAAAGGCGCGCGTATGTAATAATGCTGAGCTAACACTATATTATTTTGAAAATAAAATGCGTACCTTGAAAGAAATCGAAACTGTTTGGTCTGTTCTTGGCGACGTAGAAAAATTAGCTAGAGACACGATGCGAGAGGAGCTTTCGTCTTGGGAGCAGATTGTAAAAGTATGCGTCGAAGCAGGCATGCTAGCCCCGATTCTTAATGCAAAGAATCACGGGCAGCTTCCTTTTATTGCCGCTGCTCCTTTCCTAAAGCGAGCAATTAACGATCTTCGCTGCATCTGGTTACTCGTGGAAATGGGGTATTCGTCACAAGCGGCAAGTGTGGGCGCCTCAGTATTTGAAAATGCGTTAACGGCGGCAGTATTGGCGAGCTCAGAAAAGCTAGCCAGAGAAGCAATGAAAGTAAGATATGCCGAAATACCGTGGGGAGCAAAAAAGCTAGCTCAATTGAATGCTCGTCAATGGATCGAGTTACAGACCAAGTTGAGCAAGAGGATCTTCCCTGGCGAGTATGAAGATTTATGGACTATTTCTTACTATCATTACAAGTGGTTATGCCAGATCAAACATCCAACTTGGCAGTCAGTGTCCCATGACTCAAAATCGACTGGTAGAAAAGGTAATTTTTATTCTGTCTTGCCCTTGCCAAACAATTTGCACGAAGATATGCAGGTGAAGTTTTGTATTCTTGGTGGATCAGTAGGGAAGGTATTGGAGGCCATCAAGTCCTTTTCGATCTATCTTGAGTGTGATGAGGCCACAAAGGAATATATAGCTTTTGAAGAAAAGGTGAACGAAGCACACTTCGGAGTAATTGAGTTAATGAAAAAAATTAAAGATAACCCCTCTCCGATCCGCGTTCTTGATGAAAGCTTTATCAAAACCGATTTTTCCACGTTTAAAAAATGGGAAATGGACGTTTAAGGATCGGTAGAAAACTTTGTTTAGCCAGCACAGATTATTTCTACGTATACCAATCGTATTCTCATAGTAAAGATTGAGTATTTTAAACCTAGCATTCATGTACTAGGGATTGGGGGTACATTTAGGGGTGCAAATAAAAATTATAGTCCCGCTAATCCTTAGTTGGCGCAAGATAAACTGGGCTATTCGAGTGTTCCATATTAATTGTACCGCTCCATCTCAAAAAGTCTTAGCGTCCGCGATTCCTGGTTTTTTTCGTTTATTCAACTCTCCAGCGTATCCAGTCCAATCTATCAGTTTTTTTGACTCTTATTGGCTATCCATAAAAGCTAAACATCAAACGCTTCTAGTAATAATTATATGTCATTATTTATATGACATAATAGGTTTTGCTAGAAAATCCAGTTTAGTAGTTTCAGCTAAAATTATGTGAACCCAATAATAATTTGAGGAGAAATTAAGACCTGTCATCACTTGATTGGTCTAACCTCGGTCGGATGAGGCTGCTATATGATCTCTTTGGCGCACTGATTCTTGTATGAGGATTCCCTGACTGGGACAGGTAACTTGTAGTCGACCAAAATGACCAGTAAAGACTTGCTGTTGCTCGAACGTTTAAAAGAAAAATCCTATGGATACATCATTGCAATTATTTGGGACCATTAGAACGGCCGACGAAATTTTGAACGCCATGCTGTGCATGGACATTGATCGTCCTGATGAGGCCATGATGCATTGGTGGGGTGAAAAAACAAATTCAGCAGCGGTGCTAGTTCGATTACTAAGGGGAAATAATGAAGCTGTCAGACTAGAGCCATTAGATATCTATGGGATTAACCAATACGGCGGTTTGCGGTTAGACAAACTTTCCGACGTTGACGCAGGGTATGTTCAAGGGTTTAGTGCCACCCTTCAAGAGAAAAATAAAATGCTCGTGGGCAAGTGGGTCCACGAATCAGGTCGAGAAGGAGAAATTATCCTTTCGCCATACAGTTCTTCTGACGACCTGATTCCAGAACATTGTGCAAATTGGAATGAATTCAAGGACTGGGTGCACCATGTGCGGCTAGAAGGCGATGCGCTGATTTTCCGGGGTCACGGAAGCAACAACTTTCGGCTAAGGACTACCTTGAGCCGAGCTGGTAGACATCGTCTCGAAAGATACTACGCTGAAACTTTTCCAGACTTTAGAGTACACGCAGAAGTGGCGCTAGGAAAAAAATTCAATTTATCAGACCTTGACGATTATTCGACGTTACTTGGTCTCGCTCAGCATCACGGATTACCAACACCGCTGCTGGACTGGACAAGATCTCCTTATATCGCGGCATTCTTTGCATTCTCCGATGCTATTGAATCATGGGAAACGCGACAGTCGGAATCGCACGTCCGCATCTATGGCCTGACTCGAGACTTTGTGAACGAAACGTTAACACCAGTGGTAACGCTGCCATATTATAGGTCGTATATCGCTTCTATATCCATTCTACCGAGAAATAATCTCCGGCTATACGCGCAACAAGGCGAGTTTCTTGTAACCAACATAGCTGATGTCGAACACTTTATTTGCTCAACCGAAAAAAGATTGGGGAGAAAGTTCTTATTTGCCGCAGACGTTCCAATTGATTGCGCCACCGAGGCGCTAGAGGATCTCCAGTTTATGGGACTTACTGCAGCAAGAATGTTTCCCGGCTTGGATGGTGTTTGCCGAATGATGAAACAGACAATGTTAACTAGGCCTCACCGGTTGCCGCTAGCGTCGAAATCGACAAGCTAAATATTGGACATCAGAACAATTTCAAAATCGATGCCTCACCGGAACAAAACGTGCGATTAGCGCACGCAATCATCAGCCTTGATTTGAGGCTTTGACTCTATTGAAATAAATAAACTGCGGCATGGCAAATAATAATTTCTTGCGTGACTATTAATTACTTTTAACATAAGTTTCATAAGTTTCGATTTTACGCAGAGTTTGCTTTCAAAATCGTTAATGTGGGATGCACATGCCCAAAACCAGCGCCGGCATCCTCCCCTATCGCAGACGATCCGGTCAGCTCGAAGTATTGCTCGTTCACCCAGGCGGACCCTTCTGGGTCAACAAAGACCTCGGCTCATGGTCGATAGCCAAGGGTGAATACGAGGAAGGGGAAGAACCCCTTCAGGCCGCGCTGAGGGAGTTCTTTGAAGAAACAGGTCACAAGCCAACCGGCCCGTTCCTGCCACTTACACGGCGCAAGCTGGCCAGCGGGAAGCTCGTGGACGCATGGGCTACGGAAAGCGACTGGGACACTTCCCATTTAGTCTCGAATACCTTCAGCATCGAGTGGCCGAAGGGTTCAGGAGTTCGCGAGTTTCCGGAAGTGGATCGCGCTGAGTGGTTCGAAATATCCGAGGCTATCCGCAGGATTCGCCCGGCACAAGTGGGCTTTATTGATGAGCTGGTCGAAAAATTGATGTGCTAGCTTGCGATGTATCAGCACTTGCCAGAGCTGATACTGCTCATATTACAAATCATTCACAGCGTCAAATCATTCATGGCAGGCGCGCATATCCGCACTTCCCTCATTTTTTTCTTCCAAGCAGAAACTCTTCTTGCTTATGGTATTCAAATGCTTGTAATACTATAATCAGCAAATTTTCCAATTCTTCACCGGACTCGCCGGTTACTACCTTGTCTTCAATGCAGTTATTCGCCTTTGGGATCAACCACCAGACCGCGCCGCTGGACGTGCGCGAGCAAGTGTCGTTTCCGGAAGATGCGATGGAGCATGCATTGCACGATCTCGTGGGTCATCGCCCGGTGAGGGAGGCGGCGATTGTTTCCACCTGCAATCGTACGGAAATTTATTGCAGTACCGAGAAGCCAGAGGAAGCGACCCACTGGTTGGCGGACTTTCATCACTTGCAGGCGCGGGAACTGGATCCGTATCTCTACAGATTGCCGCGCGAACAAGCGGTGAAGCATGCCTTTCGCGTGGCCAGCGGACTGGATTCGATGGTGCTGGGCGAACCGCAGATACTCGGTCAGTTGAAAAGTGCGGTGAAGTCGGCCGAGCATGCCGGTACATTGGGCATGCTGCTCCACAAGCTGTTCCAGCGTACTTTCTTTGTCGCAAAAGAGGTTCGCAGCTCCACCGAGATCGGCGCGAATTCCGTTTCCATGGCTGCGGCCGCAGCGCGGCTCGCTGAGCGGATTTTTGGCGATATAGCCGAGCAGCGTGTGCTATTCATCGGTGCGGGCGAGATGATCGAATTATGCGCAAGTCATTTTGCCGCACGCCATCCGAAGCGCCTCACCGTGGCTAATCGCACTACTGAACGGGCACAGGTTCTGGCGCATCGTTTCAATGGGCAGGTCATTACGCTGAACGAGCTCCCCGAGCAGCTGGCGCTGCACGATATCGTGGTGACTTGTACCGCGAGCACGCTTCCCATACTCGGCAAAGGCATGCTGGAGCGCGCGATCAAGGCGCGGAAGCACCGGCCGATTTTCATGGTGGATCTGGCCGTGCCGCGCGATGTCGAGCCCGAAGTGGCTGAACTGGATGATGTGTTTCTCTATTCCGTGGACGATCTTGCCGATATCGTCAAGGAAGGACTCGATTCGCGCCAGGGCGCGGTAGCGCAGGCTGAGGCGATTATCGACACTAACGTAGTCAATTTCATGCACTGGCTGGAGTCGCGCCAGGTTGTTCCAACCATCCGGGCCCTGCGCGACCAGGCCGAACGGTATCGGCGCCACGAACTGGAGCGAGCCACGAAGCTTCTCGCCAAAGGGGAGGACCCGCAAAAAATCATCGAATCCTTGAGTAATAGTCTGACCAACAAATTCCTGCATATACCCTCCTACGCGCTCAATCACGCCGCAACCGACGAGCGTGACGATTTGGTCGACCTGATCAGCCGCCTGTACCATCTCCATCGTCCGGAATGAATAAGAGCATAGCTGTCAAGCTCACGCAGCTTAGCGTGCGCCTGGAGGAGTTGAATCGTCTGTTAAGTAGCGAGAGCATTACCGCCAATCTCGACAACTATCGCAAGCTCACGCGCGAGCGTGCGGAGATTGCGCCGGTAGTCGAGCTTTACGATGCATACCTGCAAAGCGAGCGTGATATTCATACCGCGCAGGAGATGACCGGCGATGCCGAAATGCGCGAGTTTGCCGATGCCGAAATACGCGATGCCAAAGAGAAGCTCGTGCGATTCGGAGCAGAATTGCAGAAACAGTTGCTGCCCAAGGACCCTAACGATGAACGTAACATTTTTCTGGAAATTCGCGCCGGCACAGGCGGGGACGAGTCGGCGCTGTTTGCCGGCGATCTGTTTCGCATGTATGCGCGTTTTGCCGAACGCCAGCGCTGGCAGGTCGAGATAATTTCGCAAAGCCCCTCCGATGCGGGCGGTTATAAGGAAATCATTGCCAAGATCATCGGTAATGGCGCCTACTCCAAACTCAAGTTCGAATCCGGAGGCCACCGGGTTCAGCGTGTACCTGCCACGGAGACCCAGGGACGCATTCACACTTCCGCGTGTACTGTCGCCGTCATGCCTGAGGCGGACGAGGTCATGGACGTGGTGTTGAACCCCGCAGAGTTAAGGATTGATACTTACCGTGCTTCCGGCGCCGGCGGTCAGCATATCAACAAGACTGATTCCGCGGTGCGCGTGACTCACCTGCCGACCGGCATCGTGGTCGAGTGCCAGGATGGACGTTCGCAGCACAAAAACAAGGCGCAGGCAATGAGTGTGCTGGCTGCGCGAATCCGTGACAAGCAGACCCAGGAGCAGCAAAGCAAGCAGGCTGCGACACGCAAGTCCCTGATTGGCAGCGGCGACCGATCAGGCCGTATTCGTACCTATAATTTCCCCCAGGGGCGAATAACCGATCATCGTATCAATCTTACGCTTTACAAGATCGAGCAGATCATGGACGGAGATTTGACCGAACTTTGTTCTGCGCTCATGTCCGAGCATCAGGCGGAGCAGTTGAAAGCGATGGGGGTGTAGATAGCGCATTGTCTGGGCCCTACTCATTGTTGGCGCTCTGCTTCCGGGTTTCCCGCTGTTTCTTCCCTGCCTCGCTCAGCGGCGTTATAGCCGGGATTCGCGGCTGAATCGTAAGATGAAATTCAATCCCTCCATGCGGCAGATCACGATACGGGAAGCGCTGCTTCAGGCAGGCCGCGACATTGGCGATATCGAGGCACGAATGCTGTTGCAGCATGTGCTAAACGTGAGCCAAGCCTACCTTATTGTTCACTGCGAGCAGGCGCTCACCGCCGATCAGGCGCGATCCTTTCGGCTGTTGACAGGACGGCGTACTCATGGCGAGCCTGTCGCCTATCTCACGGGCCGACGCGAGTTTTACAGTCTCGATTTTACCGTCACCCCTGCAGTACTCATTCCCCGGCCTGAAACGGAATTAATGGTGGACCTTGCGCTGGCGCAAATTCCGCCAGGCCTTTCCTGCAAAATTCTTGATCTTGGAACCGGCAGCGGCGCTATCGCGCTGTGCATAGCAAAGCATCGTCCGGTGGCGGAAGTCACCGCTGTCGATTTTTCCGCCGATGCCGTAGCGATTGCAAGAACGAATGCGAAGCAGTTGAATGTGGGCAACGTGCGCATTCTGGAAGCCGACTGGTTCAATGGACTTGCCGGTGAGAAATTCAACCTCATTGTGTCCAATCCCCCCTATGTCGCGGCTGGCGACTCTCACCTCACTCAAGGCGATTTGCGCTTCGAACCACGCATGGCGCTGACGGCTGGAGGCGAAGGTCTTGACTGCCTTCGATCAATCATCGCTTCCGCTCCGGCTCACTTGGTCGCGGGAGGCGTGCTGTTGCTTGAACATGGTTACGACCAGGCGGAAATTTGCAGGCAATTGCTGAGTGAAGCCGGGTTCGGAGACGTATTTTCTCATCCAGATCTGGCGGGCATCATGCGGGTCAGCGGTGGAAGCCTGATTGTTTCCTGAAAGAAGCTGTTAAAATGGAAATCGACCAGCGGAATCAAATCCCTTGAAAAGGGTCTGACTTTCCCATAAGCTGATTTGCAGTTTATTCAATTTCAAGAGAAAAAGGAGCAGACATGAATACCCAGGAAACCATCAAGCAGCAGGTAACCACTCATCCCGTGGTGCTCTACATGAAAGGCACGCCGGGAGCCCCTCAATGCGGTTTTTCCGCCCATGCGGTAAAGGTTCTCAACGCCTGCGGGGTGGATGATATTTTCGCCGTGGATGTGCTTGCCGAACCTGAAATCCGGCAGGGCATCAAGGAATACTCAAACTGGCCGACTATTCCGCAACTCTATGTCAACGGTGAGTTTGTCGGAGGTTCGGATATCGTCAGCGAAATGTACCAGAGCGGTGAACTGCAGAAATTACTCAAGAAATAATTCAGGTTAAGCGCTCGGGGTGATGTGTGCTGACTTGCAGCACACAAGTGTGCCCGGTTCATATAAGCCCAACCGCTCGGGCGCCTTGGATACCTATTCATGGGCAACTCAGGCGTTGATCTGCCGTTGCCGCTGCGTTCAGGAACTGCAATAAGGGGTATAAGGGATATGCAAAATCTCGCCTGGACTGAGCTTTATTCAGCGGTTTCGTAACAGATGGCGGCGGCTCGTGGCTTACACGCTCATCGCTGCCGCGATTGCCCAGTACCGCACGAACTTTCCGATAGCCATGAACAGCATCGCCAATATCCAGTTTATCCGGAGCCAACCCGCGGCGACACACAACAGATCACCGATTATCGGCACCCACGCCAGCAGCAGGACGGGGCTGCCGTAACTGCGCACCCACTCGAGGCCTCGCATGTTGCCCCCGGATTGTTTCAGAAGTGCTTTTTCGTCAGGTAAGAAGAGCCCGATAGCATACGAACTCATGCCGCCCATGGTGTTGCCCAATGAGGCAAACCCCAGAGCAGGCCAGAAAAGCTGAGGGTAAGCTGTCAAAACACCAAATAGTACGGCCTCCGAGCTGCCGGGTAGCAATGTGGCAGAAAGGAAACTGCTGGTGAATAGTGCCAGTAAGCTCGATTGCTCATCCATAGACTTTTCTGAAAAAATTAACCCGCAGTTTTGCCCGTAGTTTTTGTCTGAGGAACCTCAGCGCAAATTCTACGCGCGCGCGAAGGCAGCTTTGATGGATGGGATGATCCAACCAACAAGGAAGGCAGCGACACGAATGGGCAACCGCACAAGGCGGAGCAGGGCCCTCTGGAGGAAAGTGCGGCCAGCGCCGGGGATGTCGTGTTCATGCTGCTGGCGCCCGGTGAATCATCTCATTTTACCAGTTCAGTTGGCAAACAGGCGCGGCTGCGGAGAGCTTGTTCCCAAGTTCCGCAATGCGCCACGAATGGCAGTCTGGCTGGATCTTTACGGCGCCGAGCTTGGACCATACCGGTCGGGTTAATCCAAAATTTGACTTAAAGGCCTTTTTTCGGCGATGATATGTTGGCCGATTACCCATCTCTGTTCAAGAGGAAAACCATGACAACTGACGTGACATTCAAACAAAAGATCGATTCCATCATTAATGCCAGACACCTGCTCAAGCATCCTTTTTATGTGGCCTGGACGGAAGGCAAGCTCACCAAAGAACAATTACGCGGGTATGCGGAACAATATTTTCATAATGTGCTGGCCGAGCCCACCTACCTGAGCGCGGTACATTTCAATACTCCGCATTTTCACACTGAGTCAAATAGCGGCGACATCAGCGTACGTCAGGAAGTGCTCAAAAATCTGATCAGCGAAGAGCATGGCGAAAAAAACCATCCTGCCCTGTGGAAGAATTTTGCTCTGGCCCTGGGTTCCAGCGACAACGATCTGGCCAGTGCGAACGCCCTGCCGGGAACTGCCAGACTGGTGGCAACATTCAGGGACATTTGCCTGAACCAGCCGTTTTACGCCGGCCTTGCGGCAATGCACGCCTTTGAATCTCAGGTGCCGTCCATCGCTTCCGTAAAAATCGATGGGCTGGAGAGATATTATGGAATGAGCGACCCTGCGAGTTACGAGTTCTTTACCGTACACCAGGAAGCCGACATACATCACTCGCAAGCGGAGTGGACATTGATCGAGCGCTTTGCCGATACCCCGGAGAAACAGGCTGAGGTGGCGGCAGCGACTACCCGGGCATGTGATGCGCTATGGGGTTTTCTTGATGGCGTCTATGAGAATTATTGTTCGGATTTTGTCTGCGAAGACGAGGTAGTTACCCTGCATTAACAATCGCATTCTGGGGAGCAAGCGATGTGCCGGCATGTCGCTTGCTCCCCAGACGATTTTTCCGGTTGTCTCCTTGGTTTGCCGAGGGGGAAAGCCCTCCTCGGTAAATCCTATTCCAGCGGGATGATTCCATCCAGCGTAGCGAAACACGTATTCCTCGCTGTTGTCAGAAAGTCGCGCAGATAGGGGCGGGAAGCCGTCTCGGTAAGTGTTGACGCATACAAATCGCTCCATAGTCCATGTGTGCTGATGCGGCGGGCGATCACATAGTCATGATCCACATAGTTTTTAAGACCCCAACTGGGCAGTGCCGCTATACCACGCCGACTGGCTACCAATTGAAGAATAGCCACGGTCAGTTCCGCCGTGCGCCGCTCGGGGTGGATGCCGGCGGGTTTCAGCACGTTGAGAATCAGGTCGATTCTGTCTTCCGGCACAGGATAGGTAATAAGGGTTTCATCGGCAAAGTCTGCCGCATGCAATATCCGTTTTCTGCGCAAGGGGTGCTCCGGGGCCAGCACTGCGAGAATCTCGAACCGAAATAGCGGATGGTCGACTATGCCGCGCTGCCGCTTGTGTTCCGATCCGATCACCACATCTGCTCCACCTTCCTCCAGTAGTTTGACAGGATCGCTGTGGAACCCGGAAACGAGATCCAGTTCCACATCCGGCCAATGCTGACGGAATGCATCCATGAGCGGCATCAGCCAATCGAAACAGGTATGGCATTCCAGCGCTATGCGCAAACTGCCTGTTGCCTGTTGCGACATCTTTGCAAGACTCCGCTCGGTTGCCTGAATTTCTTCCAGTACTTTTCCTGCTAGCGCAACCAGGCGTTTCCCGGCATCGGTCAGTTCAACGGCTTGCCCCCGGCGCTGTATTATCGAAAGCCCATAATGGCTCTGCAGCGCCTTGATCTGATGTGATAAGGCAGATTGCGTCAGATGTACCCGCTTGGCGGCGCGCGAAACGCTGCCTGTTTCGTGCAGTGCTGCGAGTGTACGGAGATGGCGTAATTCAAGAATGGATACGAGTGACATAGTCATGAGTTTTGATATGAATTATATTCATTAATATTTTATAAATTTTCATTTGATTCATAGATCAGTCTGCCACACAATCGTTCCTTACTGCAATTGCAACTAACGTGGGGGCAATCACTATGGCACTGACACACAACCTGGGTTTCCCGCGCATTGGCGCGGGGCGGGAGTTGAAGAAGGCGCTTGAGGCATACTGGCGTGGCGACATCAATAATGAGCGGCTGGAAGCCACAGCGGCGGAATTGCGGAAGCGGCACTGGACTTTGCAGCGGGACAATGGCATTGATCTTATCCCAGCCGGAGATTTTGCGCTGTATGACCAGATGCTGAATATGACAGCGTTGCTCGGTGCGACACCTGCGCGATTTAATGCAGGCGGCGGTGATGTCGGCCTGGACTTATATTTCGCGATGGCGCGTGGAACCGCGAATCAGCCCGCCATGGAGATGACCAAGTGGTTCGATACCAACTACCATTACATCGTACCGGAATTCGACGCGCACACCACGTTTCGTATCGGTTCATCGCAACTCTTCAATGAAGTGGCTGAAGCCCGCGCTCTCGGCATTTCTCCAAAAGTGGTACTGATCGGACCGCTGACTTATTTATACCTGGGCAAGGAGACCGCTCCTGGGCTCAGCCGCCTCGACCTGCTGGCGGATTTGCTGCCGGTCTACCGGGATATTCTTGCCCGGCTTGCTTCCCTGGGCGTGGAATGGGTGCAAATTGACGAGCCGCTGCTGGCGCTTGATCTGGACGCTGACTGGCTGAGCAGCCTGGAGGCGGCGTATGCTGCGTTGCGGGAGTCCGGAACGAAGCTGCCGAAGCTGTTATTGACGACCTATTTCGAAGCCGTGGACAATCATGCTGCCCGCTTGAAGAAGCTGCCGGTAGACGGCTTGCATATCGATTTATGCCGCGCACCGGGTCAGCTCGATACTTTTCTCGATGACTATCCGGCGGGTAAAGTGCTGTCTCTGGGTGTCGTCGATGGACGCAACGTGTGGCGCGCCGATCTCGTGCAGGCATTCTCGATTCTGTCACGCGCACAGTCCATCCTGGGTGAAAGATTGTGGATTGCGCCCAGCTGTTCGCTTTTGCATTGCCCGGTCGATCTCGAACTGGAAACCCGGTTGGATGATGAAACCAGGGGTTGGCTTGCTTTTTCCGCGCAGAAATTGAGTGAGATTTCAACCCTCGGACGAGGTTTGAATCAGGGAGAAGATGCGATACGCGACGCATTGGACGCGTCTGTCAAAGCAAGACAAGCGCGTGCGGAATCGCCGCGCATACACAGCCCGGTAATGCAGGAGCGCCTGCAACGCCTGACGCAGGATGATATCGGGCGTGCAAATCCGTTCGCCGTGCGCCAGGTGCTGCAACGGGAGCGTCTACAGCTTCCTCTTTTACCCACCACAACCATCGGCTCATTTCCCCAGACACCGGAGATCCGTCAGGCTCGCGCAGCTTTCAAAAAAGGCGAACTCGGCAATTTGCAGTATCTGGAAGCGATGCGCGACGAGATACGGCTGGTAATAAAAAAGCAGGAGGAAATCGGTCTGGACGTATTCGTGCATGGAGAACCCGAGCGTAACGATATGGTGGAGTATTTCGGCGAGCAGTTGTGGGGCTACGCATTCACCGAAAACGGATGGGTTCAAAGCTACGGGTCCCGCTGCGTAAAGCCGCCGATTCTCTATGGTGATATCTACCGTCCCGAGCCGATGACCGTGGATTGGATTCAATACGCACAAAGCCAGACCGAAAAACCGGTCAAAGGCATGTTGACGGGTCCGATAACAATGCTGATGTGGTCGTTCGTGCGCGACGATCAACCGCGTTCCCTCACGGCCCTCCAGCTCGCGCTTGCCATCCGCGATGAAGTTGTCGATCTGGAGCACGCTGGCATAGGCATTATTCAGATTGATGAACCGGCCTTTCGCGAAGGATTGCCGCTTAAAAAATGCGATTGGAACGGATATCTCCAATGGGCAGTGGAAGCATTCCGCGTAGCCAGCTCTGGCGTAAGGGATGAGACCCAGATACACACCCATATGTGCTATTCGGAATTCCACGATATTCTGCCGGCCATTGCGGATATGGACGCGGACGTGATTACGATCGAAACCTCGCGCTCACGAATGGAGCTGCTGGACGCATTCGGCCATTTCAAGTATCCCAACGAGATAGGCCCGGGTGTGTACGACATTCACTCGCCGCGGATTCCTCAAACCAGGGAAATGCTGGAATTGTTGGAAAAAGCTTGTCAGGTGATCGATCCGGAACAACTATGGGTCAACCCCGATTGCGGCTTGAAAACACGCGGTTGGCCGGAAGTCGTCACAGCCTTGAAGCGGATGGTCGAGGCTGCGGCCCTGTTACGCGCCCGCCTGGAAGTTTCGCAAACTGAATCCGCCGATGCAACAGCATGAGCCAATCGTGAAATCGGGATACAAGCCACGCCAGCACGTGAAGCAAGTCCTACCTCGAAGATCGGCATAGGTAGGGGCTGAAAACCGTAACCCATCGTAATCACTTCGATGGGTTACGCTACGCTCCACCTATCCTACAAAAACTGTCGATAGCGCGCCGGACTATCATGCGGCTTGTAATATCCCGGCTATCGCTGCCTATCATCGCCCACTCAGTTGTTAAATACGCGCTTAACGGAGGGTTGGTCCAGAGACTCTTTCGTCTGCAGCGCCTTTATCAGTTCGGTCTCCAAATGGACCAGCCTCCGTGATTCGTCCAGAATATTCCCGGTGACCAGGAATGTATCCTCGGCACGTCCGCCCATCGTATTTATTCTTGCGCTGTGAACATTCACGCCAAAATGCACCAGCACTTGCGCGATGCGCGACAGCAATCCAGGCTGATCGCCGGCAATGATTGACAGGACATGATATGCGCCCTTCTCGTCTGGTTCGATATCGACCTCCGGCTCAATCGGAAAATGCCTGAGAAGGCGGCTCAAGCGTCCTTTCAACGGGGGTTCCAGGGGAGCCCGCTGTGCTAATTGCTGTGTCAATTCGCGTTCTATAAAGCCCAATACATCGCGATGGCGCTGGGTAACATTGAGAGGGTCGAGAACAAGGAAACTATCGAGAGCATAGCCATGACGGGTGGTGTGAATTTTTGCCTGCGCTATGTTGTAATCGATACGATCGAAAAAACCGCAAATACGCGCGAATAAGTCCCCTTGATCAGCAGTGTAGACCAGTACCTCGATGCCCGTTCCCGTGGGTGAGACGCGTGCCTTCACCACGGGCGCTGCCGGTTTCATTTGATGGCTCAAATGACGCATGTGCCAGACAATCTCCTCTGGCTCATGCAGCAGCAGATAGGTGGGGTCGAGCGCTGAACAGAGCTGTTCATAAGCGCTGGCGGGAATATTATCGAGTTGCAGCAATTCCAGAATCCTGTTTCTGCGGTTTTTCAACGTTCCGCCCACATGATACGTATCCCCGCACAGATGACGCCGCGTTGCCTGGAACAGGTCTTCCAGCAGCTTGCTTTTCCATGCGTTCCATACTTTTGGACTGGTGCCTCGGATATCCGCAACGGTAAGCAGATAAAGCGCAATGAGGCGTCGCTCGTTCCCCATGCGTCGGGCGAAGTCGGCAATCACATCCGTATCGGATATATCTTTTTTTTGTGCCGTGCTCGACATGAGCAAGTGATTTTCCACCAGCCACGTAACCAGTTCTGCATCTTCCGCCAACATTTGATGATGGTGGCAGAAGCGACGGGCGTCCGCCTTGCCGAGCGTCGAGTGATTTCCCTGACGTCCTTTGGCAATATCGTGGAATAACCCTGCGAGATAGAGCACTTCAGGCCGTTCGAATTCACGGATGAGCTGGCTGCAAAGCGGATATTCGTGGGCGAATTCCGGCGCCATGAATCGCCGCAGATTTCGCACCACCATGAGGATATGTTCATCCACTGTGTAGACGTGAAACAGATCGTGCTGCATCTGGCCGACAATGCGCCCGAACGCCGGGATATAGCGTCCCAGGATACCGTAGCGGTTCATCAAACGCAGCTCACGCGTTAATCCGCGCGGCTGGCGCAGGATTTCCATGAACAGGGTGCAATGGCGAGGATCTCGCCTGAATGCGCCATTAATCAGCGGCGCGGCCCGCCACATTGCCCTTAGCGTAGCAGCACTGCGAGCCTTCAATTCGGGATGCTGTTGCAGCAGCAGAACGCTTTCAAAAATCGCGCCTGGATATTGGCGGAAGATATCCTCGTTGCGTATCTCCAGCAATTCACCGCGCTTCTGAAAACGCGGATTGATAATGACCGGAGCGGCGCCCTCATGGGGAAAAATCTCGGCGCGAAGCGTAAGCAGCAGAATGGTGTTGATCTGTGTTACGGCCTTTGTAGCGCGGTAATACCGCTGCATCAGCATTTCACCGGCACGGCGCGGCCGTTTGCCGGTTATATTGAGTTCACTGGCGAGGGGCGTCTGGTAATCGAATAGCAGGCGGTCTTCTCGCCTTCCGGCAAGATAATGCAACCGGATACGAAGATCCTGCAAAATGGATTGATTACGCTGCGCCAGGCGGGCTTCCCGGGGAGTAATAAATCCGCCCCTTGCGAGATCCGGCCAGGACTTCCCCAATCCCGCGGCACGGCTGATCCACAAGATGTTCTGCAAATCCCGAAGGCCGCCGGGGCTCTCCTTGAGATTGGGCTCAAGATTGTAAGTGACATCCCGATACCGGCCATGACGCTGCTGCTGCTCACGCTGCTTCGCTCTGAAAAATTGACGCGGCTCAAGCATAGCCTGCATGACGCGCGAAAATTCCGTGAACAATTGACGATGTCCGGCAAGCTGGCGGGCTTCCAGCAGACTCGTTTGCACGGTAATGTCTTTCGCTGCCTCATCAGCGCATTCCTGAATCGTGCGGATGCTATGGCCAACGTCCAGCCCAATATCCCATAGCAATCTTACCCAGCATTCCAGTTGCGTCTCGATAGCGTGATCTATTGCGGCGGCCTCGCCTTCCGCCTTGGAAACCAGCACCAGCAGATCTGTGTCGGAATGGGGGAAAAGCTGCCGTCGGCCATAACCGCCTACCGCAAGTAAGGCGATGGAGCGAGGCATCTCCATTTCACGCCAGACCTGGCGCAGAACACCATCCACCAGTCGGCTGTGGTCCAGCAACAAGGCCGCGCCGTTCTTGTTTTTGTAATAGCGCTGACGCAATAACTCACGGCCTTGAAGCAGGGTCTCCTTGATCGCCTCAATGTTAAAAGTACCCGGCAACGGCTTCGTATCAGGCCTCCGTGACAGATCAGGAGCGATAAGCCGGTTTCGGTGGTGTACCGGCGGATAGCGTCAACACTTCGTACCCCGTTTCGGTGACGAGAACGGTGTGTTCCCATTGCGCCGACAGGCTATGGTCCTTGGTTACGATGGTCCAGCCATCGGCCATTTGGCGTATACCAGCCTTCCCCGCGTTGATCATCGGCTCGACTGTAAAAATCATCCCCGCTTTGAGTTCAAGCCCGGTACCGGCGCGGCCATAATGGAGCACCTGCGGCTCCTCATGGAATTTTGCGCCGATTCCATGGCCGCAGAATTCTCTCACGACGCTATATCCATGACTTTCGGCAAAGGTCTGGATGGCGTGGCCGATATCTCCCAAATGCTTTCCCGGCTTGATTTCCTCTATTCCGCGCCACATTGACTCATATGTAATCTCACACAAGCGCCTGGCCGGGTTTACAGGTTGGCCAACGTAATACATGCGGCTGGTGTCACCGTGGTACCCCTCCTTGATGACTGTCACATCGATATTGACGATGTCGCCCGATTTAAGTTTCTTCTGACCCGGCACCCCGTGACAAACCTGATGATTGACCGAGGTACAAATGGATTTTGGATAAGGTGAATATCCCGGCGGGGCGTAATTGAGCGGCGCTGGAATCGTGTTCTGCACATTGACCATATAATCATGGCAAAGTGTATCAAGCTCGTCCGTGGTAACCCCGGGCTTAACGAAGGGCGTTATGTAATCGAGCACCTCCGATGCGAGTTTACCTGCTACCCGCATTTTCTCTATCTCTTGAGGGGTTTTGAGAGACAATGTCATAATTATTCCGAATTGATGGACAAGCTATTGGGGCAAGCGAAAAACGGGGGCAAACAAAAAAACGTATGATGGGGGCGAGAACATGACATTGCAAGCCCCGTGTCAAAGCATGGAAGTCAGCTATGGGATCAGCGAAAAACCGATTTTGGGCTGGTTCGATTTTTTACGAGAATACGAATACGAGGCAGGACATCAGCGCCTGTTCGCGATTGGAACAAGGCGAATAGCCTGTCCGTATCCTTGCAGTTCAATCAAACTGTTTTTCCTGACTGCATCTGGTTGTCTTAAGCTCACTGGCGGGGAATTCCTGTTTCAAGTCCATCATCTTCCCAGCCAGGCTTTCCGACGGCGAGCTTGCCACGAATTTCACCTGCTCCAGGTTGCGCGCTCCGATAATCGCTGATCTTACGCCCTTGCTCCTGAGTGTCGCCATGGAAGCTTGGGCATCCTTTATATCCTCGAAGAATCCCATGGAGATGGCGTTATTCCACTTGCTATCGTCTTGAACGAGAGTGTAAGTCGTGACTCCCCGTCTCCTGAGCTCCCCGATTTTTTTCTCCGCGTGCCTTTTGCTGCTGAGCGGTGGAATATGTATCCAATAGACAGGCGCCTTGCCCATTGCCCGCAGGTCCATCTTGCCATTCAGTTCATGCCTGGCAATCGCCGCCTCCACACGATCCAGTTCCGCTTCAACAAAGGTTCCCCATTCCAGGCAGGTTGCCGGCGCTGCAACCGCGGGCAAGGGTTTGATTTTTTCCGGCTGAAGCTCAGGCCCCGGTTGAATACCGCTTCTCGCAGCCGGTTCCAGTTGGATATAAACGGCAAAACCGAGGTTGATAAACAACAATAGAAAAAATAATGTTCTCATCTGGCGATAGCTTATTGTTGTTATTCAGCCTTTGCCTTGTTAAAATGCCATGTTAATCGCAAAACCTTTTTTTCGGAGTTCCAGGAATGCAAGGCATGAAGCTAATTTCGAACATTGTGGCCTGTGCCGCGTTGGCCCTGTCCGGCCAGGTTTTCGCCCAGACCGCCGAAGCCGATAATAGTAATAAAGGAGACGCAGCCAAAGGCCAGCAAATTGCCACACAGGTATGCGCCGCTTGCCACAACGCGGACGGCAACAGTCTTATTCCTGCGAATCCAATTCTGGCTGGCCAGCATGCCGAGTATATCATCAAGCAGTTGAATAATTACAAATCAAAGGATGGCAAGCCTCCGGTGCGGGAAAGCCCCATTATGAACGCAATGGTTGAGCCGCTTTCACCGGAGGACATGAAGAACCTTGGCGCTTATTTTGCCCAGCAGATCCCCAGGCCCGGAGTAGCCAACGACAAATCTCTCGCTGAACAGGGTGAACAACTATATCGCGGCGGCAATCTCGAAACTAGTGTTCCCGCCTGCACCGGTTGCCATTCTCCAAATGGCGCTGGTCTTCCGCCCAACTATCCCCGACTTGCCGGGCAGCACTCTGAATATACCGCTGCACAACTGCGGGCATTCCGGACAGATCAGCGTACAAACGATGAAAACGATGTGATGCAAATGATCACGTCGCGCATGACGGAGAAGGAACTGAGAGCGGTAGCCGAGTTTATTTCAGGCCTACGTTAATCTGATCAAAGTGCCCGAGCCGTCGAGACGGCCCGGGCCGTTTTTTACTTTCTAACTTCCTGCACCAAATACTTGTTCAGCCGCAAGCAGCGTCTTGCTGATTTCGGCATCACCATGTGCAGCGGAAACAAATCCGGCCTCAAACGCCGATGGCGCGAAATAAATGCCTTCCTGAAGCATGGAATGGAAAAAGCGGTTGAAAGCTTCCTTGTCGCAACTCATTACCTCAGCATAGCTTTCCGGCGGATTCTTCCGGAAATATAGACCGAACATACCTCCCACTGCCTGTGCACTGAAAACAATGCCGTGTTTTTTGGCAGCCGACGCGAGACCCTCGGTAAGTTGCCGGGTACTGGCGGCTAGCTTTTCGTAGAAGCCCGGCATTTGCACCAGCTTCAGCGTGGCGAGCCCGGCAGCCACTGCGACAGGATTGCCTGAAAGTGTACCCGCCTGGTATACCGCCCCCAATGGGGCCAGGCACTGCATAATGTCCCGTCTGCCACCGAAGGCCGCCATGGGCATGCCGCCGCCGATTACTTTGCCGAGCGTAGTGAGATCGGGCGTTATGCCATACATTCCCTGCGCGCATCCCAATCCAACCCGAAAACCCGTCATCACCTCATCAAAGATCAGGACGCTGCCGTGCTGTGTACATAGCTCGCGCAGGCCCTGCAGGAAACCGGGCTTCGGCGCTATCAGGTTCATATTGCCCGCGACCGGTTCGACGATCACCGCAGCGATTTCTTTACCGAACTGACTGAACGCCTGTTCCACCCCTGCAAGATCGTTGTAATCCAGCACCACGGTGCTGGAAGCGGTCTCTGCTGGAACGCCGGCGGAACTCGGGTGCCCGAAAGTCAGGGCGCCTGAACCTGCCTTGACCAGCAAGGCGTCGTCATGGCCATGGTAACAGCCCTCGAATTTGATGATACGGTTCCTGCCGGTATATCCTCTGGCCAGGCGAATGGCGCTCATGGTGGCCTCGGTTCCTGAACTCACGAGCCTCACCTGGTCAATTGAAGAAACAAGCTTGCATAGCAGTTCCGCAATTTCCAATTCCGCCTCGGTAGGCGCACCAAAAGTCAGGCCTTTTTGGGCTGCCGCCTGCACTGCTGCTATCACTTCAGGATGGGCATGGCCAAGAATCAATGGACCCCAGGAGCCGACATAATCGATGTAGATTTTATTATCCGCATCCCATGCATATGCGCCTTGTCCCCGCTGAAAAAATACAGGTGTTCCGCCCACTGACTTGAAGGCGCGAACCGGCGAGTTAACGCCGCCGGGAATGAACTCTTGAGAGCGTTCGAATAATTGCTGGTTACGTGACATTGGCTACCCCATGATGATGAGAAGTGGAGTGATGGTTCAGGTTAAATAACCTGGAAAAGCTCTCAGTTGTGGACCGAATGTTCCGGGCATTAAACAGCGCATTGCTGACAGCCACCATATCGGCGCCTTGCCGTATCGGCCCTACTGCATTATCGGGAGTAATGCCCCCGATAGCGACAATCGGAATATGCAGTTCAAGTTTCGCGTGACGCAACAGGTCTGCGGGTGCAGGCATCGCGCCAGGTTTAGTGACGGAAGGAAAAAAAGCACCAAATGCGACATAGTCCGCCCCTTGGCGCTCGGCCTCAATGGCATATTCGAGGCTGCCGTAACAGGAGATGCCGATGATTTTTTCAGCCCCCAACTCGCGTCGCGCTTCGGTTATGCCAACATCGTCCCGGCCCAAATGTACGCCATCCGCACCGACTTCCATTGCAAGATCAAGGTAATCGTTGATGATGAAGGGTACGCGGAATTTCCGGCAAAGATGAGCAAGTGAATGTGCCTGCTCCAAACGCAGCGCAATATCGGTTGTCTTGCTGCGGTATTGGACGAGCGCCGTGCCTCCTGCCAGCACGAGTTGTGTCATCCTGATGAGGCGCGACGTGTCTGCCACATCCGGTGTAATTGCATACAGGCCGGAAAACTTCGGCCGCATCATTTTTCCTTGCTTCCGTTTCCGCCATCGTGATCCTCACGGGCCCAGAATAATCTGTCCGGCAGGTGTTGCCCCATCCCCGGACGAAATCCTGCTTTAAGCGACTGCCAGGTATACTCTTGCGCTTCATAGACCCCTTCGGCGATCGGCAGTCCGTTTGCAAGCGCGGCGGCGATAGCCGAGGCAAGGGTGCAGCCCGACCCGTGGTAGGAGCCTGCCAGTCGATCCCAGGAATCGGTGCGAACAATGCCATCCGTCCCGTACAAATGGTTGACCACCTGGGATGTATTTTCATGAGTTCCAGTGATTAACACATATTCGCAACCCATATGCAAAAGCCGGCCTGCACATTGATTCAGATGCGGCATATCGTCGTCATCCTCGTCATCCTGCGCCAGACGCCTTGCTTCGAGGCTGTTGGGGGTAATGATGGTTGCCTGTGGAAGCAGCAATTCCCGCATCGCCGCCACCATTTCCTCGCTGGCGAGTTCGTCGCCCCGGCCTGAGGCAAGCACGGGGTCCAGCACCAGCGGAATATTGGGATAATCGGAAATCACTTCGGCAATGGCGGTGATAATTTCAACGCTGCCTAGTAGTCCGATTTTAAAAACATGCACCGGCATGTCTTCCAGGACGGCGCGCGCCTGATCCACCACCCATTCCGGATCCAGTGCCAAGACGTCGTCCACTCCTGCCGTATCCTGCACAGTAACGGCGGTGATCACCGTCAGAGGATGGCACCCCATGCTGGCAAGCGTAAGGATATCAGCCTGGATACCCGCGCCACCGGTAGAGTCGCTAGCAGCAAAAGAAAGTACTGTAGGGGGTGGCTGAGACATGGGCTAATACCGTAAAATGACATTTTAACCCAAATTACTCTCATTCATCATGCCTACGACCGAAACTCGCGTTTACCGTTGTTACATGTGTCTCATTTGCGGTTTCATATACGACGAAGCCGAAGGGTCGCCGCAGGAAGGTATTCCGCCCGGTACTCGATGGGAAGACGTGCCGATGAATTGGACTTGCCCCGAATGTGCTGCGCGGAAGGAGGATTTTGAGATGGTGGAGATCTGATATGCGCATCCTTCATACCATGCTTCGCGTTGGCGACCTGGAAAAATCCATTGCCTTCTACACCGACGTGCTGGGAATGAAACTGTTGCGGCGGAAGGATTACCCCGAGGGAAAATTTACGCTGGCGTTCGTCGGTTATCAGGATGAGGCAGAAGGTGCGGTATTGGAATTGACACATAACTGGGACGTGCAAAAATATGACCTGGGCACGGGCTACGGGCATATTGCCATAGCAGTCGATAACGCTTACGAAGCCTGCGAGGAAGTGAAAAAGCGAGGCGGCAGGGTTACTAGGGAGGCGGGGCCTATGAAGCACGGCGCCACCGTCATTGCATTTGTGGAAGATCCGGACGGCTACAAGGTCGAGCTCATACAGAAAAAGTAGTATAGGTTATAGGTAGGTAAGCGGCTTCTCGACGGCAACTAAATTAAGGCATGTCTTCGTCCTGCCTGTCCTGCCACATGAGAAACAAAACAGCAACCGTGATTATCGCGAGAGGCAGGATCACGTAGAAGCCTAGCGCGTAACCGGCCCCATCGCCGTGATCATGAGGCGGCGACGTGCTGATTATCTTGTAGGCGTGAACTGTGCCGACCGCAAGTGCCAGGACAAGGCCCGCCATGCGACGGTTTCCTACCACGGCGCGACCAGCCATCTGGTTGAGTAAATGCGATCCGTAGTAGCCGAGGAAATAGATCGCGATATAGAAGATCAAAGCACCCATAGCATCCCGGATTCTTATGAACTTACCTCTAGCCGTCTGTCGGACTTAAAGGAAATCAGCTGCAAAAGCGTCTGGCTGTTCCATATTTCGCTGCTTTTTCGGCCAATAGAATAATTATTGGCCTTCAAAATCCTCAAAATCTGTCCTCACCGGTCACTTTTTCGCTTCGACTCTTCAAGTCCGAGAGGCTGCCAGGATAGAGCCTGACGCCGGAGAATCAATCTCTATTTGTCCTTCCTGTTTTCCTTATCCATTTTTCTCCTCGGGCTTTTTTAGCAGTAAAAGGGACTCCTGTCCAGTCCATATTGGAGGAGCTATCTGAATGCAATTGCGGTGAAAACCGGACTGGGGCAGGCATTCGTTGGTATGCTCCTGCTGGGAGGCGCCACATCCCTTCCTGAAATCGCAAACGTTACGACGTCATCTTCGTGGATGGGAAATCCGTCACTGCCGGATTGTAAATTTACTCGAGTTCTTCGATTGCGAGCCGATGGTAGCGGTGCGCAAACTCAAACGGCACACGGCGGATAACGTTCATTGCGCGATCCACGGAGGTTTTTTCAGGTGCATAGATTACCAGGAAAGAGGCCCCCTCCTCAGCGGCTTTCAAGTGAATTTCAATGACTTTGTCCGCCCCGCCCAGACGAGGTAGAAAGCCCCCGGTATCAAGATTACGCTCCGCAGCTTCAGCCACTTCCTTACACGTGAAAAATTCACAGTCCTCAGGCACATACCCACCTGTAAACAAATCCTGCTGTACTTGTTTAGCATCTTCCTTACTCTTAAATCCAACCACAAGATAACCAATAGGGTAAAACAGACCAAAGCTCGTGGGATATTTGCGCGATTCATTTGTTGTATTCTGATTACCCATAGCTCGTTCTCCAGTAATAGTTATTAATCAATAAAGACTGGTACATCTTACTCAATCGATCTGCACATACGCAAATGCTACTTCAACAGCTAACAGGCGTTAATAAGCATATTAAAAACCTCCTGGTAATGCCTTGTCCGGTCGGCCGTGGCTTTATAAAACGACCCGATCCTCTGATTAGCTCCTTTTGCAAATAAATCAAGAATCCGGAAAGGAATTCAAGAATAAAGAACAAAAACTACCAGGGTTGCCGCCATGCTAAGGAAATATGAAATGGCGAGAAGTCTTCCTATTGTCATAATCGTCTCCTCCATCGGTAATCGAATACACGTGGCAAAAGCACGACAAATTGTGAAGCATTTGTGAATTATTTGTTATTTTAATGTTAAGACATTTTTCTGGCAGCTAAATTCCCTTCAAGGATCTTTTTTCCGATGGGGCCGAGCTTGAGGTATCGAAAGGACTTCCCGCAGGATGATGGCAATAGGTAGCGGCGTGCTGGTATAAGTTCTAACAGTATGAGTTCCCTCCCAACTCTTTCACGGGCAGCGCTGGGACATCCAGACCGCCATACCTGCTTTCCACTTACAGCAAGTAGCTGAACTTAGCCCTGCATGCGCGCCACATCGCGTTTAACACAACTCCGCTATCTGCTTCCTTCGATATCCCGGCAATCCGGCTTTCTGTAAATCGCGATTTCTTTATTTGAACCTCCAGGCAAAACCCTGCCGGAAAGTTCCGCTTTTCGCTTTCTCTCAAATGGTAGGGACTACTACAACGAAAAAAAACAACATTACAAAGAGAATTTTTAAAATTCCTTAAAAAAACACGAATCATAATCGTTATCACTATTGTAGAGCTGATATTGCCCGTTCAATCAGCATTAATGACAGGAAAGCCAAGGGGACTGAAACAGAAAGATTTAACACAACTCGGGGAGGGTGATATTTGGAAATAGATATCTTGTTTGGCACGGAGAATAGATCGATTTAAAAAATTAATAACCTGATTGGAGGTAATAAAATGGACTTGAAGCTGAATCTCGCCCAAAAAATGGGCGTTTCCATCTCATTGTTAGCAATGTCTCTTCTCGCTAGTCCGGCGCACGCAGTTGACTGGACTGAGATCAGTGATGCAGGCCAGTTGGTGGGTACGGCACAAGAGCCGACAGGTGATGGTCGACTGAGAAATATCTACGGAACCATTTCGACCACTAATGACGTAGATATGTACCGGCTTTACATTTCCAACCCCGATACATTCTCCGCGTCTGTCAACTCTACCAGTGGCGACCTTGACTCCGCGATCGGGTTGTTTAACGAGGGAGGGTTCGCTCTATATGCAAATGATGACGCCATGCTTGGCACGCGCAATGCGGCCTTGCCGGCAGGCCACGTAAACGGGCCGCAGGCACCGGGCTGGTATCATCTGGCAGTAGTTCCCCTTGGCACGCCTCCGGTAAGCGGCGATGGCTTTACTCCCGACCATTATATGTTTCCCAATGTCAGTTCTCCCTATACCCAGGTCTTCACAGCGTCGGGTCCAGGGGGAGCATCACCCCTGACGGGATGGGCGCCGATAGATGATATGGCACTCAATGAGGGGTACCGTTTAAGACTTTCAGGAGTGCAGGTTTCTCCCATTCCCGAGCCGGAAACCTATGCCATGTTGCTTGCCGGCCTCGGATTGATCGGCGCTATGGTTCGGCGGAGAAAAAGTTTTATCAATCAACAGTAGATTGATTTTCCGTTTTGTGATTTTGGGAAGATTTCTAACCGCAGAAAACTGGAAAAAGAAAGAACAATCAGAATAAACCTGACCAAAACCCTAATATTGCGTCAGGAAAATTTTGTTTGTAAGGGTAAAATCCAGGAAGCTTGTGGGTGATACCCGTAGGAAACCTGGTGGAGAGTACTTTTTCCGTCCATCGGGTTTCCCATCAGACTGCCATCGGTACGATCAATCGGATAGCGATGAAGTCCATAATCCATATCACGTCAATGCATGCTTCCTTGTAACCGGCCTCTCAACGATTGACCTGGAAATGAGAGCAATAAGTAGAGAGCACGGTTGCCGCTCCAAATCCTGCCCCTCGCGATGATGCCCCCTTGGATATTCCAAAATCCGTAGCGTGTCTAGCGGTACGGCCGCGAGTGCTCGTAGTGGCGACGCCAGTTTTGAAGGTAAAGGTCGGCGAGCGCAGCGTTGTCCCGGATTACCAGCACATTCTCCGCATTCCTGTACTGCGCGGCCTGAGTGAAATTGAAGCTGCCTGTGATCACGATCGCATCCGGATTGCCCGCATCGATCACCATCACCTTGTTGTGGGCGCTGGTATGCTTCGCGTCAGTAAAAACCGGTACGCCTTCAGCGGCAATTTTCGAGATCAAACTCGTCGGAATTCTACGGGCCTGCTCCTTGTCGGTAATGACTTTGACATCCACTCCCCGGCGCCGCGCTGCGATCAACGCGGCCGCGATTTTGCGGTGGGTGAAGCTGAATGTCTGCACCAGCACCTGACGATGTGCGCCATGAATAGCTTCCGCAATAAGCTCACCGGCATCGTCTCCCGGCGTAAAAGCGGCTTGTATTGTGCCGGAGGCAGGAAGAACAAGAGGAGCTTTACGATCGTTATCGGAAGACGGTTCAAAGGCCGCCGAAGATGATGCAAGCAGTATTGCCAGGCAACCCGTTATGAAAGCGCAACGATTTGACAGCATCACGATTCGTTCTTCAGCAATTCCAAGACTGCTGCAAAAAATCCATCCGTATTGTGCAAACGGGGTGACAGCTGCAGGAATACGCCCGTGTCGAGCGGAATTTTCTGTTGCACCATCAGTTCGGCGCAATTCAGCAGCATGAATCGGGGATGACTGGTGAGAAAGTTCTCTACGATCTCCTGGTTCTCTTCCGGCAAAAAGCTGCAGGTAGCATAGATCAGCCTGCCGCCGGGCTTAAGCAGGTTTGCCGCAGATGAGAGAATCGCCGCTTGCTTGCGCTTGAGTTCTTCTATGCTCTGCGGTGACTGCCGCCATTTCAGATCCGGATTGCGGCGCAAAGTCCCAAGGCCGCTACAGGGCGCATCCACCAGTACCCGGTCTATCTTACCCGTGAGTCGCTTTACCTTGATATCATTTTCGTTCGTGATCAGTTGCGGGTACAGGTTGGATAAGCCGGAGCGCTTGAGGCGCGGCTTGAGGTTGTTCAGACGCTTCTCGGAATTATCGAAAGCATAGAGGCGCCCTTGCGAATGCATCAGTGCACCGAGCATCAGCGATTTGCCGCCCGCTCCCGCACAAAAATCCACTACCATATCCCGCCGTTTCGGTGCCAGCAAATAGCCCAGCAATTGGCTGCCTTCGTCCTGAACTTCCACTTTTCCGGTGAGAAACGCTTCATGGCGGTTGATAGCCGGCTTACCCGCGACGCGAATGCCGATTGGTGAATAGGGCGTTGCGCTGGCCTGAATTCCGTCTTTGCCCAGTGATGCAAGCACTTCGTCCCGTGTTGCCAGAAGCGTATTGACACGCAAGTCGAGGGGTGCAGGGTGTTGCAGCGAACGGCCCAGATCAAGGATCTCGCTATCCTCCATAAAACCACGCAGCTTTTCCATCAGCCACTCGGGGAGTTCAGCCTGAATCGAAAGCGGCTGTGATTCCGGAGAGAATCCTTTAATACCTGCAAGCCATTTTGCTTCAGCCTCGCTGGCGAACGGTATGAGCTCGCGCAAATTCAAGCCTTGAAATTTAGCGAGGTATGCGAGCAGTAGCGAACGCGGGGTTGCGATCTCGACAGCGCTTTCAAGAAAGAGCCGGTGACGCAGAATGCCAAACACAGTTTCCGCGATAAAGGCGCGGTCGTATGCCCCGAGCATTGGATTTTCGCGAAAAAAATACCGCAATATCGAATCGGCAGGGTGTTTCAGTGGAAGCACGGCGCGCAGCGCAGCGGTAGCCGTGTCCAGATGGGCAGGGGTGAGACGCATCTAATATCGATTCGGCAAAAAATCAGGCAAGGCAGATCCGTATCGCAGGTGCAATACGCATCGTTATATTAAAGAAGCCGCCGGAAAGACGATTACCCGGACGGTGCCCGCACTTCTTGATCAGTGCAGGCGTCCTTGCTTGAAGCTGTCCGGTTGCTCGTCATAGCTTATTTTCGTGACCATCTGATCGGTCACGATACCCATTTTTTCCAGGGAAATGATACGCACTGGCAGCATATGGTGGTCGACGGCAAGCCAGATCTTTTTGTCGCGGTCACCTTCCTTTTCCAATTGCTTGGTCAGCACGACGGTTTCGAGTTTGCCCATGGGTGTGTCCAGCGTTTCCTTGCCGACGGCGTAGCGAGTCACTTCGAGACGCCGGCCATCGGTTTCATGCAAATTTATCATTTTGCCGGGGACGGGAGAAAACATGAAGCTGTAGAGCAGACTCAGCCTGTCCAGAGCATCGGCAGGCAAGGGTTTTTGCTCCTCACCACGTTTATGCTGAAGGGTCAGTAATTTCTTATCCCAATCGAAAATTGCTACTTTCGGTATCTTCTCCCCATGCTGGTCTGAAAAACGTTCGGGGCGCAGCGATCCCTGTGCCGTTATGATCCCTTTACTATCACGAACCACGCTGTCTGGTTGTGTCAACGCCAATAAGCCCTTCGCACGGGCTTCGCTATTAATGGCATAGGTGCGCGCGCCGCTCTCCTTCCTTATTTCCAGCGTGTCATAAACTTCTCCTTCGAGTCCGCCGGAGGTTATCGAATAACTGATATCGACGCGAGGCGGGACATCGGCCGCGCAGGCAGAGAAGGCAGAAAAAGCAGCAAGACCTAAGCCCCCTGCCAAAGCTATAAGTGATTTTTTCATCTATTTAATCCAGGTGAAGGTGAATATAAAACTGCGTCATCAAACCGGGCTTTGCTCACGTTTACATGATTTTCCGAGAGCGTGAGCCGGCCTTCAATAAACCAGCGCACGGCTTCTGGGTAAATGCGGTGTTCCTGTTGAAGCACTCGTGCCGCAACCGTTTCTTCGGTGTCATCCGGCATTATCTGAACTGCGGCCTGAATAATGATCG
Organism: Nitrosovibrio sp. Nv6; assembly: GCF_900110495.1. GTDB lineage: Bacteria > Pseudomonadota > Gammaproteobacteria > Burkholderiales > Nitrosomonadaceae > Nitrosospira. Next base: position 401,736 of record NZ_FODX01000002.1, on the reverse strand, counting down.
GGCCACAGTCCATTTGCACGGTGACAAAATGGACCGTACAGCCATGTATTTTTACGCCGTCCCTCAAGGCCTGCCGGTGGGGATTCAAACCCGGAAAGGCAGGCAGCAGAGACGGATGAATGTTCAGTATTTTTCCCTGGTAATGATTAACAAAATCATCTCCAAGAATGCGCATGAAGCCGGCAAGTGCAATCAGATCCGGGCTATATGCGTCGATTGTTTCCATCAACGCAACATCGAACGCCGCGCGCTCGGGGTAGGACCGCTGATCCAGCACGATGGTTTCACAACCGTGCATCTTTGCGATTTCCAATCCCGGCGCATTAGGCCTGTTGCTGATAACCGCGGCTATCCTGGCCGGCAGTTTTGCTTCGATCAGCGCTTGCATGTTGCTGCCGCGACCGGAAATGAGGATGACGATGGATTTCATGGTGTCAACAGCGGGATCCGGGTTACCTGGACGCAGTTTATTTTTACCTGCTCCGCCAATCACTCAATGATTGTTTGAGCTTCGTCTGCGTTGCGCCGTCGAATCGCGCCTATGCGCCGCACAGTTTCCCCCGAAGACTGCAAAAACCGCATCGCGCTGTCGGCATTTTCCGGTGCTACGATCAGCACCATGCCGATCCCGCAATTAAACACGCGGCGCATCTCACTATCAGCCACGTTGCCTTGCTGTTGCAGCCAGCGAAAAAGAGGCGGCGCCTCCCATGCCTCTGTTTTCAGTACCGCGGTGACACCATCGGGCAGGACACGCGGGACATTTTCCACTAAACCGCCGCCTGTGATATGCGCCATCCCTTTAACCGGCAGAAGCTTCATGAGTTCGAGCAACGGCTTTACATAAATCCGGGTCGGCCTCATGATCACATCAACTAACGCTTCACCATGGAAATCGGTGGACAAGTCCATGTTATTTTTTTCGATGATCTTGCGAATCAACGAGTAACCGTTGGAATGGGCGCCGCTGGAAGCAAGTCCTAATACCGCATCGCCTTCCTGAATGGTCAGGCCGGTAATGAGATTCTCTTTCTCGACCACGCCTACCGCGAAACCTGCAAGGTCGTACTCTCCTTCCGGGTACATGCCTGGCATCTCGGCGGTTTCGCCGCCGATCAAGGCGCATCCCGCTTGTTCGCAACCTGCCGCGATACCCTTCACCACCCGGGTTGCCGTATCCACGTCCAGTTTCCCGCATGCGAAATAGTCCAGAAAGAATAGCGGTTCCGCGCCCTGTACCAGAATGTCGTTGACGCTCATCGCCACCAGATCTATACCAACGCCATCATGCTTGCCAGACTGGAATGCAAGCTTCAACTTGGTACCCACGCCGTCGGTCCCTGACACCAGCACCGGATTGCGGTATTTTTTGGAAATTTCGAAGAGGGCCCCGAAACCGCCTATGCCGGCGAGCACCTCCGGACGCATGGTACACTTGGCATGGGTTTTGATATTCTCCACCAGGCGGTCACCCGCTTCAATGTCCACACCCGCCGCGCGGTAGGAGAGAGGGATGGAGCCCGGATTTTCCTGTCTGGATGAAGTCAAGTTGAGTTCTCGCCTGGTTGCGGTTAGAGTGCGATTTTCAAAAATGGCAATTTTACCGTAAATGTATGGCTGCGCATGAACGCAAGCGATACCTAGGCAATAATCATTCATAAATGAAGCAACTCTTGCTGGACATCGCCCCCCCGGCACAACCCACTCTCGCTAATTTCGTGCCGGGACGCAATACCGAACTGTTGCAGACCGTCAGTAACATTCTTGTCGGACGGGAAGACGAACGCTTTGTTTATCTATGGGGAGGGTTGGGATGCGGCAGAAGCCACTTGCTTCGCGGCGTAGCGGGAGCATGCGCGCGCAACAAATTGAACACAGCGTTTTTTGCCTGTGATGAAAATACCCATTTTGTTGACGGCAGCGAAGCCGATTGCGTGATAGTGGATGATGTGGATCGTCTCGATGCCGAAGCCCAGATCGGTATGTTTAATCTCTATAATCATATTCGCGACGAGGGTCGTGCGTTTTTGTTGGTGAGCGGTCCTGCCGCTCCCGCGCAATTGAAGCTACGCGAAGACCTCGTCACTCGACTGGGATGGGGTTTGGTGTACCAGGTTCATGAACTGACTGATGAGGAAAAAATGGAAGCCATGAAAAGCCATGCAATCAGCCGCGGACTCGATTTGTCGCAGGAGGTATGCGAATACTTGCTGCGGCATGAGCGACGCGACTTGCCCTCCTTGATGGCAACGCTTGATGCCCTTGACAGCTATTCGTTGGCCAATCAGCGTAAAGTCACCGTTCCCCTGGTGCGCGAACTATTGCAGGCAGCCTCATGAATCTCGCGCTGTTCGATCTCGATAATACGGTTTTGGCCGGCGACAGCGACTTTCAGTGGGCGCAATTCCTGATAGAGCAGCGCGTGCTCGACCGAGAAGTTTACGAAGCCCGAAATGTGGAATTTTACGAGCAGTACAAAGCCGGCACCCTCGATATACACGAGTTTCTGGATTTTCAGTTAAAGCCACTTTCCCGTCATCCCCGGGCACAACTGGATGCCTGGCACCGCGAATTCATGGAAAAAAGGATTCTGCCGTTGATTACGCCAAGCGCGCGGGAATTGATTAACAGCCATATGCTCAGCCGTGACCTTTGCGTCATCATTACCGCGACCAACAGCTTTGTGACCGCGCCGATCGCCAGGGCGCTCGGAATAAACCATCTCATTGCCACCGAACCGGAGCAAAAGGACGGCGAATTCACGGGCCAGGTTTCCGGCTTGCCATGTTTTCGAGAGGGTAAGATAGCACGATTGGAAAGCTGGCTGGACAAGCACAATCTGACCTGGCTGTCGTTCCTGGAAAGCTGGTTCTACAGCGATTCATTGAACGATCTGCCGCTGCTCAATAAGGTCACCCGCCCGGTGGCGGTAGATCCTGATCCAACACTTAAGGCGCATGCGGAAAAAAACAAATGGCCGATCATCAGCTTGCGCTAGTGTTGGCGGCTGTTCTGCTCAATCTGACGCAGATTGACAAGAGTTGGCGAAAACGGCAAATGCGATAACATGCTGTCGCGTGTCGACCTGCGGCCCGGGAATATGAATGTTTGCCCATTGGCGTGACTTCCGCCAGATATCCCTTATTATTGCTGATTCTCTTCAGTCTGCTGGCTCTTGGCAGTCTGTTTACCGGATTGCTTTTCGGCAGCGTTGACATTCCTGTTTCCGGCATTATCCAGGCACTGCTGTCGCACGTGGACAGGAACGATAGCATCGTGCATCAAATTATCTGGCAGCTTCGCTTGCCGCGTGTGCTGGCTGCGTTTGCCTGCGGCGGTCTGCTGGCTCTTGCGGGGTCGCTGTTACAGGTATTATTACGTAACCCGCTGGCTGATCCTTATATCCTGGGGGTATCCGGCGGAGCCGCAGTTGGTGCGCTCCTCGCGATGCTGCTGGGATGGGGGCTCATGCTGATCAACGTCGCCTCCCTGGCTGGCGCATTGACGGCAATTGCCATTGTATTTGGCTTGAGTTATCGCGCCGGCGACTGGAATCTTTATCGACTGCTCCTGACAGGCGTAGTGTTGTCCGCTGGTTGTACCGCGTTGACCACGCTTATCCTGACCCTGGCGCCAGCCAGCGATGTAAAAGGCATGCTGTTCTGGTTGATGGGGGATATTTCCCGCGCAGAAGAGTCGCTGTCTGCCTGGACAACGCTGATTCTCGTAGCGAGCGTGAGCTTGCTCTTTTCCGGCAGTCTCAATGTTTTGAGCCTCGGCCAGATGAAGGCAAAAACGCTGGGCGTTGCAGTATTGCCGTTGCAGGTCGGGATCTATTTTTGCGCATCACTGGCGACCGTCGCGGCGCTGATGCTGGCAGGCGCAATCGGTTTCGTCGGTCTGATTGTGCCGCATGCTATCCGCCTGCTGGGCATCAATGATTTTCGCTGGCTGCTACCCTTGTCAATACTTTTGGGAGGCAGCTTTCTTACACTGGCTGATACTTTGGCCCGCACGTTGTGGGCGCCCCAGCAATTACCGGTAGGCGTACTGACAGCCTTGCTGGGTGTGCCGACGCTGTTGGTGCTGCTATCGAGAAAACGTTGATAGATTTATCCTGGACCGGCGCCAATAGCGGGCCCCGTGTTAACCGCGGCGTACGTTCATCGTAACCTGCTATCGTTTTTTATGCCAGTTCAAAAATGAGCGTTTGGGTTATTGATCGACCCAACGCCCGATCTTGCGATAGCCATACCGCATCCGCGCCATTGCCAACTCTTTCATGTATGGCTGCAGCGCCGTTTTGCGGGTCTTGCAACCGGCATGCCAGCCCCCGCTTCCTTCAGTACCGCAGCAATCTGCTCCACGCTGAACCGTTTCGTCTTCATACAAAACTCCTTTCTTCAAAAGTAAGTTTCGCTTAAGACTGACATCGTCGCTGGCTACATTTTTGCAGAGCCGGTCACCCTTCAGATTTGTACACCAAGGCCGTAAAACATCTAAGGATCCTGTAAGGATTCTGTTTTCCGACTTGACAATCTCGCAACAGCTTGCCCCGTGCACTGCATGGCTTTACAACCAGGGAGCGCATTTTGAATTAATTAACAAAAAAAAGTTTCAATCATTATTGCTGTGGCATTCGTTGCAGGCTGCGCCGATAGAGGGCAAATCCTGTATCTGTTAATACTTATAAAGACCTCTTGTGAAAGGATAGACAAAGTGTTCAGAAAAAAAAAGCTCAGTGAACCGCAAAACCAGATAACCGGACTCGTCGGTGTAGATACCCAAGTCCACGGCGATATCAACTTTCAGGGAGGGTTGCGAATAGATGGCCGTGTAATCGGAAACGTTACTGCATTAGGCGACAAGCCCAGCACGCTGGTAATGAGTGAGGGAGGGTTTGTTCAAGGTGCGATCCAGGTTTCGCACGCGATTATCAACGGTACTGTGATAGGTCCTATCCATACAGATGAGTATCTTGAACTGCAAGCCCAGGCCAAGGTCTCGGGAGTAGTGTCTTACAAAAACATGGAAACTCAGATGGGAGCAACGGTCAACGGCATGTGCCATCATCTGGATAACCCAAAACCCGGCAGTAATGTAGTGACTTTAATTCCCCCCAGCGAAGGCGACTCACCTTCGCTCCTGCGCTTTACGCTTGAGTTGGACGACCAATAAACGAGGTCCTTCCGGCAAAGCGCATGAGCGTGCACATACGGACTACAATCCCCAGAAGAACGCAAAATCGCTGCCTCAGGATTCCTGCATTCAAGGCAGGTGCTGTGCTTAAGGCCACGGATGCCCTGAATCAGTGTTACAGGCGCAAAACCGTATCGGGATTCTCGTCACCACTTTCGAGACCTCGAGGCCACGTGCCGGGAAAACATGTCACCCTGCTCCACCGTCAGGTGGAGAGATATGACATGGCGCAGGCGAGATGATAACCAGATGTAGGGTAGCAATACGCCTTCCCCGCAGCAAAACGAAACAAACCCAGTAACCCTTACCCTTAAAAGAGGAGAGACCATGAACAGGAACGAACTCATTGATGCAATGGCGGCGAAAACCGGCTCCACCAAAAACGATGCCAACCGCGCCGTGATGGCGTTGACCGAAATCATTGCGGATACTCTGAAAAAGGGTGATTCCGTCTCCCTGATCGGCTTTGGAACCTTCGAGATCCGTGAGCGCGCAGCGCGCACCGGCCGCAATCCCAGGACAGGTGAAGAACTTAAAATTGCCGCATCAAGGGTTCCGGCATTCAAGCCAAGTGCTCCACTCAAGGCCGCGGTCAACGGCGGATAAAGGGGGAGAGGGTATTTCGTATATGCGAAAATACCCTCTGGCCACTTCAGCAGTCCCTTCCATATCGATTCACGCCACCTTCTGCTCGCCTCTTTCCCTCATCATATCCATGAAGTAGGCGGTGCGTCCTGCCGGCTTGGCTGGCGGCGTGAAGTGCCACGTTTGACTAGCGGATTGGCGACAAACCCTAAGGAGCGCGAAACGTTCTCGAACGGCTGTTCTTCAGGGATAAGGTTCAGCCGCGCTGGATTATGCGGCATAATTCACCCTTTTCAGTTTCGCTGTAATGAATGCTGTCCAGTTATCGTCATGGCATCCCGCGCCGTCGTCCGTCTCAACCCGCGCTCGCGGCTGGTTGCAGAATCGCGGTTCGCTTACCCAGCTCATCCAGCAGCGCTGCTGTAGAGAGTTTAGCGTTAAACCTGTATTCCAGTCGCTGGCCAAAGTATGCGGAGACGAACTTGCCGTGATGAACTTGCGCCGGAATGAACTGGCCCTGGTACGGGAGGTATATTTGTATTGCGGCAGCACGCCGGTGGTATTTGCCCACTCGGTAGTGGCGAGGAAAGATCTGCGGGGCGCATGGCGCGGATTGAGTGGTCTCGGTAACAAGTCGCTAGGCACCGTATTGTTTACCAATCCTGTGATAAAACGCACACCGCTTCGATTCAAAAGATTGAATTCAGCGCATCCGCTTTTCACCCGTGCCTGTCGGGGTTTGCAGGCAAAACCGCCCGGTCTGTGGGCGCGGCGCTCCTTATTCAGCCTGCATGGGCAATCCATACTCGTTACCGAAGTATTTCTTCCTTCCATTCTGGAGTTGGCATAGTGACGTTAACACAGCGCCTGGGTCATTATGAAAAGCTGATGCGCCTGGACAAGCCCATCGGTATATTGCTGCTGCTGTGGCCGACATTATGGGGCCTGTGGCTTGCCGCCGGCGGTATACCCAACACGGATATTCTGGTGATATTTGTGCTGGGCACGGTACTAATGCGCTCCGCCGGCTGCGTCGTCAACGACTATGCCGACCGTAATTTCGATGCGCATGTCGAACGCACCAAAAATCGTCCCCTGGCCACCGGCAAGCTGAGCTCCAAAGAAGCCCTGCTGCTAGCTGCCGGATTAAGTCTGTGCGCGTTTCTGCTGATACTGCCGCTCAACCGGCTCACGCTTGAGCTGTCGGTGCTTGCACTTTTTCTCGCCGCAAGCTATCCATTCACCAAGCGCTTCTTCGCCATGCCCCAGGCGTATCTCGGCATTGCCTTCAGCTTCGGCATCCCAATGGCTTTTGCCGCGCAAACAGGGGAAGTACCCTGCATGGCCTGGCTATTGATGGCGGCGAACCTCCTTTGGGTAATCGCCTACGACACAGAGTATGCAATGGTGGACAAGATCGACGATCTCAAGATTGGCATCAAGACTTCCGCCATTACTTTCGGCCGGTTCGATGTGGCGGGCGTGATGCTGTGTCATATCATTTTTCTTGGCATGATGACCGCGATAGGAGTTATCCATCAACTGGGCGTTATTTACTATGCGGGTCTAGCGGCTGCGCTGGGACTGATACTTTATCAGTACCGCCTGATTCACGACCGCGACCGGGCGCACTGCTTCAAGGCTTTTCTTCACAACAACTGGGTGGGCGCAACGATATTTGCCGGCATTGCGTTTGATTACCTTCTAACGGCAACCTTATAAGCGATCCCCATGAAATACAAGGATCTGCGCGATTTCATCGCCCAACTGGAAAATCAGGGCGAACTGAAACGCATAAGCGCCGAAATCGATCCCCATCTGGAAATGACCGAAATCTGCGACCGGGTATTGAAAGCAGGCGGTCCCGCCATTCTGTTTGAAAAACCCAAGGGGCATACCATCCCCGTGCTCGGAAATCTGTTCGGCACACCCCGGCGTGTGGCGATGGGCATGGGGCAGGATTCGGTTGGCGCGCTGCGGGAAGTCGGAAAACTTCTTGCCTATCTGAAAGAGCCCGACCCGCCCAAAGGCTTGAAAGATGCATGGGATAAATTCCCCGTGCTGAAGCAGGTACTCAATATGGCGCCGAAAGAGCTTTCGCGAGCCCCGTGTCAGGAAATCGTATGGGAAGGCAAAGACGTGGATCTCGGCAGGCTGCCAATCCAGACCTGCTGGCCGGGAGATGTGGGCCCGCTGATCACCTGGGGGCTGACCGTCACCAGAGGCCCGCACAAGACGCGTCAGAATCTGGGTATTTACCGGCAACAGGTGATCGGGCCCAATAAACTGATCATGCGCTGGCTGGCCCATCGGGGCGGAGCGCTGGATTTTCGCGATTTTTGTCTTGCTAATCCCGGACAGCCTTACCCCATTGCCGTGGCGCTGGGGGCCGACCCAGCGACCATACTTGGCGCGGTAACGCCGGTGCCGGATAGTTTGAGCGAATATCAATTCGCCGGTTTGTTGCGCGGCGCGAAGACTGAAATCGTCAAATGTCTGAGCCATGATCTACAGGTTCCAGCCAGTGCCGAGATTGTGCTGGAAGGATACATCTATCCCAGCGAGACGGCTGTGGAAGGCCCGTTCGGGGACCACACCGGCTACTACAACGAGCAGGAAACCTTTCCTGTATTCACGGTGGAGCGCATCACCATGCGGCGCGACCCGATCTACCATTCCACCTATACCGGCAAACCGCCCGACGAACCTGCCATACTCGGCGTGGCGCTCAATGAAGTATTCGTGCCCTTGCTGCAAAAGCAGTTTACGGAAATCGTAGATTTCTACCTGCCGCCGGAAGGCTGCTCCTACCGCATGGCGGTGGTGAGCATGAAAAAGCAGTACCCAGGCCATGCCAAGCGCGTCATGTTCGGCGTGTGGAGCTACCTCAGGCAGTTTATGTACACCAAATTCATTATTGTCACCGATGATGACGTTAATATCCGTGACTGGAAGGAAGTCATCTGGGCCATTACCACGCGGGTCGATCCTGCGCGTGACACGTTGATTGTGGAAAATACGCCGATCGATTACCTGGACTTCGCCAGTCCGGTGTCCGGCTTGGGTGGAAAAATGGGGCTGGATGCTACCAATAAGTGGCCGGGGGAAACCGATCGCGAATGGGGTGCGCCGATTGTGATGGATGCGGTGGTGAAGACGCGGATTGATGGAATGTGGGAAGGGCTGGGATTGTGAATAACAATAAGGATAAGATTATCAAGCCGAGCATTACAATGCATAATTTATTTGTCGTACAGAGTAGGTTTTATGCTGTTATTCAATAATACAGTAATTGCGAATCCGAAAAGGCCCGGGAGAGCGTCTACTCTCCGCTCTATTTTCCCTTATTACGCTGGCTATTCGACTCAATTTGCAGAGCAGCTGTTAAATTCTTTAGAGTTGCAAGCTGACTCGGTAGTTTTGGATCCTTGGAATGGCGGTGGTACAACAACACATGCCGCGACAAAATTAGGATTTTCAAGCATCGGATTCGATTTAAATCCCGTCATGGTCATAGTTGCTAAGGCAAATCTTTTGCCGGCACATGAGGCAAGTAGTTTAATGCCTATTGCACAATCTATCCTTAAACAAGCCCTAGCACATCAAAATGATCATGCAGGTGAAGAGCCTCTTCGAGAATGGCTGTCGCCAGAAAGTGCCCGATGTGTGCGTCAGATCGAAGTAGAAATAAATAAAACATTAGTTTCGTACTCAGACCATAAATCGGTCCAGACAAGCGAAGGATTAAACGCCCTTTCCTCACTTAGCGCTTTTTTTTACGTTGTACTATTTAGAACAACTCGGAGGCTTTTGATAGATTTCGTTCCGAGTAACCCTACTTGGATAAAAAAACCAAAAAGCTTATACCGACGGAAGCGTCCCACATTTGAGAAGATACAAGCAGTATTTCTCAATGAAATAGATCAGATGGGCATGATGCTTCAAAAAATAGCCTGTTTTCCTAGGAAATATAAAGTGCCAATAATGCTAGGCTTGGGAAACGCCGAATCCCTAGCTCTAACATCTAATAGTGTGGATGCTGTAATTACTTCTCCACCTTATTGCACTCGTATTGATTACGCGGTTGCAACAGCAATTGAGCTGGCAGTTTTGAGGTTCTCTAATCAAAATTTCCAAGTACTCAGGAAATCGTTAATGGGCACTTCAACAGTTGAAGCCAAAAATATCAAAATTTCTGCCTTGTGGGGGAATACATGTGCCCAGTTTTTATCTGCAGTTTATTGTCATTCTTCAAAAGCTTCTCAAACTTATTATTATAAAAATCACTTACAGTACTTCAATTCTCTTTTTGAGAGCGTAAAGGAAATATCTAGAGTCTTGAAACCTGAAGGAGCGTGTTTCCTTGTTGTACAAGATTCTTACTATAAGGATATTCATAATGATGTGCCGACAATTACCTCAGAAATGGCTGCCGTTTATGGGCTTGACTTGCTCAGAAAAGACAATTTTGTATCAAATAGATCAATGGTGGGTTTAAATCACAAAGCAAAAAAATATCTTAAAACGCGGCAAACGACCGAAAGCGTTCTCTGCTTTAGAAAAACTTGAATGGGAATAAATATGGCAAGCCAACCTCAAGCTAGTGAAGTAGTAGAGCTAATTCAAGACGTCGATCTGCAATTAAGAAATGTCCATACTCAAAGTCTGGATATCTCATTTAATGAATTGGCAAGTATGGTTGCTGAGGGTGAGTTGGATATAAGCCCAGACTATCAAAGGCTATTTTTGTGGACAGAGGGTGCGCGATCAAGGTTTATAGAATCTCTATTGTTGGAAATGCCTGTACCACCTATTTATGTAGTTGAAGAAGATGATGGGAAGAAACTGCTTATAGATGGACTCCAAAGATTATCTTCATATCTTCATTTTAGAGGGATGCTTGACGCACCGCATTTAAAACCGCCAGTCGTCCAAGGTCAGCAATTAGAGCTACAAGATTGCGACATAATTAAAGCGCTGAACGGAAAGACATATGACGATTTAGGGACGGCATTACAAATCAAGCTTAAACGTTCATTTGTTCGAGTGGAGGTTGTAAGAAAAGGCAGTAACCCGAAATTTAAATATCATATGTTCAAACGACTAAACACTGGAGGTGAAGCACTAACACATCAGCAGCTGCGAAATTGTACAATAAGACTGTTAGACCCAAATTTCAATGACTTCATAATTAATTTAGCTGATTCAAATTCTGATTTTAAAGAATGCATTTCGACTATATCAGAAGTGCAATGGTATGGAGCTTATGATAAGGAGTTAGTTCTACGATTTTTTGCCTTTAAAAATTGGCGAGCCCAATTTAGGCATGATGTTGCGGATTTTTTGACAGAATATATGGAAGCTGTTTCTGATCCGGAGCATGCTGAGCCATTTGATTATCTTAGAGAGGGGCAAGTGTTCGCGAAGACGTTCCGAATACTTAAACTTACGCTTGGTGATAATTCCTTTAGCCGAGCAAATGGTAATTTGACAGCGCTCGTTAGAGCTTTCGGCGTCTACCATTACGAAGCTTTTACAATAGGTATCCAAGCGGTGATCGATGGGATAAATGAGAATGATCCAGAGCAAATAGGTAAGCTGACGAAGCTGCTAACACAAATCAAATTAGATCCCGTTTTTGTTGGATTAACAACGGGTGGTGGCAAAAATAGCCCTGGCCCTCTGAACGATAGAATCGCTTTCGTAGAGAAACGATTACAAGTCGGGCTATGAATATCGAAAGCTTCCGTGCTCAACTCGAGGGTGAGTTGACCTGGCGCACTCAAGAAATTTTATTTTTTCAAAACCAATGTGAAAAGTTAGATAGCGCGGAAGAAAAGGACAAGTTTCGTCGAGCATTAATTCTACTGCTTTATTCTAATTTTGAGGGATATTGTATATTTGGGTTTAGTTTATACATCAGTGCAATCAACGAGGCTCAGTTGGATTGTAAGGATGCAAACTACTCACTCGTGGCGGCTACACTGCATGATGTGTTTGTTACATTACGCGGAGTAAAAAAAGCTAAAGAATTCAAAAATACCGATCCAGATGACTCACGGTTACATCTCTTTGCCCGGGAGCGAGATTTTGTCGAGCACTCATCTGAAATCTTCAAACGCAAAGTTCTAATTTCAGATGATGTCGTAGATACTGAATCTAATCTTGGTCCCGTAGTCCTCAAGAAAAATCTATTCAAACTGGGCCTACCATATACAGAGTTTGAAGAGTACGAAAAGGAAATAGATCAGCTGCTGAAACTTAGGAACAAAATAGCTCATGGTGAGACGAAACAAGGTATTTCAGTAAAGCTGTATGAAACAATAAGAGCTTCCGCATTTAAAATAATGAGTGGAATAACAACTAATTTAACAAATGCAATTGGAAGCCAAATGTATTTATTGCAAAACGTAGTAGGACATGACTACCCTGGTTTTCGGGGATGACGTCACTGCCAGAAAGTTCTACTTTTTGCTTGTCTCTTAAATGGGGAAGCTTACGGGGTAGGGTCAGTAGCAGATTGCGGGGCGCGCTAAAGAGTAGGTGGCATCATTCCCCGATGAAATATCCATGCAACCCCATAAGCAATCGGGGCGATGATCCCGAACAAGGCAATCGCATAAAGCAATGCCAGTTTACCCATTCCTCTGAGTTTGCTGAAATCGGTTATGACGCCGATGCTGAGGAAGGTCAGCATGAACATCATGGTACGCATTGGCCCCTCTACCGCAGCCGACGTTTGATGCAAAGTTTTGGCAGTTTCAGGTCCGGTGGAAGCAATCATGATGTATGAAATCCACACTAGGAGATAGCCCAATACGAATTTGGGAAACCGGTGCCAGATTTCCATGAGTCCAACTTTGGATTGCCCCGGCTGGCGCTCCACTTTGTATACCCATACAAGCGCCAATACAAAAGCCCAGACGCCAATAAACATGTCAATCCAGATTTTAGTGGTCAGTGAAGCCATTAAAATCCAGCCTTCCTTCCATCTCACGCCCAGATTAGTTTCGGCATTTGCCCGCATCAATTCGTCAAGCATCGCGCCGGCTGCTGCATCGGCGCCATCGGTTTTGACCGTCAATCCCAGCGCAGACCCGTTAACGATGGGCTGATTTGGGGCTATTGCGGTATAAAAGCCGGGCAGGATGATGAGCTCGAACATGGCGAAGATCACAACCAGTATCGAGACGACGACTGGAATTACCGGACGGGCGCGGATGGCGCCGGCAGTGGCTATTGCAGCCGATACGCCGCAAATGGAAATGCCGGAAGCGAGTACGGCCGAAGCATCACGTGACAGATGGAACACTCTTCGGCCGAGAGCATAGACAATTGGCCAGAACAGCATATAGGCAACAAAGGTAGCCGCAACACCGGTTATGACCAGTTCTTTAATGAAACCGGCCGCCTCCATGGACATGATGCCAATCTTGATGCCCAGAAACACGATTGCCGTTTTGATGAACCATTCCGGTTTCGCGGCTTCACTGAGAAAACTTGCAGTACCTTTGAAAAAATTACCGATAATCAGCCCGATCACGAGGGCCAGCAGATAAGAGAAACCACCCCCAAGAGACAATCCCCAGGATAAGCCGAATTTGTCGAACTCATTAACAGGTACCTTGAAATGGGCTTCCTGTCCAATGATCCATATGGCCCAGGTCATTACAAAAAGTACGGTCCATCCGGCAAGGAACCGTTTCAGGTCGAATTTCATCGCTGATGCCGCCAGGCAGGTCAGCGTGGTGAATACCAGATAGGTTACGAGCCAGGACGATATTGGATGCCACCCCTGTTTGGCACTCGGTTTCAATGCGGTTTCAAGCGAAAATTCACCCCATACCCAGGTGCCGGGTTTTGCCATCCATCCAGTCAGATCCAATCCCCAGAGTGAACCGACGCTTGCAACGAACATTGTGAGCCCCAGCCAGACAGCCCACCAGTCCTCCGTTCTTGTCATGCCGGAATACCACTTTCTGTTCATTTGGCTTATTTCCTGCTCCTGTTTACTGCATTTTTAATATGGGTGATTTCAAATTCAACCGGACGTAACGATTGAAATAATGATAGGCGTACTGCCGTATCCAGGTCGGGATACAGCTATAGTCAAAAGCCATGAATACGGTAACGTGAACATTCTCGGGATATAATTCCCTATCCAGCAGGCATCTGGTCAGGTCCTGGTCCAGCTCCAGCAAAGTCTCTCCACAAGCTTCGAAACTTGGGTGGTAAGCGATCCACTTGATACCGTCATGTATCAACCGAACCTCCAGATCGGCTTTCATCCGTTTATCCGGGGAGCAGGAACAAGTCTACTAAAACACCCAGGATTAGAAGTCCCGCGAGACCGATACCTATACTCCACAAGCACAGCTGGGTTTCCCACTTTTCCCATGGCTCGGGTTCCCCCAGAACGGATCGATTGGATAATAACTTGCCGACATCTTCAAGGGACTGATTGTCAATCCCGTTCTTCATACCGTTTGTTGTCATCTTTTTCTCACAGATAAAGGGTCTGCTTCCATTTCTTCTAGACGAAATGAGTTCCCATCCCCGAGCATTACCGTAAACACCGGTCTCGCGGATGAAATCGAATATCGGATACTCCAACTGGACTATAGCTTTCGGGAGAATGGCTTTCAATAGGTAGTTTCTGATACCTCAGCGAGACCTCGGGTTTTACCTCAGGGCCAGACTCTGTTTCGACTCAGATTATCAAGCGTAATCCGACGGGGACGCGCGTTGGTCCGCACAAGCCGACAGAATAGATGCGGACTAATCGAATGGAATTATTACGAGACTGATGGGAATGAGGATATGAGCGCCTGACGATCTGTAAAAGCATTGATCGCAATTATTACGCCGAGCGCAAGTATGATGATGTGTAACCTGGCAGACTCCTCCTTTCGATGACGGATCAATGCACATTGCAATTACAAGGTGGCTCCTCGCACTGTGACACTTGTTGATTACCACCATGTAAACGTAGATGTTTACGCTGTCTTTGAGAGAAATGACCGTCAGTGCCCGCGCCCGCATGCGGACCGGTCCATTTATCTCCTGGTTTTAATCTTGCGATACATTACCCTTGGTTCATCGCCTACTACGCAGACTGTCAACACTCCGACACGCCGCAGAGCAGCTGATCGCAGCCCGACCAATGGCAGCAAGTCCGCTCGCAACTACCCCAGCAGATAGAGTCGAACGGCCAAGGGAGGCAGGTACGATTATCCTGGACAGTGCATCCCTCTCCCGGCGGTGTACAAGGCCGCTCAGAACAATTCGTTCCGTCAGGGCGGCAGCATCGCTGCGACCAACCCGTTTGTGCATCGCATCGACACGGGCCACATACCGGTGGCTGTGAAATGCAGCCACATTCTATCCTGCAAAACCTTATGCACTGAGCATGCTCCCTGCCAATGAGACCAACACAGCCCTCCCTGCATTCACCCAGGCAGGCCAGATCACACGCTTGTGGCTGTACGACGCTACCATCCGCATTAAAACCCGGCGTCGCCTGGTAATATCCTCTCGTCCTGTAGATCGAGGACTCGGCGGTAAAACCTGGTATCTTCATGTTCATTTCGCATCTCCTCTTAGCGTTAGCCCTTAAACGGGTTGCGGCTTTATCACGCAGCCCAACATTGATGCATCGCTTTGTTCGGTTACGGCTTCGCTTATCTCAACGAATTACAAACTCGTATCATTTGGAAGCCGGGTAAGAGTCAGTTTGGTTATTTGTCACTCGAACCGCAGTCGCGGCAGGCATTTCATTTATAGATGGCAATGCAGGAAAAACAAGTGCTTCGTATAGCTTCATACCGCGCAATGCGCGCCGTTTATTTTTCCCCTAAATCTGCTTATCCGGCTGCAGGCGGTCATTTGGGGCTAATGAAAATCCCGGCTTCCCACGATGAGATTACCCAGCAAATGACTATGATCAACCAGCCGCTTGGCGATCACATGTCTGACATCGCTCTCACATTGCCATACGCCATACACCGTTAAAAGCCTTGAGTTCAATGCCTCACGGCGGTGCTTCTGGACAACTTGGTTCCATACCACGACATTCGTTATCCCGGTCTCGTCTTCAAGTGTTACGAACATTACGCCATTGGCGCTTCCTGGGCGCTGCCGGCAGGTCACGATGCCGGTTGTTCGGACTAGCCGCCCCGCAGGGTAGTTATTCAGCTCCATTGCCGAATGCAGATTCATTCTGGCTAGTTTTGGACGCAACAGTGCAAGCGGATGCCGGCGCAGGGTAAGCCCCGTGCTGGCGTAGTCAGCGGTAATTTCTTCTCCTTCAGGCGCGGCCGGGATAGTTGGTAGCGTTTCTCTTACCGGAGCATTTCGCATCAGGTCTCGTTGTTTTATGTGGGAAGCTACGGCCCAGAGCGTTTGTCGCCGATGGCCTGAGAAGGTGCATAACGCGTCGGAACTGGCGAGAGCGCGCATTTCAGCAGTATTCAGCGATGCGCGGTTTGCCAGATCGGTCGTGTTTTCAAAAGATGAGCTTGTCCTTGCCTCGACAATGCGCTTGGCTGCTTCCAGGCTCATCCCTTTCACTCTGTTCAAGCCTAACCGGACAGCGGGTTGTATTAGCTGAGAAGACTGAGAAGAATTGTCTGCCTGTTCTTCAAGCGTGCAATCCCACTCGCTGACTATCACGTCCACCGGTCTGATATGAACGCCATGCCGCCTGGCATCCTGAATCAGTTGTGAGGCGCTGTAAAAACCCATGGGCAGACTGTTCAGCATTGCGCACAGGAAGGCGGCAGGTTCGTGGCATTTAAGCCAGGCCGACACATAAACCAGCAGCGCAAAGCTTGCAGAATGCGATTCCGGAAATCCATATTCGCCGAAACCCTCGATTTGGCGGAAGAGCCGTTCAGCAAATTCCAGGGTATAACCTCGACTGGTCATTCCATCGATTAACTTCTTATGGAAGGGGCCTAAGCCCCCTTTTCTTTTCCAGGCAGCCATGGATCGGCGCAACTGGTCGGCTTCGCCTGAGGTGAAGCCGGCGGCCAGCATTGCCAATTGCATTACCTGTTCCTGGAAGATCGGTACGCCAAAGGTGCGCTCCAAGGCGGTTTCAACTCCCTTGCCTGGATAATCAACGTCTTCTAACCCCTGTCTGCGGCGCAGATAAGGATGCACCATATCCCCCTGAATCGGTCCTGGGCGGACAATAGCGACTTCTATCACCAGATCATAGAAAGTCCGGGGCTTCAAACGCGGCAGCATGGACATCTGTGCGCGAGATTCGATCTGGAAGACGCCGATAGTGTCCGCCTTGCAGATCATGTCGAATGTTGCTTCATCTTTTGCCGGAATATCCTGCATCTGGAATGACGCGCCGCGCCTGGCGGAAACCAGATCGAGCGTGCGGCGGATGGCTGATAGCATGCCTAGCGCCAGCACGTCAATTTTCATCAGCCCTACCGCTGCCAGATCATCCTTATCCCATTGAATAATGCGGCGATCCGCCATGGCGGCGTTTTCGATGGGCACGATACGGCACAGCTTGTCACTTGAAATGACAAAGCCGCCTACATGTTGTGATAAATGTCGCGGGAACCCGTATAAGACTGGAATCAATTGAACCAGCTTCCGGATGATCGGACTGTCGGGATCGAAGCCATTCTCGGTCAGGCGCTGGCTAATATCCGAAGTTTTATCCCACCAGGCAAAGGAAGCGGATAGCCGCCTGATCCTTTCGACATCCAGCCCCAAAGCCTTGCCAATGTCCTGAATGGCGGAACGCGTACGGTAGGTAATGACCGTGGCGGCAATGGCAGCACGGTCCCGGCCATATTTCTCGTAGATATACTGGATGACTTCCTCGCGCCGCTGATGCTCGAAATCGACATCGATATCGGGAGGCTCGTTGCGTTCCCTGGAAATAAACCGCTCAAACAGCAGGCTGCTGCGTTCCGGATCGATCTCGGTAATACCCAGGCAATAGCAGACTGCCGAATTGGCCGCCGATCCCCGCCCTTGGCAAAGAATACCTTGCGACCGGGCGAATCTTACGATATCGAATACCGTCAGGAAGTAAGGTTCATAGTCCAGATCGGCGATTAGTTCTAATTCATGTTCGACCTGTGCTCTGACCTTGTCTGAAGCGCCGTGCGGAAAACGTTGCCCCATGCCTTCCTCAACCATGCGCCGCAGGTAGGCCGCGTTTGTTTCGTTTGTCTCCACCAGTTCTTCAGGATATTCATAACGCAACTCATCCAGCGAAAAGGTACAACGTGCCGCAAGTGAAACCGTCTCCTGCAAGAGTTTCGGCGGGTAGGCTTGCCCCAGCTGCAATCTTGTGCGCAGATGCTGTTCCGCATTAGGCTGCAATTCATAACCGCATTCGCTCAGCGGTTTGCCGAGACGGATGGCGGTCATGGTATCTTGCAGAGGTTTGCGGGAACTGTCGTGCATATGCACGTCCCCCGCGGCGACAAGTGGCATGCCCGTGATATCCGATGCCTGCCGTATTCTCTCGAACAGCAGATCTTCCCCGGCATGAAGCAATAGCTCGACAGCGGCCCAGCAGCGTTCCGGGAATAGCGACATTGCCCAGTTCATGTCTTCTATTAAAGAACTGTCCGCCTGATTGAAACGAGGGATCAATAAGACCAGGCAATCCTGCAGTAGAGCAAGATGAGGCGCATCGGGGCAGCTTTCGAAATCCGCGCGGCTTATACGGTAAGTCCCTTTCACGGCACGTTGCCTTGCCAGTGTTATCAGCTCGCATAGATTGCCGTAGCCATCCCGGTTCATGGCCAGGCAGACCAGACGTAATCCATCCTCCAGAATGAATTGGCTGCCGATCAGAAGATGCAGACCGGCTTTTTTGGCTTCGGAGTGGGCTCTTACCACTCCCGCCATGGAGCATTCATCCGTGATGGCCAGTGCGGTATAACCCAGGGTTACTGCACGCTCCACCAGTTCTTCGGGCAGGGACGCTCCCTTCAGGAAGCTGAAGCTGGAACAGCAATGAAGTTCAGCGTAAGGAGGGTAAGAGGGAACAGGGGAATACATGATTACCCGAATAGTCCCTGCAAATACCAGCTCTTGCTTTCTTTGCCTTTTTTATCTTTTTCTGCCGGAGTATGCTCGCAGTAGATCCATAACAATTGGCCAAGCTCATTTTCCGCAATGAAATAATTGCGTGCGATCAGCGCATCATCCCACCAGCCCGCCTCGATCCGCTCTGGCCCTTCAATCAGCTTCAACGGCGAGCCATAGACCGGTTGGTGGCGTTGCAGCTTCAGTTCCAGGGGGGGGTCCGCCAGCCAGGCAGGGCGAGCCCATTCCGTTGGGATTATTTCCCGATGTGTTTCCCTCAATCCACTTATTCCCAAAGGTTCAAATCTCTGGCTGCATTCCGGACGGTGGTCGGAGACAACTTTTAAACCCGTGATGGCTTGCGAGCCTAAACGGGAGGTAAGTTTCTCGATAAACCGGTTTAGTGAAGTTGCCTCCGATTGCGCGGTGGGGAACAGTTCCAGATTGCTATCCGCCCCCGTTGTTATTTCGTCGGCTATCAGCTCCAGTTCCCAAACCGGGACGATTATTTTCGTACGCTCCAGACGTTCGCGGAGCAAAATCATTAAATGCCTGGAATCACTGCTTTGTTCAGAAAGCCTTATGTTTATGGGAGTGGATTTGTGCGGCTGACGGAGGGAATATTCGTGGTGCAAAACAAATGAAAATGCCGAAACCGCCGCGTGTCGAGCAGCCAGCCAGCCGCACATCTGCTCGATCATACGTTGCACGGGAACCAGCAATAATTCGACACTTTCAACTTGTGCCATCAATCTCATTTTTTGCTGAAAATATTCCGGTACTTCCAGCCACTTTTGCGGATCGGGAGAGTCGCCATAGGCACGGTCCAGTTCTATCGGCAACTTCGGACCAAATCGGCGTGCTATTCCGCCGCGCGGCAACTGCTGTAACTCCGCCAGCGTTTTGCAGCCTATGCCGTGAATAACTTCAAGATGAGGCTGGGCCGATTCCAGCAAACTGACGGGCAGGGAATCGAGCATTGAACGGAACTTGGCACCTGCCCCGTTGATGACGGTTTGCGGCGATGCGGAGCGCGCCAGCAGCCATGCTCCCCCAGCGGTAGGAGCAACACCCGCGCAGAGTTGCAGGCCTTGCGCAGCCACTGCCCGGTTGAGTAATTGGCACAACTTTTTCAGACCGCCAAACAATTTCAGGCTGGCGGAAACTTCAGCAATGAGGCCGCTGCCTTGCATCACAATATTTGGCGTGAAACGCAAGGCAGCATATGCCGCTTCTTGCAGCGCTTTCATTTCTTCGTTCGGATCATGCTCCACCACTACCAGATCAGGAAAAAGAGACAAAGCACTGGCCAGGGATTGATGAGCCGTCACGCCCTGCTGTTGCGCCGGCTTATTGGCCTGCTGGATATACACTTGGTTACCCTTGCGAACAGTCACCGCCATTGCAGGAATCAACGCAGCGGGAAACCGGCGCTCAATCCAGTCAAGCGATAATGTCGGGCAATGAAGAGCGATCCACAGCATGGTGTCGGGCTGAAGCGGGCAAGGACGCAATGGAGCTGGAGAAGCTTCTGGTCCAGGGGAGAGAGATGCGAATCGGCAAGGCAAGCGGAGCCCCCCGGCGCTTCAGCAGGTACAAGGAGAGAGTATGTCTTCGCCCTGAATCGAGCAGTATTCTTAACGGGGCTGCGGAGGGTTCAAATTGCGCGCTTACCGGTCTGAACAGGAAAACGAGGCTGGTGGCGGTTCGCGCAATGATTTGCAGCCTGCGTGTCGTTTGCTGGCTTACCTCGGGTAGCCAGCCGATAACAGTCCCGAAGGCGGCGCTCTTGATGCCCTGTTCAAGCACCCATAATCGCTCGGCAGGCTTGTAAACCCTGGCAATCACAATACGCTGGCTATCGATGTCTAGGTGTTCCCATGCATGCATATAAGGAATATAAGGCGGACTCACCAATAGAATATTCCTCCCGCTCCGGGTGGTCTGCTCAAGCGATGGACTCAATAATCTTATTTCCCCCAGCCCTTCTGCCGGCAGCAATAACTCGATGAGATTGCGAGTAGGCCATCCCCCTCCGGGCAATTCCTTGTCCAGTTTATCGAAGCCGCTGGAAATAATCGGATCAGTTGAAGATCCCAATGCATCTCCACGCCAGATCCTGTTTTTGAATCGTGCTTCGATCTGTAAAAGCGATGGCGGAGTCGAGGATGCCGAGGGCGCCGAGGTCGAGGGGGCGAGCATTGACATGGCGCAACCTTCATCGATTACCGGCTGGAACCGAGGCGGTGTCCCGCAATCCGGTTTTTTCGGAACAGGCCGACGTAAAACCCGTAGATTTCCAGTTCCTGCTCGGGCCGGATGGGCGGGTAGTCCTTGCTTCGCCTGTCGTTTCGCGCTTCGAGGTAATAACCTTCCTGATCTTTGGACAGGACTTTGAGCGTGAATTCGTTATCCACGATTGCCAATACAATCTGACCGGGCGAAGCCGAATGGCTGCGTTCGATAATCACCATATCGCCCTCGAGTATTCCCAGATCAGTCATCGAATCGCCTTTGACGGGAAACAGAATGGTTTGAGAGGGATTCTCGATAAGATAATCGTCTATGCGCAGCAATTCAGGCTGAACATCCGAAGCCTGCTGGGGTAATCCCGCCCGGACCGTATGCCCGACCGTTCGCTCGAAAAAGCGGGGCCCCGGACGTAGCCGGCCACCCGGCGCATTTTCCAGAAAGCCTTCTTCCTTTAAACGCTGAACGATCTGATGTGTCCAGGAACGCGCCTTTCCGTTCCACAGCACAGACAATTGCGTTGTCGAGGGAATAATTTTTTCCCGGGCATAGTAATCCTGAAGCTTGCCGAGGTAGGAAAAGATATCCAGTTGCTGCATGATAAAAATGAATTGAGAACAATTGTCCTCATTATAGAGAACAATTGTCCTCAATTCAATTCAAGCGGATCATTTATTGGTGTAAACCCATTCAGACAATTGATCGGTTCCCCTGCTCAACTTGTGCTGGTTTTGCTATAATGCCCACATTTTTTATACGGGGTTTTGCTTTTTATTGTTTTTCCCATATAAAACCTCTGCAATCAGGCCGCCAGCGCTACGGTCGCAGTAGGGCTTGCAAGCACCACGAATGCCACCCCGTTGGCATTTAGTCCAATCGTTTCAGCCGCCTCGCCATTTTCTGTAATCGTTTTGTCAGCAAGGGCGCTTACACTCTGCGTAGTTCTGCAAAGCCTATGAGTAGATTAGGGGGTACTAGATGAAGCATTGGCGCATTCAGCAATCCGCCGGGGTGTCATATGGGTTTACGCTGCTTGAGTTGCTGGTTGTAATGGTCATCATCGGTTTGCTGGCGGGTTATGTGGCGCCCAAGTATTTTTCCCAAGTGGGAAAATCCGAGGTGAAGATGGCTCAAGCCCAGATTGATTCCCTCGAGAAAGCGCTGGATCAATATCGGCTGGACACCGGGCGCTATCCAACCACCGAACAAGGGTTGGATGCGTTGATGACACGCCCGCCCAACGAGCTGAAATGGCAGGGGCCTTACCTCAAAAAGCAAGTGCCGCCCGATCCCTGGGGGAAGCCATATGTCTATAAATATCCCGGCGAGCATGGGGACTATGATTTATTTTCCTACGGCAAGGATGGCCAGTCTGGCGGCACGGGTGAAGCAGCGGATATCACGAACTGGTAGGTTGCGATGCGATATGAAGTAAAAGCCGTACTGGCCGGACAGGGCATGGTATTCCTGGAACTCGATGCCGATAGCAGGGAAGATGCGCGTCTTCAAGTCATAGCCCTGGGCGGGGCAGTATTGAATATCCGGCGGAGATTCACCGGGTGGATGCCAAAGCCCAGATCACGTTTTCCCCTCGCACATTTCAGTCAGGAGCTGCTTTCCCTCCTGGTAGCCGGGCTCAGCCTGGTGGAGAGCATTGAGACGCTGGCTGATAAAGAGCAGGATACGGGTGTGCGCAAGATCATCGAGGGGCTTCTTGCGCGGCTCTATGAGGGAATTAACTTCTCGCGGGCACTGGAATTCTATCCGCAAGCTTTCCCGCCGCTCTACATCGCTACCGCACGGGCGAGCGAGCGCACCGGCGATCTGCCTGAAGCATTGACACGTTTTATCGCCTATCAGACCCAGATGGACCTGGTTCGAAAGAAGCTGATCGGCGCCTCGATTTACCCGGTTCTCCTGCTGATAATCGGGCTGCTGGTAGCGGCATTTCTGCTGATTTTCGTGGTTCCAAAGTTCAGCGCCATTTATGAGGATATCGGGGCGGACTTACCCTGGTTATCCGTGCTACTCATCCGATGGGGGCATTTCGTGCATGAGCAGGGCTGGCAACTGGCAGGGATTGCAATGGCCGTGCTAACCATTACTGTCTACGCGATAACCCGGTCATCTTTCAAAGTGCGGTTGGCACAACAATTATGGCGCATTCCAGCCATCGGAGAACGGATGCGGGTTTATCAGCTTGCGCGTTTTTACCGGACTCTGGGCATGTTGTTGCGTGGTGGCATTCCGATTGTCAAAGCGCTGGAAATGGTGGCTGGCTTGCTCGAGCCGCACTTCAGGCCAAGAGTTCAGGCTGCCGCCGCCCGCATCCGCGAGGGAAAAACAATTTCCAGTGCGATGGAGATGGAAGGGCTGACTACGGCGGTTGGCAATCGCATGCTGCGGGTGGGCGAGAGGACCGGCCTCATGGGAGATATGATGGAACGCATCGGAAATTTTCACGATGAAGAAATTGCACGCTGGGTGGAGTGGATGACCAAGCTGATCGAACCGTTGTTAATGGCTGTGATCGGTGGTGTGATCGGAGGAATCATCATCCTCATGTATATGCCGATATTCCAACTGGCGGGAAGTGTCGGGTGAGTAATTAATCAAGCGCTCTTCATGGCAGGTTGCACATCCAGATATCGATGGGTAACTGCTCTTTCAGGATGGATTGGCAAGTTCTGCGGCTATAGACTCTATTGGCCGTACCGAATAGCTGTTAATAATAAATAATATCCACCGTTCGGCATGAGCCGATACCAGCGGCAGAATTCAGCCGCTGAATTTCTACCTGGTCGCTCCCCATACTGGCGCTCTACGAGATTCCGCTCGTAAAAATAGAATTGCAGGCGGAATTTCACGTTTTTCTTGCGGTGGTCTGTTCCTGAATCGTTCAATAATAGTGTGAAGGGATTTGATTATGAACGCATCTGTCGGGGTAGCATTGAATAAGGAAAGTGATCTGGGGCAAAGGGAGTTCATATCACCGTTGCGCCCGGAAAAATCTGGCGAAGCGGGATTGGTTTCCCTGCCCTCGTCCGCCATGCCGATTGATGCCTATCAGCTTGCCGAGGCGCGCAGCGAGGCGTCGAAGCGAGGCGTTTCGGCGATCAGCATCCTGGAAGAAACTTGCGGATATGGGCCGGATCAACTCGTTGCGGAACTGGGCCGGTTGCTTCGGATGCCCGTGTTGACAATGGAGAGTCTGCGGTCGGCCACTCCCGCGTTCGAAATATTGCCTTTCAGCGAAGCCGTTACCAGGGAATGCGCTTTACTCCAGCAGGATGGGCGCCATATTTTCGCCATTGGGAACCCTTTTTCTCCCAGCTTGGGAGCCTGGGCCGAGGAATATATCGATGTCGCAGCGATATGGCATCTGGTCCATCCGGCCGATCTCTCTGCTTTTTTCGCACAGCAGGAGCAGACTATGCGCGCAATGGACAGCGTGCTTCCTGCGGCGGAACATGGCTCTGTACAGTCCGGCCAGGAAGATCTTTCGCTAAAGACGATAAACGAGGGCACCAGCCCCGTGGTGCGGCTGGTGCATTCGACGCTATATGACGCCCATAAATCACAGGCAAGCGATATCCACCTTGAAATGGTGGCGGGCGCATTATCCATCAAATACCGGATCGATGGCGTACTTACCACGATTGGCGTGATGCAGGGTGCAGATCTGGCGGAACAGGTCATCTCGCGCATCAAAGTGATGTCTGATCTGGATATTGCCGAGCGTCGCGTACCGCAGGACGGCCGCTTCAAGATTTCCATTCAGGGACGGGAGATCGACTTTCGCGTATCGATCATGCCCAGCGCTTTCGGGGAGGACGCGGTGTTGCGGATTCTAGACCGCCAGGCGCTGGCCGATCATGTTGAAGGCCTGACCCTTGATCATCTCGGGTTCGACCAAACCACCATCTCGAATTTACGCCGCCTGAGTTCGGAACCCTATGGCATGTTGCTCGTTACAGGTCCAACCGGTAGCGGCAAGACTACGACGCTTTATGCCGCGATTTCGGAAGTCAACAAGGGCTACGATAAAATCATCACCATCGAAGACCCCATAGAGTACCAGTTGCCCGGTGTGCTGCAGATACCTGTCAACGAAAAAAAGGGACTGACTTTCGTACGCGGCTTGCGCTCGATTCTGCGCCACGACCCGGACAAGATAATGGTTGGCGAAATCCGCGACCCGGAAACAGCGCAAATCGCCATACAGGCGGCGTTGACGGGTCATCTTGTATTCACCACGGTCCATGCCAACAACGTTTTCGATGTCATCGGCCGTTTTTCGCACATGGGAGTGGACCCCTACAGTTTCGTTTCCGCCCTCAATGGCATTGCCGCCCAAAGGTTGGTGCGTCTGCTTTGCACGCATTGCGCAGTGGAGGAGCGTCCGGACGAGCGGCTGATTGCGGAATCCGGAATTGATGCCGGGCAGGCTGGCGAATTCAAGTTCCGCAATGGCAGGGGATGCGGCCAATGCCGGGGAAGCGGTTATCGCGGACGCAATGCAATCGCGGAGATGCTGGTGTTGAACGATGAAATTCGCGAACTCATCGTTGCGCGCGAGCCCATACGCCGGATAAAAGAGGCGGCCAGGCGAAGCGGTACCCGCTTCCTGCGCGAAGCGGCGCTGAACATGGTACGGAATGGGCAAACGAGTTTACAGGAGGCCAATCGTGTCACTATTGTGGCGTGATCGGATTCAGGTTTTTTTTGCTCCTGGCCGAGTCGACCTGATACGTTCATATCGAGGGATAAAGCCGAAGCAGGCTGACCGGCGTGCAGCGGTGTGCGAGCGGATACCCGGCGCCCCGGTGTGGGAAGCGGTGCTTGCACAATTGAAACAGATGCTTGCCAATGAAACGGGCGCAGAACTCTCCATTATTATCTCCAATCATTTCGTGCGATACGCGGTGATACCCCCGCAGTCAAGGATCGAAACGCCCGAGGAATTGCACACCTACGCCGCTTTTCAAATGCGCGAGGTATACGGAGAGCGGGCGTCGGAGTGGTCGCTCAGCGTCAGTTCCTGGGATCCGGGGACGGGGGCTGTCTGTGCAGCGGTAGAGAACAGGCTTATCGAACAATTGCAAGAGCTTGCCGTCCAGTCCGGGATGAGGCTGAAAGGCATAGAGCCCTACCTCACCCGAGTATTCGATCACTGGCACAACCGCTTCGGTAACAGCCGGGCATGGTTTGCCTTGATAGAGACCGGCCGTCTTTGCCTGGCCTCACTGGAGGGTGGCGCATGGCGACGAATCAGCAATCAGAGGATGTGGCATCCACTGGAAGACGAACTGCTTGCGGCGCTTGAGCGTGAAGCACTGCTTTTTTCCACGCCCGGGGAGGCGGTGGAACCTGTCTATCTTTTTGCCCCTGAGCACCCGGAGTTTACCCTCCCAGATGATTGTGGGTGGCGGGTTGTTCCGCTGCAGACCGAAGGACCGCCTGCTCCGCTGCATTATCCGCATTTCCTGTCGGCTGCCGTGACCGGGGCAGCGTAAGTTGATGCGTCGCCTCAATCTGAAATTTCCAGCCGATGGAGGGATGGCAAGACAGGCGGGATACGGCCTGATGCTACTGGGTGTCGTTCTCTTCGCCAGCGTACTGTATCTGTTTACGGCGGCCATGGACGAGGTGGCCTATTGGGATTTGCGCATCGCCAGCATGGATCGGCGGATACAGCGCGAGACGACACCACAGGTTTTGTCAGGACCTCGGGGGCGTGAAATAAAGCAGGAGATAAAAAAAGCCAATGCCGTGATGAGCGAGATCGATCTGCCGTGGCAAGCGCTTTTCGATTCGGTCGAATATGCAGCAGGTCATGAGGTGGCTCTGCTGTCGTTTCAGCCTGATGCCGCCAGCCGCACCATGCGAATCGGTGGTATGGCGAAGAATATTCCGGCGATGCTCGATTTTGTCGCTGCTTTGGAGCGTGAACCTGCACTCCAGAATGCCTACCTGCTCAAGTATGAAGTCAAACGGGACGATCCACAACGACCCGTGGTGTTTTCTCTGACGGCTTCATGGGCATGAGTTTTCCCCGGAATATACTGCCGCGGATGCGTTGGCAGACGGAGCGGCTTGGCGTCGCCGGAAAAACCGGGGTTGGGCTGTTTGTGTTCTCGACTGTATTTTTCATTGCGGCAGTATTGCCGCAGCAGGCGGAATCCAGAGCGCTGATGATGAGAGCCGAAGCAATCGAGCAGCGCATGAAAGCGGAGCCGGTTCAGGAAAACCGCAAGGCTCCAAAAATAAAAGGTGACCGGGCATTGCAGGCTTTTTACGCTTTTTTCCCGAAAATCGATTCCTCACCGTTCTGGATCAAGGAATTGGTGCAGGTTGCGGCGCAACGCGGGGTGGAGATCACTGGCACTGAATATCGCATGGTACATGAAAAGGATGTGAAGCTGGTGCGCTATGAAATGATACTGCCGCTTCGTGGTAAATATGCCGACGTGCGGGGCTTTATCGCCGATGCGCTGCGTGCTGTGCCTGCAATGGCGCTGGCCGATGTTGCGCTCAAGCGCCAGGATGGGGAGTCCGAGTTGCTTGACGTGAATCTGAAATTCAACCTCTATTTGAGTACAGGCCAGTGAAACGGTTGGGGCAGGGACGCACATTCTGGCTGGGCGGCGCGTTGCTGGCAACGCTTCTGGCTACGCAATGGGTAAGCGGAGACGATAGCGGCGCGGATTGGCAGCAATCTGTACCTGAAGACAGGATCCCCTCGAAACGGATGCACATCGACACCGAGGAAAATGAAGCCGGGCAATTGCATCTTGAGCGCCTGGAACGCAGGAAATTCAGCTCACAGGCAGGCGACATTTTTAGTCGTCAATCGTGGGCGCCGCCTCCGCCTTCGCCTCCGGCTTCAATGAAACCGCAGCCGCCATCCCCACCACCGCTTCAATTCAAATACCTCGGCAAAGTTATCGATGGAAGCGAAACGCGAGTGTTTCTCGCCTTGGCTCAACGCAACTACATCGTCAAGCCTGGAGAGAGCATCAACAGTCAATACCGCGTGGATGAGATCAGCGATGAAAATATCACATTCACTTATCTTCCACTTAACGCAAAGCAAATGCTTTCCACCGCGAGTGGAACGGCAGGGAATACTCGACCGGAATGGGAAAATACATTGTAGTTGCCTTGATCCTGGCTACGTTTGCAGGATGCGCGACTAACCAGGCATTTGTCGAAGGCAAGAGGCTTATTGCCGAGGGCCAGACCGATATGGGTCTTGCCAGTCTGGAAGAGGCGGCGCGCCAGGAGCCGGATAACATCGAGATTCGCGCAGTGCTTTTACGCCAGCGTGAGGCAGTTGCCGGACGCATGCTGCTGGAGGCCGATAGCGCCAGATCATCCGGCGACCTTGCTGGCGCCGAGCAAGGGTACCGCCGTGTATTGGAGCTGAATCAGCATAACGAACGCGCCCGCGCAGGCCTGACGGCGCTCGACACGGAACGCAGGCATACGGCCCTGATAAAACATGCGGAGGCATTATTGGAGCGCGGTGATTATGCGGCTGCGGAACCCGAAGTCCGGTGGGTTCTCCAGGAAAATCCCCTGCAGCGGGATGCGCGCCGGCTGATGCAGCGGATATCAGACATGGAGCTCCAGTCAGGAAAAACGGGACCTGTCCTGAAGACCGCGTTCAAGCAGCCGATCACTCTCGAGTTCCGCGATACAGGCTTGAAATCAGTCTTCGAAATCATGGCGCGTACGGCGGGAATCAACGTAGTCTTTGATAAAGACGTCAAGCAGGATTCCAAAACCACTATTTTTGTTCGCGATACCAATATAGAAGACTTATTCAAGCTTTTGCTCATGACGAATCAACTCACGCACAAAGTACTCAACGAGAATTCCGTGCTGATCTATCCCAACACGCCAGCCAAGCAGAAGGAATACCAGGAATTGACGGTACGCAGTTTTTATGTTGCCAACACCGATGTGAAGCAGATCGTCGCGATGGTCAAGGGGTTGGTCAAAACCAAGGACATACATATTGACGAAAAACTGAATCTCTTCGTCATGAAAGATACGCCGGATGCGATTCGTCTGGTGGAGCGATTAATTGCGCTGAATGATCTGGCCGATCCCGAAGTCATGCTGGAAGTCGAAGTACTGGAAATCGGACGTAACCAACTGCTCAACCTGGGATTACAGTACCCTGACCGGATGAATGTGAACATGCTCAGCGCAGCCAGCGCTGCTGCCGGCGCTCCTTTTCCACCCTTTGAGATCAGCAGCGCCGGCATTAACGGCAATGGCTCCAACCTGGATCGGCTGACAGGATTCATCGCCAACCCGGCATTGATTGTCAACCTCAAGCGGCAGGACGGCATCATCAACGTACTCGCCAATCCGCGTATTCGTGTCAAAAACCGTGAGAAGGCAAAAATCCTGATCGGGGACAAAGTGCCGGTGGTGACCACTACCGCGACCGCCAATGTGGGGGTTGCGTCCTCTGTGAGTTACCTCGACGTCGGGCTCAAGCTGGACGTGGAGTCTACCATTTCGCTTCAGGATGAGGTATCGATGAAGGTCAGCCTCGAAGTAAGTAACATCGTGCGGGAAGTGCCGGTGACGGGGGGAGGATTGGCCTATCAGGTAGGCACGCGTACCGCAGCGACCACGCTTGCGCTGCGGGATGGAGAAACCCAGGTTCTGGCAGGACTGATCAGCGACGATGAACGCACCACGCTCTCGAAGGTTCCGGGTCTTTCGGCGCTGCCCTGGATCGGTAAGCTGTTTATCAATCAGAACACGACTCGCAACAAGACCGAAATTGCGCTGCTGATCACCCCTCGCATCGTGCGTAATATCGCGCGGCCGGCAAGAGCGGCGAGCGAACTTCATTTCGGCACGGAAAACACGATAGGAATGCTGCCGGTCACCATTGGCAAGGTGGCGCCGCGAGCGCTGGCCATGTCATCCTCTTCGGGTGG
The DNA here is from genome assembly GCF_900110495.1 of Nitrosovibrio sp. Nv6. Taxonomy (GTDB): domain Bacteria; phylum Pseudomonadota; class Gammaproteobacteria; order Burkholderiales; family Nitrosomonadaceae; genus Nitrosospira. Next base: position 371,665 of record NZ_FODX01000002.1, on the reverse strand, counting down.
GAGCGCAGCGGCCAGGAGCAATGCGCAGCCTCCTTCCACTTTACCCGATGCGTTTCAGGCGAATGTCCCCAACCCTGCGTTTCCTGTGGTTATGCTTGCGGCGCCGGAACAGGTAGCGGCAGGCAAGGAATTTGCGGTAAGCGTCAGCTTTGCCGACGCCGTTGGGTTGCCTGCAGCCGAACTGGAGCTGAATTACGATATCACCGCACTTGAAGCGCTTGATGAGGGTGAGAACTCCGGAACCCGCCTGTTGAAGCTGAGCCAGGGAGGAGGAGCCGCGGAATTGCGATTCAGGGTAGTCGCGCAAAAGCCGGCCACCACCCAGGTCGCTGTTAAAAACCTCAACTTCCCGGGCGAAAGCAGCGGTCTTTCCGCTCAGGTTGCGTTGCCACCTGCTGCCAATATTGATATCCAGTGATATGGCGAGCAGGGTTTCCCTAAAAAACCCGGCAGCTCAGGGTGGCTTTAGCCTGATCGAAATGATGGTAGCTGTCGCTATCATGGCCGTGCTTGCCTCCATGGCGACACCCTTGTATGAGCTCGCGGTAAAGCGTGCAAAAGAGCAGGAATTGCGGACCGGATTGCGGCAAATCCGGGAAGCGATCGACGCATACAAGCGTGCGGTCAACGACGGGCGTGTAGCCAGGAAAGCCGAAGAGTCTGAGTATCCACGCAAACTGGAAGATCTGGTTGATGGTGTGCCGGACATGAAGGAACCGGAAAAGCGCAAAATCTATTTCCTGCGGCGGTTACCGCGTGATCCCATGTCTGACGATCCCGGCTTGACCGATGCCGGTACCTGGGGCAAGCGCGCTTATGAAAGCCCGCCGGACAGCCCGCAGGAAGGCGATGACGTCTTCGATGTATATTCGCGTTCGCAAGAGATCGGTCTGAATGGGATTGCTTATGATAAATGGTGAGCCGGACAATGCTGATTCCGGATTTATTATGAAGCGCAAACACAAACCAAATGGCGGCGTAGCCAATGCTGTTTCGCCCAACGGCCGGCGTCATGGCGGTTTTACCCTGATCGAATTGCTGGTGGTGATGGCGATCATTGCTATTCTTCTTACCATTGCAGCGCCTAAATATTTCAATTCGCTGGACCGGTCCAGGGAGACGGTGTTGCGCCAGGATCTGAACGTCATGCGCGATGCCATTGATAAATTCAACAGCGATACCGGACAGTATCCGGAGGACCTTGCCGAGTTGGTGGAAAAGCGGTATTTGCGTGCCATTCCAGTTGATCCTCTGACTGACAGCGCGGATACCTGGGTGGCCGTGCCGCCACCTGACGGGGGAACCGGTGTTTACGATGTGCGCAGCGGCTCGGCGGATCAGGCAAAGGATGAAACCTCATATGGCGCCTGGTGAAGCGTGCTGGATGGGTGGCATGGACTTGCGGAAGAAGCATGCGCAGGAAAAGGGGTTTACCTATTTATGGGTAATTTTTTTGGTCGCGGTCACCGGTCTCGCCTTGGCGGGCGCAGGCCAGTTATGGCGTACCGAGGCGCGGCGGGAAAAGGAAAAAGAGTTGATGTTCGTGGGCGAGCAGTTCAGGCGCGCGATCGGCTCGTACTACGAGAGTTCGCCCGGGACCAAGCGCTATCCGGATTCACTGGAAAAACTGCTGTCGGACGATCGTTTCCCGACAGTCAAACGTCATTTGCGCAAGATTTTTATTGATCCGATGACGGGGGCGGCCGAGTGGGGACTGATCCGGCAGCCGGGCCACGGAATTACCGGTGTATACAGCCTGTCGGCTCGGGCGCCACTGAAGCGGGCTAACTTCCACGAACGCTATACAGCTTTCAAAGAGGCGGAAAGTTATCGCGATTGGAAGTTCGTCTACCTGCCGGGCGACGCGGGCGGGGCCCTGCCGCAGCCGAAACCCGGCCCGCAAGCACAATCCCCGTCCGATACAAAACCATCTCAGCCCCAACCCCAGCCCGAAACAGAGCCGCAACCGGAACGACGGCTACCGCAAATACAACCTGAATCGCAACCGGTGTGGGATCCATTCTCTCGCCGGCAGCCAGACTCTCCTTCATCTGATCCAGCGGTTCCAGTAGATTCCGGTGCACAATGGCCGGGCGACTCCAAACAGTAGTAGCCGTGATGCTGTCCACCGGCTGAGCAAGGCTGAGGCAGTACAGGTTTAAAAGAGCGCAGGGGAAATTCTGGTTCTCGTGATTTCTGCAAGCCCCAAGCATGCAGAATGCACTTCTTGCGTATTTTCTTGTCTGCCCGCCGCGGAGAAGGGATAATACCAAGTTCACTGCTGCACGCCTGTGCCTTGCGCGGAAATGGCGAAGGTGTACAACGTACCAACGTACAAGGGACGGTATAGAGGCGCTTTTTTAGGATATTCAGGGTAGAAATCTTCATCCATGCTGTTGATGATCGATAATTACGATTCCTTTACCTACAACCTGGTGCAGTATTTTGGCGAACTGGGTGAAGAGGTGGTGGTGTTTCGCAACGATGAAATCACGCCCGATGAAGTGGTGGAATTAAGACCTGCGCGCATCGTGATTTCACCCGGGCCCTGCACACCCAGTAGAGCGGGTATATCGATACCGTTGATCGAGCGCTACAACAGCCAGGTTCCCGTGCTGGGCGTGTGCCTTGGCCATCAGAGCATAGGGCAGGCTTTTGGCGGGAAAATCGTTCATGCCAGACATCTCATGCATGGCAAGACTTCACCCATTTTCCACAATAGCGCCGGCGTATTTCATGGCTTGCCCAATCCGTTCTGCGCGACCCGCTATCATTCGCTCGTCATTGAGCGTGAGAGCCTTCCGGATTGCCTGGAAATCACTGCATGGACCGAAGATGGCGAGATCATGGGCGTGCGCCATAAAACGCTGGCGATCGAGGGTGTGCAGTTTCATCCGGAATCCATTCTTACCGAGTACGGGCACAAGTTGCTGGAAAATTTCCTGGTGCAGCGGGCAGCTGCATGAATGACTCGTGAAGAAGTTGCATGAAGTAGGTGATGCCATTCCCAAAAAGGATTCATTATGAAGCCGCAGGAAGCGCTGACCCGTATCATCGAACATCGTGAAATCTTTCACGACGAGATGCTCTCGCTCATGCGTCAGATCATGCGTGGAGAGTTATCGCCGACGCTCATCGCTGCTATCGTAACCGGATTGCGGGTGAAGAAGGAAACCGTCGGCGAGATCACGGCTGCTGCACAGGTAATGCGCGAGTTTGCCACCCGGGTGGAAGTGGCTGATGAACCTCATCTCGTGGATACATGCGGGACAGGCGGCGATGCAGCCCACACTTTCAATATCTCCACCGCAGCGGCTTTTGTCGCAGCCGCCGCCGGCGCGCGGGTCGCCAAGCACGGCGGGCGCTCCGTTTCCAGTAAATCGGGGAGCGCGGATGTACTTGAAGCCTTGGGTGTCAATCTCAACCAGACGCCCGGCCAGGTAGCGGAGGACATCAGGGAAATCGGGCTGGGATTTATGTTTGCGCCCAATTTTCACAGCGCCATGAAACATGCCGCGCCGGTGCGGCGCGACCTCGGCGTGCGCACCCTGTTTAATATCCTGGGGCCGCTGACCAATCCTGCCGGGGCAAAAAACCAGTTGCTGGGTGTATTTCATCCCGATCTCGTCGGTATACTGACGCGGGTATTGCAGCGTCTGGGTAGCCATCATGTGATGGTTGTGCACGGCGGAAACAGTCAAGGCGGGCTGGATGAGATCACCATAGCTGGCGAAACCCGGATAGGTGAGCTCAGGGACGGCGAGGTGATTGAATACGCCATTAAACCGGAAGATTTCGGCATAAGGACCGCCGCCATCGAAACAATACAAGCACGAGATAGCGCCCAGTCCAGAGAAATGCTGATGTCGGTACTGGATAATCAGGCAGGTCCGGCACTTGACGTAGTCGTGCTTAACGCAGGTGCGGCGATATATGTTTCGGGTGTGGTGGAATCGCTGAAGCAAGGCGTGGAAAGTGCGCGCGCGGCAATAGAGTGCGGTGCAGCCAAAGCAAAATTACTGGAACTCGTCGAATTCTCGAATCGGGAAAATCGCGGTGAAGTTACGCTGATTTAGGGCATGGCTACCAACATTCTGCAAGAGATTCTAACCGTCAAGCTACAGGAAATCGCCGCGGCAAAGAGTGCGGCGCCCCTTCGCGCGCTGCGCCACCAGGCGGAGGCTGCGCCGCCACCCCGTGATTTCACTGAAGCGCTCCGCGATAAAATTACCGGCGGATCAGCTGCGGTCATTGCGGAAATCAAGAAAGCCAGCCCCAGCAGGGGCATATTGCGTGAGCAGTTCGACCCGGCCGCCATTGCCGCAAGCTATGCGCAAAATGGCGCCGCCTGCCTGTCAGTGTTGACCGATGCGAAATTTTTCAGTGGCAGCGCGCGGTATTTGCAGCATGCAAAAGCCGCCTGCAATCTGCCGGTACTGCGCAAGGATTTTATGCTGGAAGAATATCAGGTGGTCGAGGCCCGGGCAATGGGAGCAGACTGCATCCTTATCATCGTCGCAGCCTTTCGCGAGTTTTCTCTTCTGACTGGAGAGCGTCAGCGAAATGAAGACATGGTTACCCGAATGCTCGAGCTCGAATCCCTTGCTCATGCCTTTGGCATGGGGGTATTGGTGGAAATCCACGATGGCGCGGAACTGGAGCTGGCGTTGCAATTGAATTCCCCGCTGATCGGTATCAACAATCGCAATCTTCATACATTTGAAACCCGCCTGGACACCACGCTGCAATTGCTCGAGCGAATTCCGCCTGGACGCATCGTGATTACCGAAAGCGGTATACACACGCAGGCCGATGTAGCTCTGATGCGCGGTCATCAGGTTAATGCCTTCCTGGTGGGCGAAGCTTTTATGCGCGCCGTGGATCCCGGCGCTGAATTGGCCCGATTGTTCGGCTAATCTGCCCGGGCAGCACGCATCGGCAACACATTTCAGCAGTACGACTCGGCAGTACAATTCGTATCGGCTCGGAGTCCGCATCTGCCTGAATCCCCGCTTAAAATGATTTTGTTGCAAAAAAGCAACACATGCCTCTTCGATATACCGAAAGTCTCTTTATTTCCTTGCTAGGCGTTGTTGCGTTAGGCACAATCTCTCAACCCTCTCATTTAGGGAGGTCCAAGCAGCGGGATACTACTCCACCGAAATAGGGTCGGTGAGAGGCCCCACCGTTTCAACTTTAAAGGAGATTTTCCACATGAAAAAGAAACTGATTGCACTGGCTGCTGCTGGTGCACTCGCGGCCCCGGTGGTTGCATCCGCTCAGGGGACAAACGTCACGATTTTTGGTCGGGTGCAAGCTGAATACAGTCTCGTCGACTTTGCCGGCCAACCCAGCCAGGGATCGCTTCAGGACAACGCCCGCTCGTCACGTTGGGGTCTGCATATCACCGAGGATCTGGGCAATGGATTCAAGGCAAACGCCCGTCTGGAAATGGGGTTGAACGCGGGTTCCGGTTCGGCCACCACACCGCGTGAGCAATGGGTCGGTCTTTCCAGCAATCATTGGGGCGATGTCAAATTCGGCCGTGTTCAGTCGCCATTCAAGGATTTTGCCGGCGGCATGACAATTGATCCGTTTGCCTATACGACCCTCCAAGCCAACGGCGCCGGCGGTACCATGTCTGGTGGCGCAAACGGTCTGGGCTCAGGTGCAAACGGTTTTGTCAACAGCGCCATCCGTTATGACTCCGCGAGCATAGAAGGCTTCTCCTTCGCCGCGCTGCTTATGCCTGGTGATGCAAATACGCTTGATCCTCTCCAAACGGGCAGCGTCGTCTCCGGTTTCCTTCCTGGTGGATTGGGCAGCAACGGCAATACCGGCGGTAGAAACGGCGAGTTCGACGGTCAGGCTGCTGCAAAGTATCATGCCGATTTCATGGGCATGGGATTTGACATATTCGGCGGTTATTCCAGGGACAATGCCAACAACATACAGAAAAGCATAGGCCTGAGAACAGAAGAAGTATGGCGGGTTGGTGCTTCATGGGCCTGGGAAAACTTCAAGCTCAGCGGGCAGTATGAAGATATCAACAACGCAATTGGTTCCGCGACCTGTACCACCGCTTCTGCCCTTGTGGCAAACCCGCTTGACGCTGCTGGTTCCGGCACGGGACAGTGCAACTCCGCGATGAACTGGGGCGGTGACGGTAATATTTGGCATGCAGGCGCCCAATACAGATGGGGCAACACCACCCTGGTGGCGCAAGGCGGTATGACTAAAGCCCACGCAGGCGGTGTCAACGCGGCAGCAGCGCGCAAAGCTGATAGCTTTACAGTCGGCGCGATCCACAATCTGAGCAAGCGCACGAGCATTTTCGGTGGTTATCAGCATGTTTACGTAACCAACCCCAACGGCGCAGCTGTAAATGATCTGGGCGGTGTTGTTAGCTACAATCAGCCATCCTATGCAACCGGTAACCGTTCCACCTACACGATCGGTGTCCGTCACAACTTTTAATTGAGTCAAATCAGTTAAGAATGGGGCGCTCAGGCGCCCCATTTTTTTACGTTTTTTGCAGGAAAATAGAAATGCGCGATGCCGCTCTCGGCCGCGCGTGGCTTGGATTAGAGAGGTTCTTAACCTTGAAAAAGTTGTGTGTTTAGTTTATGAAATATACGTGCTAATATACTGACGCAAAACGAAGGAATAGACCTGAACCGTACCCGCCGAATATCCGCTCGTACCGACAAAACGGCACGACAGGTGAAAATTCAGGTTCCGGCTGCCGGCAGTGCTTATGTAATTTCGAATGCGTAAGGAACTGTAGTGTTTCGCCCATTTTCACTTGCAAGGGCCCCGTGGAATGGCATCTTCGAAGAATGAAAAGGATGTCGGGCCTATCGAGTCCAGGTTAAAAATAACAGGAAAAGTTCGCACGGTTATCGTGTGTGCGGACCAACAGTCAGTCTATTGAAGTTTTTTGGAGGATTTGTTCATGGGAGTTCCTATACGTCAACAGATAGCTGTAGGCACTTATCTGCTCAAGCAAAAGCTGAAAGGGGTAAAAAAATACCCTATGGTTCTTATGCTGGAGCCTTTGTTTCGTTGTAATCTGGCCTGCGCGGGCTGCGGTAAAATTGATTATCCCGACCACGTTCTTGACCAGCGCCTTTCGGTCGAACAATGCATGGAGGCTGTTGATGAGTGTGGGGCGCCGATGGTATCCATCCCCGGCGGCGAACCGCTGATACACAAGGAAATGCCGGAAATCGTTGCGGGTATCATTGCGCGGAAGAAGTATGTTTACCTGTGTACGAATGCCCTTCTGTTGAAGAAAAAGATTGGCGACTATACGCCATCTCCTTATCTGACCTTTTCCATCCATCTGGATGGCCTGAAAGAGAGGCATGATGCCTCCGTTGCCCAAGATGGAGTTTTTGACCGGGCGGTGGAGGCTATAAAACTGGCGGTAGCTAAAGGGTTCAGGGTCACGGTAAACTGTACCCTGTTTCAAGGTGAGACTCCGGAGGATGTTGCGGAATTTCTGGATTATGCGATGGAGTTGGGTATCGAGGGCGCAACCATTGCACCGGGATTCAGCTATGAACGGGCTCCGAAGCAGGATATCTTCATCAAGGGGAAAGATACCAAGAACTTGTTTCGGGGTATTTTCAAGATCGGCAAGACGCGCAATTGGAAATTGAATCATTCCTCGCTTTATCTTGATTTTCTTGCAGGTAACCAGAATTATCAGTGCACGCCTTGGGGTAATCCAACGCGGAACGTGTTTGGATGGCAAAAACCGTGTTATTTACTACCGGATGAAGGATATGCGTCCAGTTTTCAGGAATTGCTGGATGACACGCCATGGGATAAGTACGGTAACAGCAGTAATCCAAAATGCGCCCAGTGCATGGCGCACTGCGGCTATGAGGCTACCGCCGTTGAAGATATGCTACAGCACCCCGTGAAGGCGCTGCTCACTTCTATCAGGGGCCCGAAAACAACCGGTCCCATGGTAGCCGAGCCGACCCCCAAATGGGCAGCGGAAAAGCCGAAGCTTCCAAAAACACTCGCTGGAATTCCTGTCAAGGTCGAGTGATAATCAGCGCAAACAGTCATGCCATCACAGCGCCCCGGTCCGGTAGTTCGCCGCGGGCTTTGATGGCAGTTAGCGCACTTGCTATAAAGGCTGTCAATATGAAAGTCCTGCGCGCAATCAAATCTGTATTGCAACTTCAGATAGCAGTGGTCATGCTTCTGATCATGTCGCCCTCCTCGGCGGAAACGCAGGATGCGGCCGAACCTCAGCAGGTTGTAAACCGCCTGCACGAAGCCTTGATCAAGGCGATGCGCGAGGGCGCGAAACTTGGGTATCAGGGGCGCTACGAGTTGCTGGCTCCTGTCGTTGATCAAACCCACGACCTCGATTTTATTGCCCGTACCGCATTAGGAGCCAATTGGTCTCAATTGGACGCCAAGCAGCAGCGTACTTTTACGGAGGTTTTTCGGAAGCTCAGCATTGGCACTTACGCGGGTTGGTTTAAAAGTCATGAGGGTGAGCGTTTCGAATTTCTGGAGCAACAATCCATGCCGCGGGATCAGGTAATGGTCCGTACCAGGCTGGTCCAATCGAGTGGCGAACCTGTACGTTTCGACTACATCCTGCGGAAGGGTAACGATGGTTGGCGCATCGTCAATGTTCTGGCCGACGGTGTCAGCGATCTTGCGCTGAAACGCGTCGAATATCGCGCCATCCTTCAGCGCGACGGTTTCCCCACGCTCATCGACATGCTCAAGAAAAAGATCCTCCTGACTGAACAGGATTAAACACCTGGGCAGCACGGGGGATCGATCGCTCCAAATTGCTTCCTGAAGCATGACCACATCAAACAAAGCTTCCCATAGCCGCATCTACGACCTCTTCGCGCGCTGGTCCACCATTTCCTATCGTTACGGCGGCTGGGTTCTTCTCATAGCGCTGCTGGTAGCCGTGGCAAGCGGCATATATGTTTCGCGCAATCTGGGTATGAATACCGATACCACAGAGATGCTCTCGGAGCACCTGCCGTTTCGCGTCAATATGAAGCATTACAATGAAACGTTTCCGCAGGATATGGAAACGCTACTGATAGTGCTGGATGCTCCCACACCAGAGCAGGCTCGCATGGCGACAGAACGTCTCGCTGCGCGGCTAAAAAAGGATACCGCGAATTTTCATGATGTCTATGCTCCCAATGCCGGCGATTTTTTTGAGCGCAATGGCTTGCTCTACGAAAGTGTTCCGGAGCTGGAACAGATCACTGACCGGCTTGCGGCAGCACAGCCGCTGATCGCGCATATTGCCCAGGAACCCACCTTGACGGCTTTTGCCGATGTGCTGACGCGGGCGGTGGAGGAGTTGCATAAGGGACGCAGCATGGAGCTGCGACCGGTGTTAAGCGGGATAAGCGCGACGTTGGACGCACGGCTTCGCGAATCGCCCAGGGCGTTATCCTGGCAATCACTGTTCAATGCCGAGCCACAGAAAAGCAAGTACCAGGAGCTGATCGTAGTAAAACCGAAGCTTGATTACAGTCAATTATTCCCGGCGGAACAATCCATAGCAGCCCTGCATGCTGCCGCAAAAGACGTCGGGGTGACGGGGGAAGGCCCGGTTCGATTGCGAATTACCGGTGAAGTAGCGTTGGCAGAAGAGGAACTCAACAGTTCGCTGCGCGGTATGGAATATGCGGGAGTAATCACGTTCGTAATGGTGGTGGTAGTGCTCTATTTCGCGATGCGGACCCCTGGACTGATAATCAACGTACTTGTCTGCCTGACATTGGGTCTCATCCTCACTGCGGCGTTTGCCACTGTCGCCGTCGGTCACCTGAATATAATCTCCATCGCATTTGCGGTGCTTTACATTGGTTTGGGTGCGGACTTTGCTATCCATTTTCTGCTGCGGTATCGTGAAATTCTGGAAAATGGCGCTCCGCCGGTTGAGGCCATGCACGTATCCGGCGGTGATGCCGGAGCCGCACTGACGGCATGCACAATCACAAACGCCATCGGCTTTTACGCGTTCATGCCTACGGATTATAGCGGAGTAGCGGAGTTGGGACTCATCTCTGGTACCGGCATGATCATCAGTCTGCTTGTTACGCTTACCGTCGGCCCTGCCCTGTTGCGCTATCTGCCGAGGCGGCTTCCAGCGAAATCGATTGCGAAAGCCTCTGTGGGCAAGGTGCTCGAGCTATCGTTGAAGTGGCATAAAGTTACCTATGCCGTAACTTTGGTCGCATCGATTGCCGCACTTGCAATATTGCCCCAGGTAAGGTTTGATTACAATTTGCTGAATATGCAGGATCCCCAGGGAGAAGCGGTAAAAACTTTTCGGGAACTGCTTGCGGAAGCTGATCGTTCACCCTGGCACGCAACCGCACTGGCTGACAATCGTAAGGATGCAGAACGTCTGGCTCAGCGGTTGACTGAACTCCCTGAAGTGACTAATGTAGTCACGATCCTCGATTTCGTGCCGGCGGAGCAGGACGAGAAGCTCCAGCTTATCGAGGAAATGGCGCTTACGATGGGACCGATTACCTTTTCAAGCCAGGCTGCGGGGAAGGGCGATGAAATCCCGGTGCAGCAGCGTAAAGCATTGGAGGCGCTGGCTGTTGCATTAGACCGATTTATTGCCGAGCGTCCCGATCACTCTGCTTCGGCAACTGCCCGTGAGCTAAAATCGTCCCTTGCTGCACTGTTTGCCCGTCTTGACGGCGCCACCCTCGACGAGAGGCGCAGCCTGCTCAATTCGGTGGAGAACGATCTGCTCGCGACGCTGCCTTCCGCTTTGCAGAGTCTGCGCACCGCTACCGAGGCTACTCCATTTGGTCAGCAGGATTTGCCGGCATCTTTAGCCAGCCGGTGGCATAGCCGGTCAGGTGACTATAGATTGGTAATCTATCCAGCAGAAGATCTTAACGACAATGAGGCGCTGCGGCGTTTTGTGCGGGCAGTGCAGCAAGTGGCGCCGAACGCCACGGGCGCGCCCATGGTGAGTCTTGAGGCAGGCGAGGCCGTGGTGCGAGCGTTCGTTCAAGCGTTCCTGCTGGCGCTGGTCGGGATTATCATAGCGTTGTTGATAATATTGCGCAGTGTAAAGTACACTTTGCTGGTTCTGCTCCCACTTTTGCTGTCCAGTTTGTTTACTGCCACATTCACCGTCCTATTGAACGTACCGTTCAACTTTGCCAATATCATCGCCTTGCCGCTGCTGCTGGGTCTTGGTATCGACAGCAGTTTGCACATGGTGCACCGAAGTTTGAACAAGGAGCTGGTGAGCGAAATTCTGATTCATACCAGTACTGCGCGCGCCATTTTTTACAGTGCCTTGACCGCCCTGGTTGATTTCGCAAGTCTCATGTTTTCATCGCATCGGGGTACTGCCAGTATGGGAATAATGCTTACTGTGGGGCTCACTTTTACTCTCATCTGCACTCTGGTGATACTGCCCACATTGCTGCGCCCTCCGGTTCAGCGTGTAGAAGCGTGATCGTCCGATAACTTATGTCTAGTTCGGCAATTATTGTTTATACTTCGCACCTTGTAATGGTTTAATCGCATTGGGAAACACCGCAAATCTCAGGATACTCCAGAACTAACAAGATTGGCCGCTCCTTACTGATCATGACGCATAGCCGGACAACCGCTCTATTGCTAGTATGCGCATCACTGTTTACGGGTTGCGCCACCATGCGTACAAACGATGCAAGCATAGACCCGGTAGATCCCAATGAGGAAACCAATCGCAAATTCTATAACTTTACGGACACGATAGACCGGAATGTTCTGGCGCCGGTTGCCGATGTCTATATAAAGTATGTGCCTGACCCAATGCAGCGTTCGATCGGAAACTTCTATGACAACCTTGCATACCCGAATGTTATTCTGAACGATTTTTTACAAGGTAAGGTAAAGCAGGGCTTTCAGGATAGCCTGCGATTTGTCGTCAATTCGACAGTTGGTCTGGGTGGACTTTTTGATATGGCGGCGCCCATGGGCTTGCCGCAGCATGACGAAGACTTTGGGCAGACATTGGGTGTTTGGGGCGTTGACACCGGGTCTTATCTTTTTGTCCCCCTGATCGGGCCCAGTACCTACCGCGATGCGCCAGGTATTCCCGTAAGTGTTTTCAGCAATCTTTTATTTTATGCCGGTACCGTTGCCAGCACCGCAATTGTCGGTCCGGTCACGGTTTTAAGCATTATTGACAGACGCGCGAGGTTGTCAGGTCCCATGCGCGTCCGTGACCAGGCGGCCCTGGATCCTTATCTGTTTGTCCGCGAGGGATTTTTGCAGCAGCGCAAGCATTTGATCTATGACGGCGACCCGCCCCCCGAGACCTACGACGATCCAATGTTCGACGATACTGTACGGAATGAGGCCGCAGTCGAGCCATTACGTTGATGCTCGATCTGGGAATGGAGCGCTCTTATCCGAAGGTCACAGGTACTCGCGTCATGAATGCATTTAACGGTTCATGCAAAAAAAGTTATTTCCGTAACTACTTTTACGCCAAACGGCTGGGCTTATCCGGTCCCGCCTAAGGCAATGCAGGTAAAAATATGAACAGATTTGGAGGTGCCGCCAGATTGTCTTCGCGAGATCGACATCAGAACTCAACTATTACAACAACACCCCTGGAAGATGGATTGGCCGCGGCTCGTAATGCGTTGCTGTCCCAGCAGAAAGAGGATGGTCATTGGTGTTTTCCGCTGGAGGCGGACTGTACGATTCCAGCCGAGTATGTGCTGATGATGCACTTCATGGATGATATCGACGTCGATCTGGAGGTCAGGCTTGCCCGGTTTATCCGTGAAAAACAGGACCCTGCACATGGCGGCTGGCCGTTGTACTACGGCGGCGAGTTCGATCTGAGCTGTACGATCAAGGCTTATTATGCCCTGAAAATCGTCGGCGATTCACCGGATGCGCCGCACATGAAGCGCGCGCGGGCAGCCGTTTTGAAACACGGGGGCGCAGCCCGGGCAAATGTTTTCACACGGATATTGCTCGCGATGTATGGCCAGCTCCCCTGGCGCGGCGTTCCATTTGTACCGGTGGAAATCATTCTGTTGCCCCGGTGGTTTCCTTTCCACCTGAGCAAGGTGGCATACTGGTCTCGCACTGTCACGATACCGCTATCCATTCTATGCAGTTTGAAAGCCCACGCGGCGAACCCGCGCAAGATTCACATCCGTGAGCTGTTTACAGTATCTCCGGAGGAAGAACGGAACTACTTTCCAGTGCGCACCAGCCTCAATCGTCTGTTTCTGGTACTGGAGCGGACTGCTTCGCTATTCGAGCCGTTCATTCCGCACGCTCTGCGCCGCGTTGCGCTGCGCCGCGCGGAACGCTGGATCGTGGAGCGGCTCAACGGCGATTCCGGTCTTGGAGGCATCTTCCCCGCCATTGTAAATGCAGGTGAGGCACTGGCATTGCTGGGCTATCCTTACGAGCATCCTTATCGGGAGCAGTGCCGTCAGGCACTGCGCGGACTGCTGGTGGATGAAGGTGAGCGCGTCTGGTGCCAGCCCTGCGTATCGCCCGTGTGGGATACCGTTCTGACATGCCTCGCCATCCAGGAGGATGCCGATACCGATCAGAAGCCCATCCAAAAAGCGCTTGACTGGCTCATCCCCAGCCAGATACTCGACGCACCCGCGGACTGGCAGGAAGAACATCCCGACTTGCCGGGTGGCGGCTGGGCCTTCCAGTACGCCAACCCTCATTACCCGGATCTGGACGACACTGCCGCGGTGGCTTGGGCCTTGCATCAGGCAGACCCTCGCGCTTATGGCAAGAGCATAGTACGCGCTGCGGACTGGCTGGCCGGCATGCAGTCTCGCAATGGCGGTTTCGCAGCGTTCGACACAAACAATACTTATTATTATCTCAACGAAATTCCATTTGCCGATCATGGCGCCTTGCTCGATCCGCCTACCAGCGATGTGACCGCCCGTTGCACGGGTTTCCTCGCTTTATATGGCGAGTCCAGGCATAGGGATGCCGTGCAGCGAGGCCTGAGCTATCTGTTCCGCGAGCAGGAATCCAATGGCGCCTGGTTCGGACGCTGGGGAAGCAATTACATTTACGGTACCTGGTCCGTGCTGGAGGCCTTCCGTCTGGCCCGCGTAGATACCGGCCACCTCGCCATTCGGCGCGCGGTCCAATGGCTAAAGTCCGTGCAGCGCGACGACGGAGGCTGGGGCGAAAGCAACGACAGTTATGCCGAGCCTCAGAAGGCCGGCCGGTTTGAAAGGAGCACATCTTTCCAGACGGCCTGGGCGCTGCTGGGCTTGATGGCAGTAGGAGAAGAGCATAGTCAGGAAGTGCATCGGGGCATCGAGTACCTGTTGCGCGAGCAGAGCGGTGACGGGCTCTGGTACGAACCTTGGTTTACCGCCCCAGGTTTCCCGAGGGTTTTCTATCTGAAATATTACGGCTATTCGAAGTATTTTCCCCTGTGGGCCTTGACCAGATTCCATGCGTTGAGCCGGAAGATTTCTGCGTGAGGGCGGTTGGAATTGTCACGGCATTGCGAGTGGAAGCTCGCTGTATAACGGCGCACCGGCTGCCTTTCAATCAAAGGATCAGCCTGGGAGAGAACGCGGCAATATGGCTCTGCGGCATGGGCGAAGCGGCGGCCCGGGAAGCAGCAGAAGGGTTGAGGGCAGGTGGCGCTGCCGCCTTGATAAGTTTCGGATTTGCAGGCGCATTGGATGAAAACCTGCGTCCCGGAGATCTGATATTGCCGGAGTCGATCCACGCCGGTCACTCTTTGCAAATCGACTTGGGCTGGCGGGACCGCTTCCGGCAACGCCTTCCCCTGCACTTGCGTGTTACCGGTGGAGTATTGGCTGCGAGCAGAGCGGTTCTGACCTCGGCTATTGCGAAACGTGAACTGGCCCAAGCTACCGGAGCATGTGCGGTGGATATGGAAAGCGGTGCGGTGGCAGAGGCCGCGGCTCTTGCCGGCTTACCGTTCCTGGCAGTACGAGCGATCTCGGATCCGGTCGAGTTCTCACCCCCGCCAGCTCTGCTCGATGCGGTGCATCCCGATGGAAGCGCGGACCTGGGCCGCCTTCTGCCACTGCTGATGCGGCGATCCCTGGCTCTCGGCACGTTGCTGCGCCTGGCGAGAGACTCGCACGCCGCACGCTCCACTTTGTCGGTTGCAGCGCGATACGCCGACATGGAAATGGGTATTTCCCGACGCCTTCCCCCATCCGCTCACGGATATGTGGCAGACTAAGGGGAAAAGCAAGAGGACAAAGCGGATTTCGAGTCGATGCATAGCATCCGCCTATTTTTTTGTATGGAGCAAAAACAGATATATCGTGGATATATCACCCGAGAGCCAGGAAATATGAAATAAAGTCATTACATTACTTGAGAATTAACCTGGTTAAAGAGTAAAATATCGCCCTTTCCCATTGGGCATAATGGAGAGTAGCATGGCAGTCACAACCGATCAAAAAGCACAGGTGGTACGCGACTATCAACGAGCGACTGGAGATACTGGTTCTCCCGAAGTGCAAGTGGCGTTACTGACCGCTCGTATCAACGACTTGACCAATCATTTCAAGGCGCACGTCAAGGATCACCATTCGCGCCGTGGTTTATTGCGGATGGTAAGCCGCCGCCGCAAGCTGCTGGATTACCTGAAGCGCAGCAGCGACGATAGTTATCGTGCGTTAATCGAACGCCTTGGCTTGCGTAAATAGGTAGCCATTCCAGATGAGATGGCGGCCGGATCAATTGAACTGCTATTTTCCAGGAGCAGAGTCAACAATTCGGCCATATCGGTTGACGCAAAAGCGAAACCGGATGATTTTATTGAAAAAGGTAGTTAATTGAAAATCAAGAAAAGCATTACATACGGGTCCCATCAACTAACATTTGAAACCGGCGAAATAGCAAGACAGGCACACGGCGCAGTAATCGTTACCATGGGTGATACCGTGGTCCTTGTGACTGTGGTGGGTGCAAAAAACGCCAAACAGGGACAGGATTTTTTCCCGCTGACCGTGGATTATCAGGAAAGAACCTACGCTGCCGGTAGAATACCGGGTAGTTTTTTCAAGCGCGAAGGTCGTCCATCCGAGAAGGAAATCCTTACATCCCGCCTGATCGACCGTCCCATTCGTCCTCTATTTCCCGAAAATTTTTACAATGAAGTACAGATCGTCGCCACTGTCCTGTCGTCGGATAACGAAGTGGATTCCGATATACCCGCCATGCTTGGCGCATCTGCAG
This sequence comes from Nitrosovibrio sp. Nv6, assembly GCF_900110495.1. Taxonomy (GTDB): domain Bacteria; phylum Pseudomonadota; class Gammaproteobacteria; order Burkholderiales; family Nitrosomonadaceae; genus Nitrosospira. The sequence continues at coordinate 355,402 of NZ_FODX01000002.1, read as the reverse complement.
CATTGGTCCTTTCCGGTATTCCCTTTCAGGGGCCTATAGGCGCTGCTCGCGTCGGCTATGTCAACGGTGAATATATCCTGAATCCCGCCACTAGCCAACTGAAGCAAACCCAATTGAATCTGGTGGTCGCAGGTACGCAGCAAGCTGTGCTGATGGTGGAGTCCGAGGCGATGGAATTGCCCGAAGATGTCATGCTTGGCGCCGTCATTTACGGCCATCAACAAATGCAGGCGGCGATCAGCGCCATCAACGAGTTGGCGGACGAAGCGGGAGTGACCGCATGGGATTGGGCGCCTGCAATACGAGATTCTGCCCTGTCGGAGAAAATTGCCGAACTGGCGGAAGACGATTTGCGTGCCGCATTCCGCCTAAAGCAGAAACAGACACGGTCCGAAACCATAGACAGCATCTGGACAAGGGTGTTTACCGAAGTCGGCGTCGATGCCGAAGGCGGGCCCGATGCTCAGGCTGTGAAGGAAGCGTGCTTTGCTCTGGAATCGAGGATCGTGCGTTCCCAGATTCTGGATGGTGAGCCTCGTATAGACGGGCGCGACACCCGCACTGTGCGCCCCATAACGATCCGCAACGGACTGTTACCGCGGACACACGGCTCTGCTTTGTTTACTCGCGGGGAAACCCAGGCACTGGTCGTTGCAACACTGGGCACGGGACGTGATGAACAGAAAATTGATGCGCTGCAGGGAGACTACTCCGAGCGTTTCATGCTTCACTATAACATGCCGCCGTACGCCACTGGCGAGACTGGCCGCGTAGGGACCCCCAAGCGCCGTGAAATCGGTCACGGGCGTCTTGCCAAAAGAGCGCTGGTTGCAGTGCTTCCTTCTCCTGAAGAGTTTGGTTATTCACTCCGGGTCGTATCCGAGATTACAGAGTCGAATGGTTCCAGTTCCATGGCGTCGGTTTGTGGGGGTTGTCTTGCCTTAATGGACGCCGGTGTGCCACTGAAGGCGCATGTGGCGGGTATCGCCATGGGCCTGATCAAGGACGGCAACAGATTTGCCGTGCTGACTGATATCCTTGGGGACGAAGATCATCTGGGCGATATGGATTTTAAAGTAGCCGGAACGGAAAAGGGCATCACCGCGCTACAGATGGATATCAAGATCCAGGGGATTACCAGGGAAATATTGCAGGCTGCGCTGATGCAAGCCAAGGAAGGGCGCATGCATATTCTCGAGATCATGAAACAGGCGCTGCCGACGACGCGTGAGGATATTTCAGAACATGCGCCGCGTATCATCAAGATAAAGATCAACCCCGAGAAAATCCGTGACGTGATCGGCAAGGGTGGCGCGGTGATACGCGCGTTGACTGAAGAGACCGGAACCACAATTGATATCGCTGACGATGGCACTGTTATGATAGCCTGTATTAATGCCGAAGGCGGCGAGATGGCGAGAAAGCGTATCGAGGACATTACTGCCGAGGTTGAGGTAGGGAGAACATACGACGGAACCGTTTTGAAGCTTCTGGATTTTGGCGCAATCGTTAGTGTTCTGCCCGGCAAGGATGGTTTATTGCATATTTCGCAAATTGCAAATGAGCGGGTCAATAACGTTGCGGATCATCTCAAGGAAGGTCAGGTGGTGCGCGTAAAGGTCCTGGAGGCCGATGACAAGGGCCGCCTGCGTCTCAGTATGAAGGCGATTGCGGCCGAAGTTAGCGACACTGCGGCAACATGAATATAGCTGGGTCCTGATCGTGGTTTCGTGAACAAAACAGATTCACTACTGTTTCCGCCGACCACGTTAAGCGGGCAGTGCAGATACAGTAAGGTTTCTTGGATGACATAAAAAAGCCCCGATCGCGAGATAGGGGCTTTTTTTAATGATGTGTGATCAAGGTGCGGTAAAAACCAGCCGAATATGGTTTTATTTAGCTACCTGCTTTTCTCTTATCTCGTCCAGAGTTTTGCAGTCAATGCAGAGAGTGGCGGTGGGACGCGCTTCAAGTCGTTTAAGGCCAATTTCCACGCCGCAACTTTCACAGTAACCGTAATCACCGGTATCTATTTTGGCGATGGTCTCCTCGATTTTCTTGATCAGCTTGCGTTCACGATCACGATTCCGTAACTCCAGCGCCATGTCTGATTCCTGGCTGGCGCGATCATTAGGGTCGGCGAAAATCGTGGCCTCATCCTGCATGGTGTGAACAGTTCGGTCTATATCCTGCCCCAACTCAACCTTAATACCCTCCAGAATGCTTCGAAAATGCATAAGCTGCTGGGAGCTCATGTAGCTCTCTCCCTTCTTCGGTTTATAAGGAATGGCTTGTTTACGCAGTTCTTGCGGCATTTGTAGTATTCCCTCTATATTCCCAGTTACGTATAAAGACGCTTTTACAGAAAATTACATTATACAGCAAGTAGATTTAATGTCCGGCTGAAGTATCATGCACCAAAGTCAATTCGAACTCCAATAAGAATCTGAAGGAGAACATAAAAGATAAATTCCGGGAAAACCGGATCGAGGGGCAATTTGAAAGCGCATGGTTCATATTGAACTCCTGTTGAAAGCCTCCACGGTTTCCAGTTCGCCAGTTCGCATGAAATCCTCCTTACACGACAGCGGGAATTCTTGCAGAATTCAGATTACTTGAATACCCCCCGGAAAAAATAAATATGGCGTCCCCTTATACGGTTCAAGCCGAGCTATCGCTATAGCCACTTCCCTTTTCCTTATGGGTCCTGTTCATCGAAAAGTACGGCATTGTGCCCCCACTTGTCTCGAAATATATGTTAAATTTCATAAAACTAAAACGCGCAACTTCCAACGAGCAATAACGCAGTATCCCCTCATTCCATATAGGAGAACACCATGTCTAGAAAGAAATCCATCATATCCGTAGCAGTTGGTTCCGCTTTTGCCGTTACGCTCGGCGCTGTGCCTGTTGCTTCAGCGGATTACAACCCTTTTGGCATGCAACTGCTCGACAAGGGCTATATGATGAGCGACGCCCATCAATATAGCGATAAGAAAGACGGCGAAGGCAAGTGCGGTGAAGGCAAATGCGGCGAAGGCAAGTGCGGTAATGGTAAATAGCTAAAAATTACCTGCGTGGGCAAGCCATTTGGTAGCTGCCCATTGTGAAGTCGGGAAAGCGGGAACGGGGAACGTTTCCGCTGCGTGGTGTCCTCTTATGGAGGCCGGTGCCTGCTCTTCTCAAATTGTGACATAATATTTCGTCCAAAATTTAGGAGACGATACTATGCGCAACAAAAGAACCATGATTTCCCTGGCGGTGGGCTCCGCCTTTGCCGCTACACTCAGTGCTGTACCCCTCACCTCGACGGCCGCTAGCCCTTTCGAAATTCAATCCCTGGATAAGGGGTATATCCTGGCTTATGCGGATAGGGTGGACCCCAATAAATACGGTGGAGCGAAATCCGGTGAAGCGAAATCTGGCGAAGGTAGATGCGGCATGTCGATGGTAGACGTCAACAAGGATGGCAAGGTCACCAAGGATGAATTTCTCAAGCATCACGAAGCAATATTCGACAGAATAGACGCCAATAAGGATGGCGCTGTCGATCAACCTGAAGCCGACAGCTATGGGGGGACCAAACCGGGTCCCAGCTCAGCGCCGCCCACAGCGCCACATGGCGGGATGAAGAAGTAACATCTCCTTGCCATGAAAGCCTTGGATCTGGCCAGTGTGGGACTGGGTTTTCGGCGCGAGTTAATTCCAGCGTTAAAAGCCCGTGTTCCCGATGCCATCGATTTCTTCGAAATCGCCCCGGAAAACTGGATTGATCTCGGCGGTGTGGCCGGACGTGATTTGCGCGGCTTCACTGAGCGCTACCCGTTTGTTTGTCATGGGCTCTCACTATCCATCGGTAGTCCAGCACCATTGGACGAAGTGTTACTGCAAAAGATTCGGCAATTCCTGGATCAGCATCACGTCCTCTTGTATACCGAGCATCTTTCCTACTGCTCGGACGACGGGCATCTATACGATCTCCTTCCAATACCGTTCACTGAAGAAGCAGTGAGCTATGTTGCTGCCCGCGTTCGCCGCGCGCAGGATATTCTGGAGCGCCGCATCGCGCTGGAAAACGCCTCGTTTTACTTGCGCGCGCCCATCACAGAAATGAGCGAAGCGGATTTTATCCGTGCTGTATTGACGGAAGCGGATTGCGACCTGCATCTCGACGTCAATAATGTCTACGTCAATAGCATAAATCACGGCTATGATCCGGTTGAATTCATCCGGACCATGCCAACCGAACGTATTGTTTACATGCATATGGCCGGCCATCATAAGGAGGCGGATAATATCATTAACGATACGCACGGCGCGGACGTTATCGACCCTGTATGGTCATTGCTCGATCAAACGTATTGCATTCACGGCGTCGCGCCCACGCTGCTGGAACGTGACTTCAATATCCCTCCCCTGCACGAGCTGATGCGTGAAATCGAACGCATTGGTCTTGTCCAGACCCGGCATGCCGATGCAAGCCATGTCCGCGCCGCTTCCTGAGTTTCAGCGTTTCCAGTACGCTTTCACTGCGCATATCCGCGACGCCAAGGCGAACCCTTGTCCACGCGGCATTGAAGCGAGGCGTATGCGGATATACAGGAGGCTGGTTTACAATAACCTTGAGAGTTTTCTTCTGGCTTGTTTTCCCGTATTAAGAAAGGTGCTGGGGGCACGCCGATGGACGCGGCTCGTGCGTGGCTTCCTCGCCACACATCGCAGCCACTCTCCTTTTTTTCGCCAAATTCCGGATGAGTTTGTCCAATTCCTGCAGAGCGATGGGGCTATACCTGCGAATTATCCGGAATTCGTGCTGGAACTCGCGCATTACGAATGGGTAGAGCTTGCGCTTTCTGTTTCAACGGACGCTCCCGGCTGGGACGCGATCGATCCCGAAGGCAACTTGCTGGAACAGCGCCCGGTTTTAAATCCGGTGCTTGCCAACCTGCGGTATAACTGGCCTGTACATCGTATTGGTCCGCGCGTTCGAGTCACCCCAGGAGAAACTTACTTGCTGGTATTCCGTAATTCCAGCGACCAGGTTCGATTTACTGAAATCAATGCATTTACCTCACGTTTGATAAATCTTCTTGCGCCTGCCGAGCAGACGGGCCGAGCGGCACTTGAAATCGTCGCCGCTGAAAGCCGCCATCCCTCGCCCGGAATAGTGATTCAAGGAGGGCTGGAAATCATGCGCGATTTACAAGTGCGTGGCGCACTGCTGGGCGTTTCTAAATAGTGGCTTTATTGTTCCATTGCGAATCCACCGGTTGCCAGGCTGAACTATTACGCCCTTGCATTGCAAATACCGCGCCAAGCGTTTTTATTTCGCGCGGGAGCCCCGCGCGCGCATGAAATCCCATCCGGCAAACCTCGGAAAAATTTCCGATCTTACAGTGGCTCACTACAATGAACGTGCGGAGGCCTTCTGGGAGGGCACGAAAGACCACGACGTCGGGCAAAATATTGCTGCGTTGCTGCAGCACATCAAAGCCGACCCACCTTGCAAGATATTGGATTTTGGCTGCGGGCCGGGCCGCGACCTCAAGTTTTTTTCGCAACTCGGCCATATCGCAGTGGGACTGGAGGGCGCCGGGCGTTTTGTCGAAATGGCTCGCAGCCATAGCGGCTGTGAAGTCTGGCACCAGGATTTTCTAAAGCTCGACCTGCCGGACAAGTACTTCGATGGCGTATTCGCCAATGCTTCGCTGTTTCATGTTCCAGGTTCTGAACTGCCACGTGTACTGAAGGAGCTTTGGGCGACATTGAAACCGGGCGGTATATTATTTCAGTTCCAACCCGCGCGGCAGCGGCGAGGAGGGCTGGAATCGGGGACGTTACAGCGTATACCACGATATCGAAAGCTGGAGACGCTACATGGCCGACGCGGATTTCGTCGAAGCAGCCCATTACTACCGCCCGGAGGGTTTGCCACGCGAACAGCAACCGTGGCTGGCCAGCGTCTGGCGTAAAGCGGCTGGATAACAGCAAGCTGCCGTATACTCACATGTCATTAAAAAAAGATGTAGTAGTGATAGGCGCTGGTGCGGCGGGGATGATGTGCGCCATCGAAGCCGGAAAGCGCGGACGTTCAGTATTGCTGCTGGATCATGCGAGCAAGCTGGCCGAAAAAATTCGTATCTCCGGTGGAGGACGGTGTAATTTCACCAATCGCCACACAGGCCCGGACAACTTCCTCTCGCACAACCCGAATTTCTGCCGATCCGCACTAGCCCGCTTTACCCCCCAGGATTTTGTCGCTTTGGTGGAAAAACATCACATCTCTTATCACGAGAAGAAGCTGGGGCAATTATTTTGCGACGGTAGCTCCCAGCAAATCATCGATCTGCTGCGGCATGAGTGCGACGCCGCAGGCGTTGCATGGCAGATGCCATGCCGGGTAAACAATGTGGGCCGTGTCAACGGGGCCAGCGCTGGATTCATGCTGGAAACCGACCGGGGGACATTAACCTCCGACACATTGGTGATCGCAACCGGAGGCCTTTCCATCCCCCAGATCGGTGCAAGTGCTTGCGGCTATCGTATCGCAGAGCAGTTCAATATCACCATTACGCCGCTGCGACCGGCGCTGGTCCCGCTGATCTTCGCACCCGAACAATTGGATGGCTTTTCGACACTTCCCGGAATTGCGGTCGATGCGGCAGTGAGCTGTAACGGAGCTCGTTTCCGCGACGGTCTGTTAATCACACACCGTGGTTTGAGCGGCCCAGCGATATTGCAGATTTCTTCATATTGGCAGCCGGGGATACCGATTCATATCGACCTCTTACCGGATCTTGACTTCACCTCATGGCTTCTTGATCAAAGACATAGCAGTGCGCTGTTATCCAATTTGTTAACTCAACATCTCCCTCGCCGGCTTGCAGAGGCCTGGGTCAAGGCGACCGTGCCCGAACGGGCAGAGGTCCCGGTAAACAGGCATGGTAACAAGGCCTTGAAGCAGATTGCTGCACAGCTGCACGACTGGCAGGTTGTCCCGGACGGCACGGCAGGCTACAAGAAGGCGGAAGTGACGCTGGGCGGGGTGGATACCCGCGAGTTGTCATCCAAAACCATGGAAGCGAAAAAAGTGCCCGGACTTTATTTTATCGGTGAAGTAGTTGACGTGACGGGACATCTCGGCGGATTCAATTTTCAGTGGGCCTGGGCGTCCGGCTATGCGGCGGGACAGTTCGTGTAGTTCCGCTTCCATTTCATCAGTGTCAGCGGTACATTCGACCCTCATCCCTCTCATGGGTACGGTCGCCGGAATATCCCGTCGAAAAGGATGTATTCCAATGGTTCGAAGGCGGTACTACTCAGCTGGCATGTTACCCGGACCCGTTCGCCCTCTTGCTTCCCTGCTAGATCGGAATGAGAAAAATCGGATTAACGGCCACGTCCGCCCGAACGATGCAGTGCGGGTGCGCGCCCGCCAGTCGGTCCGCCCATAGGTGCCCGGGCCACATGGGCTTTGGCACCTGGCTGGCCTCTTCGTTGACCATGTCCGGATAGCCCGGGCAGCCCGCTTCGTATAGGGCGCTGTCCCCCGCCGCTACCATTGACAATCGGTTCGGCCCTGATGCGGGGGTCTGGCTCGAAACCAGCGATAACTTTGCTGGATAGCTCCCGTTTGATCAACCTTTCGATATCCGTCAGCAGCTTGCGCTCATCCACACATACCAGTGAGACAGCATCCCCTTCTGCCCCGGCGCGGCCAGTACGCCCGATGCGATGCACATAATCCTCCGGCACGTTAGGCAATTCAAAGTTGACCACATGGGGTAATTCGCTGATATCGATTCCGCGGGCAGCAATGTCGGTCGCTACCAGGACCTGCAGGCTGCCGGTCTTGAATTCCGCCAATGCCCGAGTGCGCGCCGACTGGCTTTTGTTGCCGTGTATGGCAAGCGAGGGAATGCCATGCGCGACCAGATGCTCAGCCAGTTTGTTGGCTCCATGCTTGGTGCGGGTAAATACCAGCACCTGCGACCACTGGTGCTGCGTGATAAGATGGGCAAGCAGTTCGCGCTTTCGTTCACGATCCACGGGGTGAACGATATGCGTCACGTTGTCGGCAGTTGCATTACGACGCGCGACTTCAATTTTCACGGGCTTGTTTAGCAAGCCGCCGGCCAGCGCCTGGATCTCGTCCGAAAAGGTGGCGGAGAACAGCAGATTCTGCCGCTGTTTAGGCAACAGCACGAGTATCTTTTTTATATCGCGAATGAAACCCATGTCCAGCATGCGATCGGCCTCGTCCAGCACAAGGATTTCAACCTGCGACAAATCGAGCGTTTTTTGCTGCACATGATCCAGCAAACGCCCCGGAGTGGCGACCAGAATATCCACGCGACTTTTCAGGCGGGTGATCTGTGGATTGATACTGACTCCGCCTATCATAATCATGGAGCTCAGCTTCAGGTATTTGCCATACTCCCGCACGCTTTCCTCCACCTGCGCCGCTAGCTCGCGTGTGGGGACGAGAATCAACGCACGTATGGGCGGCCGGCCGCTGGATGGCCCCTTGACGCTTTTGTCGGACAGGCGATGCAGGATGGGCAAGGTAAATCCAGCGGTCTTGCCAGTGCCGGTTTGCGCCCCGGCCATCAAGTCGCCACCAGCCAGCACTGCGGGGATCGCTTGTAACTGGATGGGAGTCGGATTGGTATAGCCGCATTCAGTCACGGCACGGATAATTTCATCGGACAGGCCGAAGGTAGAGAAAGACATAGAACTCCAAGGTAACATCGGCCTGTCGTCCCGGTTATGAGACGCCAGTCTTAGGCAGACGGGTAAAGTTTGAAAAACGGAAAGGACGGCGTGAAGACGTGGAGCGAACACCGCAGGTGGGGATTGTAACAGATTACGTCCCGATGCGCCGACTGGCCTAGATTATTTCTCTACACAAAGCCGGAATCAGTAATTGCTGAATCGGCACGAGTTTGCCCCGCGCACGATGGGAGGGCTGTTCAGCTCGCTTTAAAGCACGTAGCGGGCCAAATCCTCGCTTTGGGACAAGCTTTTGAGCCTGGCATCCACATAGGCGGCATCAATGACAACCGTATTACCGCGATGTTTTTCGGCATCGTAGGAAACCTCTTCCAGAAGCTTCTCCATCGCGGTATAAAGGCGCCTTGCGCCGATATTCTCGGTCGTTTCGTTGACGGCAAAGGCAATCTCTGCCAAGCGCTTTACCGCATCGGGTGTAAATTCCAGCTTGATTCCTTCAGTTTCCAGGAGCGCCTCGTATTGCCGTGTCAGACATGCATCCGTATTGGTGAGGATTTGTACAAAATCGTCAGCGCTAAGACTTGCAAGTTCGACACGAATGGGAAAGCGTCCCTGCAGTTCAGGAATCAGATCAGAAGGCTTGGCGAGGTGGAATGCGCCGCTTGCGATAAAAAGAATATGATCGGTCTTGATCATCCCGTACTTGGTGGAAACCGTGGTACCTTCCACCAATGGCAGCAGGTCACGCTGGACCCCCTGGCGCGATACGTCGGCTCCGGTACTTTCGGAGCGGCTCGTAATCTTATCGATCTCGTCAAGGAAGACGATGCCGTTCTGCTCAACGTTCTGCACCGCGCCCAGCTTCAGCTCTTCATCATTGACGAGTTTGGATGCTTCTTCATCGATAATGAGTTTCATTGCCTCGCCAATTCTCAGCTTGCGTGTTTTTTTTCTCTCCCCGCCCAGATTCTGGAACATCCCTTGAATTTGAGTAGTCAATTCCTCCATGCCGGGCGGAGCAAAGATTTCCATATGGCTGTGCGCCGCCGCCACCTCGATTTCGATTTCCTTGTCATTGAGCTCTCCCTCGCGCAATTTCTTGCGGAACTTCTGCCGGGTGGCATTTTCCCCGTCGGCGGCTTCCGCTTGCAACCCCATTTCCCTTGCTGAGGGCAGCAGTACGTCGAGAATACGCTCTTCGGCGTGATCTTCAGCGCGGGCGCGCATTTTATGCGTTTCCCGTTCACGCGACAATTTGACCGCGGACTCCGCCAGGTCGCGAATAATGGAATCCACGTCGCGCCCGACATAACCCACCTCGGTGAATTTGGTTGCCTCCACCTTGATGAAAGGCGCATCGGCCAGTTTCGCCAGACGGCGGGCGATTTCGGTCTTGCCTACGCCGGTAGGCCCGATCATTAAAATATTTTTTGGCGTGATCTCCTGGCGCAAGGGGTCCATTACCTGCTGCCGGCGCCAGCGATTCCTGAGGGCAATGGCGACTGATCGCTTGGCGGCATCCTGCCCGATGATATGCTTGTCCAGTTCTTGGACGATTTCCTGTGGAGTCAGTTGAGACATGATTTCAGGTCAATGTTAAATGCAAGAAATGAGAAATATCGGATAGGCGAAGCGTCGCATCTTGCCTGGGTATTCATTTGAGAGGCGTTGCTTTTGTTCCCTGGGCTCCACCTCTTGTTTCACCTTATATGCCTGATCTACCGCTCAGGGTTTTCACGTTTCAAGCACCTCGATTACATGGTTCTGATTTGTATAGATACATAGGTCGCCCGCGATGGACAGGGATTTCTTGACGATTTCCAACGGCATCATACTGGTATTCTCCAGAAGCGCGCGAGCGGCGGAGTGAGCATAAGACCCACCGCTACCAATCGCAGCAATCCCGAACTCAGGCTCAATCACATCACCCGAGCCCGTAATGATGAGGGTTGTTGATGGATCGGCTACGACCAGCATCGCTTCCAGTCGCCGCAAAATGCGATCCGTGCGCCAGTCCTTCGCCAGTTCCACGGCCGATCGCATAAGGTGGCCCTGATGCCTTTCCAGCTTGCCTTCAAAGCGCTCAAACAAGGTAAAGGCATCAGCCGTTCCCCCCGCGAATCCGGCGAGGATCTTGTCGTGGTAAAGCCTGCGTACCTTGCGGGCGCTAGCCTTTGCTACAACGGCGCCCAAGGTTACCTGGCCATCGCCTCCGAGGGCGACCTGGTTCCCGCGTCGAGCCGAAAGTATGGTTGTACCGTGATGTTCTGGCATGGTTAGCGCGAGATGATTGGAAGCGGGGATTATAACGCTGATTCGCAGAGAAAATACAAACTGTATGGTTACCGGAATTCAGCCCTTTCCATTCTTCCTGGCCCGGGGATGGGCGGCATCGTACACTTTCGACAAATGTTGAAAATCAAGATGAGTATAAATCTGGGTGGTGCTGATGCTGGCGTGTCCCAGCATTTCCTGGACCGCCCGTAAATCCCCGCTGGACTGCAGCAGGTGCGACGCAAATGAATGCCGCAGCACGTGGGGGTGGACATTGACGCTGACGCCCTGCCGTACCGCCAGAATTTTGAGCCGTTGGCTAATGGATCTGTGACTGATATTTTTGCCATATCGGGACAGAAACAGCGCGGCCTCGCCCGGCCTCGCCAGCGTCTCACGGTGTTTCATCCATTCGCGCAAAACCAGCAACGCTTTGCTGCCCACGGGCACGATACGGGCTTTTCCGCCTTTGCCGGTAACACGCGCTGTTCCCTCACACAGACTCACATCTTCAGGTTTCAGGCTGGCAAGCTCTGCCAGCCGTAACCCTGACGAATAGCATAGCTCGAACATGGCCTTGTCTCGCAATGCCAACGGGTCATTGATGGGGAACTCCAGCAGTTTTGCCGCCTCGTCGGGTGAAAGCGTGTGAGGTAGGGTTTTCGGCGACTTTGGAGCGCGTATTCCGGCGCAGGGATTGCATGCGTAACCATGATCCCGTGCCAGGTATTTGTAAAAGCCACGCCACGCCGATAACATTCTGGCCAGACTTTTGCCGGAAAAGCCGGCCGCATGAAGTTGGGCGACAAAACGGCGGATATGATGAATCTGGAGTTGATCGAGCGCTGCTCCTGTTCCCGCTTCCTTCTTCGTTTCCTGTACATGCTCTAACAGCACGCCAATATCGCGTGCGTAGCTTTCGCAGGTGAGCGGTGATAAACGACGCTCCCTGGACAGATGGAAGAGATAGGCGGAGGCAAGTTCGGAATGACCGTTAACGGATGTCATATTTGTTCTTCGCTTCTTCCAGTCCTTCAGCCTGTGTAAAACGTGTCAATGCGGCGCTTACCAGTTCACCGAGTTGCGTCAGGTAAACTGTCCCCATGTTTACATAAAATCGTTGAGGATCCTCGCTGCCCATTACCAGCAGGCCGGCGATTTGATCAGTCCGCAGAGCCACCATCGCGAAAGAACGCAGGCGAGCGGCATCCTCCTCTCCAAACCAGTTTCTAACCTCGTCCAGAATATGTGGACCGCAGTAAGGGCGCGACAGGCCTTCGGTGAGGACTTGAATATCGGGACTGGCTGGCGCTGATTCCGGCAGTGCCGGTCCCTCGGCCGATCTATTCCACAATCGTAGCGCCGTATGAGGTACAGAAAAATCCTCGCGCAGATGAAAATTCAATCCATGCAAAAAATCAGTCAGGCGGTTGAAAGAAAGTAGCGCAACGGCCAAACGGTGCATTTTCTCGGTGATAGCGCTGTTCTCTTCACCAAATCTGATCAATTCGCCCAATTTGTCCTGCAGGATGCGGTTTTTATCCCGAAGTGCGACAATCTGGCGTTCGCTGATAGGAATGGCTCTGCCACCGTGGGGATGGGGCACCTGAATCTCCGCCAGCATATCTGCATATTCCTCGAAGAATTCGGGATGCTGTTGCAGGTATTGGGCTACTTCTTCCGAACTGAATTTCATGTTTCTTCCTGTCTGGATCCTATAAGTCGATCTCTCCATCAAACACGGTGACTGCAGGGCCGGTCATAAAGACTGGTTCATTTTCACCTTCCCATCGGATAAATAAATTTCCGTTGCGAAAGCTGACTTTCACCGATGATTCCAGCAGCCCACGCTGGATTCCCGCCACCACGGCGGCGCACGCGCCAGTGCCGCAGGCGAGCGTTTCACGCGCCCCCCGCTCATAAACCCGCAACCGGATGTGATGGCGGTCGACCACCTGCATATAGCCGGCGTTCACTCGTTGAGGAAAACGCGAGTGGCGCTCAATCAGCGCACCTTCGGTCAATACCGGAGCGCGATCTATGTCAGGCACCAGTTGCACTGCATGCGGGTTGCCCATCGATACCGTACTGATTTCCAACAATTTGCCGTCGATATCGAGTGGATAAGTCAGTGCGCGCTTCTCGGCAACGAAAGGAATTTCCCGCGGCTCAAATCTCGGTACACCCATATTGACGGTAACTTCCCCATTTGGCTCCAACGTGGGAATAATAATGCCGCTCAGTGTCTCTACGCGAATTTCATTCTTGGTTGTCATTCCGCGGTCATGCACATAGCGAACAAAACAGCGCGCGCCATTGCCGCACTGCTCCACTTCCCCGCCATCGGCGTTAAAAATGCGATAGCGAAAATCAGCATCGCCTTCCGCCGTTTCTATCAGCAGGATCTGATCACAGCCGACGCCTAAATGACGGTCCGCAAGATGGCTCAATTGTTTGGCATTGAGGGAAACCGATTGTCGTATGCCGTCAATGACAACGAAATCATTGCCCAGGCCATGCATTTTGGTGAACTTGAATTTCATGAACCAATAGCCGGAAGGAGATCGACGCGAGGCATAAAAAGCGGAATATCACTCACCCCGTTATTTCGTCTTCTTAATACGCGCGTAATTTGGTATTCTACAGTCCTTTACGACTAAAAACGGCTGGGACAACATGAGCGAATATCTTTTTACTTCCGAATCCGTGTCCGAGGGTCATCCCGACAAGGTGGCTGATCAGATTTCCGATTCAATCCTGGACGCCATCCTGGCACAGGACCCCAATGCACGGGTTGCCTGCGAGACGCTGTGCAGTACCGGTTTGATTGTAATGTCGGGTGAAATCACCACCGAGGCCAATGTTGACTATATGCAGGTTGCGCGTGCGGCGGTCAAACGTATCGGATACAACAGTTCCGATATCGGCTTTGATCATCATACCTGCGCGGTGCTGACGGCATTCAATAAACAATCTCCCGATATCGCCCAGGGAGTCAACCGCACGAAGGAAGAAGAGATGGAGCAGGGCGCTGGCGATCAGGGTCTCATGTTCGGCTATGCCTGCGATGAAACCCCGCAATTGATGCCGATGCCCATCTATTATGCACATCGCCTGATGGAGCGACAGGCGGAACTGAGAAAAGACGGGCGCTTGCCGTGGTTGCGTCCGGATGCAAAGTCGCAGGTTTCGGTGCGCTATCTGAATGGCAAACCACAACGGATCGACACGGTGGTGATATCTACCCAGCATCATCCGGACATTTCCCATGAGCAACTGAGTGAAGCGGTAATCGAAGAAATTATCAAGCCGGTGATTCCAAAAAAAATGCTGAATGGGGCGACCCGTTACCTCATCAATCCCACAGGACGCTTCGTTGTGGGTGGGCCGATGGGCGATTGCGGCCTGACCGGGCGCAAGATTATCGTGGATAGCTACGGCGGGACTGCGCATCACGGCGGTGGCGCTTTCTCGGGCAAAGATCCATCCAAGGTAGATCGTTCCGCAGCCTATGCGGGGCGTTATGTGGCCAAGAACATCGTTGCTGCCGGTATTGCCAGCAGATGTGAAGTCCAGATGGCCTATGCTATTGGCGTGGCGCGTCCGGTTTCGCTGATGGTCGATACTTTCGGGACAGGAAAGATTTCCGACCAGGAAATCGTCAGGCTGATCGAGCGTCATTTCGACTTGCGTCCTCGTGGCATTATTCATGGTCTCGATCTTCTGCGCCCGATTTACCAGAAGACCGCCGCATATGGCCATTTCGGACGGGATGAACCGGAATTCACCTGGGAGGCTACAGATAAAGCCGCACAACTGCACGCCGAAGCGGGAATCGAAACTACAATGGAACCGCAGGCAATAAGTCTTCAGGCATGAGTTTTCAAAGTTAGCTTCAATCCCTTCCAGGCCGAGGAGCGCTGCAACGGGCAGAGGCCCGCGAGGCTCGGCAGGGGAGGATCGCAACAACGGCGCTCGTTCATCTTTCAGGAGATTATTTTATGAACGCTGTGCTCAGTTCTATATCCGCATCCACCTCCACCTCCACCTCCGCGGGTAACGAATTTTCCGATTGTAAAGTCGCAGATATGTCGCTGGCGGGATGGGGACGCAAGGAAATTGCCATCGCCGAAACAGAGATGCCCGGTTTGATGGCGTTACGCGAAGAATACGCTGACACAAAGCCTTTGGCGGGCGCGCGTATTGCGGGTTCGCTCCACATGACCATTCAGACGGCGGTGTTGATCGAAACGCTGATCAAACTGGGTGCGCAAGTGCGCTGGGCTTCCTGCAATATTTTTTCTACCCAGGACCACGCCGCGGCAGCCATCGCAGCAGAAGGCATTCCGGTGTTTGCTTACAAGGGCGAATCGCTGGATGACTACTGGGAATATGCCCACCGTATTTTCGAGTGGCCGTCCGAACAGGGTGCGCCGGATGCAGACAGCGCCCCTAACATGATTCTGGATGATGGCGGCGATGCAACATTGCTCATTATTCTCGGTAGCAGAGCGGAAAGCGATTCGTCGGTTATTGCCAATCCCACCAATGAGGAAGAACATGCCTTGTTTGCAGCCATCCGGAAACGACTGAGTACCAGTCCTGGCTGGTATTCCAGCAGGCGTGCTAGCATCCGCGGCGTGACCGAGGAAACCACTACCGGCGTTCACCGTTTGTACGAAATGCAGAAAAAAGGCGAACTGCCGTTTCCGGCATTCAACGTCAACGACTCGGTCACCAAGTCCAAGTTCGATAACCTTTATGGTTGCCGCGAGTCGCTGGTCGATGGAATCAAACGGGCTACCGATGTCATGATCGCCGGCAAGATAGCGCTGGTCTGCGGTTACGGCGACGTAGGCAAGGGTTGTGCCCAATCCCTGCGCGGTCTAGGCGCAACTGTATGGATAACAGAGATAGACCCGATTTGCGCTCTGCAAGCGGCAATGGAAGGCTATCGCGTAGTCACCATGGACGAAGTCTGCGATCAGGCGGATATCTTTGTCACCGCCACCGGGAATCTGCGCGTCATTACCCATGACCACATGCTGAGAATGAAAGATCAGGCTATCGTGTGCAATATCGGCCATTTCGATTCCGAGATAGATATTGCGTCCGTCCAGAAATACCAGTGGGAAAATATCAAGCCTCAGGTGGATCACGTCATTTTCCCGACAGGCCGACGCATCATTGTGCTCGCGCAGGGGCGACTGGTGAATCTGGGCTGCGCGACCGGCCATCCCTCTTTTGTCATGTCCAGTTCGTTCACCAATCAGGTGCTGGCACAAATGGAGTTGTGGCAAAATGGCGCCAGCTATCAGAAGAATGTTTATGTACTGCCCAAGCATCTCGACGAGAAAGTAGCGCGGCTGCACATCAAAAAGCTCGGTGTAAAACTTACCGAATTGACCGAGGAGCAAGCGAGCTACCTGAACCTGGACAAAAACGGGCCGTACAAGCCCGCAATGTATCGGTACTAAGCTTTCAGGTTGCGTAGGCGCCGGAGCAGGTAGATGGCGGATAAAGCTTTTATCTTCTCCGCGCGTGCCGCGGCAGGTCCACGTATTTCATCAGATCAGCCTCGACGACTGCCAATGGCATGAATAAGGGAAATAGGTGGTCGGGCTCAACAGGGCTTGGAATACGAAATCCAGTCTATCTACCCACCTTCGCCGATGCTGGGCTTTCCGGTGTTTTCGCGTCCCTGCTTCGCTTCCAACTCAATCATGGACCTGGGGTGATGACAGATCCGCCAATTGACTGGCGACTCTGCCTTGCCATCATTCACGACCGCGTGAAATATTCGGGCTAGCTAAAATGGAATCACAAAAAAAATTCGCTCCCACTTTCAGCTTCGAGTTTTTTCCACCGCAAACAGTGGAGGGAATCGAGAAGCTGCGCGCCACTCGCAGGCAACTGGCGCAACTTGATCCAAAGTTCTTTTCGGTGACCTTCGGTGCAGGTGGATCGACGCGCGATCGAACCCTTGAGACGGTGCTGGAAATCCAGGAAGAGGGGTATGTTGCCGCACCCCATCTTTCCTGTATTGGCGCGACCAGCGAAAACATTCGCACCATGTTGCAGAAATATCGCGACGGGGGCATTCGCCACGTGATCGCACTGCGAGGTGATCTACCCTCGGGCATGGCACAGGGCGGGGAATTTCGCTATGCCAATGAACTGGTGACATTCATTCGCAAGGAGTTTGACGACGCATTTCATATCGATGTTGCGTCATATCCCGAATACCATCCACAGGCTAATTCCGTGCAGGAAGATTTGCAGAACTTCAAACGCAAGGTTGAAGCTGGAGCTGACTCCGTTATTACGCAATATTTCTACAATGCGGATGCCTACTTCAGTTTTGTTGATGCGTGCGAAGCGATGGGCATCGATATCCCCATTGTGCCCGGTATCATGCCCATCAACAAATTTTCCCAGCTCGCAAGATTTTCGGACGCCTGCGGCGCTGAAATTCCCCGCTGGATCAGAAAAAAGCTGGAAAGTTATGGAGACGACAGTGCATCAATACGCGCATTCGGGCTGGATATCGTAACCGATCTGTGCGATCGATTGCTGAGTGCCGGTGCGCCCGGATTGCATTTTTATACCTTGAACTCGGCAGGGTTGACGACGACAATCTGGCAGCGGCTGGGATTGTAAGACCACTGGATAAGACTTGATGTGACCCAAGAGTTGTAAGAGCTGCAGGAGAGTGCGGGGTGTAATAAGCAAAGCGCATTACACCGTATAGACCAGTCACTCGCGGCCTCGTCTCCGCCTTTGGCTACGCCATGCTTACACAAACCACCATCGCCTCGGCAAGCCCCGCTGGCAAAAGCGGAGGCTTGTTCCGAAGTTCTTTTACCTGCTCAACTAATCAAGCCGCCTTGGCAGAACTTTTACTTTCCACCGGCAGAGGGTTGGAGGCATAGGCGTAATGCGCTGCGGATTCCGCAGCCCCATATTCGATTTTTACGCCCATATCGGAAAATACGGTTTCCAGCGCACCCAGGCAAAGCATCACATTTTCGATCCTGCTCGAATAACCCATCAAGCCGAAACGCCAGATCTTGCCCGCGAAATCGCCCAAGCCAGCGCCGATTTCAAGGTCATAGTCAGCGATCAGCCGACGGCGAACCTCCTTCTCATCTATGCCTTCCGGCACATGTACGGAATTGAGCTGCGGCAGCCGGGACTTTTCTTCCACCAGATATTTCATGCCGAGAATTTCCAGTCCTGCCTTCAGCGCGATGTGGTTGCGCTGATGACGCGCCCAGGAATGCTCCAACCCTTCTTCGTACAGCATCACCAGTGATTCGTGCAATGCGTAAAGCGCATTGGTGGGAGCGGTATGATGGTATGTGCGAGTGGTTCCCCAATACCCCAACAGCAGGTTCAAATCCATGAACCAGCTTTGTACCTTGGTTTTGCGATTCCTGACCAGGTCCACGACCCGCTCGGAAAAACTGATGGGCGACAGGCCGGGCGGGCACGACAGGCATTTCTGGCTGCCGGAATAAATCGCATCTATTTTCCATTCGTCGACCTTGAGAGGGGAACCGCCCAGCGAAGTGACTGTATCCACAATAGTGAGGCAATTGTGGCGATGAGCGATCTCGCAAAGTGTTTTTGCATCAGACAGCGCGCCGGTAGACGTCTCGGCGTGAACAAAAGCGACGATCTTCGCATCAGGATTCTGTTTCAATGCGTCTTCTACCTTCTGCGGGTCAACCGGTGCTCCCCACTTGTCTTCCACGACCACTGCCGTACCGCCGCAGCGCTGCACATTCTCGATCATGCGCCCGCCAAAGACGCCGTTTCGGCATACGATCACCTTGTCGCTAGGGTTGACCATATTGACAAAGCACATTTCCATCCCAACCGAGCCAGGGCCTGAAACCGGGAAGGTCAGCAGATTGGATGTTTGAAAAGCGTAGCGCAGCAGACTTTTCAGTTCCTCCATCATATCCGTGAATACCGGATCGAGATGACCCAGCGTGGGGCGGGCCATGGCGGACAATACCCGCGGATGCGTATCGGACGGACCCGGCCCCATCAAAGTGCGCTGTGGCGGATAAAACGTGCTGATCTTTTTAGCTGGATAGAAATTTTTAGTAGTCATGGATAATCCTGAGAAGAGTGGTGGACGGAATTAATTGAAGAGGACAGGCCGATTCTATCAAGTGAACGCAGATTTTGCTATCCGCCGAACCGTTCCTGTTTTCATTACTAGCTGAATTTCATGCCCAGCGCGTTCTGGATGTACTGCAAGTATTTTGGTCGCCGAGCCGATCGGATCGCCTGAGCATAACTATCGGATCAGTAACACCGGCTTAATGTCGAGAGTCTGAGCAATCCTGTCCGCCGCCTGTCTTGCCCGGATTTGATCGGGATAAGGCCCGGCATGAACTTTGAACATGCCATCTCTTGCTACAATGCCGAGGGAGTTGATCAATGAGGGAAGCTCGTTGCGCATGCGCGCGAGAAAATTATCGGCGTTATCATAGAGACTGAAGGCGCCTAGTTGCAGATAGATTCCGCGGGGCTCCTCTGTAGCAGGCGTGTCAAGGGGAGCGGAAACAGATGTGTCAGATGATGTAGGGTGGTAGGCAGCTTCGATTAAATCCAGCTTGGTATCTCCTTTTTGCGTTCCTATATCAAGCGACCGCGAGAGGTTGTTTTTTTCCGGGATAGAGGCAGGTATTGGGGAAGGAATGGAAGAGGCCGAGGCAGCGGGGGCAGTGGAAACAGTAGAGGCAGCAGCGGAATTACGAGCGGGGCCTGAAGTCGGGACAACTGGAGACGCTTCCGCTATTTGCACGGGAGGTCCGCCAGGCAGGACTGTTTCCACCTCCACCCATGCGCTGCCGCCACCGAGCACATCGAGCTTGTAAGCGGCAGTATAGGAAAGGTCGATCAACCGATCGGAAAGGAATGGCCCACGATCATTGACGCGTACCACCACGGATTTTCCATTCCTGATATTGGTGACGCGGGCGTAGCTGGGTATCGGCAAGGTGGTATGCGCGGCGGTCATCCCATACATGTCATAGGTTTCGCCCGAGGCGGTTTTCTGTCCGTGGTAGCGGCGGCCATACCATGAAGCGATTCCACGCGCTTTGTACGATTCAAGGCCGGCCATCGGTTTGTACCATTTGCCCAACGCGACGTAAGGTCGCATGTTGGCCTGGCGCAAGGGTTCATCGCGGGGAACGGCATCGGGAATGGAAGACAGATCGGCCGGCGGGTTATCGCCGGGTCCATCGTCCAGATAATAGCCGCCTTTTTTTTGCGTAATACCAAATAACGCCGACCCCTTGCCCGCCTTATCCTGTTTCAGGATGGTGCCGCAGCCGCCGGCAAAAACGAGAATTCCCGCCGCGGCGATCCACGTAATCCATCGCCCTGGAAGGAGTGCACGATTCGGCACGTTTCTTGATTCTGAATCAGCGTTCCTCACGTCTTCACCAGCTTGGGATGCATCTGAATGCTCATCAAAATACCAAATCCCAGCAGCATTGTCACCATCGACGTGCCGCCGTAGCTGATCAGCGGCAGCGGTACCCCCACCACGGGAAGGATGCCGATGACCATGCCCATGTTGACAAAAATATAAGTGAAGAATGTCAGCGTGATCGAACCGGCGATGAGACGAGTAAACTGGGTGGAGGCATTGGCCGCGATAACCATGCCGCGGCCTATAACCATCAGGTATAAAAGCAACAGCAACAGGTTGCCGGTCAGTCCAAATTCCTCGGAAAATACCGCAAAGATGAAATCGGTGCTTCTCTCGGGAAGGAAATCGAGATGAGTCTGGGTTCCATGTTGCCACCCCTTGCCGAGAACGCCACCTGATCCGATGGCAATAGTGGACTGAATGGTGTGGTATCCCGCGCCCAGCGCATCCTGTGTCGGATCAAACAGCGTCATCACGCGGCGGCGCTGATAATCATGCATCATCGACCATAGCAGCGGCAGGCTTCCCGCTCCGGCAACGAATAATGTAGCCATGATGCGCCATGACAGTCCGGTTAGAAACAGCACGTAAAAGCCGCTGGACGCGATGAGCAATGCAGTGCCCAAATCCGGCTGACGCAAGATCATCAATAAAGGAAGTAGCAGTAGCAGTGTTGCTATCGCGTAATCTCTCAGCCTCAAGGTGGCCTCATGTTTGTCGAAATACCAGGCCATCATCAGCGGTACCGCTATTTTCATCAGTTCGGAAGGTTGAATACGGGTCACGCCGATGTTCAGCCAGCGCCGGGCGCCGTTGTTGATTTCGCCGAACAGCGCCACGCCAAGCAGCAGGAAAAGACCGGTAACATATAGAGGCAGCGCAATACGCATGATATGCTGTAATGGAATATTGGCGATCAGCCACATGATGCCAAGCGCTATCAGCATATTGATTGCCTGGTTTGTAACGCGGTTGAGGTTCGCATCGGTTGCGCTATAAAGCGTCAGCAGGCCGGTCAACATCAGTAACAATATTCCGCATAGCAGGAAACCGTCCACGTAACGTGTAAGGTAGTTCCACAGGCGCAGAGGTTCAATCATGCTCGCCCTCTTCATTCACCTGCTCGACGGCTGGCGCAGCAGGTTCTGCGGGCAGTGTGCCGAGCAGGTAATAGTCCATCACCAGCCTTGCGATAGGGGCTGCGGTAGCGCCGCCGTGCCCACCATTTTCCACCAGCACCGATAGCGCAATTTTCGGGCTCTCGGCCGGGGCATAGGCAATGAACAGCGCGTGATCACGGAACCGCTCCCGCACCTTGCTTTCTACGTATTTTTCCCCTTGCCTCATGCCGATCACTTGCGATGTCCCGGTCTTTCCTGCGAAAGAATAGGCGGCGCCCTCGCCGGCCAGCGCCGCGGTGCCGCCAGGCCGGGTTACGTCTACGAGCGCGTCCCGCACCGCTCGCAGATTAACGGGATCGAGATCGAGCTTATACAAGGGATGTGTGGCAATTTCGCGCACCACCTCATTATTGTTATTCAGAACCTGCTTCACCACGTGCGGACGAAACGCCGTGCCATTGCCAGCTAATATCGCAGTGGCAAAAGCCAACTGCAGCGGCGTGGCGAGGTTATAGCCCTGGCCTATCCCCACGGAGATGGTATCGCCGGCGTACCATTTCTGCTTGTGCCGCTTCATTTTCCATTCCTGCGAGGGTAGCAGGCCGGACGCCTCGCCCGCGATATCGATCCCCGTTTTTTTCCCCATCCCGAATTTGCTGACGAAATTGAAGATGTTGTCGATGCCCAGGTCGTTGGCAAGCCCATAGTAGTATGTGTCGCATGACACAACCAGGGATTTGTGCAGATCGACGACACCGTGGCCTCCGGCCTTCCAATCACGGAAGCGGTGTGTACTCCCCGGGAGGCTGAAGTACCCCGAGTCATTGATTGAGTGTTCGGGCCAGCGCTTTTTCAGCTCCAGGCCGGCAAGCGCCATAAACGGTTTAAATGTCGAACCTGGTGGATAAAGCCCGCGCAAGGCGCGGTTGTTAAGGGGTCTGTCGATGGAGTTGTTCAGCAAATCCCAGTTTTCGGAGTCGATGCCATCGACGAACAGATTGGGGTCGAACCCTGGTTTGCTCACAAACGCGAGTATGTCACCAGTGGCAGGCTCAATCGCTACCAGCGCACCGCGCCGGTCCCCGAATGCTTTTTCTGCGACCTCCTGCAATCTGGAATCGAGCGATAGCGTCAGGTTGTTGCCCGAGATCGGCGGCGTACGGGATATTACCCTTATCACCCGTCCGGCCGCATCCGTTTCCATTTCCTCGAAGCCGGTCGTCCCGTGTAATTCCTTTTCATAACTCTGCTCGATACCGATTTTTCCCATATATTGGGAACCTCGATAATTGGCCAGGTCATCGTTGGCCTCCAGTTGTTCCAGATCCTTGTCATTAATTCGGCCAATATAGCCCACCACGTGGGATGCACTAGAGCCTTTTGGATATTGGCGGAATAAACGCGCCTTGATTTCCACTCCTGGAAAGCGGTAGCGGTTAGCGGCGAAACGGGCCACTTCCACATCTGATAAACGGGTTCGGATGGGCAGGCTTTCAAATCTCTTGCTCTCCTCCATCAGCTTCTTGAAACGCTTGCGGTCTCTCGCGGCTATCTCGATCACGGTGGATAATTCGTTGATGAGAGTCTCGATGTCACGCACCTTGCTCGGCACGATTTCAAGGGTGTAGGCCGAGTAGTTGTGCGCCAACACTTCACCGTTGCGGTCAAAAATCAGGCCCCGATTCGGCACAATAGGCGCAATGGATATCCGGTTAGCTTCCGCCAGGGTGTGATAATGCTCGCGTTGTGACACCTGCAGGTAAAAAAAACGCGCAAACAGCAGCAGGAACAGTAACAATACGAAACCGGCGCTGACGGCAAGCCGCAACCGAAAGTTGTACTGCTCTCGAGGGTGATTGCGAAGCTCGACTTTACGGTTCATCGTGCATCGGTATCAGACCTTGGCTTCTGCGGTATTCTCAACATGGAAGAGAGAAATGGCCACAGCAAAGTGCCGCTAACACTAGCGAGAAAGAAATCCCATCCGGGAAAATGGGAACCGTCCAACAACCCTGTCAGAAGTATGATGAATTGTCCCGCAATCAATATCAATCCTATCTGCGGAGCTTGTTTCATCGGGCCGAAGTTACTCAAACGCCGGTGAAGCACCAGCGCTACAAAAGCCATTATGCTATACGCCAGGGCATGCTGACCGAATGTACTGGCATCGCCAATATCCATTAACAGGCCCATACCGAAAGCGATACTGATGCCGACAAGCTGCGGCTGGCTGATACACCAGTAAAGTAACGCCAGTGCGATAAAGTCGGGCCACGCCGCCAGCGCGACATTCTGCAGGGGAATCAGATTCAGCACCAGCGCGACGATGAGGGTAAGTGCGATGAACGAGCGTTTGACAGGCAGTAGAATTTCCTGTCTGGGATGATCGGCGTACGCCACTTTTTATCGCTTCCTGCTCTCGGGTTTCAGCTCGATCGCTTCCACCGGGATTTCCGTAACGGGCGTCTGCATGGACAGTATCAGCAGTTGCCGGTTGTGGCCAACTCCCGCAACAGGTATGCAGGTAACGCGCGCAAAGACATTAGTGGAGTTACGGTCGATCTTTGATACGACCGCGACGGGAAGACCAGGTGGGTAAACGCCGTCTATTCCGGAAGTCACCAACGTATCGCCCTCCTGAATATCGGTGTTGACAGCCAGATAACGCAATTCCAGCGCGCCGTCCTTTCCCGTGCCCGAAACCACGGAGCGCAGGCCATTGCGCACTACCTGGACTGGCACGGAATGATCCTTGTCCGTGATAAGTGTAACTTCAGAGGCCCAGGGATAGTCTCGGGTAATCTGTCCCACTACGCCAGTATCGTCCACCACGACCTGACCTGGTTGGATTCCACTTTGGCTGCCCTTGTCAAGCATGACTTTGCGGTTAAACGGATCGTGCGGCACGCGCAGGATTTCAGCCATCACCGCTTTGGTCTCAACTCGCTGCGCGGCTTCCAGGAGCTTGCGCAACTGTGCATTTTCAGCCTCCAGCGCCCGCAACTGCTGGATCTGCCCACGGTCGACCAGATGCTGTTGCTTGAGATGTGCGTTTTCCTCGGCCAGGTGACCGCTGAATAAAAATTCGCTTACTCCGTCATAGAGCGTTTTGGGTACGTTGGCCAGTTTTTGCAGCGGGTAGACCAGGACAGATAAAGTTTGACGAATTTCGGCGAGATATTTAAGTCGGGCATCAACTGCCATCAGCACTAATGACAGCATTACAAAAAACACCAGTCGCGTCAGGAGACTGGGGCCATGCCTGAAAAACCGCGGGGCCATTTCCATCTTGTCCGGGTTTCAGGATTCCCTATTCAGGGCACGTCCGGGCGAGGCCCAGCCGGATGTGTGAAGAAAGCGGTTAATCACTGGCGAATACGCCGACCAACTGGTCCATATTTTCCAGTGCAATGCCTGATCCGCGCACGACACAGGTGAGCGGATCTTCAGCAATGATTACCGACAATCCGGTTTCTTCCATTAACAATCGATCAATGTCGCGCAACAGCGCCCCACCGCCGGTCAGGACCATTCCTTTTTCAGCGATGTCAGCGCCCAGTTCGGGCAGCGTATGCTCCAGTGCGGATTTGACGGCACTGATAATGCTATTGAGGGGATCGGTCAGCGCTTCGAGAATTTCGTTACTGGAAATGGTGAAGCTGCGCGGAATCCCTTCCGCCAGATTGCGTCCCTTGACTTTCATTTCCCGTACTTCCGACCCTGGAAAGGCCGATCCTATTTCCTTTTTGATCAATTCGGCGGTAACTTCGCCTATCAGCATGCCGTAGTTGCGGCGAATGTAGTTGATAATGGCCTCGTCGAACTTGTCGCCGCCGACACGCACCGAGTTCGAATAAACGATCCCGCCCAGCGAAATCACGCCCACCTCGGTGGTGCCGCCGCCGATATCCACCACCATCGAACCCGTGGCTTCTTCCACTGGCAGATTGGCGCCGATAGCCGCGGCCATCGGCTCTTCGATCAATTCCACCTTACGCGCGCCGGCGCCATAAGCCGCCTCACGTATCGCGCGGCGCTCCACCTGGGTGGAGCCATAAGGGACGCAAATGACAATGCGGGGGTTGGCGGAAAACAGTCGCGGGGGATTTACTTTCTTGATAAAGTGTTTCAACATCTGTTCGGTAACGGTGAAGTCAGCGATGACGCCGTCCTTCATGGGCCGGATCGCCGTAATATTACCTGGCGTGCGGCCAAGCATCTGCTTGGCCGCCAGCCCTACCTGCTGAATGACTTTTTTGCCGTTGGGTCCGCCATCCTGACGTATCGCCACCACTGAAGGCTCGTTCAGCACAATGCCCTGACCGCGAACGTAGATCAGGGTATTGGCCGTTCCCAGATCTATCGCCATATCGGTCGAAAAATAGCCTTTCAATACGTTGTTGTTTATAAAATTAAGCATGGTTTGCGGAATCCATTGCAGATGACGATGATTAAAAGCGCGTGAAAAGAATCGGGCTATGATACTCTATTAGCTATTTGAATATAAGGGTTATAAAGGATTTAGTGGCCAATGTCCCTGTCTCTCGATGATGTAAAACGCGTCGCGAACCTGGCACGAATAGAGGTTAGCGAGCAGGAGGCGAATACCGCGCTTGCACAGTTATCGGGTATCTTCAGCCTCATTCAGCAGATGCAGGCAGTGGACACATCGACGATACAACCCATGTCTCACGCCCAGGATGTCATGCAGCGGCTGCGCCCGGACGTCGTAACGGAGATTGATCAGCGCGAGTTATTTCAATCCGTAGCGCCCCAGGTGGAGGCAGGGCTTTACCTGGTGCCGAAAGTGATCGAGTGAAGTCTCGCAGGCGTGTCTGCCGCAGCCGCTGTTTTCCCCGGTTACTGCTATTTTTTCCACGATTTGCTCTTCCCTGCAAACACCATGTTGAACTCCAGCCTCAAGCAACTTTCAGCGCTGCTCGCCGCGAGAAAAATTTCCAGCGCTGAATTGACCAGCGAATTTCTCGAGCGTTCCCGAGCATTAAACCTGGACTACAACGCTTTCATCACCATCAATGAAGAGGCGAGTCTCGCCCAGGCGCGTGCCGCCGATATGATGATCGCATCGGGGCGGGCGCAGCCGCTGACCGGCATTCCGATTGCTCAAAAGGATATTTTCTGTACCAGGGGATGGCTCACCACCTGCGGATCAAGGATGTTGTCGAATTTCATCTCGCCTTACGACGCCGGCGTGGTCGAGCGTTTCAATGTTGCAGGGGCAGTAAACATCGGCAAGACCAACATGGATGAATTTGCCATGGGGTCCAGCAACGAAACTTCCTTTTATGGGCCAGTAAAAAATCCATGGGATATCACGGCCGTGCCGGGCGGTAGTTCTGGCGGCTCAGCATGCGCAGTCGCCGCACGCATGGCTCCCGCCGCTACCGGCACGGATACGGGTGGCTCCATCCGTCAACCCGCCGCCTTATGCGGTATTTCCGGCCTCAAGCCCACGTACGGACTGGTATCGCGCTACGGCATGATCGCGTTCGCCTCCAGCCTGGACCAGGGTGGACCGATGGCGAAGTCAGCGGAAGATCTGGCGCTGATGCTGAATGTCATGGCAGGGTTCGATGAGCGGGATTCGACCAGTCTGCAGCGCGAACCGGAAGATTACACCCGCAATCTGGAAAAGCCGCTCGAAGGCCTGCGCATTGGCCTGCCGAAGGAATATTTCGTCAAGGAAATAAGCGATGATGTGGCGCGTACGGTGGAAGCCGCTATCGCTGAATATCGCAAGCTTGGGGCAAAAACGGTCGAGGTATCGCTGCCCAATACGAAGCTGTCCGTTCCCGTTTATTATGTATTGGCGCCGGCAGAAGCATCGAGTAATCTCTCCCGGTTCGATGGCGTACGCTACGGCTATCGCGCACCCGAATATGCGGACCTCAACGACATGTACCGGAAAAGCCGCGCCCAGGGTTTTGGCGCAGAGGTGAAACGCCGCATTCTGATTGGCACTTACGTACTGTCGCACGGGTATTACGACGCCTACTACATTCAGGCGCAGAAACTGCGCCGGCTGATGGCGCTGGATTTTGCCGAGGCGTTCAAGCAGTGCGATATCATTATGGGACCGGCTTCACCGACTGTTGCATTCAATCTTGGAGAGAAAAGCAGCGATCCGGTACAGATGTACTTGTCCGATGCCTATACCATCGCGGTCAATCTCGCAGGACTGCCCGCAATGTCCATTCCCGCTGGTTTTGGCAAAAATAACAGGCCGGTCGGATTGCAGATTATCGGCAATTATTTTGCCGAAGCGCAAATCCTGAACGTGGCGCATCAATACCAACTGGCAACGGATTGGCATTTGAGGGCGCCTGGTCCGCTCTGAACTCGTTTTGACCAGTTGAGCTGCGCTGGGAAATTTATGCAGTCTTCTAAAACAACAGCTGGCATGTATGACAAGTCCTTGTTATTCCGGGCCTGCACCCGGAATTCAAGTCTAAAACGATCCAGGCGTACGTGATTTGTCTCGTGGCTGGATACCGGCTTTTGCCGGTATGACGTTTACGTTGCCCGCCCGCCAGGCCGGACCGATAGTTCTGCCTTCGGGCGCGTCTGCAATAAAAATCTACCCTGAAAAGGTTCTCGCAATGCAATGGGAAATCGTTATCGGTCTTGAAGTCCATGCTCAACTTTCGACCCAGTCGAAAATCTTCTCCGGCGCTTCGACCGCATTCGGCGCCGCACCCAACGCAGAGGCCTGCGGGGTTGATCTGGCACTGCCGGGCGTGCTCCCGGTATTGAACCGCGGTGCGGTTGACCGCGCGATCAAGCTTGGTCTTGCGGTGGGGGGGAAAATCAACTCGCCATCCATTTTTGCGCGGAAAAATTATTTTTATCCTGATCTCCCCAAAGGCTATCAGATCAGCCAATACGAATTGCCGGTGGTTGAGGGCGGCAGCGTCCGGATTCAGGTTCGTCAGGATGGAGAAGAGCGCGAGAAAATGATCCGTCTTGTCCGGGCACACCTGGAGGAAGATGCGGGCAAGTCCTTGCATGAGGATTTTCACGGCATGACCGGCATTGACCTGAATCGCGCGGGGACCCCTTTGCTCGAGATCGTTTCGGAACCGGATATGCGTAGCAGCGCCGAAGCCGTGGTCTATGCCAAGACATTACATTCGCTGGTGCGCTGGATCGGCATCTGCGACGGCAATATGCAGGAAGGCTCGTTTCGTTGTGATGCCAACGTGTCCGTGCGTCACCAGGGAGCAGACCGCCTCGGTACGCGCTGCGAAATAAAGAATCTCAACTCGTTTCGCTTTCTTGAGAAGGCTATTGATTACGAGGCCAGACGCCAGATCGAGATCCTTGAAGACGGCGGAACCATACAGCAGCAGACCCGTCTCTACGATCCGGACAAGGATGAAACGCGTGCGATGCGAAGCAAGGAAGACGCGCAGGATTACCGGTACTTCCCCGATCCGGATTTGTTGCCCCTTGAAATTTCGGGGAGCTGGATCGCGGAGGTAAAGAGCGGGCTACCTGAACTGCCGCAGCAAATGCGAACCCGCTTTGAGCGCGACTACGGGCTTTCCGCTTATGACGCATCAACTCTGACAGCCGATCGGGACATTGCGGGATACTATGAAGCGGTCGTCGATAAACTTCCTTCCGATCCCAAGCTTTGTGCGAACTGGGTAATGGGCGATATCTCCGGCTATCTCAATGACCAGGGAAAGTTTTTCGATAACTGCCCGCTGTCTCCCTCACAACTCGCGCAACTCTTGACGCGCATCAAGGACGGCACCATCTCCGGAAAAATCGCAAAGGAAGTATTCAGGCAAATGTGGACCAAGGTTCGTGAGCAGTCGGCGACGTGGAAGAGCCGGAATTCGGAACTGGAGGAGAACCTCGCCGATCAAATCATCGAAGCGCAGGGATTGAAGCAGATCTCCGATTCAGGCGCTCTGGAAAAACTGGTCGGCGAGGTAATCGCAGCCAATTCGAAATCAGTGGAAGAATACAAGGCCGGCAAGGAGAAGGCCTTCAACGCCCTGGTCGGGCAGGTGATGAAGGCCGCCAAGGGCAAGGCGAATCCTGCACAGGTGAATGAGATATTGAAGAAAAAATTAGCTGATTGATCAAGTGTAGGTTGGGGTGAGGCACGAACCCCAACATATCTTATCCGTATTAGAAATAAATGTTGGGATTCCTTCCTAATCCCGGCCTGTCCGAAGGATGAGATGCATGCGCTACCGGCGCGCTAATGTGAAAGGTGGGACATACTTCTTCACCGTCAACTTATTGGAGCGACGCCGAACGTTATTGGTGGATCATGTGGATGCGTTGCATGAGGTTATTCGGGAAGTCAGGGCCAGGCATCCATTCCAAATCGATGCAATGGTAATTCTGCCCGATCATCTGCATGCGCTTTGGACGATGACCGAAGGCGATGCAGATTTCTCGATGCGCTGGATGTTAATCAAGGCAGGATTCTCGCGTCTGATCCCGAAAGGGGAACCGTGCAATGCCAGCCGGCAGATGAAAGGGGAACGCGGAATATGGCAAAGACGCTACTGGGAACACTTGATCCGTGACGACAGGGATTTCGCGAGGCATGTAAATTATATTCATTACAACCCCGTCAAACATGGCCATGCGCATAAGGTGGCGGATTGGCGACATTCGACCTTTCACGAGTACGTGCAGCGCGGAATTTATTCGTCGGAATGGGCTGGTGCAATTACCACCGACGCTACGGGTAATGGGTTTGGCGAATAACCGGAGTTGCTGGGGTGCGCTGCGCTTACTTCAATCTACCTCCTGTTTAATGTGATACCCAATAGATTGTTACGCTGGGATGAACGTTGGGGTTCCTTCGTCACCCCAACTTACGGCCCTAACCGCAATCTTCATAATTAGTCTTTGGGAGATATCTATAAATTCACGCTGCGTCCCCCATCCACAGCAATAATCTGACCGGTTATATATGGCGCATCGGCGATGAGGAAGGCTACCGTTCTCGCGATATCATCCGGCTCGCCCGTTCTTTTCAGCAGCGTCCTGTCGATGATGTGCTGACGCGATGCCTCATCCGCCCACTCGCCTTGCTCCGGCCACAGAATAGGGCCTGGAGAGATGCCATTCACCCGGATTTCCGGCGCAAGCTCAAGCGCCAGGGATCGGGTAAGGGAGGCCAGGCCACCTTTTGCGGCATTGTATACCACATATTTTTTCAGCGGCCACTCTGCATGAATATCCACGATATTTACAATGCAGCCGCGTTGTGCGCTGAGCTGTAGCGCCGCGGCCTGCGACAGAAACAGGGGAGCCTTCAGGTTGCTGCCGATAAGATCATCCCACATCTTCTCGGTAATTTCCCCCAATGGAGTGGGAAAAAAGCTGGAAGCATTATTGATAAGTGCATCAAGTTTTCCAAAATGCTGCACGGCCTCATCAATTAAATCGGGTAGTCGTGAAATGTCGAGCAGGTCGGCTTGCACTAATGCTGCCGAGCCGGGCCTGGACTGATTCAGCTCGGCCTGTAACGCCCGCGCTTCCTCCTCGGATGATCGATAGTGTATGGCCAGATTTGCTCCTTGCGCATGCAGTCTACGGCAGGTGGCGGCGCCTACCCGTCTAGCTCCCCCGGTGATGAGTATCACTTTCCCTTGCATCGCTATCTCCTCTACACTTGCTCCCCTAGACTCGTGAATCCATCGATTTTCATAACTTGTACAGAGTAGCATAGAGCCAATGCAGCCACTACCATCACTGCCTTTACCAACTGGAGCCGCCCTCGAGCATAGCCGCGCAGTAAGAGAACTTATTCAAGCTGAAGTCGCTTCTGCTGGCGGCTGGATTTCATTCGAACATTACATGAGGCTGGTGTTATACGCACCCGGGCTGGGTTATTACAGCGGCGGCGCAGCCAAATTTGGCCAGGCGGGAGATTTTGTCACCGCACCCGAAATTTCCCCATTGTTTGGGAGGGCGGTGGCACGGCAGGCCGCGCAGATAATTGAACTCGCGGATGGCAGCGGCGACATTCTGGAATTCGGAGCAGGTACGGGTAAACTTGCGCTCGATTTACTGCTTGAACTGGAAAAACTAGGCAGGTCGCCGAGAAATTATTTTATTCTCGAAACCAGCGCGGAGTTGCAACAGCGGCAGCGGCAAATATTCGAAAATTTCGCACCGCACCTTGCTTCGCGGGTTGGCTGGCTGAAACAACTGCCTACGGAATTCAGTGGACTGATGCTGGCCAATGAGGTACTTGACGCCATGCCTGTGCATCTTGTGGTATGGCGTGGCGCTGATCTGTTCGAGCGAGGCGTGACATCCGATGGCGGCGAATTCAGGTGGAGCGACCAGCCGCTTAAAGCAGGACAGCTTTTCGAGGCGGCGTGCAGACTAAATCCCCAGATTGATTCGGGTAGAGATAATATTAACGAATATCTCAGCGAGATTAACCTTGCCTCCAGGCATTTCATGCTCAGCCTTGCCGATATTTTGCAACGGGGCGCCATCCTCCTGATTGACTACGGCTTTGGACGGGACGAGTATTACCATCCCCAGCGGAAGATGGGAACACTGATGTGCCATTATCGCCATCATGTCCATGACAATCCCTTCTATCTGCCGGGCTTGCAGGATATCACCAGCCATGTCGATTTCAGTGCTGTTAACAGCGCTGCCTCGGATGGAGGGCTGGAGTTGCTGGGGTATACCAACCAGGCATATTTTCTCATCAATTGTGGAATTACCGAAATTCTGGCCCAGACCCCGGCAGAAAATGCAAAGGACTATTTGCCGCTGGCGAATCAGGTGCAAAAGCTGTTGAGTCCGGCAGAAATGGGTGAACTATTCAAGGTTATTGCCTTCGGCAAGAATATCCGCCACGCTCTTACCGGATTCGTCAGTGGAGATAAAAGCCGTATGTTGTAAAACAACCAGCGGTACTCGTCATGGGACAGACGATGGGTGGTTGCAAGAGCGTAGTCGTGGGCGCGCCACAGTTGTGGCGCGATCTGTGCGGCAGCTCACTCGGGTTTTTCCTCCGACGTGCTATTATTGGATGAGCTTGATAAGAGGTTTTGGGAAAATTAGAAACTGAGGTGTGGGAGAGCAATGCTATGGCGACTGTAAGGCAATTACTGGAAGGCAAGGGATTCGAAGTGGCAAGCATCGAGCCGGACAAGTCCGTATATGACGCCATGAAATTGATGGCTGCCAAAAACATTGGCGCATTGCTGGTGCTACAGAATGGAAAATTGGCCGGTATCCTTACTGAAAGGGATTATTCGCGGAAGGCATACCTGCTGGATAAATCCGCGAAAGACATTCAGGTAAAAGAACTCATGACCTCGCAGGTGGCGTATGTGAGTCCTGACTATACGGTCGAGGATTGCATGGCATTGGTTACCGAGATGAGGGTGCGCCATTTGCCCGTGCTTGAGAACAATGAAGTGTTGGGCATTATTTCCATTGGCGATCTGGTCAAGGATGCAATCTCGGGACAGGAATTCATTATTCATCAGCTCGAACGTTACATATATGGAATTCGCTGATTGAAATACCCGGTGCCCGGCATTTGCGATCTTTCTTCCGCCGCATCGCCGCCGACCCGGATGTTGCCGCTGTAATGACGCGCCTCGACTTCTCGGGACTGCTCAATA
Source organism: Nitrosovibrio sp. Nv6 (assembly GCF_900110495.1). Lineage (GTDB taxonomy): Bacteria > Pseudomonadota > Gammaproteobacteria > Burkholderiales > Nitrosomonadaceae > Nitrosospira. Next base: position 322,166 of record NZ_FODX01000002.1, on the reverse strand, counting down.
ACGTCCGCAGCGATTTGCCCATCATCGGCGAAGGAGTGGAAGCAAAGCAAGAGGCTGTGCTCGGAAGTTCCGTCTCGATCATGTCATCCGATTCAGCTAGCGTGACAGCGCGGTGGAGGTAAGAAAACTTCCAAACAGAGTCAAAACAAAGCGTAGAGAATTGTAGCTCGATCTCGTTGTCCTACCCTTTCTGAGCGAGATATTCTTGAATCAGGCAAGTTCGATGCGTCGCTGGCCTTCTACAAGTGTCACGTATTACTTAAAATTGCCCGAGTTACCCGAGTCAGGTCAGCACCCATAGAGCGATTCCTGATGTCTGGGAGATGTCCAATTGCCTTCTACCCCCTCTACCTTTTGAATGCTTTAGCGAGTAGACTTTTCGAATGCCACGCGTTCCAACAGAAGTAGAAGTAGGAAAAACAGTCTACGGCTTTTATCAGCGGACACATGATCATGAAGCCTACTGATCTTCCGCCCAATTTTTCTCCCGATTCGCCGAGCGTCGAAATAAGCGCCAAAATAAGCGCGGAAGCGAACCTGTGCGTCTCGTGCGGTCTTTGCCTGCCCCATTGCCCCACCTATCGCATCACACAATCGGAAGCCGATTCGCCTCGTGGGCGCATCGCCCTGATGAGCGGGGTTGCCGGAGGGCGCATTCCGATGAATGAACGCTTTGAACTGCATATGGACCGCTGCCTTACGTGCCGCGCCTGTGAGGCGGTCTGCCCGAATCATGTACGTTTTGGGCAATTGATGGATGGGGCTCGTGCCATGATGGCATCCTCGCCACCCGATCTCCTGAGGGAAAAAACGGGGATGCGGAAACCCTGGTTTCGAAGATGGGTGGAACGGGAACTGGTCGCAAAACCAGAACGCATCGACGCGTTGCGCCCGCTCTTCCGTTTCTACGAGGGAAGCGGTTTGCAGAAATTGGTGCGTAAATCAGGCTTGTTGCGGCAAACAAAACTCGCCCTGCTGGAGGCGCAGTTGCCACATGTCGACAAGCCTTGCTCGTTGTCAAGCGGAACGAGTAATAGTCGATCATGGCAGGGAATTTACCCCTCGATCGGCAAGTCACGCGGAGATGTAGGTTTATTCCTCGGTTGCGTAGCGCGGCTGACGGACGCTCCGACGCTTAACGCGACAATATTGGTACTTAATCGTCTGGGTTATACGGTGCATGTGCCGCCCACGCAAACCTGCTGCGGCGCCCTGCACCAGCACGGCGGTGATATGCAGGCGGCGGCGCAACTGGCGCGTGAGAATACGAAAGCTTTCGATGGGTTGAATTTGGACGCGATTATCAGCACAGCGTCAGGGTGCGGCGTGCAATTGGCGGAGTATTCCTTCTTCCCGGCATCGCAACCGTCAAGAAAATCCACTCCAGTACAACAGCAAGCAAGGCAGGATGACTTGAAAGGCGGACCGCCGCCCAAGGTCATGGATATCAGCGCGTTTCTTGCGGTAGCTGAAGGATGGGATGACGTGAAGCTGGCACCCTTGCCTCACAAAATCTCTGTGCACGAGCCCTGCAGTCTGCGCAATGTGCTACGGGGCGCAGCCCATCCATACACGTTATTGAAACGCGTTCCAGGCGTGCTGATCGAACCGCTTGCCGGGAACGATCAGTGCTGCGGGGCGGCCGGAACCTATTTTCTCGACCAGCCGGAGATGGCGAGCGTGCTGCTGCGTGATAAAATTGGTGCGTTGAACGCGAGCGGCGCGAGGTATCTAGCCACCTCCAACGTGGGTTGCGCCATGCATATTGCAAGTGCATTGCGCGAAGCAGGCTCAGAGATTGAAGTGGTGCATCCAGTGACACTTGTAGCGCGGCAGATGAATATACGATCCTGAAACATCGCTCTTACCGCTCTTATCCGATATTATTTTCATAGTCGCCTGAGGACTTACCATGCCAAATCTGGATAAATTCATCATCAGTTTCGACCATGCATTGCGCACTCTGCTGACGCCGGCACAAACGCTGCGGCCTGTTCCCGGTACTCAATTGCCCGAGGCCGGATTGGATGATTCGGAGAAACATGAGTCTGCCGCTCTGATGCGCATCAATCACACCGGCGAAATCTGCGCGCAAGCGCTGTATCAGGGACAGGCGCTTACCGCGCGTAACGCGGAGGTGCAGCACACGCTGGCGCAAGCTGCGCGGGAGGAAACAGAGCATCTTGCCTGGACCGAGCGGCGCATTGCCGAACTGAGCGGGCGCAAGAGTATACTAAATCCGTTATGGTACGGTGGATCGTTTGCCATTGGCGCCCTGGCGGGCGTACTTGGCGATAAATGGAACCTTGGATTTCTCGCCGAAACCGAACGTCAGGTCACGGCCCACTTGGCTGGGCATTTGAAGCGCTTACCGCATCACGATGAAAAAAGCCGCGCCATCGTCGCGCAGATGCAGATCGACGAAGCCGGTCATGCTACCTCAGCCATGTCGCACGGTGGCGTGGAATTGCCGATGCCTGTGAAGCTGATGATGAACCTGGGATCAAAAGTGATGACGGGAACCGCATATTGGGTTTGAACGAAAAATTTGACCGAAAGAAAATTTTCACGCCTCCACGATTTCAAAGTCGTGGGTCAGTTTCGCGGTTTTTCCCAGCATTATAGAAGCTGAGCAATATTTCTCCGCAGAAAGAGTGATCGCCCGCTCTATCTGTTGAGGATTAAGTTTTTTGCCGGTCAGGATAAAATGGAAATGAATTCGGGTGAATACCTTGGGTTCTTGCGGAGCCCTCTCCGCCTCTATTTCCACCTCGCAATTGCTGATGTCCTGGCGGCTCTTTTTTAGAATCAGCACAACGTCAAAGGCCGCGCAACCGCCGGTCCCCATCAACAACATTTCCATCGGACGCGGACCGGAGTTTTTACCGCCGGCTTCTGGCGGCCCATCCATCAGCACCGTATGACCGCTGCCGGACTCAGCCAGAAAACTCATTCCATCCTTCCATTCAATGCGCGCTTTCATGCTGTTCCTTTCCGAGGATTTGAAGCGTTATTTTAATATCGTTCTGGTGAACAAAGAGTTCGCAGATTAGTTCGTTTTTCCTGGCAGCAAATAGTCAAAAAATAAACGATGGGTATCAATGACTTGCAGGAGAAAGCAGACTACGGTGGTGGCAATTCTCATGATGCACGCAAATTATACAAAGCAATAAATATTTGAAAGTACGTGAAAGTACAAGATGAGAGCGGGTTCCGGGGCCGTGAAGAAGGGAGGTTTCAAAGCTGATCTGAAACGGGAATCAGCCGATACCATAACAGGCCGATGACCTCATGGAAGAATAAACTGCTTCTTAGCAGCGCTCCAGCCGTCGGAATGAATGCGAATATATCCGTCTTATATCGCGTAGTGTATGCAGTCGCCGCGGGAATAACCTTAAACCCCGCCTGCTCGAACTCTCTGGCCGCCCTCGGCATATGCCAGGCATGCGTGACAAGCGCGATACGGCTGACCCCGTCCCTTTTGAGTATCGCAAAAGTCTTGTACGCGTTTTCACGGGTGTTGCGCGAAGCGCCCTCTATCCATTTAACCGGCACCTGAAATTCTCTTTCCAGCACCGTTTTCATTTGAGCCGCTTCAGAAGAGCTATTGCCGACCGGTGCCCCACCCGTCGCCAGTAGAGGTTTGCCTGTGAGGCGATGCAGCCGCGCGGCATAACGGACGCGCTCGAGTGTATAACGGCCCACCGTATCATTGCCATATTCCGGGGCGTTGTAGTATGTACCTCCGCCCAGCACGACAATGGCCTCAACATCATTATCGGCGGGGCTGTGCCTGGGGCGTGTTTCCAGTTTTTGCAACAGCGTGTCAGCCACAATTGGAGTGGACTGGAGATAAAACAGCGCCAGCATCGTGACCATCAGCCCCTTGCCCAGCCCCGGCCGGGTCTTCAGAAGCAGAATCCCCGCGGCGCTCAATAGAATAAGATTGAACGGAGGGAGTAGAAATGCGCTTGTCAGGTTAGTCGCAAACCAGCTCATGATTTGATTCGCGAGTAAGGCCCCAAAACGTACTTTTATTATTCGGCATAAAACTTGTGCGAGGAGACGGTTACCTTCCTGGCATAACGTTTGCGAATGGGGAATAAAAAAGCCGGCGCGGCAATGCGTCGGCTTTTTTCAGATTTAACCCCCAGTTATTATTTGAGCGTTAGAATCCACTGTACCAAAGCTTTGGCATCAGCCTCATTGACCTTTGCGTTCGGTGGCATCGGAACCGGGCCCCAAACTCCCTGGCTTCCTTTCTGCACTTTTACTGCCAGACTGTCCACGGCCTTCGCGTCGCCCTTATACTTGGCTGCGATATCCTTGAGTGCCGGCCCGACCAATTTCTTGTCAACGGTGTGACAATTCAGGCACCCGCTTTTTTTTGCCAAATCGGGGTTCGCTTGCGCGGTACCTACCGTTAGAAGGGCTGATGCCGCAACCATTCCTATCCAGACAGCTTTCATACTTTCTCCTTTTATCCGATTAATTTATAGAAAGGGGACCTATCTTACCTTGAATTTCGCAGACACGCAGCAATTCCCGCAAGTCGGAGATCTCCGGTAGGCATTTAACGCCGTGGCAGACCCAGGCGTTGACAGCATTATTCACTGCTGCTGGTTTACTCAGACTCGGCGGCAGCCCAACAAGTTCCGAGGGCAACACAAGCACAAGGGTGTAGGGGGAACTGCACCGCAACGCATTTTCCCATTCCGTCAGGGCACGCGCTTCTCCACGAAGGATGATAATTTGCGGCGGCGTCAGCGATTGCTCCAGCGCTGCAAGCAGGCTACAAGAGGAACTCGTGTAGCGGGATATGGTGGGAAAGAACAAGCCCAGGGTACGCTCTGCCGCTTCCAGATAACGGGACTCGCCCAGCAGATAACCCAGCCGCTGCAGAGCGTACACCGCCACGCCATTGCCTGAAGGCGTGGCGTTATCATGGCTCGGCTTGGGGCGATGAATCAGCTTTTCATGATCATGGCTGGTAAAGAAAAAACCCCCCGCCTGTTTGTCTTCGAATTGCTCCAGCAACACATCGGCCAGCGCAATGGCAAAATCCAGATCATCCTGGCGGAACTCAGCCTGCATCAGTTCCAGTAAACCGTCCAGCAGAAATGCATGATCGTCCAGATACGCATTGAGATGGGCGTTGCCATCCTTGTAAGTTGCCAGCAGGCGGTCATTCCGCCATAACGTAGCGCGAATGAAATCCACCGCCCGAGCAGCCGATTGTATCCAATCATCGCGTCCGAATACACGACCCGCACGCGCCATTCCCTTGATCATCAGGCCATTCCAGCTGGTCAGAATTTTCTCGTCACGACCCGGATGCACGCGCAGTTCGCGCTCGGCGAACAGTTTTCTGCGCGCCGACGCAAGTCTTTCCCGGGCTTCCTTCTGGCTGATACCAATACCTTTGGCAATTTCCTCCAGCGGTTCGGTCACTACCAGATTCCAGTGCTTGTGTTCGAAGTTTGGACTGCCCATGAGACCGTAATGTGGCGCAATGACGGCATACTCTTCCGGTGACAGAATTTGCGCCAACTGGCTGCGATCCCATACGTAGAACTTGCCTTCCTCGTTTTCCGAATCGGCATCCAGTGTCGAATAGTAACCTCCGCCGGTTCCGGCTCTGCCTTGCGGTTGCATTTCGCGCATTACCCATTCGGCTGTTTCCTCCACGATCCGTTTGAACAAAGGATTGTGAGACGCAAGCCATGCATCGGCATAAAGCCGCAGCAACGGGCCATTGTCATAAAGCATTTTCTCGAAATGTGGAATGTGCCAGTACTGATCCGTACTGTAGCGGCAGAAACCCCCGCCCAACTGGTCGTAGATGCCCCCCTCCGCCATCTTTTGCAGGGTATGGGTTGCCATTCGCAAGGCTTCGTCATTACCTGTCGCAAAGTAACGGCGCAAGCAAAATTCCAGTTCCGTGGGGTGAAGGAATTTTGGCGCATCACCAAAACCGCCATTTGCGGAATCGAACCGGTTCTTCAACTCCGTTAGCGCCTGATCAAACGGCTGCACCGAAAATTCCGGCGTCACCGTGCTTTTTGATGGCAGCATGTTGGCAAACGACTTCAGCAGCGACGCGCTTTGACGCTCGATCTCTGTACCGCGAACATGATAGGTCTGGGCCACGCGCGGCAACAAATCGAGAAAGCCGGGCAAACCATGGCGCGGTGTTTTGGGGAAATACGTGCCGCCGAAGAACGGCTTTTGATCGGGCGTCAGAAACAGGGTCAGCGGCCAGCCACCGCTGCGTTGGGTCAGCATGTAAAGGGCTATCTGGTAAATCTGATCAATATCAGGGCGTTCCTCTCGATCCACCTTGATGTTGACGAAATTCTGGTTCATCGCAGCAGCGACTTCCGCGTCTTCGAAGCATTCGTGCGCCATGACATGACACCAGTGGCAGGCTGAATAGCCGATGGAAAGCAGTATCGGCCTATTCCGAGAACGAGCCAGCGCCAGCGCTTCCTCCCCCCATGGATACCAGTCCACAGGGTTGTCGACGTGCTGAAGCAGGTAGGGGCTGGTTTCGGTGGCGAGATGGTTGGGCATGGGCGATAGTGACTGAAATAGTATTTGTACAGGTACTATTAATCCGTGATGGCTCCCCGGCTGGCGCTCGATACGGACTTCGCATATTTTGCCAATACGCCACGCGTATAGCGCGGGTGAGGCGGCTTCCATTCAGCGCGGCGCCGCGCCAGTTCATCTCCTCGAACATTAAGCTGCAGCAGCCGTTGCTCGGCATCGATGGTTATCGAATCCCCTTCATGTACAAGCGCGATAGTGCCGCCCACGAAAGCTTCGGGTGCGACATGGCCCACCACCATCCCGTAAGTGCCGCCGGAAAAGCGGCCATCGGTGATGAGTCCCACCGAATCCCCAAGGCCCTCTCCGATAAGGGCGGATGTGGGGGAAAGCATTTCCCGCATTCCGGGACCCCCTTTGGGGCCTTCATAACGTATTACAACCACGTCGCCAGGCTGGATTTCGCGAGCAAGGATAGCAGCCATGCAGGTTTCTTCCGACTCGAATACCCGTGCCGGGCCCGTAATTCTTGGTGTTGTTACCCCGGTAATTTTGGCCACACAACCCTCAGTGGCAAGATTACCTTTAAGTATGGCAAGATGGCCCTGCGCATACATTGGATTTTCCCATTGCCGGATGACATCCTGATCCTTGCGGGGTATCGGGGGAATATCCTTTAATACTTCCGCCACTGTCGCGCCGCTTATGGTCATGCAATCGCCATGCAGCAGGCCGTGTTCGAGCAGCATTTTCATCACTTGGGGAATACCACCCGCTTTATGCAGATCGGTAGCCACATACCGTCCCGAGGGTTTCAGATCGCACAGCACGGGCACCTTGCCCCGTATCCGTTCAAAATCGTCGATGGTTAATGTCACTTCCGCCGCGTGGGCAATAGCCAGAAAGTGCAGGACGGCATTGGTGGAACCGCCTACCGCCATAATGACCGAAATCGCATTTTCTATGGATTTTCTCGTGATGATGTCGCGTGGGCGGATCTGTTTTCTGATTGCATCAACCAGCACTTCCGCAGAGCGGATGGCGCTCTCGTGCTTCTCGTCATCCTCCGCTGCCATTGTGGAAGAGTAAGGCAGGCTCATTCCCATCGCTTCGAACGCCGAAGACATGGTATTGGCGGTAAACATGCCGCCGCAGGAGCCGGCCCCCGGACAGGAATGGCGTTCCACTTCGAGCAATTCCTTTTCATCTATTTTGTGCGACGTATATTGCCCAACGGCTTCGAAAGCGCTGACGATGGTGAGGTCTCTTCCTTTGTAGCGGCCGGGCTTGATGGTTCCGCCATAAACGAAAATGGCGGGAACATTCATCCGGCCCATCGCGATCATTGCACCCGGCATGTTCTTGTCACAGCCGCCAATTGCAATGACGCCATCCATGCTTTCCGCCTGCACGGCCGTCTCGATCGAGTCCGCGATCACTTCGCGCGAAACCAGTGAGTATTTCATGCCTTCCGTCCCCATGGAGATGCCATCGGACACAGTGATGGTGCCAAACATCTGTGGCATTGCGCCGGCTTCTTTCAACGCCTGCTCGGCGCCCATCGCCAGTTCATTCAGTCCCTTGTTGCAGGGCGTAATGGTGGAAAAGCCGTTTGCCACGCCGACGATGGGTTTGTCGAAATCGTTGTCGCTGAAACCTACCGCCCGCAGCATGGCGCGGTTGGGGGTGCGTTGCGCCCCCTGTGTGATAGCCCGGCTGCGCTGATTATCTGCCATGAATACTCCTTGAGAACGTGGAAAAAACTTTGGAAGGTACTTGAATCACGGAGAAGATGAAGGAAGTGCTATTAATCTTGAGCCGTCATATAGAAAGAAGAGCGGCTGGCAGCTGCTTTTCCATCCCCTCAGCGGCGGATGGAGGTTGCCATATGTATAATCACTGTCTGGCGAAGAAATATTTCAATTCGTCATTTGGACTTGACCCCGAGTCCAGTCTAAACCAACAATTGAATGCGTATTTCTGCACGCCACAGGTTCCTGGTTTTCGCCGGCATGGCGTTTGTCCCGTTTGTTCGTTGACTATTATTATTTTACCTCAAAAAGCCGAATCCCATGCTCGTTCACCCGCAGTTCGATCCCATCGCCATCCACCTCGGACCTCTCGCTGTGCGATGGTATGGGCTCATGTATCTCATCGGATTTGCGCTGTTCATACTGATGGGGCGCTATCGCATCAAGCAAAATCCGCAAGGGGCGTTTACCATCAGCATGCTCGACGATATGCTGTTTTACGGCGTGCTGGGAGTAATATTGGGTGGCCGCCTGGGCCACGTGTTATTTTATCAGTTCGGCTACTATCTTCAGCACCCGTTGGAAATCCTTGCGGTCTGGCAGGGCGGCATGTCATTTCACGGCGGTTTTCTTGGTGTGATAAGCGCCATGGCGCTGCTGGCCCGAAAGTACAAATTGCAGTGGCTCGCTGTAACGGACTTTATCGCGCCACTCGTACCGCTGGGGCTGGGCGCGGGACGCATCGGTAACTTCATCAATGCCGAGTTATGGGGGCGTCCAACCGATGTGTCCTGGGGCATGATCTTTCCCAATGTGGACGGCCTCGCACGGCACCCTTCCCAGCTTTATGAATTTGCACTGGAAGGGCTGGCATTTTTTGCGTTGATGTGGATTTATTCCGCGAAACCCAGACCGGTGGGAGCGGTCTCGGGCATGTTTCTTATCGGTTACGGCGTATTCCGCTCGGTCTCGGAATTTTTTCGTGAGCCCGAGGATGGTTTTATGGGCGTGCTAACGTTGGGCATCAGCATGGGCCAATGGTTGTCGCTGCCAATGATTGTAGCGGGAGTAATCATGATAGCCTGGGCTTACCGTACTCGGGCTGCTCCGTCGTACAAGCCAGACGTGCCGGTTTCAACTGGTAAGCGGAATCGCAATCGCAATCGCAGGTAGAAGCGGCTTTCCCTCATGTCCTTGCGCCATTCCTACACCGTTATCGCCCCGATTTACGATGCCTTGCTGGCAGCCGCGGGGACCGGCGTGCGCGCGGCAAGCCTTGCGCAATTACCGCAGCAGGGTGATCTGAATATCCTCATCAGCGGTATCGGTTCCGGGTTGGATCTACCCTATCTTCCATCATGCCATCGTTATATCGGCTTGGACCTTACCGCCGCTATGCTAAGCCGCGTAAAACCCCGGATTGGAAATCTTGATGTGGATCTCGTCCAAGGGGATAGCATGTCGCTGCCGTTTGCAGATGTGTACTTCGATCATGTGGTGCTGCATTTGATTCTCGCGATAGTTCCCGATGCAACCGCCTGCTTGCGAGAAACCGCACGTGTACTGAAACCGGGTGGAAGCGTGCTGATACTCGATAAATTTCTCAAGCCGGGCGAAACTGCGTGGCTGAGGCGAACCTTGAATCTGTTGTCACAACATCTTGTTACACGATTGGATGTGGTATTCGAGGAAGTGCTCGCGAGCGTTCCGCAATTGAAACTGGAAGCGGATGTGCCGGCGCTGGCAAGTGGCTGGTTTCGCAGTATCCGCCTGATCAAGGACTGAGTCGATGCAGAATGGAAGTAAAATCCCTTACCCGGTTTACCCCGCGTCGAAACCAACCAGATATTTACCGGAAATCCCATGCGCCGCATTGCTGCTTTCGCTGTCGCCGCTGTACTCGCCGTCTCAACTGCGCAGGCACTCGATGTGAAGAGTCCGGGGCCGGATTGGACCGAGGCCCACCGCAGCAGCGAGCTTGTCATTTTCACGAAGGATGTGGAAGAGGATCGGAGCATCGTGGCGGTCTCCGAGGTGGAGGTCCCGCCGGAAGTCGTTTTCAATGTTCTTGTTGATTTCGAGCGCTATCCGGAATTCATGCCGTACGTAAAGGAGTCGCGGGTGCTCAGCCGCGAGGGTGATAGCGAGGTTGTCACTTACGCGCGTATCGCCCCGCCGTTCGTAAACGAGCGCGACTACCCGCTCAAAGTCAGGATGACGCGCGGCATAGCTTTGAATGGCAATGTCTTCAGAATTGACTGGACGGCAAGTCCCGAGGCCCAGCCGGAGGTCGAGGGTGTGGTGCGGGTCAGGCTCAATGAAGGTTCGTGGCTCGCAGAACCTCTCAGCGGAGGCAAGCGCACGCGGCTCACCTATAGGTTGTTAACCAATCCCGGCGGCCTGATTCCAGATTTTGTCGTCAACCTGTCGAATACGATTGCGATACCGGAACTCTTTGAGGCCGTGAAAAAAAGGTCTATCGAGAAGATGGGCGCCCTCGAGAAGTAGATATATCTGGGAAGACCACAATTGGCCGCTGTACAAATTGACGGAACGGCCGGTAGGGATTCAGATCGAATATTTCCAACAATGGGTTATACCGGGTCAGTCATGACAAATGAAGCAAAACGCTGAGAGTCCCTGCAAGAATAACCGCGCAGGACAAGATTGAAGAGCTGGCCAACAATTATTCGCCAATCCAAATGTTTGAGCTGAAAATATTTTTTCTTTTCCTGGCGACGGCAATTGCTGAAATCATCGGTTGCTATCTGCCTTACCTTTGGCTCAGGCAGGGCCATAGCGTGTGGCTTCTTATGCCCGCTGCCGCAAGCCTTGCATTGTTTGCATGGCTCCTCACGCTCCATCCGACAGCGGCAGGCCGGACCTATGCAGCATACGGAGGCGTCTATGTTTTCGTAGCGGTGCTCTGGTTATGGGCAGTGGAGGGTATCAGGCCAACCGCCTGGGATGTGGCCGGTTCTCTGGTGGCGCTTGCGGGCATGGCCATCATCATGTTTGGTCCGAGACATGCATAAGTCGAATGGGCCGACTGATGCCCTAAAATTGTTTGGTCTCGACCGGTTGCCGCTCTGTTGACTTCGCCATCTGAAACCTTACAATCTCTTAAACATTTCTTTTCAGGTTGGTCAGGAGTCAGCCATCAGAGAAAGGGGAGTTCGTCTTTCCCACGGGAATCCAGAGGCTAAACTCCAGAGGTCAAGCCATGGCATCTATTCTGTAGTTCAAAGAGTAATGATTCAAAGAAGATAAAATATAAATTGTCCAGGAGAAAAATAGATGGTCGTGAAAATAGGTGCCGCTGTATCAATTCTTCTTCTTGCTGGCTGTTCAGCGATATCAACGACGCCGGAGGGAAAATCCGTCGAACTCGTAACGGAAAAACCGACGGGTAGTTGCAAACCGCTCGGTGATGTTGTGGGCTCACAGGGCAACTGGTTCACGGGCGACTACACATCAAACAAAAATCTCCTCATCGGCGCCAGGAACGACCTGCGCAACAAGGCTGCTGAAATGGGTGGAAACTATGTCTGGGTGCAAGACTCAAGTAATACCAACGCATGGGGTAGTAAAGGCACGTCAAACACTACTGTCCTCGGTGTTGTCTACCGATGTGAGTAGATTTCAATGAACATTTTAACGCAAAGCTAATAAACTGATTTAACACGACACTAAAGTGCGGGCGCTGGGCGCCGCGCCGCTTAGCTCTGCATTGGGATCTAGGGAGGGCCTGTAAGCCACCGAAACTGCTATGATTTGCGCATGGCTCCCACCGTGTTTCGTCAAGGCCCATTTCGTTTTTTCTTCTTCTCACGTGAGGAATCGCGTATGCATATTCATGTCACCCATACGGATGGAGAAGCCAAGTTCTGGCTGGAGCCAAAAATTGAGCTGGCGCTGAATCAAGGGCTTTCAAACAAACAACTCAATGAGGCGTTGTTATTAGTGCGAGAAAATCATGAGGAGATTATCCATGCCTGGCGCAGCTACTTCTGAAGTGGAAGTTTCTCTGGCATCGAACAAAGGGTTCTGGTTGCTTTTAAAGGACGAAGAACTTTTTGTTCCTTTCGCGGAATTTCCCTGGTTCAGGCAAGCCACATTGGAACAGCTTACTACTGTTGAATGGCCAGCACCTAATCATCTTTATTGGCCTCTGCTAGATATTGATCTGGCAGTAGAATCAATTCGCAACCCTAATCACTTTCCCTTGATTGCCAAGTCTGACCCCTCATTCAATCGGACAGGAAGATAAAGCCTGCGCCAGTTTACTTGCATAACATTTTCGCGGTACAAGCACGAGTGGAACATGGTCAGCAAGGTTTATTACAACAGCGCATGCCCTGTTTGTAATGCAGGTATCCAGGATCAGCGCGAGCGTATGGAAGCATGCGGCATCAAGGACGTTGAATGGGTCGATGTGCATACACATCCGGAAGCCGCGTCTGAGGTAGGCGCTTCACTGGAGCAGGTGCGGGAGCGGTTGTATGTCAAAGACCCGGATGGGCGTCTCAATGTCGGAGCGGATGCTTTCACGCGGTTATGGTCACAAACGCCCGGCCAGCGCTGGCTTGCGAAACTGTTGCGATTGCCCGTCCTAAGGCAGTTTACGCACTTGGCGTACAATATCTTTGCCCGGCTGCTTTACCGCTGGAACCTCGCCAAGAGGCATTGGTAGTGGCCGCGCTTATTTATCCGGCGATAAAGTGCGATAAAAATCCGTCATTCCGGGCCTGATCCGGAATCCAGTCCGAACCGAATAATCTCAAGCAGTTCGACACCATAACTCTCCAGTTTACGGGTACCAATACCGGGTATTTGGCTCAGCCCATCTTCTGTTTGCGGGCGCAAGCGCACTAATTCCATCAGCGTTGCATCGTGAAATACAACATAAGCGGGAACGCCATGTCGCTTTGCCACCTCGGTGCGCCATGCGCGCAGACGCGTCCACAGTGCCTGAGCCGCCGGTTCAAGCGTGACAAACTTTTCTTCGCGCACAGACCGGTTCTTGGCCGCGGTTTTCTTACGCTCACGCTGCAGGCGCAGAAATATTGTTTGACTTCCGTTCAGCACCGCTCGGCTGGCTGCGGTGAGACACAGCGAACCGTGACCCTCGGCATCCGCAGTGAGCAAGCCGAGTGCGGCCAGTTGGCGGAATATCGCCCGCCACGTCTTTTCGTCCAGGTCCCTGCCGATACCGAACGTGCTGACCTTGTCGTGACCCCATTGCCTCACCCGCCCGGTATCATTGCCGCGCAGTACATCAATAAGGTGGCCGGCGCCAAAGCGCTGACCGGTACGGAACGCACAAGATAGCGCCTTTTGCGCTGCTACCGTGCCATCCCACACTTGTGGCGGATTGAGACAGACATCGCAATTGCCGCAAGCAGTGCTTGCTGCAGTCTCGCCGAAATAATCAAGCAGGCGCACGCGACGGCAAGTGGTGGACTCGCACAGCGCCAGCAGTGCTTCAAGCTTGGTTGATGCTATGCGTTTAAACTGCGCTTCCGCCTCGGAACTCTCGATCATGCGCCGCTGCTGCACGACGTCGCCCAAACCGTAAGCCATCCATGCGCTGGCCGCTTGACCATCGCGCCCAGCACGGCCCGTTTCCTGATAGTAGCCTTCCACGCTTTTGGGGAGGTCCAGATGAGCGACGAAGCGCACGTCCGGTTTGTCTATGCCCATGCCGAATGCAATCGTAGCGACCATCACGATGCTGTCTTCGCGCAGAAATTGTTCCTGATTGCGGCTGCGCTCCAACGCGTTCATGCCGGCATGATATGCAAGTGCGCGTATGCCTTTCTCGGCCAGCCATACCGCCGTTTCCTCGACTTTCCTGCGCGACAGGCAGTAGACAATGCCCGCGTCGCCGTTGTGTTCAGCACGGATAAAATCAAGCAATTGCACCTTGCCGTTCACTTTGTCCACGATCTGGTAGTGAATATTGGGGCGGTCGAAGCTGGAAATGAAAATGCGGGCGCCCTCGAGCCCGAGCCGCTCAACGATTTCCTTGCGTGTCACGTTATCCGCAGTTGCCGTCAGCGCAATTCGCGGTACGTTTGGAAAACGCTCATGCAGAATCGAAAGCTGGATGTACTCCGGGCGGAAGTCATGCCCCCACTGGGACACGCAGTGCGCCTCATCAATGGCAAACAGCGAGAGTGGGGTACGGGCGAGCAGATCGAGGAAGCGTGACGTTAACAACCGCTCGGGTGCTACATATATCAGATCGTGCATCCCGGTCAGCATGCCGCGCTCGATTGCTGCGGCTTCCGCCTGTGCCAGGGAAGAATTGAGAAATGCCGCACGCACCCCAACTTCATGCAACGCCGCTACCTGATTCTGCATTAGCGCAATCAGTGGTGATACTACGATTGCAACCCCGTCGCGTAATAACGCGGGAATTTGGTAGCACAACGACTTACCGCCGCCGGTGGGCATCAATACCAGACAATCTCCGCCTCCGGCAACGTGTGGGATCACCTCGTCTTGGCGCCCGCGAAAAGCAGGGTAACCGAAGATGTCTTTGAGAATGGCGAGAGCGCGGGGCGGTATTTCCAAGGAAGCTTCGGAAAGCTTGCGTTCTTGCAGTGTTTGCGCGTTAGCCAATCAATTTCCAGAGCAGGTTTTCTCCCGCGCGCAGCGGGACCAATGTTTCCCCTCCAAATTCCAACTGCGCGGGGACGTTCCAGCTTTCCTTCTTCAGCGTAATACTGTCTCGGTTGCGTGGCAGCTGGTAGAAATCCGCACCATGAAAGCTGGCGAAGGCTTCCAGCTTATTCAGTGCGCCCGCCTGTTCGAAGGCTTCCGCATAGAGCTCGATCGCCGCATGAGCCGTGTAGATACCCGCACAGCCGCAGGCAGTTTCCTTGGTGGATCTGGAATGGGGCGCGCTATCGGTACCGAGGAAAAATTTCGGGTTGCCGCTGGTAGCGGCATCGATCAGTTTCTGGCGATGCGTTTCGCGCTTCAGTACTGGAAGGCAGTAATGGTGTGGCCGGATGCCGCCCTGGAACAGAGCGTTGCGGTTCAGCAGCATATGATGAGCGGTAATGGTGGCGGCGACGTGACTCGACGCGCTTGTTACGAATTCTACCGCCTCGCGGGTAGTGATATGCTCGAGCACCAGGCGCAAGCGTGGAAACCGCTGCGTAATGGGTATCAGCACCCGGTCCAGAAAAACCTGTTCCTTATCGAACACGTCTACGTCGGGGTCGGTAACCTCGCCATGCACCAGCAGCGGCATACCGATATCTTCCATTTTTTCAAGCGTTCCATAACATCTGGTGATGTCGGTAACGCCCGCAGCGGAGTTTGTCGTCGCGCCCGCAGGATAATATTTCACGCCATATATCGCGCCGCTTCCCTGCGCCTCGACAACGTCAGAGGTTGTGGTGTTGTCGGTAAGGTAGAGCGTCATCAGCGGCTGGAAGTGCGTACCCTGCGGCAGCCCGGCAAGAATGCGCTCGCGATACGCCAGCGCCATTTCCGTTGTTATTACCGGCGGCTTGAGATTGGGCATGACAATTGCACGGGCAAAGCGCCGTGCGGTATCAGGCAGAACCGCGCGCATTTGATCGCCATCGCGAAGATGAAGATGCCAGTCGTCCGGACGCGTGAGGGTGAGTGTGCTCAAGATAACGTCTGCCAATAATTCCCTTATCTGCCGGTAAAAAATATGAATTTCGTTCCAGGCCGGACCGGAATCCGAATCAATAGAACTTCCCGCCATGACTGAACGGAATGTCTGAGCTCAAGCTCGCCTTTCTTTCATACTGCAAGAAAACCGCGATGAAATCGCATCCAGTTTAATCAGCCTGCCCGGTCTGCCCTGGTCTGCTTAGTCCGTTATGCGGCCGAGCAGCGTTTCACTGGTGTGCGTAGCCTTTTCCGCAATTAACTGGGTGGCGGCAGCAACTTGTCCCCATGTGTTCCAAAGCAGGACGCCGCGTACGCGTCCTTCACGCAGATAATAAATCACCCCTTTACGGAAAGGTTCCACCCAGTCTTCGATGATATCAAGACTGGAATCCAGTTCTCCTACTGCTTCGTAGCCCAAATCAAACAGGTCGGAATAAAAGAATGGTTGGTGATGATATGGCTCCGATTGTCCGGCCATGTTCCTGCCCGCTGCTTCTCCCATGACATTTGCATTATCTTCATGTTCCACACGCATCCGTTTTTCCAATACGGGACTGTAGAAATTCGCAACGTCGCCCGCCGCGTAAATGTCGGGATTGCTCGTCCGCAGCAATTCGTCCACTACAATGCCATTGTCAATCTTGAGCCCGGCCTGTGCGGCCAATTCCGTGTTGGGGAGAATGCCCAGTCCGGCCACAACCCCATCGGCGGAAACTTCCGTACCGCTCCCCGTGGTCACGACTGCTCTGGCTCCTTCGGTTCGCACGGATTTGACGGTTTCAGACGCCAGCACGGTGACGCCCTTTTCCCTGTAATATGAACTCAGGAATTCAACAAGAGGGGGCGGGTAAACACGCGAGCTGACTCCATTCTCAGGAAAGATCATCGTGACCCGCTTGCTGTTCATTGCAAGTGCAGCAGCGATTTCAGAGCCGATGAAGCCCCCGCCGATAACGACAAAATCCGAACCATGTTCGGTCAATTCCCGCAACTTGCGGTAGTCGTCCGCCGTTCTGTAATAGATTATGTTTCCGTCGAAGTCAGGAAAACGCCGCACGAGACCTCCCGTGGCAAGCAAAAGCTTCTCGTAGGTGTAGATGTTCCCGGCGTCATCCGTAGCAGTTTTCTTTGATGGGTCAATTGCTACCACCTTTTTGCCCAGATGGACGGCGACATTCAGGCCGTGCTCGTTGCGCCAAATGGAATCGTATGGCGTGTCCTTCCACAGTGATTTTGTAAGGGGGGGGCGATCATAAGGCCGGTGCTGCTCTTCGCCTATCATGGCAATGGCGCCGTCCGGGTCGACCTTCCGGATGCCATGAATGGCAGAATCGGCGGTCATTCCGCCGCCGACGATAAGGTATTTGTGATGTTTCATAATGGTTTCCTATGTAGACGCGCGTTAAAAATGACCGATTTATAATATTCCGAAACTTCTCCGGTATTAGTTTGGCAAAGGTTGCGACGTATTGCGGAACTCTATAAAGGTAGCCCCATCCAATGATTCGTGCGCCCACTAATCCTGCTCCCTTTCCGAAAGGTCACCTGATTTCGACTTCATATGGATGAATTGTTAAGCTCACCAGCGCGACCACGCGCTGACCCGGCCGATTCATCCTTATTCAATAAGGCTTATGCCAGTATATAATGGGTTCTTCTACAAATTCAAAGTTAAGGCTGGGCATGGCCCGTAATTTCTACGATGACTGACACGAACACTGAGCCGGCAACGTCTGCAATTGATAGTTGCGTGCAGCATGCGCGCGAGGTGCTGGCGTCGCAGCTCTCGCAAATCAAGGACAAAGGTTACGATTTTGCACCCCAGTTCAGGCAGATGACAATCCAGCTTTATCTGGTCGGTGTTATGTGGCGCAAGGGCGAGAGTCTAGGCTTGTCCAATGCTCGCGATCATGCTTTTGCCGCACTTCAGTCAATGCTCATCAGCGATGGCATGAAAAAAAAGCAGGCTCAACAGCGAATAGAATTTCTGGGAAACATGTCACGAGTCGAAGACGGCGCCGACACCCTTGCCGTGGCCATGGGTTATGAGGCTGCAGTAAACGACGACAGCCTTACCAGGCTCTTTGATGAGTATCGCGATGAAACGCGTGTTTCCGGCGCATTGTGGCGGCTTTTCGAGCGGGGCAAGATGATTATGGCCATAGGTGGCGCGGTAGCCGCTTTTTTGACAATTTGGCTCACTACGATATTCATCCCGAAAAGCGAGGGGATCGATATATTGGCGGCAGGATTGATGGCCGCTGCTTTGGTTGTTATTCCTACTTTTTTGATAGGATTATTGATTTATCGACTGAAGGTCAAGAAGCCAAGCCAGCCAACTCCCCCTCCATCGTGATTCGGAGAACGCTTTGAATAGGGGTTTCCGCTGGTCCCCCGGGTCGGCGCTCGGATACGGCTCTGATTGCGCTTGAAACCGCAAGCTCGGTAATATGTCTCCACGGAGCATGAAAGCTGTGGATGGACAAACTGAACCTGTCCATCTACTCACTTATATCGTCGATTCGAACAAATAATGAGTGCAAAAATCCTGGATGGGAATGTGTTGGCTCGAGAAGTTCGAGCCGAGTGGAAGGTTCGTGCCGTGCGTTTGGCGGAAAAAGGCATGCAACCTGGATTGGCGGTAGTCATTGTCGGGGACAACCCGGCTTCAAGCATATACGTGCGAAATAAAGCCAAGGCTTGCAGCGATACTGGCATTTATTCGGAAGTACATGAGTTCCCGGAAAGCGCGAGCGAGGACGAAGTGATACGGCGCATTCAGGAATTGAACAGAAATCCCGCAATTCATGGCATTCTGGTGCAATTGCCGTTACCACGGCACTTTGACGGCGATAAGGTAATTGCATCGATCGAGGTGGAGAAAGACGTGGACGGCTTCCACCTTTATAATGTCGGCGCGCTTGTCACCGGCAATACCATTTTTCCACCCTGCACACCTCAGGGCGTGATGAAAATGCTGGAGAAGTATAATGTTGTCATAGAAGGACAGCATGCGGTGGTGGTAGGCCGCAGCAATATCGTGGGAAAGCCGATGGCATTGATGCTATTGCAAAAGGGCGCAACCGTTACAATTTGCACATCGAAGACCCGCCAACTGGCCGAACACACAAGTCGTGCCGATATCCTGGTGGTCGCTACCGGAAAACCGCGTATGATTACCGCCAATATGGTGAAGCCTGGCGCGGTGGTGATAGACGTAGGCATCAATCGCATGCCCGACGGTAAGCTCACGGGTGATGTGGATTTCGAGCCGGTCGAGAAAATAGCCGGTTACATTACTCCTGTACCTGGCGGCGTCGGCCCTATGACCATCACCATGCTGCTATGTAATACCATTGAGGCTGCGGAGCGCGCTCAAGCACGGGTTTAGCCGCAGCATAACCCGGTCGCATTGCCGAGCCGCATCGGTACACCCAACAATCTCGAGATGAAAATATGGAACCCATACCCGACATAGACCCATCTGAAACACAGGAATGGCTGGAGGCGCTGGATTCCGTGCTGACGCACGAGGGAACGGAGCGGGCGCATTACCTGCTGGAGCGGCTGGTGGAAAAAGCCCGCCGTTCTGGCGCATACCTTCCTTACAGCGCGACCACCGCGTATATCAATACCATTCCACCAGGGAAGGAAGACCGCTCGCCTGGCAATCATGCGCTGGAACACCGTATCCGTTCCTATGTACGCTGGAATTCCATGGCAATGGTACTGCGTGCCAACAAGAACTCCAATGTGGGGGGGCACATTGCCAGCTTTGCATCGGCCGCGACCCTCTACGACGTCGGCTACAACCACTTCTGGCACGCCAGATCGGAAAATCATGGTGGAGATCTGGTATACGCACAGGGACACTCGTCCCCCGGCCTGTACGCCTATGCCTTTCTGCTGGGGGAGTTGACGGAGGAACAGCTCAATAATTTCCGTCGGGAAGTTGAGGGAAAGGGAATATCCTCGTATCCGCATCCTTGGCTGATGCCCGATTTCTGGCAATTTCCCACGGTATCGATGGGTCTGGGGCCATTGATGGCGATTTACCAGGCCCGCTTCATGAAATATCTGGACAGCCGCGAACTGGTCAAGACGCAGGGACGTAAAGTCTGGGCCTTCATGGGCGATGGCGAAATGGACGAACCTGAATCGCTCGGTGCCATTTCGCTGGCTTCACGCGAGAATCTGGACAACCTGATTTTCGTCATTAATTGCAACCTCCAGCGTCTCGACGGACCGGTACGTGGAAATGGCAAGATCATCCAGGAGCTCGAAGCCGCATTTCGCGGGGCTGGCTGGAATGTCGTCAAGGTGATCTGGGGCTCATACTGGGATCCGCTGTTTGCCAAGGATACCAAAGGTTTGCTGCAGCGACGCATGATGGAGTGCGTTGACGGCGAATATCAGACATTCAAGTCGAGAGATGGGGCCTACGTTCGCGAACACTTTTTCGGCAAATATCCCGAATTACTGGAAATGGTTGCCAGCATGTCCGACGATGATATCTGGCGTTTGAATCGCGGGGGTCACGATCCGCATAAAGTCTATGCCGCATACACGGCTGCGGTAAAGCATACGGGACAGCCCACCGTGATCCTTGCCAAGACCATCAAGGGTTATGGAATGGGGGAAGCTGGCGAGGCGCAGAACATTACCCACCAGCAAAAAAAAATGGGCACCACGTCGTTGAAAGCGTTCCGCGACCGCTTTGCGCTGCCCGTTGCGGACGACACGATAGACAATATACCGTATCTGACATTTGAAAAGGACTCGCCTGAATCCATCTATATGCATCAGCGGCGGCAGGCGTTGGGAGGTTTCATCCATCACCGTCAACGAAAAGCGGAAGCGCTGCAGATACCGCCGCTATCGGCATTCGATACGTTGCTCAAGGCCAGCGGCGAGGGGCGGGAATCTTCCACGACCATGGCTTTCGTACGCATACTCAATATTCTGGTAAAAGACAAGAGTATCGGTAAGCGAGTAGTGCCGATCGTCGCGGACGAATCGCGTACTTTCGGCATGGAGGGGATGTTCCGGCAGTTGGGTATCTGGTCATCGACCGGGCAACTCTACACACCGCAGGATGCCGATCAATTGATGTGGTACAAGGAGGACAAAAACGGTCAGATTCTGCAAGAGGGCATCAACGAGGCAGGAGCCATGTCGTCATGGATGGCGGCGTCAACCGCTTATAGTACCCATGGCGTGCAGATGATCCCATTTTACATTTTCTACTCGATGTTCGGCTTTCAGCGTGTTGGCGACCTGGCATGGGCGGCGGGAGATATGCGCTGCCGCGGGTTTTTGCTGGGGGGCACCGCTGGACGCACGACGCTGAACGGCGAGGGACTGCAGCATGCGGACGGCCATAGTCACCTGGCCGCCTCGACTATTCCTAATTGCATATCCTACGATCCCACATTTGCCTACGAACTCGCCGTTATTATTCGCGAGGGCCTGCGCCGTATGTATGAGGTACAGGAGGACGTTTATTACTATATCACGGTAATGAACGAAAATTATTCGCATCCGGAAATGCCGGCAAATGCGGAGCTAGGCATATTGAAAGGCATGTATCTGTTTCGCGAAGGCAGTTCGGCAGGAGAAAAGGCTCCCGCTTTGCGGGTAAAATTGCTGGGTTCGGGCACTATTCTGCGCGAAGTTATCGCGGCGGCCGAAATACTGGAAAAGGAATATAACGTTGCCGCCGACATCTGGAGCGTCACGAGCTTTAACGAGCTGAGGCGCGAGGCATTGGATGTGGCGCGCTGGAACATGCTGCATCCTACCGCTCCCGCAAGGTTGCCCTACGTGAGCACGTGTCTCAAAGATCGGGAAGGGCCTGTGGTGGCGGCTACTGACTACATGAAAATTTTTGCCGACCAGATACGTGAATTTGTACCGGGGCGTTACAAGGTACTGGGTACAGATGGCTTTGGCCGTTCCGACACGCGTGAACGATTGCGCCAGTTCTTTGAAGTCGATCGCTACTACGTTACCGTAGCGGCACTTAAGGCGCTGGCCGAAGAAGGTGGAATCGCAACGGAAAAGGTGTCGGAAGCGATAGGCAAGTTTGGCATCGATCCGGACAAGCCTAATCCAGTGACCGTGTAAGGAAACGGAATATATGAGGAGTAAGTGCATGCGAAGCGGCTCATGCATATCAGGCGCGTAGACCTGTGCAGTTGGCGCTTCCCTGATCCGTTTTCCGGTTCCTGTAACAGACAGACGAGGCAGCACGGATGAAGCAGCCGGGATCAGGCGCGAACAGCGCGGGCGGTCGGGAGGCAAAAACAAGGCCAGGCAAGTTACCCCGTTTTTATCGCAAATCGGTTCACATGTAAAACACGAGTGAAGGAAGAGGGCGTGGCAGAGACTAAACAGGTATTGATTCCGGATATAGGCGATTTCAAAGACGTTCCCGTGATAGAAGTGCTGGTGAAACCCGGCGATTCGATCAAGGCGGAAGATCCGGTGATCGTGCTGGAATCGGATAAGGCAACTATAGAAGTCCCTTCTCCCTTTGCGGGCGTAGTCAAGGATGTATCCGTACGAGTAGGTGATAAGGTTTCCGAGGGTTCGCCTATTTTATCCATGGAAGTTTCTGAGGCCGAGGAAGCGGCACCTGCTACCCAGACAGTTTCAGCCCCTGCTCCAAAGGTTGTATCCGAGTCTGAACCTTCTCATCAGGGGGGTGCAGATGCCGAGGCTGATGCTGCGCGGCGACCTTCACAACCAGGGCAGCCTTCGGCTCCGCAAACAGCGCCGGCATCGGCTCCGCAGCAGTCCCAACGAGCTACATTTACGTCCCCTCCGATAGACGAAGCCGCCTTCGCAAAGGCCCATGCCGGTCCCTCAGTGAGGCGATTTGCACGCGAACTGGGCGTGAATCTTGGCCTGGTGAAGGGTAGCGGTCCGAAGCAGCGCATCCTCAAGGAAGATGTACAGGCCTATGTGAAATCCGAATTATCAAGGCCGCGCGGGGGCGCCGGGGCCGAACTCAATCTGTTGCCCTGGCCACAGGTTGATTTCGCGAAATTCGGGCCGGTGGAAATGAAACCGCTGTCGCGTATCAAAAAAATATCCGGAGCGAATTTGCATCGGAACTGGGTAATGATCCCTCACGTTACGCAGTTCGATGAGGCCGATATTACGGAACTGGAAGCCTTGCGCAAGGAATCCAATGAGGCGACAAAAGCAGAGGGCGTAAAAGTCACGATACTCGCTTTTCTGATGCGAGCCTCCATATCAGCGTTAAAAAAGTTTCCCGAATTCAACGCCTCGCTTGCCGACGGCGATGAGATGAATCTCGTCATCAAGAACTATTACCACCTCGGGTTTGCAGCGGATACGCCAAATGGGCTGGTGGTACCTGTGATCCGTGATGTGGATCAAAAAGGCGTGATTGCCATCGGCAGGGAGATGGCCAATCTTGCAACGCTTGCTCGCGAGGGCAAGCTGAAACCCGCCGACATGCAGGGGGCAAGCTTTACTATATCCAGTCTGGGAGGCATTGGGGGCACAGCTTTCACGCCCATCATCAATGCCCCGGAAGTCGCCATTCTGGGCGTGTCCCGGACCAGCATGAAGCCTGTCTATCAAGATGGGCAGTTTGTTCCACGATTGATGCTGCCGTTATCCCTGTCCTATGACCATCGCGTAATCGACGGGGCAACTGCCGCGCGCTTCACTTCCCATCTTGTCGAGGTACTGGCCGATCTGCGCCGGGTATTGTTATAGAAAAAGTTGCCTTTGCGAAGACATGAGGATAAAAACATTATAAGTAATTTTTTCCGTGCTCCCAGCCTGATCGGCAATGGATAGGTCCGAATTCTCCCTCATCGGTATTTTGGGCGGTACCTTTGATCCTGTGCATTATGGCCATTTGCGGATAGCGGAGGAAATTGTAGAAATGGCCGGCTTGCGAGAAATGCGTTTTGTTCCCGCCGCACGTCCCCGTCTACGCAGCGTTCCTGTTGCATCACTCCAGGACCGCGCAGAAATGGTTCGTCTGGCCATCCAGGGCAATTCCGGATTTGTACTGGATGAGCGTGAAATCCGACGTGATGACTTAAGTTACAGCGTTGATTCATTGCGCGAACTCAAGCAGGAACTTGGGGAGAACGTCACACTATGCTTTGTTACAGGAGCAGACGCTTTCATGAAACTCGCCGAGTGGCATCGTTGGCGCGAGATGTTCGGCCTATGCCATTTCATCATCGCGGCCCGGCCGGGCCATATGCTGACAATGAACCATGATGCCGTGCCACAGGAATTAAAGGAAGAGTGTGCCCAACGCTGGGCCTCGAGTGTGGACAGTCTCAAACGCGCAACCAGCGGATTGATTTTTATTGCTCCGACAACTTTGCTGGATATTTCCGCAACGATCATTCGTGCGCGCGTCGCAGCCGGGAAAAGCGTCCGTTATCTGATTCCCGATGCCGCTCTCGATTATATTGTTACAAATCACTTATATTCGGAAGAAGGATGACGCTCGCCAAACTCGTAAAAACGATAGTTGCCGCATTGGAAGAAATCAAGGCACGTGATGTCGAAGTGCTGGATGTGCGGAAAATAACAACCTTGTTTGACCGTATGATCATTGCCAGCGGGGAATCCAACCGTCAGACGCGGGCGATTGCGAACAATGTGGCCGAGAAGGTCAAAGCCGCCGGAGGCGCCGTTTATGGCATAGAAGGGGAACAAACCGGCGAATGGATACTGGTAGACCTTGGTGATGTACTGGTACATGTCATGCAGACCGCGGTGCGGGCCCATTACAACCTCGAGGAACTGTGGGCGGAAGCTAAAAACATAAAAAGAACGACGCCCGTTGCAGTCACAGCCAAGACTGATACTGGGTCACCCGCCGCCAAGCCTCGCAAAACCTCAGCTCGAGCTGCCTCCACAGTCAAAAAGAATAAGGTTTCCAAGTCTGATCCGGACAAGGCTTGAACAATGGCAGGAACATCCGAATAGGGCTCCGGCGACTTCCGTCCCTTCGCATTGTGGCAAAATCGGACCAGCACCATGTCGCGCTTCTGGCATTTTCAGCCTGGCCGCAATTTTCATCCTTATGATGGGCCTTCATCCGATTTTGCCACAATGCGTTCCGTGAAGGGATTGTTCACAGGTTTTTGCCATGAGATTCCTTGTTTGTGCAGTTGGTCATAAAATGCCGGAATGGGTCACAACCGGTTTTCAAGAATATGCCAAACGGATGCCTCATGAGGCTGGCATTGAACTGCTTGAAATAAAACCTGAAAAACGTGGCGGTGGCAAAAAACCGGAACAATTGCGAGCGGCCGAGGGCGATCGTATGCGGGCGTTATTACCGTCAAAATGCCGCATCGTGGCAATGGATGAGCGCGGCAGACAATGGACTACCGCCAAGTTGGCCGATTCTATTGTGGGTTGGATGAAGGACGGCGGTGATACGGTTTTCCTCATCGGCGGAGCAGATGGGCTGGACGCCAGCATCAAGAATTTAGCGGATGAGGTTCTGGCGTTATCCGCCTTCACGCTGCCGCATGGTTTGGCACGAATACTGCTGGCGGAACAGTTGTATCGCGCTATGTCGCTCATCAAGGGGCATCCTTACCATCGGGCATAATTACGAGGTCGCGAGTAGGGCCAGTGGGTATTGCCAACATACGAATGCGCCATCGTTCCATATCGACTGCGAGTGAACGCATTCGTACATATTACTGAAACTTCGCATATGACTTCATCCGAAAATCGCATTTACCTTGCTTCCCGGAGTCCGCGGCGACGGGAGTTATTGAAACAGATCGGGGTGAGCTTTGGAACCTTGTTGCTGCGCGAAGCTTTGCCCCGGGCCGCGGATATGGATGAAAGCGTCCTGCCGGATGAAGCGCCGGCGGACTATGTACAGCGCATCGCTCGGACAAAGGCTGAGGTCGGACGCGGCCGGCTTGCAGAACGCAGACTACCCGATCTTCCCGTACTGGCAGCCGACACGACAGTGGTGCTGGGGCCACATATTTTCGGCAAACCTGAAAACCTTGCACACGCGGAAGAGATGCTGCGAGCACTTTCGGGGCAGACCCATCAGGTATTCACAGCAGTCGCTATGGCAACCAAAAATGGGATCGTGGCACGCATATCCAGATCGACAGTGCGCTTTCGCAATATCCGCGAACACGAAATTGGCGCTTATCTCGCTTGTGGCGAAGCACACGACAAAGCGGGGGGATATGCGATTCAAGGGATGGCAGCAGTTTTTATTGAGGAGATTTCCGGCAGCTATAGCGGTGTAGTGGGATTGCCATTATTTGAGACAGCGCAATTGCTTGAAGAGTCCGGTATAGAAATATTTCCCCACACCTGTAATAAATTCTAGCAAATGCCTTTATGAACAGTGAGATTCTCGTCAATGTCACTCCACAGGAAACCCGTGTTGCCTTCGTTGAACAGGGAGCGGTGCAAGAGCTTCATATAGAGCGTACCAGCAGCTGCGGAATTGTGGGCAATATATACAATGGCCGCGTTACCAGGGTACTGCCGGGAATGCAGTCGGCCTTTGTGGACATCGGCCTGGACCGTGCTGCCTTCCTGCACCTTGCCGACATCTGGAGATTGCGCCAGAGTGAAGATGCCGGCAAACCCATCGAGAGACTACTGCATGAAGGACAAAACATTCTCGTTCAGGTTATCAAGGATTCCATTGGCGCCAAGGGAGCCCGGCTATCTACTCAAGTGAGTATCGCAGGCCGAATGCTGGTTTATCTTCCCCAGGTATCTCACATTGGCATCTCTCAGCGTATCGAGGATGAAACCGAGCGAAAGTCATTGCGGGAAAAACTGAAGCATCTGCTGCCGCCTGATGAAAAAGGCGGCTTTATTATCCGCACCATGGCGGAGGCCGCCAGCGAGCAGGATCTACAAACGGATATCGAATATCTGCACAAGCTGTGGCGCGATATCAGCGGGAAATCCTCAACCGCTCAGCCGGGGCTGCTGTATCAGGACCTGACCCTTAGCTATCGTGTATTGCGCGATTTCATAAACGACGACACGGCGCGTATTCTGGTGGATTCGCGCGAAACCTTTCAGAAAATGGCGGGATTTGCCCAAACCTATATGGCCAATATGGCGGGACGGATAGACCACTATGCAGGAGAGCGCCCATTATTCGATCTGTATGGGGTGGAAAACGAAATAGAAAAATCACTGGCGAGACGCGTAGATCTGAAATCCGGCGGTTATCTCATCATCGATCAGACCGAGGCGCTGACCACTATTGATGTCAATACTGGAGGATTCATCGGTATACGCAGCTTTGACGACACTATTTTCAAAACTAATCTCGAAGCGGCCCAAGTCATAGCACGCCAGTTGCGCCTGCGAAATCTGGGCGGCATTATCATTATCGATTTTATAGATATGGAGAACACGGAACACAAAAATGCCGTTCTCACAGAATTCAAGAAATCCCTGATGAGAGACCGCACCCATATGACCGTAAATGGTTTTACCGCGCTCGGGTTGGTGGAAATGACCCGCAAGCGCACGCGGGAGAGCTTGGCTCACATTCTGTGCGAGACGTGTCCGACGTGCCAGGGTCGCAGCAAAGTGAGAACCGCCCAGACGATGTGTTACGAAATCCTGCGCGAACTGCTGCGCGAATCGCGCCAGTTTGCCGCGCGCGAGTTTCGCATTCTCGCTTCGCAACAGGTAATTGATCTGTTTCTCGATGAAGAGTCCCAAAGCCTTGCGCAACTCGCGGATTTCATCGCCAAACCGATTAGTCTGCAGGTGGAGGCAACATATACGCAGGAACAATATGACGTGATTCTGATGTAGCACGTGCTGATGCATACAGAATTGCAACTCACCAGTTTCGCTTATCGACTTCCTTCATTTAATGACAGCAAATCTCAAGCTCGTGTTTCGATTTGGAGACCTGTTATGGCATCTATTTCCGGTGCTTCCGGTGCCTCGATATGGGTAAATTCCTCGCTGTCTTCGTAAGCGAGACGCGTCGTGCCAGTGGCTTTTATCAGCTTGCCGGCAATGAGGCCGGTTACGAAGGCAAACGTTACACTGAAGACGATGCCAGTGAATTGGGCTACTGCTATCCCCGGCACTACCAGGATGGCAATCAGCGCCCCTAATAGTCCGGGCATTCCATGCAAATTGTGGACTCCGCAGGTATCAACAATCTTGAAGCGTGTCTCCAACGCCGGCTGAATGAATACAAACCCGATAACGCTTACAGTTCCAGCTAACAGACCAATTCCAAAAGCACCTGTCGGCGATACGATATTGCACGTCGAGCCGATGGCAACTCCCCCAGCCAGTGCCGCATTCGCCATATCTACCATTGATGTTTTGCCTTTGTGAAAATAAGTACTCAAAAAATAGGTGCTGATGGTAGCTCCGCACAGCGCCAGCACGGTATTGACCACCGTCTGCGGCATCTCTTCGAAAGGAACGATGGCGGTGGCGAAACTCGGCCAGAAAAGCCACAATACCATTGAGCCCAGCATTGCGAAACGATCAGAAGTAGCATCTGATTCAATGGGCTGATTTCGTTGCTGCGCGGTTGTCAGCGCCAGTGATAATCCCAGACCGAAATAGGCGCCAAAGGCGTGAATGATGACCGAGCCCGCAGTATCCTGATAGCCTTCCGTCAAGCCCATACCGTTATCCAGCACCAGCCATTCGTTCATCAGGTACGCGGGAACCAGGAAGAGCGCCAGCAAGGCGTATTGAAAAACCCGTAGACGCCCAAGCACCGCGCCCATGGCAATCAACCCGGTAGCCACGGCGAATTCCGCGTAAAGCAACGCCTTGACTGTATTTGGCGCAATTTCGTGAGCGAAGATTCCGTTCGCACGCAGCAGCATGTAAAGAGGAAGACCCACCGCAACTACCAGATAGGTGCCGGTCGTGGCGCCAAATCCGTATCTTCTGACAAACACCATGAGAAAACCAAAACCTACCAGCAACATGGCCAGAATGTGGATCACGTAGTTGTACTGAGCCACTTGCCTCGCTTCACTCAGCTCGGGGGCGCCGCTGCTCGCGCTCGCCCAGGCACTGAAAGACAGGAGAAACAAGTTGGTTACACCAAACAGCATCGAGCAGAGACTTTTTTTCATTTGATTCGTCCCCCATCTTTAGAGTTATTGGGTACCCACGCAGAGTGTGAACCCCAATAGCCTTAAACACAATAGGGATATAACAAATAATTTGCTCTTTGAGAATATGACTTATTGCGGAAAAAGAAAGAGGCGGGCGGCGTAATTCCGCTGCAAAGACAGGGGAGCCGCGCTATGAGCCTGGTTCGGCATGCATGAGTAACGCCGGCACTATTGAGGACATGGCGTCCGCATAGGAAGGGGACTGCCATACGTTTTTGCTGCTTACGCTCGGGCTGCTGATGTGGCTTCGCAAATGCTCGGAGCGTTACGCGTCTGCGAAAAGCCACAGCGCGGCGTTTCAGTCTTTCGAGCTACGACCGCAAGCCGGCAGGATATAAACTCTGTTTTCCCTGATCACTTTGTTCTTCCAGAATACCGTTGTTCCGGAAGCCTCTCTCTATATCTGCCGCAATGGTTTGGTAGAGCGGCCGCAAATTGCTCCGCATATTATCGATGGTGCCGCTGACGCTCATCATCGAGGGGATGCGCCTGCCATGATGCTCAATTGGACTGCCGATGTGTTGCAGGCTGAAGCCCAACTTGCCGAAGTGATTTGCGAGCCGTTCCTCTGTCAGAACGAATACGGTCTCGATTCCGTTGAGTCGCGCTAGTTCGGTCGTGCCGAGATATAACCCGATAGGAATAAATGGAAAGCGTGCCTGTTTCGAGGTGCCAAAATCCTCACCTGAGATGCTCACCGCACAATTTGCTTCCCCTTTACGTCTGCGATAGCCAGCTATCACGGCAAGACGGGACACCTCCGCGACACGATCGCGCGGCAGGGCCGCCGAATCGATGATCGTTCGATCAAGTGTAGAGGCGCACGTTGCTTCGAAAGGCAAAGGGCGGCCGGGATTTTCCGGCGGAGGCCGGACAATACGGGTACAGCCGACGAACTCGTTTGTTTTTACGCTACGCATCAGGAGATGCAGGGAATTGGCGTCATGCTCATCGGTTTCATGCCCGTTTGATCTCGTCGGTTCGAATTTCAGATCCTCGCAATAAACCTCGTGCCGGATGCGATAGACCTCGTCCTTCAGCGCATCCGAGAATGCAGGTACGATTTCAAAGTACTGTTTGAAGGCATTGCCCAGATTAAATGTTTCAGATAAGAACATATCGGTCTCCTGCGGCCTTTTTTACCCATGGAGCAGTGGTTTTCGGAAGGTTAAGGAATTTGGAATGAATTTTCCCTGGAGTGACTGTTAAAATAATTGGGGAGTGTTTTTGTCGGCAAACTAGAATTTACGCAGCTGAGTCAGGTTCTTTCTCGATGAAGTTATGATGCTTGATACAGCGTCCGGAACCTGATTCGTCAAGACCGTATCCGTAGGCCCTTCTCTGAAAATTTGCCACCCAGCTTGTACTATTACGGTCATCGGTTCTTTATCTTGAGATTCACTCATCAATTTGAGTCGTTTTTTTCATGCTTTGATGATGAGTCAGATGTGATTGCAAGTCGTTTTGGCCAGCTATAGTGGTATTTATATATCATATTTCGTAAGGCAGCAAATTCGAGCACAAGTTGGGGGCGGAACAATCAATTCAAGATTTAAATGTAGCGCAAACGCCATTCGACTGAGCTGGCGTACTGAGGTGTTATCACAGCAGTTTTTATCTGCGGCGTGATTCGATTAAAGGGTAAAAATTGCGGTGGAAAAATGGTCGGTCCTAAAAATAAGTTTCTACCAAAGCATGGATAACAGCGGAATCTTTTCAAAAAAAGAAGTACCGTTTTGATAACGACACGGTTCCTGCCTAATCCGTTGGGTGGAAAGGAGCAGATTGCTTCAACTTGCAAGCGAGCCCGTCGCCGCCGGATTGGGAGGTGGCGGGGGCGGAAACAGGTAACTCGCATAAAAATTGGGAACAAGGCCATACTTGCGGTGCGCAGTGCCAGTAAACGATAATTCGTCCCTGAAAAACTCGTTTTTCAGTCAGTCAATTGTAAGTTTGGTATTTTGCTTGCCGGCTATTGATGGGGACCAACCCCAAAACGAGCACACAAAAGGGTCCAACGGCGCAGAATCTTGCGCGGGTAGCGGCCTTCATCGCACAGCATGCATTCATCGCATCAAACTGCGATGCCTTCAAGGAAGCTTTTTCCTTGAAGGCGATCGTTCTTCATGTTCCCGATCACCGGCTCCATAGCACACACTCATTCTCCTGGCCGCGCTTCAGCTTGTTACTGATCCAGTCTTTTCAAATAATCCTTGGTAAAGATCTTGTCTGGTAGCTCACGCAGTTTCATTCCTGAATATTCAAGCACCGATTCCTCACCCTTATGTAGCGCATCTTCCATGACTAGACGGGTTGGACGCAACTTTCCCAGCGTCATCTCAAAGTCTTCATAGCGGCTGGTTTTGAGCAGGCGGTTGGATAGGGAATAGAACTCGGCACGGTAAGGCCAGAAATTAGATTGCCGTACCCAATATAAGACTTTATGATACGTAACGCTCCGGTCGACACCAATTAATTCCAATACGTAATACTTTTCACCATCAATTTCGTC
Source organism: Nitrosovibrio sp. Nv6 (assembly GCF_900110495.1). Classification (GTDB taxonomy): domain Bacteria; phylum Pseudomonadota; class Gammaproteobacteria; order Burkholderiales; family Nitrosomonadaceae; genus Nitrosospira. The sequence continues at coordinate 290,514 of NZ_FODX01000002.1, read as the reverse complement.
GGTCCGCAATATCGTGGCGCTGTAGTCCCCTGCGAAGTTCGCGCGCGCCAAGTCACCATTTGCGACTTGGCCGGTCAGACGTTGTGACATCGAAAGGCGTATAGGTTGCGAGATATCGGGCATGAATACCCACAGATCCCGCCCTTTCATCAGTAAGATCTGGCCGCGTTCGGAAGCTGGCTCCGTGGTCATCACTACGCTGTTTTCGTTGCCCTTGGAGAGAACCCGATATTTACGCATATCCGCCGACTCGCCGGGGGCGGTAGTTGTGATATTGACGTCGACCTGGAAGCTCTCTCGAGGGAAGCGTATCTGGTCTGCCTTTTCCAGGATGCTTTGGGCTAATTCTGCATCATTGGACGCGGTGGACGCGGCGGATGCCGCGGTGACAAACAGGAAAATCACTGTGATCACTGTAAACAGGTAATACACTGATATTGTTCGCATTTCAGTCCCTACTGTGGATGCCGTTTACCCTTAGGTTGCATATTTAGGAGTTGTCATGAGCATTGTACAACTTGAGCAAGTTTTCAAAGAGTACACCCTGGGAGAACAGCAAGTCCAGGCACTCAAGGATATTTCGCTGAATATCGAGGATGGCGCTTTCCTTGCTATCGCCGGCCCATCCGGCAGCGGCAAGTCCACGCTACTCAATTTGATTGGTTGCATCGATACTCCGTCGCTTGGGAAAATATTCATCAACGGCAAGGACATCAGTGGGCAGACCCCTGATGAACTAGCAGATCTCAGGGCACGAACCATAGGGTTTATTTTCCAGACGTTCAATCTGTTGCCCGTTCTATCGGCTGAGGAGAACGTCGAGTACCCCCTGCTGCAATTCAAGGAGTTAAGCGCGAAAGAGCGCCGCAGCCGGGTCGAAAAATACCTCGCGATCGTGGGTCTATCCAAGTTTGCCAGCCATCGCCCGAATCAGCTTAGCGGCGGGCAGCGGCAACGCGTGGCTATTGCGCGTGCCCTGGCCACGCAACCGAAAATCGTTTTGGCGGATGAGCCGACTGCTAATCTTGATCATAAGACCGGAGAAGGTATCTTGCAATTGATGAAGGAGATTAACGGCAGTTTCAAGACAACCTTCATTTTTTCGACGCATGACTGGCGTGTCATGGAAATGGCGAACCGATTGGTACATATCGAGGACGGACAGATCGTGCGGCAGGTCGAGGAGCGCGAGAAACTTGATATGGTGATCGAGCGGCGCCGTGCGACCACTAATCCTTTGACCCAGCCTTCTGATCAAAGCCGGACGGATGGAATACAGACGTAAATTTATACTTGTTGCAGCATTGATCGCTGTCGTTTTGCCGCTGCGCAGCTTTGCCGAAGTCGCAGCGAATGGCTCCAACGATACGAAAACATCCGATGCACTGAAAGACGAGACAGATAGGAAGCCTTTGTTTTTGTCCTTGTCTTTATCCATGTCCTCGCCTTCCCTTCGCCGGGCAGACATTCGCACAGGTCCTGCTGTTCAAAATGATGCGAGCTTGCGTGACGAGGCTGAAGGTGAGCCCTTGTTTTTACCTTTGTCCCTATCCCTATCGCTACCTCCAGTTCTTGTTGTCAAAAATAGTGAAGATAATGTAACAGCAAGCGAAAAATTCGACAGTGAAAGTGGACCCACTTCTCGCGAATCGCTATTTGGGGATGATGAACCGCTCAAGGAAACGCCCCCGGAGCCGGCCTGGAAGAAATTGGTCAGCGGCTGGACAGGTTTCTCTCAATTGGAAATCGCTGATAACTATACCAGCCCCGAGCATTTTTCAAAAGCGAAGCTGCGGACCGAATTGTCCAGAAGGGGGCAATTCAATGAAAACATAAAATGGAAAATAAGCGGTCGGTTCGACTATGACGCAGCCTATGACCTATCCAGTTTCTACCCCTCGGCGGTTCGCCAGGATCAACGTTATGACTTCTTTCTTCGTGAAAACTACCTGGATATTTCCGCAGGCGATTTTGACTTTCGCCTTGGCCGCCAGCACGTGATATGGGGGGAGATGGTCGGCCTGTTTTTCGCCGATGTTGTATCCGCCAAGGATCAGCGGGAATTCGTCCTGCCGTCATTCGATATAATACGCATACCGCAATGGGCAATGCGTGCGGAATACTCCAAGAATGATGTGCATGCTGAGGTGCTGTGGATTCCGATTCCGACGCTCGACGAGATCGGACAGCCCGGCTCGGATTTTTACCCCAGTCCGCTACAAGGAACCGCCAACTTTCTGAAAGAAGACCGTTCCGGCCGCAATGTCGGCAACTCGAATTATGGACTGCGTCTGTCGCACCTCAAGAATGGCTGGGATGTTTCAGCTTTCTACTACCATAGCCTGGATGCTTCCTCTACGTTTTACCGTGTCAGTGGCCCCACTGAACCATTGGTCTTTCAGGCGCGGCACGATGAGATAGACCAGGTTGGCGCAACCCTTGCGAAAGATTTCGGTTCAATCGTGCTGAAAGGCGAGTTAGTTTATACGGATGGGCGCAAGTTTAACGTCGCCCGCCCTACTGCTATAGATGGCCTGGTCAGGCAGAACACTCTTGATTACGTACTTGGTCTCGATTTCAGCTTGCCGGCCGAAGCCAGACTGAATCTGCAATTTTTTCAACGCGTTTTTTTTTCGCATGACCCCGGCATCTTTACGGACAGGTTGGAGAACGGTGCGAGCATCCTGCTCTTCGGCAAACTGTCACAGAAGCTTGAGGCGCAGGGCTTGTTGATCCACAGTCTGAACCGCAGCGACTGGATGTTCCGGCCTCGGCTGTCCTGGAATTTCGAGAAGAACTGGCGCTGGGCGCTCGGGGCAGACGTTTTTGGAGGCCAGCCCACGGGGCTATTCGGCCGTTTTGATCAAAGTGACCGTGTTTATACCGAATTGCGTTATTCATTCTGATAGCCGCTCATAATTCCTGACAGAGATAAGCCTTATGGAAGTCAAAAATAACATCCTGATGTTTTGATAATTTGGGGACGAGGAACATTTCCTGCCGAGATATAGCGCGGAACGGTAATGCCGAACCTGCGCTCTCCTTGGAGATGCTCATGCTCACGGCAGAGGTAGCACGTTCACATTCAATAAAAGCCATCTCTTCCTGTGTCAGCTCCTTGTAGCAAAACCTGACAAGTTTATCTGCTCTCTACACACGGAATTGGTTGCGTTGACCCTTTATCCTCTTAAGCGTATATTCTTGTAAAAGGTGCTCGTTGTAACTTCGGTACCCGTACCGGTCGCCCTGTTAAGATTGGCTAAGACTTTCAATGAAGAGGTAATTCGTTTCTGCAAGAAGGCGATACCCGTAGGCAAGAACCGCACTATCCCTACCGTTTCTCAGTGAAGAAGTTCTTTGCGGCACTTGTTTGCGCGGAAAATAAGCCCCGATGGGTTTTCTGATTGATCGTATGCCATCCTTTAATTATGAGGAAGCCTTTTCCAGAAATATTGGTTGGCTGACCCGCCACGAGCAGACTCAACTTCGCCACAAACGGGTTGCCATCGCCGGCCTCGGCGGAGTGGGCGGAGTTCATCTACTAACATTTTGTCGGTTGGGCATAGGCAAATTCCATCTAGCCGATTTCGACACCTTCGCTCTCGCCAACTGTAATCGCCAGGCAGGAGCAACTATAAGTAGCCTGGGCCAAGGCAAGCTTGAGGTCATGACCCGGCAAGCCCTGGATATCAACCCCCAGCTTGAATTGAAGGGGTTTGCCAAGGGCGTCACCGCCGACAACCTGGATGACTTTCTGGACGGTGTGGACATTTACGTCGATGGGCTGGATTTTTTTGCTTTTCAAGCTCGCCAGCAGCTCTTTGCTGCATGTGCGGCAAAGGGCATTCCTGCCGTTACTGCTGCCCCGTTAGGCATGGGGGTGGCGGTGCTCAATTTTCTGCCAGGCGGTATGAGTTTCGATGATTATTTTCGTCTGGACGATGGCACCGAGGCGGAAAAGCCCTTACGTTTCCTCATGGGGCTTGCTCCTGCTCGTCTGCAGATGGGCTACCTCGTCGACCCATCGGCAGTTGACTTGGTTAACCACAAAGGGCCATCCACGATTATGGCCTGTCAGCTTTGCGCCGGCGTAGCGGCGACCGAAGTTATGAAAATTCTCCTTGACCGCGGCTCGGTTCGAATGGCGCCCAAGGGCTACCATTTCGATGCATATCGTAATAAATTAGCATTGACCTCGAGGCCCGGCGGTAATCGCAATCCCTTGCAGCGTCTCGCCATCGCTTTAGCCAAACGCAAACTGGGAATATAAGTGCGCACGGTGCCTCAACCCATCGCGGATATTCTTGAACTCGCCCGCTGGGCACCCAGCGGAGACAACACTCAGCCTTGGCGATTTGAGGTCGTCGACGAACGCCATCTAATCGTTCATGCATTCGATACGCGGGACCACTGCGTCTATGACCTGGACGGACATCCCAGCCAGATTGCGCTCGGGGCGATGTTGGAAACTCTCTCCATTGCTGCCAGCACGCGTGGCATGCGGACAGATTTCAGGCGCCGCCTCGACTCGCCCGAGACCCGGCCTGAGTACTTCGTCGAACTGATCCCTGACAGTCAATTACTGCCGGATCCTTTATTTGCCTACATCCGGCACCGGTCCGTACAGCGGCGGCCAATGCATACCAGCCCGCTCACCGACCAGCATAAACAAGCACTGCAAAGTGCTTTTGGAACTTTTTACACCATCCGTTGGTTTGAGGGAGGGATACAACGCTGGCACTTGGCAAAACTGATGTTCGACAACGCCAAGCTCAGGCTCACGTTGCCGGAGGCATATCTCGTTCACCGCAACATTATTGAGTGGAAAACCCGTTTCAGCGAAGACAGGGTGCCCGATCAAGCTCTGGGGCTGGACGCCCTGACCCTCAAATTGATGCGCTGGGTCATGGCCAATTGGCGTCGGGTTAATTTCTTCAACACCTATTTGGCCGGGCATTTGGTTCCCCGGGTTGAAATGGATTTGTTGCCCGGGATTTTTTGCGCGGCTCACTTTGCTATTCTGGCTTCTAAAGCCCCTGAGACGATAGACGATTACGTGGCTGCCGGCAGGGCGGTTCAGCGCTTCTGGTTGACCGCCACCAGTCTGGGGCTACAATTGCAACCAGAGTTGACTCCCTTGATCTTCAGCCGCTATGTGCGTGAGGACAGGACATTCAGTCGCCTGCCTGGCGCCATGAATATGGCGGCTATGTTGGCGAAGCGCTTACCCGGGTTGCTGCAAGGCAATCCGGTAGAACAGGTGGTCTTTCTCGGTCGTATCGGTATCGGGACCGCCGCAGACAGTCGATCCCTTCGGTTGTCCGTTGGGAGATTAATCAGTGGAAATAAGTAAAAACCGGCCTTATCCGGGCGACGAATTGTGAAAGCGGTATCTCAAACATTATGCCGCAGTGCTTCAACGATCACGAGGCGTGACGCGCGCCGAGCGGGAAGTACGGCCGCCAGGAGGGACGCCGATACTCCAGTAAGGCCCGCTATCACAAGCGTCCATGGAACCAGGTGTATCGTCGCGGTGTAGCCCATGCTGGAACCGGGAGGCGGCGGCATCGCAATGCCGATTCTCGATATCATAGCTGCAAGCGCAACTCCGAGAATCATGCCAAGCAGGCTGCCCAGCAAACCCAGCAGCACATTTTCGAGCAGCACCAGCTTGAATATCCGGCGCTGGCGCAGCCCCAGGGCGAGCAAGGTTCCAAACTCGCCGGTGCGTTCGTACATTACCATATTAACGGTGCTGGCAACGCTTAAAACCAGCATGACAAGAATGATGGATTGAAGCGCTCCGAATTGACGCCGGTATAGCGCCTCTGTCTTTTGATAAAAATCGGCCAACTCATGCCAAGGCTTCACTTCGTAACCGAGCGGCTCCAGCCGGTTGGTTAGAATCTCTGCGATGCTATCGGTTGTGCTGGTGTCGTCCAGCAATACAACAATGCTATGCACCGAATGGGTAAACAGCAATTCCTGGGCTGATGACAATGGAATACGTACGGCTCGATCATCGTATTCCTTGGAGAACGTGCGGAACACACCTAAGACTTCATATTCAAGTGTATTTAGGGCGCCTTCGGACGTATTCAGCATCAAGGTCATGAAATCGCCGGGGCGTAGATGCAAGGCGTCGGCGACACCTTCTCCTATCATCGCGCCAAATGCGTCCGTATCCTTCAATGAGCGGCCAGCAACGATAGTTGTTGCGGTGCCCAGCCGTTCTTCCTTGCTGGGTTCAATACCTTCGCCGATGATTGGCAAATCGGCGCGGCTATTGTTGGCCAGTCCGGAAAAATTCACGCGAGCCATTACGTCCTGGACATGTGGAATGGACTGTACCAAGTCCATCACGAGTCGCGGTTGCTCGATCATGTAACGGGAAGGTTCGCGCCGGCCGTATTCGATATAGCCATGTCGAAAAATCTGGATGTGTCCGATGCGAGAGCGAATGGTAGCCTCGCGGAGTTGCACAAACACGTCCTCGACAAAACCGCCGCTGATGATGATGGCAATCACCCCGGTAATGATCGCTGCCAGCGTCAGGAACGTGCGCAACCGATTCCGGAAGATGTTGCGGAATGCCAGCTTGAACATGGTTTTTTGCAATCTTTAAATGTTATGGCGTAACGCATCAATGATTTGCAAACGTGATGCTTTCCATGCTGGATACAGACCCGCCAGCGAAGTGGTAACGAATGCGATCAGGAACGAATGTGCCATCACGCTGGGAGTGACCCGGATTTTACCCGTATAACCCTCCTCCATGCCAGGTGGCGGCGGCATCGGGATTCCAATCGCGGAGATCAATTCGGCCAACCCGTAGCCTGCGATCAACCCAAGAGACGCACCGGCCAGTCCGAGCAGCAATCCCTCAATAGCGAACAAGCGAAGGATTTTACGGCGCTTGAAGCCAATGGCCAGCAGCGTACCGATCTCGCCGGTACGTTCGAGCACATTCATTATCAGCATATTGGAAATGCTGAGCACGATAATGCAGCCAATGATCAATTGCAGTGCGCTCATCTGCTGCGAGAATAGCGCGACCGTCTTGTTGTAGAAATCAGCTTGCTGGTACCATGGAATAAATTCGAGATTATTTGCGTCTGCGGGGAAGCGGGCGCGAAACTGTGCAAGGTACTCGTCGGTGCTCTCCGTTTCATGAAGCAGCACCAGCCAAATATGGGAACCATCTGCGCGCAACAACGACTGAGCCAATCCAATGGGCAGACGCAGGGCGGAGTCATCATATGCCTGGTTGGTGCTAATGAATATCCCCGACACTCTTGCCTCTACGGCTTTAATCCCGCCACCTGAAGCAGTTACCAGCAATGCAACCGTGGCCCCTGGTCCCACATTGAGGCTGCGTGCGAGACCGCGCCCCAGAACGACTTCTTTCGATGTTGCACCGGTTAGATTTCGCCCTTCCACAATGCGCAAGGCTTTGCTCAACTCAGCTTCCTTTTCCGGGTTAACTCCATCCCCAAGGAATGCTACAGTTGCCTCACCGTGACTGATGAGTCCGGTCACCGCCAGTCGCGGCGCCACCAGCTTAACCCCGGGGATAGACTCAATCACCCTGCGTTGTGGCGAATTTTCCGGCAATACATACGCGTAAGGATTGGCTGCGCCTGTGCTTAGGTATCCAGGCCGCATAACCTGAATGTGACCTAATTGAGACTGGATGGTGGCTTCGCGCATACCCCAGAAAATCCACTGGATGAATCCGTCGGCGAGTACCAGGAAGATGACACCGACCGCAACCGTAAACAGAGCCGCCAGCGCACGCCGTCGATTACGTGCAAGATTGCGCACGGCGATCCGCAAGCTAATCATGGGGTTCCAATACGGCTGATTTAAAGTGAATGTTACTCACTTTTCCCGGCAAGAGTGGACAATACAAGAATACACTCCTGGTTATGGTATTGCTTTATTGCAAATATATGCAATAAAAACTGGAAGAAGCGCAGCATGTGCTTTCGGGTGTTGAACGCAATCCAATTTCATTTGCTCTACGGTCTTCCAAAGTTTGCCATCCGACAGTTGTCTGTGCAACGACGCCTCCCGTGGCGATCCCTCCTTGCAGGCCGTGTGAGCGATGGCGATTACGAACTCATAGAAATAATTATCCGAAACGTCACTAAAAATCAATAGCTGAGCTATGATCTAATGGGAGCGGCTAGACTCCTCACGTACGCAACTATTCTATTCTATGAGTAAGAGTGGTTAGGCCAAAATCGAAGCCTATAAATCAAGACGCTGAGCTAACCGGTCTTTTCCGATTTTTGTTCTTGAAGAACCTGCTGACACAGGGGAGCCAATTACCCCAATTAATTGGGGCTCTGAAATACATCTCCCACTTATGAGATTGAGATCAGCGTCAAAACTATACAACGGATGAGGAAATTACCGTAATCGAAGGTTATTTCCCCCAGCTTCTGGGAATCTATAGCCCAAAAACGAGAAGGAAGTGTTTGGGATGACCTGTTCCTTGGAGCCCCCTGATCATGCAATGAAAGCGGCAGGCCGGTTGGAAAAAACATCAACGCATGTAAAGTGATGGAATGAACGCCTTGGCACGAAACCGGGTACAACCTGCGCAAATCCTTCATCATTGGCTTTCCCCGACGAATTCCGACGCCTACCACACTTCGTTCAGAAACAAGATGAAAATAGCCGTCAATAACTGGCTCCTTTATTAAGAAAGAAGTTTTTCTAAGGAATTAATCTTGATCCAGATTCTCAACCCAGAGGGAGATCGGTTCAGTGCGAAAAATTACACTCACACAGATAATAGTTTTTTTTGTGCTATTTGGTTTGGCCCTCGCCTTCGCTATCGTTTCCACTGCCTTTTTGTTCGGGGATATGGCGCTGGGCGATTTTCGGGGAGTCGTTCTGATCATACTGGGGATAGGATTGCTCTACGTTTACGCGATTGTTATCTATCGTTTTTTTCTTCATTATTTGCCACTCCCGGAAGGAGACATTGCCCCTAACTCTACCGAGGAGTTTGTTTATCACGTCTATCTTCTTTTTTACCTGATACTTTTTTATCCTATCATGCGTAGCGGGTTCGTGCCCGTTCCTCTTATGCGCATCGTATATCTCTCCCTAGGAGCCCGCCTTGGCCGCAACACATACAGTTCGGGTATACTTCTTGACCCCCCATTTATACAGATCGGTGACAACACCATCGTGGGTCAGTATGCGCTACTTGTTCCACATGTGATTGAGGGAAGCAAGTTAGCACATGAGCCTATTTGTGTGGGCAGCAATGTTACTATCGGTGCGCACGCTATTGTGTTATCCGGGGTAAGAATAGACGATGACGCTATGGTGGCGGCTGGGGCTGTGGTAACAAAGGGAACTCATATATGCAGAGGCGAGGTTTGGGGCGGCGTGCCGGCGCGACGCTTGCGTGCCAATGAATAGGGGTCCGAAAGGACCCCTATATATCTTACTGTTTGGTGCGGTTGATGATTAGACCGATCTGCTTGTCCGGTTGTTGCTCCGCTTCCGTGACACACCCATTGCTACCAACCCTAAGCCTAGCAACGCGAGGGACGCTGGCTCCGGGATTGGGCGGACAGTGAATGGATCGTTACTCGCGATGTCCCATTGAGAATTACCACCTGACGCTCCCGAGTTGGGATTTATCTCAAACTCGCTCGTGCCAAAAAACTGATTACCAGTAACTCCAATTACAGAGCCCAGCTCATCCTCATTGGGGTCATTAACCAGCCCAAAGCCGAGTCCGGTCGCATTTTGGATCGAATCCAAACCGAAAAAGGATTCACCCGTAAAATTTGCCAAAGTTGATAGAATATTCGGATGACCATACGCATATCCGGTGTCATCTCCTGCGTTGGCGGGACCATCAGCCGGTGTACCGCCATCATTGTAGCCCAGGGTAAGAATATTAGTGCCGTCTGTCGCATTCGCTACATCGCCGGCCAAGGTTCCTCCTGACGTAAATACCGTGGTTCCAGCACCTGTTTGATAATAAAATGCGAAAGTCTCATTTCCGACCAGACCGGTACTGAAGCTATCTCCTCCTTTGATAAAGTCCGTTACTGTCGGAGCTCCCAACGTAAAGTGAGGCGAACTGGTTTGTGCCGGATCGAACGTATCGCTGCCTGTGGGTAATATAGCGTTAATGCGTTGCGCAAAAATACCGGTAAGTTGTTCCGTGGGTCCTGAGAACCAATGGGTAGATCCGTTGGAGTCAATGTTTTGTACATTGAAGATTCCGACCAGATGGTCCCCAACTTCCAAGGCTGTGCCGGGTGCCTTGTAATTGCCGTTTACATCGTAAACATTCTCGAAATTGTTAAAAAAGATCTGGTTATTGGTACCAGTAATAAATAGAGTAGCTGCGTATGCGCCACTCGGCAAAACCGCAGCCCCTATAATCCCGGAAGCAAGGGCGGTTACAAGCAATTTTTTTTTCATTATAAATCTCCGGTTCATATTATGAGTATTTTTTCCCAAAATGCATTTACTACACTATAGCTTAAGCACGAACTGTGCCATCCCATAAAAACTGCTATTTAAACAGCGTGATAGCATTTTCAGTTAACGTAAGAAGCGTTCTTTAATGGCTCAATGTAAAGAATTCCGACGGAAGGCGTCATACGTTTATTTTAACGAATGAAGTATGCCTTCCGTTCGTAGATTTGTCCTCCATTGCTTTACTGTCCGGGCTATAGTTGCAAGATACATCGGGAAGAACTCGCTAATTCACACATGAGCCATCGTATCCACGCATTATTGCACTATTCGGTTTCAGCGGAGTGGAGATAATGCAAACCCGAAATAGGCCAATCATCCTTCTTGTGGCGGAAGCAGTCACGCTTGCGCATTTCGCACGAATTGCAACGCTTGCAAGGACCCTTGATCCATCGTCTTACGAGATAATTGTTGCATCGGATCCTCGTTTTATCAATCTGGAAGCACCGCTTGGGGATGGGTTTCGTCCAATTCGCTCAATCTCCCCCGTCGAGTTTGCGGAGACCCTTGCCCGAGGCAAGCCGCTGTATAACGCCGAGACGCTTACACAGTACGTTGAAGACGACCTGAAACTGCTCGACAGCGTCAAGCCCGATCTGGTCGTCGGTGATTTCCGGTTATCTCTGGCGGTAAGCGCGCCGTTAAGCAAAGTACCTTACGTTGCAGTAGTCAACGCCTATTGGAGTCCTTTCGCAGACATCAGCTATCCGGTGCCTGATCTGCCTATGACCCGGATTCTGGGGGTCCATCTGGCGCAAAAACTGTTCGATATCGCCAGACCCATGGTCTTCGCCCTGCATGCCCGACCACTGAATCAGGTGCGGCGCCGCTACGGACTGCCGCCTCTTAGGGCAGATCTTAGAAATGCCTACACCTGGGGTGATTACACGCTATATGCGGACATCCCCGAATTGGTCCCGACTCGCAGCTTGCCAACCCGCCACCACTACCTCGGTCCAGTGCTCTGGTCCACCCATACACTGCTACCGGATTGGTGGGATCGCTTGCCGGAAGATAAACCGCTTATATTTCTGACCTTGGGCAGTTCGGGGCGGGCGGAACTCCTGCCTATGGTGCTTACCGCCCTGGCGCGGCTACCGGTTACCATTATGGCCGCTACCGCCGGCAAAATCGAACTGGGCGATATGCCTGCCAATGCGTACATTACCGATTACCTGCCCATGAACATTGCAACCCGGCGCTCGCAATTGGTAATCAGCAATGGCGGCAGCCTGACCACCTACCAGGCAGTTGCTAGCGGAGCGCCGGTCATTGGCCTGTGTTCCAACATGGACCAACTGTTGAATATGAACGCGATGGAACGCCTGGGCGCCGGCCTCTCGCTGCGTGCCGGAGAGATCAGTAGCAGAGAACTTGTGGCGGCGGTCAAAGTGATACTGGGGGATCCCTCTTATGCTCAGGCGGCCCACCGGATTGGCCTGCTGTTGAAGCAGTATGATGCGGGGCAACGCTTTCGGAAAATTGTATCGGATATACTCGCCGGGGAGAACGGTCCTTCATCAGATCCACTCCGATCGTAACGGCGGGATTTAAGCGTTGCAGCCCCAATAGACCGCCCCAGGCAGTTGTCGGAAAATTTTATGTCTGTACTGGTGAACCGTTGCCCGACTGCGGATCAGAGCGCAAGGAGCCGGTGAGTGAATAAAAAAAAGCAAGGGTTTTACCCCTTGCCCTTCAAGATGGCCAGTGCAGAATGTTCATGCCTGCTTGCGGCGGCGGGCCGCAAATCCCATGCCTAGCATTCCCAGCCCCACTAGGGCTAGTGTAGCCGGTTCAGGAACTTCCCCAGGTACTTTATCCACGACCTGCGATTCCTGTGTGAAGAGACTGATAGTATAGGTGCCGGCCGCCAATGGATCGGTTGTTACGCCAAACTGGGTAAAAGCACCACCATCATTGGAATAAAACGCCCCATTACCATCGGCAACGAGGTCATTGATGCTGATGTTCAGGCTCTGGCTATCTGCGATTTCAGTACCGCCCGTCACTCCGCCAGCAGCGCCGTCCGGCGCCCAGCTGAACACTACGAGACCTGTGTCATCATCGCGGATGGTGATGTTGTTATCCAGGTTGGGCGAGGCCGAGGAACCAGCGTTGTGAATGAACGCTTCCAGGTATGGGTTTGCTTCAAAAGTAAATGTCAACGCACCGGGAGCGCCCATATCCAGGCTCATTGTCAATATTGAGCTAGAGCTGTTTTCGGCGCCCGACGTGGCGCTGCCAACCCCCTCGTGAATATTCCCCTCGGCGGCATTGATGACTTCGAATCCCTCAGTAAGGGAAGTCTGCTCACGGATGGTGTTGCCATCGGCCCAGGAGTATGAATTGGCGATCCGGCCGAACGGCGAGTAACCGCTATCGGTTTCGGCGAAACCACCCACCGTCTCGTCGATCCTTACAGGGCTCCCCTGCGTTGCAGGGAGGGCATTGGGCGCCGTACCAGTATCGAGATCCCCTGCACGGGTGACCGGCATCGGCGTCCCTGTTGTACTGGTTGAGGAACTGGAACTGGTTAGAGTGGCAGTGCCACCTTCCACGGTTATAATGCCATTCCGAATATGGTTATAAGAGAAGGCATAGGCGCCGGCCTGTGCTTGGCTGGAAAGCGCCATACCAGCCGCCATCACACTTGCCGACAGCGTAAGAAGCTTGAATTTCGTTTTCATGATTGATACTCCTCAGTTGGATAATTTGATATCGAGTAATCTTTCAAAAGCGAAGCGACCAGAAGTGGAGCCACGTTCTAATTGCGGGTCTCACCTCTGATATCGTTTTTAAAGCAAAAAATATGCCCCGTTATTTTAATAGTTTAATTCCAATCACTTAGGCGTCCAGCTATCAGCTCGGGCACTCAAATGCACCTTAAACTGTAAAATAACTCGACACTCTTTATTCGCGAGGTAGTCTCCCTCCGCTTGGAGCGAGCCTAAGGTAAGACGAGATCCAACCGCCGTTTTGTTTCCTATTTCTGATGCAATCGGGGAGATTTCAGCAGGGTAGTGGCCAGAAAAAGGTGGCTCAGTGTCATGAGAATAGAAGGATGATGGCGAACTGCGGCTGAATAGACGGTGGAGATTTGAGATCGGCTGGATGCGAAGTAATGACAAAATAAAAGTTGCATTTGGTACGAGCGTTCCCAGCCATTTGTCGAGTAAATTTACATTTACTGTCGTGCTGCGAACGACCGTACACCTATTTTGCACAGACGAATCATGACAGCGGAGGCGGGTCCTTCCGCTGGCTAATGCGCGAGTTCAGCGCAATCCCGCGCATTGTGCTGAACGTCCACCCGTTCGAGTCATGGAAGGATGCCAATGAAGATTACTGGTTAGCTAGTAGAGGAGTCCAGCGAAAGGCGTCCTCGCAGCGCCTGGAAAATCGCACCAGTTGAATTCGCTCGTCAGCATTGGCTAAACTGGGAATGCGGTAGAGAAATACGGCTCGCGATCAGCTGTGGAATTGTCTACAAAAAGCTGTGCGGATCACGACACAAATGAGTGGGATTAAGTTATACAATTAATTGCGAACCCGCCTCATTCCATATACTTGTGTTGTTAGCTTCGCCGGATGTTGTTATGGCTTGATGCGGGAATAGACTCAGAATTCCAGGTTAGGTAAAACTCGGACAAAATAGACTTCAAGTCTTATCAAAAGTTTTTCTGCTTAACCGCAGTACAAGGCGGTCCAATCGAAAGCTGTTGGCCGGTTAATGTGCAGGATCCGATTGGCTACCTTTTTTCCCTCGTGATGGGATAAAAAATAGGGGTAGAGGGATCTTTCCCGAGGTTGATGCGAGCCCGCCAAAGAAGAAACCTGCGCATCCACGTAATCCAATTCCAAATGCAGCAGCACCGCGGGCGCGTTTACTCGTTGACAGTTGCGCGTTTCCCCAAGCTGGTGGAATCCTAACATCCGTTTATAGTACCCAGTATGCCGTGGGTTAACCTCGATAAAGAAATCGGTCGCCCTATGAATAATGCGTGCGCATATATAAGCAAGATTGAAGAGGGACGCAAGCAATTCCTTCGAGCTGAACTGAGGATCTATCGCGAGCTTTGACAGCTCGCATACCTTTCTGTCCTCCGCACGAAAGGTACTGATCTTCTCTTCATAAAGTTCGTCAGCAAGCAAACCATTTTCCGAATCAAGTCCTAGCGTTAGCGTGCCAACAAGATCCTGTCCGCTGAATGCTTCCAGCGTAGTTTGGTGGTGTGAAGAAACTACGGTACTCTCCGTACTATAGCCGCGCCAGGAGTACATGCGCTTGATCAGAGCACTTGCCTCACTGCGCCGTTCCGATGGCTCGGTTAGACGGATACTGTAATCGCCACGGCTTAAAACACAATTTTGATCAGGGATTTCATTCCGAAACTCCCCCTTTGAGTGTGCGGGAGGCTTTGGCATTAAGTGGAGCGTGTTGCACTTCCCACTTGCTCCGACTGAAGAGGGCAGATGGGTTCTGTTAAAGCGAAGACTTTCATCATTGTATAATAGCATAATGCTAAATTCCCTTATTAATCAAACATATATAATCAGGATAGATTCGAATCGAGAGTGAGTAATTTGCCGTGGCAGCATAAATGCGGGAAAAATGAGTGCTGGACAATCTCACCCGCCGGGCGATTTACGTAACGTTACGCATAGGAACTGATCGAGATAAAAGAAGGGAGCCTGTAGATTATCCATTGCATAAAAACGGCAAAATAATTTACGTGGTGCGCGAAAAGAGCTTGCTCGCATAGAAAAAGTATTTTTGCCGCTGGAATGCCAATACACGTCATGCAATACTCAATGCTTAGTCAATAGCATCATCCTTCACTAATAAACCAGTTAATCACCACTTTGAGATGAGAGTTTGTCGATCTTCAGAATTATAAAGCAAGAATCGTGCCAATTTATTTTAGACTTATAATCAAGCTATTAGTACGCCATCCAAAAGAGCCTCAAGCCTAGACTGTAGTCAATTCCCGACAGGTGGTCAGTATTTTAAATTAACCTTTTGTTTATAAAGCAATTAAATTGTCGCTGGAAAGCTACAAGTCGAGTAGAAAGGGATAACGGAAATTACCCTTGAAACACCTGCTTTCTGATCAGCAAATAGTTTTTCTGTCGGCCTTGAATTCCGGGCTTGAGTTGTGGAGAATGGGCGCAAGACCGTTGGGCCGACTTGCGAAAGGCGAAGCTTGCAGGGCTTATTTACAGGGCTGCCAAGGTGGAGGCGCAAACCGCCTTCAAGTTGACAAATGAAAACGTAAGCTCAAGCCATTGACTGGAGCTTACGGTGAAAGATTGTACTAAAAGATAAAAAGATTACATCTGTCAATTCGCGTTGGGGATTCATGTAAGAATCATTCAGCGGCCTAATACTCGCTTACTGCAGCTGTTTCAGTAATGTTCTGGCCTCATCAATATTGGGGAAATTTTTTCCGGTAGCCAATAGTTGTTCAAGTTCTTTACGGGCTTTAGGCTTGTCACCTGATTTGGCGAGTCCGAATGCCAGATGGTAGCGAAATTCAGCTGCTTCCGGGGCAAGGGAAGTTGCTTTCTGCAGGAGTGGCAGGCCGCGCGCGGTATTGCCCTGTTCTACCAATATCCATCCCAGGGTATCCATTATCATTGGCTCGTCTGCAGCCAGTTGGTAAGCCTTCTCGGCATATTCCAGAGCTCGCGGGTCTTTTTCCTGCTGGTAAAGCCAAGCCAGGTTGTTCAGTGCCGGCATAAAATCAGGGACTTGCTTCAGGACGATCTGATACTGCTCGATGGCGGCTTTATTCTGCCGCTCTGCCATGTATGTTTCGGCAAGGTACAGGCGGGTAGGTCTGTCAGCGGGATGGTCCTTCAGCCATTGGGTCAAGCGAGAGCTTGCCTCTTTTGCTTTTCCGGCCTGGCTGAGCGATGCATGCAACTTCACTAATATTGGTCCGCTCTGGTTGAGAGCAAATGCCTGTTCGTACGCCTTTGCCGCAAGCACCGGTTGTTTTTGCCCTGTCAGCAGCTCACCTTCCAGAATGTAACCCACCGGTGACTTTCCCTGTTGTTTTTGAATCTGCTTGGCGATAGCGAGAGCTCGCTCATGATCTCCTTTACGTACCTCCAGCGCAGCTTGGGCCAATTGGGCATCCAGATAATCCGGTTTTATAGCCAGCGCTTTTTTGAGAGCGTCAGATGCGGCTGACGGGTTCTCCATTGCCATATGAATAGAAGCGACGCGATATTGAGCGAGCGCGGATTCCGGCATCACGGCTGCAAGTTTAGTGTAGCTCTCCAGCGCGCCGGCCTTGTCATTGTTGGCAAGTTTGGTTTGTGCGAGAAGCTCCAGGACATCGGGGTCATCAGGGTGAGTGCCTTGGAGCTTTTTGGCGAGAGCAAGAGACTTCTGTTTTTCTCCCAAGCGTAGGTAATGCGCGCCCAAAAGCAGGGAGGGCTGGAGTGCGTCAGGATTCTCCTGGCTGGCCCGCTCCAGCCAAGCCGTAGCCTCCTTGTTTTGTCCCTGCTTGAGAGCAAGACGGGATAGCGCCGTCATGGCCTGAGTATTTTTCTTGTCCTTTTCCAGGATAGCTTCGAAACGCCTTCTGGCCGCTTCCGGCTTTTTATCCTGCAAATCAAGCTGAGCCAAATTTGCCGCAGCCGGGAAATAAGTGGGCTCCAGAGACAGTGCTTTTTCAAAACTCAATCGTGCGCTCGCTGGATCTTTCTTGCCCAGATAGACGCCACCTTTCAGATTCTGGATAAGGGGATTATCCGGCTGTTCCTTCTCAAGAGCCTTTACTGCGGCGAGCGCCTTGTCGAACTCCTTGAGACGCAAGTGGGTCATGACCAGCAGGACGCCGGCCCGGGATGATTTGGGATCCAGCTTTATAGCCGTTTCCAGCTCGGCCACCGCACGGCCACTCTCGCCTTGCCCCAGCTTGCTCATGCTTAAGGCAGTACGCAGCAATGAACTTTTTGGAGCAATATCGCTGGCCTTTTCAAAGTATTCCGTTGCTTTGGCAAAATCCCTGGCCTGCATATAGGATTCACCCGCCAGGGTGAATAGCTGAGGGTCTTGCTTCACTTCTTTGAGTGCGGGGCTCAGTACCGCGATGGCACTCTGAGTATCGCGGTTTTTCAACAGAACAGAGGCTAACAGTTTGCGTGCCTGGAGGTTCTTCGGGTCCTTTTCCAGATAATTTCTGAGGTGACGCTCTGCCTGATTGGCCGATCCCAGAGCGATTTGTACCGCTCCTGCAAGTAGCACGCTAGGCATGTGTTCAGGCGCTTTACTCAGTATCTGCTGTAAGGAGTCCAGGGCAGCAGCATGCTTGCCCTGGTTAAAATCAAGTAGCGCTTGAGTATAGAAAACCATCAAACCGCCGGGCGCTACTTTGCGGGCCGCTTCGATATCCGCTTTGGCAGCTTCGAATTTTCCAGTGCCGATCTCTATGAAGGCTTTATTGATATAAGCAGAGGAGTTATCCGGTTTCAACTTCACAACCTGATCATAGGCGGCAAGCGCTGGATCAAGCTTACCTTGGATGCGCAGCAGGTCACCTTTGAAAAACCAGGCATCAATGTTCTCCGGGTTTCGGGTTACCGCTAGTTCTGAAAAATTCGTGGCAGCCTCGATATCTCTTTTTGAGAGCGAATATTTTGCCAATCCAATTAATGCATCAGGAAAATTTGATTTGTCCTGAAGCGCCTGCTCGAACAGGTCTTTGGCTTCCTCGGTTTTACCCAGTGCCAGCGAAGCGTTCCCTCTTAATGTCGAAATTTCGGCGGATTTTTTATCTTCATAAAGCGGTTTCGTTTCATCCAGAACCTGCTGAAATTGGCCCAAATTGAGCAAAGTCTGCCCCAAGTCAGGTAATACTTGAGCAGGGCTCATTCCCAAGCTCAAGGCCTTCCGGAGTTCCTTCTCGGCCGACAGCGAATCGCCGGTTTTGTTATAGATCGTACCTAGGAGATAGCGGGCCTCGGGATTATCCGGATTTTTCTGCAAGGCATTTTTCAGTTGGATAATGGCAGCCTTGTTATCTCCCTTTTGCTGATATTGCCTGGCATCCGAGATGAGAGCTTTCGCATCTTCGGTCTTGCCGCAACCAGCGACGCCGCCTCCAACCAGTGTCGCGGAGACCATAAGCATCAACAACCTTTTGGTTGCAGCAGCCTTGCTTGAATTACGCATAATAAAAATCTTCCTTCTCTCCGTTAGCGATTGTAATTATAAGTGAACGCAAGCCCTGGAATCTTGATTCCCGGAGGCAAACGGTGGTAGTGTATGCTCAAACCGTTCTGGTTAGCACCCCTTTTGACAAATCACCCAGATTAAATGGTACTCGGGCTATTTCGAAGATTTTGCGCGGTTGAAAGCTGAACGGAAATAGAATGCGGCGGAAATGATCACAGATAATGTTCTGTCTGGCTATCATAGGCTACCGCCGAGGCAGCTGGATGGTCCGTACTGGAGTTGGCATAGGGTGAAAAGGAGGGGAATATTTTATCTGTGCGCGCGTACCCAGTCGCGCCACTGAATAAATAGGCCTGGATCAAGCGCCGCGATGGCCGAGCGTTGCCAGAGCGGCTCAGTCCAGAAATCATCCTGATCAAGACCACACATGCGCCCTCCAGCCTCTTCCAGAATAAGGCTGCCGGCGGCGTAATCCCACAGTTTTTGGCCACCGTGCAGGTACAGGTCAAACCGCCCGGCCGCCGTGTAGCACCATTCCAGCGAACAGGAGCCGTAATTCCGCTGAGAAGAAAATGGGCGAGCCGAACAGATTCCCTCTGCGAGACTGCGGCTAAGGCGTTTCAAATCAACGTTTGCCATCGCGCTTCGCAACGCCGGCACATGTTCCTTGATCGGCAGTTTTTCACCGTTAAGATAGGCTCCTCTGTCCTGCTCAGCGTAGAACATTTCATCAGCGACCGGATTATAAACCGCGCCGAGTACGCTCCTGCCTCGTCGCATAAGCGCCACCGAAACCGCAAAATAGGGCAAGCCATTGACAAAATTGGAAGTGCCGTCGATTGGGTCCATACACCACAGTCCGGCGTCACCTGCATGCCAATGCGCGACTTGCTCATGCTCCGCCATTTCCTCTCCGACGACGGGGCAGGGATAAATCTTTTGTAATTCGCGCGAAAGTGCTTCCTGCGTGACAATATCCGCTTCAGTGAACAGGCTGCCATCCACCTTGCGCTGTCTTGCTACTTTCAGATAGCGCGGCAGTATTTCCTGCTGTGCGACGGCTTTGACCGCACTAATGACCGCATCGAGCACCTGTTATTCCACCCGCCATTTAATCGAACAGCCGATACTGGAAATCTGTTCGTCAGGTCCGCGGCCGGTCTCTGCGACCTGGCGCATCGCCTCGAAGAGATCGCGCCGCGCACCGGGGGGTGCGGCTTCCTTCCGCGAGGCATCCAGGCGGCCGCGGTACTGTAATCCAAGCTGGTCATTGAAGCCGAAGAAATCGGGCGTGCACACTGCCCCATAAGCTTTTGCCACCTGCTGGGTTTCGTCCCATACATAGGGGAAAGAGAAGTCAAATTCCCTTGCTACTCGCACCATGTTGTCAAATGAGTCTTCCGGATAGTCCAGAGGATCGTTCGACATGATTGCAACTGCGCCTATACCGTACTCTCTCAATTCCGTCACGTCGCGCACGATGCGGTCTCGAACCGCTTTTACATAAGGGCAGTGGTTGCAGATAAACATGACGAGCAGCCCGTTCTCGCCCCTTGTCGAGGCAATGTTGTAGCGCCTCCCATCTACTCCTGGTAAATCGAAATCCACCGCCTTCCAGCCGAAATCGCAAACAGGGGTTTCCAGGCTTGCCATGTTCCTCTCCTGAATGATTGACAAATGACTTATAAGCTATTCAACTCAATACTTGAACGAAGCTCGCGCAAAAAGAATTGCGAGTACCGGATATAATTGATAACCAATTTGTTGACGGTGCTATTCAAGACGAATTTGAAATTGGTCGAGGCGTTAATATTATCATGAGAGAAGCCCATTAATTCTCGTTCCTGAAATCAATGACACTGTCCCGTTTTTATTGCCCCGGCGAAATTTTCGCTGGCCGGGCCATCGAGCTACCCGCAGGCGCCGCGCATCATGCATTTCGGGTATTGAGGCTCGAACCGGGCGCGAATGTGATATTGTTTAACGGCAATGGGGGGGAATTCCTCTCGGTCATCGTGCGGATCGGTAGAAACGGCGCCACGGTCGTACCTGAAAGGCATCTGGATATCGAACGCGAGTCCCAACTCGCCATTACCCTGGCTCAGGCGGTCTGCGCCAGCGAGAAAATGGACTGGATCATTCAAAAAGCGGTGGAGTTGGGCGTAAACCGCATCCAGCCCCTGGCGACGAAGCTGAGCATGATAAGGCTGTCAGGCGAGAGAGCGGAGAGACGTATGAGCCATTGGCAACAAGTTGCTATTTCCGCATGCGAACAGTGCGGTAGAAATCATATTCCTCAAGTGCTGCCGCTGGCGCCGCTTCACAACTGGCTTGATACCCAAGCCAGTGATCGTAAAAGTAACGTTTCGCCTGACTCGTGTTTTATGCTCTCGCCTGTCGCAAAGAATGCCTTGCGCGATTTCCCCCGATCTTCCGCTGATGCTGCCATAACGCTGCTCATCGGTCCGGAGGGCGGCCTTACACCGGATGAGGAGGCCGCAGCCAAGGTGGCAGGATTTGTTCCACTGCAATTGGGGAGGAGGATACTTCGTACTGAAACGGCCGCATTGGCGACAGTCGCCGCAATGCAGACGCTATGGGGCGATTATTGATTCAACCTAAATCCGTCCTGTAGGGCTTCCCATCCAGAATGTGAAATTTGAGTGGGGTAAAAAGTCATTATAGTCATAACGCTTAACTGAAAAAATGAGCAATCAACTGCTGGATTCAGGTTCAATTCAGACCGTAGCGGTACCCGGTCGGTTCTGATGCCTGAATTTTGGCTGTAAACTGTAGAGCTTCTTCCTGAATTTCATTTTATCCGGCTTGGTACGGTTATATATCCATGCAGCTTTCAATGCACCAGCCTGAACCGTGAGGCTCGATACCGACTTTGTAGCCTGGTTTCGCTCGGTCGCGCCTTATGTAAACGCATTCCGCCACAAAGTCTTTGTGGTCGCTTTCGGTGGTGAAGTGGTGGCCGACGGCAAATTTGTCGAGCTTGTTCATGACCTGAACCTGCTGGCAAGTCTGGGCGTACGCCTGGTACTGGTGCATGGAGCCCGGCCGCAGATCGAATCCCGGCTGAACGAACATAATCTGGAAACCGTATACGTCAGAGGAATGCGCGTCACTGACGCCGCAACGCTGCAGTGCGTGAAGGAGTCGATAGGGCGCGTTCGTGTTGAAATTGAGGCACTATTGTCGATGGGATTGCCTAATTCACCCATGGCTAACGCCGCCATCCGTGTTGCCAGTGGAAACTTCGTAACCGCACGGCCCGTCGGCGTGATAGAGGGCGTTGATCTGATGCATACCGGCGAGGTGCGCAGGGTGGATACCGCAGCCATCCGTTCCCGGCTGGAACAGGGGGAGTTGGCGCTGCTCTCGCCCCTCGGTTATTCGCCCACAGGCGAGATTTTTAATCTGACATTGGAAAATGTCGCGGCTGAAGCGGCAATCGCGCTCAAAGCCGAAAAGCTCATTTTTTTGATGGATGCCGGGAGTGTAGAAGAGGAACGTTCCGGTTGCCCGGAAACGTTACTGTCGCGCGAACTGACGGTGGCTGAAGGTAAGGCGCTGCTGAAGGAATTTGCCAATGGCGGGGCTAAACTTTCCGACGATGTCCAGTTGTATCTGCCCTTTGCCATGCGGGCCTGCGAAGGCGGCGTATCCCGTGTTCATCTCATTAGTCGGCATGTGGACGGCGCAATATTGCAGGAGCTATTCACCCACAGCGGCATCGGGAGCATGATATCGCAGGGCCCGTTGCAGAACTTGAGGGATGCGAGGATAGAGGATGTCGGCGCCATCCTGCAATTGATCGCGCCGCTGGAAGCCGACGGAACGCTGGTGCGGCGCAACCGTGAACTGCTGGAAATGGAAATCGACCGTTTTGTGGTGGTTGAGCATGATCGTATGATAATTGGCTGCGCCGCGCTCTATCCATTTCCCGACGATAAAGCGGGCGAGCTTGCATGCCTCATCGTGCATCCCGATTATCGCAGTGGAGGATGCGGCGATGCGTTGCTCAAGAATATAGAAACCAAAGCCAGATCTCAGGGAAGCAGGAAATTATTTGTGCTTACCACCCGAACCGCTCATTGGTTTGTCGAGCGAGGTTTCCTCGAGACTGATGTACGCGAACTACCAAAAGCCAAACAGGGACTATACAATTATCAGCGGCGCTCCAAGGTATTCGTAAAACAAATATAGCAAGGAGCTGATAACTTGCCGGTCCATTTATCCGACCATGAGCTTGTCATTCCGTACCTGATCCGGAATCGGTCCAAGCCGGCAGTGGCAACTTTGTCTGCCACCAGTGCCCTGCCCGGTATAACGTTTGTGCCTTTCTTCGCTGCGTGCATAGCGTCAAGCCGCGTGGTTTATGGTAGAAGTCATTGCGGAGAGGATTGTTGTATGACCATCGATCGACTGGCGAAGCTACGAAGTTCTCAGATTTATCTATTGCATTTGGAGAAGATCAAATGGCAAGAGTTGTTAAGTGCGTCAAACTCGGGCGCGAAATGGAAGGGCTGGATTTCTCACCTTATCCCGGCGAGTTGGGAAAGCGTATTTTCGATAGCGTATCGAAAGAGGCCTGGGCGGGCTGGATCAGGCATCAGACCATACTGGTCAATGAGTACCGCCTGAATCTTTCGGATATCAAGGCACGCAAGTACCTGGCTGAACAGCTTGAGGCGTATTTCTTTGGAAGTGGGGCAGAGCAACCTGTGGGCTATGTGCCCCCGACGAAGTAAATATGCAGGGAGAAGCAGATACATGTTACCTGCAAAATTCAGTTCTCCATTTCCGCCCACGGCTTAACAAGTAAGGCAATTACTGCTTATCCATGACGACCTCCCAACCCGGTAGCCGATTTCTCAACCGCGAGGTTGCGCAGCTCGAGTTCAATCGACGAGTCCTTGCGCAAGCTGAAAACAAGGATACGCCGCTTCTGGAGCGCTTGAAGTTTCTGTGTATCGTCAGTAGTAACCTGGATGAGTTTTTTGAGGTCCGCGTTGCCGGACTGAAGGAGCAGATTAATCTGGATACACCTGGCTTTGGGCCGGATGGAATGTTACCGCATGAGGTATTCAAACTGGTTTCCGAGCAGACGCATGCGCTTGTGGCGCGGCAGTACCAGTTATTGAATCAGGAAATTCTGCCCGGTCTCGCAAACGAGGGCGTTCGTTTCCTGCGCCGTGTCGCGTGGAATGATGCACAGCGGGAATGGATCAAGGCTTATTTCTTTCGCGAGCTGATGCCGGTGCTCACCCCCATTGGTCTGGATATTTCGCATCCGTTTCCCCGCGTGCTTAACAAAAGTTTGAATTTTGCGGTTGAACTGGAAGGCAAGGATGCTTTCGGCCGCAGTTCCGGATCGGCTATCGTGCAAGCGCCGCGCGTGTTGCCGCGCGTAATTCTGCTGCCGAATGAAATCAGCAGCAGCGAATATAACTTTGTGTTTCTGTCCTCTATTTTGCACGCTCACGTGGGCGAATTATTTTCCGGCATGAGCGTGCTGGGTTGCTACCAGTTCCGCGCAACTCGCAATAGTGATCTGTTTGTAGACGAGGAAGAAGTCAAAAACCTGCGGATTGCGCTCCAAGGCGAGTTGCCCCAGCGGCATTTCGGCAATGCGGTGCGGCTGGAAGTGGCCGACAGTTGCCCCAAACACATGTCGGATTTTTTGCTGGACCAGCTCGGCCTTTCGCGCGATGATTTTTATCAAGTGGAAGGACCAGTGAATCTGGTGCGACTGATGCAGGTGCCTGATCGTATTGAGCGTCCAAACCTGAAATACCCGCCGTTCATTCCCGGTCTGCCGCTAACGCTGCAAAAGAAAAAAGCCCCGGATATCTTTCAGATGATACGCAAGAACGATATCCTCCTGCACCATCCGTATCAGTCGTTTCAACCCGTGATTCATTTCTTGCAGCAGGCGGCAGTGGATGCCGACGTAGTGTCGATCAAACAGACCGTTTATCGTACCGGGACCGATTCGCTGATCATGGCTGCCCTGATCGCCGCCGCTGGTAGAGGCAAGGAAGTGACGGTAGTGGTGGAATTGCTGGCGCGTTTCGATGAGGAGGCCAACATCAATTGGGCGAGCCGATTGGAGGAAGTCGGCGCACATGTAGTATATGGTGTGGTTGGCCACAAAACCCATGCCAAGATGGCAATGGTGGTGCGGCGTGAAGAAGGCAAACTGCGGCGTTACGTGCATGTGGGTACAGGCAATTATCATGCCGGCACTGCCAGGCTCTATACCGATTTCGGATTATTCACCTGCAACGAAGAGGTTTGTGCCGACGTAAACGAAGTATTCATGCAACTGACCGGTCTCGGCAAGGCGGGAAAACTGAAATACCTGTGGCAATCTCCGTTCAGTTTCCACAGCCAGATGCTGGCGGCTATCGATAATGAAGTGCAGAACGCCAAGGCGGGAAAGCCCGCTCGCATTATTGCAAAAATGAACGCGTTGCTTGAGCCGGAAATCATCAAGGCCCTCTATAACGCTTCCGGCGCAGGAGTAAAAATCGATCTTATTGTCCGGGGCGTGTGCGCTTTGCGCCCGGGCATAAAAGGATTATCGGAAAACATCCGGGTGCGTTCGATCATCGGACGTTTTCTGGAACATACCCGGATTTTTTATTTTCGTCGTGGCGGCGCCAACGACATCTATCTTTCCAGTGCTGACTGGATGGACCGTAATTTTTTTCGCCGCATTGAAATATGCTTTCCGGTATTGGAGGCTAAATTGAAGAAGCGAGTGCTTACTGAAGGTTTGAACATGTACCTCAGGGACAACAGGCAGGCATGGGAAATGGATGGTAATGGCCATTATCATCTCAAAACCAGGCGCCGGGGAAAGAAGCTCTGTGCCCAGGAGATGCTGCTTACGGAATTGGCGGCAGCGAAACAAGGCTGAGGTACTATATTAAGGAAAACACCTCAGCCATGGCTACCGAAATCGAGCTTAAATTGCGACTGCCGCCGGATAGCGTTGCACGATTGAGGCGTAATCGATTATTAAAGTCCCTGAGTATTTCCCACCCCGTTACGCGAAAACTCTACACCGTCTATTACGATACACCTGATTTTGATCTAAGGCGTCACGATATTGCCTTCCGGTTGCGCCGTACTGGCAAAAACTGGATACAGTCCATTAAAGGCGGAGGCGACGCCACAGCGGGATTGCATCAGCGGTATGAATGGGAAATCCCGCTGCGGACAGCGCAGCCCGATTTCATCGGAATTTCAGATCCTTTCCTCATCGAATTTTTCAAAAATGCCGATATACGCGAGCAATTGCGTCCGGTATTTACCACTGAGTTCAAGCGCAGCACCCGTACGCTATGTCTTCCCGGTGGCAGCGAGGCCGAGTTCTGCCTGGACCAGGGGGTAGTCAGCACCGTCGATGCCAGCGTTCCGTTTTGTGAAGTTGAACTGGAATTGAAATCGGGCGGCCCGCTGCCGTTATTCCAGCTTGCATTGGATCTGCTGCACACTGTCCCCCTCAGGCTGGAAAATGTAAGCAAGGCTGAGCGTGGCTATACGCTTGCTTCAGGCGATAAACCTCCGCCTCTCAGAGCGGCGCCGGTTCAGCTTTTTACTGAAATGAACGTAAGTGAAGCGTTCAAAGCTATCGCCTGGAATTGCCTCAATCATTTGCATAGCAACGAGCCGGGCATGCTGGAATGCCGGGATGTTGAATATCTGCACCAGATGCGAGTTGCTTTGCGCAGAGAACGTTCGGCCTTCAGTATTTTTTCGAAAGCATTTTCCAAATCCGCGTTTTCTCCCCTGGCGCAGGATTTGAAATGGCTTTCCCGGCAGCTTCGGCCAGCCAGGGATTGGGATGTATTTGTAACGGGAACATTAAATGATGTTTGCGCCCATTTTCCCGAGCTTCCGGAGATGCTGGCACTACGGGAACAGTGTGAGGCAATATGGCGCGGTCACAACGAGAATGCGCGCAACGCAGTTGAATCCCGGCACTATACGGAAATGATGTTAAAGCTCGGTGCATGGTTAAGCGCGGAATCCTGGATTGCCCAGCCCGGCCCGGCGGCCTCAGGTGCCGGCACCGGAACCGCATCCAGGGCGCCGCCGGTGAAAGAATTCGCCGAAACATTGCTGGCGCATCGTCACAGGCAAATAAAAAAATACGGCAGGAAGCTTGCGAATCTTGGCGCCCCGGAATTACACGCGATACGTATCCTAGTAAAGAAACAACGCTATGCCGCTGAGTTTTTTGGCGGGCTGTACTCCCATAAAAAAACGAAGCGTTACATTAAGTCTTTGGCGGCACTTCAGGATATTCTGGGCAAGATGAACGATACTGCCGTTATCGAACGACTGCTAAGCGAACTGCCTGTCAGTCAGGATAAGAATGGCATGCATGAAGCGATTGGCATCGTCCGGGGTTGGGCCGCAAACCTGGCGCTGATGAAAAAGCCGGAATTGAATAAGACCTGGGTATGTTTCAAGAGAAATGATTCATTCTGGTAAAGCTTCTTCAATACGTCCTGAATCGAGCAGATAAAGGCAAGCCGTCTGTTTATGGCGGATCGATCTTCCCATAGACAAAAGGCGATCCATGCTGATCGCCTTTTGTCCGTCCTCTCGGTCCCGGTTCAGCTTGCGATGGTCAAAATGAAGTGACGCGCAACGGGACCCGATATGCGTTTTTACTTGATGACGGCTTTCAACTCGCCTTTGGCATATTTACCGGCCATGTTGTCCAGCATGACAGGCTTGATCTTGGCGGCCTGCCCGGCGCAGCCGAATGCCTCAAAGCGTGCCTTGCAAATATCTTTTGCCGCTGCGGTCGCATCCTTGAGGAATTTGCGCGGATCGAACTCGCTCTTGTTTTTAGCAAGATGGCGCCGGATTGCACCCGTCATTGCCAGACGAATGTCGGTATCAATATTGATCTTGCGCACCCCATGCTTGATGCCTTCCTGGATTTCTTCCACTGGGACGCCATAAGTTTCCTTCATATCCCCGCCGTATTCACGGATGATATCGAGCCAATCCTGCGGTACGGAGCTGGAGCCGTGCATGACAAGATGTGTATTGGGAATGCGCTGGTGAATTTCCTTGACACGCTCAATGGCGAGAATATCGCCAGTTGGCTTGCGCGTAAACTTGTACGCGCCATGGGAGGTTCCGATGGCAATTGCCAGGGCATCCACGCCCGTCTGCTTGACGAAGTCCGCAGCCTGCTCCGGATCGGTCAATAGTTGGTCATGGGAGAGCTTGCCTTCCGCTCCGTGGCCGTCTTCCGCCTCCCCCATGCCTGATTCGAGCGAGCCCAGGCAACCCAGCTCTCCCTCGACAGAAACCCCTACCGCATGCGCCATCTCCACCACCTTGCCGGTGACCTCGACATTGTATTCATAAGATGACGGCGTCTTTGCGTCTGCCTCCAGCGAGCCATCCATCATGACACTGGAAAATCCGCTACGGATGGCATTTATGCATACCGAAGGAGATGCGCCATGATCCTGATGCATGACGATCGGAATGTGAGGATATGCCTCTACCGCGGCCGCGATAAGATGGCGCAAAAAAGGTTCGCCGGCGTATTTGCGCGCCCCGGCAGAACCCTGCATGATTACCGGACTATCGCATTCATCGGCCGCCTGCATGATGGCCTGAATCTGTTCCAGATTGTTTACATTGAAAGCGGGCAGGCCATAGCCATTTTCCGCTGCGTGATCCAAAAGTTGACGCAATGATACGAGTGCCATTTGAGCCTCCTCCAAGTTAGAATCAGTTATCGTGAACCGTAAGTGATAAATTCTCAGCTATAAGTGCATGAAAAACGGAAAACAGGATCTCGTGAGGCTCACGATTCCGGCTTTCGTTCATGCCTTCTGTGTTCTCCTACCTTCACAATCTTCATGGTGTTGGTGCCGCCAGCTTTGCCTACCGGCTCACCGATAGTCATGATAATCAGATCACCGTTGCGCACCGCGCCACGCTTGAGCAGTTCGTTTTCAGCATGATTCAGGATGATCTCCGGATCGTTCGAGCCGCCACCGAACTTCACCGGGTAGACACCGCGGAATAAAGTCATTTTACGGCGGGTGTCCTCTTGTGGACTCAGCGCAAAAATAGGGACATTGGAACTTCTGCGCGACATCAGCAGTACCGTCCTGCCGCTTTGCGTGAGGGCCGCGATAGCCCGGATTTTCAGACCACCCGCGGTGAACATGGTCGCGCGTGCAATCGCTTCCTCTATCGTGTCGGGAAGGCCGCCCTGGAGCCGGCGGAGTTCGCTGGCGACCAGGTATTCCTTTTCTGCCTCGAGACAAACCCTGGCCATGGCCGCGACCGCTTCGACCGGATACTGTCCTGTGGCGGATTCTGCCGAGAGCATCACCGCGTCGGTGCCATCCAGTACCGC
This sequence comes from Nitrosovibrio sp. Nv6, assembly GCF_900110495.1. Taxonomy (GTDB): domain Bacteria; phylum Pseudomonadota; class Gammaproteobacteria; order Burkholderiales; family Nitrosomonadaceae; genus Nitrosospira. Next base: position 261,388 of record NZ_FODX01000002.1, on the reverse strand, counting down.
ATTGGCTACATCGGATACCTCTGCACGGGTCGGAATCGGGCTGGTGACCATGGATTCCATCATTTGCGTAGCGGTCACCACCAATTTGTTGTTGGCGCGAGCAGTGCGGATCATTCGCTTCTGCAATGCCGGCACCACTGCGTCGCCCACTTCTACCGCAAGATCGCCGCGCGCCACCATGATGGCATCAGAGGCTTCCAAAATATCGTCCAGCGCCAGGATAGCCTCCGACCGCTCGATCTTTGCCATCAGCAAACTCTTTCCACCGGCCTCGCGCATTACGTTACGCGCCCATCGCATATCATCACCGGAGCGCGGGAAAGATACGGCGAGGTAGTCCGCCTTGAGTGCTGCAGCGGTTCTGATGTCCTCCACGTCCTTGCTGGTCAAAGCGGGTGCGCTAAGTCCGCCACCCTTGCGGTTTATACCCTTGTTGTTGGATAGTATTCCGCCCTGCTCAACCACACAATATACCTTGCGCCCCTTGACCTCCGAAACACCCAGTACGATGCGGCCATCATCAAGGATAAGCGTCGCGCCGGTTTCAACATCATTCGGCAGTTCCTTGTAATCCAGGCCCACGCGCTCCTGATCGCCCAGATCACATTCAGCGTCCAGTACGAATCGGTCGCCGGTTTTGAGCAGAATGTTGCCCTTCTCAAATTTGCCAATGCGGATTTTTGGTCCCTGCAAGTCCGCCAGAACGCCTACGGCATGACCCGCAGAACGTGCCAGCGAGCGGGTCAATTCGGCGGCTGCGATATGCTCTTCCCTTGTACCATGGGAAAAGTTGATGCGTACGACATCCACTCCGGCATTTATCATCCGCTCCAGTACCTTGGGGTCTCTGGATGCCGGGCCTAGCGTTACTACAATTTTTGTTCTACGGATCATTTTGGGTGGGTAGAGGGACGTACAAAGATAGCGTACCGAGTACGTTAACCCATAAAATCAGCGTGCTCGCTGTTCAAGTATTTCCACGGCCGGTAGTTTCTTGCCTTCCAGAAACTCAAGAAAAGCACCTCCAGCGGTGGAAATGTAGGACACCCTTTCGTAAATATCATATTTCTGGATGGCGGCGATCGTGTCGCCGCCACCTGCCAGGGTAAAGGCTTTGGTATTCGCAATGGCCATGGCGATAGTTTTGGTGCCGGCGCCAAATTGATCAAACTCGAATACGCCAACTGGTCCATTCCACACGACAGTACCCGCTTTCATGATGATGTCCGCCAACTCTTGCGCGCTCTTCGGACCGATATCAAAAATCATCTCGTCATCCGCAACCGAATCGGCATCTTTCGATACGGCCGGCTCGTTTGCGTCGAACTTTTTTCCAACCACAACATCTACCGCAATAGGAATAGAGGCATGGCGTTTCGCCATTTTATCCATCAGCATTTTCGCAGTAGAAACCAGGTCGTCTTCACATAACGATTTTCCGATGTTCTTCCCGGCGGCTTTCAGGAAAGTATTGGCAATGCCGCCCCCAACCACCAGCTGGTCCACTTTTTCTGAAAGAGACTCCAGCACGGTAAGCTTTGTCGAAACCTTGGAACCACCGACGATCGCTACCATGGGACGGGCCGGATTCAGTAGCGCTTTGGTAAGCGCGTCCAGTTCTTCCGTCAGCAGAATGCCCGCACAGGCTACCGGCGCATATTTGGCGATACCATGAGTTGAAGCCTGGGCACGATGCGCCGTGCCGAAAGCGTCCATCACGAACACATCGCATAGCCTGGCATATTTTCGCGCCGTCTCGTCGAGATTCTTCTTCTCTCCTTTATTGATGCGGCAATTTTCCAGAACGACCAGTTCGCCTTCGGCAACCTCGAAGCTGTCCTCCACCCAGTCCTTGACCAGGCGCACCGGCTTCCCCAGACGTGCGGCAATATTGTGGGCAACCGGCTTCAGCGAGTTTTCTTCGGACCACACACCTTCTTCGGGACGGCCGAGATGTGAGGTCACCATCACTTTCGCACCTTGTTTCAGGCAATGGTTGATGGTGGCCATCGAAGCAGTTATTCGCGCATCGGATGTAACCTTGCCGTCCTTCACTGGTACGTTGAGATCAGCGCGGATGAATACGCGCTTACCTTTAAGATCAAGGTCGGTGACTTTAATGACAGACACGGAAAACTCCAAGTTTTAAAGCATAAGGAAGTCCGGTGTGGTTCCTTATGATGAATTGAAGGGAAAGGCGGGAGGTCAGGGGAAAGAAACCGGCATTTCGTTCCTCTCCCTTGCGGCGCATCCCTCCTGTTTATTACTTGCCGGCGATAACGCGAACCATTTCCAGAATCTTGCTGGAGTAACCCCACTCGTTGTCGTACCAGGAAACGACTTTTACGAAATTACCATCCAGCGCCATGCCCGCCTCGGCGTCGAAGATTGAGGTGGCGCTTTCGCCGCGAAAATCCGTGGAAACAACCTTTTGATCCGTATAGCCCAGCACGCCTTTCATCGGTCCCTCGGATGCCTTCTTCATGGCGGCGCAGATCTCTTCGTAGGTCGCGTCCTTGTCCAGTTCAACGGTAAGATCAACCACCGATACATCAGACGTCGGTACGCGGAAAGCCATACCCGTGAGCTTCGTGTTCAGTTCCGGGATAACCTTGCCAACGGCTTTGGCGGCCCCGGTCGAGGACGGAATGATATTTTCGAGGATACCGCGTCCGCCGCGCCAATCCTTGTTGGAAGGACCGTCGACAGTCTTCTGTGTGGCAGTAGCGGCATGCACCGTGGTCATCAGGCCCCGCTTGATACCCCAGGTATCGTTCAATACCTTTGCGACAGGGGCGAGACAGTTGGTAGTACATGAAGCATTGGAAATGATGGATTCTCCGCCATATGTTGCATCATTTACCCCGTACACAAACATCGGCGTGTCGTCTTTCGACGGCGCGGACATGATGACTTTTTTGGCGCCCGCGGCTATGTGTTTCTGGCAAGTTTCCTTGGTAAGAAAAAGTCCGGTCGACTCGACGACAACTTCGGCGCCCACTTCGTCCCATTTCAGTTCCGCGGGATCCTTGACCGCGGTCAGACGGATCTTCTTGCCATTGACGACCAGGGTATCGCCCTCAACCGAGACATCCCCCTTGAAGCGGCCGTGCACTGAATCATGCTGCAGCATATAAGCCAGGTAGTCAGGTTCAAGCAGATCATTGATAGCGACGACTTCAATGTCCGGAAAATTCTGTATTGCCGCACGGAATACCATCCGTCCAATTCGGCCAAATCCATTGATACCGACTTTGATTGTCATGTTTTAATACTCCTTGGATTAAAAAAAGATCCCCAGGCGAGGGAATAAGTCCCGCTGCATTGTGCGCACACTGATCGGGATTAGATAACGCTGTTCACCGCCTTTACCACATTCTCTACGGTGAAGCCGAAGTGCTTGAACAGCTCGCCGGCAGGCGCTGACTCGCCAAATGTATCGATGCCGATTACGGCGCCCTCAAGCCCTACATATTTGCGCCAGAAATCGGTAACGCCCGCCTCCACTGCGACGCGCGCTATACCCTTTGGCAATACGCTGTCTTTATAGTCTGGATTCTGGCGATCAAACACATTCGTGCAGGGCATGGAAACCACCCGCACGTGAACATCCGTTTCGGCCAGGGCCTTTTGAGCCATCATCGCCAGCCCAACTTCCGAGCCGGTAGCAATAATGATGGCCCGCGGCTTGCCGTCAGGTGCGTCGGACAGAATATATCCGCCTTTGTCGATCCGCTTGATGGTCTCGGGGTCACGCTTCTGGAAGGGCAGGTTCTGGCGGCTGAAAATCAGCGTTGACGGTCCGTTCTTGCGTTCAATCGCCCGCGCCCAGGCAACGGTCGACTCGACCGTATCGCATGGACGCCACACATCCATGTTGGGTATATAACGCAGCGTCGCAGTCTGTTCTACCGGTTGATGTGTGGGACCGTCTTCACCCAACCCGATCGAATCGTGAGTGAATACAAACAGGTTGCGAATTTTCATCAGGGCCGCCATGCGCAAGGCATTGCGGGCGTATTCCGAAAACATGAGGAAAGTGGCGCCATAGGGGATGATGCCGCCATGCAAAGATAGTCCGTTCATCATCGCGCTCATGCCGAATTCACGTACGCCGTAATAAACATAGTTGCCTCCGCTTTCGGCGGTGACGGCTTTTGAGCCCGACCAGAGGGTAAGATTGGACCCTGCCAGATCCGCGGAGCCGCCGACCAGTTCCGGTAATTTTGGCGCCAGACCCTCAATGGCGTTCTGCGAAGCCTTGCGACTGGCAATCGATTCTTCCTTCGCATGCACACGAGCGATCAATCCATCCACGTGTTCGTGCCAGTCGTCCGGCAGATCGCCGGACATACGCCGAGTGAACTCGGCGGCCTCGGCCGGGTATTTCTCCGCGTATTCCGCAAACTTGCGATTCCATCCATCCTCCAATCTTTTGCCTTTCGCCCTGGCATCCCACATCGCATAGACGTCCTCGGGGATTTCAAAGGGTAGATGATCCCAGCCGATGTGGGGACGGGCGGCGGCTATTTCCAGGTCGCCCAATGCGGCGCCATGGACTTCATGAGTATCGGCCTTGTTGGGGGAACCCATACCGATTACGGTTTTGCAGCAGATCATCGAGGGCTTGTTCCCCGCCTGCTTGGCCGCCTCGATGGCTGCTTCAATAGCCACCGGGTCGTGGCCATTGACGTTGGGCACCACATGCCAGCCATAGGCTTCAAAACGCTTGGGCGTATCATCGGTGAACCAGCCTTCGACATGGCCGTCTATGGAGATGCCGTTGTCGTCGTAAAAACAGATCAGCTTGCCTAGCCCCAGTGTTCCTGCCAGCGCACATGACTCATGAGAGATTCCTTCCATCAGACAGCCATCGCCGAGAAACACGTAGGTGTAATGATTGACAATATCAAAGCCGGGACGGTTGAAATCCGCGGCAAGTATTTTTTCCGCCAGCGCCATGCCGACACCATTGGTGATACCTTGCCCCAGGGGACCGGTTGTGGTTTCCACGCCAGGCGTATAACCATATTCGGGATGGCCGGGAGTCTTGGAGTGAAGCTGGCGGAAGCGCTTTATTTCCTCCATTGGCAAATCGTAGCCGGTGAGGTGCAGCAAGGCGTAAATCAGCATCGAGCCGTGCCCATTGGACAGCACGAACCGGTCCCGGTCGGCCCACGCCGGATTCGCGGGGTTGTGGCGCAAATGGTGAATCCATAATACTTCAGCTATCTCCGCCATGCCCATGGGCATACCCGGGTGACCCGAATTGGCTTTCTGAACAGCGTCCATAGCCAGCGCACGGATAGCGCTCGTCAGGTTTTTGAACACCGGCGCTTCAAAATCTCTAAATGTTCCCATGAACATGGACTCCCTTACTCAACGGAAATATATTTGGCACATAAAAACACCGCTCTCCCAACACGGGAAGCGCCGGGCAGCGGTGCGGATCGGCAAAATCGTTATTATCGCTTAAGATACGATGTCAGACAACATGACAAATCACAGGTTATCGGCAATCAAGCTCGCGCGCCCATAAATCCGACCGGGTGCGCTGGACCTTATTGCCGTGGTGATTTTACCTGTTTACCGATTCAGCGGCGAAAGCGACAAAACACCATCGCTTGTTCAGTATCGGAATACTGAACAAATCTTTCCTCATTTTCCCTTATCTTCCCTCGTAGTCCCGCCGGCAAATCCGGAAATTGTCCAGGGCTCAATTATTCCGCAGCCTGATGCCCAGCAGTTTAAGCTTGCGGTAAAGATGGGTGCGCTCCAGTCCGGCTCGCTCAGCGACTCGGGTCATATTGCCATTTTCCTGATCGATAAGCTGTTCAAAATATACTTTTTCGAACATATCACGCGCTTCACGCAATGGCATATTAAGCGGGACACCCGCAACCGCCGGCGCCGGCGATGAAGATGCGAGTATCTGCTTCACATCGTCCACAGATATTTCATCGCCGGCGCAGGTTAATGCGAGAGAATGCACCGCCCCGGTGAGTTGCGCAAGATTTCCGGGCCAGTCGTGGTTCCGTAAACAATTGAGTGCGGCGGTACTGAATTGCCGCAGAGGCACTTCGCCTGATTCAATATAGCGTGAGAGTATCTGGGCCGCGAGTTCAGGAATATCTTCCCGATGCTCCCTCAACGCGGGAACATTTATGCAAAGGCCGCTCAAAAGTTCATACAGTCGAGGGTCATATACGCCTTGTGCTGCCAGTCCTGCAAGGGGTGTCGAGGTAACGCATACAAGCCGAACGCTGTATTTTTCGAGTTTGCCCAGCAGCAGCAGCAGCCCCTTTTGCGCCAATCTGTTGAGATCACCGATCTCCTTGAGAAACAGCAGTCCGCCTTTTGCCTGTTCAAGTAAATCGAATGGAGCGTTCGCGAGGGCGGCAAGCGTATCCGGCTCCACCCAGGGAGTATTTGGGCGATGCAAAAAACGCGCGCAGAGATCCACTCCGGTTCCTGGCTCACTGGTGAGCAGCAGCGGCGTTCTCAGGTTAGCTACTTGTTCCAGCCGTTTTTTAAGATCGGCGATCAACGGTCCCCTGCCCAGGCTGGAAAGCGGGAGCGTCATGCGTGGCTTGACCTGTCCTCCCCGCAAAGCGCGCCCCACGGTGCTCAACAGCTTTTGCAGCGGCACCGGTTTCTCCAGATACCCCGCTGCGCCCATACGTGTTGCCTCTACCGCAGTATCGATGGTGCCATGTCCTGACATCATCACTACCGGCATGGTGAGCAGTCCGCCGCTCGCCCATTCTTTCAGCAGGGTGATCCCGTCGGTATCCGGCATCCAGATATCCAGCAGTACCAGATCCGGTCTCGCCTGTTTGCGCCAGCTGCGCGCCTGTCCCGCATTTTCCGCGAGGGCCACATGGTAACCTTCATCACGCAGGATTTCGGACAATAGCTCGCGTATGCCGATTTCATCATCAACAACAAGTATTGTGTTGTTACTCATAATTCAGGATCAACTGCTCACAATGTGATGGAATTGCTCTCCAATTTCCCATTACGAATTATCTCTGGATGCTCAGGAGCATGTTCACGATGGCCGGTTCATTACGTCGCCTTGCGGTAGGCTGCCAAACGGGCTTTCTTCGCCGCCGGCAGGGTGATTGAAATGCGCGCGCCGCGAGGCCGGATATTTTCGACCTGTATGGCGCCCCGGTGCTCTTCGATTATTTTTTTGACGATGGGCAGCCCCAGCCCCGTTCCTTTTGATTTAGTGGTAACGTAAGGCTCGAATACCCGGGCTCGGACTTGCTCGGGAAAACCGCCGCCGTTATCACTTACGCTGAACCGTATTCCGCCGGGTGCGAGTTCGGTTCGCACCATAATTGCGGGTTCTGCGACCCCAATCAGTGTGTCCTGGGCATTCTGCAGGAGATTATGAATCACCTGGCGTAGCCGAGCGGAATCCCCTCTCACGGTCGGCAGGCCGGGAGCCAGCGCCAGATAAATTCGTGGCTGGGGACTTCCCGGCGCCGCTGCGCTTGCGGCCTCATACAATGCAAGGATTTCCCGAACCAGACCGTTGAAGTCAAGCAGATGAAACTCGAGCTCGGGCGCGCGAGCGTATTCGCTGAATTCGTTAACCATTTTTTTAAGCGCTTCCACCTGGTTGACGATAGTCTCGGTGGACCGCCGCAGGATTTGCGCGTCATCCTGGCCGAGCTTCCCTGCAAGCTTGTGTTGTACACGCTCGGCGGAAAGTTGTATCGGTGTGAGCGGATTCTTGATTTCATGGGCCAGACGCCGTGCCACCTCTCCCCAAGCGGCCGTACGCTGAGCCTGCAACAAGTTGGTAATGTCATCAAAGACCACCACGCCCCCGCCGCCTGATACATCCGGCAGGCGTGTCCCGCGCAGCAGCAAGACCTGGTTGGCCCCGTCTCTCGAGCGCTCCAGCTGACACTGCCATTCGCCTTCTTTCCCTGAATGAAACCCTTCAAGAATCTCCGTTTTGAAAGAGTCCAGTTGAGATTCACGTGCTGCACATTCTTCAATAGTCAGCCCTTGGAGACCGGACAGTGGAACCTTCAGAATTTGTTCAGCGCTCAGATTTGCAGTACGCACACGTAAGCCTTCGTCGAATACGAGAACGCCGGAGGAAAGATTGGCCAGTACGTTTTCCAGGTAGGCTCTGGCGCTTTCTACTTCCTGTTGATGGTGCTGGGCCGTTGTACGCGCCTCCTCCAACTGCTGAGTCATGAGATTGAATGATTCCGTCAGCACGCCCAATTCATCACGGCTCTGCACTGGATGGCGCCTGCTGAAGTCACCTTGCGCTACCGCACGGGTCCCTTCCGCCAGCATACCCAGAGGCGCGCTCAGCCGCTCACTAATAAGAAATGCCGCAGCCAGAGCGGAAAAAAGCGACAGCAGCAGCGCGAGTGTAAGCGTAACCCCGTAAAGGCTTTTCAACCCTTCGCGCGATAGCAGCAATTCCTGATAGTCCCGATACGCTGCCTGCACTATTTCTGCATCTTCGGCCAGTTGTTTCGGTACTGGCTGCAGCAGTTGCAAGACTTGGGTATCCCCTTCCGCGTCGGGTGCTTCGACTAATTCCAGTACCTTTAAATACAGACCCTTGCCCGGGATCGATTCTACCGCGCTGTACGACCTTTCCGTGATTACCTGGCGCATCACCGCCGTACTTAGCGGTTCCGGGATGGGCTCCGCGCCTCCGGTACGCGAAAAAACGGCTACGCTGCCGTCATGGTTGAACAGCGCGGCTTCCTGTATTTGCGTTTGCTCCAGGAGACGGTTTAGCGTCGATAGCGGTGGTTCCGATTGCTCGGATAGCGAAAGTGCGGCAACCCGGGCCTTGTTGCGAAGGACATCCAGGAGATTGTCGAGTATGTTGCGCCCCAAATTCAAGCCGCCTTCGAGCGCACGGTCCACTTTGACATCAAACCAGGATTCGATGCTTTTCCCCAGGAATTGCACCGATACACCATATACCAGCGCACCCGGAAGGACCGCCATTAGCGAGAAAATCAGCAACAGGCGCAATGCGAGCCTGGAACCGAACACGCCTGCGTTAAGCCTGCCCCTGAGCCTCCAGAGCAGATACCCTACCACCGCCATCAGAAATAACACGAAGCCGACATTGAGCCGGATGAGAAGGCGGTATTTCCGGTCAAAAAGCCCCGTGTCGGCGCCTGCCGTGGCAAGCAGGAACAGCATGACCGCACCTAACCCCGCACTGATGATAATGACGTACTTCACGGCCTGTGGCTATCCGCATGCTTTTGCGGCGGCAATATTGTGCTCCATCGCAGTATGCCGGAACTGAGATCCCACTCCTTTGATCCACCCAGCGTCTCTACCTGAAATGGCTTCGGCAATGCGGATATGTCAAGGCGCATGCGTAATTCCATCGTATATTCGGTGTCCTGCTTCAGTTCGGAACTGACACTGATTGGACGATTACGCACCCGGCTCAGTGCCTGCAATGCCTCCTTCAGCGTCGCGAAGTTCTGCGACAGCGTGCCGCGGCTCAAGCGGTATTGACGAGTCAGTGCGAAATAGCTCAGTCCTTCCCGAACCCTGCTATGGCCAATTCTCTCATCCAGCCAATACCAGCGGGAATTCATTATGTTGAGTTCGGTCACGAAGTAAAGAACGATGCCTTTCTCAAGTGCATATTCCAGTTTGTGGTTGAGCACGATCTCGAAATCAGCGTCAAACTGATAACCTTCCTCAGCCGTTTCCAGTTTTACCGACGTTATCTTTATGCTGCCCTCCGCATGGGCCGTGGCGGCCGGCAAAAGCGCCATGGTCAGCAGCGCAGTTACGCCCGCCCACAACAGCCGCATGAGGAAATCAGGCTTTATGAAGCAAGGCATAAAAGAAACCGTCATGATGGGAGTTCGGCAATAGTTGCCCGTCAATTATTCCAGACCGCGAAAGCGGTAGCAGACGGGCGTCAGAATGATGGCGCAAGAAATCTTTCACCTGAAGTCCGTTTTCCTCTGCAAATACCGAACAGGTGACATAGAGCAGCTTGCCACCTCTGGCCAGGATCTGCCAAAGGGCGTTGAGGATTTCCCGCTGTTTCGCGCAAAATTGGAGTAGATCGCTTTCACGCCTCAGCCATTTAATGTCCGGATGACGTCGCGTCACTCCCGAAGCAGAGCAGGGAACATCAGCCAGGATACGGTCGAATTGCTTGCCGTCCCACCACTTTATCGGCTGCGATGCATCTCCATGAACGATGCAATGGGCTTTAACGCCCAGTCGAGTAAAATTCTGGGTTATGCGAGCGACTCGTGCGGCGTCATTATCGGCCGCGGTTAATTCTACATTCGCCAACTCCAGCAAATGCGCGCTTTTTCCACCTGGGGCGGCACAAGCATCCAAAACGCTCATGCCATCCCCTGCGTCCAATAGGGGCGCAGCCATCTGCGCGCCAGCATCCTGGACCGACACCCAACCTTCCGCAAATCCCGGCAGCCTTTCCACCGCCACCGGTTTTGCCAGCTCAAGCGCGTCATTTAGCGCATCATCTTCCAGTGGCACTGCCTCCATGCCATTTTGAATGAGAATCTCCTGATATTCCGTAACATTGAGTTTATGCCGATTGACTCTCAGCGTCATGGGCGGGCGCTTGTTGCCCGCCTCCAGAATTGCCTTGTAGCATTGTGGATATTGCACGTGAAGTTTATCTATCCACCATTGTGGATGAGAATACCTTCCTACGTCGCTTTCGGCTACTCGCTCAAGCAGGGCGGCACGTTTCCGCATGAAGTTGCGCAATACGGCATTGACCAGTCCCGCCGACCCCTGTTTACCTTTGCCACCTTTGCCACCCTTGCGACCGCTGAGATCGTTGCCCCCCCCAAGGCCGCGAGAAGCTGACACAGCATTATGCACAACCGCGTACGGAGCGGTTTTGCTGTATTCCAGTTGATATAAACCCACCAATAATAAACAGTGCAGATTCTGGTCCTTCAGCGGCTTGTCCAGCAGCAAACGAAGCAATACATCGAGCTGGCCAAAAAAACGCAGTACGCCGTAGCTTAAATCCTGAATGGCGCCGCGCTCCTGATCAGAGAGATCGGAATGGGTGTGCCAGATGTCTCGCAACACCGCCGTCAGGCTCGTGCCAGCCAACACTTTTTCCACAGCGGCGGCGGCCAGACGCTGAGTTCTGATCATTTGCGGCATTCAAAGCGATCACCTGGCAGCAGCGAATGCCCTGAGAGAAATTCCGCTGCACTCAATTTTATTCCACCAGATTTTTGCACGGTTTTCAGTACGAGCGAGCCGTTGCCACATGCAACAACAATGCCATCGCGCCTTATTGCAACAATTTCCCCGGGTTCACCGGCGATATCTGCAGCTGTACTTGCCTGCCATATTTTCATGAAGACTCCGCCTATCCGGGAATAAGCGCCGGGACGAGGATTAAAAGCCCGCACCGCGCGGCTGATATTTTCAGCATTCAATCGCCAGTCGATTTCAGCTTCATCTTTTTCGAGTTTGGGGGCGTATGTCGCCGTAATTTCATTCTGGGGGATTGCAAAAATTTTCCCCTGCTGCAAAAGTGTCAGCGCCTCCACGATGCAATACGCTCCCAGCATGGCAAGCTTGTCGTGCAGAGTTTGTGCGGTATCATCCTGTGCGATCGCGATACTTCGCTGCAATAGGATAGCGCCCGTGTCCAGACCTCGATCCATTTGCATGATCGTAATTCCGGTTTCTCTGTCGCCCGCCAGGATTGCGCGCGGGATAGGGGCCGCGCCTCGCCATCGCGGCAGCAATGAAGCGTGTATATTGAGGCAGCCGAGCTTTGGAATGCTTAAAACAGAGGAGGGCAGGATCAGTCCGTAAGCCGCAACAACCATGACATCCGCGCCGATGGCATCCAGTTGCGCATGCAACTCGGGCTGTTTAAGCGAATGCGGCTGTAATAACGCAAACCCGTATCGTTGTGCCAGTAACTTGATCACACTCGCGGTGGATTTCATCCCCCGTCCGGCACGACGGTCAGGCTGGGTCAACACCAATGCAATTTCATGTCCGGCATCCGCCAGGGCTTCAAGAGCGGGAGCGGCAAATGGCGGCGTACCGGCAAAAATAATTTTCATGGGAAGTAGGCGGAGGTATTCGAAGAAATGCCGCAGCTACTTCGCTTATTAATCCATAGAACCTTGATGATTGCACGTTCACCAGTAAAAAAAATCGATGTCACATTACCTTTCGCCGCTGCTTTTTAAATTTTGCCTGAATACGCGACTGCTTCATCCGGGACCAGTACTCGACGAATACCTTCCCTAGCAAATGGTCCATTTCATGTTGAATACACACAGCCAGCAAACCGTCGGCCTCAAGCGTGTATGGTTTTCCGTCCTGATCCAGCGCCTCGACCGTGACCCGTTCCGAACGCGGTACCTTTCCAAATATTCCGGGTACCGATAGGCATCCTTCTTCATAGTCAGACTCGCCGCTGCGCGTGATGATTTCGGGGTTGATCAACACATGCAACTGGTCATGCGTATCGGAAATATCGATTACGATCACGCGCCGGTGGACATCGACCTGGGTGGCCGCAAGGCCGACGCCAGGGGCGGCGTACATTGTTTCCGCCATATTCTGCACCAGAGTCCGAATTTCGCTGTTAACTTCTGATACTCGGCTCGCTACAGTGTGCAGTCGTTCATCCGGATACTGCAATATTTTCAGAAGCGCCATACGATTCGTGAGCGATGCGTGGGCTTGGGCATCAAACAATCCAACTGCAAAGTTCAAACCGTGCTGTTACCATATTCACACTGCATCCAGTAGTTGACGTAGTATTTTTCAGGAATTTGCCCCATTATATCCTGATTTCGGCAGCAAGCTCATTTTGCAGCCCCCGCTCGCTCGCCCCTTACCCACAAGAGAGAAGTTGATAACGCATCTTCTCTTCAGGCGAATAAAGCGCGGAATCAATTCAAAAATCATTGGCTCTGCGAACATCCAGGGAATACAATCGGCTCGGTAAATGACGATGCAAAAACGGCGCAACTGGCAAATATTAAATGAAGTCCATGCGGGATATTGAATCCTGGCTGGCCCTTGGCATGATTGACGGTCTCGGTGATGAATCGATACGACGATTGCTGGTGGCTTTCGGAAACCCTGGGGAAATTCTTTCCGCTAATATCGCCTCGCTAGAGCGGGTGGTGAAAAAGAAGGTAGCGCATAATATTGTCCAGGGCGCGGACGAAAAAAGAATTGCCGCTACGCTTGAGTGGCTGAAAGATCCGGCAAATTCGATTGTAACGCTGGCAGATTCCCATTATCCCGCGCTGCTGCTCAACATTCCGGATCCTCCCCCTCTTCTTTATCTGAAAGGGAAGCCTGAACTGCTGAATTCGCCGGCGCTTGCCATTGTCGGTAGCCGCAATGCCACACCTCAAGGTCTTGCCAACGCTGAGGCTTTTGCCGAAGCCGCAAGCAATGCGGGACTGTGCATAGCTAGTGGCATGGCGTCCGGCGTGGATGCGGCGGCTCACCGTGGCGGCTTACGGGGTGGAGCAGCCAGCATTGCAGTAGTGGGAACTGGCTTGGATCTCGTCTATCCCGCAAGCAATCGCGAACTGGCGCACGAGTTGGCGGAAAAGGGTATGCTTATTTCCGAATTTCCGTTAGGCACGCCTGCCATCGCCAGCAATTTTCCTCGCCGCAATCGCATCATCAGCGGGATGAGCCGCGGCTGTCTTGTGGTGGAGGCCGCGCTGCGGAGCGGCTCGCTCATTACTGCCAGGCAGTCATTGGAACAGGGTCGCGAGGTGTTCGCCATCCCCGGATCCATACATTCGCCTTTATCCAAAGGTTGCCACGCACTCATCAAGGAAGGGGCAAAACTGGTCGAAAGCGCCGACGATATTCTGGATGAGCTGGCAGAGGAATTAAAGGGACTGGAAGGATTAGAAGGATTAGAACGGGGGCGAGCTGCGGGTGGTGCAGCCCATGATGTGGATGAGGATGAGCCACAGGGCGGCGAGCCGTTGCTGCGGCATCTCGGCCATGACATTACCAATATAGATACCCTGTGCGTTCGCAGCGGCTTGACGATAGAAACGGTATCGGCGATGCTGTTGGCGTTCGAACTGGATGGAGTGGTTGCAAGTCTCCCCGGCGGGCGCTACCAGCGGCTTCGGTAGAGCATCGGCCAGTAGCCAAGTAGTTCCCTATAATAAAATCAATTGAATAGTGGGATGTTTGGCGTTGGTAATTTCAACGCTAGCCAAAAGTGTACTGGCACGGATGGCAAGGTGTACTATTTGCGGCGCGACTTGTCCCTGTCTGGTAAGTTTCCATTATCATGCGCCCGGGATTGCGGTGGCTCGGAGTCAAGTTCTTCTCCTGTACACTAGCTACCGGGAAATTCGAGCCTCACTGGAGTTTCATGGGTAAAATTTTGATTATCGCCGAAAAGCCTTCTGTCGCCGCAGACATTGCGCGTGTCCTGGGCGGGTTCGCAAAACACGCAGATTACTTCGAAAGCGATAAATACGTGCTGTCGTCCGCTGTGGGGCATTTGCTTGAGCTGGCAGTGCCTGAACAGTATGAGGTCAAACGCGGAAAATGGAGTTTTGCCAATCTGCCCGTAATTCCACCCCACTTTGATCTCAACCCCATCGAGAAAACCGAGTCCCGGCTGAAGCTGTTAACCAAACTCATCAAACGCAAGGATGTAGACGCTCTTATCAACGCTTGTGATGCGGGGCGCGAAGGAGAATTGATCTTTCGGTACATTACACGTCATGTGGGAACAAAAAAACCGGTCAAACGGCTTTGGCTGCAATCGATGACGCCAGCTTCAATTCGAGATGGTTTTACTAAATTACTCGACGATGAGGCTGTGCAGCCGCTGGGGGAAGCAGCGGTAAGCCGCTCCGAAGCCGACTGGCTGGTTGGCATAAACGGCACCCGAGCCATGACTGCATTCAATTCGCAGGAGGGCGGTTTCCACAAGACCACCGTAGGCCGGGTACAAACGCCCACGTTGGCAATTCTGATTGAGCGGGAAGATGTCATCAAGAAATTTGTTGCCCGCAGCTACTGGGAGGTGCACGGTACGTTTGTTGCCAATGCGGGGAAGTATAACGGCCGCTGGTTCGACGAGAAGTTTTCCAAAGATAAAAAGGATGCCGAACAAAAAGCCGAGCGGCTATGGGATCAGGCAAGTGCCGAAGCTATTCGAACCAAATGTCAGGATAAACCCGGTGTCGTCAGCGAAGAAAGCAAGCCTGCCTCGGAAATCTGCCCGCTACTGTATGATCTTACCAGCTTGCAGCGAGACGCTAACGGGCGCTTTGGTTTTTCCGCCAAAACAACGCTTGGGCTGGCTCAGGCGTTATACGAAAAACATAAGGTGCTGACTTATCCGCGGACCGACTCGCGTGCATTGCCGGAAGACTATATCGCAACGGTTAAAGACACCATGGGTTCGCTGGAGAGTACCCGTTACGGTGTTTTTGCCAGGCAGATCCTTAAAGCAGGCTGGGTTAAGCCCAACAAGCGTATATTCAACAACGCAAAAATTTCCGATCATTTTGCAATTATTCCGACTTCTCTTGAGCCTAAAGCACTAAACGAGGCCGAAGCAAAACTTTACGACCTCGTCGCCAAGCGTTTTCTGGCCATTTTTTATCCTTCCGCTGAATTTCTTGTTACTACCCGCATCACTCGCGTCGAGGATGAGCCTTTCAAAACTGAAGGCAAGGTGATGATAAATCCCGGCTGGCAGGCCGTTTACGGCAAGGAGGTGCGTGCCAGCGGCGCAGAAGATGAATCGACGTTAGTCCATGTAAAGCCAGGAGAGACGGTTCTTGGGGAGGAAGTCAAGGTCATCGCCAACCAGACCCGGCCCCCGGCCCGATTCAATGAGGCAACGCTGCTGTCCGCCATGGAGGGTGCAGGTAAACTTGTGGAAGACGAGGACCTGCGAGAAGCCATGAGTGCAAAGGGACTGGGTACACCCGCAACCCGCGCCTCGATCATAGAAGGGCTGGTGTCGGAAAATTACGTTCAGCGTGTGGGTCGGGAATTGCATCCTACCGCGAAGGCTTTCTCGCTAATTACGCTGTTGCGCGGACTGAAGGTGCCTGAACTCACTTCGCCAGAGCTGACGGGCGACTGGGAATTCAAACTGCGCCAGATCGAGCAGGGAAAACTCGAACGCAACAAATTCATGGCAGAAATCGCTGGCATGACCAGCCATATCGTGGAGCAGGCAAAAAGCCATCGTGGTGAAACCATCAGCGGTGATTTTTCAACGCTCAAGTCTCCCTGCCCGAAATGCGGCGGTGTGGTGCAGGAAACTTACAAGAAATTCCAGTGCCAGAAATGCGACTTTGCATTATGGAAAATCCTTGCCGGGCGGCAATTTGAAACGTCGGAAATGGAACAGCTGATCACCCAGCGCGAGGTGGGCCCGCTACAGGGGTTTCGCAGCAAGATGGGACGCCTGTTCAACGCCAATGTCAAACTTACCGACGAGTTTGAAATGAAATTCGATTTTGGCGGCGATAGCGAAGAAGATGCGGAAGAGATTGATTTTTCCGATCAGGAACCGCTGGGAAAATGCCCCCGTTGCGGGAGCAGGGTATTCGACCACGGGATGAGCTACGCATGTGAGAAAGCGCTGGGTTCGCTGCGCACGTGCAGCTTCAAGATAGGGAAAATAATTCTCTCGCGT
The DNA here is from genome assembly GCF_900110495.1 of Nitrosovibrio sp. Nv6. Classification (GTDB taxonomy): domain Bacteria; phylum Pseudomonadota; class Gammaproteobacteria; order Burkholderiales; family Nitrosomonadaceae; genus Nitrosospira. Next base: position 244,683 of record NZ_FODX01000002.1, on the reverse strand, counting down.
CCCATTGAACGTGAACAAGTCGTCAAGCTGTTGCACACTGGTAAAACCGATCTGCTGTCAAAGTTCATTTCCAAGAAAGGCAGGCCATTTTCGGCTTATCTGGTTGCAGGTCCGGACGGAAAAGTGGGATTCGAGTTTGAACCAAGAAATACAAAGTCAAAAACAACGGCAGCTACAAATGAAACAAGGGTTACGAAACCAAAAACCAGGACGTTGTCATCAAAAAAAGCGCTGTCTGGTAAAATATAGCGAGACCGGTGCGCATCTGAAGGGTGTTTTTACAATCGGGTTCCATTCATTTGATGAGCGGATACAAGCTTGAGCGCCTCATCCTATGATGAAGCCTGGGCCTGATGATTCTCAATATAGGAGATGATATCGCCGACGCTGGTAAACCCTTTGGCTTCTTCACTGTCGAAATTAATGCCGAAAGTATCTTCAGCGTCAAACAAAAGCTGAATCGTATCCATCGAGTCAAGTCCCAGTTCTTCGAACTTTGAAGATCTGGTTATTGTAGATGTATCCAGATTTTCAACCTTTGTAGCGATAAACTGTATCACCTTCGATTCAATCTCTGCTGTGTCCATATCTAATCTCTTCCTTCATTCAAGGTTGTGAAAAGGATACTCGCATTGTTGCCCCCAAACCCGAAAGCATTACATAAGCCGGTACGTGGGTGCTTCTGCTGTGCGTGATTAGCCGTGTAATCGAGATCACACTCCGGATCAGCCTCATCAAGGTTGATGGTTGGATGTATGGTGCCGGTATGAAGTGCCATGATAGTGGCGATGCTGCCGATGGCAGCCGACGCACCGACTGTATGTCCGATCATTGACTTGGTGGCGTTGACGGCGATATGGCGAGCCCGGTCTCCAAACAGATTTTTGATAGCACGGGTTTCCACGATATCTCCAAGCGGTGTGGAGGTTGCATGCGCATTGATATGATCGATGGAATCGGCGTTCATGCCCGCGTCGTCGATCGCCCCCCGCATTGCCGCGACCTGGCCTTCCATGTCCGGCATCACAATATGCGACGCGTCACATGCTTGTCCATAGCCCGCAAGTTGAGCGTATGTTTTTGCGCCTCGACGCGTTGCCTGTTCTTCCCTCTCCAGGATGAGGATGCCTGCGCCTTCCGCCATGACGAAACCATCCCGACCTTTGGCGAAGGGCCGGGATGCCCGGGCCGGATCATCGTTAGAGCTGGTAGTCAAAGCATGCAATATCTCGAAACCATTTATGGTCAGCGGTAATACGCATGCTTCCGCACCCCCCGCAATCACTGCATCCGCTCTTCCCGAGCGCAAGAGGTCAAGAGCCACGCCGATGGCGTTGGCGCCGGAAGAGCATGCCGTACTGCAGGTCAGGTTCACCCCTTTCAGTCGATGTTTGATTGCGATCCAGGCAGCTGCGGAATTTGCCATGGTTCGAGGCACCGTAAAGGGAGGCACCGGCTGATTCCGAAACTTGCGTAGTGCGGAAGACTCGAACGTGGCAAAGCCGCCCATTCCCGAGCCTATGCTTATGGCCACCCGTTGCGGCGCATACGCACCAAGTCCCCCTGCATCCTCGAGAGCAAGATCGGCAGCCAGCAGCGCCAGTTGTGTGAATCTGTCCGTTTGCTCTATGTATTTGGGCGACAGAAAAGTGGCGGGATCAAACCCGGCAACTTCTCCTGCTATCCGGGAGCGTAGATTTGAGGCATCGAAGCTTGTAATTTTTTTGATTCCACTAATACCCTTGACAGCCGCTGACCAGAACTGGTCAGTGCCGATACCGATGGGGGATACAACCCCCATTCCCGTAACAATTACACGCATACGCAATCAGAATCAGTCATGAACGATCTGTGAAATATCATAAATTTTAGTGGGATGGCGAAGTGGAGTTGCCGCCGGCGCATTTACGCCGGGCAGGCAACCTGATAAGAAACACAAGGCGGATTTTCATACGCCTGGAAGCCGGATCATTTTGCGGGTTGAATCATAAATTGAATTCAGGAAAACCACCAAGCCTTCTTCAGTCCTTGACATCGATCCTGCCAAAATGGCGAAACAGGCCATGGCTAGCACCTCGCTCATCCTGTTGTTTTTCAGTCTGAGCATGAATCCGTGCCCTACTGCGCATTAAACATCACTGGGAACAGGTATCTCAATATGCCTCCCATGATCCAGATTACAAGTATTAAACTCGAGATCACGGCCATTCCTTCGATGATCGCCGAAAGGAGCGTCGTGGCCAGGCTATCGAATTCCTGTTGTCCGGCCTCGTTACGCCGGCCCAGACGGCGTTTCCTCACCCATATCTGCAGCCCGATGACAACCGGAATAAGCGCCAGAGATATCAGGAGATTATATTCAGATGTTTCCATTACTAATTAACCTTTCCATATAAATTATCGCGATAGGAAATTTCCATGTTGCCAAGTTGTTTGGCTTCCTTTTTATGCGGCAAGCGCTTACGCTCATTTACGCATTTGCTTCTCAAGGGGCGCCTGGTTCTTCAGTCGCTGGTTATCAGACGTTGGCACGGCCGTCGCAAATTTTTAAAACCGCCAATCTCCCTGATCCATATGGACCAATTAAATAACCACGGAAATCCATGCCTGATGCTCCCGCTTCCTTAACTGCGGGCAATTTACTGAAATCTGCGCCTCAGGTTGTAAACCACCGATTATAATATCACGTCATCAACATGTCATCGAGTTAACATACTTCGCTCATCCGGAATTGTACGAAGGCCATGCTGTGGCTCCGCAGGCGGTCTAAAAGCACGCTTAGCCAGCCTTGAAGAATATTCCCTTATTCCCGCCGGAACGCGCCAGAATCAGCCCGCCTTTTTAAACCGGCTGCCGCTTTTACAATAGCTGATTAACCGCACACACCATTATTCTTCATGAATGAAAAAGCCGCCCAACCAATATCCTCGGGGGTTACCGTACGTCCGGTTACAAATCGCCGCGAGATGGGTGTGTTTATCGATGTCCCGTGGCGTATCTACGCTGACGACCCGATGTGGGTGCCGCCACTACGTTTGGAGCGCCGCCTTCATTTTTCAAGGTTTAACCCTTTTTTCAAGCATGGAGAATGGCAGGCGTGGACCGCATACCGGAATAATCAACCGGCAGGAAGGATCAGTGCCCAGATTGATCAGCTCCATCGGCAGCGCTACGGTGCCGACACCGGGCATTTTGGCTCGTTTGAATGCGTTGATGATGTTGAGGTGTCCAGGGCGCTGGTACACGCCGCCGAGGAATGGCTGGCTGCCCGCCATACCAGACGTGTAACGGGACCATTTAACTTATCGATCAATCAGGAGTGCGGCATCCTGGTAGACGGTTTCGATACACCCCCGGTGGTAATGATGCCGCACTCACGCGGATGGTATGGCCGGTTGCTTGAGGAGCAAGGCTACGAACCTGTAAAGGATCTGCTTGCCTATTGGGTGGAGGTCGATTTCAAGGCGCCTCGATTGATGAGCGCGCTGATCGGGAAATTTTCCGACCAGGTAACTTTGCGAACCCTCCGCCGCGACAAGTTCAACCAGGAGATGGAAGTGCTGCGTGATATATTCAACGACGCATGGTCCGAGAATTGGGGCTTTGTTCCTTTTACCAAGGCTGAGTTTGACGAACTCGGCACGAGCCTCCGCTTGCTCGTCCCCAATGATTGCATTCAAATTGCCGAAGTTGATGGTGTTCCGGCGGCGTTCATGGTGGCACTGCCGAACCTCAACGAAATTTTTGCCGAGCTTGACGGAAGCCTGTTTCCATTTGGCTGGACCAAGCTGGTCAGACTCAAGTCCCGGGGTGGGGTTCGTACCGGGCGGATACCGTTAATGGGAGTCCGCAAGCAGTTTCATAATACTCCGCTCGGCATGGCGCTGGCCTTTATGGTAATTGATGCGCCCAGGAAACTGGGTCGGGCCATGGGAGTTCAGGCGGTTGAATTATCCTGGATACTTGAGGATAACAAGCCCATGCGCGCAATCCTCGCGAGTTTGGGCTGCAGGGAATACAAGCGCTACCGGATTTACGGCAAGACGCTGACCGGTTAACTGACTGACCGATGGAAAATGGAGCAAACGTTTACAATGAATGAAAAGGATCAGTTTGTCGCCGTGGTGCTGGCGGCGGATCGTACCGCCAACGATCCGATCGCTGTTGCAACCGGCGCGGCCTGCAAGGCGATTGCCCCGATTTGCGGAAAGCCGATGATCATACGCGTATTGGATGCGCTGGAAGCCAGCGGCATGGTGCGGACGATTATTGTGTGCGGACCGCCGGCGTCCGTGCTTCCCGAGTGCCCGGAACTGGAGGAGCGGATCAAATGCGGACGTATTACATGGCTGCCGAACCTGGATTCGCCCAGTCGCAGTGCAAATAGCGGTCTCGCGCAAATCGATCAAGGGGCTCCTGTAATATTGACCACCGCGGATCATGCCTTATTGACACCTTCCATTGTGCGATATTTTTTAAGCAAATCTCAGGAGGCGGACAGCGATGCAACAGTGGGTGTCGTTAAACATGAAGATGTCGCCGCCGCGTTTCCGGGAGTAAAGCGCACCGTGATAAGGCTGCGGGATGGAGGCGTCTGCGGCTGCAATCTCTATGCCTTCCTCAATCAAAATGGCCGCGGTCTGGTTTCGTTCTGGCAGCGGGCGGAAGACCTGCGCAAACAGCCCTGGCGATTGATCGGGCAAACCTTTGGTGTTACGACCGTTCTTTTCTATCTCCTGGGATTATTGACGATTGACAAGGGACTGAATGCCGTCAGGACCAAAACCGGCATACGGGTGCGGCCGGTGTTTTTGCCTTATCCACAGGCCGGCGTCGACGTTGACAAGGTCGAGGATATGCTGCTTGTCGAATCAGTCCTGGCGGGAGAAGCACACGTTGCTCAAGAGCAGACAGATCCGCAAAATATCTCGTAGACGGTTCCAGAGACCGTTCATCCATCGCGGCAGAGAATACTCGTGAAAATAATAGAGCGATATATCACGCGTGAGCTATTGATACCGTTTACGGTGGTGGCGGTTATCCTGGCGATATTGTTTGCGAGTTTCAGCAGCGCCCGGTTTCTGGCCGGGGCAGTGACAGAGTCGCTCGGTCTTGCGGCCATGCTGAAGCTCGTACTGCTGAAAACCTTGATTGCGCTGGAAGTGCTGATGCCAATCTCCCTGTATGTCGCCGTAGTCATGGGGCTCGGCCGGTTGCACAGAGATCAGGAAATCGCTGTCTTACGTTCCGCCGGCGTGAGCGAGAGCCGCATAATATATGCTATTCTCATAGTCGCGATTCCAGTGGGGATTGCCAGCGGCGTCCTTTCCATCTTCGTCCGGCCATGGGCATATGAAGAAAGCTATATGCTGAATGCTCAGGCGGAGGCTGAATTGAATATGGAGCGATTCCAGGCCGGGCGCTTCTACGGAACCGAGGGCAAGGGCAGAGGCCGGGTGGTTTATATTCAAACCAAGGATGATGCCGGTAATCAGGTGAAAAATGTATTTCATTATATCAATGAGAGCGGCAGCAGCGAGATCATCCTGGCGAAAGCCGCACATCAGCCTGAGCTCGAGCCCGGCCAGCGCCCACAGATCCATCTGCTGGACGGCTACATTTACCGTCTCACGCATTCTGGAACGGAAGATACCGTTGTCCAGTTCGATAAACTGATTTATTTCACCGACAGCGGTAACGTTCTGGATTACAAACGCAAGGCTGCCCCAACCGCGGCATTGATGAAATCCGATCAGCCACGTGATATTGCCGAATTCCAATGGCGACTCTCACGTCCTGTTGCAACCATTCTGCTGGCGCTTATTGCGGTGCCATTCAGCCGTGCTTCGCCTCGCCAGGAAAAAGGCGAAAGGACATATTACGCCGCAGCCCTGGTTTTCGCGATCTACTATATCTTGAACGGATTAGCCCAGACATGGGTGGAGCAGGGCACTATCGGCAGCTTGCCCGGTGTCTGGTGGCTTTACACGCTGATGTTCCTGATCGTGCTCACTCTGCTGTCACCGCGTTTCTGGCAGAACCTATTTCTGCGCAGATGACTATAATCAACCGCTACCTGGCGTTGCAGATTGTCATGGGCCTGGGAATCGCTACCGCAGTGCTCCTGCCGTTATTCGGTTTTCTCGACTTGCTGGATCAGCTCGATGACGTCGGGAAGGGTACTTATCGCGTCAAGGATGCGTTCCTGCATACCGCCTTGCTGCTGCCCCGCCGATTTATCCAGCTTGCGCCTTTCATTGCGTTGCTAGGCAACGTGGTCGCCTTGGGACGGCTGGCTGTGGGATCGGAGCTGACCGCGATGCGTGCGGCGGGTGTGTCTCCCGCTCATATCAGCCTCGCTTCACTTGCCGTTGGGCTGATACTTTTATCGTTCATTACTGTACTGGACCAATTCGTCGCTCCGCAATTCCAGCAGAAAGCCATCTCTTCCCGAGCCGTTGCGCTCGAGAAGAGCGCCGCACTTGGCAAGCATCTGGGTATCTGGACCCGCGACGAACGAAATGTATTACGTATTGGCGAAATGCTGCATGCGGGAAAAGCAGCAGATATTGAACTGATGCATTTTGATGAAAATGGCTTCCTGCTGACCTACACCTATGCCGGATATGCGGATTTCATAGATGGGGATCTATGGGAGTTGCGCGATGTCACCACCAAGACTTTTACCGGCAACGGGATAGAGTCCGTGAGCACGGCATCCATGCAATGGAAGTCATTCCTGAATCCGGACGATATCTCGACGCTGACCAAGTCGCCGGAAAGTCTTTCCCCGATCGAGTTATTCTTTCATGTGCGTTTTTTACGTTCCACCGGACAGGAGGTAGATGCCTACGCACTCGCTTTATGGCGAAAAGGCGGCGGCATATTGACAACGGTTGCGATGCTATTGCTTTCGATACCCTTTGTTTTTGGATCGGTTCGGGCGGGCCTCGGCAACAGACTCGTACTTGCTTCCATGCTCGGTATCAGTGTCTATTTGTTTGACCAGATTGTGGCGAACGCGGGGCTGCTGCTGCACTTGAACCCGGCATTAACCGCGCTTCTACCCGGGTTGGTGCTAATTGCGCTTGCCGGTTTGTGGCTGCGGCGGATTTTCTAGTCTCCGCTCATTATTTCCTATCTGAATAAAAGAGTCTGTAGTCGCTGCGGACAGATGTTGCTGTGGCATGAATGGAACATATGTTGTAATCTGCGCGGCTTGCCTTGACAAACCTCAGAATAAATCCCTTTAAGTCCCCTTGCGGGGCCAGTATCAAAGATTGAATGATAGAACAATTCAGGATCGATAGACTTAGAGCAGGTTCCGCAACCGTCGGATTCCTGTTCAATCCGATGAGCGGGCGTATTCGCAAGCGCAGGGATGCAATAAGACGTGAAATGGCCGGGATCCATGATGCCATCTGCCGGGACGCGACGAGCGGCCCCGAGATTCGCGCGTCGGTTGATGCTTTTGTGGAAGCTGATACTGATCTGCTGGTCGTCGTTGGCGGGGACGGTACGGTACAGGCCGTATTGAATCATCTGTTCACAATACAGCCACCGGCCAAATGGCCGATTTTGACGGTAATCCCCGGCGGGACGACCAATATGACGGCACTGGATCTGGGTATTCACGGCAGACCGGAAGACAACCTGCGGAAGTTAAGCAAGTGTTTGTTGAACCGGAACCTGCCTCCGTTGCTGCAGCGTCACGTTTTATGTATTGAACAGGCAGGGACCGCCAAGGTCTATGGCATGTTCTTCGGTATCGGCCTTATTGCCCGTGCTGTCATATTTTCCCAGGGCCGGATCAAGCAGCTCGGCGTAACCGGAGAAATTTATTCGGCCATCATAATGCTGGGCTATCTCGCCGGCGCGCTCATCGGACGTCGCCAAGGCCCCTGGGCGCCGGTTCAGCTAGCAGTTATCGAGAGAAATATCGAGCTGCATCGCGGAACTTATACGTTTCTTTTCGCCAGTACCCTTGATCGCCTGCTGTTCGGCATGCGCCCATACTGGGGTCAGGAACAGGAACCGCTGCATGTCACGTTTGTGCGACAGCAGCGAAAGCGCCCGCTGCGCTCATTGTTGCAGTTGCTTTCAGGTCACGGAAGCGCTCTCAAGGAGCAAAACGGCTATTTCAGTTCCAATACCAGCGTATTGGAACTGATGATAGATGACGATTATATCGTTGATGGCGAGTCCTATCGGGCAGCAAGTCAAGGGGGGCCATTGCGTATCTCGGCAGCCGGCCCTATCAGTTTTCTGGTAGCAAATAGCGCCAACGCAAACTTATAAATGTCGAACCGCACACCAGTATTCGATCAACAGCCCCCGGACGAACTGGTATCGGAGATGGCGTCATTGAGTTCAGAGGCTGTATCGGCGGATTTTTTTGTCCTGGTTGAAGCACTGAAATTACGGTTCGGCTCCTCGCTTGAGGCTGTTCTTCTTTATGGATCCTGCCTGCGCTCCCACGAGATTGGTGACGGGGTCGTGGATTTCTACGCTGTGGTGAACAATTACGGTGGTGCTTACCCTGAGCGCTATCTGCGTCGCCTGAACGCATGGTTGCCTCCAAATGTATTTTATCTGGAGGTATCCCAGCAGGAAAAAAAATTTCGCGCCAAGTATGCGGTGGTCTCAATGGCGGATTTTGAGCAAGGAACCCGGCACTGGTTTCACCCATATTTGTGGGCGCGCTTTGCTCAACCAACAAGGTTGTTGTATGCGCGTGACGAAGGTATTCGCAGGAGAATTCACCACGCGCTGGCACATGCGGTGATAACGTTTCTGAAGTCCACCCTCCCGACGCTGACCGCTTCGATCGTGAATGTCGAGACGATCTGGACTAATGGATTGACGCAGACCTATGCCGCAGAACTGCGGCCTGAACGGGCAGGGCGGGCGCGTCAGCTGGCGCAGTTCAATCTGGATGAGTATGCCGAACTGACCGCATATGCGACACCGGCGTTGCCGGGAAGGCTGGAGGCGCTGGCAGATGGAAATTATCGGTGCCTGACCGATGCAGCGAGTCATCGACAGTCGCTGTGGCGCTGGCGGTTGCGCCGCTTGCAGGGAAAGGTCCTGTCTGTGCTGCGGTTGGCAAAGGCGGCTTTTACCTTTCAGGACAGCATCAGTTATGCTGCATGGAAGATTGAGCGCCATACGGGGGTTCGTGTTGAAGTCACCCCCATGTTGAGGCGGCATCCTCTGCTTTGGGGTCTCAAGGTTTCCTGGCGGTTGTTGCGGCGTGGCGTGATGCGCTGATACCGGTTTACATCAGCAAGTATTCAGCGGTCGTATTGCGGGCTCGGTACAGGTCCCACGCTCAGCCGATCAATGGGTGCAGATCGGGCAATATGTTCACATGCGCCGGAAAAGGATTTTTATCCCCGGGACGCACCCGTCCCAAAAATGAAACATTGTTAACCTGGGCGCTTTGATAATCTATCAGGGCGTCGCCTATCATCAGTACACGCTCCGGCAGTAGGGCATGAGCCGATAAAATATCGGCGATAAGCTTCTGTTTGGGCGTCGGGGAACCGCGTACTGCGGTGAAATAGGAGGCCAGGCCACGGCGACCAACAATGGTATTGAGTTCTGCTTCCGGTGTGCCAGATGCGACAAATAACGGGATTCTTTTTGCCTCTTTACGAATCAGTTCGGCCGCGCCAGGCACTGCATCGCTCGCAATCACAGCCTCTACCACCAGCTCGGAAAAGCGTCGATCCAGCTGCCGCTCTTCGTCCGGCGTCAGGGGAGGCTTCTCCAGAAGCGTTTCCTGAAAATAGCGAAATTTCTGATAGCGCGACATACCGCCATTCGAGCTGTGATACTGCGCTACCGCAGTCATTATCGTCTCGCCATAGTCACGATAGAGATTGACAAAGGCTTGCGTTTTGATTTCACCGGATTCAACCACAACTCCGTCAAAATCGAAAATGATGGCTTGCCAGGTTGTAATCTTCATGCTCTGTTGTCCGACGCCAGTGGCGTCGCCTCATCATCTTCACCGGAGTGACGCATCGCCTTGTGAATATCCCTGAGACAATCCAGCAGTCCCTGCCCCAGATCGACATGCTCATTCAGCACCAGTTTGCGGCCAATGCGCGGTTGGAATGCGTAAGGGGTCACCTCGTAGTGATGTCCCGCGCGTGCCTGGTCGAAATGCAGATCAATTTTCCAGGGCATGATTTCAGAGATCATTGTCATGACGTCCCTGATGCGTAGCCGCTCCTGGCCGGTCAGGATCAGATGGCGGTTGGCAAATTCCGGTGCAAGCACCTGTACACTCATGCGCGCAGCGTCCTCCACATGGATGTACTCACGAATCGCCTCGCCGCTACCGTGATAGGTAATCGAATGCCGCTCGACCGCTTCATGCAGCATGCGGTAGATACCATTACGCGCGTCAGCGCGTCGGCCGTACAGTGATCCGTAGCGCAGAATGCTGTAGTCCAGGCCGTAGCGTTCGTGATACGTTTCAATAAAACGCTCGGCCGCCTGCTTGCTGGCGCGGTAAAAAGAACCAGACTCGGAGTAGACGTAAATAGTACTGGCGAAGACAAAGCGGCGGGCTCCAGCAAGGCGGGCGGCTTCCAGTGCATGCATATTGCCCAGCACATTGACCGTGGCGGTAGCCAGCGGTTTATCGTGGGCCTCGTCAATATCCGCGATAGCGGCAAAATTATAGACCACGTCGGCGCCCTTGGCCGCTTCCGTCACCTGGCCAAGATCCATGATGTCGCCAATGATCATTTCCTGGTCTTGGCGCTGATATTGGGATGGGGAGCGATCGAACAAGCGTACCCGATAGCCGACAGTGGACAAAGCGTCGGCCACATGACTGCCAAGAAAGCCACTGGCGCCATATACTATCGCGATTTCGTTGGACATTCCCTGTTTATCCGTTTTTCATTACGCCTGCTTCAATCAGGCCCTGCAGCAGATTCTCTGCGGCTTCGATCTCCATGCGTTGGCGCGATTCCCTGGCAAGTGAGCCGACATGTGAAGTGAGAATTGCATTTTCGCATTTTAGCAGGGGACCGTGGTACGGTTCCTGCTCGAAAACATCAAGCGCCGCCGCAGCCAACTGCCCGGAATTCAAAGCATCTGCCAGAGCGGTTTCATCGATGAGGCCGCCGCGAGCGGTATTTATCACTATGGCGCCGCGTTTCATACGCGCAAAAGCGTTCTCATTCAGCAGATGGTGAGTGTCAGCGTCATACGTGACATGGAGGGTGATGATATCCGCCTCCGCCAGAAGCTTCTCCAAGGGTATCAATTCTACCTCGTCAGGCGAGTTCGTCACATATGAATCATGCGCCACCACGTCGGCGCCAAACGCCTGGCACACCCGCGCAACGCGGCGGCCGACTCTTCCCAGGCCAATGATACCCACGCGTTGGGCGGCCAGTAGCCTTCCCTGTGTTCGCGGCCACTGGCCGGCACGGACCAATTTATCAGTTTCGCATATCCGTCTCAAAATGGTCAATATCAGTGCCAAGGCAAGCTCGGCCACTGCCTGGGCAGGCGCCTCAGGTGTATTGAGAACAGTAATACCGTGGCGCTTCGCTGCCGCAAGATCGACACTATCCAGACCGCTCCCGCAGCGGGATATCACTTTCAAGTTTCTGGCGGATGCGAAAACACGCTCCGTCAGGGGTTCTATCCCGGCGATCATTCCTACAGCATCATTGCCCAGCAATGCGATGGCTTCATCTTCCGTGATTTTGCGTCCGTAACTATTGGCGGCGACGGGCATACCCTTTCTTACTAAATGCTGGATATGGGGGTTATTTTCCATATCAAACGACGAGGTGGAGATGACAAGCTTGCTCATAGATCTTCCCTTATTTTTTGCATATGGCTCCGGCAAAGTGTGTCGAGGATGCGAATGTCCAAACCGTAGCCAAGAAAGCTGAAGCCGGCCTGGATGCTGCGGCGCAGCTGATCGGGATCGGGCTCGACTACATGAATCCCTCCGGGCTTGCCGAGGCGGCGTCCAGCTTCCAGCACCCGCGTTATCGCCGTCTGAACTTCCGGATAATCAAGCTCGCCTGGACGGCCCATCGAGCCGGAAAGATCGTAAGGCCCGATGATATAAGCGTCAATTCCCGGTACGGAAAGAATGGAATCGATGGCATCGACGGAGTCGATATGCTCAATCATGGCTACCACGACCGCGTTGTCTTCCAGCCAGCGCCGATACTGCTGAAATGTCGCGCCATACCCTTGTGCGCGCGCCAGGCCGACTCCACGATGGCCGCGAGGCGGGTAGTAGACGGCCTGGACCGCAGCCTCGGCATCTGCCGCGGTTTTAACCATCGGCACCATTACGCCCGTTGCACCGGCGTCCATGACACGCTTGATCTGATCGGGGTGATTCGAAGTCAGCCGAACGATAGCGGGGCATCCCCGCCCGTCCAGCGCCTGGATCAGTATTTGAACCTCGCTCAGTTCCAGGACACTGTGCTCGGTATCCAGTACGAGCCAATCAAACCCGGCTGCAGCCATGATTTCGGCGATCGCCGGATGTCCCAGGGTAATCCACGAGCCGATGGTTAACGCGTTCCGGGCAAGTTTCGATTTTAATTGCATGAATACATCCAATAGATCCTTTAAACAGCTATCTCGATTTGGGCCGAGGGACGCTGACTCAGTATGAGGCCAGCAGCGGGTCCTCTTCCATCAACTTTGCCACGCGCTCAAGATCGGCCTGGGTATCCACCGCTTGAGTGTTGAACTCCGTTCTTACCATCTTCACCCGATAACCATGCTCCAGCAATCGTAGCATGTCCACTGACTCCAGTTTTTCCAGCGGCGTTTGCGGTAATCCTGCGAAATCGAGCAACGTGTTGCGTCGAAACGGAATGATACAGACCTGTTTATAAGCGAAGGCGGGCTGGAAATTCAATTGTGAGGAGCCCGGGAGGGACGGTATTGGCTGTCGCGACATGAACAGGGCATTGCCCCGTTGATCCATCACCACCTTAATTGTGTTAAAGTCGTAAAAGTCGGTTTTGTTGTCAATACTTCGCACCAGATTAACGCAGCCCAATTGCGGATCGTGCCGAAACGGCTCTACCGCCTCATCGATCATCTCCGGACGGGTCATTGGTTCGTCACCTTGTACCATGACAATGAGTTCAGCATCAATTCCGGCTGCTGCCTCGGCAACTCGATCGCTGGCCCTTTCGTGGGTGTCAGCCGTCATAATCACCGGGGCGCCAAAGTCCTGCGCCGCCCTGCGGATTTCCTCATCGCAAGTGGCGATGTAAGTGGCATCGAGCGCGCGGCTCAGCGCAACACGCTTGTAGACATGTTCCAGCATCGTGCGGCCCAGCAGTTTCGCAACCGGTTTACCGGGAAACCGGGACGAACCCATACGTGCCGGTATTACAGCGATTGTTTTCATTAATAGTTTCACATTCCTTGGATTTATCGGTCGGGGTGCTTTAGTTGTTGATTGCCGATTATCAGCTATTCGCGAGTATCGGGAGCGAATCCGAAACAATCTATTCTAACAGACTGCTACGGACTAAAACGATGGCCGTGCTAGTAAACGGATATTCGCCAGTGTACAATTACGCGCTTTTCGCCACCAGAAACACATCGGAATCCTCAATTAAATGATGGGTATACTGGTTGTTACCAACATGCAAAGGATGAGAATGCGGGGATGAAAGCGCTTTTTTTCCTCCGTCATTATAACGACATAGACCATATTACACCGGTAATCTCGAAGTGGATCGATTCGGGGCATACCTGCGATATTGTCCTGATAGGGAACTCGCGGTTTCGCGATGATTACCGGATCAAGTTCCTGCAGGGGCTCAACGGCGTGCGCATGGCCTACATCGCCGATGTGTTGCCGCCTGTCGAATTTATCAGATGGTTTTTTCAAACGCTGATATTGATCCGCAGTTTGCGCCGTCCGTTCATCGGCCCGATCATGAATGCTCTGGCATCGTTTTATGATGCCAGGCGGCGTGAACCGATCTGGCGAAGTACCGCTAAACGCTTATTGACGCGTAGTTTTGGCGACAATGATGAGGGCGTGGTGGTATTCGACTGGATAGAAAGAAATTCGTCCATTTGCGTGGAATGGGTCAAGGTGATGCTGTCGACAGCGCGTGAAATGGGCCTGGGCACGGTATCGCTGCCGCATGGCGATAGTCCCCATGCCAGTCAGTTGATCCGGCGCCGGGAATTGCGCCTGGAACCCGATACCACGTTTGCCAACGCGGGGATTTTTGAAAGAGTTGTGGTGCCGAACGAGCTATGCTCGGTGCGCTTTCGCCCCTTCATGGATAATCAGAAGCTTGCCGTATTGGGTTCCCCGCGCTACTGTGACGAATGGCTCGCCAAATTGGCCGAATTGATGCCGCCTTCGCCCCTGACCCGCTCCGACAGCAAGCTCAAGGTGGTAATGTTTTTGAGAAAGAGCAATTTTTCCACATTCTGGGAGGAAGTGGGCGAGGTCGTACGTATCGTTGCCGGCTTTCCAGGGGTGGAGCTAGTGATCAAGCCCCATACCCGCGGAGGCTGGCAACAATCCTTGACAAAGGATGTTTCCCTGCGGCGTTTGTCAAACGTCAGCGTAGCCGGCGGTGATGTTCATTCCATTTATCTCATGAATTGGGCGGATGTCATCATTGATCTTGCCACTTCGGTTGTATTTGAAGCAGTCAAGACAAAGAAGCCGGTACTGGCGGCTGACTATCTGCATGCGGGACGGTCCGCGCTGGCTGAATTCATGCCTGAGACAGAGCTGCGTTGCCGGGATGATGTGTATAAAAATATCGAAAGGTTTCTTTCCCATGGCTGCGATTCTTTTTATATCGAAGAACACCACCAACGCTTTCTGAGGGAAATGATTGATGTAGGGGGTCCGGACGTACTATCCCGTTATGTGGCATTGCTGGAGGGACAGGTGCGGCCAGAGGCCAGCCAGTACCAAGCTCATCCCCACGATAGCGCCGCTAAACTGGCTTTTGCATGATTAGCGGGTTTTCCGCCTAGTTTTTCAAGGAGATTGATGAGCCGTATGCCGGTAATGCCATCCATCGATGTGGTAATCCCGGTCTACAACGCGCCGCTGCTGACGCGGCGCTGCATCGATTCCGTCGTTACGTTCCTCAGCGGATCCGTCAGGTATATTCATGTACAGGATGACGCATCCGGCACCGAGACACGCCAGATGCTCGAGCAATTGCCGTATGAATGCATTCGCGTTCATCACGCTCGGACTAATCGCGGTTTTGGTGCGTCGGTAAACGCGGCAGTCGATCGCTCCGACGCATCTTATGTGCTGGTTCTCAATTCGGATACCGAGGCAAGTGAAGATTTCCTGCCGCTGCTTTGTGCGGCGCTAGCGGCTGACCCGCAGCTAGCGGTCATCATTCCCGGGGGCAATGACTATGCCAGGCACGATCTGGGCCAATATTTGCGCCGGCCTGGCGGTTACATTGCTACCTACCGCCTTCAGGGGCACGCGTTTCTGGTTCGCCGCAAGGTTTTCCAGGATACCGGTGGCTTTGACCGGGCATTCGGTCGCGGCTATTACGAAGACGTGGATCTTGGCCGCCGGCTCGACCTGCGAGGCTGGCGGCTCGGCGTGCATCCCGACGCTCGTATACAGCACAAGGGGGGTGGATCATTCGGGCGCGGCCGGTCTTTCAGGGCACTGGTGAGGCACAACCGCAACCTTTATTTCTCGCGCTATCCGAATGCCCGGCGTAACATCCTGCTTCTCTCGGGAAATTATCCGCTGACGCGTTTTCCCTCAACGCTTCTTGATGCGCTCGAGAACGTGTTCCACCAGGGCGGCTATGTTCATTGGCTTTCGCCGGAATCGGCGCGACAGCTTCTCTGCTTGCAGATGCGCAGCCATTCCATAGGCGCGGGGGCCGTGATGAGACTTCTGCTGCGTAGCTGGCGAGAGGACAAGCGTATCTCGGAAATATGGATGCTGCCCGATGCTTCACGCCTGTTGCGCGTCTTGATCATTTCCTGGGCGCGTATGCGGGGCATCAAGGTATTGATGTGGGAAAGGTCTGCGGCAGCACACGGCTGCAGCCTCAGGTTGCTTTGAGGAGCTCCGGGATCTTCAGGGGAGCGCGGATCTTCAGTTCTGAGTCGTTTACTTTCTTGTCTTGCGTCTTTCATCGCCCCAGGGGGCGACAACCATTTTTTGATAGCATTTCTTCACTTCATTCGCTGATCGAAATAAAATGCGCATAACCGTGCTTGGATGCACCGGCGGGGTGGCGGCGGACTTGAGAACCACGTGTCTGATGCTGGATGACGACATTCTGATTGACGTCGGTACCGGGGCCGGAGATTTAACGCTGACTGAAATGTTATGTATCAATACGGTATTTCTTACCCACTCGCATCTCGACCATGCAGGACTGCTTCCAATGGTAGCGGACATGGTGGGGCCGCGGCGTAACAGCCCGGTAACGGTTTATGCGCTACCCGAAACTATTGCCGTACTGAAGCAGGACATGTTCAATTTTCGCCTTTGGCCGGATTACACCCGGCTACCTGCGCCCGACAACCCCTATATTGTGTTCCAACCTGTTGCGGTGGGGGAGACTGTGGAGTTATCAGGAAGGAAAGTGACCCCGCTACCGGTGCGGCATGCTGTTCCCGGCGTGGGCTATCAACTGGATAGCGGCAAGGCCAGTTTTGTATTCAGCGGCGATACCACTTACCATGAGCCGTTCTGGACCGCGTTGAATGCGATCGGCAACTTGCGCTATCTGATGATCGAGACAACCTTTCTCAATCACAACAGGGCAGGCGCCGAGGCTGCGGGTCATATGCGGCCGGAGCTGCTGGCACAGGGGTTAAAACAGCTCAACAAAGCGGTTCGCCTTTTAGTCACCCACATGGAACCTGGCAATGAGGATGCCACGATGGCGGAGATCCAGGCAGCAGCAGGGGAATTCAAACCGGAGAGATTGAGGCGCGGGCAAGTTTTCGAATTTTAAGGCGGGCTTGCTATGATCCTAAATCCGGCAGTTGATCGCTCATTCTCCAGTTTAGGATTATGATCCACAAAGACTTTTTGTATCACTTGACCTTACCTTTTTGGTGAGTTCGCTACGGGGCGGATTGAACGGTTTTTGCGGCACATGGCTGCGTTGCAACTCCTTGGAATGGGGCGCCCCGCAGCGTCGCACGAGGGGCCCCGCAAAGCGGGGATCGGGCAGCGCAGGGGATGCCGCGACCGCGTTTCATGGCGACCGCATCCCGCTCCGGGGTCGCACCTTCCTGCGGAAGGCACTGCTCCGCCCTGCGCGGTCGCACCATTCCGCGTCGTCGCGCCTTGCCCTGCACCCCAAAAACCGCGCACTCCACCCCGTCCAACTACCGGATTTAGGATTATCCTTTCATAACCATTTTTTCCATCGAAATAGCAGCAACATACCGCCGCTGATTACTGCCATCGCACTCAACACCGCAAAGAATCCCAAATCCCATTCAAGCCCCGGCAAATATTTGAAGTTCATTCCGTAGATGCCGGCGATCAGGCTAAGCGGCATGAATATGGTGGTAATGACCGTGAGGACCTTCATTACCGTGCTGATGCGAAAGCTCACGCTGGACATATAGATATCGAGCATGCCCGCTGTCAAGTCTCGCAGGGACTCGATGGATTCGATGATATGTATGGTGTGGTCATACACATCCCTCAGGTAGAGCAAGGTATTACGGGTGAACAGCGGAGAATCGCCGCGCTGCAAGGAGCTGATAACCTGGCGCAGCGGCCACAGTAATCTGAGCAGAAAAGCACCTTCGCGCTTTAGATGGTGAATTGAACGCAGGGTATTCGGTTGCGGGCGAGCTATCAATTCTGCTTCCAGCGCTTCGGTTCTTTCATCAAGTTGTTCAAGAATGACGAAATAGCTGTCCACAATGGCATCGATCAGGCTGTACATCAGAAAATCCGCACCTGACTTTCCGATCTGGCCCTTGCCTGAACGCAAGCGATCGAGCACCGACCGGAACTGAACGCCATCCGCTTCGAGGAACGACAGCACGAAATCTTTTCCCAGTACGAGACTGATCTGTTCCGAATATATCTTCTCTTCTCTGCCTCTGGTTTCGTAACCGAAGGTTTTCAGTACCACATAAAGATAATCGCCGTAATCCTCCAGCTTCGAGCGTTGTTCCGTATTGAAAATGTCCTCCAGCACCAGCGGGTGAAGGTTAAAACAGGCGCCGATCTGCTCCATCACTCCAACATCACCCAACCCGTGCAGGTTGATCCATTTAATACCTCGCGCGGACTTGATTTTATCGGCCAGTCCTCCGGCAGTAACCTCGGATTCGCGTACGCCATTCTCATCATAATCCAGCAGGGTAACGCGGGAAGCAACACCTTTTCTTGCGCCGATATGCACCAGCGTGCCCGGTGGCAGTCCTGCTTTTAAAGATCTCTTTTTGGAGTGTGATGCCATGGCTTCGTTTGTTCAAATTATCCGTGTTGCGCTCTTCGCCGATTTATCCGCCTTATATCCCTGATCAGTCTGGTCTCGTTATCCGGAAATTGAGACCGAGAGCGCTCCACTGTTCGATTTCGTCATAAAGTGCCGTATCGGTCAATGGATTTCTTTCTAACCATCCTCGTTCGATGGAGAGTTTCAACTCTTTATCGTCCAGGCTGACTTCCAGGCGCGGTATCTTGATATCACCACGGCTGCGGTGAAACAATGTTGCCAGACGAAGTGCGCACAGCAGAGCAAAATCCAGTGGGACCGCAATAAATTCTCTCGCTTTACCAAGCATGCCCCGCTGGACGAGCACAAGCGCACTCAGGCGTTCTTGTTCCCTTCTCGAGAAACCTGGCATATCGGCATTGCCGAGAATATATGCTGAGTGTTTATGATAGCCGGAATGGGCTATTGAAATACCGACCTCATGCAATCGCGCAGCCCATGAGAGGGTTTGCAGCAATTCTTCCGCTTCATCAGGAAAATCCTTCAGCAACTGTTTTCCCAGCAACAGCGCCAGTGATTCCACCCGTCTTGCCTGAGCAGCATCCACCCGGTAACGTTGCATGAATCGTTTAACCGTTACTTCACGCATATCATGCTTATGGAAGCGCCCGAGCAAATCGTAAAGCACACCCTGGCGCAATGCACCCATTGCCTGCGACATGCGCTGGATCCCCAGTTCGGCAAATGCAGCGGACATGATGGCAAAACCTCCGGCGATTACCGGCGCCCGATCGGCGCGTAGTCCGGCAAGGTCCAGCTTTTCAATATCGCCAATCTTGAGCAAACGGTCCCGAAAATTTTCCAGTCCGTCCGCGGTGATATCCCCCTCGCTGCTTTCCGGGGCGAGCTTGTTCAGCTTGATGATGTCACCCAATGCACGCGCTGTGCCGGATGATCCGAATGCGTCCCGCCAATGAGCGCTGGAAAACTGTGCGGCGATAGTCTGTATCTCGCTGCGCGCCGAGAGTTCGGCCCGTCTCATCGCACCCTTCGTAATCTTGCCGTCCGGAAAAAAGCGCAGGCTGTAACTGACACAGCCCATATAAAGACTTTCCAGCTTGACTGGCTTCAGACGGCTGCCAATGATAAATTCAGTAGAGCCGCCCCCGATATCCATAACCAGGCGAGGGCTGGTAGAGGCTGGAAGACTGTGGGCGACACCCAGATAGATAAGCCGCGCTTCCTCGTGCCCTGCGATCACTTCAATCGGGAACCCGAGAGCGGCCTCGGCTTTTTTGAGAAATACCGGTGCGTTTCTGGCTACTCTAAGGGTATTCGTTGCGACTGCACGTACTGTATGCGGTGGAAAACCTCTCAGACGTTCACCGAAACGTTCCATGCAACCCAAAGCGCGGACTTGAGAATCCTCGTCCAGCCGCTGGTCCTCCGTCAGGCCGGCGGCAAGCCGCACCATTTCGCGCAAACTGTCCAGCGGATAAAGCTGTTTGCCTTCCACCCGTGCCACTTGCAGACGAAAGCTGTTGGAGCCAAGGTCTACCGCCGCGAGAGTGGAGTATTCGAGCATGGCGTTCCGGTTTGAATTCCGACGGCTGACTAATCGACCTAATCTCTTATTTCACGCTCGATCTCTTCAGCAGTCACATGGCGCACGTCCTTGCCCTTGACCATATATACCACGTATTCGGACATATTTTTGGCATGATCGCCAATCCGCTCGATCGCTTTGGCGACAAACAGGATTTCGAGGGCGGTAGAAATTTTACGCGGGTCTTCCATCATGAAGGTGATGAGTTGACGCATGATCGAACGGAATTCCTCATCCACCTGTTCGTCTTCGCGCACGACCTGAGCCGCTGCTGTCAGGTCCAGACGAGCAAATGCATCCAGGGACTTGCGCAGCATTTCCAGGGCGATGTTGGCTACATGCCTGATTTCGACAAAACGCGGCATATGCATACGGTCTGTTTCGTAGATCAGCTTGGCCATCCGAGCAATTTTTTCTGCTTCGTCGCCAATGCGTTCGAGATCGGTGATGGTCTTGATGACGGTCATGATCATGCGTAAGTCACCGGCGGCAGGTTGTCTGCGGGCGATAATCTGACTGCATATTTCGTCTATCGATACCTCCATTGCATTGACCCGGTGATCATCGGCGATAACGTTTTCTATGAGGCTCTCGTTGCCGGTGGTCAGCGCCTCGATGGCTCTCTCGATCTGCTCTTCCACAAATCCGCCCATGTGCAACACGCGTGTGCGCACCGCTTCAAGATCGGCGTCAAATTGTTTGGATATATGTTCGCTGCTAGCCATTGCGCTCCTGTCGTTCAATCAAAATGAAAGAATATTACTAACCGGTTATGGAGGTTTTATTACTGCTACATCAAATGGCTATTGTCCGGATACCATCATCACTGCTCAGCAGCAATACATCCGCTCCGCGCTTCGCAAACAAGCCGTTGGTCACGACGCCCGTGATCTGGTTGAGTGCGGTTTCCAGTTCAATCGGATTCAGGATCTGCAGACCATGGACGTCCAGGATCACGTTGCCGTTGTCGGTGATGAATCCCTGGCGCAGCACGGGCTGCCCGCCCAGGCGTACTATCTCGCGCGCCACGTAGCTGCGCGCCATCGGAATAACCTCCACAGGCAGTGGAAACTTGCCGAGCAGCTTGACAAACTTGCTCTGGTCCGCAATACAGACGAATTTTTTCGCCACTGCAGCAACGATTTTTTCTCGCGTCAATGCCCCGCCGCCGCCTTTTATCATATGCAGGTGCTCAGTGATCTCGTCTGTGCCATCCACATATATCGGAAGTTCATCGACGCTGTTCAAATCCATGACCTCTATGCCATGATCGCGGAGCCGACGTGCTGTTGCCTCTGAGCTTGCCACCGCCCCCTCGATTTTGTGCTTGATCCTGGCCAGTCCGTCGATGAAATAATTTGCAGTGGAACCGGTGCCCACCCCGACTATGCAACCTGCGGGAACATATTGGATAGCGGCTTCGGCGACCGCCTGTTTTTGTTCGTCTTGCGTCATAGTGTTATTTTTGTGGAAGAAAAAAACTGATTACTCGTGAGGATAATACTATCCACCGATTTTAACAATGAAGCTGGGTATTTAGCGTTTCCTGGCATGCTAAAATGCTGCTTCCTTCGCCAAGCAACGGTTCGATGAAAAACAACTATCTCGAAAGAATTCTCACCGCACGGGTCTATGACGTGGCGGTAGAAACCCCGTTGGAGCTAGCATCAAATTTATCTGCGCGCATACACAATCAGTTATTACTGAAGCGCGAGGATATGCAGGAGGTTTTTTCATTCAAAGTGCGCGGCGCATACAATAAAATGGTCAAGCTTTCCCCGGCCGTGCTCAAGCGTGGTGTGGTGACCGCGTCGGCAGGCAATCATGCGCAGGGGGTGGCGCTTGCGGCACAACGGCTGAGTTGCCGCGCGACCATCGTAATGCCCGTCACCACGCCGCAAATCAAATCACAGGCAGTTCAGGCGCGGGGAGCGACTGTGATATCGCATGGTGATTCTTACGACGACGCCTACGCCTACGCGTGGAAATATGCGGCAGAGCAGCATGCTACGTTTGTGCACCCCTACGATGATCCGGATATCATCGCGGGACAAGGCACAATCGGCATGGAAATCCTGCGCCAGCATACTGGCGCCATTTATGCCATATTTGCGCCGGTCGGCGGCGGCGGACTTATTTCCGGTGTCGCGGCGTATGTGAAGAGGCTTTATCCTGACATCAAGATTATCGGAGTCGAACCGGTTGATGCCGATTCCATGTATCAGTCACTGAAAAAAAAGCGGCGAGTCAGGCTCCCGCAAGTAGGATCGTTTGCGGATGGCGTGGCCGTGAAGCAGGTGGGAGGAGAAACCTTCCGCTTGTGCCGTGAACTGGTGGATGAAATCGTACTGGTTGATACTGACGCGATCTGTGCCGCGATCAAGGATGTGTTCGAGGATACTCGCGCGATTCTGGAGCCATCCGGTGCGCTGTCTGTGGCGGGAGCAAAGGCTTACGCCAGGAGAGAGGGGATTCGCGATAAAAATCTTGTTGCGATCGCTTCCGGCGCCAACATGAATTTCGATCGTCTGCGTCATGTCTCCGAACGGGCAGAACTGGGTGAGCAGCGGGAAGCCGTGATGGCGGTAACGATTCCCGAAGAGCCTGGCAGCTTCAAAAAATTTTGCGCTATGTTGGGAGCGAAAAGCATTACCGAATTCAACTACCGCTATGCCGATCCGAAAGAAGCGAATGTGTTCGTTGCCGTATCCGTTCGAAATCGCGACGAAGCGGCAAAACTCATTAAGAACCTGGAGAGAAGCGGTTTGCGCACTGAAGATCTGAGTGACAACGAAATGGCGAAATTGCATGTGCGCCATCTTGTCGGAGGCCGCGCACGGGAGATAAAAAATGAGCTTCTTTACCGCTTTGAATTTCCTGACCGACCCGGCGCACTCATGAAATTCTTGAACAGCATGAGCCATCACTGGAATATCACTCTGTTCCACTACCGCAATCATGGCGCCGACTATGGCCGCGTGCTGGTGGGCCTGGAGGTGCCGCCTGAAGGGAAGGCGGAGTTCAAAGCGTTTCTCGGCAAACTGGACAACCGTTACTGGGATGAAAGCGAGAACCCGGCCTATAAGCTGTTTCTGGGATAGATGCGAGCCGAATATTCCATTTCCACCGATTTAAACAGGATCGTAGTGAAAGCCATGCGCGCTACGGATAAAGAGCACAGGCGATTTGGGAAGTCGAGCACGAGGCTGACATCACTTTGGTCGTCTGCCAATGATTAAGCAGTCACTCGGGAATAGAGCTGAACGCTTGCGAAAAGACTGAAAATCAATCATGAATCCATGTAAGAGCGACTATTCGATAGAACATTCGTTTACGATAAAGCGGAGGATATTGATGTAGCATTTTGGCCTTTTTTGACAGGAAGGATCAACTCGTGTTCTCGCTGGATGTCACGAATCTTGTTAAACCGAAACATCGACTGTTTTGAACGGCTTCAAATCCTTATGTCCGGGGAACTAAGGAAAAATAAAAATGAAATGCATGCCAAAAGGCAAACGCCAGCTTCTATTTGCGATAGGCAGCCTGTTATCGGTTATGATGAACTCGGATATCCATGCTGCTGGCATAATAGACGTATTCAAGGATAGCGGTATAAGGGTCGGTGGCTGGATCAATGCCGGAGCAACTTATAACCCGGGCAATCCGGGTAACGGCTACAACGGTCCCGTTACTTTTGCGGACCGCGCCAACCGGTTTCAATTAAATCAATTTAATGTGTTTATACAGCGCACGGTGGTAACGGAAGGCAATGCGTTTGATTTGGGAGGCCGTTTCGATTTCATGTTTGGCACCGACTCTATTTATACCCAGGCTTTCGGTGTGCCTCCATTTGATGTGAATTCCGGTCAGCCGCTTGATAGGGGAAATTGGGACCTCGATTTGTGCTGTTCTTCGACCCGCAGCTACGGTATTGCGCTCCCCCAGGCTTATGTTGAAGCCTATCTTCCGGTTGGCAATGGCCTCAATGTCAAGGTTGGCCATTTTTATTCTCCGACCGGCTATGAGACAGTGCCGGCTCCCGACAACTTTTTTTACACTCATGCCTATACATTTAACAATGGCGAGCCGTTTACCCATACAGGCGTCGTGGGTAACTATACAGTCAATGGAAATTGGTCCGTCATGGGTGGCGCAATCACCGGTAGCGCTACCGGTGGATGGGACGGGGGTTTTGATAGGCAGTTAGGGAACTGGGGCGGCCTGGGTGGCATTACATGGACCAGCGATGATAAGAGAACGTCGGCCAATGTCACGGGTACGTACAGCGAAACTTCCACGCGCAGCAATGAACCCTGGGGTATGTACAACATTGTGCTGCAACACAGAGTCACCCCTAGAACGCATCTGGTTCTACACCACGTTCACGGGTATGCTGGGGGAGTCTTGTTGAATGGCGAGCACAGGAATGCCGAATGGTATGGTATCAACACGCATATGTACTATGATCTACTGGATGATCTGTCCATCGGGATTCGAGGGGAATGGTTCCGGGATAGAGATGGCTTTCGCGTCTTCTCGCCATTTCGGGTACTTGCCGCTACCGATAACACGGGACGTAGTTTTGCCGGCGCCTTTGCGCCCACCAGTGCGCCCGCGGATTATTATGCGGTCACAATTGGCATGAACTGGAAAGCGGCCAAAAGGCTGAAGCTGGACTGGAAGTCCATGCAGAAGCTGAACATTCGCCCCAATATTCGTTACGACAGAGCAGATGGCATCAATCAATCGTACAGGCCGTTCGATAACCAAAAAGACCAAATTGTTTTTTCTCTCGATGCGACTATCCCTTTCTGATGCCGCATAGATTGCAGCAGGTAGCGTATAAGACGCAACCCGAATGTTAAACCTTTAAATCTGGACACCGAGGTGAGTAGCGCCAGCTTATCTTTGAGAACCGAGGGGTGCGAGGACCACAACCCCCTGTCATATATTTAACGGCTTCCCTCACGCCTCGGTTCTTTAATAGCGCCATTATGCACGGCGAGATTGGCCTGAGCCTGCTCCAAGGCCATTAGCCGATGGGCGGCAGCCTCTTTTATGTTTTCCTCTGCGGTTTCTTCATATTTACGCACTAACGCGGCTGTGTGCGATTTGAGGTCTTGAGCTTGCCTACCATACAGATAGCCTTTTTCCTCGTAATGCTCAAGCAATTTCTTTTGTTCCTCGGCCTTTGTTTGCATTTCCCTGGCCGCATTTTCAAAATAGCTGGTTAGAGCATTGTGGTCGCTATATGTTCTGGCGTTCTGAGCAGCTTGGCGGATATTTTCATTCTGCACGATCTCTTGAGAACTCATCTGGGCACAAGCAGTCGTGAAGCCGAGGAGCAAAGTGGACAAAAATGCCCTTGTTTTCATTATGTCACCCCTCTTTTAGACCCGACCCTCTTTGATCCAACCATCGAGCGCAGAATGGGAAAGATTCCTACCTCTGCGATTATTATCAGGGGCTAATGACACTTTGTCAAGTTATTTGTGTTATAAGTTTGTTTGGATTGAATTCAGCTATTAGTGGCCTATAATAATTTTCAAGTGCATGGGTGGTGAAAGCGTTAGACGACTGACATTATGGGTGAGCGGCAGAAACAATTGCTTAAGCTGCTGGGTCAAACCAAGCCTGGTTTGAGTGTGGATGAGCTTTCGAAAGGGCTGGGGATTACTCGAAACGCGGTGCGGCAGCATCTTGCATCCCTGGAGGCGGCGGGGCTGGTAGAGGCTGGATCTACACGTCCGTCCGGAGGTGGGCGTCCGCAGCAACTTTATGTTCTTACCGAACTCGGCAAGGAAATGTCGCCTCGCCAATATTCCTGGCTTGCGCAGTTGGTGGTAGCGTCGGTTCGGCGTGAAGACAGCGGCGATATGGGCAAACGTATGAACGAGATTGGTGCAAGCATTGCCCGGCAGATAAGCAATCAATATCCCGGTCTGAGGACCCACAAAGAGAAGGTCGAGAAACTTGTCGAAGTCATGGACCAGCTCGGTTATAACGCAAGAGATGCTACGCTTCCAGGGGGCGAGGCGGTCATTGAAGCGGAGAACTGCGTATTTCACGCCATGGCAAAAAAAGATCTGGCGATCTGCCATCTGGACAGGGGTTTGATGGAAACCTTTACTGGCGGCAAGGTTGATCATTACGAATGCATGGCCCGGGGCAGCAGCTTATGCCGCTTCAAGCTTACGTCCAACGAGTAATCATTCCAGGGATTAACTCCCTTCCGCTTTTCCTTCCACTGTCAGGAGTGCGGGCGCCCTGTTTGCTGGATTTTGTAAATGGATGCCTATCGCAATACGTGCGACATGGTGATTATCTGCCAATCCTCTGAACCCCTCGGTTTGAATCTGTGAGTTCGTTGATGGGTTTCGTCCCATTCCACTTTCTTCACATCGTAGCGATAAATGGAAGTTGAAAATCTTCACAAATCTGAAAAACTTAACATATTATTCACAATAAAATCACATTTTATTTATATATGGCGTGTTACGTTGCCGAGAGAATAACAATTTCGGATGTAGTGTTTTTACCCAGGGGAATCACTATATGTCGTGCACGCCAAAACGCAGAAGCCGGACCGTGTTCGTTTCTGCCGTCAGCCTGTTCGCAGCGGTTGCCGGATCAACGGATGTGCATGCGAATGCGGCAGTGGAGTGGTTTAAAGATAGTGGGATACGGGTAGGCGGCTGGATCAATGGCGGAGCGACTTTCAACCCGGGCCAGGCGAGCGGGTTCAACGGCCCCGTGACTTTTGCCGATCGGTCAAATCGATTTCAACTGAATCAGTTCAATATATTTATACAACGACCCGTAGTGGCCGAGGGCAGTGCGTGGGATTTTGGCGGGCGTTTCGATTTCATGTTCGGTACGGATGCCATTTTTACCCAGGCATACGGCGTTCCTGCGTTCGATGTAAATACTGGTCAACCCCTGGACAGAAGTAACTGGGATCTCGATTTATGCTGTGCTTCGACCCGATACTATGGTATTGCGCTTCCCCAGGCGTATGCGGAAGCTTACGTACCGGTCGGTAACGGCCTGAATGTCAAGCTCGGCCATTTTTATACACCCATCGGTTATGAATCGGTTCCGGCTCCTGACAATTTCTTTTACACCCATGCCTACACGATGCAATATGGCGAACCTTTCACCCATACCGGGGCATTGGGTAACTACAAAATCAACGACAACTGGTCGATTATCGGCGGGGTCACTACCGGGAGCGCCACTGGCGGGTGGGATGGAGCATTTGATAAACAGTTGGGTAATTGGGGCGGTATAGGCGGTATCACCTGGACCAGCGACGACATGGCGAGTTCGGCCAATATCAGCGGCACCTATAGCGAGACCTCCACACGAAGCAGCGAACCCTGGGGAATGTACAGCGTCGTGCTGAAGCACAAGATCACCACCAAGACACATTTTGTTTTCCAGCACGATCATGGTTACGCCGGTGGGGTATTATTGAACGGCGTGAACAAGAATGCAGAATGGTATGGCATTAACACGCACCTGTACTATGATCTTACGCCTGAACTATCAGTTGGCGTCCGCGGCGAATGGTTCCGTGATCGAGACGGTTTTCGCGTATTTTCACCCGGCCGTGTAGCGGCGGCTACAGACAACCGCGGATTGAGCTACGCGCTGGGCCGTGGCCAGTTCGGCAATAGCACCAGCGTACCCGCAGATTATTACGCGGTCACTGTGGGAATGAACTGGAAAGCTGCCAAGACGCTGAAACTGGAGTGGAAGCCGATCCAGCAGTTTAATGTTCGCCCGAACGTACGATATGACAATGTGGATGCGCTCCATGGCGCGACCTACCGGCCGTTCGGAGGGAAAAAAGACCAGGTTGTATTATCGCTTGATTTTATGGTTCCTTTTTAATCACATCTTTCGACTGTTTTTTGTGTGTAAAATACACACAGCTTTCGGAATCAATAATGGCTAATCTCGGGGAGTACGCCGGTATGGGGCAGGTGGATGTTGCCCTTGGTAGCTGGGCAAAGATCAACCGGATTTACTTGACTTGAATGCGATCTACAATCGCAGAACCATTTTCACATGCGGAATCCCTGCGTCCAGGAACTTTTCTCCCTCTATCCGAAAACCGAATTTGGCATAAAACCCGGCAGCATATATCTGCGCATTCAAGGCAACCTGTTGAAATTGCCGATCTCCAGCTTCTTGCAGCAGCCACTGCAGGAGCGCGCCGCCCACGCCTTTGCCTCTCCATTCCTTTAGCACTGCCATGCGTCCGATGGTTCCGACCGGTAAAAACCGGGCCGTGCCAATAGGATTTCCCGCCGAATCCGCAGCAAGGGCATGAATACAGCTCGCGTCAAATTCGTCCCATTCCAGTTCGACAGGAACGCCCTGCTCACGGATAAAAACTTTTTCCCGTATTGAGCGCAGTGCGTGGTTATCACATTGCCAGCTTGCGTTGCGGACGTTATAGCCGTTCATGCCTTTGAGGGTTCAAATGCCCGATTAACCATGAGTCCCGAAGGTTGTAGGTTTATGCAAATTGCAAGTACCTCGAAACCGGGGCATTAAAAAGGGCTACTCGAAGGGATGCCGCAATACAATCGTTTCTTCCCGGTCCGGCCCGGTTGATATCATATCTATCGGCGCCTCGCACACCTCTTCCATGCGCTTCAGGTATTTTCGTGCTGCTGCGGGGAGTTGCCTGAAATTCCTGATTCCTACCGTGCTGTCGGTCCATCCGGGCATTTCTTCATACACCGGCTCGCAGCAGGCGAGTTCCTCTGCGCCCACGGGCAGGATCTCCCTGAAATTTTCGCTTTCACCATTTCCGATCAATTTGTAACCAACCCCCACACGCAGCGTTTCGACACCGTCCAATACGTCAAGTTTGGTGACGCACAGCCCTGAAACGCCGTTGATCTGAATGGAGCGCTTTAACGCGGCGGCGTCAAACCAGCCGCAGCGGCGCGGGCGACCGGTGGTTGCCCCAAACTCGTTGCCCCGCTTTGCAAGATGCCTGCCGACGTCGTCAACCAGTTCAGTAGGAAAGGGCCCGGCTCCAACCCGCGTTGTATAAGCCTTGGTGATGCCCAAAACATAGTGCAGCATTTGCGGACCAATCCCGCTTCCCGTTGTCGCCGCACCCGCAATGCAGTTGCTCGACGTAACAAAGGGGTAAGTGCCATGGTCAATATCAAGCAATGTGCCCTGTGCCCCCTCAAATAACAGGTTGCTGCCGGACCGGTTGGCTTCGAACAAAAGCCGCGGCACATCCGCCATCATGGGTCTGATACGCTCCGCCAGGGATAGCGTATCGTCCACGGTTTGCTGAAAATCCACCACTGGCGCATTGAAATAATTTTTCAGTACGAAATTATGATAATCCAGCATTTCGCCCAGCTTGGCGGCAAAGCGGTCACGGTGAAACAAATCCTGCAACCGGACCGCGCGTCGCGCCACCTTGTCCTCATACGCCGGCCCAATGCCTCGTCCTGTCGTGCCAATTTTGCCCAACCCCCTGGCTGTTTCCCGGGCGGCGTCGAGCGCGGCGTGGCAGGGCAGGATGAGAGGGCAGGCTTCACTGATGCGAAGCCGCCCCTGCACGTCGATTCCTGCTTTCTCCAGCATGTCGACCTCATCCAGCAACGCCTGGGGTGACACGACTACGCCATTGCCTATATAGCACGCAACGTTCTCGCGCAAGATTCCGGAAGGAATCAGGTGAAGTACGGTTTGCTTGCCACCGATGACCAGCGTATGTCCCGCATTATGACCGCCCTGGAAGCGAACCACGCCTTGTGCGTGATCCGTAAGCCAATCCACTATCTTGCCCTTGCCTTCGTCGCCCCACTGGGTCCCAATGACGACCACGTTTTTTGTCATGTCTGCCAATCTCTTTTTGCATGCTGCATCTGATATTCGAGTTAAACCTTTACTACTGACCAAACGCCGCCTTCCAGTATCAATTTCCTGTCACAGTTGAAAATACCCTGGTCATCCTCGTGCCCCGGCAATTCAACCACTACTGTCTGACCTTCATCACGAAGCTGTTCGATTCTTTTTTCAAGCGTTTCGTCACCCTTCACATAAGGCGCCGAAATTCCTTTTGGATAGGGCTGGGGTTGCACCAATCCCGACAGCTCCCGTAAATCCATGCTAAAGCCGGTAGCCGGTCGCGCTCTTCCAAATGCCTTGCCCACCTCGTCATAGCGTCCACCCAGTGCAATTGCATTTGGGCTGTTGCACGTATATGCCGCGAACACCATGCCGCTGTGATAGTGATAGCCGCGTAGATCAGCCAGGTCAAACGCGAGAGTATCCACCAGCGGACTCAACTCCGTTCCCACCATTTCCAATTCATCCAGCGCTGTGACTATCTCCGGATAATCCGGAAGGGATTTGCGCGCCGATGTCAGTATTTGTTTGTCGCCATACAGTTCTGGTAACAGCAATAGCGCCTGCCGCGCTCGCGTATCCACATCCAGGCGGGTGCAAAGCTTTTCCAACGCGGACTTATCCTTGGCCTGCAGCACACCAAATAATTCTGTTTCAAGCTCGGCTGGAATCCCCGCGCCTCTGACCAGGCCCCGAAATACGGCAACGTGGCCGAGATCAAGGTGAATTTTACCTATACCGGCAATCGCCAGGCATTGCAGCATAAGCCGCTGAACTTCCAGATCGCTTTCCAGGCCGTTGTGGCCGTAAAGCTCGGCTCCCACCTGGAGAGGCTCCCGGGTCCGGGTCAAGCCCGACGGCACCGTATGCAGCACAGTACCTGCATAACAAAGGCGGGTAATACCCTTGCGGTTCAACAAGTGGGCATCGATACGCGCAACCTGTGGCGTCATATCGGCACGTAGTCCCATCATTCGTCCGCTCAGCTGATCCACTACTTTGAACATGCGCAAATTGGTATCGCCGCCACTGCCCTTGAGTAACGATTCCACATATTCCAGTAAAGGGGGGCCCACCAATTCGTAGCCGTGTACGAATAGCCAATCCATCACACGCCGGCGCATCATCTCAATGCGAAATGCCTCGGCAGGCAGGATATCCTCAATATATTCGGGAAGAACCCACGCACGCATGTTTACGTTCCAGTGCTCTGAAGAGAAGCGCGAACGCGCAGATCTATTTCACAAGGTAAAGTAGCAGAAGTCCCGCCAGCATGGAGGTAAGACCGATAAAGCGTATCTGGTTGTCACCCGCTTCGGTCAGCTTCCTGAAGGTTTCGCGCCAAACGCCGGGTATCAGGAACGGAAGAAGCCCTTCCAATACCAGCATCAGGGCAAACGCCATTAATAAAGTATCCCACATGCCGTCATGCCTCAGTAGACTCTATCATCTACAGTTCTGCACGAGCTCATTACCGACGGGGAACAGGAAGGAAATAGAGCAGGGCAAAAGGACGCGGCTCATATGTTTTAGATGGTCTGTTATGACTCCGTGGCGACCGGCGATTCAGAATTCGCAAGGTCCTGTTCTCCGGCGGCTGATAAAAAATGGACTATTATTTCGCGCTTCGGCCCGAGTTCTTCAGATACTTGAAGAATTCAGAATTAGGCTCAAGGACCATCATATCGCCCTTGTTTTTGAAGCTCTGCTTATAGGCTTCAAGACTGCGATAGAAAGCATAGAATTCCGGGTTGGGCTGAAAAGCGTTGGCGTAAATTGCGGAGGCCTTGGCATCTCCCTCACCTTTCACCTCCTGGGCTCTCCGATAAGCTTCCGCCAGGATGACCTCGCGTTGGCGATCGGCATCGGCCCGGATCTTTTCGGACTCCGCCGCGCCGGTAGAGCGCAATTCATTGGCCACCCGTTTCCGCTCCGCTTCCATCCGGCGGTAGACCGATTCACTCACTTCCTGCGGCAAATCCACGCGCTTCAGTCGGACGTCCACAACTTCCACGCCAATCTTGCGCGCATCGGCATCAGCTTTCTGGCGCATGATTTCCATTATCATGTCGCGCTCGCCGGAAACCACGTCGTGCACCGTCCGATTACCGAATTCGTCACGCAGGCTGGAATTCACGGTTTGAGACAACCGCGTCTGCGCGAGCATTTCGTCGCCGCGTACACTGACATAATATTGCTTGACGTCAATAATTCGCCATTTCACGAACAGATCCACCAGTACGTTCTTTTTTTCCGAAGTGATGAAACGCTCCGGCTCGGCTGTATCCATGGTCAGGATACGCGAGTCAAAATAGCGCACGTTCTGCGCCAGGGGAATCTTGAAATACAGGCCGGGCTCCGTTTTTACATCTACTACCTCACCCAGTTGGAACAAGATTGCCTGCTGACGCTGATCCACGATATACAGTGAAGAAGTTGCCAGAAGAAACAGGGCGACAAGCGCACCCAAGAGCAACGCGGTATAGTTTTTCACTTATCTTGTCTCCCGTTCACGGCCGCGAAATGCCTCTCGAGTTCGAGCGGCGCTGTCAGGCACAGCCTCTTGCGCAGCGGCAGCCGGCGCCTCCGATGGCGATGCAGCAGGAGACGAAGGTCCACTTGTTTGTATCAATTTATCCAGGGGCAGATAGAGCAGGTTGTTGCCGTTTTTCTGATCCACGATAACCTTGCTGGTGCTTGAAAGCACCTGCTCCATCGTGTCCAGATAAAGCCGGTCACGGGTGACGGCGGGCGCCTTGTTGTATTCGACGAGAACCTGTTTAAAGCGGCTCGCTTCACCCTCGGAACTTGCAATCACCCGTTGTTTGTATCCGTCGGCCTCTTCCAGCAGACGCGCGGCGTTACCCTTGGCCTTCGGAATCACATCGTTGGCGTAGGCCTGGCCCTCATTTTTCTGCCGTTCCCTATCCTGGCCGGCTTTGACCGCGTCGTCGAAGGCCGCCTGCACCTGCTCCGGTGGTTGTGCATTCTGCATGGTTACTTTGCTGATCGCGATCCCTATCTTGTAACGATCGAGAATCTGTTGCATCAGGTCGGTCGCTTTCGCCGCCACTTGTTCGCGCCCCTCGTAGAGCACGAAATCCATTTTGCTTTTACCGATAATTTCCCGTATGGCGGTTTCCGCCGCCTGTAGCACCGCGTTTTCCGGTTCGCGGTTGTTGAACAGGAATTCCTCGGGGTTCTTCAGGATGTACTGCACGGCAAACTGAATGTCGATGATATTCTCGTCATCGGTCAACATCAGCGATTCCTTCAATACCTTGCTTCTCACATTGTTCCGATAACCGATCTCCACCGTCCGTACCTGGCTCACGTTAACGGCTTCCACTACCTCGATCGGATATGGCAGATGCCAGCGCAAGCCGGCCTGGGTGCTTTCGACATATTTTCCGAAGCGCAGCACCAGGCCTCGCTGGCCTTCGTTCACGATGTAGAATCCACTGGCTACCCAAAGCACCACGAGCAGCCCGATAAGCAACCCTATACCCCCGCTATATCGCTTGGGTTGACCGCCGCCAGGCCCCTCGCCGCCGCTCGATCCGTTGCCGCCGCCCTTGCGCTTTAAAAGGTTATTGAGCTTCTTGTTGAAATTGCGCCACAGTTGATCCAGATCAGGTGGACCGGAATTGCCTTTTTTTCTTCCCCACTGAGGATCATTTAATCCCATGATGATTCCTATTTTCTGCTTAATGTCGATAAAACCATTAAACGGTATGGTGAAAATCCTGAATTTCAGCCTGCCGGAGAAAAAATAGACCGCGTTATCTACCTGATATAGTAAATAACTGAACGGGCTATTCATTCATTACGGTTCGGGCTTCGCGCTGATCCTCACACCCTTGCAAAGCCCGGTCTTCAATTGCTTCCGCCAGCGCCAACTTGATAAACTCCAGCCCTTCGCCGGTTTTTGCGCTCAATCGAATCTGTTCGATTCTACCATACTCGTCACGCCGATAACCCGTGCCCCCGGGGGATAAATTGATCAGGTCTACCTTGTTGAGCACCAGTATTTGCCGAACGGAGTCAGCACCGATCTCCTTAAGGACCCTGTTTACTTCATCGATCTGCTCGGAACGGGCAGGACTGCTCGCGTCCACCACATGGAGCAGTAAATCGGCCTGTACCGTTTCCTCCAGCGTTGCGCGGAATGCGGCGACTAGCGTATGTGGCAGATCCCGGATGAATCCCACTGTGTCGGAAAGCACGAGCGGACCGAAATCGGGGATAAACAGCTTGCGGCTCGTGGCGTCCAGGGTGGCGAATAATTGATCGGCAACATAGGCCTGCGCACGGGTCAGACTGTTAAAAAGGGTCGATTTGCCCGCATTCGTATAGCCGACAATGGAAACGGACATCACCTGAGCCCGTTTTCTGGAGCGGCGCTGCAGTGTACGTTGACGCTCGAATTTCGTAAGCTTTTCCTTAAGTAGCTTAACGCGTTTCCCAAGCAGGCGCCGGTCTGTTTCCAGCTGCGTTTCGCCGGGACCACGCAAACCGATGCCGCCTTTTTGGCGCTCCAGATGACTCCACCCGCGTACCAGACGTGTGGCGAGATGCTCAAGTTGAGCAAGTTCGACCTGCAGCTTTCCTTCATGGCTTTTGGCGCGCTGTGCAAAAATATCCAGAATCAGGCTGGTGCGGTCTATTACACGATGTCCGACGCGCTGCTCCAGGTTACGTTGCTGGGCAGGAGAAAGGTCATGGTTGAAAATAACCAGGGATGCGCCGGTTTGTTCCAATGCCGAGGTAATTTCATCGACTTTGCCGCTGCCCGCGAAGGTCGCGGGATCCGGCCTGGAGCGTTTGCCTTCGACAACCGCCGAAATCGCAAGCTGATCGCTTGCCGCCAGCCGTCGCAATTCCTCCAGATTTTCAGCTGAATCGCTGCGCCCCAGATCGAGGCTGACGAGTACAGCGGAATCAACACCGCCGTTAGCGTTAATTGTATTCCCGGAGGGTCGGTCAGGCATCAGGTATAGCGGGCGCCTCAAAGGGTATGTTGACGGCCCTCGCGGGGACAACGGTAGAAATCGCGTGCTTGTATACCATCTGCGTGACGGTATTTTTCAGCAATACCACATACTGATCAAATGAATCGATATGTCCTTGCAGCTTGATTCCGTTTACCAGATAAATCGACACTGGAATATGTTCCTTCCGCAATGTATTTAGAAACGGGTCTTGTAACAA
The DNA here is from genome assembly GCF_900110495.1 of Nitrosovibrio sp. Nv6. Taxonomy (GTDB): domain Bacteria; phylum Pseudomonadota; class Gammaproteobacteria; order Burkholderiales; family Nitrosomonadaceae; genus Nitrosospira. Next base: position 209,520 of record NZ_FODX01000002.1, on the reverse strand, counting down.
TTGCCCTTTAGCGCTCATTGATGACTCCGTATTTTAATTATTCAAGAAGTAACTCTACTTGATTTTCAAGAGTAAATCCATATTTCTGAATGGGAAGCGAGCGGAGTTCAAAATCCCTGCAAATGACCGGAGCAAGGCACGATAATCGCTTGTCCCCAATCCCTGAGAAAATTGGATCGGCAGAGGATAAGACAAGTACTGGAATTGCCTCCCCAGACTGTTATGCCCGAATTCAGGCGCTGCTGAAATGACACGGCTTGAATAGCCCAGGCTTCGGAGCAGCCTGGGCAAATTTAAACATTCCTGTGAGTTAACTCGACGAAGAACAGGACCGCTTTTATCCGATCAGTCAAACGGATGGGGTCTGGGCGTATCCTTCGTTGAGGGCGGCAAAATAGGTAGGGTGAGTTCAGGCTGTTTTCCCGTCAGCGTCTTCAGGAACGCTACGATTTTGGCATTTTCGTCCTTGGTGAAATTCCGCCCTAACTGTATCCGGCCCATGGTGTTCACCGCGTCCGCTAAAGTTGCAGCAGAGCCATCGTGGAAATAGGGGTATGTCAGCTCCACATTTCGCAGGGTGGGTACCTTGAAAAACATGCGGTCTTCCTCCTTGCCGGTTACCGCAAACCGCCCTTCGGCCTTGCTCTGAGTCTCGAAAGGCTCCAGTACGCCCATCTTCTGGAATGAAGCACCGCCAACCGCGGCGCCGTTGTGACAGCCGGTGCAGCCAGTCTCCTTGAATAGCTTATACCCCTCGAGCTCGGTTTGGTTTATCGCTGTCTTGTCACCCTTGAGCCATTTATCAAAACGCGAACCCGGCGTAACCAGTGTTTCTTCAAAAGCGGCAATCGCGTCGGTTACCATTCCGATATCGATTTTATCGGAGCCAAATACCTCCTTGAAGCGAGCCCGGTACTGCGGAATGGACTGAAGAACGCCTACCGCCAATTCATGGCTGAACGCCATCTCCCCTGGGTTCGCGATAGGTCCGCCCGCCTGATCTTTCAGATCCTTGGCGCGGCCATCCCAGAACTGGGCCAGATTCATGCTGGAATTCAATACCGTTGGCGAATTGATAGGGCCCTGGTGCCACTTGTGGCCAATGGACGATGGCAGGTTATCCGACCCACCCATGCTGAGATTGTGGCAGGAGTTACAGGAGATGAATCCCGATTTAGATAAACGTGGATCAAAAAAAAGCATCTTGCCCAGTTCCACCATGTTTTCATTCTTTGGCTTCGCCGCCTCAATCGGCTGGATGGGCTCGGCGGCAATGGCAGGTGAGGCGGCAATGGTGCCAACAGATAGCAGCGATATGATCAACGCCCGCATTATCATCGGTAATCTCCTAAAAAACGCGGCTGTAGTGGCGCAGCCGATTACGCCTAAAATTTGAAGCGATGGGCAAGCTTGACTGCTGACTGAGGACGAGAACAAAAACATGAGTTCATATATTGCGACATAACGGACCTATTGTCGGAAAAGCCGCGGGCTTGCGCGGCGGAAGGACAAGCAGCCAATCCCGGTGGGGAAGGATCTTCGGAGGTGATATTGAGTCCTCATAACCGGGTAAATTCATTTCCGTATTTAAAGTTCCCATTCGCCCATCTATTCATCGTGTTTGGCGGGAGCCACTGCAATCTGTCCCCTGGCGCCATGGCTGGGGCGACCATAGCCATTGCTGCCAAAAGGAGGGATGGGACGATTGAGCAAGCGCGCCAATTCTGTCAGAGCTTGCCGATAAACCTGGCGTTTGAACTCGACCACCGACTCCAGTTCCACCCAGTACTGGTTCCACCGCCAGGCGTCGAATTCAGGACGAACACTTGCGCGCAGGGATACGTCACAATCACGTCCAACCAGACGCAGCAGATACCATATCTGTTTTTGCCCTTTGTAATTTCCTCGCCAGTCGCGCCTTATCCATTGATCCGGCACCTCATAACGCAGCCAGTGACGCGTCCGGCCGATAATCTCGACATGCCAGGGATGTAAACCGACTTCTTCCGTTAATTCCCGGTACATCGCCTGTTCCGGGCTCTCGCCCGGCTTGATGCCGCCTTGTGGAAATTGCCAGGAATCCTGCTTGATGCGTTTGCCCCAGAATACTTCGTTTTTCGAATTGAGTAGAACGATACCGACGTTTGAGCGATATCCATTACGGTCGATCATGTGATTCACCCGTTTGATCCATCACAATAGGATTAGATTTTTCCACATTTTATCCCAGATTGAAAGCTGTCAGAGTTTAATAAAACGGCAGGTAAGGCAGTACATGCAGTGCGGATAAAAATGCACTGCCGTTTCAGAGTAGAATTACGAATCGATTGTCACAGTGGACAGCCCATGCGCGTATCAGGTTTTTTTATTTCCACTCTCAAGGAAGCCCCCGCTGAAGCGGAATTGATAAGCCACAAGCTGATGTTGCGCGCAGGTCTCATCAAGCGTCTCGGAAGCGGACTTTATACGTGGATGCCGCTGGGCTTGAAAATCTTGCGGAAGGTAGAGAGTGTTGTGCGAGAGGAAATGAACGCATGCGGTGCAGCGGAGCTCCTGATGCCCGCTGTTCAGCCCGCCGAATTATGGCGGGAAACCGGACGCTGGGACGTATTCGGTCCGCAGATGTTAAAAATCAGGGATAGGCATCAGCGCGATTTCTGCTTTGGTCCGACGCACGAGGAGGTCATCACCGACATAGCGCGGCGGGAGATTAAAAGTTATCGTCAATTGCCGTTAACCTTTTACCAGATTCAAACCAAGTTCCGCGACGAAATTCGGCCGCGCTTCGGCGTCATGCGCGCCCGCGAATTCGTGATGAAAGATGCTTATTCATTCCACGCCGGCCAGGATAGCCTGGAGAAAACCTATTGGGCAATGCACGGCGCCTATGATCGGGTATTCACCCGCCTGGGATTGAGATTTCGCGCAGTGGCTGCGGATACGGGACCGATGGGAGGCAGCGGTTCGCATGAGTTTCATGTCCTGGCGGATTCAGGCGAAGACGCCATCGCTTTCTGCCCGGATTCGAATTACGCGGCCAACGTTGAAATGGCCGAATCACTCCAACCGGGGGGGGGGCGCAAGAAGGCGGGCGATCCAATGCGGAAAGTCGAAACAATAGCCACAAGGACCTGCGAAGCGGTTGCCGCGGCCCTGGGTATTCCGATCGAGCAAACCGTGAAAACCCTTGCGGTAATGGCAAATGGCGAAATGTACCTGTTGCTGCTACGAGGGGATCACCATCTCAATGAAACAAAGGTCCGAAAGATTCCTTTCCTTCCGGATTTCCGGTTAGCGAACGAAGAAGAAATACGCGCGAAAACCGGGTGTCCTCCAGGGTATATCGGGCCCGTCGGCTTGTCTCTTCCCGTTATTGCCGACCGCACCGTAGCGGTAATGAGCGATTTCGTTTGTGGCGCGAATGAAGAGGATTACCACCTTGTCAACGTCAATTTTAGCCGCGATGTGAAAGAACCGGATCATATTTTCGATGTCCGTGATGTGGTTCCCGGCGATCCATCGCCGGACGGCCGGGGAAAGCTGGATATTTGCCGAGGCATAGAGGTGGGGCATATTTTCCAGTTGCGCACCAAGTATTCGGAGGCGATGAAAGCCACCTATCTCGATGAAGCCGGTCAGACCCGGCCGATGGAAATGGGGTGCTACGGCATCGGCGTGTCACGCATCGTGGCAGCAGCTATCGAGCAGAACCATGACGAGCGGGGTATTATTTTCCCCACGGCAATGGCGCCGTTCCAGGTCGTTATCATTCCTATCGGACTGAAGAAAAATGCACAGGTCAGGACCGAAGCGGAGAGGCTTTATGCGGAACTGGTGGACGCCGGTATCGAAGTTCTGCTTGATGACCGTGACGATCGGCCGGGTGTCATGTTTGCCGACATGGAACTGATCGGCATTCCTCATCGTATTGTTATCGGCGATCGAAGCCTGAAGGAAGGAAAAATCGAGTATCGCGGACGGAGGGACGAACAATCGCAGATGGTGCCTTTCCTACCCCGAAATATTCCTGATTTTATAAGAGGAAAAATATCCGAAGGCATAGCTGGAGGATGATGTGATGACGTTGTTACTCCTCACACTCGCTTCGTATCGGCTCAATTGTAATCTTCCACCAGTATGCCCGCAGCGATGAGGTAATGAAAGAAGCTGCTATCGCGGGAGTTTACCGGTCTTTTCGTTGACTCTTGCCGGAAGGTTTGTTCTCCGGTTTTACTGGATTTTCCCGCATGAATTCCTCCAGACTCTCACGAGAAATTATTCCCACCTTATAAACCGCCGGTTTGCCAGCAGGGTCGAACAAATATGTTGTGGGCAGCATTGATACCGGGCCGATTTGCGCAGCGATCTTCCTGTCGCCAAAAACAATGGGATAGGTGATAGACAACTTGTTAACGTATTTCAGCACGGTTTTCGGGTCGCGGTAATCCATTGCTACGCCAATCACCATTACGTCCTTTCGACTCTCATAAAGCGATACCAGGTCGGGAATTTCCTTCAGGCAAGGTGGACACCAGGTGGCCCAGAAATTTATCAGCACCCACTTGCCCTTGTAATCGGACAGGGTAAGTTTCTTTCCCGTATGATCCGTAAAAGTAAAGCCTATGGCATGCGCACCGGATGACAGCGACAACAATAGGCATAACAAAATGGGGAAACCGTACCGCATCATATTTTTCAAACAACTCCTTACGTGCATTCTATGCCAGGGCATCGGGTGGCTGCGGTGACGCAAGGAGTTGCGACAGTGGCACATTCATTTTCTCATCCATGCCGGCAGTAATATTGTCCAGCAGGCGCTCCAGCTTTTCGTCGTCCGCTGCGGCGGCGCGCGCTGTCTCGGGCCGGAATGTAAACAGGCGGTAAATATCGGCAACCAGGATTTTATCGGGATCAAGTATCAGAACCCATCCTCCAGCCTTCACCTGCCGAACAAGGTTGGTCTGGGTCATAAGCTCCAGTATCGGCTCCAGCTCTTCCAGACTCAGCGTGAGCCGCTGCTGCAGGCTGGAATAGGTTTCAACCTTGCCCGACCTCAACGCTTCTCCCAGCACTTGCAATAAACGCAATGCATCAAGAAACTGCTTTCCCCGCGCTGTCGGGTCGCGCCGCCACTCTCTGAAACGCCAGCTCGAAAGTGAAGCGGCAATCACGGCACCCAGCAACACCATCAGCCATGAGAGATAAATCCACATCAGGAAAATGGGAATAGCGGCAAATGTGCCGTATACCGCCTGATAGGTGGGAAATCGAGTAATATAAACCGCGAATCCCTGCTTCATTATCTCAAATCCTACCGCTGCGGTCACGCCGCCGGCAATTGCATGACGCCATGAGACCGGTCGATTAGGCACGATAAGATATGGAATCGAAAAGGCAATGCTTGTCAGGAATAGCGGCGCCAGTCGCAGGAGCGCGATATCAATCCCTGGAATGTCCCGGGTCACGCCCATTGACACGCCGATCAGCCAGGAAGTGAGCGAGAGGCTCGCGCCAATCAAAAGCGGACCGATGGTCAGGACTGCCCAGTATATCAACAGGCGATGCAAGAGCGGGCGCAGCCGGGAAACGAGCCAAATGGCATTCAGCGCCTTGTCGATAGTCAACATCAGCGCAAGTGCGGTCACGCCCAGAAAAGCCGTGCCGATGGCGGTGAGTTTCACCGCGTTTTCAGCAAACTGCTGCATGTATACCGCAATGACCTTGTTCGCCGCTTCCGGCACCATTGTATTCAGAATAAACAGTTTTATCTGGGTTGAATATTCGGTAAATGCAGGAAACGCCGCCACCACAGATAATCCGATTGTAATTAATGGCACCAGTGAAAGCAGCGTGGTAAAGGTAAGGCTGGCGGCAACACCGGTGCAATTATGCTGAAAGAAGCGGACAAAGACATAGCGCATGAAATCCAGCGGTCGCGAGAATTTCATGCGCTGTGAGACCAGTTGACAGGATCGATAAAAAAACTCAACGCACCCCCGTGCTTTCAAACAGGACGACTTTCGCTATCTGCTCGACAAGCGTGTCCCGGACCCTGAAACGATTCCTAAACCTGCGGATGCGCCCGTTCCAACTTGCTGTGCAGCTTGTTGAGCGCACTGAGATACGCTTTTGCAGAGGCTACCACGATGTCGGTATCCGCGCCGCTGCCATTGACAATGCGTCCCGATTTTTGCAATCGGACCGTAACCTCACCTTGCGAATCGGTACCACTTGTGATGGCGTTAACCGAAAACAATTGCAATTCAGCGCCGCTGCCCAATATCTTCTCAATGGCGCGAAAAGTGGCGTCTACCGGTCCGCTGCCGTCTGACTCGGCGCGAGATTCCTTGCCTTCTTCGCCTATTACTATGGAAGCATGCGGTGTTTCGCCGGTTTCGCTATGAGCCGTCAATGACAGAAGCTTGTAGTGTTCGTACAAGGTCATGGCGTCATCCGAAACCAGCGCATGCAGATCTTCGTCGAAGATGTCATGCTTCTTGTCCGCCAATTCCTTGAACCGCATGAATGTCGCGTTAAGCACTTCTTCTGATTTCAATTCGATGCCGAGTTCCGCGAGACGGCTGCGAAAGGCATTGCGTCCGGAGTGCTTGCCGAGTAATAACTTGTTTGCGCCCCAGCCGACATCCTCGGCACGCATGATTTCGTACGTCTCGCGGTGCTTGAGCACTCCGTCCTGGTGTATACCTGATTCATGAGCGAACGCGTTGGCGCCGACAATAGCCTTGTTCGGCTGTACCGGAAAACCGGTAATACCGGACACGAGTTTGCTCGCTGGTACGATATGAACGGCGTCTATCCGCGTATCACAGGGGAAGAAATCCTGACGAGTGCGCACCGCCATGACGATTTCCTCCAGCGCGGCATTACCTGCTCGCTCTCCCAGTCCGTTTACGGTACATTCCACCTGGCGCGCTCCGTGCATCACCGCTGACAACGAATTAGCGACGGCCAACCCCAGATCGTTATGGCAATGCACTGAAAACACGGCCTTGTCCGAATTAGGCACGCGATTGCGCAGCGTCTGAATGAGATTTCCAAATTGTTCGGGCATCGTATAGCCAACAGTGTCAGGAATATTCAGGGTTGTAGCGCCGGCATTAATGACAGCCTCCAGCACTCGGCAGAGGAACGTGATGTCGGAGCGGCCCGCATCTTCCGGTGAAAATTCCACATCGTCTGTATACTGGCGTGCCCATTGCACGGCTTTTACCGCCTGTTCCACCACCTGATCTGCGGACATGCGCAATTTCTTCTCCATGTGAATGGGTGAAGTGGCAATAAAAGTGTGAATACGTGCGGAACCTGCTCCTCGCAAAGCTTCGCCAGCGCGCCTGATATCGGCTTCCGTCGCGCGCGCAAGGCCACACACAATGCTGTCCTTGATTGTATCGGCCACCGCTTTCACCGCTTCGAAGTCGCCGTTGGACGCGGCCGGAAAGCCGGCTTCGATAACATCCACCCGCATGCGCTCCAGTTGGCGGGCGATGCGTACTTTCTCCTCCCTGGTCATTGATGCGCCGGGACTTTGCTCACCATCACGCAAGGTGGTGTCAAAAATAATCAAATGATCTTTCAATGGTTTCTCCGTTTCCGAAAGGATAATCGAACTGTAGTACAGAATCCAGGAACAGATTCCGTTGGGGACAAACTTGAGGGGATTGTGGTAGTTTAGCGCGCGAAGCGCAGCAGCGGTCTTGCGAGAAGCCGCGGGCGATGCAGAAAGCGGAGTGGAAGGCAGTTTATTTGCTTCATGTCGGAAATATAAAGGGTTTCCTGAATCCTTGCAATAGCGATATTGGATGCTATATTGAAACCAAACGGGCAAACCTCATCACGAACGCTTCCTGAAAAGATTTCCATGCATACACGCATGGATAACGGCTTGACTCGTCCTGCGGATAGCCAGCATCAGTTATCAGTTTTCCCGGTTGACGTTTGTTCACCGCCGCGGGCAGATAGAATTAAATCACCTGCATGAAAGGACGTGCAGATATAAAGAATAAGAGCCTGGGTAAAATACGCGAGCTAAATAACGGGGAAAAAAGTGCATTTTCCCGGCAGGCCAGGAGACACATCTATCAGGAAGAGAAATGGATCAGTCCAGGTTGGCCGAATCGCTTGGCCAGCCTGGGCCGATAAGAGAATTGAATACGATTATTATCAGAAAGCGATCTGATACTGCAGTACAAACTGATTTCTATTCGAAACCTTGAATCCGCCGGAATTGAACACTGGTCTGTTTTGAAAATCGAAGGTAACCTTGCTGTTGTGCCCTTTTATCAGCCAATTCACGCCAGCGCTGAATACGTTCATCTGATCACGCAGGCGATCGAAATTTGCGCTCGTAAAAGAAAAATAAGGCATCAGTTGACCGTTATTTCCGCCGAGTAATTGCTTCGCCATCAAATATCCTATTTGTCCATACCAGATATCGCCTGTGCCGAACATCGGAAAAGCGTTGCCACCCCCGATGAAGGCGGCGGAGCTTCCGTTAGTGGGATTCACGCCGTTGCCATTGGCGCGAAGATAATTTGGACCATAATTGGTATTGAAATAGCCTAGATAAGCGGAAATAGCTGTTTCCTTCACCTTGTCCACTGGCGCATCGAGGTAACCCGCTACCGACCACAAATTCATGTCATGAAAGTCGGCAGTTGCCTCCGAAGCGCCTGTCCATGTCGCATTTTTTTGCGTGATGAAGCCCGCTTCAAGATTCAATATGCTTTTCTTGCCCAGGTAGGTTCCCTGCATGTAAGGGTTGGTCATCGGTTCCTTATCCCAGAAATTCCACATGAAAAATCCCTGATATTGTTTTCTGTGGCCGGTTCTCGCAAATTGGGCGTTCGCTAACGAGATGGGTTCCGGCGCGAGCCCGGAAGTGTTGATGGGAAAACTATCGCTCGCGCTAACGCGATAATTGAGGTTGCCGATCTGCCCCCTCAGATAGAGGCTTAATTTTCTGTTGAATATGTCGGTGCGGTCCGCGGTGGCTTGAGCGAACAATGGGACATCCATGGTCATGATTGTGCTAACGCTCGGGCTGCTGAAGCGGGAAAGGCCATTGGCCATGACGAGACCGCCCCCCACAATCATTTGATGGCCCTGCGTCAGCCGTAATTCACCAAAGGCGTCATGAAAGAAGGATTGAAGTTTTCTGTTATCCGCATTCTGGCTCAGAAAATTGAAATTATTCATACCGTACTGGGTATAAAAATATACTCGATCGGTGAGCTGACCCTGCAACACAAAGCGGGTTCTGCGCAGGCTGATATCAGTCGTATCATCCACAGGTTCGCCTAATACGCTCGATCCGGGGTTGTTCTGTTCATACCGTAGCCAGGCCTGATTCAAAAAACCAAACTTGACGTACTGGCTTCCGTCGGGATTCAGATTGAATTTGAACGGGTCTTTTTCCTTCCAGTTTGCGTAGCCAAATCCCCCTTTCGGCTTTTCGGGACCCACTGCCTGTGATTTTTCTACAGAATTTGGTACATCGCGCAAAAGCGCGCCGCCCTCGTCTTTTCCAGTGCCCGACGCAACGGCGTCGCCCCGGCGTTCGTTGGCTGCCGGTTTTTTCGGCTTATCCGCAACTTTTTCGAAGGAGCCCATGCGTACCCTGCCTTCTCCAGGCTCCGAGTAAATCTGTTTGGTTTTAGTATCGACATAAAGGTCGATGGTATAAGACTGCGAGGATGCGTCCCCGGACTCTGGAGACGAAGATTCCTCGGCATACAAAGGAGTTGAAAGTAAACAACCGGACAACAATATCAGAGAAAGATCACGTTTCATTAAGGCTCCGTTTTTCGAGGTCGATCCATGCGATTTGGCTATTCTGGAATTATTAGAATTAGTTATTATGAATATTTGGAGAAAGAGGGAAATCCCTTGTACCTTCAAGGAAAAAATAGCACGACGTATGTAAATAAAATGTGAAAAAAAAGTTATAAAAAATGAAGAATTCATAAAGAAAATGTCAAAACAAAGTGAAATATTCGTGAAGCGGTATGCATATCCACTATGACAAAAGGGTCTTGAGCGAGCTGTGCGCATCCTGAGTGGAAAATATGGGCCCGCACCGCGGCTAAAGTTGCTGGGAGTAAACTTGGCTCTGCCATCCGGACAACGGGGCTGAGGGGGTGAGGGGGCGAGGTTTACCGTAGCGGAGTTCTGAGCAGGTTGCGCGCGATGCGCGTCACCTCGGAAACCGGACAATAGTCAGAGGGTGAATGCGACGAGGATTGGGTTGGGGTTGACGGCAATGTGGAATCCGCAACACCGGTATGTCGATTTTGCCGCAGTTCCGCTTGGAGGTGCTGCGACGATTGCAACGCGAACGGGCAATGTGTGTCGGGTGGTGTGAGTGCGTTAAGATGAGAGGTGACTACAATAGCGACTTCACTCAGCGCATCTCGGCTATGTATTAACCGCCCCCGGCGCCTCCTGCCGAAATGTTGGTATCCACATCCCGATTCGGCCCACATGAATCGGGCGCGAATAGCAATCCGATAACCTTGCGGAAGAAGCCTTCCTGATCAGGAATTGGTTGCCTGCATGTACCCGATTCCCGGCTTGCGGATGATGAGCCAGTTTGATCAGGGGCACCCTGGCTTGGGGAAGAGCTGCCATCTTCGGGCGCCGTCGCTTTTTGACCTGCCGTATCGTTTCCTTGCCCGGGTTGGGCTCCTGCAGCAGAACCGGGGCGCGCCGGCATCGAGCCGGTATCCTTTCCGGCATTGTCGCCCTGTACGGGGGAGGCGGCTGCTATCCCGAAAAATATCGTGCAGGCAAGTATCCAGGATCGGGCGATGCCGCCTTTCATAACGGAAACGTGGCTCACGATAAGTCGTAGTCCAAACACTCCGAATGGCGAAAAATAGTCATTACCGGACTGAAAATCAGCCTCCAGCGCCCCCCGCCGAAATATTGTCGTCCACATCCCGGTTGGGTCCGGACGAGTCGGGACCCGTCAGGACTCTTATGACCTGGCAAAGAAAATCCTCCTGGTCTGCAATAGACTGGGGGCACCAGCCAGACCGTTTTCCTGCGGACCAACCCGTTGGAGAACCATCCTGTCCGGACGAGGCCGGTACTGTTGCTGAACCCGGCTGACCCGTCTGTCCAGGCACCGCTGCCTGACCTTGTTCCTGCGCGGCGGTCTGTGCATGGCATACGCCTGCAATGCCAAAAATGATGACGTTGACAAGAAAAACAGATGTGGCCGTAAAGTTTCTCAGAGTGAAATCATGCGTCATTACGTGTTCTTCCTCAATCCAATGAAATAGCCTTTACGCTATTCTGCTGGAGCAACGTCCCCGAGTCGAGATGCTGACCGAAATCCCATTGCCGGCCGAAATTGCAATATCGGAATTGAATCCGTCCGTAGCTGATACACAATTTCACTCCTTAGTCTTTATGCGGCAGAACCCGAAAAATCCGGGTTGACCACGCGCCGCTTGTTTTGACGGATTCCGGCAAAGCCTATCAGGATCAGCCCCGCTAGCAGCATGGCATAAGTTTCGGGTTCCGGAACAGCCGCCGCAAATGCCGGTTCGGTGAGTGAAATATCTCCGTTGTCAAGCGCCCCAACCTTGAGCGCATCGCTATGAGGAATCAGCGGACCCAGGATTGGATCCAGGATTGGATTCAGGATACTTGTTCCCGATTCCCCACTGTGGTCAACGAATCCCGGCACGTCAGTAAGCACAATTCGTCCATTGAGCTCCTGAACTTCACGCGAGTTGCCTTCCGGGAACAACGACTCGAAGGCGTCAATCTGGCCTCCGGATAGATACAGGGGGCTAGCCAACTGGACCCAACTTACGTTCTCCGAAAATGGAGGGGTGGTGAGGGAACCGGAATAGCGGAAAGAGCCCAGGTAATCTGGCAGAAGCGTGTTCAAATTGAAATGATCGATGTGTAGTGTTTCGTCGGTAGTCTGCGGTAAATCCGAGAAAATGGGATCGAGCGATTTATTATTGAAAAGGCCTTGCCTGATCCCTCGGCTGACCACAAGGAGATCGTTGGCGGAATCGGCGAATACGAGGTGCATTTCCATGGGCGTTCCCCGACTATTTATCAAGTGCTCTGAAGGTGTATGAAAGTGAAACTGAGCGAGATTCCATTCATGGCCGGAAAGTAGCAGAGATCCTGCCCCGGCGTTGACATTGGCTCTGATGGTGCTTTCGTGATCCGGAGAGCCGTTATTGATCACCGCCAGCGAGGTGTCGGAGTCCAGGTCGAATTTCAGCGGCGCCAGTTTTCCGTAGTATGTATTATCCGAGCGAATGTCAATGGGGCTTTGCGACTCCATTAACTCCAGGTTCTCCTCCAGGGTATTTGCATTAGAAGCAGACAATCCGCTCAGAAAAAGGGCTGAAATGAGCAGGGCTTGTCGCGATAGTCCGAGTGATGATATTTTCATGAAAAAGGCCTCACAAATAAAATGTTTTAGAAGGTGATAATTACATTACGATGGCTTAAGGAATTCACATACGTCCTCTATTCAGCTCAGCAACTGCTGAACTGGCAAAACAGGGCTGATCAGTACGCGCGACAAGAATCGTACCGCAGCCTTCCGCTTCTACAATGGCGATGCGAGGAGTGCAACCCGCGAACGTCCAATGCCGAGGCTCATTTGCCATAATTCAGTTGCCAATTGAATTGCCAACCGAGTGTCAGCCAAGTTGCAACTGCGCGACGGATAGGGCATTGCGGGAGCGGTCCATTGTCAGGCTTGCAGCCTGCATTGGATCTTGTTGGAGGTGTCTAAAACATAACACGCGTTGTGTGAAAAAAATGTTCGGTAAGTGTCAAGAATTTGTTAGGCCTCTTCCATGCGACGAAAACTCCCGGGACGAGTATTTGAACGATGAACTAGAATGAATCAGCCCAGGCGTGCTCGGAGCTAGTCCGCGCCACGCTTGGGGTGGAACGTGGGGAACCGGCAACGGCGTTTTAAAAGGTTAGGGGAGCCCGCTATCGCTTCGCGGGTAAACCCAATGCTCGTCAAGAACTGAATATAACGTCATCTCTTCCCGCCTGGCGCTTACGGTAAATGAAACCTATCAGAGCCAGTCCGGCTAGCAGCATGACATAGGTCTCAGGTTCGGGAACGGCTGTCACGAACCCAGGTACATCGGTCAGTATAATTCTGTCATTGAGATCCTGAATCTCGCGCGCGTCCCCTTCGGGAAAAAGCGAACTGAACGCATTAATTTGCTCCTCCGACATATACAGCGGTTCGGCCAGATCGACCCAGCTTACGCCCTCTGAAAACGGTGGGGTGGTCAGTGAACCCGAGTAGCGGAAAGATTGCAGGTTATCTGGCACGAGGGTGTTCAGGTCGAAGTGATCGACATGAAGTGTTTCTGTAGTAGTCTGCGGTATATGTGAGAAAATCGGGCCAAGCGCGCTGTTAAAGCTGCCTTCCTTGACCCATCGGCTGACCACAAGGAGATTGTCGGCAACATCGCTGAATACCAGGTGCATTTCCATCGGGCTCGCTTTACCATTCAGTAAATGCTCCGAGGGCGTATGGAAATGGAACTGAGCCAAATCCCACTCATGCCCGGAAAGCGTCAGCGATCCCGCACCAGCATTGACATTGGCTCTGACGGCTGTTTTTTCGACGCCGGGCGAGCCGTTATTGATTACCGTTAGCGGAGTGTCGGTGCTCAGAGCAAATTGCAGTGCCGGCAACGTTCCGAAATAGGTATTGTCCGAGCGAATGTCGATGGGGCTTTGAGACTCCATCGTGTCCGCATGCGCAGCGGGTAAGCCAAACAGGAAAAGGGCTGAAATGAACAGGCTTCGCTGCAATAATCCCGATAATGATGCTTTCATATAAGAGACCTCACAAGGTTATGACAAATGTTTTAGATAGCGATGTGTTGAAAAATAACATGCGCCGTGTGAAAAAGCTGTCCTCTAAATGTCAAGAATTTGTCAACCCTGCGGGGTATGGAGTGAAGTCGACCACTGCATCGCCGGTAAAGCCGCCTACAAGCTATTGTGTATCAGAGCCGATTCTCCGGGCCCAGATATCATGCACGGTGACTCCGTGTCGCAGTGATGGCCGAAGCGCGATGGAGTTGATAGAGACGAGGGAGGCTCGGGAAGGGCCGAATGGCAGCCCCTTCATCAGCAGAGACCAAGTGACATTGCTACTGGGGCTTTTCTACGCAATGAAGTGGGGTACTTTCCAAATCTTTTTCACCCGCCGCCGCTGAAGCAGCAGGGGTAGTGCCAGCACGAGGTCTTGTGACCCTTGCATCCAGGCAACGGCACCAATGTTTACACGAGGGGTTGTTGCGAGAGGAGTTGTTACGAGAGTGGCGGATTCTCTATTCCGGATTGTGCCAGCAGCCATCCGGCCCGATCAGGGAATCCGCTGCGGGAGGTCCCCAACTGCCCCTTTCATAAGGTAGGGCGGGGGGATATGTCTTGAGGACAGGATCCAGGGCCGCCCAAGAGGCTTCGATCGCATCTTTTCGCGTGAAGAGCGTTCCATCTCCAACCATGGCGTCATGTAAAAGGCGCTCATAGGGCGATTCGCGTCCGAAGTGTTCTTCGACCAGGCAGAGTTCGCGCTGGACACCGACAAACTCTTTTCCCGCCCGCTTGACGCGGGCTGCGATAGCAACGGCTGAGACCGGAGAAAGCCGGAAGCGCAAATAGTTGGCGCGGCAAGCTTCTTCGGGCGAGTCGTCAAAAAGTCGTTGCGGCGGCGGTTTTAACTGGACAATAACTTCCGCGGCTGTCCTGGCGAGAGATTTGCCCGAGCGTAAATACCACGGCACCCCTTCCCAACGCCAGGAGTCAATAAAAAGGCGCAGAGCGCAGAATGTCTCGACATCTGAGTCTTTCGCCACACCTTCCTCCTCGCGGTAGCCCACATACTGCCCACGCACCAGGTCAGCCGGCGCCAAGGGACGCATGGCCTGGAGAATATTGACTTTCTCGCTTTGAACGGAGCCTAGTCCCTTGTAGGCAGGCGGTTCCATCGCAAGCAGTGCGACGACCTGCAGAAGGTGGTTCTGAACTACGTCACGAAGACAGCCTGCGGATTCGTAAAATCCACCGCGTCCCTCTATGCCAAAATCCTCCGCCAGCGTGATTTGAACGCTGGCCACATAGTTTCGGTTCCAGATCGGTTCAAGAAGCGAATTGGCGAACCGGAAATATAAAATATTCATGATCGCCTCCTTCCCGAGGAAGTGGTCGATACGGAAAATCGATTCCTCCGGAAATACAGACTGTGCGATCCGGTTAAGCTCACGTGCTGAGGCGAGGTCACGTCCGAACGGCTTCTCAACAATGACACGTGCATTGCTTGCCAAATCCATGGCGCCGAGCCCCCTTATGACATTTCCAAAAAGAAAAGGTGGAATGGCAAGGTAATAAGCAGGGCGTTTTGCATCCTCCAGAACCTCCTTGAGTGCTTTGAATGTGTCCAGATTATTGTAATCGCCGCGAACATATCGAAACAGGGAAAGAAGATGGCTAAGCGCGTTTTCATCATCGACTTTTCCCGACTTGCTTACGGCCTGGGTAACCCTGTCACGAAGTTGCTCGATGCTCCATGGTGTGGAGGCGACGCCGACCAACGGCACATTGAGAGCCTCTTTCTTTACCATGGCGTATAGTGCCGGGAAAATCTTCTTATAGGCCAGGTCACCCGTCACGCCGAACAGCACCAGCGCATCGGATGGCGCCGCATCATTGTTGATCTTGCGCATATCAGCATCCTCCCTTTTGTAATGACGCCAAATCGTTTGCCGTTTAAACAGCGCCAACGGTATCGATTCAACTGAATTCAGTTGTCAGCGATGCGCACTACGTATGCAGATACGTATGCAAAAGGCCAGCCAGAATTTCGTCGCATCGACAATATGAAATTGCCCCTGTCCGTGATCAGACACGAAAATCAGGGGAACCCAAACCATTCTCACTGATTATACTTGTGCGGGTTCACTATCCTGCGCGGCGGTAAGCGCATCACCGACTATTGTTTGCGCCTCCTCAAGGATGCGATGCAGGTGATCTGATCCCAGAAAGCTTTCAGCATAAATTTTGTAGATGTCCTCGGTGCCCGACGGGCGCGCGGCGAACCATCCATTCTCGGTAATCACCTTAATGCCGCCAATGGATGCGCCATTGCCCGGTGCATGCGTGAGAATGGTCTGGATTTTTTCGCCGCCCAGCTTCGAGGATTCTATTTGCTGCGGTGACAGCTTGGCCAGGATGGCTTTTTGCTCTGGAGTGGCTCGCGCATCCACCCGTTCAAAAACCGAGCCTCCAAACTCGCCCTCAAGCTCCTGGTAAATCTCGCCGGGATCGCGCCCAGCGCGCGCGATGATCTCCGCGGACAGCAATGCGGGAGCGATTCCATCCTTATCCGTGGTCCAGGCTGTGCCGTCGAGGCGGAGGAAAGAGGCGCCAGCACTTTCTTCTCCACAAAGGCCGAGCGAGCCATCGCACAGGCCGTTTACGAACCACTTGAAGCCGACCGGCACTTCATAGAGTTTTCGGCCGAGCCTGGCGGTCACCCGATCGATCATCCGGCTACTCACCACTGTTTTGCCCACCGCGACCTTTTCGGTCCACTTTGGACGATGTTGAAAGAGGTAGTGAGCAGCAACGGAAAGATAATGATCCGCGGGGAGCAGGCCCGCGCTTCGGGTTACGATCCCGTGCCGGTCATGATCGGTATCGCAGGCGAAGGCAATGTCGAATCGATTTTTCAGTTCGATCAACCCTTGCATGGCATAGGATGAGGAGGGATCCATGCGAATCCTGCCGTCCCAGTCGACAGTCATGAAGCGGAAGGCAGGATCGACTGCCTTGTTGACCACGACCAGGTTTAGCCCGTAATGCTCGGCAATGGCGTCCCAGTAGTGCACTCCGGCTCCTCCAAGGGGATCAACTCCCATGCGGATGTTGGCGCCGCGGATAGCATCCATATCGATCACGCTGCGAAGATCGCCGACGTAAGTGTTGAGAAAGTCATGCTGGTGCGTTGTCGAGGCGCGTAACGCATTTTCGAAACGCATTCTTCTTACGCCTGAAAGATTCTTTTCCAGGAATGCATTGGACATGGCTTCGATCGAGGCAGTGGCTTCAATGCCCGCTGGTCCGCCGTGGGGCGGATTGTATTTAAAACCGCCGCTCTCGGGAGGATTGTGAGAAGGCGTAATGACTACGCCATCCGAAAGCCCCTTGGTGCGGCCGCGATTGTAAGTCAGTATGGCGTGGGATATCGCGGGAGTGGGAGTGTATTCTCCATTGTTCGCCAGCATGACATCGACCCCGTTTGCGGCCAGCACTTCGAGTGCGCTGGCATATGCCGGTTCGGAAAGTGCGTGGGTGTCAATGCCCAGGTATAACGGCCCATCGATGTCCTGCTGTTTGCGATATTGACAAATAGCCTGGGTGATCGCCAGAACGTGCCATTCATTGAAGCTTCCTTCAAGCGCTGAACCACGGTGCCCTGAGGTACCGAATGCGACTCTTTGCGCGGGCACCGAACAATCGGGAATCTGGGCGTAATAAGCAGTGACAAGCCGGGGCACATTCGCCAGCATTGCCGGTTGGGCTGGCTTCCCTGCAAACGGACTGATTTTCATATGATCTTCTCCGTGACCATGCTACCTTACCTCTACCGGACGGCAAACGAAGCAGGAACGCACAAATAGAGTCTTCAACGCCTAAACCTGATTCGCTAACTCGAAGCGTTCGAAGCGTGACGTGCAATTTGATCCTTGGCTGCGGTAACGACGTGCGACGGTTCGAATCCGAAGCACTGTGCGACGATCTTTGCCGGAGCTGACAGGCCAAAGCTATTTACGCCGAGGATGCGGCCCCCAAAGCCGGTATAGCGTTCCCAACCGAAAGGGGATGCCTCTTCAACTGCGACGCGCGCCAGAATCCCGGGGGGCAGAACGCTGTCACGATATTCCTGACTCTGGTCTTCGAACACTTCCCACGATGGCATGCTGATTACACGAGCCTTGATTCCTTCCGACTTTAGCTGTTCATAGGCAGCGACACAGAGTGAGACTTCGCTTCCAGTAGCCAGAAGCAGTACGTCAGGATTGTGATCCTGCGCATCGGCCAGCACATAGGCGCCACGCGAGAGGCCGCTCGCAGGCGCATACACAGAGCGATCCAGCGTGGGTACGGACTGCCGCGTCAGTATCAGGCAAACCGGACGGTCGGTGAACTGCATGATGAGCCGCCATGCCTCAACGACTTCATTCGCATCCGCTGGCCGCAGGACAACGATGCCCGGGCTCGCGCGCAGAGAAGCAAGATGTGCAATTGGCTGGTGCGTGGGCCCGTCCTCTCCGAGACTGATGGAATCATGGGTCCAGATGTAAATCACGGGAATTTCCATCATGGCGCTCAGCCTCAGCGCTGCGCGGCAGTAGTCGGTAAAGATGAGAAAACTCGCAGCATAAGGGCGCAGTTTCGATAGGCTCATTCCGTTGGCAATGCCACACATCGCGTGTTCGCGCAAGCCGAAATGGAAATTGCGCCCGCGGTAATCTCCATTCAGGTTTTCAATTTGTCCGGGCGCCTGAAAATCGCCATAAAGCGCACCCTTTAGTTCCGTTTTTGTCGAAGGCGCAAGATCCGCGGCGCCGCCCAGCAGCCAATGCATTTTTCCGGCAATGGCGTTCAATACCTTGCCCGACGACTCGCGCGTCGCCATACCCTTCGTATCCGCCGGGAATGTTGGTAATGCGCTATCCCAGCCAGCCGGAAGGCCGCGTCGCTCCATGCAGCCGATTTGTTCGGCCAACTCCGGATATCGTGTACCGTACGCGGCAAACAATTTTTTCCAGGCTGTATGCGCGGTTGCGCCGCGCTCACCAAGCTGGGCTTTAAAATGTTCCCGGACACCGTCGGGCTCGTGAAATTGCTTGTCAGGGTCGCAGCCGAAGAATTCTTTTGCCAGCCGGACCTCTTCGGGACCCAACGGTTCGCCGTGCGCTTCTCTCGTGTCGTGCTTGCTGGGTGCTCCGTAACCGATATGGCTACGCACGATAATTAACGTCGGGCGATCCTGCGTGGCGAGAAACGCCTCATAAGCGCTCGTTAGTTGGGCCAGATTGTTCGCGTCGCCAACTCTTGCGACATTCCATCCATAACTGACAAACCGGGCGGCGACATCTTCCGTGAAAGCGAGATCGGTTGACCCTTCAATGGTGATGCGGTTGGCGTCATAAATCCAGCACAGATTGGAGAGTTTGAGGTGTCCGGCCAGCGATGCCGCTTCGCTGCTGATTCCTTCCATCATATCGCCGTCACTGCATAAGGCGTAGACATTATGTTCAAACAGCTCAAAATCGGGCCGGTTATAAGTCGCGCCCAGCCAGCGGGCGGCGATCGCCATCCCGACGCTGACAGCAGCACCCTGTCCGAGCGGACCTGTAGTGGTTTCTACACCCGACGTCCAGCCATATTCCGGATGGCCAGTGCAGCGGCTGCCCGCCTGCCGAAAGGTTTTGAGGTCATCGAGCGTCACCGCCAGCCGGTCCGCCTTCTCGTAGCTTGGACTCGCTGCCTTGACACCAGTCAGATAAAGGAGACTGTAGAGCAATGCTGAGGCGTGACCTGCCGAAAGGACGAAACGGTCGCGGTTCAGCCATTCGGGGTTGTCTGGATCATAGCGCAGGAAACGTTGCCAGAGACAGTATACCGTCGGCGCTGAACCCATCGGCGTGCCAGGATGACCAGAATGCGCTTTTTCCACTGCATCCATGGATAGGCTGCGAAGCGTATTGATACAGATCTGATCGCGTTCCATCTGTTCGGTCATGGGATTATTCCGGTAGAGCAAGCCGCAGCGCTTGCGTGAGAAAATTGTTGCCTACTTGAAAATGTTGACCTCCTCGACCAGCATTGAGCCGCATGCAGACTCGCCTCTGCCGTACCATTCACCATTGTTAACGAAGTGCCGCCCTTCCGATATTACAGAATTTCTTTCCCTGCCCGCAAGATCAAAAGGCAGATAGAGGTAAGCAGGGTTTCTTATTACGCCTTTTTGAACGCGTTGTAGCGTCGTATCAGCGCATTGGTCGAACTGTCATGCTGCAACGGCTGCCCGCCTGTGCTACCTGTTGTGCCCTCTAATTCCGCCATAACGCGCTTGGCCAGCGCCTTGCCCAGTTCTACGCCCCATTGATCGAACGAATCGATATTCCAGATCGCCCCTTGCGTGAAAACGCTGTGTTCGTAGAGTGCGATCAAGGCCCCAAGCGTATGCGGTGTCAGGCGCTCGGCGAGAATGGTGTTGGTTGGGCGATTCCCTTCAAAACTCCGATGGGGACACAGCCAGCCGGGTGTTCCTTCAGCTTTCACTTCATCCTCGGTTTTTCCGAATGCCAACGCCTCGGTCTGAGCGAACAGGTTCGCCATCAGCAGGTCATGATGACTCCCCAGTGGATTCAAGGTTTGGCAGAAGCCGATAAAGTCGCACGGGATCAGCCGGGTACCCTGGTGTATGAGCTGATAAAACGAGTGCTGTCCGTTAGTGCCGGGTTCGCCCCAAATAACGGGCGATGTCGGGTAGTTGACACGGGAGCCATCAAGCGCGACGTGCTTGCCGTTGCTCTCCATTGTCAATTGCTGTAAATAAGCTGGGAAACGCTTTAGGTATTGATCATACGGCAGCACAGCTACCGTTGGCGCATTGAAGAAATTGTTGTACCAGATTGCGTGCAGTCCCATGAGCATGGGGAGATTTTTCTCGAACGGAGCGGTGCGGAAGTGTTGATCCATCGCGTGAAAACCTGTCAGCATGGCGCGGAAATTCTCGGGTCCGATGGCAATCATGGTCGAGAGGCCCACCGCCGAGTCCATCGAATAACGTCCGCCCACCCAGTCCCAAAACCCGAACATATTGATTGTATCGATGCCGAATCTGGTCACTTCCTCGGCATTTGTCGAGACAGCAACGAAGTGTTTGCGTACCGCGCCGATGTCATTGACTTTATCCAGCGTCCATTGACGTGCTGCATGGGCGTTGGCCAGGGTCTCTGTGGTGGTGAATGTTTTTGAACAGATGATGAATAGGGTTTCTTCCGGGTCGGCGGCGCTCGTGGCTTCCCTGAAATCCGTTCCGTCCACGTTGGATACGAAGCGGAAGTTCATGTCGCGCGAACTGTAATGACGTAGCGCTTCATAGGCCATCACCGGCCCCAGGCCGGAGCCGCCAATACCAATATTGATGATATTGCGAATTCGCTTGCCCGTAGATCCTTGCCATTGCCCGCTGCGTAACTGGTTTGCGAAACCGACCATCCTGTCAAGCACCGAATGTACCTCGGGCACAACGTCGATGCCCTCAACAAGGATTTGTTCACTCTCGGGTGCGCGCAAGGCAATGTGAAGCGCGGCACGCTGCTCTGTCGAATTGATCAGATCGCCCCTGAACATGGCGTCAATGCGTTCACGCAGGCCGCACTCCTCCGCAAGCCGCGCAAGCAGGTGGAGCGTCTCATCGGTAACCCTGTTTTTGGAGTAGTCCAGGTAAAGGCCGGCGGCTTCGGCCGTGAAACGCTCGCCGCGGTTCGGGTCATCAGCGAAAAGCTGACGCAGATGCACGTTTTTGATTGCCTGGTAGTGTTTTTCGAGCGCCTTCCATGCCGGACGTTCTGTCAGAGCCTGTGTCATGAAGGTTCTCCTGCTTCTTGTGCCTCGCTCGTTCTCTTTTTCTTGATACGCCGCAATATCCACATTACATAGCCGGACAAGGCATAAAGAAAAAAAAGACAGAACAGCACAACGGGTGGCTGACTCGGAATCAATACAAAAAAGAACAGCGCCAATAGCAGGACAGTGATGAAAGGCACGCTTTTTCGTAAATTGATTGTCTTACCGCTGTAATAGGGGATATTACTCACCATGGTAAGGCCTGCGAACAGCGTAATGCACCAGGCGAGCCATCTGATATCCTCGCCACTTATTTCGAAGTCCAGCATTACCCAGACCAGTCCTGCAATCAGTGCAGCGGCGGCGGGGCTGGGCAACCCCTGAAAAAAACGCTTATCCGCGACCTCTATATTCGTATTGAAACGCGCCAGGCGCAGCGCAGCACAGACACAATAAATAAAAGCCGCAATCCAGCCCCACTTGCCCATGCCCTTCAAGGCCCACTCATATATCACCAGCGCGGGAGCGGCGCCGAAGGAGACCATGTCGGACAAGCTATCGTATTCCGCGCCAAATTCACTCTGGGTGTGAGTCAACCGGGCTACCCGGCCGTCCAGCCCGTCCAGCACCATCGCGATGAAAATCGAAACTGCGGAATGCTCAAAACGTCCATTCATCGCCTGTACAATGGCATAAAACCCAGCGAACAACGCGGCGGTGGTGAACAGGTTGGGTAATAAATAAATGCCCCTGCGGCGCAGTTTGGATTTGAGCATGTAGCGCGGATGAGGATCATGCATCATTGTGCATTCCCGAAAGGAGACCGATGCATGTTAAACGGTTATCGACCGGCGGTAAACAGTGGCCAGTGCGGGCAGGGAAACAGGGACTATTTCTCTGCAATTACGAATTCGAGAAATATCGCCAGCAATGGGAATAATTGGCTGCGGGCAGGTAGCGTTGATCTGAGCGTCAGATGGTAGGCAAGAATAGAATGGGTAATATTTGAGAAGGGGATGGCAGAGGGCAGGTGGGCGCATTGATGCGCCATCTGCCCTCTCTCTGTGTGTAGTTGCTAATTTTTTGCCTGGTCAACCAGTTGATTCTTTTTGATCCACGGCATCATGTCGCGTAATTTCGCGCCCACCGTTTCAATCTGGTGTTCGGATGCAAGGCGGCGGCTGGCTTTAAGCATGGGCGCACCCGCGCGATTTTCAAGAATAAATTCTCGGGCGTATTCGCCTATCTGAATTTCGTGCAGAATCTTGCGCATTTCCGCACGGGTGGCGTCCGTCACGATGCGTGGACCGCGCGAAACGTCTCCGTACTCCGCATTGTTCGAGATCGAGTAGCGCATGTTGGCGATGCCGCCCTCGTAGATTAAATCCACAATCAGCTTCACCTCGTGCAGGCACTCAAAATAAGCCATCTCAGGCGCATATCCTGCTTCAACCAATGTTTCAAAGCCGGCCTGGATTAAGGCGGTGAGACCTCCGCACAGCACCACCTGTTCGCCGAAGAGGTCGGTTTCGGTTTCCTCGCGGAAATTGGTTTCTATCACACCCCCGCGGGTGCCTCCATTGGCTGCAGCATAGGAAAGCGCGAGTTCTCGCGCCCGACCCGACTTATTCTGATGCACGGCGATGAGTGAAGGCACGCCGCCGCCCTGCTTGTAGGTTGAGCGAACCAGATGGCCGGGCCCCTTGGGCGCAATCATGATGACATCGAGATCTTCTCTTGGGGAGACCTGGCCGTAATGAATATTGAAGCCATGAGCAAACGCAATTGTGGCACCCTTCTTGAGGTTGGGTTCGATCTCGGATGCGTAAACCGCGGCGATCTGCTCATCGGGTAGCAGCACCATCACGACATCAGCGCCGTTCACAGCTTCCGCCACTTCCTTGACAGTAAGGCCCGCCTTCTCCGCTTTGCTCCAGGAGGCGCCGTCCCTGCGCAGGCCAACCGTGACCGTTACGCCGGAATCGTTCAGATTATTGGCGTGAGCGTGCCCCTGTGAGCCGTAACCCACGATGGTGACCTTCTTGTCCCGGATGAGCGACAAATCTGCATCTTTATCATAATAAACGTTCATGGTTTCCTTTCTGTTCAAATCAAATAGTAAAGCGCCGAAGGCCAGCCGAGGCCCGCCGCCTGATATTCATAATCTCGCGGGGAGACTGCTATACCTTCAATATACGTTCGCCGCGACCAATACCGGAGGCGCCGGTACGTACCGTCTCCAGGATCGCGCCGCGTTCCATGCCTTCAAGAAAAGCATCAAGTTTGGAACCGGTACCCGTCAATTCGATGGTGTACGATTTATCGGTGACATCAATGATGCGGCCGCGGAAAATATCAGCCATGCGCTTTATCTCCTCGCGGTCCTTTCCGACCGCGCGCACTTTCATCAGCATCAGTTCGCGCTCAATGTGGTCGCCATCGCTCAAATCCACGACTTTGACCACCTCGATGAGTTTATTCAGCTGCTTGGTGATCTGCTCGATCACATCGTCTGAACCAGCGGTAACGAGCGTCATGCGAGACAAGGTCGGGTCTTCGGTGGCGGCGACCGTAAGCGACTCGATGTTATAGCCGCGCGATGAGAACAGGCCGGCTACGCGAGACAAGGCGCCCGCTTCATTTTCCATCAAGAGAGAAATGATATGTCTCATGTTTACACCAGAATCATTTCAGAAAGACCTTTTCCGCCTGGCACCATGGGGAAGACATTCTCGGTCTGGTCCGTTATGAAATCCATGAATACCAGCCGGTCCTTGAGCTTGAATGCCTCTTCCAACGCATTTTGGATATCGCCGGGCTGCTCGATTTTCATACCGACATGACCATAGCTCTCCGCCAATTTGACAAAATTCGGCAGTGCATCCATGTAAGATTCAGCATAACGATTGCCATGGAAGAATTGTTGCCACTGCCGCACCATTCCCATATATCGGTTATTCAAATTGATGATCTTGAGCGGAAGACTATATTGCTTGCAGGTGGACAGCTCCTGTATGCACATCTGGATGCTGGCCTCGCCCGTAACGCAAGCCACCGCGCCTGAGGGGTTCGCGAACTGCACGCCCATGGCTGCGGGAAGACCAAAGCCCATGGTTCCCAGGCCGCCCGAGTTTATCCACCGCCTCGGCAAGTCGAATTTATAGAATTGGGCCGCCCACATCTGATGCTGGCCAACATCCGAAGTAACAAAAGCGTTGCCGCCAGTTACCTCATAGAGCTTTTCGACCACCATTTGCGGCTTGATGATTGAGCTGGCGCGGTCGTATTTGAGACAATCGCGCGCGCGCCACAGATTGATCTGGGTCCACCATGCGTCAAGGGCGGTTTGATCGGGCTTCTCCTTGCGGGCTTTAAGCAATTTTATAAGTTCGTCCAGTACGCCCGAAACGCTGCCAACGATGGGTACATCGACCTTGACGCGCTTGGAAATGGATGAAGGATCGATGTCTATGTGAATGATCTTGCGATCTTCGTTGAAGAAATGCTTGGGATTGCCGATGACGCGATCATCAAATCGGGCGCCAACAGCCACAAGCACATCGCAATGCTGCATGGCCATATTCGCTTCGTATGTGCCGTGCATGCCAAGCATCCCAACAAACTGGTTGTCGGTTGCGGGATAGCCGCCCAAGCCCATAAGCGTATTGGTGCAGGGAAAACCCAGCACTCGTACCAACTCGGTCAATTGCGGCGACGCATCACTCAGGATAACGCCCCCGCCTGTGTAGATCATCGGCCGCTTGGCTTCCAGTATCAGTTGTACCGCTTTCTTGATCTGTCCCGCATGCCCCCGGATAACAGGATTATAGGAGCGCATCGAAACATTCTCCGGATAGGCGAATGCCGTTTTCTGCTGGCTTACATCCTTTGGAATATCCACCAGCACCGGGCCGGGGCGGCCGGTTGAAGCGATATAGAACGCTTTCTTGATGGTGCTGGCCAGTTCAGCGATATCTTTTACCAGAAAGTTATGTTTAACGCAGGGGCGGGTGATGCCGACAGTATCCACTTCCTGAAATGCGTCCAGTCCGATGGCGTGCGTCGGCACTTGCCCACTGATGATGACCAGGGGAATGGAGTCCATATAAGCGGTGGCGATGCCGGTTACGGCGTTAGTCACACCGGGACCGGATGTCACCAGGGCCACTCCTGTCTTGTTACTGGAGCGGGCATAGCCGTCCGCCGCATGCACCGCCGCTTGCTCGTGCCGCACCAGTACGTGCTTGACCTTGTCCTGCTTGAACAACTCGTCATAAATGAACAGCACGGCGCCGCCAGGATAGCCAAAGATATGGTCTACCCCTTCCTCCTGCAAACAACGCACCGTAATTTCAGCGCCAGTTAGTTCAGTGCTCATGCTATCTTTAATTCCAATGTTCAATGTTGGGTATCAGCAAAAATATATTAAATAGAACGTTGAACAGTAACGTTTAGGCGCTCTTTGGTCAACCGCTTTGATGAGGAGTCCACAGGGGACGGGAATCATGCTCAGGCGTATCCAAAAGTTGCTTCATCAAACAGACAACTGCCGTCTGTCGAGGGAGTTTGAGGGAATGGCAAGTTCAGCAGATCGTGGATGTAGCAAGCCAAATCTCGAGCGTTTCCATATTGAATAATCGGTCGGCGGCTTTAGCCCATCATTATAATGCTGAATCTGCGCCTCCCGGATAAAAATCAGAAAAACTCAGCTTTTTTCGTGGCTGTCTTTTTCTTCTGTTTTCCGATGGGGGCAAGCCGGCTTGATACAATCCGCGTACAGTGACAGTGAGTGTTCGTGTATGGCAAAGCCTCGATCCTTGGCAATCTTGACTTGACGCTTCTCGATTTCAGCGTCATAAAATTCCTCCACCCTGCCGCACTGCAGGCAGACCAGGTGGTCGTGGTGAGTGCCGCTGGCCAGTTCAAACACCGCCTTGCCGCTTTCAAAATGGTGGCGCTCAAGCAATCCCGCCTGCTCGAATTGGGTCAGTACCCGATACACCGTGGCAAGACCGATGTCCTCGCCTTCATTAATCAGCGTTCTATAAACGTCTTCCGCCGAGAGGTGGCGAACCGGACTGCTCTCGAACAAACTTAGTATTCTAAGCCGCGGCAGCGTGGCCTTCAAGCCCATGGTTTTAAGATTTGGCTTGCTCATAGCTATATCCATCCATTAAGTTATTTGCTGTATCATATAACGTTGAGTTTGCTTTGGAAACATACGCCGCCCGATGCGCGCAAGAATACTGACGTTGGTCGTTTTGCTATTGCTCGCAGGATGTTCGTCTGTTCCATCTTTGCTCTACAAAATCGATATCCAGCAGGGCAATGTCATTACCCAGGAAATGGTGGAGAAACTAAAGCCCGGCATGACCCGTTCGCAGGTCCGCTTCGCGCTTGGTTCGCCCATGATCAGCGACGCTTTTCATGAAAACCGCTGGGATTATGTGTATCGCGTCGATGAGAAGGGACAGCTGGTTGAACAAAGAAACCTGACAGTTTTTTTCGAAGACGACAAGCTGGCGCGCATCGACGGTACTTTTAAATCTCCGCTTGCCTTTACTCAGACTCAGACTCAGACTCAGACTCAGCCAGCCGGGTCGACCGATGAAGCTGCGCCAGCTGGGCCGCTCGTCAGGGAACAGGGCGGCGGTCCGGTTGCAGATGATGCCCGCGTTTCTGACGCTATCCCAAGTCCTGCCGATGTTCCGGCGCCGGGCGATGCCGCGGCTTCAGGCGGTGCTCCGGTTTTGAGCAGTATTCCGGATGCGAGCGCCGCTCCGGCTGCGAGCGACACTTCAGGTTTGCCCGCGCCGGATAAGGCGAGCCCCATGAGCCCCAGACAAGTGCCGTCGCAGGCAACCGACACGGGCAATAGAGGCGCCGATCAATTGAAGGAATAGGATTACCAGGAGCAGGATTTCATCCCAGGCGCTTGAAAAAGAATGTTATCAGAATATAAATGGCGACATTGAATATTGCTATTGCCGGAAGTTCGGGGCGCATGGGACGGGCGCTGCTGGAAGCGGTCGAGCGCGCGCCGGATATGCGGCTGACGGCGGCGTTGGAGCGCGCTGGAAGCCCCTACCTTCACAAGGACGCGGGGGAGTTGATCGGGACGTCGTGCGGTATCGATATCAGCGAAAATGTGATTGCAGCGCTTTCGGGAAGCGACCTGCTGATAGACTTTACCCGTCCCGAAGCAACGTTGGTGCATCTTGCTTCCTGCCGCGCCAATAGCGTCAAAATGGTAATCGGGACGACCGGCTTTTCGGTAGAGCAAAAAGAAGAGCTCGAGGCTGCATCAAAAGACATTCCGATCGTATTTGCGCCTAACATGAGCGTGGGCGTGAACGTTGCGTTCAAGCTGACGGAAATGGCGGCAAAGGTACTTAACGAAGATTACGACATCGAAATCATCGAGGCTCACCATCGGCACAAGATAGATGCGCCGTCCGGCACCGCGCTGCATATGGGCGAGGTGGTTGCGAAAGCGCTGGGTAGGCACCTTCCGGAAGTGGCTGTGTATGGACGGGAAGGCAATACAGGCGAACGAGCCCCCGGCACGATTGGTTTTGCCACGGTGAGGGGTGGAGATATAGTTGGCGATCACACGGTGATGTTTGCAGGAACGGGTGAGCGCATCGAAATTTCACACAAGGCGGGTAGCCGCGCAACTTTCGCCGAAGGCGCATTGCGCGCTGCCCGATTTCTTGCGGACAAACAGAACGGCTTGTTTGATATGCAGGACGTGCTGGGGTTACGCGAATAGCCCTGCTATCCGGCGCCTTGCCACACCCTCCGCGAGTTGACCTACTGCCGGGGTCTCATTGAAGCACGGCGCTTTTGGAAGTATAATTTCTTGCTATGAAACGGGACAGGTGGTACTTGTCCCGTTTTCATGCCTTATCCCCTTTTCCCATTTGCCAGGAGCTTCCCGTGCCACAACGCCCGAATGCTGTTCTCGCGCTCGCTGACGGCACAGTTTTTCGCGGCGTCTCCATCGGCGTGGAAGGAGTAAGTACCGGCGAAGTAGTCTTCAACACTTCCATGACCGGCTATCAGGAAATCCTTACCGATCCGTCCTATTGCAGGCAGATCGTTACGCTGACTTATCCGCATATCGGGAATACGGGCACCAACCCCGATGATGTTGAATCAGGCAATAGTAATCGCGTATACGCCGCAGGACTGGTGATCCGGGATTTGCCCCTGGTTTCCAGTAATTGGAGACAGACCCAGACTTTACCGGAATATCTGGAACAGCAGGGCGTGGTGGCGATTGCGGATATTGATACTCGCAAGCTTACGCGCATTCTGCGGGAAAAAGGTGCGCAGGCCGGTTGTATCATGGCGGGATATCCCGATGAAGCTGAAGCACTTAAGCATGCCAGGGAGTTTCCGGGGCTGGTCGGTATGGATCTGGCCAAAGTGGTGAGTTGCACCCAGCCTTATGAATGGAACGAAGGCGAATGGAGGCTGGGGCATGACAATCAGTTTGAGAAGGAGCCTCGCTTCCATGTTGTCGCTGTCGATTTTGGAATCAAAAGCAACATACTCCGTAAGCTGGCGCAGCGTCGCTGCGAGATTACGGTATTGCCCGCGCAAACAACCGCCGAGGAGATTCTGGCGTTACAACCCGACGGCGTGTTTCTTTCAAACGGACCTGGCGATCCCGAGGCTTGCGATTATGCCGTCAACGCAACCAGAAAGTTGCTCAAAACAGAAGTGCCCATCTTTGGTGTTTGCATGGGGCATCAATTGCTGGGGTTGGCGAGCGGCGCCAAAACCATAAAGATGAAGTTCGGCCACCACGGCGCCAATCATCCCGTGCAGGATCTGGATAGCGGAAGGGTAGTGATCTCCAGTCAGAACCACGGCTTCGCAGTGGATATCGATACATTGCCGAAGAATACACGAATTACCCACTTGTCATTATTTGACGGGAGCCTGCAAGGGTTTGAGCTGATTGGTCAGCCTGTATTCTGCTTTCAGGGACATCCCGAAGTCAGTCCGGGTCCCCACGATCTGGATTATCTATTCGATAAATTCATAGGGTTGATGGAAAGAAAAAAGGACGAATCACACCTTGAAACGTAGAGGCGGCGCACCGCTTTCATCCCTTACATTTCGCTGCAGCCATGCCTAAACGTAACGACATAAAAAGTATACTCATAATCGGCGCGGGGCCTATCGTTATCGGGCAGGCCTGCGAGTTCGATTATTCCGGTACGCAGGCGTGCAAGGCATTGCGGGAGGAAGGATATCGCGTCATCCTGGTGAACTCCAACCCTGCCACTATCATGACCGATCCGGAAATGGCAGATGTCACTTATATCGAGCCCATTATCTGGTCAATTGTGGAGAAAATCATTGCCGTGGAGCGCCCGGACGCGTTGCTGCCGACGATGGGTGGACAGACCGCATTGAATTGCGCCCTTGACCTGGCAAAGAATGGCGTTCTGCAAAAATACGGGGTCGAATTGATCGGCGCTTCGCGCGAGGCCATCGACAAGGCTGAGGATCGGGAGAAATTCAAACAGGCGATGACCCGTATCGGGTTGAGTTCTGCGCGTTCCGCCATTGCTCATAGCCTGGAGGAAGCGCTGCAGGTACAGGCAATGGTCGGCTACCCCGCCATCATTCGTCCGTCATTTACCATGGGTGGCAGCGGCGGCGGTATCGCCTATAACCGCGAAGAATTTCTCGGGATTTGCGAGCGTGGACTGGAAGCTTCGCCCACCAGGGAGTTATTGATCGAGGAATCGGTCATCGGTTGGAAAGAATTCGAGATGGAGGTAATACGTGACAATAAGGACAATTGTATTGTCGTTTGCGCCATTGAGAATCTCGACCCGATGGGTGTCCATACAGGGGATTCCATCACCGTCGCGCCGTCGCAAACGCTGACCGACAAGGAATATCAGATCATGCGCGACGCATCGATAGCGGTGTTGCGCGAAATCGGTGTTGAAACCGGCGGTTCCAATGTGCAGTTTGCCATTAACCCGCAGGATGGGCGCATGCTTGTCATCGAGATGAATCCACGGGTATCGCGCTCCTCTGCATTGGCGTCGAAAGCGACCGGATTTCCCATCGCCAAGGTGGCGGCCAAGCTTGCAGTGGGCTATACCCTGGATGAGCTGAGAAATGACATTACTGGCGGCGCAATGCCGGCATCATTCGAACCGTCCATAGATTATGTGGTAACCAAGATACCGCGTTTCGCCTTCGAGAAATTCCCTCAGGCCAACGATCGTCTTACCACCCAGATGAAGTCTGTGGGCGAGGTTATGGCGATTGGACGCACTTTTCAGGAATCTTTTCAAAAAGCCCTGCGTGGACTGGAGATCGGCGTCGATGGTCTGGATGAGAAAACGGCAGATATCGAAACCATCGCAGCCGAATTGGCTGATCCGGGACCGGACCGGATCTGGTATGTGGCGGACGCGCTTCGCTGCGGCATGACTTTTGCTGAAATTCAGGAGCATACACACATTGATCCCTGGTTCCTGGCACAGATCGAAGATCTGGTAAGACAGGAACGAGCGCTTGCGGGGAAGTCTCTGGATGCGCTGGACCCGCATTCATTGCGCAAATTGAAACGCAGCGGTTTCTCCGACCGTCGGCTGGCAAAGCTGATGAATACAACGCAGGAGGCGGTTCGCTCCAGGCGCCATCAACTTGGCTTGCGTCCGGTATACAAGCGGGTCGATACCTGCGCCGCGGAGTTTGCCACTCGCACTGCTTACATGTATTCCACTTACGAAGAGGAGTGCGAAGCGCTGCCCAGCACCCGAAAAAAAATCATGGTGCTGGGCGGTGGTCCCAATCGCATCGGTCAGGGTATCGAGTTCGATTACTGCTGTGTTCATGCGGCGCTGGCGTTACGTGAGGATGGTTTCGAGACCATCATGGTCAACTGCAATCCTGAAACGGTTTCGACCGATTACGACATTTCCGATCGGCTTTATTTCGAGCCCTTGACGCTGGAGGATGTACTCGAAATCGTCGCGGTGGAGAAGCCTTCGGGTGTGATCGTTCAATTCGGTGGCCAGACTCCGCTGAAACTCGCCCGCGATCTCGAGGCGAATGGCGTGCCCATTATCGGGACCAGCCCCGACATGATCGACTGTGCCGAAGATCGCGAGCGTTTCCAGAAGATGTTGCATCAACTTGGGCTGAAACAGCCGCCAAATCGCACTGTCCGCGACGCGGATGCCGCAATTACAGCTGCTAACGAAATTGGTTATCCGCTGGTTGTGCGTCCCAGCTATGTGCTGGGGGGGCGCGCCATGGAGATTATCCACGAGCAGGCATATCTCGAACGCTACATGCGAGAGGCTGTAAAGGTTTCGCACGATTCGCCGGTGCTATTGGATCATTTTCTGAATGACGCCGTTGAAGTGGATGTGGACGCGGTTTGCGACGGAAAAGCCGTACTGATTGCGGGTATTATGGAACACATCGAGCAGGCTGGCGTGCACTCGGGCGATTCAGCCTGTTCGCTGCCACCTTTCAGCCTTTCTGTCCCCTTGCAGGATGAGCTGCGCCGCCAGACGTCGGCAATGGCGCATGCACTCAAAGTGGTGGGATTAATGAACGTGCAATTCGCCATTCAGGGCAACACGGTATACGTCCTGGAAGTCAATCCCAGAGCGTCGCGCACGGTGCCTTTCGTATCCAAAGCCACCGGACTGCAATTGGCCAAAATTTCCGCTCGCTGCATGACGGGTAAGACGCTTGCCCAGCAGGGTCTGGCCAAAGAAGTGATTCCTTACTATTATTCAGTTAAGGAAGCCGTCTTTCCTTTTATTAAATTTCCCGGTGTGGATACCATACTTGGGCCCGAAATGAAGTCTACGGGCGAAGTAATGGGAGTCGGGCAAACTTTTGCGGAGGCGTTTGTCAAATCGCAACTGGCCGCTGGAGTAAAATTGCCGCTTGCAGGTAAAGTCTTCATAAGCGTGCGCCAGGTGGATAAGCCGCGCGTAGTGGAAATCGCTCGCAATCTTGCGAAACTGGGATTCACGCTTTATGCTACTCGCGGTACCGCTGCAGTGCTGAGCTCGGCGGGATTGGCCGTAACGCCAGTCAACAAGGTGGCGGAAGGGCGTCCACATATAGTAGACATGATCAAGAATGGCGAGATGGACTTGATTATCAATACTGTGGAGGACAAGCGGAGCGCAATTCTCGATTCCTATTCGATCCGCCACGCCGTGTTGCAGGCAAGGGTGACGTATTTCACGACGTTGGCAGGCGCGCGTGCTGCCTGCATCGGCATGGCAAGCATGCGGGAGCTGCAGGTCTACAGCTTGCAGCAACTGCATGGATTGCTGGAAGCTGCGCCACTAAACGCTGTCTCGTGAAAAACATGGTATCGCAGCTTCAATCGCGCAGGAGCAAGCCGCGCTGCGATCAAGCAAATAAATTAGCAATGAAGCTGAACACAAACAAGGTGTGGTAAAAAAGACTATGAGCACAATTCCATTAACAGTAGTTGGCGCGGCAAAACTACGCGCCGAATTGCAGGAAATGAAAACCGTCCAGCGCCCCGCCGTAATTGCGGCGATTGCGGAAGCCCGTTCCCACGGCGATCTCTCGGAAAATGCGGAATATGACGCGGCCAAGGAACGGCAAGGTTTTATTGAAGGACGCATCGCCGAGTTGGAGAGCAAGCTTGCCAATGCTCAGATCATCGATCCGGCGCTGCTGGACGCTGACGGCGCTTGCGTGTTTGGCGCAACCATTGATCTGGAAGACATGGCCAGTGAGACGACGGTAACTTACCAGATCGTTGGCGACGATGAGGCGGATATCAAGGAGGGAAAGATTTCTATAAGTTCCCCCATTTCCCGCGCTTTGATAGGCAAATATCCTGGAGATGTGGCCGAAGTTCTAGCGCCGGGCGGGTTGCGGGAGTATGAGATACTTGACGTAAAATATGTTTGATTACCGGGACACCAGGCTCGGTGAAACAGTACTGTATCCGACAGGATACTAGGTGGAAAGACGACGTTTGCTGTGACGTAACTTCTTCTCGTTACCAGGAGGAATGATATCCGACGCGGCTGTTTCGATTGTTTCCGCTGGCCGGGGCCGGTAGATCACCAGTATCTTGCCGATGTGCTGGACAGCTACAGCTTCAAGTCGCCTGCAGATTTCCTCCAGCAAGGCGTTTCTTGTTTCACGCTCATCACTGGATACCTTGACTTTGATCAGCTCGTGGCTTTTGAGTCCCACATCCAGTTCGCGCATAATGCCTTCCGACAAACCTGCCGCACCTATCCAGACAATTGGTTTCATGGCGTGGGCACGCGCCCTGAGGTCACGCCGCCGAGCGAGGGTAAGCTCTAACATTAGACGTCCTGAAATACGGGATTTTAAGCGATGAAACGCTCCAAGACCAGTAAAACCTGGATGAAAGAGCATGTGAATGATTTCTTTGTAAAGCAGGCAAAAAAAGAGGGCTACCGTTCCCGTGCCGCCTACAAGCTGATCGAAATCGCCGAGCGTGACCATTTGTTTTGGCAGGGTATGACAGTTGTGGATCTCGGCGCGGCTCCCGGAGGCTGGTCGCAGGTTGCAGCGGAAAAACTGGGAGGGAAAGGCAGAGTGATTGCGTTGGACCTGCTGGAAATGAAGGCCTTGCCCGGCGTCACATTCATTCAGGGGGATTTCACAGAAGCGCCCGTTTTGGCGGAACTGAAAAAACATTTGGAAAAATATCCTCTTGACCTTGTAATTTCGGACATGTCACCTAATATAACGGGCATAGGAGTGACCGATCAAGCGCGCGGCATGTATCTTGCGGAGCTTGCTCTGGAATTCTCCGGGGAGCGATTGAACTATGGCGGTAATTTTCTCGTCAAAGTATTTCAGGGTTCCGGTTTTGAGGGGTTTCTACGCACAATGCGCACTACATTCAGTCGAGTGGTAACACGTAAACCTGAAGCATCTCGTGGCCGTAGCAGCGAAATTTATTTACTGGGGCTGGGGAAGCGGAATTCAAATATTTCAGCTGAAACGCAGTAAAACGCAGTAGCCAGTAAATTGGTGGAAGGTGGATGGGTTCGGGGAATCACGGCGGCCGCGGTGGGTGGGCCGGCTATTATAAATCTCGAAATGGGTTTAGAATGAAACACCCAAGGATTTTGACGGCGCAAGCCAAGGAGTTATCTTGAACAATCTCATTAAAAATATGGCCATCTGGCTGGTGATTGCTCTGGTGCTGATGACGGTATTCAATCAATTCAGCACGCGGCAGTCAGCACAGGCGCCGATGGAATATTCGCAGTTCATCGAAGAGGTGAAACAGGGTAGGATCGCCAAAGTCACTATTGAGGGCCGCACGCTGAAGGGCACTAAATCAGATGGCAGGCGTTTCACCACCTATACGCCCTCGGATCCCTGGATGGTCAGCGATCTGCTCAAGGCCGGCGTCATTATCGATGCCAAGCCGGAAGAAGAGCCGTCGCTGCTGATGAACATTTTCGTTTCGTGGTTCCCGATGCTGTTGCTGATAGGCGTATGGATTTTCTTTATGCGTCAGATGCAGGGGGGAGGCCGTGGCGGGGGCGCGTTCTCGTTCGGAAAGAGCAAGGCGCGCATGCTTGACGAGTCCACCAATCAGGTAACATTCGCTGATGTGGCTGGTTGCGAGGAAGCCAAAGAGGAAGTTTCCGAGCTGGTCGAATTTCTGCGCGATCCCAGTAAATTCCAGAAGCTTGGGGGCCGCATTCCCCGTGGCGTATTAATGGTGGGAAATCCTGGCACGGGTAAAACGCTTTTGGCTCGTGCTATTGCCGGAGAGGCCAAAGTTCCGTTCTTCAGTATCTCCGGTTCCGATTTCGTGGAAATGTTTGTCGGCGTGGGCGCCGCAAGAGTGCGTGATATGTTCGAGCAGGCGAAAAAACATGCGCCCTGCATTATCTTCATCGACGAGATCGATGCGGTGGGCCGTCAGCGGGGCGCGGGCCTTGGCGGCGGCAACGATGAGCGTGAACAAACATTGAACCAGTTGCTGGTGGAAATGGACGGTTTTGAAGGAACCGCCGGTGTGATTGTCATTGCGGCGACTAACCGGCCTGATGTGCTTGACCCTGCCCTGTTGCGCCCCGGCCGTTTCGACCGGCAGGTAACAGTGCCGCTACCCGATATTCGAGGCCGCGAGCAGATACTGCACGTACATATGCGCAAGGTCCCGATCGCGCCCGACGTGCATGCAGATGTCATTGCACGCGGTACGCCCGGAATGTCGGGGGCTGATCTCGCCAACCTCGTGAATGAGGCAGCGTTGTTCGCGGCGCGCGGTAATAAACGGTTGGTGGATATGGACGACTTCGAGCACGCCAAGGACAAGATCTTCATGGGCGCGGAACGCCGGTCTGTGGTAATGCCGGAACGTGAGCGGCGCAATACTGCCTATCATGAATCCGGGCATGCGGTGGTGGCGCAGCTATTGCCGAAAACGGACCCCGTGCATAAGGTTTCCATCATTCCGAGGGGACGTGCGCTGGGCGTGACGATGCAATTGCCCACAGAAGACCGTTTCAGCATGGATCGAGAGGAAATTCTGGAGAATATCGCGGTTCTGTTCGGAGGGCGGATCGCCGAGGAAGTCTTCATGGGGCAGATGACAACTGGCGCCTCGAACGATTTTGAGCGTGCCACGGAAATGGCGAGGCGCATGGTAACGCAATGGGGCATGTCGGATTCCCTTGGGCCGATGGTATATGGCGAGAATGAGGGAGAAGTGTTTCTCGGCCGCTCTGTCACCACGCACAAGAATGTCAGCGAAGCCACCATGCAGAAAGTGGACATAGAAATTCGCCGGATCATTGATACGCAGTACAGTCTGGCGCGTAGGTTGATCGAGGAAAACCGCGACAAGATCGAAGTCATGGCCAAAGCCCTGCTAGAGTGGGAAACCATAGACTCCGAGCAGATTGGCGATATCATGGAAGGCCGTGGGCCGAGGCCGCCGAAGCCCACCAAGACCACGCCGACGCCTCCCAAGGACAATACGCCTCCGGCTGCGCCGGCAACAACACCGACGCCGGCTCAGGAAGTTTAAGCCGAAGGCTACTGTGTGAACCAAAAATGAATTAGGCGGGCTTGTCCCGCCTTTTTTTTAATTGAAGCGTTATACCACGCTGAATCTTCTGTTTTCTCTTCTATATCTCGTCGGCATTTGATCTGAACCCTACGGTTCTATCGAACTCATCCAACAGGAACATCAAGTGGCGCAAGAAGCCATTGCCAGTCATGGCACTCAACTGAGGAATAACCACTCAACTGCCGAATTCAGGTTTAATATTCTTGCTCCCCACCGACCTCTCATCATGGGGATCGTCAATGTCACCCCGGATTCCTTTTCGGACGGTGGCTTGTGTGCTTCGACCGAAAGTGCGCTCCGCCACGCCGTCCGCCTGATTGAACAAGGCGCCGACTGGCTGGATATCGGCGGTGAATCCACCCGCCCCGGTAGTATGCCGGTGGATGTAGAGGAGGAATTGCGCCGTATTATTCCCGTAGTGGAGGCCTTGGCCGGCATGGGCGTACCTGTTTCGGTAGATACCACGAAGCCGGAAGTGATGCGTGCGGCAATCAAGGCTGGCGCCGCCATGATCAATGATGTCAATGCGCTAAGGAGCCCGGGGGCGCTGGAGGTAGTTGCGGCTGGAGGGGCGGCGGCATGCCTTATGCACATGCAAGGTGAACCGCGCAATATGCAAATCAATCCGCAGTATGATGACGTGGTGGCGGAAGTGAAAGAGTTTCTACAGCAGCGCCTGGATGCGGCGCAGGCCGCTGGTATTACGCGCGAACGGCTGGTAATAGATCCCGGTTTTGGTTTCGGTAAAATGCAGGAGCATAATATCGAGTTGCTGCGACATCTCGACCGCTTCTCCGATCTCGGTGTACCTCTCATGGTAGGGTTGTCGCGCAAGGCCATGCTCGGAAAAATCACCGGCAACGAAGCCGCTGACCGTGTTCACGCCAGCGTTGCTGCTGCTTTACTCGCGGCGACGAAGGGTGCCGGAATCGTGCGGGTACATGATGTCAAAGCCACCAGGGATGCGCTAGCGGTTTATAATGCGGTGAACGGCTAATGAACGCTGTCAAGAGAGCATTACGCTTTTGAAGGACCGAATCGCCCCCATACAGCTCGCTCCTTGCTTAACGCACCGCCCACAAATATGTAAGTTCTGAACGGGCTATAAGACAATCGTCTGACTTGCCTTATGAATGCAGGATGCTCGCAAAGTGGGCGCAGAAATAAACGATCGCAAGGCGGCTTGGGGTGTCGCTAAATTCCAACTATTTACGGGTTTTCAATTGACAAAAAAATATTTTGGCACTGACGGTATACGTGGGCGGGTAGGGGAAAGGCCTATCACACCGGAATTCGTGATGCATCTCGGTTATTCTGCCGGCAAGGTGTTGACCTCATCGGACTGGCATCTGTCCAAGGGCGAGCGCCCGGCCGTTCTGATTGGCAAAGACACTCGCATATCCGGATATATGCTTGAATCAGCGCTACAAGCCGGGCTTTCCGCCGCCGGCGTGGATGTCTTGTTATCCGGACCTATTCCGACACCAGCGGTAGCTTATCTTACTCGCGCGTTGCGACTGCAGGCGGGCATCGTCATTTCCGCGTCGCACAACCCGTTTGAAGACAATGGCATCAAGTTTTTTTCCGCGTTGGGCACAAAATTACCCGATGCGACCGAACATGAGATAGAAGCAGGGCTGAGTGCTCCCATCAAGTCGATGGCTTCGGCCCAACTTGGTAAAGCAAGACGTATCAACGATGCAAGAGGACGTTACATCGAGTTTTGCAAAAGCACGTTTCCGAATCATCTTGATCTGCGCGGTTTGCGTATTGTGGTCGACTGTGCTCATGGAGCGACATATCAAGTCGCCGGACCCGTGCTGCATGAGCTGGGCGCCGATGTTGTTGCTATCGGGGCTCAGCCTGATGGTCTTAATATCAATCACGAATGTGGCGCCACACATAGCGCCACGCTACAGGAAGCTGTCAGGCGGCATCACGCCGATATTGGCATTGCGCTCGATGGCGATGGCGACCGCGTCATCATGACCGATGGAGACGGCGTGCTTTTCGATGGCGACCGGCTGATCTACATTATTGCCACGCATCGCCAGAAGAAGGGGCTGCTCAAGGGAGGGGTGGCAGGAACATTAATGACCAACCTCGCGGTAGAAAACGGTTTAAAGAAACTGGATATCTCCTTTGCCCGCGCTAATGTGGGCGACCGTTATGTGCTGGAGCTGCTGCAGAAAAAAGGCTGGCAATTGGGCGGCGAGGGTTCCGGCCATATTATCTGCATCGATAAACACACTACGGGTGACGGCATCATTTCGGCATTGCAGGTTTTATATGCCATACGCGATTCAGAAAGGACTCTGACCGAGCTTGCGCAGGGTGTCACGCTTTATCCGCAACAGTTGATTAATGTCAAGGTTCCCAAGGGGTTTGATTCACGAGCTAACGCGGCGATCAAGGCGGCCCAGGCAGAAGCGGAACGCGACCTGGACGGCACTGGCCGCGTGCTGCTGCGTCCATCAGGCACCGAGCCGCTGATACGCGTAATGGTCGAGGGTGAGTCCAGGCAGAAGGTTGAACATTGGGCGGAGAAAATAGCTGATCTCGTGCGGACGGTCGCGGCGGAATGAAAGCGCAACGGACAATAACGGTCTAACGGGCTAACGGGCAAGCCCTGCTGTAACGGCATACCCAAGTTCCGGTTAGCGTATTCGCCTTCTATCCGTCAGATACGATACCAATGGAACGAGATCTTTGTAATCAAAAGCTGGCGAACAACGGAAGTGGTTATCTCGCCGCTGCAAGCGCGGATGTCACGGAACGGTAATACTAATAACCTAGCATGACCATGCCGCAAGGGGGCAGTGTCCCTGATCAATCAAACGAGGGAATGAAATGTTGAGTTTGCCAAATAGTATCGTACTGGGAATGTCAGCCGTATTTGGAACATTGATGGCCGTTGCCGGCGTTGCCAGTGCTGACGCATTCGTAAAAATCGATGGCTCCAGCACCGTTTATCCTATAACGGAAGCAGTGGCGGAAGATTTTCAGAATGCGAAGAGAGGTGCGGTTAAAGTAACCGTCGGCATCTCGGGCACAGGCGGGGGCTTCAAAAAATTCTGCCGCGGGGAAACGGATATCGCCAATGCTTCACGCCCCATTCTCCAAAAGGAAATGGACGAATGCAAAAAGGCCGGTGTGCAATATGTTGAGATGCCAGTGGCATTTGATGCGTTGACGGTAGTGGTGAACCCCAGAAATAGCTGGAGCCCAACTATCACTGTCGCCGAGCTGAAGAAAATCTGGGAACCGGCCGCGCAAGGTAATATCACCAAATGGAGCCAGGTAAATCCGGCCTGGCCTGACGAATCGCTCAAACTCTACGGTGCAGGTGCGGATTCAGGTACTTTCGATTATTTTACGGAAGCTATCGTCGGCAAGGCCAAATCGAGCCGTGGCGATTTTACTGCGTCGGAAGATGACAACGTATTGGTACAAGGAGTGGCGAGCGACAAAAACGCGCTCGGTTTCTTCGGTTATGCCTACTATGTCGAAAATCAGAAAAAGGTCAAAGCGGTCGCTGTCGATGGAGGTAAAGGTCCTGTTCTCCCCTCCGCAAAAACAGTGGAAGACGGTACATACCAGCCGCTGTCCCGTCCTATTTTTATTTACGTGAACATTAAATCGGCTGAGAGGCCTGAAATCCGGCAGTTCGTTGACTTTTACATGAAAAACGCGCCTGCCTTGGTGAAGGAAGTCAAATTTTTTCCGCTACCGGCCCAAGCTTATACAACCAATCTTGAACATCTCGACAACAAAAAGGTGGGAACCGTATTCGGTGGCCGGTCGGAAGTCGGCTTGAGGATCGAAGAATTGCTCAAGCGCGAGGCTAGCCTATAATTCCGGAAAAAAACCGAATATCGGTTGAGCTGAGCTGAGGGAGAACGATCAGCAGATTACCTGGGCACAAGCGATCTGCTGATTCAAGCGCTATGGTCCGGCCTCATTCCTTCTGCAGCAATTTCTTTTCCCTTTTCCTACTGATCGCTACCTTCCTGCACCATCCTTGCGTTCAAATCAACCTTGATTTGGTAAGATAAGGCTGATCGGGGCGCCGTCTGGCGCATCGCGCGCTGGGCTGATATAGTTCTGCCTCCTACGGCAGGGGCTCCGTTTGAGTCCAAATTCTGCATGAGCTGCAAGTCGGGCTCATGAACACCGAGGAGAATTATGGCTCCCGTGCAAAGTCAAGGGATTGCTGATTTGGGCTATTTTTACAATAGGGAAAAATTGTGACTGTCGTTCGATTGCCCGATGGTTCGGAGCGTACGTATGAGCAGCCGGTGACAGTAGGCGAAGTCGCTGCCTCGATAGGCGCGGGACTGGCTCGCGCGGCGCTGGCAGGCAAAGTGAACGGTAAGCTGGTGGATATATCCAGTCGCATCGAAACAGATAGCGATTTGAGTATCGTCACCGAAAGGGACGCTGAAGGGCTGGAAATCATCCGCCATTCCAGCGCGCATCTGCTGGCGCATGCGGTGAAAGAGTTGTTTCCGGAAGCACAAGTCACCATTGGCCCCGTGATCGAGGATGGCTTTTATTACGATTTTTCCTACAAACGCCCATTCACGCCAGAAGACCTTGCGGCAATTGAAAAGCGCATGGCGGAAATCAGCGCACGAAACCTGAAAGTCGAGCGCAAGGTTTGGGAGCGCTCCGAAGCAATCAATTTTTTCAAGAACCAGGGCGAGCACTACAAAGCGCAAATTATCGAGGCCATTCCGGGAGACGAGGAAGTTTCTCTTTATTCTCAGGGAAATTTTACCGATTTGTGCCGTGGGCCGCATGTGCCGACCACATCCAGGCTCAAGGTCTTCAAGCTGATGAAGCTGGCGGGTGCCTATTGGCGCGGCAATTCACACAACGAAATGCTGCAGCGGATTTATGGCACTGCCTGGGTTAAAAAGGAAGACCAGGACGCCTACCTGCATCGCCTTGAAGAAGCGGAAAAACGCGACCACCGCAAGCTGGGGAAGCAACTGGCTTTGTTTCATATCCAGGAAGAAGCGCCGGGTATGGTATTTTGGCACCCCAAGGGCTGGATTATCTGGCAACAGGTGGAACAGTATATGCGTGAAATATTCCGCAATAACGGCTACCTGGAAATCCGCACGCCCTCGGTGCTGGACAAAGGGCTTTGGGAGCAGTCAGGGCACTGGGAAAATTTCCACGAGAATATGTTCATTACTCAGTCAGAGGAGCGCGAATTTGCGGTCAAGCCTATGAATTGCCCGGGTCATGTCCAGGTTTTCAAACAGGGTTTGAAAAGCTACCGCGACCTGCCGTTGCGGTTGGCCGAATTCGGTTCATGTCACCGCAATGAGCCATCCGGTGCTCTCCATGGTATCATGCGGGTACGAGCCTTTACTCAGGACGATGCCCACATCTTTTGCGCTGAGTCCCAGATACAGGATGAGGCGGTACAATTTATTGACCTGTTGCAGAAGGTTTATACCGATTTCGGCTTTAATGAGCTTCTGGTGAAGCTTTCAACCCGACCCCAAAAGCGTGTCGGCTCTGAAGAGCAATGGGACAAGGCGGAAGCCGCATTGCAATCGGCATTGAATCACAAGAACCTTGTCTGGGATTTGCAGCCCGGCGAAGGCGCCTTCTACGGGCCTAAAATCGAGTTCTCTCTCAAGGATAGCATTGGTCGTTTATGGCAGTGTGGCACCTTGCAACTCGATTTTTCCATGCCGGAGCGCCTGAAGGCTGAATATGTGGCGGAGGATAATTCCCGGCGGGTGCCAGTGATGCTTCACAGGGCGATTCTTGGGTCCCTCGAACGCTTCATCGGCATCATCATCGAAAATCATGCGGGCGCTCTCCCATTGTGGCTTTCTCCGGAACAGGCGGTGGTGCTGAATATTTCCGAGGGGCAGGCAGACTACGCCAGGCAGGTAACAGAGGAACTCAGGCGTCACGGCATTCGTGCAAGCGCGGACTTGAGAAATGAGAAAATAACTTATAAAATACGAGAACATAGTTTGCAGAAATTGCCTTATCAGATCATTGTGGGCGACAAGGAAGTGGCCGCGCAAGTCATAGCCGTGCGAACCCGAACAGGTTCCGATCTTGGCCAGATGTCGTTGCAGGCGTTTATTCAACGGCTTACAGCAGAGATATCCATAAGAGCTGGCGCGGTTTAATTTATTAACAGATTTGGGGAATTACTATAGTTCAAGAAAAAGCAGCCCGCATCAATCAGGAGATTAATGCGCCCGAAGTGCGCTTGATTGGTGCCGATGGAGAGCAGATAGGCGTCGTCTCCCTGGCGGTCGCCAACACGCTCGCCGAGGAAGCAGGGGTGGATTTAGTCGAAATCGCGCCTACCGCTCAACCCCCGGTTTGCCGTTTGATGGATTATGGCAAGTTTCGCTATCAGGAAAGCAAGAAAAAACACGAGGCCAAGCTCAAACAAAAACAAATCCAGATCAAGGAGGTCAAATTCCGTCCCAACACGGACGAAGGTGATTACAACATCAAGCTGCGGAATTTGATCAGCTTTCTGGAAGAGGGTGATAAGGCCAAGATCACATTACGTTTTCGCGGACGTGAAATGGCACATCAGGAATTCGGCGTGCGTCTGCTGGAGCGATTGCGCGGTGATCTGGAGCCACATGCAGTGGTCGAGCAGTTCCCCAGAATGGAAGGACGGCAAATGGTGATGGTGCTGTCTCCCCGGAAGAAGGAAGTAAAAATACCCAAGCCAAAGGCAGTTACTGAAACTGATGCTGGTGGCGGTTAAGATATAGCCCGGCGCAACTGCAGCAGTACCGTAAGGTGACAGCCGAGTAGTCGGAAGGTAAGGTAGCGAGGCCTGGAGTCGTTCCCCGTATATCAATAAAAGCAGAGCGGGCAAGCGGGCACATAGATAGGTGATGCCCAGGCAATTTGCGGCATCGAAAAAAACAAGTGATTTCCGGGTTTAAAGCGTTCCGGTCAGGAAACACCCGGCGTCATGTTAAAGCAGGAGTAATGTATGCCAAAGATGAAAACAAAGAGTGGAGCAGCAAAGCGTTTTACTGTGCGGGCAGGCGGCAGCGTAAAACGCTCACAAGCATTCAAGCGCCATATTCTTACCAAGAAAACCACGAAAAGCAAGCGTCAACTGCGCGGAACTGTGGGTGTCCATTGCAGCGACGTGGCGTCGGTGCGCGCCATGATGCCTTACGCCTAAGGAGAGACTGATATGCCAAGAGTGAAACGTGGTGTAACGGCTCACGCCCGTCACAAAAAAATACTGGATCTCGCAAAAGGTTATCGCGGGCGCCGCAAGAACGTCTATCGTGTGGCCAAGGAAGCGGTGATGAAAGCGGGGCAATATGCCTACCGTGATCGCCGTCAAAAGAAGCGTCAATTCCGGGCTCTGTGGATTGCGCGTATCAACGCTGCTGCGCGGGAGTGCGGATTGTCCTACAGCGTTTTCATGAACGGTCTGAGAAAAGCCGAGATTGAGGTTGACCGCAAGGTTTTGGCTGATATTGCCGTATTTGACAAGCCGGCTTTTGCGAAAATAGTTGAGCAGGCCAAAGCAAGTCTGGCCATATAGCGGTAATAGCAATAAAGCTGCGAGGAGGCTGAAGGCACACACGCCTTGCCTCCTTTTTTCTTGTTTGGGCCAACGCAATCCATCCGTGCCATATTTTCATGACTAATCTGGATCAACTTCTCCGTGAAGCGATCGAACTGTTCAACGGCATAGACAATACCGTTGAGCTGGAGCAGGCGAAGGCGCGCTATCTCGGCCGGCACGGCAGGTTGACCGAATTATTGAAGGGATTGGGCAAGCTCGCGCCGGAAGAGCGTCCCGTCATGGGGAGCCGCATTAATCAGGCGAAGGAAGCGCTCGAAGCCGCGCTTAACCTCCGCCGCGATGTAATCCAGGAAAAACAACTGGAGGAGCGGCTAGTCGAAGAAGCATTGGATGTGACTCTGCCTGGACGCGGTTTGGGAACAGGCGGCGTGCATCCTGTAACGCGAACACTGGAGCGCATACAGTCGTTGTTTCATTCGATGGGGTTTACAGTGGCTTCAGGCCCCGAGATAGAGACAGATTTCTACAATTTTACGGCGCTCAATATTCCGGAAAATCATCCGGCGCGCGCAATGCATGATACATTTTACATCGATAATGACGGAAAAGATGGG
This sequence comes from Nitrosovibrio sp. Nv6, assembly GCF_900110495.1. Classification (GTDB taxonomy): domain Bacteria; phylum Pseudomonadota; class Gammaproteobacteria; order Burkholderiales; family Nitrosomonadaceae; genus Nitrosospira. Next base: position 164,555 of record NZ_FODX01000002.1, on the reverse strand, counting down.
CAACTGCTGCGTACGCATACCTCGCCAGTCCAGATCCGGCACATGGAAGGCAATCGGCCGCCCTTGAAGGTAATCGCCCCAGGAAAGGTGTACCGCTGCGACTCTGATTTGACCCATACGCCAATGTTTCATCAGGTAGAGGGCTTGTGGATCGATGAAAATGCCAATTTCTCGGCATTAAAAGGAGTGTTGGGGGATTTCATGCAACACTTTTTCGAGCGCGATGATTTGCCGGTGCGCTTCCGTGCTTCTTTCTTCCCGTTTACCGAGCCTTCCGCTGAAATGGACATCGGCTGCGTGATGTGTCAGAACGGTTGTCGTATATGTGGTTATACAGGCTGGCTCGAAGTGCTCGGTTGCGGCATGGTGCATCCCAACGTTCTCAAGCATGTCAGCATCGATAGTGAGAAATATATCGGCTTCGCTTTTGGTTTGGGGGTCGAGCGGCTGGCGATGCTGAGGTATGGGGTGACTGATTTGCGGTTGTTTTTCGAAAATGATTTGAGATTCCTGAAGCAGTTTAATTAAATGAGCCCCTGAATGGGGTTTTCCGTGGAGCGATAAAAACCCACGTCCCCGGAAAGAGCAGATACTCATGAAATTCTCAGAAAATTGGCTCCGTACTTTCGTTGACTCACGGCTATCGACAAACGAGCTCGCTCATGCGCTGACGATGGCGGGCCTGGAGGTTGAAGCTATCGAGCCCGTTGCCCCGGCCTTCAGCAAGGTGGTCGTGGCCGAAGTAGTATCCTTGCATAAACATCCGGACGCGGATCATCTTAATGTCTGCGAGGTGAACACAGGTTCAGCAGGAGGTGGTGAGCCCTTGCAAATTGTCTGCGGCGCAGCCAATGTTCGTGCCGGAGTAAAAGTGCCGTGTGCGCTGAATGGCGCCCGACTGCCGGGCATTGCCATCAAGCCGACGAGAATACGCGGGGTCGAATCTGGCGGTATGTTATGTTCAGCCAGGGAACTGGGACTAGGGGAAGGCACGGCAGGTTTATTGCTGCTTCCGGCCGACGCCCCAACAGGCGCCGATTTCCGCCATTATTACGAGCTCGAGGATAAACTCCTTACCCTCAAGCTAACCCCGAACCGTGGTGATTGCCTGGGTCTGACCGGCGTCGCGCGGGAGGTGGCGGCGATTACTTCTCAAAGTCTCAGACTCCCCACAGCTAAGCCGGCTGTGGGTCAGATCGATGAGATTCTGGCTATACACGTTGATGCGCCGGATGCTTGCCCGCTATACTGCGGCCGGGTAATACGTGGCATCTCCCTTGATGTTCCCACGCCCCAATGGATGCTTCGCCGTCTTGAACGCAGTGGCTTGCGCGCGATCAACGGGGTAGTGGACGTGACCAATTATGTAATGCTGGAAACTGGTCAGCCGCTGCATGCTTTCGATCTGGCTAAGATTTCGGGCGCCATCACGGGTTCAATTCGCGTGCGCTACGCCGCGGCCGGCGAAATGCTGCAATTGCTGAACGGCGAAAACCTTGTGCTGCAACCCGACATGCTGGTTATTGCGGATGAGGCCAAACCACTGGCGCTGGCAGGCATTATGGGTGGAAATGAAAGCGGAGTGACACAGGGGACAACCGATGTATTCCTGGAGAGCGCTTTTTTCAGTCCAGACGTGATTGCCGGCAAGTCATTCTCCCTTGGGTTCAGTTCAGATTCAGCATACCGCTTTGAACGTGGGGTGGATTTTGGCGGAACCCGCAGTGCGATGGAGCGGGCGACAGGCCTGATTCTGGACATTTGTGGTGGCACGGCGGGGCCGGTGGCGGAAACCAGGGGTAAGCTCCCGCGGCGTGATCCGATCGGCCTCCGATTGGAACGGGTCCGGCGAGTCCTGGGCATAGACCTTGGCGAAGCCAGAGTGGCTGAACTGTTGCGCCGCTTGCAATTCAGCTTTTCGATCGCTGGGGGATTTTTCGCGATAACGCCGCCGACCTACCGCTTCGATCTTGCCATAGAGGAAGATCTGATCGAGGAATTGGCGCGCATACACGGCTACGATCACATACCTCCAACGCTGCCTCGCGTGAGCCTGGGAATGCTTCCTGAGCCTGAAATCCGGAAAGCGCCGTCACGGCTGCGGCAAATCCTTGTGGGACGGGATTATCAGGAAGTCATTAATTATGCTTTCGTAGATCCCACATGGGAATCGGAGCTGGCTGGCAATAAAATGCCGGTCGCATTGAAAAATCCACTGTCCAGTCTGCTGACAGTCATGCGCAGCAGCCTGCTTGGGGGTCTTTTATCGAACCTGCAATTCAATCTTAACCGTAAGCAGTCCAGGGTTCGTCTGTTCGAGAGTGGATGCTGTTTCGAGAGATCAGGCGAGACTTACACTCAACAGGAAAAAATGGCCGGGCTTTGCTATGGAGACGCAATGGCTGAGCAGTGGGGAACCGCCGCTCGCTGGGTAGATTTTTATGATGTAAAAGCGGATATTGAGGCGCTGTTTTGGCCATCAGTAGCAGATGTTGCGGCGGCGACCCATCCAGCCTTGCACCCCGGCAAATCCGCCCGGATCAGCCTGAATAATAAAATCGCCGGTTTCCTGGGAGAACTCCATCCTCGCTGGCAACAAAAGTTTGACTTGCCTAAATCCGTCGTGCTGTTTGAGCTGAATATGGACGTACTGACGACCCAAACGCTGCCGAAGGCTACGGAAATTTCAAAGTACCCGCCGATACGACGTGATATTGCCGTGGTAGTGCCGGAGAATGTCCGCGTTCAGGCGATGCTTGACTGCATGTACGCAAACAGATCATCGGTCGTTTCGGAAATTTCCTTGTTTGATGTATACCATGGGAAAGGTGTCGAAGATGGAAAAAAAAGTCTTGCTTTCCGTATGTTATTGCAAGATACTGAAAAAACGCTGACCGATGCCGAAGCCGATCGGATTACAAAAATGTTGATAAACGTTTTGGAAAGTCGGTTTGGTGCGACGTTGCGCAACTGATAAAAGACGAGAATTCGGCGGTGTCGGAAAGTAAAATAAACAGGTGAGGGAGACTATGACCTTAACAAAGGCGGAGTTGGCGGATTTGCTCTTTGAAAAAGTCGGGTTCAACAAACGCGAAGCCAAAGACATGGTGGAATCCTTTTACGAAGAGGTGCGCGTCGCGCTACAAAACGGCGACGGCGTTAAACTTTCGGGCTTTGGAAATTTTCAGCTGCGCGACAAGCCGCAACGTCCTGGCCGCAACCCCAAGACAGGTGAAGAAATTCCCATTACCGCCCGAAGAGTGGTCACTTTTCACGCCAGCCAGAAACTGAAGGCAATGGTCGAAAAAAACCAGCATGGAAAACCTAACACCTAGCGGTGCATTGCCGCCCATCCCTGCAAAGCGCTACTTTACTATTGGGGAAGTAAGCGAGTTGTGTGGCGTCAAGCCGCATGTGTTGCGTTACTGGGAGCAGGAATTCACTCAGTTGAGACCCGTCAAGCGCCGCGGCAACCGTCGCTACTATCAGCGCCACGAAGTGCTGCTGGTCCGCCGTATCCGGGAATTGCTCTACGAGCAGGGTTTTACCATTCATGGCGCTCGCAGCCGTCTGGGTCAAGGCATGGCCGAGGCGGTATCTTCTGTCCCAGGCTCAACCTTTACCCCATCAGTCGATTTGGCGCTATTGCGAAGCGAAATAAAAAGTATCGTGTCTTTGCTTCGATCCTGATCCATTCCCATTCCGTATCCTTCTCCATCCAGGGTTACAAAGTAGCCCTAATCTCCTGGCTTATTGTTATAATTTGACTTTCGGGGCGTAGCGCAGCCTGGTAGCGTACTTGCATGGGGTGCAAGTGGTCGGAGGTTCAAATCCTCTCGCCCCGACCAGTTGAGCTCACAGGTAATTTGATCATTTTTTATGCATCGTGGGCTTGCCCGTAATGCTTAGCGAATATTTTTCGCCCCAATAAGCTAAAAAACACCCTGGGGTACTATCCGAATGCGCATATTGCTCAGCAATGATGATGGGTATTTTGCGCCAGGTCTTGCCTGCCTTGCGGAAGCGCTTTCCGTTATTGCGGATATCGTTGTGGTCGCACCTGAACGTGACCGGAGCGGCGCCAGCAACTCTCTTACGCTTGACCGACCCCTCAGTTTGCGTGAATCCCACAACGGATTCTTTTACGTCAATGGAACACCCACGGATTGCGTACATCTTGCTGTCACCGGTATGCTCGATACATTGCCCGACATGGTGGTATCGGGAATAAATGATGGCGCAAACATGGGAGACGACACGATTTATTCTGGCACCGTAGCTGCCGCTACCGAAGGTTTTTTGCTGGGCATACCCTCGCTTGCCATTTCTCTTGCCAGTTTTTCCGCGGGAAATTTTTCAACCGCCGCGCGCATTGCGACAGAAATAGTGCAGCGTTTCGAAGACGACAAGCTCCATGGCCCTATACTGCTTAATGTCAATATACCTGACATTCCGTACGATGAATTGCAAGGGATTGAAGTTACGCGGCTTGGAAGGCGGCACAAAGCGGAGCCGGTGGTCAAGTCGAAAAATCCGCGCGGCCATACAGTTTATTGGGTAGGCGCGGCTGGGCCTGCTCAGGATACCGGAGAAGGGACCGATTTTCTCGCTGTTCAGCGTAACTGCGTATCGGTGACGCCATTGCAAATCGACCTGACGCGATATGGACAGATGGATGCGGTAAAAGAGTGGTTGAAATAGCAGCCAGGCTTTATTGTTGTCGTGCCTGGTTTAAAGGCCAATTGCTCGGGGCATGTCTGGTTTGAACGCTCACCATTCCGGAATTGGCATGACTTCGCAGCGCACCCGGGCGCGCATGATCGAGCGTCTGCGCACGCAAGGTATCATGGACGAAGTGGTACTTGCGGCGATGACTGCCATTCCCCGCCATATCTTTGTTGATGAAGTCCTGGCGAATCGCGCCTACGACGATGTCGCGCTGCCTATCAATTTCGGCCAGACAATCTCGAGTCCGTTTACGGTAGCGCGCATGAGCGAGTTGCTGCGCGCGGGTACCGGGCTCGGCAAGGTGCTTGAGATCGGCTCGGGCTGCGGTTACCAGACAGCTATACTGGCACAGCTTGCCCGCGAGGTTTATTCTATCGAGCGAGTCGGTCCATTGCTTACCCGCACTCGTACTCGCTTACGGGAGCTGCGCCTCAGCAATATTCGACTGAAGCACGCCGACGGCCTGCTCGGTCTGTCCGAGGCCGCACCGTTTGACGGCATTATTCTCACCGCCGCGACCACGCATATTCCCCCGCCACTGCTGGAGCAATTAGCGATTCGCGGCAGAATTGTTTTTCCCAAAGGGAGTCAGGAGCAGGTTCTGTGCGTTATCGAACGTAACTTGCAAGGCTACACTGAGACAATACTTGACGAGGTCAGGTTTGTCCCAATTATGCCCGGCATCTGGAAGCGCTAAAGAATGTCAGGAGACGTCAAGGAACGTTAAACGTTAGGCGATGCAGAAACAAGAGACAGGAATGAGGAATACAGGAATAGGATGGAAGCACATAAAGAGTGACGCATTAGCCTGCGGATTTATCGCGGGCCGCCGCTGCGTACCTCCTTCGGGCAAGTTTCTGCCATTCTATTCAGCTCTTGTTCTATGCCTCCTGGTTGCTGGTTGTGAATCCACCCCGCACCACCATGCGCCGGTAGTCGATAGTTATATGCCTGAGCCGGGGAAACCCGGCCCAATCTCCGAGACCGGCGCTCTACGCTCGAACGTCTATATTGTAAAAAAGGGCGATACGCTCTACAGCATCGCGCAGAGCCATGGCATTAACCAGAAGGATTTGGCGGAGTGGAACAATATCCGGGATCCCGGAGCGGTCCATGTCGGTCAGCAGCTCATCTTATCTTCACCCACGCCATTGGCACAGCCATCGCTGTTCCCGATCCAGGAGCCCGCGCGGCCATCGGCGGCTTCCGCCGCGGCTGACGCCGGCTCCCAAACTGGAACAAAATATCCGAGTAACACCGATAAGCTGAAAACCGGCCCCAGGGCATTCAAACTTCCCTATTCGGAGCAGGCTGTAGCACAGATGAAGAAAGGCCTGGCGGATATTCCCCCCTCCATAATGACAGTAAAGGCTGATCCGAGTCCTGAAAAAAATATCAGTGCCCCCGCAATTGACCCGATACCGCCCACTGCAGAAGCTGCTCCTGATGACGATCGTGTCGAATGGACCTGGCCTACGAAAGGCAAAGTGTTGGACCTGTTCTCGGAAAGTACCAAAGGCATCGACATACTCGGCAAGACGGGGCAAGCGGTGACGGCGTCCGCGGGGGGCAAGGTAGTTTATAGCGGTGCGGGACTGCGCGGCTACGGTAAGCTAATAATTATCAAGCATAACAATACATATCTTAGTGCCTACGCTCACAACGACAAGCTTCTGGTGAAAGAGGGGGAAATAGTAGTCAAAGGTCAAAAAATCGCTGAGATGGGGAATACCGATAGTAGCCTTGTGAAACTCCATTTCGAAATTCGCAAAAACGGAAAACCGGTCGACCCGCTAAAACATTTACCTGGACTATCAGGATAAATCAAGGATGAACCAAGGATGAATCAGCTCGAATATTCCGACGACGAAGAATCCTTCGACAAGACCGATCCATTGGATCCGGACAATGCGCTTGAAGTTTCCGAACCGCCACCCAGCGTTGGCGCCGAGCCTCTCGGTGACTTCCTGCTGACTGACGTCACTCAAATCTATTTCAATGAGATCGGTCATAATGCCCTGCTGACAGCGAAGGAAGAGGCGGCTTTGACCCGCCTGGTCAAGCAGGACGATTTTAATGCCCGCCAAAAAATGATTGAGTGTAATCTGAGGCTAGTGGTAAACATCGCAAAACATTATACCAACCACGGTGTTGCGCTACTGGATCTGATCGAAGAAGGAAATATGGGAATGATGCATGCACTGGACAAATTTGACCCGGAGCGCGGATTCCGCTTTTCGACTTATGCCACTTGGTGGATACGCCAGAACATTGAACGCTGCATTATGAATCAGTCGCGGACAATCCGCCTGCCTGTGCACGTCATCAAAGACTTGAACATCATTTTGCAAGCGGCCCGCCACATGGAAGCGCATACGGGAAAGGAACCCAAGCCGGAGGATGTAGCACATCTGTTGGGACGCCCGGTGAAGGAGGTGCAGCGTATGCTGTCCCTGAACATGAGCATGATGTCATTGGATGCCCCCCTTGATGTGGATCCGTTGCTGTCCATCGGAGATGCCATCGCGGATGACCAGAACCCGGGCCCCGACCTTATGATGGAGCAATCCGAGATTAAATGTCGCGTGCAGGAGTGGCTTAACCGGCTAAATGAAAAACAACGATATATAATTGAAAAGCGCTACGGCCTGAACGGTTATGAAACCCAAACGCTGGAACAACTGGCCACGAGCCTTGACCTCACGCGAGAGCGCGTACGCCAGATTCAATTGGAGGCGCTGCAAACATTGCGCGTAATATTGAGGTGTGAGGGGGTATCGAAGGATGGCGTGTTCTAGGGTTTCAAACGTGCCATGAACAAGCGTAGGCCCGCGGGAACTCAATATCAAACTCTCATCGAATCGCTTGAATCCGCATTTGAACCTTTACTCAGACAGACTTGTCACATAAAATAATGTTGAAAGTGTGTATGTTAACGTACATAATTCAAGTACGTGACAGTGCGAGGCCAGGTGGTGGACGGCAATCGCAGAATAATCTGGACGGCAGATTTTAACCCGATGACCATCTCGCATGACTGCGGCGAATATTATTTCTGAGTGACGATAATCATGACTATGCTACAACCAGAGTTTTTAGCACCCAACCCCGGCTTGTGTACCGAAGAGGAGATTTCACGGCTGGTGCATACCTTCTATGCGAGAGCCCGGAAAGATCCTCTGCTGGGCCCGATTTTTGAAGCACACGTAACCAACTGGGACGCGCATTTTGTGCAGATGATCAATTTCTGGTCAATGAAACTACGCGGAACAAGCGATTTCCGGGGGGCACCCATGCCCAAGCATGTAGCCCTTCCAGGGCTCACTTCCGAATTATTTGAACGATGGCTTCAGCTCTTTCGCCAAACCACGAGTGAGATGGGAAACCCGGATTTACAGTTCAACGCGGATACGCTGGCATTGCATATCGGCGGCAGGCTATGGCTAAGATATCAAATGGAGCGCTACCCTGATAGGGAACTGGTCGAACTCTGCGGAGCATAATTGCCTGTTTGGTCTTGATGGAGATATTGGCCACGAGGGCGGATGCAAGCAGTTTAGCGATGTGTTCGCGCTAAGCGCCAAGTTTCAAGCCATACTTCCGTCCTCAACTGAACATCTCATGTTCGTCGCCAAGGCCGGCCTACGATGCAAGAGCCAGCGTACAATGCAAGATGCGCGTGTCTTAAGCGTTGTCTCCTCGTGTATTGCGTTTTGTCGCGGACTGCCGCATCCGTATAACGTCACAATTCGTCGTTCAAGCCCAGGCTCTTCAATTCCAGTCCCTCTATCTCCTGCAATGATTTCCCGGCAATTCCCTGCAGGTCTCCATACATTCCTACTGTTGCGCTCATGACGCGCATGATTTGCTCCTCGCGCTTGGCCCATTGTTTCATTATTACCTTGCGCTCTTTATCCAGATCCTCCTGCATGGTGGTAAATGCTTCAACGATGGCTTCTACGCGCTGACGGAAACGCGGACCGGTGAGATATTGATAGATCATTTCTGTCTTGGTTTGCACGCCATCGGAAGACTGGCGCGCGAGGGCAAGTTCCAGTAGTGAGTGGCGCAGAATAAGCGCTACCGGCAATGCTGCTCTGGGGTGCGTTACCCAGACGCCATCGACCATTTCAAAGGTTTCAACGCCCTTTGGCAACGTGTGACTCACGATCACCGCAATCTCCGCTTTTGCGACGCGCTGGTCTTCCCGCAATTTTGCAAGCCACATATCGCTCCAGTTTCTGGTACGCTTCGTCTCCCATAAAATTGTGCCCCCGGACTGTCCACCACTCCCGATAACACGGTGCAGTACATCTCCGCCGTAGTCGCCTTTGGGTACAGGCTCGATCGCATCGAAAGGGAATTTTGCGCGCAACAGATTTTCAAGCGCCAGTTCCTGCACTTCCCCTTGCAGTTGTTGAGAACCCTGCTCCGCCCTGCGCATCAGTTCTTCGATTTTATGCTGCATGGATGCGATGGTCTGGTCCTTTTCCATTACCTTGAGTTTGAGTCCTTCTTCCGCTTCCTGCCTGGCCCTCATGCGTACCACAGTTAATCCGTCCTGCACACGCTTTTCTATCGTGAGTTCGAGTTCACGTCTGGCATCGTCGAGCTCCCGCTGTTTTTTGATAAGTTCCGCCTGAACCTTTTGGGCCGCTGCCAGCTTTTCGTCGCGGCCTTTGAGTACTTCCTGAAGCTCTGCAAGCTCCCGCATCTTGCTGTCCAGTTCGGCGGCGCTGGCAAGCCTCGCTTTTCTGGATTCGTCGGCAATAACGCGGCTTCGCTCGATACTCATCCGTGCCGCGACCTGATCGGCTACCCGATCATCCAGCGTACGTTTAGCCTCTGCAATCTCTTTTTCTTTTTCGCGGATCCCTTGTTCGCGCTTAACGATATCTTCGTCTTTTTGCAAGAGCTGCTGCTCGAACTGCTTGCGCGTGGCGGCCAGGAGCGGTGCGGCAAGGGATTCTGTGAGGCGGATTTCGGTCTTGCACCGTGGACACGTAATCGTAGGTTCCGTCATGTTTCAATCCTGAAAATTATCAAAAGGCCGGTGTCCTGCTCCTCGTGAGATGGAGGGTATTCCGGATTATAGGGCATACGGCATGGAACGATCACTGGCATTGGACCTGATTGGCGCCTTCTGTCCAGGGAGGCGGCGGTTGCGCTTATTTTCCGCCATTTTCAGATATACTTGCCTCAATAGTCGTAACTACCCGCCCCAGGGAACAATGGGAATCGAGTTCAAGCCTTTTTGGCTATCTGCCATAGGCTCATGATGTTTCCCCGCAGGAGCTGAACGTAGTATGTTTATCGAGGCATCTTTCTGCCTTGATAATTCATCCAATTTTTTGATATTTCCCAGAAGTTACTTCCTGGGCTGTAATGGCTGTACCGGGCTGTATTCCAAAAAAACGAAACGGATTACATTTTGTCACCACACAGGAGCGAAAATGATGAGCAATCAAACGACTGGAAGTGCGCCACATGTTCTGCCACCTTTGCCCTACCCGGATAATGCGCTGGACCCTGTCATTTCGGCAAATACGCTGGGTTTCCACTATGGCAAGCATCACAAGACTTATGTCGATAACCTCAACAAACTTATAGCGGGTACGGAACTCGCGGATTTATCTTTGGAAGAGATTATTACTTCAACAGCAGGTAAGGCAGACAAAATCGGCGTCTTCAATAATGCGGCACAGGTCTGGAATCACACTTTCTACTGGAATAGCTTGTCGCCAAAAGGTGGTGGCGAGCCGCCTGCGGCGCTGAAACAAAAAATCGAGACCTCTTTTGGTAGTGTCGAAGCGTGCAAAAAAGAGCTGGTGACCGCGGCAACCACTCAGTTCGGCAGCGGATGGGCGTGGCTCGTGAAGGATGGTGACAAGCTCCAGGTGATCAAGACCGGCAATGCGGATCTGCCGTTGACCAAAGGAATGAAGCCGCTCCTGACAATTGATGTATGGGAACATGCGTACTACCTCGATTACCAGAATCGCCGCCCGGATTATGTTAACGCTGTACTCGACAAGCTGATCAACTGGGGCTTTGCGGCTGACAATGACAGATAGCATGCTCGTCACGCTGCTGTGACGATACACATTTCAGACCAGCTGGAAATAATCAGGCGAGGTTGCAGCGAGATTCTGCTGGAAGACGAGCTGAAGCAAAAGCTTGCTTTGAATCGTCCGCTCAGAGTCAAGGCTGGATTCGACCCTACAGCGCCTGACTTGCATCTGGGTCACACCGTTCTGCTCAATAAGATGCGCCACTTACAGGATCTGGGGCATCACGCCCTGTTCCTGATCGGCGATTTCACGGGCATGATCGGTGATCCCAGCGGCAAGAACACGACTCGCCCTGCCCTTTCCCGTGAGCAAGTGCTTGAGAATGCGAAGTCCTACCAGAGTCAGGTCTTCCGGATACTCAAGCCCGAACAGACCGAGGTGGTGTTCAATTCAACATGGATGGATACGCTCAGTGCTGCCGACCTGATTAAACTGGCGGCGACTCATACTGTCGCACGTATGCTGGAGCGCGACGATTTCGGCAAACGTTATCGAAGTAACAAGGGTATCGCGATTCACGAATTTTTATATCCGTTAATTCAAGGCTACGATTCAGTTGCCCTCAAGGCGGATATCGAGCTGGGAGGGACTGATCAGAAATTCAATTTGCTGATGGGGCGCGAATTGCAGAAGCATTTTGGCCAGTTGCCGCAGTGTGTTATTACCATGCCGCTCCTCGAGGGGCTGGACGGGATCAACAAAATGTCCAAATCCTCCGGCAACTATATCGGGATAACCGAGAATCCGGCTGATATATTCGGTAAGTTGATGTCGGTTTCCGATGAGCTGATGTGGCGATACATTGAATTGTTGTCATTCGAGCCCATCAGTGTTGTTCGCCAGTGGCAACAGGACGTCGGACACGGACGCAATCCGCGCGACATCAAGGCGATGTTCGCACAGGAGATCGTGGCCCGGTTTTACAGCCGGCAAGAGGCGGAAACAGCGCTAGCTGATTTCGAAGCGCGGTTCAGGCGTGGCGGGCTTCCGGATGACATGCTTGAAAAAATATTGTATACTGCGTCAGAAGGGTTATCCATTACACAGCTGCTCAAGCAAGCCGGATTAACCGCCAGCACAACAGAAGCACTACGCATGATCGAGCAGGGTGGTGTGAAATTGAATGGCGAGAAGATCAGCGACAAAACCATCAAGCTAGGTCGTGGTGAAACTGCCGTGGTGCAAGTAGGCAAGCGAAAGTTCGCCAGAGTAACGATCTCCTCTGAGCAAGAATAGAACAAGAATAAAAGTTTCAAAAAGCCCTTGACCGGGTGTTTGGCATCTGTATAATGCCGCCTTCGCTGTCTGACTTTGAGTTTGTCAGGCAGCATCGCTCTTTAAAAATTTACAGCCGATAGGTGTGGGCACTTGACCGGGACACCAGGTTATTTTCGTTTTCGAGCGGGAATAATCAGGACTTAAGTGTTGAAGTGCTCGCACAATGTAAGAAGAATTTCAGTTGCTATTCCGATAACTCAGGATAGAAGCTGGAATTCAGTAATACGTCAAGCGAGAGTTTTACCAGTATTGAACTGAAGAGTTTGATCCTGGCTCAGATTGAACGCTGGCGGCATGCTTTACACATGCAAGTCGAACGGCAGCACGGGGGCAACCCTGGTGGCGAGTGGCGAACGGGTGAGTAATGCATCGGAACGTATCTTCAAGTGGGGGATAACGCACCGAAAGGTGTGCTAATACCGCATAATCTCTACGGAGAAAAGCAGGGGATCGCAAGACCTTGCGCTTTTGGAGCGGCCGATGTCTGATTAGCTAGTTGGTGAGGTAAAGGCTTACCAAGGCGTCGATCAGTAGCTGGTCTGAGAGGACGACCAGCCACACTGGGACTGAGACACGGCCCAGACTCCTACGGGAGGCAGCAGTGGGGAATTTTGGACAATGGGGGAAACCCTGATCCAGCCATGCCGCGTGAGTGAAGAAGGCCTTCGGGTTGTAAAGCTCTTTCAGCCGGAACGAAACGGTCACGGTTAATACCTGTGATCACTGACGGTACCGGAAGAAGAAGCACCGGCTAACTACGTGCCAGCAGCCGCGGTAATACGTAGGGTGCAAGCGTTAATCGGAATTACTGGGCGTAAAGCGTGCGCAGGCGGTTTTGTAAGTCAGATGTGAAATCCCCGGGCTTAACCTGGGAACTGCGTTTGAAACTACAAGGCTAGAGTGTAGCAGAGGGGGGTGGAATTCCACGTGTAGCAGTGAAATGCGTAGAGATGTGGAGGAACACCGATGGCGAAGGCAGCCCCCTGGGTTAACACTGACGCTCAGGCACGAAAGCGTGGGGAGCAAACAGGATTAGATACCCTGGTAGTCCACGCCCTAAACTATGTCAACTAGTTGTCGGGCCTTAACGGGCTTGGTAACGCAGCTAACGCGTGAAGTTGACCGCCTGGGGAGTACGGTCGCAAGATTAAAACTCAAAGGAATTGACGGGGACCCGCACAAGCGGTGGATTATGTGGATTAATTCGATGCAACGCGAAAAACCTTACCTACCCTTGACATGTACCGAAGCCCGCCGAGAGGTGGGTGTGCCCGAAAGGGAACGGTAACACAGGTGCTGCATGGCTGTCGTCAGCTCGTGTCGTGAGATGTTGGGTTAAGTCCCGCAACGAGCGCAACCCTTGTCATTAATTGCCATCATTCAGTTGGGCACTTTAATGAAACTGCCGGTGACAAACCGGAGGAAGGTGGGGATGACGTCAAGTCCTCATGGCCCTTATGGGTAGGGCTTCACACGTAATACAATGGCGCGTACAGAGGGTTGCCAACCCGCGAGGGGGAGCCAATCTCAGAAAGCGCGTCGTAGTCCGGATCGGAGTCTGCAACTCGACTCCGTGAAGTCGGAATCGCTAGTAATCGCGGATCAGCATGTCGCGGTGAATACGTTCCCGGGTCTTGTACACACCGCCCGTCACACCATGGGAGTGGGTTTCACCAGAAGCAGGTAGTCTAACCGCAAGGAGGGCGCCTGCCACGGTGAGATTCATGACTGGGGTGAAGTCGTAACAAGGTAGCCGTAGGGGAACCTGCGGCTGGATCACCTCCTTTCTAGAGAAATTCCTGTTTCAAGTGTCCACAACCTATCGGTTGTTTAAAAGCAAAGCTATGGGGGCCAAGGAGTAATAGGGTGGAGAATGGAAAAAAACCCATTTCTTTGTTTCCAGGCTCTGTTCAGGGTCTGTAGCTCAGTTGGTTAGAGCACACGCTTGATAAGCGTGGGGTCGGTGGTTCAAATCCACCCAGACCCACCAACTATCGGGGGTGTAGCTCAGATGGGAGAGCACCTGCTTTGCAAGCAGGGGGTCATCGGTTCGATCCCGTTCACCTCCACCAATTTTTCAATCCGGATCACGTATTAGAAAATAGAAGTAAACGTAATCGTTTACTTCTGGTTTTTAACCAGCGGCTGTATTTCGGGAACTGGCAGGAAGTATTCAGGTATGTTCTCGATGTTCTTTAACAATTTGGAAGAAGTAAAGTATTCCGCATTCAGCGGGTACGTTACCCCTTATCGGGTCGCGTATTCATGGAGCGCGGAATAATGGGTTAGATTGTATCGACACATCGCATTTTTAGTCGGATGCGATGTGAGCAAACACCTGTAACCAAATGGTTTGGAAAAAGAAAGAAAATCCGGTTATTCACCGGTTTCCATTTCTGATTCCGAAGCCCTTAAGGTTATAGGATCAAGCGAATAAGTGCATGTGGTGGATGCCTTGGCGATTACAGGCGATGAAGGGCGTGGTAGCCTGCGAAAAGCTCCGGGGAGCTGGCAAACGAGCATTGATCCGGAGATGTCCGAATGGGGAAACCCGGCCCGCAAGGGTCAACCTTGGCTGAATACATAGGTCAAGCGTGGCGAACCTGGCGAACTGAAACATCTAAGTAGCCAGAGGAACAGAAATCAACCGAGATTCCCAGAGTAGTGGCGAGCGAAATGGGAACAGCCTCCAATTTTTAGCACTCGAACTAGCCGAGCCGTCTGGAAAGTCGGGCCATAGTGGGTGATAGCCCCGTAGGCGAAAGTTTGAGTGTGGAACTAGGATTGGAACAAGTAGGGCGGGACACGAGAAATCCTGTCTGAATATGGGGGGACCATCCTCCAAGGCTAAATACTCGTAATCGACCGATAGTGAACCAGTACCGTGAGGGAAAGGCGAAAAGAACCCCGGGAGGGGAGTGAAATAGATCCTGAAACCGCATGCATACAAACAGTGGGAGCGGACTTGTTCCGTGACTGCGTACCTTTTGTATAATGGGTCAGCGACTTACATTCAGTAGCGAGCTTAACCGAATAGGGGAAGCGCAGCGAAAGCGAGTCTTAATAGGGCGATTAGTTGCTGGGTGTAGACCCGAAACCAGATGATCTACTCATGGCCAGGATGAAGCGGGGGTAACACCTCGTGGAGGTCCGAACCCACTAATGTTGAAAAATTAGGGGATGAGCTGTGGGTAGGGGTGAAAGGCTAAACAAATCTGGAAATAGCTGGTTCTCTCCGAAAACTATTTAGGTAGTGCCTCACGTATCACCTTCGGGGGTAGAGCACTGTTATGGCTAGGGGGCCGTTTAGGCCTACCAAACCATGGCAAACTCCGAATACCGAAGAGTGCGAGCGTGGGAGACAGACATCGGGTGCTAACGTCCGGTGTCGAAAGGGAAACAACCCAGACCCTCAGCTAAGGTCCCAAAGACACAGTTAAGTGGTAAACGAAGTGGGAAGGCTAAAACAGTCAGGAGGTTGGCTTAGAAGCAGCCACCCTTTAAAGAAAGCGTAATAGCTCACTGATCGAGTCGTCCTGCGCGGAAGATGTAACGGGGCTCAAACTGTGCACCGAAGCTAGGGATTTACACGCAAGTGTAGATGGTAGGAGAGCGTTCCGTAGGCCTGCGAAGGTGGCTTGAGAAGGCTGCTGGAGGTATCGGAAGTGCGAATGCTGACATGAGTAGCGATAAAGGGAGTGAAAGGCTCCCTCGCCGTAAGCCCAAGGTTTCCTGCGCAACGTTCATCGGCGCAGGGTGAGTCGGCCCCTAAGGTGAGGCAGAAATGCGTAGCTGATGGGAAACTGGTTAAAATTCCAGTACCTTTGTTCAATGCGATGTGGGGACGGAGAAGGTTAGCTCGGCCGGGTGTTGGATGTCCCGGTTGAAGCGTGTAGACGTGCTGCTTAGGCAAATCCGGGCGGCTTAGTTGAGGCGTGATAACGAAACGTCCTTCGGGACGCCAAGTGAGTGATACCCTGCTTCCAGGAAAAGCCACTAAGCTTCAGTTGAACGAAGACCGTACCGCAAACCGACACAGGTGGGCGGGATGAAAATTCCAAGGCGCTTGAGAGAACTCAGGAGAAGGAACTCGGCAAATTGACACCGTAACTTCGGGATAAGGTGTGCCCTCGGTACGTGTAGCGCCTCGCGCGTGAAGCGGAAGGGGGTTGCAAAGAAATGGTGGCTGCGACTGTTTAATAAAAACACAGCACTCTGCAAACACGAAAGTGGACGTATAGAGTGTGACGCCTGCCCGGTGCCGGAAGGTTAAGTGATGGGGTGAGAGCTCTTGATCGAAGCCCCGGTAAACGGCGGCCGTAACTATAACGGTCCTAAGGTAGCGAAATTCCTTGTCGGGTAAGTTCCGACCTGCACGAATGGCGTAACGATGGCCACACTGTCTCCTCCTGAGACTCAGCGAAGTTGAAATGTTTGTGAAGATGCAATCTCCCCGCGGCTAGACGGAAAGACCCCGTGCACCTTTACTGTAGCTTTACATTGGACTTTGACAATACCTGTGTAGGATAGGTGGGAGGCGTTGAAGTGGGCTCGCTAGAGCTCATGGAGCCGACGTTGAAATACCACCCTGGTATTGTTGAGGTTCTAACCTGGGTCCATTATCTGGATCGGGGACCGTGTATGGTAGGCAGTTTGACTGGGGCGGTCTCCTCCCAAAGTGTAACGGAGGAGTACGAAGGTACGCTAGGTACGGTCGGAAATCGTGCTGATAGTGCAATGGCAAAAGCGTGCTTGACTGCGAGACTGACAAGTCGAGCAGATGCGAAAGCAGGTCATAGTGATCCGGTGGTTCTGTATGGAAGGGCCATCGCTCAACGGATAAAAGGTACGCCGGGGATAACAGGCTGATTCCTCCCAAGAGTTCATATCGACGGGGGAGTTTGGCACCTCGATGTCGGCTCATCACATCCTGGGGCTGTAGCCGGTCCCAAGGGTATGGCTGTTCGCCATTTAAAGTGGTACGTGAGCTGGGTTTAAAACGTCGTGAGACAGTTTGGTCCCTATCTGCCGTGGGCGTTGGAAGTTTGAGAGGACCTGCTCCTAGTACGAGAGGACCGGAGTGGACGCACCTCTGGTGTACCGGTTATGACGCCAGTCGTATCGCCGGGTAGCTAAGTGCGGAAGAGATAACCGCTGAAAGCATCTAAGCGGGAAACTCGCCTCAAGATGAGACTTCCCGGGGGTTAAACCTCCCTAAAGGTTCGTCGAAGACCACGACGTTGATAGGTCGGGTGTGGAAGCGCAGTAATGTGTTAAGCTAACCGATACTAATTGACCGTGAGGCTTGATCCTATAACCTTAAGTAAAACATAAGGTTGTTTGCCCAGATACAATCATCCCATTTTACTTCTTCCAGATTGTTGGCTTGCGATGGAGGCCAGGACTAATAGTCGTGGCTTCTGTTGTTTGCCATTAAAGTTACGCTTGGCGGTCATAGCGCTTTGGACCCACCCCTTCCCATCCCGAACAGGATCGTGAAACGAAGTTGCGCCGATGATAGTGTGTTTTCACATGCGAAAGTAGGTCACTGCCAGGCACCTTATAGAAAAAAGCCCCGCTCTAAACAAGCGGGGCTTTTTTTGCTATGCGCGTGCGGGTGCGGACCTGTATGCGGGGCGGTGTGACGGGGGTGACCAGTTATACTAAGTCATTCTTTATGTCCACTGCGAATTCCCCGCCCAAAACGGCGGAAACGATACTGCGGCCTAGTCGGATTTCAGGGGGCCAAATGGCGAGAAAATCATCATGAAATCAGTACGATTTTTATCCCTCTTTATGCTGGCATTGATCGTCTGCTGCACAGCGGGACGGGCGGGTGCGCAGCCGGGCGATAAACCCTATCGGGCAGCAGTGAATATTGATGGCGTGCAACATGTGAACATCCTGGCTGGTGACTATTTTTTCAAGCCCAGCCACATCATTGTCAAAGTCAACGTGCCCGTAAAGTTTGTGGTTCGCGTGGAGCGGGGGATCATTCCTCACGGCCTGGTGCTCAGGGCGCCCGAAGCGAATATCTCGATCGATGAGGAACTGAGCGGGGAGGCCCAAACATTCACTTTCACCCCAAGCGCGCCCGGCAAGTATGCTTTCTATTGCCCAAAGAAGCTGCTCTTTTTAAAGAGCCACAGGGAGCACGGGATGGAGGGCATTCTGGAAGTTGTTGAGTAGCTGGCAGGAGATCTCAGTGTATCTGAGCCGGGAAGAGATCCAGGCGGGAAGGTTTAATGAAAACCTGATTGCCTCGCGTCAATTGCAGTTCGCGAAAGCGCTCCTTGCTGATTTCGACCTCGATTAATTCCTTGTCTTCGCCGTCATCACGCGTCAACCCAAGACGCACTACCGGACCAACCGAGAGAATGTGGGACACATGTGCCGCAATTGCTCCCTTCCCATTCAAGGCATTGGCCACCTTGTCCACATGGATATCATGAGGGCGTACATAGGCTACCGCCGCGAGCTCTTCGGCTTCGGTATGCTCAGGCGCATCGACTTCAATTCCTCCTATCCAGGCCCGACCGCGGTGCAATCGGCCATGGAACAGGTTCACCTTGCCAAGGAATTCATATACAAAGGGGCTTGCCGGGCGCTCGTACACTTCGTCCGGCGTGCCGATTTGTTCGATTCGGCCTTCGTTCATCACTACTATCCGATCCGCCACTTCCAACGCCTCTTCCTGATCGTGGGTAACGAACACGCTGGTGATGTGCATGTCGTCATGGAGTCTTCGCAACCATGACCGCAGTTCCTTGCGCACCCTGGCGTCGAGCGCGCCGAAAGGCTCATCCAACAGCAAAACTTGCGGCTCCACCGCCAGCGCCCGCGCCAGGGCGATGCGCTGACGCTGCCCTCCCGAGAGTTGATGCGGATAACGGTCGGCCAGCCAGTCCAACTGTACCAGCTTCAGCAGTTCATTCACACGCCGGCTAATCTCCGCGCCGGCGGGGCGGAAATTCCTGGGGCGCACGCGAAGACCGAAAGCGACATTCTCGAAAATAGTCATATTCCGGAACAGCGCATAGTGCTGGAATACGAAACCTACATGCCGATCGCGCACGTGCTGTCCCGTCGCGTCCTCACCTTGAAACAACACTTGACCGGCATCTGCAGCCTCGAGCCCTGCGATTACACGCAGTAGTGTTGTTTTTCCGGAACCGGAAGGCCCGAGCAACGCCAGCAATTCCCCCGATTTAACTTCCAGGGTGATATCGCGTAGTGCGGCAAAATCGCCAAACTGTTTGGAAAGATTACGCACCTCGATGCTCATCGGTTTTTTCCCTTATCATTTTGCATGTTTTTCGATTCAATCAGTGTTTTCAGTGCCAGCGTGACCAGGGCAAGCATCGCCAGCAGCGACGCCACCGCAAAGGCCGCCGCAAAATTGTATTCGTTATAAAGAATCTCGACATGAAGCGGGAGCGTGTTGGTGCTGCCGCGAATATGACCGGATACCACGGATACCGCGCCGAATTCTCCCATTGCTCGCGCATTGCACAGAATTGTGCCGTATAGCAGGCCCCACTTTACGTTGGGAAGCGTTACCCGGAACAATATCTGCCATCCCCTTGCGCCCAGTACCACGGCTGCCTCTTCCTCTTCCGTACCCTGAGACTGCATGAGGGGGATCAGTTCCCGTGCAATAAAGGGAACCGTAACGAATATAGTGGCGAGCACAATGCCCGGTACGGCAAAAATAACCTTGATGTCGTGTTCCGCAAGCCATGGTCCCAGCCAGCCCTGCAATCCAAAAACCAGCACGTAGATCAGTCCCGAAACTACCGGCGAAACCGAAAAAGGCAAATCGATGAACGTCGTCAACAGATTCTTGCCGAGAAATTCAAACTTGGCGATAGCCCATGCCGCCGCTATGCCGAATATCAGATTAAGCGGCACCGCAATCGCCGCAGCCGTCAGGGTAAGCTGGATTGCGGATACCGCGTCCGGTTCGGTGATAGCGGCGATATAAACTGCCCAGCCCTTCTTGAGCGCCTCATAGAAGACCGAGATCAGCGGCACAAAGAGAAAGAGCGTCAGAAAGGCAAGCGCCAGACCGATCAAGGTCCAGCGCACCCAGACCGGCTCCTCTGTCGGCCTCGCCCGGTGTGCGAGGGAAGATACCGGAAGCGCAATAACAGTCATCGGAATCTCCTCATGCCAGGACGCTCCGACGGCGGCTCCACCATTGCAGCAAGTTGATGATGAGGAGCATCACAAAAGAAATCACGAGCATTACGACAGCCAGCGCTGTGGCGCCTGCGTAGTCATACTGCTCAAGCTTCGTGATGATTAAAAGCGGCGTGATCTCGGAAACCATAGGCATATTGCCCGCGATGAAAATAACAGAACCGTACTCCCCGATCGCGCGCGCAAAGGCAAGCGCAAAACCCGTCATCAATGCCGGCAGAAGCGTGGGGAAGATGACTCGCAAAAATGTTTGCAGCCGGTTTGCGCCTAGCGTCGCCGCCGCCTCTTCCAGCTCAGACTCGATATCTTCCAGGACCGGTTGCACTGTTCGCACCACAAAAGGCAAGCCGATAAAAGTCAACGCCACAAAAACACCGATTGGAGTAAAAGCGATTTTTATGCCGAGCGGTTCGAAATACTGGCCGATCCAGCCATTGCCGGCATAAAGTGCAGTCAGCGCAATGCCGGCCACCGCGGTCGGCAGCGCAAACGGCAGATCCACCAGTGCGTCCACCATTTTTTTACCTGGAAAGCGATAACGGACCAGTACCCAGGCCACCAGAAGCCCGAATACGGCATTGACCAGGGCAGCGGCGAACGATGCGCCGAATGTCAGCCTGTATGAGGCGACGACCCTTGGCGTCGTTACCGCGTTCCAGAATTCAGGCCAGGTTAGCGCTGTAGTCCGAACGAATGCCGCAGAGAGCGGAATCAGCACGATCAGGCTCAGATAAAGCAGCGTAAATCCAAGCGCCAGGTTGAATCCAGGCAGAACACTATGTTGCTTAAACGTATACATCTTGCGCTCCTGCCGCATCACGGTTGTGCCGAACCGTTGCCGCGGACGCTCCAGCGGTTGCTCTGCCGGGTCTTTTTTCGAGTGCAACCGTAAATGGCGTGACCGTGTCCGTCGTCATTTCTGGTAAATCTGGTCAAAGGTGCCACCATCGGCAAAGTGAAGCTTGTGCGCGTTCTTCCAGCCGCCGAACGCATCATCGATCCGGAACAGTTTGATAGAGGGGAACTGATTCGCATACTTTGCCGCCACCCTGGCGTTGGCTGGACGGTAGAAATTCCTGGCTGCAATCTCCTGACCCTGCTCCGAATAAAGATGCTGGAGATAGGCTTCGGCGACTTGGCAGGTGCCCTTCTTATCGACGACTTTGTCTATCACCGCGACCGACGGTTCAGCAAGAATGCTGATTGATGGCGCAATGATCTCGAATTTGTTCGGTCCGAGTTCCCTGATTGCCAGGAAAGCTTCATTTTCCCAGGAGATGAAGACGTCACCGATGCCGCGCTCCACGAATGTTGTGGTCGAGCCACGTGCGCCGGAATCCAGGACAGGCACGTTTTTATATAGTTTGGTTACAAATTCCTTTGCCTGGGCGTCGTCGCCATAAGTCCGTTTTCCATACTCCCACGCTGCCAGATAATTCCATCGTGCGCCGCCGGAGGTTTTCGGATTGGGCGTAATCACCGATACACCGGGTCTCGCCAGATCGTTCCAGTCCTTGATGTTCTTGGGATTGCCTTTGCGCACCAGTAGCACGATAGTGGAAGTATAGGGCGTACTGTTGTGGGCCAAGCGCTTCTGCCAGCCATCGGGCAGAAGCTTGGCCTTTTCCGCGATTGCGTCAATGTCATTGGCCAAGGCAAGCGTCACGACATCAGCCTCGAGACCATCGATGACGGACCGCGCCTGTTTGCCGGAACCGCCGTGGGACTGCTTGATGGCTACCTTTTCCCTGGCCTTTTCCTCCCAATGCTTCGTGAATGCCGCATTGAATTCCTGATAAAGCTCACGGGTGGGATCATAGGAAACATTCAATATCGTCTTATCGGCCCACGCACTGCCGCCGATCAGGACGGTTGCGGCCGCAAGACCCGTTAGCCATGTTTTGATTTTCATCATTCTTCCTTCAAAGAGTTAGTCGGGAGAGTTCAGGACTCCATTAAAAGGCGCTGATCATTACTTCAACGTAAAAAAAGTCGGAACTGCCAGGGCTCCTGCCGAGTGTCGCTACTTGTCTGTTGCGCGTGAACTCGCCGGTCGTAAAATGCGAGTAGCCAACGGTTGTATCAATGTTCTTCCCCAGTTTGTAACGCGCACGAATATCAAAAGCGTGGCCGATGAAGGCGCCGCTGTTTCCGGTAGGGTCACGATTGGCGTTGCCTCCATTGGCGCCGTTGCTCCCGAAGAGGTTATTGAAGCGATCCCTGTCGCTAGCCAGCCAGAAAAGGTTGTAGCCAGCGTCTATACGCAAATCCTTTGCCGGCTGAAATTCAAGCTTGACTTTAGGCGCCTTGATATTTTCGAAAATAATATAGTCGTCCGCCGACCAGGGCCGGGAGAAACCGAAAAAACGCTCAAAGCGATTGTTTACGTTGTCATTGGGATCACGGTCTCCGGTGGCGTAGCCATAAAAGGCGCTGATACGCGGTTTCCAGCTGTGCCTGGCGGTATATCCCACCTCAGTGGTATAAGCATGAGCGTCATGGTCCTGAGTTCCATTTCGACCGAACTGATAGATCAGGTTGAAGTCATAGTCCAGCCCGGTATCTCCGATCTTGCCGTAGCCGCGAAGGGCAGGCGAATGAATATGCCGGTCGATCTGACCCGTCTTGCTGCCGTCCTGCGTGAGAGCCATGTAATACGGCTGGAGCGTGATGAAGTCCGACCATTTGCGCCAATGGCCGATGGCGCCGTAGAACCACTGATTCTCGATGCGCTCGTCAAAGTCCGACAGCAGTCGTCTAACGGGCTGATAGGCCCATAAGTCAACCTCCCAGTCGTTGACCTCCTGACCCAGATTGATGCGAAAGCCTTCGAAGGTGTTCGTAGTGTTGCGCCATTCGTTGCGGCCGATCAAGCGCCGATCCAGCGCTTCATAGGCCATGCGGCCCACCCGAAACCTGAGCGGGCGCTGTTGTTTCCGATCGTCTTCACCCAGTGCTCCTTTGAAGTAGAGTTCGCCATAGGCCTGGATCAGTTCGTAATCATTGAAATCGCGGTCGTCATGTGAAAAATTGCCGTTGTAGCGTCTGGAATCCTGAAACTCGACGGCCCCGCGAAACGGATCGAGAATTTCCCTTATGCCTGCATAGGCACGCGAGCGCAGCAGAAAGGGTTGATCGAGCGTCAGGTCGGTACGCCGTATATCGTTACTTCGAAATTCGTAACGGGTCCGATGCTGGAAGCCTATATCCAGCCAGGTTATATTCTTGAATGCTTCGATACCTGTTTTGCTCAGATTGCGCACATATCGCGGTGGATCGGATTCCGGTTGGGTGCCATAGCTGCTGGAAGGCTGGAAGTAACCTGTCGATTTCTTTTCCGCTTCTTTGGCCGCCGTTTTGGTCACCGTCTTTTTATTGTTCTGTGCAGCGACTTGCGACTCTATGTTTCTGCTGCTTGCATCTCTCTGAACAATCCGGATTGTTTCTTGCTTGCTCATTTGTGACTCTTCAAACTTCCTGATATTCACGTCCGCCTGAATCGCGCTGACCGGTAACATCGCAATTGCAGATGCAAGCGTGATTCGCCAATAGAGTTTCATTTCTCTCGCCCGTATCGCCCCTACCGGTATTCTCGTCCGATGCCGATATAGCTTTTTCTTATGACTCGCAGCCATCTATTTCCCCTGAAATGAGCAATACTGACATGGCGAAAGGTACCAGCCGTTCTTTATAATTGAAACTAATATCATTTCATTTGCTTATCTGTTTTACGTATATATCACCCGTGCGGCCTCCTCGAGTCGCGCTGCGCACATCATCGACAATCGGGGTCATGCGATCTAATAGACTAGACAGAGGTCTCCATCATCCGAGTACTGTCCAAACACTGCCCAACATGGGAAAATGCCTTGGGAATCTGCTGTAATCAGTACTACTGATCTTTGAGCGCCTGGCTGTTCCCCTTATTAATATTCGAGAATGAGGCTGGCAATGGGAGTGGAGGTGGGAGTGGGAGCGGTGTCCAGAAAGGAGCAACATAATGTCAATAAGCTGCACAAGCGGCTGAGGCGTCTTGTCGGCTCGGCTATTGCCGATTTCAATATGATCGAGCCGGGCGACCGCGTAATGGTGTGCCTTTCGGGCGGTAAGGATAGCTACGCGTTGCTCGATATCCTGCGTAATTTACAAGCGCACGCGCCCTTACAGTTTGATCTGGTGGCGGTGAACTTGGATCAGAAGCAGCCGGGTTTCCCCGAACACGTATTACCGCAGTATCTTTCTGCCATCGATATGCCCTTCCGCATTGTTGAACAGGATACTTACAGCGTCGTAAAGCGTCTCATACCCGAAGGCAAAACGACCTGCAGTCTCTGCTCCCGCCTGCGTCGCGGCGTCCTGTATCGTGTTGCGGGCGAGCTGGGCGCGACTAAAATCGCGTTGGGACATCATCGTGACGACATGCTCGAAACGCTTTTCCTCAACCTGTTTTACGGCGGCAAGCTAAAAACCATGCCGCCCAAGCTGGTGAGTGACAATGGTCGTCACATCGTTATTCGGCCGCTGGCCTATTGCAAGGAGAAAGATCTCGCCGCTTATGCCGAGATAGAGGATTTTCCTATCATCCCCTGCAATTTATGCGGATCCCAGAAGAATCTCCAGCGGCAGGCGGTGAAGGAAATGCTGCAACAATGGGATAAAAAATTTCCCGGCAGGCTGGAAACCATGTTTACGGCGTTGCAGAACATTCAGCCTTCTCATTTGGCCGATCCCGCACTCTATGATTTTCAGGGGCTCAAGGCGGGAAATGAACCTGTCCCCGATGGCGACAGGGCATTTGACCCCGAAACCTTCGAACTCGGAGTGAATGAGATGCCGGGCTTGGGCAAGGGACTGAATAACGAGGTGGATTCCTAGCCGTTCAGGTTGATTTTGGCGAAATTACTCTTGAATACGTTAATGAGAAAATCATTCCGGTTTTCATTACCGACCCTTTTCGTTGGTTTGCTGGCAGTGGCGTTGTCCGCCCACTCGGCTGTGCCTCTCGTCAATGGCAAGAATGGCATGCCGACACTGGCGCCAATGCTTAAAGATGTTACCCCGGCCGTAGTGAATATTTCCGTGCTGACTCGCGCGGCCATTGAAGAGAATCCGCTGTTTCGCGATCCTTTCTTCCGTCATTTTTTTAACCTTCCTGAGCAGGCGGCCCGACCTGAGCGGAGCGTTGGTTCGGGCGTGATTTTGGATGCGGCCAATGGCTATGTCGTCACCAACTATCATGTGATCAAGGATGCCCAGCAGGTGGTTGTCACGCTCAAGGACAGGCGCCAGTTTCAGGCGACGCTGGTGGGAACGGATCCTGGCACCGATATCGCGTTACTGAAAATAGACGCAAAGAACTTGCAGGCGCTGCATTTTGGAGATTCAGATTTGCTTAACGTGGGGGATTTTGTCGTTGCCATCGGAAATCCGTTTGGCCTCGGCCAGACCGTTACTTCCGGCATCGTCAGCGCGCTGGGAAGAAGCGGAATCGATATTGAGGGCTATGAGGATTTCATACAGACCGACGCGTCCATCAATCCGGGCAATTCGGGAGGCGCCCTGGTCAATCTCAAGGGAGAACTGGTTGGTATTAATTCAGCCATTGTCGCGCCCACCGGCGCCAACGTCGGCATTGGCTTCGCAGTTCCAAGCGTTATGGTCAAGGCGGTTCTGGATCAACTCGTGCGCTTTGGTGAAGTGCGCCGCGGCAGGCTGGGCGCGACCAGCGAAGATATTACGCACGACCTGGCGGCATCGCTGGGGTTGCCTTCCACCGAAGGCGCAATCATCAGTACCGTCGAGCCCGGTTCGCCAGCAGAAAAGGCGGGCATGAAGTCACGCGATGTGGTAATGGCCGTCAACGGCAAGTCTATAAGAGATTCCATGGATTTACGCAACAAGATAGGATTGATGCCGATCGGAGAGACGATAAATCTCGGGCTGATAAGAGACGGCAAGCCTGTCACTGCAAGAGTAACGATTGCCACGCCGCTCGATGTACCGGGCACCGAGGCGGAAACAGTGCCCCAGCTCGCGGGCGCGACCGTTGCTAATCTCAAAGGCGGGTCATCTCATGGCAGAATCGAAGGGGTATTGGTGACCAAGGTGGACGCAAACAGTCCGGCCTGGCGGCACGGTATCCGGCCGGGCGATATCATCATTGGCGCCAATCGTAAAAAAGTCCGCTCTGTGCGCGAATTTCTTGCGGTGCTTCGAACCAGTGAAGATTCCATCGTTCTCAATCTGCTGCGAGGGGATTTCAGGTTGACTCTTATAATCCGGTAAAACGGTTTTTCCCGGAAAGGGATAAGAGATCCGGGAATTAGGGATGAATGGACTTGCCCTTGGCTATGCTTCAGCCTGCTGGTGACGCCATGCCGCGGTCAATCGGCACGGGAGCAACAGCCATTCTTTCAATATCTTCAGTTCATTCTTATCCATTTTTCCGCACCGTATCGACGAACTGTCCAGGCCTTAGCATTTTAATTAGTGCGATTTACAGCATATCTTCATTATGGTCCTCCATGTACGACATCGAGGATTTTTGTTCGCGGTATAATCGCAGGATTTATGCCAGAAAGCCGGGTCTTTATGCAGGAAAAATATCATCCCCAGGAAATAGAAGCGGAAGCGCAGCAGCATTGGCAGCGAACCGCGGCTTTCCGGGCCGTGGAAACGCCTGGAAAGGAAAAATATTACTGCCTGTCCATGTTTCCATATCCATCAGGCAAGCTGCATATGGGGCATGTGCGCAATTACACGATTGGCGACGTGCTGTCGCGCTATCGCCGCATGCAGGGGTACAACGTTTTGCAGCCTATGGGTTGGGACGCTTTCGGCCTGCCTGCGGAGAATGCGGCGATGGAAAACAACGTGCCGCCTGCCAAATGGACTCACGATAACATCGCGTATATGCGCAAGCAGTTGCAGAGCCTGGGGCTGGCGATAGACTGGAGCCGGGAGCTCGCGACCTGCAAGCCGGATTACTACCGCTGGAATCAGTGGCTTTTTCTGAGGATGCTGGAAAAAGGGTTGGCTTACAGAACCACTGGCACCGTCAATTGGGATCCGATCGATCAGACGGTGCTTGCCAATGAGCAGGTAATAGACGGACGCGGCTGGCGCACCGGCGCATTGGTGGAAAAGCGCGAAATCCCCATGTACTACATGAAAATTACTGCGTACGCCGACGAATTACTGGAAACGCTGGATACGCTGCCCGGTTGGCCGGAGCGGGTAAAAACCATGCAGGCCAACTGGATCGGGAAGAGCTTTGGCGTTGACGTGACGTTTCCCGCCGACACGGGATCCGGCATGCCCCAGGCGTTGAAAGTTTTTACTACGCGCGCGGATACGCTGCTGGGCGTAACTTATGTCGCGGTGGCAGCCGAACATCCGGTCGCGCTGCATGCCGCAAGCAGTAATCGAGATCTGGCCGAGTTCATTGAAGCGTGCAAGCAGGGGGCCACGATGGAAGCGGAGCTGGCCACCCAGGAGAAGAAGGGTATGGACACCGGGCAGTTTGTGGTCCATCCACTGACCGGGGCGAAACTGCCGGTATGGATAGCCAATTATGTACTGATGGGCTATGGCGAAGGCGCGGTGATGGCAGTCCCCGCGCACGATGAGCGAGATTTCGAGTTTGCAACAAAGTATTCACTGCCGATAAAGCCAGTGATCAAACCGCGCAATTCCGACCCGGCAATGCCCCTTGCTCGGGCTTATGTGGAGCAGGGCGTCACTTTCGACTCAGGCGAGTTTTCCGGCCTTGAATTCCAGGCAGCGGTGGACGCAATCGCCGCGGCGCTGGAACAGAAGGGATTGGGAGAAAAGCGCGTTCACTATCGCCTTCGCGACTGGGGCATTTCGCGGCAGCGTTACTGGGGCTGCCCCATCCCTCTCATTTATTGTGATGCATGCGGTGTGGTGCCTGTACCCGATGACCAGCTTCCCGTAGTACTACCAGAGGACCTTGTGCCGGACGGCTCAGGCAACCCGCTGGCAAAGACCCCGTCATTTTACGAGTGTCGCTGCCCCCGCTGTGGCCAGCCGGCACGGCGGGAAACCGATACGATGGATACATTCGTCGATTCTTCATGGTATTACATCCGCTATGCCTGTGCGGGACAGGATGGGGCCATGGTGGATGCCCGCGTGGATTATTGGCTCCCGGTCGATCAGTATATCGGTGGCATCGAACATGCGATTTTGCATCTGCTCTATTCACGTTTCTGGAGCAAGGTCATGCGCGATCTTGGCCTGGTCGTCTTCGACGAGCCGTTCGCCAACCTCCTGACTCAGGGCATGGTGCTGAACGAGATCATGTTTCGGAAAACCGAAACCGGTCGCATTGTCTATTTCAATCCCGCTGATGTGGATGTGCAAACCGACGAGCAAGGCAGGCCCGTGGGCGCACTGTTGCGCGCGGATGGTCGGCCGGTGGAATCAGGTGGTATCGGCACCATGTCTAAATCCCGGAACAACGGTGTCGATCCGCAAAAACTGGTGGAGCAATATGGCGCCGATACCGCACGGCTGTTCATGATGTTCGCCAGTCCGCCGGAGCAGACTCTCGAATGGGCGGATGCGGGAGTGGAGGGTGCGTTCCGCTTCCTGAAACGGTTGTGGAAACAGGTTTATGAACATGTGCAACAAAAGGCGGATGTGGATAGTCCAATATCGGATGATGAGCTCGATCCCGAACTGAAAGCCTTGCGTTTTCAATTGCACCAAACAATTGCCAAGGTTGGCGATGACCTGGGCAGGCGGCACACCTTCAACACTGCGATCGCAGCCGTGATGGAGTTGATGAATGCGCTCGCAAAACGGGAGGATGCCAGCCCGGCTTCGCGCAGACTGATGCAGGAAGCAATGGAAAAAATCATATTGCTGCTGTCGCCCATTGTT
Source organism: Nitrosovibrio sp. Nv6 (assembly GCF_900110495.1). Taxonomy (GTDB): domain Bacteria; phylum Pseudomonadota; class Gammaproteobacteria; order Burkholderiales; family Nitrosomonadaceae; genus Nitrosospira. The sequence goes on along the minus strand of NZ_FODX01000002.1, from coordinate 135,369 downwards.
CCGCATATATGTCACGCCCTGTGGCGCGAACTCAAGCCCGGAACCGAACTACTCGACCAGTCCTGGCCGCTGGCGGATAGCGCGGCATTGGTGCAGGACGAAATTGAATTGATAGTGCAAGTCAACGGCAAACTGCGCGGCAAGATACGCGTTGCCAGCGACACGAAACCAGCGGTTATCGAGCGTTTGGCGCTGGAGAATGACCAGGTGCAAAAGTTTGTCGCGGGAGATACGGTGAAGAAAGTAGTCATGGTGCCGGGTAGATTGGTGAATATCGTTGTGTAAGGACATAAACCTCACGTGAGGATTCGTTAATGAATAAAATTATTCTGGTTGTATTCTGCTTCTTGCTCACTGCATGCGGCTTTCAGTTGCGCGGCACGGCCATACTTCCGTTTGAAACCATTTATATTTCCGCCCCGCCCGGACACCCCATGGGTACCGATCTCAAGCGGCTTATCCGGGCTGGAACCAATGCCCGTATTGTTGATAAAGCCAAGGACGCCCAAGCCATACTGGAAATTATCAGTGTGACGAACGACAGGCAAATCATGTCGGTATCCGGGGGCGGAAGAGTGAGGGAGTTTGAGTTGCGCTACCGTGTCTCCTTTCGCCTCAAGGATGCCAAGGGGATGGACATCATCCCTGTCAATGAAATTGTCATGCGCCGCATTCTTCCCTACACCGATGCGCAAATAGTGGGGAAAGAGGGAGAGGAAGGGCTGCTCGTGAGAGAAATGCATCGCGACTCCGCAGATCAAATTGTGAGGCGGATGGCTGCGATAAAAATTGGGGAAGTTGATGAATCGCCCATTTGAATCCCCGGTTTGGCATTCTGTACTGTAATCCGAACAATGCGTATTGCCCCCGATCAGCTTTCCCGGCATCTCCAGAAACAGCCGGCGCCGCTCTACACGGTATTCGGCGACGAGTTGCTGCTAAGTATGGAGGCGGCCGACCTGATTCGCGCCGGCGCGCGACAGGCAGGCTACGTCGAACGGGAGATTTTTACGATCGACCATCACTTCAATTGGACAGGGCTGCAACAGAGCGGCGCCAGCCTGTCGCTGTTTGGGGAACGTCGTATAATGGATATACGCATCCCTTCCGGCAAGCCGGGAAACCAGGGTAGCGCAGTCTTGGAGGCATATTGCCGTTCTTTGCCGCCCGATACCGTTACGCTTGTTACTCTGCCGAAAATCGACAAGCAAGGTTTGGCAGCAAAATGGTTTAAAGCGCTTGAAGCGGCAGGGGTAATGGTTCAGGTCTATCCTGTGGAACGTGCTCGTTTACCCTCCTGGATCGGCCAGCGTCTCGGCATGCAGGGCCAAAACGCCGATCCCGATACCTTGCAGTTTCTCGCCGACAAGGTGGAGGGCAACCTGATCGCAGCCTATCAGGAGCTCAAGAAACTGGGGCTGCTTTATCCATCCGGGACGCTGTCCTTCAATCAGGTGAAAGATGCCGTACTGGATGTCGCCCGTTACGACGTTTTCAAATTGTCCGGAGCGATGATGGCAGGCGAGACAGCACGCTACAGCCGCATCCTGGAAGGGCTGCGGGGCGAGGGGACAGCTTTGCCGCTGATCGTCAACACGCTCGCGGGACAAATCCGCTCGCTGGCGACTATTCGTAGAGGACTGGATTCCGGCAGGCCTGTCGCGCAACTGATGAGCCAGGTCAGGGCATGGGGAGATCAACAGAAAGCAATGGAAAGCGCGGCCAGACGCCTCAGCCTTGAACAGTTGGTATCGGCGCTGTCGCGTGCCGCGAAAATAGACAGGATAAGCAAGGGTATTGGAAAGGGCGACGCCTGGGATGAGTTGCTGCAGCTGGGGCTGCGTTTCGCGATTGCCAGGTGATGGGGATTACAGCGGTTTTGGAATTCCATACTATTTATCTGGCACGAGAAAATACTATGAATTTCGTCATTTCGGGCGTGACCCGGAATCCAGTTCAAACCAACAGTTGCATGCGCTGTACCCCGCGCTGGATGCCGGCTCTCGCCGATATGGCGTCTATACGGTTGGCTCGCCGGATGTCAGCGCATATCCGCTGGCTTATCCCGGTATTGGCATCTCGCATTGATCAAATTTATTGTCTAACTGGAACTGCGACATGGACATCATCGACATCAAGACTTATATGCAGTCCGTCGGGCGTGAAGCCCGCGCCGCATCACGTCACATAGCCAAGGCGGAGACAGCCGCCAAGAACTTGGCCCTCAGTCTGACGGCCGCGGCCATCAAGCGTGAGGAGCAGCAGTTGCTGATTGTGAATGCAAGGGATGTGGAAGGCGCGAAAGCACGAGGACTCGACCCGGCTTTGATCGACCGCCTGACGCTCACCTCCAGAAGTATTGGGAGCATGGCGGAAGGCCTGCTGCAAATCGCTGGGCTGGCTGATCCGGTGGGTGAAATCAGCGATTTGAAATACCGTCCTGCCGGCATACAGGTTGGAAAAATGCGGGTGCCGCTGGGCGTGGTCGGTATCATTTACGAAGCGCGTCCCAACGTTACCGCAGATGCCGCCGGGCTGTGCCTCAAGGCGGGCAACGCGGCAATATTGCGCGGAGGGTCGGAAGCTATCCATAGTAATCAGGCTATCGCGGCTTGTGTGAAGGAAGGGTTGAAAGGTGCGGGATTGCCGGAAACGGCGATACAGGTTATTGAAACCACTGACCGGGCGGCCGTGGGTGAACTCATCACTATGAAAGAATTCGTCGACGTCATCGTGCCGCGCGGCGGCAAAGGATTGATCGAACGTATTTCCAGTGAAGCGCGTATTCCGGTTATCAAACACCTGCACGGCGTCTGCCATGTTTATATCGATGACGGAGCCGATCCGGATAAGGCCATTCGCGTCGCTGACAACGCCAAGACTCAGCGTTACGGCACGTGCAACACCATGGAAACCCTGTTGGTGCATGAAGGCATTGCCAGAGAAGTGCTGCCTCCGCTGTGCAAGATTTATCTGGATAAGGGCGTGGAGCTGCGCGGCGATGCGGCTTCCCGAGCCATCATCGAACAGATGGGCGAAGCGGCGGAAGAGGATTGGCACACGGAGTATCTTGCCCCGATCCTGAGTGTGCGGGTAGTCAGCGGGCTGGATCAAGCTATCGAACATATTTCTGTTTATGGTTCGCAACATACCGATTCGATCATTACCGAGGACTATGGCCGTGCCCGCCGTTTCCTGCGCGAGGTGGACTCCAGTTCGGTAATGGTGAACGCCTCCACGCGTTTCGCAGATGGATTCGAGTACGGACTCGGCGCGGAAATCGGGATTTCCACTGATAAAATTCACGCCCGCGGCCCGGTAGGACTGGAAGGGTTGACCAGCCAGAAATTCATTGTGCTGGGTGATGGGCACATCCGGCAATAGACCATAACATTTCCCAATAGAAAACCTGCTTCTTCGCTCAAAAAGGTTGTCATGACTCAGCTTACCGAAATAAAAATTCCGGACATCGGCGATTTCAAGGACGTTCCCATTGTTGAAGTGCTGGTAAAACCGGGCGATACGGTGGAAAAGGAAACGTCGCTGATCACGCTGGAAACCGATAAGGCGACGATGGAGGTTCCCACGCCTCAAGCTGGTGTAGTCAAGGAAGTCAAGGTCAAGGTTGGTGACAAAGTTTCCGAAGGATCGCTCATACTCATGCTGGAAGCGGAGGCGCCATCCGGGGAAGCGGCTTCAACTGGTAAAGCGCCTGAACCTGCAAAATCAGCTGAGCCAGCTGAGCCGACTGGGCCGGCTGAGCCGAAGGAAACGCCTGCGCCTGACGTTGCGCCCGCTCCTGAAAAAGAAGAGAAGACATCGGACTCGGCCACCCCGACCCATAAAGAATCTGCTACGCCCCCTTCCATTCCTTCTGTTCCGCGCGGCGATATACATGCCGATGTAGTTGTGCTGGGAGCAGGTCCTGGAGGCTATACTGCCGCGTTTCGTGCCGCCGATCTAGACAAGAAGGTGGTATTGATCGAACGTTACCCCACGCTTGGCGGCGTCTGCCTCAATGTCGGCTGCATTCCATCCAAAGCGCTGCTGCATGTGGCAAAGGTTGTCGCCGAAGCAGAGGAAGCGGCCCATCAGGGCATTACTTTCGGTAAACCCGGCATAGAGCTGGATAAGCTGCGGGGTTGGAAAGAAACCATTATCGGCAAACTTACCAAAGGACTGGCCGGGCTGGCGAAGCAGCGCAAGGTGCAGACAGTACAAGGAAAGGGCAGGTTCACCTCGCCTAACATGATAGAAGTGGAAACATCTGATGGCTCAAAAACCGTCTCGTTCGACCACTGCATCATCGCGGCAGGCTCAAGCGCGGCGCGCATTCCCGGTTTTCCCTACGAGGATCCGCGCATCATCGATTCTACCGGTGCGCTGAAACTGGAGGATATCCCAAAGCGCATGCTCATCATCGGGGGGGGCATCATCGGCTTGGAAATGGCGACGGTGTATGATGCACTGGGTAGCAAGATCAGCGTCGTGGAATTAATGGATCAACTGATCCCAGGCGCAGACAGCGATCTCATCAGGCCATTGCAAAAGCGCATACAGAAACGCTACGAGGCAATCTACCTGAAAACCAAAGTCACCGCAATCGAGGCTCAGGAAGATGGACTGAAAGTTACATTTGAGGGAAAGTCCGGCGGCGCCCCTGCACCTGAGCCGCAAATCTACGATCGCATCCTGATGGCGGTGGGACGCCGCCCCAACGGACGCGATATTGGCGCCGAAAGTGCCGGTATCAATGTGGACGAACGCGGGTTCATTCCCGTAAACAAACAACTGCGGACCAATGTGCCGCATATTTTCGCTATCGGCGACATCGCCGGCGAGCCCATGCTGGCGCACAAGGCTACGCACGAAGGCAAGCTCGCCGCCGAGATTATAGCGGGCGGAGAACATGCAAAAAAAGCGGCGTTCGACGCGCGTGCCATCCCCTCCGTAGCCTACACCGACCCGGAAATTGCCTGGATGGGCCTGACGGAAACCGAAGCCGGCAAGCAGGGCGTCGAGTACGAGAAAGCGGTATTCCCCTGGGCAGCAAGCGGCCGCGCGCTGGCAATGGCGCGCGACGAAGGCATGACCAAATTACTTCTGGACAAAAAAACCCGTCGTATTCTTGGGGCCGGCATTGTTGGGGTCAATGCGGGCGAACTGATTTCCGAAACCGTGTTGGGGCTTGAAATGGGCGCGGATATGGAAGATATTGGCCTTACCATCCATCCTCACCCGACGTTATCCGAAACTATCTTTTTCGCTGCCGAAATCGCGGAAGGGTCTATCACAGATCTTTATGCACCGAAGAAGTAGGCGTGTTGATTCCACCTATTAGACCGTGGAAAAAAATCCCTGAAAACGATAGAAGTCAGCAATTTTTTACGTCTTCTCGATTGCTCGCAAACGAAACCGTGGTCTGTCCCCAATAACTACCCGATAACTCCCCAGTAACTATCCAATAACTCTACCGGGAAAACGATGGCCCAAACTGTTCTTCAGGCCGAGCCGTTTGTCCGCCTGGGGTTTTTTATGGCGGCTCTTGCAGCGATGGGTGTTTGGGAAGTCTTGGCGCCTCGGCGGCGGCGGGGCTTGTCGCGGCTCAAGCGTTGGCCAGCCAATCTCGGCATGGTGGCGCTGAATACGCTGGTGGTTCGCATACTTTTCCCGACAGCCGCCATCGGGGTTGCGTTATCGGCTGAGGAGCGAGGCTGGGGCCTGTTGAACGCTTTTGCTGTTCCGGAATGGATCGCTATTCTGATTGCTGTCCTGGTTCTTGATTTGGCCATTTACCTTCAGCATGTATTGTTCCATGCGGTGCCTTGGCTGTGGCGGCTGCACAGGATGCATCATTCAGACCTCGATTTCGACGTAACAACCGGTGTACGTTTCCATCCGATTGAGATCGTGCTCTCCATGATCATCAAACTGATGGTTGTGGCTGCGCTCGGAGCGCCTGCGCTGGCCGTGCTGATATTCGAGATATTGCTTAATGCCACTTCATTATTCAATCACGGCAACGTTCGCATCCCCCCGCCCCTTGACAGATTCCTGCGTTGGCTGGTTGTGACTCCCGATATGCACCGCGTCCATCATTCCTGGTACCCCAACGAGACGAATTCAAATTTCGGATTCAATCTGCCGTGGTGGGACCGGCTGCTGGGGACTTATCAAGATCAGCCGCGTGATGGCCACGAGGGCATGACAATTGGCATAAACCTCTTCCGTGACCCGGTTTGGGAGCGGCTTGACCGGATGCTGATTCAGCCTTTCATTGGCCCTGCCAATAGTTATCCAATCAACATGCGCGAGACAAAGGATGGGTCATCCGCCAGCGGAGCTTTGGAAAAGGGCAAGGAGGAGCGGAATTAAGACCAGGGACTGAGCAGTCTCTCCTCTTTTTTTGCCCGACCTATACCCGGAAAGCAAAGACATCGAAAAGCTGCTGGCCGAGGTGCAACGCGACGAAACGGGAATTTTTTGGGGCTAAGTTCCGTATCAAACGTCGCTCAACCGAATCTCGGATGATCCGGAGGATTCTTTAGAATCCCGTTACGACTGAACGAACTTCATGCTGGCCTGATATTTTCGATAGAAATCCAGCACGCGCGGCACATAAGCTCTGGTCTCCTGAAACGGCGGAATCTGGTTTCCATATTTGACGACGTTGTTCTCGCCTGCATTGTAAGCAGCCAGCATGAGGCTCATGTCGCCATTAAACATCTTCAACAGGTGACTCAGATATCTCGCGCCACCATGAAGATTTTGTACGGGGTCGAACCGGTCGGTAACACCGTATCGCTGCGCGGTTTCAGGCATTAACTGCATTAGCCCGGCGGCGCCTTTTTTTGAAACCGCCTTGGGGTTATAAGCCGACTCTACAAGGACTACGGCATGTATCAGCGCACTTTCCAGGCCATAAGTCCGGGCAATCTCTTCGACTATGGCGCCATACTGAGCTTTAACCGGCTGCCGAGGCGGCGCGCCGAGCGGAGTGGCCATCGCTTTCTTTACAACGGTGCCACCGGCTGCTGTAAACGGGACGTAACGTTTATCGGTGGGCACGTTGGAAAAATGTACGACGCCATTTTCGTCGGTAAACCAGTAGATGATCTCCGCGCCGGCCGGCTGGGCCAGACTCCATGTCAGGAAAGCCATAAATGTGAATACATGCGGTGCGAAAAATTTCATGACCTGTCTGACGAAGCTTTCTTCCGTTTTTTTTGTCGCTTTGGTCGCTAAATTATACGTATGCTCATGGTGATGTATTAAATCAATAAACGGCTATTTGGGTGTCTGATATCTCAATGAGAGCCCAGAATTGTTCCTGCTGAAACTATCTGCCGATCAGACTTGCGCTATGCAAGCTATCATTCACCCAAGCGGTTTGCCGCGGCCACAAACTGAGCCACGGATAAATTTTCCGCACGCTGGTTTGAGTCAATCTCCAGCGCGGCGTAGTCCTCGGGCTTGAGATAATCGCGCAGCGTGTTGCGCAGGGTTTTACGCCGCTGCGAGAATGCTGCGGAAACGATACTTGCAAATACCTTTTCCTTGCTGGCCTCCATGAGTTGTTCCCTGCGGGGGATCATGCGGACAATGGCCGACTCCACCTTGGGCGCGGGCCGAAAGCATTCCGGCGGGACAATGAAGAGTTGTTCCATTTGGAACCGGTACTGCAGCATGACTGAAAGCCGGCCGTAATCCGGCGTGGAGGGTGCGGCCACCATCCGCGCTACCACTTCCTTTTGCAGCATGAAATGCATGTCCCGGATGTTTTCCGCAAACTGGCTTAAATGAAACAGGATAGGCGTGGAAATGTTGTAGGGCAGGTTGCCAACCGCCCGAAGATTTGATCCTAGCGCCCCAAAGTCAAATTCCAGCGCGTCGCCCTGATATATCGTCAGATTTTTTTCAGAAAATTCCCTTCGCAAGCGTTCGACGATGTCGCGGTCAATTTCCACCACGTGAAGGTGATCAAGCGACCGCAGCAGGGGCCGGGTCAATGCACCCAGTCCCGGTCCGATTTCCACGAGAAGGTCGCCTTTGCAGGGATGGATGGCACGAATAATATCCATCACGACATGGGGATCAACCAGAAAATTCTGGCCGAAACGTTTGCGGGGGTTGTGGGGCATGGGCGAGACGATAAAGCCGATAATTACTGCTACGGGTGCCGGATTGTTCCCTCTGCTTACACAGATTCTCTGTTACCTGGTTCAACAAGCAATCGGTCCCATGTCATACAGGTGAAAGCCGGTGCCAATGGTGTGTACAGCACATTCATTTATTCGGACTGGATTCGGGTCAGGTCCCTGAACGAAGAAATCCATAGTATTTCTCGCCGGATAAATCGGATAAATAGAAAATTATCGCTGGCTTCCGGCCAGCATCATCGCCATCTCGATTGCAGCCATCAGGCTCCCGTGGTCAGCGAGGCCGGTCCCGGCCAACTCGAGGGCTGTGCCGTGATCTACTGAAGTGCGAATAATAGGCAGCCCCAACGTTACGTTGACAGCCGCACCAAAGCTGGCATGTTTCAACACCGGCAGTCCCTGGTCATGGTACATGGCGAATATGCAGTCATAGTCCTTCAGCTTCGATGGATTGAACAGGGTATCGGCCGGCAGCGGTCCGATCAAGTCCATGCCTTCGGCGCGCAGCTTGTCGAGCGCAGGAATGATGGTATCGATCTCTTCCCTGCCAAGATGGCCTGACTCACCGGCATGAGGGTTTAACCCGGCCACGACGATACGGGGCCGGGGAATGGCAAAGCGCTTGATCAGGTCGTGCTGAATGATGCGAAGCTTTTTTTCCAGCGTTTCGCATGTAATAGCCGATGCCACGTCCTTGAGTGGCAGGTGGGTAGTGGCAAGCGTCACACGCATGCCGCCGCCGACGAGCATCATTACCGCCTGGCTGCGGGTGAGTTGCGCCAGGTATTCCGTGTGGCCCGTGAACGCGATGCCGCCGTCGTTGATGATGCCTTTATGCACCGGTGCGGTAACCATCGCATCGAATTCGCCATCGCTGCAACCCTTAACGGCGCGTTCCAGCGTCTTCAGGACATAAGGAGCATTGACTGAATCCAGTTTTCCAGGGAACGCAGTTTGAGCGAGGGGTAGGTGCAACACTTGCAGATTGCCCTTTTCATGCTCAACTACAGTAGCAAGAGGGCGGTATTCTGTTAATTCCAGCGGAAGCCGCAGCATGCTCGCCCGTTCCCGCAGCAGTCCGAGGTCGGCGATGACGATCAGTCTGCCTGGCAGATCCAGTTGGGCGATCTGCACACATAAGTCCGGTCCAATTCCCGCAGGCTCTCCTGCGGTAAGGGCAATCAGCGGCTGCATGGGTTTCTGCAACTTCCGGACATTATGAACCCCATGGCGCCCCGCCGGTGCCCGGAATGGCATTCAGCAATTTACTGATCCTAACCTTCCTCCAGCCTGTATTCGACGTAAGCGCGGTCGCGCAGACGTTGCAGCCATTCCTGAAAAGCGGCGTCCGCTTTACGCGCACGTATCGCCTGTCGGGCGGATTGGCGCTGCCGCTCCTGGCTTACATCCTGGGAACGTCGCTCGACAACCTGTATCAGGTGCCAGCCAAACGGCGATTGTACGGGCTGGCTGATTTGGCCGGGTTCAAGCGCATTCATTGCCTGTTCGAACTCCGGTACGGTGTCGCCAGGCGAGACCCAGCCGAGGTCGCCGCCTTGCGGCGCCGTAGCATCTTCGGAATGGGTTTTCGCCAGTTCTTCAAACTTGCCGCCGTTCTCCAGGCGCTCTTTCAGATCCGTTATGCGCCGCTTCGCATCTGCTTCAGACGTAAGCTCGCTGATTTTTATAAGGATATGACGAGCATGGGTTTGATCCACCATTGTTACAGCGCCATTTTGATTGCGGCGATCGACAAGCTTGAGAATATGAAAACCATTCGGGCCCGGAATTACCGGCGTCAACTCGCCCTTTTTCATCGAAACCAATACTTCGGCGAACTTCTTCGTTAGTTGAGCAGCGGGTCGCCAATCAAGCAACCCGCCTTCCGTAGCGTCAGGCGAATCGGAGAACTCCGCCGCTACCTGGGCAAACTCGGCGCCCTCTTTTAGCCGTGCCAGAGCGGCTTCAGCCCGCTTCCGTCTGACTTCGCTTTGCGAGGCATCGGCTCCCTCCGGTACCTGTACCAGAATGTGGGCAATACGATATTCGTCATCGTTATTACCGCCCGAGGAACTCTGTGCTTCGAGATAATTATCGACCTCTCCCTCGGTCACACTTACCCGGTTGCTTACCTCGCGTTCTTTCAACCGTACCAGAATGATTTCATCGCGAATCTCGTCCCGGAATTTATTGAAGCTGATGCCGTCCTGCTCAAGCGCGTTATAAAACTCCTGCATCGACATTTTGTTTTCCTGAGCAATGCGGCGCAAGGTCTGGTCGAGCTCCGAATCGCTTATTGTCAGGCCCGTTTCTTTCGCAAGTTGCAGTTGGACCCGGTTAACGATAATACGCTCCAGTAACTGTTTTTCCAGTACCGGGGGCGGAGGGGGCTGCACTCCCTGTTTCTCCAATTGTTTAAGGGTGGCCCGGAGCACTTCATCCAGCTCATGGCGCGTCACCACATTCTCATTCACAACCGCGACAATATGATCTATCGTCTGGATGCGATCGTAATAGCCGGGTTCCTGGGCAGCCACGATGTCGGCGATCAGCAATGCCAGCAGAATAAAGGGGACAAGGGGACGTAGCAACAATTTCGTACCCATGTGAATAAGCATTATCAGAGGTTGCAGAGGAACGGAATGAGGTGATTCAAGCGAAGAGTGATGAGTATGGTCTTCGATTTATGGCCCTTCTGTAATACTGCTTCCCTGGCTGCCGATTCTGGTATATCCGGGAATGCGTTGCAGTGCGGTCAGCGGATTTGACCCGATTTGCATCAAGCCATTCAACTCCAGTTGCACAAAAGCCTGCGTGGTTGTTCTCTGGGTGGCAAGGGTTAGATGCTGGAGCACGAACCGCAGCGACCAGCAGCAGGCATTATACTCAAGTCCCGCCAGTCCTTCCAGAATTCTCTCATCCTGCAGAGAGTAGTTAAGACGCCCGATGGTTTGCCATCTTTCCGACCATCGCCATTGGCCCGAGGCATCCACCTGATGCAATACATCGCGGGTAAAACGGTAGCCAACGTTCAGTACTCTGCCAGGCTCGGGGCGATAGCTCAAACCTGAGCGGACCACATCCGCGACAAATCGGGTCTGGTCAAATTGCATGCTTGTATCGGTGGTGATCGTCGGCGTAAGAAATCCTGTCACTGCGGCGACAAAATCCGGTCTGCGGTCTATCGTTCCCGGTGCATTCAATGTTATACGGCGATCGATGAAGCTTAACTGCTGGCCAACGGCCACACGCAAGCGCTCTTTTCCGGTGCCCGGCTCGATCAGGCGCGACGTAAGCGCGAAGGTAATCTGATTCGCATCATTGATGCGGTCGCTGCCGCTGAAACGGTTTTCAGTCAATGCCTGGGCAAAACTGAAGTCAGTCCTGGCGGAGTCAAAATTTGGCAGATGCGCCTGTTCACGGAACGGTACGTAAACATAGAAGAGCCGCGGCTCAAGGGTCTGCGTGAATTTTTCTCCGCGAAATGAAACATCGCGGTCAAAAGCGAGGCCGCTGTCAACACTGAACATCGGCAAGGTTCGGTGCGGGCTTTCATCCGGCGTGGTCGCAGTGGCGTCCAGATTGTAACGGGTATGATGCACACCCACCTTTGGGGTGATATAGCCAAAGGCGCTACGAAGAGGATAGCTCACGCTTGGAAAGATCACCGCGCGATGGCCGTTCACAAGCGTGGGATGAGAGAAATTCGACCAACTCCCGATAAGATTCAGCTCTGCACCCAAAACGTCTGCCTTGTGTGCATTGAAAGAAACCTGCGGCAGGCGTTTATAAGGAGCAACAACGGAGGCAAGCGGATCCTGAATGGTTTGGAAGCTCTGCACGAGCGAATTTACGTTCAACGTGCCGTCGTCCCCAAGGGCTCGATTGTAGGACACCAGACCCTGCTGCAACAGGTTGGTCCTTGAAGTGAGATTCAGGCTGTTGCCGAGATCCCGGAAATAGGAGTCATCCGAAACCTGGTTATAGTCGAGGCGGCTCGACAGGCCGTTGCCAAAATTATAATTGTGCCAGAACGTTGTGCGCCACCGGCTCCGCCCGGTATCCAGGTCTTGCGGCAATATGTCAGCCAGTAACGCCCCGCTCGAGCGCTCCCCCAGATAGCGAAATTCGTTGTTAAGCTGGATCCCGCGCCTAGACATCATGCGCGCCGAGAAGGTCGCGTCAAAGTTGGGCGCGATATTCCAGTAAAAGGGCACAGTCATTTCGAGCCCGGTCCTGCGATTGGCGCCATACGTGGGGGCAAGCAAGCCCGACTTGCGTTTTCCACTGTATGAGAAACTCATCCATGGCGTATAGAGGATCGGTACATCCTTGAATGAGAGTTTAACCTTTCTGGCGGTGCCTGCTTTATCCTCATCGTCGAGTTTCAGGTCGGCTACCTGGAGGTTCCAACCGTTATCTCCAACCGGGCATGTGGTATAAGTGGCCTGCTTGAGCCGATACTGGTTCTCGCCTTCAAATAGCAGCACATCGGCGTAGCCCCGGCTGCTTGCATCCTTCAAACGATAGTTGGGGCCGGTTAACTCGCCGGTTTTGCTTAACAGATTGAATTTGAGCTTGGAACCCTCCAGTATGTCCCCGCGTTGTTCAACACGGACGCCGCCTTCGGCCTCCGCTTCGTCGGTATTCTGATTATATTTCAACCGGTTGGCGGAGATGAATTGCTCGCCCGTGGAAAGCTCGGCGTTGCCTATTGCCTCGATTTCCTTTTCCGTGTGCCCCTGCATGCGCTCGGCTGCAATAAATACAGGTTTGGTTTTTTTTGTCTCTGTCTCTACGTCGGGCATTGCCGCCTTTATTCCAGTCTCCGGCTCGGCCTTGCCGTCGAGGCGGAGCCTTTCTTCGCTCTCCTGCGCCAAGTGTCCGCGAATATGCTCTGCCTCAGTGAATCCCGGTCTGCTCCTGTCTGCCTCGGGGCCGGCGCTAGGCGCTGCCAGCTTGCCTGCCGGTTTGGCTGGCGACGACGCCACGCCGGTGGGCGCGCTCGGGCCTCCATGGCGTAGACTGGCTTCATCTTCTTGCGGCGCGTGCCCCGTTATGCGCTCGATTCCCGTAGGTTTTGGCTGGTTTTCCCGGTTTTCCGCCTCGGTAGGCGAAGCAGCCAGGGCGGACTCATCTTTTGGCGATCGTGTATAGTGCTGCTGCGGCCCGGATCGCAGACCCTCCGGTGCTTCCGCCGCTTCCGGTGCATGGACGGGACGTTCCATGGAAGCATTGCCTGCGACTCCCGCATCATCGGTTTTTTGGCGAGATTTCTTCTGATCTGCCGAGATTACCCGGTCATGCCGCAGTTCAGTTTCGCCATTGGCTCCCGTTTCATACTCATGGTGACCCTTTATACGCTCGGTGTCGATAAGCACAGGTTTATTGCTATCGATTTCCGGCTGTGACGGCGGCGCTACGCGCTCGTATTTATTTTTCGAGGCTGGGGCTGGTGTGTCGGCACGCGCATTATATGCAAGGCAAAATATAAAAACAGACCAGCAGATGGGTCGGGAAAAGCGCGATTTCATTTGAGGGTATTCAGCCCGAAAAGGACACCATCAGCATACGGATGAGCTGCCTTTCTCAGATTTATCAGTCTCGAATCACAGGTGTTGAAGCGCGGAGGCACATAGCGTATTTGAGCCGGGGTGATGGAAATCGGGAGGGCCGTGTATTGAGCCAGTTGCTCGGTTGGCCTTGATGGTAAATTAACTGAGAACAAAAGCCGTAAGTGTAACAAAAAACGGAAGACAAACTATGCATGGGCTGTGCGCAGCTACGAGAGCGTATACTGTACACGGCCGGAATGCATCATGGCGCGCAATATCACTTCATATTCAGGTACCAGGCTTTGCATATTCATATTCTCGGTATTTGTGGCACTTTCATGGGCGGGATCGCCGCCATCGCGCGAGAAGCCGGTCATAAGGTTACCGGCTGCGACGCTGGCGTGTATCCACCCATGAGTACCCAGCTGAATTCCCAGGGGATTGAGCTGATTGAAGGATTTTCCCCGGAACAAGTCAGACTGAACCCAGATCTGTTTGTAATCGGTAATGTGGTGGCGCGCGGCAATCCGCTCATGGAGGAGATTCTCAACCGTAACCTTCCCTATGTATCCGGTCCGCAATGGCTCTCGGAGAACGTCTTGCGCGACAAATGGGTTCTGGCTGTCGCAGGTACTCACGGCAAGACAAGCACGAGTTCGATGCTGGCATGGATACTCGAATACGCAGGAATGGAACCGGGATTCCTCATTGGTGGCATACCCGGCAACTTCGGGTTATCAGCCCGACTGGGCTTTTCAGATTTTTTTGTCATCGAAGCGGACGAATATGACACCGCTTTTTTTGACAAGCGTTCCAAGTTTGTCCATTTTCGTCCGAGAACGGCGATACTGAACAATCTGGAATTTGATCATGCCGATATCTTCGCTGATCTTGCCGCGATTGAGCAGCAGTTCCATTATTTAGTACGCATAATTCCCGGCAACGGTCTTATCATCTCCAACGGACAGGAAGAGAGTCTGGAACGGGTGTTGACCAGGGGGTGCTGGACGCCTGTGGAAAGGCTAGGGGTGGCGAACGGATGGCAGGCCAGCGTGCTGGCGGACGGACAAACCGGAATTTCTTTCAGGGGTGATTCCCAGGCCGCCCTAGACTGGGAATTACTGGGAAAACACAATCGGATGAACGCCCTGGCTGCCCTGGCTGCCGCCCGTCATGCCGGCGTACCGGTGACCACGGCCGTTGCTGCGCTGAGACAATTCAAAAACGTCAAGCGTCGCATGGAAGTGCGCGGTGTGGTCAGGGACGTTACAGTGTATGACGATTTTGCGCATCACCCAACTGCGATCCGGACAACTCTCGATGGCTTGCGTGAAAAAGTGAAGAGCGCGCGCATCATCGCTGTGCTGGAACCTCGTTCCAACACCATGAAGATGGGTATATGGAAAGACAGTCTGGCAAGCAGCCTGGCAGGAGCGGACATAGTGTTCTGCTATACCGCCAACCTGGGCTGGGACGTGAAAGAGGCTGTGGTTTCCCTCGGCTCAAGAGCGGCGACCTATGACAACCTGGAGTCATTAATCGAAGCTGTCGCAACCACTGTTCAGTCCGGCGACCACGTACTCATCATGAGCAATGGCGGCTTCGGCTGCATTCACGAAAAGCTGCTAGGGAGAATGGAGGCAACGGGCGCAATGGATACATTTGGCGCTGCCGGGACCATGGGCGAAGCCGCTGCAAGACGATGAGCCGGATGTAAAAAATCAGTACAGCGTCTTCGATGTTGCGCAACTCGCACTAATCCATCGACCGGTCGTGTCGGCATGTTCATTGATCGGCCTGTTTTGTACCGTGCCATTGAATATGGTCCATCCCGAGAAGCTCTCGGGACTCGTGAATGTTCCCTCAGCTCTTCCATTTCCTTTCAATTGAGGGTTCGTACAAACGAGATCCATTTTGTAGGTATTTTCTGTCCTGATTGCATTCTGGATACTACAGCCTGATTGATATGCATGAAAATAGGATGGAATTTTTTGATCCGCCATTTGTGGAGTAATGCAGATTTTGGATGTTGCCGCACCATCCTTGATCCGGGGCATGTCCAAGCCGTATTGCTTTGCCAGGCTCGTCAATTTCTGCATTTGATCGGGCGGAATCTGCGGCACCAGAGCCAACAACATCGACGTGGTTGTTACCTCCCATAATCCGGGACGTACATTGTTCTCCATACTCTCCGTATTTTCGGCCGCGCCTGCTGCGGAAACAATTGATAGCAATGATAGGGATATAAGGCTTTTTCGCATCGGATCTCCAAAACAGTAGCGCATGGCTTTCATATTTATTTGTTGAGGTGGTTAGAGTATTGTTGTTTGAATCGTTAGTTTGATCGGGATAATCCGGATCGGTTCACCTTCGGTAGGGGTCCGGGAGAACAAGGCAGAAAAAGTGCGATAGTATGGGTGGCATGGGTGGCAAGTGGATGGGGGCGGAGATAGGCAGTTATCGTTTTTATTGCAAATCGAAAATCAGGAATATGTCATGAAAAGCGGAACTGAAATAATAAAGTTGTCGAACTATACGTATGTCTGGAGCGTGCTGATAACTTTATTCTGCGTTTCAACGAGTGCGTGGGCCGTGGGGGAGAGCGAACTCATCGCTGCGGCCGGCAAGGGGGATCTTGCCCAGGTCAAGGCGCTGCTCGCTGCCAAGGCCAATGTGAATGCCACGGTGGATGGCGGCACCACCGCGCTGATAGCAGCATCGCAAAATGGTTACGAAGAGGTGGTACAAACGCTGCTTGAAGCCAAGGCAGACGTAAACGCCAAGACAGACAACTGTACTACCGCACTGATGCGGGCATCGCAAAAAGGCCATGAACAGGTAGTGCAAGAGTTGCTTGCCGCTAAAGCCGATGTGAATGCGAGGAGGAGCGATGGCCTCACAATATTGATGCACGCGTCCCAGGAGGGACATCAGCAGATAGTGAAGATGCTGCTCGAAGCCGGGGCCGATGTGAATGCCCGGTTGGATAATGGCGGTACCGCATTGATGTTGGCGTCGCAGGTCGGTCATCCCGGCGTGGTACAGGCACTGCTCGCCGGTAAGGCCAGTGTGAATGCAAAAGCAGGTAATGGCGCCACAGCGCTGATGCTTGCATCGAAATATCGTCACCAGGACGTGGTAAAGCTCCTCAAGAAGGCGGACGCCAAATAGTAAGTCACAGGTAATAGCCAGGCAAACCAAAATAGTTAAGTGAACCCGACAGACAATTCCGGGAGTCATAACCTGCCTGCCCTGCCCCGCCGTTCGCGAATCAGATAGAAACCAGGTAGAAATTTGCGGCAGAAATAAAAACCAGGCAAATAAAATAAGCATGAGGAAATGCACTGACTATAATAAATTGTTGGTGTTTACTTTTGAATCAAGTCCGCAACCTTAAATTCCTTACCTGACTTCCAAGGGGGGCGACATGTTCCCATACTCAGACCCGGCAGGACGAAATTTCCTGGGTAACAATGAGGTAGCCGATATTTTTCAGCAGCAGATGCAGGGGTTCTATGACACATTTGCGCGTCGCGTCAATTCCGGTTTCACCTGGCTCGAAGCGTTCGATCAGCTGTCCGGGGGCCAGACGCGCCAGGAGGTGAGTGTAGACTGGTCGTCATTTCCCATAACGGCACAGGCGACCGATGCGTTGATAGATCGTGACCGTTTCGAGCACCAGGACGAATACGTGGAATGGCGCACAGAAACAAACGGGGACGGGTTGGCGCAGGTAACATTTACCACGGAATTTCCGGAATACTTTGAAGCTTTTGCTGCACTTGGTTTCAGCGATTTGGTGAACGCCATCCAGGATGTGATGCCCGGCGCAAACCCGACAGCGGAAGAGCTGTTTGGCCAGGGATTCAATCCTGCTTCCGGTCCGCCTCTCGGGCGTGCACGGATGTTTCGAGCTCATCTGCAGGAAAACCCGTGGAATAACGGAGAAAAGGGGATACTCTGCCTGACCCAGCGCTTCAATACGCTCAATGCGTTGTTCAATTTACTCGCAGCGTGCAGTGTTCGCAGAACGCAAGGTACTCCTGAAAATACCTGCTCACTCGTGGGAGCGGCGTGCGGGCCCGCACGAAGTTCTGATCCCGCATTGTGTGCTGCAGTGCAGCGGAGCGTCCGGGGTAATCTGGGATTGAGCTTGCGCGACCCGGGGGGCGTGCGTATTGTGAAATTGGATGGGGTCTGGAGGATCAATAATAGTCCGATAGACATCAACGATCCTGCCCAAAATCAGGGGAGCTGGGTAGTGAGCCGGAACGCACGGCGAGCGGTCCTGACTATCGCGGCCGGGTTGACCGTGGACGGAAATCCAGTTAGAACAGGAGCGCAGATTGCGCGTAAGCTCCAGGTCGCGGCCGACGTTCTGGCAGCGCCAAACGCGGCGCTTCCCGAATGGGCGCGCGTCGGTGTCGAGTCCAGTTCGCGCGGGCCAGAGTGATTGGAATGGGCGCCTGGCGAAAATTTGTTGGGATACTTGACCAATTTCGGGTACGGGTTACCGGAATAATACGAGGACGCGCCATTGTCGTTGCCGGATTATTCGTATTGGTCGCGCCCGGTTTCGCTTATGCCCAGTCATCCACGCTGCAATTCAAGCAGACAAGGAATGAATCTCAACCCCAGTTATTGACGGCTGCGGAAATTGCCGACCTTGGTGATCCATTCTTCAACCTGCTGCTCAAGGATAAGGCCGACAAGGTGACGCTCACGGACGTGCAGAACGCGATACAGCCCAACGCTGCTAATCGGCATTTATTCGTGGTTAGCGAACGTATCGTCCAGACCGTAAAGGCGGGCTCGCGGCGCGCGGTGCTGACGTTCGACGGTACGAATGGCGGCGAGTCACTCAAGGGTAACGTGATGTTGTCACTCTCGTTTGGACCGAACGGCTTTCCGGAAGACAGCGAGATTGAAGCGTGGGGCTGGGATGATCAACGAGGGCGATACAACTATTACAAGCTGGATTCCGCCGGCTCGTCGACAGATGCGATGATATGGAAGTTTCGGGGGTCATCGGAAAAAGCAGACTTGCAAACCCCCTCGGAACGAGCGGGAACCTGCCTGCGATGTCATGTGGTGGGTGCGCCGATCATGAAGGAGCTGTTTTTTCCCTGGAACAATTGGCATGCCGGGGTAGGGGGAAGTTTTGTAGCGGACTATCTCGACCGGAACTCGCCCAATCCTGACAAATGGCCCGCGGCCAACACGCGTCCCTTCCAGCGACTTTCCACGGCAGACAAGCTTGAGACCGACTTTCTCATTCCCACGTTCAAGCGGTTTAACAGCTCGCGTCTGAACGCAGCGCTGAAGCGCGATGATGGAAATGCGGCTCCTTCGATTTCCTCCACGGGACGCATGACGGTGCTGGAAGGCAGCCGCCTGCTGAGGCCCTTGTTTCAAACGACTGAAATCAATCTGATTTCATCCCGCAACACGTCAGGAATACATCCCTTCGGGAGTGCTGCCGACTTTGTCCCGGAACTCGACATGCAAATCCCGTCGTCATTCTTCCTCAACACTCAACTGATTGCGGGGGGCGGCACGGGAGGACTGGGTGGGCTCAAACTGACCGATGCAAACGCGTTTTCCACATTCGCCAAACTGAGTCAACAGGAGAACAAGGAGCTTGTTGAGAAGTTCAAACTCCTTTTGAACGGAGTGCGCGGCGACACTCATTTCGGCTGGTTTGTGCCGGAAGCCGGTTTTGTAGAGAACGATCTTATCGATCAGGCGTTGCAACTCGGCGTTATTACACCGCACTTTCTTGCCGCCGTACTGGCTGTAGACCTGGAAGCGCCCGTCTTTTCGGTCAAGCGCGCCGAGTTGCTGAAGTTCGTGCCGGATCAGTTCGAGTTCATTCCCGTTGGCGCGGGAGTAGATCCAGTAACTGTCCCGCGAGATACTACGAAAGATTTCCTCACGCAGGCGGTGGTTTCCCGCATCAACGAGGCCAATCCAGCTCCGGGTTCAAGCGCCGATGAATTCCGCCAACTGCTGACCTCGGCGGACGCCGTTGCTGAACTGCAGAAACGGATAACGAACTACGTAAAACGGGTGCAAACCGCGCTCGAATCGGCAGGCGCCGACAAGCGGAAAGATGAACTGGAGCGTCTGTACAGCGTGCTGGTGGAGCGGCGGCTTCTCATGGAAGCGCACCCTGTCCTTCAAAACCTGGATGAAACCGATGGTCAGCTACTCTTTCCACTGCCAAGCGGAGGCTGAGAAGATGTGAGGGCGCATTTGAAATTTATTTCCTTCAGCTAGCAGCCTGCGGGATTTGAAGAATCGAAGCGAAAAAGTGACCAGCCAGACGCTTTTGCCGTCGATTTGTTTTAGGTCCGGCAGGCTGCCAGGAAGGAGGACATGAAACAAGCGACATTTGTCATCCGGCGCGTGTGGATCGGCGCGGCAATAGCAACTGCTGCGGTGGCAATCTATATCTCGTTGCCCATCGCTCTTGCGCAGACGCCCACTGCTTCTGCTACGACAGCATCGCCTGTGCTCGATAATGCCGGGTTCTATTCAGGCGATTCCGGTTTCAATGCCTCGGAGCGAGCGGGCCGCGAGATCTGGTATAAGGCCACCGCCGGGAATAGCCGGTTCTACACCTACCTGTTTCCGCAACGCTTCAATGTGCTGATCGACTGGTATCGCGTGCTTAACGCGAATGAGCACCATGATCGGTTCGCCGCATGGGGCATCATCAATGATCCGGAGTGCTGTACACCCGGCGCCGTGGGCTGTCCGGCGAAAAATCTTGAAGAAACCTATGGGTTCGAATGGTGCCCCGGCGATGAGGAATTACTCAGGTATGTCGGGCGTTCGGGCTACCGGGATCCGGCATGCGACTACAATGACGCGCCACCCAGCAGGACCGACCCGCATCATACGGTCAAGGATCAGCGCCAGTCCGCCTGCGATCTCGCCTTTGGCACCTCAACCGGCGCCATCGGTTTCCGCAAGTTTCCCAACCCCCGTTTTGACAAGGCGCAATGGATCAAGGTAAACGGAGGTCTTGCGAGTTGGGACGGATACCGCTATTCCTCCGAGAAAGAACCCCATTCAAGTGACAGCGAGCTGGCTCGTCTTGCCGATGGTTCAATCGAGCCACCGTTTCTGATTGGCATCGCCTGCGCGTCCTGCCATGCCTCATTCAACCCGTTAAAACCTCCCAAAGATACCGCCAATCCAAAACAGGAAAACATCAGGGGCATCGTCGGCAACCAGTATTCGCGGATCTCCGAGGTGCTTACCTCCGGCATGCCGGGCACTACGCTCGAGGTGCAGATATTTTCGCATGCGCGGCCTGGAACGTCGGACACCTCGGCGATCGCTACTGATCAGGTACACAATCCCGGTACGACGAACGCAATTATCCATACTCAGACCCGCCCCCGATTCGAAAACGAGCAGGTCACCCGGTGGCGCAAGGTTACCAACTGTTCGGCTGGCGATCCCGACTGCTGGTGCGAGCCAGGCCGCGCCAGCAAGTGCTGGCAGCGGGGCGCGGAGACCGCTACGGTACACCACCTCTTGAAGGGCGGCGAGGACTCGATCGGTGCGCTCGAGGCGATTCAGCGGGTCTATTTCAACATTGGAGGGTGTTCGGAACAGTGCTGGGCTAATCACTTGACAGATCTGCGCCAGTTCGACCCACGGGGCCGCAATTTTGGCCAGACGCCGCTCGATATCGGTCAGTGCCGGCGCGATTGCGCAAATTTCCGCGCTATTGAGGACCGGGTGGAGAACATCCATGACTTTCTCCTATCGAGGGAGGGCGATGCCACCGATCTTGCACGAGCCCGCGAACTCGCGCTGCGCGAATCTGATGCGACGGCCACCTACACGGAGGCGGATCTGGAACATGACCTGAACAAGCAGTTTGGGAATAACGCGGTGGTGCGCGGCCGCAGGGTGTTTGCCGACAAGTGCGCGCGGTGCCATTCGTCTATTTCAGAGCTGACCGGCGGCGCATTCCGGAGTCGCGATTTCAGGGCGCTGAACCTCACCGGCATGCGCGCCGACTGGTTGGGCTCTGACCAGGCCCTATTCGCCTCCGAAGTTGGTACCCATCGCTGTCGTTCGCTCCACTCGAATCATATGACCGGCAACGTCTGGGAGGAGTATGGCTCTGAGACGCTTCGTGCGCG
Source organism: Nitrosovibrio sp. Nv6 (assembly GCF_900110495.1). Classification (GTDB taxonomy): domain Bacteria; phylum Pseudomonadota; class Gammaproteobacteria; order Burkholderiales; family Nitrosomonadaceae; genus Nitrosospira. Next base: position 113,490 of record NZ_FODX01000002.1, on the reverse strand, counting down.
GCCGCCGGATCCGAACATTCGTGAGCCGCACGACGGCGGCCGGGGCTACTACCGCAACATCTCGCTGCTGTCTCTTTGGGCACATGCTCCGTTTCTGCATAATAATTCCGTCGGCCCGGAGCTTTGCGGAAATCCGGCAAACAAGACAAACGATTTCTACCGGTCCCCCTACGTGGATGCGAATAAGCAGGCGCTTCCTGCTGACAAAGCGCCGGGCTGCTGGGGGTACGACCCGAGCGTCGAGGGACGTTTCAAACTCTACGTTGCTTCAATGCAGGCTCTGCTCTATCCCCGCCAGCGCGTGCTGAAGCTCTCCCGCTTGGATAAGGATATACGCATGGGGCTTGGGCCGCGGATTTGGGATGGAAAAGAAGGGCGGTTGCTCGGCCTTACCCTGGAACTGCCGGCCGGTGTCAGCGTCGGGGGTGTTGCGAGCTTCCAGCACAAGATGTTCGTGAATGACATGATTCTCTCAAGGCTCAAACCGGACGTCTTTGATGAGAAGCTCGCCAGGCAGTTCGGCGAAGTGGAGGGTAAAAAAATTGCCGCGGAGTTGCGTTCATTGGCCGGCAAGATCACAAAGGAGCCTGATCGCATGGTCGAGGCCATCCGGGGCTTTCCGGACCTCGTGGCAGCCTACAGCTCATGCACTGCCGATGTCGAGAATGAGGGTCATCGCTTTGGAGAGGACTTGTCCGATAGTGACAAGAACGCGCTCATCGCCTTTCTCGCGACACTCTAGGGATGAGATCCTGATGAAAGGAATGATCATTGTTTGTGCGGGCATTATGCTTGCGGCCTGCAAAGGTCTGCCGACTTCCGAGATCAAGTTCGGCCGTTATGGCGAGCTTCACGCAAGCAAGCCCGATTTTGCCCGAGTGGAGCATGAGTTCCCGCTCGCTCTCGCCGATCTTGCGAAGCTCACCCCCGAAACTCTTATCGCCTATGACCAGGAGCAGATTGACCAGATCTATGCTCGCCTCGCTGCCGGCGCTATCCCCGATGGATTGTTCGATGGCAGCCCGTTTTCCCCAAAAGACACCTTTGGCAACAGGCTCACCGCCGGATTCGCCGATGGCTTACCGGATATTGCCGCCAGGATCAAAACGACAAAATTCGAGCTTCTCCGCAAATACCTCTGGAGTAAGAAGGTCTTCTATCGTGATAGCCGCCTGGCCCGAAACCGCGTCGAGAACATGGCGTCGCTTGAGCATCTTGTCAGCGGAGACCTTACGTCAATTCCCAATGTCACCGTGAACGGGCAGAAACAATGGTTGATGTTTCCGGCGCGTCTCTATTGTGGCCAAAGCCTGCTCGATTCACGTCGCGAGTCGATAGTCATCGATTATTCTTATAACGATGAGATTCCCGGCTACCGCGAGCAGCCTGACTCTCTGGCAGGACGGCGCGGCATGCAGGTGCGCGATGAGATCCGTATGATACGGCCGGGCTTCTATCTCGGCCGCGCTTATCTCGGCAAGATCTTTTTACTCAACTTCACGCTCTACAATAAGGAAATTGCCGAACGCCACTCCCCGGAGTACCTGAAGACGGGCAAAACCCGGCAGGATTGCTGGCCAGGGGAGCAGGCCAGATCAGTAGTTCACCGGTAAAGAAAGGGAAAGGTAAAGGCATGCGCCGCATTGGCGTGACTCTAATGATCTCCCTGGTCTACATTTCGGATGCAGCCGCCAGCGATGGTTGCTTCCCGACGTGCGAGAAGGCGATCTGGGCTGTCGATCCCGCAAAGCCTGGCCCGATGCTCCCGCCAGCCGGCCGTTCACTCTTTGATTTCATAGCAGCCGACGGCATTCCGTTCCCGTTTGAAGCCCTGGTGCGGAAGGTCGAAGCGCACATCGGATGCACGGACGGAGGGTGCACCACTCCCGTGCTGATCCCGCTCGGCCGTTCGCTGCAGCGGACCGCTGCTGCGCCTGACTTCTTTGAATACCCGCGCGCGGTTGTCGCGGTAACAGGCGAGGGCGCGGGCCCGATGGTTGCCCGAGACCGGCTATATCTGGCTTATCAGGAGAAGATGAACCTTATCGAGGTGATCAGCTACAACGAGACCGCCGCGCGTTTTGAATTTCAGCTGGTTCGCAACTACCGGGAGGACAGCGCGCCGCGGCTGGTTTACGCGAACCGGAATATATGCATCTCATGCCACCAGAATCATTCGCCAATTTTCTCGCGGCAAGTATGGGATGAGACAAACGCGAATCCCAAGATAGCGGAAGAGCTTTCGCAGGTGAGAGAGCTGTTCTACGGAATCCCTGTACATCGCGGCATTGATCTGCCGGATATTATTGACAAGGCGACCGACCGGGCAAATCTTATCAGCGTAACTCAGCGCATCTGGCGCGAAGCGTGCGATATGGCCTGCCGCGTCTTGGCGATAACAGCTGCGGTGCAGTATCGTCTGTCGGGAGGACGCATCTTCGATGTGAGCGCTCTCGCGCAGACCCTCTCGCCTGGATTTGCCGCGCGATGGCCTGCCGGCCTTGCGATACCGAATCCAGATATTCCTAACCGTGATCCGCTCGCATTTCCGCCCGGGACCCAAGGCGTGGCGCAGTCCCACGTCCTCGCGGTGTTCGATCCGTTAGCGCCCCGTACACCGCTTGAGACGTGGATAGCGAGCGATCCGCTGCTTCTTGCACGCCGCTTCGTTGTGGGATTAGCCGATCTCATAGCCGAGAGAGACATACACGATCTTGATGCATTGCTTGCACGCCATGCCACTCAGGCAGCACGACGGATACATATTGCTCCTTGCACGCTCTCCGGAGAACGATACGACTGCGCCGGCGAGTTCACGCTGCGTGGCGGCACGAACTTTATCGATGCGCTGGCAATCGGTGATGAGCCATCGCTTCATTTTTCGCTCAAGAACGGAATTGCAACAAGCCATGGCTTGCGAGCCCGCACGACGGACGGCAACCTGATCGAGAGGATTACCGTGACCCATGAGCGCGACAAGGCAGAAGCCACGGTTGCTGTTGTCGAAGACTTCGCCCACGTACGCGCGATAATTGCAAAATTTAACTGGTCCGATGCCCCGATCAACCGTATGCGGCTGCGCCTGGCGCTTGGTCTCGATACCCAGGACATATGTTGCCAGACAGCGGTTTTACTTGAACCAGCGCAGGCCGACCTTGAAATGACGGGTCCTGTTCCCGAGCCTGGTGCAGCGTTCAAGAAGGCGTGCGGAGCATGTCATCTGACGGCGGAGCGCTTTCCGCCCAACTTCCTTGCGGGTGATGAACGCAGAGTCAGCGCAAGCCTCGCGCAGTGCGCACCCAGGATCTTCGTGCGCCTCTCAATGTGGCATGCTCCCCCCGCTTCGCGCGACAAGGTACCCATGCCGCCGCCGCTCGCGTCACGCAAAGGCAGCCCGTGGGTCCAGGCCGCGCCTCATCCGTCTATCGCCGTGCTACGCAATACCGTCGCGGAGTGGTTGCGCGCCGAGACTGGGCGGGTGCCCGATGCGCGGGCAATGGTTGCGCATGGCTATGAGAATCTGCGCCGGTGCCTGCCGCCCGCGGACGCCACTGCCCATCGGGAGTAACGGAACGGACGGGGCCGAGCAATCAATGATTTGTTCAACTTCAGGACGTGCGGATCGCCGGACTTCGTGCTGAGCAGGTGCGCAGAGTCTATATATGCGAGATGCCAGCAGCGCCATCAGATAGGGCCGGCATTCGTCTGGAGTTGATAAACCCGGGATTATAACTTGGGACTGCTTATGAAGCGTTCCCAGCCCGCGTCCTCCAAAATTACATCGCTTGCTTTTTCGCTAATCATGTAGATAGATGAAGCAATGAAGAACCCCGGTATTTTGGGAAAAACCGAGGCGTCCACGATTCGCAGATTCCGGGTTCCGTGAACACGAAATCGGCTGTCCACTACCGCCATCTTGTCGCCGGCAGGTCCCATCTTGCAGCTGCAGGAAGCATGGTGTCCCCAGGCCTGATTCCTGATGAAGTCGCGTATATCTTCACGGCTTCTGACTTCGGGTCCAGGCAGCACCTCCTCGTCGACGACGTCCTCACATCGTTTGATGATATTTCGAACCGTTTCCACTCCGGCAACAAGTGATTCCATATCCTCCCCGGCATTGGTGCCCTCGGAGAAATAATGGAAATTGATGTCAGGCACGTCCCGGGGATCCCCGGAACGAAGCGTGACGCGCCCGGCGGTGTTGGCGGTATGTCCCTTTAGAATGGCCCAGGTAAAGGCGTTTTCCGCCTTGCTGATATCCTTGGAGTAGCCGGGATAATAGCCCCGAAAATCGCCGATCAGGCCAAAAATAAATAAATCCGGGTCCGGGCGTTCGGGAAACGAGCGTTTCATGAGAGCTAGCGTAGCGCCATTGGTGCTGTACGGTCCTTCCTGGCGGAGCCACTGGGTGAACTGTGGATCGGGGGTTTCGCCTGGCGCGGGACAGCGAAGTTCCATCCCCTCGATCAAGGGAATGTTTTGCTTGAGCCGTGTTACCACTCCTACTTCATACCGGTCTTGAAGGTTTTCTCCCACTCCAGGCAGGTCCACTTTGACTTCAATTTCATGAGCCTCCAACTCTTCCCGGGGGCCGATCCCCGAAAGCTTGAGCAACTGCGGCGTATTGAATGCGCCTGCCGAGACAATCACTTCCCGTTCCGCAAGCACGGTTTCCGTCACGCCGGGAGTCGCCAACTCATGCCTGGGATCGGCGCGATATTGATGAGCGCCGGCCAGATACTCCACTCCGTAAGCCCTGTTCTGACCATCAAGCAGGATGCGCTGTGCCAATGCGTGGATTCTTACTTCAAGATAGCCCGGGCATTGCTCACGAACTCGCGATATATACTCCCGTGTGCCCATCCTCCGCGCGTTCTGCGTAGTGATCGGTATCTTGCACAGACCCTCCGGTTTCCTGCGGATAAAACGCCAATCGTTGGGGTCGCCGTGAGTCCTCAATTTAAGCAGGGTACGTTTCACAGGATTGACAATGCTGCGTAGAGATTCGGTCAGCGCGGCTTTCGCAAGCTTCCTCAAAACCTTGTCGTTCAGCAGCATTTCGCGTTCGGCCAGGTTGGTCGGCAGCCAGCCCTCGAATCCATGCCGGCTTTCCGGTCCTTCGAACCTGCTCGCGTATTCGCAGCGTTCCAGGCGCTTGAAATACTTGTGCATATTCTCACTGCGCCAGGATGCGTCTCCTGTCAACTCGGCAATATAGTCCCAATCACTGTTGTGGGGATAAACCAGTATCATGGCGTTGTGTGCGGTACACCCGCCTAGCGTCCCGGAACGGGGATAGAGGACGCCGTTCTGCTCAGCGCTGAACTTGTCGTCCAATTTCTGCCGGTCGTTGTCAGCATAGTGGCGTACGAAAAAATCCCAGCGGAGGGCCTCATGTTCCGAAGCATGCGCATGAAAGGCGGGAACATAATATTCGCAGGGGTTCTCTTCTCCTCCTGCTTCCAGCAGCAACACGCGGAAACCTTTCAGGGCGAGGTTACAGGCAAGCGGTCCTCCCCCCGCACCGGAGCCAATCACAATATAATCGTATTTGTTGCCGGAAGATGGCGGACAATCCAGGGGACCGAACGGCCGCGATGCTCCCTTCCAGAGAAGGGAGGTGCATCCCGTCAGAAGGGTGCTTGCGCCCGACAGCAGTAAGGCGCCGAACTTGATAAAACTACGCCGGGAGATCAAGGATGAAACCCAGAAGTATTTTCAGCAACGGCCTTCAAAGGACAGTTCTGAAATCAGTATAAAGAAAAACCTTCTTGTGGCGCCGGCGGGTGCATTTGTTTGCATTTTCTCCCTTCGACAACGCGCACGGGGGCGCACCAGCCTCATGATTACATAGTCTTGAGGAACTCGATCAATGCCCGTTTGTCGCTCTCACCGAGGACCGGCCGACCTTCATCTGCGGGAAGGTAATCCGTTCCAAAGTAATGTCCCCGGTTCACAACAAAGTCCGGGCACTTGCTCACACCAAGTAGAGGATCGACAAGATCGGAGTAGACTTCCCGCAGTTCCTCGTCCGTAATCCGGTCGGGATTTATTTTGGTCAGGATAAGGTCCCCAAGATGCCCTTTGAGTTTCTTAAGGAGAGGCTTGACCTCGTCGCCCCTCTTTTCCAGGTCCAGATTGGATAGCAGACTGACAGGAGTGCCGGCGGGTATCGGTCCGAGATCCAGTACGCCGTCGTGGATAGGCAGCCTGACATACCAGGGGAGATAACCCTCCGGTATCAGCACCCAGCTCCTTGCCCAGGTTCGGTCGATAATGCCCGGTACTTCCTTGCCGGATCGGGTGAGGTAAGTGCGGTCCTGGCAACTATTTTTCCCCCCATCCCCATATTCCTCAGTGTAATGATCAGTCACAGCGTACAAATCTTTTTGATCGCAGTAGCGCTTCTCTGGCCAGAGTAGCTGCTCTATACCGCTGTCGAAGGATTTCATCCTGTCCTCAACTGAACCCGAGGGATAGAACTTGCCCAAGGTGTTGTTCAGCAGGAACGGTGCCGTTGACCAGAGGCTTGCGAGGGAAGCCGGTCTAATGTATCCGCGGCCGCCACCCGGCATGGAGTATGCCTGGGGCTTCCGCGTTAGCGGATGATGAATCGTAGTGCTGCCAACCGAAGGCAACTTCTTGTAGGAGGTGGATGAGAAATTATCCCAGGTATCGCCCTCGAGAGCATTTGTGGCGAGGGAAGCACAGATGTTGGTTTCGAGTAGCGTGACTGGTATCCGCAGGTCGGTAGAGAGGAAATTGTCGTCGAGGAAATCTTCTTTTAATACTATCTCCTTCATTTGTTCTCTGAACTCGTCAGTTTTGGTCCAGTTCCAGTACTGGTTCCAGCAATTCAGATAATCCGGGCCGACACAGCCATCGTTGCCGAAGAATTTCACCGCTTTCTCGGGAAGCTTGCTCGAGTGGCACCCGGCGCAATTCTCTGCAAACACTTCCTTGCCGCGCTTCAGCGTGCCCGCGTCGGTGGTCAAATAGCGCTCGCCTCCCGGTGCTTCCTTCAAATAATCCGGCCTGCTTGCGGCGAGGAAAAACAAGGATGTGTCCAGCGTCTGGTTCTCCGTTGCCCTCCAATAGCTGGAATTCTTTGCCGCGGTCGCAATCGGGAAAGGAGTAAACGGTTTTCCTCCAATCAGTGGATTGAAGTGCTGGAGCCACTCCTCGCTAAAGAGACCGATGTTCACGAAAACCCGGTTTAAAGCACCCAACGCTCCCACCGAATCTGCCCCGTCCTTGAGAACCAGCGGTGTAGCCACTCTATCCGGACTTTTAAAAAACTCTCTCAGCACGCTATCGGGAGGAATCTCATAGTCATTAAACTGTTTATTGTTCAGTTCGCCGCCCGTCAGTTTTTCGTAACCCCAGCGGAGCGCATTCTTCATGCGCGGCCCAAGGTTGTAAATCGCATTCATGGTACGTGGATTGTTCATATAATCGGTTGAGATCAGAGAAGTATCCAATGCACCAGGTCGATTAGTGCTGAGAAACTGATAGGCAAAGCTGTTCTTATCGGCCTCGTAGGCGAACACCCGATCGAACCAGAAGTATTGTGCGCCCGGGTTCGAATTGAGATTACTCCATTCCGGGTTCTCGGGATCCTTCGGCGGATTGGAAGGGTTCGGACCGACATGGCAGAATCCGCACGACATGCCTACGCGATAGGGCTTGACCAGGTTGGCGTCGTTATAATATGAAGGATCGGTATAAAACCTTTCGGGGTCCCAACGCTTTCTCGCGGTTTCATCGAAATCCGGATTGGGGAATAGTCGTAGCCCTACGATGCCACTTGCGTAGCCATAGTAGGAGCCTATCGGTACTGTCTTGCCACGTGAGCCGATCTTGACGCCAGGATATTTTTGCTCATTCTCAAAAGGATCCGGTCCGCAGTTCGGATCGCGCACATCCAGATAAAGGCCAAAGCGATCCCTGCGTCCTATCGGTTTACCCTGTGGATCGGCGTTTTTCTTGAAGCAGGGTTCATTGACGAGACCAAACCAATACCAGCGATTGTCGCGGCTGTATCCCGGATTTTTCATAAGACTGGGATGGTTTGAAAGGACCTTCAGGAGATCGAAACTTCCCTCGCTGTTAATGTTGAGATGATCCCAGAATTTATCGTTGCCACCCGTCCAGACGATCCAGTTGTTACGGCCTCTGACCACGGCTTTTACGGCGTCCTCGGGTGTGCGGGAGATACCTGGCAAAAATGGTTCCAGTGCGGCAACAACCTTGTCCGGCTGCTGGCTGATGCCATAGTCCATATCCTTGAAGTAATCCTCGTCCGCACCAGGAAAGCTTTCCGCCGATCTTTTCGCGCATTGCGCCTCATCTTTGACTGCGCCCGCCTTCGCGTACGCGCCCTCGATACACTCTGTCGCGATCCAGGGGGGGCGCTTGTAAGCGCAACCGGCCATGAATATAACCAGTCCCGTTGCAATGAAGGTGATAGCAGCCATTCTGGATTTCATAGCAGCCTCCTGCGATAAATCAGATGTTGGTATAACCTCGGCTTATATTGGACGTGCTGGAAGTACCTCAATCAAACGCTGAGCCGCATCGCGGGAAACCGTGTGGAGGCCATGGATATTGGCATATTGATACTCAACTCTCGCACCCTCTTTAGACTCCGTGTGGAACGTGTTCCGCTCTGCTGATTTCAGTCTAGGCGCGATTCCTGAAAATACAAGAAATTCCACCGGGGCATCGGCAGCGTGTTATTTGCGAAGATAAAAAGCTGTTCTGGATGGCCGCAAATCCAGCCCAACCACGAAACATAATGACATCCAAAGAGCCCTTTTCCGCTCTGTCAATGTGCCGGAAATCGGATTGACTAAATGAAGAACAGATATATGATGAAATCAGGACGCGCGAAAAAATGCACACTGCGGCACAAATCTGCTGAAGGAAAAGAACTGGCCGTTGAGGGGCGCAAGGCAGGGTCCGACAGGGCTGCCAAGGTTGGGTGACCTGAAAAAGTACGATTTATTCGAGTTTCCGCAACCGGCTTAGCAGTCTGAGTGATGTACCAGGGAATGGTCCTGGCCGCGCCGATGGTTGGGGCTTATGTGTTGTAGATATGCAATACAGATAGGGAGGTAACAATGGCCTACGATATTGAACAGGTGATCAAGATGTCTGAAGACGAGCTTGACAGATTGTTTTCTGCCAGCGAATCCGGGGAGATTCCCGACGGTGAAGCAAAGGGTACGGCCATTATCGCACCGGGGGCCGGCTACAATCATGCCATTGCACAGATAGTCAATTATTTTGCCTGGCAGGGCAAGATCTTCGACGCCAAGAGCGGTACGTTGAAGAACGAGATTACGCCCTTTGGCCTTCGCGCCATCCTTGCCAGGGTTTACAAGGGCGACAGCTGGTTCGACCAGAAGCCGTGCATCGTCCTTGATTATTCAGAGACATCGGTGGTTGCGCAAAGGATACGCGACGAAATTCGCAAGGTCGCAGACAAGCAATATTTGGGCAAGGTTTACTGGGGCAAGAAACAGTTAATACATTTCTTCCTGCAGTTCTGAGCGGCTCCGCCGCATACCCATTGGGGCGAACTTCGAGCCCAGGGAGGGAAGCGACTGGTGGATTTCCTTCGATAAGAATTTGACGAAAGACCTGGCAAAGCAGGCCGCCTCTCAAAGTAAAGTGTTGAGCCAAGGGGCTGCGGCAAGCTGGACGCCCGTCATGTTGCACCGTTGGTACCTTGAAACCAGACATGAGGTCCGGACAGCCAACAACCTATACCGATACCCCGCCAAGAAGGCCGGGTGAATCTATAAAAGGAAGTCGTATAAATGTTTACTTGAGATAGAAAACTATGACACCCCAATCCAGCTTCTTGATTGTTGCGACTGTACGTGATGGGCAGTTGAAAAACCTGCGAACATTATTCGCCTCGATGAACAAAATACCTGGTCATGCTGACCCGGACAATGAGTTGATTTCATTCGGGAGGTTTGATCGCTTGCATGTTGCGCGTTTTGTAATCATAGAAGCAAGAACCGCACACGAAATTAAAGAATTTGGTGTAACACCAAGACCGTGGCTACCCACACTTGCCTTTCTTGGCGACATTGATGGAGATGTACATACTTTTTTACTAGAACTCGTGGAGCATGCGGAATCAGGTCTAAAAAAAATCTTTTCTCATTGCGAAGGTTTTTCTGAGGAAGATCAAAATCTGCTGGAATGGATGAAAGCAAACAATATAAATGCTAACGCCAATTATGTTAACTGGATCGGTCGAACGGTCAGGCAAATCCATGAAGAAGCAGCGCTACATCGAAGTTTGTCTACCTATTTACAGAAGGTTGTTGATGACGATGGCCGGGAGAATGTCCGTGCCTTAAGGCAAAAGCTGTTGTCTTACGTCGAATTGGAAAAATATAAAGGCAGGCTTACGTTATCCCCACCGGAACCCACACCTCGTGAATGGAAAATCCGCAATCTCCTGCATAAGATCGGGATTCCATTGATCATACTTTTTCTATCCCCGCTATTGTTGGTTATCGCTCCTTTCTTCGCGCTACGCTTGAGAATGCTGGAACGTTCAGAACCTGAGCTCTTTATCCGACCCAGCCGTAAACATTTAGCAGAACTTACAGTGCAGGAAGATTGGGATGTCACTAATCAGTACAGTGTGTTTGGTGATGTGAAACCTGGCCTGTTCCGCTTACTGACTTTCAAATTCATACTCCTGCTGACTGACTATTTTGCCAGGCACATATACAACCGTGGATTTCTCGCTCGAATAAAAACGATCCATTTTGCCCATTGGGTGCTCATGGATAATAACCATAGAGTTTTTTTCGCCAGTAATTACGATGGTAGCCATGAAAGCTATATGGACGATTTTATTAATAAGGTCGGCTGGGGCTTGAATCTCATCTTTAGCAATGCTGTCGGCTACCCTACCACGAGGTGGATTATTAAAGAAGGCGCACATCGGGAGCATGCGTTCAAATATACGCAAAGGCGACATCAGATACCCACAGAGGTTTGGTATAAAGCCTACCCCGGACTAACAGTCGTTGATCTGGCGCGAAATAGTCGTATTCGGCAAGGCGTGGAAGTTCGCCAATCCAATGATGCGGAAATCAGTGAATGGCTCAGCCTGATCTGAGCAGGGAGTATGGAAATGAAAAAATCAAGCGACTTTGAATTCGATGATCTGCAGGGACTGCTACGCTTTGGATATGGGAAATTAACGGATACCTGTTTCATGTTGCTGAATATTGCGAATGTTGATTTGGCTAAACAATGGCTGAATACGGTGCCGATCAACAGTGCCATTACGAAGGATCCTCCGCCGGCTACGGCGGTGCAGATTGCCTTTTCTGTAGAAGGTCTGCGTGCACTGGGACTAAAGGAATCAGTTGTCGATGGCTTCTCCGATGAGTTCATCGTGGGTATGGCAGGAGATGAAAGCCGCTCTCGCCGCTTGGGCGATGTGGGCCGCAATGCACCGCAACGGTGGAAGTGGGGTGGCAATGCGGCACAAGTGCCGCATGTTTTATTACTGCTTTATGCCAGAAAAGGGAATATTGAAGCCTGGCGAAAAACTGTAGAAGGTGAACATTTCTCAGGGGCATTTCTGTTGCTGGAAGAATTACCTACACTTTATATAGGCGACATTGAATCTTTCGGATTCCACGATGGCATCAGCCAACCAACAATTGACTGGACGCAGCGACAAAGCACGGATATACATGAACGCGATAGTTTTTCCAACTTGCTTGCTGTTGGAGAGATGGTGCTTGGCTATCCCAATGAATATGGGCAATACACTGCGCGACCGCTCATCGATCCCAGGAAAGACAAACTTGCAACCTTGCTGCCTAATGCCAACAATGACCCCGCATGGAAGGATTTTGGTCGTAATGGAACATATCTGGTGCTTCGGCACCTGGGCCAGGATGTTGCCGGTTTTTGGCAGTTTCTTGACAAGGTGTCGGATCACGTGCCGCAAAAACGAGAACAACTTGCTGCAGCGATGCTAGGTAGAGAACGTAATGGCACGCCTTTGATTGCGGAACGCATTCCAGGTATCCCACGCGAAGATCATTGGAACGATTTTACCTTCGACCAGGACCCAAATGGGAACCATTGCCCGCTTGGTGCACATATCCGTCGATCCAACCCACGCACAGGCGACCTGCCACCGGGGGTAAATGGCTTTATCAGCCGGTTGATCAAGATATTAGGTTTTGGTCAAAGGCCGGACGAGGATCTGGTTGCCTCTTCCCGTTTTCATCGTTTGCTGCGACGTGGTCGCAGTTATGGACCAGCACTTGCGCCGGAAGATGCCATCAAACCGGATGCGCCTGCCAGCGAACGTGGTCTGCAGTTTATTTGTCTCGTAGCCAACATATCACGGCAGTTTGAATTTGTTCAGAATGCCTGGACCATGAATAGTAAATTTAATGGGGTGCAAGAGGAAAGAGACCCATTGCTGGGGAATCGCGAACCGTTAATGAGCGGTGAAGGTACTGATCATTTTAATTGTCCCGGTCAGTCCGGGCCGATGCAGAAAACCAGTCATTTGCCGCAGTTTGTTACCACCCATGGTGGCGGATATTTCTTTATGCCTGGGCTGCGTGCACTAAAGTACATTTCGGCCTTACCTGCTAACGGGAGTGATAGCCATCATGACGAAGATCAAGAACCGGATACTAAAAGCTATTCACAATTTTCTGATTCAGCTGCTACGCATTGAGCGCCGATTAGAACCCTGGTTTCGTCCACAGTGGAACTATCTCTTTCGCGAGCCCAGCGCGAAGTTTATCCAGTTTTTGATTAACCGGCGACGCAAGAACGAAGGCCTGCAACTGGCTGAAGAAAAATTCTACCCGGATGAGGAAGAGAGTTTAAATAAAATTATCGACCTCATGATGGATCAGATGCGCGGGCGTTTCAAGCCGGGGGGGTACGAGCGGGGCGGTAATACAAAAACACACGGTATTGTGCGTGCCACGGTAACCATACGAGATGATTTGCCGGAACATTGTCGCATAGGTGTTTTTGCCAATCCACGCAGCTACCCTGCCTATGTACGCTATTCCGGACCGGGGCCGAATGTGCCTGCTGACATTAATGATGTAGGTTTTATGAGTATGGCGGTGAAACTCATGGGTGTTCCGGGCGAAAAGCTCATGAGTGAGGAAAAATTTACGCAGGATTTTATAACAACCAGTGGCGGCGCGACGTTTGTCACGCCCAACACGCGGGAAAATGCCAAACTCCAATACTGGAGCCTGGTAGATATGACGCTTTATTATTTTCTCAATCCGAAGGATTCCCACTTGCTTGACTTCTTCATGCAGAGTCTGTGGAATGAAACTCAGTATAACCCCTTGGGACGACGTTACTGGAGTTGCACCCCCTATCTATTGGGTGAAGGACAGGCCATGATGTACTCATTCGTGCCAAAAACGCCAGAAGTTGAAACTCATATTCCTGGTCTGCCATTTGGCACACCGCCTTTCAATTATCTACGGGAGAACATGATCAAGACTTTGAATGAGAAAGATGTTGAGTTTGATCTTATGATTCAGTTACAGACAGATCCCCATTTAATGCCCATCGAAGATGGTTCGGTACGTTGGCCCGAAGAGCTTTCCCCGTTTATTCCTGCTGCTACCGTTCATATCCCGAAACAAAAATTTGATACCGAGGCGTACCTTGAGTTTGCCAAACGACTGAAAATGAATCCCTGGCATTGCCTTCCCGAGCATAGGCCATTAGGCAATCTGAATCGAGCGCGCTTTAGAATGTATTATGAGTTATCCAAATTTCGGCAGGAGATGAATCAAACCATACATCTTGAACCAACCGGGGATGAAATACTCGATTAGTATTGTTATCGCATCTGCCTCTGTTGTGTTCCGCGAGCGATTGCTCGCAGGGAAAATTCTACTTTTGAATTGTCTGCACAGTGGGGAAGCTTACGCATCCACCAATCATTCCTGGCACCAAGAAAGACTTTGATACTTAAAATTGATTTGCTGTCATAGCCTTCTCGTTAAATGGTCACACCGTTTGGAATGAATCTTGGATTCATGCGATCATAGCTGAAAGGGCGGCTGCTATTTCTTTGATCAATTTGCCCTTCTATTTCTTTTAACCTGTCTCTGAATCGCTTTATCACATCGCGCGCCTCAGGATCGAATTGCTGTAGCTCGTACTGACCGATTGAGTTAACACGAAAATTTGTCGAGAAATAGGTCCAGGTCTGGGAATACGCGGCTCGAAACGCTGGCTGAAACTTCAACAAATCGGCTGCATCGATTTCAGTGTTTTTTCCCGCCGGAGGTGGCGCATAAGCTGAATGCGGCATGTTGGGAACGAACCCCGGATATTTGTATTGGTTGAAGTGAATGCAGGAATGAAAAGCAGTACATAAAAAAATGATATGACCGAGAGTCTCAGCTAGCTCTTGCCTGGAATCGAATCTGGCAGGAAACCCGGGGATTCTGCCGCGATCTCGTGCACTGATATCATTTGCCCATGCCTGAATTTCATGGTCTCCGGTAACATCTGCTTCAGATTTGTAATATAAATCGACATATTCTTTGATAAAGCTTTGAATTGCATTCCATAGCAAAATGCCATCATCGCGATAGGGATAAAAAAGATCAGGATTATCGACTTCCCGCTTCGCAATATCATTAGGAAAGGCGGATTCTTTAAAATTAAAGGTCGTCATGCCATTGGCCATGCACTGAGTCATCGAATCATAGTCTCCCGCAAATAACTCACCATATCGGCCCGGGCGTCCTTTCCGATCTTTCAGGAAGATGTGCTGGTGATTAACGTTGAGTGTATATTGAAGATGTGGATTTAATAGAATATAGAGCGGGTGAGATTTATAAAGCTGTCTGCGTGAAGCCATGATGATGGCTTCCATGACGTAATGGATGCGGGTCGCATGGGTATACAGTATGTGATGGTTGCCATCTGCGACTTGCGCGAACATCTTTGCTGTCAGCCAAAGGTTGCCGTCTTTTGAGGTATAGATTGAATTATCGGGCCTGGAATCCTGGTATAACTGTATGGCAATCGGCCGCAACATTCCATCAGATTGCAGAAATAATATGACGATCGGAGTGGTGATATATTGTTTTTGGCCACCGTCGATATATCCCGGATTTGACTGCAATACATGTAAGTCCGCATAGTCCAGGACGTATACGCGCTTTTGCTCAGTAGCCGCTGCATAGTCAATCTCATCAATCTGCTCTTCAAAAATTTGTCGGATCTCTGATTCCGGCAGCTTTTCCGGTAGAGGATTCTGGCGGGTTACAGCGCGCAATATCACAGGATTTACCCCGACGACGCGTTGCAGACCAAATACCAGATCTTGCTGGAAGCTATCAACCAGATCGGGGTTTGGAGGACTGGACGGATAAAAAACGTAGTCTCGATAGCTTCCCATCGGCTTGCCGAGCAGGTAGCGCAAAAAAGTAACCGATAGACTGGGTAAACTTGGAATCAACTGTAAAAGATTCATCCCCCCGCGGAGCCAATATCCAAACCCAGGTTTCTCCTGCCGCGGCAGTTCACGCACGACAGCAATAGTATTGACATACTCGTAGGCGTATTGATACTGGGCTTGCCTCTGAAGAAGATAATTTTTCCGATCTTCTACTTTGTGTACATTTTCTTCGTTTTGCGGCAGCTTGTTCGACATGGGGCCTCCTTTACAGAAAATAAAGTTCGCCTAGTTTCTGCAGCTTTTCTATATGCACGATGTCAGGAATTTTACTGCGATGCATATTCCGTTAAACGTGATCGCGCATTTCCGGTTTGAACGTGACCAGTCAAACCAAAAAGCATCCTGATATTCGAGCGTGCTTCCACATTTAAGTCCAAATACCGTTAGCTGCCGGTGACAGAGTAGATGTCTGGAAGCTTGCAACGACCGTATCGCTATCTTTTACGTTACGACCAACAATATCCGCAAGTGAGTTTGTTTCTTCAATAATAGATTGTCCAACCTTTGAGAATGTTGTTTCGTTGTGTACGTAGATCGATACAAGCGGGTTTGTCAGCGCGTGGGTAAACGCATCGTAACCAACCATCCGTACCATAAGGCGTCCAAGACTGAAGCCTTCATCATGATCTTCCGCGGATATACCGACTTGCCACTCCAGATCTTCGATCCGGTCTTTATAGAGCTCCTTCAGTTCTCGCTGTAGTTCCTTATCCTCTGTTAACTCCTCAAAACTCATCAAGCGAGGCATGCCGAATGCTTCGCGATAGTCATTGAATGAGCGCAACTTGGCCTGGCGTCCCATTGCGATCGTGCGCTCCATGACACTTCTATTATCGTCACCGATAGGAATCGGATCGAAAAAGAAACTATGCGTATTGTGAAGACCAATACGACCGGCTCTTTGTATTGATGCAGCCGTTATCAGCGTCCCAATACCATGTTGAGTTACCAAAGGGGTGTTGTTACGAAATTCATCCAGCTTGTATAACTTGTTACCGACCACGTAGTTTTCTGGAACCATTGAATGCCAGCGGTATAGGAGGTTAAATTCCAGGGAGATCCAGTTGGTGCGGTACCAGCGCTGCCTTTCCGCCAAGTCAGGGGATGGGTCGAGGGTAAAACCAAACTGTGTAAAGCGCGAGACGTAATCTCGCAAGATCACTTTAATCAGCAGCACAATCATGATGTTTCTGGCCGTCTGAAACAGGCGTTCATCATCCCAGTTTGAATAGGCTTCTTTTAACAAGTCACAAATCCGATTGTGCTCACGCAGCATGAGTGTATTTATTATGGTATAGCCGATCGACGAATTGCCGTGCTCCAATCCAACGGCAAACATGCGTTTTAGCCGCTTTTCAGGAACATTGTTGAAAATAAAATCCAAAGCGTGCCGGGGGTGCAACTTCTCGAATTCTTTATTGGCGAACACCCAATTGCCCGTCGTCGTCTCGTCAACGTTAAAGAGGTAGGGAGGATAAATATCTCCATCGATAATTTGGTACTTCAGCTTTCCATCTTTTTGTAACCGTAGATAATGTGTAATTTCTTCACGCAAACCATAGATTTGGCAGAGGTCAATTGCGTGGTTCGATGTATTTTTTCGACGATCGAGAAAATCTGTCCTGAGGAAACTATCTGTAAACCACTGGGCAAAGAAAGAAAATAGTATGCTTGTATCGACCGAAGGTATTTCCTTATTCTCTTTTCTTCGCCATAGATCAACAGTTTTCTCTATGCTCGGAAGATTCTGATCTCCTTCCGCCTCTGGCAGATGTCGTCCGGTAAATGACCTATCGGTCAGCGATTGCCATGTTGTATACGACGAAGCCATTGAAAACGGCCTGGGCCGAGGGTTTGTGGCATAGGCCTGCCAATTGATATAAATGTTACTGATAAACCGGCGCAACCACGTTATCCGGGAGGCGATCCTGGCGATCCATGGGAACCTGTTTGCAATCCAAAAAACGATCCGAAAAAAGTCATCCATAATCCCATACCTCTTTTTCGTTCATGCGGCAAACATTGATGACTTGCATATTCTTCTTTGTTGTTAAAACGTTAGTGTAGACACGGCCGATTTATAACTGAGAGAAGATGAACGAATGAGGAAGCGCAACTCATGACTCTGGCTCCTGAATCATGGAAGAAGAGTGCGATCACGAAGACCCATGAATAATAGGAACATGCAAATAAACTTCAGTACGGTAGCGCACATCACGCTCATCGATCGTCCAATTGCGACGGACACCGACTCTTTGCCATATCAAGGTCTCCTTTTCGGTAATCTCTGATATGCCGCAACGTTATTTCTTAAAATGCTTTCCGGTTACATTTATTCGGCGCAATTCGTATTAGCCAGTCGTTGGAAAAACCATAAAATGGACTATGATAAAAACTGTCGTGATCTTTCATCTGCTATTAGGCAAGTAAGGGAATTCAATGTCATCAACCAGCCGTCCGCCCGAAGAACAAGCCCGTGTCAAGCCATTTGATCCGGTAGTGCTAGACCGATCGGTCATCGCTATCCCGCTTCTCCGAGAGATGGAGGAAGAACTGCGGCGAATAAAAGCTTTTGAGGATGAGCACCCCTTCGATCCGGAGTTCAATGCTGTGATCGAGTACAACAGGGAATATCCCGGTAAGCCGGAGGAGATACGGGAGCTTGTGGTCGAGATGGCAGAGCGCGCCAAAACTCGTGCTGTGGAAGCATCAAAAAAACGCCTTGAAGAGATCTTGCCCGAGGGGAACCAGGTTCCGGATGATTCCACACAGGATCGCGACGCCATTTATGGGAATGTGGCCGTGATGGAGCAGAGGCGGCACAGCGCACTCAAAGAGGCAATCCATACGCAAAAGATTGGCCCCATCCTGGGGGATGGGTCATATAGTTTTGCTAATCTGCACGCTTCTGTCATCCGGCGCTTGCTGGCAGCGAATGACCGCTTATCTGCATCAGGTGAGGCGAGGGTTAAGCCAATCATCAAGATCCATCCTGCTCGATATGATGTCATCATTGATCTCAACCTTGAATACCCGGGTGGCCGTGAGGCTGCACGGCGCTGGGTTTTCAGGAATGTCGAGAAGGCAAAAGAAAACGTGAGGGTACGCGACGCCGGCCAGGATGTTCACCTGAGGAAAGATCAGCGTGAAAGCAGCTACATATTTGCACGGCTGGAAGCACGGGTTATTCAAGCCCTTGTCGATCTCGATATCGACGCGGCCAAGTCTGAGGCGAAGGCCAGAAATCGGGGTGAGAGCCTGGACAATTCGACCGGTGCACCGAAAGTTAATCCGAGCAAATTTCGCGCGATCTTTCGTATCTGGCCGGACTTCGAGATTTCCGCGTATATCAATAAATCAATCGCCACCGTGAAAGCCGATGCTGCGCAAAATTCTTTTTCGGCGCATGGTGCGGGAATCACATGGGCTGTTATGGATTCGGGAATCAAGCACGATCATGAGCACTTCCGTAAATACAATAACGTCGATCCAGACTCAAAATGGCATAAGGATTTCACGATAGATGGCGCAGGCGCCTTCGATGACGAAAATGGACATGGCACGCATGTCGCCGGGATTATTGCTGGAGAATGGTCCGTTCCAATCGATGCGCCTGCGGCCCCAAACGCGTCCTTCTATGCATCCAGGCCGGCTGTGCGAGTTCCTGTCGCGGTCTCGCGCTATGTGAAAAAAGACTCCGAGGATATCGAATATCAGCCGATAAAACTCGTCGAGGGCATGAGCGGCATGGCTCCGCGGTGCAAGCTCGTAAGCTTGCGGGTGCTGGATGAAAATGGAAAAGGCAGCGTGAGCAATCTTATCGCCGCAATCGGTCACGTGCAGGAAATCAATGGTTATGGACGGAGACTTCTGATTCACGGTGTAAATATAAGCCTCGGATATTCTTTCGAGCCTGAGTGGTTTGCGTGTGGTCAGAGTCCGCTTTGCGTAGAGGTGGATCGTCTGGTAAAAACCGGCGTTGTCGTTGTTGTTGCGGCTGGCAATACCGGATACGGAACGCTGAAGTCCACCAATGGCGCCACAGCCGCGGGCATGGCCCTGACAATCAATGACCCCGGCAATTCCGACCTGGCCATTACCGTTGGCTCGACGCACCGCGATATGCCGCATATTTATGGCGTATCGTACTTTTCCTCCAAAGGGCCGACGGGCGATGGCCGCCTCAAACCGGACCTCGTCGCTCCGGGCGAGAAGATTCTCTCTTGCGCAGCGGGTCACCTGAAAAGCGAGGGCGCGCGTGGCATGGAGTGCGACTACGTAGAAACCAGCGGCACGAGTATGGCGGCTCCCCATGTCAGCGGCGTGATCGCCGCATTCCTGTCCGTGCGGACCGAATTCATCGGCAAGGCGGAACGCGTCAAGGATATCTTCCTTGCCTCCGCCACGGATCTGCGGCGCGACCGCTACTTTCAGGGCGAGGGTCTCGTTGATCTGATGCGCGCCATTCAGTCAGTATGAGCTCGCAGGTCAATAACATAATAAAAGGAGGAGCACATTATGAATGACATCGCGGGAATTCCGTATATTGAAGCACAGTTCGACAAGAATGGCCGTCCAACCGGTGAAGTCGTACTGCCGGCAGGGGTCACGGACGTCCTGGTCATATCGCACGGATGGAATAACAACAAGGCCAGAGCCGAAGCGCTCTATCGTGAGTTTTTCGAGAACTTCGCGGCTGTTGCCGAGCCCAACGATCTGCCGGGACGCAGCTTTGCCATCGTTGGGGTAATTTGGCCTTCAAAGGAATATGACGCTTCCGTTGCCGTTTCCGGCACACCGGGCGCAGGACAAGGAGCTGCCAGCCTGGGTGGTGGTGCAAACGGGGATTCTATCGACGCGATCGAGGAGAAGCTCGATCAGATGAAAGAAGTGTTCACCGAGCCCGGGCAACAACGGCTTCTGGAGGAAGCGAAAGCACTCCTTCCGGATATCGAGGAAAAATCCTCCGCACGGCTTGAATTCGCGAACAAGATGCGCTCATTGCTCGATCCTGGGGCCGCAACCAAGGAGGATGCGTCAGATAGTTTCTTCAAGGACGACGGCAATGAACTGATGAAAAATCTGAAGGCCGATGAAGATGACCTTGATGAGGAAATAGCAAGTGCAGGTACTGGGGGTGGGGCATCGCTTGCCCTCGGGGTGGGGACCGTTACCCCGCCGGAGGGTGGGGCGGCGGGACTTGTGGAGTTTTTCTCCGGGTTCAAGGCCGCAGTCGTAAACCTCCTCAATTACACAACGTACTACGAGATGAAGACTCGCGCCGGTGCAGTGGGTCGGAATGGCGTCGCTCCCCTTATAGACAAACTTGCGACGCAGGTGCAGGGAATTCACCTGATCGGTCATAGCTTCGGGGGCCGCGTGGTCACCGCGGCCGCCTCCCATTCCAAAAACGATAAAATAAAAACGATGGCGTTAGTGCAGGCGGCTTTCTCGCAGAACGGCTTCTCCAAGGACGTGCCGGGATTCTTCCGGGGGGTGGTCGATAATCAGCGGATCAAAGGTCCTGTCCTGGTAACGCATACCCCTAACGACAGAGCTGTAGGTTTCGCGTATCCGCTGGCATCCCGCATTATTGGAGATAAGACCATGGCGTTTGGAGATAAGGACGACATGTTTGGAGCTATGGGTCGTAATGGAGCACAGAAAATGGAAGACGGTGAGACCGTTACCGGTCGGCTACTCTCGGTGGGCTCCAGTTATGCATTCCAACCCGGTAAGTACTTCAATCTCGAAGCCAGCGATTTTATAAAGGACCACAACGACGTAAAAGGGAAGGAAATCGCCTACTTGGTGCGTAAAGCCATCGCAGCTTGAACATGAATCAAGCCAGCCCGTCAGTCAGGGGGAGGGGCTGGAGCGGCTCTACAGAGCGAGAAAAAGACTTCACGGATGAAGTTGTATCCCTTAGTCAGGGGTGGGGCGGGTGGAAGCGGTGCGGTATCGCCCCCACTGCCCGATTGCCCGGTCCTCCGCTTCGCGGGCTTTCCTCCCTTTCCTCCATGATCTCCTCCTCAGAGCCTGGCGAATGCACGGAAAGGCAGACTGCGCCAGGGCCGCTCCATTCGCTTAAACCTGTGGGACGTAAAAACTGGCGCTTATTGCGGCGCTCCTGCATGATAGACGTTTACGCCCGTCGTTATGCACTTGACCACCGATCTTCAAACTCGGTTGGCCATTATGGCCGTTCTCGCAAAAACTGAAGCAGGCAGAAACTTTTCGCCCGAAATATAATCAAAAAAACGAACGTATTGATTATCTTGATCTCCTCCGGCGCGGCCTCTTTGAATTCGAGACCGTCGGAAAGTCTCGTGCCGGGCCACCGGTATCCACCGCATAACAAAGTAGTCTACCCAGGCCAGAGCGGCTCAGTCCGATCTCTGGAGAGGTATGTTTGGGCTGAGATATGAGTTAAGACTTTGTATTTAAGCTTCTTATAATTTTAACGGTATTGGCCGCGAACTATTTCATGAACGTTTTTTACGAAGAAGAAGGTACCTTCAAAGTTGGCGCGGTTCTTGCGGACAACACGACCTCACTTCAGGTGGAGGCGCCTCACGGCAAGCGCGCGAAAATAAAGGCAGCTTCCGTGTTGCTGCGGTTCAACGCGCCTTCCTTGTCGGAATTCATGGATCTTGCCCAAAAAACGGCGGAGGATCTGGACCCGAATTTTCTTTGGGAATGTTGCGAGAGCGAAGCAGAGTTTGCCAGTGATGCATTGGCTGCGGATTATTTCGGCCACGCAGCCACCCCTGAGGAAGCGGCGGCAGTGCTGATCCGGTTGCACAGCGCACCGATGTATTTCTACAAGAAAGGGCGCGGGCGCTACAAGGCTGCTCCACCGAAAGCGCTCGAGGCAGCGCTTGCCAGTCAGGAAAAAAAGCGCCGCCAGGCGGAACAGCAGGCGCGTTATATGCAGTTGCTGAGCGAGTTCATTCTGCCGGAAGAATTCGCGTCATCGCTATCCAGCCTGCTCTACCGGCCCGACAAGAATACCATCGAGTGGAAAGCACTGGAGGCGGCTTGTAGCGCAAGCAAGCTGAGCGTCTTCCGGTTGCTGGAGAAATGCGGTGCGATACCCTCTACCCACGACTTTCATCTCAACCGCTTTTTGCTGGAGCACTTTCCGGAAGGTACTGGTTTTGCCGCGCTCAGTGAGGGGGAACTGAGCGATCCGGCAGACTTGCCGATAGCGGATGTGACTGCCTTCAGCATTGATGATGTCACCACTACCGAAATCGATGATGCTTTTTCGGTGACTCCCTTGACCTTGGGCAGCTTCCGCATTGGTATTCACATTGCGGTCCCGACGTTGGGAATCCGGCCAGGCTCGCCGCTGGATACGGTGGCGGCACAGCGGCTGTCGACTGTGTACCTTCCGGGCAGCAAGATCACCATGTTGCCAGAGCCTGTGATACAGCACTACACATTGTGCGAAAGACGCTTGCGGCCAGCCCTCTCGATGTACCTGGACGTGGCGGATGATTTCACGGTTTTCGCCACGACCAGTCGCGTCGAACAGGTCAGGATTGCCGCCAACCTCAGACATGATACCCTGGAGGAGCACTTTAACGAATCCACGCTGGCGAGAGGAATCGTCGATCATCCCTTTGGTCAAGAGTTGTTGACGCTGTGGAATTTCGCCTGCAAGGCGGAGGCCCTCAGGGGAAAGACCAACGACAGCAACAATGACAGAATCGATTACTGTTTCAGCGTTGTCGATGATCACATTTCCATTAGTCAGCGCCGGCGGGGTTCGCCAATTGACAAGGTGGTGTCGGAACTGATGATTTATGTCAATGCCGAATGGGGCAAGCAGCTCGCTGACAACGGCGTTGCCGGTATTTATCGCAGCCAGGGGGGCGGCAAAGTCAGAATAAGCACCTCTCCCGCGCCGCATCAGGGCTTGGGCGTCTCGCAGTACGCCTGGATAAGTTCGCCTATGCGCCGCTATGTGGATTTCATTAATCAGCGGCAACTGGTTGCGTTGCTGCGCGGAGAAACGCCGCCTTATACCAGAGAGAGCGAGAGCCTGCACATCTTCATGCGAAGTTTCGAGGCTGCTTATGAGGTCTACGGGGATTTCCAGCGCAGCATGGAGCGCTATTGGTGTCTGCGCTGGCTGTTGCAGGAAAACGTCACCACAACCGGTGCGCAGGTATTGAAGGAAAATCTGGTGAAGCTGGATTGCCTTCCGCTGGTGGCACGAGTCGCCTCATTACCTGAAATGCCGCCGGAAACAAATATCGAAGTTGAGATTTCGAATATCGACTTGCTGGAGCTCACTTTCAACGTGAAATTCCTGCGCAAAGTGCAGACATGAAATTTTATCGCCATTCATGTGACGAATGACGTCATTTTTGTTTAAAATGTCGTGAAATTTCTACTCCAGCATAATTCTCATACTCTTCGGCAGATTGAGCGCCTCCCCGAATATATTCGATTTCAATACCGCTGCGGCTCCGGGTTGGCTGCCAGGAGCATCTTCACGCCTGAACCTCGCTATATTGATATCGGTGATTTTCCATGCGGTTGTGTTGTTCGGTATCAATTTCAAATTCCCGCTCCCTGAAAACGGCAAGGCGGGCACGCCGCTGGAAGTGGTGCTGGTGAACAGCAAGTCCGCTTCCAAACCGGACAAGGCAGACGCGGTGGCACAGGCCAACCTGGATGGCGGAGGCAATACCGACAGCAATCGCCGGGCCAAAACTCCTTTTCCGGTTACACCGAAGCCTAAACGGTCGGGGGATACGTCCACCCCCGCGCATCCGGCCACGCCCACAGCCATGCAAAAAACGGAGCAGCTTGAACAGGAGGCGGAGCGGTTGATGACGGCGGTCAATAATGATCACGATCAAAGCGTTTATCAGGCTGATCTCCCTGTTGCGCAGTCCGAAGAGAACCGAGCCATTAATGGGGTCGATCTGGTTCAGCGAAGCTTTGAAATTGCTCGGCTGGAGGCACAGACTGCCCGGAATTACGAAGCTTATCAGAAGCGTCCGAAGCGCAAATTCGTCGGCGCCCGCACGCAGGAGTACCGGTTTGCCCGTTATGTCGAAGATTGGCGCCTCAAGGTGGAACGGGTCGGCAACCTCAATTATCCTGAAGCAGCGAGACGGGAGCAGCTTTACGGGAGCTTGCAGCTCACAGTCGGCATCAAAGCCGATGGAAGCCTGGAATCGATCGAAATAAATCGGCCCTCGGGGAAAAAAGTGCTGGATGAAGCAGCGATACGAATCGTTAACCTCGCCGGCCAAAACGGATTTGCTCCGTTCCCACCGGACATCGGCCGGGACACCGACATTCTCCACATTACCCGTACCTGGGTTTTTACCCGCTCGGATGAGCTGGCGAGCGAATAATCGGCGCCGGTCTGACGGTCGCCGTTCTTGAGACCAGGTCGTCTGGTCGGGCACTGCAGATGACTGATTTCTATGCGGTCATTGGCAATCCCATTGCTCACAGCAAGTCGCCGTTGATTCATGCCGAGTTCTCCCGGCAAACCGGTCAGGATATGCGCTACGAGGCCATACTGGCTCCGATGGATGCATTTGCCGCAACGGTAACCGGTTTCAGGCAGCGCGGCGGCAGGGGTGCGAATGTGACCGTTCCATTCAAGCTTGAAGCCTGGGAGATTTCGAACAGTCTGACGGAGCGGGCAGCAGCAGCTCAGGCGGTTAACACGCTCGTGTTCGAGGCTTGCAGGATTGCCGGCGATAATACGGATGGGGCCGGGCTGGTGCGCGACATCGTAGTCAATCTGGAATTTTCACTTAAAGCCAAGCGGGTTTTGCTGATGGGTGCGGGGGGGGCGGCCCGGGGTGTTGTATTACCACTGCTGGAACATGAACCTTGCATATTTGTCATCGCTAACCGTACCAGACAAAAAGCCTATGAATTGCAGCAGCAATTTTTACGCCAAGGCTGCGGGAACATCGTTCCCGTAGATTACGCTGATCTTGCTGGGGAAAAATTCGACCTCGTCATCAATGGCACCTCAGCCAGCTTGCAGGGCGAGCTGCCGGCGCTTCCCCCCGATATTTTTGCCGCCAAGTCGCTGGCTTATGACATGATGTACAGCAATGGATACACGCCTTTTCTGAAATATGCCAGGCAGCAGGGCGTGACGCGCCTGGCTGATGGTATCGGCATGCTGGTAGAGCAGGCAGCAGAATCCTTCTTTTTGTGGCGTGGAATACGGCCAAAAACGGCGCCGGTAATTGAAATACTCCGATCTTGTTCGATAAGTTAAAAAGCATAATGGCGCCACAAACACATGGGAACGTTCATCAAGCGCTGGTTCTGGCGGATTCTTTTGCTTTTCATCGGCGGTGTACTCGTTTATCAGTCCTGGATTTTCAGCCATGTGGTTTACTGGAATTTTTACAATCCATCTTCCAGCGCTTTCATGCAAGATCGCCTGGACGCATTACGCAAAAGAAATGCAGCTGCGGTATTGCGCGCGCAGTGGACCCCTTACGACAAGATTTCTCCCAGTCTCAAGCGGGCGATTATTGCTGCCGAGGACAGCAAATTTTTAACGCATGAGGGGTTTGATTTCGAGGCCATTCAGAACGCATATGAGAAAAACCTGAAAAGGGGCAGGCTGGTTGCGGGCGGATCCACCATCAGTCAGCAGCTGGCAAAAAATCTGTTTCTTTCCGGCGAAAAAACGCCGTGGCGGAAAATCCAGGAGGCCCTCATCACGCTGATGTTGGAAAACGTGATGTCCAAACGCCGCATACTGGAAATTTATCTGAATGTAATCGAATGGGGCCAGGGGGTGTTCGGCGCGGAAGCGGCGGCCCGTCACTACTACGGCGTCTCGGCATCTACTCTCACTGCAGAACAGGCCGCTCGCCTCGCCGCCATGATTCCCAATCCCCGCTTCTACGACAAGCACCGTAATACATCCTGGTTATCGAAGAAGACCGGCATCATAGTCAGCCGGATGGCGTCCGCCAGGATTCCCTGAAGTTTGAACGATGGCGCAGGGGGATGCTTGCTTTGCGTTCGCCACCCGCCCTGTCATAATATCGGGCCAAAATTTCCCTACAATCAGACACCCTGGTTCATCAAGGGCGATCCGAAATGACAAAATCAAGTAACCGCAGGGAAACCGAAAATCTGCAGGAGCATTTGCAGCGGGTAATCCATTTGTTGTACCAGCACAAGCTGGTGGAAGGGCTCGTGCAAACGCAGACAGTGCCGCATCAGGAGTTTGAGGAAGCCCTGATGCACAGGCAGAGTCTCACTGAGCTGCGAACGCTTCTTGACAAACTTCACCCTGCCGACGTCGCCCATATTCTGGAGGCGATGCCGCTGGAAGACCGTCTTTTGATCTGGGATCTGGTCAAGGCGGAGCGTGACGGCGAAATTCTTCTGGAAGTCTCGGACGCGGTGCGCGAAACGCTGATTGCCACGATGAACAGCGGAGAGATGCGCGCCGCGGCAGAGCAACTCGACGCCGACGAAATCGCCGATATCGCTCCTGACCTTCCGCGTTATGTTCTTGATGATGTGTTTCAGTCGCTTCCGATGGAGGAACGCGAGAAGTTGCGGGCGGCCATGTCCTATTCGGACGATTCAGTCGGCGCGCTGATGGATTTCGAGGTTGTGACTATTCGTGAGGATGTGACGCTGGAAGTGGTGCTGCGCTATCTGCGGCGGCTGGAGGAACTGCCCGACCATACTGACCAATTATTCGTTGTGGATCGGGAAGAACATGTCAAGGGCATACTACCGGTAAACCGGCTGCTGGTAAGCGACCCCGATGCCAAGGTGGGTTCAGTGATGACCACCGAGATGGTGGTCTTTCACCCCGATGAGAAGGCACACGAAGCGGCACAGGCATTCGAGCGCTATGATCTTGTTTCCGCTGCCGTGGTCAATGTGGAGGACAAACTGGTGGGACGCGTTACTGTTAATGCGGTGATGGATTTTATCCGCGAGGAATCCGCAAGCGAAGCGCTGAGTCTGGCGGGTCTGCGGCAGGAAGAGGATTTGTTCGCGCCAGTCTGGAAAAGCCTGAAGAACCGCTGGACCTGGCTTGCGATTAATCTGGTAACCGCTTTTATTGCATCGCGCGTGATAGGCGTATTTGAAGATTCAATTGAAAAACTGGTGGCGCTGGCGGCATTGATGCCGATCATAGCCGGGATCGGCGGCAATTCCGGCAACCAGACCATCACGATGATTGTGCGAGCACTTGCTTTGGGACAACTTAATGCAGGCAATGCCCGGATGCTGTTTGCCAAGGAAATAGGTGTGAGCGCCGTGAACGGGTTGGTGTGGGGCAGCGTGGTAGGTTTATTCGCGTTCCTGATCTACCGCAGCATTTCCCTGAGCCTGGTGATGACGCTCGCAATGATGTTGAATCTGCTGCTGGCGGCGCTAGTGGGGGTGCTGATTCCTCTGACGCTTCATCGGCTGGGCCGCGATCCGGCAGCAGGCTCCAGTGTAATGATTACCGCAGTCACCGATAGTGGGGGATTTTTTATTTTCCTGGGGCTGGCTACGATTTTTCTTGTGTAACCAGTCCGGTGCAGCCAGCCTCCGGAGGGGCGCTATCATAACGGCGGCTGTACAATTTTGGACATCGGACTAAGGCAGAATCGTCTCGCCAGCCATCAATTGCGCCACCGATTCGCGCTCACGGATAAGATGAACCTGGTCGCCATCCACCATCACTTCTGCGGCGCGGGGGCGGGTATTGTAATTGGAGCTCATGCTCATGCCATATGCGCCAGCGGACATGATCGCTAGCAAGTCTCCCTGGGAGAGTGCAAGGTTCCGGTCATGTCCCAGAAAGTCGCCCGTTTCGCAAACCGGTCCGACAACCTGATAAGTTTTAACGCTACCGTCATCCCTGACATGGACCGGAAGGATTTCATGATAGGCATCATACAGCGCCGGGCGCATGAGGTCATTCATGGCAGCGTCCGCGATGGCGAAATTCCGATGGGATGTATGCTTGAGATACTCGACACGCGTAAGCAGTACACCTGCATTTCCCACCAACGCCCGACCAGGTTCGATCAGGATGCGCTGCTTACGCGGGCCAATGCCGGCGCATAAGGCTTCGACATATTCCCGGGCCCGCGGCGGGTTCTCCCCGGTATAACGTATTCCCAGTCCCCCGCCCAAATCCACATGATCGATTTGCAATCCCTGGTTTTCGAGGCGATCAAGTAATCCGAGCATTTTCTCGCTGGCTTCGGCAAAGGGGCCGAGGTCGGTCAATTGAGAGCCTATGTGGCAATCCAGTCCGGTAACGCGTATGTTATGTAGCCCTTTGGAAGCTGCATACAACGATTCCGCCTCATCGAAGGGAATGCCGAATTTATTTTCCTTGAGGCCGGTAGAAATATAAGGATGCGTTTTGGCATCCACATCGGGGTTGACCCGCAGGCTCACTGGCGCGATTTTATTCATCTCCCCAGCGACCTGATTCAATACTCTCAGCTCCGCTTCCGATTCCACGTTGAAGCAGAATATGTCGGCGGCAAGCGCCGCCCGCATTTCGTCCGGCTGCTTTCCGACTCCAGAAAAAACTGTTTTTTGCGGATCGCCACCCGCTTTGAGCACACGCTGCAGTTCTCCGCCGGAGACTATGTCGAAGCCGCTGCCGAGCCGGGCAAACAAGTTGAGAATGGCCAGATTGGAATTGGCCTTGACCGCATAGCACACCAGATGATCGCGCCCGGCAAACGCGGCGTCAAATTCCTCGTAAGCGGCAACCAGTGCCGCACGCGAATAAACATAGCAAGGTGTACCAAACTCCTGCGCGATGCGTTCCAGTGGTACCGATTCACCGCAAAGCCTGGCGTTGCGGTAATTGAACGAAGGGAATCCGCTCACTTATCTTTCTCTTCATCCTGAGATTGCTGCGGCTGTGACTGCGGCTGCGGCTGTGGTGAAGGCGACTCTTTCTGCGGAAGGTAGAGAGGCCCCTTGAGGCCGCAAGCGCTAAGCAGCAAGGCTATCAGGAGGGAAGCGGTGAGCGTACGCATGGGGCGGTGCA
Source organism: Nitrosovibrio sp. Nv6 (assembly GCF_900110495.1). Taxonomy (GTDB): domain Bacteria; phylum Pseudomonadota; class Gammaproteobacteria; order Burkholderiales; family Nitrosomonadaceae; genus Nitrosospira. Next base: position 83,926 of record NZ_FODX01000002.1, on the reverse strand, counting down.
AGAACGATGAAATGGAAATACTAACACAAAGGGTAAGAACCTCAGAATATGTGTCGGTAGTCACAGCATGTACTCCACTGAAAGCTTATTCAGGGCTTTTTAAACAGTTAGATCGATTTCTGGAAGTGGCGCAATTGTGCTGGCCGCGTTAGTCAGCTCCCAACACACAATCGACATTCGGTAATAACGTAAAACCGGGTCTAGCTCAGTTGTAGTTGCCCCGTTAAGGGTACCTGTGCGGTTATTGCGAATCGGCCGGAAGAGGAGGCCCCATCAGACAGCACCATGCCCTTTTCGCCAAATAATCAAGGGTAAGCCTCTTCCAGCGGGATGATGCGGTACACCGCGTTTTTCCTCCTTTGCCAGCTACCTTGAGATGCGCGACCCGCGACCTCCGCGTGTGCCCTTGAGCGTTACATATTCCTGCATCAAACAGCCCATGCGCCTGGTGATCACCGATTACGGCTGTCTTGCCCGTCGTAGTTTCCACGACGGCGGTTTTACCGCCTTAACCGGATTGTGGGTAACGGCATTTTTCTCGCACAAATATTCAAATAAAGAATGGCAGCGCAGCTGGGGTCGGATGGTTGTACCACTCAACCGGCGGTACTTCAGATCATCATGGCAGGCGTGACATGAGAACGGATTAATTATTGATGACATTAATTAAGTGTTGAAAGAGGGTCCCGAATGGTATCGCGGTCTTGACTCTATTGAGTGCAGTACGGCCACTCGATATGAAAGCCAAAACGGCGTTAGCAGTTGGTTGTTGGGAGTCATCGGAAGTATTCGCAACTGACAATTCGATTGTATCGGTCCGCAGTCTTACGGCAAAGCAAACGAAGCTAGGTGTAAATTGCCCTCAAACTATTTCCTATCGTCAGCGCATCTGCGTCCAATTCAATTGGAGCTACTATGTTTTTATTGAATAGTCAATAAAAAGAAGACATATAAAACAGCTTCTTTTCTTATCTTAACTCGTTTTTTAATACATTAGAGTACTGCTGAGCTATCAAGAAATATTTGATAGCCACCCCTCATTTTCTCAATCGAGATAGAAACTTCAAACCTGACTTAGGGAGAAATATTATGAGCGTGCTTTTTGCAACACCTGGGAATTGGGACGATGGCCGGCTAGTCACTTTAGATCCAAGTAACAATCAGTACGTTTGTACAACCATCCAAAATGGCGCAAATGGCATATTCCTTTATAACGCGGCGAACGCCGATCATGATACGACAGTAACCATAGTAACTACCAATGCGACAGCTCCAGTCAAAGTCATTGTTCCTGGCACGACGGGAAACCAGGGGCTTGCCGCAATCGTATTAGTTAATGGGAATGTAACAAATACCGTTACCATCAGCTTAACCAGTAATCAACCGTCCGATTCCAAGATAAGTGCATTTATTGGAAGCCTCGCGTTTCCTATTAATACTTCCGGCATCAATAACAAAAGCCTGCCAGTAAATGGAGTTACTCAGAACTTTACGGCATTTACACGGTTTTATGCGGTACCCGCTTCTACCTGGTATCAAATGAATTTGCAAAGCAATATCACGCAGTTTTATGCAGCCCAGTTTGGGCCAGGGTCATCAGCTGTCAGCATCTATTGCGTGAATCCCGGACCTTTGGCAGAGGCTAATATTTATCAGGCCGATCCAGGTAACCCCGTCAGCTACAAATTTATTCTGCCAGCTCCTAATCAACCACAGCAACAGATCTCGGCTTCATTATTTGGTAATGGTTCCCAGTTCGTCTGGATCAATGCCGATAGCATTCAAAATAGCCAACAGGCAACTATCTCCCTCCAACAACTCTAGTATCTTTTGCTACGCCTCTCTGCAAGTCATAGCTCGATCTATGAAGGTAAGCAACTTAATATCGAATTAATACTTGCAGTGACGGCGTAGAGTTATTTTTTACCAATAAGCGGTCTTCGATATTTATCCAATTTGACTTCAGGCCAGCCGAGAGGCGGTTTACCCATCGCACGATACTGTATCGAACCCGGGCTTCAGCCCAAGGCAGAAACCCTCAACTGTATAGAGCGATTCCATAATCAAAAAAAGAGGCCTGCTGGAATGCCGGTCCTGCCAGGACTGCATTAAACCGGAAGAAGCTGTGTTTGCAACCTGGGTTCCTTAATGAAGGGAACAGCGTCATGCCATGTCATTATTTATCAATCGTATAAGGGGAATTCAAATGATTTCAATGAAAAATATATTTTTAGCGCCCCTGGGAGCTCTATGCATATTGACAATATCGGTGGGTGAGATCCAGGCAGAAAATCATCTCTCTCCCTTAAGAGAGGGCAATTCATCAAGCAACGACCTTTCGAGCGCAAGCGCTGGCAAGGTGCGCACCAGGATCGACAGCCTGCGTGGAAAAGATGACAAAGTGTTTGCCAACGATGACGATTACGCGGATAAGAACAAGGGACGCGACCGCCGGCGCGGAAGAGATGACCACGAGCCATTGCCGCTCGATCAGTATCCTGATGTTTATAACAATTATATACAGCCCGTGGCAATTGCGATCGATTACCACAACGGGATGGTTTATCTCTTTAACTATGAAAACGACAAGTTGATAATCATAGACCCGACCACGCTTCCCGGCTGGCCTGGAAACGTTCCCTTGCAGCACACGGTGATGATGCCCGAGGGAAAAAAGATTTATATTACTTCCGACAATACGCAGGACCACCCATCTTATATCATCGCCTTGAACGTGAACGACATCAATTGGGATACACGCTTGGCGTCGTTAACCGTGAATGCGGTGCTGGCAGCCGATTCCCCGAACAATCCCTCTGAATTGCCGTTTGTCACACCAGTCAACCAGGTCCAGGCCATCCCCAACTGGCTGATTGGCAGGGGAACCCAGATTCATGGACCCACGCTGCTACCCTACTCCGATTTCCTCTACTTTACGGAATTTACGTCGGACAGGATACGTGTGATCAATCACACAACGAACAAGTTTGTGAGTTTTGATCCTATTGTCATACCTGGCTACACTGAGCAGACGCACGGGGTAAATTTCAACAGGTCGGGAACCATTGGCCTTGGAACAGGATACTTTTTTGACAATAGTGTCATCGATGTATACAAACCCAACAGGGAAACCGGTGAACTGCAAACAGTAGGTCAGATCATGCTGGGCAACGAGAAGAAGCATGCGGCTTTCACCCACTTCGTCTACTGGCTGGATGAGCGCTACGCTGTCACCGCATCCATGCAATTAGACAAAACTTCCCTAACACCTTCAACCACGAACCATATCATCCCGCCGAGCGTTTGGCTGCTTGATACTCAGGAGGGGACAGCAAAGGAAATAGTCAAGAACACCAATCATGCCAATGGCCATGGAGTGTTTCGTTCTGCATCCGATATTGCGGTAGTGAATGGAAAACTATATATCGCAGAAGAAGATACCCTTGACTACACGTTCGGTAACGACGGGTACATTTCCGTGTTCGATTTAACCGATCGAGAAAAGCCGCAGTTCATCAAGAGACTTCGACCCGGCTTCGAACTCCCCAAAGGATATTCCGTCGCTCATACGATCAGCCCGACGCCAGACCATCGACACTTGCTGGTGGCTAGCTGGGTTTCCGGCTATGTGCTGAAGATCGATACGGAAACAGATACCGTCGCCAAGGTGTGGGGTCCGAGTGACGGTCTCGTGAAGCCACATGGCATATTTGCGGCGGGCGGACTGCGCTAGTTTCCGGTTATCCCGCTTTATACCCGCCCATTTGTTTTTCCTGGGATTCATCCCGGGTGAACAAGATGGGCTCCCTTGATGAACTACCAAGGTGATCGCAAATTGATATGAAATTGAAATGGATAAACGAAATCCAATCAGGGGCATTCCGGAAACGTCTTTTTCCGGGTGCGCTGACAGCATTTTTCCTATTTGCCCAGGCCAGTATCGAAGCGGCCACTGTCATCCCGGCCTATCCGATACCCTTGCGGCCTGAAATTATCGGTCAACTGAAACAAGCGCATGCGGACAAGGATACGCAGTGGCAACTGGTTGTTTTTGGTTTTACGCATTGCAAGGATGTCTGTCCTGCCTCTCTTGCCAATCTATCCATGCTCGTCAATGCGGCCGCGGCTGAAAAGATCAAGCTGGACGGAATCTTCGTCACGGTGGACCCGGACAGGGATACTGACGCTGTTCTTTCACGCTACACCAAAGTCTTCGGATCGAATCTTGCCTATTTGCGTTTTGAAGGTGAAGAACTGGAGCGATTCAAGGCCGCTTTCAGCGTCGAGACCGCTTTTTACACAAAAAATCCCGGAAATATGCAGAACTATCAGGTAGACCATAGTACTACCGCATTTCTGATTGATTCCAGGGGAAATATCAGGGTGATATTTGATGCGCTGAAGGATGCGGCTCAAATGGAGCAGATATTTCGTGAGAATAAGGCCCTGTTCGAGTCATGATTTGGACTGTCGCACTCATCCCATTGCTGCTAATCGTCTCTCTCACCGCATCTGCGATGCAGATCGATGCCGATCCTCGTGTCATTGTATCGTTCATGGATAAGTCGCTTTCTCCAGAGCTCGACATTCTATCCGTAGCAACCGATATTTCCGTGGATAATCATCTCGTGTTTCAAGTCAAGACCAGGGGAGAACGGGCAGATGGGGAAGCTGGAGATCACCTGCTGCTGCGTATACTGAATGGGAAAATTTATGGTTTCCTCATTCCGATAAATAAAGAAGATGGCGATAAGGTACTGATGTATGAAAGCGCGCCTCAGCATGACGGCGCTATATTGCCCCAGGTATTGGAAACGTCGCGTGGAAATGCCCGGTCAGTAGCTTTGAATGCCAAGCGTATAGTCAACGGAGCAGAATTTATTCTGCCTCTCGACTGGGTCGATTTTGGTGAAAATTTTGGTTTCGATGCTTACACCGTCAAGGCACACGTGCAAGGGAATATTGTAGAGATCACTGAGATATACGATCAGGCAGGAAAAGGCCGCGGTGGACGCAATATTTTCTCCGCCGTTACCCTTCTCAATAAACTCTGCACGCCACAACGGCTGCGATCAAATCAATGACTTAGAACTCGACAGCCCTGAAAGTTCTGCCAAGCTTCAAGGCGATGCTCCTGATGCAAATATCGGGGTCAGACCACCAACTGCCTCGAAGAAATCCTTATACTGTCCAGCCCCATAGCCACATTTCTCCCCATGCGCCCAGCTAAAAAATACGTCGTTGTCGAGTCCCGGGAAGATGGTGGTGTCGAGGTCTATAAAATGAAGGAGTGGTGCCGCGCGCATCCACATGATCCTCCGATGGACCCAAACCAGACCAACTCACAAACGTTGCGTCGCGGCTTCAGAGAATTGGGATGGACAATCGACGAAACCGACACACAGGTTCGATTTTTCCGACGTGGCACAGCGGCGTTGGTCGATGAGACGCTTGGCAGCAGTGAAGATCAAATTTCGGATAGCGATGAGGCACAGGATTCGAGAGAGACAGTATTTGAACTCGAATATCAGTTACGCGACTTTATTGCACACAATATCGAAACGATCGACATCGATGGAAAACGGCTTAAATTGTATGTTGATCCCACTGGTCGTGACGGAATCGAATTTCAGACTGAGGTGGGCATCATCGACATTCTCGCCACCGATGACGAGGGTGCGTTTGTCGTGTTCGAGTTGAAACGCGGTCGTGTTCCCGATCAAGCTATCGGTCAAATAGCAAGATATATGGGCTGGCTTAAAAAGACTATTTCAAAAGATCAACCTGTTCGAGGCATCATCGTTGCCAAGGCGATTAGCAGAAATCTACGTTTCGCGATCGCGGCGGTACCAAACGTCTCGCTATTCGAATACGAGGTCAGCTTTACGCTAAAAAGAGTTGCGGAAGCGATTGAACTTCATAGTTGTTGATCTGCTTGCATTCTTCCTACTTGGTATCTGATACAGGTTCAAACAGGTTTGCAACATACCGGACTTGCCATCACCCGACGCCCCTCAATTTCTTCCTGGCCGCCGCATACTCCGGATATACACTTCCCACCGTCCGCCAGAACGCCTTGGAGTGGTTCATTTCGATCAGATGCGACAACTCATGCACTACGACGTAATCCACCAAGTCGAGCGGCTTCTGGATCAGCCGCCAGTTGAGATGGACGATGCCGCGCGAGTTGCAACTGCCCCACAGGGTTCTGGCCCGTGATAATCGTATTTGCGGCAGCTCAACGCCAAGCTTATTCGCATACAGCGCAATGCGCTCGCTGAAGCATGTCATTGCCCGATGACGATACCATTCCATTACCGCGCTTTCTATTTGCTGGGCTGTGAGGGCGGACGGCAGAGGTAATGTCAGTTGCTTATCCTCAAATTCGCTATTCAAATTGGCTGGAACCATTTGCACAGCGCCAGCAGCGGTAACTGTCACCTGCCAGGGCTCTCCCAGCAATGAGAAAATTGCCCCTTCGTGCCACATGAGCTTGGCGGATTCCCGGTTTTTCCATTCATCGAGTTTTTGTACGATCCAGTCGGCTTTTTTTTTCAATACCGATTCCACCCAGCGTAACGACTCTCTCAATGGAATACGGACGGTCAAGCCGTCGCTGCTTATTCTCATGCCAATGGTTTTTCGCCTGCAGCGCATGAGGGTATAAGCCACATCGGTGCCGTTCAGGCTGATATGGCGAAGCTCGTTTGCTGCCAGATTACTCGTCCTGGGAGATCGGGGTGAGTTTCTCTTCATGTTCATTATCTGGATTCGGGTTGTCAATGTGCGCCATCTCGGCTTCGATCCAGGACTCAACTCTGGCATTGAGATCGGCAGGCTCCATTCCCGCGGGATCTATCGGCACGCCGATGCTGACGGTTATCGTGCCGGGCAGTTTGATGAGGGCGTTCCTGCCCCAGAACCGTCCCGCGTTATGCGCCACAGGTATCACCGGCGCACCGGTATGCGTGGCAAGCCATGCGCCGCCTATGCCATATCTGCCTTTTTTGCCGGGGGCTATGCGTGTTCCTTCCGGGAAAACCACTATGCAGAACCCTTTCTTAAGCCGGTCTTTCCCCTGCTCGACGACCTGTTTCAGCGCTGCTTTTTTCGAACTGCGGTCGATCGCTATCGGACTGGTCATTGCCAGGCCCCAACCGAAAAATGGAACAAGCAGCAACTCTTTTTTCAGTACCCATACCTGGGGTGGGAATATCTGCTGAAACGCGAGTGTTTCCCACGCGGACTGATGTTTGGACAGGATGATGCTCGGCACATGAGGAATATTTTCCATCCCTATCACCCGATAACGGATGCCACAGATGATACGGAGCAGAAACAACATCAGATGCGCCCAGCCGGAAGTGATGCGATAGCGCTTGAGCGGGTGTAGCGGGAATGCGGCGAACACAATCAGGAAATAAAAGGGAGTGATAACGACCTGCAAGAGCGTGTATAACGCCGAACGCAGCGCCGACAAAACCCAATTCATTGGGTCAGGACATCGACAGCCGCGGAGAGATTGGAAAATACTTTAGTATTTTCCGGCAACCCACCCTCTGCTTTGGTTTTTTTTCCTTTGCCCGTCAGTACCAGGACCGGGATCGCAGCGACTGCGGCCGCAGCCTGCAAGTCGCGCATCGAGTCGCCGATCGCAGGCACGCCTTTCAACTCCACACCAAAGCGGTCGGCGATTTCCTTGAACATTCCAGTTGCCGGCTTGCGGCAATCGCAATTGTCCGCATTGGCATGAGGGCAGAAAAACATCGCATCGATGCGGCCGCCTGCCTGAATCACTGCCTTGCACATCTTGTCGTTAATGGCATTGAGCGCCACCATATCGAGCAGACCTCGGCCGATGCCGGACTGATTGGTGGCAACCACTACGCGATACCCCGCCTGCGTAAGATGTGCGATGGCTTCCAGACTGCCGGGAATGGGTTTCCACTCGTCGGGCGTTTTAATAAAGGCGGCACTGTCGTAATTGATGACGCCGTCGCGATCGAGAATGACCAGTTTCATGTTAGGTAGCCTGGATTTAAGTTGCCAACCTGGAGATATCGGCTACGCAATTCATGGCATGGTGCAACCGTGCGAGCAGGGCAAGCCGGTTGCGGCGCAACGCCTCATCTTCAGTGTTAACCATTACATTATCGAAAAAGTCGTCTACCGGCTGTTTTAACGCGGCCAGAATTTGCAGTGAAGCGTTGTAGTCGCCAGCCGCGAAGGCTGCGTCGGCTTTGGGTACAATGTGGCTCAGCGTCTGGTGCAAAGCCTGCTCAGCAGGTACTTGCAGTAGCGAGGTACTGACCTCTTCTCGCATAGCGACATCAGCCTTCTTGAGAATGTTGCCGACACGCTTGTTGGTTGCGGCGAGACTTTCCGCGTCCGGTAACGCAGCGAAGGCGCGTACCGCTTCCAGCCGTTTTTTTACATCGTTCAACTGTTGAGGCCGCAGCGCAAGCACTGCGTCAATTTGTTGTGGAGAGAAACGTGGGCGATCCTCGGCAGGTTCCGTATTAATGCGTTTACCTGGCTCAATCGCCTGCTCATCAGAGGACTCGATACTGAAATAGTAACGAAGCCGCTCATAAATGAAATCACTCAGCGCTTCTGACGTTCCGTTAATCTTCGGGCCAAAAATACCTGTAGTTTGCTCAAGTAAAACATCCAACGGAAGCGGAACTTCCTTTTCGATCAATATTCGTATTACGCCCAGTGCATGACGGCGCAAGGCGAACGGATCTTTGTCTCCTGTTGGAATTTGTCCGATGCCAAACATACCCACCAGCGTTTCGAGCTTGTCCGCCAGTGCCACGCAAATACCGACCATATTACGCGGCAACGCATCTCCCGCGAATCGTGGCTTGTAGTGGTCTTCAATTGCATCCGCCACGTCGTTAGCCAATCCATCGTGTCTTGCATAATAACGCCCCATGACCCCTTGCAACTCCGGGAATTCGCCCACCATATCGGTGAGAAGGTCTGCTTTGGACAGCATTGCGGCTTCGCCAGCCTGCGCCGCAAGTTCGTTGCCGCCCAACCGAAGGCCAACCGCCTGCGCAACCGCCCAAATCCGCTCGACGCGCTCCGCCTGAGTACCCAGCTTATGGTGATAGACCACCTTATCCAAACCGGCGACGCGTGAAGCCAATGTCTTCTTGCGATCCTGATCGAAAAAGAATTTCGCATCCGCCAGCCGCGAGCGCAGCACGCGCTCATTGCCGGCAATTATCTGGCTGGCATCAGCCGGGCGGATGTTGGAAACGATTAGAAATTTATGAGAAAGCGTGTCGTCCGCGTCCAGCAGCGGGAAGTATTTTTGATGCACTTTCATGGTCAGGATCAAGCATTCCTGCGGTACATCCAGGAACTCGGATTCGAATTCACCAACCAGTACATTTGGCCGTTCGACTAACGCGGTAACTTCGTCTACCAATGCATCATCCTGGATCAATTTGAGGTTTTCCCGGCTCCCAATCGCCGTCAACTGGCGTTCGATTTCGGCCCGGCGCGCGGAGAAACCAGGGATTACCGCGCCCTCCGCTTCAAGCTGTTGCGCATAGCTGTCAGCGTCTTCCAATATCAGCGGGCTCATATTCGCTTCGAAGCGGTGGCCTTGTGTCTCGCGTCCCGCGTTCAAGCCCAACACACTGATGGGCACGATCTCCCTGTCATGCAGGGCGACCAGACCCTGCGCTGGCCGCACGAAATTCACCGTGCTCCAGCCGTCGCCAAGCTGGTAGGTCATCATGGTGGCAATCGGCAGCTTCTCAAGCGTTTCATCGATTGCTTTCTGTAAACCTTGTGTCAGCGTTACGCCTTTCACCATGCTATCCAGGAATAAAGCCTCTACCTTGCCGTCAAGTGCCCGCTTTAGCTGGGACACCGGCGGACAGGCGGCATCGCCGCAAAGGCTCCGTAATTTCTTGAGCAGTGCAGGTGTGGCTTGCCCGTTCGCATCCAGACCGACCGTTACCGGCATGAGTTTTTGCGAAATGGACTTATCAGCGGCTTGCGCCGCCACGTGTTGGATATGTACTGCGAGGCGACGCGGGGAAGCAAAAGGTGTGGCGGTAGCATCGTTCGCTGCCAGGCCTTGTCTCTTGAGGCTTATTGCCACTGTTTCCGCAAAACTGTCACCGAGCTTCTTCAGCGATTTTGGCGGCAGCTCCTGGACAAGCAATTCAACTAGAAGATTCCGGGTTGTCAGACTTTGAGTTGCATTAGTCAAGCGGCTTTCTCCATCAACTGCCTGGCCCACTCGGGCGGCGCCATGGGGAAGCCCAAACGTTTGCGGCTCTCATAATAAGCTTGCGCTACGCTGCGAGCGAGGTCGCGGATTCGTCCCATGTAGGTGGCTCGCTCGGTAACGGAAATCGCACCGCGTGCATCAAGAAGGTTGAAAGTATGCGCTGTTTTCAACACCTGCTCGTATGCGGGTAGGGCCAGTCCCTCTGCCACCAGATGCCGGGCTTGCGCCTCGTGACTGGAAAAGGCATTCAGCAGGAAGCTCACATCGCTGTGCTCAAAGTTATAGGCGGATTGCTCGACCTCGTTCTGATGATAGACATCCCGATAAGTGAGCCCTTTTGTCCAGATTAGATCGAACACGTTGTCCACGCCTTGCAGGTACATCGCAAGCCGCTCCAGGCCATATGTGATTTCGCCCGTGATCGGCTTGCAGTTCATGCCGCCGACCTGCTGAAAATAGGTAAACTGTGTCACTTCCATGCCATTCAGCCACACTTCCCAGCCCAGGCCCCACGCGCCGAGGGTTGGGTTTTCCCAGTCATCCTCGACGAAACGGATATCGTTTTGCTTAAGGTCGAAGCCAAGCTCTTCCAAGGAGCCGAGGTACAGTTCCAGCATATTGGAAGGCGCGGGTTTCAGCACTGCCTGGAACTGATAGTAATGCTGCAAGCGGTTGGGATTTTCGCCGTAGCGTCCGTCTTTCGGCCGACGGGTAGGCTGCACATACGCCGCTTTCCAGGGTTCGGGGCCAAGCGCGCGAAGAAATGTGGCGGTGTGAGAGGTGCCCGCTCCCACTTCCATGTCATAAGGCTGGAGTAGCGCACAACCCTGTTTATCCCAATATTGCTGCAAGGCGAGGATAATTTCCTGGAATGTGCGCATGGGAATGTCTGGACAAAATGAGGGTGCTTAACAACGCGATTTTACAGGTTTTTTCGTCTCCCGCGAGAAACGGGCAGCACGGCGATCAAAAGTATTATTCCTGCAAGTCCCAGCATCAGGCTATTGCCGAACCGGACATACGGAGTCGCACCGGTAAATCCTTGTGCAATACCGTGCAATGCGGTTGTGGTAAACACTTCTGCTTCCTGCAGCACCTCGCCACGCTCGTTGATGATGGCGGTAACCCCGGTGTTGGTGGCGCGCAGCATATAACGGCCGGTCTCGAGTGCACGCATTTGTGAAATCTGCAAATGCTGCCGCGGCCCGATGGACCGGCCAAACCAGGCATCATTGCTGACGTTGGCGAGTAGCGTTGCCTGGGGCAGTTGCTGAATTATTTCCTCCCCGAACACATCTTCATAGCAGATATTCACTGCCACTCGCTGCCCGGCGATTTTCATGGGTTGCTGGTCAAGCCCGCCGCGCGAAAAATCTGATAATGGGAATACCTTAGTGACCCAGCCGAACAGGAATTTCAATGGAATGAATTCACCGAATGGCACCAGATGGTGTTTTCGGTAACTCTGATCTGGCGAGGCGCCGAAGCTGAACATGGAATTGTAGTATCCGTTGCCTCCACTGCTCCCACCATCACCAGCCACCTCGATCATGCCGACCAGGATGTCTCCATCATTTTCCCTTGCATGGGCGGCAAGTTGCGCCAGGTAATTTGACGGTACTTTATCTCGGGGCAGCGGTATGGATATTTCCGGCGTGACGATCAGGCGGCTGTTACTCTCCAGGGTAAGGGCGGCATACCTTTCCAGGGAGTTGACGAGCTGATCCGCACGCCACTTCAGGTCCTGCGAGATATTCCCCTGCAACAGGCTTACTGTTACCGATTCGCCCTGTGGTTTGGTCCATTGGATATGCTGCAAGCCGAAACCGGTAACCCAGATTGCAAGCAAAGTGAACAGGTATTTTTTTTGGCGAAATTCTCGTTCAAACAACAGACATATAAGTGCTGAACTGCACGCCAGTATCATTGAGACGCCATAGACGCCTATCACTGGAGCAAAACCCGCCAGGGGACTCTGTGGAGCCTGAGAATACCCTAGTGTCAGCCACGGAAACCCAGTGAACAAAACGCTGCGTAGCCAGTCGGACAGCCCCCATAGCGCGCCCGAAGCCAATAACCAGATCGAAGGCGAAGCGATCCGAAGTTTCTTCAATATCCAGCCTGCCGCGGCGGGAAATAGCGCGAGATAGGCGCACAGAACAATTAGCGCGATGACCGCGGCCGCCATCGGCATTCCGCCGAAATCATGCAAGCTGACATAAATCCAGGTCACGCCTGCGCTGAACATACCCATGCCAAAAGTGAAGCCCAGTAGCGCCGCGTTGAAGGGTGTTGCACTCCTGCGCCAGAAATGGCACAGCAGCGCGAGCGTAAAAAGCGGAATCGGAAAAAGATAAAACGGCGCAAAACCGAGAACGGTAAGTGCGCCGATTAGAAATGAGATGCTTAATTGCGTGCGGATTGTATTTTTTGACACTTCAATAAATTTGTTTGCTAGCGTTGATGCCGCGGGACGGATATTCTGTCCGGTCAGATCGGAGGATCAAGCTCCAGTAGCGGTTGATTCCAGACGCCGATACGAACGGTCCGTGCAGGCTAGAGCGATATCGAACGATAGTGAAGTTTCTTCGCGGTTTATTGAGATGAGGCAATTCCAAAAATTCGTATGCGGAAATCAAGACAACAGGTCTTTTCCTCGGAAACAAAATACACAAAAAAACGCACGAACCGGCTAATATAAGAACTGAACAGTCACATCTTGTTTTTCGAAGCTTGATCCGGCAGCATTAACTTGAATGTCGAACCAACTCCTACTTTGGAATCGATTTCGAGTTTGCCACCCAAAAGTCGGGTAGCCTCCGTAGCAATGGACAGCCCAAGCCCCACGCCGGGCTTTCCATACGTATCGCCTCGCCGGAAGGCATCAAATAAATGAGTCAGATCTTCGGCCCCAATGCCAGGGCCCTGATCGCTGATGCTCAGCTCCCACCCGATGCCCTCCCTATTCGAGTTATTCCGAGCCGTTACTTTTATTCTGCCCCTTGAACTGTATTTTATTGCGTTACCCAGCAGGTTTTGCAACACAAGTGTCAGCAGACTTTCGTCACTGACAGTCTGCGCGTCGGCAGGCACGTCCAACTCCAGCGCTAGTCCCTTGGATTTGGCTTCGTGGGCTAACTGGTTGACAACTTGAGGTAGCAAAGAATTCAAATCGACTGGCTCTGCTACATGCGGAACATCGGTTTTGCGCAGTTGCTCGCACTGGAGCAATCGGTCCATGCCCATAGTGGTCTGAAGTATTGCTTGCTTGACGGACTCCAGGTCGACTGCACTGCTCGCATATTCGGGAATTTTAGCAAGTCTCATGGCGAGAAGCTGTATGTGAAGCAAGGCATGATGGAGGTGGTTCCGAAGATCATGCGAAAGAAATGAAAGATATTTGGATTGAACTTCGGTAGAAGCACTGATTTGCTGTTGCAGGTGCTCGGTAAACATGACGATTCCACTTTGAAGGGCCGTGTCCACGGCCATGTTCAAGGCGATATTATTTCGCACATCCAGTCTCTCATCCAGTTCCTCGGAAATTTGCTGGATAATGACCCGGCGAAGCAACCGGTACTCGACGACCAGTTCGCGCATATTATAATTTTCCTGAAAGCGCGATTCTCCATGCAGCTTGCTGCCTTCCACGAGATCGCGGGTGGCGACGGGTTGATCCGAAGCAAACGCATCGATAATCTCCTGCAGGATCAAGGGTACGGAATCCCGGAGACTCTTGAGTGTGAGCGCGTCGGCAGCCGGCAGTGTAAGAGCAACAGCAGATTCCCATTCCAGAAGAATGGAATCCTTCCGCAACGTCAGAGCCGATGCGAGAAGAGGGAAGGAGTGGTAAGCCAAGAGGTCAAGCGTCAAGTCGTCAGTCGACATAAATGCACCTTGTGCGCGTTTTCAATGCCAGATAATTTCGACGGATGTTACTGCTGATTTTGAGATCGCTTGCAGCCGCGCGCTTCGGCGTTGTCGCCGCGGTTTGCTGCTCGAACGGCGGCTTGGACGAACTGTAGATAAAGCGAGAAAGTATACCTTACCTGAGATTGGCGTATGGGAACTACGCTTCCTTTATTCTGCAGATTTTATGTTAGACTCTGCACCTCAAAAGCCATGAAGGGAATGAGGGATATCATGCCGGGCAACAAAGACAAAGCTTCAGCGCAGAGGCCGCAGGCACTGACAAAAAAAAGATTACGCTGGCTCATTCTGTTATCCAGTTTTCCCTTATTCGGCATGATGGCGGCTTTTGGTATTGCGCCGAATACTTCATTGGAAGAGGTGCCCGTCCAGCAGGTCGTCCTCGGGCTCGAGCTTCCTGAAATCCAACTTGATTCCAGTGCCGACATGACGTTTTGGCGGCAGGAACGCATTCAGCGCGGCGACACTTTGGCAACTCTGCTGTCCCGCCTCGATGTGGATAATCAGGAAGCGCTGACTTTCATGCGCGATGCCAGAGATATGAAGGCCATACATCAACTGGTGGCCGGCAAGACCATCCATGTGCAAACCACGGCTGCGGGTGAGTTGCTGCTGCTCCGTTACTTTCCCGGCGGCAGCGAGCAGATGGTGGTGGAAAAAACCAATGGCTCATTTAAGGTAAGCGAGAAACCAGCCCAGCTGGAAACCCACATCCAGATGAAATCGGGTGTAATAAACACCTCACTATTCGCTGCTATCGACAACGCGGGTGTGCCTGAAAGTGTTGCTACTCAAATCGTCGATATTCTGGCGTCCGAAATCGATTTTCATCGGGATTTGCGCAAGGGCGATCGTTTTACGGTGGTATATGATTCCCTTTATGGCAATGGCGAGCCCGCTAGAGCCGGCCGAGTACTCGCGGTGGAGTTCGTCAATCAGGGAACGCCCTATCGGGGATTATATTTCGAGGTCAACGGAGAAAGTGGTTACTACACACCTGACGGCAAGAGCCTGAAAAAAGCGTTTCTGCGTTCACCGCTGGAGTTTTCGCGCATCAGTTCCGGTTTTTCCGCTGGTCGCTTCCATCCTGTCCTGAAAACATGGCGTGCGCATAAGGGAATCGACTATGCCGCGCCGACGGGCACGGGGGTGAAGGCCGCGGCCGATGGGACTGTGGCATTTGTCGGCTCGCAGGGCGGCTATGGTAACGTCATTTTCCTGGATCATCAGGGATCGTACTCCACCGTTTACGGTCACCTATCAGCTTTTGCCAAAGGCTTGCGCAAGGGGCAGCGTGTCCGCCAGGGCGACATTATCGGCCGCGTCGGCGCAACGGGAATGGCTACGGGCCCGCACCTGCATTATGAATTCCGTTTCAAGAATGTCCAGCGCGACCCCTTGAAGGTGGCGATGCCCACTGCGGATCCCGTCCCGCCCAAACATATGGCTGGATTTTACGAATATACGAAATCATCGATGGCGAGGCTGGACATGCTGCGCGGCACCAGCCTCGCATTTCTTGATTAGCCTTGAATCAGGCGTTAATCCGAAATAGTGGGTTACCCAGGTGCATAGGCGGAAGGATTTGAAGACCGCTTACTATATCGGAATCATGTCGGGCACCAGTCTGGATGGGATAGATGCGGTGCTGGGTGATTTCAGCTCCTCGCCCCCATCCCTGCTGCACACCTTTTATCTGCCCTACGAGGCAGATCTACGCAGCCGCTTGCTGGACCTGCATTACCCAGGCCAGGATGAGCTGCACCGCGCAGCCATGCTCGGCAATGAACTTGCCCGTCATTATGCCGAGGCGGTGGCGGGCCTGCTTGACGAAAGCGGCCTGAAACCGGGGGACGTGGCAGCCATCGGTTGTCACGGCCAGACCGTACGCCATTGCCCGCAATCAGGGACCGGTTACAGTATCCAGCTATGCAACTCAGCATTGTTGGTTGAACTCACCGGCATTGCCGTGGCGTCGGATTTCAGAAGCCGCGATATAGCGGCAGGCGGTCAAGGCGCTCCCCTGGTTCCGGCGTTTCATCAGGTCTTGTTTCGAGATCCTCGAGTTCATCGTGTCATTGTCAATATCGGTGGGATCTGCAACCTCACCAGCCTCACGCCTGGTGGAGAAGTCAGCGGTTTCGACTGCGGACCCGGTAATATGGTAATGGACGCATGGAGTTGGCGGCATACGGGCGAGGTATATGATGAAAATGGGGCGTGGGCCGAATCCGGAAAAGTAATCCCGGCGCTGCTTGAAAGCCTTTGGGCAATTCCATTTTTTTCCATGGCGCCCCCAAAAAGTGCTGGCAGGGAGCTGTTCAATCTTGCCTGGCTGGATAGTTATCTAACTGGACAGGAGAACCCGGCTGATGTGCAGTCGACGCTGCTGCAGTTGACCGTTCGGGGAATTGCCGAGCCGCTGCTTGCCTATTTCCCGAGTGCGGCAGAAGTTTATTTATGCGGAGGTGGAGCGCATAACGCGGCATTGGTAGCGCGATTGCAAGTGGCGTTGCCTGACAAGAAGGTGTTATTAACCGACAGTCTCGGCGTCGATGCGGACTGGCTGGAAGCGTTTGCTTTTGCCTGGTTGGCAAAACAGGTGATCGAGGGGATTTCCGGCAATCTTCCGGCGGTAACTGGCGCAAGAGGCCACAGGCTGCTCGGTGCGATATATCCCGTTTGATCCCGACAATGAATACCTATCACGCCCCCATTTTTCTCTGCAAACAAAAACGGAAGCCTGAGCTTCCGTTTTTGTTTTATCCTACTCGCTGCCGTAAAAAGCACGCCACTGTATCGTCTGGCGCACGCCCCGGTTACATGGAAAATGAGGATCCGCAACCGCAGGTACTGGCGGCCCCTGGATTCTTGATAACAAACTGCGCGCCTTCGGCACTTTCCTGGTAATCGATTTCCGATCCGGCGAGGTACTGAAAGCTCATCGCATCTATCAGGAGCTTCACGCCATTCTTTTCCAGCACGATATCATCTTCGCTCGTTAGCTCATCAAATGTAAAGCCGTATTTGAAGCCGGAGCATCCTCCGCCCGCCACAAATACTCGCAGCTTGAGATCGGTGTTTCCTTCTTCTTCGATCAATTGACCGACTTTGTTTGCCGCGCTATCGGTAAAGATCAACGGAACCTGCATTTCGGCAACCAGGTTAGCCTCGGTTGGTGCGTTCATATTGAATTTTCCGAATAAATTAACCAGAAAAAATTATCCCCCGCTATTGCGCAAAGGTCAATCACTCTTGGCGACAGGGGAGGGTATGAGTGTCACCACCTTGTTGTCGGCTTGTGCCTCCAGATGATGAAGCATCCCGTCAACCGATGCGCCAAGTTGTATCTCCATGGTTTTATAATGGACATCACCGAAGATCCTGGCCTTGGGTTGCAGCTCTACATATTCGCTCGCATGGATGGCGCCTGTTATGGAGCCATTAACAACCGCGTGAGAAACCTGGATCTTTCCCTCGATGACTGCCTGATCGCTTAACACCAAAGCGCTGGGCCTGTCGCCCAGTGCGACAATATTTCCTGTAACGTGGCCGTCTATGCGTAATCCTCCACTAAAGCTGATATTGCCCTCGATATGTGTGCCCGCACCGATAAGCGAGTCAATCTGGTTTTGAGGCTTGCCTGTTTTTTTCCCGAACATTTTCTCTTTCTCTCCTTCACAAAGACAGATTCACGGTCTGCGTTAGCCTTGCCTGCGGTACGCCTTTTTCAAACACCTTCACTTGCATGCTGTCAACGACGGCGTCCGGCGGCAGATGGAAGGTATTTTCTATTCGCTGGTAAAACTTGAAGCTCAGGTCAGGTGCTTTTGAGGTGTTGTCGGCAAGAGGTAACACCATCTTTTCCCCATTTTGCTGGAAATTGACCGCAAATTCCAGGCTGCCCTGAAAATCCTTCGGACGCTGCCCGCCCTGGACCAGCAACATGCTATAACGATATTCGCCGGGCAAATTGCCTCGTTCCAGCTTTAAACGCCCGATCGAAAGCCGCTGCTCGGTTTTCCCGGTAGCCGACCCGAGACTCTGGAAAAACGCCAGATCCTCTTTCAGGCGAATATTTTCATCTTCCAGGCCTTTGATCTGCCGGGTGATATCTTCCCGCGCGACGAGGTCCATTTGTACCTGGCGATCAAGGCCCGCCACTTTCATACGCAGTTCGTCGTTATCCTGCTGAAGCCGTGCATTCACCTGTGACAGCCGATCCAATTCATGGCTTGTTTCATTCTTGTCAAAACCTGCAAACTTGCGGCCGGCATCGTACATCCCCCAGGACAGAACCACGGCCAATACAGCGAGGATGCCGACAACCAGCCATCGCACGTAAGCGGGTGTTTGCGGACGTATCGCCACTCTCGGCGCTGATATGCCGAACTTCCTCTTAAGCGTTTTAATCATAACCTGAGCAAAGCCTCATGACATCAAGCAACTACCGAGGCACAGCCGCAGTGTTTCCTCAGGGAAGCAATGGTGCATAATCAATCGCCAGCGTTTCCGGCAAGCCGAACATGATGTTCATGTTCTGCACGGCCTGACCCGCCGCACCTTTCACAAGGTTGTCTGTTACCGAGAGTATTACCGCTGTGTCGCCGCCCTGCGGCCGATGCACTGCAATACGACAGAGGTTCGAGCCTCGTACCGAGCGCGTTTCCGGATGGGCGCCCGCGGGAAGCACGTCAACAAACGGCTCTTCGGCATATCGTTTTTCGTATAAAGCCTGTAAATCGACATCGGTGTCAAGCCTGGCATAGAGTGTGGCGTGTATGCCGCGGATCATGGGTGTAAGGTGCGGCACGAACGTGAGTCCGACAGGCCTCGTTGCCATGCCAGAGAGACCTTGCATGATCTCTGGTAGATGACGATGTCCCGGCACACCATAAGCTTTGAAATTATCAGCGGCTTCCGCGAACAACGTATGTATTTCCGCATTGCGTCCCGCGCCCGATACGCCGGATTTTGCATCTGCAACCAGGTGGTCGAGGTCCACAACCCCGGCCTCGACCACGGGCAGGAATCCCAGTTGCACCGCGGTAGGATAACAGCCGGGGTTCGCTATGAGCCGCGCATTCCTGATTTTGTCGCGATTGATTTCCGGTAGGCCGTAGACCGCCTCCTCAACCAGATCGGGGCAGGCATGGGACTTGCCGTACCATTTTTCCCACACCGCGATATCCTTGATACGAAAATCGGCAGCCAGATCTATCACACGCACTCCCGCTTCCAGCAAGGACCGGGCCTGTTGCATGGCAATACCGTTGGGCGTGGCAAAGAACACGACATCGCATTTGTCCAGGCCAGCTTCTGTAGGATCAGAGAAATTAAGCGATACCCGGCCGCGCAAACTGGGGAATAATTCGGCTACGCCTATTCCAGCTTCTTTACGTGAAGTAATTGCCTGTATGCTTGCCTCAGGATGTTGAGACAGAATGCGCAGCAGTTCTACACCGGTATAACCGGTTCCGCCTACAATACCAATTTTAAGCATGACTCCTCCAGGTTTTGCAGGAAGAGTGAGATTCCTCATAAGAGGCCTGCAAAATGAAATTTATACCCGCCACCCTCTGCTTTACGGATCGTGGGTTTCGCTGCTTCATTAACAATACTTTTCCTGCCTCCAGAAATTCCTTGCTACAGTCGGTTCGTCCGTCTGATATTTTTAGTGCCTGGTGCTCAGTCGGCAGCCCCTCTGTTGGCAACTGTTTCGCAGATAAGTTCGACTACAGGCTTATATTCCGAGAATACGCGTTTCCGTTTCCTGCTCGGGCTATTTATCTTCCCAGGAAACGTAAACGGGCCCGGGCGATTATAAGCAACAAATAAAAAAGCCGCCAGAACGAGGCGGCTTTTGGTATGACAGGTACAAAGCCTATCTCTTCGAAAATTGTTTACGCCGGCGCGCTTTGCGAAAGCCAACCTTTTTTCGTTCCACTTCCCGCGCGTCACGGGTCACAAGTCCGGCATTGCTCAATACGGGTTTCAGCGTGGCGTCAAAGTCAATCAATGCGCGGGTGATGCCGTGTCGCACCGCTCCCGCCTGTCCCGATTCTCCGCCACCGTGGATGTTAACCATGATGTCAAAACTTGTAAGATTTCCCGTCAACTCAAGTGGTTGACGAACCACCATGCGACCGGTTTCGCGGGAAAAAAACTCGTCAACCGGTTTGTCGTTGACAGTAATCAAGCCCCTGCCGGGTTTGAGGAATACCCGTGCCACCGCACTTTTGCGACGACCGGTGCCGTAATTATAGGTTGCGCTCATGGTAATCAGGCCCTGACTTCAAGTTGTCGCGGTTGTTGCGCCGCGTGCGGGTGCGCAGCACCGGCATAGATTTTTAGTTTCTTCAGCATTGCATATCCGAGGGGACCCTTTGGCAGCATACCCTTGACTGCTTTCTCCAGGGGACGTCCCGGGAAGCGCGCATGCATTTTGGCAAAACTGGTTTCGTAAATGCCGCCTGGATAGCCGGTATGCCGGTGATAAATCTTGTCTTCAGCCTTATTGCCGGTGACGCGCAGCTTGTCGACGTTGATTACAACGATAAAATCGCCTGTATCCACATGAGGAGTGTAAATGGGCTTGTGTTTGCCGCGCAGACGATGAGCAATCTCTGCAGCGAGACGCCCCAGTACCTTGTCGGCCGCATCAATTACGAACCACTCGTGGACTACTTCATGTGGTTTAGCCGAAAACGTTTTCACAAACCCCACCCCTGCTTATTTCAGTAAAGCCGCGCATTTTATGCCAGAGCCCTGCGAATGTCAAACATCCGTCTGTTCCGCGAGTGTTCGGGACAAAGCATGTTCCAGCAGCAGAAACGCTGCTCTTGCAAGCCTGAATGTTGTTTTATCTTTGTCTGTTCCCACCAAAATTCTTGAGAAAAAAGGTATTATAGCGCTGCTCAAGACTTGCTGAACCAGCGAAAATATTGAAGCGAAAACCACTACCTTATTATCTTATTGTCCTGAGGAGAAAGTCTGTATGTCACAAAAACACCCCGTCATCGCCGTTACCGGGTCATCCGGCGCCGGAACGTCGACGGTCAAGAATAGTTTCGAGCATATATTCCGGCGCGAGAAACTGACTGCTGCGGTGGTAGAGGGGGATAGCTTCCATCGTTATGATCGCGAGGCAATGAAGAAAGCCGTAGCTGACTCCGAGAAAAGCGATGGTCATGCCAT
Source organism: Nitrosovibrio sp. Nv6 (assembly GCF_900110495.1). Lineage (GTDB taxonomy): Bacteria > Pseudomonadota > Gammaproteobacteria > Burkholderiales > Nitrosomonadaceae > Nitrosospira. Next base: position 62,544 of record NZ_FODX01000002.1, on the reverse strand, counting down.
CAGTCATTTCGGTCCCGAGGCCAACGAGTTCGAAAAACTGGAAGCCTTGTTCAAGGAATATGGCGAGAGCGGAAGCGGGCAGGTTCGCCTGTACCTGCACAATGATGATGAAGCCGCTCCATACCAGCAGAAGGCTGGCACCTTTACCCCCTGGTCATCGATAAAGCCCGGTTCCGATCTGCTGTTTTACGAAGGCTTGCATGGCGGAGTAAAGAGCGATACCGCCGATGTAGCAAAATATGTTGATTTGCTGGTGGGCGTCGTGCCCATTGTCAATCTGGAATGGATCCAGAAGATCCATCGCGATATGAATGCGCGCGGTTATTCAGCGGAGGCGGTTACCCATACCATCCTTCGTCGCATGCACGATTATGTGCATTACATTACCCCGCAGTTTTCGCTTACGCATATCAATTTTCAGCGTGTACCCACAGTGGATACGTCCAATCCCTTCATTGCGCGCGACATACCCACGCTGGATGAAAGCTTTGTCGTAATCCGCTTCCGCGACCCCAAGAACGTGGATTTTCCGTACTTGCTGGCAATGATTCACAACTCGTTCATGTCTCGTCCAAATACCATTGTCGTGCCGGGTGGAAAAATGGGTCTGGCAATAGAACTGGTATTGACGCCGCTCATTCTGGATCTCGTGAGGGAAAGCCGACGCAGGTAAACGCAACTTCCGATGAAGTGCGTAATAAATCCAAATCCGAACTTCCCATTTCCGCGCTTTCACCGGTGGTTGCAAGCTTGGCGGGTTGTGCCGATAAAGCTTGCCTGGGAAGTTTGGATTTATAGGGCGCCATACCGGCGTTTCTTCCAGCCCATCCCCTCAAACTGAACGAAGGCTGATAATAATTCCGCCTCTGCTCCAACTGTTTTCTCAATGTCTTCTCTACTTTCCGCACTAAATCCCGAGCAACACGAAGCGGTCGCTTTGCCGCATCAGTCGGCATTGGTGCTGGCGGGTGCGGGCAGCGGCAAAACCCGCGTGCTCACCACCCGCATCGCCTACCTGATCCAATCCGGACAGGTCAGCCCCCACGGCATATTAGCTGTCACTTTCACCAATAAGGCAGCGAAGGAAATGCTCACCCGTATTTCTTCAATGCTCCCGATCAATACGCGCGGTATGTGGGTGGGTACTTTCCACGGCCTGTGCAATCGCATGCTTCGCGCTCATCATCAGGATGCCGGATTGCCGCAGGCATTTCAGATTCTGGATTCGGCCGATCAGCTGGCGGTCATCAAGCGCATTTTGAAAAACCTGGGTGCGGACGACGAAAAATTTCCCCCGCGGCAAGTGCAATGGTTCATCAACAACGCAAAAGAAGAGGGACTTAGAGCATCGCAGGTCGAGACGTATGATGATTTCGGGCGCAAGATGGCGGAGTTTTACGTTTCTTATGAGCAGCAATGCAATAAGGAAGGAGTGGTGGACTTTGCTGAGCTGCTGCTGCGCAGTTATGAGCTGCTGACCCGCAACGAAATCATACGCGAGCATTATCGTGGCCGCTTTCGCCATATTCTGGTGGATGAATTTCAGGATACCAGCCGCCTGCAATACAGATGGCTAAGGCTGCTTGCCGGCGAGCAGGCTGCTGTATTTGCGGTTGGCGATGACGACCAGAGCATTTATGCGTTTCGTGGCGCCAACACGGGCAATATGAAAGAGTTTGAGCGCGACTTCCGTATCTCCAAAATCATCAAGCTGGAACAGAACTACCGCTCGCACGGCAACATACTGGACGCTGCCAACACGCTGATACGCAACAATAGTGGGCGGCTCGGCAAGAATCTCTGGACTTCGGAAGGCCATGGCGAGCCCATACGCGTGTATAACGCGCCGACCGATTTTGATGAAGCTGCTTTCATCGTGGACGAAGTGAAGTCGCTACGTGCGGAAGGCTTAAAGCTGTCAGAAGTGTCTTTGCTCTACCGCTCCAATGCGCAATCGCGTGTGCTCGAGCATGCTTTGTTCAACGCGTCGCTGCCTTATCGCGTCTATGGCGGCATGCGTTTTTTCGAACGCCAGGAAATCAAGCATGCATTGGCATACCTGCGGCTGATAGCCAACCCTCATGACGACAATGCGCTACTCCGCGTTGTCAACTTTCCTGCTCGCGGCATCGGTATGCGGAGTCTGGAGCAATTGCAGGATGAAGCCAGGCGGCAAGGCGGAAGCCTTTGGGACGCAATGGTAAGGAAATGCAGGGGTGGCGGAACTTCAATGCCAGAAGCAGAGAGTAAATGGCCGGCCTTGATTGAGGAAAACAGGGGATCGAACAAGTTAAAGAAAGGCGTTGAAGGCTTTGTCGTGCTGATCGAATCAATGCGTCAGGTCTGCGAGAAATTGCCGCTACCGGAAGTTGTGGAACACATGCTGGAGCATAGCGGGCTGATGGCGCACTATCGTGCGGAACGCGAGGGGGCCGACCGGCTGGAGAATTTGAACGAGTTGATCACTGCCGCCGCCAGCTTCGTGCATGAAGCCGAGGACGACAGCCTCACGGTATTTCTTAACCATGCCTCGCTGGAAGCGGGCGAGCATCAGGCTGGCGGGGGTGAGGATGCGCTGCAGTTGATGACGGTGCATTCCTCCAAAGGGCTGGAATTTCACAGCGTGTTTCTCAGCGGACTGGAAGAAGGTCTTTTTCCACACGACAACAGTCGCAACGAAGCAGGAGGTCTGGAAGAGGAGAGGCGGTTAATGTATGTTGCTTTGACCCGGGCCAGACGAAGGCTGTATCTGAGTTTTACCCAGAGTCGCATGCTTCACGGTCAGACCCGCTACAACATCCCCTCGCGTTTCCTCCAGGAGATCCCGGATAGTCTGCTCAAGTGGCTGCAGCCGGTACAGAAGACCATGGTCAGGAATCAGGAATCAGGACCCGCATACCCCGGCCACGCCGCCCTGCGCCCCAGGCAACTTCAGGAGTCCGGCATTCGGGACTCGGCCGCGGGGCAGTGGAGGGTTGGACAAAATGTCCTGCATGCTAAATTTGGCGCGGGTGTAATCGTCAATTGCGAAGGCCGCGGCGCGGATGCCCGCGTTGAAGTCAAATTCGGACGCGCTGGCACAAAATGGCTGCTGCTGGAATACGCAAAGCTGACGCCGGCATGAAACCGGATGTGATGCGGCTCTATGCGGTTTCAGCGCCTTCCTCGAAGATGTCCTTGTAACTCGTGTAAATAGAGGCGAATACGGTCGGTATCAATACAAACAATCCCAACCCATAGGGTATGGTGGCAAGTATCGTCAGCACCACCAGTATTACCGCATAAATCTGGAACGCTATAATATTTTTCAGGCAAGCAAAAAAGCTTTGCCGCATCGCTTCCACTGGAGGCAAGCCTTTGAATATAACCAATAGGGGCGCGAACCAGGCAGCCATCAATAGCGGGATGGATAATGCCAGCCCCACCAGAGAAGCAGACAACATATGGCCCGATACATCTTTCAACTCATTTTCGTCGACCCGTTTTCCCTCTATCAACAGATCCATCAGCACATCGCCGCCGACCAGCATGAAGATGCCAAGAATCAAAACTTGACCTACCAGATAAATTCCGCCTATCGTAATCAGCGGCGCGGGATTGCTCCGGAATCCGGCGAGCAAGTGAGAAATTTCCAGATCACCCCCCTGTTCCAGCGTTTTGCATCCTATCATCAGTCCGGCTAAAAACACCGGGGAAAGCAGCGTAAAGATAAATTGCCCTGCCATCGGAATCAGCGCCAGCGTGGCGGCAATCAGCAGCAAGGTGAAGCACAGGACAATCCATACCAGCGGAATTCTGCGGAACAGACCGAAGCCGGTCACTATCCACTGCCAACCTTGCTTTGCATCGACTTGCCTGACTTCCATTTTCTCTATCTCCGATGGGCTGTGCCCACACCCGGTTGTTGACTCGCAGTTTATCGCTCAAACCCAAACTTGCGCCAGTTTTGAGTTTGACGCCGCGTGATTTCTGAGTATATGCATGAAATGCGCGGGATCCTTGACATGGGTGAGTTCCCCTATACGCGGCAAATGATAATCCTGCAGCCGCGACAACCAGAAGCGCAATGCCGCCGCACGCAACATCACCGGCCAGGCGCCGCGTTCGTTTGCACTAAGGGGGCGGGTCCGGTGATAGGCTTGGAGTAAAGACAATGTCCGTGCCGTTTCCAGTTCACCATTTTCATTCAGACACCAGTCATTGGCGGTAATGGCAAGATCGTACAGCAAGACATCGTTGCAGGCGAAATAGAAGTCGATCACGCCACCCATGGTGCTGTTGTTGAATAACACATTGTCACGAAACAGGTCGGCGTGGATTACGCCCCGCGGAAGGTTTTCGAAGCGGTAGAGTGACTGAAAACGCAATTCCTCCTTGAGGACTTCAGTTTCATCGGCCGTAAGAAACGGCATGACCTCAAGTGCTGCGCCTTTCCACCACTTGGGCCCCCGCGAGTTCTCCATCTTTTCAGGATAAGAAAGGCCCGATAAATGCATGCTCGCCAGGAGTTCACCGACTTCCGCGCAATGTGCCGCCGTTGGCCGCTCCTGAGATTTTCCAGGCAGGCAGGTAACGATGCTCGCCGGTTTACCGTTGAGTTCGCCGAGGAACTTGTTGTCAAGGTCCGCAATGGGACTGGGGCAGGGAATGCCATGGCGTGACAGATACGCCATAAGGTTCAGGTAGTAGGGCAGATCGGAAGAGGTCAGTTTTTCAAACAGCGTGAGAACATACTTGCCATGACTGGTGGTCACGAAATAATTCGTATTTTCGATACCGGAGGAGATGCCCTGCAGATTGATCAGCGTGCCGAGGGAATAGCTTCTCAGCCAGACAGAAAGCTGATCGTGGGTAACGGTAGTGAAGACAGACATGAGCAAGAAAAAAGGTAAGGCGGAAGCGTAGGAACAAACCCAATTGCCGTCTTTCAGGAAAAGTCAGAACTCCCGGATCACCCACATTGGAGGACGAACGCCTTGATCAAGACCACCGACGTCATGGGTGGAAAACGTACCATCCCCGCGATTGTCGATCAGATAATACGGCAGTCCGATGCGGGGCGTAACCTTGATCATGTAGAGGCGCCCATTGAGACGATATTCCTCGATCTTGTCCTCTCCGCGCCTGGTGATGGTAACTTGTGGCTCGAGCGACTCGTCTTCCTCATCGGCGCCTGGCGATGGCAATGCCAACTCCGGCGGTTCAGGGACTTCCGGCAAAGGCCGCAGATCCTTGGGCTGGTTGGACTGCGCTGCTGCTGGTAGTGCAGAGCTCAATAACAATGCAAGAACTATGCGACGCATGACGCCTCCCGGCAGGTCAATATGCCATTCTATCCGAAATGACACCGCTGTTACAGATTGAGCTGAACCTCCCGTTCCGCTGCGGAAGGTTCGAAACCCCGAGTTTCATAATACTTGAATATTGCGTCTACAACCTCTGTCGGTTCGTCAATTATCTGTATCAAGTCCATGTCTTCGGGCGCGATCATGCCTTCGGCCACGAGCACGTTTCGAAGCCAGTCGAGCATGCCGCTCCAGAAATCAGAGCAGACAAGGATAATAGGCATGCGCCGGGTTTTGCCGGTTTGAACCAGCGTGAGGGCTTCCATCAGCTCGTCAAGTGTGCCGAAACCACCCGGAACCACCACGTAGGCGGTAGCGAGTTTGACAAACATGTACTTGCGCGCGAAAAAATGGCGAAAAGTCTGGCTGACGTCCTGATAGACGTTCCGATGTTGTTCGTGGGGGAGCTGGATATTCAGGCCGATGCTGGGCGATTCCCCATAGTAGGCGCCCTTGTTGGCCGCTTCCATAATACCCGGGCCGCCGCCGGAAATTACGGAGAAACCTGCATCGGACAATTGCCGGGCGATCTGCTCGGTGAGCTTGTAGTAGGGATGATCCGGGAGGGTGCGCGCACTACCGAAAATGCTTACTGCGGGTTTAATCGAATTAAGGCGCTCCGTTGCCTCGACAAATTCTGCCATAATCCCGAACACACGCCACGATTCCCTGGCCGACCAGGTTTTTTCCCGAAAATCGTTTGTCATTGTACGAGCTAATTTATCTTTCGGGTTCATTGGAAAACCTTTGGAGTTAAATGAAAACATTACTGCTGGTTGACGGCTCATCCTATCTGTATCGCGCTTTTCATGCGCTGCCCGATTTTCGAAACCGCAACAACGAGCCGACTGGCGCAATTTATGGCGTGATCAACATGCTGCGCCGTTTGCACAAGGATTACCAGGCTGATTATAGCGCGTGCGTATTTGATGCAAAAGGCAAGACTTTCCGCGACGATCTCTACGCGCAGTACAAGTCGCATCGTCCACCCATGCCGGCCGATCTTGCGGCCCAGATATCACCGCTTCATGAATGCATCATTGCCATGGGGTGGCCAATGCTGATCGTGGAAGGAGTGGAAGCGGATGATGTGATTGGTACCCTGGCAAAACAGGCCGAACGCGAGAACATGCGCTGCATCATTTCCACCGGCGACAAGGACATTGCACAGCTGGTGAATCCGCACGTGACACTGGTCAATACCATGACCAACATAACGCTCGATGAAGCGGGCGTGCTCGGCCGGTTTGGGGTAGCCCCTGCGCGTATGCTCGACTATCTGGCGCTGGTTGGCGATACCTCCGACAACATTCCCGGTGTGGCAAAGGTTGGTCCTAAAACGGCAGTAAAATGGCTCGCGCAATATGGCACGCTGGATAACCTCATTATTCATGCGCATGAAATCGGGGGCGTCATCGGGGATAACTTACGCAACGCGCTCGATTGGTTGAGCAGGTCCCGCGAACTTCTCACCATCAAGTGTGACGTTCCGTTGCCGGTAAGTTTGCACGACCTTGGGCTGCAACCGCAGAATACTGCGAAGCTGGCGGAATTGTACGAAAGACTGGACTTCAAAAGCTGGTTGCGGGAATTGCAGCAGGAATCGGGCGCAGGGGCAGGCGGCAATACGCCTTCCGCCATTGCATATGAGCAGTCAGATGCGATGCAGCCGCGCTCGGATCTGGTGCAGGCAGACTATCAAACCATCCTCACCCTATCCCAGCTCGATGAATGGATCATGCACATCAATGCCGGACCACTCGTTTCCCTGGATACCGAAACAACCGGGTTGGACCCTATGCAGGCAGAACTCGTCGGTATTTCGTTTTCCATCGAGCCTCATCGGGCGGCTTATCTACCGCTCGCGCACCGGTATGCTGGCGCACCCCAGCAACTACCCATGGACATCGTGCTCGATAAACTCAGACTCTGGCTGGCGGACCCAACCAAACCCAAACTGGGGCAGAATCTCAAGTATGACAAGCATATCTTCGCCAATCATGGTATCGCGTTGAACGGTATTACCCATGACACGCTGTTGCAGTCCTATGTGCTCGAATCACACCGTTCGCACGATATGGATAATCTTGCGTTGCGGCATCTTGGCGTCAAAACCATCAGCTACGATGAGATCACCGGCAAGGGGGTTGCCCGGATAGGTTTTGAGCAGGTGGAACTCGAACGGGCATCGCACTATGCAGCCGAAGATGCGGATATTACGCTTCAACTGCATCACAGGCTTTACCCTGAAATTGCGAGGGATGGAAAGCTCGATCATATTTATCGATCACTCGAAATGCCGGTAATGGACATACTGTTCGAAATGGAGCGCACTGGCGTACTACTGGACTTGAAGCTGCTGGAAAGTCAAAGCCGTGAACTCGGCGAGAAAATGCTGGCGCTGGAGGATCGGGCATGCCTCATCGCGGGGCAGCCATTCAATTTGAATTCAACAAAGCAAATTCAGGAAGTCCTTTTCAACAAGCTCAAACTACCTGTCATTAAAAAAACACCGGGCGGCGTGCCTTCCACCGATGAAGACGTACTGCAACGGCTTGCGATGGATTACCCACTGGCAAAAGTCCTCCTTGATTACCGCAGTCTCGCCAAACTCAAATCCACTTACACGGATAAACTCCCGCGCATGGTGGACGCCGCTACCGGTCGGGTGCATACCAATTATGCACAGGCAGTAGCAGTGACCGGCCGACTTGCCAGCAACGAACCGAATCTACAAAATATTCCGGTACGCACCGCCGAAGGCCGCCGCATTCGCGAAGCATTTATAGCATCACCAGGGTACAGTATCATCTCCGCTGATTATTCCCAAATCGAATTGCGCATCATGGCGCACATTTCGCAGGACGCGGGGCTGCTCAAAGCCTTCGCCGCGAATGAGGACATACATCGCGCCACGGCCTCCGAAGTATTCGGCGTCCCGCTGGAAGCGGTCGACAGCGAACAGCGTCGTTATGCGAAAATCATCAACTTCGGCCTGATCTATGGGATGTCCGAGTTTGGACTTGCCTCACAGCTCGGCATTGACCGCGCCGCCGCCCGGGCCTACATGGACCGTTACTTTGCCCGCTATCCAGGGGTGGCAAATTATATGCAGCGCACCAGAGAAACTGCCAGAGAAACGGGCTACGTCGAAACCGTACTCGGACGCAGGCTATGGCTGCCGGAGATCAACAGTGCCAATGGCAACCGGAGACAAGGTGCGGAGCGTGCGGCAATCAACGCACCGATGCAGGGCACCGCAGCGGACATCATCAAGCTTGCCATGATCGCCGTGCATGGCTGGCTGGCATCGGAGAACCTCCGTAGTAAACTTATCATGCAGGTTCACGACGAACTGGTACTGGAAGTGCCGGCCGATGAAATCGAAACGATAAAACACGAATTGCCGAAACTCATGGGTAATGTTGCCAGGCTGGACGTGCCGCTACTAGTGGAGGTGGGCGTGGGGCCAAATTGGGAGGTGGCGCACTGACGCACTGACTTCGCTGACTTTTATGCGAGGAATCTTGACGAATTGCGCTAACCTGAAAATCCGGATAGTGGTGGCATCGCTTCATCACTATGCCATACTTGGCGAACAGCAAGTATCGCTTGCTAATGCGGCGAAAACTACCGTAAAATCACCCCCTTTTCGGTTTTAGACCTTCTCCATAGGCACAAACAACACATGGTCATTATTCGACTGGCGCGAGGCGGCGCCAAGAAACGCCCTTTCTTTAATATGGTAGTTGCGGATTCCCGCAACGCCCGTGACGGCAAGTTCATCGAGCGCATCGGCTTTTATAATCCCAGGGCAGCGGAAGGGGAAGAAGCGCTGCGTGTTCAACTCGATCGAATCGCCTATTGGAAATCGAACGGTGCGCAGTTATCAAGTACCGTGACAAGGCTGGTCAAGCAGTTTGGCGCCAAGCAAGAAGCCGCAGGAAGCTGAACCAGGCGAAGCAGTCGGACCAGTGGCGGTAATGGGGCGCGTGATCGGCCCCTATGGTGTGTCGGGCTGGATCAAGGTTTTTCCTTATACCGAATATATAGATGGGCTGCTTGACTATCCGACCTGGTGGTTGGGCAGAGGCGATGGGGAATGGCGCAAGTTCAAGGTCAATGCGGGCGAGGTGCACGGAAATATATTGACCGCTTTACTTGAGCAATATTCTGATCGGACGGCCGCGATGCGGCTGAAGGGCTTGCAGGTTGCGATTCCTCGTACCCAGTTGCCGGTTTTGCCAAAAAGCGGTAAAGACGGCTATTACTGGTCAGACCTGATCGATCTCGAGGTCGTTAATTTGCAGGGCGAAGAACTGGGGAAGGTGGCTGGATTACTTGAAACCGGCGCAAACGATGTGCTTCAGGTGAAAAGTATGAACGAGGATGAAACGGAAAGATTGATTCCGTTCATCAGCCAGGTAATTGCTAAAGTAGATTTGAAGGCGCGCCGGATTACGGTGGATTGGGGCGTGGACTATTAAGCATGACTTGTGAATTTGATGTCGTCACGCTCTTCCCTGAAATGTTTGACGCAATCACTAGGCATGGCGTAACCGGCAGAGCGCACGAAAACGCGGTTTACCGTTTACAGACCTGGAATCCACGCGACTTCACCGAGGACAATTACCGTACGGTAGATGACCGCCCATACGGTGGCGGGCCGGGAATGGTGATGCTGGCGGCGCCACTGGAAAAAGCCATTATTGCCGCCAGGAACAGGCAGATAGCCAATGGTGTTGAAGGGACAAAGGTAATCTATCTTTCCCCCCAGGGACGGCCTCTGGATCATGGCCTGGTTATGGAACTATGCGGATTGCCTGGAATGGTGCTTCTCGCCGGACGCTATGAAGGTGTAGATGAGCGCTTGATAGAGCGTCAGGTGGATTACGAAATTTCCATAGGCGACTATGTCCTCTCTGGCGGCGAATTGGCGGCCATGGTGCTGATGGATTGTCTGGTGAGGCAGATGCCGGGTGTGCTGGGCGACCCCGAGTCAGCCAGCCAGGACTCATTTGTAGCGGGCTTGCTGGATTTTCCCCAGTACACGCGGCCGGAGGTCTACCACGGGAATGTTGTGCCTGAAGTTCTGATGTCAGGCAATCACGCCAGAATCAAGCGCTGGCGCCTACAGCAGTCGCTGGGCCGGACATGGCTGAGGCGGCCGGATTTGCTGGCGTTGAAAATCGAACGTGGCTTGACGGGAGAAGAGAAGAAGTTGCTGGAAGAATTTCAGCACGCCTACGAAACCAATTGAACCATTGAACATTGAACCAATTGCACCAATTGAACCGGATTGAACCGGATTGAAACCAAGGAATAGAAAAGCAAGGAGTTACAAATGAACCTGATCGAACAACTTGAAAACGAAGAAATCAGCCGTCTCGGCAAAACGATTCCCGATTTCGCGCCTGGGGATACCGTAATCGTCAGCGTCAAGGTAGTAGAAGGCGAGCGTAAACGGATACAGGCTTACGAAGGCGTCGTTATTGCCAAGCGCAACCGTGGTCTCAATTCGGCCTTCACCGTACGTAAGGTATCCAGCGGCGAGGGTGTCGAGCGGACTTTTCAGACTTATTCACCGCTGATTGCAAACATAGAGATCAAGCGTCGCGGCGACGTCCGCCGCGCGAAACTTTATTACCTGCGGGACCGCTCCGGCAAGTCTGCGCGTATTCGCGAGAAGCTTCCTGCGCGCGCTACGGTAAAAAAGGGAAATAACGGAGAGAAAGGGATCCCGAAGGCCGAGTTGGCCTAGGTTTTTATTGGCGACTCATTGATCACTCAGTGGCGACTCGCGCTCCAAAGATTGAGCGACGGCCGCACGTATGGGACAACTTGTCAATCTGATCATTAGGGCAGAGATTCCGGCGTAGTCCTGCCCGTAGTCCTGCGTCATGCTCCTTCGATACTTATACCGCAATCCTTCAATTCTGTTTCGGTTGCGGCTTGTTTTCAATCTCCTTATACCAGATATCGTAAACTTCATCCGGCCATAGGGATTTGATCCAGACAATCACGTCGTCGATCTGCTGATTTGTCAATTTTCCGTCCCAGGCCGGCATGCCTCCGGCCGGACTGCCTTCACGGATCATTTGTTCCAACGTTTCAGTTGAGTGATGCCAGGCGTGAGCGCTACCGTCCAAAGGCGGCGGGGGATATCTGCCGTCGGGTCCCTGAATGCGCCATCCTGGAGTGGCTTCACCATTTGGACCGTGACAGCTTGCACAATTTTTGCGATAAACATCTTCACCGCGCTTGATTTTTTCAGGGTCCAATTTACGTGCCGCCAGATTTCTGGGCTGCTCCACGGGTGGGGTAGCAGCCTGCTGCTCTGCAGCAGGCTGACTCACGTCGGCAGGAGGTGCAGGTGCGACGGCAGGCAGCTCAGGCGTCTCGGATTTCGCGGTTGGCGGCGTCGGTGTTGAAGCAGGGGGTTTTGGATCGCTGCAACCCGCAACGAGTCCAATCGTCATACTGATCAGGAGAAAAAGCCGGACGGTCATGACTGCACCGTTTTTGTGCTTACCGAATTCGAATCTTGGACTCCTGGCAAGATAGTAACGGTTAAACGTTTCTTTTTCTGATACGCGCGGACAGTAACAAGAGACTTCATACTCCTCATTTCAGTCTCATCACGGATTCTTTCGGATCAGACGGAAGATGGCGGCTGTAAACTGTTGTGTCGCCTTGTTTGTTTATTAAAAGCACATCGTAAGGATCGCTGCGCGCGCCTTCCATTCCGGGAGAGCCATGAGGCATGCCGGGAGCGGTCAAGCCAACGGCGCGGGGACGTTCTTTGAGAAGGCGTTTGACATCCTGTGCAGGCACATGGCCTTCAATTGCATAGCCATCTACCAGCGCGGTATGGCATGAACCGAGCTTCGTAGAAATCCCCGCTTGCTCGCGGGCTTCCTTGTTGCCGACATCGTGAGTGTTGACAGTAAACCCATGTGCTCGCATATGGTCGACCCACTTGGCGCAGCATTTGCAAGTCGCACTCTTGTAGACATCGACCGTTGTTGCAGAGGCATAAACGCCGGTTCCCATCAGTGAACTGATTAGGATGGATCCGGCTAATACTGATATGTGCTTTGATATTTTCATTTGGCTTCCACTGTGATTGTTCCTTTCATACCTGGGAAATTCATACCTTTGAAATGGCCTGGCAACGGGCAGGCGAAGCTGACTGTGCCGGCTTCGGTAAAATGCCATACCAGTTCCCCGGTCTCGCCTGGATTAACGGTTATCATGTTGGGTTCATCCGGGTGTTCCCTGTCAGGGAATTTTTTCATCATTTTTCCGTGCTTATCAATTTCCTCCGGCGTACCTATCATCATCTCATGCTTCTTTTTCCCGTTGTTCTTAAGCACGAATTTTATTGTTTCCCCCTGTTTCACATTTATTTCAGAAGGTTTGAAGCGATTCTCCACCATTGTTATTTCAACGGTGCGTGAAACCTGGCTGGGATCGCCAGGACTGCCGACAGAGTCGGATATTTCCTCGGCAAGAGCTCCGGTTGAGATCAAGCTCATGGTTAAAGCAGATGCGATCAAAAGCTGTTTCATGTGATTCTCCTTTCTGTAGAGATCCAGCAAGCCCTCTTTCGCGCATCAATTTTATTATCTGTGTTATCGCAATGCCAATATAGCAAAAAAAGCGACAGTCGCCCAATTTAACGCAAAATAGCGATGAAGCGTGAGGCTTTCTCGCACACATTTGTTGTTTGGCGCTGCAAACGGCACACCGCCCACAGTGATTCTGACACCTTCAAGTCCCGTTTCGGCTCGCTTCAGGTAAAAAACCAATATGAAGATGATAGCGGGCGCTTAATGCTCCATTCCAACGATACGAGTGCGATTGTTGCCTGCCAATAGACTGCAAAAACGTCTCCAGAGTTCCTGTTTTCGCCGGTCACCGCCGATTCCATGGCTTACCGTAACCAACCTTTGCGTTTTATGTATAAAAGCGGTAGTAATGCAGCCGTTAATGTCAGGACCATCGAATAAATGAATCCATGCTCCCAGGAAAGTTCGGGCATTACAGCAAAATTCATCCCGTAGAAAGTACCCACAAGTGTGGGTGGCAGGAAAACCGCGGTAATGATAGTGAAAACCTTGACGATCTGGTTCTGTTTGATGTTGAGGATATTCGTCACGGCATTCTGCAGGTAACGCACCTTCTCGTGTTCGAAGTAAGCATGCTCTTTGACTCCCGCCACATCCTCAGCGAGTTCTGTTGTCAATACCTGTAATTCCGCTTCGGTTACGTTATCAATCTCTCCGTTGAGGTAACGCACGGCGCGCGCCAACGATAGCTGAGCTTCGATACACCGCGAAATCAACTCTTCCTTTTCGTTAAGACTTTGCATCGTGCCGATGAGATCGGGTACACCTAACTCCCTTCCTTGTGCATTATACCCATCGGATATTTCGGAAATCTCTTCGGCATTCCGTTCAAGTTCATCTGCAATCCGGTCTATTACAGCGTCCGCGCCGTCGTTGGCCACCTGCAATAACAAACGCAGTACAGCTTTGGGGCTTTTGACATGATTCAACTTGCGGTTCATGCGTTGCAGGGCAAACTCAAATGGATGAAAATCAGGGTCTTCATCGAGAATCGCAACCAACTGCTCGCCCAGGACAAAGGTTACATCGCCGAAACTCGGGGTGGTGTCAATACCTAATTTGAGCAGCTTGGAACGCATATACATGAACATTCCGTCGTCTGCGACACTGCTGCTCTGGGGCCGCGTATCGATGCCAAATCGCTGGCCCAGATTCGCCGTCTCTTCAGCGGTCGGCGCATTGATCTCCAGCCAAACCACATCGTTGTGATTTTCCAGTTGTGGCAGCCCGCGAATGACGGAAAGTGATTGATCGGTCCTGATGATGGTGTGAATCATGGTAAATCCTCCTTCTCTTCCCTGCAATGGGGGTTGCGAGAAAGGCTCAGTTACTCCCTTTCAGGCTTGCGGAGTTCTTCTCATTATGGGAAGGCGACATTGACGACGTTACCGTTTTCTGCTCCGCAGGTTGTACGTAGTGCACTACCGTCATCACAAGTGCGAGCAACAGATACAGCACAATCACGGCCAGGATCACTTCGTTCTCGAGACTCCTATTATTATTCCCGGAAAGATTCTTCTTGGACATGGCGGACTCCTCGTTTCGTAGTCGTTGATAAGCGTATCATGACAGAAAAACAGAAAATAGCAGCCGTATAGAGCCGCCCCTGATCGAAGCTGCCTTCAATTTGGCGGTTCGTATCATCCGCTCCGACCTTCAAGCTGAATGTATTCGTCATAATCATAACCCTGCATACGCCGATAGACACTCTGCAATGGGGCAAGTACAATATGCTTCGTCACTGGGGAGTAGCCTCCTTTCATTACCTTTGAAAGGGCTTGTATCAACATACTTGACCGTCAGGTCGTGGTGCAAGCGGTTCTCATGCCTGGCAAGACCTTTGACCACATTGCCTCCGGACGGCCGGGAGAAGTGTGGTCATTGTTCTTATCCGGCCAGGGAGTGCGAATGCATGGAAGCTTTCCTCGTCTCGACTGGCGTTGTTGCGCTCGCGGAAATTGGCGACAAAACGCAGCTTCTCGCTTTTATCCTTGCCGCAAAATTTCGCAAACCGATTCCCATAGTGCTCGGTATACTCGTCGCTACTTTGTTAAATCATGCTTTTGCCGGCGCTATTGGTTCATTGTTTATTAGGTTACTTGGGCCTGAAATTCTGGGCTGGGTGCTTGGGTTGTCGTTTATCGGCATGGCCATCTGGACGCTCATTCCCGACCGGTTCGATGAGACTGACGCTACCCTTGCGCAATATGGTGTGTTTGTTACTACTCTCGTGGCTTTCTTCCTTGCGGAGACGGGCGACAAGACACAAATCGCGACCATTGCGCTTGCCGCACAGTATCAATTATTTTTCGTGGTTGTGGCCGGTACCACACTAGGAATGATGATTGCCAATGTTCCGGCGGTTCATCTGGGGGAACACATGGCAAATCGTATCCCGGTGCGTCTCGTACATGGTATTGCCGCGGCAATATTTGCGATCATCGGTGTTGCAACACTGCTTGGGGCGGGTGAACGCCTTGGGTTCTGAAGAGATATTTCGGTGAATACTTCGTTGAAAATAAGACACGCAGATATCCTTCACCCTCAACGTTTGCTGCGTTCGCTGCTGTATATTCGGTCCTTGGGGTCCCTGGGGTTCTTGCTCGTACTCTCCGGTTGTGTATCTCCCATCACGCTCAACCGCGCAGTCGGGGCCTATGACGAAGCCATCACCAGCGCAGCATCCAAGCAGCTGCTGATGAATATTGCCCGCGCTCATCACCGCCAGCCCATCCATTTCACCGGAGTCTCGAACGTAGCGGCCACATTCGATTTTCGATTCAATGCGGGGGCTACACCAGCGCTGGGCGGGCTAGCCGGACAGGTGCTGATGCCCATATTCGGCGGCAGTGTCGCTGAAAATCCCACTATCAGCATTGTTCCGGTCGAGGGCGAAGAATTCACCAAACGGCTCCTTACCCCATTTCAGCAGAGCAAGCTCACCCTTCTGCTCCGTCAGCGCTACGATATCGATCTCCTGTTGAGACTGATGGCGCAGGAAGTCCGCATTCAGGACTCAACCCGGCAGGTCGCCTATCGCAATACTCCATCTGATTCGCTGGGCTACGAGATGTTCCGCCGTGTGGTGCTTCATCTCTCAGCCATTCAGGACCAGAACCAACTCTACGCTGAACCATTGATCCTGGACCGCACCTGGACAATCTCCGCCGGCTCGGTCACCGCGGAAGGCTTTCAAGCGTTGGAGAAAGAGTTTCTCGTGCTCTATAACAAACAGGAGAATACCTATACGCTTCGCAAACAAGTGCCGGGTCCGATTCTTATTACCAACTATGATCCCGACACGCTATCTCCGGAGGAGCGCGCGCAGTTGAGCGAGGAGGCAACGGAGTGGAATACCAATGACGTTGCCTTCGATATCCGCCCCAATCGTCCAGGTGGGGAATGGCCCATCAAGGGAACCTTCCGGCTCAGAAGCTTCCATGCAATTCTCGGCTTCCTGGGCCGTTCCATCGGCGATGAGCCGGAATATCATGTCGAGAAAGACCCACGTACTCCACCCATCAAGCGCGACGAAAACCCGATTGCAACGATGGAACTCGTTGTGTCGGACTCTGCACCCCCGGAAGCGGACTTGTCGATTCGCTCACATGACCGCTACTATGCCGTAAACACTATTGGGCCATTGGCTCGCTGGAACCAGGATGCTTTCCAGATGTTATACCTGCTGTTCCAAATGACTATTACCGATTTGCCGCGCACCGGCGTGCCGAGTATCACCATCGCAAAATGATTTGCTTCCGGGAGAGTCATTATGGCTGTCCGGTGGCTGGAATTGGAATTGAGCTCGTTTAATCGATGGTCTTTTTGCATAGCGCATCGGGTCCACGAAGCGGTTGCCTGATTTCAACCACTTTTCGCCGGGATTTTAGTCCTTGTCTGAGTGTCACCTGACGTTGCGGCACATCAAAAGTCTCGGCAAGAAATTCCAGCAGCGCCGCGTTGGCTGCGCCTTCCACCGGTGGGGCGGAAAGCCTGATTTTCAGCGCGTCGCCATGTAATCCGACGGCTTCGGTGCGTTTCGCACCGGATTGTATGTGCAGGGTGAGGATAAGCAACCCACCGTCGCTATCACTGCGGCACCATGGATAAGGCGCCGTGTCAGGTTCAGGCATTAGAACAGACGTGAGATTTCCCTCTCCATCCCGCCGGCCACAAACAGCAGCAATTGAATAATCACCAGCACAAACAGCGGGGACAAGTCGATATTGCCAATGGAGGGGATATACCGCCGAAAAACACCCAGGAACGGCCGGGTAAAACTGTCGAGCACCGGGGCCAGCGGGCTGTATGGATTAAACCAGGAGAGTACGGCCTGCATGATTACCGCCACCATTACAATATAGAGCGTCATCTTGATGATTTCCACCAACGCCAGCAGCGATAGCCCTCCGGCTGCGATGCCGATAGTCGAGCTGAAGTCATAGCCCTGAAGCATATGTATGCCGGCCAGCAATAAGAGCTGTGCAAGCCATGCCAACAGCAACGTGGAAAGATCCATGCTTCTGAAGCTGGGGATTATGCGCCTTGCAGGCTTTACCAGAAAATCCGTAATGGCAATGAGAAATTGCGACAACGGATTGCGATAGGGCGCGCGCAGCAGTTGCATATAAAAACGCAGCAGCAGCGCCAGAGAAAACAGCCCCAGCACGGTATCAAGCAGAAATATCGACATTTGGCTTAGCATATCTCAAATAAAACCTGCAGTACGTTTACTCGTTTACGTTTTACCAAATTCGTCTCCCAGTTCGCGCGAACGCTGGTGCGATAAACGAATCGCACGTTCGATTGCATTTCGGACCCCTTCATTTTCAAGCGAATGTATCGCACGTTCGGTGGTGCCTCCCGGCGAAGTGACCCGAGCGCGCAGGACAGCGGCATCTTCATCGCTTTGGCTCGCGAGCCTGGCCGCGCCGAGGAAGGTTTCGATGCTCAACTGCCGTGCCTGAGCGGTATGCAGCCCTAATTCATGTCCCGCCTTCTGCATCGCCTCGATGAAATAGAATACATAAGCCGGCCCACTGCCGGAGATGGCTGTCACGGCATCCAGCAGCTCCTCGCTTTCAACCCATAGTACAGTGCCTACCGCGCCGAGTATGGCCTCTGCATTCTGTTTTTCCTCTTTGCTTACACCGGCCATCGCATACAAGCCGGTAACAGCCGCGCGAATCAGCGCCGGCGTATTCGGCATGGCTCGCACAACGCGGGTATAGCCAGCGAGCCAGCGGGAGATATCTTTTGCGCAAATACCGGCAGCAATGGAAATGACCAGATGATTCCTGAGAAGCGGCGCAAGCTCCCGCGCTACGATCGCAAGTTGTTGCGGCTTTACCGCCAGCACGATTACGTCAGTATTTGCCACGCCTTGGCCAAGGTCCGCCACGGCTTCTATGCGAAAATCCTGTTTTATTTTCTCGCGCGTTTCTGCGCTGATTTCCACTACTCGGATCTGCGCAGGCGAGTAATCCTGTTGCAATAGCCCGCCGATCAAGGCGCAGGCCATATTGCCGCCGCCGATGAAAGTAATGTTCATATAGACCCCCAGGATGTGAAATTTTTCAATGCCGATTCTCTTATGGACCGAATATGAGAAGCCGAAGAAGAAAAAAAGCAGACTTGCGTTCACACACAGGCTGCGGGAGGGGCCGAACCGTTGTGTCAGCTTACGTGCCTGCCGGATATCGAGAGGTGCATTTCCCCGACAGGATTGCTGAGACTCTCCCCTGGGCTGCCGATTTCCGACATCCTCGGATGACCTTTATCTCGAATCGGACCGATACCCTCATTGTCACGATAACTCATGGTGAGATTTCTGGAAACAAAAGGAAACCAGTTCATTCCACGTTTTGCCAAGTTTAACCCGTTGGATTGACCGCTAATCAAGTGAATAGTCTGAGTTCGTTGAATCCTGCCATTTAGCGCGTTCCTTCAAGGATTGCTGCTCTGCATTCCATTCCTAGGACGAGCTCATTCTCGGAAGTCTCGATAGTCATAGCATTCAAACCGCATTGTCTACGCGATCTAACTTCACGTGCTGCATATTCCGCCCTCGTGATGCCGAGCTGTTTCGCCCGCTTAACGGTGCTGGCTTCATCTGCATATGGGTCATTTTCATTCAATCCATACCCTTGCAGTTCTTTAAATGTCAATATCTTGACACGATCTGGGCTTATGAAAAGAGAGTCCTCATAAAGCCTTGTGGGTATGTTCATTTCATGTAGAAAGGCTAAAATATCCTTTTCCAATGCTTTGTATTTTGCCTTTTGTCCAATTTCTGAAATTTCTTGATCATTTGGTTCGTATGGACGATGTATCCCTACCCGCCCATCGACAGCCCTATTCGTAGCTCCGGCTAGAATGTAGACGCATGCACTTAAACAAACCGCGTCTTTTTCAACAACTGCCATGGCCCCCTTGTTTCTCAAAAATCTGCCTATCTTCAACGCCGCAGTAACGTTACCGCCCCTGGAATCCAGTTTCGCGATAACCGCCCATTGATCTCCAAAAGAGGGTTGCATGTAACTGGCCCACTTGGCCACTTGGGCATAGTCATCTGTTGTGACCGTGTTCTTGACGAAAACAGCCAAGACGGCATTTCCCCCCTTGAAACTTGGTGCCCGGAAATCAAAACCTACATCGCCCCAAGCCCCCGTGGCTACAACGGAGAAGAATAGGAGCAGGCTATTCATAAATATTTGCTTCATGCTTTTTTTCTTAAGAAATAAGCCTATTGCCCCCAGGTCAAGGTTGGGGCTGAAAGTGGGCAAAGTATGCTTGCGCAGCTCACCCCGTTGATCGCAATGTTAGAGATTGAAATGGCGAATGATAGGTATCGCCGAGCCAAAAAACAATCCCGCCGGGGCTGAGGAACCTAATATTTAAACCTTGTAGTTTTTCTTTAGTTTAAAGGCGAGCAAGCATATGGATCAGCCAGACACTGCTAGCTGTTTTCGCTTTTCTTACTTCTGATTGGTTTCTGACAACGTGGGCAATAGAAACTTGAACGCTGGCCCTGTCTGATTTGCCTGATATTTGTACCACACTTCCGGCAGGGCTGGCAGGTTCGGCCGTACACCCAGTATTGCTGCTGGAAATATCCGGGATTGCCGTCGCTGCCCACATAATCGCGCAAGCTGCTTCCCCCCGCTTCAATTGCGAGACCGAGTATTTCCTTTACCGCCTGCGCCAGTCTTTCGCATCTGGTTATTCCAAGCCGGCCAGCGGCAGTTGTGGGATTGATGCCCGCGCGGAAGAGAGCTTCATTAGCGTAGATGTTTCCGACGCCAGCCACAATGCGGCTGTTCATCAATACCTCTTTGATGCTGGCGCTACGGCCCCGGGTTTTTTTGTATAGCAGATTTCCGTTGAACGCATTCGTGAGCGGCTCCGGCCCAAGCCGGGCCAATAACTTATGACAGATAACGTCAGCGGGCGACCACAGCATTGCGCCGAACCGGCGGGGGTCCCTGAAGCGGAGAACCATGCCGTTCTCCAGAATCAGGTCCACATGATCATGCTTTTGCGGCGGCGTTATCGCCGATGCTGTAGATGAAGCTGGCAGTAGCCGCAGGCTGCCCGACATGCCAAGATGGAGGATCAACGTCCCTTTGCCACAGTCGAACAAGAGGTATTTTCCGCGCCGCATCACCTTTCCGATTTTCAGCCCGCAAAGCGTTTGCCCCAGGTCGAGCGGCACCAGCCAGCGCAAATTCGGATTTCGTATCGCGACCCCGGCAATACAGTGTCCCTCGAGCTGGGATGCGATGCCTCGGCGGATAACTTCAACTTCAGGTAATTCAGGCAACTAAAATGTCCGGCATAAAGGGATGAGGGATTGATCAAGAGATTTTAACAGCCGAAGCACAGCATGGCTGGAGAACGCAGCGCAACAATTGCTCTTCTACGGCGATGCGTCACCGGGCTATCTCTTTCTCCGCCTCCGCCATATTATCATCCCACTGGTCAGAAAAATCAGCGGCATAACGATGAGGAAGCCCCAGGCCATGATGGTTAGCGTTGACTCATTCAGGGACAGGCTGCTATCCACCGTCGCACGGGGTTGAATGGCGATAAGGTCTTCGTCGCCGGCGAGCCAATTGACGAGATTAATGCCGAAATCCAGATTCTTGCCATGGCCCAGATAGGTATTGGCAAGAAAATAGCCACTGCCAATGACAGCTATACGCTGCTCGCGTTCATGCAAGCTGCGGCTCAGCGCAGCGGCGATACTGACAGGACCGGACACATCATACATGGTATCGAAGACAATGCCCGTGTCCAGCTTTCCAGTTTCCACCCACCCGGTTTGGGCGGCTTCCACCAGTGAGACGCTGCGCCATTCCTCGTTGTCATTAACGGTGATCTGACGGGCAAAAGGAAAAACAGTAATGTAATCGAAATTATTTGTGACCGGATGCTGTCCATAATTGGCGCCCACCGAAAAAGTGATAGGCGCCTTTAGTTGCCGCGCTTGAGGATCGATGACGACGCCCGGTGTGAGAGTCAGTTCCAGCTTCTCGGCCAACGGTTGCAGTCCGTGCAGCGGCTCCTGGTCCAATAGCCATAAAAGATTGCCGCCGCTCTCGATGTACGCCAGCAGCTTCTCCACTACGCCTTCCGGAAGGTCCACTTGCGGCGAAGAAATAATCAGCACGCTCGTATCAGGCGGCACATCCGCGGCAATAGCAAAGTTGAGCGTTTGAATCCTGAAACCGTTGGCTATCAATTGTTTCCCAAATTCGCCCAGGTCAGCGCTGGCGGCGCCATCGAGCTTGCGCTCGCCATGGCCGCTGAGAGCCATCACCAGTTTGTCGTGGGAACGGGCTAGCCGCATCAGCAGATTGATCAGCGCGCGCTCATTAAAGCTGATGAGGTGCTCGCGTCTGCCATTCAATTCAATTACCATTTCTCCATTGGTCTGGACTCCTGCCGCCTGCGCGAGTTTTGGCTGTTCGGCGGGATCAATGAACGTGACATCGAAATCTGGCTTGATACGCTGATAAGGAGACAGAAAATCCCTGATTTTTTTGGAAACGTTCCCAAGCTGCGCGTCTTGACTGGCATAGACAGTGGCCAGGATCG
Source organism: Nitrosovibrio sp. Nv6 (assembly GCF_900110495.1). Classification (GTDB taxonomy): domain Bacteria; phylum Pseudomonadota; class Gammaproteobacteria; order Burkholderiales; family Nitrosomonadaceae; genus Nitrosospira. The sequence continues at coordinate 40,469 of NZ_FODX01000002.1, read as the reverse complement.
GGCCGTCAATCTTTTCCAGCACTTCCACACTTGCCTCGCTCAAGCTATTACGTTCATTCTGGGTGACATCCCACTGGGTGCGTGTTTCCCACGCCAGATAACCTGGCAATCCCACCAGAGATACCAGCATTATCGCAAACAGGCCGTTTCGCACCAGCCAGTGCGCACGCAGCTTTTCATTGACCATGGTCATATCGAGGATGTTGCAGAGCGTTAGCCGCGCATTCGTTCGTTATCAAGCCTGCGAACGGATAACATCAGAAAGATCAGAGTAAAAAGTGCGAAGTATGCCAGGCCAAAAGTGTCGATCATCCCGCGATTGAAACTTTCATAATGGGCGAGCAGAGAAAAGTTGCGCGCTATGCCTGCGCCATCCTCATCCGCGGCCACGGTATCCATGACCCATAGCCCGAGTAGCGCGCCCATCGCACCGGCGCCGGCGGTTGCAGGCTGGGCGCTGAGACAGGAAATATAAAGTCCGAGTGAGACGAAACAGGCGGATATGAGAAACAGGCCCGCGATATTGCTCAGCAATAAACCAAAATCCAGCCGGCCCCCTGCCAGCAGAGAAAGTGATAATGCGGCAACCAGGGCAATCAGGGCAGATAAGAAAATCATCAGACCGAGAAATTTTCCTATCACGATTTCGGCTATCGAAATGGGTGCGGAAACAAGGAAAGGCAGAGTGTGATTGCGGCGCTCCTCAGCGATGAGACGCGCAGTTAAAAGGGGAGTCGTCATTAACAGTACTATCGCTGCCGTTGCGAATAACGGCGCAACAATCGTTTCAGTCACTCCGGGCGGGTTGGCGATCTTGATCAGTTGTGGCTGAATTTCCAGAAAGGTATCGAGATGCGCCAGGAAAACCCAGGTCAACACCAATTGCACCAGAGCAAGTATCAGCCAGGCCAGCGGCGAGCTGAACAATATTTTCAGTTCCTTCTGTGCAACGGCTAGAATCATGATATTAAACTTTTGAAGTCTCCCGCGAAGATTCTGATAAGTCCGATTTTGCCGGCCTCGTCGTCAACCCGGTTGTCCCTTGGCTTTCAAATGAGTGAGCGCCGCGCGAGAACATAAGCGGAGCCTGGCTTATACAGTAGCCTGATTCATGGTGAGGCGCACGAATGACTCCTCCAGGCTAGTTCCTTTTTGTTTTAGCCGGCCTATGGAATCGTCAAACACTGTGCGTCCCTCATGCATGATCTGGACCCGATCACACACACTTTCAACCTCAGACAGGATGTGCGTCGAAAGAATGACGCTGCGGTCTGCGCCGAGTTCACGAATGAGGCTGCGCATTTCTCGCATCTGGTTGGGGTCGAGCCCCGCTGTCGGTTCATCAAGCACGATGACATCAGGGTCGTGAATGATTGCCTGGGCAATTCCTACCCGTTGCTGATAGCCTTTTGACAGCGAGCCGATCAATTGCTCGCGGTTATTGCTCAGTCCGCACCGTTGCGTGATTTTAGCCAACGCAGAACGAATAATCCTGCTTTCGACCCGATGCAGCCTGGCGGCAAGGCGCAGGTATTCGTTTACTGTTAATTCCCGGTAGAGCGGCGGTATCTCGGGCAGATACCCGACGCGGGCCTTGGCGTCCCGCGGCTTGAGCAGCAAATCTATACCGCAGATCTCAACCCTGCCGGCGCTTGGAGCCAGGTTGCCGGTGAGCATGCGCATGATTGTTGTTTTGCCTGCCCCGTTGGGTCCGAGAAATCCCAGGACTTCACCACGCCTCAGTTCCAGGTTGATATCATGCACAGCGACCCGAGTACCGAAATAGCGGCACAGGCCGCGAGCCAGGATGGCTGTGGAGCCGATTTGTTCAGTCATTGGAACGCCTCGATAAGCTGGAATTTGCCAAAATCGCTCCTTATCCGCGACTTCTACGTTTCTTTACGTGATAAGAGAGCTCATATGGAACTTTGACTTGCAGAACTGTCCCTATAAAAGTGCTTGCAGCGTCCTGGTTCAGTTGTCCACTTGTGATAAGCGTAAAATATACCTAATATGTGGACTGTACTGAAGGACAACCCCGCCATTTACAGCCTTTTTCGAACCTTGTCTGGATTTTCCCATGAGTCTTAAAATTCCCGGCGCATTACCGCTGCTTTTTCTTGCTGCCTGTTCGCAGATTCCTGCCAAATCCGATATCAAAGCGGATAAGCCGGTAGCGAAGATCGGAGCTGGACAATCAAAATTACCCAGTCAGGATTTGACTCCTCCCATGCTGTTCGATTTCCTGGTGGGGGAAACGGCTCTGCAGCGTGGCGACACGGAAATTGCGATTCGTACTTATCTCAAGCTCGCGAAAACCACCCGCGATCCGCGTGTGGCCCAGCGGGCCGCTGAAATTGCGCTTCAAGCACGTCAGCCCGCGCCGGCGCTTGAAGCAGCGCAAATCTGGGCTGAACTTGATCCGGATTCCGTTGGCGCCCGCCAGACCCTGGCGGCGTTGCTGGTAAATTTCGACAGACTGGATGAGGCCCGGCCCCATCTCGAAAAACTGCTGGCCTCTGCGGGCGATAATATCGATGAGGCTTTTATGCAATTGAACAGCCTGTTAGTACGAAATACCAACAAAAACAAGACGTTCGAACTGGTGAAGCAACTTGCCCAACCGTATCCAAAACTGCCCGAAGCCCATTTTGCCATATCCCAGGCAGCATGGTTTGCCGAACGTTTCGATATCGCACTGGCAGAGATGAAACGGGCATTGGCACTTCGCCCGGAATGGGAGATAGCGGCAATTTATCAAGGGCGGATACTGGCGCGAAACTCCAACGCCGATGCGCTCGAATTTTTTGAAGACTATCTGAAGGATTATCCCAAAGCCAACGACACGCGAATTACCTATGCCCGGTTATTGCTGGCGGAAAAGAATTATAGCAAGGCACGCGAACAGTTCCAGCAATTGCTGGAGGAGAATCCCAATAATCCCGATGTTGCCGTGGCTGTCGGGTTGCTATCGATGGAATTGCAAGAATATGATCTGGCCGAGTCGAATTTCAAGAGAGCGTTGGAGTTGGGTTACAGAGACCCAGGCATGGTGCGCTTTTATCTTGGCGGCATCAATGAAAAAACCGGGCAAATTGATACGGCGATGGACTGGTATCGCTCAGTGACGAGCGGTAGTCAATATATTCCCGCACAAATCAAATACGCAATCCTGCTGAGCAGAACCGGCAAAATGAACGAAGGCCTGCAGCACCTGCGCAGTTTGCCGGTCACGAATGACCAGCAAACCGCACAGTTGATAATTGCCGAGGCGCAATTGCTGCGGGAAGCGGGGGGTTACCAGAAAGCGTTTGAGCTGTTGAGCAGTGGCCTGAAAAAGCTTCCCGACTATCCCGAGCTGCTCTATGATCGAGCCTTGGCGGCAGAAAAAATCGGTAAGTCCGACATCATGGAGCAGGACTTGCGTAAGCTGATCCAGTTAAGGCCGGACCATGCTCACGCCTACAATGCACTAGGCTACGGCCTTGCGGAACACAGCAACCGCCTGCCGGAAGCGCTGGAGCTCATTGAAAAGGCCATCAAGCTTTCCCCGAATGATCCTTACATCATTGATAGCCTGGGGTGGGTGCATTACCGCATGGGCAATCTCAATCAGGGGCTCAGCTACCTGAAACAAGCATTCGGAATGACTCCGGATCCGGAAATCGCGGCTCACCTGGGTGAAGTCTTATGGGTGCAGGGGACAAAGGAAGAGGCGACAGAAGTTTGGCGGGCAGCGCTCAGGAACCATCCCGATAACGAGGTGTTGCTCAGCACCATGAAGAAATTCATGAAATAGTGCAACAACGTTGGGAAACATCATTTCTCATGTTGGTATAACACTGCTTCACTCCGTGATCAGGGTATTTCCACTGTTAAAAAATCGCTTTATTTTCTTTTGGTGGGGTCTCATTTTATGTGCGCCACTTTTTTTTGCAGGCTGCACAGCTCTTCCGCATAAAAATAATGTAGCCCGCACCCTCGTCACTGAGCCTGTTGCGGATATGGCTGATGCGAGGGCGGCCGATTTTGGACTTGTCGGTCGGGTGTCGGTGAAGGGTGGCGAAGAAAGTTTTTCCAGTGGAGTACAATGGCGTCATACTGAAAGAGGCGATGAAATTCTTCTTCTTTCGCCATTGGGGCAGACTTTGGCCCAGATTCAGCATCGGCCTGAAGGCGTGTATCTGACTACCGCGGAGCAGGAGAGTTATTATGCTGCCGATGTAGAAAGCCTGACCGATCAGGTGCTGGGTTGGCGCCTGCCTCTCACTGGTTTGCAGTACTGGGTACAAAGCGTGAACTCGCCCGCTACGGCATCCGCGATAGACCTGGACATGGACGGGCGCGTAATGGCTATTCGTCAGGACGGATGGGAGATCCATTATTCGGGTTATCCGCAGGTGCTTCCAGTACAGGCTACCCAGGCCCGGACTACGCACCCCCGGTTATTGACGCTTAAACGCAACGGCCTTCAGATAAAACTTGTGATAGATGACTGGTATGCTGGAACCCGCTGAAGCCCATGTAGATTCGACGGCTAAACTCTCTTGCCCGGCGCCGGCAAAGCTTAACCTGTTCCTTCATGTGGTCGGACGCAGGGAGGATGGCTATCACCTGTTGCAAACGGTTTTTCGATTCGTGGATTTTTCCGATCGACTTCATTTTGCGCTCCGGACCGATAGCGCGGTCAAGTTGCATACGCCAACTGCCGGAGTGCCAGAAGACAACGACCTGTGCGTGCGCGCCGCCAAGCTGCTGCAACAGGAAAGCGGCACTTCAGCCGGTGTGGATATCTTTCTGGAAAAACGAATTCCGATGGGAGGCGGGCTGGGCGGCGGTAGTTCCGATGCCGCCACGACATTGCTGGCGCTCAACCGTTTATGGGGGTTGGCCTGGCAAAGGAGCCGGCTTTTAAAACTGGGACTCAGACTGGGGGCGGATGTGCCCGTGTTCATTTTTGGCGAAAATGCCTTTGCTCAAGGCATCGGCGAAAAACTTTCGCCCATTGCCCTGCCTCCCGCGTGGTATCTGATCCTGACCCCATCCGTACACGTGTCAACCGCGCAGGTTTTTACCAGTAAGGAATTGACACGAAACACGATTCCAATCAAAATACCGCCCTTTTCCGTGGAGTGCGGGCACAATGATCTCGAGCCGGTGGTTTGCCGGACATATCCCGAGGTGGCACGCCACCTGGAGTGGCTCAAACGGCTCGACAATTCACGGATGACGGCAATGACCGGTTCCGGCGCCTGTGTGTTTTCCGAGTTTGCCACGGAGCGCGCAGCGAAAGCAGCGCTGGCGCAGCTTCCATTCGACATGAATGGTTTTGTGGCACAGGGATTGAATCGCCATCCCATGCATGATTTTGCGGAACAGTAATTGGGGAGTCGCCAAGTGGTAAGGCACCGGATTTTGATTCCGGCATTCGTAGGTTCGATCCCTACCTCCCCAGCCAATTTTCAGGTCTTGAGATTCAGGACCGGCCAGACGGCCGGATGGTGCTTAAGCTGTTTGTATTTGTTTGCATTCGCTTGGATACCCCGGTTCCCGATTCATGTTTTCAAACTTATCGCTCCCAGTCATGGCCTACGATAGCTTGATGGTTTTTACGGGCAATGCCAATCCCAAGCTAGCGCAGGATGTTGTGCGGCACCTGAATATTCGTGTAGGACGCGCAACGGTCGGCCGCTTCAGCGACGGCGAGGTAATGGTTGAAATTCTCGAGAATGTGAGGGGCAAGGACGTATTTGTTTTGCAATCCACCTGCATGCCCACCAACGATACGCTGGTCGAATTGCTGGTGTTGGTCGATGCGTTGAAGCGGGCATCCGCCGGGCGGATTACAGCGGCAATGCCTTATTTCGGGTACGCTCGTCAGGATAGAAGGCCGCGTTCGGTACGAGTCCCCATTACCGCCAAAGTCGTGGCAAATATGTTGACGAGTGTAGGGATAGACCGGCTTTTGACTATGGATCTGCATTCAGACCAGATTCAGGGGTTTTTTGATATTCCCGTGGATAACATTTACAGCATGCCGATCCTGCTGGGCGATCTATGGAAAAGCGACTACCAGAATCTGGTAGTGGTTTCTCCCGATGTAGGCGGGGTAGTGCGGGCCAGACAGATGGCGAAGCGCCTTGAATGCGATCTCGCAATCATAGACAAACGGCGCCCTAAAGCGAATGTGGCCAAGGTAATGAACATAATCGGCGAGGTGGAGGGACGCACCTGCGTAATCATGGATGACATGGTGGATACTGCCAATACGTTGTGTGAAGCAGCCCGGGCCCTGAAGGAGCAGGGGGCGGAGCGCGTGCTGGCGTACTGCACCCATCCGGTACTGTCGGGCAAGGCCGTGGAGCGGATCGAGAATTCCGCCCTGGACAAGCTGGTGGTCACTGATACCATTCCGCTGCGGGAGGATGCAAGGGCCTGCGATCGCATTTACCAGTTGAGTGTGGCAAGCCTGCTCGCGGAAACAATGCTGAGGATCAGTAATGAAGACTCGGTGAGTTCCTTATTCATGGAGTAAGGTCTCTAGAAGATTCGTACATATGCAGAACAAAGAAGGAAAGAGACCCGTATCGCAATTGGGTTCGTACGTCGTTCACAAGCTTTTATTAATCGGGTCATCTGGTCGCGGATGATCCACATTTTGGAGAAAAACAGATGCAAATTGAAATCAGCGCCAAAAAGCGCACATTGCAGGGCAAGGGTGCGAGCCGCCGCCTGCGAGGTTCCGGCACCGTGCCGGGAGTCATCTATGGCGGAGAAAGTCCGGCGCAAGCGATCCAACTGGATCATAACAGTCTTTATCATCAGCTCAAGCAGGAAGCCTTCCATGCTTCCATCCTGTCGATGGAGGTAGAGGGGCAGAAAGAACGAGTCCTGTTGCGCGACATACAAATGCACCCGTTCAAACTTCAAGTGCTGCATATCGATTTCCAGCGGGTCGATCCGAATAAAAAAATCCATATGAAAGTACCGCTGCATTTCATGAACGAGGAAATTGCGCCAGGCGTAAAACTTTCCAGCGGTATCGTCAGCCGCGTGCTTACCGAGCTGGATGTTTCCTGCTTGCCAAAGGATCTGCCTGAATTCATTTCGGTGGATCTGGCTGATCTGGCTGCGGGAAACACAATCCACTTGAGCGACCTGCAACTCCCTGAAGGCGTCGAAGTTCCCTCACTTGTCAAGGGTGACGATTTACCCGTGGCAACCATAGTGATTCCGCGGGCAGTGGCAGCCGAGGAAGCGGCAGCCGGAGTGGCGGCGGCGGATATCCCGACCACAGTACAGAAGAAAGAAGGCGTAGCAAAGGAAGGTGAGAAAAAGGACGCCGGGAAAAAGAAATAATATCGGCAGGCAGTATTCATGTGGGCCCGCTGGAGTCATATCGGTTCCAGCGGGCTTTTCCTTTACAAACGAGCACATTCTTTTCCTGTTACGTCCAAATGAAACTCATCGTCGGTCTTGGAAATCCTGGCAAGGAATATGCGGCTACTCGCCACAATGCCGGCGCCTGGTGGTTATTCCGTCTGGCGGATGAGCTGCGTATCACGCTGAAAGCGGAAGCACGATTTCATGGTTTGTGCGCGCGCGTCGGCCAGGGCGATTCAGAGCTGTGGCTGCTCAATCCCCAGACCTACATGAATGCCAGCGGAAAAGCGGTGTCAGCCTTATGCCGCTTCTATAAAATCCAGCCCGAACGGATTCTCGTGGTTCATGACGAACTGGATTTGCCGCCTGGAGTCTCCAGGCTGAAGCTGGACGGCGGGCTTGGCGGACACAACGGGTTGAAGGACATCGCTGCCCACCTTGCCACCAGGGAGTTCTGGCGCCTGCGCATCGGCATCGGCCATCCCGGGGACAAAAATGCCGTGGTAAATTACGTATTGCAGCCTCCGCGCAAGGAAGAAGCGGCGTTGATAGACGAGGCCATTCACAGTAGCCTGAAGGTCTGGCCGCTCATCGCGGAAGGCAATTGCCAGGCAGCGATGATGAAGCTGCATACAAAAAATAAAGAATGAACGATAAGTCTTGAGAAAGATCAGCGGTTCATTTCATCTTTCCACATTTCAGGCACTCATGGTCTGGAATCCAATCTTTTATAGTTCGAAAAACTTATGAGTCTGAAATGCGGTATCGTTGGTTTGCCCAATGTGGGGAAATCCACCCTGTTCAATGCGCTGACCAAGGCCGGTATAGCTGCCGAAAACTATCCCTTCTGCACCATCGAGCCCAATGTCGGCATCGTCGAAGTCCCCGATAAGCGTCTGGCTGCGCTCTCGGAGATTGTCAAGCCGCAAAAAGTACAGGCCGCTATCGTCGAGTTCGTTGATATCGCCGGTCTTGTTGCGGGCGCATCCAAGGGCGAAGGATTGGGCAACAAGTTTCTTGCCACCATTCGCGAGACCGACGGCATTGTCAATATGGTGCGCTGCTTCGTCAATGAAAACGTCGTGCACGTGGCCGGGAATGTCGATCCGGTTTCGGACATCGAGACTATACAGACCGAATTGGCGCTGGCCGACCTCGCGACGGTGGAAAAGGCGCTGCAACGTGAAACGAAGCTGGCCAGGTCTGGCGATAAGGAGGCGGTCAAGTTCGTGGCGCTACTGGAAGCAACGCGCGCACACCTCGACCAGGGAAAACCCGTCAGAAGCATGGGACTGGATAGGGAACAACAGCAATTGTTGAAGCCGCTCTGCCTGCTGACTGCCAAGCCAGCCATTTATGTAGCCAACGTCGACGAAAAGGGCTTCAGTGAAAATCAGCTGCTGGCCCGTGTGGAAGAATATGCCGCGCGCGAAGGCGCGCCGGTAGTGGCGATCTGCGCGGCCCTCGAGTCGGAAATTGCAGAAATGCCGGACGAGGACAAGCAGATTTTTCTTGCCGACATGAATCTGGAAGAACCAGGACTGAACCGTCTGGTTCGCGCCGCCTACCAACTGCTCGGGCTCCAAACTTATTTCACCGCCGGCGTGAAAGAGGTGCGCGCCTGGACCATATCAAAAGGGGATACGGCCCCGCAGGCAGCGGCTGTCATCCACACCGATTTCGAGAAAGGTTTCATCCGCGCCGAGGTCATCGCTTATGATGATTTCATCGCTTGCAAAGGTGAGCAGGGAGCGAAGGAAGCGGGAAAGATGCGGCTGGAAGGGAAGGAATATGTGGTCAAGGATGGCGATGTTATGCATTTTCGGTTTAACGTCTAGTCCGAGGACTTTTTCTGTAGTGCCCAATGCTGTACAGAAACACAAACAAAGCTTAGTAAAACTGGGATAAGCTTTAAACACGAAAATCGTTGAAAGTTTGGCGGTTAGTATCGGCAAAAGAATAAAGGACCTACTGTTGAACTAGGACGTCCTGCGTCCGAACCCAATGACAAGCTGACCATGATCAGGCTTCAGTCGGAAAAAAGCGGATATAAAAGGGGGTACAAACCGAGCCCGTAGAGGGTATGGGGGAGATCTGGTGCGGGTTTCAAAGGACAATTGCGGCTTAATGTCTAAGCTAAAACGGCTAGCCCCGCGACGTTTCAAGAATTTGTCCCACTTTCTCGGGCGGCCGGTCGGCTCAACGACTAATTGCTTTTTATCAGTTGAATATTCGCTATCCACGATGTAGAGGCCAGCAGGCAACAGGATGACGAAATATGAAAAAGGAGGCGTGAATGATATACAAAATCCTTATTGCACCGGTCGAACCATCAATAAATGACGGGCCCAATTTCAGCGGCGTTCTTGCAGCTTACGATATCGACGCCAGCTCGGAAAGTGTAGCTCGGGATCTGGCATTTACTCGATTTTGCGAGGAGACTCCTTATCGCTCTCACAACCGCGATGACTACACCATCCATGTGCAGGAATCAGCCTGAATAGACTCCATCTATTTTTGATGTTTCGAGAGACAAACATCTCTGTACGGATGTTTTATCATCCATTACACTGAATTCTCAGGTCAGCTATCCCGACATCTTTATGGATGCGTTCTTGCCGCATCCATATCTTGCAATCCCGCTTGCAGCCCATATTTCCCGGTTAAGCAAGTGGTTGAGGTATAATTCCATTTTTTTCGATTCTGCTTTATTGGAGGACTGTCATGCCAATTTATGAATACCGTTGCGGGTCCTGTAGTTTTGAAAAGGAATATCTGCAAAAGGTAACTGATGCGCCGGTTGCGGCTTGTCCCGCATGCGGCAGCGATGCGTATGCCAAACTTATCTCCGCTGCGGGCTTTCAATTGAAGGGCAGCGGTTGGTATGTAACCGATTTCAAGAATGGCGCGAAGCCGAAAGCAAAGCCCGATGCAGAAGTACCTGCAGCTGCAAAGAGTGAGACCGCTGCACCAACCGCACCGGCAGCCAGCGCCGCATGCCCCGCTTCCTCTGCCGACTAAACGGCGCGACACCACTTAACATGAAACGTTATTTCATCACCGGGCTTCTGATCTGGGTACCTCTCGGCATCACGGCCTGGGCGCTGAAATTTCTGATCAGCACGATGGACCAGTCGCTGCTGCTCCTGCCGGCCAGCCTGCATCCTGAAACCGTGGTGGGCATGTATATTCCCGGTATGGGCGTAGTGCTGACGTTGCTGGTGGTTTTCCTCACGGGTCTGCTCACGACAAATATCATAGGTCAGCGGCTGGTGATTTTCTGGGAAGGCGTGTTATGGCGCATTCCGGTGGTGAAATCGATCTATTATGGTGTAAAGCAAGTCAGCGATACGCTGTTTTCCAGCCAGGGCGAGGCCTTCCGCAAGGCGCTGCTGGTGCAATATCCGCGCGAGGGTTCATGGACTATCGCATTCATGACCGGGTATCCGGGCGGCGATGTGGTCAACCATCTCAAGGGAGAGTATGTAAGCGTTTACGTACCGACCACGCCTAATCCCACTTCCGGCTTTTTTCTGATGATGCGGAAAAGCGACGTGATCGAACTCGACATGAGCGTAGATGCGGCGCTGAAATATATTATTTCCATGGGCGTCGTCACACCCGGCAACGGCAAAAAAAATCCCGGCCCATCCCAGGCAGTATTGTTGCATGGTACCGGTTCCGTCGGTTCCGCATCAAGCGACAAATCCTGACTTTATCTTTTCTGATTACAGACTCGTCATGCGCACTAACTACTGCGGCCTCATCAATGCCCAATATCTGAATCAGGCGGTGACCCTTTACGGCTGGGTGCATCGGCGCCGCGATCATGGGGGCGTCATCTTTGTGGACCTGCGCGACCGTGAAGGTTTGGTGCAAGTGGTGTGCGACCCGGACAATGCGTCAGCTTTTCAGATCGCGGAGAAAATTCGCAACGAGTTCGTGCTTAAAGTCACGGGCAAGGTGCGTCATCGTCCGGCCGGTACAGCTAATCCTAATCTCGTCAGCGGTGAGATCGAAGTCCTGGTACAGTCCATCGAAATTCTCAACACCTCGCTGACGCCACCCTTTTTGATGGACGACGAGAACCTGAGCGAAGCCGTGCGGCTCGAGCACCGCTTCCTCGATCTGCGGCGCCCACAGATGCAGGCAAACTTGCGGCTGCGCTACAAGGTGGCGATGGCAGTCCGCGTGTTTCTTGACCAGCATGGCTTCATCGACGTGGAAACACCGATGTTGACCAAGTCGACGCCGGAAGGTGCGCGTGATTATCTGGTGCCGTCGCGCGTCAATACCGGACATTTTTTTGCACTGCCGCAGTCGCCGCAATTGTTCAAACAGTTACTGATGGTTGCCGGGTTCGATCGCTACTACCAGATTACCAAATGCTTTCGCGATGAAGATTTGCGTGCCGATCGCCAGCCTGAATTCACGCAGATCGATATCGAGACATCCTTCCTGAATGAAGCCCAAATCATGGCGCTGATGGAAGAGATGATTTGCGGCGTGTTCAAAAGCGTAATAAGTATTGATCTGCCAAATCCGTTTCCCCGCCTGACACATACCGAAGCAATGTCTCGCTACGGCTCCGACAAGCCGGACTTGCGGGTCGCGCTGGTTCTGACCGAGCTTACCGACGTGATGCAGGAGGTGGAATTCAAGGTTTTCCGCGAGGCTGCGCTTAAAACGAACGGGCGTGTGGCGGCTCTACGGGTGCCCGGGGGTGGGACGTTATCGCGCAAGGAGATCGACGATTACACCATTTTCGTAGCGATATACGGTGCGAAGGGGCTTGCGTACATTAAAGTCAATGCCTTGGAGAAGGGCCTTGAAGGCTTGCAGTCGCCGATACTGAAATTCCTTCCGGAGACGGTAGTGCAGGTTATTCTGGAGCGCACCGAAGCAAAAAATGGCGATCTCATATTTTTCGGGGCCGACAAGGCCCAGGTAGTGAATGAGGCATTGGGCGCATTGCGCGCCAAGGTCGGGCATGACCTTGGGCTTGCGAAGGCCGGCTGGAAGCCCTTGTGGGTAGTCGATTTTCCAATGTTCGAACGCGACGACGAAGAAAATCGCTGGAAAGCTTTACATCATCCGTTTACTTCGCCTGCCGACGGTCACGAGGATTTGCTCGAGACCGATCCCGAGAGGGCGTTATCCAAGGCCTATGATATGGTGCTGAACGGTTCGGAAATCGGCGGCGGCTCGGTGCGCATTCACCGCCAGGAAGTTCAGTCGAAAGTATTTCGGGCCTTGAATATCGGCGCTGATGAGGCATGTGAGAAATTCGGCTTTTTGCTGGAAGCGTTGCAATATGGCGCGCCGCCTCATGGTGGCATTGCATTCGGTCTCGACCGTATCGTTACCATGATGGCGGGGGCGGAATCAATCCGTGAGGTTATCGCCTTTCCCAAGACACAACGTGCACAATGTCTGCTGACCCATGCACCCAGCACGGTGGATGAAAAGCAATTGCGGGAGCTGCACATCAAGCTTCGCCAGATGTAGTACGTCAGAACATAAGAGTCTGGGAGCATGGAAGCGCGGAGATCCGGATAAAAAACAACCATTGTTCGGGAGCCGGAATGGTTTTCCAATCTCTATTCCTCGCGGCGACCACTTCGCCGTGAAAATCTATAAGACACCGGTTTCCGTTCTGGTAATTATCCACACGCCCGACATGCAGGTTCTGCTGCTGGAACGGGCCGATCACCCCGGCTATTGGCAATCGGTAACGGGGAGTCAGAATCAGGAAGAAACACTTGCGCAAACCGCCGTGCGGGAAGTGGCGGAAGAAACGGGACTGGATGCTGGGTGCTATCAGTTGACGGACTGGAACATTCAGAACGAATACGAAATTTATGAAGAATGGCGCTGGCGATATGCACCCGAGGTGACTCGCAATACCGAGCATGTGTTTGGTTTACTCGTGCCGGAACCTGTCCCCGTACTGGTAGCGGCACGAGAGCACCTGCGCTATATCTGGTTGCCCTGGCAGGAAGCGGCGGAAAAGGTTTTTTCGCCGAGCAATGCGGAAGCGATAAGGAAGCTGGCAGCAGTCAGAAGCAATGGACGTGATGGAAACGGTTCAGAGGCTCCTTGAGGTCCGGCCGAACCAATGCCAGGTATTTTTGTCTGATGTTTTACTTTACTTACGGTTTTTAAAGGAAAAACAGGAGTAGCCATGCAAGCGGAAGCCATTGCATTTGAACGTTTCGACACCTTGAAGGATGATGACTGCGCGCAACGCATCGTGGAGGCCAAGGCGACGCTCGGGAAGCGCGCGGTAATACTCGCCCATCATTATCAGCGTGCGGACGTTTACAAACACGCCGGCCTGACCGGCGATTCCTTGCAGCTCTCGCGCCTCGCCTCGGGAACGAATGCTGATTATCTGGTGTTCTGCGGCGTGCATTTCATGGCTGAGGTAGCCGACATTCTATCCAAACCGGAACAGGTTGCTATCCTGCCGGACCTTTCCGCCGGCTGTTCGATGGCTGACATGGCAAGCCGTTTCAAAGTGGAGCGTGCCTGGCGCGAATTATCAGAAGTGCTGGATCCCGATGAAGCGGTCACCCCTGTAACCTACATCAACTCCGCCGCGGATCTCAAAGCCTTCTGCGGGGAGCACGGCGGCATTGTCTGTACTTCCAGCAACGCCGTGAGGATTTTGCAGTGGTCCTTTTCGCGCCGTGAAAAAGTGCTGTTTTTTCCGGATCAGCATCTGGGACGCTGGAGCGGACATAAGCTTGGAATTCCAATGGACGAAATGGCGGTGTGGGACTTTGATGAACCGATGGGCGGGCTTACTCCGGAGCAGATCAGAAAGGCCAGGATTCTGCTCTGGAAAGGACATTGTTCCGTCCATCAGATGTTCCAGCCACAGCACATACTGCGGTTTCGCAATCAGCACCCAGACGGAAAGGTAATTTCACATCCCGAATGCAGTTTTGAGGTCTGTAAAAATTCCGATTACGTCGGTTCAACCGACTATATTATCCGGACCATCCGTGAGGCGGAGGCAGGAACCCACTGGCTGGTGGGTACCGAGTTGAATCTGGTCAGCCGTATTGCAGAGGAGTTCAAGCCCGAAGGCAAGATTGTACAATTCATGGCATCGACCATCTGCATGTGCTCCACCATGGCGCGCATTGATCCGCAACATCTGGCTTGGACGCTGGAAAATCTGGTGGCAGGAAAAGTGGTAAATCAGATCAAAGTGCCGGCAGACGAAGCGGTACTGGCAAAGCTCGCGCTGGAGCGGATGCTGGAGGTTTCTCTATAATGAAAAAGCATTATTTCGCCACTGCTGCTTGGGGACGGGGATTCTCGGGCAGCCAGTATTCCAAGTTTTCAGGCAACCTTCTGACTCAGGCCTGTTGTTCACTATATGCTCGATAGACTGCATATTGCCACCTACAATATTCACAAAGGTTTTTCTCATTTCAACCGGCGGGTAATGGTGCATCAGTTGCGCGACAGTTTACGCGCGATGAATGCTGATATCATCTTTTTGCAGGAGGTGGTCGGCCAGCACAGGGGGCACGCGGCGCGTTTCGAGAACTGGCCGCACAATCCCCAGTACGAGTTTCTGGCCGATTCGATCTGGTCGGATTTCGCCTATGGAAAAAATGCCGTGTACGATGAAGGGCATCATGGCAATGCGATCTTGAGCCGCTACCCTATCATGCGCTGGGACAATGTAGATGTTTCCGCGCATCGTTTCGAGAACCGTGGCATGCTCCATTGCGAAATCTGCCTTCCCGACTGGCCGGAAAATCTGCACTGCATATGCGTTCACCTGGGACTGTTCAAACGCGGACAGTCGCAACAGTTGCAAGCGTTGGAGCAGCACATCGAGCGCCTCGTCCCTCGTCATGCGCCCCTGGTTATCGCCGGTGATTTCAACGATTGGCGTGAACTGGCCAGCGGGATTCTGGTTAAACGGCTTGAGCTGACCGAAGCGTTCGAATTGACGGGAGGGAGAGTGGCGCGCAGTTTTCCGTCCGTGTTGCCGCTATTTCGCCTCGACCGCATCTATGTCCGCGGTTTTCACGTGGAAAAGGCGCAGGTGCATCAAGGCCATCCCTGGTCAAAAATTTCCGACCATGCGGTGTTGTCGGCGCAAATGGTACGTAGATGACGGCGGAAATGAATAGCCAGATTGTTGCCGCCGCCGCCCTGCTGAAAGCGGGGGGTATTGTGGCCTTCCCGACGGAAACGGTTTACGGCCTTGGCGCGGACATCTCTCACCCGTCCGCAGTGCAGCGCATCTTCGAGATCAAAAAACGGCCCGCGGATCATCCGCTCATTGTCCATATCGCCGATTCATCCCGCTTGACTCACTGGGCGCAAGAAGTGCCGGAACAGGCGTGGCAGCTCGCTGAACACTTCTGGCCCGGTCCGCTGACACTGATATTGCCGCGCAGTCGCCATGTACCGGAAAATGTAACGGGAGGCCAGGATACGGTGGGATTGCGCGTGCCGGATCACCCCGTCGCGCTTGCTTTGCTGAACGCATTGGGGCATGAAAAAGCCCTTGCCGCACCGTCGGCCAATCGGTTTGGCCATATAAGCCCCACAATGGCAGCCCATGTGCGCGAGGAGTTGGGCGAAGCAGCAGACTTGGTTCTGGACGGCGGGCCGTGCAGAGTTGGCCTGGAAAGCACAATAGTCAGTATTGAGGGCGGCACTGCCACTATATTACGACCTGGCGGTATCCCACTGGCAGCGCTGGCAGAAGTATTGAATGGAAAGATTGCTTTACCCGAAGGAGCAAAACGCGCCATACGTGTACCGGGTGCGCTCTCTTCCCATTATGCCCCGCTAACGCCACTGGAGCTTTGGCAGTCGGACGATATACGGCGGCGCGCTTTCGAGTTGGCGGAGAAAGGCTGGTGCGCCGCAATAGTGGGCTGGTCAGCCCAATGTCTCCAGCACTCGGAGCGAGGACATGAAAAGATCGTGTATTTCTCCATGCCCGCTGAACCAATGGGCTATGGCCATCAACTGTATGCAACTTTAAGACGGGCGGACCAAGAGCGATTCGACTGTTTGCTGGTAGAAACGCCTCCAGATAAACCCGCCTGGATGGCAATCGCAGATCGATTGCGACGCGCGAGCCGCACGCTGGATATCGAAGGTCTAATTGAGGATCATGATTCTGCGAGAGGACAGAATGACGCAAATGAGTCCGTATATGGACGGGAAGCAGGAATAAAATGAATAGTAAAGTTCAAGCGGTACTGTTTGACGTTGATGGCACGCTGGCTGATACAGAGCGAGACGGGCACCGTCTTGCATTCAATGCCGCGTTCGAAGAATTGGGCCTTGACTGGAATTGGGGCGTAGCGCTTTATGGCGAGCTGCTTGCGATAACCGGTGGCAAAGAGCGTATTCGCCATTACATGGAAAACCATACCCCTGCCGAGTTGGGCAGAAGCGGACTCGATGGCTGGATCGCCGGCTTGCACAAGGTTAAAACGAAGCACTATGTGAGTTTGCTTGAAAGCGGCGGGATCCCATTGCGCCCGGGCGTGGCGCGCCTCATCCGGCACTTGCGCGACGCGAACATAAAAATTGCCATCGCCACCACTACGACACCGGAAAACGTAACTGCGCTTTTAAAATCTACGTTGGGGGAAGACTCCCCCGGCTGGTTTGAGGTTATTGGCGCAGGCGATATAGTCCGCGGAAAAAAACCTGAACCGGATATTTATCACTGGGTCCTTGATCAATTGGGATTGCCGGCACAACAATGCATAGCAATAGAAGATTCGGAAAATGGGCTGAGAGCGTCGCTTGGAGCGGGACTTGATACGGTCATTACTGTGAGCGATTACACGCGGTCGCAGGACTTCAGCGGAGCGGCGCTGGTATTGTCGGACCTGGGGGAGCCGACGCAGCCTTTCGCTGTACTTGAAGGGAATGTGCCGCACAGCGGCTGGGTGGACACGGAATTGCTGCTGACGCTGAAAGATGAATCCGCAGGGAGCTGTGGAATATATCTGTCAGAAAAAGCTGTCAGATGAGTCGTAGAATCGTTTTCAATCGAAATCCGATCAAACCGAAATTGGAATTGTCACCTGGAAGAGGTAGTATTGTCCCCAATTGCTTACTCTGACAATTTCTGACAACAAAAATAATGCTGCGTACCCGCACAGTCAACTATTCCCGCCGGACGCTTCACCTCTTTGAAGGGGCCGGACTCATCGTTATTGCCTTGGCCACCATATTCGCCGGTTACCAGGAAACCATGCTGATGATTCACAACGGCAGGGTTACGCTGGCGGATCTGCTGTTGATGTTTCTCTATCTGGAAATCCTGACAATGGTGGGGTTATATTTCGAGTCGGGCAAACTGCCGGTGCGGTTTCCCCTTTACATTGCAATGGTAGCCATGGCGCGCTATGTGACTGTGGACATCAAGGAAATGGATAACATCCGTTTGATGGGCGTCTCGGCATCCATCGTGCTTATCGCGGTTGCGGTGCTGGTCATCCGCTACGGACATGTGCGCTATCCCTACCTGGAAGACCTGGAGGATCTGGCGGAGGCTTCCAAGAAAACCAATCTCCGAGACTGACATGGCAGGCGCTGAATGAACAATCCTCTGGTAGGCGTCATCATGGGCAGCGATAGCGACTGGGAAGTAATGAAGCACGCAGCCGCTATATTGAATGATTTCAATGTGCCTTATGAGGCTGAGGTGGTTTCCGCGCATCGCACGCCGGACCGCATGTTCGAGTATGCGGAAACCGCGGTCGAACGAGGATTCAAATGCATCATTGCGGGCGCCGGCGGTGCCGCGCACCTGCCGGGAATGATTGCCGCCAAAACTGTCCTGCCAGTGCTTGGTGTGCCGGTTGCCTCGCGGCAGCTTCAAGGTCTTGATTCGCTTCTATCCATTGTACAGATGCCAAAGGGTATTCCTGTCGCCACTTTCGCCATAGGCGAGGCGGGAGCGTTCAATGCAGGGTTGTTTGCCGTCGCACTGCTGGCGGTAGAAGATACAAAACTTGCCAGTCTTCTTGTCCGATTTCGCGAAACCCAGGCAGCGAAGGTTGCGGCAATGACGCTTCCCAGGTTATGAGCATCATGCCGGGAGCAATGCTGGGGCTTCTCGGCGGCGGCCAGCTCGGCCGCATGTTTACCATGGCTGCTCAAAGCATGGGCTACCGCGTCACTGTAGTGGATCCGTCCGACAGGAGCCCATCCACCGGCATCGCCGATCGGCATTTGCGTACCGATTACCTCGACAGCGATACGCTGCGTGAGCTCGCATCCACCTGCGCGGGCGTCACCACTGAATTCGAGAACGTACCCGCTGAATCTCTCAGGATACTTGCTGAACGCTGTGTGGTCAGTCCGGCTGCAAACAGTGTAGCGGTTGCACAGAATCGAATTCTGGAAAAGAATTTTCTCGCCGCCAACGGGTTCGGCGTCGCGCCATATGCGGTAATTCAGAATTCGCAAAATTCGAACAATTCGCACAATCTGAACGGAGCGTTATCGCATAAGCAACCTGAACTGTTTCCCGGTTTATTTCCAGGTATTCTTAAAATAAGCCGGTTCGGTTACGACGGCAAGGGCCAGACAAGAGTAAATAACTCCATAGAACTCGACAGGGCGTTTACCGGCATGAAGCGGGAGCCATGCGTGCTGGAAAAGCAGTTGCCGCTGGAGAGCGAAGTGTCTGTCATCGTCTCGCGCGGATTCGATGGTGAAGTGACCACTTTTCCCGTGTCAGAGAATCAGCATCGCAACGGCATACTCGATGTCAGCATTATTCCCGCCAGGGCGTCGCCCGCAATTATTCAAAACGCCCGGGAAATTGCGATTCGCATTGCCGAGAAGCTCGATTACCGAGGTGTATTATGCGTGGAGTTTTTTGTTCTTGCCAACGGTCGGCTGTTGGTAAATGAAATTGCGCCCCGCCCCCATAACAGCGGCCACTATTCAATTGATGCCTGCGTTACCTCCCAGTTCGAGCAACAGGTGCGAGTACTTTGTGGCCTGCCGCTCGGCAGTACCGCCATGCATGGGGCGGCGGTGATGGTGAATTTATTGGGCGATCTGTGGCAGAAAGGGGAGCCGAAGTGGGAACAGGTGCTGCGGCATCCGTATGTCAAATTGCATTTATACGGCAAGCTTGATGCCCGGCCCGGACGAAAAATGGGCCACTATACTGTGCTCGCGGAAACCGTTGAAGCCGCATTGCAGCTTGCGCTGGAAATCAAACAATCGTTGGAACAACAGTTGCTGGAACATCGGGCACCAGTAAATTAGTACATGCGCAAAGATAAAAAGTCATGACTGCTCAAACCGCACTGTTTGAAACAACCATACAAAGCCTGCGTTTCCTGCACCGCGGAAAGGTACGCGATATATATGCAGTGGACGAAGACAAGCTGTTGATAGTCCAGACAGACCGGCTTTCCGCGTTCGATGTGATTCTGCCAACGCCGGTCCCGGGCAAGGGAATGCTGCTGACCGCGTTATCCGGTTTCTGGTTTGAAAAACTGGCTCACATCGTTCCTAACCATCTGACCGGCATTGCGCCGGAATCAGTGGTGGCCGAGGGCGAGCGCGAACAAGTGGCTGGCCGCGCATTTGTGGTGAAGCGGCTGAAGCCGCTGCTGATCGAAGCCATCGTACGCGGCTACGTCGCCGGTTCAGGATGGAAGGACTATAAAAACAGCGGCATGATTTGCGGCATCATGCTCCCGGCCGGATTGCAGGAAGCTGCCAGGATACCTGGCGGGGCGATCTTTACGCCTTCAACCAAAGCTGCGGGGGGAGCACATGATGAAAATATCCCATTTACCGACGCAGAAAAACTGCTGGGCAAGGGATTGGCTGCGCAGGTGCGAGACAAGGCCATCGCGCTTTACTCGGAAGCCGCGGATTACGCGATGACAAAAGGCATCATTATCGCGGATACCAAATTCGAATTCGGACAGGACGCCGCAGGCGGGCTTTATCTCATAGACGAAGCCTTGACTCCCGATTCGTCCCGCTTTTGGCCGGCCGACCGGTATGCGCCGGGAAGAAATCCGCCCAGCTATGACAAGCAATTCGTGCGTGACTGGCTGGAAGCGCAGGACTGGGACAAGAAAGCGCCCCCACCCGCGTTGCCTCCCGATGTGCTTGCCAGGACCAGAGATAAATATCAGGAAGCCCTGCGGCGATTAGCCGGTTAGCTGGGCAGGGGCAATAAGCGAGTGCGTTGCATCGTGTATGGCCACGAGCAATTCGGTAAACCGCATCGGGAAGCAAGGCGGATCACCAGCAACGTCAGCAGGTGTTGAACCTCGCACAAGCACGAAAAATAGACGTTATTCTGGTGACAGAACTGATGCGCTGGGGACGATCAACATTGGACTTGTTTCATACGCTCAACGACCTGCACTCCTGGGGTATCTGCCTGATCGCGCAAACGGGACTGCAGTTTGACCTAACGACGCCACAAGGAAAACTCATTGCCACGTTGATGGCGGGCTTAGCGGAATTCGAGTGTGATCTACTGCGTGAGCGAGTACGATCCGGAGTCACGGCGGCCCAAGCCCGTGGTTGTGGTGTTCGGCCGGCGCCTTGGACAGCGAGTAAAATCAGACAAGTTGGCGCCGAAGGTATTGGCGTTGGTGGCCGCTGGGCAATCCTACCGCCAAATCGGCAGGCAACTAGACTTGAGCAAAAATACCGTACTGGAAATAGTCAAACGTCAACGTGCGAACAAAATGACGTAAGGTGCGTAAATTTCCTTTCGTGTGTTGTCAACGACTATGGAGTCGTGTCTGAAATCTTGACGTGATGCGGGTTTCCGAGCGCTCTTACGCATTTACGAAGGAATCAGCCAGAGAGCAGCCGACGGCGCCAACACACCATTTTAGCGACTCAAGCCTTAGTCAACGCGCGCAATTGACGCGCTGGTGGTTCTTAGCGTGCTTTAAAACGCGAATCGTGTCTTCACCTCCTTTACTATCCATTCCCATCGCACCTTCTGTGTCTTTTATGTGAGTTCCGCGTCGCCGACCGCCGTGTCTCCAAATTGTTCCAACTTTTGGATAACAATCTCTTTGCATTTTTCCCACTCCTCTGGATCAAAATAGGCAGCCACCCCTCCCCCATAAATTACCTTGGACTCTGAGCTGAATATTCCTAGTATAAAATCCCAGCTACTATGTGCCTCGTTTGAATCAAGGCCAATGAAGCCAATTTTTAGGGAGCTTTGCGCGCGCTGGACAGGTGTAAAGCCAAAGTCCGCCGTGTGATTATTTTTACTTTTCACATCAAAATTCTTTTCCAGTAACTCTTTTACGCTTTCTTTTCCCGCGCCGCCATTAAGATGCTCTAGAATTTGCGTAAACAGGCCAACTCCTTCCTTAACGGGGAACATGACATTAGTAACTACGTCAATAATGTCCGTGAGCCTCATGCTTCCGCCATGTTGGTTTGAAAAGCTTTGGCGATGATCGCGGTCGAATGCGAGCCATGGAGTCTTGGTCGTCGCGACGTACTTGATCACATCGGTGACATAAGCTGTTCTCGATTGTCCGTCGTCTTTATATTGTTTATAACCCTGAGCGAAATACTCATGGATGCTCCATGGGGTGCTGCAGTTATTGTCATAGGCCCAGCCCATGTCGGGGCTCGTAGACGTCGCATATCCTAGTGCCACATGGAACATCCAGCTTTGCGTTTTCAGGATCATCAGTTTTTCTGCAAAGCTAACGTCGACGACGGCGACAATTTGCTCACACAATGAAGTGGCATTCTTCAGTATTTCGTCGTAAGTAGGTTCCTGCTGTTCGCGCTCTTTTCTCTCAGGCCTAGCAAGTAGCCGATGCAACCGGACATGCGTTGGAACATCGTATACTTCATTATCACGCGAAATATCGTATGCAAATTCGAGAAGGTCTGCCAGATTGTCTTTGTTCATAATGTTCTCCCAAGTCACCTTAACACCGTTTCATCGAAAATCGAGTCATCGAGCTTGGACGTGGCTGCCTCGCCCTTCTTGCCCCATGTTTCGATCTGTTGTTAAAAGACAGCATTAAGCGCTTGAATGGATGAGTTGGATAGCTGTAAGAATATGCAGCTTGCAAATCCGAATGAAAGTGGCTCCTTTTTAGATAGCGACCGCGTATTTCCCTTTCGTCAAACCTCCCCTAATACTTGATAAATAATTCGCGGAAATTTTAAGTATTTGCTGTAGCACAAGGCTTCCCTTGTGCTACAAATCAATGAATGATAAAGGACGTTATCATTCACTAATGGTTAATTTTAAGTTGGTCAAAAATATTACTTCATGTTCATGTTAGAGCTGGACAATCTCAATCTTAATGATTAGTATTGATTGAGATCGTTTCAACTGGATTGGATATGAATACTCGCGTCGTCACCGCACACATTCCTAATGAGCTTGCTGAACAAATTGATCAACTGGCTGCTCGACTTGATCGTCCCAAGGGCTGGATCGTAAAACAGGCGTTGACCTCTTGGGTTGCCCTTGAAGCAAAACGCCACCAGCTCACCTTGGAAGGTATGGCGGACGTCGATGCCGGACGCCTGGTCGATCATGCTTCAATTGAAGCCTGGGCTGCAAGCCTCGACAAGCCGGCTTAATTCATGGTGCTTAAATGGACGGTTAGCGCTGAGCGCGATCTTGTTCGCCTTCACGCCTTTCTCGCTCCAGTAAATCCTACAGTTGCGGCAAAAGTAGTGAAGCAGTTGGTGGCAGGCGCGCAGCAGCTCCTTGCTTATCCGCAGCTCGGAGTACCGCTCGACGAATTTTCACCCCGTGATGTACGTCGAGTAATTGTGGGGGATTACGAAGTGCGTTATGAAGTTGTCGACAATATGATTTATATCCTTCGCCTCTGGCACGCCCGGGAAGATCGATGATGACACAGGCGCTAGCCTATCCGCTTCACGGATCAGTGGCACTGCCGGCGTTGTTTTCTCCCACCCCGGATGCTGGCAAGCGCTTCATCGAGTTCTTCACTGCCAATATCCGTAATCCAAATACCCGTAAGGCCTACGCCTGGGCTGTAGGGGAATTCGCCACCTGGTGCGAGACTAACGGACTGACTGAGCTGTGCGACATCGAGCCGGTTCATGTTGCAGCCTATATAGAAATATTGTGGCAACGGTTGTCAGCACCTTCCGTGAAACAACATTTGGCTGCAATCCGTATGCTGTTCGATTGGCTGGTGGTTGGCCAGGTCCTCGCCACGAATCCGGCGAGCTCGGTACGAGGCCCGAAGCATTCAGTCAGAAAAGGCAAGACGCCTGTCCTGGCCGCGGATGAAGCACGCACCTTACTGGATTCAATCGATACCAGCACCCATGTGGGCTTGCGCGATCGCGCCCTAATTGGCTTGATGGTCTATACATTTGCCCGCGTTGGCGCGGCACTTGGGATAAAGGTCGAAGATGTCTATGTACAAAGCCGTCGCACCTGGGTACGGCTACATGAAAAAGGCGGAAAGCAGCATGAAATGCCCTGTCATCACAACCTGGATGAATACTTGCACGCTTATATAAATGCCGCCCAGTTGACGGAAGCCAAAAGCATTCTGTTCCGCACAGCGCTTGGCCGCACCGGGCAGCTGTCCGATCGGCCAATGAGCCAGGCCGATGCATACCGCATGATCCGCCGGCGCGCCACGGATGCAGCTATCCTCACCCGTATCGGCAATCACTCCTTTCGCGCTACAGGTATCACGGAATACTTGCGTAATGGTGGAAAGCTGGAAGTAGCGCAGCAAATGGCTGCCCACGAGAGCGCGCGCACGACCGGGCTCTATGACCGGCGTAATGACCAAGTCTCCCTGGATGAGGTCGAGCGAATCGTGATTTAGCTAAAAACGCGCTGCCGAACTTAGCTCAAGCAGGGGGTTTAATCCAGCAGGCGCTTTCGCCGAGCCACGAATCCGACCAGGATCAGGCCGGCGAGCATCAAGGCATAGGATTGAGGCTCAGGGATAACTTGGACTGAAGCAAGGACCACGACCTGTCCCGCGTTATTGATGTCGACGGCATCAAATAGAACAGTCCCGGCCGGCAACTCAACCAGTGAATTGAGGTCGGTCATGCCCACGCCATTGGGGCCGGTGATGAAAGCACGATTATTACTTTCCCCCACCACCTGCCCGGCGTCATTGATGCCAAAGGCTATACTGTCAGGTCCACCCAGCGTCCCGAGCCTAAGACCTTCTCATGGCTGAGTTAATTCGTTTATCGGTGTTATCACTCTCTCCCATTGTTATTCGGATCGACCCGGTTCACTGCTCTATCTACTCTCCCATCAGGTAAAGGCCTCGGTAGGCAAAGAGCGCGTTTGCGCGATATGCGCCGCTTCCTCAACCTCTTTCTGTTCGATATAACTTTAAACAGGTCAAAGTAGAAAAAGAAAAGGACTAAAAGGAGCCCAGCAAGAATCTCACTCCCAAAAGGATTAACGAATGGCTGCACGTGCACGTTGGGAAACGGCGCAACGTTGGTATGAGGTTGAGCTTGTTCGTGACTTAATAGGCGATTGGGTCGTTGTGCGCCGATGGGGCAGCAAAGCTTCAGGCGATACGGAGAACTGTCTCTTGTGGTAGAGGGAGAGGCCGAGGGATGGCAATTTATTGAAAAGATCCATCTAGTGAGACTACGGCGTAGGCCCGCTTACTGGCGTGTCTATTAACATGGCCCGGCCCGCCTGCAAATCCTTAGCCGAGAGGTTTTGTTCGGTTTGCACCTGCTGCGGCCTGTTCTCGCAACTGAACAATCTTCTCTGCGTTGAGTGCCGGCTTCCTGCCCTTGTAAACTCCTTTGGCCTTTGCCAGGGTTATTCCTCCCGCTGCCTCTCCTTGATGAGCGCGCGCTCAGCGGGGTGAGATAAGATCAGTACTGACGCTTAGCTTGTCGGGTGATACAGTGTTTTTTTTCTGCCGAGCCCTTATCGATTGATGCTGAGGCACAAGGAAACAGTGGGGTTTTATCAGCTTTAGGATAAAGCCGGCCGATAATTGGCGACCCGTTGCAAGCGCTCCAAATCGTTGAGCTTGATACGCCGGCCTTTGCTGGTAACAAGCCCACCATCCTGAAGTCGGGCAAAAACCCGACAAACAGTCTCCTCGGCTAACCCCAAATAATTACCGATATCGCTGCGAGACATGCTTAGGTCGAATTCAATCATGGAATAATGGCGTTGTGCAAACTGCTGCGAAAGGCTAAGCAGGAAGGCCGCCAGCCGCTCTTCGGCGTTGTGCTTCCCAAGCAGCAGAACCAGTTCCTGGGTATGGCGAACCTCCGCACTCATGATCTTGAATATCTCGTATTGAATGGCTGCATCTTTCCTGGCCAGTTCTTCAAAGCGGTCGATCGAAACCTCGCAAACAGACGTAAGCTTGGTTGCGCGGGCCTCGCAGTTGTGCTCCCGCATTTGCATATCCTCCAATCCCAGCAGTTCTCCCGCTGTATGAAAACCTATTATCTGAACTCGGCCATCTTCGGAAGTGACGCATGTTTTGACTGATCCCCCCCGAATTACATACAAATGTTCGACGGACTGGCCCATGCGGTAGAGCGTTTCCCCACGCTTGAGCACCTGTTTCCTTTTCACCACACGATCGAACAGGGATGCATCGCCACTCTTCAGCCAAAGAGATACGCAGAGCTTGTATGCACCACAATTTCTGCAATCCTGCGGCACGCTTGCGGCTGGGTCCGCGAGGGGCCCTCGTTTCGGTAGGACTTCAGGCATATCTTCACCGCTCATCATGTTGCTTCGATGCGGTACCACCGCTCGCACCATCCTCCGTTTCCAGGCATCCTAGAGCTGCGCGCGGAATATCGGTTAACTGGTATTCGCCGCTCGTTACCCCCGCCGCAAGGATTTCCAGCGTCTGGGTCTGCAGAAGACTGACTATCTGCTGCTTGATCGGCCACCATTTCGCATGCATCGGGCAGGCCGTCTTTTCACTGCAAACCTTGAGCCCCAGTACGCACTCTTCCGTGAATCCCGGACCCTCTGTAAGCTTCACGATCTGCATCAGACTGATTTTATCGCAGCTTTCCCGCAGGCAAAAGCCGCCCTGTTTACCGCGAAAAGAATATAACAAATTACCTCGACATAATTCTTGCAAAACCTTCGCAAGATAGGTAGGCGGTGACCTCAAGCGTTCGGCAATGGTACGATTCAATACTGCCACGCCTGGAGGTTGTGTGGCCATAAAAATAAGCGCCTGAATGGCATATTGAGTTGTGCGAGACAGAATCATCGCTAAATTATCACGCCATCGTGTAAGAAGGTTAGGAAATGCTCCGCGGCAGAAAGCTCTGGTAGCCTTTATATCAGCCAGTACACAAAGATAAACAATCCCAGCCAGACCACGTCGACGAAGTGCCAATACCAGGCGACACCCTCGAAACCGAAATGGTTCTCGGGGGTGAAGTGTCCCGCCATTACGCGGCACCAGATGACCAGCAGCATGATGGAGCCCAGCGTCACGTGAAAACCATGAAAACCAGTCAACATGTAAAAGGTCGCGCCATAGGCGCCGGTCGTCAGCTTGAGATTTAGATCGGAATAGGCGTGACCATACTCATATGCCTGCAGGCCGACGAACAGAAACCCCAGCGCAAAGGTGAGAAACAATCCCAGCTTGAGCTGCCCGCGTTTGTTCAGCTTCAACGCCCAATGCGCCCAGGTGACGGTCACGCCCGATGTCAGCAGGATCAGGGTATTGATGGCCGGAAGTCCCCACGGACTCATGGGCATGAACTTCTCCGCGATTCCGGGGCCGGCGGTGGGCCACTCGCCAACAAAGTCTGGCCAGAGGATTTTGCTCCCCAACCCCGCCAGATCCGGAATCGAAAAGATGCGCATGTAAAACAGGGTGCCGAAGAAGGCGGCAAAGAACATGACCTCGGAAAAGATGAACCAGCTCATCCCCCAACGGAAAGATTTACTCACTTACTGGTTGTACACCCCTGCCTCACTTTCGCGGGCCACGGTGCCAAACCAACCGAACATCATGTAGATGAGTATAGCGAAACCTATTGCTAGCAATCCGTAGCCCAGCGGAAGCTTGTTGACGGAAAACGCCGAGCCAAAACCCATGAATAAAAGCGCGATCGACCCTGTAATAGGCCAGGGCGATGGCGCTGGCACGTAATAATAACCCTCTTCTTGACTCATCCCGCTCTCCCGCTTTAAACAGTTGATACCGTCAGTCCGGTCAACAGCAGTACGTTTCCAACAAATAGTAGGTCACCGGCAGCGCCAGAGATGAGACCAGGAGAAATAGCGCTGTTTTGATGGAGGCGAGGCGCGTCCCGATCTCCACGTCTTCCGGCATATCCAGGTTCCCGGACATGTTTGCCTGCTTTGACATATCATCCTCCTATCTCCACTATTATTTGATGACCGGGGGCGTCTCGAAGCTGTGATATGGCGCTGGCGAAGGCAGCGTCCACTCCAGCGTTTTTGCCCCATCCCAAGGCTTGGCCGGAGCCTTGGCCCCGCCACGAATGCATTTCAGCACGACATAGAGAAATAGCAGCTGTGTAGTGCCGAAGCCAAAGGCACCAATGCTGGATATCATGTTGAAATCGGCAAACTGCAGCGCATAGTCCGGAATCCGGCGCGGCATGCCTGCCAACCCCAGGAAATGCTGGACGAAGAAGGTGAGGTTGAAGAAGAACATCGACAACCAGAAATGCCATTTGCCAAGCGTTTCGTCATACATGTGCCCGGTCCATTTCGGGAGCCAGTAGTAGGTCCCCGCGAATATGGCGAAGAGCGAGCCGGACACCAGCACATAGTGGAAGTGGGCTATCACATAGTAGGTATCCTGCACCTGAACGTCTATCGGAACTATCGCGCATACCACGCCGCTAAAGCCCCCGATGACAAACAGAAAAATGAAGCCGATGGAAAAAAGCATGGGCGTTTCGAAAGTCATGGAACCGCGCCACATGGTTGCAGTCCAGTTGAACACCTTCACCCCCGTTGGCACTGCGATCAGCATGGTCCCGTACATGAAAAACAGCTGGCCGGTAACCGGCATGCCTGCTGTAAACATGTGGTGCGCCCAGACGATGCAGGACAGGATTGCGATGGATGCGGTGGCGTAAACCATCGAGGAGTATCCGAACAAGGGCTTGCGGGCGAAGGTGGGGATGACCTCGGACACGATGCCGAACGACGGCAGGATCATGATGTAGACTTCCGGATGGCCGAAGAACCAGAATATGTGCTGGAACATCACCGGATCGCCACCGCCGGCCGCATTAAAGAAATTGGTGCCAAAGTTGCGGTCCGTCAGGAGCATGGTCACTACCCCGGCCAGCACCGGCATCACCAGCACCAGCAGATAGGCGGTGATCAGCCAGGTCCAGACGAATAAAGGCATCTGCATCAGGGACATTCCCGGTGCCCGCATATTAAGAATGGTGGTGATGATGTTGATCGAACCCATAATGGAGGAGGCGCCAAGGATATGAATAGCGAAAATCATCATATCCATGCCGATGCCCATCTGCACCGACAGCGGCGGATAGAATGTCCAGCCCCCTGCGGGCGCTCCGCCGGGCACGAAGAACGAGCTCATGAGCAGCAGTGCCGCCGGCGGCAGCAGCCAGAAGCTCCAGTTGTTCATGCGCGCGAAGGCCATATCCGGCGCACCGATCATCATCGGTATTTGCCAGTTGGCGAAGCCCACGAACGCCGGCATGATGGCGCCAAACACCATCACCAGACCATGCATGGTGGTCAGCTGGTTGAAAAACTCGGGTTGGACGATCTGCAAGCCCGGCTGAAACAGCTCGGCCCGGATGGTCAGCGCCATTACGCCCCCTGTCAGGAACATGGCGAAGCTGAACCATAGATACATGGTGCCAATATCTTTGTGATTAGTGGTGGTTATCCAGCGCATCAGGCCACTGGGGTGGTGCTCGTGCACATGCCCGATATCTTGTTCTACTGCCGCCATGTTGTTCTCCTCAACACTATTTTTTTTAAAAATAATTGCAAACCATCATCACCGCATCAGTTGGACGCATGGCTGTAGTATGCGTAGCGATATCGCGATCTACTGCTGCCATGATTTTCTCCTGATGCTATTTTCTTAACTGGTTGATTTCGGATGGTTGCACCAGATCGCCTGCCGTATTGCCCCAGGCATTGCGCTCATAGGTGACCACCGCCGCGATTTGCACGTCAGACATGTGCTTGAATGCCGCCATCGCCGTGTCAGCCCTGCCGTTCATGACGATGTTGATATGCTCAGCCCTGTTCCCGACGGCGATTTTGGAACCGTCCAGCGCTGCAAACATCCCTGATATGCCCTTGCCGTCGGCCTGGTGACAGGCCACGCAGTTTGCGGCGTATACCTTCTCGCCTTCGACTTTCAACTCATCCATCGTGAATTCCTTGTTGACGTCCATCCTCGCCGCCGCCAATTTGGTCTTTTGCTCGCTCACCCACTGGGCGTACTTCTTCGGTTCCACCGCCTCCACCACGATCGGCATGAAGCCGTGCTCCTTGCCGCATAGCTCGGCGCATTGCCCGCGGTAGGTGCCGGGCCTGTCGGCCGCGAACCACGCGTCGCGTATGAAGCCGGGAATTGCGTCCTGCTTGACGCCCAGTGCAGGTACCCACCAAGCGTGAATCACGTCGCTGGCCGTCAGAAGTACGCGTACCTTCTTGCCTACCGGCACCACCACGCGGTTGTCAACTTCCAGCAGGTAATTCTCGCCCTTGGGCGCAGCATTCTCGATCTGCGCCTTGGGGGTGGAGAGGCTGCTGAGAAAATTGATCCCCTCCCCTTCACCCGTCAGGTAGTCATAGCCCCATTTCCACTGGTAACCAGTAGCCTTGATGGTGATGTCCGGACTGGAGGTGTCCTTCATCGCGATGACCGTCTTGGTTGCAGGGTAGGCCATGGCAACCAGAATGAAGATGGGAATAATCGTCCAGATGATCTCGACCGTGGTGCTGTGATGGAAGTTTGCAGCCGGGTGTTCCAATGACTTGCGGTGCTTCAACACCGAGTAAAACATTACCCCAAACACGCCTATGAATATCGCCAGACAAATCCACAACAGCATCGTGTGCTGGTCATAAATCTGCTGCGCAATAATCGACTGTGGTTCGGGCAAGTTCAACTGGTGGGGATCCGCTGCCGTCAGCCCCAACCCGGAATAAAACGCGATTGCCAATGCACCCATGATGGTTGGTGCTGCTTTACTGCCCATATCTCCTCCGCTTGATACCTGGTAAGCCTTGTATAGCGCCAATCCAAAAGCATGGGCTTTTTAGTCTCTCCAGCCAGAGCCCCCGAGATTAGCCGCATTTCAAGATAATCGGACTCTCTTATCCGGTATGGAATCGTATTCCCCAGGGAAAAACAAAACCTTGATCAATGTCAACTTAGCTACGGTTTTTCTGGAACAGCAGGCGGCGTACCTAAGTTTGCAGACGGAGGGAAGAGAAGGGAAAACTGATGAGGTTCAAATGAAGAAACCCGATTTACCGAAGATCAGATTATGGACTCTGAAGGGACCGACAGCGGGGTTGCGGTCACGTGGGAACGGATGGGCTTTGACCAAATTCTCGTGAAGAGCACACGATTTACCGTGCGGCCGGAATTCGACAACTCGTGTTTTTTGATTCGCATCTGTGCTACGAGACGCGGCAGATGGTTGCGGATTTTCGTGCTGTGTGTGTTTGTGAATGATTTTTCTTTGCAGCTGCTTCATCTGGGGTCGGTAGCCCCAATTAATGCTAACAAATTAGGGGCTTCCCCTCGCGCAGCATAATCATCTAGGGACGCAGACCTTGGGCAACGTTGTAGGAGGGAACAGGCTCGTCCTCGCACCAGTCGTTGTCGGTAGCTGGGCCTCTGCCATCAACCTCTGCTAAACACAAATTACGATTGATCCAGCCGGAAATTAGGTAGACAATCATTTTTATGTGCCTTGGCACCCAATGTAAATCATCGAAATCGATGGCTTAACGCCGTTTGCGAAGCAAGAGGCGTTAGGCGCGAGGCGAGCCTGCATCTAATCCAGGAGGAACAAGTTGCGCTCGGTGACACTGTGCAATAGCAGTGGAGGACTGTTAATAAAAAGCAGTGATCCGGCGGAGCAGCACCAAGGCGTTCGAAACCCTGATAAGGAAGCACCCTTATTAGGGGGCGTATGGCTATGAAATAACGGTGCCTGTGGCGCAGCTCCCCGCCCCAAGGTCAGCGTTGTCCCGCCTGTTCGGGCGGCCCCCTCGTCCTATAAGGAACCGTGGAACATGGACGAGGCTTTCCAGGAACTGCTCAAGCTTGCGGGAACAAGCTGGACCTTGATTGCGTCAAGGCGCTTATCAAGAACCGGACTCAGCTGGAAGAGATCAGGGAGCGCTTCCAGGAAAGCTCTTTCTCGTAAGTGGGTTAAGGAACTGGATGTGATTCAGCAATACTTCGCTTATCTGTGACATTTGTGACATTTGTGACATTACTATCATCCAATCACCTGATGGCAGTGGCGCCCACTGGGTGAGTCATTAGACATCTCCATGAATCCCCGAGTTCGCTTACGAATCTGCCAGCCACCACAGAAGGGGGCTTCATGGCTATCCAAGGTTTGAATCTTGCCAGGCATAATGTTTAACTCACCTCAAGGAAAAACATGCGAAAGCTGGTTTTTTTGTTCGGCACTACCTGCGCACTGGCCCTTGCCCAGCTATCTTTTGCGGCTAACCATAACCATCTAGGCAGTGTCACCTACATGCCTGATGCGACCTTTACCTTGCGCACCGATATCGCGGACGGAAAGCTGGTGTTTGTCGGTGAAACGGATGCAATCGCAGGCAAAGTCAACCCTGACCTGAAAGTACCCGAGGGGGCAGTTGTCCAGATCAACCTGATCAATGGGGATGGCGCGATCCACGATATTGCCATTCCCGAATTCGTGGCAAAATCGGACAATATTACTGCAAAAGGTGCAGCCACCTCCATCGTGTTCCAGGCAAACCGGACTGGCAGCTTTGAATACCTCTGCACCCTCCCAGGTCATAAAGCCGCAGGAATGTTCGGTCAACTCATCGTGGGAGAACCGAAGGAGAAGGTGCAAAGCAGCGTGATCGATGTGGCGCAGGATCCCTATGCGGTTGGCAAACCTGTCGGCAATCGCCAGCCAAAGCACTTGACGCTGGATCTGGAGTCAACCGAGATCGAGGGCCGTCTCTCGGATGGCAGTACGTATAGGTTCTGGACCTTTAACAATAAAGTGCCGGGCCCGTTTGTGCGCGTTCGGGTGGGCGATACGATTACTGTTAATCTGAGTAATGCTCAAAACAGCACTCACATTCATTCGATTGACTTCCACGCTGTGACTGGCCCGGGCGGTGGCGCAGCGGTAACTCAGGCAGCTCCTGGCCAAACCAAGAGCTTCACCTTTAAAGCGCTCCATCCGGGACTGTTTGTTTACCACTGCGCTACTCCGATGGTCGCTCAGCACATTACGAATGGGATGT
The DNA here is from genome assembly GCF_900110495.1 of Nitrosovibrio sp. Nv6. GTDB lineage: Bacteria > Pseudomonadota > Gammaproteobacteria > Burkholderiales > Nitrosomonadaceae > Nitrosospira. Next base: position 7,561 of record NZ_FODX01000002.1, on the reverse strand, counting down.
ACGGATTAATTCTGGTTGAGCCTGAAGGTGGCCTGCCGAAGGTCGAAAGGGAATTCTATGTGATGCAGGGCGAGCTCTACACCGCGCAGCGGCATGGTGCAGCGGGCTTGCACGAGTTCTCGCTTGAAAAGCTCCTCGCTGAGAATCCGGAGCACATCATGTTCAATGGCACCATGGATGCGCTCACCAAAACCTACAAAATGGAAGCCAACCTGGGAGAAAACATACGTATCTACTTCGGTGTTGGCGGCCCGAATCTCACCTCCAGCTTTCACGTCATTGGCGAGGTGTTCGATAAGGTTTATGATCAGGCTTCGCTCACCAGCCCACCGCTAACTGATGTGCAAACCACGCTTGTCCCGCCCGGCGGTGCTACCATAGTAGAGTTCAAGGTCGATTACCCGGGACGTTATATTCTGGTCGACCACGCTCTGTCACGCATGGAGAAAGGGCTGGCGGGTTTCCTCACCGTCAATGGCAAGGCAAACCCGGCAATATTCGACAGCCGTGAAAAAATCGACGCCGCATCGGGGCATTAAAAGCATCTTGGAACTAGACAGAGGTGTGTAGAAGCGTTATCCGTACTCGTCAATTCTACGTTGAACCAGTGAAGCAATCAGCGGCAATGCTGGGCTGACGGTATTGCGCAATTGTTATTGTCCAATTCACTCTATAAAGGTTGGTTGCTGCAGTCCTTATCCAGCGCTATTGCCTCTTTTATACTTGCGGTTAAATCCAGTATCAGATGGATAAGTAAGCGGCCCCCGAATTCAGCTGAGATTTTTGACGTCGAGCTTCCTCTGCTAGGTAGCAGAGTGGGAATCCAAGCAAGGAAATTGCATGAGAGTAGCTGTTTGCAGCGCACAGTCCTATGACCGTCAATTCTTGACGGAAGCTAATCATGACATTGGGCATGAGCTCGTGTTTTTCGAATCGCACCTGCGCGACGAGACGCGGCAGATGGTTGCAGGCTTTCCTGCTGTGTGTGTTTTCGTCAATGACACGCTCGACGCTCGAGTGCTTGAAACTCTGGCCCTACAGGGCACGCGACTGATCGCGCTGCGCTGTGCCGGCTTCAACAATGTGGATATTCAGTCGGCCAGCAGCCTTGGGCTACGTATCGTGAGAGTTCCGGCTTATTCGCCCCACTCGGTAGCAGAGCACAGCGTGGGACTGATGCTTGCGCTAAACCGGCACCTTCACCATGCATATAACCGGGTGCGTAACGGTAATTTCGCCTTGCAGGGGTTGCTAGGGTTTGAGCTGCGCGGCAAAACCGTCGGTATCGTCGGCACTGGTCGTATTGGTGCGGCAGTCACGCAAATACTGCATGGATTCGGTTGTCGCCTGATCGCCCATGATCCGCAAGAAAACCTGGAATGCATCAGCCTGGGCGTGGAGTATGTGGCGCTCGAAAAACTTTATGCCGAGAGCGACATCATCACGTTGCATTGCCCATTGAACCCTCAAACATATCGTTTAATCGACAGCGCGGCGATCAGCCAAATGAAACGCGGCGTGATGCTAATCAACACCAGTCGTGGCGCAGTTATTGATACGCGGGCGGCGATTGAAGGACTGAAGTCCGCAAAAATCGGTTCCCTTGGACTTGACGTGTATGAACAGGAAGGCGATCTGTTCTTCCAGGATTTGTCTGATCAGGTGATACAGGATGATGTGTTTGGACGCTTGCTGACTTTTCCAAACGTGCTGATTACCGGTCATCAGGGGTTCTTCACTGCCGAAGCGCTTTCGAGCATCGCACAAACTACCCTGCAAAATATCACCGTTTTCGAGCGAGACGGAGTATGCCAGAATGAAGTAAAGGTTGATTTGCTCATAGCAGATTAGCTCATCATTGTTTTCAACACAGTTCATTCCAAAGCATTCGGCTCAGCAGGTGAAGCATAAGCTTATTTGCCTAAACTGATGCACTTCGCTACAGGGGCGCGAATAACAATGTCTGTGTAATATGAGCACGGCATAGTAAAGCATTAACGTGAAAGAACTCACCCTTAAGACGAACGCGGGCCTGACCCCTGACAGTCATGGCTGCCGGTGAGTTCGCCTTGCAGCGCGCCGAACAGTTCTTCACGACTGGCCTTGAGTCGCCGACTGGCAAGCTCGAGTACCTGATGGGGCGGCCAACCGGCAACGATAGCCTTGACCATGGCGCGCGCCGACTGGCCGTGCAGGTCACTGACCACCACGCCGAGGCGAATGCCGCCGTCGGTCAGTACCTTGTGCAGGCGGTTCTTCTCGGACGACAGCTGCCCGACCAGTTTCTGCCGCTGGCGCGCAATCAGACGCAACTCGCGCAGCGCCATGGGCGGCACGAACGAGGCGCGCAGCAGTCCGGCACGTGCCAGGGTGGCAAGCCATTGCGCATCGCCGACGTCGGTCTTGCGACCGGGAACATGCTTGACGTGCCGGGCATTGACGACCTGAGCGCAAATGCCGGCCGCCTCCAGTGCGGCATACGGACTTTTCCAATAAATGCCGGTGCTTTCCATCACCACTTTATCAGGCGCAAGCGATGCCGCCCACTTTGCCAGTGCGCGCCGATCCCGCTTGAATGCACCAAATTGCCGCTGCTCAATACGCATCGTCCCGTCCGATTCTTCGATAATTGCGCAGGCCGTGATCTGCACCTGATGAACATCCAGTCCGATAACGCGTTTATGAAGTGCCACCAGTTCCATACCACCTCCTTTCGAATTCCACTTAAAAGCGGAAGGTGGCAGGTGCCGAAACTGAAAGGGCCTGAAGGCGACAAGTCGCCAACGGCCGGTTTAACGTGCGCTCTCTATGGAAGCAATCCGGGGTGCGAGTCAGTTCGACGGGTCACGTTAGGTTGCGGGGTTCGTCCGCCAAAAAATTGCGCGACCTCTTCCCGCCACCTTCCACCCCATAGTTTCTTTCATCATCAGGGGTGGCGCCAGCCGCAATGACCGTTAGGTTGAAAGATAATCCTCTTGAGAACCTAGAAATTGGCTATGATCATTGCACGCGCGGCAATCGGCGAACCCGGCAGGATATTGTTATTGTTGTGGGCTGCCGCTATATACTTCGTGTCAAACAGATTCTCAATGTTGACCTGCACCCGCATATGACGGCTGAGTCTGCCATATAACGCCGCATCCACCCGCACGAAATCAGGCAGAACAACAGCATTATCGATTGCCGCAAACATATTGCTGCGGCCAATAACGCCGAATGCGGCACCCCAGTTAGGCGTAAAGTTATAACGATTCCAGAGCGAGAAACTATGTTTGGGCAGTTCAGCCAGGATTGCACCTTTTTGAGCATTGCCGGCCGCTTGTGTAAGCACGCCTTCCTGATATGCATAACCACCCATGATGCTCCATGCAGAAGTAACTCTGCCGCTTATGCCCACCTCTACACCCCTGACACGCTGGCCTTTGCCTAGCATAGTGAGCTGTGACACATTTGGATCCTGGATAATCATGTTGGTTCGATCCAACTGATAGAATGCGGTGGTAAGAGCCAGGTTGGGGCGAATATCCCATTTGGCACCTGCCTCCACATTGATGAATCTTTCCGGGTCCAACGACGTATTGTTTACGTTCAGTGAAGTCAGTTGATCGCCAGCACGTGGCACATACGCCAAACTGTAGCTCCCATAGATAGAGACCGGCTCGATTGGCTTGTAAACCAGCCCGAATCTGGGCGAGATCAGATCATCCCTAGATTGAAGATTGTTGGTACCCCTGTTGTCCTGGAAATCGACTTCAAACCTATCGTAGCGCACCCCAAGAATCGCCTGTAACTGGGGCAGAATGGTGATCTGGTCCTGTATATAAACCCCTGCAACACTGGTGGAAGTGTGGAAGTTTGCATCGCCGGGCCTTGTGGTAAACGTGATCGGCGCCATTGTGCGCGGGTTGCTGATGGACACCGTATCGATCAGTGTGCCGCCGCCGGGATTCAAACCCGTTCGCCGCCGGTTATCTGTGATCTGGCGGCCTACTTCGACACCGGTCACCAGCTCATGTTTGAACCATCCCGTGTTGAACGAGAACAAGAGATCTGTCTGGTTGAAAAAATTTTCCCGATCAGTCTGATTGTTATAAGCGGCAATATCCACCATTCCTGCTGCGGTCACACGGCTATTCGCGAAGACGTTCTGGTAAAACTTGTCATAAATTGCATAGCGCGTGCGATTGCGGAGTGTGACTGCGTCGTTGAACTGATGTTCGACGAGCATGTTGATGGATTTCGCGTTGGTGTCTGTCGGGCTGCGCCTGGGGTCTCCAAAAAATGTGGAAGAATGGGTATTAAGAGGACGCCCCTGGAGCGTACCTGGTATGCCCCTGTCGGCGATGCGCTCGTCCTTGAACAACTCCATGTTCACGACGACTTTGGTGTTTGCACTAGGTTTCAGCGTAACTGTCGGGCTGATGCCAAAACGCCGGATTTCTACCCCATCGCGATAGCTGTCGGAGTTCTCGAACAACCCGTTAAAACGGAATGCGGCCACATCATTAATGGCGTGGTTTATGTCGGCCGTGGCTCGCTTCTGGCCATACGAGCCGGCCTGGAATGTAAATTCGCGTATCGGGTCCCAACCCGCCTGTTTCGTCACCCGATTGATTACACCGCCGGAGCCGCCACGCCCGAAAAGCAATCCGTTGGGGCCTTTCAATACTTCGATGCGTTCTATGTTGTACCAGTCCCGAAAATACTCAACATCATCGCGCAGCCCATCCACAAAGAAGTCACCGGTTGAGCGAGTGCCCCGAAAAACCAGCGCATCCCGATTCCCTTCCCCGGATGACACACCCACGCCCGGCACATAGCGCACCGCATCGGCCATGCTTCGAATGGACTGATCCTGCATTAATTCCTGCGTCAGTACGCTCACTGATTGGGGCACATCACGCAGCGGAATATCAAGCTTGGTCGACGAAATACTTCTAGGGGCAGCATAACCGCCAGCATCACCTGGCGTACTTGCAGTCACCACAACCGGCGGGAGGGTCGCCGCTTCAGCCGATTGTATGACATATCCATAGTCCTGCGGCACTGCCTGCAGACCGCTTTCAGCGAGCAAATGGTTCAATCCCTCCTGTACCGAGAAACTGCCGCTCAGCCCTTGGGTCGTGGCATCTTTTAATTCCTCGGCAGCGAAAGAGAAATTAACCCCCGTTTGTTTGGCAAAACGCTCGAGAGCATCTTTTAGCGGGCCCGCGGGAATATGAAATGCCTGCACGGTGGTACTCGTCCCGACGTCTGACTGTGCAAAGGCAGGCAGAGATAGTTCCATAGCCGCGATTCCAAAACCAATTAGTGTGCTGCGCACTGCCATTGCCAGAGAAGATTGGCAAAAACTATATTTTGCCCACCCGGCATTACGATGGGAGGCAGCAATAACTGAACCGCATTTTGTAATTTTGTTTTTCACAGCCAATACTCCCTTTCCCCATCGGGGAATCAGTAACACTTTGGCTGGCTTGCCCTGAAGGGACTGGCTGGCTGAAAATCGCGGGTTAGAAAACCGGGGTTAACGGACAAATAGTATTGTTGTTTCCTCGATTTATCTTTATGAAGGTATCTAACTTACTGTAGTGACTTTATTTTTTGCGAATGATAATACTTATCATACGCAAAAGCAAAACCTTTCTAACTTTGTGGTTGATGCGCCGGATCAGATACAGCACGGCTGCTGCACTGAGACAAGATCTTCGTCATGACAGAATCTTTCGCGTCAAAATGAGGTCGACAACAAGGTGCAGCGCGTATCTTTATAGCCGATTGCTGCGCACCGGCAGCTGCTTTAAGCCCTGCGGCTAACGCCGTTTCTTACTCCAGGAAATCAAGGGTCTGTTATGATTGACGTACCCCATAACCAATAGTATTGTTTAGATGATCAAGAGCTTTAGATCCAAATACACCCAGAAACTTTATCACCAGAAATTTGTGAAGCGATTTTCAGGCTTCGACCGGCAGGCCATCAAGCGGCTGCGCATCCTGGATAGCGCCGATACCCTTGATGCATTGAAGGCGCTGCCGAGTAACGCTTTCGAGGCATTGCTTGGAGATCGGGCTGGACAGTACAGTATCCGCATCAATATGCAATGGCGCATCTGCTTTACCTGGAACGATGGGGCAGAGAACGTCGAGATTGTGGACTATCACTAGTGGAGCAAGATATGAAGAACCTGACAGAACCTATCCATCCGGGAGAAATCCTGGCCGACGAGCTGGAAGCCATCGGCATGACGGCTGCTGCCTTGGCGGTACGGATCGGGGTACCTAAAAACCGTCTTTATGAAATCATCAACGAGCAGCGCGGCGTGACCGCCGATACTGCCATGCGCCTGGGCGTATTCTTCGGCACCGGCCCCAATTTATGGCTGAACCTACAAAAATCCTATGAGCTGGACGTAGCCCGGCAAAAGATCGGGGATAACCTGAAAGCCATAAAGCCTTATGATAGAAACGCCGTTACCCCGGCATAGCCAATTTTCATGAATTTCCCTCTCTGTTTTTGCAATGCCCTTATGCAACAAACAGATCTAAAAAAACAACGCCTTGCGTTGTCCGTTCCAGATAGCAAAAGGGACCGTTTTTCGCAGAGCGTGAAAAACGGATGGGCTTGGTCTATTTTTGACCGAAAACCTATCCTGAAACTATCTCTCGAAATTAACTCTCCGAAAAGCTAAAGCGAAGTTGAGTTTCGGGAGAGAAATTAGAAAAGGCGAGCAGAGGGTTTTGAAAGAAATTCCCTAAATAATTAGGGTAAGGCCGAAGGCGGCGTCAGAAAAGTTTTTTGTGAAGGGGCACCTTCCCGCATGAACTCCAGCGCGGCTTCAAGCTGTGCACAAACGGCAACCGATGATGTCTGCTCCCGGAAGATTTTTTGACACTTGACGCCTTCAAGTTCTCTCAACTGGGACTCGAAACCAGCCGTTTGCTCGATAGTTGAAGTTCTCGCGTAGCCAATGGTCATTTTCCCTCACACTAATTTAAGATGCTGTAACTGCCGGTAGCCGAGGACTGACTTGCTCGCCGTGGCGAAGGGCTTAGCCCTACCTGGTCGGAAGAATCAAGGCCAAGAGATCTAGTAATTTTCCTTACTAGCTGCACCGCTTATCGGTTGCAGCAACTCCCTGGTGTTGTTGGAAGGATCAACCTGATTCACCGCCCTGTCCACCTTCCACCATATGAATTCTTCGGCTGGCAACGAACGGGTCCGCGCCATATGTACGGCGTCGGTAACGGAATTGTCCGGGTCCATCCAGCGCCAGGCATCCGCGGCCTCCAGCACAACCGGCCTGCGGTCGTGTATATCCACGATCCCGCCCTCGAGAGTCGCAATGACGAAGCCTACGTTCGCGGCCTGCCTATCGCGTCTGAGGTTTGTTATTCCAGCCATGAAAACGGGCTTGTCCACTTTACGCGTGATGTACCAGGGTTGCTTGCAGCCGCTCTCACTCTCCATTGTGCCGAGTAGGAGATCGGCGTTGCCGCCAATCCCCCCTCTAAGAACCGTGCGTGAGAGTTTCCACCTCACACGGCTCAAGCCTCAACGAACGCC
>NZ_FODX01000016.1 GCF_900110495.1 Nitrosovibrio sp. Nv6 | reverse complement strand
GTCACAGATACCGAAGCACAACAATTATTACGGAGTAAAGGAGAGCAAAATGGTAGTCAAGCCTTGGCTTAGGCTGGTGACGCTGACATGCGGGGCGCTATTGGCGGCGTCGGCATACGCGGAGTTTCCCAGCGTACCCAAAGAGACATACAAAGCGCTGAAGCTGGAGCAATCGGCCTCGCCCAAAGAGCTGCATCAAGCGCTGGTGAAGCGCTACAAGGACCCGGCGCAAGGGGCGGGACGGGGGACGCTGGCCAAATACTGGGAGCCGATTCCCATGAGCATGTACTTTGACCCTGCCTCTTTTTACAAACCGCCGACCTCCATGAAAGAAGTGGCGGCGCGGGACGAATGCGTCAAATGCCACACGGACGAATCCCCGGTGTGGGTGAATGCCTGGAAGAAGAGCACGCACGCCAACCTGGACAAGGTTCGCAACTTGAAGCCGGAAGACCCGATCTACTACAAGAAAGCCAAGCTGGAAGACGTGGAGAAGAACCTGCGCTCCATGGGCCGTCTGGGCGCGAACGAGAAGCTGAAGGAAGTGGGTTGCATCGACTGTCACGTCGACATCAACACCACCAAGAAAGCCGATCACATGAAAGACCTGCGCATGCCCACGGCTGACGTATGCGGCACGTGCCACCTGCAGGAATTTGCCGAACGCGAATCCGAGCGCGACACCCTCATCTGGCCGAACAAGCAATGGCCGCAGGGACGTCCCTCGCACGCACTGGACTGGAAGGCCAACGTAGAAGTCGCGGTATTTGCCTCCATGCCGCAGCGCGAGATAGCCGAAGGCTGCAGCATGTGCCACACCAACCAGAACAAGTGCGACTCCTGCCACACCCGGCATGAATTCTCCGCGGCCGAATCGCGCCAGCCGGAGACCTGCGCCACCTGCCACAGCGGGGTAGACCACAACAACTGGGAAGCCTACTCCATGAGCAAGCACGGCAAGACCGTGGCCATCATGGGCAGCAAGTGGAACTGGAACGTACCGCTGAAGGACGCCTACGCCAAGGGCGGCCAGACCGCCCCGACCTGTGCCGGCTGCCACTTCGAATATGAAGGCAAATACGCCCACAACGTCGTGCGCAAGATCCGCTGGGCCAACTACCCTGCGGTACCCGGCATTGCCGAGAACATCACCAGCGAATGGTCCGAAGAGCGGCTGGACTCCTGGGTCAAGACCTGTACCCAGTGCCACTCCGAGCGCTTTGCCCGCTCCTACCTGGAATTCATGGACAAGGGCACCTTGCACGGCCTGGCCAAATACAAGGAAGCGCACGCGGTTGCCGAGAAGCTCTACAAGGAAGGCATGCTGACCGGACAGAAGACCAACCGTCCGACCCCGCTGCCGCCTGACAAGGAAATGTTTGCCGGCTTCACCCAGCTCTACTGGTCCAAGGACAACAACCCGGCCGCCATCGAACTCAAGGTGCTGGAGATGGGCGAGAACAACCTGCCTAAACTGCACGTAGGCCTGGCGCACGTCAACCCGGGCGGCTGGACCTACACCGAAGGCTGGGGGCCGATGAACCGCGACTACGTCGAAGTCATGGACGAGAACACCAAGATCCGTGAAATGGCGGCCCTGCAGGCACGGGTGGCCAAGATGGAATCCAAGCGCAGCGCAGGCCTCTTCGACCTCAACAGCGCCGATGACAAGATCTCGCTCGGCGGCCTGGGTGGCGGCATGCTCTTGGCCGGCACGCTCGCCCTGGCAGGCTGGCGCCGGCGTGAAAAGAACGAGCGCGAGTAAGGTTCGATAACAAGCTTGATCGCCTCATCCTCTAGCCGCGCCCACCCGGCGCGGCGCAGCAGCAAACTCCTCCCCTCACTGGGCATCCTCCTGGTGACGGGAGGAATTCTTTTGCTCCTCTGGTTTGCCTGGCTCTGGTTCAATCCCGGTCCCGCCCCCTATCGCTACCAACTGGTGGAAGAAGGCGGCATCGACCAATTCAGCCAGCTGGGACTGGAAGCCTGGCCCGATCTCACCATCGCCCAATATGAAGTCTATGCCGAAGAGGTCGACCAGCCACTGGCGGTGACCCATGTTGCCCGGCGCGGCAACAGCGCACCTGTGCGGCTGGACTGGGAAAACCGCACGAGCGAACTGCTCCTGACCACTGACAGCAAACTCTCGGAACTGACCGCCCTGGCGGGCGCCATCAACAAGTATGCCGCCAAGGACGCACTCATCCTGGCCTGGTGGGACACCTCGCGCCAGATCAACCTTCTGGCCGAACGCGACACCTTGTTCACCCAGCGCGTGGGCGAGCCGCTGATCGTACCCGCCCACTGGCGCAGCCGCATCGACGCCATCCAGAAATACGAACAGGAATTCTGGGATGCCGCCGCCAGTGCAAAGGAGCAGCGCCGATTCCAGCGCTTTGCCGACGCCCTCCTGGCCGAACCGCAGGCCGGTGCCGCCATCCTGCGCGAACTGGTCGCCGAAGCCGATAAAACAGACAAAGGCGATAAAACCGAAAAGGCCGGAAGCGATGCAGCCACCCCGCGGGAAGCGTACATCGCCATCCACGTCACCGACCTCTACAAGCTGGGCATCATGCGTCCGGAGCAGTTTGACATGGCCTACAAGAACTTCCCCATGGAAGGCAACATGCACGGCATGATCGGCTACCTCAAGAACTGGATGCTGGAAAACGAATTCAAGACCTACACCCTGCAATCCCTGTCCGACAAACTGGTGCGCGGCTACTTTCTGCGCGACGCCAAAAGCCTCAACACGCTGATCGCCCAGATGCTGCCCTTCACCGAATCCCAGCCGCTTGACCTGACCGCCGTGCAGCTCATCTATCAGCAGGGCGGCTACTGGGTCTACAAGATCCCGCCTGCGGGCGGCGACAGCACCCAGCCCCAGCCCGGTGCTGACGATTCCCCGCCCGCGAGCAGCGAATCCCCGTCTCCCGCCGGCGGCTGACTGTTCCCTGAACTGTCCCCTGCGCGTTCCCTGACCGTCCCTGTGCGGTACCAGTGGTACCAGAAAGAGTGATGGTACTGGTGCTACCCGTTTATATAAACCGGAGATACAGTATGGGAATAACAGGTTTGCTGTAACATCACGTTTCAATACAAAAGGGTTGGCAATAAATCACGTTTCCGTAAAGCAGTTTGCACGAGTTTGTTGTACTATCAAAACGCCTGCCGCGGATATAACGGATCCAGCGGACATCGCGGATAACCAACGGATACTTGCCCGAAAGAAAAAAGGAGAAACCATGAGCTATCGCATGACACTAGCCCTAGCCGCAGCAGCCATGTTTGCGGTTATATCCGGGAGCGCGAGCGCCCAGTCGTTTGAAGGCCGCAAGAAATGCAGTTCCTGTCACAAGAGCCAGGCGCAATCATGGGGTGACACGGCGCACGCCAAGGCCATGGAATCGTTAAAGCCCAACACCAAGGCCGAGGCCAAGAAGAAGGCCAAGCTCGATCCCACCAAGGACTACACCAAGGACAAGGATTGCGTCGGCTGTCACGTGGACGGCTGGGGCAAGGAAGGCGGCTACACCATCGAGGACCCGAGCAAGTTCACCACCGGCGTGGGCTGCGAATCCTGCCACGGTCCCGGCTCCAAGTATCGCGGCATCCACCGCAAGGCCGGGGCCGCCTTCGAGAAATCGAAGAAGACCGCCCCGCGCCAGACCCTGGCCGACGCCGGACAGGACTTCGCCTTTGAAGAGAGCTGCAATGCCTGTCACATGAACTACGAAGGCAGCCCATGGAAGGGTGCGAAGAAGCCCTACACGCCTTTCACCCCGGCGGTGGACAAGAAATACACCTTCGACTTCGACAAATACGTGAAGGACACCAAGGCCATGCACGAGCACTACAAGCTGGACGGCACCTTCACGGGGGATCCGAAGTTCAAGTACCATGACGAGTTCCAGTCCAAGGCGAAGGTTGGCGAGAAAGGCTCGGAAGACTAATGGGCATAAAGGCAGGCGGCACCCTGCTCACGGGTGCGATACTTGGGATCGTCATGGTGGCGGTGGTATTCGGCGGCGAGGCCGCCGTCTCCACCACCGAATTCTGCACGAGCTGTCATTCCATGACCTATCCGGCGGAGGAGTTGAGAAGCTCCTCGCACTATGGCGCGCTGGGGGCGAACCCGGGCTGCAAGGATTGCCATATACCGCAGGGCTTCAAGAACTTCCACCTGGCGGTGGCGACCCATGTGGTGGATGGGGCGCGCGAGTTGTACATGGAGTTTGCCGAGGACTATTCCACAGTAGAGAAATTCAACGAGCGCAGGCTGATCATGGCGCACGATGCGCGCATGAACCTGAAGAAATGGGATAGCCGCACCTGCCGCGAATGCCACAGGAATCCGCAGCCGCCGGGGTCCGACGCCAAGGCGGCGCACAAGAAGATGGAGACCGAAGGCGCCACCTGCATCGACTGCCATCAGAACCTGGTGCACAAGGAAGCTCCCGAAACCGACCTCAACGAAAGCATCAAGCAGGGCAAGCTGGTCCTCAA
>NZ_FODX01000010.1 GCF_900110495.1 Nitrosovibrio sp. Nv6 | reverse complement strand
GTGATGAGCTGAAAGGTTTCTGTCGTAAGGTTATTAGCCTGACACGTGGGATGTAAAGGTTAGGAACATGAATGATAAAGGACGTTATCATTCATGACAGCGGGGATAAATTTCAGGAAACTAATATCAAGGGAAATTGGTATCGAAGCGCCAGAAGGCTATCCATTGTTTGGATGGACAGAGGAGGGCGTTCGAAGCTACATAGAAAACAAGCCTCTTGCCGCTGGTGACGTTATGATTATCTATAATGGTCAAGCAGGCTTTCATACATACACGCTCGCGGTCGTGGAGAATCCCGCGTGGGGTAAGCAGCGTAGAGTAATCCTCTCGAAGAGTGCTGCTTTCGGGGGTTCTTCATTCTATCGAACCGGAAAAAATTGTTTCTCTCCAAAGGGCAAGAGTCGTATGATTCCGCCAACTCAACAGCTGAGTCAGATCTCTCTCGACTGCGATATACGGCTGAAGTTGGCGCCATATTCGTGAAAACTTTCTCCCTTCGTTTAATCCCGAAAGCTTCTTTTGAATTAGATGTCTAGCTAGTAACTCACCTTGAACGTCGGACTATCCTCGGGTCGTGTCTTACGGTGATCATATATTCTTGTTGTTGCAATATTGGCATGCCCCCAACCACTCCTGGACCTCGCTGACATTGCGAAGTCAGCTATGTGGTAACTAGGCCAATTAGGTTAGCTGTGCATCTGCAAAACCGGCAGCAGCCCAGAGCCTCGCTTTAGCCGTTAGTTTTCGCGGCATTAATTTTTTGTAACATTATTCCAACTTGATCCTTAAAGGCCTGACCAGTTGAAGTGATAGTGCATTGCTTTTCCTTCATCCATTCTCCGATGAAAACCTTGCCCAATCGTTGCAACCTCATTATTTCATGAGGCTCAATTGGAGTATTCATCAGGTTCACTTTGAAAGATCTTTTGAAATGCCAATGATTTAAATAAACAAAGGAATAAAAGTCAGAAAAGTTATCCTCACTTAAAAGCTCGTCTACTGATAAGGTATCGTACTTGGTTAAGGCAGCCAGATATTCTTCTGGGGATTTGCAAAGCTCATTAAAGCTTTCTCGGTGTAGCTCATCGAATCGGCTTATCCTTTCTCCCCAGCTCTTCTGTACGCGAATACCGTAATTCAAGGGCCTTATTTCATCTTCCCACCATTCGCAGAATAATGAGGGATAAAGATCTAGCTCAAGTAGAGTATTTATACAATTGAACTCTTCTAGTTCGTAATGAAATGGAGATTTAAAAGCAATTCTTTTTTCAGCAGCAAAAGACTGACATACAGAATCTAGCAACTTGCTGGAAAAATCACATATCAATGTATAGATATCGACTGTTTTGTCATATTGTTGATTTTTATTCTTAAATTTCACCCTAACAAACCATTTTCTGGTTATTCCAAGACATTCATTTAATGCTGAATGCTTAAGGTCCATAAAGGTGAAACTGTGAAAGACCAATAGATCATGAAAAATCTCATCCGTATTTTTCATGGCGAGATCCCAAGAATATTCTTGCGGTGAGTTTCTATCTCCCATTCCAATCTTTAATACATACTCTTGCGCGGAACGAATTCTATAAAGACCAGTAGTGAAGGATTCTTTTGGGAAAATGAGGCTTTGATGAGCACTTACGTCCCTGAGTTTTTTAAGGATCTCGTAGTCATGAAAATGCTCGGATCTGTATTCTTTTACACAGTTACGTAGCCAAGCTGGGGTGTTTTTTATTGAGCCTTCAATAAAAAATAACAAGGCTCTTAGGAGGTTGTTAAGATTCAGGATAAACAGCTTGGGATTGTGGTATGAAATATCGAGAAACTTGTTATTTTCGTGGACAATTTCAATATTCTGTACTGTTATAGGACTTTCTGAGGCCATGTTCTCGAAGAAAAGCGAATTTCTTTCTAATTCGAACACAATTATTTCCTAGTGAGCTTAATGATGTCTATGAAGTCTTTTTGTGCCTCTGGGGAAAGCTTGAGGTGCAATTTAAGAGATGACGTCAGGATCAATTGGCTCGCCGTTGTGCGGCATCGCCAACTCTAATAGCTCACCTTAAATGTCGGGCTATCCTCCGGCCGTGTCTTGCGGTGGTCATAGATCCGGGTGGTGGCAATATTGGCATGTCCCAGCCACTCCTGCACCTTGGCGATATCCGCCCCGTTATCCAGCGCATTAGTCGCAGCCGTGGCCCGCATCACGTGCGGCCCCATGTTCCTGCCCGATAACCCCAGCTTCTTTAAATATTTCAGCACAACCTGTTCGTAAACATTGCCCGGGGTCATCGCGGTACAGGTATGGCCATGCACATTGTTTTTAACGGGACGAAAGAGCGGCGCATCCAGATCCTGTCCGTGTCCCGCGGCTTCCAGATACTCTTCTATCAGGGTCAATGTGCCTGGATGGGTGGGCACAAAGCGCATCTTGCCGCCTTTGCCTTGTACCTGCAAATGGGCCACTCCCCGGCGGGGTTGGCAGTAGTCTCTCACTTTGAGCCTGGTAAGTTCTTCCCGGCGCAAACCATGATAGAGCAAGACCGAGAGAATCGCGCGGTCGCGCTTGCCTTTGAGCGTACTCGCGTCCGGCGTGCTCAACAAGGCGCGCGCCTGGGCATCTCCCAATGCGGGAGTTTTTCCCTGTTGCGATTCCACTACCGGGCGCTTCACGCCCTTGACCGGATTGTGGGTCACCGCATTGGATTCACATAAATGCTCGAACAGGGAAGCCAGCGCGGCCAGCTTCCTGCGGATGGTGCTGCCGCCGAGCTGCCGCACTTCCAGTGTTTTGCGCCAGGCCAAAACGTGGGATCGGGTGACGGTGCGAAAATCCTCCGGTTGATGGATGCCGACAAACTGCATGAAGCCGCGCAAGTCGTTTTCATAGGCGCGCCGCGTTTGTGGATTGTCGATGTTAGCGAACCATTCGATTGCGTGCGGCACATCGCTCAATTGGCGATATTGGGCGGAAGTCAGCATTGGAACTTCTGCGGTGGTCGCCAGTTCGGAAATACCCGAGTTTTGAGGTTTGGGGAGGAGCGAATTCATGAGCTTAGTTTACAGTTGATAAAATATGTTATCAACTGTAAATCCAAAGCAAAACGCTTCCTCAAATTTGGAACAAGCGGTTTCCAACTTGCCCACAAGTACCGTCCGCAATTCCAAAAAAAAATGAAGAATTGACAATCTGCTTCCGAGATTCGGCATTCAAGCGCAACGCAACCTTTCTCGCTGTATCGCGGCAACTCGCGTATAATTGTGTCTTCGAAAGTCTCTCGTGCCGCTTAGCGGAATCTTGCCCGTGTAACGTCTTTACCCCTTCAATCCCGTAGCACCCCCGCCTTGCGATAGGCCACACCGCTCGCTCGCGTTTCGTCCTCCTCGAATTTCCAGATTTCCTCCTCTGTTTTTGGCAAGATGGGGGTTATCCGCTTTCACCTATTTCTCCCATAGCCCGTACAAATACGGAATAACGACTGATAAACATTACAATGAAATCGCTATACCAAGACTGGACCTCCAACGTCCGCAACGATCTGCTCGCGGGCCTGGTGGTCGCGCTGGCGCTAATCCCTGAAGCGATCGCATTTTCAGTTATAGCTGGGGTCGATCCCAAGGTCGGACTATACGCATCCTTCTGCATCGCCACGGTCATGGCTTTTGCCGGAGGCAGATCGGGCATGATCTCTGCCGCGACGGGCGCGATGGCGCTCCTGATGGTCATGCTGGTTAAGGAGCACGGCCTGCAATACTTGCTGGCCACAACCGTACTCACCGGTGTGCTGCAGATCATCGCAGGCTGGCTGAAGCTCGGTACTTTGATGCGTTTTGTGTCGCGCTCGGTCATCACTGGTTTCGTTAACGCGTTGGCAATCCTCATCTTTATGGCCCAATTGCCGGAATTGACCGGGGTGAGTTGGACAGTCTATGCAATGGTCGCCGGGGGGTTGGCAATTATCTATTTGTTCCCCTATATTACGAAGACCGTGCCCTCGCCGCTGGTGGCCATCGTGGTACTGACGGCCATTGCCATCACCTTTGGTCTTGATATCCGTACGGTGGGTGACATGGGACGGCTGCCCGACAGCCTGCCAGTATTCCTGATTCCGGATATTCCCTGGAACCTGGAAACCCTGAGGATCATCCTGCCGGTCTCGGCAACGCTGGCGATGGTGGGCCTGCTCGAATCCATGATGACTGCTTCTATTATCGATGATCTGACTGATTCTCCAAGTAACAAGAATCGGGAATGTATCGGGCAGGGCGCAGCCAATATCGCTAGCGGCCTTCTCGGTGGCATGGCGGGGTGCGCTATGATAGGTCAGTCCGTAATCAATATAAAGTCGGGCGGACGGGGACGGTTGTCCACCCTCGCCGCCGGCTTGTTTCTACTGCTTATGGTGGTATTTATTGGTGACTGGGTGGCGCTAATCCCGATGGCGGCACTGGTGGCTGTAATGATCATGGTCTCGATCGGCACCTTCAACTGGGTCTCGATCCGAGACTTGCGGGAGCACCCCAAAAGTTCCAACATAGTGATGATGGCAACTGTCGCCGTAGTGGTGGTTACTCACGATCTGGCGCAGGGCGTGCTGGTTGGCGTGCTGCTGTCGGGCTTCTTCTTCGCCCACAAGGTGGGCATGGTGCTGCATGTCGGATCGAAGTCTGCTGACGAAGGACGAGTGCGGGCATACTCCGTGGTTGGGCAAATATTTTTTGCTTCCGCAGATCGGTTCATCGCCTCATTCGATTTCAAGGAAGTGATCGAGAAGGTTCAAATCAATGTTAGTCGTGCCCATTTTTGGGACATTACTGCCGTGAGCGCGCTGGACAAGGTGATTGTAAAGTTCCGTCGCGAAGGCACTGAAGTGGAGGTAATCGGCCTCAACGAGGCGAGTGCCACGATGGTGGACCGTTTCGCGGTACATGACAAACCAGATGCAGTCGAACAATTGATGGGTAGCCACTGAGAGCTAGCGCCATGAAAACGGCTAAAAAAATAATAGCGTGCGTCGATCAATCGCATTTCGCGGATTATGTGGCGGATTATGCTGCCTGGACCGCCCACCGCATGGGCGTCCCCCTGGAATTCTTGCATATCATCGATCGTCACCCGGAAGTCGGGTCCGGCGAGGATCATAGCGGCACCATCGGCTTTGATTCGCAGGAAATACTCCTGACCGAGTTATCCGAAAAGGACGCCTCCCGCACCAAGGCAGCTCGGGAGCAAGGCCGAGTTTTCCTTAACCGCCTGCGTGGGCGTGCTATCGCTGCAGGCATAACGGCCCCCGATGTGCGCCAGCGTCACGGCGCGTTGGAAGAGACCTTGGTGGAACAGGAAGATGAGGTGCTTTTGTTCGTCCTGGGCAGGCGCGGCGAATCGGCTGGAGCCACCCAGCGCGACTTGGGGCGTAATGTTGAGCGCGTGGTGCGTGCCCTGCACCGACCGATTCTCACCGTGACCGAGGGCTTCAAGGAACCACGGCGGATAATGATCGCTTTCGATGGCGGGATAATGACCCGTAACGGTGTCAAGATGGTGGCCGCCAGTCCTCTATTTCGCGGCATCCCCTGCCATCTTCTAATGTCTGGCAGGGAAAGACCGGATGCGGCCAAACAACTCAAGTGGGCTCAGACGACGCTGGAAGCAGCTGGTTTTGAGGCATCAGCTTCGCTAATTCCAGGGGACGCGGAGTCGGTTATCGCCAAGGCCGTAAGCAACCAGGAGATTGATCTGCTGATTATGGGAGCCTATGCCCATTCACCACTGCGCAGCCTTTTTTTTGGAAGCAAGACTTCCGATCTATTGCGATCGTCGAAAATTCCCACCCTGCTCCTGCGTTAGTTCCGCTTTACGTCGGATATGCACGCTAAAGCGGTGTGGCTTCCTTTACGTAACCAGGACAGCACATCATCGATGTTTTTGTCTGGCTGGGAGACCGGATAGAAGTATTTTACAACCTGCCCATCTCGGGCGATAAGCGTGACACGCTTAATAAGGCGCATACCATGCACCTCAGCCATGGGCAAGCGCAGCCCCTGCGCAAACTTGAATGACGTGTCACTCAGCAGCTCGAATGGAAGATGAAGGCGCTCCACCACCTCCAACTGATCTTCATTGGTTTGGGTGCTAATTCCAAATAATTGAGTATTGAGCGTTTGCAATTCATAAAAGTGATCACGGAATGAGCAGGACTGCGGCGTGCAACCTGCTGCTCCAAGGATCTGCTCCCACCCCTCAGGCAGGGTTTGCCCTGGCCGCCTTGTCATAGGATAGCAATAGATTACGAGCCAGCCGGAAATTCCTGCGAGATCGACAGCACGGCCTGCCGTCGATAACAGAGTTATTGACGG
Organism: Nitrosovibrio sp. Nv6; assembly: GCF_900110495.1. Classification (GTDB taxonomy): domain Bacteria; phylum Pseudomonadota; class Gammaproteobacteria; order Burkholderiales; family Nitrosomonadaceae; genus Nitrosospira. Next base: position 57,862 of record NZ_FODX01000010.1, on the reverse strand, counting down.
GAGCTGCAGTCCCGATAGGTGGTCACAAGCTCCATCGTTGACGGGCGCGAGCGATTTGCTCAGCTCTTCCAGACCCGGACCCTCAGCACGTGGATCACCCCTGGCGACACTGCCTCCAATGCGCGATGCATTAGCCATGTTGAAAGCCGTCTCCATATTGCACTGATTGGCGATATCCCCTTGGACTTGCTCGATTGTGACACCCGTGAAATTCTCGGATGGTCAGCGATAGATGCTTCCCTTTTGTGGTTCGGGCAATGCTTACTGGCGCAGCTTTTGCTCAAGCCTCAATAGCACGAGATTTGAAAACCAATCCACTATGCTCGCGCAAGGCGTGAAAATGGATGCGTGGCCAGTTCTCCTGGATAGCCGCAAGCTCGGCCTCATACGCAACAAGGACAGTCGGTGCATCTACTACGTCGTATGCAACTCGGTGAGCGTTGGCTGTAATGAAGCGGTCAAGTTCATCAGAATCGTCAGCACTAATCCATCTTGCGAGGCGATATTTGCACGGAACAAGTCGGACTTCGGCCCGGTACTCGTATCGTAAGCGATGTGCCACAACCTCGAACTGAAGCGTACCTATTGCACCAAGCAAGAGAGTACCGCCCGCAAGTGGCCGGAAAACCTGTATCGCGCCCTCTTCGCCGAGTTGTTTCAGACCGGTTCGCAACTGCTTGTTGCGCATTGGGTCTGCTACTTCGATGGCAAAAAAGAGTTCAGGCGCGAAAAACGGTAATCCGGTGAATTGCAGAACCTCTCCCTCAGTCAGTGTATCGCCGAGTTGCAGCACCCCGTGATTGGGCAAGCCAATCACATCACCGGCATATGCCTCATCCAGCAGGTCACGTCGCTGTGATAAAAAGGAAACTACCCTCGTTGTTCGTAGTTCTTTTCCATTGCGGGAGATTTTTAGCTCCATCCCGCGCATGAAATGACCCGAGCAAACTCGAATAAATGCGACGCGATCACGGTGTGCAGGATCCATATTCGCCTGGATCTTGAACACGACGCCTGAAAACCTCTCTTCAGTTGGTTGCACAAGGCGTTGCAACGCCAGCTTCGGGCCTGGAGGCGGGGCAAGATCGATCAACGCATCCAGAACTTCACGCACACCAAAGTTGTTGATCGCCGAGCCAAAAAAAACCGGTGTTTGCAGTCCTGCCAGGAATACTTCCCGCTCAAATCCGCTGGAGGCACCTTGCACGAGTTCAATCTCTTTTTGAGCCTGTTCAAAAACCTCGCCGAATCTTTGGGTTGATAGCGGATTGTGGATGCCGTCCAGTATTTCATCATCAACACCCGCACGGTCCTCGCCCGCGGTAAAAACGCGCATGCGGCCCGCACGGATATCGAACACTCCAGCAAAACGCTTACCCATCCCCACTGGCCAGGTAAATGGAACAGCAGGTATCTTCAGCACCCGCTCGATCTCGTCGAGCAGATCCAGCGGCTCGCGGACTTCGCGGTCGAGCTTGTTGATAAAGGTGATAATGGGAATGCTGCGGGTCCGGCATACTTCAATGAGTCGTAGTGTCTGCGATTCGACGCCGTTTGCTCCGTCGATCACCATGAGCGCCGCATCCACTGCTGTCAGCACCCGATAAGTATCTTCCGAAAAATCCTGATGGCCTGGTGTGTCAAGGAGATTGATAACGCAGTCCCGATACTCCATTTGCATGACAGAGCTTGCTACCGAAATCCCCCTCTGCTTCTCGATCTCCATCCAGTCAGACGTTGCATGACGGGAAGATTTACGAGACTTCACGCTGCCTGCAATATGAATTGCGCCAGAAAAAAGCAGTAGTTTCTCAGTCAGCGTAGTCTTGCCCGCATCGGGATGCGAAATAATTGCAAACGTACGGCGCCGCGCAACCTCTTGTTCAATCGACATATGTTGTATCTCGCTTAGGCGACATCCGGCGGACGTAATCGCCAAATCTCGTTGACAGCCTGTTTAGCTTCGCACCTACTTGGATACCCCCATCAGATTTTTCTCTTCCATCAGACGCGATGGGGTTCACATATATTTCACTGACTGCCGTTAGGGTCCATGCAGCCTTCTGCCGCACCATTTCTTCGACTGTAGCGTGACTCATTTTCACGATGACTGAAATTGCCACGCGAGAACTTTGTTGTGAATCGAGTATTCCTTGATGAATCCGAGCTGCACCTGGCAATCACTCTTACGCACACTGAGATGCCGCAGGGGGGCGATCGACGATTGAAGACCGTCGTGGAATAACAAGCCCGGCCGCTTCTCGATCTGGAGAAACACCACATCGACGACAGCAGTGTCTGGAAAAATAATGGAACCTAGCGCCGTCTTCTCGACGACACAAGCCATGGGTGTGACCTGAAGCACGGACATACCTAAGGGAATGGCTTTGCCATGCAGAGCCAGGTTGTATCCAGTCGAGCCTTGCGGCGTACTGAACAGGAGGCCGTCACCGACAAGTAGAGCAGATTGCTGGATTCCATTGACGGAGACTTGCATCCGCAAGGTTTGGCTTGTCCCCCGCTCAACCCAGACATCATTAAAACCGTAAACCACAATTTTGCATTCCGATGTCTCTCCCTCTGCCATTAGCATCCACATGGTTTCATACTGCACCTCGTTCAGATGCTGATAAATCTCGGATAGCGGTTCCGCATTATTCATCAAGAAGCCGCGGTATCCCGCGTGCAGTCCTATAAATGGCTTGTGCAGGTCTTGATACCGCTGAATCGCACGCACCATGGAGCCATCTCCACCTGCCACCAGAATTGCATCTGCTTCATCGACATTGGGACTCAAGGCAAGCGCATTACCGAGAACAGCGGTAAAGCGAGGGTCTCCGCTGTGATCCAACAGAAAATAGCGCTTCACGATTCTTTTACTCTCCACTTATTTCATCCGGCAACCCGGCCACAATGGCTTCGGTAGTAAGCATGAGGCCGGCAAGGGACGCGGCGTTTTGTAGCGCGATCCGCGTAACCCGGACCGGATCCAGCACGCCCATTAACAGCATATCGCCGTATTCGCCGCTCGCTGCGTTATAGCCGAAGTTGCCGCTGCCTTCGACAACTTTGTTCACCACCACGCTGGGGAGGCCGCCTGCGTTTGCCACGATTTCACGCAACGGTTGCTCCAGTGCGCGCAGCACGATCTTGATGCCAGCGTCCTGATCGGGGTTATCGCCTTTCAGATGGGCAATTATCGCTCGGGCACGCAACAGGGCGACCCCTCCGCCAGGGACGACGCCTTCCTCTACGGCTGCTCGTGTCGCGTGCAGGGCATCATCGACCCGCGCCTTCTTCTCCTTCATCTCGATTTCCGTAGCGGCCCCAATCCTGATCACCGCCACACCGCCAGCCAGCTTCGCCAACCGTTCTCGCAGCTTTTCGCGGTCATAGTCTCCAGCCGCTTCTTTGATCTGGGTGCTGATCTCTTTGACACGGGCTTCGATTCTTGCGGTATCGCTCGCGCCGCCGATGATGATCGTGTTTTCCTTTCCTATTTCGATACGGCCTGCCTGACCTAGTTCCTGCAGGGTGACCTTCTCCAGCGTGAGGCCGGCTTCGGGGGCGATTACCTTAGCACCGGTAAGGATGGCGGCATCCTCCAGCATCGCCTTGCGATGATCGCCGAAGCCTGGAGCCTTGATGGCGCACGTCTTCAGAACGCCGCGGATGTTATTCACTACCAGGGCAGCCAGCGCGTCGCCCTCCACATCTTCTGCGACAATCAACAGCGGACGGCTGGTTTGGTCGACCTGCTCGAGTACGGGCAGCAAGTCAGGGAGGTTGGCAATCTTCTGCTCGAAAAACAGGATATAAGGGTTTTCCAGGACAGCGGTCTGCTTTACATGATCGGTGATGAAGTATGGGGAGAGATAGCCGCGTTCGAACTCCATGCCCTCCATGAATCTCAGCTCGTTCTGGAGTGACCTGCCATCTTCGACCGTGATCACTCCCTTCTTGCCCACTTTCTCCATGGCCTCGGCGATGATATTGCCAATGTTCTCGTCAGCGTTGGCTGAGACGGTCCCGATCTGGACAATCTCATCGAAAGTGGTGCAAGTCTTGGATAGTCCCTTCAGCGCCTCAACCACGGCCGCGACGGCCTGATCGATGCCCCGCTTCAGGTCCATCGGATTCATGCCGACAACTACAAATTTCATGCCTTCCCGGATAAGAACCTGAGCCAGCACCACCGCTGTTGTGGTTCCGTCGCCTGCCGCTTCGCCGGTGCGTAGCGCAGCCTCTTTCAGAACCTGCGCGCCAATATTTTCAAATTTGTTCTTTAGTTCGATTTCCTTGGCCACTGTTACGCCATCCTTGGTTACGATTGGGGGGCCGAAGGCGCGCTCCAATACCACATTACGGCCCCTGGGACCCAAGGTAACCTTGACGGTATCCGCCAATTGATCAGCGCCAGCAAGAATCCTATGGCGAACCAGGTTGCCGAACATCACGTCTTTCGCGCTCATGTCTCATCTCCTCGTCCTCTGAATACATAAAATAAAACTTCTTTTTCCCCCTTGCCAACGTCGCGCCCTGTTTACCGTCTATCCTGGCGTTTTTCTTCGAGCGCATGCTGGCACTCGCCGCAAAAAGGTACCGCTGGGTCCACCTCCAAACGTTCGCGCTGCACATAATCTCCGCATTTGCAGCAGATTCCAAAATCACTTCTCTCCATCCGGGCAAGCGCCGCTTCTAGCCTGCGCTTCTCCCGCATCAGCGTCTCCACAAACCCGAGTGACATGGCATGCTGCTGTAAAGCGTCCATCCGTGACAATCGACCTACCTTGGACTGGTCAAGCGCAATGCTCTGCTGGTCTTCGCTCCCTGCGTCAATGGCTTTAATCACCGATTGCAGGCGCTCTTCAAGATCGAAACCGAAACGCTCGATCTCCGTATTCGTCAACATGTCTCTTCTCCAAATGGATCAATGCTTTTGAGATTTACTGAGATTGATGGAGAGCTTCGGCAAGCATAAGGCAGCCAAGCAGCGGGTGGATATGATGAGTCTCTATCTTCGTCCAGATTTCTGGTGATGTTTCCTGGGTTGGCTCTTGCTCCACCCGCTTGGTGGACCTGGGTAATGACCGGTAGAAACAGCTTTTTTCTGCCGATCGCGTTTCTCAGGTACGAGCTTTTGATTGACAGAGGTTAGCGAAATTTCAAGTTCGTTGATTTCATTCCACTGGGCATCCGTTCGTTCCGTTTCTGAAATTGCAAGAAGCTCTTTAAGGCGACGATGAGAGGAAGTTGATTGCAGTTCACCCATGATTCCCTCCAAGCGGACTTATAAACATGGGAGTAGCATCGCCTGCAAGCCACTGTACCGAACGCTTCCCCTCAAAGTGAAAGACCATGCCCGACTATTTCAGAGCTGCCCCTGCCCCAAGGGGATGAAGCAGCTCGCCTGATGAACAACATAGCGTTACCTCCTTGAATTGTTTTCACCCAAAATGCAAAAAGAGTTGCAGCTATTGATTACCGGGTTTCAAATATTGAAATACAGTTCTTTTGAACTGCATTTCGGCTTGTGCTGTTCCGAGTTGCTGCTTCAGTAAATAGAGATCCACAAATCCAACAGCACCGAGAGCAGTACACATGAACCTGAGCCTTCGAAGTGTGGTGTTGGGTAGTTCGCTGCCGAGGTTGCGATAACAGAGGATAGGTTTGTCCCGAGTCTCGATATCAATCCTCGCCCGCCTCAACAGGCCGAGCATCTGCGAATCATCGAAATGGGCGCCGCACAACACCAGGTCTATGTCGCCTTTCAGGATCTCAAGCGCCTCGTGAATTGAGGTTGTGGCGACAAGTTCCACTGTCTCCTCTAACATGTTGCGCAACATCTCAATGCCCTCAAGTGTATCGGCTGCCAGCATCCGGTTGTTCTCAGACATGCGTATCACCTGGCCCGATGAACTTAAGGGGATAGGCTCCACTTTGCTCACTTCTTTTTGACTCAACATATCTCCCGCCCCCTCCTCTTATTTCCTGAAAAAGAGTTCTCTTCGAGCTTTCCGATCATGCGATTTGTCATGAGCATCATAAAAGTCGTTACTGTGGCGATCCGCGCTAGCGGTTTCTCCTGAGGTGACTTCACTGTAACGAGGGTTATCAAATGGTATTTATCCATCCATCGTTAAACTCGACGACTTTGCATTCATAAGCATCCCCTTGCTGGAAGTAGTCAGCTCCTGGCGCTTTAATGTGCGCGTATATGCATCGGTCAAATAATCGTGGCGCGGGCATCGATTCCATATTGGCAAGGTGAGCAAAACGGCGTGGCAACATCCGCACGCAGCCGCTCTACCGGAATCGAGTCTTCGCAATAACAACAGATTCCGAATTGCCCATGACGCATCCGCTCCAAAGCAGCATGCAACCGACGCCTTTCCCATATAAGACGCTCTTTAGCGCTCCCAATGGTTTGCTGCTCAAGTGAGCCGTTTCTCGTGTATTGCCGCATGCGCGACTGGTCCAGGGCAATTATCGCGCTGGTAGAATCATGATCCGCAAATGCAGCTTCAATCTGCGCCAAGGCAGCCTGAGCTAAGTTCCTGAATTCTTCAATCTCGAGAATTTCTGACATACTTCCTCCGTTTTGTTTAGTTTTAGTTACAGGCAATTCCAACCACGCGGCCCCTGAAAGGAGAGTTGAAATCGCCGCCGCAACTTCCTGCGTAATCGGCATATTCCGCGTCTCTTTTAAACAGCAGCGGGGGCTGTTGCCATACGCGCTGATCTCATTGACAAACGTATTCGGCCACGGCCGTCGGTTTGGAGGACCCTTACCTGTACAACCTGGCTTAGGGATAGGACATCGGCGACCGACTCCACGGGCTGATCTCCAATTTCAGATACGTGCAGTAAACCGTCGCGCCCGGGCAAAATACTCACGATGGCGCCGAAATCCAGCAGCTTCAGCACAACGCCTTCGTACACGCGACCCACCTCAACCTCCATCGTCAATGCTTCAATTCGGCGCTTCGCTTCTTCCGCCTTTGCGGGATCGGTGGCGGAAATCGTTATGACGCCGTCGTCCTGAATATTTATGTTTGTCTCGGTCTGCTCCATGAGTTCGCGGATCATTGCCCCTCCTTTGCCCACCACATTCCGTATGTACTCCCGCGGGATCTTCATGGTAAGGAGGCGTGGCGCATGCGCTGACAGCTCTTTTGCCGAGGCTTCCACTGTAGCCTTCATTGCGGCCAGCACGTGCAGCCTTGCCTCTCGCGCCTGAATGAGGGCGACTCGCATGATCTCTGTTGTTACTCCCTGGATCTTGATGTCCATCTGAAGTGCGGTAATGCCCTCTTCAGTGCCGGCCACCTTGAAATCCATGTCACCCAGGTGATCCTCGTCCCCCAAAATATCGGTCAATACGGCAAAACGATCGCCCTCCTTGATCAGCCCCATGGCAATACCCGCTACGTGCCTATGTATGGGAACGCCGGCATTCATGAGGGCCAGGCAACCACCGCAGACTGACGCCATGGAGCTCGAGCCATTTGACTCCGTCACCTCGGATACGACGCGGATCGAGTAGGGAAACTCTTCGGCAGAAGGTAATAGCGGCGTCAGTGCTCTTTTCGCTAAACGCCCATGGCCGATCTCACGTCGTTTCGGTGTTCCAACGCGGCCCGTCTCGCCTGTGGCATAAGGGGGCATGTTGTAATGGAGCATGAACCGCTCCCTGTAAGGACGGGGCAATGCATCGATCACCTGCTCGTCTTCTTTGGCTCCCAACGTGGCAACCGCGAGAACCTGCGTTTCGCCGCGCGTGAATAGCGCCGATCCGTGTGCCCTGGGTAGCAGACCGGAACGGATAGAGATGGGCCGGACGGTCCGGGTGTCGCGGCCATCAACCCGGGGTTCTCCGTTCAGAACCCTGCCTCGCACGATGTCCGATTCAATCTCGTACAACAGACTGTTAGCAGCGCCCTTAACCGCAGGGTCTGAAGCTCCTTGCGTCTGTTCACGCACAATATCGGCTCGTATCACTTCCAGCCGGGTTGCACGCTCGCGCTTGCTTGTAATCCGGTACGCTTCCTCTAATTGCTGGCGCGCCGCCGCCTCCAGCTTGTCGTGCAACCCTTGGTCCTTAGGCTGGCGCTTCCAGGTCCACTGGGGCTTTCCGCCCTCCTCCGCAAGCTTCTGGATTGCCATGATGACCAGTTGCATGTGTCTATGCCCGAACGCAATGGCATCCAATAGGATTTCGTCCGCAAGCTCCTGCGACCCCGATTCCACCATGATAATTCCATCTGCCGTTCCGGCGATAACGAGATCGAGCACACTCTTCTTTCTCTCCGAATTGGTCGGGTTCAATTGGAAACAGCCGTCGAAATAACCGATCCGCGCCGCGCCCAGCGGACCGTTGAAGGGAATCCCTGAAACCGCAAGAGCAGCCGAAGTAGCCCATATCGCCGGTATCTCGGGGTCAATCTCGGGATTCACTGAAAGGACCTGAACGACAATCTGTACCTCGTTCAGGAAGCCGTCAGGAAAGAGCGGCCGGAACGGCCGATCGATCAGCCGACAGACCAGGATTTCTCTTTCAGACAAGCCGCCTTCACGTCTGAAAAAATTTGCCGGAATGCGTCCTGCCGCATAGGACTTTTCGATGTAATCGACGGTGAGCGGAAAAAAATCTTGCTCGGGCTTTGCGTCCTTCGCCGCGACAATGGTGGCAAGAACCACGGTACCGTCCATGTCCAGTACGACGGCGCCTGTCGCCTGGCGCGCGAACTCGCCGGTCTCAAGGGTGACTGTGTGATTTCCGATGGAGAATGAATGTTTAATATGCATGAGTGCCGCTTTCCCGAAAGAAATAAGAGAGGCCCACGCCGAAACGTAAGCCAGGCGGCTACTACATGGGGAGAACGATGGGCGCCAATTTCTCGCGGAAGCCCCGCGTGCCACATCAGGAGCAAGCCCGGGCGCTGAAGAGGATTCAGCGTGGGGTATGCTGCGCTCATGAATGAGAGCGCTCTGTTGCTAATGTTCCTAATTACTAGTTGATTGACAATAATGAACCAACAAGCTTATTTATTATATAACAGTCGATCCAGGGAAGAACAAAAAATTTCTCATTCGGCTGCATCAATACATTGCATTCGTTGTGATGATAGCGCAGCTCTCTTTTGTTTCTCCGCATCCGGTAATCCGTTTTGTTTGACCGAATCCCATCTATCGGTAGGGCTAGCCCTAGTGAGGGATAATTTAATCCCCCTAAAAGCCTATCAATAGACACTGATTTGATTTATGACCGGCTCTTCATCGCGGCATCCACGTCAAAAGCAGCGGAAGTAAACATCTTACGGCCTCAGCTCCCTGGCACCGTGGTTCATGTTGAAAGCCAGGCCAGCGTGCCAACGACCATCGTTTCCACGCCAGTCTCCAGGGTGGGATGCATCACTGGTGAAAGTAGGCACTGTAGTTGGTTGGAGTCTTGTTGATTTTTTTATCGTTGGAAAAAACGAGGACAGACTAAAAGGCGAAATAGGAACAACTGAGATCTTCAATTGATAAAACGACGCGCAAGGTATATACGGATACACCTTTCCTTTTCTAGTTCTTATGCTGTGCCTAGGATAGAAATAAGCTTATGCTTTATTACGCGCTCAAAGTTTTTGTCTCCGCTATCGTATGGTAGCCATCTCGGAAATCGCGAAGCGACACACGGGATTTGCTGCACTCGTGGCATCTCTGCCGCTCATGTCGTTGCTCGCGTTCATTTGGCTCACCTTGAAGGCACTGGGCCTTCAGATTGAAGGCCTTCTTTCAAAGCAAATTTTTTGGCTGGTTTCTGGCTGAGCCTCAGCCTATCCGCTGCAGTTACTATAGGGTGTTTTGTCGTGCCAGGTCGCCTGTAAGCTAGCCTAGATACCAAACATTATAACGAACATGCCCACGCCGACAGCGCGTTGTTCAGCTGTGATCAGAGGGCCAAATAGCTTGTTGATCAGAGGATTACGCCGAGGCGGATAAAGTACGATTAGACCGGCTATTAAAGGTAGCCACACCGCAACTTCGTTGTGTCACCCCTTGTTGACCAGATGGTCTAGTGAATATCACTCAGGAATTCGATCTCATGTTGTACCTGCAGCGCCTAGCATATCGTCATTTTAATGCTATCGCCATTTTGGCGATACTCGGAATTGTAGCCGCCCTGTTTGTCGGGGGGCGGCAACCTATAGCTGTCGGCTTGATATCCCAACCTTGGGATAAAGTGGTCCATGCCGGTGTTTTTGCCTTGCTTGCTTGCACAATAGGTTTGTCGAGCAATCTGCGGGGATGGCACAAATTAGCTGTCGCTTTTTTTGGCGCTTTGCTGGTCGGTGCGCTCGACGAATGGCATCAGATGTATCTCCCCGGTCGTGAGGCAGCATTGTCCGACTTCATTGCAGATGTTATTGGGAGCATTTTCGGTACGGCTTTTTTGGTAATGAAAAGCTCGCGTTCGTTGCGTATCACACCCAAACACAGGGGGAGTTTCGCACTAATGAGAAGCACCTGTCAGGGAAATTCCCACACAAATTGAGTTTGCCCACTTAGTTGGCTTGCCTATTTCAGAAAATGCCTCGCATAACTGAAAGGGAATAAGTCGCGATACTTTTTAGAACGAAAGAGACTTGCGAACGAATGGTTGCACGTGCACGCTGGGAAACGGCGCAGCGTTGGTATGAGGTTGAGCTTGTTCGCGACTTATTCGGCGATTGGGTCGCTATACGCAGATGGGGTAGCAAAGCTTCCAGGCGGTACGGAGAACTGTCTCATGTGGTAGAGGGAGAGGCCGCGGGAAGGCAATTTATTGAAAAGATCCATTTAGTGAGACTGCGGCGTAAGCCAGCTTACTGGCGTGTCTATTAATTCACGCTTCCACCTAAACCTCTAATCCCTAAAAAAAAAGAAAACAGCTAGCTTCAATACGTGACCTTAAACGTCGGACTATCCGCGGGGCCTTCTGATTAGAAGACAGGTGAAGGCGCGCGGCCTTTTATCAAAGCCGGATTTCTGCGATGGTGCAGACAGGCAATGACGACGGGCTCCTTCTCTACCTTGAACCATATCCCATAGGGGAATCTCTTCATATTTGCTCGCCGCGCATCTTTGACTAATGCCGGGTAGAGCATGGGATTGCTTTCAATCATTTCCAAAGCTTCCTCAACCTTGGAGACGAAATCAGCCCCTAATCCCGGTCGCTGCTTTTCGTACCAGTCTCTTGCTTGCGCCACATCATTGAACGCCTGAAGGGTAACGATCAAGGCGCAAGCCGACGCAACGCGTCCCTCCACGGCAGCGCGGTTTTCTTGTCTTCATCGTACGTCTTCAGACGGGATTCCACTTCATCCCTTACCTCTGGAGACACCGGGATATGGTCTTCTTCAAGGCTTTCCGATAGCAGGTCCATCAGCTCAAGCTTCTGATCCGCTGTAAGGGCCTTTACATCTTCTTTTGTGAGCATCTTCATGATGCGGCCTCCTCCAAACTTTCTGCACGAGCAGCAGGCAGGTGATTGTAGAGAGTTGATATGGAAACACCAAGACGCTTCGCAACCTCTGCTACCGTTATCGCTGGGTCCTTCAATAGGGCTTTCGCAACCTGTAAATCTCTATTAGATAACAACCGCGGCCTTCCGCCGATACGGCCCCGTTCCCGCGCCGACTTCAAGCCTGCATTAGTTCGGTCCCGGATAACCCCCCGTTCAAACTCGGCCAGCGCGGCAAAAATATGAAAGACCAGTTTTCCGCTTGCTGAGCTGGTGTCAACCGGGTCCTGCAATGATTTCAACCCAATCCCCCGCCTTTCAAAATCCTCGACCGTTTCAATCAGTTGCTTCATGGACCGGGCAAGGCGATCAAGCTTCCAGACTATCAGAATATCCCCTTCGCGCATGTACGACAGCGCGGCCTTAAGCTCCGGCCTGTCCCGCTGCGCGCCGGAAGCTTTTTCCTGAAAGATTTTCTCGCAGCCCTCTTTAGTCAGGGCGTCGATCTGCAAAGCTAAATCTTGATCCTGAGTACTGACCCGTGCATAACCAATTTTCATTTTTGCCTTTTTCTTCTCTAAAAACTCGTCTCCATGTTAGCTTTTTGGAGAAACTGTTTCAAGATACAGTTTTTGGATGCTCTTCAGGACTAAACCGACAAGAATCCCCTTTACCCCTTACTCCTTCCAATAAACGGTCCTTTATCATTCATAGCCTTTGTAGCAAAAGGAAGCCGTTCCAGGAGCCCTTCCGCCATGAGGCTAAGTGGGAAAAGTCCCCGACAGTTTATTTGTTCTCTACCCCCTGAGAAAAACGTCTTGAGAAACGGAATGGTCCCTATTACTATTCTCATCGAATCTAAGCCGGTGCCTACTTCAGGTTCGTTAAATCTGTCCCGGCTTGTTCACATAGACAGGGGAATTCAACAGGCTTTGAATTGAGCGTATTTATCTAAGGTGCCAAATTCGCTTTCACAGAAAGTTCTAGCGCTTGGGCTTCCTCATTTTTGCCTTGTGCCTGATACGCTTTCCCAAGGTTCTGGAAACTCTCAGCCACGTCGGGATGGTCGGGGCCGAGAGCTTTTTTCCGTATCGCTAGCGCTCTGTGGAAGAGTGATTCAGCCTTTCCCTGCCGGCCCTGCGCGTCATACAACAACGCGAGATTGTTCAAACTGTTCGCCACATGGGGATGATTAGGGCCGAGAGTTTTTTCCCTTATCGCGAGTGCTTGATGGAAGAACGGTTCGGCCTTTTCATGCTGACCCCGTGCGCTATACAGCAAGGCAAGGTTGTTGAGGCTGGTAGCCACGTGGGGATGATTGGGTCCGAGAGCTTTTTTCCGTATAGCCAGCGCTTGGCATAAAAGGGTTTCAGCCTTCTCGTAATCGCCTTTTACTCGGTACAATGCCGCGAGATTGTTGAGACTGGTAGCCACATGAGGATGGTCGTGGCCGAAGGCTTTCTCCCGTGCTGCCAGTGCTCGCTGGAAGAGTGGCTCAGCCTTTTCATATTGGCCCTGGGCACGGTACAGTTCTGCAAGGTTGTGTAGGCTACTTGCTACGTCGGGATGATCGGGGCCGAGAGTTTTTTCCCGTATCGCGAGCGCTTGGTGAAAGAGTGGCTCTGCCCGAGCGTAATGGCCCATAGTGTGTGCAATTAAACCAGCCGCGTTGAGGTAAAGGGGATTATCGGGTTGTAAGTTTGCTGCTTGTCGATAATGGCGGTTAGCGCTTTCGTAATCAATACGGCTAATTGCCAATTGCCCCAGTTGATAAGCCGCTTCGGCTGCATTTCCCATTCCCTGCCTGCGAATCTGAATGAAGAGTTTTTCAGCGTAAGCAGTGTCGCCTTTAGTTAAGGCATCTTGTGCTGGCTTGATTTGCTCCGAAAGAATCTCACGATTGAAGTTATCAAAAGCCCTGGAGGCTTCAGCGAGTTTGGCTTTATGGTCCGCTAAGGCGCTTTCGGGGTTCATCAACTCACTTTGGATGTAGGCAAGCTTTTTTTCGAGCAATGCAATGGCTTCCTTGTCCGCCACGCTGGCTTGTCGCAATTCACTGCGGACTTCTAGTTCCTTCCTTCTGAGGCCAGCTTCATATTGTTCAAGCGTAATGCCGAAAATAAAATTATTTTTACCACCCCCATCGGATGTCGATACCTCGCGATTTTCTTTTTTCTTCGAAAAATGCTTATAAAATCCCCACAAGGCGGTTATTAGAGCAACCAATCCGCCGCCGATAAACTTAAGTTTTTCCATACGGTCGGCAGACAGCCAATCCCAAACAGCTTTTAATGTTTCAGATAAACCATCCATTTTTCGGCAACTTCCAGAACCCTATAAATTATCTTACATCCATCGTCGGCGCGATATTGTAGTGGGGCTTCAGTTCCGGCATGAATGAAGCGCGGTACCAGTCCGTCAACACTGGATGAGGATGATTCAGTCCGTAGCGTCCGCACATATCGTCTATCCTTTCAAGACAGGTTATAGTTTTTCATATTGCATCAGGACGCATTCCATGGCAAACATTCTCCCTCTTGGCAATGAGACTCTCCTGCCCTATCTGCGGCAGGCTGCGCTCTCCGCTCCGTTATATCGTTTGCCCTTGCTATTGCAGCGCATCCCGGCGGGTTTTCCTTCTCCGGCAGACGAATACGCGGAATCCGCGCTCGACCTAAATACGTACCTGGTGCGCAACAAGACCGCGACCTTCTTTTTCCGGGTGATCGGCGACTCCATGACCGGCGCCAACATTCATGATGGCGACCTGCTTGTAGTGGACCGTTCCATCGAACCCAGGCACGGGCATATCGTGCTGGCCATCATCAATAACGAATATACGGTCAAACGGCTGTACCGCTTGAACGGCGTGATCGAGCTGCACGCGGAAAATCCCGCCTATGCGCCGATATGCTTTCAGGAACACGACGAATTACGGGTGTGGGGTGTCGTGACCGGCGCGGTATCGCGCTTTGCCGTATAGCCATGCCGGCATCCGGCGCAACTGCGAGCCAGCAGATTTTCGCGCTGGTGGACGTCAATAATTTTTACGTCAGTTGCGAGCGTGTTTTCAATCCGACCCTCGAAAACCGTCCGGTAGTCGTGCTCTCCAACAATGACGGCTGTGCGGTGGCCAGGTCCAATGAAGTCAAGGCGTTGGGGATAAAGATGGGGGCGCCCTGGTTCCAGATGAAGGAATTGGCCAGGCAGCACGGCATCGTTGCGCTCTCTTCCAACTATGCGCTCTACGCGGACATGTCCAGCCGCGCGGTGTCGATCTTGCGCGACTACAGCCCCAATGTGGAAGTGTATTCCATCGACGAAAGTTTTCTCGGTTTGAACGGCCTGGGCAACCTGTGGCGGTCTTTTGCCAGTATGGGGCAGTCCATGCGCCAGCGTGTATTGCAGTGGACCGGCTTGCCTGTATGCGTCGGCATCGGCTCATCGAAAACCCTGGCGAAGCTCGCCAACCACATTGCCAAGAAAAATCCCCGGTTTAACGGCGTGTGCGATCTTGCCGCCATGCCGCAAGCAGAAATAGACGCGTTACTGGCCGGCATCGAGGTCGGCGAGGTATGGGGCGTAGGCCGCCGCATCGATGCACACTTGCAAACAGCCGGAATCCAGACGGTGAAGGATCTGCGCGATGCGCCTTTAACCTGGCTGCGCTCACGCTTTGGCGTGGTGATGGAGCGCACCGGCAACGAGCTGCGCGGCATCTCCTGCTTAGACCTGGAAGAGATTGCCCCACCCAAGAAACAGATTGTCTCTTCCCGCTCCTTTGGCCAGTTGTTGCATGCCCTGCCCGACTTGAATGAGGCGGTGGCAAGTCATGTAAGCCATGCTGCGGAGAAGCTGCGTGCCCAGGATGGGACATGCAGCGCCATCCATGTATTCATCCATACCAATCCATTCCGCGAACAAGATCCGCAGTACAGCAACAGTATCGTTATTCCCCTGCCCAATGCCAGCGCGGATACCCGCCTCCTAGTGCGCGCCGCCCTGTTCGGATTGAAGAAGATCTACCAGCCGGGCTATGCCTACAAGAAGGCCGGCGTAATGTTGATGGGGATAAGCGATGCACAAACGGCGCAGGGTTCCTTGTTGCTGGAGCATGGCGCGGGGCAACGATCGGAAGGGCTGATGAAGACAATGGATGCCCTGAACCGGCGCTATGGGCGCCATACTGTATCTGTATTTGCCTCGTCAGCCGTAAAATCCTGGGCCATGCGCCGGGAAAATATGTCGCCCTGCTACACTACCCGGTGGAGCGATGTGCCAGTGGCGCATGCCTGCTGATAACCGAATAGGTAGGCTACTCCCCTGCCCTTCGCGACAGAAAAACAAAATGCAGCAGATCCAGAAACCACTAACCTTAAAAAGAGAAAAAAAACCCATGAACAAAAACGAACTCGTTGATGCAATGGCCGCGAAAACCGGCTCCACCAAAGCCGATGCCGGCCGTGCCGTAACGGCATTGACCGAAATCATTGCGGATGCCCTGAAAAAAGGCGATTCCATCTCACTGATCGGTTTCGGAACCTTCGAGATGCGCGACCGTGCCGCGCGCACCGGCCGCAATCCCAAAACAGGTGAAGAACTTAAAATTGCCGCCGCAAGGGTTCCGGCATTCAAGCCGGGTGCCACACTCAAGGCCACGGTCAACAACGGATAAAGGAGGAATGGGGAGATGTTTTCGCATATGCGAAAATGCATTTCCTGGGCTTTCCATTGAGACCGCAGCTGCGGTCTCAATGAGTGTTTGCCTTATGCCACCTTCTGCTCGCGTGTTCCCTCCACCCCATCCACTAAGTCCATGATGTAGCGGTGCGCTTGGCTTGCTTGGCTGGCGGCGGTGAAGATGGCGCGCTTGTCGTTCTTCAGCACCTTCAACCATGATTCGATATACCCGGCATGGTTCGGGATCGTGGCTGCGGAAAAGCCCAATTCTGCATTCAGGAAAGCACTGCCAAGCTCGGCTATCAATTCCTCGAAAGCGCGTGCTTCTGTACCGAAGCGCTTGGCAAAGTCACGCGCCAGACGGTGCTGGGCTCCCGTCCAGTGCGTCAGCTCATGCAGGGCCACACTGTAAAACTCAATCTCGGAGGCAAAACGGGTGCGTTCCGGCAGGTAAATTTCATCAGTCGAGGGACGGTAAAACGCATTTTCGCCTGCTTCATGGATAACGGCGCCAGAATGAATTAATACCTTCTCGGCTGCATCAATCTGCTGAAATTCATTACGCGGCTCGGCTGCCTGTGGCTTTTCAATGCCGTCTATCTGATCAAGGTTGAACAACCAGAACGGTTTTATCAAGCGGATCGAATCGGCTTTCTCGGTGTTGTCACCCTCGTTCTCCGACTCGCGTTCAAGCGTCTTGAAAAAAATGCATGTAACACTTTTTTCACCTTTGCGAACTTGACCACCCATCTCTGCGGCTTGTCTGTAGGTCAGCCAGCGGGCGCTTGTATAGCCACGGCTCATGGCTTCGGCCCACAACAAAAGCACATTTACGCCTTGATACGCTGTACCGGTCTGGTGATTACGCGGCAAACTGTCACCGCTTTGCGCCCAAGTAAGATGACTGGTCTTGCCGCTCTCCATCACGGCAATGATCGAATCGGTGACTTGGGCATACAAATCCTTGTTTGGGCTGGTATTGGTTTTCATGTTTCAGGTTCCTCGCGATTGATGATTAAAAACAGATCCTCTCGCTCGGACTCTCCTCGGGCCGCCTTGGGGCGGCGGTGGTGGGGATAGCCCTTGCCCTCACGGGCAAGGGTTGGGAATGGGCGGGGTTAAAAGGCGAGCCAATGCAGGCCGATGTTCCGGTCCCGCATGAATGTTTATCCCCCCACAAGTCCCCCTCACAAAGGGATGGGGGGCGCTTGCTGGGGGGATTCGTGCGGGCCGGGCTTTCGGCCTGTGCGTCAGGGGTTGGGGTTCAAGCGCGCTGCGGCCGCAAGCAGGGCTTGCGGATCACACAGGGCATGACAGGTGAAGCACACCGCCGTCAGGCGGCTGGCGTGGCCTGTGACAGCGGCAAACGGGATGGGAGAAATTTTCGCGGAGGCGAAAATCTTTTGTGAGGACTGCATTATGATTACTCCCTCTATACCAGTTCAGGTATAATATATTTATGACCGGCAAAGAAGAAAAACCACTCGTCTGGATTGGGAGCAGTAAAAAAGATTTGATGGCGCTTTCGATCAACGTGCGTAAGTTTTTCGGTCATGCCCTGGACTTCGCGCAGCGTAGTGGTCGACACGACGCGGCTAAAGTGCTCAAGGGTTTCGGCGGCGGTGGCGTTCTGGAGGTGGTCGAAGACGATGCAGGCGGTACTTATCGCGCCGTTTACACAGTGAAGTTTGAGGAAGCCGTGTTCGTCTTGCACTGCTTCCAGAAGAAGAGCAAGAGCGGAATCACCACGCCGAAAGAGGATATGGACATTATTCGCGCTAGGCTGAAAGTGGCCGAGGCGCTTGCAAAGGAGCTACGATATGACAAAACGAATCGTTGAAGGCATCGAGGTTGAAACCAGCTCTGGCAACGTCTTTGCCGATTTGGGCTTACAAGGTGCCGAAAAACTCAAAATCAAGTCTGGCCTGGTGATCGAAATCACCCGAGCGGTGCGCAAGCTCGGCCTGACGCAAGAAGAGGCCAGCCGCCGCATGGGTATTCCGCAGCCGAAGATATCAGCGCTACTGCGGGGTGACTTCACTAATTTGTCCGAGCGTAAGCTAATGGACTGTTTGAACCGCCTGGGTTACGACATAGAAATCAAGGTGAAACCAACCACCGAGCCGGTCGGGCACTTGACGCTAGCTGTTGCTTAAGAACGGAGTGTACTGCTGCTGGCTGCACGCCGAAGCATTTCTATGTGTTCGGAACTGCAAACCCTAAAATAGGATTTGCAGTTTTCCTGACATTAGATTTCAGGGTTTGGCTTCACCGTGAGATTATCCGGCAACCAGCGCAAGCCGGATAATCTCGTGTTCGCGGACTCGACCAGTTCACCCTTTTTCATCTTCGTCATGGTCTGCGCTATTTGAGGGAAAACCGCTTCTCCCACCACTTCAATAATTCGGTCTTTGGACAAGTGAGAGAGGTAGTTCTCCGGCGTGGGTTCCCACCAGTCGGCCATGTCCAGATTCAAGGCGGTCATGAGTGCTGCCACGTCATCCGATGGGGCGTTCTCACGACTGGAAACGGTATTGATTGAGGCTGCCACGCACAAAGCCAGCAGATCGTGCAAGTCTGCTAGGTCTTGTTCCAATAGCCACCCAAACAGGTTCTTGCCACCCTGCCCCGCCGCTTCGATGCGTTCTTTCCATTCCCTGTACTTGTCCTCGATTGCGATAGCTGCGCGGCTCTGTTCGATGTTCTCTGCGTCCGGCTTGAGATAGGGGCGCTCGATGTTGACCTGCACCAGCCGGTTCGACACGTATCCGTTCGAGAAAACCTGCAAGGCCAGCCGGTGTACGAGTGCTGTCAGCGCCACCTCCGGCCTGTCTGCCATTGCTGCCTGTATGGCTGCGGTGCGGTGCGCGGTCAGCATGCGCGTGAGTTTTTCTGAGTGTAACGGCTTCGGTTCCTCACTTTTGCCGGTTCCTGCCAGTCCTGTTCCCGCTCCCTGCTCTTTCGGCAGCTTCTTCATGTCCTCCTTGCGGATTAAGCCACGCTCGATGCGCAATGCGCCGCTACGGTCAACGGTGACAACGGCACCGGCAATGGCAGTATCGTCGGCAAGAGGCTCTTCCAATGACTGGCTCAACACCTCCATCTTTCCCTGTATGTCATCGTACTTTTTCTCAATCGCGGCATAGAATTCTCCCGTTTCGTCCGCATCCTCGTCGTAATTCTCAAAGTCCGCCTCGATGGTTTTCATTTCCGCTTCCAGCGCATCCATTGCGGCCTGTTCCTCGGCGGTCGGTTCCCGCCTGACGGTCCGCACCCGCACGAATTCGGCCATGTCCGAGTAGTCGAACGTGGTATGGCTTTGCACCCATGCGTGGCCTTCGCTTTTGATGGCTTCAACCGCCTGATTGAGCTTTTCCAGTGCTAGCGATTCCAGCAATTCAGCGTCCTGCATGAAGCCTTCATCTTCGGCTCCAAACAGGTCGCGCCGTATCAGTCCTCCCGCTGCCTCGTATTCCGCCACTCCAATGAACTTGGCCAGTGGACTGGTGCGAATCTCTATTTCGGTTTCGGTAATGAGCCGCCGGAAGGTCGTGCCATTGCGCTGCCATTCCGGCGTATTGTTCCAGATACGCTCCTGCAACTCGTGATCCTCGGTCAGCGCCAGCGCGGCTATCTGCTCGAAGTTCATTTTGTCCTCGGCATACAACTTGAAGATAACTGGTGAAACGTTGGTCAGTTTCAGGTAGCGCTTGACGGTCAGAGGGGATACGCCAAAGCGCGGGGCAATCTCGTCGGGGGAAAGTCCGGCATCCGTCAGGTTGCGGTAGGCCATGATGAGATCGGCCGGATGCATGGCTTCGCGTCCGCTGTTCTCTGCTAGGCTCAATTCCAGTGCTTCTTCCTGCCCTATTAAGCGGCAATCGACTTCATGCTCTTTGATCAGGCGCCCATCGGCCACCAGCAGATTGAGCGCAGCCAGCCGCCTGCCACCAGCGACGACTTCATACTTGCCGGTTTTTTTGCCCTTTTTCTTTTGCTCGGTGACAACCAGATTGTGTATCAGTCCTTGCGCGGCGATCAGGGCGGCAAGTTCGGCTATACCGCTGCCCACTTTCTTGCGGACATTCAGGGGAGATTTAACGAGATTCGTGACAGCTATGCGCGTGATGGTGGTTTCAATGGTTTCCATGGTGATTTTTCCTGTGGTAATAATGAATAATAAAGGGAAAGAGCCGGTGCGATGCACCGGCATGGTGTTAATACTCGTCGGGCAAAAGGAACGTGGTCACGCTGCGGTCTGCTTCCGTGATAATCCAGAATGTGTTTTCACCGTAACCCTTGGATGGCTTGTTCTCGTCAATGGGATAAGCCGACAGGATGCGCTCCCCTGCCCTCACGGCCGCATTGTTGACTTCAACATCTTCCGCACACACACAGCCCCAATCGCCCTGCATGTGTCGGCGTAAGCAATGAAGCATCTGCGGCAAACTCACCTCGGCTATTGCGCCCGGTGTTGCTACAAACCGGCCAAGTGGAAACACAATTTCTTCGTTAGAAGTTGGTGCGGCATAAGCTGGCGTGTAATACATGGCAATCTCCCAAAAAGTGAAAGTTCAAGGTTCGAGAATCAAAAACAGATCCTCTCGCTCGGACTCTCCTCGCCTCGCCCTGGGGCGACGGGAGTGGGGATAGCCCGTGCCCTCACGGGCAAGGGTTGGGAATGGGTGGGGTTGGATGACGGGCAAATGCAGGGCCGATGTATCTGTCCCCGCATGAATGTTTATCCCCCCACAAGTCCCCCTCGCTTAAGGACTGGGGGGCGCTTGTGGGGGGATTCATGTGGGGATTTGCAGGCCCGGGCCGTCAGGGATTGGAATTCAAGTGAGCTGCGGCCGCAAGCAACGCTTGAGGATCAGAGGCCATGACAGGCAAGGCGAACCGCGCAGCGGCTGGCGCGGCCTGTGACAGCAAGGAGCGGGATACGTGGAATTTTCGCGGATGCGAAAATCTTTATGAGGGGTTTGCAAAAGGGATCGTAACCGGATGGCCGGGACTGAAGGCGCGGTGCGCATAGCGCATAGAGCCCGCCCGGCGGACAGCATGGCGGCGGATTTGCCAAAGAGTTAATGGAAGGGAATCAGGTCAACAAGAGATATCCGCCGAGACTCATAAGGATCACCACCACTGGCCACATCATCAAACCGTCTTCCGTGAAGAAGAACACATGTATCACTCCAATTATGAGTATCAACAGCATCATCGAGCTTACAAAAGCTGTGCCATCATTATCCATCCCCAGTCGAAGAAGTCGAGCCATGTCGTCGTCAGTCATCGTTTTGAGGTCCCCCGGAGGCATCCATACCTATTCTCGCCAAATGTATCGATTATTATACTTTCAGTTAGCTTCATGAATTAATGCACTTTCCAAGGTTTCATATATGGGATTTTAGAAACCCGCCGGTACTTCCCCGACAGACGCAATTTTTCCCCCTCCCGCATCCACACGGCAATATCAAACCCTCCCCCTTGATCCGTATCTGGCAACAGACGATCGCACTGTTCCGCTACCAGGTACAAGCAAAACGGGGAATCGGAATTATCCTCAAAAAGCAATTCAAGGGCCGCGCGGCACAATCACATGTTCTCCGGTTACTCATCTCAGGCAGCATCGTACTTAAGTCCAATTGCTTGTTCAGCTATAGACCTTAGAATTGAAGCCATGAATAGACCCATGTGCTCCAATTGCTCCTCATGAAAAGACTGCTAGTTGTGTTGATGGCGGCAGCATCCATTGCATATGCGCAAAGCGAAACACCGATACCTCGAAGCGTGCAGGGCGATAAGGGAAAGTACTATCTGCTGGAATCAAAGAAGTCGGGGAATATTGTTCGGGTCCTGCATAAACGAGTCGGCCTTGACTCAGTGGGCTTCACAAGAACCGAGACAAACTGCAAGACTCGCCAGATGCGCGAGATTGGCTACGGCGAAGGTACAGCACAAAACATAAAGATAAGGCCAACCGAATGGTTTGAACTTGTTCCTGGCTCCAGCAAGAGCGATCTCGCACACTTTATCTGCGAGTGGTAGGAACATTTAACCCTTTCACTTGCGCCGAAAATCCCAGGGAGGAATGGGCGCCGGGTCGCGCCACAACCCAACCCCGTTACGACTCGCAGCCTCTTCCGCCTCGGCATATAGAATACGGTCGGCCGACTGCTGACCCTTGGCATAGTGCTTGTAATGCCATGCCAGCCCTGCCCTCACCTGCTCAAGGTTTGCATCCACCCCGTCGACCAGCACTTTTCCCAGGATACGCTGATAACGGTCGCGCTTATCCCACTGCACTGTCACTTCCCGGCCAAAGGCCAGCTCCGCCAGATGCTGTTTTGACACAGTGCCGAACGCCTGCCTTCTCTCGGGAGCATCAATACCTGTTAGCCTTATCCTGTGCTGCTGTTTTGTCGCATCCAGCACTGTCAGGGTGTCGCCATCGGCTATTTTAACGACGCGCCCGACTAATATCTCCGCCTGGGCCAGGGAAACGTACAGGCCCAGTAAAGCTAGGGCTGCGAATCTTGAGGCCTGCGCCAGTCGCGGTATTTTCATTACAGGAACCTTATGGCTGATCTTGCGACATTTGAACAATACTACAAGCTCGCCGACACGCTGGTGGAGCGCGCTACAAAGGAACAGGTTGCGGAAGGTGCGCGGCTGCTCGCCCTGAATGTCGCCCACTATCAGATAAAGCATGGCGATATACCGCTGGATGAAACCTTGGCCATGATCGATGCCGCGGAACCAAGCGATGAGCAATTGAAGCTGCTTGTTCAAGGCATGGAAAATCTTGTCGGCGTACTCGGCAATATCATTAGCGGATTAGAAGAAACCAGACATTAATTCATCCCGGCTCACGGGGAATTTTGCGCCTCAATACTGACCAGGTAGAGAATGTACCGGCAGGCAAGTCACTTACCTGAATTATCCACAGGGTTTTCCAGTAATTTTGTGAGTGGTTGAGCCTCTCGGCGTTGGCTTTAATGCGATGCCTTCACGGCGCTCGTTGCGCCGCGTGCTTCACTCGCAAAATCTCCACAATGCGGCCCTCGGCCAGCACATGGTAAAAAATGATGTAGTTCCGATGCACCACCAGCTCGCGCACAAAGTGCGGTAGGCCGGGTCGCCCGGTGCGGCCAAGCGCCGGGTGTTGTGCAAGCGGCTTGGTCCTGTCTCGCAGCTCCTGGCCGAAGCTGAGTGCTGCGTTCGGATTGTCCCGGCCGATGTAGGCCACGATTGCGCGCAAATCCTCGCGGGCCTTCGGCCGCCACTCGATGCGGTAGGGGGTCTTTCCCTTCCCCACGGATCAGTCGGCCAGCTTCTTCATGCACGCGCCCTCTTGGGCGGCTTGGCCGCCGCAGCAATGTCCGCGTCCATCTCGGCCATGACTTCATCATGCGAGAGGTTCGGCCGGCGGTCATCGATGGCCTCCTGAATCTCTGTGGCCAGCCACTCGGAATAGGCGGCGGCCTGGTGCGCCTTGCGCAATGCGTCCGCCCGGCCGCTTGTCCTTGGAGTGGATTCCTTCTCGGCCGGGTTCCACTCGCTCGCGTCAAACTGGCCAATGGTAATGCCAACGTCGCGCAGCACGTTCAAGGCGGCGGCCGGATTGCCGAAGCGGCGCGCTTCACTGCTACGGGCTTTCGCCAGCACCGCATCGGCGCCGCTGCGTGTGGCGATCTGGACGAAGAACGCCCCGCCCTGCCCCTTCAGGGTGACGCCCGCCACGCCGCCTGCATTGCTGGCCGCGCGAAGCTGTTCAAGAGTCATGCTCTGCATGTCTGCTCCTTTTGTTGAACTGTAATCAATAAACATTGTGTATGTTTTATTGATTACATGCAAGTGCCCGAACCCGAGGGGACAGTAGAGCGAGGAATAGCACCTCAAACCGCGATATCTTGATCCGTCATCCCATCCTCACCTTCTTGATCGGCCCATGTGTCGGCATACCTTACACTTTCCTCGTCAAGGCTAACAAATTCCCTTCAAATACAGTGAGTAAAGATACGGAACAAGTCTTGCTTCAAATCGGGAGCAGGAGGGAAATACAGAGGTTGACGTAACCCGGGCTTTTCACCGGTTTTTTCGTAACTGTATTCTTTAGGAGGCTAGCATGAAAACTTTTGGAGCAATTATTGCTATCAGCTTGACCGCAGGAAGCGCAAACGCAGCCGATTTTTCATTTGCCGGTGGGTTTAACCATGAAAATGAAGTGCAGGAATTCAATTTCACCGTGGCAGAAGCAGCCGCGGACGTCACCTTGCGCACTTGGTCTTATGCGGGAGGAACAAATGCCCAGGGGACAGTAATTGAGCGAGGCGGGTTTGATCCCATCGTTTCACTCTTCGATGGGTCTACAGGAGCGCTCATAGGTTTCAATGACGACCATCTCGGTCTTGATTCATTTCTGATGAGGAATCTCTCCACTGGCAGCTACACTGCGACCGTAACGCAATTCTCCAGCTTCCCAGTCGGCGCATTGGCTGACGGTTTCGATGGCAGTACTCGGACTAATTTTGCCGGCCTGGATTCACATTGGGCACTGGACGTGCTGAATGTCGAGAGTGCTTCCCTTGGCACTTCTTACATCAACCCTATTCCGGAACCGGAAACGTACGCCCTGCTGCTTGCGGGCCTTGGTCTTATCGGCTTCATGACCCGCTTCAGACGGGTATAACATTCGGCAACCACAGGCATTTAAGAAATGGCGGAACGCTTTCGCAAGAAAGTTCGTTTCGCTACTTAGCAATTGCACAGCGTAACCCTTGCTTCTGTTATTGGATATCGATGGCCATTTAATCTCATGGATGCCAAATCGGTGAGTGCATGGTGAAGTCGTTTTTATAGATATCACCAAGTAAAAACCGGGCGGATCACACCCTTAATCTGAGATAACTGAACCGGTCCAAAATAACGGCTATCAAACGATGTGCGACTGCCCGACAGAAGCAGCAATTCCGAATTCTGCAAGGTGTAGCTGCCGGATTGATAGCGCGGCATAACTCGTCCCGCTTTATCCGTTCTCAATGGTGTACTGGAAGGCTGTAGTACCTTGTTGATGGTAATGCCGCTCTCCGCTACTACAACCGTGTCATGTTCTGTTGCCACCACCTGCTTCATCATCAAACCGTACTCGCCAGGACAAAACCCGGCTGTAATGTAGCCCCGCGCCTTTGCCTCGTCAAAGAGGGCCAATCTAGGGGGACAGAAGATCACGTACGCTCCTTTCGTTACTGGCGCATCGGTTATCCAGTAAAGTCCAATTGGAATGCTTCGAGTGGTGTTGATTCTTGCGCCTGCCGCATAACAAAGGAACCCCAGCACCAATATGCTCACCCCGCTTATGGCGGTGAAGCGGCCAATACGGTCCAACATTGATTGAATCGGTTGCACGATAGAGCGCTCGTCAAATAAGCCTATCGCTTTGGCCGGAGGCCGGTATCTCAGCCCTTGCCTGAAAAACCGGGTCTTTGAAGTAAAGCGGCTGTTTGCCATAAATAGCCGGGAATCCCGCCACATAGATAATCATGTCGCCGGCTTCTTCGATAAGATCTTCGTCGCCTCGTCGCACCTTCACTGGCCCCGGCATCCGTAAACATTCATCCACGGTAAGCAACGAGCGCTGTATTTCCTGCTTGGTGCGGGAAACCTGACTGCCCGATGCAAGGACGCCCCGCCCTGTCCTGGTCGTCTGTTCTTTAAGGATGGTTGTTTGTCCGGTAAGTTTCGAGAGATGTTCCGCGGTTTCAATTCTGTTTGGCGGAAAAGCATTCTGAATATGACAATTCGAAGTGATAGTCTCATCAGGTCCGTATCCCGCATCTCGCGACTTTAGCTGATTGATATCCTGGCAGACGAGATAGCACATAATGCCGTAGCCGCCGAGAAAGGCGAGTGATTCCTGCATAATATCGAGCTTGCCCATGCTCGGAAACTCATCCAGCATCGCCAGCAGCCGGTGCTTGTAGTGGGCCTTGGGCCGTCCATTCTCAAAAGTCATTTTGCCGGCAAGCAAGCGCACAATCATGTTTATCATGACTCGCACCAGCGGACGTAATCGGGTCTTGTCATCGGGGCTGGTTACGATATAGAGGCTGATCGGATTATCGTGATGCATTAAGTCCTTGATTCTAAAGTGCGAGTCGCTTATATTTTGTCTTACAACTGGATCGCGGTACAAGGACAGGTAGGATTTCACACTCGACACTATCGACCCGGCTTCCTCCTCATGCCGATCGAGCATGTCCCTGGCGGATGCGCTGATTAAGCGCTGGTTCGGGCCAGCGCCGGGATGCTGGTTCATTTCCATCCACAATTCCTGAATATCCCGATCCGGATCGGCAAGCATGTCGTCAACGTCCGATAAGGAAGGCGTAATGCCGGTACCGGCAGCTTTATAGAGGGCGTGCAGGATTACGCCAACCAGCAACGCCTGAGCTGTCTTTTGCCAATGGGACTCTAGCCCTTTACCATCAGGATCGACAATCAGGGTGGCTAAGTTCTGAATATCGCCGACCTCGTGATCGGTACCCAGCCGGATCTCTTCAAGTGCATTCCAATGGGCACTATGCGCCGCCGAAGCCGGCTCAAACCGCAGCACCTTGTTCTTTGCGTGTCGTTGCCGCCAGCCCGCCGTCAGCTCCCATAACTCACCTTTCAGGTCGGTGATAACAGCGCTTTCCGGCCACGATAGCAGCGTGGGCACGATTAAACCGACGCCCTTGCCCGAGCGCGTAGGTGCATAGCATAAGACGTGTTGTGGCCCCTCGTGACGCAGGTAATGTTGCCTGCCCTGCTTGTCTAACCAGGAGCCGACGTACACGCCCGAATTCACTTGCGGCGCTTGGCCGCGAAGCCGTGCAAACAGGGAAGCGCGCGGCAAGAGCCCGGCTGCCTCAATATCCTTGCGCTCGGCCCAACGCGCCGAGCCATGCAAATAGGGATTGGGCTTAGAGCCAGTGATAGTCGTTTTTAGGGCAAGCACGGCAAGGAAGCCCACGGCGGTAACAATAATGCCCACGCCGCCGGCGCTGCTAAATTGACTAGGATAATGCTGTTGCCAATCCCGCGCCCATTCCAATATCCTCCAGGGAGGATAAATAGAGCTGAAATTCCACCCTAGAGAGGCGTGATACTGGAAGAGATGGGCAAAGTATTGCGTGGCTGAAGATAAGCCACCTAATAGGGTTATTACAACCAGTATAAGGATCAACGGGGATCTATCTGTCCTGACCCTTCTGACTTGCGGCCCTATCGTGTTGTCAAAACCTTGTTTCATAAACTGAGCCCTTTTTGTCTAACTTTACCCTTGGCATCAAAAGCTACTCTGGCGCCTATCTTCAATCGTTTAACCCGATTCAGCGTTGCCGCATCGGTTGGCAATACGATTATTTCTGCTTTATCTGATTTCAACAGAATCAACGGTTGACCGTCTTTCTGGCGCCAACCCGCAAACTCGGCACGACCGCCCTGCCCAGCCTCCCAATTGATGTGTTTGGGAATATCCTTGATAACCTCTCTTTTCGCCTCGCGCTCGGCAATATACTTCAGTGCCGCCTCTTCACCGGAAGTTGCCATCATTCTTCCTGAGTGAGGTGGAGTCCGTCGCACGCTGTTATTTGGGTGGGATTTTTGCTGCTCCATGTCACCAGGAACATGACTCGGCAGTAGCATTTCACCTCGTTCGGCGACGTGAACCATACCGAGTTCGGGCAATCCTCGCAGACGGTTTTTTCCTTGGGGTGGCGGCTTGGTTCCAACCCGCGCAACGTGTGGCTTATGTAATCGTTGGCGTAGTAGTCCGTTTCCAGTTCGCTCAATTCCGGCATAGCTTCGTTGCCTGTCAACTCTTGCTCTTCGATCAAGTGGTCGAGCTGGGCCTGGAGTTCGGTTTCCGATAGATTGCTCATGGGTTTGCTCCGATTTATGGGTGACCGATAAAATTGCCCGGCGTTGTTCTTCCAGGGCCTCGTTGTCAAAAACGAGCGGCAGTTTCGCTGTCGCGGCGAGCTGCACGACGCGCTGCTTGAATTCCGCAGTGCCTTCAACGCGGATACGTGTTCCGAAACGACGCATTGCCATGTGCAGCGACATCTCCAATCCCTTCTGACTAATCGCCTTGGACACTTTGAGGTACGTGCCGTCATCCCTGATGGCCGATGCGCCAACACGATAGATGAGTGTCCCTTGCTTGGTAATGCTGTTGGGTCGAATACCAGGCATAGGCTGCGGATTTTTGGGAGCTTCCCCCGTCACGGTATTGCCGCCTTGCGCCGGACTCGTCCTCCTTCGTGCGCGTAACGCTGACAAAGCCTGTTGATTGCCGTGTGCGGCCTTTTGTTGCAGCCAATCAAGCCATGACGTCCGGAACGACTGGGATTGTCGTTCTTCACGATGCCGCTGGTTGATGTTCTTTATTTTTGCCTGAAGGGTTTTGCTCGTGAGCTGATACAAAAGTTTCTTGTTGAGCCTGCCGCTGGTCAGCAATTCGATAGCCGAGCGTTTCAGTCGCGCTTCGTTCTTTGCTGCCTCGATCGACAACTTGGTCCTTTTCGCCGATTCCAGCCTGGCCGCGGCGCGAGATGCCATTAGTTGCGCCTGCTCCCGCTGATACTCTGCGTAGAGATCGACGGTTTCATGGCGAGAAGTCATCGGGCGTGGCTGATAAACCTGCTCTGGTTGGCTGTGGTGCGCAGCCGATGGGGAGAAGTGCCCCAGCCGTTGTTCGAGATGGTTTTTTGACAGATCCCGCGCGATCGAACTTGGCTTCACTCCCCTCCCCTCCCTGTCGGTAATCACCAGACCGTTGCCCTTCGCGCTAAGGACAAGGCCGTTGCGCTGCATGACTTCATGCAGCCCTTCCCAGGTCGGTGCGGCTCGAATTTGATCCAGGCATTCCCGCCTGATCCAGCCAAGCAAACTCTCGACGCCGCCGGCGTGTTCCATATCAAAAGCCCGGCTTTGACTCCCGCGCTGCTTCGGGTCGTGATTATCATGTGCCAGGCCATACTCCAATTCCAGCTTATCGCATGCCTTGCCCAAGGTCTTGTGATCACAATAAGGATTGTGGATGGTCAACCGATACGGGTGAATCTTGTTGATCGCGACATGAATATGCATATTGTCCGTGTCCGTGTGGACGGCGCTTATGCGTTGATGCTCCTTGAAACCCAATGCATCGCACAACCTTGATTCAATCGCTTCTAGTACCTCGGGTGCAGGCTGCTCCCCTGTCCTGAATGAAATAATCAAATGATAGGTTTTGTCGGATTCGGCCCGCGTATTTTGCAATTGGATGGCTAGGATTTCATCAGTCGCGTACGCGTAGTAAGTCTGATAACAGTTTGTCACGGTAATCTGATGGACGCGCTCATGCTTGTTCTGCGCATTGGTAATGTAGTTCACCAGCTCCCCAAAGTTGCTTTTCTTCGCAACCTTCATGGGAATCTGTTTGGCAATCACCACTCGCTCCGGAATTTAGCCGCTAAACAAATCACGACGCGACGACCCTTTTGATGATCTTGCGCAGCTCGTCCTGATTGGAGTCTATTTTGGCTAAATTGCCAAAAATTAGCTTGCGCACATCCACCGGGCGAAACTCTGTCAGGCGTTCATGGTTCGTCAGCCAAAGCTTTAACAGCCCGCCCATCCGTCCCAGGTCCCCGTTGATCTTGGCCATATCTTCAACACAACGATAGTCCAGCGTGCCGTGGACTTCGTAGCCTAAACCCACATTGCGCAAATAAGCCGCAATAGACAAGCCGGCTGCGTCGGCCTGGCGCTTGATAGCAGTTTTCTCTTCTGGAAGCACGGGCACGCGTAAGTGTTGGCAGCGCTTCCGCTTGAATTGTTGCTTTGCGTTTTTCATTGTTTCCCTTGGCGGCGGTAGCCGTCCTGCCTCGCAGAGCAGGATTTCCGTTGAGCGCGTAGCGCGAATAAGGATCAAGTGAAGGAAGAAAACCTGCTTGCAGGTTAGCTAACTTCACATATCCTGCCCGGCTCTTCGATGGATACGAAATAAAGTACCAGATAATACGAGCTTGCACAATCGATATATTCAGTATATCTTCCATTGAGAACACACTATATCGATTAATTCACCTGCCTTATATGCCCGAAAAAGATCTATCTACCCGGATAGCTGAAAATGTGACGCACAACAGAGCATCAAAGGCAGCGCGTAATACCGCTGCGTTTTTGGCGCTTCGCGGCGAAATCAGCAAGGCGCTGAACGACGGCTGGGCGATTCTGCAAATATGGGAAACGCTATATCAGGAAGGAAAAATAAGGTTTGGCTATGCGGCATTCTGCCGGCGTGTCAAAAGATCGATGCTGTCTGGCAAAGCAACCGTAGCGGCGCGAGAAAACAAGACAGCGGATGCAAAAGCAACAAGAACGGTAACGTCTTCCATCACTGGCTTTACCTTTGAATCCACACCTAGGAAAGAGGATTTACTCTAAATGGCAAAATTTCACATGGTCCTGCAAGGTAAGGGCGGCGTCGGAAAATCAGTCCTGGCGGCGATCCTCGCGCAATACAAGGTAAGCAAGGGTCAAAAACCCCTATGCATCGATACTGATCCCGTTAACGCCACTTTTCACGGTTACAAAAGCCTTGATGTCAAAAGGCTCCAGATAATGGACGGGGATGAAATCAACTCCCGCAACTTCGATTCCCTTGTGGAACTGCTTGCATCAACGGAAGAAGATGCAATCATCGACAACGGTGCCAGCTCATTTGTACCGCTTTCTCATTACCTCATCAGTAACCAGGTGCCGGCGTTGCTGCAGGATATGGGGCACGAGCTCGCGGTGCACACGGTAATTACCGGTGGGCAGGCGCTACTGGATACGTTGAATGGGTTTGCCCAAGTTGTTACGCAATTTCCAGCTGAGGCAAGTTTCGTTGTTTGGCTAAACCCCTTTTGGGGACTGATCGAACACGATGGCAAAAGCTTTGAACAGCTCAAAGCGTACAGGGACAACAAGGAGCGGGTGTCCGCCATTGTTCAAATGCCGGCGCTCAAAGAACAAACTTATGGCCGCGATCTGAGCGATATGCTGCAAAAAAGGATGACATTCGATGAAGCGCTGGCCATGGGATCACTCACCATCATGACGCGCCAGCGGCTGAAGATTGTGCGCGACAAACTCTACAGTGAGCTTGATCAAGCCTCAGTTTTGCTATGACCAAGGATCTTGAGGGCATTGATGAGATCATCAAAGAGGTTGCGGTCAAGCACAATATCATGCTTAGCCGCGATGATCCCATACTGATGCTATATACGATCAACAAACAGCTGATGACTACGAGCAAGCAGGCCCAGGAAGGCATGCTCCAGGACTTCCGCAAAGAGCTGGATACCATCGCGCAGCGGTGGGGAAATGAAGCCAGCAATCAGGCGAACAAGACCCTCAACAGCACCGTCGCCTCGATGCGAGATATGATCACTGCCACGATTAGGGAGGAAACTGATCTGGCGATGGACCGGTTAGCAGCGGGGGGTCAAAGATGGCAGCGTCTAAATAACCTTAACCTGCTCGCGTCGGTTCTGACGCTTGCCGCCGCCGCCATTGTACTTTGGGCGGCTGCGGGGAATTAATCAGCTTAGTGTTTTATTCCGCGGCTGATTTTTTCGGAAGATGTAACTGCTATTGCCCTATCGTCCTCGTACGATATGTTTTTCATCGCTCCGTTGGGGGGTGCGGCATTGAAAGCGTCAAGTGCATGCCGGATCACTCGCTTGCCGTCCCTGTCTTGCTGATACACATAGTCTTTGTCGGTGTGCAATATGACGCCGATGGAGGTTTTGGCCTTGTCTGCATCCGTTGCCAGATACAAATTGTAAATGCCGGCTTTCATATCGCCGGCTTTTTCTATTTTATTCGTGACCCACTGCCCTCCCTGCTCACTCTGAACAAGACGCTGTTTGTTCATAATGAGAATTCTCTGCTTCATGCAACTCTCCCCTTTCTTATACTAGACACTACGCCTCAAGCACAGCTACCAATTTAACCCGATCCAATGTGGTTTCGAACTCTGTGCCATCATCGTCGTACTTAAGCCAAGCCAGCCCTTGAGCGGATGGACGGCGGTTCAAGAGCAGTCGTGCCGCCCTCCCCTCATGCTGCACCTGAACGATTGCTTTGCGCAGTTTGTTCGGATCGGTTTCAGCCGGTCTTTTTTCCCTGGCAATCGCCACCGCACTTTCGATGGGCGCTATCTCCTCGTTATTTTCGTCGGGCTGCTCGTGTTTGTTATGCAGGAATTCACGTAACTGCTTTACCGTTCCACGGGTGATCGGCATGTTTTCATCACTCAGCCAGGCGTCAACTTCTTTTGGATCGCGCTCGCGCATCACAGCCAATTCATTTAGCGAAGTGGCATCAGTACAGCGTCCGGAATTAAATACCTGGGAAATGGGATCAGGCAATGTAAGTAGTTTTGCATGCTGGGTGATAAAGGCGCGAGACTTACCCAGATCCTCAGCGATTTGCGCTTGGTTCTTTCCTTGCTTTTTTTCCTGATCGATTAAAACCGCCCACTCCCTGGGCGTGAAAGTTTCGTGATGAGCGTTAACAATGATCTGATCGATCTTGGTGAAGTCGCTATCAAGGAAGGCAGGAATGGTTTTTTTTCCGGCAATCTTCGACGCACGGTAGCGCCTGGCGCCGTCATTGATGATAAACCGCCCTTCCTGGGATGCGTTTTTGTGTACCGAGATTGGATTTTTCACGCCTCGGGCACGGATGGTTTGTGCCATCTCCTGGAGCAACTCTTCATTGAATTCCGTGCGGGGCTGGTGCGGATCTTCATCTATCAACGACAGATCCAGTTCCATTGGACGCTGATCGCCATGAGAGTGGACGTCATCATCGCGAAGATACCTGGACAAGTCGATCGTATTATCAAGGCCAAGACCAGATGAACTTTTATTTTTTGGTGCCGGCGTTGCGCTTTTTTTATTTGGTTTCATTCGGCAAGCTCCATCTTTTTAAAAATATAATCCGCTACTGCGCGAGTCTCTTTCGCTGCTTCTCGGGCTGCAGTTGTCTTTATATGCCAAACCGGCACACCGGAGGCTAGCGCTTCTGCTATTCCGTCTCGAAAACCAATATTGAATGGAATTAGAAGATCGGGGTACGCGGCCTTCAGTTCCGCAAGATTACGGACCTGCCGGGGCTTTCTTGAATCCACTTTGCTAGGCAGCATGCCTAAAAACTTAAGCTTTGGATTAGGCGGCATGCCTGGAGTGTGCTTACGCACATGGCTAATCGTTGTCAACAACTTCGTTAATCCCTGGACGCTGTAAGCTTCAAGTTCAATTGGTGAAAAAACGTAATCCGATACATAAAGTGCGCTCATCAATCCAATGCCCATTGACGGCGCAGTATCTATTAAGCATACATCGAATTGTGTCTCGCGCAATAATTCTATGTTCGTCTGAAAGCGTGCTCTGGCATTCTCTAGCGACAATCGCTCCAGGTTTGCCAACCCCGAGTCGGATGCAATCAATAGCAATCCTGTTTCCGGCAGCGTATTTTGTAACCAACCCGGTGAAGCCTCGCCAAACATCGAGCTGGCAAGGGCATCGCCACGATAGTCAGCCAAAGTGTAGGAAGCATTGCCTTGCGTGTCCAGATCGATCACGGCGACTTTTAGACCGCGTTCCACGAAATTAAACGCTAGGTGGACCAATGCGGCCGTCTTGCCTACGCCACCCTTTTGATTAGCTGCTACTAATATTTTCATTGTTTTATAACCTTAATCCGTAACAGACAGAGGTACGATAATTTAGCGGCTAAATTTTGCCGGGCGATAGGTCGCAACAAAATAATGCAAAGCGACATAGCCCGAAAAGTAACCTATAAAAATCCAGTCCAGGAAAACTCCTTTATCGCTAAAGAGCATGAGCATTCGAAAGCCCTGTAGCGTTACGGTAAATGCGCCAATCCAGCGCAGCGTCGGCCAACTAAGCACGGTAATTACCCAAACGGTAGCAACAAAAAAATTCACAAAGCGTAGAACGAGATTAACGGCAACAGGCGGTGTTCCTGCAACACTGCGGTTATTCGCCGAAGGAAACATTATTATCTTAGCCATAGCTTGATCTACCTCATAAATACTAACCCGCAACGGGGCGGGTTAGTACGTTGCTAGCGTTTATCCACACATCCCATCGTCAAAACCGGTGTCTTTGTCGTCATCTGCCCACTCGCCCGAGTCTACCGGCTTTTTTCCTAGCATTTTCATGTCTCTGCCTATGATCTCGGTGGAGTACCGGACTACATTATTGTCATCGGTCCACTTCCGGGTGCGCAGTTTTCCCTCGATGTAGACCTGCTTGCCTTCCTTGAGATAGTTTTCCGCGATGTCAGCCAGGCCGCGAAAGAAAATAACCCGGTGCCATTCCTTGTTTTTTTTCTTATTGCCTTTGTCGTCTTTCCAGGTTTCGCTGGTTGCGACGCTAATCGTTGTAACTTTACCACCGTCCGGCATATAGTGGACTTCAGGGTCAGCACCAAGATTACCAATAATTTGGGCTCTATTAAGAGTAGCCATTTTCGATCTCCTTTTTATCTAACAAATGAAAAACTTTTTTAGAAAGTACTTTATTGCATTATATAGTGAATTATCGAATGCTACATACTGAATATGTTAGGCGAGGGTAAATACAGGCTTAGGCTGCAAGTGCGAGAGAAGTTAAAAATTAAGAATAATTTGGGCAAGCGAAGCGCGACAGGCCAAAGGCAGAAGCCGTGGGGAACCGGTGGATAGAATTGGGAATCGGCTTGCCGATTGTCCCCGAAGCGAAAGCGTAGGGGACAACCAATTTATCCACGGGTGGGCGCGATTCAAAATAAAACGGTTTTAGAGTTTAATTTTGGTTCTAGAAGTTAGAGCTGATTGGCCAGCTAGGGGGGGAAAGTGGTACTTTTTGTTGAAAGTTGAACTAAGCGTTGGTTAAAAAGCGGTTAAAGATACGGTTAGAAGAACGGTTAGAGATGAAATAAATGCTGTAATAGTCCGTACGAATCAAGAGATTGTAAAAAATCACCGTATACCATCCGTCACGATTTCGTATGTCATCCGTCACGATTTCGTATACCATCCGTCACGATTTCGTATGTCATCCGTCACGATGTGGATAGTTTTTGACTTGTTTCGTATGTCATCCGTCACGATTTTGACGCTGGTAGCCTGGGATTAGACTGCAAGGCTTGGGGATTTACGATGTGACGGTGTTATTCCACGAGTTAAAACCGGAAATTGCCTTTCAAGCGTGACGGATGACATAGGTTTGGCAAAAAGCATGTATGTCATCCATCACGCACCATATGTCATTCGTCACGCTTTGGCTGCTTTAAGGGTACGCAGCCAAGTTATCTACAACTACTTACTGCATTGCGCTTTATGTGACGGATGACATACGTTTTTGGAGGTATGCCTAAGCAAGAGCTCCTATGATGAGCCTGTCAATGTTATTTGCGAACGCAGCAGATTTGATCGTCTTTGCTGAGGAAGGCAGAGGAGGCAATTTTGGCTTCTTGCACTTCGGCACAAGCCTTTCTGACGGTCTGCCGCCAACTAGTGACACTAGAACGAGTAGACGCGCAGATTTGGCGAAATTTATCAAGAGCAAGAGGGAAGGGATGCTGATGGCTTCCTACGTAGTCTGCCAGTCGGCGGGCCACAGGCGATAAATTGCGGTAGGTATCCCATGTGTGGCTTGTAAATGTATTGCCAGCAAATAGGACAATCAAGTCAGGGCTGATCCAGACACGGTATTGACTCGACTTACCATCAGAATCGTTGATCGCGGTGTAATTGGCAATCAGAGAGATGCTGCCGCTTTTTCCGTAAGCTTTGCTGCTCAGAGCCAAAACCTCGTTGGCTCTGAGTCGTGAAATGCATTCGCGCACCCGCTCGTAATTACGCCCATTCTTCGACCAATTGATGTCCCGTACCAGATCTTTGATTGAAAATTCGAACGGCTGGCCGAGGGGAACGTTTTGCCCATAACTCAATATTTGAAGCCACACGACTTCGTCGTCTTCGGCCCGTAGCTCGATGCCAGTGTAGAGGATTGAAACGGACTCGCTGTAATGAAATAGTTTTTCGTGCATCAGGGATTTTCTCGGCTCCCGTTTGTTCCGAGCCGTGAAAAGCGAACTGCGTGCGTAATCGTTGGGAATGTGCCGCAAGTCTTTGCGATCACCAATTGTGTCTGGAAAAATCAGGGTAAGCTGGACTTGCTTGTTCGGACTGATGCCTTTGCTGTGTAGATAGGCATTGCGACGTAGATTATCGACAACGCCAGGGCTATGATTGGCGACTAAATCAGCGTTAGAAACCTTTTTTTCAGTTGTTTTCATTCATTTTTCCCCTTTGTCCAACCCAACTTCATTTTAACCTTAAAAAAAGCTCAACAAAACTGGTAATTATTTCAATAGGAGCACTGCTATTCACTAAAAAGAACTAGTAAGAGCACTATTGTTATTGTAATGCTATCAGGAAATATTGAGTGAAATTATCTTGGAAAGACAAAAGAATATTAACGTTAACTCTTTGTTGACATACCCACAGCAATAAACATAAGCTGCCAACTCAAGCGCCTGCTGTTTGCAGAAAAATAAAAAAGTGTTTAGCCGCTAAATTCCCCACGCCCGGACTCATGCTCAGATCATCTTTTTACCATCAAATCTTTTTCACAAATATTCTTCGCATACTTGATGAACGTGGCATGACGCAAGACGAGCTGGCAGCGCGCTCCGGAATATCCTCTGCTTTCATCTCCGCTCTCACGAGGGGAAAAGCCAATCCCTCATTGGGGACAATGGAAGCTATCGCTAAAGCGCTTGATACCGCGTTACCGGTATTGCTGGAGTCAACGGATCTGGATCGTGAATCTCTTGATGCGCTAGCAGGAGGTAGGGCACCAAGAAGCTTGCCTCCAGGTTTTGAGCGTGTCTCGGCGGTGCTGACAAGTTTCCAGGCGTACCAGGTAAAGTCATGGGACGAGGCCAATAAACGAAAGATACGGGAAATAAAAGAAGCTAGAAGAAAGAAGTTTCTAGAATATTGAGTGCCTCGTTCGTCTCTGAATATTTCAATCATGCCCTTGCATAAAGTGTAATTACAGAATATCCTCTGCCGCTCTTTGGAATGAAGATTAGTATTGCAAAGATACAATATACATTATATTGTATCAGCTCATTAAATACGAGTCTGCGATTCTGGAAAACTGGCGAAAGTGACAGAGGATATTTCAACAATCAAGACCCGCGCCAAGGGCACGCTGGAGCGTGAACTAGGTCCTGAATTTTTAGGGGTGTTGCATGATCCGAGAACAGTCGAGATCATGCTTAACGCGGATGGCAAGCTTTGGCAGGAGCGCTTGGGCGAGTCCATGCGTTGCGTCGGCATAATGCCCCCTGCCAAGGCCCGGGGAATCGTGAAGACCGTCGCCGGCTATCATGGCCGCGAACTCACCCGTAGCAACCCCATATTGGAATGCGAGTTCCCCCTGGACGGTTCCCGATTCGCTGGTCAAGTTCCCCCAGTGGTGTCCGAAGTCGTTTTTGCCATTCGCAAAAAAGCCGTGTCAGTATTCACGATGGACGAGTACGTTGCCGTCGGTATTATGACGATCGCGCAATGCGAACGTATTAAAGATGCGGCTAAACGGCGAAGGGATATCCTCGTAATCGGCGGCACCGGATCGGGTAAGACCACGCTGGTCAACGCCATACTTGCCCATATCGTGGTAATCGAGCCTGATGTTCGCGTTGTTGTCATTGAGGACACCGGCGAGATCCAGTGCACCGCTAAAAACTACATTCAGTATCACACATCCGCCGAAGTTAGCATGACAAAGCTCTTGCGCACTACGCTGCGCATGCGCCCTGATCGTATTATTGTCGGGGAAGTGCGCGGCCCGGAAGCGCTCGATCTCCTGATGGCGTGGAATACAGGTCATGAAGGCGGAGTGGCCACACTTCATGCAAATGATGCAAGAGCCGGCTTATCCAGGCTCGCAATGCTGATCAGCATGCATCCTGATTCACCCAAACCCATTGAACCGCTGATAGGCGATGCGGTACATCTCATCGTCCATATCGCGCGGACACCGGAGGGGGGCCGTCGAGTCGAAGAAATCATCGAAATTGGCGGGTATGAAGCAGGCTGTTACTTAATTAAAACCCTAGAGGAGTAGTTCATGGTCAGGGATGTTTTGAGGTCGAATGAATGGTTGTGCGTTGCGCTGTTGCTCCTCGTTGTATGGATGTTGTCGCCGGAATATGCATTGGCATCGGAAGGGGTAGGGGGCACGCTGCCGTATGAGAGCTGGTTGGTCAACCTGCGCAATTCGGTGACGGGGCCAGTAGCTTTTACGCTGTCCATAATCGGAATCGTGGTTGCAGGCGGCGTCCTGATAATGGGGGGTGACTTGGGGGGATTCTTTCGGACATTGATCTATATCGTACTGGTCCTGGCCTTGTTGGTCGGCGCGCAAAACATGATGTCGAATTTTTTCGGGCGCGGAGCAGAAATCGCCACGCTTGAGGATGTTTATCAAGCAGGGCAGGGCGCAACAGCACGCGGCTGATCATCATGGCGCTTCGCAAGATACCCATACGCAGGATCGGCAATCGCCACAGTCTTTTCATGGGGGGAGATCGAGAATTGGTGATGTTCTCGGGTTTACTGGCATTCGCGCTGGTTTTCAACGCCCAGGAGATCCGGGCCGCGATAGTGGGAACGGCTTTATGGATTACCGCCTTGTTCCTGCTGCGGCTTATGGCAAAGTCCGACCCAAAAATGCGTCCCGTTTATCTGCGGCACCGGCGGTACAAGACGTACTACGCAGCGCGAGCGACGCCTTTTCGGGAAAACACACGCACTCAGGAGAAACAATACAAATGATCGCATTTGTGACTGTCGTGATAGCGAGTGTCGGCATCGTATTTCTGGCGGTTCTGTTTTCCAGACTCGATGCGGCGGGTGCTGAGCGCAAACTGAAAAAGCATCGGGCTAAGGATGCCGGGCTGGCCGACTTATTGATTTATGCGGCCATGGTTGACGATGGGGTGATCGTCGGCAAAAACGGTTCCTTTATGGCTGCTTGGCTATATCGCGGAGAGGACAATGCCAGCGCAACGGATGAGCAGCGTAATCTTGTTTCGTTTCGGATTAATCAAGCGCTATTCAATCTCGGCAATGGCTGGATGATCCATGTAGATGCGGTGCGGCGTCCGGCGCCCCATTATCCCGATCGGGGGCTGTCGCATTTTCCCGACCCTGTATCGGCGGCAATCGACGAAGAACGCCGGCAGCTGTTCGAGAACATTGGCACGATGTACGAGGGTTATTTTGTACTGACCCTGACCTGGTTTCCACCATCGCTGGCCCAGCGTAAATTCGTCGAGCTAATGTTCGACGACGATAGCGCGCAGCCCGATCATAAAGCGCATACCGGGGCGCTCATCGAGCATTTCAAGCGCGATTGCCGCAACATCGAATCACGGCTGTCAACCGGCCTGACGCTCAAAAGGCTGCAAGGCAACAGAATCATGGGGGAAAACGGGGTTGAGGCAACCCATGACGAATTCCTAAGCTGGCTGCAATTTTGCGTGACCGGCATCAATCATCCGGTGCAGCTGCCGACCAACCCCATGTACCTGGATATGCTGATCGGGGGACAAGAACTTTGGGCCGGTGTGGTACCCAAAATCGGTCGCAAGTTTATCCAGGTCGTCGCTATCGAAGGGTTCCCGACTGAATCGTATCCCGGCATGCTGACTGCCTTGGCGGAATTGCCGAGTGAGTACCGCTGGTCCAGTCGTTTCATCTTTATGGACGAGCACGAAGCTATTGCCCATCTTGAAAAATTTCGAAAGAAATGGCGGCAGAAAATCCGCGGTTTCTTCGACCAGGTTTTCAATACGCACATCGGCGTCGTCGATCAGGATGCGATGTCCATGGTCGCGGATGCGGAAGCCGCAATAGCGGAAGTCAGCAGTGGCTTGGTCGCGCAAGGTTACTACACCAGTGTGGTAGTGCTGATGGACGAAGATCGCGCCCAACTGGAAACATCGGCGCGTACCCTGGAAAAGGCCATCAACGCTTTGGGATTCACTGCCCGCATTGAGACGATCAATACGATGGATGCGTACATCGGAAGCCTGCCGGGTCACGGCGTCGAGAACGTGCGCCGTCCGCTCATGAACACCATGAATTTAGCCGACCTGCTGCCGACCAGCACGATCTGGACGGGATTGAACGAAGCGCCATGCCCGATGTACCCGCCAAGCGCCCCGGCGCTCATGCACTGCATCACGCATGGGGCAACCCCATTCCGCCTCAACTTGCACGTGCGCGACGTGGGACATGCCTTTGTCTTCGGCCCGACCGGATCAGGAAAGTCTACCAAGCTTGGCGTGATAGCAGCGCAAGCTCGCCGCTACCAGGGCATGTCGCTACATGTCTTTGATTTCGGGATGTCGATGTACCCGCTTGCGAAAGCAACTGGCGGGAAGCACTTCATCATCGCGGGCGATGAAGAAAGGCTT
Source organism: Nitrosovibrio sp. Nv6 (assembly GCF_900110495.1). Taxonomy (GTDB): domain Bacteria; phylum Pseudomonadota; class Gammaproteobacteria; order Burkholderiales; family Nitrosomonadaceae; genus Nitrosospira. The sequence goes on along the minus strand of NZ_FODX01000010.1, from coordinate 17,103 downwards.
TCCTTCTGCCCCTTGCAGTTTCTCGAAACAAAGGGAGATAGGGCTTGGGCAATGGAATGGGTGGATGCTCTGCTTGCGCTAAATGGCTTGAATACCACGCCGAACCAGCGTAACGAGATTGCGAAAGCAATTACCAGCATGCATGAAACTCACTCCAAAACTCTGTCGGATTTGCATACGAAGATCCAGGACGACGCAGTGCGGGAAGCGCTGCATATCTACACTATAGATGGCAGCATGGGGCATTTGCTGGATGCCGAAGAGGATGGCTTATCACTCTCCGATTTTACCGTTTTTGAAATCCAGGAACTCATGAATCTGGGCGACAAATTTGCGTTGCCGGTGCTGCTTTACCTCTTCCGCCGCATCGAACTCTCGCTCAAGGGCCAGCCCGCGATGATCATTCTGGATGAAGCCTGGACCATGCTGGGGCATCCCGTTTTCAGGGCAAAGATACGGGAATGGCTCAAGGTGATGCGCAAGGCAAATTGCATGGTTGTGATGGCAACCCAAAGCCTGGCCGATGCGGCTAATTCCGGGATTCTCGACGTTATTGTGGAATCTACCGCCACCAAGATTTTCCTGCCTAATGTTTATGCGCGCGACGAAGATACGGCTGCACTCTATCGCCGCATGGGACTGAACAACCGGCAGATAGAAATTCTGGCGACTGCCGTGCAAAAGCAGCATTACTACTACGTTTCAGAAATGGGGCGGCGCCTGTACGAGCTTGCCTTGGGTCCACTGGCGCTCGCTTTCGTCGGCAGCACTGACAAGGATTCTATCGAAGTCATCAAGCGGCTGGAAGCCGAGCATGGAGAGGCTTGGGTCACGGAATGGCTGGGGATGAAGGGTCTGACCCTTAACGATTATGGAGTCGCGGCATGAACGTAAGCAATTTAGCAATGACGTTAAAGTCATTGGTCTTTAGGCGGCCAGTTGCCGGTGATGAACGGGTTACATCATCAATGGCTGATGGCAGAAGGGCAGGGGAGAGTGACAACCCTTATCTCGCGGCACGTCGCACCTGGAATGAGCATGTGGGAGAACAAGTGGCATCGCGCCAGAACTGGCAAATGCTGGGCCTGCTCTGTCTCCTGATTGCGTTGGCCGGGGTCGGCGGCATGATCTATATCGGCAGCCAATCGAAATTCATTCCTTACGTAGTTGAGGTGGACAAACTGGGCCAGACAATTGCGGTAGCACCAGTGGATCGGGCAAAAGCCGTCGATCAGCGAGTCATTCATGCAGCTATGGCAACGTTCATTCAATGGGCTCGTCTGGTGACGCCTGATGTGGCGTTGCAGCGCAAGGCCATATTCGGGGTCTACGCAATGCTTTCACCCGATGATCCAGCGACGGCAAAGATGAACGAGTTTTTGAACGGCAGGCCGGATTGGAATCCTTTCAAGCGAGCTGAAAAGGAAACGGTCAGCACGGAAATTATTTCAGTGATCGCGCAAACACCGGAAACCTGGCAAGTGGATTGGACCGAAACCGTGCGCGACCGACAAGGTTTTGTGAAGACTGCGCCATACCGCATGCGCGCACTGGTGACGATGTACGTGTCCGAGCCCGCACCGGAAACCAGCGAAGAACAGATCCGCAACAACCCCTTGGGCATTTTTATCAGCGATTTCGCCTGGTCCAAACAAATTTGAGGTCTATATGAAAGCAGTTACTGTCTTGGCGATTACCTGCGCCGTTCCCGCTATCGCCATAGCTGGCTCGCATCTTGCGGTCGCACCGGAGATGCTGGCTCCTCGATCCACTTCATCTGTGGAACAGCCGCCACCTGCAAAAAAAATGGAGTTCATTCCAGTCTTATATCCTCATCAACCGGCATCACCGCCAAGAGCCGAGCCTGAAACCGAAACGCTTTATTTCAGTAATCCTGAGCTGAAACTAACACCGCATGAGCGCGAAGCGCTTGCCATCGTCAAGAAATGGAAGGCCGGCAATTCCACGCAAGGGGTGAAACCCGTGGCTGGTGCAGATGGTACCGTGCGATTCCTGTTCGGTGCCACACAACCGAGCATCGTTTGCGCGGTGCTGCAAGTGTGTGATGTGGAGTTGCAACCTGGCGAGCAGGTAAATTCCATCCATCTTGGCGACATGGCGCGCTGGACGGTCGAGCCAGCTGTCACCGGCGCCGGCGGAAATGAAGTGCAGCATCTGATCATCAAACCGATGGATACGGGCCTGGAGACGTCCTTGATAGTTACCACTGACCGGCGCACCTACCATCTGCGGTTGCGCTCGCACCGCAACGAATTCATGCCGCGGGTGGGATTCATCTATCCGCAAGATGCAATGGCGAAGTGGGAAGAAATCAAGAAAACGGATGCCAAAAACCACAGTCGGCAGATCCTGCCTGGTACTGGCGAATACCTTGGGGATCTCAACTTCGACTATACGATCGATGGCTCCAACGCCGCATGGAAGCCAGTGCGTGTCTACAACGATGGCGTAAAAACCATTATCCAGATGCCATCGACCATGAATCAGGCCGAGGCCCCTATCCTGCTAGTGGTACGCAAGGATGGAGGTTTGTTCACCGACGAAGAATCCGTTCAGGTGAATTACCGTCTGCAAGGCAATCGCTACATTGTGGACAGCATTTTCGACAAGGCTATCCTGGTCGCCGGTGTCGGCTCCAGTCAGGATCGCGTCACGATCAGGAAGGGTCAATAAACATGCGCTCTCTATTTATCACGTTGCTATGTGCAAGCCTTGGCGCATGTGCGCTCCAGCCCACCAGTGAAGGAGATAAGCGGTTTGCCTCCTATGATGAAAAAATCGCATCCGACACCGCCAATCAGCTTGCGCGCCTTTATCCGCCTGCCAGGACACAATTTAACTTCGTATTTTCCGCGCCGACGAGTTTCGGCACGTTGCTGGCGGGAAAGCTGCGTGCAAAAGGTTATGCGCTTTCCGAGTCAAGGGCTGTTGAGAAGGGCGGGCTCGCCATGATCCTGCAGCAAGACACATTCGGCGCGTCATTTTCGCCAAAGCCGGCAACCGATGACAAAACACCAGCCCAGTCACCAGCAGACAAGACAGGCATAGAGCTGCATTATGCGATTGATCATTCCCCCGCAGCGGATTTCTCCCGAATCACAGTGAAAATCGGACATGCCATGCTGGCACGTGCATACGTAGGGGATAACGGTACCGTCGCGCCCGCGGGGGCCTGGACTTTCAAGGAGTAAAGATGAGCAATCCCATGTCTCCGGCAACTCCCCCCCTCCAAGTGCCAAGCGGCGGCGTGCGCCGCGTCAATAATTTACCCCTTTATCTAATTGGGGTGGCAGTGGTTCTTTTCCTGGGGATCATGGCGCTGGTTGCGATGGATCGCAGCAATACGAAACAACGAGAAACGGATACGGTCAAGCGCAGCGGCAACACGGCGTTGTTCGCTACGGAACTTGCGGGGGACCGCAAAGACGGCATTATTGCCGCGTCAAGTCCATCTCTTCCGGAGGAAGACGATTTTCGCGCCGATAATCCCAATATGCCGCCGCCATCCCCGCCAGGCCTGGCAGCGTCGCAGCATCAGGCTGACGTGGAGCGTATCCGGCAGATGAAGCAACAGCAGTTCGAAGAGGCATTAAAAGCGAAAACAGGCGTACAAATGGCACCACCACGCGGGCGTACCGCGCCTGATGCCGCGAATGTGCGTCCGGCTGGCCTTCCAGCTAGCGGGGACCCTGCAGCGGTTTACAAGGAACGGTTGGCACAACTCAGGAAAGCGGGTATAGGCACCAGCCAGGATATGGAAGACAGCGAAGAATTGCGCCAAAGCGAGTCTGGCCAGCAAGCGAAATCCAGGGCTACCTACGAAGATTTTGAGGGAGGGGAGGGGGATAAATGGAAGCTCGATTCGCGCGTGCTCCCGCCGCGTTCTCCCTATACCGTGCAGACCACCTTCGTCATTCCCGCAACGCTGATCAGTGGCATCAATTCCACGCTTCCGGGTAAAATCTTTGGGCAGGTCAGCCAGGATGTATACGACACGGCCACGGGCAAGCATTTGCTGGTGCCGCAAGGCACCAAGCTCGAAGGGGTCTATGCGAGCGATGTGGCTTATGGACAGGCAAACCTACTGGTTGCATGGCAGCGCCTGGTATTCCCGGATGGCAAGACGATGGATATCGGCGCCATGCCAGGCTCAAGTGGCGCGGGCTATGCGGGGTTCTCGGATCAGGTCAACAATCACTACGTTCGACTGTTCGGTGCCGCACTGATTATGTCGGCAATCACGGCGGGGGTCGCGTTAAGCCAAAGCCGCAATCAGATTGCAGGTACCTTTGGTGCGCCAACGACGAACAGCGTATTGAGTGCGGCCCTGGGGCAGCAATTGGGCCGCGTGACTTCGCAACTGATTTCAAAGAATCTCAACATATCACCGACGCTCGAAATTCGCCCCGGCTACCGTTTCAACGTCACCGTCACCAAGGATATGGTTTTCAGCAAGCCCTACCAGGCGTTCGACTATTAAAGGGAGCGTTAAATGAAAACAACCCCAAGAATTCTTGCGGCAATGGTGGTAATGAGCCTTGGCGCGTCCGCACCGGCAGCGGCGGGCGGCATGCCGGTCATCGATGCCGCGAACCTGAAGCAAACAGCTGTGTCGGCAATGGAGGGGGTGAACCAGACGCTGAAGATGATCCAGCAGTACCAGCTCCAGCTGATGCAGTACGAAAACATGATTCAAAATACGCTGGCGCCGGCAGCGTATGTCTGGAACCAGGCTGAGCGCGTCAACATGGCGCTCCTGGGGGCGGTGAACACGCTCAACTACTACAAGAACCAGGCGGGCAATCTTGACGGCTATCTGTATAGGTACCAGAACTCATCCTACTACATGAGTTCACCGTGCTTTGGCATTAACGGTTGTCCGGATTCGGAGCGAAACGCGCTGTTTCAGAATCGAACCTTAAGTTCCGATGCACAGAAAAGGGCGAACGATGCCTTGATCCGTGGGCTTGACTTGCAACAGCAGGAACTCGAAGCGGATGCCAGACGACTGACGGCTTTGCAGGCCGCTGCGCAAACCTCCCAAGGCCAAATGCAGGCGATACAGGCCGCCAATCAGCTCGCCAGCAATCAGGCAAGTCAGTTGATGCAGATACGCGGCCTATTGATTGCTCAACAAAATGCGGAAGCGGCCCGGCAGTCCGCTTTGGCGGATATTGAAGCGCAACAGGCCGCCGCTGCCGTGCAAGCTAGAGCAGGTACATTTCGGCACAGCGCGCCACGCGCATGGTAAAGGAGGGAAGATGACAAAAATAAACGTTTTGAGCATGGTCACGTTAATTGCCCTTTTGTTGGGCGGATGCGGCACGAAGGAGCCAGAGAAGGTAGAAGCATCCAATCCCGCCTGCGCTAAATTGGCATGGACTAGTGATCCAGACGAAGTAGCCGCATTACTCAAGGAATGTCCGAATGGCCTGCCGGAAGGATATAAGCCGAGCAAGAAAAAGAGTTGGTGATGTCATGAGAAAGCTGATTTCGGTAGAAGCCATCACATTCTCGCTGTTGTTGGGGTTGATGCTTATTTCGCTACAAGCGCATGCAGCGATCGACAACACCAACGTTCTGGATGACATTCTCGCCCGTTATCAGGGGGCTGCATCAGCTTGGGCGGCGATAATCACTGAGCGCGCCAGTTGGTTGTTCTGGCTGCTGGTGACAATCAGTATGGTATGGACATTCGGCCTGATGGCATTGCGGCGGGCGGATATAGGCGAATTCTTCGCAGAATTTATCCGCTTTACCGTCTTTACGGGGTTTTTTTGGTGGCTGCTAGTCAACGGCCCTGCCTTTGCTACCTCGATCATTGATTCGCTGAAGCAGATCGGCTCTGAGGCCAGCGGCCTTCGGGACGTGCTTTCTCCATCAGGCATAGTAGATGTCGGCTTTCATATTTTTTATCGGGCATTGGACGAATCCACTTTTCGCGCACCTATCGACAGCATGACCGGCATTATCATGGCCGCGGTCATTCTCATCATCCTAGCCCTGATCAGCATCAACATGGTGCTATTGCTGGTATCCGGCTGGATACTGGCTTACGCGGGCATCTTTTTCCTGGGCTTTGGCGGGTCACGCTGGACTTCCGAGATAGCGATTAATTACTACAAAACCGTATTCGGCGTGGCGGTATCCCTCTTTGCCATGGTATTGCTGGTAGGTATCGGCAAGACCTTCCTGGATGATTATTATTTGCAGATGAGCAGGGGGCTTAACCTCAAGGAAATGGGCGTTATGATGGTGGTCTCTATCATCCTGTTCGTGCTCGTCAACAAAATTCCGCCGATGCTGGCCGGTATTGTTGGCGGTGGTGGAGGAGGGGGCGGGATAGGCAATATCGGTGCCGGCGCTGCTGTGGGCGCAGTGGCGGTGGCAAGCGGCATGGCAGCAGCCATGACTATGGCCTCGGCAACTAATGTCGCAGGCGGGGCCTCGGCAATCAAGGCAGCGTTCGATGCTGCGCAAGGCAATATGGAAAGCGGGGGAGGGATGTTTAGCAGCGGAGGGCAGGGCGGCGGGAGTTCCCCATCTGGTGGCCATGGAGGTCTGAGACAGGCGATGGGGGCAGGCGCGCGCTTTGCAGCTGACATGGGATCGCATCTTGCAAAAGGCAGTATGGACGTTGTGAAGACAAAGGTCGCCGGTACTGGAGACCGCGTTAGCCAAACTCCAGGCGGAAAAGTCGCCTCAGCGATTCGCGCCAACATGGAACAACCTGAATTCACTGGGAACAAATTTGCCAGTTCCACGGATACGACGTTGGACAAGGAAGCTGAAACCGAAGCTTTCGTGAACAGCAAATAAGCCATAGCAATGGCTAATTTACCGCCACACATTCAGGAGCGAATCATCTGCTCCATTAGGGCGGCAGTGAAATATGAAGTGCCGGCAAATATCGTCCTGGCTGTGGCTGAGAAGGAGGGTGGAAGGGCAGGGCAGTGGGTGCGCAGCCCGAACGATACCTACGATGTAGGTCCGATGCAGTTCAATGCCGCGTATCTATCCGACCTGGCACGGTTCGGCATTACCGCAAGCCATGTCGAGCAAGCCGGGTGCTATGCGTATGATCTGGCTGTGTGGCGGCTCAGGATGCATATCAAAAACGACAAGGGCGACCTGTGGACGAAAGCCGCCAACTACCACTTAGCCACGCCGCACCTTAACGCAGCGTAACCGAGATATGCCCTCGGTTATCCTCTATTACTGCGGCTAGCTATGCGCTTGCTGCGTTCGCATAGGAGGGCCGATCTGATACGAAAGACTGCAAAATGGACAAAATGGCTTGATGCCCGTTTTGTCACCTATGAGGTTACGGCTTCACCTGTGAAGCGGTAAGACAATCTCGCTATCGCTCGTCCCATGGACAACCCTATGGATAACCTGATGGACGGATAGATCCCCGCCCACAGGCTTCCCCACAGGGATTGCCCACAGGCACACCCGGACTGCACCACATGAGCCTTCCTGACGCGGCTTTCAGCCTTGCCCAAGCCATTTTGAGATTTTTCTTTAAAACTTCTTGAGCCCTTTAAGGGGATCGTCTCAGAAAACGGATTGCAAAGTACGTTAAGCCGATGGCAGCGGCCACAAGGAGGGACCCCTAAGGATGGGTTTCAGCTTGTTATTACATCTTGCGAATGGAAGACATTCAATGTGCGGAGAAAACTCATTAGATATGATCGCGAACAAGATGAAATAGCCATAGAATGCCCTACCGAAGATATTGCCATCATTTGCTGGACGCTTTATGCAGAATCCTAAGAGAAATCAGATCAATAAGTTCCAAGAACGAGGAGGTTTTTTGTCACATCTTTTATGGCTTACGAAGAAATATTGAAGTCACTCCAACGACAGCAGCTTGCCAAGGCTGGGCAAACCGGGGGAGTCCTACAAGGCTTATAAACTCCATTACCAATTACGCCGTTCAAGGGCAAGTTGCGACACTCGGCAGTTATTGCTGCCCTCATGGGGGAACGTGGCCGAAGGCGGTCTTACGTTATCCCGTATTAAATTCGATGCAAGCAAACCACGCGGTGGTTTTGAGAAAGGTCATTTCAATGGAAACAAACATCCTCAGTGATCTTGCCGTGAAAGCTCATTCGCTTGACGCAATTTCCGCTTCTCTCGACAGGCGGTTGAAGCGTATTGACTGGAGTTTTTCACAGCGATCCAAGGCCGCTGCTATTGAGGGAATACATCCTTATCCGGCAAAGTTCATTGGCGATATTCCCCGAGCCTTCATTGACGCTCTTCCAATACCGCCCGGCACAGCAGTGCTTGATCCGTTTTGCGGTTCAGGAACTACACTGATGGAGGCGCAGCGCGCGGGATTGCCCAGCGTAGGTATAGACTTGAACCCTATTGCTTGCCTTATCGCACGGGTTAAGACCGCTCCGTTACCAGAGGGATTTGCTGACATCGTTCAGCAGATCATTTCCAAGGCTCGCAATATTCATTCGCTGCCACCACCTGACATCCCGAATATTAACCATTGGTTCAAGCCTGAGATACAGCTTGCCGTCGGTGCACTGGCGCAAACAATGGCGGAACCGGCATATGCTTCATGGCTCGATCAACTCAGAGCAGCTCTTTCAAGCATTTTGGTTCGGGTATCGAACCAAGACAGTGATACCAGATACGCCGCTATCGAAAAGAAGGTTGCACGCGGTGATGTTTTCGATATGTTCGCTACCGCCGCAGCCAGATTAGAACGAGCACTTCTAGAACGCTTATGGGGATTACCTACGGCTAGCGTACTTGAAGCCAATACGCTTGAAGTTCAGCCTTCTGAAATCGGGATGGGTGTCGGTCTGGTCGTAACTTCGCCCCCCTACCCAAATGCGTATGAGTATTGGCTTTATCACAAGTATCGCATGTGGTGGCTGGGTTTCGATCCAATTTCCGTCAAAGAAAAAGAGATCGGTGCACGAGCGCACTTTTTCAAGAAAAATCCCCATACCGCAGATCTGTTTGTTCATCAAATGAAGGGTGCATTTGAGCTAATTGACAACGTGTTGGTGAAAGGCGGTTTCGTCTGCTTTGTTGTGGGCCGTTCAAAGATTCATGGGCAAATCATCAACAATGGCAACATCATTCACCAAGTTGCAACGGAGATTGGGCTGGAACCAGTTTCACGTTTTGAACGTGTAATAAGTGCCACTCGCAAATCCTTCAACCTGTCACATGCGAACATCAAGACCGAAACGATTATTGTGCTTCAAAAGAACTAAACAATGCAGCTTTATTGGCACCGCTACAAATACTATCCTTACGAAAAAGACTTGGCTCTCCGAGAAATCAAGAGCCTACTTGATCCCGCTGGAATCCACGCCGAAGGGCACACTATCCATCTTGACCATCCTCTACATCCAGAGTTGGTGAACAGGCTTGTTTACTTTGCAAATTCTACGGTTGCTGGTGGAGAACCGGTAGCTACACAACAGAATCTACTTGAGCGAGTAAATGGTAATGGTGTTAACCGCCAATCCACCAGGTACTCAGCGCATGGGCTGCATGAATATAAAGGTAAGTTCAATCCTCAGGTAGCCAAGGCTATGCTGAATATTTTTGGGGCTCATCCTGGGCAACTTGTACTCGACCCCTTCTGTGGAAGTGGAACATCGTTGGTAGAGTGTGCGCATTTAGGTATCAATTCTGTGGGCACTGACATCAACCCCCTGGCTGTTTTTCTTGCAACTGCAAAGTTGAAATCACTGACAATTCCAGCGGAAAGCTTGCTTAACAATGCCAAGTTTAGCCTTATTGCCGCCAAGCGTTTGCGGACAGAACCTACACTAGAGGGCGAGCGTGGTGATTACCTTAAATTATGGTTCCCCCTTGAATACCTGTCTGATATGGAGCGTTTGCGGTTAGCAATAGACGTCAATGGAGGGGAAAACACCTCTGTACTCTTAGCCATTGCATCTAACCTGCTGCGTGACTATTCCTTGCAGGAACCCCATGATCTGCGTATTCGTCGTAGAAAGTCTCCATTCCCAGACAAGAGTTTTTTTGATGCATACGAAGAGGCAGTTCGCGCTTTTTGCACACGGCTCTATGATGCTCAGCAAACACTTGGTATTATCGAAGCGCACTCGAAAGCTGTTAACGTTGATTGCAAGAAGGCAGAAAACCATCCAGACCTTCGTCAAGGGACGTTTGATCTTGCACTGACAAGTCCCCCTTATGCGATGGCCCTGCCATACATCGACACACAGAGATTGAGCCTTGTTTGGCTCGATTTGTTGTGTCCCTCGGATATTTTATCTTTGGAGTCTGAATTAGTTGGTAGTCGAGAGATTCGGGGGAAAGGTAAGAAAGCGCTTTTAGAGGCGCTTGAGGCTAACGATGCCATGTTGCCCGAACAAGAATCAGCGCTGTGCATCCGTCTACAGAACACTCTTGGTGAGAATGATGGATTCCGCCGACAAGCCGTTCCTCGTTTGCTCTACCGTTACTTTGCAAACATGGCTGATGCGTTTTTTTCAGTCAGTCAATTAGTGAAGCCGAACGCCCCATTTGGTCTAATCGTGGGAGGTAATCACACGGTACTAAACGGTAAGCGATTTGACATCAATACCCCCGAACACTTGGCGAGAATTGCAACGACGAGAGGCTGGCAGCATGTCGAGACAGTTTCGCTACAAGCCTACCAGCGTTATGGCTTGCACATGAACAATGCAACAAGCACAGAATCATTGGTTATTCTGCGGGCCGCTACTTAATAGCTCCAGCAGGTTAGGGTCTCTACCAAGCTGGAGATAGTCCGGGAGGCAACCAGCACGCACTTTTACCCACGAGCTGTCCTGCAGACGTTGCGGCAAGCATAAGGGCTTCAGCATTTGCATATAGCGCTGAAGGCTTTTCCATAAAAGTCAACAGAAATATTGGATTTGCTAGAACGGGCCACTCCAGTAGTGCCAAATCTCCTGGCACTGGTGCCTTCCATCCGTTACTAGCTGTCTGCTGAACTATATTACTGGTTGCCGGCGTCAATACCCCAAGTCTAATGTTCTGACTTGACGTTTCCCCGGAAATATACCCATAAGCTTGTACGCTAGCAGGCGTAAGTGTAGACGATATGGTTCCGCCATTCCCAATATAACGTGCTCGTAGATTGACCTCGGCCCATGGACGGCTCCAATTCCCACCTACACCAAAACGCAGGGTCTCCACTGTATCAACAGGCAGCGTGATGTTTGCAGTGCCAGTTTTACCGGCAAAATGTCGGGCGCTATCTTTCGTGAGCTTTATAACGATTCCGTTCACGCCCCCTGGCAGCTGCGTCCCTGATAGCGCATTTGTTCCCGAAGTAGGGGATGTCGCAGTGGGATCAAAAAGAAAATATTTTGGAAGGCCAGGTTTTCGAACTGAGTGAATATTTGTAACCGGCGCAGCAGGAGGAATGGGGGGCACAGTCGGCTGTGCGGCAGTTGCTGGCAGGGCTATTGGATTTTGCTTTATCTGTACAGATGGCAGTGTAATTAACCGCTGCAAGCGTGGTGGTGCAGCCCTTCCTCCTCCTGACCCTTCACCGCTAACAGAGGCTGTGCGTGGTGGGCGGGCGAGAGCCAGCACACCCGACGCGACAAGCTCATCAAGCGTGTGGGTTCCAGCAACAAGAGTCAGCCCTTGTCGTTTTTCAGCGAACCAAGCCTCAATTGCCGCCGCTATTTGTGACAGGAGGCGTGGATCATCACCTTCCCTCGTGTCAAGTGTAATACCAGCCTCAACATGGCAGGCCAAACCGGATGCCGTGAGGTTGGCTGAGCCGACATACGCAGCCTCTGATCCGTCTGAGCGCCTAACGTAATACGTTTTTGGGTGGAAATATCCGTTGCCAAAACTGATGACACCTAGTTGTGCGCCATTTCTTGGGATACCTAACAATTGAACAAGACCGGCCATGTCATCTCGCAGAGTATCCCCATCGTTTGATCCAATGAGAATTTTGGTTGGTAGGTTCTTCTGTACGCTACGATTAAAAGTGGGTACAAGAAGCCCCATACCACCGAGCGAAAAAAAACCGGTCTGGAGACGTAGCTCTACAATTTCCTCATTGAGCACCGGTTCAAACCACGCAGCGAGCGTCTCACTCGCCAGTCGCGATCCAGTATCAAGGTATCTCATTCTGGTCGTGTCCCCGAGTAAGCAGTTCCGGGACACTGACCTTGAGCGCGTGTGCAAGCACTTCGAGGGTGTTCAAAGTAACATTGCGTTCTTCGCGCTCTACCGAACCAATATAAGTTCGGTGAAGATCACAAAGATCGGCCAGCTTTTCTTGCGAATAACCGTTGTTTTTTCGGAACTTACGAAGATTTTCCGCTAGAACTGCTCGCAAGGAGGGACTGGGGTTTCTGGGCATTGTCGGAACTATGAATTGGAGTCCAATTGTTTCCGACTGATGACTTTACATCGACAGACTCTAAGTAGCGATTATGCTACTGAAGGGCTGCTTTTAGTGAGCTGCTGGGAGTTGGTGGCTCATCACATTGAATCCAAAAACCGCTTGGCATATTACCGTAACGTCCATATTGGCTATTTATGTCCTGAGAAGCAGTCGGCCTAAAACTAGGCTACATTCTACTGCGATTGACGCTCGTTCCTTCGCCAATGCTCAAACCCTAAACCACGTTATATAAATATATAGGTCGGGAAGGCTACTTTGAGAGCCCCGGGGCTAGATTTTGGAATCCCATACTCGTTGGCAGGTTGTACCTTAGTCCAATTGTTAGCTCATCTATAAAGCCTAAAATATATAAGCTGCGGCATTATTTGAGTGGGGGCAATAGGATGAGAGAGATTATTGGAAATGCAAGAACTGTCCGCGAACTACTCAGAGGCGTCAAGTATTCGATTGATTATTATCAGCGTGATTATAAATGGCAAAAAGAGCAGATCCGCGAGCTTGTCGAAGACCTCACCGGTAAATTTTTGGAAGAGTACGATCCTGCACATGAGCGCAGGAAAGTCGCTGACTACTCACACTATTTCCTCGGCTCCATCATCATCAGCAAGAGGGAGCACGTCAGCTATGTTGTGGATGGCCAGCAGCGATTAACCAGCCTTACGTTGCTTCTGATCTTGCTTAGAACGCTCCAAAAGGGTCGCACAGAGCAGGTTAACGTGGATGACCTGATCGTTTCCGAAAAATACGGCCAGAAATCCTTTAACCTGCATGTCGAGGAGCGTACGCCGGTTATGGAAGCGCTATACGAGGGAAAATCTTTTGGTTTGCAGGGCAACCCCGAGTCAGTACAAAACCTTTACCAGCGCTACCAGGATCTAGAGGAGATATTCCAGAATGAGCTCCGAGAAACCGCCCTGCCTTACTTCATCGATTGGCTGATGGATAACGTGCATCTCGTCGAGATTACCGCCTACTCTGATGATGACGCTTACACAATTTTCGAGACGATGAACGACCGCGGGCTCTCGCTTAGCCCAACGGACATGCTCAAGGGCTACCTGTTGACCAATATCGAGGATACTGCCAAGCGTGCCGCAGCGAGCATCCACTGGCGTAAACGCATTCAGGAATTAAATGATGCAGGGAAAGAAGTAGAACCTGATTGCCTCAAGGTCTGGCTACGTAGCCAGTACGCAACAAAGATACGCGAGCGCAGGAAAGGTGCGCAACCCGAGAATTTCGACCGTATTGGTACTGAGTTTCACCGCTGGCTACGCGATGAGGGCGCATCCATCGGCCTCAAGCAAGATGACGATTTCTACCGCTTTATCATTCGTGACTTCGACTTCTATAGCCGCCAATACCTGCGCTTGATGGCAGCATCTCAGCAGAGAATACCGGGCCTGGAATATGTGCTGTACAACGCACAGCACGGCTTCACACTGCAGTATCTGCTTCTGCTCGCGCCGCTCCACCCCGCGGATAATTCCGACGTGATAGACAAGAAACTGCGCTTGGTTGCCCGCTTTCTAGATATCTTACTAACGTGGCGGTTATGGAACTTTCGCAGCATCGCCTACTCGACGATGCAGTATGCCATGTTCCTTGTCATGCGTGACATTCGTGGTCTCGCGCCAGGGCAGCTCGCGCAAAGGTTGCATGAAATACTCGACAGAGAAGAGGAAACTTTCGCTAGTAGCGAACATCTTCGTATTCACCAACAGAATCGTTATGCTTTACACCGAATTCTTGCCCGCTTGACGGATTACATCGAAACGCGGTCGGGTCAGCCGTCGCGGTACCTTGACTATGTAAGCGAGGGAAAAGGTCGGTACGAAGTAGAACACGTTTGGGCAGATCACCCTGAGCGACACGAGCCGGAATTTCATCATCCGGCAGATTTCGCTGAACACCGCAATCGAATCGGTGGGCTGTTGCTGCTCCCTAAGAGTTTCAACGCGAGCTATGGCGACTCGACCTACGAGGAGAAGCTCTCGCACTACAATACGCAAAATCTGTTGGCACGCTCGCTACACCCGCAGTGTTATGAGCGCAATCCCGGTTTTCTGCGTTTTCTAAATGAAAACCACCTCCCGTTCAAGCCCTATGCAAAGTTTAATAAAGCAGCCCTTGAGGAACGTAGCGAGCTTTATCGCCAGATTGCCGAGCACATCTGGCGCCCGGACGACCTGTTACGGGAGGTGAATACATGATTCATTGCTCAACAGAGGGTTAAGTAAGCTTTGGTAGAGTACCAGCAAGCTATCTCGCCGAAAAAATATGAACTTCCGATAGATAACAAAAACGATTGCAAAATGTTACACGGATTTATATATATCCAGAATATAGGACGTTTCGAAAAAGCACATCCGATGCAGGATGCAGGGTTTGGCTCATGCACACTTATCTTCGGAGAAAATGGGTGGGGCAAGTCAACAGTTGCAGATATTCTTCGATCACTCACCACCAATAATCCTAGCATTATTTTGGGACGCAAGACTCTAGCCGGTGGTCCTGACCAAAAAGCTGTTCTCTCCATTGACACCCAACAAACGGTTTTCCGAGACGGTGCTTGGACCGGTATAAAACCACGGATTGCAATCTACGATAGTTTTTTCATCAATGAAAACGTCTTTTCTGGCGATATAGTCTCTGCCGATCATCTGAAAAACCAGTATGGCCTAGTGCTCGGTGAAGAGGGCGTTGGGCGCCTTAAGCGGATCGTTGCTCTTGACGACGAAAACCGTGAGCTCAACAGCGTTCTTCGGATTGCGGAATCAGAACTCAATATAATTATCAAAACTATCGCGCCACCTGCTATGAGACTTGGCGATTTTCTCGCCCTGGGAAATCGGGATGACATTGACAGTGTCATTGCATCCAAGGATGCCCAAGCACAGAGAGTCCGACGGTCCAAGGAACTTAAAGCGGCGGCTGAACCGCAACTCTTGCCGATACCAACGGAGACTCAAAAGTTTCGGGAGTTACTGAATCTCGAAATCGACCAGATTTCTGAAAGCGCTTTGGCAGCTGTGCGTGTCCATATTGCCGAACACGAATGTACTGCACCTAAAAGTGATACCTCACTTGAAGGGTGGCTGGAAGCTGGAACAGGTTTTGTTAACAGTGGCAAATGCCCATTCTGCGGTCAATTCTTCACGGCACATATGCTAGTCGATGCCTACAAAGATTTTTTCAGCGATGCCTACAAATCGCTTTCCGTCACCATTAAGAAGACTCGCGAGACATTTGCTAAGTACCAAAATGGCGACTTTCGGAAGGTGATTGAGGGCCTACTTGAACAGAATGACAAGAACTTTACATATTGGCGCGAGGCAGGAAAACTTGAACCACCTGATCTTGGGGACGCGAGAGGCGTAATACTCCTGATGGAAGAAGCCGCAGTGCTACTCGACGTCTTATTTCAGGACAAGCAGGCGCATCTGACGGAAGCTATAGATGGAAAAGAGGCGGAGGCATCACTGTCGACATGGGAAAAAGGAAGAAATGTAGTCGGGCACATTAATAGATTACTCAATGTGTATGCTTCTCGCATTAAAACCTTAAAGGACTCAATCGACCCAAGCGATCTACCACGGCTCGAGACCGAGTTAAAGGTAATCCAGGCAACGAAACGTCGTCATGAGCTCGATGTAATTGCGTTAATCTCAAGGATTGATGCTATTAAGGCGCGAAAAGAAGCTATTGCGAAGGAGAAGGCAGCCACCCGCAAAGAGCTTGATGATTATGGACGCTCGATTACTGGCAAGCTAGGTACTTCTATCAACGCGTATCTATTGCGACTTAATGCTGGGTTTAAAATCGATTACAAAGAGCCTGATTATCGGGGCAAAGAACCAGCAGCTAGCTATCAAATCTTAATAAATAATGTACCCGTGCCACCTCGTAGCCCTTCGGAGACGTTAGATAAACCGAGCTTTAGGAATACGTTGAGCACTGGGGATAAGTCCACGCTTGCTCTAGCTCTTTTCTTGGCGAAGATAAACGCAGACCCTGCGCTCAAGGACACGATTGTCGTGCTTGATGATGCCTTCACTAGCCTAGACAATTTTCGTCGGCAGTTTACTGCTAATGAGATTAGAAAACTTTGTGGACTTGCTGCACAAACAATTGTTCTTTCGCATGACAAAAACTTTCTCCGTCTACTGTGGGAGAAAGTCGATCAGAGTTCCATTAAATCCATAGCTCTCCAAACTGGGGCGCCAGGTATAACTACGCTTGCTCCATTCGATATTAAGACCGCAACCCAGGCACGGCACGTCACTGAACGAGGGGAGATAGAAGAATTTCTTGAAGGAGAACCGCACTCCCCGAATTACATTCGGACTAGGTTGCGCACAGTCTGTGAAGATTTTTACCGAAAAGGCGACCCGAGCCTCTTCCATGAAGCCGCAAGTCTAGAAGAAATTACCCGTATTTTGAATAAGGCGCCGACTGAGCATCCTTACAGGGGCGCTCTCGACGACCTTAGGGAGATCAACGAATATTCCCGTGTCGACAACCATGCGGCAGTGGAAGGAAACCCGTTCGAGGAAACAACCGGTGATGAGCTGAAAGGTTTCTGTCGTAAGGTTATTAGCCTGACACGTGGGATGTAAAGGTTAGGAACATGAATGATAAAGGACGTTATCATTCAT
>NZ_FODX01000001.1 GCF_900110495.1 Nitrosovibrio sp. Nv6 | reverse complement strand
GGCTTTGTCATCCTGGGCTGGTCGGGACTGTTTGCAGGCGGCATAGCGGCGCAGATCATCACCCGCTACTCCAACCTGACCGACGTCGTCTGGAATGGCCAGAGCAAAGTCATCCTCAACAACCGCATCGTACCGTAACCGGTTGAGCGGAACGAGCCGGGAGGCCTTGGCCTGCCGGCTCATCTGGACCGAGCTGGACGAAACTGCATAACGGCCGCCTGCGCCTCGCAACAAGGAGAGCAGAGCGGCCGCATCGCAGACCATAGACATCGCTGCAACATCACTGCGGCATCACTGCAGACCGGGTAGCACGAATGGAAAAAAGCGGCGGAAAGAGAATGCGGAAAAAGCATCTTTCTGTACAGACCGCGCCGCGCACCAGAGGTTCCGGAACAGGAAGCGGAAGGTAAAAAAAAAGCGCAGGGAACACCGGGAACATCGCCAGCGCCGGAATGCAGAAAAGGGGCGGAAGAGGAAAGAAATGGATCACAACCGAAAGACCGCAGTAGCGCGAACACATTATTCATGTATCAAGATCGTAGACACATTTGAGGGGAGGGCGCGATGAGCAGAACAGATGAGATACTAAAGGCGGCGAAGATGCCGCCGGAAGCAGTAAAGATGTCCAGGATGATAGATGCGGTGTATTTCCCGATTCTATGCATACTGCTGGTTGGAACCTACCACATGCACTTCATGCTGCTGGCGGGAGACTGGGACTTCTGGCTGGACTGGAAAGACCGTCAATGGTGGCCGGTGGTAACCCCGATTGTGGGGATCACCTATTGTGCCGCCATCATGTACTACCTGTGGGTGAACTACCGGCTGCCGTTTGGGGCCACACTGTGCATCGTTTGCCTGCTGGCGGGTGAATGGCTGACACGCTTCTGGGGTTTTTACTGGTGGTCGCACTACCCCATGAGCTTCGTGTTTCCCTCCACCATGATACCGGGTGCGCTGGTGATGGACACCGTCATGCTGCTCACGCGCAACTGGATGATCACCGCCCTGGTAGGCGGGGGCGCCTTCGGGTTATTGTTCTACCCTGGCAACTGGCCCATTTTTGGCCCGACCCACCTGCCGCTGGTCGTGGAAGGCGTACTGCTGTCGGTAGCCGACTACACGGGCTTCCTGTATGTGCGTACCGGCACGCCTGAGTACGTCCGCAACATCGAACAAGGCTCGCTGCGCACGTTCGGAGGCCACACCACCGTCATTGCCGCATTCTTTGCCGCGTTCATCTCCATGCTCATGTTCACCATCTGGTGGTACTTTGGCAAACTCTACTGCACCGCATTCTTCTACGTGAAAGGCCATCGCGGCCGCGTCACCATGAAGAACGACGTTACCGCATTTGGCGAAGAAGGCTTTCCAGAGGGGATCAAATAAATGAACGCAAAGAACCTGATCAAACTGGGCAAGCTCGGCAAGCTAGGCAAGCTGGGCGTGCTTGGCCTGTACGGCATGGCCACCCTGGCCATGACCCTGGGACTGGACATCACGCCTGCCGCGGCACACGGTGAGCGCTCGCAGGAACCCTTCCTGCGCATGCGCACCATTCAGTGGTACGACATGAAATGGGGTCCCGAGACTACCAAGGTCAACGACATAGCCGGCATGTCCGGCAAATTCCACCTGGCCGAGGACTGGCCGCGGGCGGTGGGCAAACCGGGCCGCGCCTTCTTCAACGTCGGCAGCCCAAGTCCCGTGTTCGTGCGTCTTAGCACCAAACTCAACGGCGAGCCCACCATGATCTCGGGCCCGCTCGAGATTGGGCGCGACTACGCCTTTGAAGTCAAGCTCAAGGCGCGCATACCGGGACGCCACCACATGCACGCCATGGTCAACATCAAGGATGCAGGCCCGATTGCAGGCCCTGCCGCCTGGATGAACATCACCGGCAGCTGGGATGACTTCACCAACCCGGTGAAACTGCTGACCGGCGAGACCATCGATACCGAGACCTTCAACTTCAGCAACGGCATCTTCTGGCACGCGCTGTGGATGGGACTTGGCATCTTCTGGATTGGCTACTACGTTGCCCGGCCCATGTTCCTGCCGCGCAGCCGCGTACTGCTGGCCTACGGGGATGACCTGCTGCTCGACCCGATGGACAAGAAGGTTGCCTGGGTAGTGCTGATCCTCACCTTCGGCCTGGTCTGGGGCGGCTACCGCTACACCGAAACCAAGCATCCCTACACCGTGCCCATCCAGGCGGGTGAATCCAAGGTGCAGCCGTTGCCGGTGAAACCCAACCCCATCGCCATCAAAGTGACGCACGCCAACTATGACGTACCGGGCCGCGCCCTGCGCGTGACCATGATGATCACCAACAGCGGCGACAGCGCGTACCGCATTGGCGAATTCACCACGGCCGGCGTGCGCTTCATCAACAAGGTTGGCTTGAAGCACATGGATCGCGGCTATCCGAAGGAACTCGTGGCGACCGGCTTGTCATTTGACAACGACACCCCGATTCAACCGGGCGAGACGCGCGAAGTCAAGATGGAAGCGAAAGACGCGCTGTGGGAAGTCCAACGGCTGATGGCGCTCCTGGGCGACCCGGAAAGCCGCTTTGGCGGATTGCTCATGACCTGGAACGATGCTGGCGACCGCAACATCAACAGCATAGCCGGCGCAGTCATACCGGTCTTTACCAAGCTCTAGGCAAAAGAGCCGCTGCCCGGATTGCAGAAACACCGGGCAGCTTGCCCAAGGCATGACACCGGTCCGCCACCGTCCCAGACGGAAAGGTGGATCGGTGTTTTTTTAACGCAAGTCAAACCGGCACTCATTCCGCCCGCAGCACCGGGCGCGGACAGGACACAACGTAATACTCAGTGAACATCGTGAATAGGCAAGACAAGGACCTGTTCCTGGCCAGGCGGCGCAATCAGGCAAGTGCCGCCGCCCTCCTCCTGATAACGGCGCTCTACGCCGGGGCAGCGACGGCGCACGGCAAGGAATCGCTGGAAGAAGACAGCTGCGTGCGCCGTATTGGCGAAAACATGGTGCATTTCAGCGCCTACCAGCCGCAACATGACCCAAGCGCCCAATACTGCAGCGAAATCCCCAAGGGAGGCGAGACCTACCTGGTGGTCGACCTTGTGGATGAAGCCCTGCGCGGCATGCCCATCGGCATGCGCGTGGTGCGGGGCACCAGTGAAACCGAAGACGAGACCGTAAGCTACCTGCGTCCGAGCTACCACCCCGATGGCGTCATCAAGGGCGAGACCAGCCTGGACCAGGGGCTGTATACTGTCATCATTACCGCCGAAGGGCTGCCCCCGCTGCGCTACCAGTATTCCCTGCGGGTACAGATGATCAACTACGCGAACATCTTTCGCACCGCGGTAGGTCCCCTGATCGGCCTGCTGCTGCTGACCCTGCTGGGGTACAAGCTCATGAAATCCAAGCGCATGGAGCGCTGGCGCGCCTCGCGCCGCCAGTAGGCGCCCCACCTGGACAACCCGGGCCAGCCAGCCCGGGCGCGAAAGCGCACAGGCAGCTACCGGATCCGCCTGGCGGATCGACGACTCATCATTTCTTATAGGTGATATTGACAATGTCCTTACAATCTCTCAAACCTGCCCTCATCGGCCTGATGCTTGCCATCGGCATTCCCTTCTCCGCGCAGGTGCAGGCGCATGGCGGCCTCTCCCTGGCTGATGACGTGTGCAAGCTCACGATCGGGCCCTACACCATGCACTTCACCGGCTACCAGCCGGACAGCACCCAGGAAAAGGAATTCTGCGAAGACATCCCGGCCACCGGCCGCACCGTCGTCGCACTCGACTACATCGAAGAAGCGCTGCGCCCCCTGCCCACCGAAGTGCGCATCATCCGCGACACCGGGGCGGGCGACCAGGCCGGCAACGAAGCGAACCTGGAGGAAATCACCATCCTGCATATCCCGGCCAAGGTCTACCCCAACGGCTCCATCAACTTTGAATACCAGTTTGCCGAGCCCGGCAAGTTCGTGGGCCTGGTGACCGTAACCGACAAGGAGAAGTATGTCTCGCGCTTTCCCTTCTCGGTAGGCGAATCCAAAGGCACCTCGCCCTACCTCCTGGTCGCCCTGGCCGCGCTCGTGGTGGGCGCCCTGGTATTCTTCCTGCGTGGGCGCAAATCCGAGAAAGTGGGCGCGACCTGAACGCCGCCTGAAGTCACCCCGGCCGACGGTGGCTGCCGCCGGGTGTGCCTGAACCATACGGCAGCAATAGAGTCCAATGAAATAACCTGTGCCGGCCGGGAATAACGCTCCCTGCGGCGGCGCAGTCATGAAAAAGGAGAATAAAATGCAAGCATCGATGGTTTCCGCGGCAAAGCGGGTCATGGCGGGCAGCATCCTCATCATGGCGGCTGCGGCCGGCCTGCACAGCACCCCCGCGCTCGCGCACGCCATGCTGGTGAAGGCGGAACCGGCGCGCCGGGCGCAGCTCACCCAGACGCCTGCGCAAGTGCGGCTGTGGTTCAACGAAGAAGTCGAGAAGGATTATGCTTCGCTGACCGTGCTCGATCCGGCCAAGGCGCCGGTTACCGAAGCCAAGCCCCATATTGCAACTGACGACCCCAAGGCCATCGTACTATCCTTGCCGGAACTGGAACCCGGCAAGTACACGGTAAAATTCCGGGTTCTGTCGGTGGACGGGCACGTGGTTGACTCGTCCTACGACTTCACGGTAAAGAGCAAAGCAGCGGCGAAATGATCGAGGTCATCGCGACGCTCCTGCGCTGGTTGCAGCTTGCGTCCAACATGATCCTGGTCGGCGGTTGCGTGTTCCTGGCCATTGCCGGCTCCATCCACTCCCCCTGGGTGACCCGTCTGGAGCGGGCCCTGCCCTGGCTTGCGCTGATCCTGCTCGCCGGCTTGCTGGGCATACTCGCCACCACCACCGCGCAGGCCACGGGCGTGGACGAGAACGCCTGGCGCCCGCAGGCCTGGCTTGCCCTCATGCAGAATACCCGCATGGGACAGATATGGGTGGGGCGCGCCGCCTGCGCCGTCCTGGTCGCAGCCATTGCCCTCTATATCCGCTTCTCCGCCCCGGCGCGCTGGCAATACGTATTGTGCGCAACCGTAGCCGCCATGACCTTGACCGTGGGTTCGCTGGCCAGCCACGCCGCGGCTGAAGACCTGTCGGTGATATCGATCCTGCCCTACGCCCTGCATATCATCATGGCCAGCGTCTGGTTTGGCGCATTGCCCGCCTTCCTGGTGGTGTGTTTTGCCTGCACCGAAGAAGAGCCTGCCCCCCAGCTCCACGGCCACGACCAGGCTACGGGACGCCCCCACCGCCACAGCGAAGCCATCGAGCGCATCCATGCCGTATTCCAGTCCCGCCAGGACGCGATCCAGGCCGACACCCTGGCCTTGAAGCGCTTCTCCGCCATGGCCCTGCCGGTCATGCTGATGGTGGTGGCCACCGGCCTCATCATTACCTACCGCATGGTGGACAGCAGCTATGGGGCGCTCGTGTCCACCAACTATGGCTGGCTGCTCGACGCCAAGGTCGGCCTGCTCGCGGTGGTGCTCGTCATCGCCTCGCGCGCGCGCTCTACCTGGCTGCCGCTCTTTGCCCAGCGCGACTCCAGCCTGGCCACGGCGGGCGGGCGGCGGCTGCGCAAATGGGTCAGCTTCGAATTCGTGCTGGCGCTGGGCATCGTGCTCCTGGCCACCATCGTGGCCAATACCGTCCCGGCCAAGCACGCCATCATCCAGAACTGGCCCTATCCCTTCCGCTTCTCGCTGGCCGCCACCTGGGGCGATCCCACCGTGATGACGCGCGTCTGGAGCGGTCTTGCACTGCTGTTCATCGCCATCGGCGCCAGCGCCTACGGGCGCATCAAGCACTGGGACAAAAAGCGCCGCATCGGCCTGCCGGTGCTGCTTGCGCTGGTGGCCGTGGGCGTGGGCCTGCCGCCCCTGGCGGTGGACGCCTATCCCGAGACCTACCGCAAGACCCCGGTGCCGTTTGACACCATTTCCATTGCCAACGGCTCGGCCCACTTCGCCGAGAACTGCGTGGCCTGCCACGGCCTGCAGGGCAAGGGCGATGGCGTCATGGCCAAGAGCTTTGCCAAACCGCCGGTGGACATGCTCACCGAACCGCATACCGCCAAGCATACCGCGGGCGACTTCTTCCACTGGCTGACCTTCGGCATTGCCGACACCGGCATGCCCTCGTTCGGCGACAAGCTCTCGGAAGAGGACCGCTGGGATGTGGTCAACTTCCTGCACGCCATGTCGCGCGGCTACCAGGCGCGCCTGATGAGTCCCACCGTCAAACCCGAGCAGCCCCAGCCCTCCATGGGCCCGCCCAACTTCTCCTATGCCGCGCAGGATGGTTCAAGCGGCACCCTGAAGGACTTCCGCGGGCAGAAGAATGTGCTGCTGGTGCTGTTCTCGTGGCCGGAGTCGCGCGAACGGCTGCAGCAGCTGGAGCAGTTGCATGCGCAGCTGAAGGCGGCCAATACCGTATTGCTGGCCGTGCCGGAGGATGATCCCAGCGCGCAGGAATTGGCACAGGTCACGGAGGAAGTGCCCTTCCCGGTGGTGACCCAGGGGGCCGATGAGATCGTGCAGAGCTACAAGCTCTTTCGCCGCACCCTGAGCAAGCCCGATCTGCTGGGCGCGGGAACCCTGCCCTCGCAC
Organism: Nitrosovibrio sp. Nv6; assembly: GCF_900110495.1. Lineage (GTDB taxonomy): Bacteria > Pseudomonadota > Gammaproteobacteria > Burkholderiales > Nitrosomonadaceae > Nitrosospira. The sequence continues at coordinate 1,391,570 of NZ_FODX01000001.1, read as the reverse complement.
ATGGAGTTCCTCGTGGACCGCTTCGGCTATCTGCGCGCCCGCTGGATCCCCGAGGCCGACGGCGCCGGCGAGGGGTCAGGCTGGGCCAATACCGGGATGCTGATGCAGCAGATCGCACAACTCAACCGGGAAGAGGAAATCCTCCCGCCACCTGGCGATCATGTGCATTGAGTGATTCAAGTACTTAACGAAAAATCCGGGAATAGAAGTGGCTAGAGTCTTATTCCCGGTCGGTCGTGCGAGATGCTCGCAAGAGTGGTGCTGCCTTTTCTGGAGCAGGCAACAGTTCCTTGACTTCATCTGGTTCGATCAGCGATCCTAATTCTTCCAGCGGCGGCAACTCTTCCAGAGAGCGCAGATTCAGATCATTGAGAAAGTCCGCGGTAGTGGCATACAGAGCTGGTCTACCTGGCACGTCGCGATGCCCGATAGCCGCTATCCAGCCCCGTGACTCCAAAGCCTTCAGCACTGAACTGGAAACCGCAACACCCCGTATTTCCTCAATGTCACCTCGTGTCGCCGGTTGACGGTAGGCGATAATGGCAAGCGTCTCCAGAACAGCGCGGGAGTAGCGCGGTGGTTTCTGCGGATTAAGCCGGTCAAGAAATTTCTGCATTTCGGGTCTGGCATGAAAGCGCCAGCCGCCGGCGACACTCACCAGTTCCACCCCCTTCCCCCCCCAGTCGTTGCGCAATTCTTCGAGCAACCGTCGCAAAACTTCCGTACTCAGTTCATCGTTGAACAGCTTTTTGAGTTCCGACAGCGGCAGCGGGTCCGGCGTGGTGAGCAATGCCGTTTCCAGGATCCGCTTGATCTCAGCGGGACTGGATGAACCCGGAGAATTAGATGGCGTTAAGGAAACCGATTGGCCTGACATATATAATTCCGAAGGTGCGAGGCTGGCTGACTTCCACCTGATTTTCCCTGACGAGTTCCAACAGCGCCAGAAACGTTACCACTAGCTCCGCCACGCCAGCAGCCGCATTGAATAATTCCTTGAACTCCACGAAGTGGTGGCCGTGCAACTGGCGCAGGATGCGACTCATATGCACTCTGACGGAAAGCTCCTCTCGGGTGATGTGATGCCGGCGGCTTGCCTGAGAGTTCGCCATCAATATAAGCCAGGCGTTGCGAAGATCATCCACACTGACTTCAGGCAAGCGTTCTATCTGCACCTGATCAACCCATACCCGCGCCAGCGAGAAATCGCGCTCGGCTTGAGGCATTTCGTTGAGCCGTTCTGCCGCAGATTTCATCTGTTCGTATTCCAGCAGGCGCCGCACCAGTTCAGCACGCGGATCACCGTCTTCTTCATCTCTGGCAACAGGCTTCGGAAGCAGCATGCGAGACTTGATTTCAATCAGCACTGCGGCCATCAGCAGGTATTCGGCCGCCAATTCCAGTTTATTGGCGCGCATCATCTCGATGTAGGCCATATATTGCCGGGTGAGTTCCGCCATGGGAATATCCAGCACATCGAGATTGTGCTTGCGAATAAGATAGAGCAGCAGATCAAGGGGTCCCTGGAATGTATCGAGAAATACTTCCAATGCATCCGGCGGAATGTACAGGTCCGCAGGTAGTTCCGTCAGCGGCTCGCCGTGAATTTTCACGACTGGATTAGTGACGACGGATGAATCGCTCATTCCGGATATTTAACAGTAATAATCGAAGACGCCTGCGTATTTTTCCTCTGTCCCAGCTTCAGCATGTCTGTTATCCCGTCCCGAGACCAACTGACCATTCCTTGATAGGTCCGCAACGCGTCTTCAAGAATAATCCAGCCCCATTGCCTCCCTGACATCACGCATGGTTTCCTGAGCGAGCCTGTCCGCTTTTTCACATCCATCCGCGATGATGTTGCGCACCAGCGTGGGATCTTCCTCATACGATCGGGCGCGCTCGTGCATGGGTTTCTGCTCCGCGAGTATCGCATCAATAACCGGCTGCTTGCAGTCCAGGCAGCCGATACCGGCAGTGGTGCAGCCAATTTGCGCCCATTCCTTTGTATCCTCATTAGAATATACGAGGTGAAACTGCCACAGCGGGCATTTTGCGGGGTCCCCCGGATCGCTGCGACGTACACGCGCAGGATCGGTCGGCATCGTTCGGATTTTCTTTACAACACTGGCCGGATCTTCCCGCAAGCTGATCGTGTTATTGTAGGACTTAGACATTTTCTGACCGTCCAGCCCGGGCATTTTTGACGCGAGACTGAGCATGACTTCAGGCTCCGAGAGAATCATCTTCCCGCCGCCCTCAAGATATCCGAATAACCGTTCCTGATCACCCAGACTCAGGTTCTGTTGCTCGTCAAGCAATGATTTCGCGGCAGCCAGCGCTTGCTGATCTCCTTGTTCCTGATAACGATTCCGTAATTCGCGGTATAGCCTGGATTTTTTTGAGCCCAGTTTCTTTATCGCCATTTCCGCTTTTTCGCGAAAACCTGTTTCCTTCCCGTAGACATGGTTAAAGCGGCGCGCAATCTCGCGCGTAAACTCGATGTGCGGTGTCTGATCTTCCCCTACCGGCACCCGAGTTGCGCGATAAATGAGGATATCCGCACTCTGCAGCAGCGGGTAGCCGAGAAAGCCATACGTACTCAATTCCTTCTCGGATAATTTTTCCTGCTGGTCCTTATAGGAGGGGACCCGTTCCAGCCAGCCCAGCGGGGTAATCATCGAAAGCAGCACATGCAGCTCGGCATGTGCCGGAACCCGCGACTGAATGAACAGCGTCGCGTGGGCCGGATCGACCCCGGCTGCAAGCCAGTCGATCACCATGTCCCAAACATGCTGCTCTATGACTTCCGGCGTATCATAGTGAGTCGTGAGAGCGTGCCAATCGGCAACAAAGAACAGGCATTCGAACTGGTGCTGCAGCTCTATCCAGTTCTTCAGCACACCGTGGTAATGCCCCAGATGCAGCCCGCCAGTAGGTCGCATCCCCGATAAAACTCGATCAGCGAACATATTTTACTTACCCTTAATAAATCTCGGACTAATTCCGGATCAAGATCCTTGACCCATATTCAGTAAGCTTCGAACCCGAAAAACCACGCTACCAAGCGTATCGTGATTACGATAAAAGGCCCGATAACGGCCCCCAAAACGCCGGTCACCAGCAGAAACACGAGGATCATGAAGCCATAAGGCTCAATCCTTGCAAAGCTGTTCGCCATGCGATGCGGCAGCAGGCTTACCGCAACCCGGCCTCCATCCAGCGGCGGCAGAGGCAGCAGATTGAGTACCATCAATATGACATTGATTTTAATACCCGCTTCGCCCATTAATATCATCGGCTCGGCCAGAACACTCTCAGACATACCGAGGCCCAGCTTGATTACGAACCCCCAAAGTAATGCCATGAATAAATTTGCGCCCGGCCCCGCGAGCGCTACCCAAAGCATGTCCTGTTTCGGACGGCGAAGCGCGGAGAAGTTGACTGGCACCGGCTTGGCCCAGCCGAACAGAATGCCGCCCAGCCACAGTGTCACGAGTGGAAGAAGAATGGTTCCCACCAAGTCTATATGCCGGATGGGATTCAGGCTGACGCGTCCCTGGGTGTAGGCGGTAAGATCTCCAAAATGCTTGGCGACGTAGCCATGTGCGGCTTCATGCAGCGTGATGGCGAAAATTACCGGTAACGCATAAATGGCAATATTCTGGATAATGCTATCCATGCATGATTCCGAAAGGCGCAAGACTGCCCTTGCCTTGCCGTATCAATGCAGGCGTATCGCCAGTGAGATCGACCACAGTGCTCATTTCCAGGCCACAGGCGCCTCCGTCCAGCACCAGTTCAATCTGGTGTTCAAGCCGGGCCCGAATTTCCTCTGCGTCATTCAGCGGCAATTCGTCCCCCGGCACTATCAGCGTTGAACTCAACAGGGGCTCGTTCAGCTCCGTCAGCAATAGCTGCACCACAGGGTGATCGGGAATTCTCACGCCGATGGTGTTGCGTTTTGGATGTTGCAGGCGGCGCGGCACCTCGCGCGTGGCTTGAAATATAAAAGTATAACAACCCGGTGTACACGCCTTGAGTAATCTGTATTCGCGATTATCGAATTGAGCGTAACGGGAGATTTCCGCGACATCACGGCACATCAGCGTAAAGTGATGATGTTCATCCACCTGCCGGATAGCGCGAATGCGATTCATGACGCTCTTGTCGCCCAATTGACCGCCTAACGCATAACACGAATCGGTCGGATAAGCGATGACGCCGCCGGAACGTACGATGGCAGCCGCCTGCCTTATCAGGCGCAACTGCGGATTATCCGGATGAATGGAAAAGAATTGGGCCACGTAAGCAACAGTTTGTGATTTCTAGCGGTCGGCCTTGATGTTGAATCCCGGACAGCAAGCATTCGTGCACATTACGTCGTTGCGTTCCAATCATGCCATACCGGCGTGCAATTGGCAGGCAGTGGCGGCATGCGTCCCAGGTCAAAATAGCTTTCGCCCGGCCCATGAAAATCCGAGCCCCGCGAGGCCAGCAAGCCCAGTCGTTGACTATGGCGCGCAAATAACAGGGATTGTTCGGGAGTATGGCTGGAAGTGACCACTTCGATTGCCTCTCCACCTAAAGCGCGGAATTCCAGCAGCAGTTCGTCCAGCGCTCCCTTACTCAGCTTGTAGCGGGCTGGATGTGCAATTACAGCTCTGCCACCGCTGTTACGTATCCAGTCGACCGCATCGCTCAGGGGCACCCATTGATGCGCCGCGTATCCTGGCTTGCCTTTGACCAGGTATTTCTTGAACACCGATTTCACATCCTTGGCATAACCCTGCTCAACCAGAAAACGCGCGAAGTGCATTCGTCCTATCAAGTGCCCATCTCCGGCATTCCTGCTTGCGCCTTCAAAACTGTCATGAATGCCGAATTTGCCGAGTTGCGCCGCAATATTGCGAGCGCGCACAGTCCGGCCGTCACGAATGGACGCCAGACCCTGAGCCAGCGGGGGATATGCCGGGTCTATGCCGAGCCCGACAATATGCAATGTCTGGCCGCGCCAGTCGGCAGAGATTTCCACGCCATTGACAAGAGTAATGCTCGTGGCGGCGGCAGCTTGTCGCGCTTCGTCCAGACCGCCCACATCGTCGTGATCGGTCAGTGCCAGTACCTCAACCCCACGCGCAGCCGCGTGCTCCACCAACTGCGTGGGTGTCAGCAAGCCGTCGGAAACTGTGGAATGACAATGCAGATCAATATTGAGCATGAAGCCGGTAACTCGCGAAGCAAGAGACGCATCATAGCAAATAAGCGAGGCGATGAAAAATGAACTGACTGGAAGGAGGGAGAACCCATGTTATCAACGGAAAAAAACCCGGTAACGGTAGGTCCAATGGTAGCCAGCGCAACACGTCAGTAGAGCTTGCCGTTGCGCATTTGGTTCCTGTTCAATCCAGATTCTTCCTGAAATGGTTGTGCCGTGACAAATTTCTGTATTTCTTGTCACAGATGATTGGATTTCCAAGCGTTCGATCTCATGCATTTGCACGCCGCCGCTTTTCCCCATTGAGTGGTGACGGCCATTCTGCTGTGATCAAATCCGTAGTGAATAGATGCGCTCTGGCATCCGCCACGGCTGTGGTTCGCTTATGCTATTGCAATTGGACATCTCTCTTAACCATCGACCAGCTCATCCTGGCGCATTTTCGGGTAAAGTAGTACCGGTACACGATCTTCACCGCTTTTTTGAGTAAAACAGATGGATTTTTTGCCGATCTTTCTCGATATTAAAAACCGTAACTGTCTGGTGGTCGGTGGCGGCGAAGTGGCTGCCCGAAAAATCGCGCTGCTGCTGCGGGCCGGTGCGCGTATCACGATAGTTTCTCCTCAGCTTTGTAACGAACTGCATGAACAAGTGCATGCACAACTTCAGCAAGACAGGATTACTTATCGTGCGGAGGCGTTCCATGATCATCATCTGCAGGATGCTGTTCTAGTCATCGCCGCCACCAGCGATTCCATCGTCAACCGTAAGGTTTCCGAAGCTGCCGGTCGACTGCATATTCCTGTGAATGTGGTCGACAACCCCGGGCTGTGCTCTTTCATCATGCCAGCAATCGTAGACCGTACCCCTATACTCATCGCCGTTTCGAGCGGAGGCGCATCGCCCGTTCTCGCCAGGCTGCTGCGGGCGCGTCTGGAAACATTGATACCCGCCGCATATGGGCGTCTTGCGGCTTATGCAGCAGAATTTCGCGAGCGGGTGAAACTGCGTTTTTCGCGTCCCGAGAAGCGGCGCAGGTTCTGGGAAAGCGTATTGCAGGGACCGTTTGCCGAAATGGTCTTCGCCGGCAAGGATCAGGCGGCGAAGGCTTATCTGGAGCGTTTACTTGTAGACGAGGCTGAAGGGGCTGAAGGGGCAGCGCAGGGAGCGGTGAGCGTGAAAGAGCAGGGGGAGGTTTACCTGGTGGGCGCGGGGCCGGGGGACCCTGAGTTGCTGACTTTTCGCGCAATGCGCCTCATGCAGCAAGCGGACGTGGTCGTGTACGACAGGCTGGTTTCGCCTGAAATACTCGACATGGTCCGACGCGATGCAGCCAGAATCTATGCGGGCAAGGAGCGCAGCAAGCACGTCATGCCGCAGGAATCCATCAATGAATTATTGGTACGGCTGGCGAAAGAAGGTAAACGCGTGCTGCGGCTGAAAGGAGGCGATCCATTCATTTTCGGACGCGGCGGCGAGGAAATAGAAACATTGTCCAGCCAGGGCATTTCTTTCCAGGTAGTGCCTGGCATCACGGCTGCAAGCGGTGCCGCCTCTTATGCCGGCATTCCACTCACCCACCGCGATTATGCCCAGTCCTGCGTCTTTGTAACCGGCCATCTCAAGGACGGCAGTGTGGATCTGGATTGGCCGATGCTGGCGCGGCCAAAGCAGACTATCGTGGTTTACATGGGGCTGCTGGGACTGCCCGTATTGTGCCGACAACTGATGGCGCATGGCCTGCCCCCCGCGATGCCAGCCGCCATCGTGCAGCAGGGTACCACTCACAAGCAGCGGGTACTGATCGGCTCACTGGAGACACTGCCCGATCTGACCGTTTCCGCCAATCTCGTCCCGCCCACCCTCATTATTGTTGGCGAAGTCGTGAAGCTGCATCAGAGACTCGCCTGGTTCGAGCCGGAGAGTGACCTGCATGCTGGGGAGCGCGATCAAGATTCAGCGCATTCATAAGGAAATAAGGAAGCGCATCCTGCGCCGGTATGCCCAGGTCCTGGCATACCGGCGCTTTCAGAGAAACATGGCTAGCATTATTTGTTCGGCTGCGGCGTGATGCGCAGATACGGACGCGGCGCCTTGTAACCTTTCGGGAATTTTTGCTGAAGCACTGCTTCGTCCTGGATCGTCAGTGGGATGATTACATCATCTCCGTCTTTCCAGTTACCCGGCGTTGCCACTGTGTAGTTATCGGTCAGTTGCAGCGCATCGATAACCCGAACAACCTCGTCAAAATTCCGGCCGGTGCTCATGGGATAGGTGATGATGAGCCGCACCTTCTTTTTTGGGTCGATGATGAACAGCGACCGCACTGTCATTGTTTCCGACTGGTTCGGATGAATCATGTCGTACAGCGCCGCGACCTTTTTATCCACATCCGCAATAATTGGAAAGGCGACGCTGCAATTTTGCGTTTCTTCGATGTCCTTGATCCATCCCTTGTGCTTATCCACGGGGTCTATCGATAAACCGATCGCCTTTACGTTGCGCTTGTCGAATTCGGACTTGAGCTTTGCCGTCAATCCCAATTCGGTTGTGCATACTGGTGTGTAATCCGCAGGATGCGAAAACAGCACTGCCCAGGAATCACCCATCCATTCGTGAAATTTAATCTTGCCAATTGAGGAATCTTGTTCGAAATCAGGTGCGGTATCGCCTAAGCGTAAGGTCATGGCATTCTCCCTAGGTTAAACATTGGTTAAAAATCCGTTGGAAATTGATGGCTCAATATAGCCTGACTGTTGTAATGACTCAACAACTATTATTTATGCATGGATGAGCCGACGCTCAGTTTACCGTGTCATCATTTTCCCAACCTTTTATCCAGCATGGAGAATGCGCCAGATTTTTTGAAATCTCATTACCATAGTGAGCCCGCTTTATCGGCAACCGGGAAACCCCAGGAATAAGGTCGCTCATATTTAAGCAGAATTTCGTAGTAGGTCCGAACCGATTCCGTCAATATGACCGCTTCGCCCCCACGCGCATAGCCGTGTTTGAGGCTGCGGAAATACTTGCTGCTACTCAATAGCGGTAAGGTTTTTTTCAAATCCACCCATGAATCGGGGTCCAGGTTGAGGCGTTGCGCCAGGACGCGCGCATCTTCTATGTGGCTGGAGCCCTGGTTGTAAGCTGCAAGTGCGATCCAGGTGCGATCCGGTTCCCTGATGCGCGAGGGCAGCTTGTCTTTCAACATCGCGAGATAACGTGCTCCAGCGAGTATGCTTTGCCTTGGGTCGAGGCGATCTGTTACTTTCATCCGGTCGGCCGTAACTTCCGTCAACATCATGAGCCCGCGCACGTTGGCGGGAGAAGCCGCCAGGGGATTCCAGTGAGACTCCTGATAGGCCAGCGCCGCTATCAGGCGCCAGTCGATTGCCGTCAATTCCTCAGCCTCATGGAAATATTTCCGCAAATCCGGCAGGATGGTACGCCTTTTATCCAGAATGCCGATTATGTCCGTTTGGTGCAGTCGCTGAACATGTCCGTAATACCGATCGAGCAGACGCACCAGGGTGCCGTCCTGTTCAATACGTTTAAAGAATTTCCGCGTCTCTTCCAATAATTCTCGTTCCGCGAAGGGCGAAAATGCCCATGCTCTGCCAGTGGACTGGCCTAGATCGAAGGCCGAATCCAGATTAGGGTAAAAATTCTTTGCAAGGTTGATCTGGTTGGAGTCCGCGACCACATAATCAACTTTTCCCTCCGCCAGCTTAGCCAGCAGATCTTCGGGTGTTGTGTTCCTTACAGTCCATTTCAGTTTCCGTGCCTGCTGCTTTGCCTTGTTCAGTTGTTCCCCATAGGGCATTCCACTCGCAACCTCAACGGTTCTCCCCACGAGTTGATGGACGCTTTTAGGCCTCCAATAGTCTGTGTTATAGGCCACCCGAGGCTGTATGAGCTGATAGACAGGACCAAACCGGACACGCAACGCATGCTTGGGATTGATGCTTAAACCGGCGACAAAGTGTCCCTTGTGCTTCTCCAGATCCTTCAGGGCTTGATCCAGTTTGGGTACCACCTTGAATCGGACTTTTAGCCCCAGGTCGCGCGCGAATTCGGAAGCGAGGTCATATTCCAACCCTGCATAAGCTCCCTCTGCATTTTCATAATAGGTGTCGGGGCTATTAACGGTAATGACAACCAGCTCATCGGTTTTGCCGAACGGCAACACGTGTTTTTCAAACGAATCACAGCCGGAAAGCACGAGGCCGCAACTGAAAACGACAACAAACAAGCAGGGGAGAATGCGCATGGAGAAGAGACAAGCAGAATTCCGGAACATTCTGCCATGTTGTGCTGAACGAGCGCGAGAAAACTACAGGAGAAACTGGTAAAATATCACAACCGCATTGGAGAGGTACCGAAGTGGCCATAACGGCGCTGACTCGAAATCAGATGGTCAGGGTAACCTGGCACGTGGGTTCGAATCCCACCCTCTCCGCCAGATTGACATCCTAATTCGTCCAGTACTGTCCACAAGATCAAGTGAATACGCCATCATAGCGTGATCTAATACTCCAAGGTGATGTGGTAACATCCAATTGCATCCAGCTATAATAGGTGGTAGATTGTGTGGTATCAGTTATTTTAAACTGCCACCATTTACCACCTCATGTCGAAAAATCTGAATCTGCTCTCTGAGTCTGGCTGTGATAGCGCTGAAAGCGGCGGCAGGAAGGTGCGCAAGCTCCATGATGGCGGTGGACTCTACCTGTGGGTTTGCGAGGATAGCCGAAAGTTCTGGCGCTTCAGATATTGGTTAAGTGGTAAAGAAAAGTCTCTTTCTGTAGGAGCTTATCCTGATATATCGATCGGAGAAGCCCGCGCGTTGCGTGACAGTATCCGTGAGCAACTAAAGGGTGGCCTAGACCCTTCTGAGCAACGCAAAATTGTGCAAAGAGAAGCCAAGAAGCCAGCTCACTATCGCAACCAGTTCAGACTTGCGCTTTCGGATGAGGGCGCTCTGACTATCGAAACACCCTCACGCGCTGTAAACCTTACGCTTCCTCAGACGAATGCCTTGAGGGCTTTTTTGTTGGCGGCTGACCAGGAGTAATCATGGCCGCAAAGACCAATCTACTGTCTGCGTCCAAGTGCAACCATGCCACAACCGAGGGCAAGGCAATTCGAAAGCTGCACGATGGAGGCGGCCTGTATCTCTGGGTCTATGCGGATGGTGGTAAGTTCTGGCGTTTGCGTTACCGGTTAGGTGGCAAGGAGAAATCATTATCCTTCGGTTCCTATCCTCAAGTTTCCCTCAAGGAAGCGCGTGCTAAGCGCGATGAGCAGCGTAAAGTGCTGGATGCCGACCTCGACCCCTCCGCTGAGCGCAAGGCCGCCAACCTGCGTAAGAAGCTCGCCAATGCAAACTCCTTCGAGGCGGTGGCAATGGAGTGGTATAACAAGCAACTGCATACTTGGGTGCCACACCACGCCAGCGATGTAAAACGCCGCCTTGAGAGCAATATCTTTCCAACTATCGGTAAGCGTCCCATTGATCAGATCGAGGCGCCAGAACTGCTCCAAACCATCCGCAAGATAGAAGCCCGTGGTGCCTACGATCTGGCCCATCGTGTCCTGCAAGTATGCGGGCAGGTGTTTCGTTATGGCATTGCCACCGGACGCTGTACCCGCAATCTCTCTACTGATCTGCGCGGCGCACTGACCCCACACAAGAAACAGCATCAAGCCGCAGTCCGTCCCGAGGAATTGCCGGAACTATTACGGGCCATTGCCAGGTATGACGAAACCGGCGACAAACAAACCCGTTTTGCCCTGCAACTGCTGGCGCAAACCTTTGTCCGTACCAATGAATTGATAGGTGCGGAATGGGCGGAATTTGATCTGAATAATGCCTTGTGGATAATCCCTGCCAAGCGCATGAAGATGAAAGCAGAGCATGTCGTGCCGTTATCAAAGCAGGCGGTTTTTATTCTCACCGAACTAAAGAACATATCTGGCAGCAGCCGCTTTGTGTTTCCCGGTCGTAACCGAGACAAGCCCATCAGTAACAATACAATGCTGTTCGCCCTTTACCGTCTTGGATACAAAGGCAAGATGACCGGACACGGTTTCCGCGCAGTGGCCTCTACCATTCTCAATGAAGCTGGCTTCAATCCGGATGTCATTGAGCGACAGCTTGCGCACTGCGAACGAAATGAGGTTAGAGGTGCGTATAACCGGGCGGAATACTTGCCCGAGCGCAAGCGCATGATGCAGTACTGGGCGGAGTATTTGGAGTCAGTGGAAGCGGGGGCCAAGGTAATTCCGCTTCACGGTTACGTTGCATGATTGGCACATTTCGTTCCTATTGAGAGTGAGTCGAGAGATCCGCTCCCAGGAGCACATGAGGCGTCACAGTACCGGAATCCTCCTGTCGCAAGGCTCCTGAGCTTTCCAACTCCCTGCCATTGTCGCCTCTGCATTGCATTCGATACTGTCAGCATAGCGATCCAATGTGCGATTAGATTAGCAAACCCAGCTGAAAACAGTTCTCCCTATTCTTTGCCTTTTCGGGCTTGTGCTCGTCTCCGTTTAATCCCTTGGATGCGATGCCCGATGGTGAGAACGTGTCCATCGTGACTACTTTCAACCTTGTACGCGTCGACGTATTTAGCTAGCTTTCGTACCGGCCTCTCCGAATGACCGGTCCATAGCCGGATAAAAAGCCGAAACGTTCAGGATCATTTATCCTGAAAAATAAAGAAAAGAGATTGGGGTTGGGTAGGAGCAACCTGTCATTCGGGAATTTTGGAAACGAGGCGTATTTGGAGGGGAAATCCAAGAGAGACGGGTTTAACCACGTTGCTTCAGGTTGAGGAGATGTAGCCAGACAAATAACCCGAAGTTTCCTACCCCAGGTTCTACCTTTCTATAAACAAAATCCTCCTACTAATCTCGACTGGATTTAAATGCATTGCGCAAACGCAATGAAAAAACATTGCGTTTGCGCAACAAGTACTTATCTTATAAAAATATGGTGACATCCTATTTTTACCACTCTAAAATCCTATCTGAAGTTGTCACGTTATTATGATGGGGGACATATGGAAGATATGGGACATTCGCCAACTTTTCCATTGAATGAATGGCTGCCGCTTGAGCAGGCAGCGCACCATCTTTCCTCTGTTATACCTGCCACCGTGAGAGCGGCCGATATATTGAGATTCGCCCTCGACGCCCATTTAAAGTTATCGGTTCGGTTCCCAAATTTCGCGACAGTAAAACGCGGTGAAATTATTCAATTCCCTCATTCCCAAATTGAAGCGTCTATAGCAGCCGGGGTGTTACCCGGTGAGTTGAAATGGCAGATGCTACCCCCTACAGCGGCCAGATTCCTGGCCGACGTGCCTGAAGAAGCGGAGGGGCAACCGTTCTTGAAGATTAGAAATCTGAAGCTGGATGATGAGCGTTATGTCAAATTTGGTGGAAAGGTTAAAACTATTAGCGGACTGTGGGATTTGCCGATGATTGGTGGCGAAATGATAGATGTGGAGGAGCGATATCAACAGCTGACTGGCGGCCCCAATCTCATTTCAGCGGCGATGGAAGGCGTGGTGGTTGAAGGACGAGACGGCGAGCTATATCAACTACAGGAACAATTCAACGTCAAAGAATATTCGTCCGTTTGGGATCAAGAACACAGGGAATTGAAGCAACAAATAGCTGCTGCTGATATTCCCGAGGAAGAGGCTGAGAAATTACTGGATTCGCACAAAAAAGAGAGAAAGCAGATTCTTCAAACGATAAAAGCGCTGTCTGAGGAAGATAGCTTTTATCCGGCAGGACGATTGCCAAAGGACAGCACTTTGGTTGTTCGTAGGGAAGCACTTATAGAATTTGAAAAATTTGTAAAACAACGCCAGTTAAACTCTTGTAACCCTGCGGACAATAAAGGGGAACATCGCGTTCCGACCAATTCCTGCCAACCTGCCACTGCTGCTAAGATAATCCAGTACTTCAAAGTCAAACGTGATCCAGACGAAAACGCCGAATGGTGGAAGGATAAGATGCGCGAAGCAAACCGCAACGGTTTGGCAGGATGCCGCGTCGGTGAAGGTAGGAAGGGGCCCGGTGGATCGTCGTGGCGGCCCGATGATGTTGCTGCATGGCTGGTGGATCGGCATGAAAAGGATCACGGGGGGCTAAGCTTGGACGCCGTTGCAGCCGCCCTTAGGAAATTCCCCGGCTGCAACGAAGCAGCGGATCGCTTTTTTCAACCTGACGAATAATCCTTCATTCAGCTGCCGGAAATTGCCGTAGCGAATTGCCGTAGCTGCAATACGGCAATTGAGCTCAACCCGCACCTATCCTTGATCTCTTGCCGCCATGAACCCTGCGGCAATTTAACTGCATGTAAATGTTTGCGGGAATGCTCCGCTGCATTCCTCAACTGTACGAACAAGACCAGCAACATCGCGGAGCATCCGGGCTTGTTCGTTAGGACAAATCATGGCTGAACAACTGCGTTACTTTCTTCGACTTCCCAAGGTAATAGCCCTTTCAGGCCGCTCTCGCAGCTGGATATACGAAGCGATTCGTCGCGGAGAATTTCCTGCCCCCATTTCCATCGGTGCTCGATCTGTAGCATGGACAGAACAATCAATAGCGGAATGGCAGGCACGTTGTATTGAGCAAAGCCGCAAAATGACAGGTGGGACGCAATCGTGAGTATTCATCATTTGCTGTCATTGCTCAATAAAGTCAAACGTACGGGATCGGGTCGCTGGCTGGCCAAATGCCCAGCACACGATGATCGCAATCCTTCACTGGCTCTGCGTGAATTGGATGATGGACGCGTTCTGCTGCATTGCTTTGCCGGTTGTGCTGTTCACGAGGTCGTCAGTTCTGTTGGTTTGCAGCTAACTGACCTTTTCCCGTCAGGTGAGATCAAGGATGGCAAGGGAAAATCTGAACGGCGACCCTTTTCTGCTGCTGACATTCTGCGCTGTATCGCCTTCGAGGCACTCGTAGTCGCAGCGGCAGCCACAACGCGGCTAGCCGGTCCTCTTTCCGATATAGATCACGATCGTCTCATGCTGGCCGTCACCCGCATACACCATGCATTGGCTGCTGGAGGGATTAGCGATGCAAAGTGATACCTTGAAGCGGCAGAACAATCAGGTTGCCACACTGATTCCACGTTATGAGCACGGCACAAGTGGAAAGAACAATGCAGACAGCCAGGCTAAAAAAGATGGCAAGGAGGATAAATCAGCTGCAAATGCACTGATCGAGCTCGCGGCGAGGCACTGCGAGTTTTTCCATGATGAACGCTGTGACGGGTATGCGGTTGTGACCGACAATCAGGTGCAGCTGACTTTGGGGCTTCGCAGCAAGGCGTTCCGTAGGTGGCTTGCCGGAACTTTCTACAAGACAACTGAGCGAGCGGCAAACAACGAAGCCTTATCAACGGCACTGTCCGTTCTTGAGGCAAAGGCGACGTACGACAATCCTCAACTGGAATTATCTAACCGCTTCGCTATGCGTGATGGCGAGATATACATTGATCTTACAGACAAAAGCTGGCGAGCGATAAAGGTAAGTGCTGCAGGATGGGAAATAGTGGACAAGCCACCTGCCATGTTTCGTCGTTATTCGCACCAGCAGGCGCTGCCTGATCCGGTTGGCGGGGGGAGGCTATCTGATTTACATCAGCACCTCAGAATCAAGTTAAAAGAAGATCAGTACCTGATGGAGGCATGGTTGGTCGCCTGTGCATTCTCGAACGTGCCCCGGCCTGCCATCACCTTCCACGGTCCGCAGGGCGCGAGCAAAACGACAACGGCGCGATGCATCAAAGGCATTATTGATCCAAGCTTGACAGGATCGGTTGATCTGGGGAAATCGCCCGCCGATCTCGCACAAATTCTCGATCATCACGGCGTGCCGTGCTTTGATAACCTGACCAGCATTCCGACTTGGGCAGCGGATATGCTCTGCCGTGGGGTTACAGGTGGAGCGTTTACCAAGCGCGAATTGTATTCCGACAATTCGGACGTGATCCTGTCCTTCAAACGGCCCATCATTATCACAGGCATCAACATCCCAACTCATGCTCCCGATCTGCTAGATCGACTGCTCCTGATCGAGCTGGAGCGTATTCCAGCCAACAAACGTATGGACGAAACAACGTTCTGGGCTGGCTTTAACGCCGATTTGCCAATGCTGTTCGGAGCGCTGCTGGACGCGATCGCAGGGACATTACGGTATCTTCCCACAGTCAAACTCAGCAGGATGGCGCGCATGGCCGATTTCACTCGTATTGCCTGTGCGTACGCCCAATACGCGGGGATCGGTTCCAAGAGAATGCTCAGCATTATTATGAAACATGCTTCGCGCCAGACGGAAGAGGTGCTCCAAGCTGATCCGGTTGCAACCGCCATTCTCAATTTCATTAAAAAACAGGTCTGCTGGACAGGTACGGCGACCGAATTGCTTAACATGCTCAATGGGGCTACCTCCGGGCCCCGGCCTGAGAAGTGGCCTCGCCAAGCAAATAACCTTACGCGTCAAATGAATGTGCTTCAGGCAACGCTGGAGGAGGCGGGTATCAACTTTACTAGGCACAAGAAGGGCCGAAAGGGTGACAAACAAGTGACGCTGGAATATAAGGCGAAATCATCGTCTGCATCGTCCGCTCCGTCCAACCCGCCTATCGACGGGAATTTGGACGCTGACGGTAATTCAAATGGACCGTCTGTCGCACCGCCACGGAAGGACGGCCAATGCGAGGTTAAACAGCTATCGTCTGCATTATCGTCCGCGACCAAACCAAGCGCTGGTGCGGCTTCCGGCGATGCGGACGGTAAGGACGATAAATCTGGCGTGATGTCTAGAACCGTGGCTGGATATGGTGCAGATTAACTAGGAGAGGCTAAGTAATGGGAAGCAGACGAAAAAAATCAGCCGCACCTTCAAATCTTGAGGGATACCCCCGAAAGGCAGTGGAGTGCGAAGATGGAAAAACCGGGGAGGAAAGGGGGCGCAAGTATGCAAGGTTCACAACCTCTCCGGAGCTTGCTGCGTACCGGGTAATTAACGGTGTCGAGCAAAACTCAGGTGTAGATAAGGGCATTGATGTTCCCACCTTGATGGGAACCTTGCGCGACCAGGCAAAGGCGGTGAATCGGGGGGACTTGGCGCAAGCGGAGGCGATGCTGATGAATCAGGCTACGGCGCTGCAAAGTCTATTTGCACGGCTGACAGAAAAAGCTTTTTTAGCCACACAGCTTCCGCAATTTGAAGGTTTCATGCGAATGGCGCTCCGAGCACAGAATCAGTGCCGGGCAACACTGGAAACGTTGTCAACGATCAAGAATCCTCCGGTGATTTACGCGAAACAAGCCAATATCTCGCAAGGACATCAGCAGGTGAATAATGGCAGTGCTATGCCAGTTACGTACGCGCACGCGGGAGAAAATGAAATTCAGCAAAACGAACTATTAGCGGAGATGCAACATGGCACGACAGTGGACCCCCGAGCAACGGGCACGGCAATCGGAAATGATCCGGCAATGGCGACCGTGGGAGAAATCAACAGGACCATGCACGGCAGAGGGTAGGCAAGCGTCAGCACGGAACGCGTTCAAAGGTGGCATACGTCCTATGTTGCGTGAGTTGTCGCGGTTGCTAAGAGAGCAACGGAACGGAACACTCATCTACCGAAAGATGCGATAGATTACAGATCCATCAGGATTTGAAGAGGCCGACCAAGGGTTACAGAAAACGCAAGGGCCGCAATTGGCTTGCTGACAGTGGCGGGTATGATTCCTGCCGCACACAAGCCAGGGCGACCCTTGATACCCCGATCGTATACGCTGACGACGCTGCTCGCAATCTCGCTTGCCCGGCCAATTTTCATTTTTAATCGCTCTCTTGAAACTCAGCGCATTTATAGCTTTTCGAGGGGGCGAATATCAGGAGATAGTTTTAGGAGACCCTTTCGGTCGGGAATGGACCAAGCCCACCTGTTTTTCACGGTCTCCAAAAAAGACCGTTTGTGCAACAACTATCAAACCAGAGGCTTCTGGATTACCGAATGGATATCGTAAAAATGCTCGCTACAGATCGATAAAAGTCAAAATTCCTTTTAACAGCTGACAATACGCAAAGAAACAATTGCTGCATAACAAGCGTTAAATTAACTTTCTATTTTTATGCTTAATCTCTTCCTAATACCCACACTGATACTCAGGTGTACTTCAGAATAGTAGCTAATACTGCTGAGTTAGATAAAATAGTGCGACAGTCAGCGCCAACCGTCAAATGCCACCATTAATCACTCGTACGTCAAACAAGTATACAAACACAAGTAGGCGGCAAAGAGCTCGGCTATGTTTCGTATCGCAACTTGCCGACCAAATAGGACGCAAGTAGTAATGCAGGAATTGATCTATAGGCCAGATAATTGAATTTTCTAGGCGCGGGTTTTCCCCTAGAAAAAATTCTGCCATTGGAGCTATGCAGAGAACATGTGATCCAGTGCCAAATGAAACCAATTCAGCTAAAAGATGAGCTGGCTCTACTTCGCGGTTCCTTGGACTAAAGTCCAATGGCAGCAAATGTATCGGATCAGTATTATAGGCTCCTAACTCGAGCGTCTTACATTCTAATAATGAAAACGTGGAAAAGCCAAGAGGATTGAATTGTTAAGATTTATGTGTGCAGCAACCTTTAGCAAATGGAACCGCCGAGTCAGATTGCTTTAAAGCCAACGATCTTGATCGAGCCCTTCTCATGAAATTTGTCGAACCCGATACCTCAGCTGCTCCAGTAGAGCGCAGAAATTTACACAGAGACCCATGTGACGTCACTATTTACTTTTCATAGTTGCAATATGAAAAGTAAAAGTCTGCAATATAGAAACCGAATGAAGCTCACTGGCCTCATAATCTATGATTACTGTCTTTGGACTTTCCGATACGGAAGAATCAGGCGCAGCCAAAGCCTTGGAATCGGCCATATTGCTTGCATGGCCGTGGATCGCAGATAGCGAGACATCAACTATCGCGCTCATCCCAAACGTTCAATGCTACGGGCAACAAACGCGTGATGTGGATCTGGTGGTTTTAGCAGATATCGCGGAACACGATTTGCCTATGGCTGTTTTTCGCCCCGGTTTTAGAAGTTCTTCTCGTGCCGGCCTTCACTTCGCTACAACTAAGATTTCCGTACAGTCACTTTGCCTCGTGATCGAAGTAAAGGATCACCCCGAGCAAAATGTTCGATTTGATGGCGGACGCGTTTCAGTGTTTTATTCCAATGGCAAGAAATGGCACGATGCCTCAAGGCAAAGCGAAAACCAAAAGTATGCCCTGAAAGGATATATCCAACATCACAACGTCGTGGCTCCTTGGATTACCAATCTAATTTGGCTGCGGAACATAGAGAGAAATGCCCTTCCTAACACGATCACCAACCTATTACCAGCCAGAGTAACTTGGACCGACCTTTTGAACGCCGTGATCGTAAACTACCATCCCCGCAAGGAGGGAAACGTTCTCATCCTCGACCACGAGCCTTCGGTCGCTCAAGCTTGGAGCGTGAGGGCTTGTGAAAAAATTCTTGCGAGGCGACAAGAACCGACCGCCCTAGATCGGCTCCGAGTCGAAGCCGTCTGCAAAGGATCCTTGGACAAGCGGCTCCTCGAAGTTCTGGGCAATCGAATGGTCTTGTTGTCCGGGCGAGGCGGGACTGGCAAGACAATTATCCTTCTACGACTGGCGTACAAGTATTCCCTGGCGGGTTTACGCACGATCCTCTTGACCTACAACCGAGCGCTCAAATCGGACATTGAGAGGCTCTTGGTGCTCACTGGAATCCGTGACGACATTGCAGAAGGCACGGTTCAGGTTTACACGGTCCAATCCTTCATTTTCAAGCTATTGAAGCTCGTTGGCATCGTGGATAGCAAGGCACCGGAGGATTTTCTGCAAGACTATGAAGGATATCTCGGGCAAGCACTAGATTATTTGAAGAACGGGGCACTTACTCGCGACGACATTTCGGCGTTGATTGTCGCGAGGCCAGAAGAATTCAGCTGGGATCTCGTTTTGCTCGACGAGGCACAAGATTGGCCTGATCTCGAGCGGGATTTTGTTCGGACGATCTACCCATCAAGGAAATTTGTCGTCGCCGACGGACGTGACCAGCTTATTCGGCAGAATCGCAATTGTGATTGGAAAGTGGGTCTCCGAAACGATGAATATGAATTGGTCCAGTGCGCCCGAAGCTTCAGATTAAAACGGAATTTAGCGCATTTTGCGAATCGCATGGCGATGGGACTTGGCCTCTTGCATTGGGAGCTAGATGAAAACGACGACATCCCTGGGGGGCGCGTAATCATTGTCGAGGGAGATTACTTCGCCAATCAGGGCCTGCATGGAGAACTGGTGGAAGCCTGCTCACTTCTGGGGAACAAGCCAATCGACATGCTCGCTTGCGTCCCCTCGCGCGATGCCGCAGACGACCGTGATAGTTGTGCTGACAAAGCGGATAAATTCCTCGCAGTAGGGCAGCCGCTTTGGAATGGTACGGATGCTGAGGTAAGGCGCCTACCGCCCTCTGATCTGTCCCAGCTTAGGCTGGTTCGCTATGAATCTTGTCGCGGCCTAGAAGGCTGGACAGTGATTAATTTTGGGTTCGACAGGTTTTATGACCATAAGCTGGCTTTGGCGAAAAAAAGTGCTCCGATGAATAAAGACGGAATTTCCGATCCCGCCCTTTGGGCGACGCGCTTCGCGGCAACCTGGGCAATGATCCCGCTAACAAGGGCAATTGATACTATCGTAATTGAGGTCTCGAGAAACGATTCCAGGATCAAGTCGGCACTGAGACGAATCCAAGATGGCGGCAGTGCCGACTTTATCAGTTGGATGGTTACATAGATCTAAGATCAACAAACAATTTCCAATAGGATGCGTCAGTGGCTTCATACCTGGAATGGAATGACTCGATAATCGATTTTTTTACCAGCGGGGTTAGGGGCGGAGCTCCTGTATACCTGACGGTCGACGACAGTTCCCTCGCTTATATCGGGCACCACTACCTCGAACTCCCCGCCGAAGCCGCACGTAATGATTTTATCTCGGCCGTCAAGGAGCGGTGTACTGAACGCGTAGGAAGCGCACGGCGGGTGAAGCTTGACGGAGCAAAGGGTATAGCACGCAACGGAAGGCCCAACAGCGTCTCGTTCCTTGCGGTAATGGTGTTGGCTGCGCATGAGATGCAGGCTGATGAAAAGCAACACATCGACGGTACAAATTACTTTCGGCGTTTTACCGAACTCTTGGACCTAAGTCAGGGGCAACAGTCGAGGCCTCAGGGATTCATTTCGGGCGAGGAAGAGGAACTTTGGAGGACATGGAACAGTTGGGTAGCCTTAAATGGATTCAAGCCCACCGCCCGGGGTGGAGAAGGTTCGCACGTCTATATAGACTACCCGATAGAACAAGCGCTGCTGCGAAAGGGTGACCGTGCTTTTATCGAAAGCAGGATGCGATATGCCTTCATTTCTCCGCAAGATCGAATGCTCGATGAGGCACAGCTTGCATCGTGGCTCATGCGGCAGGCATTTAGTCGCAGGCATCTTCAAGCCGGCTTTCGCAATCCTGACCCGGACCGTGTTGGCGCATTCATTGACGCCGCGTTTCGAATTTACCAGGCGATAGACTGGGTGGCCGGCAGTGGCAGCCGGACGGTCCAAGGAAGTGATCGGATAAAGCTGTCGGGCGGAATAATCAGAAAGGTCTCAATCCGTGGACCGGTTCAGTATCAATTGCTGGTAAGAAGACCCTCGCACTGGAAGAGCGCGGAACTAAAGGTCTTAGGGAACCGGGGTGAATACCACTCGCTTGTGCCGTTCAAATCCGACTTATTTGTGCCGCTATGGGCAGTTTCGCCATTTCCGAACGATCCCCTAAAGTTTGAGGTGGGTGGGGACCCACTGGTCGAGTCGTTGATCTTTCCTATGCGGAATTTTTGGATCTTAACCACCGATCCGGATGACCCAACTGGGCAAATCGGAACCTGGGAGAGATACCCGAACCTCCTTGGCCAGAAATTCTGGATCCTCCTTAGGGGAGCGGAAGATGGCCTGTTGGCCGCGGAACTTCGAAAGTACAAGAATGAGAAGCTAATTGACTGGGAGCAAACCGAGCTAAAGCACGACGGTTGGACTGAATATCGCGGATGCATGATTCTTTCGAGGGCTTGGGATTGTATTGTACCGTCGGCGGGAACGGAATCACTTTATGATGCCCTTACGCCAACAATGTTCGCAAACATTGGCTTATCCAGAGGCATCAAGGCACCGGACGGCCAAGGGTGGCTTGAAGGATTCCCGCCGTCGATTACTATTTATGGCTTCGAGCGTGATTTCAAGGTGGAGATCAGATCCGAGATAGGTCCAAGTGTCAGTTTTGAAGTCCAGCAACAGGTACCACGTTTACTGCCCGAGTCTCTCGCTCCAGGCGGCTACCAATTAATGGCTAGCTGGCATGGGCGTCTGGTGGCATCAAGGTCACTTAGGATTATCGCTTGGGACGACCTAGATATTTCCAAGAACGTAAGCACCATAGACAGGAAAATAGGGGGTTTATCGCTGCATGGAGCCTCGATAGAACTGCTCGGTAGCAGCGACAGAACTGAATAAGCCAAGTCGTGGCTCAAACAAAATACCTCCTTTTTCTTTGTGCTGGCGACCGACAAGGGCTTGCTACAAAGATCAAAAATGCAGTTAAGCAATCGGGGATGGCGATGTCAATTCCCATGATCAAGTTCGAGCGTGGGCGTCATCACCAATTTTACCTAGGGTTGGCGGTACAAGTCAGCGACCCATTAGCGACAGTAGCTCCCCCTGAAATCCTCCAGTTTTGTCGACATACAGGCCTAGGTCGTCCCGTCGGGTCCCTTGTTGAAGCATCTGAAATTAACGCGAGTTTCATGAGTGGCAACATTTCATGGGAGTCGTTCAATGACTCGATCAGGTTTGAGTCGTCGCTAGCGGACTTTCCGGATGATTTGGAGTCACTGGAGGCGCGGTGTACTCGCGAGCTCGAGACGGGCTTTTGGGATCAACTATTGTGGTGGTGTTCCGCACAGGGCGAAGCATCTTTTCAGCTCTTCCGGCAGGTAGCTGACCTGCTTTCGGGCGGGGCGGAGACAAAACCGTGGCATCTCATGCGGCGTTTGACATTGCAAGGGCATATCGAAGTCGACGGATCAAGCCAAAGGATGCGCTGGTGTGCAAACGAGCCAATCTTTGTGTGCGTCTCCGATGGACGTGCTTTCTTACTAGGTCGCCAAACGCCGAGGTATCTAAAGCAGGTCGAAGGAATCTTGGAGCTAGAGCGGTTTACTCCAAATGGCGCTCCTACGCTTATCAACGCCGCCACTTCTGAAGTGCTGGCTCTAAAATCCAGCCTAGCGTCGTTGGGTATTTCCGTTGCCAACAACCCGAACCGGCGCTGGGTAAGTGTGCTTCCCAACTGGGCCACTTTCGTTTCTAGCCTAAAGCGGGATCCCGATGTACGTGAGCACAGTGAGTCGTTTCGGATTTGGGACGGTAGTGATTTTTCCCCTTCAAACCCGAGCGAGGCAGGTGTTGGTCTCTACGAGATCACCGGGCAGCACCCTAGTGATAAGCGCGTCCGGTTGTTCAACGGAAAGGAGTGGCTGGTTGGCCCCTTTTATGATCTTCAGTGGATCCTTGGACGGCTGTGCGAACGGGACATGTACGCAGTGCTAAGAGCTGACGGCATGCTGCTCTTACCTGAGGCAGAGCGCTGGCCCCTGCTGTACGAGCGGGCATTGGTATTATGTTCAGGGCGCCTACCGAACAGATTTTGGGTGGGCGAGCAATCCTACCTCGGCTACCTTAGTGTCGAGCCAGAGGCAGCCGTGAAGTTATGCGACAATCTTGGAATAAAACTAAAGAAGAAGGAGACGTTGGTGTGAGAGACCTTGTCGGAATGTATGCGAGATTGAACGAGGCGTATCGCCTATACGTGGAGAGCGCCTTCCCTTTGCGTGACCCGGAGCTCTCCAAAACCCGACGGCTACTTCTTTCATCCGGGACGTTGCTATCACAGCCCCCTCTGCTTGAACCGCTTCCGACCTATATTAGTTCCGGGCTCGACATCAAGGCGGCTTCTCGAATGCTGGGACAGGAATATGCGGGGCTTGCTCACTTGGGAGCACAGTTGATGGGTAACTGGCCACTATACACCCATCAGCTGAGAAGCCTAGAGGAGTCGATCATCAATAAGCGTGACATAGTCGTTACAACGGGAACTGGCTCAGGCAAGACTGAGTGTTTTCTTTTACCACTGTTGGCAGAACTTGCACGCGAGTCCGAGGGATGGCCATTATCTCCAGAGCCGCCAGATGATAGAGATTGGTGGAAAACTGGTGGCAACAAGTTCGTTCCGCAATGGGCCCATACTGGGCGGGCAAAGGAGGGCACCCATGCACTTCGCGCGATGGTGCTATACCCGCTTAATGCCCTTGTCGAAGACCAACTGAAACGGCTTCGGGCCACGTTGGAAGGCCCGGCGACTACACACTGGATGGACGTCCATAGGAGAAAGAATAGGATTCTATTCGGCCGCTACACCGGCCTGACCCCCGTTTCAGGGAGTAGCGGAGATACAAAAACGAGAGATCGCCTTGCCAAGCACCTGCGCAAGCTCGAACAAGAATTCAAAAAAGCGTTGCTTGCGAGTAAGGATAACGGTGACATCCGTTACCATTTTCAGAATCCGGAGGGAGGGGAGATGTGGTCCCGCTGGGACATGCAGACAACGCCGCCGGACATAATGATCACCAACTACTCGATGCTCAACATAATGTTGATGCGTGACATCGAGCAAGCATTGTTTACCAAGACACGGGAATGGCTGATCTCTGACAGGCGAAACATATTCACTCTTGTGGTCGACGAATTGCATTCCTACCGAGGAACGCCGGGTACTGAGGTGGCTTATATCCTGCGGATATTCCTCGATCGTATTGGGCTTGCGCCCGACTCTGAGCAACTGAGAATCCTCTCGACATCGGCAAGTATCGAGTCTGACTCACTGCAATTCCTTCAAGAGTTCTTTGGTCGCGACAAGGATCGCTTCGTGGTGATTGAATCCCCACAAGTGCAGGTGGCTTCGGGAGCCATTGAAAAAGTTACGGAAAGAGCCTCGATATTCAGTACTTTTGCTAGACGAGCACAAGCGTGCCCTCTGGACACTATGCAACCACCAACTGATGATGACATAGAGGCGGCAACCATCGATCTCTGTCATGCACTCGGAAAGAAGTGCCCCCGATCTGGAGAAGCCAGGCAGGTCTTGGGCGAAGCATTGAATGAACTGAGGGTCGCCGATGCCATTCGGGAAGCGTGCGTAAGCGCAAATGGTTCGTTGCGTGCGAGTAAGCTTGACCAGCTTGATAGGATTATATTCCCTAGTGCCCAGAGGGAAGGTGAACAGAGTGTTTCAGACGAAATGCGAGGGTTATTGCTTGCGTCCGGCGCGTCTCACACTAATGGACAAGCAATATTGCCCGCGCGAGGCCATTTATTTTTCCACAACCTCCAGAACGTCTGGGCATGTATTAACGACAAATGCGACCAAGTTTTTTCCGACACCCCGCCCCGAGCAAGTGCACTTGGAGCGCTGCATGGCCACCACCGGATAAATTGCGGATGCGGTGGGAAAGTGCTGGACCTTCTTGTTTGTTCCGTCTGCGGAGAGGCCATGCTGGGTGGTTACCGCTCGGCGGTAAGCATCAACGGGGAAAGCTTTGAGCTACTCACTTCGGACGTGCCCGACATAGAGCATCTCCCCGACATCGATGCATCAGGGCTAACGCACGAAAAATATGCTGTGTTCTGGCCAAGCACCCAAATTCCCATACCGCCCGTTGGGCAAAACAACGCGCAGTATAGTTGGGATAAAGCTCAATGTAAGTGGCACAAGGTTTGGCTTGATCCAATTACAGGATTGGTTAGCAAAGCCCACGATGAGGGATATCGTGAAGGGTGGCAATATTTCATAAGTGAATCTGGGCGCAGTGCATTTCCGCCCGTTTGCCCTCAATGCGGTACGGATGAGCGGCGCGCATCCAACTACCCTACTCCCATTCGAAACCACCGGACGGGATTCCAGAGGGGCAGCCAAGTCCTGGCTGCGACGTTGCTTCGTGAAATTGATGGCGAACAAATATCCACTACTAGTCGCCGAAAGATAGTGTTGTTTTCTGACAGTCGGCAAGATGCGGCTAAACTTGCGGCTGGAATGGAATTGGATCATTTCCGAGACATGGTGCGAATAACAATGCTGGACGCACACGCCGAATTTCGGCGAAACTTCCTTGGAGCCATTCGCCATCTCGTGGCGAAGACTCCGCCAGCCTCCGCGAGGCTTAGGAATGTGAATGAACAGCTTTTCACTCTTGCCAACGCCAATCAATCTGAATTCGATCGAGATGCATACAGGCGGCTTCGTAAGGCAAGTAGTGAGCTATGTGAAAAACTTACTGATTGGCTTGAGTATGGTGAGGTCGAAGGGATGGCGGGCCAGTCAATGCTATGGATGGCAAAATGCTACCCTAGCGATGTACCGCTTATCGTGATCGAAGACATAGTTTTCTGGAGACTCCTGTCCTTGGGGCTGAATCCTGGGGGGCCCAAGGCCTCTTATTCTTGGTACGACGACGGTGGACGCAGAGAATGGTGGACATGCTTTGATTGGACTGCCGTGCCGCCAACCCTTTCGGCTAATCAAACCAATGCCCAAAAGCATCACATCACCCGGATGCGCGATTCCCTGATGCGGGAAATAGTGGTTTCGCTTTTCCCCAATGTTGTCCGTACTGTCGAGAGCTTAGGCATAGGGTATGTCACCTATCGTCCGTACGGAAACCCGTCTTCGGAAACCGTCGAATGCGTTAACGCGATTATTCGCAACATGTGCCTGAAGCGAAACTTCAAGCATTGGGAATACTTCCGCGTGGTGGACGGGCAAGCAGATATCTGGAAACGGCACGTGGACTACGTTGGTAACTGCAATCAAGAAGCAAACGTAATAGTGGAACAACTTAACAGAAGCGGGATCGCCTTAAAGGGGCAGCATTCTGATATCGGTATCGATCCTGGACAACTTTGGCTGCGTATTCCTGAAGACACTCTGTCCGGCGCCAACGGTTTTCGATGCCCTCGATGCCAAGCTTTCTACCTCCACCGCGCCGGGGGGTATTGTATAGACTGCGGAAACGAACAGCTGGTCAGTGGCACGGTTGACGGATCATTGGATTACTACCGCTATTTGTCGGAGAAATCAGGCGGCGCCTTCCGGCTCCACTGCGAAGAGCTAACGGGGCAAACGGATCTTTCGGATAAGGGTGACCGCCAGCGTTGGTTTCAGGAAGTATTTTTAGATGATGAAGCGCCAAGGGTTCACGGGGTCGACTTGTTAAGCGTTACCACTACCATGGAAGCGGGGGTGGACATCGGCTCATTGCTGGCGGTGGAAATGGCAAATATGCCGCCGCGGCGGTTTAACTACCAGCAGCGTGTCGGACGCGCTGGTAGGCGTGACGCCCCGCTGTCGGTCGCGTTGACGTTTTGCCGGGGAAGAAGTCATGACGATTTTTACTACCAGCGCCCCGAAGCCATTACTGGCGAGGCACCGCCGAGGCCATACGTGGATGTACGTCAGGAAGATATTCTCAAGCGCGTCCTTATCAAGGAGGTACTCCGCGACGCGTTTGCTGCGGTTTCACCCGCGACACAGAAAAGGCTGGACGACCTTGCTTCCAGCTTGAAAGCGAAGGATAGCGTTCATGGGCAGTTCGGTCCAGTTGCGGGGTGGGCGGTTTGCGGGACTGAGGTAGCAGTATTCCTCGGAACCTATGCAGACACAAAATTAGACCAATTGATGAAGGTCCTCAGTGCGGGTACCCCCTTCCAATTTGATAAAGATTTTTGGACAAGGTGCCGGAATTTCATTCATTCCATGCTTGCAGGACAAATCGACAGATTGGTAGGAGATTGTCCCAAGCCGGAGGCAGCTCTCAGCGAATGGCTTGCCTCTAAGGGGATGCTGCCGATGTTTGGGTTTCCGACGCGAGTTCGAATGATGTACACGAAAAAGGTAATTTCGGCTTATCCTTGGCCCCCGGAACACGGCACCGTTGATCGCCCCCTCGACATCGCCATAAGCCAGTTCGCCCCCGGCTCGGAAACTATCAAGGACAAGCAAGTACATGTCGCCGACGGCGTGGTCGACCTCTTCCCGAACGGCAAGAACGTATTGTCCCGGCCGGGGTTCTTCCCTTCGCTCGACAAGCAAAGTCGCAAAATTGGCGTTTGCTCTTCCTGTCACGCTTCTATTCAGAATGACAATTTTACCGACACCTTTTCGCCAAACGCGATGCCGCCTCTTACTACATGCCCAGTATGCCACCGACCAACGCTAAGGATGATTGACGCCCGCGAGCCTCTGGGCTTCTATACTAATTTTCAGCCCGAGGACTTTCAAGGTATCTTTGAATTTATGCCTAGTGCAACCCGTCCTTCCTTATTTACCGATAGCGTTGCCATGTCGAAGGTTGGAAAATGCAACTCGAGAATCGCGGGCGAGAAGCTCATGGTCACCTCTATGAATGACAGGGGAGGCCACGGCGGATTTGGGTTTCGGTTAGATAACAACATTTTCGGCACGGGCGGCTACGCTTCTTGCGATAATGACGCTAACGCGACATGGAAAGTTGCACTCCTCTCGCAACGTGTGACCGATGTATTCCTCGGCGATATTAAATCGTGGCCTACAGGGACAATGGCAAACCCGACCGACGTTGAAGGGCGTGCAGCTTGGTATTCTTTTGCTTTCTTGCTTAGGTCCGCGATGGCTAATGCATTGGACATCGATACGCAGGAAATCTCGGCAGGGTTCCGTTCAGTTTCAGAAAATGGGGCTGCAAGCGGCCAAGTTTTTTTGAGTGATACCTTAGATAACGGTGCGGGCTACTCTAGGTGGTTGGCCCATCCAGAGAATTACTTGGCAGTACTCGGGCAACTTGATACGGTACCGGAGGGAGACAAGGCGAACTTCGCTGCGGTGCTTCTGGCGAACGGACATTCGCAGGAGTGCGACACGTCCTGCAATAGGTGCTTGCGCGATTTTTATAACTTAAGGTACCACGGCCTTCTTGATTGGCGAATGGGATTGGAAATGTGCAGATTGGCGATGGATGGGTCAACGACGGTAGACTTATCAACCCCCTGGGGAAACCATGAAAACCCTTGGGCCAGGTTTTTCTTTGGTGGAAGGCCCATAGTCCGGTCAATCCTGTCCCAACTTGGTTATGAAGAACTTCTATCATCCATAGGGTTACCTGTTTACGTTAACCAGCAGACGATGCGGTTGTTTATTGCATCCCATCCCTTGTGGGATGTCACTCATCCGATGCTTAGAAACGCTTTTGCAGAGATGGACGCTTCCTATCCGAACATGAACATTAAGGCCATAAACCCGTTCAAGCTAATAAGGCGTCCGACAGAATACTTGTGATTAAAGTTAGGGCAAAGTTTCTCTCTCGTCTTTTTCACTCTGCAAATTGCGGCCGAAAAAAAACCAAATTACCAAAGCATCATTGGAAAAGCATTGGTGGTGAGCTATACGACTGCAAACAGGGATGATTTTTCGGCTTCCATATTTGTCAAATCTCCAGAGGACCTTGTCGCCAGCTCATCGATAGAAAGTTCAGAAGAGCAGAGCGTGTTCAATATTTCTCCAATTGCGTTAGCCAATAGAGGAGGGACTGCGTTGCCAACTTGAGTATACCGAGGACACTGGTGTTTCCGTTGCTTCCCCCCAGTCGTGTAACTGCCTTTAAATTCGAACCAGTCAGGGAACGATTGGAGCCGAGCATTTTCTCTGACAGTGAGGATACGAGGCTCGCTATAGTGCACGATATCGTCAGGTAGAGTGGTTATTGTCGGTGCTGGCCAGTCACCGTGTAGGAGCGTTGTCGAATGCTTCTTTGTGCCAAGTTTTTTGCGCTCCGCTACCGACATGCAAATGCCTGGTCGACAAACTTCTTGTACCTTTTCAAAATATCGTACCGTTGCCAACAAGTGCTTAGCAAGGCGGCGACTATTCGGTGCGGCAGGCGGCGCATACATGCGCATCAGGCTCAGGTAGCAATCAAGTGTTACTGGTGGCTGGTACTCCGCCTCCTTAAAACCTTTGACGCCAGAATCCGTATTGTCCACCAGTTTTTTTCCTGTCACGAGTAAATCTCCTATCGCTTCTTTAACGGAGATTTTACGCGTAGAAGGTAGATTTTTGCGCTTCAGAAACTCACTACGGTAATTGATCAAATTTTGGAAAAGGCTTGTTCTGGCGACGTCTTGCGTGTGGTCCCGTTCACATAACATTAAGTATCGCACGCGATTTTGTGGTACGCCGAAATCCGCGCAATTAACTAAGCCCCGCGAGACAGAGTAGCCAAGATCCACTAGTCGCCCTGCTATGTGATCGGCATACGAGGAGCGCTTAGACGCATTGAACGACCTATTTAAACCTTCCTCGGCCTCGAATCGTATGTTGAAGCCCGCGACATTCTCAATGGCCAGATAACGAGGTTGCAGTTTTTCTACCAGCAACAAATACTGCTCGGTCATTTTGTTACGGGGGTCGTTAGGATCGCGCTGCCCAGCCGTGGAAAAGCCTTGGCAAGGAGGACTACCCACGATCAGGTCGATGTTATCTTTCATTGCGTCTAATTCGGGACCATAATTCCTTAGCAGTTCCTCACATGCCATCGCCTTTCTCGGGAGCCATTTTGGCCAATCAAACTGGTAACGCTTTCCGTCTACTAAGTTGTGGTGAAGTGTCTCAAACGCATGGTCATTTTTCTCGATAGCAAAAACACCTTGGCAACCCGCTTGCAGAAGACCGAGCGAAAGACCTCCGCAACCTGCGAAGACATCTAAGAAACGAAGGGGTTTTGTAACCTTGTCCATGCTTTTTCACAATATTTGATAACCCGTCAGCTGAGCGCGATTTTGACATGAACATTTCGAAACCTCCAGATAATTCAGTATCAGACCGGCGGATCGCTCTTTTCCGAAAAAAACTGCTTGTATGGTTTCCGGTCAACGGACGGGTTTTCCCATGGCGGGTTAAAGGTGCCGGAACTTACGTTTTGCTGGTAGTGGAAGTCCTGCTGCAGAGGACACGAGCAGAAACCGTTGCTGCATTTTTACCGCATTTTCTGCAACGGTACTCCGGCTGGAGCGCGATCGCATCCAGTAACCTGGACGAACTTGCGGCGACATTGAAGCCAATTGGTCTATGGCGACGCCGCTCCCCTGCTTTGCAAGGCCTGGCACAGGAACTTGTAGCTATCGGAGAGAAATGGCCGCGTCGCCGCGATGAGTTGGAAAAAATCACAGCTGTTGGGCAGTATCTTGCAAACGCTACTTTGCTGTTTATTCACGGTGAACCACATCCATTGATGGATTCGAGTATGGCCAGGCTATTGAGGCGGTACTTCTTTATTCGTCCTGTTAAAGCCGATATCCGTTACGATAGAGCGTTGCATGCCGCGGCCTATAGAATTCTTGCAAGTGGGCACGCTATCGAATTGAATTGGGCAATGCTCGACATTGCTGCAAGCTATTGTAAATCTCGAAAACCTCTGTGCGTTAATTGCCCACTTAGACAGAGTTGTATGCATTACCGTTACCTTGTTAAGCTACGGTAAATTGGGGACTGCTGCTGTGGATCAGCTCTTCTTGTGAATTAAGGGCAGTTTGGCGTGTAGAGACACCAACGATTGCATCTCCGCATAACGACCTTTTCGTTGGGATGACATGGCCAAAGCCGCGAGAGTTTTAATAACTACCAGCCGCTATCTGGGTGGGGTGTTAATGGGGCATATTATCCCTGACTCGCAAACGGGGTCTCAACTTTGTGGCGAATGCCGTGGAAATAAACGAAAGTAGACTCTCGTGGAGAACGATGAGGATGGGTATGCAGACGCAAAGCGTGGTAACAAACGTGGTAACTAAGTGTGTACTCGGTGCATAATCTCTATAGGTTCAGCACCTTACGGTATCAATGTGAAAGACACCCTCCCATCTCGCGCCAATTATCACTCAATCTCATCTCTTAGAGTAGATTTGCGCGTTAAGCTACCCGATATTGTAGTCTGTCCCTCATTATTCCTTCAGTTCCAGCGTAAATGCCGTAGAGTGTTGCTACAAGCCGCTCTCCGCTCTCCGTTCTACGAATAAGATAACCCTGCTCCCTCCCTTGCATGTGCCAATGAGAAACGCTTCCTTCTTGCTATTCATTTGGTCCCTGCTATTTACGATGGCGTCAATGGCGGATTCGCTTGATCGTGAGGATATTGAAGTGAAGGTAAAAACGGCCGGGGAAAACATTATTGTTGATGTAACTTTTTTGGTTTCGGCAACACAACAGGAGGTCTGGGCCGTGCTGACCGACTTTGACCATATGGCTGATTTTGTCTCCAACTTAAAGGAGAGCAAGGTGGCCCGTGTTTCTGGAGACACGCTTACGATTTTCCAGCGCGGCGCCGCAATTTACGGTCCCATCGCCTATCCGTTCGAATCAACACGGGAAATAAGGCTAATGCCCTTTCATAAAATTCGGACCCACCTGATCAGTGGCAACATGCGTAAGATGGAAGGTACTACTTATCTGATCCATGAAGGCGCTAAAACCCGTGTTATCCATCATACCGATACCATCCCGGAGGTTTGGTTTCCTTTGGCAGTGGGGCAGGTCTTCATCGAGCATGAAATGCGGGAGCAATTCCATGAAATGCGAAATGAAATAATCAAGAGAAAGAGGGCCGAGCTTAAGGAAAGGGGTATGAAGAAAGGGCCATGAGAAAAACACGTTGAAGATGAAAGGGTGAGAGCAATTGCTCTGGAGCATGGATTAGGGTTTAAGGAGCAAGCTCAGGGCACGATGGATTTGAACCTGTGTTTACGTTCACCCCAGCCATCGTTGAGTGCCGGCTGTATTGCTAATGCGACCTCCCAAAAACCTGAGTCCAGTAGATTATCGTGGAGGTCTTCAATCCTCCCCGGCAGCGGTTGAAGCACCGACTTTCGAGGTCAGGTCCATCGCAAGTCGCTGGAGCGTTTCTGCTTCGTCCAAGCCCTCAAGGAAGCGCCGGGGTATTCCCGATAGCCCGGTTTGGGCTCCGACGAGTGCGCCGGTCAACATGGCGCGCGCCTGGTTTTCGCCGCCGCCATTTACCGCGTGGAGCACAGCCGATTCGAAATCGTTCGGAAAGCGGGCAGCGAGATGGTAGGCTGCGGGAAGTTGGTGATAAATGGCACAGGTCATGCCATATACAATGGAGACTTTCCACGCGGGCTCTATCCGGATATCGGAGTCCACAGCGGCGGCAGCGACATATGAGGGAGTGAGCAGGGCGTCCGGAGAGACGAAATGTCCGCTTTCCCGCGGACGGTCCTCCTGTGGCGGCTGCAGGTCGGTATGCGCCATCGAATGGAAAGGCAGTTTTCCCGCCCTTGCCAATCGCATGAGTTTGCCGGAAAGGCTTCTGTTGAGCTTGTGTCCTTGCACCAGAAGACCCAACACTGCCCCGTATGCGACCGTCAGGGTAATCACGGTTCCGTCGGTCTGGGTGAGGCGTGTATTGCTGAAGATGGTCGCTGCCAGTTCCGGCGGCTGGAAGGCGTAGCGAACCGCCAGGGCGAGCGTGCGTCCTATCGCTTCGGTGGTATCGGCCTGGCCTCCCGTTTGCCCCCAGGGCAGGTTCTGCTGGACACGTTTGCGCCAGGCGTCGCGAATCGACTGCTGGGTATATCCGCCCGGTCCATTCACCGGCATGCCGTTGAGCAACGGGAATATTTCTTCATCCATTCGCCGACAGAAGTCTACTTCATCATAGCCGCCGCGCTCGACGAGCGAGCGCAGCATGAGCCGGAGAATGATCCCCCCCTGGGAGAGTTGGCCCGCTTTAAGTTCGCTATGGTAGCGACCCGGCTTGGGATCGGCATAGGTCGTGATCCAGTCGCCGTAGTCGCGGCGGAGCACGGTGAGGTCGTAGTACCAGTGGGGGCCGAGGCCTAAGGCATCCCCGATAAAGGCGCCCATGATGGCCCCGGCGGCTCGGTCCTGTATGGCTGGGTCGGACATGTTCTGATCCTCCTCTTGGTTAACCTCATTATCCAAATAAATCTTTTGTCCGGATTTGTAGTGTCCCTGGTAGGATCTCTTGTGATCTTGCGAGCATTGGAGGAACAAAACGAAACCGGGGAAGTTCCCTTTGCTGGCGCCGGCATCCGCGATGTCTGCCCAAGGCAATTCTGTTGAAAAACCCTCCACAAATCCGGTTCTGTTACGCCCCCCGATTTATAGTTACCTCATTTTTGAGATAGTGCATGGCTTCGCTGCAGGCTCTCAGCACAAACAGGGAGGTTGCAACCTCACTGCCAACCAGTATTCGGGTGGGGTGGCGCATGCGGTTCCATTCATAGGCTCGGTAAGGATGCCTGCCTCTGCCTTCCCCCGTCGCCTGGCTTAGCACATTGAGGCCAGCGGCAATTACTCCGTCATGTCTTGGTTCATATTCCAGCAGCACGAGCGTGGATACTGCCAGAGCGGCATCGAAGGCATTGAGGGAATACCCGATTAGCTCATCCTTGCAGTACTGCTGAGCAATCCGACGCATGTTTTCAATTTTTTCTTCAGGGTCCAGAATACGTTTATCCATATCAGTGAGCGTTCTGTAAGTCTGGTACATGCGTCCCAAATAATAGACATATACTTCCGGCAAATAATACTTGAGGGCGGTTTCGTGACGAAAATTATCGCTTGCGAAGGCGCGATGATGAAAATCAAGCAACCGCTGTAAAAAGGCCAGGTTTTCACCCTCCAACGCCCTCCATTGTTTCCGGTTAACAAGAATGGCGTCCAGGATGTCCATGTTATGGCCTGGACAAATCTCATTACCCAGCATTTCCCTGATTATGCTGCCGTCGATTTTCTTGAATGTTTTATCAAACCATATCGGCACGGCGCCCTCGTAATCCAGGGGCTTTGTGATCTGAATGGTGGGTGGATTCGAGTTGTATTTACCTCCTACCTGGTATTCGCCGATAATTTCCACCCAAGGATAAGCCAACAGCGACTCACAAGCTTCCAGAAGCACGTTGTCCACCGTCAGCTGCTCCCTCTGCACAAAATCAAGCCACTTTCTCGCCATCGCCAGAGTGAGAAAGGTCGTATCCGTATCGGGGATGTAATCGCCGAATCCCAGGTTCCGTTTCTTTTGCATGGCGTCTTCGGACAGCCGGCACAGGGGTCGTCCCTCCGCATCGTTCGGAAAACAGGTGATAGCGGGGTGCTTAATGTGGTTATTCGGCGTCTCAAGCCATTCCCGACTGCTGCATACGCAGTAGCGCAGCAGATTTTCCAGAATCGGGACGATACGAGCATAATGTTGCCGCCGCGAGGCATCTGAGCCTAAAAATACAAGCAGATGTTCGAAAAAATTGATATCTGAAAAGGCTATTCTGTGCCAGATCAACGTAAAGGATACGGACAGGGGTTCGCAAATCCCGCGATAAGGTTTTCGGATGAGCCGGAGTTTGCCGGGGTTCGTCATCAGAAAGCAGCGTATCAACGCAAACAACACCGTGATGTTTTTATATTCGAAGGAACCAATCCCCTGTAGTACGTTGATAAAATTCTTGCCATCCATATGGTCATCGCCCGATAACTCGACCTGTGCGGCAACTGGAAACCAGGGATCATTCTTATCCTGATCCCAGATCCGTAAAATGTCCTGCAGACAGTTATCGATCATCGCCTGCAAATCTGTTCGACTCGGTTCGCTGTCGATCCGCTCAGCCTTTTCGCGCTGCTGCCAACGGGGGTTTTCGATGCTATCAAGAAGTCGAGCCAAAGAATGGAAGGTTGTTTCGATCCACAGCCGATCCTGCCAGTTATCCACGCTAGCCTGCATGGCTTTACGCATCATCTCTTGATAGCGGGATATTTCCGTAACCCCTATAGCAGGGTGGCGGCAGCCTTTGAGAATCAAATACTTCAGGACGGTATGGCCGGCCACTTTTCTGTATATGAACCGAAGATTGCGTCCCGGAGGAGTGAGGCACTCTCCTTCAAGGATCGGCTGATCACAGATATCATAGAGGTTCGCGTTTCTTGTCATTGCCTGGTTCCCATGTGACCAGTAGCGTCCGGCACTTTTGCTCAGGTGGTTATGTATCCACTGGATCCTGAATAAGGAACAGCATGCTTAGGGGTATCACCGGCTCGAACGCCAATCTTCTGGGGGAGGCCGGAGTTTCTCCCGGGGATTCTTTGATGGCGGGCACCCTCCGCCATCCCGCTCCAATTATTACTTGATTCCACTTCTTGGTAGATTTACGCGTTAAGCTGACAGATATTGTGCCTCTTTCTATTTATTCTTAAACCATAAATATAATTCAGACAAGAACCGTAGTTCATCGAATGCATTGTGGGCGTACCGATGTGATCAGGCATCCCGTGGCACGGAGGTTCGGAATGATACGGTCGTATGGGTAGAAACTGCTCGGCTCGGAGCAAGATGCAACGCGATGGGGCCCCCCTTAACCCCGACGTTTTTGCGTCGCCTCGCTTCGACTGACCCCGGATATCGTAGAGCAGGTAGCAGACTGGAATCAAAACCGGAGTCTATTCTACCAAACCCCCATTTCTATCCTGCGGCACAGCATTTTTTCTGTCTGTGTGCTCAACTTGTGGCATGTTGGCAACTAACTTACAATCGCGAAGCGTCCTCGACCAAGTCCGCAAACTTTAATTTGTGATGCAACCGGGACACCCAGCGCCTCCGAGGTTGATTCCCTTGAGACTCGAAGAGGATGCCTTTCCTGCCGCTAAACCTGTGACGTTTGGACATGCTATACGACAAGGAGATAGCTTTCCCATCGCTCAATCTCGGACTGGCCTCGACTGGGATATTCATCACCCAAAACGGGACGCATTTATTCGTATGTATCAGTTCCAAGTACAGAAGCAGAAAATAGACGAATGATTCGCGGCATGAATATATTCGAGATCTTAAACTGGACGCTTTTCCACCTGGAGTACAAATGAACAACCAACCTACTCCCGAAAATATCTTGCAGACCGGCATGGCCTTTTGGGCATCCAAAACCCTGCTCTGCGCTGTCGAGATGGGTGTTTTTACCGAACTGACGCAAGGCGCGGCGAGTCTGGATTCGCTCGGGGAGCGGGTAGGGTTGCACCCGCGCGGCGCGCGCGATTTTCTTGATGCGCTGGTTGCACTCGGCTTCCTGAAGCGCGAGGACGGGCGCTACAGCAACACGCCTGAGACTGATCTGTTTCTCGACCGTAATAAACCATCCTACATCGGCGGCATTCTTGAGATGGCAAACCGACGCCTCTACCCCATCTGGAGCAATCTAACCGACGCGCTTCGTACCGGCAAACCGCAGAATGAATGCAAGGACAGGGAGGTGGATCTTTTCGAGACCATTTACGCCGATCCCGCTGGCTTAAAGGAATTTCTCTCCGCGATGACCGGTGTCAGTCATGCGGCCAATAAAATCATTGCGCGCGCCTTTCCGTGGCAGGGGTACCATACGTTTATCGACGTAGGCACTGCCCAGGGAGACCTGGCCGTGCAGATTGCGCTTGCACATCCTCATTTGCGCGGTTCAGGGTTCGATCGGCCCGAGGTTGGGCCGGTTTTCCGGCAGTATGCGGAAGCTGCAGGCGTCGCCGACAGGGTCGATTTCGTGCCTGGCGATTTTTTCAAGGATGAGCTGCCACAGGCAGATGTTGTGCTGATGGGACATATTTTGCATGACTGGGATCTTCCCACGAAGAAGATGCTCATCCGGAAGGCGTTCGATGCAATTCCTGCGGGCGGGGCTTTGATCGTTTATGAATCCATCATCGACGACGACCGTTCAAAGAACGCTTTCGGGCTAATGATGAGCCTGAATATGCTGATAGAAACCCCGGGAGGCTTTGATTTTACAGGTGCCGACTGCACAGGATGGATGAAAGGGGCGGGCTTCTCCAATATACGCGTAGAGCCATTGATTGGCGCTGATTCGATGGTAATCGGAATCAAATAGGTCGAAGCGGTCTTGGGCCGTCGTCAAGTAGTTCCCTTCCGCCGGCCTCATGCCTGTTCCTGTATCAGGAAGCTTACACCCCACACCCAGGAAAATTATGAAAACCGTTGCAATCGCATTATTGGCTATCCCACTGCTGACTGCTTGTGCCGGCTCCCCCGACTATGAGCAGATCTCGAAGACATTAAATGATGGGACAACGCATTATTTCATCAAAACTAAATTGGGCCCTTGCCCGACGAGCCGGGATTGGGCGGCCCGGACGTTGGCGAAGCGTGCTAATGAAATTTGTAAATCGGGATATGTACTCATTCGCGAGCAAGCGCCTATACTTCTGGATCATTTGGGACCCCGGCCTAAAGATACCAAGCTTTTATGGCAAATCAAGTGCAAGGAGGTCGCCCGGCGTGAATCCTAGCTTCAAGCGACACCCGACGAGTTTGTGGAAGGGGCTGCGGACCATCTCGGAACAAGACGAGCAAGACACGTTCGGCAAGTAACATGAGACGTCTGACAGGGATCATCAAGCAAGTCCAGAATGTATCACCGGAGCTCGGTGGTGTGCCGCAATAACCGCTGGCAAACCGGCTGACCGTCTCATCGGGAGAGCCTGCATGCTTCTTCCCCGCATTACGTCCTTCCTGGCTATCCTGTTATCGGTCTTGTCAGCCAATGTACAGGGCAAAGAAACCTCTCCAACAGGTATTGCAGTCTTCAACATGGCGTGGGCGGGAACCATTGACGACTTCAAAAGGCATGTCGAAGTTTGCAGTACGCCGGAAGTAGACTGGTGCGATAGCCGGGTCAAGATATCGCGGGGCGCGCAGAATGCGACTCCGGAAGAGGAAGAAAGGGCAAAGCGGTGTCAGGAAGCCACGGCTGAAGCAGCAGGGAGCTTTGATGCGGCAATGGTGATAGCCCCGTGCAATGCCTATGGGAGAAGGCGGAATCCGGGCAGGGTTGAAACGGTGGAGAACTACAGCATCAAGCTGAACGGTTTGCGAGCCACGGTCGAGAATCTGATTCGGAACAAAAAAATCAGGATCATTGCCTTCCAGGAAGTAAAGTCGCAAGAGGTCCTGGAGTACGTCCTCGGCAAATTTGCGGAGCAATTCAATGTTTGTGTTGCGCCTCATACAACCTTTCAAACGGTTGGGTTTGCCTGGGACAAATCCATATCATCTGGCGCATATGCCTGCGGGCCGAACCCGGCCCTTGCGATCACGGAGCAGCCCAGGGATGAATCACCTGGACGTCGCGTCAGACCAGGCTTGGCATTGGAACTGGTCATCAATGGCTCACCAGTGACTTTTTTGAATATTCACTTGAAGTCCGGCTGCGCCAATCTAAAAACTGGAGGCGGCTTCCCTGGTCACAAGCTGACCGATTCCGAGCCGGCCTGCGTGGTTCTCAATCGCCAGATCGCCATTCTCGAGGATTGGATCGAGCATGTGGCTAAGGAAAGTCCGCGATTCGTACTACTTGGAGACTTTAATCGCCGGATAGACGACGAGGCCAAGGCGCGTGTTCCAAAGACCCAGGTTCGCACTGATGGCACCGACCCGGCGGAACCAAATGCAAAGGATTTGCTGGGCGGGGTCAAAAGCAGCTATCTTTGGCAAGAGATTGCCGATGGGTTTCCTCCAATGCACCAGGTGCCACTCACATCGACACAGCGAGGCTGCACCGGTTTTAAAGGACTGGACCATATTGTTATCAGTGATCCGATCAAGCTGGCACAAGCTGGCGCCCTTCGATCGCGCAAGATTGCTGTGGTAAAGAAAAACCGTCAATCCATTCCGACCAGTGATCACTGTCCCAGAATTACGGTTCTTGAGTTGTGATAATTTGAGAACCGGGAGGAGTTCAATTACACGAAATGGATGAAGGATACGAAGTTTTCAACCCTGGGGCGGATTAGGACGCGTCATCAGTCGACGCGTATCCGGACTTTCAGTCCGTAATTCCAACCCATCGTCTTTAGTCGGTCGTTGTTGAATGGAATTTCATTAAATGATGGCCGTTGCAGTAACATAGTCCTCCGCCATCCATTGCTTTCTCGAAGGCGATTGCTCAAAATAAAAAAGGGGAGTCCCAGAGGCGGCGGCGAGCACTTGCGTCAGGCCAGCGGGCAATAAAGACCCGCAAGGCCAAATTAAGCGCAAGGGTAGAAGCGTATGAGTAATTCCCCGCTCCTCAAGTATTTTCCAAAGCGCCTACCCACCAACCAACCATTCTTTATATGAAGCGCTACACGATAGAACAATTCATGGCAACGACTTCCATTCTGGGAGCTTCGTTCAACGCTGACGAAAGCCGAATCCTCTTCAGCAGCAATGCCTCCGGTATTTTTAACGCTTATACGTTGCCGGTTGAAGGCGGTACGCCAGAGCCGCTGACCTGTTCGACTACCGACAGCACTTTTTCCGTCAGCTTCTTTCCGCACGATGATCGGGTCCTTATTACACGGGATCAGGGGGGCGATGAAAATTATCATCTTTTTCTGCTTGCGCCGGATGGCATAGAAAAAGACCTTACTCCAGGAGACGGGCTCAAGGCGCAGTTCATGGGTTGGCGCCCGGATGGGAGCGCTTTTTTTGTTGCCAGCAATGAGCGCGATCCACGATTCTTCGATCTGTACCGCTATGATGCACACACCTACGCCCGAACATTGATATACACGAATGAGCAAGGTTTTGACCTTGGCCCCATCAGCCGAGACGAGCGCTGGATTGCGCTAAACAGGGTCAATACCACATCTGACAGTGATATTTACCTGTTTGATGTCGCCAGGCAGGAGATAAAACACCTCACTCCTCATGACGGCTCCATTAGTTTCCATGCCGAGACTTTTGGTCCCGCGTCTCGAAAACTGTTCTTTCTCACCAACGAGGGCAGCGAATTCAAGCGCCTGTGTGCTTATGATTTGTTCAGTGGCGCTGTCACCGATCATGAAAGCGCCGATTGGGACATAATCAATACCTATTTTTCAAAGGATGGGCGGTTCCGGGTGACCGGGATCAACCAGGACGGCAGCATAGTGATCCGCGTTGTGGAGGTTATGGAGGTTGTGGAAGTTGTTGGGGAGGAGGGCGAGAAACCCGTGAAACTTCCCGCGTTCCCGGAGGGAGAAATTCGCGGCGTGGTCTTTTCGCAAAACAGCTCGCGCATGGCCTTTTACCTGAACGGCGACCGTTCTCCGGATAACCTGTTCGTCCATGATTTCAATACCGGTCAGTTCAAACAGCTCACGCAGAGCCTGAGCAAGGAAATCGATTCTTCCGATCTGGTGGAAGCGCAAGTTGTCCGCTTCAGGTCTTTCGACGGAACGGTGATACCTTCCATCTATTACAAGCCGCATGAAGCGTCCACCGCTAACAAAGTACCCGCCATTGTCTACGTTCACGGCGGTCCAGGCGGCCAGACCATGCGCGGATACAACGCTCAGATTCAATATCTCGTGAATCATGGCTACGCTGTGTTGGGAATCAATAACCGCGGCAGTTCCGGCTACGGAAAGACCTTTTTTACCGCCGCCAATCGCAAGCATGGGCGCGAGCCGCTGTGGGACTGTATCGAGGCAAAGACCTATCTCGCCAGCCTGGGTTATATCGACCATGAACGCATCGGCATCATGGGCGCCAGCTACGGCGGCTATATGACGCTGTCAGCCTTGGCGTTCCGTCCCGAGGCGTTCAAGGTGGGCGTGGACATTTTTGGCGTCAGCAACTGGCTGCGAACGCTGGAGAGCATACCTCTCTATTGGGAATCGGTGCGCAAGGCCATCTACGATGAGATTGGTGATCCGGTGAATGACATAGACATCCTCGTCGCGACTTCGCCGCTCTTTCACGCCAAGGAAATAA
Source organism: Nitrosovibrio sp. Nv6 (assembly GCF_900110495.1). Lineage (GTDB taxonomy): Bacteria > Pseudomonadota > Gammaproteobacteria > Burkholderiales > Nitrosomonadaceae > Nitrosospira. The sequence continues at coordinate 1,350,289 of NZ_FODX01000001.1, read as the reverse complement.
GAAAACCCTTAATGGTGATCCAGGGCGCCAACGATCCGCGCGTCATCAAGGCCGAAAGCGATGAGATCGTGGAAGCGGTCAGGAAGCATAATATCCCGGTGGAGTATATCGTTTTCCCGGATGAAGGCCACAGCTTCACCAAAAAGAAGAATCAGATCGTGGCCAATAGAAGGATACTGGAGTTTCTGGACAAGTACCTGAAAGGGCGGCGACGCGCTGAACGACGAAAAACGAGTGATACAGGGTAGGGTACTGAGCGGATCCTCATACTGCGCAATGCGTTTCGCTTATTGACGCCCTACCAAATAAATTATGGGGTGTTATCGCGGAAGTGGCGCTGCGGGTTCGCCGAAAAACTCGCGTATCAAAAAATCCTCAAGCCCTTTGCTGTCTTCCAGGCGTGCAGAGAGAACCACGACGCGGTCGAGGCGGTACGACTCCCAGTTGAAATCGCCTTTGTGATATTCGCGAATCAGTTCGATCATTTTGCGGACGACTGCGCGTTCTATATCGACGCCTGGTGGAGCATTGACTTGTATCAGTTCCCGTCTCGGGTTACTGCTGTCCTTTTTCCAGGCGCGGAACAAAAACTGTGCGCTGCGCGGTCCCATTCTGATAATTTGAAATATTCCGCTCGCGCCGGGCTCGCGCAGATTGCGCATGACATTGGCCATTCTGAGTTCTTCCGCGGATGGCTCGCGTTCGGTGGCTTCCGGTTCTACCGGTTCATCCTCAAAAATTCCGCCTGCACTGCGGCGCTCCCGTGCTTCCTTCATATAGTCCAGCATATCTTTCGGAGCTGCGGTATCCGGAGCTGATTTTTGAGTTGATGAACGGTCTGCCCGTGCATCGCTCCTGGCGGTTCCTTTTTCGGGAGCAGGTTTCGCCGGTTGCGTTTTTTCGGGGCTCAGACGGGGCTGAGGCCGAGGCTTCGGCTGAGGTTGAGGCTGCGGCTTGACAGGGGGCGCAAGCTTGGGACTTTTTTTCGGTACCGGTAATGATTTTTGTTCTGGTTTTTCTTCCGGCAATTCCACAAAAGTTGCTTCGATTGGCGCCGGAGTTTCAGTCTCTACCTCTGGAGATGTAAGAAAAAATCCAAATGCCCAGATAATGATCAGCCAAATAGTGGCGGCCAGTGGCAACGGCCACCAGAATCGATCTTCCTTCGATCTGGACTTGAGCATGCGTACGGAATTACTGGTGTTTAACCGCAATCAGAAAGTGCTGCGCGCCGGCCGTGCGGGCACGCAGCATCGCCTGCACGACGAGGCCTTGCGGCGCGTCATTATCCGCGGATACGACCAGTTTCTGTTCTGATTCCTGGAGCAACGGTTTTAGCGTATCGGCCAATGTCTCAAGAGTAACAGACGTCTTATTGATAAAAATCTTGCTGTCATTTGTAAGCGTCAGCGTGACAGGCGTTTTGGCGCTGAGTTTCTCGGCTTGACCCTGGGGCAGATTCACCTGCAGGGAATCGAGATTCTGCATGGACAATGAAGCCAGCATGAATGTAGCAAGCAGGAAAAACATAACGTCGATCAGCGGGATGATTTCGATTTTCCCTCTGCGGTATTCCCTTGGTTTACGCCGCTTCATCTCTGCCCTCCTGATCCAGGCGGATATGATCGATCAGGCGTGTGCCAAGGCGCTCCATCTCATCCATGGTTTGTGATTGCAAACGCGAAAAATAATTGAAACCAAAGAGCGCAATCAGTGCGATCACCAGGCCAACCACAGTTGCAATGAGTGCTTCGGCCACGCCCCCCGTCACCGCCGTGGGATTGACGATTCCCTCGCCGCCGATAATCTGGAAAGCACGCATCATGCCGATAACCGTTCCCACGAGTCCGAGCAGGGGCGCTGCAGTGACGGTGGTTTCAAGCACCCATAGCCTGCGGGAAAGAGACTTTTCTATCAGTTGGGCTTCATCCGCTGCGCGCGACTCTGTCCACCAGGAAGGCCGGTGCCGGTTGCTGATCACCACCTCGAAAAACCGTTTGTAATAGTGGCGCTCATCCAGCCCCGAGAGTATCTTTTCCAGGTCGTGCCATCCGAAGCCATACGTCTCGACGAGGTTCAGCAGATCATGCGAAAGGCGTGCATAACGCCAATAGATAAAGGCCTTCTCAAGCATGATCGCCAGAGCAATAACCGCAAGCAAAGACAGCGGGAACATAATAATTCCGCCGACTTTTAGCGCGGTCCAGGTTGCGTTCAGTTCTTGCATGTTTATCTCCGAGCTGGGGTGATATAGGTGCCCTTGTTGGCTAAAAACTAATTATAAATTAACGCTTCTATATGGTTTTCGGTAAGATGGTTCGGTAAGATGCTGACGCCGCCATGCAACTGCGATGCGTAACCAGCCGACGCGATGGGTTGTTGCTTATACCCCACTCAAGGTGCAAAAGCACTGATTCTCGCTCATTGTAGTGAGAAAGTTTTATCGATGCCGAATCCCGCGGGAATTTGTTCTCACCCTGCGCAAGGGCTTGCTCAGCCTCTTCGAGGCTAATTCTGATCCTGCCTAGCTGTAAAATCTTACAGCTATCCATACACCTCGTTTTAGGGTTTCATAGCTCTGTTATTTTCTGCGTATTGTTGGAACAAGGGAACTCGCAGGTAATTTTGATTTTTTCGTAATGATATCCCTAATCAAAAATCATGCAGGAAGTCTTGAGGGATTTCCAGGACCCCATCTGGCATGGCCGGTTTGACAGAGAACGCGCAGGCTCGGCTTGCAGCCATACTGGAGCAGAGTTTGAACGAGATTTACCTCGTGAATGCCCAGACGCTGCGTTTCGAGTTTGCAAGCAATGGCGCGCAACGCAATCTGGGCCATGACCTGGATTCAATGCGAATGATGACCCTATTCGACATCCAGCCGCAATTTGACGAGGCGGCTTTCCGGATTCTGGTCGATCCGCTTGTAAATGGCGAGCAAGAGATCCTGGTTTTCGAGACGATGCATTTGCGGGCCGACGGTACATGCTACCCGGTGGAAGTTCATCTGCAGCGGGTTGGGAATCCGCGCCAAACTGAATTTCTCGCGATTATTCTCGATATTACGACTCGCCGCCGTGCTGAACTGGCATTGCGGGAAAGCGAGGCGAGGTTTCGCGTCATCGTCAACACCATACCGCAACTTGCGTGGATAGCGGAACCCGATGGAACGAGATCCTGGCACAACCAGCGCTGGTACGACTATACAGGCACAATTCCTGAGGAAATGAAAGGCTGTGGCTGGCATAAAGTGCATGATCCGGAATTTCTGCCCAAAGTAATCAAACGTTGGAACGATGCCCTCGCCGCTGAGCAAGCGTTCGACATGGACGTTCGGTTACGTGGAGTGGATGGGCAATACCGGATATTCCTGACGCGGGCGGAACCGCTGAAGAACGCGGAAGGCCGTGTGGTGCAGTGGTTCGGTACCAATACAGACGTAAACGACCAGCGACTGGGGGAGCAGGCTCGACGCGAAACAGAAAAACAGCTTCAGGTGGTGATGGAGAACATGAGCGAGGGTCTTGTGGTTTCCGATTTTAGCCGCAAACTGCTGCACTGGAATTCGGCGGCGCTGAAGATGCACGACGTTGGTAACGCAGAAGAGCTCCTGAGCAATCTTCAAACCTTCGCGCAGATGTTTGAGTTATCGACTATTGATGGCGCGATTCTGCCTATCGAACAGTGGCCCTTGACACGCATTCTGCAGGATGAGCACCTGCATGATCTGGAGTTGCGTATCAGACGTATCGATAGGGATTGGGCGCGTATCTTCAGTTATTCGGGCGCAGTCTCTTATTATGATGACGGCAAGGGTCTGGCATTTCTGACCATTAAGGACATTACCGAGCGCAAATATGCCGAGGAAGCACTACGCGACGCGAAGATAAACCTTGAGTACAAGGTGAGTCAGCGCACTTCTCAGCTCGTTGCCAAAAGTAAGGAGCTGGAAAATTTCTGCTATTCGGTATCGCATGACCTCAGGGCGCCCCTTCGCGGCATAGCCGGCTACACCCGTCTCCTGCTGGAGAGCCATAGCGAATGTCTTGATGAGGAAGGCCGGGGTTTTCTGAAAAATGTGCGTCTGGCAACGAAAAATATGACAGATTTAATTGAAGATCTGCTCTCTTACTCAAAGCTCGAACGGCGAAAGCTGTCGACAACTGCCGTCAGCCTTCCTGTCTTTATATCGAAGCTATTGGACCAGTTCCAGGACGCCACAAGGAACGTTCGCGTCATTGTCGATGTCGACGATTTCCCTATCAGGGCCGATCCGGAAGGTCTCACAATCGCATTGCGCAATCTCATCGATAACGCGCTCAAGTTCTCCATATATACCCCTGAGCCGGTTGTCGAAATTCTCGCACGGGCTGCGGATGGGTACTGCGTTCTCTCTGTGCGCGACAACGGGATCGGCTTCGACATGCGTTTTTACGACAAAATTTTTGAAATATTCCAGCGTCTTCATCGGGCCGAAGACTACCCCGGCACAGGTATCGGGCTTGCCATGGTACAGAAAGCCATGGAACGGATGGGTGGGCGCGTGTGGGCGGAGAGCAAGTTGGGCGCCGGCGCCGTTTTTTATCTGCAATTGCCCTTGTCCGGTACGGCTGAAGCAACTGGTCCCGCAATTAACAGCGCCTAGCCGGCGGTATTTTACTCATGAATATTACATTGCCGATTTTGCTCATTGAAGACAACCCGATGGATGTGGATCTGACCCGGCGTGCTTTTATTCGGCATAACCTGGCCAATCCGCTTGAAGTGTTACGCGATGGACAGGAAGCGCTCGACTTTATCGTCGGCTGGAGAACAGGAGAACCTGCGCCGTCAGTGATATTGCTGGATTTGAAACTGCCAAAAGTCAGCGGACTTGAGGTCTTGCGAAACATTCGAGCGCATCCCAATCTTGGCACCGTGCCCGTCGTGGTCCTGACATCTTCCGCTGAGGATGCTGATATTCATGAGGCCTATGCGATGGGGGCAAATTCCTACATCGTCAAGCCCGTGGATTTTGAAAAATTTATTGATGTTGCCCGGCAAATCGAGCTCTATTGGACAGTTCTCAATATGCCCTGCTTTTCAAAGCACGTTTAATGAAAGTACTTTACCTGGAGGATAATGCGCTGGATGCCGATCTGGTGCGAATCGAGTTGGAGAAACGCGCACCCGACATTCAGCTGGATACTATCGGTACATTGACCGAGGCACTGGCACGGGTGGATCGATTCCATGAGATTTATGGAACGAGTCTGGAAACGCCGGCAATCGCCAGGGCAGATACCGATACAATTCCTCGCTATGATCTGGTTCTCACCGACCTCCATCTTCCCGACGGTAGCGGTGAAACCCTCTTGACCCGGGTACGTAGCCAGCAGTTGCCGCTTCCTGTAGTAGTCCTCACCGGCTCAAGTTGCGAAAATGTATTGCTGGCATTACTCCGCGCCGGGGCCGACGATTATGTCATAAAACGTGACGGTTTCCTTGAGACGCTGGCTCTCGTGTTGCGTGCCGCACTCGATAAATTCCACACGGAAACCTATCGGCGCGCCGCTGCGCTCAGAATTCTTTACGTCGAGCCGAATGCTCACGATATCTACCTGACGAGGCAGGCGCTGGCTTCCATTGCTTCGCACCTGCAAATTGAATCGCTTCAGTCCGCCGAGGAGGTTTTTAACTACTTTGCCGCACATGATGGAAAGGCCGGCATTGATGTTCTCCTGCTCGACTATCGTTTGCCCGGCGCTTCCGCCACCGATATCCTGAAGGAACTTTGCCAGGTTCGAGGACTTGATCTACCGATCATTCTGGTAACAGGGCAGGATGACGAAGAAATTGCGCGACAGTCTCTCAAACTTGGCGCCGCCGATTATGTGGTAAAAGGCGCAGGCTATCTTCAGCGGTTGCCCACAGTCATCGAAAACGTCTGGCTCAGGGCAGAGTCGGCCCGGAGAGAGCGGGTTTTGCTGGAAGAAAGGACCCGCCTTTTCCTCGCGACGGAAGCCGCCGCAATTGGCATCTGGGAGTGGAATACGGCTACCGATGAGGTTATCTGGGATGATCGTATGTATAAGATTTATGGCGCTCCACTTGGGAGCAAAATCACTTACGAGGTTTGGAAATCCTATACTCATCCCGATGATCTGCGGGAGCAGGAAACACAACTGGAAAGAATAGGCGCAGAGAATGGACGTGAGCAGCTTGATTTCCGGATTATGCGCGGGCACGAAACGGTACGTCATCTTCATATTGCGAAAACGGTGAAGTGGGGAAGAAATGGCAAAGAATTGAAAATAGTAGGCACTGCCATCGACATCACCGAGCGCAAGCAGACGGAACTGGCAATTCAGGAGCACGCCATGCAGCAGGGGCTTATTGCAGCGTTCGGTCAACAGGCGCTTGCCAGCGCTGATCTTGACGAGCTGTGGGACGAGGTGGCCGGCGTTGTGTCTCGCGGGCTTAACGTCGATTTCTGCAAGGTTTTGCAGCTCGCTCCGGATTTGCGTTCCTTTATACTCAAGGCAGGCTCGGGTTGGCGAGACGGCTGGATAGGCCGTCAAATATCGTTCACCTATGAGAACAGCCAGAACCGGTTTGTTCTCGCCAGTCATCAAGCCGTGATCGTCGGAGATTTTCGCTCGGAGATGCGCTTCAAGCCCTCGAATATTCTCAAGGATCATGAGATACGCAGCTGTGCCGATGTACTTATCTCCGGAGCCGGCGGCGCCTATGGTGTCCTCGGCGCATACTCCCGTGATGCCCTCCGCTTCACGTCGGGCAGTATCAATTTTTTGCAGAGCCTCGCGAATGTCCTCGCAACCGCGATTGACCGCAAAACTACCGAGGAACGCCTTACCTATCTGGCTCAGTTCGACCCTCTTACGGAACTGCCCAACCGAAACCTTTTTCTTGATCGCTTACGGCAAGCAATGGAGCAGGCGCAGCGCAACCGCGGACGTGTCGGCGTTGTCTTTGCCGATCTGGACCGTTTCAAGATCGTCAATGACACGATGGGTCACAGCACCGGCGACAAATTGCTGGTTCAGGTTGCGCAACGACTACAGCAGTGCGTGCGCTCATGCGATACGGTTGCTCGCCTTGGGGGGGATGAGTTTGCATTCATTCTTTCGAATCTGGGTCAGGCCGACGACGCAACTTTGGTGGCGGAAAAGGTGATTGCCGGTCTGTCGCTGGTATTCGAGCTGGACGGCCAGGAGATTTATATTTCTGCAAGCCTTGGGATCAGTATCTACCCTGGAGATGGTATCGATGCGGATAGTCTGCTGAGAAATGCCGATACTGCAATGTTTCAGGCCAAGCAGCAGGGCCCTGCGATTTATCAGTTCTACCTGCCTCAGATGAACGAGCGTGCGGTAGCTCGTCTTAAAATTGAAACACAGCTTCGCGGCGCGCTGGCACGGCGCGAATTCGTGCTTCACTATCAGCCGAAGGCAAGTTTAACCAGCGGGGAGATTACGGGTTTTGAGGCGCTGCTGCGCTGGCAGCATCCAGCGCATGGGCTCGTGCCGCCGCTCCAATTCATTTCCGTCCTTGAGGACACCGGCCTGATTGTATCAGTTGGCGAATGGGTAGTACGAACAGTCTGTGAGCAGATCAAAGAATGGCAGGGTCAGGGCCTGGTCCTGCACCCGGTGTCGGTCAATCTGTCGGCGCGGCAGTTTCAGCAACAGGATCTTGATTCGGTTATCGGAAAAACGCTGGAGGTTACAGGGATCGATCCCCGCCTACTCGAGTTTGAGCTGACCGAATCGGTATTGATGAAAGAGGCTGAGACAGCCACCAATGCGCTGCAGAACCTGAAGGCGTTCGGCGTGCAAATCTCAATGGATGACTTTGGCACCGGCTATTCGAGTCTTGCCTACCTCAAGCGGTTTCCACTTGACGTACTCAAGATCGACCGTGCGTTTATTCGTGATGTGACTACCGATCCGGATGACGCAACCATCGCGGTGGCAATGATCAAACTCGCGCACAGCCTGGGGCTGAAGGTGGTAGCCGAGGGTGTCGAAACCAGAGCGCAACTGGATTTTCTGATTGAAAACGGTTGCGACGAAATGCAAGGCTACTATTTCTCACGCCCCCTGCCGCTTGAAAGCGCATCGCAGGCCCTTATCGATGGTTATCGGTTAACGATGAGCGCTCCGGCGATGAATCAATGATACCCCGATACCCCTCGCTACAGTCGCCGCGAATCAACCAGTAGGTAACGTTTTATTCTTGTTGCCAGCGCCCGGTAACCAACGTCGCCATATCCGATAATTTGCGGCTCCGTTTTCCTTTTTCCTCAATAAACAACGTTGCCATCGCCAAAGATGCTCTTTTGCTTAAAGATGAGCCGTTTTGCGCGCCGGCATTGCCATAAAGCTCTTTCCCTATCTCATGATATTTGTTACTTTATCTACCGCAAATTCCCGATCCGCGGGGGGCGGATGAATTTTCCAACAGAGAATGACAAATGAAAAAAATTATCCTGGTGATTTGCGTCATGTTTGGGTTTGCCAGCGGAGCTTCTGCACAGCAAGGGGGGCTGAGTCTCAAATCGCATTCCGCACTGATCATGGATGCTCAGCGCGGGAACATCCTTTTCCACAAAAACCCGGATAATGTGATGCCGATCGCGTCCATTACGAAGCTCATGACGGCGATAGTTGTGCTCGATGCGCAATTGCCGCTGGATGAGAAAATCGTCATAGAAGCGGCCGACATCGATATTATCAAGAATACCCGTTCTCGCTTGCGGGTAGGGGGAAGCCTTACCCGTCAGGAACTGCTCCGCCTGGCGTTGATGTCTTCCGAGAATCGTGCTGCGGCCGCGCTGGGACGTTCATATCCCGGAGGCATCAGCGCCTTCGTTGCAGCTATGAACCGCAAAGCATTCGAGCTTGGCATGGGTAACAGTTATTTTGTCGATTCGACCGGGTTAAATAGCGCCAATGTTTCCACTGCGCGCGATCTGGCAAAAATGGTCAATGCCGCGTACGATTACGATGTCATTCGTGAATTTTCCACCACCGCCGCGCATGAGGTCGCGTTCACGGATGATGACCGCAGCTTGCAATTCGTCAATACAAACCATCTGGTACGCAGCAGTAGCTGGGATATTGGCATTTCAAAAACAGGCTTTCTTAGCGAAGCGGGGCGCTGCCTCGTGATGCAGGCAAATATTACAGGCAAGCAGATCATTATTGTCTTGCTCGACTCCTGGGGAAAGAACTCCCGTATCGGCGATGCTAACCGCATCAGAAAATGGATGGAGATCGGTTTCACCCGCAAGGTTCGCGGTTGATGTATTTTTCGAGGCGGGGCTGCCGGCACGCGTTCCACGTTTTATTTGAACATGGAATCCCGCGGTCCAGGTTCAGAGAGAAACCAATTTCAGTTCTGCTTTTTCGGTTCTTTCACGTCTTGTTCTGTTTACGTGCCGCTGCATCTTGAGGGCTGAAAAGTATCGCAAAACTTTATTTTTTCCGATCGCCCGATTTAACCTTTTCTCCAGGCAAGAATTAGCGTCCAACTGACTGGGTAAGCGAACAACGGCCTGGGAGGAGCTGTTATGCAATTGCAATTGATTGCCGCACTCATCATTGTTTTCCTGATTGTCATGTTTGCGGTACAGAATGCTGTCGCTGTAAGCGTTGTATTTTTTCTTTGGCGGCTCGATGCATCGCTGGCCGTGGTGATTGCCGCATGTTTCGGGCTCGGCGCGCTTATCGGCGCGCTAGTGACGATTCCAACGATGCTGCGTGAACGGATCTCGGCAAGCCGCCTGCATAAACAGATCGAAACATTACGCGCCGAGAATGACAATTTGCGCGTGTTGAAGGAAAGATGAATCCCATTTGCCAAGCCTATAGAGGGAGCCGAACGAGTTTTAACAGAATTCATCAGCATACCTGTTGTGGGTTTAAAGCAACTGGAACGCAAGAATGGCGGTAACAGTGGGCGGAAGCGCGGCGGCCAGTAGACCTAAAGGATGGATCGCTTCATCCTTGAACGAACCTTTGAGTATGGAAAAACCCGCCGGGTTTGGAGCATTGGCAATAACTGTCAGGCCTCCGCCAGTGACGGCTCCGGCAACCAGCGAATATCGGAACTCCGCGCTTGTTCCTTCCAGCAGAGAACCAAGATATGTAAGTGCTGCATTGTCCGTTATCGCTGTCAACAGGGTAGCGCCGAAAAAGAGTACCGTGCTATCCATATCCACCAGCAAGGGCTGCAACCACCACTTCTGCTGTCCCCCAAGAACAACCAGGCCGGCAAGGAAAAAAGCGACCAATAGTCCTTCCCTCAGTATCAGGCGATCCTGGTAGCGCTCGTATGCATGGGTGAAGCCCAGGAAGAAGAGCAGCAGACCGATAAAGACGACCGGGTGATGCGCAAACACTACCACCGCGGCGAGAAACAGCACATGCGCAAGTATCACAAGTAGCGGAACGTCGGCATGGGCAGAACGCTCAGCCTTCTTTAACCCCGACAACTCGCGTTGAAACAGTATAGTGGCGGCCAGCGCATTCACCAGCACCGCGATTGCGGCCTTCCAGCCGAACGTGGTGAACATGAAAATACTGTCCCATCCCCATTTGCCGGCTACCATGAGAACCGGTGGTGCGGCAAAAGATGTCATCGTTCCACCGATTGAGATGTTGACGAACAGCACGCCGAGCGTCGCATATTTGAGACGGGTGGAAATCTCTCTGGAATAATAACGCTCCAGCAGAATCAGTCCGGCCAGCGTCATGGCCGCGGGCTCGGTGATAAATGAGCCAAGCATAGGGACGAACGATAATGTAACGAAGTAGAACGCTTTGCCCTGCTGCCAGGGAATCAGCTGGGCGAGCGTCTTCACGCAAAGCATGGCGAATTGCAGGATCGGCCGGCTGCCCGAGATTACCATGACCGCAAACACGAACATGGGTTCGGTAAAACTCTGCCGATCGAGATAGCTTATGGCGGCCTGCCTACCGTCAGTGATCAGCATCATGATGACGAGGATCATTGCCCAGAAGCCGAAAACCACCTCAACTTCCCCCAGAAAATGCCAGATACCCGCGTGCGCAGGGTGCGTGTGCGCCAGTTGCTCGAAATATTTTGTCGAGAAAGTGTGAATTAGCGCGACGCCGAACAGAAGTGCGCCGATGATCTCAATGGGGGCAGGATTCACTCGTTTGCGGCAGATGCATTGATCTGGCCGGTATTGCTGCTGGGAACGCTCATGTTCACGCCTTCGGAGGGAGCTGCGGATGATATGCCGAGCAGGGGTGTATGCTCAACTGTTCGCTGAATAAGTTATATATCGCGCCTATTTTTTATTGTGTGAGGAATCCGGCGGAAACCTATCGTTCAACTATTACGCAGGGGCCAATGTTTTCGCCCTCTAGTTGAAAAAAACCCCGTCTGAATCTTGAATTTTGCGGTGGTTTTATTTCATGGCCTCAAGGTTGGCCTTTGCATCGGCATTTCCTTGTGCAGCCGCTTTCTCGAACCACTCTTTGGCCTTCGCCTCATCTCTGGGAACGCCTTCACCGGCGTAATACATCACTCCGAGATTGTTTTGCGCATCCACGTTGCCCTGATCAGCCGCTTTCTGAAATAACTCTACCGCTTTGGCCGGGTCTTTGGCGACACCTTCACCATTTGCATACATCAGTCCGAGGTTGAATTGGGCATCCGCATATCCTTGTGCAGCCGATCGGTGAAACCACGCAGCGGCCGTGACCGGGTCATTATTCAGGATTTTGCCTGTAGAGTCTTTGGATATCGCTTCGCCCGTGTAAAACATGACGCCGAGGCCGTTTTGTGCTTTTGCATCTCCAGCCTCCGCATCCTTCCTCAGTTGCAGAAATTTTTCTTCCGGAGTGGCTTCATTCTCCGGCCCCGCAGGCATGATTTCCTGTAATAGTGCCGACTTTTCTTCCGGGGTCAACTCGTTTTCCAATACCGATGGGATATCTTTCTCGGACGTGAATTCATCTGGCAGCTTGGTCGGCGTTTCTGTTTTAGCGGCATTCTCCTGCGCTTTCTCGCCGCAACCTGCGAGCATGAGCATGGGGGCCGCGAGCAATGTCACAATAAGGATATTCATCGAGTACTATGTCCCGTTATGTTTCTTTTCCAGGCTGATTCAACAGTATGGTTGCCCTAAAAGCCGGTGCCTCGATCTCATAGGCTGTAATACATATCAAACTCCACCGGGTGAGTGGTCATGCGAAATCGCGTAACTTCTTCCATTTTGAGCTCGATGTAGCCATCGATCATATCATTCGAAAATACGCCGCCACGGGTAAGGAAATTGCGGTCCTTGTCCAGGCTATCGAGCGCTTCGTCCAGCGAAGCACAGGGATTGGGAATCTTTGCGGCTTCTTCGGGCGGAAGGTCATAGAGATTCTTGTCCATGGGATCACCTGGATGAATCTTGTTCTGGATACCGTCCAGCCCGGCCATCAGTAATGCGGTGAAGGCGAGATAGGGATTCGCAGTGGGATCGGGAAAGCGCACTTCAATGCGCCGTCCCTTGGGACTATTGGCGTAGGGAATACGGACAGCGGCCGAACGATTGCTAACCGAGTAAGCGAGATTGATGGGCGCTTCAAAACCTGGAACCAGGCGCTTGTAGGAATTGGTGCCCGGATTGGTTATGGCATTCAAGGCCTTGGCATGTTTGATGATTCCGCCTATATAGTGCAGCGCCATTTCCGAAAGACCCGCATAACCGTTTCCCGAAAATAAATTCTGTCCGGCTTTCCAGATCGATTGGTGCACATGCATCCCTGAGCCGTTATCGCCGACAATGGGTTTCGGCATGAAAGTCGCTGTTTTTCCGTAAGAGTGTGCAATGTTATGTACCACATATTTGAAAGCCTGGGTCCAGTCGGCCCGCTTCACGAGGCTATTGTATCTGGTACCTATCTCACACTGACCCGCTGTCGCCACTTCGTGATGATGCACCTCGACTTCAATGCCCATTTCTTCCAGCGCAAGACACATGGCGGAGCGAATGTCATGTAGAGAGTCAATCGGGGGAACCGGAAAGTATCCGCCTTTTATGCCTGGACGGTGCCCGATATTGCCCCCCTCGTATTTCTCCGCCGAGCTCCAGGCTGCTTCCTCGGATTCGATTTTCACGGAACAACCCGACATGTCGGCATGCCAGGTCACGGAGTCGAAAATGAAGAATTCAGGCTCAGGGCCGAAATAGGCGGTGTCACCGATGCCCGTCGACTTCAGATAGGCTTCACCGCGCTTTGCGAGCGAGCGAGGGTCGCGGTCATAACCCTTGCCGTCTGAAGGTTCCACCACATCGCACGTTATGAACAGTGTGGCTTCGTCCATGAACGGATCCATTTTGGCCGTGTCGGGGTCAGGTATCAGCAACATGTCGGATGCCTGGATACCTTTCCAGCCAGCAATGGAAGAGCCGTCGAACGCGTGGCCGTCTTCGAGCTTATCCGCGTCAACAGCGTGAGCGGGCAGCGTTACATGCTGTTCTTTACCGCGGGTATCGGTAAATCGTAGATCAACGAATCTCACTTCGTTGTCCTGAATCATTTTCAGAACATCGGCTACCGCCATTTTTCTCTCCAAACCGGGATTGCAGTTGTACGAAAATACTCTAATTGCTGGAGTAGTTGCAAAGCGTAGCATTATATCAGCAGGAGCGCCGCCATTTCTTCAAGAAGAAAATACCGCGAAGCATTCAGAGAGAGGTCTTGCATACAAGGGACAAAAGTTTTAAGCAAACACCAGCTTGAAAATGGATTACCATTGCTTTTTCAATTCGATATTATGGGAAACCATATGGAAACCATTACTGCAATACTCGAAAGGGCGCAGCAACGCGCCAGGGAAATGGATTTACCCTATGAAGGCGCACTGCTGCCAGCTGAAGCGCTTACTCTGCTGCAGGAAGCGCCCGACGCGAAATTGGTGGATGTACGCTCCCGGGCTGAATGGGATTGGGTTGGCAGAATACCGGGCGCGGTCGAAATCGAATGGCAGTCCTATCCTGGCATGCGGCCCAACGCGGATTTTCTCAACTATCTCTCCAGCCAGGTGGACAAGGAATCGCTTGTGATGTTCATCTGCCGCAGTGGCGGACGTTCGCATCAGGCTGCCGCTACCGCCACCGAATTGGGTTATGCGAACTGCTTTAATATTCTCGAAGGTTTTGAAGGCGAGAAAGATGCAACCGGGCACCGCGGCACGAAAGGCGGATGGAAGGCGGCAGGCTTGCCATGGGTCCAGGGATGATCTGGGAGGGCAGAATGAGAAGCGCGGATTAGACTGCCGCCGACCATTTGACGACGCCGGAGTAGGCTGTGATAAGCACAATAATCCCGAATCCGATGCGATACCATGCAAACACGGTGAAATCATGGTGACTGATAAAACGCAATAATCCGCGTACCGCCAATAGCGCGCTGATGAACGAGGCGACAAAGCCGACAACGAATACGCCAATATCATCGAAATGGAGGATGTTGTGATTTTTGTATATATCGTAGAAGGTGGCCGCGAACATAATAGGGATGGCCAGAAAAAAAGAAAACTCGGTGGCGGCCTTACGGGATAAACCAAAAAATAGGCCACCAATAATGGTAGCACCCGAGCGTGAGGTTCCAGGTATCAGCGCCAGGCACTGCATCAATCCCACCTTCAGCGCATGTCTCCAGTCCATATCTTCCACTCGCTCGACATCCACCACATGATTTCTGCGCTCCGCCCACAGAATCAATACCCCGCCGATGATAAATGCCATTGCTACAGGCACCGGATGAAACAGATATTGCTTGATGGTCTTGATGAACAATAAACCCAGAATCGCGGCGGGTAGAAAAGCAATGAATAGGTTTAACACAAAGCGGTTCGCATCCTGCCGCGAACCGATATCACCGATTACATGTCCGATCTTGACGCGATATTCCCAGCATACGGCCAGAATTGCGCCCAACTGAATGACGATTGCGAATACTTTTCCCTTTTCGTCATTGAAGTCGAGCAAGTCACTTGCCAGGATCAGATGGCCGGTAGAGGAAATCGGGAGAAATTCGGTCAGTCCTTCGACAATGCCGAGGATCAGGGCCTTAAAGAGCAGAAACCAATCCATAGGCGATTATCCGGCAGAAGGCATTTGGCGGCGGATAAGCATGCATGAACGGGGAGAAGTGAAGGTAGTACCAGGCAATGGACTTTTCCCAGTGGCGAAACGCAGGCCGCGATTAACCGGCTGCTTATTTTTTCGGACATTATCGCACTGAACTGCGCTTTAGGCTCAAGATACTTATAAACGGCAGGTTGTAGGGATCTTCTCGCTGGCAACAGCAATCGTTTCCGATGATTTGTTCCCACCGGTTCTCGCGATTTGGCGCGACTACTGTGGGGGATTGCAATTACAGCTTGCTATAAATCTCCGCTCCTTTAGCCACAAATTCGTTAGCTTTGTCTTCCATGCCTTTTTTCAAGGCCTCGTGTTCACTCACGCCTTGGCTAGCGGCGAAATCGCGCACATCCCGGGTTATTTTCATCGAGCAGAAATGGGGGCCGCACATGGAGCAGAAGTGCGCGAGCTTGGCGCCCTCCTGCGGCAAGGTTTCGTCGTGAAACTGTTTTGCCTTGTCGGGATCAAGCCCAAGATTGAATTGGTCATCCCATCGAAACTCGAAGCGGGCTTTTGAAAGCGCGTTATCGCGCATTTGGGCGCCTGGATGGCCCTTTGCCAGGTCTGCCGCGTGGGCGGCAATTTTATAGGTAATAATACCGTCTTTTACATCATCCTTATCCGGCAGGCCAAGGTGTTCCTTGGGCGTAACATAACATAGCATCGCTGTGCCGTACCAGCCGATCATCGCCGCGCCGATTGCGGATGTAATATGATCGTAGCCAGGCGCGATGTCGGTCGTGAGCGGGCCCAATGTATAAAAAGGGGCTTCGGCACAGTATTTCAACTGCATATCCATGTTCTCCTTGATGAGATGCATGGGAACATGGCCGGGGCCCTCTATCATCACCTGCACGTCGTGCTTCCACGCGACCTGCGTCAATTCGCCGAGGGTTTCCAGTTCTGCGAACTGGGCTTCATCGTTGGCGTCGTGTATCGAACCTGGACGCAAACCGTCGCCCAGAGAAAAGCTTACGTCGTAAGCCTTCATGATTTCGCAGATTTCCTCGAAGCGGGTGTACAGAAAACTCTCCTTGTGATGCGCCAGACACCACTTCGCCATGATCGAACCGCCGCGTGAAACAATGCCGGTCAATCGTTTTGCCGTCATCGGAACATAGGCGAGGCGCACACCTGCATGGATGGTGAAGTAATCGACACCCTGCTCGGCCTGCTCAATGAGGGTGTCGCGAAAGATTTCCCACGTCAAATCTTCCGCCTTGCCATCGACTTTTTCCAGCGCCTGATAAATAGGCACCGTGCCAATGGGAACCGGACTATTTCGGATTATCCACTCCCGTGTTTCGTGAATATTCTTGCCGGTCGAAAGATCCATGACCGTATCACCGCCCCATCGGATGGCCCAGGTCATCTTCTCGACTTCTTCTTGGATGCTCGAACCGAGTGCCGAATTACCGATGTTCGCATTGATCTTCACCAGGAAATTGCGCCCGATGATCATCGGTTCGGATTCGGGATGGTTGACGTTGACCGGAATGATGGCGCGTCCCCGCGCCACCTCATCGCGTACAAATTCGGGCGTGATATGCTGGGGCAGCGATGCGCCGAAATCATGGCCCGGATGCTGGCGCATGAGTAATTCCCGCTGCTGATGAACCAGGTGTTCGCAACGCTGGTTTTCGCGTATCGCTACAAATTCCATTTCCGGCGTGATAATCCCGCGGCGGGCATAGTGCATTTGCGTCACGTTTGCCCCTGCTCTACCGCAACGGGGTTGGCGTTTCAGATCGAAGCGCATTTCCGCGAGCCTGGGATCGGCCAGACGTTGTCGGCCATAGGCGGAAGCAGGGGCGGAAAGAATTTCTGTGTCCCCCCGCTCATCTATCCATTTTTCGCGCAACGGAGCCAAGCCCGAACGGATATCTATTTTTGTTTCAGGGTCGGTATACGGCCCGGACGTGTCATAAACATAAAGCGGCGGATTTTTTTCCGTACCCATGCTGGCCGGTGTATCGGATTGGCTGATTTCCCGCATTGGCACCTGTATATCCGCGCGGGAGCCGTTTACATAGACTTTTCGTGATTGTGGCAGAGGCTTGACCGCCCCTTCGTCAACATGGGCGGTCTTACTCGAAAATGGCGACGGAAATTGCGCCGCGTTCGAAACTGTTGCATTCATAATACGCTCCTTGAGTGCCATAAAGGAGCGGGACGGCTAGTTCCCAGCTTCCCTACGGCGGCATTATCCGTGTCAGGTAGAGGAACCTCTGAATAAGTCTCACGCGGGCGCGACGCCGGCTTTACGGGATGGGATGAGCGAAAGGCGACGACGTGAATGGCGATCCCCTTCGCTAGGAGCCTGACAACGCAGACCGCCCGCAAAGCCGACGTCCCATTGGGTTGTGGCAAAATCGGGCGCTCACCGCGTTGCGCTCCTTGGCATCGTAGGCTAACTACGACCTGCGTCGTGCGCCTTGTGAGCATCCCGATTTTGCCGCAACGCGCTCCACGTGGGACTTATTCAGAGGTTCCATAAGGGACTATCTCACCGGTTGCCGGACGATTCCGGAAACGGACCCCTAGCTGCTGCTGTGAAGCTAACGGAAATGTGGAATAATTGCAAGTTTGTTATGACATTTCATATAGGGCATAGGCTGGACATGGATCTCGAACAAAGCCGGTTTAACATGGTGGAGCAGCAAATTCGTACATGGGAAGTGCTGGACCAGGAAATTCTCAAATTATTATTCGAGGTGCGGCGTGAGGAATTTGTCCCTGCGGCTTACCGTTCGCTTGCATTTGTAGATATGGAAATCCCGCTGGGATACGGTGAGGTGATGCTGGCCCCCAAGCTGGAAGCGCGCATTCTGCAGGAAGTGCAGGTAAAAAAAACCGACAGGATTCTGGAGGTGGGCAGCGGCAGCGGTTATCTGACGGCATTGCTCGCCAGGACGGGCGAGCATGTTTACAGCGTAGAAATAGTGCCGGAACTGAAAGCCATGGCGGAAAAAAACCTTTATGCTCATGACATCGCCAATGTAACGCTGGAAACTGGAGATGCGGCGCGCGGCTGGCCCCGGCACGGACCCTATGACGTAATCGTGCTGACGGGATCCACCCCGGTTTTACCGGAGGCGTTTCAGAATACACTCAAAGCGGGTGGACGCCTGTTCGCAGTGGTTGGCGATGTGCCGGTGATGCAGGCCATGCTCGTCACTTGCGTGAAACCGGAAGAAGAAGACGGAGCAGGGGCATATAACGCCGTCGGCTTGTTCGAGACATGCATAACGCCGCTCAAAAACGCAGAGCAGCCGACGAGATTCACATTTTAGTCTTCCGGATCAATCCACGAATTACAAGCAAATCCGGCCGGTCTATTGCGCTGGTTTATTGCGTCATTGCTTAGGCCAGGTTCAAATCGGCAATAATCTCTCGTCCGACTGAGTAAGGCAATCTGGAATCAAAGTGAAAATTCCGCAATACATTTACGCGATATTGATTGCCGGAGCGGCTTTGCATACTCCGCTTCATGCAGCTGACCTGATGGAAATTTATCGCGAAGCGCTGGAACAGGACGCAGCGTATAGCGCCGCGCGCTACGCGAACCAGGCAGCGCAGGAAAAACTGCCGCAGGGTCGAGCCGGGTTGCTCCCCACTGTCACACTCGCGGGCGTGCGCCGGAGACAATATATAGATATAGAACGAGTCGGAGGACTCCCACTCGGAGGTATCGCGGTCAGGCCGTCTGAAGTGGTCATTGATAACCAGAGCCTGACTATCACGGCAACACAACCGATTTACCGCAAGGAAAATTTCGCTATTTATGAGCAATCCAAACTTCAGGTTGCGCAGGCGGATTCGCAATTCATCATTGCGGCTCAGGATCTGATACTGCGTGTGGCGCAGGCATATTTTGACATACTGGCCGCCCAAGTGAATGTAGAGGTGGCGGAGGCGCAGAAAAAGGCGATTGGAGAGCAGTTGGAGCAGGCGAAGCGCAACTTTCAGGTAGGTACAGCGACTGTCGTCGATACTTATGAGGCCCAGGCTCGCTTCGATTTAACGACGTCGCAGGAAATTGCCGCCAAAAACGACCTGGAGATACGAAAACGCACCCTGCAACAGATTATCGGCCGCATGCCCGACGATCTCGTACGTCCAGACGAATTTACATCCGATCTGCTTACCTTGAAGTATACGAACATGCAGGATTGGGTCAATGTAGCCGAACAGAACAACCTTGCGTTGAAAGTCCAGCAGGCGGTATATGAAATCGCAAAAAAAGACGTGGAACGAGCCAAGGCAGGGCATTATCCAACCCTCGATCTGGTAGCAATATATAGCGACCAGAAAGGCGTCGGCGGCACGATTACCGGTCGCCCGATCGACCTGACTTCAAAGGAAATAGGAGTTCAGCTCAGCTTCCCGCTATTCCAGGGCTTTGCAGTGCAATCGCGTGTACGCGAAGCGCTGGCTACCCAGGAAAAAGTACTCCAGGACCTGAACAATACCCGGCGCAACAGTGTGCTTCAAGTGAGCCAGCAGTACCTTAACGTCACCAACGGCATTGCCCAGGTGAACGCGCTGAAGCAGGCTCTCGTATCGAGTCAGAGCCAGGTAGATTCCACCAAGCTTGGACAGGAAGTGGGTGTCAGGACCGAGGTGGATGTATTGAATGCCCAGCATCTGTTTTATTCCGCGCGACGGGACCTTGCACAGGCGCGTTACAATTTTCTCATGTCGAGATTGAGATTGGAGGCCGAGGCTGGAGAACTGGATGAGGAAGATTTGCGGGAGATAAATGCGGTATTGTTGCAATAACTTCTTCTAATCGGATTGCTGCGGCCATCGATTGATCCGGCGGGGAGTGTGGTCATAAATATCGGGTAGCTTGAGCAATCTCCGATACGTGGATCTCCAAAAGAGATTTCAAACTGACTCTCCCTACTGCGTTGACGCACAATCAGTTGAGTGTTAGATTTTCCATGGGCGAAGTTGCAAGCTTCGCGCGATTTCGGCCGTTTCGCAAGCTTGGGATAGACCCGGCTGCATGGACAGTTAAACTTCGCAACCGGAATCAACTTATTCCCCGGGAAGGCCTTACCAGTTTGAGAATAGTTGCAATGCCGAGGCTATCGGATAAGCTCGCTATTGGAATACTGGTAATCTAAACTTAAATTCCGCAGTGATACGGATACGTGCTTTGAGCGGAGCATTGCCGTCGAGACAATGCGGGAACGAGCGCAAGCGCGGTCTTCAACACTCACACGTCGCTGCGCCACTTTACTTTCAAATCGAATACACGCAGCGTGGCAGCTATGAAGCCAACCATGAACCAGCCGGCCTTATCTGATTCATACCGGAATCGGCCGCCCATCCTTTCGAGTGGAGATCGACCTTCGGGCGTCCGGGACACCCGGCCGACGGAAACCGACAAAGGCGTATTGGACGTCAAGACTTTCGATGCGATTGAAACAGACCAATTATTCGATTCGATCAATCATGCCGTCACTCATGCCGGACAATCGGTGCTTTACCGCTCACTGGCGCGGCCCGGTACGGATGCCGGAGTGACGCGAAAAAAGCAGGAGGCTTTACGGGAGTTGGAATCAAATCCCGGTTTACGGGAAGCGCTGAAGCGTTTTATCGGGGAGATGGTGCAGGGGGAGAAATCCCTTTATGAGTTACTCTATGGCACCTTCACCGGTGGTTTGGCCGTTGGCAATTCCAGAGGCGGTAAAGATGAAATGGAGTTCAGCGGTTATGGGTATCACCAATTTATCGATGGTACCGGATTCGTGATCGATCTGGTCGAGGCGGTGCAAACGTTGCCACAGCCGCAGAGCTCGTATCTCCAGGACTTGTTCAATGCGATTCGTGACTTCGGGAACTCTCGTATCTACTCGCTGATACGGGGGCCGGTCTATCCGGTGGAAGGAAAGTTCAAGACACGGGAAGAAAAGCCGCGCTATTTTCCCATTCCACGCTTCAGGCCCTCAATGGTCAAACCTGTTCCGATGTTTGGCGCCCTGGGTGCGATCGGCGCCGCTCTTTATTTTTTTCAGAATGTATTGGCCGCTTTTGGAATCGGCTACCTGGGGTATGGAGTACTCGTGCTGGCGGTACCGATTCTACCGGTCGTCCTGATAGCCATTGCCGGCTCCGATCGTGATTCCGTCATCTATCCGTTACGAAAGCTGTTCAAGCACAGCCCTGAACTCGCACGCTTGCTGGAAACGTTTGGCATGATCGACGAGATTTTGTCATTCCATCGCTATTCGCAGGTTTTTGGCGGCAAGATGGCGTTGCCCGAGATACTCGAAAGCGAACGGCACTCCCTTGTTGTTACCGAAGCAAGAAATCCGCTGCTTGGCAGAGCGAATCCCAACTACGTGCCGAACGATATTTTACTCGACGACGCGGGGCGACTGCTGGTCATCACGGGACCGAATAGCGGCGGCAAGACCGCGTACTGTAAAACAGTGGTCCAGCTTCAGTTACTGGGGCAGATCGGTTGCTACATTCCCGCTGCTGATGCCCGCCTGGTGCTTGCGGAGCATATTTTTTACCAGGTCCCGGACCCCGGACATCTGGATGAGGGCATAGGACGTTTTGGCCATGAACTGAAACGCACGCGCGAGATTTTCTTCTCTTCCACGCCCCGGAGTCTCGTCGTGCTGGACGAGCTGTCGGAAGGCACGACCTTTGAAGAGAAAATGGAGCTTTCGGAGTATGTATTGGCAGGTTTTTACGAACTTGGAGCAAGTACATTGCTTGTTACCCACAACCACGAGCTATGCGAGCGCCTGCAGAGCAAGGGAATCGGCCGTTACCTGCAGGGCGAGTTTCTGCCTCAGGGCCCGACTTATCGTCTGATCCCGGGTGTATCGCGGGTGAGCCATGCCGACCGCGTAGCCGCCGCCCTGGGTTTCAGCAAGGAGGACGTGGAGAAGCATCTTGCCACACGTCGTACTTGAGACTAGCAGCCTGTGGGACTTGAAGAATCGAAGCGAAAAAGTGACTGGGTGAGGACAGATTTTGAGGATTTTGAAGGCCAATAGTTATTCTATTGGCCGAAAAAGCGGCGAAATATGGACCAGCCAGACGCTTTTGCAGCCGATTTTCTTTAAGTCCGACAGGCTGCTAAGCAAGGGTCATGGTATTTGGTCGCCGTTCAGGGCCATAGACATGGGTAACCTCGGCACCCTTCGATTTTGTTCCATACTATCCTGATGTTGTTGCTTGAATTACCCTCAATCGCCACGTCTAAAATCGAATAAATGTAAAAGCTGTGGAGCACCACAACAATGCGAGTTCAATCGCGGCTTCAGATTCCTTAAAGGAATTTGAGAGCTGGATAAGGAGGCATGATGAAATCATTGGTTACGGGTGCAAACGGATTTGTAGGCTCGGCGGTAGCACGCTGCTTACTTAGTGCAGGTCACGAGGTGCGGTGCCTGGTCAGGCCAGGAAGTGACCGGAGAAACCTCGAAAATCTACCTGTTGAAATTTCGGAGGGCGATTTGCGTTCCGCCCCGTCTTTGAAACGTGCGGTCGCCGGTTGTGACAGTTTATTTCATGTTGCCGCGGATTATCGTCTCTGGGTGCCGAATCCGGAAACCATGTATGACATCAACGTAAAGGGAACCCAGGCGCTGATACTCGCTGCGGCCGAAGCTGGAATGAAACGGATGGTCTATACCAGCAGCGTGGCAACGCTGGGAACGAGCCAGAACGGTAACCTTGCCAACGAAGATACGCCTTCGAACCTCTTATCCATGACAGGTCACTACAAGCGGTCAAAATTCATGGCGGAACAAGTCGTTCAGCAGATGACCAACGAACATAAGCTGCCTCTGGTCATAGTGAACCCTTCTACCCCGATAGGACCCCGTGATATCAAGCCCACGCCGACAGGACGTATAGTGGTTGATACCTTATGCGGCCGAATGCCTGCCTATGTTAATACGGGCTTGAATATTGCTCATGCGGATGACATTGCATATGGACATCTTCTGGCTTACGCGCATGGAAAACCGGGAGAGCGTTATATTCTGGGCGGCGAAAACATGACTTTATTACAAATATTGCAAATGATCGACGAGATAAGCGGCAAGCGGACAAAGCGATTTAATCTTCCCGTCAAACTGGTGTTGCCGGCTGCGTGGATAATGGAAAAAATGGCAATGGTCACGCATGTTGAGCCGCGTGCAACGGTGGATACCGTATGCATGGCAAAGAAAATAATGTTCTACTCCAGTGACAAGGCCGTACGCGAACTGGGTTACCGATACCGGCCAGCGGCGGAAGCGCTTGAAGACGCGATGATCTGGTTTCAAGCCAACGGTTATTGCGGCCAAAACTCCATTCGCTGAGGAAACCGGTCTTTCAACGTAATGGTTTTTTGCTATTTGACGACCTCGAAACCGGCATCCTCGATAGCCTCCTTCAACTGAGTTGTCCCGCCCATGGCAGCATCGTACTGAACCGTGACCTGGCCTTGCTCCAGGGAAACGTCTGCACTGCTTACGCCGGGGATTTTCTCCAGGACATTTTTTACACTGTTGACACAACCCATGCAGGTCATGCCTTTAACTTTAATGGTTTCAGTTTGCATTTGCTTATGCTCCTTTCAGTACCGATAACGCTTGATTAAACCCGCCTCCGCCTCCCCGCGCTTCAATAATAATACCAAATCGGCGGCGCCCCTCATACCGAACAGCGAACTCATGGGCATTACTGCACTGGCGCAGCGACGTGTTCGGGGTGTCTAATTTTCCTGCCTAAGTTGTGGAAACAGAATCACATCACGAATGCTGGGGCTATCCGTAAATAGCATCACCAGTCGGTCTATACCGATACCTTCACCGGCAGCGGGGGGCAGGCCGTATTCAAGAGCGTGGATAAAGTCGGCGTCGTAGTGCATGGCCTCAACATCCCCTGCTTCCTTGGCATTGGCTTGTTCGAGGAAGCGCGCCGCCTGATCCTCCGGGTCGTTCAATTCAGAAAATCCGTTAGCGATTTCGCGTCCGGCAATGTAAAGCTCAAACCGGTCGGTTACCGCAGGGTTGATGTCGTTGCGCCTTGCAAGGGGCGAAACCTCGGCAGGGTAATCGACGATGAAAACAGGCTCAAATAGCAAGTGCTCCGTGGTTTCATCAAACAACGCAAGCTGCAATCCACCGATTCCATCTTCCGGTTTGCAAGTAATTCCAAGCGCGTGCAGCGTGTTGATCAGGAATGATCGATCGCCAAGTTGCGTACCGGTATATTCCGGGTGAAATTTCTGAATTGCTTGAGTAATGGTGAGCCGCGCGAATGGTTGTGCAAGATCGATTTCGCGTCCCTGGTAGCTCACTCTGGTCGTGCCTAAAACCTTTACCGCTAATTCCCGCAGCATGGTTTCGGTGAGATCCATTAAATAAGTGTAATCCTGGTAGGCTTCGTAAAATTCCAGCATGGTGAATTCGGGATTGTGGCGAGTGGAAATTCCTTCATTCCTGAAACTGCGATTGATTTCGAACACTCTTTCCATACCGCCAATCATCAGGCGCTTCAAGTAGAGCTCCGGCGCGATGCGCAGATACAACTGCATATCCAGCGCATTGTGGTGAGTGACGAAAGGCCGTGCCGCGGCGCCGCCGGGAATCGGATGCATCATTGGCGTCTCTACTTCCAGATAGCCGCGCCCGACCAGAAATTCGCGAATGGATTGGATGATTCTGGATCGTGTAATAAATACTTTGCGGCTATTTTCGTTAGTGATGAGGTCCAGATAACGCTGGCGGTATTTCTGCTCCTGGTCAGTCAGGCCATGGAACTTCTCCGGTAGCGGGCGCAGTGATTTTGTGAGCAAACGCAAATTCGTGACGCGTACCGACAGTTCGCCGGTCCTGGTTCTGAATAGCGTGCCACCGGCACCCAATATATCCCCTAGATCATAGTGCTTGAATGCATCGTGAACCTCTGTACCGGCCGTGTCGTTGGCGATGTAAAGCTGGATGCGCCCACTCATATCCTGAATCGTGGCAAAGCTTGCTTTGCCCATCACGCGCTTCAGCATCATGCGTCCGGCCACGTTTACAACCCTCGGCTCTGCTTCCAGCATTTCATTGGAATGCTCCCCATATTGCTGGTGAAGATCCGATGAAAAATCTTCGCGGCGAAAGTCATTGGGAAAGGCATTACCCGCTTTACGCAGTACATCCAGCTTGGAACGGCGATCTTCGACGAGTTTGATCTCTGCGTGAAGCCGATCGAGCGTTTCATCCAGGCTTTTCTCTAAAGCATCTTCCGTCACTATCGACTCTCCTTATATGCCTTGTTTCAAACTGGCCTCGATGAAATCATCCAGCCCGCCGTCCAGTATTGCCTGTGTGTTGCCACTTTCCATACCCGTGCGCAAATCCTTGATGCGCGACTGATCCAGCACATAGGACCGGATCTGATGCCCCCAACCGATATCGGTCTTGCTGTCTTCTATCGCTTGCTTTTCGTCATGGCGCTTGCGCAATTCCGCCTCGTACAGCCGCGATTTCAGCATTGCCATTGCGTCCGCGCGATTGCGGTGCTGCGAACGCCCGCTCTGGCACTGCACCACGATACCCGTAGGGTTATGGGTGATCCGAATGGCCGAGTCCGTTTTGTTGATGTGCTGACCGCCCGCACCGGACGCACGGAACGTGTCGATCCGCAGGTCAGCCGGGTTGATTTCTATTTCGATCGTCTCATCCACTTCCGGATAAACAAACACGCTGGCAAAGGAGGTGTGGCGGCGATTGCCGGAGTCGAATGGCGATTTCCGAACCAGCCGGTGTACGCCCGTCTCGGTGCGGAGATAGCCGTAGGCGTACTCGCCCGAAATTTTAAGACTTGCGCTCTTGATACCCGCTACCTCACCGGGTGACTCTTCCATCACCTCCACGTTGTAGTCGCGGCGCTCGCAATAGCGCAGATACATGCGTTCGAGCATCGCCGCCCAGTCCTGTGCTTCCGTGCCGCCGGAACCGGCTTGAATGTCCACGAAGCAATTATTGGCGTCCATGGGATTGGAAAACATGCGGCGGAACTCCATGTCCCCCACTATTTTTTCCAGCTGAGCGATGTCCCGCTCAATGCTCAGCAGGGTGGCATCGTCATTCTCTTCTTTCGCCATCTGAAACAGATCCCGGGCATCATGCAACTGCCGCCCGACGGTTTGAAGGTTCAAGACGACGCTTTCCAGCATTTTTTTTTCGCGGCCCAATTCCTGCGCGCGTTTGTTGTCGGCCCAGATGGCTGGATCCTCCGTCATCCGATTGAGTTCGCTCAGCCGTGTCTGTTTGTTATCGAAGTCAAAGAAACCTCCGCAACGCTGCTGCCCGATCATCGAGATCATCCAGTTGGTAGAGGAGGGCGTTAAGCTGTTCCGATTCCATAGAAGCCTTTCAGGATGACAAAAAAAAGAATTATACAGGAAGCCGGATGCGCATTTACCGCGCGGCTTGAGGGGCTTAAGGGACGAGAGAAGCCAATGGCATGATCAGGAAACAAATGGAGAATGGGAGCGATTGTTGGAGGAGTTGGCGGGGTCCGGATAGGGTCCTGCACGTTCCCGGTCCGAATTATCGCTAAACCATGAGTTATCCATTAATAGCTCATCAATCAATCAATGCTTTAGCGTGAAAACGCAAATGGTTTTCGATAAATGTACTGATAAAAAAATAGCTATGGTCATAACCTTCACGAATATTGATCTGTGCAGGGTAGTTAGCTGCTTTACACGCGGCAATAAAGCGTTCGATTTTGAGTTGCTCAGCCAGGAATTCATCCGCATCACCCTGGTCAATCAACATGGGCAGATGATCCGATGCGTGCGCGGCCTCAAGGAGCAACGTCGTGTCATAGCCCCACCAACTCTTTACGTCATTGCCAAGGTAGTGACTGAACGCTTTTTTTCCCCATGGACTGGTTATCGGGTTAACGATCGGTGCAAAAGCGGATACTGACCGATAGCGCGCCGGGTTACGCAATGCGATCATCAACGCGCCGTGGCCGCCCATGGAATGTCCGCAGATCGACCGCCGATCGTTAACTGGAAAACATCGTTCGATCAGGGAAGGTAGTTCATCAACAACATAGTCGTACATACGGTAATGCCGGCTCCAGGGTTCCTGGGTGGCGTTCACGTAAAAACCGGCGCCCAACCCCAGGTCATATGCGGCGTCGGGTGCTCTGGCAACGCCTTCTCCGCGCGGGCTGGTATCCGGTATGACAAGCGCAATGCCGAGCGCCGCGGCAACTCGCTGGGCGCCGGCTTTGACGCTGAAGTTCTCGTCGGTACAGGTGAGTCCCGACAGCCAGTAGACCGCCGGCACTTTTCCACCATTGCTCGCTTGGGGAAGTGCCGCCCGCGGCGCCTGGGACGCTTGCAGCGCGTCGGGCGGCAGGAAAATGGAAAAGTTCATTTCGCAATTCAGCGATGTTGAACTATGGCTGTAACGCTTTTGTGACCCGTCGAATGATCGATGCGAGGAGAGAAGCTGCAATTCCGGCATGTCCAGAGTCCTCAATTTTTAAACCTTGGCTATGTGCTGGAAATTCATTTATTGAAATGAATAACTGTGCGTATGGATTTACCCTCATGCATCAGATCGAATGCTTCATTGATATCCTCCAGCCCCATGGTGTGAGTGATGAAAGTGTCGAGTTCGAATTCTCCGTCGAGATAGCGTTGAACATAGCCAGGCAGTTCAGTACGGCCCTTTACACCGCCAAATGCCGAGCCGCGCCAGACGCGGCCTGTCACCAGCTGGAAGGGGCGGGTGCATATTTCTTCGCCCGCGCCCGCTACACCGATTATCACGGACTCGCCCCAACCCTTGTGGCAGCATTCCAGGGCAGAGCGCATGACTTTGACATTGCCGATGCACTCGAAAGAAAAATCGACACCTCCGCCCGTCAGTTCAATAATCACGTCCTGAATCGGTTTGTCATAATCCTTGGGATTCACGACATCAGTGGCGCCCAGTTGCTGCGCGATTCCAAATTTTTCGGGATTGACGTCGATTGCAATAATGCGGCCGGCCCCGGCCATCGCCGCGCCAATAATCACAGCCAGCCCAATGCCGCCCAGGCCAAAGACCGCCACCGTATCGCCTGCTTTCACTTTCGCCGTGTTGGCAACGGCCCCCAGGCCTGTCGTCACGCCGCAACCGAGCAGGCAGACCTTTTCCAGCGGCGCTTCCTTACTGATTCTGGCCAGCGAAATTTCCGGTATCACCGTATATTCGGAAAAGGTCGAGGTGCCCATGTAATGATAAATGGGTTTTCCATCCTTGAAAAAACGCGTGGTGCCGTCAGGCATCAGCCCCTGTCCCTGTGTGGCGCGAATCGCCTGGCACAAGTTGGTTTTACCGGATTTGCAGAACCTGCACTCGCCGCACTCGGGGGTGTAGAGCGGAATCACGTGATCGCCCACCTCGACACTGGTGACTCCTTCGCCTAGCGCCTCGACCACGCCTCCCCCCTCATGGCCAAGAATGGCAGGGAATTTACCCTCGGGATCTTTTCCTGACAGTGTGAATGCATCTGTATGACATACGCCGGTGGCCACCATGCGCACCAGCACTTCGCCTTTCCGTGGAGGCAGCAAATCAACTTCTTCAATACTTAACGGCTGGCCGGAACTCCAGGCGACAGCGGCACGTGTTTTGATCATTTCCATAGGATTCGCACTCCCTCTTTTTTCTTTTATCAGTATCCGTAGTATGCGCAGGAATCCGACAATTTACAAATCCGATCAGCCTTTGAACCATATACAGCAACGGTTTGCTTTTTCAGTTAGGCCGTCCTATTATGAAATCAGGCTGGTTTGAATCTCTGCCGTCACTAATAACTTTTAGGAGATCATGATGCGACGAATTTACTTTTTAGTTCCCGATATTGCCACTACTAAGCGTATCGTCGACGAACTGCTTCTTGCGCGAATCGTGGAACGGCATATTCATGTGATCGCAAAGCGCGGCACCGAGCTTGAGGATTTGCCGGAAGCAAATCTGCTTCAGAAGAGTGACTTTATTCCTGCAGTGGAACGTGGACTTGCACTGGGTGGAACGGCTGGGGCACTTGCGGGACTGGTCGCCATTGCGCTTCCCCCTGCCTCAACGGTGATTGCGGGCGGTATTCTGCTGGGAAGCACTCTCGCGGGGGCGGGAGTAGGAGCATGGGCCGGCAGCCTGATAGGCGTGAGTACGGCCAATTCAAGGATCAAGAAATTTGAAGAAGCAATTGAAGCTGGTCAACTTCTGGTTCTGGCCGATGTGCCAAAAGGCCGGGTTGATGAGATTGAGGCACGTATAAAAGAACACTTGCCTACAGTGGAGATTGAAGGAACTGAACCGATCATCCCCGCGTTTCCTTAGTCATCGCCACGAAGGAAATGGCGTAGACAGACATTGGAATTGCAGCATGAAGCGGCAGTCGATGTAGCTTTTCCAGTATCAGTAAAGCGCCGAACGTCCTGTCAGGCAGCTATATCAAGCAATGGCACGTCTATCTGCAGTTGCTGATGAGGCTGAAGCCGGGGTTTTAATCCTCGAGCAGACGGCCCGATAGATATACGCGCAGGTTTCTCTCCAGGTGGTTTTGCCATGTGTACCGCAAACACACTGGACTTGGACAGCTTTTGACCTTCAATGTCCGCTACATCTCCCGCCCCAAAATCCACGTATAATTTATTGCCTGCAGAGCGGATTTGACTCTACGAAGCCTTCAGGCGTAGTGCGTAGTGTTGAAGCCGCTCCTGGCAACCCACGCCGGCGGGTGAGGCTTGCGTGACCCGGAGAACGAAGTTCGCGGCCAACACACTGCCATCGTCAAGACGGACGCTGTCATGCAGGGCCTCCACCGCCCGGGCTTCAGTTTGTATCGGGCAACAGGCGGGGACTCCCTATGAATAATCGTGAGCCCTTATCCCCTTGGACACCTATGCGTACGCTCCCCGCCGATAAGTATCAGCTCACGAAGAGGCGGAGCGATCGATGAGTTCGTAGCGATGATCGATGAGTTCGTAATGTAGATGGAATGCCTGGATTTCGGTATCAAGGTTTTAGTTTTGCTCATGCTGGTTTATCATGCACGGTCCTAAACCGAGGGAGCCGAGGAAACGACACGATGGCAGGATTAAGTAAAGGTACCCCCATTCCCACTGAAATAAAACTGCATCGCAAGTCCGGATGGCTGGAGGTTTCCTTTGCCGACGGTAAAACGTTTCAGTTCTCCTGCGAATTTTTACGTGTCTATTCACCTTCAGCGGAAGTGCGCGGCCATAGCCCGGGACAGGAAGTGCTGCAAACCGGCAAAAAAGAGGTGAAGATCAATCATATCGAACCCGTGGGCAATTATGCGATTCAGCTGAATTTCTCGGATGGTCATAATACCGGGCTTTACTCGTGGGACTTGCTGTACGACTATGGCTTGCATCAGGATGAGATGTGGGAACGATATCTGAGCCGAATGGAAGAGGCGGGAGCCAGACGGGAACCGATTGGCGGTTCGCCGGCACTGAATCGGAATCCGGGAAAGGAAACCTCCGGGTAAGCCGCATAAGCTCGCTGCTCGATGTGTTGTACTCCTCAGGCAATGATAGCCAAAGATATAGCCTTCGACCGTACCGGTGATCATCTCAGTTTTACAACCGCGCTTTGTCGAGGGCTTTTTCAGCGGTTCCGCAGGCCTGTGGCCTTTCTATAATATATATACATAACCTTTCTATACAAGAAACTGAACATTCATGACGAAAACTACGGATTTCGGCTTTAATACGGTTGCCGAAACAGAGAAAGCCCGCAAGGTAGCAGGCGTGTTCGATTCGGTGGCGGAACGCTACAACCTGATGAACGACATTATGTCGGCGGGCATGCATAGATTGTGGAAGCGGTTTGCCGTGGAAACAAGCGGAGCCAGGAAGGGCAGCCGGGTACTTGATATTGCGGGCGGTACTGCGGACTTGAGCTCATTGTTCCTTGAGCAGGTGGGTAGCAATGGCGAGGTCTGGCTTACCGACATAAACAGCTCCATGCTCACAATTGGCCGCGACCGGCTACTGGATGAAGGGGCGGCTGTGTCGGTAGCGCAGTGCGACGCAGAAAAACTTCCGTTTCCAGACGATTATTTCGATTGTGTGAGTGTTGCTTTTGGTCTCCGAAACATGACCCGCAAGGACATGGCGCTGAAAGAGATGCTGCGTGTGCTGCGTCCGGGCGGATGTGTTATCGTGCTTGAGTTCTCCAAGGTATGGAAACCGCTGCGGCGCTTCTACGATTTCTACTCGTTCAAGGTTCTCCCGGCCATGGGGGGAATCATCGCCAAGGATCGGGACAGCTACCGCTATCTGGCCGAATCCATTCGTATGCATCCGTCTCAGGAAGAATTGAAGCAATTGATGCAGAAAGCCGGATTCGAGCGGGTAGAGTATTTCAACCTGGCGGCCAACGTAGTTGCACTGCACCGAGGTTACAAATTCTAGGATATCCGGTTTTCCGGCTCTGTATGTCTGTTAGCGTACAGAAAGATACCCGGTAGTTGTTAAGATTTGCGGGTCCCCGTCCCAGTTCTCGAATCGCGGCGGAAAGAGGTGTTTCTCCAAAACAGGAAGTGGAAAGCTGGAGAGCCTATTCAATTTGTCATGAGGTTGTCCTTATGGCATCGATCAGGTAGCGTATAGGGCTCAACCATAAGCAGATCCGGATACGGCTGCATCAGGAAAGAGTTTTAACCAGCCCGAGATGAGCAGTGGCCGTGATCTTTGAAATTTGAGAAGCTGCCTGCAAAAAGAAAGGCCATATCAGTTTCGTTCGTTACCGAAATCAAGTCGAAATCGGATTGAATCAGGTATCAATCCGAACCAAGGATCAAACAATGGCTGATATTCGCCACGTAGTACTCGTATTTGGCGAAATTCTGATAGATCGGTTTCCCGACAGGGAGGTGCTGGGCGGTGCGCCACTCAATGTCGCACGGCATCTAGGGGCTTTCGGTTGCGCACCTGTCCTGGTTTCCCGAATAGGACAGGATGCAGCAGGCGCGCGCCTGCTGCAGACCCTGGAAAGCTCGGGGCTGAGCACACACGGTGTTCAGCTCGATTCCATTTATCCTACCGGTGTCGTAGAGGTCAGCTTTACCTCGGAAGGTCACCGATTCGAGATTGTTCCCGACCAAGCCTATGACCATATCCATCCGCGGTTATCCCGAATGACAGCACTTGCCACGACTCCGGAATTGGTCTATTTCGGAACACTGGCGCAGCGTGCCGGTTCACATCGGGCCCTGCGTCACATGTTGCGTGCAGCTGCCGGTCTTCGTTTCTTCGACGTCAATTTGCGCGATCCCTGGGTATATACCGAGCGTCTGCACTGGTCGCTGCAGCACGCGGATATCGTTAAAACCAATGACAGTGAGCTTGACCGGATAACTCAATTACTTGAGCTGGAGGAAACATCTCCCGAGGCTCAGGCGGAAGCGTTGATCCAGCGATATCAACTACGTGGCATACTCGTAACTTGCGGTGCCGCAGGCGCGTGGTGGCTGGACGATGCGGCGCAACAGACAGCGATGGCATCCCATCCTGTATCCGATATCCGTGACACGGTTGGCGCCGGCGACGCATTCTCTGCTGTTTTCATGCTTGGTCTGCTAAACGGCTGGGCCATACCGCTCACCTTGGAGAGGGCACATGGTTTTGCCGGAGCGATCTGCGGGATACAGGGCGCCATTCCGGAACACAATGACTTCTACAGGCCGTTCATTGACGAATGGCATGTACTGAGATGAAGGAATTGTATGTTCTGATGCTAAGCCTGCATGGGCTGATCCGGGGAAACGACCTGGAACTGGGATGCGATGCGGACACCGGCGGCCAGGTGTTATATGTGGTGGAACTGACACGGGCCCTGGCTCGTCAACGGCAGGTCGGCAAGGTGGATCTGCTGACCCGCCGCATTGAAGATTCCACCGTGTCACCTGACTATGGCCGCCCTGAAGAGGCGCTCGGCGACAATGCGCGGATTATTCGCCTGCATTGCGGGCCTCGTCGTTATCTCCGCAAAGAAAGCCTCTGGCCCTATCTGGATCAGTTGGTGGATCGCGCGCTGCTTTTTCTACGCGAGCAGAAGCGTTTACCTGATGTCATTCACAGCCACTACGCGGATGCAGGGTATGTAGGAATGCAGCTTTCCCAACTCCTGGGTATCCCGCAGATCCACACCGGTCACTCGCTTGGACGCAGCAAGCAGCAGCGGCTGCTGGCACAAGGCCGCAAACCGCAGGCATTGGAGCGCCAATTCAGTTTCTACCGGCGAATAGCTACCGAGGAAGCCATACTGCAGCACGCCAGTCTGATCATCACCAGCACACCTCAGGAAAGTGCCGAGCAGTATGGTTTATATACCAGCTATCAGCCGGAGCGCGCCGTCGTGATTCCGCCCGGGACCGATATATCGCGCTTTGCCCCCCCAGGTCGGCAGACGCCCCCTGATCCGGAGGCCGCAAGCCTTATCGACCGCTTTCTGGTACATCCGCGCAAGCCGCTGGTGCTCGCAATTTGCCGTCCGGAAATGCGGAAGAATCTCAGCGCGCTGGTTGCCGCATTCGGCAGTTCGCCTGAATTGCATGAGAAAGCCAACTTGGCCATCATAGCCGGCAACCGCGAGGACATCCGCAAGCTGGAAGCCGCCCAGACGGAAGTGATGACCAATCTATTGCTCGATATTGACCATTACGATCTATGGGGCAAAGTGGCGCTGCCCAAGCACCATAAGCCAGCCAATATCGCCGGATTCTATCGGCTTGCGGCTCAGCGTCGCGGAATCTTTGTCAATCCGGCGCTTACCGAGCCGTTTGGCCTTACCTTGATCGAGGCCGCTGCGAGCGGGCTTCCTGTCGTTGCTACCGAAGATGGAGGGCCGCGCGATATCGTGGCGAACTGCAAAAACGGAGTGCTGGTGGATCCCCTGGATGCACACGCCATTGCCGAGGCGATTGAATACGCGTTAGCTGATCCCGGCCGTTGGCGGCAATGGGCGCGCAATGGAATTACGGGAGTTAAAAATCACTATACCTGGGATGCGCACGTCAAGAAGTATCTGCACGTTTTGCTTCGTTTGCTGCATCACGAGCGCAAACAGATCCGCCGGACCATGGCCATATATCAAAGGCCGCAGCGCCATCCGCTGCCGTTGATATCTCATATGCTTATCACTGACATAGACAATACCCTGCTGGGTGATCGTGCCGCATTGCGCCGTTTCCTTGCTATTTTGCGGGCAACGCCCCCAAACCTGGGCTTTGGCGTCGCTACCGGCCGGACGCTGGAAAGCGCATTGAAAATACTGAAGGAGTGGAGCGTGCCCTTACCTGATGTACTTATTACCTCGGTGGGCAGCGAGATCAATTATGGTCGTGAACTTCGTCCGGATATAGGGTGGCAAAATTTTATCAAATATCTTTGGCGCCGCGATGCGATTCAAGACGCGCTGCGTGAGGTGCCCGGCCTCACTTTGCAAGCGGAGGAGAACCAGCGCGAATTCAAGCTCAGCTATAATGTGGATCCGGAAAAACTGCCCCCGATCTCAAGAATACGCGCTTTATTGCGCGAAAAAAAACTGTCTGCGCATTTGATCTATTCGCGCCAGTCATATCTCGACATTTTGCCCCTGCGCGCCTCCAAGGGACGAGCAATACGTTATCTCGCCTACAAGTGGGGATTGCCGTTGCGTGCTTTTCTGGTCGCAGGTGATTCCGGCAACGATCAGGAGATGCTGATCGGCGACACGCTTGGCGTGATCGTTGCCAATCATAGCCCCGAACTCGCGATGCTGCGAGGAAATGAACAGATATACTTTGCTCGTGCGAGCTACGCGGATGGCATCGCTGAAGGCATGGCTCATTACGAATTCGGCACTTCCATAATGGAGAACGTGAATGATTCACCAATTTGACGCCTGGGCTGCGAACCATCGCAGCGATTTGTACGCGATGATACGCAGATGGTTCGAACTTGAACGTCCACTTTTGCTGCGGTCTGATTTGCGGGCGGCTTTTCATGCGCTGAATGCGGAGCAGCTGACTGCGGAGCACCCCGGCTCCCTTGTCGGGACGCCGCTGAATGAAATTATTGATATGCTGCAGGAAGCAGTGTGCCGTCCTCCCCTGATCTATATGGCGGTACGTGAAGGCGCCGGGAGTTGGCATTTTATGTCCATTCATCAGCAGCGGCTTGTACCAGAGCCGGTGAGCGTATCGGATTATCTTGTTTTCAAAGAGCTTCTGGTAAACCCGGATGGGGTGAATGAACCTGTACTGGAACTGGATTTTGCTCCTTTTAACCGCGGTTTTCCCAAACTCAAGGAAATCCGATCGATCGGGCAAGGCGTTATTTTTCTTAACAAGCAGCTTTCGAGCGGACTGTTTACCCAGCTTGGCCTGGGGACAACCAAGCTGTTGCATTTCTTGACCATGCATTCCATGGACGGCAACCACTTGATGCTCAGCGGCAATTTTGCCGACGTTGCCGCATTGCGTACCGGCTTGCGCCGTGCGCTTGGGCTGCTCGATAAATATCCCGAAGATACACCATGGAACGTAATTGCGGAGCCGCTGAGCGGATTGGGTTTTGCGCCGGGCTGGGGTGATTGCGTTACGCGTGTAAGCGACACCATGAGTCTGCTGGTGGATCTTCTCGAAGCGCCTTCACCGCAAATTCTCGAGAACTTTCTGGCGCGAATACCGATGATCTCGAAGTTGCTGATCCTCTCGCCTCACGGATATTTCGGACAGGATAATGTATTGGGGCTGCCGGACACCGGCGGTCAGGTGGTATATATTCTCGATCAGGTGCGGGCGTTGGAGCGGGAAATGAGCGAACGCCTGGTCCTGCAGGGGATAACGGCACAACCAAAAATCCTGATCGGCACGCGCCTGATCCCGGAGGCGGGGGATACATTGTGCAATCAGCCACTGGAAAAGATTCACGGAACCCAGAATTCATGGATCGTGCGCGTGCCATTTCGTAAAGAAAATGGCGAAATCGTCCGTTCCTGGGTCTCTCGTTTCGAGATCTGGCCGTATCTGGAGAACTTCGCGCACGACATGGAGCGCGAAGCGCTGGCGCAATTGAGCGGACGCCCCGATTTGATAATCGGCAATTATTCGGATGGAAATCTGGTTGCCTCATTGATTGCCAAACGAACTGGCGTGACGCAATGCAACATCGCGCATGCACTGGAGCAGAGCAAGTATCTGCATTCCGCCTTGCACTGGCGGGAGAGCGAAACCCAGTACCATTTCAATTGTCAGTACACGGCTGATCTCATCGCGATGAACAGCGCTGATTTCATTATAACCAGCACCTATCAGGAAATTGCCGGTACCGCCCATACGGTGGGTCAATACGAAATCTATCAGAACTATACGATGCCCGGTTTATATCGGGTAGTGAACGGTATAGATCTTTTCGATCCAAAATTCAATATAGTCTCGCCAGGGGCGGATGCCGACGTGTATTTTCCCTATCTCGACCGCGAGCGCCGACTGCACTCTCTGATACCCGACATTGAACGTCTTTTGTATGAGAATGATCCCGGGGTGCCGTGGCGTGGCCATTTCGATGATCCTGCCAAGCCGCTGATCTTTACCATGGCGCGTCTCGATCTGGTCAAGAACCTGACTGCACTCGCGGCATGGTTCGCGCAATGCCCGCGTCTATGGGAAGCTGCCAATCTACTGGTGATCGGCGGACATGTTGATCCCGCTACGTCGACGGATGGCGAGGAACGCGCCGAAATCGAGCATATGCATGCGATCATGAACGAATACAAGCTGGA
The DNA here is from genome assembly GCF_900110495.1 of Nitrosovibrio sp. Nv6. Classification (GTDB taxonomy): domain Bacteria; phylum Pseudomonadota; class Gammaproteobacteria; order Burkholderiales; family Nitrosomonadaceae; genus Nitrosospira. The sequence continues at coordinate 1,313,293 of NZ_FODX01000001.1, read as the reverse complement.
AGGACGTATGCGCTGGCTCGGCACCCGCCTGGAAAAAAATCTTGCTGGTGAGCTATACCGGCACGTGGCCGATAAGCGGGGTATCTTCGTACAGCCAGCCCGATTTGAGGCATTCGGACTCACCATTATCGAAGCTATGTCCTCCGGTCTGCCGGTATTCGCCACATGCTACGGCGGCCCGCGGGAGATCATTCAGCATGGGATATCAGGTTATCATTTTGACCCTAACGACGGTGCGACGGCCGCCAGTGCCATGGCTGATTTTTTTGATCACGCAGCCGATAATCCCGATTTCTGGGACAAGATTTCGGAAATGGCTCTTAAACGGGTCGAAACACGTTATACATGGCGTCTTTATGCGGAACGAATGATGACCCTGTCGCGTATTTACGGTTTCTGGAAATTTGTCAGTAACCTGGAACATGAAGAGACCGCCCGTTATCTCGACATGTTTTACCATTTGCAATTCCGTCCGATGGCACAGGCGCTGCCCCATCAGTAATGATCTTCAATATATTCAGGTTCATTCCTGATTTCGCCATATCCTCTGAAGAAGGTGCAGGCAAATTTTTACCTTAAAATGGCTCAGGGAGAGCGGCTTTCCCAGGCAGTAATCAGGTCGCACGGCGTCGGCTGGACGTTTATTCTCCCTTGTACACCGTTTGAGTACGATTGCAGGCATGCAGTTTTTTTAAGATATTTCGCAGATCGTTCTTCACCTGGAAAGTGCTGATTCCCAATATGGCAGCAGTTTCGGAAGTGGTTTTGCCCAGCTTCGTCCAATTCATTATCTCAATTTCACGAGTGCTCAACCCGAAATCTTCGCCACTCTCCTGAGAAGGAGCAGGTTGCCAGGGTAAGGGATCAATCTGCCCGAAGGCAGCGTCAAGATAGGGAAGCAGTACTTTGATAGTATTCATCGAGGATGTACTGAATTGCTTTCTTGAACTGAAGATTATATACAGACAGTCGTGCTGTCCGCGTTTGTCGCTTATACCGTGTATCAGTATGGATTGCATGCCTTGCAATGCCTCCCCAAGGGAACACTGCAGTCCACGCTCTTCAAGCAAAAAACCAGATTCACCGACGCCGAGGGTGTAGGGCGTATTGCCTTGTTCAATCCAGCGATTAAAAAGTCCCTGGAGAAGGGGGGAAAGACTCCTCACGTCGGAATGCTCAGTTCTCACCCCTATTAAGGCAGAGACTATATCGTGGCCAATAAAATTGGAGTTGAAGTTTCCCCACGCCGCAAGCATGATTTCGTGGGGCAGATAATGTTGTATCTCGCCCTGCAGCCATAAAAAAAGATCGTAATGTCGACGCACAGCTAGCCATTCCTGGGTTATCCGGGCGTATCCTCTTATATTTTCAGCGGAGAGAGGAAAGGGCAAACCCATGTCTGGTCCATGTCTGGTATTCGGTTGTTAAAATACGGTTCCTGTTGCGCCTTTCACCGGCACACCCACCATAGCGTTAAAGCAAGATTCATGCCCAGGCATTACAATGCGGATTCTCAAGGGTCAAATGAATATTCTCCGGAAAGATGTAAGGAATTCCGACGTTGTCATCAGTGCCCGTCAAGCCTTCTTATAATCCTCCCAATCCTCAACTCGAGCGCTCGAACTCATACGGGGCGTTGCTTCACTCGGTTTTTTTGAGAATGCAGCACATCGGTAGTTTTTTCACAGCTTCCGGATCAACTGCGTGCTGCTGTTGACCGACTTACAATCGTCGCGAATCGTCCGTTGCCCCGAGTTGTCCGGCAACGATCAAACAGAGTATTCGCAGACGGTTTGACCGATGGTTGCGGGACTGCGGTGCAACGCTGTACATTTATGCCGTTCTGAAAACCCATCGCTTACGGAAGCGTGAACAGCGGCACTCTTACCATCCATCTCATTTCATGTTCGTTTGATTGCGCCTGGCATATATCAAGACTTCGCTTCCGTATTCCAAACAATACCGGCAGTCTTCCTGACAGCAGAAACGGGATTTCCTTGTTGATGACTTTCTTTGTTGATAGAATAAATTCGATCCATCCATTAACTCTGTGTTATCCACGCCGTATTTACTACAGCGGGAGCAACCTTGGACGCATCAAGCAAATAGCAGAAATTTATAGAGGGTTGCGCTTTTGGGTACACTTCCGTAGAAATAAATCCGATGAAAGGGAGCCGGACCGATCTGCTGATGTCCTTTCCGTTCAGTGCTCGCTAAGAACTCGGTAGTGAAGGTCTTTATTATTGCCGACTGTCATTTCGGGTGCATTTCGGGTATCTGCGGTTGGAGAAAATTCAGTTAAGGAGTATTTCATGAACAAGAGAGTTGTAGGTGTCACACTCTTCGCATTTGTCTTGTCATTGCCAGTCTCTGCCGCCTTGTCGCAGCCAGAACTGCAGTCAGAGCAGCAACCACAATCACAAGCACAGCCGTTGCCCCATGGCGATGGATGGCGTCTTGTCCGCTCTGTTCAGCTTGGAAATTCAAAGAACTATATTCATATGGTCCTGATCGATAGCAAGCGGGATATGGACCAGGCGGTTTATGGCGCAGCGCTCAGCAAGATATGCAGATCCGAGCCGGACTTTTGCAGGGTGAGGTTCTGGAACGAGGAACGCCATGTAGCTCAGGCAATTTCATTCACTGATGCGCAGTTTAAGGCGCTGAGGGCGGAGTACATCTTCAACCGGGCGGGAAGTGTCCAGCAAATGCGATACGCCTGCACGGTTGTATCGGACAAGAACCAGTGTTTTTCCCATTAAGGGATTCAGGCCTCTATGATATCAAAGCACTATGGCAGTCTTTTTTGATCCGCTGTTCAGCCCGGCCGTGTGATAGTTGAGCATTTGCAGGCTACTCATATCAAGGAGTTTTCATGCCGCGCCAATTGATAAGTTCAGGTTCCACGTTCGAGCAGGAGATCGGTTATTCGAGGGCCGTGGTAGAGGGCGACTGGATTTTCGTCTCCGGTACGACCGGGTTCGACTATGGCAAGATGACAATATCCGATGACCTGATGGAGCAGGCGGAGCAATGTTTCAAGAATATTCAGCTAGCCCTGGACGAAGCGGGAGCGAGTATGCGAGATATCGTCCGGGTGACATACGTATTGCCTGATGCTGCTGACTTCCCGAAGTGCTGGCCTACCTTGCGCAAATATCTCGGACAGGTCAGACCAGCGGCAATGATGATCTCGGCTGGCCTTTCCGACCCACGCATGCGTATTGAAATTCAGGTAACTGCCCACCGGGGCTCCGGAGCCTGAGATATTGGTCAACGTCGGTTCAAAGAGTCATGGGGGCTCAGTTCGAGGTGTATTTGGGTGCTGGTAACAATAATACTTGAGGGAGGTAATTAATGGCTTCAACGAATAAAGTCTTTATCAGCTTTGCGCTCAGGGATATCAAGTCGCATGATCGGCTTCTTGAGCAATTGAACAAGGAGCAAACAAAGTTTTCTTTTGTGGATATGCCGGTGAAGCAGTCATGGGAGCCTGCCTGGAAGGAAGAGTGCCGGGCAAAAGTGACTGAGTGCGACGGCGTGATTGCTCTCGTTACAGCCAATATCATTCGGGCAAGCGGTCAGCTATGGGAATTGATCTGTGCCTATGAAGGCAGGGTGCCCGTGCTGCTCATTCATGGAAATGACGAAAAACTACCCTCCAAACTGCCTGATCCCGTGGGTCAGCGTGATATCGAGCCGTGGACATGGCCGACCATCTCGAACTTTCTCAATAGGCTGTAAGAGGCTAACACGTGATTGGGACGAGGGGCGACACCTCCAGGAATACGAGATTCCTCACCATGTTTTTCTCCCTGGTGCATGGTTCTTGCGATAATTTTTGTTTTGTCGCCCTATTGATATTTGGTCATTACCTTGCAGCCCTACTCCAGCTGGACGGCAATATCCGGCGAGTTGCTGTATTGTAATACGGGCAAAGCGGCGACCCGCTGCTCGATCTTTTCCATCATCCCCCGGTAGGCTGGCGCATCAATTCCGCCGAAGCGTTGTTTGAATTCGACCTCCGACATGAATTCGGGCAGGTCCGACCAAGCCGGCATCAAATCCGCGTCCTCAAGTCCTGACACGAACAGTTGCTGAAGTTCTCTTGCCGAGGTGTTGCTTGCCACGGCCTTTTCACCAAATTTCGTGCCCGCACGATCAGCAGCAATGTCATTGAACGAGAAACCGCTGCCATGGCGGGAATCCTCTATCTCCTTATACAAACCGATCGCATCGGATAGTGCGGTATCGGCATAGGCAGCAATTGCGGCTGATACCATGAAATGCTTTGCAAGATCACTGCGTCCATCAACCGTAATCTCCTGAGGCGCTGGGCGGGGCCAGGTTTTTGCCATCGCCGGAAGAATCCCCTCCAGGGAAACCCCGAGCACGTGAAATGTCGCGACTAGAATTACTGCCCGGTTTTCCGCTAATGCATCGCCATTTGGCAAATGATTCGCTGCCGCGCGCATTAACGGCGACAGGACTTCCGTCAGAGACACCGCTTTATTCTGTTTGCTGTTCGCGACAAGGAGCGTCTGATAGCGAAGCAAACTCTTGCGCTCCCGTTCGCCGATGATTGATGCCCTCATTTCATGAGAAAAACCATCCGCCCAACGATAAACAATGCTCAATTGATTCCGTGAGACTTTCACCCGCTTGACCGCATCAAGCCCAGCTCGATATTCCGGGCTTCGCCGTAACCAATGCACGAGTTGAAGCACGAGTATGTCCGTAAGCATATCGGGCAGCGGAAGTTTTCCAATTTGCATTGAACTGAGCTGTGGTAGACCCTCTGTCTCGGCCAGGGAAGCTTCCAGATTCAGATAGCGGCCAAAAAATGGCGCTGCAGACGTTGGAAGGCTCAGCCGGATAATGGCATTGCGATCGGCGAAGGTAATCTGCGCGCTACCTTTCCCAAGACGGTTCGCCAGGTAATTGGCGGCCAGATCGGCGTCCGCGGGCGTTACTCTGGCGGCAACGAGCATACCGGGGTGTATCCAATAGCGATGGGCATCGACAATCTGCTTCGCCCGGCCAATGTGCTCAGGCGTAAGAATAACCTGACGGTCAATACGGGGATGATCTTCAAGGGCCAGCGCCAGTGCGGTTATTAGCGCCAGCGGGACAATGAACAACAAGCCTATTGAAAAAACAAGCAGAAGTTTGCGCATCACTGGAGCCAGGAGTTCTGTTGCCAGGGGTTCTGTTTCCGGATCCGAAGGGGACAGAAAAGCAAAAAAAACGGCATCCGGGGTCGAATGCCGCCGTTACGTATGTGGAGACAAAGATGGGGAAATTATCCCCGTTGCCAGTTGGTCATTTAGAATGGGACGTTATGCTCATTTCTTACCAGTATGGCCGGTAATATCCTCCCCAATAAAATGGGCTGCCATAGTATCCGTATCCGAAATACGGGCTAAAGCCATAGCCATAGCCTCCATACCCATAGCCATAAGGATAAGCCTGGTAAACGGGCCACAAATAAATGGCCTTGGAAGACAGTAATGGCAGTTGCACGGCTTTTTTTCCTATCATGCGCTGGATGTCGCCTTCAAGTGTTCCCGCCACGGTGATTTCCCTGTCCTTCGCATAAACGGCGGGGTCAAGAAACTGGGAGCTCTTGATAACAAAACGTCCCTCGCTCGGCTTGTTCACTTGAGGGCGGCCGGAGTAATTGAGGGGATAAGACAAGACTTGCACGAGCGTGAAGTTTTCCTCATTCTCTACTTCGATAATCACCCCGCCCCATCGGACAGAGGTGTCCTTGTAACTATCCGGATTCTGGCTCGCCTGGCTGTAAGTAATATCCGCAACAGGCACATCCTTGACCGCTGCGGGCAACCCGGCGCATGCGCTCAATGACAAACAAACCAATAATGAATAAAGTCTCATGTGTTTTCCCCTTCATTAATGAAATACGATGCCATGGCACTTACGAAACTACGCTACAAGCATAGTTGAATCCGGAATAAAAACACGTACTTTAAGACAATTATTGTAGAGGATGATTCGGGTACCATTCAAAAAGTACAAATTTTCAGATGGCATTCAGCGCTGGTTGCAGTTCTCCGGGAAAAATGTGCATGCCGCAACCTTTACGCGATCAGCATATGGTTTAAAGGTTCTCGAAATACGAGCGCGTTGTCTTTCAAGCGAATTTTTAAATACCATTTCCGTCAATTGATTCCGGCTTTGCAACTCGACAGGGGGTTGATCAGGGTTGTGTTTCTCTCCATCCGCGTTTACCTCCGGGTTGCTAAAACAGGAAGCCAACGCGTCCTTTCCCTGGCACACTTTGCCTACTCTGCGCTGAACCAGATATCTCCGTACCACGCAGTTGCAGTTGTGCCTGTATTGTCCGTATCGGTCATGATCGCCACCGCATCGACGCGGCCGGGTTCTTCACCGAAAACGCGCCGGTAGTCGGCACGCACGTCGCGACGTTCTTCTACCCATTGGCCAACCCGGTCAGCGCCGGATTCTACCGCGAGCATACGCGCATTACCGGTATAAGCGTTAGGCCAACTGCTACCGGACGGTTGCTTGTTTGACCACACGTAGTTGATGGCACGCGTGCGCCAGAACATCGGCCCACCAGAAAAGATTACATAGACCCTTGCAGGATAATCATCACCGGCGCGAGTGCGCTCGTCGCCTCCGCTCAGGATGTTGCCTATTCGCCATGTCCAGTTGAGGACAGGCGTTTTATCGAGGTTGATCCTTACCTCGCGATAAAGTCCCGATGCGCCGCCGCTGCTATCCGCGCGCAAGACGGTTTGCCCGTTTTCGTCCGCCAGGGCGTAGCGGGTGACGCCTGTAAATGTTTTGGATTGCCAGTCGCTCAGGTCGCTGTGTGAAAAGCGGGCGATGACGACACGTTTATCCCCCGCCCATGACAGCGAAGGCCAATAGAGTGAGAGCGCTATTGAACAGACCATTATCGAAGAGCATATTAGCCCGGCCAAACGCAGCAATTTCGGCATTGTCAAGGTATCCTTAAAAAATTCGATGAGCAATACCAGCAGGGATATTGTTATGGGTATGGTGAAGGCTGGAATCGCTGGGCGCATTCATTTTTACCTGTTTGCGTGTTACTCTCTTGCGTCTGCATCGTGCCTTATGCTCTACTTATGTAGTAGAAATGCCATTGCATCAAATTTGAACAGAGATTCATGTGGACTAATGAATTGTACTGTCAGGTACGATAAACTTCACCACAAACCCGATCTCTGGAATTGAAAGGAACTCGCTCCCTTCATTGCAATCGAATGCGAAAGTAGCGCTCGTTCCATCGACTTATCTGATCTACTACATCGTTTTGGCGCGTTACCCGTCGGTTAAGCACAGTTAAACGCTGGCTCGGGCGTACTGTTTTCGTCCAGTTGGGTTCAGTTGGATTCAGGCAACGGCATATCCAGGTGTAAACTTCGTTTATTTTTATAGAGGCAATTCATACCGAGGTTGAATATGACTTTGAATGCACGAAAAACTATAACGCCCGTCCAGTTCGCTTCTGAAAATCCCAGGTTACGCGTGATGCCCAAGCAACTTTTCCCAAGAAGTCCTATTCTTGATGGCGATAATGTGGCTGCAAAGCGTGAGGAGATACGCGAATATTTTCATGCCACGCTTGACCGCTACGAACAGCTCTTCGAGACATTGCGCAGCGATGAAGCCTACTTCAAAAAGCCGATCCCGTTGCGTCACCCGCTGATTTTCTACCTGGGGCACACGTCGACTTTCTTTACGAACAAACTGCTGCTGGCGGGGCTGATTACTGAACGAATCAACCCGAAAATGGAATCCATGTTCGCCGTGGGCGTTGATGAAATGAGCTGGGATGACCTGAATACCACCCATTACGACTGGCCTTCCGTTGCAGAGGTGCGGGCCTACCGCAATAAAGTACGCGATATTGTTGACCGGATTATCGAGGAAATACCGCTCACTTTGCCGATTGGCTGGGATAGTCCCTGGTGGACTATCTTGATGGGTATCGAGCATGAGCGCATCCATCTTGAAACGTCATCCGTCCTCATCCGGCAACACGCGCTGGAATATGTCATTCCTCATCCCGCATGGGAACCTTATCGTAAATCCGGACCGGCACCGGAAAATCAGCTGATCGATGTACCCGATGGCGTCGTGCATCTGGGTAAGGATAAAACTGATCCCGTTTATGGATGGGACAATGAATACGGCGCTCATATCGCCGAAGTTGGGGCCTTTCAGGCCGGCAAATCCCTGGTAAGCAACCAGGAGTTTCTCGCTTTTGTCGAGGCAAACGGTTATGGCACAGAAACGTTATGGGAAGAGGAAGGATGCGCATGGCAGCGCCATGCCCGGGCGGAACACCCCACCTTCTGGGTTCGACAAGGTGCTGAGTGGCGATTGCGATTAATGACCAAAGAAATACCCATGCCCTGGGATTGGCCGGTCGAGGTGAATTATCACGAAGCCAAGGCCTTCTGCAACTGGAAAGCCACGGTGAGCGGCCAACCATACAGATTGCCGACGGAAGACGAGTGGTATCGGCTGTATGATGTGGCCGGGTTATCCGAGGTCCCGCATCTCGAACCAGCGGCAGCGAATATCCATCTTGACCATTTTGCCTCCAGCCATCCGGTCAATGAATTTCCTCATGGGGATTTCTACGATGTCGTCGGCAATGTGTGGCAGTGGACCGAAACGCCGATCTATCCTTTTGACGGTTTTGAAATTCATCCGCATTATGATGACTTTACCACGCCAACCTTCGATGGTCGCCATAATCTCATGAAGGGGGGGTCCTGGATTTCATGCGGCAATGAGTCGATGAGGAGCGCGCGCTATGCATTCCGGCGTCATTTCTTTCAGCATGCCGGGTTTCGCTATGTGGTTGCGGCTGCTCCCGCCGTTCAGCATGGTTCCCACTATGAAACGGACAAATCGCTCTCGGAGTATGCCGAATTCCATTATGGTGATATCTATTTCAATGTGCCGAACTTCCCGAAGGCGCTGGCTGAGTTGGCTATTGCCGCGATGGGCGGAAGACCCGCGCACAGCGCCCTTGACCTCGGCTGCGCCTCGGGGCGTGCGACTTTCGAGCTGGCACGGCATTTCGATCATGTGACCGGAATCGATTTCTCTGCGCGCTTCATCGGGCAGGGCGTCCAGCTTGCCGAGCAGGGAGCGCTGCGCTACACGTTAACGGATGAGGGTGATCTCGTTTTTTACAGAGAGCGGACGCTGTCCGGGCTAGGCCTGGATACGGTCAAGCATAAGGTAACGTTTTATCAGGGTGACGCCTGCAATCTCAAGCCTCTGTTTACCGGTTATGACCTCATCCTTGCCGCCAACCTCATCGACCGTCTTTATGATCCAGCCAAACTACTCACAGCTATTCATACGCGGCTCAACCCCGGTGGCCTTTTGTTGATCGCTTCGCCTTATACCTGGCTGGAGGAACATACCAAGCGGGACGCCTGGGTGGGTGGATTCAAGCGCGATGGCGAGAGCTTTGGCACGCTCGATGGTCTGAAAGAGATCCTGGGCAGCCATTTCAATCTGATCCAGGGTCCCACGGAAGTGCCGTTCGTTATCCGGGAAACCCGACGGAAATTCCAGCATACGCTCTCGGAAGTGACGATCTGGGAAAGAGCGGCTTGAGCGCGGGGCCAGGTTTTGAACCATGACTTTGACAGGGAAATCAGTCGCACCCACACCGCCAGCCTGAAATATGATGCGCGCCAAAGCATGTTCGGCGAGCCAGGGGTTATTCCGCTATGGGTAGCGGATATGGATTTTGCCGCACCGCCAGCGGTGATTCAGGCATTGTCACAGCGAGCCGCCCATCCTGTATATGGCTATACCGTCTATCCGGATAGCCTGTATGAAGCGTTGATAGCCTGGTTGAAGCGGCGTCACGGTTGGGACATACGCCGGGATTGGATCATGATGTGTCCTGGGGTGGTGCCGTCGCTACACGCGGCTGTCATGACATTCGCCGAGCCGGGCGAAGCTGTCATTGTGCAACCCCCCGTGTATTTCCCCTTTTTTTCGGCTGTCACCAGTACCGGCAGACAACTGGTGCATAATCCGCTGCGCCTGAGGAACAGTCGCTATGACATCGATTATGATCATCTGGAGCGATGTGCGGAAGGAGCTCGTCTGTTATTGCTATGCTCCCCCCATAACCCTGTCGGCAGGGTATGGAGCAAACAGGAACTGAAACGAATCCTGCAAATTGCCGAGAAATACGGCCTGGCGATATTTTCGGATGAGATCCACGCAGATCTGCTCTATCCTGGAAACCAGCATCATGTGCTGTCGATGCTCGCGGAAGCATCGGCCGGAAACAGGGCTAGCGTCGTAACCGCTGTTGCGCCCAGTAAGACGTTCAACATTCCAGGGCTGAATCTTTCCGCTCTCATCGTCCCTAATCCCGAGTATCGGGAAAAGCTTGGCCAGACATTCGATATGATGCACGTCAGTGCATCCAATCCTTTCAGTATCGTCGCTTTCGAGGCCGCCTATCGGGAAGGCGAGGCCTGGCTGGATGCGCTGCAGGTTTATCTGCAGAAAACCCATGATGTTGTGGCGGAGTATCTTGCAGCGCATCTTCCGGAAATTCATCTCATCAAACCGGAGGGTACGTATCTGCTCTGGCTTGATTGTCATACGCTCATGACCTTGTTACGGATAAATGACATGCAACTAAGGCATTTCTTCGTGCATGAAGCGGGTGTGGGCATGAGCCCAGGTACTCTGTTCGGGGCGGCGGGAAGCGGCTTCATGCGCATGAATATTGGTGCGCCGCGCCACGTCGTTGAAACGGCCCTCGAAAATATCAGAAAAGCAGTATATCGGGCGAAGCATGGAAACGAGCACGGCCCAACAAACTTCTGAACGAGCCCGAGATTACCGGCAGAGACCATTGTCGATGGAAGCGCGTTCAAGGGTTTTCCCCTTGCGTCGGGCGACATCTCCATTCCTTTCTACCGGGAAGAATTTGGCAGGAGTGGCGTTGCTTGCCAGCGGAAGGTCAATTGGGAGGGCCGGTTCCAGCATATCGATGCAATGGAAGCAACCGTTAGGGTTCACGCGTGACCAGACCTGACATCCATTGCGTTCCTGGCGGTCTGGTCACTCCTTTCTTACGGTAGATGAGGCAGGAAGCCTCGCTGCTTCGCCAGACTATTGTCCTCTTGATTGTTCAGTCAAGCTTTGTTTCGGATCCTTTCTTTGCCCACCGTATTTAGCGACATGCCATGAACGCAGCAGTACACGCCCATAGTGGCTGGATCGCGGTTTTCCTTACCATTTGCATCTGGACAGGCTTTATTCTTGTTACGCGGCATGGCGGCGCAGGCACGCTGACGAGCTGGGATATCACGTCGCTGCGTTTCGGCGTAGGCGCGTCAATTGCTGTCTTTTTCCTGCCCCGGATCCTGTTGCCGCCCCTCAAGGTCATCGTGCTATTTTCATTGTTTGGCGGTATCGGCTATGCCGCTGCCGTATATGCCGCTTTCCGGATGTCGCCCGCCGCGCATGCTTCAGTACTGTTGCCCGGAGCACTGCCATTCTTGACAGCGATTATTGGGTGGATCTGGCTCGGCCACAAACCGGTAAGGCAGCGCCGCATCGCACTGCTTATTGTCTTTGCGGGCATCGTATTGACTGCCGCCGACTCAATTTCACGCGGCCCTCAACTCACCCGCGTGCAAATTCTGGGCGACCTGCTTTTTCTTTGCGGCTCATCGTCGTGGGCGGTGTTTACGCTGCTGCTTGGCCGCTACCCGGTACCGCCCCTTGCTGCAACGGTAGCTACCACACTGGGCAGCGCGATAGTCTATCTGCCCATCTGGTGGTTGTTTCTGCCTAGTACGCTCGGTCAGGCGACCATAAGCGAAATTGCCGTTCAGGCCGTATATCAGGGTGTGCTGGTGGTGTTCGTCGCGATGTTGCTCTATACCTTTTCGGTGCGCCGTCTTGGTTCACAAACCGTCGCCTTGCTGATGGCTTTTGTGCCTGTCATATCGGCGCTCGCCGCTATGCCACTTCTGGGCGAGCCGCTGTCTTTACTGACACTGACGGGATTGGGTGCAGTAACCGCGGGCGCCGTTCTCGGTGTTCGGGAAGATCGCGGCGCCAGGATCAGTGCGTGAATGCGAGTAACATAACATCCCAATAGGGCATAATGTGTCCGCTGCCTGCCTTCTTGAAAAACACTCTCCCTAGAGCAAGCGGACCATCATGGACTCACTAAAATATAGGGAGGGCGGAAAAATGGCGGGATCGGCGCTCGACGTTCAGTAAAGAGTGAGAAGGCGCTCATTATTCATTCGCGAGGACGGACTAGAGGACGGGACTACGCGGCATGGTGACAATTCAGCTATGTTTAGATGGCAATATTACTGACACTCTACACCCCGATTAACCATGCCAAAACCCGGACTTTCCCCGATTTCTTCCATAGGCGTTTTGCCCGGCTTGCCATCGGCAGCCCTTCCTTCCGTCTGGGCAGCCCAAGTCGAATCACAGCTCCTGGATGAAGAGAAGGTGCTGGCGTGGCTCGAAACCGATCTCGATGCCCAACTATATTTTTCAACCGGGCTTGTTGTTGTTACAAATAAACGATTGCTGGGTACGGCGGAGAAGGACTCAACCTGGCGGGACTGGCCCTACCGGCTGGGGCTTACGCTTGCGCGTCATGATCATGCCGGCATCGGCAGCATCGAGCTTCTGGACGAGAATTCATTACTCGCTGCCTGGCATTATACATTGGGCAGTAGTGCGGCTGCCGGTCGTCTGATTGAACAATTTACGCAACAGCTCAACTACCTGCTCACAGGGGAACAGCCCCCGCCGCCCGCCGAGGTGCGATGCCCCAAATGTCAGAGAGTACTTGATGTGCCCTTATTGCCAGGCGAGGAAGAGTGCGCGGCGTGCAGAGAGGAGAGTCAGACGCCGCCGTCGACCTGGACACTCTTTCGCTTGTGGCGTTTTGCCAAACCCTACAAATTTCGGCTGCTCACTGGTTTTCTGCTGACGTTAGGCAGCACGGCTGCAGCGATGGTGCCACCTTACATGACCATGCCACTGATGGACAATGTGTTGATACCCTATCAGAATGGCAAGCCAATCGACGTTGACCTGGTCGTATTCTATCTGACCGGCCTGCTTGGCGCGGCAATTCTGGCATGGATGCTGAGCTGGACGCGAACCTATATGCTGGCGCTGGTTTCTGAACGTATCGGCGCCGACCTTCGCACTGCAGCCTACGAACATCTTCTAAAACTCTCGCATGCCTATTTCGGCGGAAAACGGACAGGCGACCTGATGGCGAGAATTGGTTCCGAAACCGACCGCCTTAACATGTTTTTATCGCTACACCTGCTTGATTTCGCTACCGATGTGCTAATGATCGGCATGACTGTCGTCATCCTGGTTTCGATCGATCCCTGGCTTGCGTTAATGACACTGGTGCCGCTCCCCATCATCGCCTGGCTGATCCACCTGGTGCGCGACAGATTACGCACCGGATTTGAAAAGGTAGACCGTGCCTGGGCTGAGGTCACCAGCGTGCTTGCCGACACCATTCCCGGCGTACGCGTTGTCAAGGCGTTTGCGCAGGAGAAGCGCGAGGCCACACGCTTCCGCGCCGCGAACGAGCGCAATCGGGAGGTCAACGATCGCGTCAACAAGGTCTGGTCGTTGTTTACCCCCACGGTTACGCTGCTTACCGAGGTCGGGCTGCTCGTGGTGTGGATTTTCGGTATCTGGCAAGTATCCAGAGACGAAATCACGGTTGGCGTACTGACTGCCTTCCTCGCCTATATCAGCCGTTTCTACATGCGGCTCGATTCGATGAGCCGCATTGTCTCATTTACCCAGAAGGCCGCGGCAGGCACCAAACGGATCTTTGAAATACTTGATCACGTTTCCAGCGTTCCGGAGCCGGCACATCCCGTGCATCTGCCCGTCGTTAAAGGCCGCATCGAGTTATGCGACGTGGGGTTTCGTTATGGTACCCGCAGTGTGACGCGCGACATCAATATCAACATCGAGCCGGGCGAGATGGTCGGCCTGGTTGGGCACAGTGGATCAGGCAAGAGCACGATCGTCAACCTGATCTGCCGCTTTTACGATGTTACTGAAGGCGCGATTTTGCTGGATGGAGTGGATATTCGCACGCTGCCGGTAGCCGAATACCGTAAGCATATCGGTCTCGTGCTTCAGGAGCCCTTCCTGTTTTTCGGAACCATTGCAGAGAACATTGCTTACGGCAAGCCCGATGCGAAGCGAGATGAAATTGTTGCCGCAGCCCGCGCTGCCCATGCCCATGAGTTCATTCTGCGCTTGACTCACGGCTACGACTCTCTGGTTGGCGAGCGGGGACAAGCACTATCGGGAGGTGAGCGGCAACGAATATCGATTGCTCGCGCACTGCTTATCGACCCGCGTATTTTGATCCTGGATGAGGCCACTTCCTCTGTTGACACCACCACCGAGAAAGAAATACAGAAAGCGCTCGAAAATCTGGTACGCGGCCGCACGACCATCGCAATTGCCCACCGTCTTTCCACCCTGCGCGATGCCAACCGGCTGATTGTGCTGGACCGTGGCAGTATCGTCGAGGTAGGCAATCACGCTGAATTGATGGAGCGCGAAGGTCATTATTACCGCCTCTATCAGGCGCAGGCCCGCAACGTCGATATCGAAGGTGATTTGCGCAGGCCGGAGGTCGAACGCAAGGTTGAGGAGGGTCGCGAATGACTGATAAAACACCTTATCGGCTGAGCCGTGACGCTTTCGGGCGTCTCGTATATACGGGGCCGGATGGCGAAACGCAAGTAGGCATAGTCCCGGCACGCGCGTTTCCGATAACCGCCCCGGATCACGGTCTGGCGTTAATCGATCCGAACGGCCACGAACTGGCCTGGATCGACCGGTTGGATGATGTACCCCGGGATATGCGTGAACTTGTCGAAGCCGAGCTCGCCAGCCGCGAGTTCATGCCTGAAATCAGCCGCATTCAAGACGTTTCAAATTATGCTACGCCTAGCACCTGGTACGTTGAAACGGACCGTGGCAAGACAGCCTTCATTCTCAAGGGGGAGGAGTATATTCGCCGGCTTACCCCGCCCGCTCTGCTGATTACTGACAGCCATGGCATTCACTTCCTGATTCGCGACCGTTATGCACTCGATCATCACAGCCGAAGAATTTTGGACCGCTTCCTTTAGAACAGATTATCGAAGCGCTGTGCAACTCGCGCATCCCACCGAAAAAACCTTCCGTTCCATACCGGTGTTCCAATCTATTGGGGGCATATAAATTCCACGATTTGGAAATGAGGTGCTGTACAGATTCTTGTGCGCTCGTAATTTTCTCTCCAGTGTGCGCTACGTACGGCTCAGGTGTCTGAATAATTGTCGCTGACTAGCGACATAAGATAGTCATATTACATCAATTGCTTAATAGCAGCGTGAGATGCAAATGTCGGTTGGGGGCGACATTGATACTTCTTTCCTTGAGTCAACCTATTGTTTTTTTGATTATTAGGTTTGGCATGATTTATGCTTGATCTTTCTCGCTTGCCTATCCGTGCTGGACAATAATGGACCCCCACGAAAAAACACAAGGCTGATCCGCAGGTTTTCCCATTTGAAACATTAGTCACGTATGAATTTAATTCCTCATCCGTCAAATCGACGTATGGTAGAACGGTTCCCAACACGGCCGCATTAGCCAACCGATATAAACCTGGTCAACCAACAGAGCATGCTGTACCACAGTCGGCTTGAGTGTGAGTGAGAACCGGTCATATGGACGATCAAGGATCTGAAACCGTTCTTCCGGGGACCGTTGCAGCGTTTGGGTTCAACATGATTAGTCTATCGAGCTGTAAACCGATTCTCCGCAATCGCGTTAGTCCAGCTTTAACTTACTCCGTGCGAGAATCCATGCTGGCCTACGCGAATACAACCACTGACTCGGCGAACCCGGCCCCGAATAGTAGAGATATTAAATTTATTGAGATTCGCCACCTAAACGGTCCGAATATGTGGACTTGTCGCCCGGTCCTTGAGGCAATTGTCGATATCGGCGAGCTTGAAGACTTCCCCTCAGATACGATCCCCGGCTTTTACGAGTGCCTGTCTTCCTGGCTTCCGTCACTGGTTGAGCACCGCTGCAGCTATGGAGAGCGCGGCGGTTTCCTGCGGCGGCTCAAGGAGGGCACCTGGACGGGCCACATTCTGGAGCATATTACGCTTGAGCTGCAAAACCTTGCCGGCATGCCTGGCGGCTTTGGCAGAGCTCGTGAAACGTCGCTGCGCGGGGTTTACAAGGTGGCCGTCAGCGCGTGGCATGAGGATATTGCACGTAGCGCCCTCTCCGCGGCTCGTGAACTGGTGCTGGCGGCGATGGGACGCTGGTCCGGTGATGAGCCCTATAATATCAAACAGACCATCGAACGCCTGCGTGACATGGTTGACTCCCTGTGGCTGGGGCCTTCAACCGCCTGTATCGTTCAGGCCGCCGCGGGCCGCAACATCCCCGCTATCCGCCTTCTCACCAAGGGAAACCTGGTTCAGCTCGGCTATGGCATTCGAAGCCACCGTATCTGGACAGCCGAGACGGACCGCACGCCAGCCATAGCGGAAAGTATCTCGCGCGATAAGGATTTGACCAAGGCATTGCTTCAGTCATGCGGGGTTGCTGTCCCTGAAGGCCGAACTGTTCATAGTGCCGAAGATGCCTGGGAAGCCGCTCAGGACATCGGGTTGCCGGTGGTCATCAAACCCTGCGATGGCAACCATGGACGTGGCGTTTTTATCGAGTTGAGCAAGCGCGAAGAAGTCGAGTCAGCTTACCATGTGGCTCTGGAAGAGGGTGATGGCGTATTGATCGAACGTTATGTTCCGGGTACGGAACATCGCTTGCTGGTGGTCGGCGGCAGGCTCGTTGCCGCAAGCCGAGGTGATTCGGTCTCTGTTACCGGCGACGGTATATCAACTATTGGCGAGCTGATCCGCCACCAGATCAATTCGGATCCACGCCGCGGGGCATCCGAAGATCATCCTCTGAATCCTGTCAGCGTAGATGGTATAACGATCATGGAAATTGTCCGTCAGGGCTTTACCATCAATTCGGTTCCACCGGCCGGCCTGGAAGTTCTGATTCAGCGTAACGGCAATCATGCTTTCGATGTCACTGACGAAGTGCACCCGAGCATCGCTGCGGCCGCTTCCCTTGCTGCGCGCATTATCGGACTGGATATTGCGGGCATCGACCTCGTAGCCAGGGATATCTCGCGTCCGCTTGCCGAACAGGGCGGGGCGATCGTTGAAGTCAACGCGGGTCCCGGTTTGCTGATGCACATCAAGCCTGCCATTGGCACGCCTAGACCTGTCGGTGAAGCTATCGTCGATCATCTCTTTCCGAACCATGACGATGGCCGTATTCCCATTGTAGGCATCACTGGCAGCTACGGAAAAACCATGGTGGCGCACCTGGTTGCTCAACTACTGGCGTTATCCGGCAAGCATACAGGCCTCGCATGCAGCGACGGCTTCTATCTCGACCAGAGGCAGGTTTATAAGGGCGACCACGCCAAATGGAAGGGGGTCAACAACATTCTGATGAATCGCTCAGTTGAAGCCGCTGTTTTTGAAAATGGAGGCGATAGCATGCTGAATGAGGGATTGGCCTACGACGGTTGTCATGTCGGCGTGGTAACCAATGTCGAGTTATCGCGGCATTACGGGCAGTATATCGAAACGCCCAAACAGGTTTTCGATATACTGCGTACCCAGGTGGATGTAGTGTTGCCCACAGGCGCAGCAGTGCTGAATGCCAGGGAGGCAATGCTGGTCGAAATGGCTGCGCTGTGCAATGGTGAAATCATTTACTTCAGTCTCGATCCCGGGTTGCCGGTAATAAAAGAGCATTGCTTGCGCGGCACGGCGGGTATAAACGGCGTGAAGGGCAAACGGGCAGTGATGGTTCGCGATGGCGAAATTCTCCTCGTTACCGGTTCCAGCGAACTGCCGTTGAGTAAATTGGCTGATGTTCCGCTTACCGGAGACGGGCATGCGATGCATGCTGTCGAGAACGTTCTCGCAGCAGTGGCTGCTGCCTGGGCACTTGGTATCGAACCTGGCCTCATACGTGCGGGAATCGAAAATTTTTCGGTATTTAACATGACGTGAAAACCAAATCAGCAGCACCTCCGGTACAAGAAACATCAGGAGAATTTTCGATGAAAGTATCACGTATCCGTGCATTGCGCGGCCCCAATTTATGGAGCCGGCATACAGTGATAGAAGTGATTGTTTGCTGTGGCGCAACGGAATTTCCCGTAAGGGAAATTCCGGACTTCCTGGGCTGTTTGCGCGAACGATTCCCTCAAATCAATCTGCTCCAGCCGGAATCCCATCAAGAAGCCGGGATGGTGGCGCATGCACTGGAACGTGCTGCCCTTGGTCTGCAAATACAGGCCGGTTGCCCGGTGACCTTCAGTAAGACTGTTCACACGCTGGAAGCCGGCACTTATCAGGTTATTGTAGAGTACAGCGAAGAGGAGGTAGGCAGGCTCGCCATCGATCTCGCGCAAGCCTTATGTCATGCGGCTGCCGACGGCGCCTCCTTCGATCTGGACGGCGCGGTGCACCGCCTCCGTGAACTGGATGAGGAAATACGGCTCGGGCCGAGTACGAGCGCAGTCGTCCGCGCGGCCACCGCACGCGGGATTCCCTTCCGCAGGCTGACTGATGGCAGTATGGTGCAATTTGGTTGGGGTAGCCGTCAGCGTCGTATTCAGGCTGCGGAAACCTGCCTGACCAGCTTTGTGGCGGAGTCCATTGCGCAGGATAAGGAGCTGACCAGAACGTTGCTGAACGCTGCGGGTATTCCCATCGCCCCCGGTAGACAGGTAGCGAACGCGGAGGACGCGTGGACTGCGACCTGCGAAATAGGCGCACCTGTTGTTGTTAAGCCGCAGGATGGCAATCAGGGCAGGGGAGTCGGCGTAAACCTCATGAGCCGTGAACAAGTGGAAGCCGCTTATGCGGCGGCGGCTGAGATCAGCGGCAAAGTCCTGGTTGAGCGTTACATTCCAGGCCACGACTACCGCATCCTGTTGGTCGGCAATAAGCTGATTGCCGCGGCTCGGCGCGATCCGCCCCAGGTTATTGGCGATGGCATGCACAGCGTAGGTCAGCTGGTAGATCGGATCAATAGCGACCCGCGGCGCGGAGAGGGCCACGCCAATGCGCTTACAAAAATACATTTCGACGAAATTGCCCATGCCCATCTGGCAATCCAGGGTTTGACGGCGGAATCCATACCATCTCAAGGGACACGCGTGCTGCTGCGCAGTAACGCCAATCTTTCCACTGGCGGAACAGCTACCGACGTTACCGACGATGTTCATCCCGAGTTCGCCGCGCGCATGGAAGCTGCCGCACAAATGATCGGCCTGGATATCTGTGGAGTCGATGTAGTCTGCGATACGGTATCGAAACCGTTGGAAGGGCAGGGCGCCGTTATCGAAATCAACGCCGCGCCGGGCCTCCGCATGCATTTGCAGCCTTCGTTCGGCAAAGGACGGGCAGTGGGAGAGGCAATTATTGCCAGTATGTTCAAAAAGGGCGATGACGCGCGTATTCCGGTCGTGGCGGTGACAGGTACCAATGGCAAGACCACCACGGTTCGCCTTATCGCCAATATCCTTGATTGCCAGGGCATGCGTGTGGGCATGACCAGTACCGACGGCGTCTATATCGACGGGCAGCGCATTGACACAGGCGACTGCAGCGGCCCCAAGAGTGCAAAAAAGGTTCTCCTCCACCCCGATGTCGATGCCGCGGTATTAGAGACCGCTCGAGGCGGCCTGTTGCGCGAGGGTCTGGGCTTCGATCGATGCGATGTCGCGGTGGTAACCAACATCGGCATGGGCGACCACCTTGGCCTCTCATACATCAACACCGTGGAGGATCTGACTGCCGTCAAACGCGTCGTCGTTCAAAACGTCACCCCTGGTACGGGCATCGCCGTATTGAACGCGGCCGATCCTTTCGTGGCCGGCATGGCGGCTCACTGTCCTGGCAAAGTAACCTTTTTCGCCCGCGATCCGGACAATCCGGTAATAGCGAGGCACCGGGCACAAAACAAGCGCGTCGTCTATCTCGATGAAGACGCCATTGTCGCTTCAGAGGGTGGCATTGAATACCGCATACCACTGTCCGGAATTCCCGTTACCCAAAATGGCGCTATCCCATTCCAGATCGAAAACGCGATGGCTGCGACGGGAGCAGGCTGGGCGCTTGGCCTTGATTGGGAGATCATACGCGCAGGTCTTGCCAATTTTGTCAGCGATACCCTAACCGCGCCAGGCCGTTTCAATCTCTTCAGTCACCGTGGCGCTACCCTTATTGCGGATTACGGTCATAATGCAGACGCAATCCGGGCACTTGTGCGCGCCATCGACAAGATGCCAGCCAAGCGGCGCTCCGTGGTTATCAGTGGCGCTGGAGACCGTCGCGATGAGGATATTCGCCAGCAGACCGAAATTCTTGGCGATGCTTTCGACGAGGTGGTGCTTTATCAGGACCAGTGCCAGCGGGGCCGTGCCGATGGAGAAGTGCTGAGTCTGTTGCGGCAGGGGCTGGAACATGCGAAACGCGCCAGGGATGTCAAAGAGATCCGCGGTGAGTTTGGAGCGATCGATGCCGCTTTTGCCAACCTGAAAGACGGAGAATTATGCCTCATTCTCATCGATCAGGTGGAAGAAGCGCTGGGGCACATTACCAAGCGTGTTGTTGCGGGCTAGCGCTGGGTATTGGGCTTTCGTGATTTTTGGGAGTTACGTTTGTGCAGCCGACAGCGGATAAGGTCAAAATTTCAGCATACGGATAATAAAATTGACTGTCATAGCGAGGAAATTTACGGGCTTGCTATTGTCATCTACTTGATCATCATTTACTTGCCCATCCATAGCGTCACTTTCTTCAGCATGCATAACGTCACCTCCTTTGCATTCCATTAACAGGAAAATCATTAAAATGTCATAATCGAAGGTCATAAGATAGCCTATCGCCCGCCACTTTGTCAATTTTTATATGTTTAAAGTTGTTTATGTTGCTTTCTAATTATTTATAGTTGGAACAGTGGAAATGGATGAAGGCATGTTGACGACAAAAGCATCTGAACCATCTGCTGCGGGCACCGCATTTCTATCCGGCATATCGCCGGTTGCAATCTGTCGAAGTTAGTCCTAAACTGAAATAGCATCCGGGCTGGGCTATGCGCCGGGTTCGTGCGATGTTTCTTTATTGCTTAAACTTCCCAGAAGGAGAAAAACCATGGCAGGAGACAGCGTTTATCGAATAACGGAGATAATAGGAACCAGCAAGACATCCTGGGAGGATGCCGCCAAAAACGCCGTCGAGACGGCGTCAAAGAGCTTGAGGGATTTGAGAGTTGCGGAAATAGTAAAGCTTGATATGGTGATTGAAGATGGTAAAGTGGCTGCGTATCGCGCGCGAGTCAATCTGTCTTTCAAGTATGAGGCCGACAAATAGACAGGGAACTCGAATGAGCCTTCGCCTGATCGAAAAGAAGCCGAAGCCCACTCAGGAGTACCCGACACAAAAAAGGCGCATAAGCGCCTTTTTTGTTTCCTTGCTTTCGTGCGATTAAACTACCGGCTACAACAGGGCTACACGGCTGCGGTCGCTTCTTCCTCAAACTGAAGCTCCACCTTGTTATCTGCACCGATATCCACCGTCACTTTGCCGCCGTTCGCCAGCCGCCCGAACAGTAACTCATCCGCTAAGGCGCTGCGAATGGTGTCCTGAATGAGCCGGGCCATTGGACGCGCGCCCATGAGAGGATCAACGCCATTCCTGGCAAGGTATTCTCTCAACGCCTCGGTGAATATCGCATCCACTTTCTTCTCCTGCAATTGAGCTTCAAGTTGCATCAGGAATTTATCCACTACACGCAGAATCACCGCGCTGTCCAGAGACGCGAACGAAATGATCGCGTCCAGCCGGTTGCGGAATTCGGGCGTGAACATGCGCTTGATGTCTGCCATCTCGTCACCCGCCTGTGCCGCCTTGGTGAAGCCCATGGTGGCCTTGCTGAGCGCTTCAGCGCCCGCGTTGGTCGTCATGATGATCACCACATTGCGGAAGTCCGCCTTGCGGCCGTTATTATCGGTCAAGGTGCCATGATCCATCACTTGCAGCAGGATATTGAAGATATCGGGGTGCGCCTTTTCAATTTCGTCCAGCAGCAGCACAGAATATGGCTGTTTGATGATGGCCTCGGTAAGCAAACCGCCCTGATCGAAACCTACATACCCAGGCGGCGCGCCGATCAGGCGCGAAACAGCATGCCGCTCCATGTATTCAGACATGTCGAACCGGTGCAAATGAATGCCTAGCGCATAAGCGAGCTGTCGCGCAACCTCGGTTTTGCCAACGCCGGTGGGACCGGAAAACAGGAATGAGCCGACTGGTTTCTGTGGATTGCCCAAGCCGCTTCTCGCCATCTTGATTGCGGCGGTCAGCGCATTGATGGCCTTGTCCTGTCCGAACACTACCGCTTTCAAATCACGGTCCAGCGTCTTCAACGTGTTGCGGTCATCGCTGGAAACATTTTGCGCCGGAATGCGCGCAATCTTGGCGATAATGCTCTCGATCTCATGTTTGCTGATTATCTTGCGCTGTTTCGATTTAGGCAGGACACGCTGAGCTGCGCCAGCTTCGTCTATCACGTCTATCGCCTTGTCGGGCAAATGCCGGTCATTAATGAAGCGCGCCGACAATTCCGCCGCAGTGGTAAGCGCAACCGCCGTGTATTTGACGCCATGATGCGCCTCGTAGCGGGCTTTCAGGCCGCGCAGGATGGATACGGTTTCTTCCACGCTTGGTTCAAGCACGTCAATTTTCTGGAAACGACGCGAGAGGGCGTGATCTTTTTCAAAGATTCCGCGGTATTCACTATAAGTCGTGGCGCCGATGCATTTCAACTGACCGGTATTAAGTATCGGTTTCAGGAGATTGGACGCGTCCAGCGTACCGCCGGAAGCGGCGCCGGCACCGATCAATGTATGAATCTCATCAATGAACAGAATGGAATTGGAGCTCTCAAGCAATTGTTTGAGCACCGCCTTCAGCCGCTGCTCGAAGTCACCACGGTATTTGGTACCGGCTAACAGCGCGCCCATATCCAGAGCATAAACCTGGTGGTGCGCAAGCACTTCGGGAACATCATTTTCAATAATGCGCCGTGCCAATCCCTCCGCAATGGCGGTTTTGCCGACACCGGCTTCACCCACCAGCAAGGGATTATTCTTGCGGCGGCGGCATAGCGTCTGTATCAGGCGTTCCAGTTCACGTTCACGCCCGATCAACGGATCAATCTTGCCCGCAAGTGCTTGCGAGTTGAGATTTACCGCGTAACTTTCCAATGCGCCGCCCGCATTCATCTCCTGCTCGGTATCGCCTTCGCTGTCGGTTTTGGCGGTACTGCCCTGCGGCACTTTACTGATGCCGTGAGAAATATAATTCACCACATCGAGTCGGGTTACGCCCTTCTGATGAAGAAAATAAACCGCGTGGGAATCCTTTTCGCCAAATATCGCTACCAGTACATTGGCGCCGGTGACTTCCTTTTTTCCGGAAGACTGAACATGCAGAATCGCTCGCTGGATCACCCGCTGAAAACCCAACGTAGGCTGCGTATCCACTTCGCCGCTGCCGCCCACTGTCGGCGTATTTTCGGTAACATGCTCTGTCAGCAGCCGGCGAAGATCATCCATATCGACGGAACAGGCGCGCAACACCTCTGCGGCAGTCGGATTGTCAAGCAGAGCCAGTAGCAAGTGCTCGACCGTAATGAATTCGTGGCGCTTCTGCCGCGATTCCACGAATGCCATATGTAAACTTACTTCTAACTCTTGAGCAATCATTTTCAGGTCTCCTCCATCACGCACCTTAGCGGATGTTGATGCTGCCTCGCAAATGCGACCACCTGTTCAACCTTGGTGGTAGCCACATCGTTGGGATAAACTCCACATACTCCCGCTCCATCCATATGTACTTTGAGCATGATTTGCGTTGCCTGTTCGCGATTCTTGGAAAAAAAAATCTGTAACACGGCCACCACGAAATCCATAGGGGTGAAATCATCATTCAGCAAGATCACCTTGAACATTGGCGGTGGCTTGAGTTTACTCTTTTTGGCCTCCAGTACAACATCTCCATGATTTCCTGCCTTCATCTCTCCTGTCTCGCTGTTCATCAGTTAGAGCGAAAACGAACCGGACCAGCCTTTGCATATTCAGTCCATTTTCCATTACTTAATATTTGATGATTACGTCGAATTATTCAAGTACCTTTAGAAAATTATTCTGTTGCATTTCCGTAAAATAACTGGACACGCTACTTGACTTGAACACCAGATTTGCGTAAAACAGCTCTTGGCGTTTGGCTTCAAGTTCTCTGCAGTACCGGTTACAGCCGTTTGCGGTCTTGAAACTCAAACAGTGTTCGGGTTTCCGGCCCGTTTTTTATATAGGAAGCAATAATGGCAACTGGTACAGTAAAATGGTTCAATGACTCAAAAGGTTTTGGTTTCATTACTCCCGATGATGGCAGTGAAGATTTATTCGCTCACTTCTCCGCTATCAATATGTCCGGATTCAAAACTCTCAAAGAAGGTCAAAAAGTGAGCTTTGAAGTTACTCAAGGTCCCAAGGGCAAACAGGCATCAAACATTCAGTCTGCTTAACGATTCCATTCTGGCACGGCTAGCCGTGATCAGACTGTAATCCTATTACAGAATTATACACACCCCTTGCCGGAGAGTCGGCAAGGGGTTTTTTTGTTTTTTCGTGCAGAAGTCAAGCAGGCATATGTTCAATCAGTGCCTGGCCGAATGCGGAACATGAGACCTTCTGCGCGTGGGGCATCTGCCGCGCAAAGTCATAAGTCACGATTTTGTCCTGGATCGTTTTTTCCATGGCACTGGTAATCAGCCCGGCGGCCTCTATCCAGCCCATATATCGCAGCATCATCTCTGCCGACAGAATAATTGATCCGGGATTAACCTGATCCTTGCCTGCGTATTTTGGCGCGGTACCGTGGGTTGCTTCGAAAATTGCAATCGAATCGCTGAGGTTTGCACCGGGCGCTATGCCGATACCACCAACTTGCGCCGCCAAGGCGTCGGAAATGTAGTCTCCATTCAGATTCAGCGTGGCAATCACGTCATATTCCTCCGGACGCAACAAGATCTGCTGCAGGAAAGCGTCAGCGATCACATCCTTGATAATGACTCCCCCCTTGTCTTCGGGCAACCTCATCCAGGGACCACCATCAAGCAAGCGAGCTCCAAATTCTCGTGCAGCCAGCTCGTAGCCCCAGTTTTTGAATGCACCCTCGGTAAACTTCATGATATTGCCCTTGTGCACCAGCGTGACAGAGCGGCGATTGTTCTCTATAGCGTACTCAATAGCCTTGCGTACCAGACGCTCGGTACCCTCTCTGGATACGGGTTTGATGCCGATTCCCGATGTTTGCGGGAAGCGTATTTTCGTGACACCCATATCCGCCGTTAAAAAATCAATGATCTTTCTTGCATTCATCGACTCGGCTTCCCACTCGATCCCGGCATAAATGTCTTCGGAGTTCTCGCGAAAAATCACCATATCGGTTTTTTCGGGATTTTTTACCGGACTTGGCACGCCCTGAAAATAGCGGACCGGCCGCAGACATACATACAAATCCAACTCTTGGCGTAAGGCCACGTTAATGGATCGAATGCCCCCGCCCACCGGGGTAGTTAGCGGGCCCTTGATGGAGACTACATATTCCCGCGCCGCCTGCAGCGTTTCATCGGGGAGCCAGACGTTTTCACCGTAAACCCGGGTGGCTTTCTCACCGGCATAAATTTCCATCCAGAAAATCCTGCGTTTGCCGCCATAAGCTTTTTCAACCGCAGAATCCACCACTTTCTTCATGACGGGCGTAATGTCCACGCCAATACCGTCACCTTCGATACAGGGGATAACGGGGTTATCGGGCACACTCAGGGAAAAATCTGCATTTACGCGGATTTTTGTTCCTTCGGCTGGTGTGCTGATGTGCTGGTACATGGTATCTCCCGAGAGTTGTCAAGCGAATAAGAATCACTGGCGGCGAAGCTGCCGATTATACGATAAGATTCGGTCCTGCATTCGTTTGCGCTCCTGAGCATTCGTTTGCTCTCAATTAATTACATAACGGCAAGCTGAAGGTAAGCTGAACAGGATCATGATCTGGAAACCCAACGTCACGGTTGCAGCGGTCGTCGAAAAGGGCGGGCAATACCTGCTGGTTGAGGAACAAACCGGCAGCGGTATACTGTTCAACCAGCCGGCGGGCCATCTGGAACCAGGCGAATCCATTATCGACGCCGCCATTCGGGAAACTCTGGAAGAAACGGCCTACACTTTTGTCCCGCAATCGGTGCTAGGCATTTATCACTGGCACTCCCACACTGAGAACATTACCTTTATCCGCTTTGCTTTTACCGGTTCTGTCATTGATCATGATCCGGATAGAGCGCTGGATATTGGCATAGTGCGCGCCGGATGGTTTGGCGTCGAGGAAATCCGGCAGATGACCTATTGCCACCGGAGTCCCCTGGTGATGAGATGTATCGAAGATCATCTGGCGGGCAAGCACTATTCTCTGGAAATTCTTACTCATTACGATTAAACCTAAATCCGGCAGTTGACCGCTCATTTTTTCAGTTTAGCGTTATGATCGACAAAGACTTTTTGTATAACTTGAGCTTCACCTTTTTGTTGAGTTCGCTACGGGGCGGATTGCACGGTTTTTGCGGCACACGGCTGCGTTGCAACTCCTTGGAAGGGGGCGCCCCGAAGCGTTGCACGAGGGACCCCGCAAAGCGGGGATCGGGCAGCGCAGGGGATGCCGCGACCGCGTTTTATCGCGTCCGCATCCCGCTACGGGGTCGCACCTTCCTGCGGAAGGCACTGCTCCGCCCTGCGCGGTCGCGCCATTCCGCGTCGTTGCGCCTTGCCCTGCACCCCAAAAACCGCACATTCCACCCCGTCCAACTACCGGATTTAGGTTAAAAGATGAGCAATTCGGAATCATGAACAAAGCACGAGTAGTAGTCGGCATGTCCGGCGGGGTCGATTCATCCGTCGCGGCATTACTGTTGAAGCAGCAAGGTTTCGAAGTAATCGGCCTCTTCATGAAGAATTGGGAAGACGACGATACCGACGAATACTGCTCTTCCCGGCAGGATCTGCTTGATGCGGCATCCGTTGCGGATATTATTGGAATTCCCCTGGAAGCGGTAAATTTCTCGGCTGAGTATAAGGACCGCGTATTCAGCCACTTCCTTGCGGAGTATAAAGCCGGGCGTACCCCGAATCCGGATGTGCTATGCAACGCCGAGATCAAGTTCAAGGCATTTCTCGAGCATGCAACCGGACTCGGCGCCGACCATATTGCGACCGGCCATTATGCCCAGGTACGCGAAACGAACGGAATATTCCAGTTGCTGAAAGGCGAAGATGGAAGCAAGGACCAGAGCTACTTTCTCTATCGTTTGAACCAGGCACAGCTGTCCAGGACCTTGTTTCCCATTGGTCATCTTTACAAACGCGATGTGCGCAAGATTGCCAGGGACTATGGATTGCCGAATTTTTCCAAGAAAGACAGCACTGGAATCTGTTTTATCGGGGAGCGGCCCTTCAGGGAGTTCCTCAATCGTTACTTGCCGAATGAGCCAGGGGAGATACAGACCCCAACTGGCACTGTCATGGGCAGGCATGACGGCTTGATGTACTACACTATCGGCCAGCGGCAGGGGCTGGGCATTGGCGGAACAAGAGAAGGTGATGGCGAACCCTGGTTCGTTTCAAACAAGGACGTGGCACGAAATATTCTGATCGTAGTGCAAGGCCATGATCATCCCGATCTATTCAGACCCTCCCTCACCGCGGCCGACCTCACCTGGATAAGTGGCCGAATCCCTCAATGCAACTGGGTTTATGCCGCCAAGATCCGTTATCGTCAAACTGATGCTCCCTGCGCGATTGCGTATGTCGACCACAGCAAATGCAAGATCGAATTCGCGCAACCGCAGTGGGCAGTGACACCAGGACAATCCGTGGTTGTGTACGAGAGTAAGGTGTGTCTGGGCGGAGGGGTTATTATCGATGAGTGTTAGGAACCTCTGAGCAAGTTCTCCGCCGAGTGTCCAGTTTGCCAACCAAGCTATGAGGAGTAGGTGGACCATGCCCGACCTGCTTTACATTCGCATGAACCCCTGCTCGATCACCCCCGAGGCGCTGTTTCGATAAATGGCGTTCGTTTCTCCAACCTGTTGGAAAGATCGGCAAGATTAGGAAAGGTGTTGCGCCATTCGATTTCGGGAAAGCGAAAAGCCAGGTAACCGAGCGCGCAGCCCAGCGCAATATCAGCCAGCGTATAAATGTTGGCATCGCACCATTTCTTATCGCTCAACTCATGGGCAGCCGCTTCCAGACCCCTGGTAACTTTTTTCTGCTGGCGCGCAATCCATTCCGGGCTTTGGTTCGCTTCAGGGCGTTTGCGTTCGAGGAACATCGATGCGGCAGCGTCGCAAATGCCGTCTGCCAGTGCTTCCCAACGCTTTACCATGATGCGCCGGCGGTTGGATTCGGGAATAAGCCGGGATACGGGATTGATATTGTCGAGATATTCGACGATCACGCGCGAATCAAACAGGCTGGTTCCGTCGTCCATAATCAATATCGGCACCTTTCCCAGCGGGTTGTAATCCGGTACATGGCTATCCGCATCCCAGGGAGCTTCCAGTTCAAAATTATAACCGATGTGCTTTTCCGCCAGAACGATGCGTGTCTTGCGCACATAGGGACTAGTGAGCGATCCGATAAGCTTCATGGCCGACCTTGGGGGAATTATCAGCTAGCATTATATCGGCTTTCCGCGTGACAGTGCACAGTCCGGACGATGCGGCGGCTGCCCTGCCTATGTTAGAATGGCTCCCGCCGGTGAACAGCCTGGAATCGGAATATGAATTCATCTTTTCTCACCGCACTCTCCCCTCTGGATGGACGTTATAGCGCCAAGGTCACCGCCTTGAGGCCTTACTTCAGCGAATTTGCGCTGATTCGATACCGTGTTCATCTGGAAATAGAATGGCTCAAGGCCTTGAGCAATGCAGCGGGTGTGGCTGAGGCGCTGCCATTCTCTATCGCCACCATTGCCCAACTCGACAGCCTTGCGGCAAATTTTTCCGAGGCCGATGCGGAAGCGGTCAAGCTCATCGAGGCGCGGACCAATCATGACGTAAAGGCAGTCGAGTATTGGCTCAGAGAGCAACTGACGGGCAATGTCGAAGCCGCCAGGATTACGCAGTTCATCCATTTTGCATGCACTTCGGAAGACATCAACAATCTTTCTCATGGATTGATGCTGATGCATAGCCGCAGCAGCGTCATGCTGCCGGCGCTGGATAAAATCATTGGCAAACTTGCCCAGATGG
This sequence comes from Nitrosovibrio sp. Nv6, assembly GCF_900110495.1. Taxonomy (GTDB): domain Bacteria; phylum Pseudomonadota; class Gammaproteobacteria; order Burkholderiales; family Nitrosomonadaceae; genus Nitrosospira. The sequence goes on along the minus strand of NZ_FODX01000001.1, from coordinate 1,283,722 downwards.
CCCATGAAATGGCCGATATACCAATGCTTGCCCGTACCCACGGTCAACCGGCAACACCCACTACGGTTGGCAAGGAATTTGCGAATTTCGCGTATCGCCTGTCGCGGACACGTGAACAGCTGGCTGGGGTTGCCATTCTTGGAAAAATCAACGGCGCTGTGGGCAACTACAACGCACATTTAGCTGCTTATCCCGCGTTTGACTGGGAAAACTTTGCGCTTGGTTTCGTTGAAAAACTCGGCCTCAAATTCAACCCCTACACTACCCAGATCGAACCGCACGATGCAATGGCGGAGCTATTCGATGCATATGCCCGCGTTAACACCATACTGCTGGATTTTAACCGTGATGTGTGGGGATATATCTCTTTAGCCTACTTCAAGCAAAAAACCGGAAAAGATGAAATCGGTTCATCAACCATGCCACACAAGGTCAACCCGATAGATTTCGAGAATTCGGAAGGAAACCTGGGCATCGCCAATGCACTGTTGCGGCATTTGAGCGAGAAGCTGCCCGTATCCCGCTGGCAGCGTGATTTGACCGACTCAACCGTGCTTCGCAATATGGGGGTGGCATTAGGCCATGCTTTGCTGGCCTATGACTCCTGCAGCAGGGGATTGAGCAAACTGGAAGTCAGTCCGGAACGTTTGGCGTCGGATTTGCAGAATGCCTGGGAAGTTCTGGCGGAGCCGATCCAGACAGTGATGCGACGTTATGGGATTCCTGGCTCCTATGAGCAGTTGAAGGAATTAACCCGTGGTAAAGGCGGCATCACTCAGGACACGCTTCACACGTTTATTGACGACCTTGCGTGTCCGGAAAGCGAAAAAACCCGCTTGCGTGAAATGATGCCGCAGAATTACATTGGCGCCGCCGCTGCGCTGGCCCGAAAAATCGGCATCGAAAACAACTGATTTTGTTGCATTTGTTTCCATTGGATATTTTACGTGTCCACGGGAGGCCGGAACACGCCTGTAGCGATGGCGCTGCACCTCTCGACGCTTCCATTCAATGTCTTCAAGGTAAACAGCATGCTCTATCTGCAATGATCTCTTCCGGGAACTTGAAATTGGAAAACCCGTCCCGATATAGAAATGAACAGAAATTAGGAGAAGCCCATGACAGATGTAAACCGACCTCAACCAGATCAGCCTGAACAGACAGCGGCAGCGAACGAAACGGGCGCGCCCCCGGCCACCGGCAACGAGACAGCGAAGACAGCGGAATCGGCAGTGGAATCGATGCCGAGTCTGGAACAATTATTGAAAAAAGCCGAACTGGACGCTGCTGAGCATTATGATGCGTGGCTGCGCGCCAGGGCGGACGCGGAAAATATAAGAAAGCGTGCACAGATTGACGTTGCCAACGCCCACAAATATGCAATCGAGAATTTTTCCACTGAACTGCTCGCGGTGATGGATAGCCTGGAAGCGGCGCTGGCGGTGGAAAATGCGACAGTGGAGAATTTTAAAAGCGGAATGGAACTGACGCTTAGACAGCTTACAGCCGTTTTCGAAAAATTCAATATCAAGCTGATCAATCCGCAGGGGGCGAAATTTGATCCGCATCTGCATCAGGCAATGTCAACGGTAGACTCAGATCTCGCTCCCAACACTGTCGTGCAAGTGATGCAGAAAGGTTATGTACTCAACGACCGTGTGATTCGACCGGCACTGGTGATGGTTTCCAAGGCTAAAGAGACTTGAAATTCCAATCTTAATCCCCATTTTTCGCACAGACGGATATTTCGCGTAGTCGAATATCGATACTAACTACTAACAAGGATCAAATCATGGCAAAAATTATTGGCATTGACCTCGGCACCACCAATTCATGTGTGGCCGTCATGGAGAACGGTAAGCCCAAGGTGATAGAGAACTCGGAGGGGGCGCGTACGACACCTTCAATTGTTGCCTATACTGAAGACGGCGAAATTCTGGTGGGCGCATCCGCCAAACGTCAAGCGGTCACCAACCCTAAAAATACCCTTTTTGCGGTGAAACGCCTGATCGGGCGTCGTTTCAATGAGGAGATGGTGCAAAGGGATATCAAGATGGTGCCCTACAACATCATCAAGGCCGAGAACAATGATGCCTGGATAGAAGTGCGCGGCAAGAAAATTGCTCCGCCGGAAATTTCCGCGCAAGTGCTGATAAAAATGAAAAAAACCGCCGAGGATTACCTGGGCGAGCCAGTGACCGAGGCTGTCATTACCGTTCCCGCCTATTTTAACGACTCTCAGCGCCAGGCAACCAAGGATGCAGGACGCATAGCCGGCCTGGAAGTCAAGCGCATCATCAACGAGCCGACTGCGGCGGCCCTGGCTTTCGGAATGGATAAAAAAGAAGGCGATAGGAAGGTGGCCGTATATGACCTGGGCGGCGGCACGTTCGATATTTCCATTATCGAAATCGCGGAAGTGGAGGGTGAGCACCAGTTCGAAGTGTTGGCCACCAACGGCGACACTTTCCTCGGCGGCGAGGATTTCGACTCGCGCGTAATCGAATATCTCGTGGATGAGTTCAAAAAAGAAAACGGCATAGATCTGAAAAAAGATATGCTCGCCTTGCAGCGCTTAAAAGATTCGGCGGAAAAAGCCAAAATCGAACTCTCATCCAGTCAGCAGACCGAGGTCAATCTGCCCTACATTACGGCCGATGCCTCGGGTCCCAAACATCTGGCGGTGAGAATTACCCGAGCCAAGCTGGAAAGCCTCGTGGAAGAGCTGATAGAGCGAACTGTGGAGCCTTGCCGCATCGCAATCAAAGATGCCGGCGTGAAGATTTCGGATATCGAGGACATCATTCTGGTGGGCGGACAAACCCGCATGCCCAAGGTGCAGGATAAAGTCAGGGAAATTTTCGGCAAGGAGCCGCGCAAGGACGTCAATCCGGACGAAGCGGTTGCGGTCGGCGCGGCCATTCAGGGCGGCGTGCTGCAGGGCGCAGTGAAAGACGTGCTGCTGTTGGACGTTACTCCGTTATCGCTGGGTATCGAGACGCTTGGCGGCGTAATGACCAAGCTGATCCAGAAAAACACCACTATTCCAACCAAGGCGCAACAGGTGTTTTCGACTGCAGAGGAAAACCAGACCGCGGTAACGATTCATGTGCTGCAAGGTGAGCGGGAGATGGCCTCCGGTAACAAGAGCCTGGGGCAATTCAATCTGAGCGACATTCCACCCGCGCCACGCGGCATGCCGCAAATCGAGGTGACATTCGACATTGACTCCAACGGCATACTGCACGTATCCGCCAAAGACAAGGCTACCGGCAAGGAGAATAAGATCAAGATTCAGGCAAGCTCCGGCTTGTCGGATGAAGAGGTGCAGCGCATGGTCAAGGATGCCGAGGCGCATGCCGAGGAGGACCACAAGACGGTGGAGCTTGTCACCGTCCGCAATCAGTGCGATGCGATGATTCATTCGGTGAGAAAAACATTGAAAGAGCATGGCGAAAAATTGGACGAGGATGAAAAGTCCAAAATAGAAGGTGCGCTGAAGGATGCGGAAGAAGCATTGAAATCCGACAGCAAGGACGTCATCGAGGCCAAAACTCAAGCACTGGCCGAGGTGTCGCATAAACTGGCGGAGAAGATGTATTCCCAGGAGCAGGCCCAGCAGGCCCAGGCCCAGCCCGGCGCAGAGTCCGGCCAGCAGGGCGGCGGCGAAAAACCCGTGGAAGGCGAAGTAGTGGATGCCGAGTTTGAGGAAGTAAAGAACAAGAAGTAAGCAGGCGCACCAAAGCTGAAGCGCAGAGATGCGGAGAAGAGGTTGAACGTCTTCGGCGCATCCTGCGTTTTGGTGTTCGTTGCAGAAGCAAAGCATCGAGCGTTGAATGATCCTCTACGCTTCCAATTTTCAAGAAAACCTATATGAGCAAACGCGATTACTATGAAGTGCTGGGCGTTGACCGCGACAGCAGCGAAGAGGACATAAAAAAAGCCTATCGCAGGCTTGCGATGAAATACCATCCAGATCGAAATCCGGATAATCCCCGATCGGAGGACCACTTCAAGGAAGCAAAAGAAGCTTACGAAATACTTGCGGATCCGAGGAAGCGGGCCGCGTATGACCAGCACGGACATGCCGGCGTGGACCCGAACATGGCAGGAGCAGGCGCTCAGGGTTTTGCCGACGCGTTTGGCGACATATTCGGCGACCTCTTCGGCGGACGCGGAGGACATGCAAATGTCTATCGTGGTGCGGACCTGCGCTATAACCTGGAAATTTCGCTGGAACACGCGGCACGCGGAACGGAAACCAAGATCCGCATTCCCACCATGGATACGTGCGGAACCTGCCATGGCAGCGGAGCGAAACCCGGCACGTCACCTGTCATGTGTCCTACTTGCAACGGCCATGGACAGGTAAGAATGCAGCAGGGGTTTTTCTCCATTCAACAAACGTGCCCCAAATGCCATGGCAGCGGCAAATTTATCTCGAGTCCCTGTATTACATGCGGCGGCGCGGGAAGAGTCAAACACCATAAGACCTTGGCGGTAAAAATTCCCGCCGGGGTGGATGAAGGTGACCGCATCCGTTTATCCGGAGAAGGCGAGGCAGGCGTCAACAATGGCCCCCCTGGGGATTTGTATGTTGTCATCCATCTGTCGCCTCACGCCGTCTTTCAGCGCGATCACAACGATTTGCACTGCGAAATGCCCGTAAGTTTCACTACCGCTGCGCTGGGGGGAGAAATCGAGATCCCCACGCTCGAGGGCCATGCCAAAATCAGGATACCGGCGGAAACCCAGAGTGGGAAAATATTCCGTCTGCGTGGCAAGGGCATCAAAGGTGTGCGCAGCAATACTCAAGGCGATTTATTGTGCCATGTGGTCGTGGAGACGCCGGTCAAACTGACTGCCCGGCAGAAAGAGTTGTTGCAGGAACTGGAGGCGATCAATCAGGAAGACGGTTCTCGTCATAGCCCCCGCGCCAAATCCTGGATGGACAAGGTGCGGGAATTTTTTGCGGAGTAAGTCTTGTTCCGGCAGTTACGGTAATTGCAATGGTAGCAACTTGAAGTTGATTTGGAAGGCCGTATCACTTCATATCGGCTACGTTGCAAAGAACGTAGTACGACATCAATGAAAACTCCAAAAAGAATTGAACCGCTGATACAGGATGGCCTTGTCGATGAGGTCATCCGTCAGCTGATGAGCGGCAAGGAAGCCACTGTCTATGTGGTGCGCTGCGAAGGAGAAATACGTTGCGCGAAGGTATATAAAGAAGTCAATAAGCGCAGTTTCCGCCAGAGTGTGAATTACACCGAAGGCCGCAAGGTAAAAAACAGCCGTCGTGCGCGAGCCATGGAAAAAGGCACCCGCTATGGACGCAAAGCCCAGGAAGAAGCGTGGCAAAATGCCGAGGTAGATGCCTTGTACCGTCTGGCTGCAGCGGGTGTGCGCGTGCCCAGGCCGTATAATTTCCATGAAGGCGTGCTGCTGATGGAACTGCTGACCGACAGCGAAGGCAACGCCGCACCCCGGCTCAATGATCTGGTACTCACCGCCGAGCTGTCCCGCGAATATCACCGCACATTGATCAAGCAGGTGGTGCGCATGCTCTGCGCGGGGATCATTCACGGCGATCTGTCCGAGTACAACGTGCTGGTCGACAGCACGGGTCCCGTCATCATCGATCTTCCCCAAGCCATCGATGCGGCGGCCAACAACCAGGCTTCGAAAATGCTGCTGCGGGATGTCGAAAACCTGGCTGCTTACTTTGGGCGTTTTGCGCCTGAGTTGCTGGCCACCGACTATGGCAGGGAAATATGGTCCCTCTACGAAACCAGTCAACTGCACCCGGACAGCGTCCTGACTGGCTGCTTCGAGCGTATTGAGATTCCAGTCGATATGAACGGTGTCATGCGCGAAATCAAGGATACGCTCAAGGAAGAAGAGGCGCGGCAGCTTTATCGTTCCTTACGGTTACGTCAATAACATGATATGACACATGACAGGGGCGCCCTTGCGACCCTTCAGACACCGTTGCTCTGCTTCAGGGGTTATCAACCGGCTAGTTTAGCCGTTTTCAACCTCCCGCCTTGGCCGATATCGCCATCCAAATAGAACCACTGCCTGGCCTCGCGCACGAACCGGCTGATTTCATGCAAACGATGTGCGCGTCCGCCCACCTTGTAGCGCGCCACAAATTCCACCACCGCATGGTCCGGCTCCAGTTGTTCATACCGCCGCACTTCCAGCCCCAGCCATTTGCGGTGCGGTTCGTTCGCCAGTTCAAGTGAAGCCGGACGTGTACTGTGATGCCAGGTCGCCAGCAGATAATCTTCACGACCGAGGGTGTACGCAGTGTAGCGGGAACGCATCAACGCTTCGGCGGTGGGAGCAGCTTCGCCATCATCGAGATAGCGGCCACAGCAGTCGATATATTCTTTGTTGCTGTCAGCGTAAGGAGGACATCGCCCGGTTCCCGATGGTTTCGCCGTTACTCCTACGCAGCCGCACGGGCCGCGCATTGTTTTCATATCCATGGAAACAAGACTCGGTTGAGCGTTTTCGATTGTAATTCTTCTAATAGTCGCGATATGAACAGGCGAGGACAGCTGTTATACCTGCCATAGTGGCGGCTCGTCCATCAGTGCGATCTGTTCGCGCAATTCAAGAATGCGATCCTGCCAATAGCGCTGAGTATTGAACCACGGGAACGCCTGCTTGAAGGCGGGATCGTTCCAGCGCTGCGCGAGCCAGGCCGCATAATGGATCAGGCGCAGCGTACGCAGCGCCTCGATCAAATGCAATTCACGTTCGTCGAAATCGCAAAAATCCTCATATCCGGACAGCACATCGGTCAACTGCCGGATCATGTCGGGGCGTTCACCCGACAATAACATCCACAAGTCTTGCACCGCCGGACCCATGCGGCTGTCATCAAAATCCACGAAATGCGGACCTTCGTCCGTCCACAGCACATTGCCCGCGTGGCAGTCGCCATGCAGACGCAATTCGCGTACTTCACCCGCACGTGCAAAGCAGTGGCGCACGCCATCCAGCGCCTGATTCAACGCGGTGAGATAGGCCGTGTTGAGATCGGCTGGAATAAATTCATGTGTCAGCAGATAGTCGCGCGGCTGTTCACCGAAGCTGGCGATATCCAGCAAGGGCCGTTCGCGAAACGGCTTGAGTGCGCCAATGGCGTGGATGCGTCCCAAGAAGCGCCCTATCCATTCCAGGGTGTGGCGGTCTTCCAGTTCGGGCGCACGGCCGCCGCGTTTTGGAAAAACAGCGAAGCGGAATCCTTCAAAATGGTGCAGGGTTTTTCCATCCAGCACTAACGCGGGCACGACAGGAATTTCGCGCTCGGCCAATTCATGAACGAAGGCGTGTTCTTCCAATATCGCGGCATCCGTCCAGCGGCCGGGACGATAGAATTTTGCCACCAGCGGTGCGCCCTCTTCCAAGCCGATCTGGTAGACGCGGTTCTCGTAGCTATTGAGCGCCAGCAGGCGGCCATCGCTGCGAAAGCCCACGCTTTCGACTGCGTTCAACACGCTATCGGGGGGAAGTGTTGAAAAATCTTGGGGCGGCGGATTGCTCGTTTTTATCACCGCCAATGACTCAAAATGAAGTGCCCTTGCGTTTTCGTATTTCATTGGGCGAGGGCTGCATGCTGTCAGTTTTTCAGATCAGAACGACTATACTGTAAACGGCTGCGCGGTGGGTCACTCGCTTATCAGGACTGACTTTCTACCATTCGCCGCGCAGCACTTTTTCCGCCCAGAACAACCCAGAAACAGATTTGTTATCGGTTATTTTCCCTTCCCTAACCCATTCCAGGGCGGTTGCCAGCGTTAGCGTAAATACCTCCAGATGCTCTCCGTCATCGAGACTGGCGCCTTCGAAGATGAGTCCTTCCGCAAGGTAATAGATCAGCTTCTCGTCCGAATAACCGATACAGGGATGAAGGGTGGTGAGATAACGCCAGTTTTTTGCCGTATAGCCGGTTTCCTCCAGCAACTCCCGTTGAGCGCACAGTAGCGGCTCTTCGCCACAATCTATTTTTCCGGCGGGAAGTTCGTAAAAATCCCGATGCAGGGGATAGCGATGCTGACGCTCCAGCACCAGTTCACCGTTGTCGAGCAACGGTATGATAACTACCGCGCCAGGGTGGGTGATGTATTCCCGCACGGCTACTTTTCCGTCAGGCAGACGAGCCTGATCCGCGCGCACGTGCAGAAGTTCGCCATCGTAGACATTCCGGCTGCTGACAGTTGTTTCGGTGAGGTCGAGAGCTGGTTTAGACATGAGAAAGGCGGCCTCTGATAGTGCGAATAGGCATGCGAATAGGCAATATCCTTAACGGACGGCGCTTATTCTGTGTAGCCGCTACATCTGGTTCTCTGTAGCCGTGAATTTACTTATGACAAAAAGCCTGCATCGGATTATACACTCGTGCAGCGGACGGCGATTCACTCATCGTTCTCGTTAATCAGCCGGGAGGAAGGAAACCATGCGCTGAAACGGCTGCCTTTGCCTAATTCACTGTCGATTTCCAGCCTTGCCTGGTGGCAAGTCAGCACGTGCTTGACAATGGCAAGCCCGAGGCCGGTACCGCCGGTTTCACGCGAGCGCCCGCGATCTACGCGGTAGAACCTTTCCGTCAGCCGGGGGATATGCTCGGGTTCAATGCCTATGCCTGTGTCCTGTACGGAAAATACGCCCTCGCCATCACGAATCGCCCAGTTCAAAGTAATATCGCCGCCGCTGACGGTATAGCGTATGGCATTGCTGATAAGATTACTGAAAGCGCTGCGTAACTCGTCGGCGTTACCCTGCAATTTTGCACCGGTATCGATATTGAGAATGATACGATGGCGCCCCGCACTCAGGGATTGGGCTTCATCATATAGCTGGCGCAACATTTCAGGAACATCGACGTTTTCATCGCGAACCAGGTTTTCGGTATCCTCCAGCCGTGACAGCATCAACAAATCTTCCACCAGACTCTGCATGCGCCGGGTCTGGTCGGTCATCAGCGTTAGCGCCCATTTACGTGTTTCAGGATCTGAATGATCTTCGTCTGATAGCGTCTCGAGAAATCCGCCGATCACTGTCAGCGGCGTGCGCAATTCATGCGAGACATTGGCGACAAAATCCCGGCGCATGGTTTGAATTCTTTCAAAACGGGTCACATCACGGCTAAGGAGCAGTTTCTGTTTATCACCGTAGGGCACGAACTGTAGCGACAGAGTCAGTCCCTGATGCCGGGGTTGCCTGATGATCAGCGGTTCGGTGTAATCCTGGGCAGCCATGTATTTGGCGAACTGAGTTTGACGCACGAGATTGGTGATATGCTGACCGGCGTCGAGATGGGAATCTATGCCCAAGTGTTTTTGGGCGACAGGATTGCACCATTCGATACGGTCCATTTCATCCATGATCACCACCCCCTCCGGCATGGCCGAAGTGGCGCGCCGCAGACGCTCCAGCGCGGAACTGATATGCTGATGGCTTTGTCTCTGGTCGCGCATGAGGCGCGACAAGCGCGCAAAGACGTCTCCCCATTTGCCGGAACTATCCGGGAATGCGGATTCACCGGTTTGCAACCATTTATCCAGTATTGTCAGTTGACGCCAGTGATGAATGACCAGCAGCAGTAGCGCGACATTAGAGAATACCAATGTCGTGATAGGTCCCAGCGTCACCAGGAGTATCCCGGCTACAACCGTAATCAGGATAAGCGTGGGCAAACGCTCCCGGAAGGGCTCCCAGAAACCGGACACGCGAGTTATTTGGAAGAATGAAGCTGCATCATTATTTTTCTGTTATCCCATGCTTGCCGTCAATACCGCGGAGAAGCGATAGCCGGACCCTCTGACAGTTTGCACCAACCCATCCTTGCCGACCGCTTCCAATGCCTTGCGTAACCGGCGGATGTGCACATCCACGGTACGATCTTCAACAAACACATGGTCCCCCCACACCTGGTCGAGCAGTTGCGTGCGGGTGTACACCCGTTCGGCGTGCGTCATAAGAAAGTGCAGCAATCGGAATTCGGTAGGTCCCAGCGCCACTTCAGTGTTATTGGCCGTTACGCGATGAGCAGCCGAGTCGAGCCGCAATCCGCCAATCTCGACTATGTCATCGGCCGCTTCCGGGGAGCGCCGGCGCAGAACTGCCTTGATCCGCGCGAGTAGTTCACGCGGCGAAAAAGGCTTCGTGATGTAATCGTCCGCACCGATTTCCAGACCTGACACCTTGTCACTTTCTTCTGCGCGGGCTGTAAGCATGATAATGGGAATGGTTTTAGTACGCGTTGTCCGCCGCAAGACGCGGGCAAATTCGACACCGCTCATTCCCGGCAGCATCCAGTCAAGAAGCACCAGGTCGGGCAGGGCATCATTGACGATTTCCATGGCTTCTTCCGCATTCCTTGCGGAAAAAACCACATGCCTGGCTTGCCGCAGGCTGTACGAGATCAATTCCTGGATCGCCGGTTCGTCTTCCACTACCAGTATTGTTGCTGCCATCGGCTTAATCCTTCTAATCCTTTAAAATCTTCTTCGGGTTTGATTTTCCTTAATATTGCGATGATATGTAAACAGTATTGCGGTTTTGTGACATTTGCAAGTCTCGATCGGCAAAAAGTAGAAAGGATCTCAGTCTTGTCATGTGATCCAGTCGAACTGTGGGGAACCAAGCTTTACAAGATCAGGATTACCCGATAATCGTTGACGTTGGTCCGAGTCGGCCCGGTCACGACCAGATCGCCGAGCTGATGAAAGAAAGCATGAGTGTCATGGCAGGCGAGCAGGGCCGAGACGTTAATGCCCATTTCCCTTGCGCGCCACAACGAATCAGGCAGGGCGACCGCTCCGGCATTGTTTTCTGTGCCGTCTATGCCGTCGGTATCGCAGGCAAGGGCGTAAATATTCTCAACGCCCTCAAGCTGGACGGCGAGTGACAGCAAAAATTCGGTATTGCGTCCACCCTTCCCATTTTGCCCAATGTGCTCACCATGGGCGCCACGTCTATTTTCACGCAATGTTACCGTTGTCTCACCACCCGAGATGAGCGCCACAGGGGGTTTCCATGGCTGTCCATATTGACGGACCTCTTTCACCAGGGCCGCGAAGACCCTGGCAACATCGCATGCCTCGCCGGTAACGGAGTCTCCCAGTATGACAGCGGGAATGCCTTGCGTGTAAAAATATTCTGCAGCCGCCAACAGCGAATCGTGTGCGGTAGCGATCACTCTATTTTCAACGTGATCGAAACTAGCGTCGCCAGGTTTGGGGGTCTCGTTGAGCTTGCCCTGAGCACCGGCCAGCAATGTTTCCATGATGGCAGGAGGCGCATGTACATCGTAATATTCGATTATCGCCAGCGCATCCGGGTACGTCGTCGGATCAGGTGCACACGGGCCGGATGCGACATGAGTCGGATCGTCTCCGGTCACGTCTGAAATTATCAATGCCAGTACCGGCGCACGGCTTGAAGCCGCAAGCCTTCCGCCCAGAAGGGCGGAAAGATGTTTGCGTACCGTGTTGATTTCCTGAATTGTCGCGCCGCAGCGAAGCAGTTCCATGGTGACGTTTCGGAGATCGTTCAGCGATACCCCTTCGATCGGCAGCGATAGCAGACTGGAACCCCCGCCGCTCAGCAGGCATAGAAGCAAATCATCGGGGCCAAGTTTATTTACCTCTGCCTGAATAGCGCGTGCGCCTTTCTCGCCCTGTTCGTCGGGTAAGGGATGTCCTGCTTCAAATACGGCGATCTTCTGGAGAGGCAGGCCGTGCCCGTAGCGGGTGAGAACAATGCCATCCAATATCGCATTTTCTGGCCAATGGTTTTCCACTGCCAGCGCCATTGCTGCAGCGGCTTTGCCTGCACCGACTACCAGCGTGCGGCCGGCAGGCGATCTGTGAAGCAAATCGGCTGGGAGGTGGCGGGGTACGATATATAGCGGGTCGGCTGCGGCGAGTGCGGCGTTGAAGCTGCCAAGCAGCAGTCGGCAGGCATACTCACGGGCGTTCATATCGCCATTTTTTCGGTCACGAGCCGAGTATGGTTTTCAGATAGTGGCCGGTAAAGCTCTTCTCGTTCGTTGCGATTTCCTCCGGCGTGCCTTCGGCAATGATCTCCCCGCCGCCTTCGCCGCCTTCGGGTCCGAGATCGATAATCCAGTCAGCAGTCTTGATGACGTCCAGGTTGTGTTCGATTACTACCACAGTGTTGCCGTGGTCGCGCAGGCGATGCAGCACTTTCAGCAGCAGATCGATATCCTGGAAATGAAGGCCGGTAGTGGGTTCGTCGAGAATGTAGAGGGTGCGGCCGGTATCGCGTTTGGAAAGTTCCAGCGAGAGCTTTACCCGTTGGGCTTCGCCACCGGACAGCGTGGTTGCGGACTGGCCCAGGGTGATGTAGCCAAGGCCGACATCCAGCAGGGTTTGCAGTTTACGCGCGACAACCGGTACGGCACTGAAAAACTCATGTGCCTGTTCCACCGTCATTTGCAAAATTTCGTTGATGTTTTTTCCCTTGTACTGAATCTCCATGGTTTCGCGGTTATACCGCTTGCCATGGCAGACGTCGCACGAGACATATATGTCGGGTAGAAAATGCATTTCGACCTTGATCATGCCGTCGCCCTGGCAGGCTTCGCAGCGACCCCCCTTGACATTAAACGAGAATCTGCCAGGCCCGTAGCCGCGCTCGCGCGCCTGAGGCACCCCCGCAAACAACTCCCGGACCGGAGTAAACAGGCCGGTATAGGTAGCCGGATTCGAGCGTGGCGTGCGCCCGATGGGACTTTGGTCCATGTTGATGACCTTGTCGAAAAAGGCCAATCCATCCAGATTCTGATACGGCGCGGGCTCGGCGGCGCTGCCGTAGAGATGCCGCGCGGTAGCATGGTAGAGGGTTTCGTTGATGAGCGTCGACTTGCCAGAACCGGATACACCGGTGACGCAAACGAACAATCCCACGGGCAGGCTGAGATTGGTGTTCTTCAGGTTATTGCCTGATGCGCCTTCAATTCTGAGCCAGCGCTCGTTTTTCGGTTTCGTTCGTTTTTCCGGCAGTGCGATGGTCAATTCACGGGAAAGATACTTCCCGGTGAGAGAGTTGGGATTTTTCTGGATAGCCTCAGGCGTGCCCTGCGCGATGACTGATCCGCCATGCTCGCCCGCGCCGGGCCCCATGTCTACCACATGGTCGGCGGTAAGTATGGCGTCCTGATCGTGTTCCACCACGATAACGCTATTGCCGAGGTCGCGCAGGTTCTTGAGCGTTTCCAGCAGGCGTGCGTTATCCCGCTGGTGCAGGCCGATTGAGGGCTCATCCAGCACATACATGACGCCAGTCAGCCCTGATCCGATCTGGCTGGCGAGGCGAATGCGCTGGGACTCGCCGCCGGACAGGGTATCGGCGGAACGGTCCAGCGACAAATAATCCAGTCCGACATTGTTGAGGAATAATATACGGCTGGAAATCTCCTTGACGATCTTTTCCGCAATGGCGAATTTGTGCCCTGTCAGTGTTACCTGATCAAAAAAAGCCTTTGCTTCTTTCAGAGGCAGTGCGTTGATTTCATAAATCGCCTGACCCCCTACCCGAACATGGCGAGCTTCGCGGCGCAGCCGGGTGCCCCCACATTCCGGACATGCCTGGGAGTTGAGGTATTTTGACAGCTCTTCACGCACGGCAAGCGACTCGGTTTCCTTGTAGCGCCGCTCCAGATTGGGAACGATGCCTTCAAAAGTATGCTTCCGATAGTTGCGAGTACCGCTTTCATTCAAATACGAGAATACGATTTTTTCCTTGCCAGATCCGTTCAGGATGATGTCCTGAATATTCTCAGGCAGTTGCTCAAAGGGCATTTCCAGATCGAAACGGTAGTGGGTGGCAAGACTCGCCAGCAACTGATAATAAAATTGGTTACGCCTATCCCAACCCTTGATCGCACCGGAAGCCAGCGATAAATGCGGGAAGGCGACTACGCGCTTGGGATCGAAGAAAGTGATTTTCCCCAGACCGTCGCATTTGGGGCAGGCACCCATCGGGTTGTTGAAGGAAAATAGCCGGGGTTCGAGTTCCGGCAGCGAATAGCTGCATATCGGGCAGCTGAACTTGGCAGAAAAAAGGTGCTCCTGGTCAGAGTCCATTTCCACTGCTAAAGCACGTCCGTCCGCGTGCCGCAGCGCTGTTTCGAATGACTCTGCCAATCGCTGCTTGGACTCGGGTGAAACTTTGAGCCTGTCCACCACGACTTCCACGGTATGTTTTTTGTTTTTTTGCAATTTCGGCAGCGCATCGATTTCATACACTTCGCCGTCGACCCGCAGCCGCACGAAGCCCTGCGCGCGCAGTTCATCGATTAAATCCATCTGCTCGCCTTTGCGTCCCACCACCAGCGGTGCAAGTATCATCAGCCGGGTGTCCGGCGGCAGCTGCTGCACATGATCGACCATTTGCGAAACGCTTTGCGCCGTCAGCGTGATGCCATGCTCTGGACATTGCGGATCGCCCACGCGCGCGAACAGCAGACGCATGTAATCGTGTATTTCAGTAACGGTACCGACGGTAGATCGGGGATTATGGGACGTCGCTTTTTGTTCTATGGCGATGGCGGGGGACAGACCCTCTATCAGATCGACATCGGGTTTTTCCATCAATTGCAGGAATTGACGCGCATAGGCGGAGAGTGATTCCACATAGCGCCGCTGACCTTCCGCGTACAGCGTATCGAACGCGAGCGAAGACTTGCCGGACCCGGATAAACCGGTGATCACGATCAGCGTGTTTCGTGGTAAATCAAGATTGATGTTTTTGAGATTGTGCGTGCGTGCACCACGAATTTTTATGAATTCCATTGCTTGCTTCCATGTGGGTTCTCACGGCTCCCCAAGGCACAGACGCCAAGGCACAGACGTACGCAGGCTGCCCCAAAAACAACTGAGACAACCTGAGGCTGAGGCTACCTGAGAACCGGTCAAACCTGTTAATATACGCAACTTTCCGCGTTTCCCCAATCTGATTCATGTCGTCCTCCCTTCCGCACGAGAAAATGTCACCGATAGAGTTGCGCGCGACCGCTGGTCTCGCCGGTATCTATGGGTTGCGTATGTTGGGGATGTTCATCATTCTGCCCGTCTTCGCGTTTTATGCCGAGCATCTGCCGGGCGGCAGCAACTATACGCTGGTGGGTATTGCGCTTGGGGCGTATGGGTTGACTCAGGCGATACTGCAAATTCCTTTCGGCTGGCTATCGGATCGGTTCGGGCGCAAGCCCGTTATATACGTTGGCCTGATTCTGTTCGCCATCGGCAGTTTTATCGCTGCATCCGCCACTGATATCTACGGTGTAATTTTTGGCCGCATCATTCAAGGAGCGGGCGCGATTTCAGCCGCGGTGATGGCTCTTGCCGCCGACCTTACTCGTGAGGAGCATCGCACCAAGGCAATGGCTGCGATCGGGATGACCATAGGTGCGACCTTTGCAGTCTCCTTAATTGTCGCGCCGGCGCTAAATCGTTTAATCGGGGTACCAGGCATTTTTGTCATGACAGGGGTGCTGGCGCTACTGGCGATGGCAGTGGTTTCCAGAATCGTTCCCGATCCGGTGATCAGCCGCTTTCATTCCGATACCGAAGCATCCGCCGGGCGATTCCATAATGTATTGCGTGACCCCCAACTGCTGCGCCTGGATTTCGGTGTCTTTGCTTTGCATGCGGTCTTGATGGCGCTGTGGCTGGTGGTCCCGTTGTCGTTGCGTACGGCTGGTCTGGCGGCAGACCATCACTGGCAGGTATATCTCCCGGTACTGCTCATCTCCATGATACTGATTATCCCAGTCATCATTTATGGCGAAAAGAAGGCAAAACTCAAACAAGTATTCGTCATTTCGATTGCCGTCCTGCTGGTGAGCCAGGTATTGCTGGCGTATACATCCGATTCATTATGGGGCACAGCAACGGCACTGCTGGTGTTCTTTGCCGCCTTCAACCTGCTGGAAGCCACGTTGCCGTCGCTCATCTCCAAGATTGCACCGGTTGGGGCAAAAGGCACGGCCATCGGCGTCTATAGCAGTGTTCAATTTCTTGGTGCATTTGTCGGTGCAACCGCGGGCGGCTACCTGTATCAGCACCATGGCGGCACCGCGCTGTTTGCTTTCTGTGGCATCCTTTTGGCATTATGGCTGATGTTTGCGCTCACCATGAAAGCGCCGGCCGCGGTGCGTACCAGAATGTATCATGTGCAGGAAATGGACACGGGTAAGGCCACGGGATTATCCCGCCAGTTGGCCGCGCTGCCCGGTGTGCATGAGGCCTTGGTGCTCGCGAGCGAAGGCGTGGCGTACTTGAAAGTGGACATGAGCGGTTTTGATGAACAAGGCGTTGTTCAATTATTGGGGGGAGAAGCTTAAATGGCATCAGTCAACAAGGTAATACTCATCGGCAACCTCGGCAAAGACCCCGAGACTCGTTATATGCCAAACGGCGATGCGGTGACAAACATCACTCTGGCTACCACGGAAACGTGGAAAGACAAAAACGGCGAAAAGCAGGAAAAAACCGAATGGCATCGCGTCACTTTTTATCGCAAACTCGCGGAAATAGCCGGCGAATACCTTAAAAAAGGCCGCCCGGTTTACGTCGAGGGACGGCTGGAAACGCGTAAATGGACCGACAAGGCGGGCGTTGAGCGTTACACCACCGACGTTATTGCCACCGATATGAAAATGCTGGGCAGCAAACCCGGCAGCGGCAGTTATGAAGGAGCGGATAGGGACGAGGGCGGTTTTGCACCGAGCCCGTCTGCCAGTAAAGCGCCTGCCAGAAGCAGCAGTGGGTTTGATGACATGGATGATGATATTCCGTTTTGATATGACTCACGCCCAACGGAAAACTCAGCGTCTAATTGCATTGTCTTTGGATGAGCAGGAATAGCTTGTTACGAAGTGATATTCCCCATTAGCTCTCTGGCTTGTATAGTTATTGGGGAATCGGTCGTAAAAACGTTGATATACTTTTTTTCCGCTGAACGCTTTCTTTACCAAGCGTGACAGCCATCAAGATTAACCCAATCAAACTGTCATCTCTCAGGAAAGACATGAAGAATCTGCTGCTGCTTCTTGTCACGCTGTTCGCATTTACCGGCGCAGCTTATGCGGCTGTCAATATCAATACTGCAACGCAAGCCGAGCTTGAAACACTTCAGGGGATCGGCCCGGCTAAAGCGAAGGCCATAATCGATCATCGCAAGAAAAAAGGATCGTTCAAGTCACCAGGCGATCTGGAAAATGTCAAGGGCATTGGTCCGGCAACAATGAAACGGCTTCGCAAGGATATTGCCGTTGGTGGGACCACAGCGGTCAAGAAGGAAAATAAGCCCGTTCCCAGGTAACGACCAAATGCATTGGTAGAATGGATGGAGACCGCAAGCCGCGATCTGCAATCTGCAATCCATCGTATCAGGGATCGATGGGTTGCGCTTCGCTCCTCTCATCCTGCTAATCCCATCGTAGACGTCGCTCAAGCCGGAACGTGTGCGATAATCCGGCATAATCCTCTGCAAATTACGTCGTCATGTACAAAACCATAGAAGATTTTGTCGGCAACACGCCGCTGGTAAAACTCAAGCACTTGCCGGGGAATACCAGCAATGTCATCCTTGTCAAGCTGGAGGGTAACAATCCCGCGGGTTCGGTGAAAGACCGTCCGGCGTTGTCCATGATTACGCGCGCGCAAGAACGCGGGGATATCAAGCCGGGTGATACGCTGATAGAGGCTACCAGCGGCAACACGGGCATCGCACTTGCGATGGCCGCGGCGGTAATGGGTTATCACATTGTGCTGGTAATGCCTGAGCACCTGAGCATAGAACGGCGGCAATCGATGAAGGCGTTCGGTGCGGAAATCATACTGACCTCAAAAGAGGGGAGCATGGAAGAAGCGCGGGATGTAGCCGAGCGCATGCGTGATGAGGGGCGGGGGATCATTCTTGATCAGTTTGCCAGTCCAGATAACCCGCGAGCCCATTACGAAGGTACGGCTCCCGAAATCTGGCGAGATACCGGGGGGGAAATTACCCATCTGGTGAGCAGCATGGGTACCACCGGCACCATTATGGGTTGCTCCAGGTATTTCAAGGAAAAAAATCCGGCAGTTCAGATTATCGGTGTGCAGCCGGAAGAAGGTGCGCAGATTCCGGGCATCCGCAAATGGCCGGAAGCCTATCTGCCAAAAATCTACGATGCTAATCGGGTAGACGCCATTATGCTCGTTTCTCAGGCTGAAGCCGAGGAGATGACCCGGCGATTGGCGAGCGAGGAAGGAATTTTTGCCGGGATTTCGTCAGGAGGTGCGCTGGCGGCGGCGCTCAAAATTTCGGACGAAGTGGAAAATTCGACGATTGTCTCAATCGTTTGCGATCGTGGCGATCGTTACCTTTCCACAGGGGTTTTCCCGGCCTGATCATAGAGCCGGCGACCTCACTTCGGTCCACGGTGGGAAAATGGCCATAACTCGCTCGACAGCTGTATGACCCGAATACTGCGCACTGCCAGGAGCGCTATGCGAGCTGCCCGAGCCGTGTTTAGCCGAGCCAATCATGATAAAGCTGCTCGTCATCATATTGCCAGCGTTCCTTGCTGCTACCTTTTCCGCACATGCCGATCCTGCAATTACCCTTTCCGTCGATGACGTTCGAAGTCCCTTTTTAAATGCAAAAGGGATTCAAGCCAGCCTGACAGGTCCAAAAGCATCATTGCTGGAAGTGCAGTTGGGCGAGGTCGCGGTACAGGGAAAAGTTTGGCGTGATTTGCGCTTTTCCTGCCACAAGTTTCAGGTTGCCGACGGTTTGATCCGTTGTGATGAGGGCGTGCTGAGGCTTGCCAGCTCGGCACCATTGCCTGTGTCATTCCGGTTTTCTTCCCGCCATAAGACTCTCGACATAAAAATCCGAACCGCATCCAATGAGGGCAGCGAGGACTGGAGGCTATCTGTGCAGTGGGGAAAGCCCATTTGGGAGGGCATGCTGACCATTGCAAACGGGAATGCCGCGCGTATTGCGGAATTTGTGCCGATTGGTGAAAAAGAAATTTTATCCACTCCCGTCACGGGAAAGGGAAAAATCAATGGCGCCGTCAAGCTGCACGGCGATGCGGACGGCCTTGCTGGAATTGAAGCAGATCTGGCGGTGGATGGGCTGACATTCAGCGATGCCAGCGGTTTGCATGCCGGCGAGGATATCAGCGGCCAAATCAATGTGAAGGCCCAGCGCGATGCCAGCGAGAAGGCTCATTTATGGAAATGGCAGGCGGATGCGAGTTGGCCGCGCGGCGAAGTGTTCTGGCAGCCGCTTTATTTCGCGGGCCAGGGTCAGCGTCTGAGTGCGAGTGGCGAACTGAATGAAAACATCATCCGCATTCTCGACGGTAAACTTTTGCTCTCGGGTATCGGCGAGGTGGATTTATCGGGTGTGATAGAGCGGCCAGCGAACACGGTGCGTGATTTCGATTTGAGTGCTGACAACCTGAAGTTATCCATGCTGTTCAGCCAAGTGCTGAAACCGTTCTTCGTGAATACTCCATTTGCCGAATTGAAAGCTGCCGGACACGCGGGAATCAAATGGCGTTACCGAAACAGCGCCCACGAATTGCTTCATATCAATTTGCACGATGTATCGGTGGAAGATGAGCGCGGGCGCTTCGCATTTCGCGGCGTTAATGCCCGTATACCGTGGGAGGTTCAGGGAGCGGACAAGATCCACGAGCCGACGAAAGCGGATATCCATATCCAGAGCGGCGAGCTAGGCCGGATACCAATAGGCCAACTGCATATTCCGCTGGTAATGGACGGGTTGAATTTCAGTATCCCGCGATTGACGATGCCTGTGCTTGACGGGGAACTTACTCTTGAGAACTTCAGCGCATCGCCGCAAGCCGACGGTAAGCTACAGGGCTGGCGATGGCAATTCAGTGGAGGGCTTGCGCCCGTATCCATGCAAAAGTTGACCGAAGCACTCGGCGCCCAGCCAATGCAAGGCACGTTGTCCGGCGAAATACCCATGGTAAGCTACAATGGCTCAACCGTCGAAGTGCAGGGCGCCTTGCTTTTCAAGGTATTTGACGGCACGGCATTGTTATGGAATCTGAAGGTGCTGGACCCCTTTGGACCTGCGGCATCACTCATGGCAGATGTGGATATGCGCAATCTCGATCTCAATCTGCTTACGGGTACGTTTTCGTTCGGCAAAATTCAGGGACGCGTGGATGTGGCAGTGCATGATCTTGAGCTTTTTAACTGGAAACCGGTAAAGTTTGATGCAAGCCTCATGAGCAGTCCAGGCAATTATCCACGCCGCATCAGCCAGGCCGCAGTGCAGAATATCTCCTCTCTGGGAGGGTTTGGAGCTGCAGCCGCAATCCAGCGCAGTTTCCTGCATTTTTTTGATGATTTCGGTTACTCGAAAATTGGCTGGAGCTGCTCATTGCGCAACGGGATCTGCCGCATGGGCGGGATAGAGTCGGAGCCCTTGCAGCATGGTTACCTTATCGTCAAGGGTGGCGGAATTCCGGCTATTACGGTGATAGGCTATAATCGCGAGGTGGACTGGTGGGAATTGGTGAACCGCCTGCAGCGGATCACTCACGCAGACGCAAAGCCTGTCTTTCAGTAGGGTAAATATGAAGAATAATTTTTTTCACGTGGGCTTGCTCACATTGGCCGGTTCGTTGCTAGCGGGATGCGTCACCATTAATATTTATTTTCCTGCGGCGGCTGCCGAAAAAGCAGCGGACAAGATAATCGAAGAAGTGTGGCAACTGAAGAAACCCGGAGAGAGTGGAGGGATGGATAAATCCGCGCCTTCCGAACCGTCTTCCCAACCCGCTATACAGCCGCAGCAACCGCAACAGTAAAGGCGAATATCATGGCTAACCCAGTCGTTCTCTTCCGTTTGATGCTGCTGATCCTGCTGTCATTGATGCCGCTTCCTGGCTATACCCAGGCAAACATCGAAATCGATACCCCGGCGATTGCGAGTCTCAAGCAGAGCATGCAGCAGCGCCACAACCAGCTCGAGCCTTATTATGCGAAAGGCGCGATAGGACTCACGCGTGATGGGCTTATCGCCATGCACGACGCCACTGCGTTGCCATTATCGGCGCGCCAACCCGTCAGCGCCTTGATCGCCGCTGAAAACCAGGACAGAAACGCGCTTTACCGTGAAATCGCCCGCGCCAACAGCCATCCTGAATGGGAAGCGGATATTCGCTCCACTTTCGGCCAGCGCTGGATTGAATTGGCCCGGTCAGGGTGGTGGTATCAGAACGCAAGCGGCTCCTGGGTCAGGAAATAGGCCCGCATCCTACAGCCTTGTAAACTCATCGCTCACAAATTCCCTTTGAAGCCCCTCTCGTGATACCCATACTGGTTTTCGATATCGAAACCGTTCCCGATATTGAGGGATTGCGCAGGCTTTACAATCTCCCTCCGCAGCTTGCGCCGGCCGATATTGCCGAGATGGCGTTTCAGTCCCGCCGCCAGGCTATCGGCAATGATTTTCTCCAATTGCATATACAGAGGATTGTGGCAATTTCATGCGTGCTGCGCGACAAAAATGATTTTCGCGTGTGGTCCTTGGGGAATCCCTTGGATTCAGAAGCGGAACTCATCCGCCGCTTCTTCGAAGGGATAGAGAAATACACTCCTCAGCTGGTTTCCTGGAATGGCGGCGGCTTCGATCTGCCGGTGCTTCATTATCGCAGCCTGATCCATGGCCTTCAGGCGCGCCGCTACTGGGATATGGGTGATGATGACCGCGACTTCAAATGGAACAACTATCTTAGCCGCTACCATACGCGCCATCTCGACCTGATGGATATACTCGCGCTGTATCAGCCGCGCGCCAACGTGCCGCTGGACGAGTTGGTGAAATTGATGGGCTTTCCCGGAAAGCTCGGGATGGACGGTTCTCAGGTATGGAGCGCGTTCCAGAATGGCGAGATCGCCGCTATCCGCAACTATTGTGAAACGGATGTGGTGAATACCTATCTTGTATTTTTGCGCTTCCAGCTCATGCGAGGAGTTTTTGACAACGAACAGTATCAGCGCGAATGCGAGTTGGTGCGGCTCACCTTGAGCAAGTCTACCGAACCTCACTGGCAGGAATTCCTCGGCCAGTGGTCCTATTTGTCCGGCGAGAAAATACTTTGAACGACTTTACCCGGAATCCAGTCCGAACCAACAGTGGTATGCATTGCACGCCATTGGATGCCGGTTTCCGCTGGCCGCTGGATACCAGCTTCCGCTGGTATGACGTTTGTATTGTCTGCCCGTCGGATCAATAGCCGATTTACGCTTGTTCCCGACTTCAGGAACGGTCTACCGCAAATATGCCTGTCCCCGTTGTCATCGAATCCCTTGATCAGGAAGGCCGTGGCGTTGCCCATGTGGAAGGCAAAGTCATTTTTATCGAGGGCGCGCTGCCGGGTGAACTGGTTACCTATAACGCATATCGAAAGAAATCAAGCTTTGAACTGGCACAGGTTGGGCGAATCCTCAAGTCGGGATTTGCACGGGTAGCGCCACAATGCCGCTATTTCGACATATGCGGCGGATGCAGCCTGCAGCATATGGACGTTCGTTCGCAGGTGGCGGCGAAGCAGCGCGTTCTGGAAGATAATCTCAGGCATATCGGCAAGGTCGAGCCGGAACTGATATTGCCGGCTGTATATGGATCGGCCTGGGGCTATCGATACCGCGCACGATTATCGGTGCGCTATGTCGCCAAAAAAAATGCGGTGCTGGTGGGCTTTCGCGAAAAGCGCAGCAGTTTCGTGGTCGACATGCAAGCTTGCGAAATCATGCCTTCGCGCATTTCAAAGCTTATCATGCCTTTGCGGAAGCTGGTGGAAAGGCTGTCTATCCGTCAACGTCTCCCTCAGATTGAAGTGTCGCTGGGCGAGGATGTAGACGTGCTGGTTTTGCGCATTCTCGAACCGTTGACTCCGCAAGACGAAGCATTACTCAAGGACTTTGCCGATCAGCATCACATTCAGTTTTTCTTGCAGCCCGGCGGTCCCGAGACTGCCTATCCTTTTTATCCGAAAGACGCGGCTGAACTGAATTATACCCTGCCGGAATTCGATATCGTTATGCCGTTTAATCCTACCGAATTTACCCAGGTGAATCCTTCCATGAATCGGGTACTGGTAAGGCGCGCGCTGAATCTGCTCGATCCTCAACCGGCGGAGCGCATCGCGGATTTATTTTGCGGATTGGGAAATTTCACTCTCCCGATCGCACGGCGCGGCGCGGACGTAGTAGGTTTTGAGGGAGGCGCGGCCATGGTTCGCCGCGCCAGCGAAAATTCGAAACGCAATGGGCTTGGGCGAAATACGCAATTCATCGAAACCAACCTGTTTGATATAGATGAAACCTGGATGCAAAAGCAGGGGTATTTCGACAAGATGCTGATCGACCCGCCACGGGAAGGTGCAATCGCTGTGGTTACTTCCCTTGCAGAAGAAGAGATCAGGCCCCGGCGGATCGTTTATGTATCCTGCAATCCGGCCACGCTGGCTCGTGATGCAGGTGTACTGGTGCACCGAAACGGATATTCATTGAAGGCTGCAGGCATCGTAAACATGTTTCCTCATACCGCACATGTTGAGTCCATTGCGCTGTTTGAGAAAGAAACTGTTGAAACAAGAGAGCACAAATGAAAAAGGGCGGCTGTTGTCAGCCGCCCTTATCCTGCTTAGCAAATGTTTCCAGCGTCAGTCTCTTTCACCTGAGAAAGCCAACAACAGGTGCAGCAAGCTGGTGAAAAGGTTGTACAGGCTGAGATAGATACCCATCGTCGCCATCACGTAATTGGTCTCCCCACCGTTAACGATCCGACTTACGTCAAACAGAATAAAGCCGGAAAACAGCAGCACGGCAACTGCCGAGATGGCGAGTGAGGCTGCCGGTACGGCGAAGAACAGGTTGGCAACGGAAGCGATGATCAGCAGCACAAGCCCCACAAACAGGAAGTTCTGCATAAAGCCGAAATCCTTCTTAGTCACCGTGGCTATCCCTGCCAGCGTGAAGAAGATCATTCCGGTCCCTGCGGCAGCGGTTCCGATAATTTGCGCACCGTTCTTGAAATGAAGAGCATATTGCAGCATCGGGCCTAACCACCAGCCAGCGACGAAAGTGAACAAAAACAGCAGCGCGATCCCCATCATGCTGTTGCGTGTGGCGCTCACCCCAAACAGCAGACCCATCATGACCGCCAGCATTACCAGCGGACCCATGATCGGCGCTTGTGCGAGGAAAGCGAAATTGGTGCTCATCCCAATCATGGCGCCGAACAGCGTCGGAATCATGGTCAAGCCAAGCATCCAGTAAGTATTGCGCAGAACCTTGTTGCGGCCGAGAGCAAGTCCCGTTTGCGCGGTTCGGCTGGAATATCGTAGTTCAGGTTGCATGACGTCTCCTTGGTTGACGAACTGATACGTGTGTAAGACTACTCATGTTTAGGGAAAGTTGCAATCGTAACATTCCGGGCGCGTCCTTTACTGGCAAAGTAAGGCTCAAAAAGGTATTATTCTTCGCCTCAGCGTTAGGAGGCGTGGCCGAGCGGTTTAAGGCAGCAGTCTTGAAAACTGCCGTAGGGGCAACTCTACCGTGAGTTCGAATCTCACCGCCTCCGCCAGAATGACATCCGAATCCATCCGCCAACGTTCAGAAGTACCTGAATTTCAGTAGACTTTCCCCGTTTTATAGTCCGCAACAGTCCGGTAACATCCGCTTGAGTCCGAGCTGAAACCGTGGTAATTTCCGTGGTAACAAACTTACCACGGTGAAAAATTACCACGACAAGGGGGTTACCACGAATGGCTACCAATCTGTTATCTGCTGCCGAGTGCAAGAATGCCACCAGCAATGGCACTGGGATCCGCAAGCTACACGATGGCGGCGGTCTCTATTTATGGGTTTACCAGGACGGCCGTAAGTACTGGAGGATGCGCTACTGGCAGGCAGGCAAGGAAAAATCCCTTTCCTTCGGTGTATATCCAAAGGTCAGCTTGAGCGATGCGCGCAAGAGGCGGGATGAGTTGCGCCAGCAGTTGCAAGCCGACCTGGACCCCTCCGCCGAGCGCAAAGCTGCAAACCTGCGAAAAAAATTGGCGGCGGAAAACTCTTTTGAAGCTGTGGCTCGCGAGTGGTACGGCAAGCAAGTGCATACTTGGGTACCGCATCATGCCAGCGATGTAAAGCGCCGTCTGGAGAGCAATATCTTCCCCACCCTGGGCAAGCGTCCCATCGACCAGATCGAAGCACCGGAACTGCTTCAAACTATCCGCAAGATAGAAACCCGTGGGGCGTACGATCTGGCGCATCGGGTGTTGCAGGTGTGTGGGCAGGTGTTCCGCTATGGAATTGCTACCGGACGCTGCTCCCGTAACCTCTCAACCGATTTGCGCGGCGCATTGACCCCTCATAAGAAACAGCATCAAGCCGCGGTTCGTTCCGAGGAGTTGCCGGAACTGTTAAGAGCGATTGCTGGCTATGACGAAACCGGCGACAAGCAAACACGCCTTGCCCTGCAGCTGCTTGCGCAAACCTTCGTCCGCACCAATGAACTTATAGGAGCGGAGTGGGTAGAGTTCGATCTGGACAACGCCTTGTGGGTTATCCCAGCCGGGCGCATGAAGATGAAAGCCGAGCATGTTGTTCCGCTATCGCTGCAGGCGCTTGCAATACTGGCAGAACTTAAGGAGATATCTAGCGGCAGCCGCTTCGTATTCCCCGGGCGTAACCGCGACAAGCCCATCAGCAATAACACAATGCTATTTGCCCTGTACCGCCTGGGCTACAAGGGCAAGATGACTGGACATGGATTCAGGGCGGTAGCATCGACCATTCTTAATGAAACCGGCTTTAATCCTGATGTGATCGAGCGCCAGCTAGCCCACTGCGAACGCAACGAGGTGAGAGGCGCCTATAATCGGGCGGAGTATCTGCCCGAGCGTAAGCGCATGATGCAGCATTGGGCGGATTACCTGGATGGATTGGCGCATGGTGCGAACGTATTGCCGCTGCATGGCAAGGTTGCTTAGTTGTTGACAATCCTATTTATAGGAGCAATACTGTTCTTGCCTCTGCAAATTCAGGGACCGGGTTTGACAGCTCGGGAAACAAGGCGGACAACCGCCATCAAGCGGTTTTTTTACGCCCGTTAAACATGAACATGCGCTTTACGGGTGGCTCGTGTGGGAGGGAGAGATCCCTGCCGGTCCTTGTTCCGGTCTGTCAACCCGCACGTGTCCGCCCACCCATTTGACAGTGGGAGGCGGAAAAACTTAAATAACTTAACAAGGAGAAATACCATGCCTAAATCCGCCGGCACGTCCGTGTCATCAGAAATAGATTCCGTTTACCTCGAAGCAACATATTCCCCCGCTGACAGAAAGCTGCGTTTTTTTACGCCTGCCCCCGACCTAGACGTTAGCGAGAATCTTTTTAACCGCTTGATGGAAGCCGGGTTCAGATGGGACAGCAAGCATTATGTGTTTGTGGCTCCAATTAAGCGATCCGCGATCGAGCTTTTGATCAAGTTGTGCGGAAAGATAGGAGATGAACGGATGGCCTAGTGCCTGGCAGGAAGGGGCTTCGGCCCCTTTTTAGTGCGCCTCAAACAGGAAGAAAATTCTAGAACATGACTGGTTACGTGCAAATTTGGAAGTTCTGTGAGCTCACTGGGTATACGGAGGACGCAGTTCGCACCAAAATCAAGCGTGGGGCATGGCTTCAAAACCGTGTATGGCGAAAAGCACCTGACGGACGCATTTTAATCAGCATTGAGGGATATCGTGACTGGGTAGAAACAGGGATGGTGAACAAGAAAGTAGATGGCGAAAAGGAATCGAGGGAACGCCAATCAGTTCGTACAGGATCACCTCTACCTATCGGCCAGCAAGGGACGAGCCCCAAGAGCAATAGCTCGCCTTTACCTATCGGGGCACCAATTGCCAGGAAGCCAAAAAATGGAAAACGATAAAGAACCGTCGCTTGAGGATTTCCCGGTAGATGGAAAAATGATTGGCGTAGATCCGAATGATCACCAGTTCGGACTCTGCGCAGTAAGGCGGAGGCTCTGCTTTGCTGCAGAGGATGGCGACGTTGGGGCAATGACCGAACTGTTGCAAATTGCCCAGGCATTGAGCGCCGAAATCAACCTCGACACGGAAACATCGCTAGACCGTATTGCATTGGCATCCCTTATTCAACCGATAAAATATCTGTTGGGAGATGAAACGGCTAAGCTTGCGGCGTTTGGCTCTTCCCGTGACCCTAATCGCCCCGAATCAAAAGAGATAGAACAGCGAGATATAGAGATTGCTTACACAGTCGGCAGAAATCTAGGTGCTGGCAATCGAACCACCGACGCAACTGCAAGGGCTAAAGATGAAGCCGACGCCAAAAAGAAGGCCGCAGAGGTTTTTGACATGGACATACGGACGGTACAACGAGTATGTAAAAAATATCCGCTCGAAGTAACGGTAGCAGAAACCAGCACAAGGAATTCCCTCACTAAGAAGAGTTAGCTTTCCTCGCAATTTCTTGCGACATTAACCGAACAATTCTTGTCGTGACGGACATTAACGGAGTTTGTAGTATTTCAGCGTCCTTTAACGAACAAGAGGCGACCGAAATGCATAAACTTCCCGAAACCGGGTTTCTTCGTTTGTACCAAATTATCGGTGATCCCAAAGCGGAACCGCCGATTCCCCCGATAATTCCCGTAAAAAAAACCTGTTGGTGGGACGGAGTGAAGTCAGGCCGTTTCCCGCAACCCGTGCGCACTCTTGGCAAGCGCGTGACGGCGTGGCGAGTGGAAGATATCCGCGAGACCGTCAAGCGTCACGCATCCAGTGAGACCTTGCAATGAGTGCGGCGGGAACGTTTCCCATACATTCCACTGCTCTGCTATCCGGAAATCTCGCGCCGAGAAACGCCGAGAAGATGTACGCGGGTGGGGGTGAAACGTGGTCGGGCACCGAGTTATGGGAATACTACTTACTCAAGCGCCGAGATCCAGCGGCAGCCCGAGCGCTCAAGGCTGCTAAGACTGAACAGGTGGAAGACTGGTGGAAGAGAAGCCAAGATTGCCAGAGGAGAGCCCTCAAATGAATGCAGCAGGCAAAATAATATCATCCCAGGAATGGCGCAAGCTGAGCGAAGCTGAGCAGAAAAAATGTATTCCGGATTACATACCCCGAGGCCTTGAGGGCTGCGCTGGTCTGGAATTAATCGAGATGCCGAGACTCGTTGTCAACGGAAAGCGCGTCAAATGGCACAGCCAGCAAGATACGGTCACGGGGCGGGAGCCTGAACGCCTCGAATTTCAAACGGCAGCGGATCTGCTAGCGATGCCACCCGCGCAATATTTGGTAAAAGGCATCCTTCCGCAAAATGGGCTGGTCCCTATCTTCGGGCCGCCTAGCAGTGGAAAATCTTTTCTGGCGCTTGAACTGGCCTTTGCCATTTCGGAAGGCAGGCCATTTTATGGCCACCGAACTTTACAGCGTGATGCGGTTTATTTATGCCTGGAGGGTCAAGGCGGTCTAGCACAGCGTGTCCGGGCTTATTATGAATACTATCGGGATGAGGCTATTGAGCGGACCGTACAGTTTGTTAAAGGCTCCTTCTCGCTTTTCAGCCCGCATGATGTCGAAGTCTTTATTGAAAAGGTGAATAATCTTCACTCTGATAACTACTGCCCGGGTGTCATCATGATTGACACTTTGAGCGCTGCGGCAGCCGGGGCAGATGAAAATTCGAGTCCAGATATGGGAAGAATTGTAGACACTCTCCATCGCATTGGGGAGGAGTGCGATTGCGTTGTTATTCCTATCCATCACAGTGGAAAAGACGCATCCAGGGGTATGCGAGGGCATAGTAGCCTGCTCGCCGCCAGTGATGCGGTGATCGAAGTAAGGCGTGAGGATGACCGGCGGTCCTGGCGGCTGGCGAAATCAAAAGACGGAGTTGATGGGGAAGAACATGCGTTCCGGCTTTCGTCTGTGGAGGTGGGCACGGATAACGATGGGGATTCGATAACCTCGTGCATCATCACTCCAGAAGAACGCACCGCCGATTCTGTGCGACGCGTGAAGCTCCCTAAGGGCGGAAATCAGAAAGTGGTATATGACGTGGCCGGCGAACTGCTTCGGGCATCAAAAGATTTTGCTAGGGGTGGCGCGCCTAACGGGCGTCCTTGCACTCGCGTGGATGAATTAATCGAGGCCTGCCGTGGTCGCCTGGCTGTTGAAAATGATCGAGTGCCGGAACGGGTGAGGATTGCTGTGACAGGATTGGTAAATGCCGGTTGCCTAATACTGCGAGAAGGCTGGATATGGATTCGATAGCATGACAATGGTATCAAGAACTCTTGAATAGTCCCCAAAAGTCCCCAATCTACTGATTAAAAAATAGGCGAAAAGTGCCATTTTCCCCAAAACGTCCCCAAACTGAGATTTAGAGTCCCCAAAACGTCCCCAAAAAAGTCCCCAAAACGTCCCCAAAGTCCCCATTTTCCCCAATTTAGTCCCCAATCTTCCCCAATCCCCCCTTTAGGGGGGATGGGAATGGGTTTGGGGAATGGGGAAGCTGATGCGTTTCGGTGTGATGAGTTGATAAAGTATGATTCGAACCATGGCAACATTTCCCAATAATTTTTTCTAACTTTGGTCGAACTTGTTTTCTTTCAGTCATTGTCATGGATGAATTAGATATCCGAAGTTTTTGGCGCCGCGGAGACAAGGCTTTTACCGATGACTTCTTCTCGGTGGACGTGCGGAAGCTGGCGCGTGAATATTGTCTTCGCCCGAACAGTGAGGCCTTTATCCTTGCTGGCAGTGTAACGGTGGATCTGGAATGGCGGCAATGCCATCTGGGCGGGTACCGCGTTTATTTTTGCTGCCCACGCTGCCTGGGACGCTGTTGCATCCTTTACCGCTTCCCAAAGGGGGAGATGCCTTCGGATCAGTACGGGTGCAAGAAATGCCTGAACTTGGCTCATCCTGTTGAAAATGAGGGGGAGTCCGAGCGTGCATTTCGCCGCTTTAAACGAGCTTATGAGCGCCGAGGTAGTGAAGACTCAAGCCAGCCGGAAGGAAAGCCGCTATGGATGCGCTGGCCCACTTGGAGACGGCTAACTGATCAATTCCTTGCGACTATCGAGGGTCGCCTTGAGTATGACGAAAAGATGACCGAGCGGCTGAGGAGATTGTATAAGTCCTGACCACCACACAAGCAAGCTGGGTAGATTATGATTCCGTCCTACGCTCGCTCGAGCTGGAATTCGAGTTCGTCGCCTCGACTCGCATATCTTCCACCAGCTTCTTGACGTGGTTCAGCACCGTCATCTCCGCCGCCAGGTCGAGAACCTTCTTCCGTTTCTCTGGCGTCAACTTGTCGAGTGCTGGCGTTTTCGATGTAGGCAAGTTCTTCCTCCGATGCGCGCTGTAGCGCTTCAATATTTTCCACGATACGATGAAGCTGGAAGGCATCATGAGCGACTTCAAAAACGGTGATCTGGTAGTAACACCATCTGGCCACATTGCCAAGGTAAACAGATATTGGGAAGAGTCGCGCCGCGATGATTGCGCACGTGTTGATCTAACCTATGCGGATACGGGCGAGCAGGTAAAGCTATCGCCGAAGCTGCTGAAACTTG
This sequence comes from Nitrosovibrio sp. Nv6, assembly GCF_900110495.1. Taxonomy (GTDB): domain Bacteria; phylum Pseudomonadota; class Gammaproteobacteria; order Burkholderiales; family Nitrosomonadaceae; genus Nitrosospira. The sequence goes on along the minus strand of NZ_FODX01000001.1, from coordinate 1,253,023 downwards.
ACTACGCAATACTGCAATCAAACGGGAATGTTGGGCGAGCAGGTAAAGCTATCGCCGAAGCTGCTGAAACTGTACGAGGGGGAACAGCCGCAGCGATGCCGGCGCGAACGCAAAGAGCGCGGGGACGTGTCGACCGGGCCCAAGCGAGTTTCCCGGCGCTTGGATGATGCACCTATCCCGGCCCTTGATATCGTCGAGCAACTGCTGCTCATGGATGGCTGCATGAAAGTTCAGATTCAGGGGCAAGCGGGCGGACTGGCCAGCAGCAAGAAAAGAAGGACGTTGCACTGAGGCATGGCGGGATGGGAAGTGCATCACATTTTTTGGACGGAGTATGCGCCGAGGAAGGCGGGCAAGACCCGTGCTACGGCGCGCGACATTAAAGGTAGATAACGCGTTCTGTGGATCTACGTCTCACCTTGTAATGCCTTGTGTATTGTGGGTATAAGGGCTGTGAGTTTGGGGACTATTTGTGTCCCAAATTTTTGTGCGTATTGTTTAATATGGGGAGCCATGAAGGAATCAGCTCGAAAAACATTTACGTATGGAGCATACATCGCGTGTAGAGCGTCTGGAAAATCGCTTAGCTTAGCTCGCCGAGGCATGTGTCCAGTTACGGTCCACCACGCCTTATAAAGCGATTTAACACCTACCGATAAACCTGGGCAACCATTATCTATCAAGGATGGCGTGAGTGTGCGGGACACTTGATCAGAGAATTTCTCCGATAGTCGGGTGGCGATCCCGAGGAGCATATCCTCCTGCAATTGCATCCATTTCGAGGAGGAATAAAGAGTATCTGTCAGCGAGGTGCCTAGTTCAGCGTCGATCTTTCGCACGGACGCAGCATGTGCAGCCATCTCATTTATACTGGTTAGCAACAGAGCCGCCGGGCCGCGTGTCCACTCAATGAAGGGGCTGAGTTGTTTGTGGTGCATGCTGAACCACTGCATCATCCATCGAGGATCGCGAAGGCTCTCTTGAAACGCAGCGATCGCATCCGCGCTGGAGGCATCGCCCACAAAGTAGCGACTGAGAACACGTGCATCCTGTGGTCGCATCGGGTATTTCTGAAGGAGCTCGTCCAAACTGTCAGTCCGTGCGGTTTCGACAACTGCTGCGTGTAGTTGGGCCTTCGGCTTGCCGTGCTTAAATGCCTTGCGCTCTGCCATTCGGCGGATCTTTCTGCTCATACCTGAGTTGTTGATAATATTTTTGATATTCGCAGTTGGTATATCGAAGGGGCCAACTGGAAGCACATCTGCAAAGGCATCCGGGTACCACTCGCCGATAGAAGAGTGCACGGCTGGAGGGTCCTCAGCCAAATGCAACGCAAACCTAAGCTCTCCCGTAAAGAGACGATCTTGAGAAATCAATGCGTTTCTGCCACATAGTTCGACCAAGAGATCCGCCCGGCGTTGGGCAGCATCTGCGAAACCGGCATCAGTTGGGGCCATTTCGCTGAGATGGGTTCCGGAGAACAGACACGTGATCTGCTCATTAGCCGCCCAGTGACGGAGCTGCTTTAGTATGGGGGCAAATTCAATGCGGCGCCGAGGATCAGATAATACCGAGAAGTCGCTGCTGTCAAGATAGACGCGGAGAGGGTACATCGGTTTTTTTTATGCCGAACAAGGCTGCGGAAATAGGGTTTTTCGGTGAGAACAAGGAGCAATAGTTTATCTCAAGCTGATCAGCGTTTGGTACTCACATCCATCAGGAATTGTTTAATCAATCTCATACCTCTGATTTTTTCGGAAAATTGAAAATTTTTGGAGAGGTACCTCAACGGAGTTTCACGCGTGCGCGGCGGGGGTGGCGGGGTGGGGGATCGCCTCCGCCTCAAGGCCGGGGCGAAGGGCGGGACCAGGAAGCGGCGAGGATCGGGAGTGGTGCCGACTGACCGGTCAGACTGGTACATGCCTAGCCTGGTAGTAAACGCCCTTTCTGCGAAATGCTTGGCATGCTCATCATTGCCCGGCGCTGCTACAACTTCTGGTTTTCATACCTCATTAAGTGGTAAGATAACCGGAAGTAAAAAACGGAGATCCTTCTTGCTCACTCATTCGAACACACCACAACCCACACGAATCATTTCTGAGCCTGCAGAAGTAGATGCCCGCCTGTTCGAGATTGATTCTGCATTGCATCAGGAATTACTCTTGGAGGCGAACCAGCGTGGCTATGAAGCCCGGCTGGAGGCAACGCCCGCTCACGCCCCGACCGCGGCTGGAACCTACCATTGGCATACCTTTGTTGCCCAGTTGCGAGTCGCATTACGTGTGCAGGGCTGGATCATCCGGGACGAGCAGAATTGTCCGCTTGTGATTTCGCCAGACAAATCCCTGGCTATTGGGGTAATGACGGGCAATAGTGACACCGGCAAACCATATGGCCATCCCACGAACCAAGCCGACAAGGGAGCGGTTCTGGACAAGGCGGTTCAGCGCAACGTGCAGTACCAGCTTTTCGAGAACAGGCTAATCACGAAACTACGAAAGAAGGGCGATGGTGGGACTCAATTCTGGGTTCTGCTTTACCACGTCGAAGTTGGCACGAACGGATTGAAGGAAATCCGAACCGAGCTCTCGCTGCCGTCAGACTTCCAGCACAGGAAGATTGTAGATTGGTCGGAGCGGATCATTCTCCGTTCACTGAAGGGTGAGCCGATGGTACCTATGGTGGCAGCATTGCCGACAACTCCATTCGATGTATCTGTCGAGCGCAAGGCCGGGACATGATGCGCGTGGGTTGGGACCGTGATGCTTAATCCCTCAAGAATCGAGTTTGCGAGAACGCGCCGGCGCTGGACGAAAGTACGTCTCGCCGAAGAGCTGGGCGTTCGGAGTCGAACAATCCAAGGCTATGAAGCTGGAGAGTATGAGCCGGAACCAGAGCGGCTCGCGGAACTCGCGGAACTTCTCCGCTTCCCGATATCGTTTTTTTTCGGCCCAGATCTGCCGAAAATTTCCGAGCATACGGCCAGTTTCCGCTCAATGTCGAAGATGTCCGCTGCGCTTAGAGACAGCGCCTTGAATGCAGGATCGCTTGCATTTGTTTTGAACCACTGGATCGAATCGCGATTCAGCTTACCCCAAGCGGAGTTGCCGGATTTAAGCGACCTCAGTCCGGAGGATGCAGCGGCAACGCTTCGGCGTATGTGGGGACTTGGTCAAGCGCCCATTAGCAACATGATTCATCTACTGGAATCGAAAGGGATCCGGGTCTATTCGCTCGCCATTGAGGCGCGTGAGGTGGATGCATTCAGTGTATGGCATGAGAACACTCCATTTGTGTTCCTGAACACCTTCAAGAGTGCCGAGCACAGTCGCTTCGACGCCGGTCACGAACTAGGCCATTTGGTGCGCGACAGATACAGTATGCTGCACAGCAGGGTGCACAGTCCTGAAAAGGAGCGCGAGGCGAATGCTTTCGCTTCAGCATTTTTGATGCCTCATGATGATGTCGTAGCACGTCGCCCCTTATTAGTCACAGTCCCTCAGCTGATAAAACTGAAGAGTTATTGGGGAGTATCACTGGCAGCGCTAGCCTATCGAATGAACAGCCTTGGGTTGGTGACCGAATGGACATATCGAACGCTGTGTATCGAAATTGCCAAGAAAGGCTACCGCACCACGGAGCCAAATCCGATGCTCCAGGAAACCTCGCAGATGCTAGGCAAGGTTTTCGACAGGTTACGCAGAGAAGGGATTGGAAGGGTGGAGATTGCAAACGAGTTGTCTCTGACACTGGATGATCTAAATGCATTGACGTTCATGCTTACTCTGTCCAGTGTTAGAGGGCATGAAACAGGTGAAGCAAATGTCGTGTCGACGTCCCGCTCGGCCAAACTTCGGCTGGTGCGTTGAGTCGGCGCTCGGCCGATTACTACGGCAGTTTCGGCCACGCCGCTATCAGACTGCGCGCCGAGCGCTCTAGACGTTTGCGGGTCGCGTACCTTCTTGGAAGTGACACTTGGCGCGGAGCGGACCTTCCACACTCAGGAGCATCTGCAGGGGCCCCTACAATCGATCCGCCCAGCGACCAGAGCCAATCAAGTGGGGGCAGATATAAGCGTCGGCCTGAGCGAATGGCAGGCTGAATCCGCGCTCGATTTCTACGGTGGTAATCGTGAATGCGTTTCCACCCAGGCTAGCAGTTTCGTTGCGAACCTTGTTCAGCATGTCCCGGCTTGCTTCCGGCTTGCTGGAATAAAAGAGTCCGCCTTCTGTCTGCACGATCCCGATAAATTCACAGCCTTCTGACAACCTATGCTGGAGTTGGCGCACTTGTAGGCCATCCTCGGTAATTGGTGCGGCACAGCTGGTTAAAAGCGAATAGTCCAATCTTATGCATGCGTGAAGTCCTGTATTTAACCGACGTGCGAGTTAAGCGGCAGGGGGGAACCTTTCGCAGTTGGCTTTGCTCCTAGCCCGAGGGCATTCTTTATCCCTCCTTTATCCAAAATCTGATACTGTCCAATGGCGTCAGCGATGCCTCCAACACCGTTCAAGATGCCAGCAGCATTCTCGGCTCCCAAGCCCGCAAGATTCGCGTCGTCCAACTCCATAGGCAGAATCCCGCTTGACCGTGCCGACTCATTGTTAAGCATGCCGACACGCTCGCCCAGGCGGTTCATTCCCAACTTGTTATCCAGATTGAGGCGACCAAGTGACGACACTTGCGACAAGTTCCGCGCGTAGTTCTTCCCTTTCTGCAACGCGCCCACAAGCTGCCGCTGCATCGTGTCCTTGATTATTTGCGGTGCATTCATGTTGTCAGCCATGTATTCAGTCGAAGTGTCCACTGTTGGCGTCATGTACTTGTACAACTCGTCAGCTATCCCTTGTTGCTTCTCTTCCTGAGACTGAACATCATGCTCGGGCAATGCCTTTTGCATCTCGATATCGCGCCGACGGTCAATGTCACGCTGGCGGACGGCTTCAGCGTTGCGCGCCGCAGCCTGTTTCTTCCTGATGGAACTCTGCGCGCTCATCGATGCGATGGTGCCGCCAGCAGAAGCAAGTGCAGACGCAACGGCCGCTGCTATCAGGAATGGTGCAAGTGGTCCAGCCATCGTTTTCTCCTTTAACCTACGGTCCTGACCGCGCCGCTCAGGGCGTTGTACAGGAGCTTGCTTTGGTTGTGCAGCATGTTGGCCTCCGCCAAGTCTTTAGCTTCTTGTGCTCCGCTCCGGCGCCGCGCGTAGCGTCCCATCAAATCCGCTTGTTCGCCCCCGAAATATTGCTTCGGCAAATATTTTGAAGTCCTGCCTATCTGGTAAATAGGCCATATGGCTCGAGGTGTGGCGGCTGTAACTTCTTCATGTAGTTCTGATCAATTCTTTTCCATCAATCACTCCGATGTTACGTGTAGATTACTGCCTGATCTTCGTTAAATCAAGCCGTAAAACAAACGGTTATAAAACGTAACAGATATCTGTGCGGGATCAGGGAAGGATCCGCGTTGGTTAGTCCATAACAAGAAATTGTTACAATAAACTATGGCAGCCAAAAAAACTCAGACGACCACCATCAGGCTACCGAAGCACATCAGGGCCCGTACGGACGTATACCTGAAGCGTAACCGCTTATCACTCAATGAGCTGGCAGGCCTGGCGCTTACAGAATACCTGGACCACCACGAATCGGAATGCCCTCGCCACGAAGGCCCCGGCTTGTTGCGAATGGATGAAATCGATATCCGGCTTTTAGAAGAAATTTTGCAGAAAGAGGGGCGCGACGAGTAAATTGACCAACTTGAACTGGTTGAATTCATCAACAGTCAGCACAATCCGGAGAGGTTGTATTGGCACACTCGGATTTCTTGAAAAACGCGCCTGCTGTACTTGGAGAAGTAGCGGGAAATTTTTCCTGCTACTATACTGCCTCAACGGCAAGAAAAATTCCTGCTACCTTTCTCCAGCGTGAAGCCTGCCTGATGGCAATGAATGATGCCAGGTCGGCTCTTATTAAGGCCAGCCTTGCCTGGCTGCAACAAGGGGTATCGAAGTTCTATTCGTGGTAACAAACGTGGTAACTATAATATATGTCAATCAAGAAACTTAGGTATGACGCGGCTTTCATGGAATAATATGAATGTCACCGCCCCGCCAATAGAGCAGCCCAGTGCGGTTCAAGCGTTATGCAAATCACTAAAAACACTCTAGCTGACCACATTCAAGGGAATTCAGTGGCATCCTGCGCCAGGAACAAAACGGCCCCTTTAACACATGTTTGACAATTCCGGAAAAGGCCTGCCGGCATTCCCGCTGGCGTAACTCATAGCGCAACGCCAGCTGCGGCCAGCGTTGCAGCCCTGCCATCGCGGTGTCGAGGCCGAGAATCCGGAGCACTCAAGTCGCGGAACTACGTGTTTAAGTTGCCATTTCATCCAATGGCAACTAGCAGACAGCGTTTTGATATTTAAGGCAGCTTGCTTACTGTGCCCACCGATTTTGAAAAATCTTCAGCTGGTTTTCCATAGAGGCTATTGCAATTTTGCGCATTTTTAATATTCAGAAATCATTAGCTAGGCGCGTTTTAATACATGAAAACTCTAATTGATATTACTTACGATCTTTTTGAGATCGATCCGGTTTCCTTTTATTCGACCCGCTTTTCAAGTGGCGGTGGAAAATTTGAACCCATGGCACTTCGACCTATCTGCAGGCGGGCAATAGGTTTTCAAAAGTTTGAATTTCTTGCTGAGGAAATTGCCGGAGTTCTACACAGCCAGACTCCTGGATTTTCTGTACTCGACATTGGCTGCGGCTCGGGGCGATTTGGTGCTTACATTAAAAGTGTGTTTCCAAACTGCCGTCTCACTGGCGTTGATATGAGCAAAGCTTGCACCGAAGAAAGTTTAGAAAATGGCTATGATAAGGCCATTCAATGCGACTTCATCCAGGGACTCCCTTTTCCCGATGATTCATTTGATTTTGTATTTTCCATGGATACATTTGGGCACGTAGAGTTTCGCAATAAAGACGGGCTGATATCCGAAATCAATAGGGTGACCATTTCCGGCGGCAGGGGCTTCCACGGAATAGAGTGCGGGGATATAAATTACTTAAACTGTAATCCAAAAGACGAGAAAGACCCAATTAGAAGGTACGTTTATATTGATGGACATATTGGCGTTGAAAATCTTGATCAAATATACGATCGTTTCTCGAAGGAAATGACAGTAACAAAGGCGTTCAATTGGCAAGTGAGGCCATTGCTTGAGGTGGAAAATGCTTTAACCCACAGCCAATGGGGCGAGAAATTTAGCGAAGACTTGAATCAGTTCCAGACGCCTGAAGCTATGTTGCTGGCCGATGCTGTGATCGGACACATTAACCGCACAAATATAGATATGTTGCTTTCTGGGTTTGGGCCAATTCTGACTCAGAAGAGGCTTGACGAGATTATCCCCGCCGGCCCAATCAGAAACTATGTCACCTCATTGTTGAATTGGGGTGGTTTTGCAATGATTTCAACACATTCATGAGGGACTCTTGGATGAGGGAGCGGCAGGAAAAAAGGGGGTTAGACTGAGCTAGCCCGGCTTTCCCCGGACACATTAGAAGTTAGACAATGTGACGGAGGTGTCAAATAGAGAAGAGCAATGGCAAGCAGAATCCTGAGCGCAAGCGAGAGCGATTCAGCAAGGAGTTCAAACTGAAAGCGATCAGGCTTTTGGAGCTTGGACAGAAGCTGCCGCTGAGCTTGTATTGGAACTGGGGATCGCCCACAACCAGTTTATATAAGTGGCAGGGCAACTTGGCAAAGTTGGCAAAGAACAAGCCTTTCGTGGTCCCGAGCGCAAGCCGAAAGATGAGCGCAGCGAGAATGAAAGCCGTCATTGAAACTTCTAACTGCATTGACGATGACGCCTAACAAAGCAATTCCACAGGTCAAAGGCAATTTTCTGCTGGGCAATTTAGGCCCGATGAGCGCGAATCCGTTTCAAGCCCTTTGCGACTGGCAGCGAGATTACGGCGGCCTGGTCAGCTTCAGACTGGCTAGCCGCCAGTTTTATCTATTCGGTCATCCGAAACTGTTTGAACAAGCCCTTATCAAGCAAGGTGATGTTTTTGTAAAAATCCACGATGCTGGAAAACCGACCGGCCTGGCATTGGTGTTGGGTCAGGGATTAGTAACAAGCCAGGGTGATTTATGGCAAAGGCAACGGCAGTTGATGCAGCCGGTTTTTCAGAGAAGCAATATAACTGCACTGTTGCCGCAAATCGCCACCGCTGGCAGCAATATGCTGGATAGGTGGCGGAAATTAGGTGAAGGTGCGGAGATTAACCTATCCCGGGAAATGATGCAGTTGACGCTGGAGGTGATCACCCAGACCATGTTCAGCACCAGTGTCCTCGACAAAATAGAACAAATATCTCCATCTCTGGATACCTTGCTCAGGTATGCCTCTAAAACCATCGTGAATCCTTTGACGCTCCCGTTGTATGTACCCACTCCAGCCAATCAAAAATTCAAGCAGGCGCTGGGAATAATCGATGGTGTCATTTACGGAATCATCGATCAACGCCGCACCACATCATGTGCACATAACGACTTATTGGATAAGTTGTTAAAAGCAAGCGATGACAACAGCGGTGAAAAGATGACTGACAAACAGATTCGTGATGAAGTCATTACCATTTTTGGTGCAGGCCATGAAACCACCGCAAATTTATTGAGCTGGACTTTATATTTACTGGCCCGGCATCCGGATGTACTCGCCAAGCTGCGTCAGGAACTTGACGGCCTGCTGCAAGGAAAAATACCGGACGCCGAAGATTTGCAGCAGCTTGTTTATACGAGAGCGGTACTAAATGAATCGATGCGCTTTCGTCCACCTGCTGCCTTTATCCTGCGTAGAGTCAATAAAGATACCGAGGTCGATGGTTATTTTTTAAAGGCTGGCAGGCTTGCGATATTCAGCATTTTCAATCTTCATCATCATCCTGACTTTTGGCCGCAACCGGAGCAGTTCGACCCTGAACGGTTTTTAATACCCCAAAATCGCAGGTTTTCGTTTATGCCATTCGGGACAGGCGAGCGCATTTGTATCGGTAGTCATTTTGCATTACTGGAAAGCCTGCTATTGATAAGCATGATAGTTCAGCATTATGATTTACAGTTGCTTAATACTGATGAAGTCGAGATCGAAATGGCGGTAACCCTGCGACCCAAAGGTGGAATTCCAGTCCGGATAAAGAGGCGATAAAATCAATCTCCAGTTCTGTGGCTCTGTTTGCAAATATCTTTCTGCATAAGGCACCGGATTATTTGCCTCATCGCCCAGTTGAGTCCTTTGTATATCCCAGCGTCACGTAAAATCAGAACGCATAAATGCAGCCTTTTTCGGTGTAACATACCCGGGTTTTGTTATTCGTTAATGTTGGTCAGCGTTTCCTGTCGTTTCTTTTGCGCAACCTCGGGCTTCTTCAGGGGTTGAATTGTGCTGTTCTGTTGCTGAGGTATAGAATCCGCTAACCAATTATCCATAGTGAGGCTTTCATATGAAGAACAAGGAACAGAAAGGGACCGAGCGGTCCGCGTGCGCGAAGGGAATGATAAAGGGGATACTGCTGGCAGGTTGCCTGTCGTTCGGGCTTGCTGCCCAGGCGGCGGTTACTTTCCAGTTCCAATATATTGATCAACCAGGTACCGGATTTCTTGATCCGGCGGACGGCACAAGCCGTCAAGCTGCCCTGAACACTGCGGCCAGCACATTCTCCAGCATGTTCGGCCGCCACTTCAGCAATTCGGGCACGATTGTGTTGGAGGCCAGCGCCACCGACGATCCCCACGATACAACACTGGCAGCGGCGGGTAGCCAACTTGTCGATCCGGGAGTGGCCGGATTCAACCTTGGCGAGGTTGTGCGCACGAAACTGCAAACCGGTGTAGACCTGAACGGAAACGATGTCGATGGTTCGCTGGATGTCAACTTCGGAAACGCGTGGGAATTGAACTTCAATGCGCCGACCTCGAATACCAGATACGACTTCTACTCCACAATGTTTCACGAATTCACGCATACGCTTGGTTTCGCTTCATTTGTTGAGCAATCAGGCGACCCTTTTTTCGGAACGCGAGCCGCAGGAAGCTGGAACGCTTTTGATCGCCTTATTGTTGACAAGAGCGGCGTCAGCATTATCAATCCGGCAAACTTTGCGCTGAATCAGGCGGTTTGGGACGGGGGTAGCGTAGGCGGCGCCAGTCCGGCTGAAGGTCTGTTCTTCAGCGGCAGCAATGCAGTGGCCGCTAACGGCGGCAACCCGGTTGGTTTGTATACGCCCGAGATATGGGAGGAGGGCAGCAGTGTCTCCCACCTCGACGATGAGAACCTGTCTTTAGCTGGAATGATGATGCTTGCGGCATCGGATACAGGCCCTTACGCTCGCGACTATAGTGCGATCGAAGTTGGCATCCTCCAAGATCTCGGCTATGCGGCCGTCGTGCCGGAGCCTGAGATTTATGCGATGATGCTGGCGGGCCTGGGCTTGCTCAGCTGGTTTTCGCAGCGTCGCCGGGTCTGACGTTATAACCCTCTTGCTTATTGGCATCCAAAGGGCGTCCGGTTTCATGATCCGGCGTATCAGGCGTATCGGGCAATGCAAGCACACAGCTCTTTTCTAAGTAGCGGCCTCGTAATTTTCATGCTATGTTTTACGGAGGCAGTATCGATGGCTGCGGACCGTACTTTGGGGCCAAACGGCCCGCCGCTCGCCTATCGCATTGATGAGGTCACGCTCCGTCTGACACGCTACCCCGGCAATTCCGCCTTCCCCATCCGGCGGGTCAGCCTTTCCGGCACCGGCAGCGCTTCACTGGAGAGTGATGGTCAGCCTGTGCAATTCCCCTATGCAACCAAGGATCTGCTGGTCCTCCTGAATGAGCTTTACAGAATTCGTTTTTTCGATCTACCCGAGAAGTACACTACCCGATATTCGATCTTCCTGAAAGATGACGGAATTGTCGGGACGTCCGCATTACGCATGACAGACGCGGGAAGCACCAGCATCTGTTTCGTGGTGGCGGAATACGAAAAGTGCGTCACCTACGGCCGCGATGGTCCATTTGAGCTGGAGAACATTGCCAAGCGAATTTTCGCCGATACAGAAGGACTCGCGGGCGAAAGATAGTGGAGCCTGCGGGTCACTACGAATACGCAGAACGAATAAGGAGAAAGCATGTCAAGTGTTGGTTATCATGAACCCATTGAGGAGCTGTCCGATGAAACGCGGGATATGCATAGAGCAATCGTTTCTCTAATGGAAGAGTTGGAGGCGGTGGACTGGTACAACCAGCGTGTGGATGCGTGCAAGGATGAGGAACTCAAGGCAATTCTTGCGCACAATCGGGATGAGGAGAAAGAGCACGCCGCCATGGTTCTGGAATGGATTCGACGCAGGGACCCGGTGTTTTCCAGGGAAATGAAAGAATATTTGTTCAGGGACAAGCCTATCGCTCATGATACATAGGCTCGCATTCCAGCTATTCATTCAGCATGAGTCTCAGGTATGGAGCGGACAGTGATTGTCATGCTGCTATTGCTCCGATCAATCCTTCAAGACACGTTTTTCAGCCACTGCCGCCGCGCTTCACGTGCGTTCGCGAACGCCCTTTCAAGCGCTTTTCCATCACCGCGCGCCAGCATTTCTCGAATGTCTGCAAGTTCGCGTTGGTAAGCATCGATTTGGCTGGATAGCGCTTCACGGTTGGCGAGGCATATGTCGCGCCACATCTCGGGGGAGCTCCCCGCAATGCGGGTAAAATCGCGGAAACCAGTACCGGCAAAATTCAGCGGGTCGCTGGAGCGCAGTGGATCGTTTGAGCCCGGCAGATCTTCCGGATGGACCGCAGAGACATGATTCATTAGCGTGAATGCAAGCACGTGGGGAAGATGGCTGATCGATGCCAGGATTTTATCGTGCTGGCGAGCGTCCATTCGAAAGACTTGCGCGCCACAAGCCTCCCAAAATTCTGTCATTCGTTTTATCGCCTTGGTAGAGGTTTCTTCCAGAGGGGTCAATACCACTTTCTTGCCGCGGAACAGGTTGGCATGGGCGGCTCCTGCCCCGCTTTGTTCGGCCCCGGCAACGGGATGCCCGGGAACAAAATTTTTCAGGTGTCCAGCCAAGTGAGAACGCGCCGCCGTAATTACGTCGCGTTTAGTGCTGCCAGCGTCAGTTACGATCGTGTCAGCTTCGAGATATGGAGATATCTGCGCCATGATTTCCGCGGTTTGCCCGACCGGTATGGCAAGGAATACGATATCCGCATTTTTCAGCGCTGAGGGAAGGTCGGCGGCGATTTCGTCTATCGCCCCCAGCTTTAGCGCTCGCTGCATATTTTCCTGGCTGCGTCCCACGCCGGTGATATGCTTCACCAGAGCTGCCTTGCGTAGCGCCAGCCCGAATGAACCGCCGATCAGGCCGACACCGATAATCACCAGCTTGTTGATCACGACGTTCGCCACCTTCGCTATCTTGAAACAGTTAAGTGCCCGCGATTGATGTCCGATCAGATTGCGACTGATTACAGACTTCGTCCAATTACTTCCGCTATTCCTTTCAGCGAGCCCATGAGGGTCTCGAATTCCTGGGGATTCAACGCCTGGTCCGCATCGCACCAGGCTTCGCACGGATTTGGGTGCATTTCCACCAGCAGGCCATCCGCGCCCGCCGCGATCGCCGCACGTGCCAGCGCGGGGACCATCCAGGTCTTGCCTCCAGCATGAGACGGATCGACGATAACTGGCAAATGGGTTTCTTTTTTCAGCACAGGGATACAGGTCACATCCAGCACATTGCGATATGCTGTTTCAAAGGTGCGTATGCCGCGCTCGCAGAAAATGATGTTGTGGTTGCCACCAGCTGCGATGTATTCCGCCGCCATGAGCCACTCGGAAATCGTCGCTGACATGCCGCGCTTGAGTATCACCGGCTTGTTGATGCGGCCCACTTCCTTCAGTAATTCGAAGTTCTGCATGCTGCGAGTGCCTATCTGGATCACATCCACGTCATACTTGAGGAAGGTTTCGAGCATGCGCGCATCCATCAGCTCGGTGACGATGCGCAGGTTGTATTTATCCGCCGCCTGGCGGAACATTTTCAGCCCTTCTTCACCATTCCCCTGAAACGTATAAGGGCTGGTGCGAGGCTTGAAGGCGCCGCCGCGCATCAGCTTGCAGCCTGCCGTGGCGACATGCTGCGCCGCTAAATCCATCTGGCCTTGCGTTTCCACGGAGCACGGGCCGCCGATCACCTGCACCTGCGTGCCGCCAACCGCCACTCCACCCACATCTATTATCGAATCGCGCTTATGAGATTCGCGCGATACGATCTTGTACTGTTTGACGATGTGCATGGAATATTCGACCCCGCTCAGGGAATCGAACATTTCCGGATCGAGTTTTCGCTCATCGCCAATCGCGCCGATAATTGTGCGTTCGGTGCCCCGTGAGACGTTTGCATCCAGGCCGAAGCTTTGGATTTTGGCTATTACCGTGCCGATTTGCTCGTCGGTGGCGCCGTTGTTCATGACGATGATCAAACGGATTCTCCCCGTACCATTTCTGCCTGAATGGGGGCTATCTCGGGGATGCCCCGAGTCGTACCAAGCGCTATTTCCAGGGATTTCAGGAATTTCTGATTTTCGGATTCGAGCCCGACGGTCACTCGAAGATGCTCGGGCATTTCGTAAATACCGATAGGGCGCACGATAACGCCCTGCTTCAGGAGGTTTTCATTTACCGCCCGGGCGCTGCCCGGTACGCGGAAACTCAAAAAATTGCCATACGATGGAATGTACTCGATGCCCAGTTGCCGCAATCCGGTAGTAATCTGAAGCATACCGGCCTGGTTGAGCGCATAAGAACGTTTCACAAATTCCTCGTCATTCAGGGCGGCCACTGCGCCGGCAAGACCAATGCTGTTTACATTGAACGGCTGGCGTACCCGGTTCATCAGGCCGCTCACGTCCGGATGGGCCAGTCCAAAGCCTACGCGTACACCTGCCATGCCATACGCTTTGGAAAAAGTGCGGGTGATCAGCAGATTGGGAAAACGTTCTAGCCATGCGATGCTGTCAGCCTTGACGGCGGTAGGCAAATACTCATTATAAGCTTCATCAAGCACTACCAATACATCCGGCGATACCCGTTCCAGAAAACGGAGTACGTCGTGAGCCGCCAGCAATGTGCCGGTAGGATTATTGGGGTTGGCGATGAATACCATGCGAGTTTCTGGCATGACGGCATGCAGCATGGCGTCAAGGTCGTGGCCATAGTTTCTGGCGCGAACTGTTATGCCGCTTGCGCCAACCGCCTGCGTGACCAGCGGATAAACGGCAAAGGCGTGTTGCGAATAAACAGCAGATGCGCCCGGTTTCAGGAATACCCGGGCCGCCAGCTCCAGAACATCATTGGAGCCATTGCCCAGCACAATCTGGTCGCTGCTAACGCCATAACGTTCCGACAACGCCGATTTCAACTCAAAGCCGCTTCCATCCGGATAAAGCGCTACCGCATTCAATGCCTTGCTCATCGCCTCCAATGCCAGCGGACTTGGCCCTAGCGGATTTTCATTGGAAGCAAGCTTGATGATGGCGCGTTCATCCATATCCATCTCGCGCGCCAGTTCAGAAATAGGTTTGCCGGGTTGATAAGGACTGATGGCGCGGATATATACAGGAGCGAGGTCGCAAAGATTCATGGGTCAAGGGCTCGTAAATTACGGAGGCATAGAGAAAAAGTCGAAACGGGAAAAATGGACTAGGACAGTACCGGGATGCTCATGCGTGAAAACTCAATAACTCGAAAAGAAGGTCACCCTGCGGGATACGATCCAAGCACTTTCAGGAACGCGGCTTTATCCCGCAGTTCCTGCAGCGCCTTGGCGATTTTTGCATCCTGCTGATGGCCCTCGATGTCCACAAAAAACACGTATTCCCATAAACCGGCGCGGGAAGGACGGGACTCCAGACGGCTCATGCTCACCCCATGGTCCGCCAGCGGAGCCAGTAATTCATGTACCGCCCCAGGACGGTTCATAGTCGACATTACCAGCGACGTCTTGTCTCTGCCGGAGGGAGCGACTTCCTGCGCGCCGATTACCAGAAAACGAGTGGTATTGTTGGGATCATCCTCGATATTCTCGGCGCAGACAGTGAGCCCGAATACTTCTCCAGCCTTTTTGCCAGCTACCGCAGCGGCGTTCTCATCTTCTGCAGCCAATCGTGCTGCATCTGCATTGCTGGCTGCGCTGATCCGCGCCGAGCCCGTCAAATGAGGCAGATTGACACTGAGCCACTCGTGGCACTGGGAAAATGACTGAGGATGGGAGTAGATTTTTTTGATGCGCGCAAGATCTGGATGGTGCGCGAGCAGAAGCTGATGTATGGGCAATGCTACTTCACCGCATACCTTTAATGTGGTTTGCAGCAACAGATCCAGGGTTCTACCGACCGCCCCTTCGGTAGAATTCTCCACCGGTACAACGCCGTAGCCGGCTTCACACGACTCCACTTTGCGGAATACGTCATCTATGGAGCTACATGCGAGAGTTGTTACTACGGCACCGAAGCGCTTTAACGCGGCTTCTTCTGAAAAAGTCCCTTGCGGGCCCAGGTATGCTACTGTTAAAGGCTCTTCCATGGATCGACACAAGGACATGATTTCGGTAAATAGTCGTACAACGTGTTCATTTGCCAGCGGGCCGGGATTCAGTTCGCACAGCCGGGCCAGCACCTGGGCTTCGCGCTCGGGGCGATATGCCATGCCGTTTTTGATCTGCCCAATATCCCGGGCAAGCGTAGCGCGAGTGCTCATCAATTTGAGCAATTCGCTGTCAATCGCATCTATCTTGTCGCGTAGCTGTTTGAGTTGGCCGGTCATCGAGAATGAGTTTTTATATGGCTTTTACTGCCCCGCCAGTATTGGCAAGTAGCGCACCATCAATACGCCGTTGATTGCCGCAATCTCGTCTATCGTTTTTTGGGGTACCGGGCTATCGACGTCGACCAGCGTGTAGGCCATCTCGCCGCGGGATTTATTACCCATGTTGTGAATATTAAGACCTGCTTTAGCCATGCCGGTGGAAATCTGTCCCAGCATGTTGGGCACGTTGGCGTTGGCAACCGCCAGCCGGTAGGGGGATCCTCGTTCCATTGTTATATTGGGGAAATTGACCGCATTGATGATGTTGCCGTGCTCCAGATAATCTATCATCTGGTTCGCTACCATTACTGCACAATTTTCTTCCGCTTCCAGCGTCGAAGCGCCCAGGTGCGGCAGCGTGATCACGGCGTCATGATGCTGCAATAGCTGGCTGGGAAAATCGCAAACGTAATATTTTATTTTACCGGACTCGATTCCCTCAAGTACCGCATTCTCGTCGACTATGCCATCGCGGGAGAAGTTGAGCAGGATCGTGCCGTTTTTCATATTCCGCACGAGCTCATGATTAATCAGATGGCGCGTGGTGTCCAGCAGGGGCACGTGCAAAGTTACAAACTCACTGTTACGCAGCAGATCTTCGATGCTTTCCGCTCGTTTAACTTCCGAAGAAAGATTCCAGGCAGCATCTACCGTTATATTCGGATCGTACCCCATCACTTTCATGCCGAGCCGGAGGGCTGCATCCGCTACCAGCCGTCCGACAGCACCCAGGCCTATGATGCCGAGAGTACGTCCCGGCAATTCAATTCCTGCGAATTGCTTCTTGCTTTCTTCCGCCAGCTTGTGCAACGTCGCGTTGTCCCCCTGTAAACTGTCAGTGAAGCGAATCGCGGGGATGAGATTGCGCGATGCCATCAGCAACCCGGCCAGCACCAGCTCTTTCACCGCATTGGCGTTTGCGCCGGGTGTGTTGAAGACAGGCACGCCGCGGACATTCATCTCTTTCACCGGGACATTATTCGTGCCCGCACCCGCGCGGCCTATCGCTTTTACGCTGGCCGGGATATCCATTTGCAGCATGTTGTGCGAACGTACCAGGATTGCATCCGGTTCGGATATATCGCTGCCGACCTTGTAATGACCGGCATCGAAAAGCTTCAGCCCGAGTGGGGAAATCTGGTTGAGTGTAAGTATCCGGAAAACTTTATGTGCGCGTTCAGGCATGATTGCTCGCAAATTCTTTCATGAATTCCACCAGGACCCTTACCCCTTCGAGGGGCATGGCGTTGTAAATCGAAGCCCGCATTCCTCCAACTGAACGATGCCCCTTCAACTGGATCAGGCCACGTGTCTGCGCCTGTTTCAGAAACTCTTCGTCGAGGCTTTTATTTTTTAACGTGAACGGTATATTCATGCGCGAACGGTCGGATCTGGCTACGGGACAGTGATAAAAATCGGTGGTATCCAGAAAGCTGTACAACAGGTTGGCTTTCGCAATGTTGGTTTTCTCCATTGCCTCCAGTCCGCCTCTTTTTTTCAGCCACTCCAGCACCAGGCCGGTAATATACATTGCGTAGGTCGGCGGCGTGTTATACATGGAGTCATTATCGGCATGGATTTTATAATCGAACATGGTCGGGGTGCCGGGTACTGTTGTACCCAGCAAATCCTCTCGGACGATGACGATGCATAATCCGGCGGGACCCACGTTTTTCTGCGCTCCGGCGTATATCAACCCGAACCGGGACACATCCAGCGGGCGTGACATAAAGCTTGAGGACATGTCTGCGACCAGCGGCATGACGTTCGCCTGCGGCAGGGCCGGCGTCCAGTTGAACTCCACGCCACCGATGGTCTCATTGGGTGTGTAATGCAGATAAGCAGCGTCGGGATCGATATTCCATGTGTCCTGCGGGGGGGCGTAAGTGAAATTCGCATCCTCGGATGAAGCGGCGACATTGACGGAGCAATATCTCTTCGCTTCCTTGATAGCTTTTTTGGACCACTCGCCGGTGTTGATGTAGTTGGCGCTTTTCTTGCCGCACAGCAGATTCATCGGGACCATGGCAAACTGACTGGAAGCGCCGCCCGACAGAAAGAGCACTTTGTAGCTTTCGGGAATACCCGCCAATTCACGCAAGTCCGCTTCGGCCCTGGCCGCAATGGACATGAATTCCTTGCCGCGATGGCTCATCTCCATAACCGACATGCCGCTGCCATGCCAGTCGAGCATCTCTTCGCGCGCCTGTTGCAGCACTTCCGCGGGCAATACCGCCGGGCCCGCGCTAAAGTTGTATATATGTTCCATTAAAGTTCCTTATCTCTACGGGACGCCTTTGATCCTTTAAAAGCGAAGCTTGCCATGTCTTGCATGGTTGCCTTGCAGATTCCTGGCTTATCTTCCTTGTCTTCTCTTGCAAATGCTTCCTGCTCCCGAAAAAATTCGTACTCAAAAAATGGTTTCATCCACATCAAAGTGTATCCGGGCCAAAATTCTGGTTAGCCTTTTTTTCCCGGCAAATGAGCTTACCCGCAACCTCGGATTTTTAGAAGTGCCCTGAATCGATTCCTATTCCTCGTCGGTCTCAACCACTCTTTCCAGTCCGGCGAGTTTCTCACCCTCATCCAGGTTAATCAATGTTACACCCTGAGTAACGCGGCTCATCTCGCGAACTTCCTTGACGCGGGTGCGGATCAGCACGCCGCCAGTGGTG
The DNA here is from genome assembly GCF_900110495.1 of Nitrosovibrio sp. Nv6. Classification (GTDB taxonomy): domain Bacteria; phylum Pseudomonadota; class Gammaproteobacteria; order Burkholderiales; family Nitrosomonadaceae; genus Nitrosospira. The sequence continues at coordinate 1,234,409 of NZ_FODX01000001.1, read as the reverse complement.
ATAAGCATGATTTCATCATCCTCCCTGACAAGCTTTGCCGCAACGACTTTTCCGTTTCGCTGTCCGGTCTTGATTGCAATCATGCCCTGGCTGCCGCGGCCATGGCGGGTATATTCGCCTATGGGCGTGCGTTTACCATAGCCGTTTTCCGTTGCCGTCAGGACCGCCAGTTCCTCGCTCTCGGCCACCAGCAATGAAATAACCTTTTGATTCTTGCCCAGCTTCATCCCGCGTACTCCACGCGCACCCCGGCCCATCGGTCGCACGTCGTTCTCATCGAAACGCACTGCTTTTCCGCCGTCCGAGAAAAGCATTACATCATGCTTTCCTTCCGTCAGTGCGACACCGATCAGAAAGTCGTCTTCGTCCAGGCCCACCGCGATAATGCCGCTGGCACGAGGGCGGGAAAACTCCGAAAGCGGCGTTTTCTTCACTGTGCCGAAGGAGGTCGCCATAAATATATAGCGATTCTCGTCGAACACCTTTACAGGAAGAACCGCATTGATCTTTTCGCCTTGCTCCAGTTGCACCAGATTGACGATGGGCTTGCCGCGCGACGCCCGGCCGCCCTGCGGCACTGAATACACCTTGATCCAGTAAACCCGTCCCCGGCTGGAAAAGCAGAGAATGTAATCATGAGTATTGGCGATGAACAGATTATCGATGAAATCATCTTCTTTAGTGCCGGTCGCCTGCTTGCCACGTCCGCCCCGCTTTTGTGCCCGGTAGTCGTCCAGCGGTTGCGATTTGATATAGCCGCTATGTGATAGGGTCACGACCACATCCGCAGATGCGATCAGGTCCTCCATACTCAAGTCCTGTGTATTGATGACGATTTCGCTGCGCCGTTTATCACCAAACTGTTGCTGGATAGCAGCAAGCTCCCCGGTGATGACGGCCGTGATACGTTCCGGTTTGGAAAGGACATCGATAAGATCGGCAATCTTTTCCATTATCTCCTTATACTCACCAACGATCTTGTCCTGCTCAAGCCCGGTCAGCCGTTGCAGGCGTAATTCCAGAATTGCCTGCGCCTGCGCGTCGGACAGGCGATATCCTTCCTGAGACAAGCCGAATTCCGGCGCTAATCCATCAGGACGGAATGCCTTCGCATCAACTGAGGCGCGAGCAAGCATTTCCTCCACCAGGGTGGAATGCCACATTCTGGACATCAAACCATCTTTCGCTACTGCGGGGGTCGGGGCCGCCTTGATCAACGCGATCACTTCGTCCACGTTTGATAGCGCCACCGCCAGGCCCTCCAGCAGATGGCCGCGTTCTCGCGCTTTCTTCAGTTCGAAAACCGTGCGCCGCGTCACCACTTCGCGGCGGTGACGCAGGAAGGCATCCAGCATTTGCTTCAAATTCAGGAGCCGCGGCTGTCCATCCAGCAGGGCAACCATGTTCATGCCGAAGGTGTCCTGCATCTGTGTTTCTTTATACAGGTTGTTCAGCACCACTTCCGGCACCTCTGCGCGCCGGAGTTCAATGACCACACGCATGCCGGATTTGTCCGATTCATCGCGCAAATCGGAAATGCCCTCGATTTTCTTGTCCCGTACCAATTCTCCGATGCGGACCAGTAAATTGGCCTTGTTCACCTGATAGGGCAGTTCGTCGATAACGATGCTCTGGCGGCCGCCCCCCTTTTCCATATCCTCAAAGTGAGTTCGTGCGCGCATGACTACGCGTCCGCGCCCGGTGCGATAGCCTTCTTTCACGCCAGCGACGCCGTAGATGATGCCGGCGGTCGGAAAATCCGGCGCAGGAATGATTTCAATCAACTCTTCAATACCGATTTCAGGGTCTTTCAGCAGGGCGAGACAGGCGTCCACCACTTCGTTCAGATTATGCGGCGGAATATTGGTCGCCATGCCGACCGCGATTCCGGAAGAACCATTGATAAGCAGATTGGGGATTTTTGCGGGCAGAATCAGGGGTTCTCTTTCCGATCCGTCGTAGTTCGGGCCGAAATCCACCGTTTCCTTGTCGAGATCCGCCAATAGCTCATGCGCGATGCGCGACATCCGGATTTCGGTATACCGCATTGCCGCCGCATTATCGCCGTCTACCGAACCGAAGTTTCCCTGGCCGTCCACGAGCATGTAACGCAGCGAAAAGTTCTGGGCCATGCGCACGATGGTGTCATATACCGCAGTATCGCCGTGCGGATGGTATTTACCGATGACGTCGCCGACAATACGCGCGGATTTTTTGTACGGTCGATTCCAGTCGTTGGACAGCTCGTGCATGGCGAATAGCGCCCGGCGGTGCACCGGCTTCAAACCATCCCGGACGTCCGGCAATGCCCGCCCCACAATTACGCTCATGGCGTAGTCAAGGTAGGAGCGCCGCATCTCCTCTTCGAGGCTGATGGGCAGAGTTTCTTTAGCGAATTGATCCATTACCAATTTTTCAGGTGAGACAACGAGTTATAGTATGTATTCTGTACCGGATGCCGTCTCGGATAGCTATACATAAAGCTTTTGATTTTAGCATGCCGGCCGTATTGAAGTCACCCGCGCTTTCGGGTTTTCATGCCGTATGCAACAACATGTTTGACAAGAACAGATATATAAATAGATAATCGATACGCGGATATGCAATAATGAGCCATAGCCAAATCCAATGGCTGCGCTTGTTATTTGCATGACTAAAGGGATGATTTGATTTTGAATTGAAGTTTTTCTGAAAAAAGGGGCAATAGCATGAAAAATTCAGTAGCGAAAAAACTCTTGCTTGGGGCGGTTGTCTTGCCAGTGCTGTTTTCGGGAGCGGCCATGGCTGAGGAAAGACCCGAAGCATACGCGGCGGACAGCCGTGGCGAGGTCGCCAGAGACTCCTCGGGCGACTGTTGGCGCACGGGGTATTGGACACCTGCCATGGCAACGTACGAATGCGACCCTGAACTGATGCCAAAACCTGAAAAAGTTGTCGAAGCACCCGCTGAACCTGCTCCCGCTCCTGCTCCTGTTTACACCGAACCTGAAAAAATATCGCTCTCCGCCGACCAGTTATTCGATTTCGATAAGGCCGTCCTGAAACCTGAGGGGAAACAGGCGCTGGATGACCTTGTATCAAAACTTGGGGATGTCAAATACGACACCGTGGTTGCAATCGGTTATGCCGACCGTATCGGTTCCGACGACTACAACAAGAAGCTTTCCATGCGCCGCGCAGAATCTGTCAAGGCCTATCTGGTCAAGGAAAAAGGGATACCGGCGGACAAGATCTTTACTGATGGCAAAGGCGAAGCCAATCCCGTGACCGGCGATTCATGCAAAGGCAACAAGAAAACCAAGGCATTGATCGCATGCCTGCAACCTGACCGCCGCGTTGAAGTCGAAGTAGCCGGCACGAAGGCAACAGTACAGTAATTCTTTTAAACACAAAAATTCAAACCCTGCCGCGCGCAGGGTTTTTTTTTGCTAAGCTTTCCACTAAATGGTCTATCCCGAAAAAATCGATACATTACTGGAGGCGCGCTGGGTTATTCCGGTGGAACCTGCCGGGATAGTATTGCGCGATCACGCCGTTGCAATTGACCGGGGTACGATCCGGGCAATAGTGCCCAGTGTAGAGGCACAAGAACAATTCGCTCCTCGCGAGCGTATCGTTCTTGGCAACCATGCGGTGATGCCGGGTCTGGTCAATCTCCACACGCACGCGGCGATGTCGCTAATGCGCGGAATTGCGGACGATCTGCCGTTAATGGAGTGGCTCAGCAATCATATCTGGCCTGCGGAAACCCGGCATGTCGATTCCGGTTTTGTGTTCGATGGAACCCGGCTTGCCTGCGCAGAGATGCTGAGAGGCGGGATCACCTGCTTTAACGACATGTATTTTTTTCCCGAAGCATCGGTGAGGGCAGCGGTTGCATCCGGCATGCGTGCCAGCATTGGCATGATCGCAATTGATTTCCCCACCGCTTACGCCAGCGATGCTGACGATTATTTGGCAAAAGGCCTCGCTCTGCGCGACGATTATAACCAGCATCCGCTGCTATCGTTCTGTTTCGCACCCCATGCGCCTTATACGGTGAGCGACAGGGTGTTCGGCAGCATTCTCACTTATGCCGAGCAGCTTGATCTTCCTGTTCATATTCACCTGCATGAAACCGAGGACGAAATCAGGAATAGCCTGAAAAGTCATGGCGTGCGTCCGATAGACCGCTTGCACAAGCTCGGCCTGCTCGGCCCCAATCTGATCGCGGTGCACATGGTCCATCTGAACAGTGATGAAATCGGACTCATGGCGCAGCAGGGCTGTACCGTGGCAAATTGCCCTTCTTCCAACCTCAAGCTTGCTAACGGGCTGGCGCCTGTTGCAACGCTGCTGAGCGCAGGAGTTAACGTCGGCCTTGGGACGGACGGCGCCGCCAGCAATAATCGCATTGATATGTTCGAGGAAATGCGGTTTACGGCACTACTTGCAAAAGCGCAAAGCGGCAAAGCGGATATGCTGCCAGCCTGGCAGGTGCTGCAAATGGCGACGCTCAATGGTGCCCAGGCGCTTGGCCTGGGCGCGGTTACCGGCTCGCTGGTAGCGGGCAAGGCAGCCGACATCACCGCTGTGGATTTTTCCAGCCTGGAACTTGCGCCGTGTTATGACCCTCTTTCGCATCTCGTCTACGTCGCCGGACGCGAACATGTGAGCCATGTGTGGGTAAATGGTAAACTCCTGCTTAATGATGGAGAATTGACCACGCTGGACGAGCGGGAATTATTGCTCAGGGCAGAATTCTGGCGGGAACGAATGACAACCGGGCCTCAAAATATTGAGTAAAAAAAATGGAAAGCAATAATGTAAATGTCGATCCGCTCGAGCTGGATAAATTCAGCCAGCTTGCGCACCGCTGGTGGGACCCCAACAGTGAATTCAAGCCGCTGCATGAAATCAATCCATTACGGTTAAATTATATTGACCGCTTTGCCCAGCTGGCAGGCAAGACCGTACTGGATGTCGGCTGCGGCGGCGGCATCCTGTCGGAAAGCATGGCCGAGCGCGGCGCAGAGGTCACTGGTATCGATCTTGGCGATAAAGCCCTGAAGGTGGCTAAATTGCATTTGCTGGAAAGCGGCAAGCAAGTGAATTACCGCAAGATTGCAGTGGAAGAACTCGCCGTCGAGCAGCCTCATCATTACGATGTGGTCACCTGCATGGAAATGCTGGAGCACGTGCCAAATCCCGCGAGCACCGTAAGGGCTTGCGCTCAACTTGCCAAGCCTGGCGGCTGGGTTTTTTTCTCAACCATCAACCGCAACCCGAAATCATATCTGTTTGCCGTGATAGGCGCGGAATACGTGCTGAATCTGCTGCCGCGCGGTACGCACGATTACGCAAAATTCATCAAGCCGTCCGAACTCGCACGCATGGCGCGTGCCGCAGGACTTGATGTGGAAGAGATCATTGGCATGACGTACAACCCCATCACTAAAGTCTACGCCCTGGAAGCGGATTCGGATGTCAACTACATCATGGTATTTCGTGCCTGAATCATGAAGCCAGCCAATTTGCTTTAAACCCCTATACCACCTGCAGTCCCCTGCGACGCCGTGATGCCTATGTCTACCCGAATCCAAGGCTGGTTCGCGTCTCACCCCACGACATATTCGATAGCTCATCCATGATTAAAGCCGTTCTCTTCGATCTTGACGGTACCCTCGCCGATACTGCGCCCGATCTGGGCTACGCTCTCAATCGGCAACGCATAGCCCGTGGCCTCTCAGCCCTGCCGATAGAGCTCATTCGTATCGAAGCCTCAGCCGGCGCACGCGGCCTGCTGGGTCTAGGGTTTAATATCAGACCCGGTGATCAGGATTACGACGCAATGCGTATTGAATTTCTCGACTTTTACGCCGAACGGCTATGCCAGGAAACGTGTCTGTTTCAAGGCGTGGCTGAACTGCTCGATCAGCTCGATGCTCGCGGCCTTCCCTGGGGAATCGTGACCAACAAACCCGCGCGTTTCTCGATACCCTTGATGCAGGCGCTGCGCTTGAGCAACCGCGTTGCATGCCTCGTCAGCGGGGGCGATACAACTCATTCCAAGCCCCATCCGGAGCCGCTGCTGGCGGCGAGCAGAGCATTGGATGTTGCGCCGGACGACTGCATCTACCTGGGCGACGACCTGCGCGATGTCCAAGCCAGTCTGGCTGCCGGCATGGAGCCCATCATTGCCAGATACGGTTATCTCGGGAACGTGGGGGCACCTGAAGCCTGGGGTGCAAGGTACCTCATAGATCAGCCGCAGGAACTGCTTGGTTATCTGTAGTTACCCGTTGGTTTCTGTTATAGTGAACCTGTGGCTGGATGCTTGAAAGGGGGAATTGAACTCTTCCGGCTAATTCACATCTAATCTTTACTTACAGAATGCCGGGGGCGACCTGGCTTCGACGTGGGTTGCAAAGCAAAGCAGGGCATACCGAGGACCAGTTACCTCGTAAATACATCTGGAAACCAATAGTCGCAAACGACGAACGTTACGCTCTAGCCGCTTAAATCCGGCTGGACTCCGCACCGATGGGCCTCAACGTCGGGTCTGACAACAGACAGCGGAGCCATTAACGAGGATCGCGCTCTATAGGGTCACTTTATAGAGCGCTAAAAAATAGGTGACTCGCCTGTCATCAGTCCGCCAGTTGACGGATTCCAGGTTAAATCAAATAACATGGCTAAGTATGTAGAACTGCCTGTAGAGGACTTGCGGACGCGGGTTCGATTCCCGCCGCCTCCACCAATTAAAAAGCCACCCTTAGGGTGGCTTTTTAATTGGTGTCTGTTGGGTCCGAGTTGGGACTTTTCTAATCTCCACTCTGGTTATGACAATCATGTTTGACCCTATTATCCTCTTATTTTTCGTAGCCTAACTTAAGCGAAGGTTGTTACCGCCGTTACCGGATATATTCACCCCAAGTGATGCATTGCGGTAACGAGGAATGCCATATGAATTGGGCGTTTCGAGGGCCTTATACCAGTTGTTACCGCTGTTACCGATGGGCGAACTAGATGTTACTGACTGCACCATGTCAGATTGCTTCCACTGCTACACAATAAATGTAAAAATCCTTTGAAAGTAACTTGACAGTAATTGTCTATCGCGACGTGTTCTTTAACGGTAGCCCCATAACTGGGGTTGCTATTTCTTCATTCTTAAACGTTACAGAATGTCAAAAATAAATCAAATCCAGACCGCCCTCAGAGAATTGGATGGGGGCGCGTTTCAAAAACTAGCCGACTTCTACCTAAAAAAAAGAGGTTATGATCATCTTGTTCCCTTGGGTTCTGTCATTGGGAAAAATAAAGTAAAGACGGGTACTCCAGATACATTAGCGATATTTCCCAATGGAAGATATGTTTTTGCAGAATACACAACACAACAAACTGGACTTTTTGCAAAGCTTAAGGATGATCTCGATAAATGCTTTGATGAGGAAAAAACCGGTATTCCCGTGGCGAGGATTCAGGAAATAGTTTTTTGCCACACATCTACACTTTCGACTACAGAATTTAACGACTTACGAGAGATATGCGAAACACACGGGGTTAATTTAAATATTAGTGATATCGGTTCAATCTCATATGACCTGCTAGAAAATTACCGAGGGCTCGCTAGAGATTATCTGGGAATCGAGGTTGATACAGGTCAAATCATTTCAACAGAGGAATTTGTAGCCTTCTACGGCAAAAATAAAGTTGCTACCAGACTCGATACGGCTTTTCACTTTAGGGAAGATGAGCTTCAGAAAATTGGAACAGCCCTCGATAATCACGACTTGGTGGTTGTCTTGGGTAGGGCTGGGGTGGGAAAAACCAGACTCGCGCTAGAGTGCTGTACGAGGTTTGGTGAACTGCATCCAGAGTATAAAACTCTTTGTATATATAATCGCGGGCCAGATATTTTCGAGGATTTGCGCATTCATTTTGGGGAGCGGGGAGCCTTCCTTATTTTGGTAGATGATGCCAACCGCATGAGTAACTTTGAATATTTCATCCAATTACTCCAAGAACAACGACGAGACCGACGAATCAAAGTTATAGCCACCGTTCGCGACTACGCAGCTGAGAAGATTCGCGACGCGTCTCGAACCTATGGTGAGATGCAAGAAATAAATATCCTGCCGCTTACAGAAGAGCAAATCAAAGAATTAGTCGAGAAAGAGTACGGCATATGCAACAACCTCTACCTTGATCGAATTGCCAACATTGCGAAGGGCAATCCTCGGCTTGCAATCATGGTAGCAGAGGTGGCAAAGGAGAAAGATACACTCGATAGCATTAATGACGTCTCCGGTCTCTACGACAGCTATTTTGCGTCAATACGGCGAGACCTGGGCGAGTTCGGCAACGTGAATCTACTAAAGGTGGCTGGGATAGTTGCTTTTTTTAGGGTCATAGATCGAACCAACGAGAAGATTATGGATGCCGTTGAGGAAGCGTTCGGCATATCTCCCGAAATCATGTGGGAGTCTATAAATCGACTTCATAACATGGAAATGGTTGATATTTACGAGGATGAAGCCGCAAAGGTGTCCGATCAAGTCCTTGCGACTTACCTTTTTTATCTTGCTTTCTTCAAGGAGTTGGTACTTGAATTTGGCAAACTGTTAGACGCATTTTTTCCTAAGCATCGTCAGAGGCTGATAGACGCCCTCAACCCCGTCATGCAGGCTTTCGATCGCAAGGCACTGCTGGAGACAATTCGCCCGCATGTAGATCGGTTTTGGGAAAAGCAAATTCGCGCAGAAAATGAAATATATCTTCTCCAACTTATCGATGTCTTTTGGTTTCTGAAACAAACCGACGCCCTCGTTTACGTGCAGGATCAAATTACAGCTATGCCAATAGTGCGGGTGGACTTGGCTAGCCTTGATTTTGAGGCTAAATCAGAAATATCAAATCCATCAATTCTCGGCATTCTTCGCTCATTTCAACATACCAGCAATAAGACTTTTCGAGTTGCGCTAAACCTTCTTTGCGATTATCTAGAAAGGTGCCCAACGGCACTTCCACAAATTCTCAGCCTATTTATTGAACAGTTCAGTTTTCGTCGCACTTCTTACATGTATGGATACGACGTCCAGCACGCCGTAGTCGATGTCATCTGGGAGCGGGCTCAACAAGGTGCTGACCATCTTTTTTCTAAGGTATTTATGGCAGTAACGAAAAAATATCTCCGCACAAAATTTAATTATTCCGAGAACAAAGGCAACAATGCCATAAACATTATTAATTTTGAGGTTTTATCTAGCATTGAGTTGACCAAGCTACGCAAATCAATGTGGGAAGGGCTCTTACACCTGTACAAGGTGAAGAATTTTGAAGATGAAGTGCTTAAAGTATTACACCATTACAGTGTATCCCGCTATGACACATCAAATAGAGAGGTTGTTGCATACGATGCAGTAGAGGTTGTGCCATTTTTGGAACGAGAATTATCTCCGTTAAAATTCAAACATTGCCTCTTAGTTCAAACTTATCTGGAAAAATTGGGGCAGTGTAATGTGCGATTTGACAATATGCTGAAAAAAAAATTTGCGAGTGAGACTTATTATCTCTATAAGTTATTAGCCACAGATATATCGGAGATGCATACCCTAGGTCTCACTTACGATGAATATAAAGCACACAAAAACAGTAAGATTGGAAAGCATATTTTTCACTACAACCTGGAAGATTACAAACAGTTCGTAGCTCAGTGCGCTGAGGTAAATGCGTCAATGGCTGAATCGCATCAGGAGTACCAGTTTAAGGTAAGTGTTGTTTTAGCACTTACTATTCTAGCCGGAAAAAACCCCAAACTTTACTCTGAGGTTCTGAAATACTATCTTGAGCAGAACGATCCGTTTCGTCTCAACTGTTATCCTTTGGTAAAAAACTTGATCGAAGTTTGCGGAGCGCAAAAAGCCTACTCCATTTTAAACGAAGCCGTTTACCCAACACAACGAGCGTGGCTATGCAGCTTTTATTGTTTTTTGCCTCAAGCTGAGATTTCCAAGAAACGGCTTAATCAACTCCTTAATTTATACCAAATAAGTGAATGGGACGAGCTTCCAGTTGATTGGGATTACCTTCTGAGCTACCGCACAATTGAGCCACGGATAATTTCTAAGATAACTGAGCTTCTGCTTGTTAAAGCAGAAAACGACGCCAGCTATGCTCGCTCGCTATTCAATCTCTTTAATCCTCTTACAAAAGTCAACGAAGAGATTGTGGATCACTTTTCCGGAAAAACGGACTTGCTTAAACGAGCTTATTTTTTGGAAGCGAACACAACGGAGCATGGGGATCATGACGGAAGAAATTTCAACCGCTTATTAGATTTGGATTCTAATTTTATTGTGGAATACATTGACTACCTATATGGGAAAAAGAAATGGATAAGCAAACACGATGACTACCGTGATTATTCGTTTATATGGGATCGTGACGATTACCAGGAAATCATGATTGGAGCGGCGGAGCGAATATTCAAATATGAAAAGGAAGCGTCTTATTATTCATATTTTGAGGTCTTCTTTGGATTGCAACGAAGCGATCAAGAATCACAAAACCTCAATCCGCGTCAGGTAAGTTTATTAATGGCCCTAATCGAAAGTAAGCCTAATGATGTAGAGTTCATGCGATTTGTTTTTAGCTTGGTTTCCAATTTCTCCGTAGCGAATAGAGCTCAGTTTGTCTCAAAATTTGTCGAACTCAATGGTAGCTTCGATGATTTCGAGCAACTGCCGCTCGAACCGGATTGTGCTTCTTGGTCGGGAAGTGCTGTGCCCATGCTTCACGGGCGCGTCGAATACCTGAAGACTCTGATTCCTCTATTTGATACTGTTTCGTTGCTCAAGCACAAGCAGTATGTTGAACATATCATCAAGAATGTCCGCAAACAAATTGAACAAGAGAAGAAAGATGATTTCATGGACGATTAATTTCGGTCGCCGGTACACGCAAAACCTAAATTGCTATCGGTAACTCCGACGTGTGGCGGTAACTTTGATGACTCTAACCATACAAAGCTATAGCAGATAAGGCTTCCGAGGTGTTATTCAATTGACGCCGCCCAATTAAAAGACCACCCTTGAGGTGGTTTTTTAATTTCCATGTACATCCGTAATCGACCCGACTCAGGCTCGGTTGACATTCAGTCGTTCTGAACCGCTACTTTTGCCTCTTGGCCATAAGTCTATTGTTTCTTCAATTTTCGATCAATCATATCTGGGCGGTCCGGATCCTATTGGTTTTCTACTAATTATTTATCGGCCGTCGACGAAGGGATGATTGATGGCAAGGCTCTCAAAGAGCCAGCTGCTTCCGCTACTATATTCCTGTAATATCCGGTCCTGAACCAGTACTGAATGTATTTATTGCCAGCACCTCCGCGACTGTGAGGTAGTTGCGTTCACTCACTTCGCGAGTTCACGGTAGAGCAAGTCGAATTCCCGAAGGCATCTTCAAAGGCTGCCACCACCTGCTGACGGGGATATCCCTTCTCTTTGCGCTTGATATACTCGCGCAATGCCACAAATACTTCGGGCGAAACGCGAGAAGAAAGATTCTCGGGTGACGCAGTAGACATAAAACTTCCTCTTTAAAACATTTCATAATACGTCAGACGCGCGTCCGCGTCACGGGACTGTCTAAAGCGTTCAGCTGGGCAATCTATGGGTCCAATCTGCAATCCATGGGCAAGACTCGATTGATCTTGTCTCTGTCATTTCTGAGGAAATGGATCACCCGCCATACTTTTGTTTTCCGATCAATCGAATCCGACCTATTGAACTCTACTGTGCCTATCAGGAACTGATCTCAACTGTTCTCCATAAATTGACAAAGGTTATTTATTCACATATTCTTCACATAAACATAACAAAAGTTTCACAAATACCTACGGGAAAGGCAGAGTGAGCCGTTATAGGTGGGATGGTTGAATAGGTGCAGAGTGGAAAGTTTTTAAGACTGAATACTTTTTTTGAGGACTAAGATCAAATGGAATTTATGGAGTGGTTGCAGATGTTTCTTTTTGTCGTCCCAATCGTATCGGTACTTTATGGAATTCGACAAATATGGGAGGAAGAGCCTAATAAATCTTCTTAAGCGAAGCTACCGATCTTCAACGCTTATGATGTGCATTAGTGAAGGTGTAGATTCCCGCCGCCTCCACCCAATTAAAAAAGCCACCCCAGCGGGTGGCTTTTTTAATTGGTGGACCGCAGTGTCATGGGGTACGGACTTGCTTGGCCCGAGTTGAGACCTTTCTAATCTCCACTGGGTTACAACAATCATGTCTGACCCTGAGCTATCCCCACAAATTTAGGCAGCTAATAAGCTTTTGATATAAGGATTGATGGTTGTTAGCGATTGCCATATGTGGCAGGGTGATAATCGAAACGCCGGTTGTCGCAGGAGCAAACGCGCGAGAAAGATTAACGAATAAGGATCTCGTTTGCTGGACGAATTGACACGCACCTGTTTAGCGATCGGCTGATTCTTTCCGGCAACACCGATACACCAAAGGAGGAAGGCAGCCAGTGCAGCGATTAACAGCAAGTTCGCTCGACGCTGTTGACCAATGCGATTGGCGCGGGCTACGCCCAAGCCATAGCGATAACTTTTGCTGTCGCGAAAGCCTTCTTCGATTTGCATCCGCGCTTGATACAGCTTCATGATCTGCTTGGCGGTGAACGATTGTAACGATAGGGAGGCTGCCAGTAGCCAGGGCTCTTTTTCGCGCTTGGCTTGTTTTTTACTGTGGCATGACTGACTCTGCTGACCCGATTGGTTGCATCGTTGCCGTCCTTTTTTGGGTTGCCGCACCAAAACGAGAAAAGCAGGCAGCGGATGCCGCCGCACCCACTGAACCGCGCCCAGATCAGCGGGTTTGGTGGTGGCTTTCGTATACAGCGACGTTGCACTAGACCATGAATCGGTGGGGTTCTGCCAACTGATAAAATCACGGTTCCGGATACGCCCCACCCAGTGCCAGCCCAGTGCCTGTTCGACGTAACGATAGAACGGCACGCGAAACCCGGAATCCGCCACGATGATCGGATGACTCGTCAGTGGCAGCATGGTTTTGAGTGTTGCTAAAAAGTCCTGTTGGACGCTGCGATTACCCAACTGGGAATGGGGATGGACTTCCTCATATAACGTTAATGCCCGCCCTTTCATCGGTAACGACGCACGCAATACATAGTGCTCTTGGTCCCCGCTTAAGGGCGACCAGTCGATGAGAATAATGGGGTGTGGCAATCCCCGTACCAGCCATTGAGTCAGTGCAGTATAAAGGCTACATCGGTCCTGATAGAGCCGGGTGTTGCCGATCAAACGATCCATGCGCTTGATCTTGTGTTTGATGAAGGCTGCATTGGAAAGGCTTCGGACTAAGGATGTTATCGATATTTGAGCACCGCATAAGACCGAGCCCACAGCGGCCATTAACGCTTGCAGGCGTGTCCCGTGGATTGACGGAACCGCTTTTTGACGGTGTTTGTGTAATACCGCGACAGCGTGCATGAGATCTCCTGAAAAGTCATATTCAAGAAAAAGTTTCATGCACTCGTTGTTTTAGATTGAGTATATATCATAACTATCTGTAATATTGAAGAATTTCATGGGGATAGCTCAGTGTCTGACCCTATTATCCTTTGAGAGCGAACCGATTATCCATACTATGAATAAAGGACACTCGCCACACCCCGCGCTCTTGTGCCCCCACCTTCGGTATTGATATTGAGGCGGATTTGCACGGGGTGAACTGGGAATGGACGCCGCTACCGTCCGCGACGGGAAACGGAGAAGGCACAAAAAACGCTTGGAGGCGGCTATCGTTGTGTTGAGCTGTCCACAACCGGTCAATTAAAATAATAGGGTGAATGGCTTCATGACCAAAAGACTATTGCCTTGGGTGGTGACACGCACGTGGAAATGATTCTTCTTATCGGCATTCAGGCTTCCGGCAAAACTACTTTTTACCTCGAACGTTTTTTTGAAACCCATGTTCGCATCAGTATGGATCTATTGCGAACACGCAATCGCGAAAGCATTTTCATGCAGACCTGTCTGGCAACGCAGCAGCGCTTTGTTATTGACAATACCAACCCGACTCGCGCAGATCGTGCACGTTATATTGAACCGGCACGAAACGCACGGTATCGCGTGATCGGTTACTTCTTCGAGCCCGACCCGAAAGCCTCGTATGAACGCAACCAAGGCCGGAGCCAAAAGCACCGCGTTCCCTCTCCCGGTCTTTTCGGCACATTGAAGCGCTTGGAGCGGCCAAGTATCGAGGAAGGCTTCGACCAGCTATTCCTCGTACATGCAGATAAAGGCAGATTTGAAATCATGCCGATGTAAAAAGGGACGCCGTCCTGGGTTATAGCTCAGGAGAAAATGCCCACCCGCACGATGCCGTCGTTGCCGATAGTGCCGCGGAACATGCCTCTGGTGTTGAAACGCATTGCATAATTGCCTTTTGCATCCAGCACGATCAAGCCGCCATCCCCTCCGATGGCGGCGATTTCCGCCAGCGTATTATCCGCCGCCTCGGTAAGCGGAATGTGCTGCAGCCGTACCTGCGCCGCCGTGTTGAACGCAGCTACTGTGCGGATGAATATTTCTCCCGTGCCAGTCGCGGATACCGCAACCGAACGATTGTCCGCGTAGGTTCCCGCGCCGATGATGGACGAATCCCCTACGCGCCCGAAGCGCTTGTTCGTAAGCCCGCCAGTCGATGTGCCGGCGGCGAGATTGCCGTGACGATCCAGCGCCACGGCACCTACCGTTCCGCGCTTTTCATCCGCGTCAGGCTGCGGCGTATCGGGAACCATGTCATGGTCCTGCAGCAGACGTTCTTCGGCAATGGCTTTTTGCAACTGATTCCACCGGAATTGGGTATAGAAATAGGATGAATCAACAATCTCCAGGCCCTTCTCGGCGGCAAAGGCATCGGCGCCCTGGCCCATAAGCATCACATGCTCGCTATTTGTCATCACGGCGTGCGCAGCGCGGATGGGGTTGCGTATTGTCGTAACCGCGGCAACAGAACCTGCCATGAGCGTGGAACCGTCCATAATAGATGCGTCCAATTCAATGCCGCCGGCATTACTGAACACCGCCCCCTTGCCCGCATTGAACAAAGGCGAATCTTCCATGACCACGATCGCTGCAATCACGGCGTCAATGCTGCTGCCGCCCGCTTCAAGCACTGAATGGCCGGCAGTCAACGATTGCGCAAGCACCTGCGTATAAGCCTGTTCGAGTTCCGCCGTCAGTTTGCTGCGCGTGATAGTACCGGCGCCACCGTGAATCACCAGTCGGATCGGTGAAGTATCCACCCCAGCGGTGTTTGTTCGTGCTATCACCTGTTACAAAATCTAAGGGTAAGGAAAGTTATTATCGGAGTTTCTTCGGGAGGGTTTGTAAATGTGCGCAAACCTGGATGGTAGCGTTTACCTATGACAGATAGAATCAGCGTATGGCTTCCAACTGTTCGAGATGTGGGCACCTCAAGTATTTCCTGATTATAAATCTCATACGCGGAGTCTAATCTGATTGCCGATAAGTCCACCGAGACTCCTCGTCGCCAAAAGCGAGGAAACGGATTTGGCTGGGGTAACAGACCAAGCTTGGCCGATCATATCATGACAAGCCAAATTAAAATCTTCACGTGAAACATCGGGAATGTTAATGTTCAGCGGACGGCAGCTGGCATTCGATGCCATTCTCTACGCTCTTCATGAAGGCGTTGGCTGCATGGCCCGTAATGTCAATCCTCTGCGTCCGATTTTCAGGGGTCAGGCCGAACCCGCCCCGTTCCCTTTCTGTTCCATTGCGGGTGCATTGCAACCTGAGCAGATATGCCAGCCCAGTGCAGATGCACTGGTAGTAGCGTTTGGCACGCTTATCGTCTGAGGTGTGTGTGACCGCGTAGGCGTCGTTGAGCCCCTCCAAGGCGCAGGCCACCTCCACCGATACCTGCTGAGCCGGGTTGCCCTCGACGTTTTCGTAGAAGCCCTGCTCAATGATCTGGTCGTGCATGCGGCAGACGTAGTCCGCGACTTCCTGCTTGATTCCAGCGCTCTGAGTGCACTCGAACAAAAGGCGGCAGGCCTGTGATTGCCAGTTGGCGAAGAAGACAAGCACGTCCTCCGCTACACGAGCGCGCCGGAAGTACTGTACATCATAATGGGAGAAGCCGCGTTCCACGCTGTGCAGGTACCGGGTGTTCTGTAACTGCCGGTAGGTTTCCAGAAGAGCGAGCATGGCCTCGCCGGCGTACAGTTCCTCTCCGTGGTCCGGCAGGTCGTGGAAGTACACCTTGTAGGAGCCGTCTGGCCTCTGCTGCTGGAGTATCCCCTCGGCGAGGGCAGCGATCTGCCGGGTCCTGCGGGGCGGCGAGGCGTGCAGCAGGGCCAGGATCATAAAGGCGCTGTGGGCAATGGACGAAGGCTCCTCCAGGCGGCGGGGGTCGAGGATCAGGTACCCGTCGCGTTCCACGAGGTAATTGCCGTAGTGCCGCAACGACTTCTCGACCAGTGGTCGAAGCTCATGCCTTTTCAGGAAATCGCTGAGCATTTGCACGTCCCACACGGAGGCGATATCCCGGATGGGGGATTTCTCGCGGATGAATTCGTCGTCCTGGGGGATGTAGAGGTACTCGAGCATCCTGGTATCCGGATTGACCATGCCCTTGTACCATCGGTAGACGAGCTCCAAACGCTGCGTCAGCAACTCTGCTGTTTTCATGGCTTGATCTCTCCAGTCATCCAACCCGAATTTCGACTGTGCGCCTCACGTTGAACGCCAGAAGTTCCGAGTCGCTCGTTGCCCCACCGGACCATCACAGATTCGCGGCGGGCAGATTGTTGGACATGACTCGATTTTATCTATTCGAGGCAGGAAAGGGACATTCAAATTTATGAGGCATGACGCACAGACCTAAAAGAGAAAGACGGGAATAATGGCCATTCGATGGACCTTCGGAAGAATGTGCCATGATAAAGTTTTTATTATTTTGTTATAACTCTATCCTTATATACTGAACCGGTTGGGTAGCTCTGGGATTAGCAGGTAACTTTGGACCTTAAAAGAGTTGAACAATAGAAAACCGCTCAAGCGATTGGAAACAAGTGGCGGGAAAATGTTACTCGTCGTTACGTTGCATTATTAACAGTTAACAGTCGCCGTATGCGTCAAAGTCATATCCGCAAGCAAGCAGTTGGCCATTAATTTCCAACTATGGTCCGCAATACTCCTCTCCAGTTCGAACTCCATACTCCGCAATCGTCATTACGCGCCGCAATTATCGATGCCTGCCGCCGCGACGAGGCACAGAGCGTGGATGAGCTGATGGGGCAGATCAATCTGCCGCCCGCAAGCCGTTACCAAGTTCAGGAACGCGCACGCAGGCTCGTCACCGCGGTGCGCGGCAAGCGTGCCCACGCCAGCGGGGTCGATGCGCTGTTGCATGAATTTTCGCTATCCAGCCAGGAAGGCATCGCGCTGATGTGCCTCGCCGAGGCGCTGCTGCGCATCCCCGACAGGGAAACCGCCGACCGCCTCATCCGGGACAAGATCAGCAGGGGCGAATGGGGCGCGCACCTCGGGCACAGCCCATCGCTGTTCGTGAACGCCGCGGCATGGGGCTTGCTGATTACCCGCAAGCTGGTCTCGACCCACAGCGAGGGCGGATTAACGGCCACGTTGACACGTCTGGTCGAGAAGGGCGGCGAACCGCTGATTCGCAGGGCCATGGATCTCGCGATGCGCATGCTGGGTCATCAGTTTGTGATCGGCGAGACGATCGAGAAGGCGCTAGATCGCAGCCGCGAGCATGAGGCGCGCGGTTACCGCTATTCCTACGATATGCTGGGCGAAGCTGCTCTCACCGCAGCCGACGCCGAACGCTACTATGCATCGTACGAGGCCGCAATTCACGCGATTGGCAAGGCAGCCGCCGGGCAGGGTGTCCACGCGGGAGCCGGCATCTCCGTCAAGCTTTCCGCGCTGCATCCGCGCTACGTGCGCGCCCAGCGCGAGCGTGTAATCGCCGAGCTGCTGCCTCGACTTAAGTCGTTGCTGGCGCTCGCCAGGCAATATGACATCGGGCTGGACATTGATGCCGAGGAAGCCGACCGGCTTGAGCTCTCGCTCGATCTGCTGGAAGCGCTCGCGTTCGACCCTGAATTGGCTGGCTGGGATGGTATCGGGTTCGTCGTTCAAGCCTATCAGAAGCGCTGTCCAGCCGTAATCGACTGGATTATTGACCTTGCGCGCCGCAGCAGTCACCGGATCATGGTGCGGCTGGTAAAGGGCGCGTATTGGGACGCGGAGATCAAGCGTGCGCAGGTCGAGGGATTGGAGGACTATCCGGTCTATACACGCAAGGTGCATACGGACGTTTGCTACCTCGCCTGCGCACAGAAGATGCTTTGCGCGCCGGATGCGATCTACCCGCAGTTCGCGACGCACAATGCGCATACGCTGTCGGCGGTCTACCAGATGGCGCAGGATGCGCGGATTGACGACTACGAATTCCAGTGCCTGCACGGGATGGGTGAGGCGTTGTACGACCAGGTGGTGGGGGCGGGCCAGCTCGCAAAGCCCTGCCGCATTTATGCGCCCGTTGGCAACTACGAGACGCTGCTTCCCTACCTGGTGCGGCGCTTGCTCGAGAACGGCGCGAATTCGTCCTTCGTCAGCCGCACCGTCGATGAAGACGTAAGCATAGACGAGCTGGTCACCGATCCGCTCGCCCAGGTCGAGCGCGAAGGTGCGCGGCCGCATCCAGCGATTCCACTGCCGCGCGAGCTTTACGGCGCCGAGCGCAGGAACTCATCCGGTATCGATTTCAGCGATGAGCACGCGCTTGCCAGACTGGCCGCCGAGCTCGCCGAATTTTCGGGGAAGGATACTCCGGACCGGTCGGCCGTGCCGATGCTCGCCGACGGCGACCGTAAAGGCGGCGAGCGGCTGCCGGTTTTGAATCCTGCCGATCGGACTGATTGCGTCGGTACCGTGATTGAGGCGAGCGATAGCGATGTAGAGGCAGCGCTTGCCGCCGCCCAGGCATTCGCGCCCGAATGGCAGGCGACGCCGCCGGGGTACCGCGCGATGCTGCTTGAGTACGCAGCTGACGCGCTTGAGGCGCACCGGTCAGAACTGATCGGACTCGCGGTGCGTGAATCCGGCAAGTCCCTGCCGAATGGGCTCGCCGAGGTGCGCGAGGCGGTCGACTTCTGCCGCTATTACGCACAGCAGCTTCGCAGTCAGTTTGCAGGCAGTAGCAAGCCAGAAGCGCTGGGGCCGGTGGTCTGCATCAGTCCATGGAATTTCCCGCTTGCGATATTCATTGGCGAGGTGAGCGCCGCGTTCGCCGCTGGTAACCCGGTACTTGCGAAGCCGGCCGAGCAGACACCGCTGATCGCAGCCGCCGCAGTCAGGCTGCTGCATGAGGCCGGCATTCCGCGCGCGGCGCTGCAACTTCTGCCGGGGCGCGGCGAAACAGTCGGGGCACACCTCATTGGCGATGGGCGAGTGCGCGGCGTGATCTTTACCGGCTCGACCGAGGTCGCGCAGCTTATCCATCGCACGCTCGCCGGGCGATCGCACGAGGGCGAGGTTACGCTGATCGCCGAGACCGGCGGACAGAACGCAATGATCGTCGATTCGTCCGCGCGGCTTGAGCAGGTGGTGCAGGACGTGCTGGTGTCCGCGTTCGACAGCGCGGGCCAGCGCTGCTCCTCGCTGCGCGTACTGTGCTTGCAGGAAGAAATTGCCGACCGCGCGCTGGAAATGCTGAAGGGCGCAATGCAGGAACTTGCGCTCGGCAATCCAGGGCGGCTGGCTACGGATGTCGGCCCGGTGATCGACGTCGAGGCGCAAGGTGCACTGCTCGCGCATATCGAGAAAATGCGCGTCGCCGGTCATGCGATGTTCCAATTGCCACTGCCGCCTGTATGCGCAAATGGTACCTTTGTACCGCCGACCCTGATCGAAATTAACGATATCAGCGAGCTGGAGCGCGAGGTGTTTGGTCCGGTGCTGCACGTTGTCCGTTTTGCCCGTGATCGGCTGGACGGGTTGGTCAACAGTATCAACGCGACCGCCTACGGGCTTACGCTCGGCATTCACAGCCGCATCGATGAGACCATCGATTTCACCGTGACTCGCGCGCATGTCGGCAATATTTACGTGAATCGCAATATGATCGGGGCTGTGGTGGGTGTCCAGCCGTTCGGCGGCGAAGGTAAATCGGGTACCGGACCCAAGGCAGGCGGGCCGCTCTATCTGTACCGTCTACTACGGCAAGCGCCGGTGTCGCTCGAGCGCATCGGCGGCGTACATGAAAACGGCGAACGGAACGAGCAGGGTGAACCGGAGGCGCTGGCGGCGCTGCGGGCTCTCGCCGATTGGGCGCAGCAGACAGGGCGCGCTTCGCTCTCTGAACTCTGCGAAGATTACAGGGCGCGCACGCCGCTCAGATACCGCATCCCGCTGCCGGGTCCAACCGGTGAGAGCAATACGCTCGTGTTCGCGCCACGCGGGGAAGTAGCCTGCCTTGCGAATGACGAGGAAACGCTGCTTGAGCAGATTGCCGCCGCGCTGGCAGCCGGCAACCGCGTGCTGCTCGCGGAAGGCTCGATACCACGGGCGCTGGCCCACACGCTGCCGCCAGCGGTAAGAGAGCAGTTGCGGATTGAGCCGGACTGGATGCAAGCCGCACCCGACGTTGTGCTGCACGTGGGTTTTGCGGACGACGCCTACCGGCTGAGAAACGAACTTGCGGCTCGCGACGGTGCGCGGGTGCCGTTGATATCAGCCGCGGGCAAAAATTTTCCCCTATATAGGTTAACGGTAGAGCGCGTAGTGAGCGTGAATACGGCCGCCGCCGGGGGCAATGCCAGCCTGATGACATTGGACGCTTGAACGCGTCCGATGAACATGCTCATGCTGTTATTCTTTTTGGATTAATTTCGTAACCGTAACCATGAGGCGCTTCTTTCGCCTGATCAAGTCTTCATGAATGCTTCATCCAATACTTCATGAACAAATCGTTCAATGCCTGCCGCGCTTGAATTACGCGGACCTGCCACATTCAGTATCCGAATCCGGTTTGTTTTCAGGAAAGCGCTGATCCATTTACGCCATTCATCGCAGGGATAAACATGCAGGCATGGCCGATTGATTTTTCTTGCCCATTCCTGCGTAAATAGTGATCCCCCTGTCAGCTCTGGCGCCAGCGTAACAATCAGCGTGGCATCGCTGTCGCGCACGTTCCATTTCGTACGCTGCTGGTAGTTGCGTCCCACCGTTTCCTGCAAGCGATAGCAATCGGGAATTATCCCATCTTCTGCTCGCCGCCCAGCCGGACACCAGCCACCATGCTGTATATCATGGGCTATGGCCCAATCCAGCGCAGCGCGGTCAGCGCCGGTTTGTCCACCTGAAATTATTTTCTGGATCACTGTGCGCTAAAGAAGCCCCTGAACTGGTTATTAACCGGTCTTGAGTTTAACCGAAAAATCCGCGATGCCTATCTTGAAGAGCAACCTGGCTGCCGCATCGAGTGTTTTGAATTCGCGGGTTTCGCGTCTTGCTGTTTCCAGCGGCTGGCCATCGATCACTACCATATAGCCCTCGGACATTACTGCATAATGCACCTGCACCCGCTTTACGGCGCTGGCATTGAGCAAAAGTTTTACTTCACGCTCTATCATGTTTTCTTGCCCAGCAATAACCCGGTAGCGGGACCACGTATGCCCCATGGTTCAAACAGGTCCTGCTGGTCGACCATCATCAGCAGTTCGCCCGGCTGCACTTGTAAAAATTTGCAAAGTTTTTCCAATACGCCGCGATCAAAGCTGTTTACCCGGTCGTAATAATAGCGATCGAGGGTGGCGCGAGCGATGCCGGTCGCGCGGCACACGTCGGCGACTTTAATGCGCCGAGTGCCAAGAATGGTGGAAAGTCGACAAGTAATCATTGTTGGGTTTATTGTTGATCGATTCCGATGAAATAATAACATGAGACGGTTAATTATAGCTAGCGGAGAGCCATTTTTGCTGGGTAAGAATATAAGTTAAAGGCGCTGAGCATTGAAATTAAGACACTTGTTTTAGTACAGTATTGATGTCACAATGTGTCGCATGAAATCAGAAAAAACTTCAACGAAACCCAGCTATTCGCTGGCTGAACTGTGCGTATTTTCGGATCTGCCTCCCAGGACCGTTCGTTACTACGTTCAGATCGGTCTCGTTGATCGGCCCGAGGGCGAGACGCGCGCGGCCCGCTATGGTCCGCGGCATCTCGAACAACTGTTGCTGATCAAGAAGTGGACGGCCGCCGGTGTGTCCCTGGAACGCATTCGCGAACTGCTCCGGGGGGAACAGGCGCCGATTCCTCCTCGTCCACGGGCCGTTGGATCGGTCGAGGTATGTAGCCATCTGACAGTGGCGGATGGGATTGAAGTGGTGATCGAGCCGGGCCGGGCGGGTTTATCGCCTGAGCAGGTGCGTGGGCTGGTAAAAGGCATCATGGGGGTATTTGCTCAGGTCAGCGGCGGCGTGAGACTAGAGCGGGACAAGAGCAACAACTAGAACAAGAGGGAGAAGAAAATGGATCAGTGCGGCTATCCCTGTCTGGAAACAAGACATGGCGAACCCATGATGCTCGAGGGTGTGCGAGCGACAGGCGAAGTGCGGGGCTTGATGCTGGAAATGAGCGTGGAACAGCGGTTTCGTAATTCCAGCGGCAAGAACGTCGAGATTGTCTACAGTTTTCCCTTGCCCTGGGGCGCAGTCCTGCTGGGCATTGATGTCCAGTTGGGAGATCAGCACCTGGCTGGTTCGATCATCGAAAAGAATCAGGCCGAAGTCCGCTATGAGGAGATGCTCTCGGAGGGCAACGCGGCAGTCATGCTGGAGAAGAACCGCGATTGCAGCTACAGCCTGAACCTCGGCAATCTGGCGGCGGGAGAGAATTGTGTCATCAAGCTGCGCTACGCGCAGACATTGCAATTTGAACAGCGCGGCCTGCGCCTGTTGATCCCGACAGTTATCGCGCCACGGTACGGCGACGCCGTCACTGAAGGCGGAATGCAACCGCATCAGGCGCCAGTACACGATTTATTGGCTGAATACCCATTCGATATTGAATTGAGCCTGCACGGCGAACTGGCGCGTGCGCAAGTGGCGTCACCCAGCCACTCCATCGGTATTGCCCGCAGTTCGACCGGGGCGGATACCATATTGACGATATCACTGGCGCGTCGGGGGACGCTTGATCGCGATTTCGTACTGGTCATTGACCAGCTGACCCAGGACTCCGCAGCGATCCTGGCTCGCGATTTCGTTGAACCGGAGGGCGTGGTGGCGCTGGCTAGCTTCTGTCCGCATATTTCTGCATCGGACTCGACGGCTATTGCCGTCAAGATTCTGGTGGATTGCTCCGGCTCGATGGAAGGCGACAGCATCCAGGCCGCCAAAGGGGCCTTGCAGTCCATTATTCATCAATTGGACAAAGGTGATCGTTTTTCGCTCTCAAGATTCGGCAGCACTGTTGAGCATCGCTCGCGCGGTCTCTGGGCAGTAACAGAAACCACCCAGTTGGCGGCTCAGCGCTGGGTTGTCGGCCTGCAAGCCAATTTGGGCGACACCGAAATGGAAGAGGCGCTGCGTTCGACGTTTGGCCTTGCCCAAACTGTGCCCAGCGACGTCCTCATCGTGACAGATGGCGGGATCAGTGCCATTGACAGCGCGGTTGAATCCGCTAAAGCCTCCGGCCACCGGGTGTTTGTGGTCGGTATTGGCAGCAGTCCGGCGGAAAGCCACTTGCATCGGCTGGCGGAAGCCACCCTTGGCGCTTGTGACTTCGTGTCCGCGGGTGAAGCAGTGGAGCCTGCGGTGTCACGAATGTTCGCGCGCTTGCGCTCGCCACGATTGACGGACTTGGCCGTCGTGTGGCCCGGGGGTTCAAAACCCGAGTGGGTGTCGTGCCTCAATGCGGCGGTTTTTGACGGGGACACAGTCAATGTATTCGCCTTCTTCAGTGGCGTGTCACAACTGCCGGGTGGCGATGTGCGCCTGCTGGGCACTCGTTCAGCGGCAGGCGTACCAGAAGAGATCGGTTGTGCCACGTTCGCGGCAGTCCTGGAACCTGATAACACCTTGTCGAGGTTGGCTGCTTCCGTGAGGCTGCAATCGGTTGAAACGGATTCGCTGATCGGGGTAACACCAGAGGCGACGCAATTGGGGGTGGCCTATCAACTGGTAACTGACCAGACCAGTTTCCTGCTGGTGCATCAGCGAGCTGGAGAGCAAAAGCCAGCCGACATGCCTGATTTTTACAAGGTCAGGTACATGGTTCCTGCCGGGTGGGGCGGCACAGGGTCAGTGACAGGGTCAGTGATGTTCTCTCGCGGTGGGTCCTACCTGGCGGCCGGCATTGCCGAATATCAATCAGCTGTTTCCCTGGATTGGAGCGATGTCGATGCGTGCGGCATCAAGGTAGCTCAGAATGCATTGTCGTTCGAATACCGCACTCATGCGGATACCGCTGCGTTGCAGCACAAGCGCGACCACATCATTGACCGCACGAAGCGGCACTATTGGTCCGGCTCGGAACTGACTCCCCTGGGGTTGAGTGAATGGCTCCGCATTGCACCCATGACAGAGTGGCCCAAGACCTACATCGAATTGCGCCAGATCGGTCTCGGTGCGTGGTTGACAGACTGGCTGGAGCTGGTGATTGGCATGGATACTCAATCGCTTCCCGAAAAAATCGTGGTCAAAGCATTTCTGTATGTGATGTCGCAGCGAAGCATCCATGAATCCTTGACCAAATCCTCCGGACTTCTGCAGGGCCTTAACTTGATCCCGAAGGGGGTGAAGGATTCGTTTGCGACAAACCTCGGCGGCCGTCCCAATGTGGATACTCTGTTAGTGGAGGAAATGGTGGCTTCGCTGGATGGGATGACTGGAGATACCTGGCCTGATCGGATCTATGCCATGGAAAAGCTGCGAAAAGAAACCCGGCTGAAAGAGAAAGAAGCGGCTGTCTGACGCGCAAAATCGACGGAGGTTCTTGATTCGGTGACGCACTGGAGACATTGGATGGGCAGACTTGGTTCCCGCACCAAATTCTCTTTTTTCTGGTGAGACGCTACAACCAACAATTAAAAAGGAGGCGTATTATGAAATTCATCGTCCCGGCTCTGCTTGTGGTTCTAATTTCCGGAATCGCTCAAGCTGATCCGCCGCAACTCAGAGATCGGCAAACCGGCAAATACCTGGGCAACCTGAGCGCCAATCCTCACGACCCCAATTCGGTAAGTAATCCGTATGGCCGTTACGGAAGCGAACACAGCCAGGACTCCATCAATAATCCCCAAGGACAATATGGAAGCCGCTACAGCAATGACAGCGCCAACAATCCCTATGCCACCAATGCGCCGGCAATACATGGAAATGATAAATATAACCCCGGTTACCGTTATTAGGATTTGTTGAACAGGTCCAGTACAGAATATTTATATGTGTTAGTGTCGCGACGGACGTCATAAGCTGGCAGGCTGCGGCCACCTGTAGTTGACATGAACGATTTCAGGATTGGTCTCGTCCAAACGACCGACCCGAGATCCCTATCTGATCAAACGTCAAGTGTCGTTATCCGTCTGATCCTTAAGGTCTCGATGCCAGATTAACTCCTTATTCTTATAGACCTCCCTGACCCGATGGAAGGGAATCTCGTGAATACGGCCGTCCCGATCCGTGATCTGAAAGAAAAAATGGTCCCCTGGAGTAAAATGAATCTGGTGTAGCGGGACCTGGATGACTATCTCATCTACACGATCGTAGTATCCGATCACAAAATCCCCTTTTGCGAATGAATCATCCCAGCGAATCCGATTGAGTAATTCCTGAATGGGGATCATGAAAGCTCCTCCGCACGTGAATCGCCACCATCTTTTTTGTGCAGGTCGTCAATAACGGCGCGCCGGACTGCATTCGATCAGGCACTTCGCCATACATCCGCGATGCGATCACTCAAATGCTCGTACCCTGTCACAAACCCGCAACTGCTCCATCGGCCAAAAACCGTACTGTTATCCGACCCGTTCATTATTTGATGCTACATTAAATTCTTCGATCCCGAAAACATGTTTTTTTCTGGCCGCAATATCAGGTAAGAGGCTCGGCATGCGAGACATCGACGGTTCATACGGGGAAGGCGGAGGGCAACTGCTACGCACGTCTGTGGCGCTTGCGGCAATTACCGGCCAATCAGTCCATGTGTACAACATCCGGGCCAAACGAGGCAATCCCGGTCTTGCACCGCAGCATCTTACCGCAGTCAGGGCAGTAGCGGCGCTTTGTGGGGCGGAGGCGGAAGGGCTGGAAGTCAAGTCCCGGGAAATCAGTTTTCGTCCCGGTCCGTTGCGCGGCGGCCATTACGATTTTCCCATCGGCACTGCGGGGAGTATCACTTTGGTGCTTCAGGCAGCGCTCCCCGTTGCCATGGTTTGCGGTGAGCCATTGCGGATGAATATCGTCGGAGGTACAGATGTCCGCGCTGCGCCGCCGCTGGATTATTTCCGCTATGTGCTGCTGCCATTGCTATCCGGTATGGGCGTCAGGGCAAAAATTGACTTGCTGCGGCGGGGATATTATCCGCGCGGAGGAGGGCATGTGACGGTGGAGGTGGAACCCTCTCCGTCCCTTCGACCTTTGATCCTGAATGCGCCGGAAAGCCTTACTCAAATTCGCGGCTTTGCGCATATCTCCAATATGCCGGCCCATATTGTCCAGAGAATGGCGGGTTCGGCCCTGGCGGAACTTTCAGCTTTTCCCACACCAGCTATCGACCTTGCCATATTAGGCGTCGATAAAGCGATCGGTATGGGTGGAGCAATCCTCCTGAATGCATATATGGAACAGACCAGGCTGGCTGCTTCCGCCGTAGCGGAGAGAGGAGTGCCTGCCGAGCGGCTTGGATCTGCGGCGGGGCAGCTTCTGCGGGAAGAAATTTTATCAGGAGCGACCCTCGACATACATGCTGCCGATCAGGTGCTGATTTATCTCGCGCTGGCTGGAGGCGCTTCCTGCTTTCTCGCGAGAAGCCTTTCGTCTCATGCTGCCACTACTATCTGGTTACTGGAGCAGTTCCTGCCGGTCCGCTTTAGCGTTAGCCAGGAAGGGAGTCTGGTTCGTGTCAAGGCGGAGCCGAATGGGGTAGGTTAGCAATGCGGCCATGCATGATGAAAGGTTATGTTGTTGATCCGATTTCACCAGGTTATTCATCTTTCATACAGCAGATTCATATACCCTACATCTGCTATCTGCCGTTCGCGCAACAATTCGCCCTCTGGATAAATCAGCGTTAATGGCACGTCTGGCATTTTTAATGAAATAGACTATATTAAAAATGCTGGCTCATTCGAACGCACTGGTATTTGACCTGGCTGGAATATCAAATTTACGAGGAAAAAAATGGCGGAGCAGCGTGAAAATTATAGAGGCCGTGAGATTATTGTCCGATCAGGAGAAGATGCTTTAACGGCGACAGAAGGCCGAGGTCCAGGAGGACTCGAACTATTCATCGACGGAGAGAAGGTTTTCATGGTGCGGAATGCCGCTGGTGCTTTTATTGCATCCGGTCTTGCTTTCGATCCCCAACCTTCACCCATTGATTTAGCCAAAAAAATTATCGACTCTAAACCGGTGGGGGAATAACGACATGGGAATTCGAAAGAACCAGTCCAGTCTGACGCCGTCCGAGAAATCCGCATTCGTTGCCGCGGTAAAAGCATTGAAGGCAAGCGGCGACTACGATGTATTCGTTGCCCAGCACCGTGCTGCTTTTCTTGCCGGTCCCAACGATCCCGCTCATGGAGGACCGGCCTTCCTGCCGTGGCACCGTGAATATCTTGCGCGA
The DNA here is from genome assembly GCF_900110495.1 of Nitrosovibrio sp. Nv6. Lineage (GTDB taxonomy): Bacteria > Pseudomonadota > Gammaproteobacteria > Burkholderiales > Nitrosomonadaceae > Nitrosospira. The sequence continues at coordinate 1,206,482 of NZ_FODX01000001.1, read as the reverse complement.
TTTGAACGGGCGCTCCAGGAGATCGATCCCAATGTTTCCATCCCCTATTGGGACTGGACAGTCGACAGGACGGCTACAGCCTCAATTTGGAATGCGGACTTTATGGGGGGAAATGGAACGGGCGGCAGTCAACGGGTGATGACCGGTCCCTTCGCTTTTTCTACCGGGGAATGGAACCTTACCGTCCTGGACCCGGGTGATACAACGCCCTTCTTAACCCGCGCGTTCGGCGCCATGGGATCTCTTCCTACCCAGTCGGCGGTGGATGCTGCCAAAAATGTAGTTCCATACGATTCGTCACCCTGGAATTCCGGTAGCAGCATGAACACGAGTTTTCGAAACCGGCTTGAAGGGGTTATTCACAATCCCGGACACATGTGGGTCGGTGGATCGATGATGGCAATGTCATCTCCCAATGACCCTGTGTTCTGGCTGCATCATTGCAATATCGACCGGCTGTGGGCCGAATGGCAAAGGGAAAACCCCGGCCAGGACTACAGGCCGGCCAGTGGCACCCCCAATGTGGTAGCCGGTCACGGCCTGGACGATCCGATGCCCCCATGGGATGACGAAGCGACGCCGCCAACGCCGAGAAGCGTTCTCGATCACCATGCGCTTGGTTACACGTATGACAACGAGGAGCCCGAAACGCCGCAGGTAGTGGCACTTACCGTTGATGCGGCTCCTGCAGCCGCTTCAATAGCACAGGCAGGTGAGGTTGACGTTTTCAGTTTTGAGGTTACCGCGCCGGGAAGCTATGTTGTTGAGACCCAGGGTTCAACGGATGTGGTGGCGTCCCTTTATGGGCCGAATAATATGGCGACGTTCATTACCGAAGACGATGACAGCGGACCGGGAACGAATTCGCGGATTACAAGGAACCTGTCGGCGGGCACATATTACGTTCGGGTGCGGCACTACAGCAACTCATCGGTAGGCAGCTACAGTATCTCGGTGAGGGGATCGGCAACACAACCGGGTGTTCAAACCATCGAGGTGAACGGCCCGCCGGTGCAGGGAACCATTAATGCCGCCAACGAGCAGGACATGTACACGTTTACAGTCGCTACGCCCGGCATGCACATAATCGAAACGGCTGGCAGTACGGACTGCTTCCTTACGTTATCCGGTCCCGATAATCCAGCCACATTCATCGCCCAGGATGACGACAGCGGTCCGGGGACAAACTCGAGAATCGCAGTCAGCCTGGCACCTGGTACGTACTTTGCGCGGGTAAGGCATTACAGTCCAAGCGGGACCGGTGCCTATAGTATTTCGGTTAGAGCCTGACAAAATTTTCGGGGGGGGCCGCGCATAGTCCGCTACCAGAAAAATAAAAATAGATGAAAAGCGCATTGGCTTTGTTAGTGCTTATCCTTCTTGCAGGGTGCCGCTCGATGATGGCCGATAGCAAGCCCATCAGGACAGAAGGCGGCTCCGCAGTTTACTCCCTTACCAGTTTATATGACGGAAGCAGTGGAGCAAGAGGACGAGCGGCCGAATGGCTGGACATCAATGCCCGAAACCTGTGTCTGTCTGAATATACGCTTATCTCCGAGGAATCGGTTCCGATCCTCAATCGGATTGATGAAGTCATACACTCGCGTCTTACCTGGGAAATCAAGTGCAAGGAAGAAACCCAGGAACCGCCGCCCTAGCAGTCTGCCGGACTTAAAGGAAATCGGTCGCAAAAGCGTCTGACGGGCCCATATTTCGCCGCTTTTTCGGCCAAGAGAATAACTATTGGCCTTAAAATCCTCAAAATCTGTCCTCAGCCAGTCACTTTTCCGCTTCGATTCTTCAAGTCCGACAGGCTGCCAGCTTTTATTTGCTCTTGCGTCCGCGCCGTGTGGTAGCGCACTGAAAAGTCGATGGGCCTGGGGTATCTTTTTCACACAGCAATATTGCTGCGCAGATCAGGAAAGCCGCATGAACCATCCTCCAATATCAGGAAAGGCACAGTCGAATTCTTTGCCTCTCGTCGTCGGGCTGACGTTTAGTGTCGCAGGGCTGATTCTGGCTCTTTCTGTATCCAGTATCGTCCATGCTCAGAGCACCCCTATGGGGAACAATACGCCCACACCCTCGCCACTATCGCCACCCCCGCTGACAGGTGAACACGACCCAGGGGAAACGCCTTCAGGGCAGGAATACGGCATTATCAAAAAGGGTGAGTCTCACAAAAGCGAAGCTGCAAAGAAAGGTCCGGATCGCTCCGGCAAAAAACAGGAAAAACGGGAGGATAAACCCGGCGCTGGATCCATCATTGATCGAGATCCCAGGGAAACCAGCGAGGGATCGGGTCCGGACCCGTTTGGACGTTATTAGTCCTGGCCGCCGTTGCTGATCCGAAGCACGTCTTGATTCATTAAGCATAAACGATCAAGGTATCTGCAAAATGCTCAAATTCATTTCAGCAGTCATCATAGCCGGAGCTATGTGAATATGAGACAAATATGGGCTCTGGTGAAAGCTTCCTTTTCGTCCTGGATCGATGATTACGCGCCAAGCATGGGGGCAGCGCTCGCCTACTACACCATGTTTTCGATAGCGCCGCTTTTATTGATTGTCATTTCAACCGCTGGGCTGGTCTTCGGGGAAGAAGCCGTGCGCGGAGAAATTTTCGGCCAATTGCGGGGCTTGATGGGTGAGGAGGGGGCGCTGGCAGTGCAGGGCTTACTTGAAAGCGTAAGCGACAAGGAAGAGGGCGTGGCGGGCACAGTCATCGGAACCGTCTTGTTGCTGATCGGCGCCACAACTGTATTTGGCGAGTTGCAAAACGCGTTCGACCGTATCTGGCGCGTGCCTGGCAAAGATAAAAAAGAAGGGATATGGGGTTTGATCAGGTCGCGATTGCTGTCGTTTGGAATAATACTGGGAATCGGTTTTTTGCTGATTGTATCTCTTGTACTCAGCGCCGCCGTGGCTGCGCTCGGGAAATGGTGGGGGCCGTTCTTTTCAAATCTTGAAATACTGGCCACTGGGGTAAATTTCATCGTCAGCTTTGCGCTTATGACTGCTGTGTTCGCAATGCTTTACAAATTCATGCCACGGGTGAAGATTCAGTGGGAGGATGTCTGGGCGGGAGCCGCGGTTACCGCGTTACTGTTTACCGTGGGCAAGATCCTGATCGGTGTTTATATTGGGAAAAGTGCGATCAGCTCAGGATTTGGCGCTGCCGGTTCACTGGTGGTTGTGCTGGTTTGGGTATATTACTCCGCGCAGATATTTTTACTCGGGGTTGAATTTACGTGGGTATATTCCCATGCCCATGGGTCGAGGAAAGAGCAAGTCCTCCCTCGAGAAGCCAACCCGGGATTGAGCCAGGAAGAAGCGATGCAATGAAAACGTAGGAATCGAAGACCGCCGGACGGGCCTTTTCCACTAAACTTCAGTTTTGCCCGACACTTCGCTCGCTCAAATTTCCAACCTGGGCAAAGGTTCTCGATAATCCCCATGTTTGGCTGGCTATCGTCAAGTTCAAACTTATCTTCAACCCGTTTTCGGACCGCCTTTCCCATGTCAGTTCGCATGGATCATGGATTCATCTGACATCTCAAGGGGCAATATTATTTGCCATCCCCTTCAAGTCGCCGATACCGTTCAGCAACCCGGTACCTCCTACTTCACAACAATATCGATTACGCCGCCGACGTTTGTCGCAATCACCGGCAAGCGTCCCAGAGCAGTGGATGTGGGCGTCTATTATCATATCGAGACAGATTTCGACTTATTCCGCTACGTACACTTTTTCTCTCGGTTTCAATTTTTTAATCATGTCCGCCGCCTTTTTCCCTGCTAGAAAAGCATGGTCTGAATTGTAATATTCCCATTCGCTGTAGCGGCCGGACAAGATAATATTTCGTTCCGAGAGCCATCTTTTAACGATTTCCACGTTTTGCTTCCTGACGTGGTCATATACGACGTAAGCATATGGCATATCCACCAGATTCGCCGTTATCAATTTGTCGCCGCGGGTCAATAGGCCGACGCTGATGCAGTCTTCTACGCACCGGTCGATCAGATCCTGGCCATCTACGGGAAGAGGCTTGGCCGGCGAGTAGGATATCTCGCATGTGAGGCCAAACCCGCCCGGCGGATTGCAACCAGGGCTTGCATTTCCTTGAAGAAAGACGCGGTGAAAGATCGTATCTTCCGGATAGTAAATCCAATGCTTGTCCGAAATGTTTTCCCGGCCGATACCAAGATTGACACAGCGCACCGAGACGTGACGTAGCGCTGCCGCCGCTTTTCTAATCAGTGGAGGCGCTTCATCTCCCATACGGCGGATCAACTCGGGCAGGGGCATCGTACTGATCAAATTCTCATACCGATAACGCCGTCCATCACGAAGCGTAATCAAATGCTGGTCTGGCGATATGCGGGCAACGTCGGCATTCAGTTCAATAGCGCCTTTGATATGGGGAATGAAACCGGACATCATCGCTTGAAAACCGCCGCGCAAAGGGTAGCCAAAGCGTGCGTTAGGACCCATGGGTTTGGCGACGGGCTGAAGTGCCCCATCAATGATTTCTTCCAGATCAGGTAGTGGCACCCGGCCCCCAAGCCAGGATGTTTCCATTTCCGTCAGCGGCACCGTCCAGAGTTTTTTGTTATAGGGTATTGCAAAATGCTTCGCTATGCCTGAGCCCCACATCCTGTAAATGAATTCTTCGAAATTTTCGGATCTGTTTTTTGCTGCCGTCGCGTTTTCGTACGAAAGTGTTTTCCCGGAATCGGGCACGGTTCCGTCAGCGCAACAATCGGATAGAATCGCGGCTGCACCGTCTATCGCCTGGCAAGTCCCCGCAGTTCTGGATTCCAAATTTTTCGATATCCCATAGCGCGATTCTATTGCTCCGACAATGCACTCTCTGATGACATTCGGCGGTAGGCCGTAAAGCGCGCCCTGAAACGGATAACGGGTATGTACACCTTTGCTGTAGACCCAGGCCTCGCGGTTTTGCCAGTGAACATTGCTGCCAAGCAGAATTTTGTAGAGCTGCTGAACATAAGCGTCGTTTGAAAACATGATGTGACCGGCGTGATCGAAGGTAAAGCCTTTATCCTGAATAGAGCGGCACCATCCGCCGACAGTCGGGTTCTTGTCCAGCAAGAGCGTATCATCATCAAGATGGTAGGCTGCGCTAAGTCCCGTAGGTCCCGCACCGATAATGACGCACTTTTTGTTTTCCGGCGGCACAGGCTGAACCGGGCGATGGATAGGGGCGTTCTGCCCCGCCTGAGGCCGTGCGGCACTCATTGACTCTTCTTTCTGGGCGCTTGTGAGTTGCATCAGTTCGTGCATTTTTTCTGCTGTCATATTCCAGGATGTTGCTGATACCAGTTCTCTCATCCTGACAATGTTTCGTTTATGCTCCTCGGGAGTCGTCAATAATGAATCCTCGCAGGCTTTGATAAAAGCCTGGGGCGACGCCGCAATTGACACCACTTCACCATACAGGTCGACAACGTCAGTAATGGGCGTGCTGACAATAGGCAGTTCGGCTGCCATATATTCCAGCGTTTTGGTCGGGCTGATGAAGCGCGTCGCTTCATTTAACGCGAAGGGCAGCAGACAAACGTTCCAACCCGCGAGAAGATGGGGCAGTGCTTTATAAGGTTGCTGCCCCAGATAATGGATGTTGTGGCGGTGCGGCAGCGAGGCGGGGTCAATTTTTACAATCGGGCCCACCAGAACGACCTGCCAACGCGGATGGGTATCGGCAATACGGGCAATAAGTTCCATATCGATACGCTCGTCGATGACGCCATAGTAGCCGAGCCGGGGACCGGGTATTTCCTCGTGCGCAGGATGAGCATTGCTTCGGTCGAGCGCCTGTTCGAAATGTACTATATCGACACTGCTGGGAAAGCAGTGGACATTCGGGTGACGCTCACGCTTTGCGCGATAAAGGCTGGGGCCTCCGGTAAACACAAGATCAGCGACTTTCAGCAATGCGTTTTCTCGTTGAAGCATCTGTTTTGGGGGGTTTTTGAAGGCAGCGAGCTCATCCATGCAGTCGTAGATGACCAGTGCAGGTTGCAATTCCTGCAAAAGCGGTAATGCCATGGGTGTATAGAACCAGGCGATATGTTCTTCTTCCAAGGCAATGAATTGTCGCATTAGCTTGATGAGATGCGGCAATTGCTCGTCATGAAAACCAGGCACGGCGACAGGTGTATGAGGCTTGAGTACGGTTACGTTTGGCCCCGGTTCGGAGGTTTCAAGGAAACTGTCATGCTCATGAAAAATCGGCTCTTCAATGAAAACAATCTTGTAATTCTCGGCAAGTCTGGAGAGAAGGTGTTGCGGCCGTTGGTACACAAAATCCCACCGCAGGTGGGAAAAAACGATGATTGTCGTCATTGGAACTCCTTGAATAGTCGGTGGGGCTTGAGTTGAAAAATGATGTGAAAAAAGGCTTTTCGTCAGGCGCTGAGCGTCATATAGTCCAGCGGCATAGGGTTCCGACAAGATGCGCTGATAGTGTTTCTCTTTTTCCCCTTGAGTATTAACTTCCCACAAGCCGCTTTTATGCCATCGCTGAGGGTCGTCCCAGTCCGGGCGGTCGACAATCGGATACAAACAGATCCCGTGCAGATCGACGCCGAGTTTCCGGGCCATCACGGCTTGTTGAGCCACTTCTTTGACCCACGCGCCCCGACCGCTTCCAACATGGCTGGTTTCAGACAGTATCATCGGCCGCCGGTAGCGGTGATAAACCTCGTTCAGGAGATTGTATAAAGGGACGCGGCGCGGATGATCCAGGTGCCACGAGAGGCTGCGGCCTAGCTGCCACTGATCAGTGTGATCGATCTGCCATTGATTACTGTGATAGTAGTTAAGCCCGATCAGGTCCAGGAAGTGCGGTGCACCCCCCAATTCTGGATCCCGGTTTCCGCAGAGCATGTCCCAGGCTTCGAACTGGGACTCACGATGCTCCCTTGCTTGATCTATAAGCTCGGGCCGGCCATGCGGCGCAACAACATGTATCAAGGGATCGCAATGAAGAATGCGTGCCGAAGGATTGATTTCCCAGATCACTTCGCAGCTCTTCAAGGTGGCGCGCACCAGTTGGCGTTTCAGTTCAACGCCGTCATTTGCAGCAGGATTCGAAGATATGAGGCGATTTTTGACCCAGCCCCAACTCAGAAAGGAAATCTCGTTAATGGGTGAATAGATAGAAACAGTATCAGCTGATGAAAACGATTCCAGATAATCCACGACTCGATGACAATACAGCGCAAACCGATCTACAAAGTCAGGCGAATAGACATCAATATCATCTGGCCAGCCGTAATGGCATAACGTCCATATGACCTGTAACCCGAGTTCTTGAGCCGCGCGGGCACGTTTTTGGATGGGTGAAAAATCGAAACGTCCATCTTTTTCGACCGATCGCCAGCCGACGCTTTCGCGTATGGTTCCAATTTCAAAATCCTTCAGCAATAAATAATCGTCATACGCAAGATCCGTATGTTTCGTAGCGTTATTCATGGATATGGGCACACCTGAGATATTGATGTGATCCGCACCTTCGTAACCTGCCTGCCAATAAGAACGAAATATTTTGTTGTAAGCCGCGTTCATCTGAATAACAGTTATCTAAATAAGCTTTCCGGTAGAAACTTCCGGATCGTGTCTCGAGCTTCGGTTGCTGACCTGGGTATGCTGTTACTTACCGAGCTGACAACGGACGGCACTGCTATGATCAAGGTTTTCAAGGGGTGCTACTGTGCGATAACGAACATTCGCAACCGTTTGGGGGCGGCCAACGTTGCGCCCTTCGGAAGCCGAGTCCGCTGCCTTGTTGACCGGTCTTTGTTCGTTCGATTGCCTGGAACTTCACGCGATATATCGTCGCAGTTGCCCGGATGGGTGGATGGGCGGACAATCGGGAACCGATGAGTGGTGGCGCGCTCTTTGCAGGAACATGTCCTCTATAGGAGGGGCGAGTGTTGTTCGGGACAACGACAGCACGAAACGATGGGCTTGAGTCGGGCGCGCGTCGCCGATGCCTGCAGACGCTGGCGGCGGGCACCGCGGTAATGGCTTTGGGAGCATTTAGGGCATCAAACTCTATGCCGTCGAACAGCGTGTTCACAGTCCTCACGTTGGGGGATTCGATCCTCGACTGCGGCCGGTACAACGAGTACGGCGTACATCCAGGGCAGTTGATCGTACGCAATGATGACTGCCTATTCCCCGATTTCAAGGGACGCGACCTGTCATCCTTCACTCCCGCGCAGCTCGATCATCGCGCCCGGGACGGCGGCCTGGTCGGTGATCTACCTCGGCAAGCACGAGGGATCAGGGTGACTGGACCGGCGGTCGCATTGGTAACAATTGGTGGCAACGATCTCCTCGTCGGCTTGGCAGCGGATCGAGGTGGCGGAATTATGCGGTTCCGACAGCAACTGGAAGCGTTCCTGCACACACTCCCGGTGCGGCCGGTTCTGCTCGGCACCGTTTACGACCCCACATTCGGTGATGATTCCCGCAACTTTTTAGCTGTCGATGCGCGCATTGCCCGCGCCAACCTGAACCGAATCAACGCGATCATTGCGGAGCTTGCTCCCCGTTACGGGCAGCTCGTCGATGTGCACCGCCATTTTCTCGGCGGCAACCCCTCGTGGTTCACTGGGACGATCGAGCCGAGCCTGCGGGGCGCCTCGGAAGTCCGTGCTGCGTTCCTGCCGGCCGTGCTGAAGGCTGCCCGCAAATGACGAATGTGAATTTCGTCGGATGCCCTCATAATCCGGGGCGTTTGCCATCCCGTTCCCGTGCCGGGATTCGTCTCGTTTCGCTAAAAAGAAAATGCGCTGGCCGTTACCCCCACGTTTTCATTAGTTGAAAGGCCCCTCCGCCATGTATGTATGCTTCCGAACAGAGCGAAGCGGTTTTGCCACCTAGGATGCAGTCGTTCTCCGGTTTTGTTTTAACGATAACAAAATGAAAACAGGAATTTCCGAAGCTGAGGCAGGATCCTTTTTTTATTTCCATTAATTGATCACGAGGAGCCAGGAATGAGAATCCTATCGATAGCAAGTAAAAAAAACTGTTGTATGGCCGCTGCCGCATTAGCGCTTGGATTGACGGGAGCTGTTCATGCTGGAAGCGGCACGCCAAGGCAGGATATATCGGGAGCATCAGGATCGGAATCCGACGGGACCGGCTCCGGAACCATGGACAATCCGACAAGGGGCGGTACGGAAAAAAGCTTGGGCAGCACCAGGAGCGGCAGTTCGGGAAGTGGGGCGGCTAGTGGTTCCAGCGGTTCGACGCCGCCACAAGGCAGTTCTTTAGGTGGGTCAAGTGGAGATAAGGGTTTCAGCAATCTTAGAGAGAATAAAGGGGGCAGCGGCTCGCAAAGTACTTTGGGCGGCAGTACTGATACAAAAGCGGGTCATAAGGGAACAGGTGGAACAACGGGTGGCAGCAGCTCAGGCGGCAGCAAATAGAAAACGGACAGCCGCGCATCCGGCCAAGTACGGGCTTCTACTTAGCCGGAAATGAGCATTCAGGGAGTGAACCGCAAGCCCGCGGGAGATTAGCAGTCCCAGACAAGGCTGATTTCCGGTGTGAACGGGATGACGTGTATCAGTTGATGCTACGGCGTCAGAACAACCTTCCGGCAGTCGTCCTCTTTCTTGTCGAAAATCCTATAGCCAGCGGCAGCTTCAGCAAGCGGCATACGGTGGGTGATGATGACATCAGGGTGCAGCTTGCCGGATTCTATATGTTCCAGCAGCTCGGGCAGGAACCGTTGCACATGAGTTTGGCCCATCTTGAATATCAGGCCTTTTTCAAAAGCGTCCCCGAAGAGGAACCCATGTATGAATCCCGCGTAAACTCCCGGCACGCTGACAGTACCTCCCCGCCGAACTGCGGCTATGCATTGGCGAAGGGCTTTACCACTGCTGCCTTCGAGCTTCAGGTTGGTCATTACGGTCTCAAGTGCGCTGCCTTTAGCTTCAAAACCTATTGCATCGATAGCGGCATCCACACCCCGGAACGACGTATTTTCGATAATGACTTCCGCCGGATCGACTTCATCAAAATTGATGGGAAAAACGTCATACGTTTTACGAGCGAATTCGAGCCGATACGGATGATGGTCTACCATGAAAATTGTTTCCGCGCCTAGCATGCGGGCGCAGGCGGCAGTCATCAAACCGACAGGGCCGGCGCCGAAAATGGCAATGGCCGATCCCGGGCCGATATCCGCATTAACTACCGCTTGATATCCCGTCGGCAAAATATCGCTCAAGAACAGGACCTGCTCGTCGGTAAGCGTTTCCGGGATTTTGATCGGACCTACATTGGCTTTTGGCACGCGGACATATTCAGCCTGGCCACCAGGCACGCCTCCATACAGGTGAGTATAGCCAAATAGCGCCGCGCCTGAACGTACGCCCTTTTTGTTCATGATTGCGCCACGGTCCGGGTTTGTTGTTTCGCACGAGGAAAATAACTGCCTCTCGCAAAAGAAACATTGGCCGCAGGCAATGACAAACGGCACGACTACCCGATCGCCTTTTTGTAGCGCCGTAACGTCGGCGCCCGCATCCACAACTGTGCCCATAAATTCATGGCCCAGGATGTCCCCGTCTTTGAGTTCCGGGATTTTGCCTCGATACAGATGCAGATCCGAACCGCAGATCGCGGTAGCGGTGATTTTCAGAACGATGTCATCCGGATCCTGAAGTATCGGATCCGGTGCAGTGTCAACGCGAACATCGTAGCTTCCATGATAGGTCAGTGCACGCACTGGACTCTCCTTTGCAGCGTTTCTTCCCGGAACCAGCCAGCCAGGCAGCGCTGGACCTGATACCTGACAGCCGCTATCTCGGCAGAGGCGTCCCTGGCGGCATTCTGGAAGCTTCGTCGGGACTTATTCTGCCATCACGGTCGAGATCCGCGGCTTCTCTATTCGTCCTGTCCAGTTTATCCCTCACAGGATCGTTTCCTATCGTTGATCTGGATCCCGGTTGACCTGGCGTGGAACTGCCCTGTCCGGGCAAAGGTTGACCCGGTGCCGGACTGCCTGGTCCCGGCGGCGGTTGTCCGATGACCGAGCCGCTTTGTCCTGCGCTGCCTTGTCCCGGAGGTTGGCCGACGATCGAGCCCCCTGGTCCCGGTGTAACTTGAGCATGAATCGAACCGGGCCCCAGAAAAAAAGCACCGGCGATTACCAAAGACTGAACCGTAAATACTGAAGAGAGTTTCATAGTCACCCCGAAAAGAGTTAACGTATTAACAGAAATTTTACGCAGTGGCTTTTTCATTTTCGGTGCGGCATCGCACGTACAAAGCCACGGAAACGTGGAAAAGGAAGCTTTCAGCGTTGGCGCCAGCCGGGAAGAAGTAAGTTTCCGCAATATTACGCGCTCATGCGACTTCTACTCGGACTTGCAGTTCCAGCGAAAACAACCCGTGCGGTGCCGCTATAAAACCTTTTTTTTTGCTGATTGTCCAGGAGGCTGCTCGGGTTCCTGTCCATCATTGCGCACCACGCTTATTTCCCCATCTTCTTCAAGATAAGCAATTTTTATTTCTTCAATGTTCTCGATGCCTTGTTGGCGCAGCTTTGACTGTAATTCTTCCAGGGTAATAAGTTCCTGACGCATGGCCTTACGCTGCAGCTTGCCCTTTCTTACAAGCGCCAGCGGAGGTGGTTGAACCAATGAACGGACGACCTCGGAATGAAAGCTCATCGAGTCCAGGAAGTAATTCCATCCGGCAATGGTGGCAATAAGAATACAGCCATCAGTTACCGAATCGTATCCGCCGGACATGCCGTTGCTGGCCGCATCGGCAATGAGCACGAGCAGCATCACATCCGCAACGCCGATAGCCCCAATGTCGCGGCGAAGCACGAATCTGAACAGCAAAAATATGAACCAGTAGATGACCGTTCCTCGCACAACGATTTCGGCGGGATTTACCGAAAAACTGAAAAGTTTGGACCAGTCAATCATGCCTTGGCATTAGCGGAGAAAGATCATTTGATTAATCGCGGTGCGGTTATATCGGGACAGCGGAAGCTGAACATAAGAACAGTAGGAATTTGGTTAAATCCGTTCAGTACGGTAACGCACAGTTGGACGTCTTTATCTTTGGGTAGAGTAACTGAAGGGAAATATATGCTGATACAGTTGACTGTGAGTTGGCTGCGCGCAGCGGAGGCGTCAAACCCGCTTTACTAAACGCGATATCAGGTAAGTCAGTGGATCAGTTTTCGAGCGTGCGGGGAACGATTTTTTTGATGATCTTCCTGGTTTTGGCGCGGGGCGCGCGATAGCGGTCCGCTAAAGCTGCGGCGGCTAACCCGAGCGCGAAAGTTCCATAAACCATGAGCAGGGAACGCTTGGACAGACGGTTCTCGAACCCGGGTGTCAGTCGTTTGGGTGTGAAGTGAAAGTCGACGGCATAAGCTGCTGCGGTAGCCGCAACAGCAGGCGCCAGTACAGTTGCAGCGCTTTCGGGAGACGGGAGTTGTTGCCGAAGCTTCTCATACCAGATTGCCCAAAAGACGGAGGCTGCGTGGTGTATCGCATAGCCGACAATGGTGTATCTAAGACTGAAGCGGTTCTCGTAGGGCGCGTGCCTTCCCCATATCCATTGGCTCGGGCCATTAACCGGGGCGGCCGACTTGCCTAATTCGACCTTACCCAAAATCGAAAGTGAAATGGTTGAAGCAACGCTCGCAACGGCGCCCGAGATCAGAGCGTTACGAACTGCTTGACTCCAGGTTTTTTGAGGGCGGGCCATGGCTGAAACTATACTTTATTTTGATCTTGCAATGCAGTCCGGCTCAAAAAAATCCTGGCGGGTTCGTTTCCTTCATCCCCTATTCATGCGAATTCAAGCCGTCTGATATGCCGACCATATTGATTACGGGCGCCAGTGGGTTTATCGGCAACCACCTGGTCCCGGTACTGGCTGACGCAGGACATGAAATCGTGTGCGCAATGAAATCTTCACCGCAGGGAAATCTGGGCCGGTTTGCTTTTATCCGCGTCGACTACACCCGGGACTTCGATATAGATACCTGGAAGGCGCGACTCGACGGTATAGACGTGGTGATAAATGCGGTAGGCATATTACGGGAACATGGGCGGCAAACATTCGACGCACTTCACACTCGTGCTCCTCAGGCACTTTTTGCCGCTTGTGCCGCGACGGACGTCAAGGTTGTGCAAATATCCGCCCTCGGCGCGGATGAGGAGGCGCGCAGCCGGTATCATCTCAGCAAAAAAGCCGCCGATGATGCCTTGCTTGCCTTGCCAAACAAGGCAGTAGTGGTTCAACCCTCGCTCGTGTATGGGCCAGGCGGGGCGAGCGCGCGGCTTTTCAACCTTATTGCAAGCTTGCCGATCATTCCTCTGCCCGGGCCCGGCGATCAGCAAATACAGCCTATTCACATCGATGATCTTACCCAGGCCATAGCGGCATTAGTCGAAACTGATCGATATCTGGGTCAACGTATTCCCCTTGTCGGTCCGAAACCCCTCTCCTTGAGGGAGTACTTGGGCGAACTGCGGCGACTGATGGGGTTGGGGGACGGCATATTTCTACCTACCCCCCTGGTTCTCATTGATATTACCGCGCGGGTCGGTCAGCGGTTGGGGAAGGGCTTGCTCGACGTGGAGAGCTGGCAAATGCTTCAGCGAGGAAATACGGCGGATGCGGGACCTACCCGGGAGCTTTTAGGACGCGAACCTCGACCGGTGAGCGAGTTCACGTCCCGATGGGGTGTGGAGGCGTTACGAATATCCGCGCTCCTGGGCTGGCTGCAGCTTGTGCTGCGCATGGCGATCGCAACGGTGTGGCTGGTGGCGGGAATTGTATCAATGGGGATTTATCCGGTAGACGAAAGCTATGATCTGCTTGCCCGCGTAGGAATTACCGGCAGCTTTGCGCCTGTAGCGCTCTATGGCGCTGCTGCGCTCGATATCGCTTTCGGACTGGGAACGCTATTCCTGCGGCGCCGAAGGCTTCTCTGGATCGCGCAGGTGACCCTGATTGGCGTTTATACAGTGGCCATTACCTTTTTTCTTCCGGAGTTCTGGCTGCACCCTTTCGGCCCGCTGATAAAAAATCTGCCTATTCTCGCGGTCATTTTATTATTGTATGAGTTGGAGAAGCATGATCCTGAATCCAGCAGCTAACCTGCGCCGCAAAAACAATCGCGCGCTCCATCCCGCCCAACTGCCGGATTCGGGATAATGGATTATATTATCGCAAAGTGGCTTCATATCCTTTCTTCAACACTGCTCTTCGGTACGGGCATAGGCACGGCCTATTACTTCTTTTTTGCCAGCCTGACAAGAAACCCGCCGATCATGGCCGCCGTTGCGAGAAACGTTGTTACGGCTGACTGGGCTTTCACCGCAACGACAATGGTTATCCAACCCCTCACAGGCTTTTATCTCGTCTATCTAACGGGTATCCCTCTGACAAGCCGGTGGATAATGTGGTCGACCGGCTTGTATCTGCTCGCGGGAGCCTGCTGGGTACCGGTAGTATGGCTGCAAATAAGAATGCACTATTTGGCGTCACACGCCAGCAGAAGCGAGAGCGAGTTGCCCGCCCTGTACTGGCGCTATTTCCGGCTATGGATTGCACTTGGTATTCCTGCATTCGTTGCGCTTGTCATTGTGTTTTATTTGATGGTGGCGAAGCCGGCATGAGCGGGTATCAACGGTCTGCCTGCAAATCATCTGTGGCGCCATGAACGACAATTGCGTACTTCACGAATGTTCCGTTGCGCTCCTTTTGATAGACGTGATCAATGATCTTGAATTTGAGGAAGGCGAAAAACTTCTTGAGTACGCTATCCCCATGGCCGGGAACATCGCACGGCTTAAATTTGAAGCAAAAAAAAGGGGCGTTCCCTGCCTGTACGTGAATGATAATTTCGGACAGTGGCAGTCGGATTTCAAGCATTTAGTTACACGTTGTGTAAGAAGCGGCGTGTCGGGAGCTCCCATAGCACGTGAGCTTGCACCTCATCATGATGATTATTTTGTCCTTAAACCAAGGCATTCCGGTTTTTTCCAAACACCTCTGGATCTTCTGCTTCAAAGTCTGAACACAAAAAAATTGATACTCTGCGGTCTCACCACAGATTCCTGTGTCCTCTTTACCGCAAATGACGGATATCTCCGCGGCTTCGAAATTCTGGTTCCGGCCGATTGCTGTGCTGCGGTAGCCAAACGCAGGCATACTGACGCTCTTGCCCAGATGCGCCGGACGTTAAAGGCAGACACCACATCCTCGATCGAGATCGACTTCGAGCAATTATTGCAGGAAAAGAATAATAAGCGCCCCGCTTGACCCCGGGACACCGTTTGCTTGATCGAGAATAAGCGACGACAAAAGCGCCGGCTCTATTTGGCTCTATTTTTTTGCCCTGGACGTTCCCGTACGTACGCCATAATTCGGAAGCGCGGGAGGCGCGAAGTCTTTACCATATATCCTGATATTTGTATGTACGGCAAGCTGCCTCAAACGAACATAATTTCTTGACTAAACGCTCGATTAGCTTTAAATTGCCGTATCCTTCTCTCCGGTAATCCGTATCCTCTCTCTCCGGTGTTTATTCTAAAAGGTCGCAAAAAATGACTTTAGGTCTTATCGACTTACCTTGGTGGGGTTATATCGCCGTTATCCTGGTGCTTACCCATATTACCATTGCCAGTATCACAATATATCTACATCGCCATCAGGCTCACCGCGCGCTGGAGCTGCATCCCTTGCCCAGCCATTTTTTCCGCCTCTGGCTGTGGCTCACTACCGGCATGGTCACCAAGGAATGGACGGCGATACACCGCAAGCATCACGCCAAGTGCGAAACCCACGACGATCCCCACAGTCCGCAAGTGTTCGGAATCAGCAAGGTGCTAAGAGAAGGGTCCGAGCTTTACCGCAAAGAAGCCAAGAATCTGGAGACCCTGGAAAGATATGGCCATGGTACACCGGACGATTGGTTGGAGCGCAACGTCTACTCCAGGCATAGCGCCAAGGGCATTGCGCTGATGCTGATCATCAATCTTATTCTGTTCGGCCCCATCGGGCTTACGATCTGGGCAATACAGATGGCATGGGCTCCCATCATGGCCGCCGGTATCATCAACGGCGTTGGACACTACTGGGGTTATCGCAATTTCCAGGCAGAGGATGCCAGCCGCAATATTTCGCCCTGGGGGATTCTGATTGGCGGAGAGGAATTGCATAACAATCATCACGCTTATGCGACTTCCGCACGTTTATCAAACAAATGGTATGAGT
The DNA here is from genome assembly GCF_900110495.1 of Nitrosovibrio sp. Nv6. Taxonomy (GTDB): domain Bacteria; phylum Pseudomonadota; class Gammaproteobacteria; order Burkholderiales; family Nitrosomonadaceae; genus Nitrosospira. The sequence continues at coordinate 1,190,182 of NZ_FODX01000001.1, read as the reverse complement.
TCGACATCGGCTGGATGTACATATGCATTCTGAAATCGATGGGGTTGGCCCAGGTGAAGAAGGTTGCGCCAAAATTGCGCTTGGATGCCGCCAAGACAAAGTGTGATCTTGATACGCTACAAGCTGTTATTTCCCATCGCTACGAAGTGCTGGCGAAATACGCCCAATCTCTCAAGCATACCCTGGCAACGGAAATTGATCATCTGAAGGAATCGGCCACAAATCTTGGCGTAGACCGCTCTACCCTTAGGCGCTGGGTACTTGCTGACTCCAAGACTCTGCAAGAGGACGAGCGCGCCAAACTGAATCTGGTGCTGAGCAAGACCAGTAGGCTCGACAAGGTCTATAAAATGCGTGAAGAGCTCATGGCAGTGTGGCAACGCTCGACGACTTCGAAAGATGAACTGGTCAAGCAGTTGGAGGACTGGTGTCATCGTGCCGAGGAAAGCGGCATCGAAGTACTGGAAAACTTCTCTCGCAGGTTACGCTGCTACGCGTGAGAAAGAATAAATAGATGTAATAAACAGAAAACCCGCCGATGGCGGGTTTTCTGTTTGGGTCTTGTATTTCAGGCTACTTGTTTCCTTTTTTGCATCTCTTCCAGAGGCTACATAGCATAGCTGCAAAGCTGCTGTTTCTATTTGAGCTTGGTTTCCTTGTATTTGACGTGCTTACGTACGACCGGATCGAATTTCAGAATTTCAATTTTCTCCGGAGTGATACGCTTATTCTTGGTGGTGGTGTAGAAATGACCCGTTCCCGCCGAAGATTCGAGCTTAATTTTTTCTCTCATGATATGTCCTTATGTTTCCAAGCCAATACCGTTTCCGGCGGTTAGATGCTGCCGCCGCGTGCGCGCATTTCAGCCAGCACCGCGTCAATACCATTCTTGTCTATGGTACGCAGTGCCGCGTTAGACAAGCGCAGGCTGATCCAGCGGCGCTCGCTTTCGACCCAGAATCGGCGGTGCTGCAAATTGGGCAGAAAGCGCCTTTTTGTCTTGTTGTTAGCATGAGAAACATGGTGGCCGGTCATCGGTTTCTTTCCGGTGATTTCACATACTCGTGCCATGGTCATCCACTCCAAAATCCAAAAGACGAATATTATATCCCGACTTCGGGCATTCCTCAAATCAAATCAATCCCCGCTCGGCAAACGACATAGCCGCCCCGCTACCAACGATAAAATGGTCCAGCACTTTCACATCCACCAGTGCAAGCGCCTGTTTTAGAGATTGAGTCAGAATTTCGTCAGCTTGACTCGGCTCCGCAATACCGGAAGGGTGGTTGTGTGCGAAGATTATGGCCGCTGCATTATGATGCAATGCTCTTTTCACCACTTCGCGAGGATATACGCTGGTCTGGGTGAGGGTGCCGTTGAACAATTCTTCGGTCGTGATAGTTCGGTTCTGCGCGTCGAGAAAAATGGCAACGAAGATCTCGTGTTTTTTCCCCTGAAGGCTGAGGCGCAGATAGTCGCGCACTGAACCTGGTGAACTCATGGTATCGCCACTTTTCAATTTTTCCTCCAGCGCGCGCCGCGCCATTTCCAATACCGCCTGCAGTTGCGCGTATTTTGCCGGACCCATTCCAGGTACTTCGCAAAACGCGTTCTGGTCTGCAGCGAACAGTCCTGTCAAGCCGTTGAAACGCTTCAGCAGTTCCCGCGACAAATCTACTGCGCTTTTCCCCGCCATACCTGTGCGCAGGAATATCGCCAGAAGTTCTGCATCGGAAAGATACGCCGCTCCGTTTTTTAAAAGTTTTTCGCGCGGGCGCTCGGATTCGGGCCAGTCTGTGATCGCCATGGTTGAATGTGGAATATTGATAAGAGATAAGAATCAAAGTTGAATGTAAGGATTCACCATGGTTAACGGCAAAGTGCGCCACTCCTGTAAAGAAACGCCAGTTTTTAGGTTAAACTCCCGTTTTTATAGAAAATGATTTTATGATTATGGCTGAAGCATCCCTACCGATGTCCAGGCGCCTGCTTTTGGGGCTGACCGGCGGGGTAGCGGTGTACAAGGCCGCAGAGCTGGCGCGTCTTTTAATACACGACGGCATGGATGTGCAGGCGGTAATGACCGAATCTGCCTGCCGTTTCGTTGGCACGGCGACGCTACAGGCGTTAACCGGCAGGCCGGTATTCACCGACTTATGGGATACGAGCATTGCCAACAGCATGGCCCATATTGATCTCTCGCGCCATGTGGACGCTATTCTTATTGCACCTGCCAGCGCTGACTTTATTGCCAAACTCGCCAATGGCCTGGCTGATGACCTTCTCTCGACGTTGTGCCTTGCGCGCGATTGCCCGCTACTGATCGCCCCGGCCATGAACCGGCAAATGTGGGAAAACTCTGCGACTCAGCGCAACCTGAGTGCGCTGCGGCGTGATGGGGTATTGATACTTGGTCCGGCAAGCGGCGTCCAGGCGTGTGGTGAAACTGGTATGGGGCGCATGCTGGAAGCACATGAACTCGCTGAAACGATGCATGCCTTTTTTCAGCCCAAGCTGTTGAAAGGCAAGCGTGTACTCATCACTGCCGGACCTACCTACGAGGCGATTGACGCAGTCAGGGGGATCACCAACCTGAGTTCGGGAAAAATGGGTTATGCAGTGACACGTGCGGCGCTGGAAGCGGGGGCGGAGGCCGCCCTCATCTCGGGCCCTGTTTGTCTGGAAGCCCCTCCAGCCGCCAAGCTCGTCGGCGTGGTCAGTGCGGAGGATATGCTGGCGGCGGTAAAAAAAGAGCTTTTGCATGCCGATGTTTTTATAAGTGTCGCGGCAGTAGCAGACTACCGTATAAAAAGTGCCAGTAAACAGAAAACAAAGAAAACCGATAATAATATTAAGCTCGAACTTATTCCGAACCCCGATATTCTGGAGTTCGTGGCGGGCCTGCCCAACCCCCCCTTCTGTGTGGGCTTTGCCGCAGAGACAGAAAATCTCGAGAAAAATGCCGAAGCCAAGCGGCGCAAAAAAAAGCTACCGCTGCTTGCCGCTAACCTCGCTCAGGAAGCAATTGGCGCCGAGGACTGCGCGATGACGCTGTTTGATGATTCGGGCAGACATCGTTTATCGAAAGCGCCTAAAATCGAGCAGGCGCGGCGTTTGATTAAACATATCGCCTTACTGCTTGAACAGCAAAAGCCTTGAGGTAATCGTCATGTTGAAAATCGACGTAAAAATTCTCGACCCACGTCTTAAAAATCAGTTGCCGGCTTATGCCACTCCAGGTTCCGCTGGCCTCGATTTGCGTGCCTGCATCGAGCATGTAATGACCATAGAACCGGGGGAAGCCAGTCTCATTGCTACTGGCATCGCCATTCATCTTGCCGATCCAGGACTTGCCGCGATGGTACTTCCTCGCTCTGGCCTGGGGCATAAGCACGGTATCGTGATGGGGAACCTGGTCGGGCTGATCGATTCCGATTACCAGGGTCAGATTTTTGTGTCCTGCTGGAACCGAGGGCGGATTCCTTTTCTGTTGAATCCGCTGGAGCGTATTGCGCAGCTCGTGGTTGTGCCGGTAGTTCAGGTCGATTTCAACGTGGTAAATGACTTTGAGCAAAGCCATCGCGGAGCGAATGGCTTTGGCAGCACGGGTAAGCACTGATGCGTACCCTTGCCGTGTTTCTGTTTTTTCTTTTATCCTCGCCAGCGGGCTTCGTAATGAGTGCAGAAATGCCGGTGCGCCAACTCAGGATTTCAGGCCATCCGCTTTCTGTCGAAGTCGCGCATACTCAAGCTACCCGTTCGCAGGGATTGATGTACCGGCAGTCGCTGGGTGAAAACAACGGGATGCTGTTTGTATTTTCCGAGCCCGGACGCCACAGCATGTGGATGATGAATACTGACATACCGCTGAGTGTCGCCTTTCTTGATGAGAAGGGCGTGATTCTGAACATTGAGGATATGGCGCCCCGTACGGCAACGGGGCATCGTTCTGCAGGCGCGTCGAAATATGCGGTGGAGGTGAACCGGGGGTGGTTTGCGGCAAGAAAGGTGAAGCCGGGTGAGAGGGTCACCGGACTTGAGAAAGTGCCCGCAGCGGAATAACCGGAATCGCAGGTGCGGGATTTCTCCAATCTTACCCGCTTCCTGACGCTTCAGCGCATGCCTGGAAGCATCCCTTTCATGCTTCGAAGCATTTTTGCCATCCCACCCTTGCTCATCATCTTCATCATTTTCTGCGCTTGCTCGAATTGCGCCAGCAAGCGGTTTACTTCCTGTACAGTGACACCCGCCCCAGCGGCGATACGGCGTTTGCGTGATGCTTTCAGGATTTCGGGTTTGGCGCGTTCCTGAGGTGTCATGGCATTAATGATGCCTTCGGTGCGGCCCATGACTTTATCGTCGACTTTTACGTTCTGCGCCGCCTGACTCAATTGGCTGGGCAGTTTGTCCATCATGGCGCTCATGCCGCCCATGTTTCTCATCTGTTGAAATTGCATTTTAAAATCGTCCAGATCGAAGCTTTTGCCGGATTTCATCTTTTTGGCAAGTTTTTCGGCTTCGTGCTGATCCACACCCCGCTGGGCTTCCTCGATCAATCCCAGCACATCACCCATGCCCAGAATTCGTGAGGCCATCCGGTCCGGATGGAATGCCTCCAATCCAGTCAGCTTTTCGGCTACTCCCGCGAATTTTATCGGCTTGCCGGTGACGTGAAGCACTGACAACGCCGCGCCTCCCCGGGCATCGCCATCGAGTTTTGTAAGAATCACGCCGGTCAGTGGCAAGGCTTCGGCGAACGCTTTGGCGGTATTGACGGCGTCCTGTCCCTGCATTGCGTCCACGACGAACAGCGTTTCGATGGGATTCAACAGCGTTTCAAGTTCGCGGATTTCCGCCATCATGGCTTCGTCGATTGCCAATCGCCCGGCGGTATCCACAATCATTACATCGTGGAAGTGCCTGCGGGCGAAATTCAGTGCGCCAGCAGCTATTTCTTTCGGCTGTTGGCCTGCTTGAACAGGAAAGAATTCCGCGCCCGTTTGCCGGGCCAGCAGTTCCAATTGCTGAATGGCCGCGGGGCGATAAGTGTCGCAGGAAACAAGCAACACTTTTTTCTTTTTTTGTTCCATCAACCACTTCGCCAGCTTGCCGCTGCTGGTAGTCTTGCCCGCTCCCTGCAGCCCTGCCATGAGGATGACCGCTGGCGGCACGGTAGACAGGTTGATGTCGGCTTTTTCCCCTCCCATAAGGGCAATCAGTTCCTGATGCACTACCCCTACCAGTGCCTGCCCCGGTGAAAGACTGCCTATCACTTCCTTGCCGACAGCTTTTTCCTTGATGCGCGCAATGAATTCCTTAACTACCGGCAAGGCAACATCGGCCTCCAGCAGCGCCATGCGCACTTCGCGCAACGCCTCCTGTATATTCGTTTCGGTCAGTCGTGCTTCACCTCGGAGGTTCTTGATGACCCCGGACAGACGGTTGGTAAGATTGTCGAACATGCAAAATGCCTCTCGGGAAAAATTGGTGTAGACTAAACGGACGTTCCGTTTTAATCTGCAATGTCATGTCCGGTATTCTAGCCTATCTCGTTGCTTTCCTGCTGTATGCGCTGATCGGTTGGCACTTCTGGCGCACCAGATGGAACGCGCCTCCAAATATCGCGGGCGGCGCAGCAATGGCTGCGGGATGGGAACGCTACGCCATTCTCGCACCGCTGGTGCTGCACGGCTATACGCTTTATGAGTCCGTATTCGCTGGCGTCGGATTAAACTTCGGCGTGGGCAGCGCCGTTTCCTCTATCGTTTGGCTCACAGCCACGATTTACTGGCTGTCCGGCTTTTTCTACCGCCTGGAAGGCTTGCAAATCCTGGTTGCGCCGGTGGCGGCCGTGGCGGTACTGCTTCCGCTGGCGTTTCCTTCCCTGCACCCTCTGGCCAATACGGAGTTTCCCGCCTTCAAGGCACATATTTCAATCGCGATGCTGGCATACAGCCTGCTAACCATTGCCGCGCTCCACGCGTTGCTGATGGCAGTGGTGGAGCGACGCCTCCATCATCCGGCCATGCCTTCGGTGCTGACTAACCTGCCTCCGCTTCTGGCGATGGAAACATTGCTGTTCCGTGTCATCTGGGTAGGGTTCGTGTTGCTTACGCTAACGCTCATCAGCGGAGTTGTTTTCTCGGAGGAAGTGTTTGGTCAGCCGGTAAAATTCACTCACAAGACCCTGTTCGGCTTCATTTCATGGGGCGTTTTCGCCGCCCTGCTGGCGGGCAGGCAACTCTACGGCTGGCGTGGACGCATCGCCATCCGCTGGACGCTGGCAGGATTCATCATTCTGCTGTTGGCTTATCTTGGCAGCAAGTTTGTACTGGAAGTGATATTGCGGCGCTAGCGGTACATTTGTGCGCCAGAAAACGGATGTGGTTGAGGCGATAGCGTGTTCAATTCAGAAGCATATCGCAAGCACGCCGCCGTCTTCCGATCCTGAATTTTTTCTACTTGCATAAAGGCGTTTCTCTTGGAAGACATGCCGTTGTACGTGCTGCTGATAGCGCTGGCTGCTCTGTTGATTTTATCTGCATTTTTTTCCCTTTCTGAAACCAGCATGATGGCGATCAACCGTTATAGGTTGAAACATCTTGCAAAACAGGGAAATCGGGGCGCCCGGCTGACCACCCAGCTGCTATTGAATACCGACAGGCTTCTGGGCGTAATCCTGCTAGGTAATAATCTGCTGAATGCCGCTGCTGCGACGCTGGTGGCGGTGATTGTTTCCGTTTCCTTCGGTCAAAGCGATCTGGCCCTGTTTTTCGGGACGGTGGCCGTGACTTTTGCCATTCTGATTTTCAGCGAAATTACGCCCAAGGTCATCGCGGCCGCGTATGCGGAGCCTATCGCGCTGGCTTCGAGTTACGTGCTGACACCATTACTCAAGCTTTTTTATCCGGTGGTATGGTTCGTCAATCTGTTTGTACAGGCGCTGCTTATTATTCTGCGCCTGAAGCCCGCAGCGGATAATGCCGCACAAAAAATCAGCATGGAAGAACTCAAAACGCTGGTCCTGGAAGCGGGGCATTTCATTCGGAAAAAACACCAGAGCATGTTGCTCAACCTGTTCGATCTCGAAACCATCACCGTTGACGATGTCATGGTGCCTCGCGGCCAGATTGAAGCCATAGATCTGGAGGAGGACGATGAAACCATCCACAATCAATTGCTCACGTGCCATCACACCCGCCTGCCGGTATACAGGGGAACACTCGATAACGTGATCGGTATCATTCATGTGCGTAAAGTGCTGAACCAGATGAGAAGCGGAGAGGTGACGGCGGCGATACTCGAGAAAATCATGCGCGAGCCATACTTTATTCCATCGGGTACCCCCTTGTTTTCGCAGCTGCAACTATTTCAGGAAAACCGCGAGCGAGTTGGGCTCATAGTAGATGAATACGGTGAATGGATGGGACTGGTAGCGCTGGAGGATATCATCGAGGAAATTATCGGCGAATTCACTACGCACGCGCCGACGCAAGCGGGTACGTTCGTGAAACAGGAAGATGGTAGCCTGATAGTGGAAGGCAGTACCCTGCTGCGCGATCTCAACCGCAAATTTGGCCTGCAACTGCCCCTGGGCGGGCCAAAAACCCTGAATGGCCTGGTTCTGGAGTACTTTCAGGATATTCCTGAAGCAGGCACCAGCCTTAAAATCGCCGGCTATCCGGTGGAAATCATTCAGACGCAGGACCGGGTGGTCAAAGTTGTACGAATCTTCGCCACTTCAACGCAAATTGAGCAGGAGCCGGCGAGTGAGTATAAAGGCCAGTAATTCTGACACCCGAGCTTAGATGTCATTTATTTACCTGCTGCAGAATTCGGCGACTTTTTTTATATTCTTCTGCTCTATCGTTGGCCTGGCAGTGGGCAGTTTTCTGAATGTGGTTATTTACCGCCTGCCGAAAATGATGGAGCGGGAATGGCGGGAGCAATGTGCGGAGCTTCATGGTGAAGCCGTTGAGGCGCCGCCGCCATATAATATCGTTGCGCCTCGTTCCACCTGTCCCGATTGTGGGCATAGAATACCCGCACTCGAAAATATTCCATTAATAAGTTATCTGGTTCTGAGGGGTCGCTGCTCCCAATGCCGCGCAACCATTTCCGTGCGCTATCCCGCTATCGAGGCATTGACCGGCTTCATCAGCGGTTTTATTGCCTGGCATTTCGGCTATGGTTTTGAGGCATTCGCCGCCTTGGCATTCGCCTGGGCGATGATTACGTTGGCATTTATCGACCTGGATACTCAACTGCTTCCCAACGACATTACCTTACCGCTTTTATGGGCAGGATTATTGGTCAATTTAGATGATATATTCACTGATATCCATTCCGCCGTTATAGGCGCGGTTGCGGGTTATCTTGTATTGTGGTTGGTATATCGGGCTTACAAACTCATCACCGGCAAGGAAGGCATGGGTCAAGGCGACTTCAAACTGCTTGCAGTCATTGGAGCCTGGTTCGGATGGCAAATGCTGCCGCTTGTAATCGTGTTTTCTTCCGTTGTGGGCACGCTGACTGGAATCGGACTGGTACTGGTAGCAAAGCACGAGCGCCATATTCCCATTCCCTTCGGGCCGTATCTTGCCAGTGGGGGCATGCTTGCATTGCTCTGGGGAAATCAGATCAACAGCGCGTATTTCGCGTTGGCTTTAGCCGGATGACCTTGATAATCGGCTTAACCGGAGGAATTGGCAGCGGCAAAACCAGTGCTGCAAATTTCTTCTCCGTTCTCGGTATTGATATTGTTGATACCGATGTGATTGCGCATGAACTGACCCAGCCAAAGGGGGCAGCGATTGATGCCATTCGACAAACTTTTACCGATCGATTCATCACGGCGGAGGGGGCCTTGAATAGAGAAGAAATGCGCCGGCTGGTATTTTCCGATAGCGGTTCACGCCGCAAGCTTGAAACGATTCTTCATCCGCTTATCCGAGATGAGGCGTCGCGCCGCGCCGCGTTGTTCTCCGCCCCCTACGGAATAGTAGTCGTCCCGCTGCTGCTTGAAACCGGTCAGTACCGCGAGTTGATCCACCGCATCCTGCTGGTGGATTGCGACGAATGTGACCAGATTGCCCGTGCCACTGCTCGCACCGGATTGGATGAATCAACTGTGCGCGCTATCATGGCCACACAACTTTCACGCGAGGAACGACTGCAACAAGCGGACGATGTGATTACCAATGATGCTGATTTGCCACATCTGGCCCGGCAAGTAGGCGTGTTACATGAGAAATATCTAGCGTTGGCCAGCGGGAATTAGTTTCTTATTGGCACTTCCATTTAATTACGTGCCCGTTTGATTGTAAAATGACGATTTATAGCGCAATATCACCATCAGTTATCCTGTTTTTGGCCAGTTTTCAATTTAACCTATCGTGATTTGTTACGAGCACCCACTTAACGAACGTATTCGCACCCTGCTGCGGCTTGAGGATTTATTTGACAAGGTGGCTTTCTTCTCAGCAAGAGAAGATGCTTTCGAGCATCACTCGGCGCTTGTCACATTATTTGAAATCCTCGATGTAACGGGTCGTGCGGACATGAAGTCCGATTTGCTGCAGGAACTGGAGCGGCAGAAGCAAGCATTGGAGTTACTGCGGGGGAGTCCGAAAATTTCCGAGGGCGCGTTGAATCAGGTGTTAAGTAATATACAGGTTGCCTCTCAGAGCATGCTGGGTATGCCGGGGAAAATCGGGGAGCTCATGCGCGAGAACGAGTGGCTGATGAGTATCAAGCAGCGTGTCGGGATACCGGGAGGCGCATGTGAATTTGACTTGCCGTCTTATCATTATTGGCTGCATCAGGATCCGTCGGTCCGCCGCAGTGATCTCAACGAGTGGCTCGAGCCGCTGTTGCCGATCGAAAGGGGATTCAGCATTGTTTTGCACCTGTTGCGGAATAGCGGAAAAACGTTCCGGCATGTTGCTCAGCGTGGCGTATTCCAGCAGATGGGGCCAGGACGGATCGCGCACATGCTGTGCTTGAAGGTGGACGACAGCCGGCCTTGCGTGCCGGAAATCAGCGCCAACAAATATGCGCTCAACATTCGCTTCGTCATCTCCGGCTCGAGACAAAAAACCAAAGTTTATGAAGAAGATGTAGAGTTTGAATTGACTTTCTGCACGCTATGAAGGCATCCCGATTCAATGGAATCGACAATTGCTTTTAGGCTTTCCTGTTGCGACGCAGGTTCCTGTGGTTTTTTAGCGCATCCTTTTAATTTTCCGACTCATGCAGCCTTCAAACTGATCTCGGTGACTGGCCTATGTTGCCTGGTTAAAGCTTGTTCAATTTAATATCCCCGTTTTCTACCAGATCAATTAGACCAACTCCAGTTGCACACCTATGGCAAATTTTTTTGCGCTGATTCCCGCGGCGGGCTCCGGTTCACGCATGGGAGACGAACTTCCCAAACAGTATTTGACGCTGGCTGGCAAGCCGATGATTTATCATGCTCTGAAGACGCTGTGCGATGCGCCGAGGATTGTCAGTGTATTCGTGGTGCTTGCTCCAAATGATGGCGAATGGGCGCGGCATGACTGGTCAGAATTCTCGGGCAAGCTCGTCGTGCTGGAATGCGGCGGCGCAACCCGCGCCGAGAGTGTGCTCAATGGCCTGAAGGCCGCATGGGAAGCCTCATCCGTCAGGGGTGACGACTGGATATTGGTGCATGATGCTGCGCGTCCCTGTTTGGGGGCAGCGCAGCTCGACAAATTGACGGATGAGCTGGCGGACGACGAAGTAGGCGGATTACTCGCAGTTCCAGTGGCGGACACGTTGAAGCGCGGCGATACCGGCCGCCGGGTTGAACGTACAGAATCCAGGGAAAATTTATGGCAGGCGCAAACGCCGCAGATGTTTCGTTACAAGTTGCTTATGGAAGCATTGAGTATGAGCGGCGGCGTGGCGATGACCGATGATGCGGGCGCAATCGAGGCGCTTGGGCTCCGCCCCAAGCTTGTTCTGAGCGATGCCCGCAACCTGAAAGTTACATATCCACAGGATCTGGTTTTAGCGGAGCTGATACTGGGAAACCCTTAAATGATAACGTGCCGCAGTGGGCGGATATAGTGTGGCTGCAAGTAGAGTTGAGAGAGGAAACGTGAGTAATTTCAGAATCGGGCAAGGCTTTGATGTACATCAACTGGTGGAAGGCCGCAAACTTGTCATCGGCGGAGTAACCATTCCTTATGAAAAAGGCCTCCTCGGACATTCCGACGCGGATGTGTTGTTGCATGCAATATGTGATGCTCTTCTGGGGGCGGCGGCATTGGGCGACATCGGCAGGCATTTTTCCGATACCGACCCGCGCTACAAGAATATCGACAGCCGCGTACTGCTGCATAACGTTTATCGCCTGCTGGCGGAGCATCATTACAGGGTAGTGAACATAGATGCCACTATCCTGGCGCAGGCGCCTAAAATGTCGCCGCACATTCCCGCCATGGTTATCAACATCACGCAGGATCTTCGGATGAGATCGGGAGATGTCAATGTCAAGGCCAAGACGGCCGAACGTCTTGGCCCCGTTGGCAGGGGGGAAGGAATAGAGGCGGAGGCGGTATGCCTGATCAAGCGAATGGATGATGCGGACTAAAGACAACACCGAAATCGGGCGACGAACGGTCCGGGTTTTTTTTGCGATATGGCCCGACAGCAAGGCGCAAAGGCAACTTGGCGGGCTCGTAAAGCGGTTGCGATTGGAGACGCTCTGCGGCGGACGAAAAACGAAAGCGGAAAACATTCATCTCACGCTAGTGTTCGTGGGAGAAGTGCACCCCGACAAGTTGGAAATCCTATGCCGGGTGGCCAGCGGAATCAGGGATTCCGGGGCGCATGCTTTCGATCTTGTTGTTGAAAAAATATGCTATTGGAAACACAAGGGTATCGTTTATGGGGAAATTGGTAGAATTCCACAAGAACTGATGAATTTGGTAGCCGCATTACAGGATGGGCTGTCCGATGCCGGCTTTTCATTGGAGCAGAGAGCTTACAGGCCCCACATAACGTTGATGAGAAATGCTTCGTGCCAGACTTTGCCTGAATTGATGGAACCCATAGCATGGCGTGTGCGCGAGTGGGCGCTGGTTAAATCGGAACAAACCAGCGACGGATCGGTGTACGTACCTGTTGGCCGCTGGTCTTTGGATTCCTGAGTCCGACTACTTAAAGGTAAATGCAGCTTTCCAGATGTCTGGTCAGATTTTTCTCGCTCGCCCTGGTGTAATCCTTTTCGAAAGTATCGCTTACGAGGTTACGCACGTGGCTTCCCAAACTGCTGTTGATCAAACCGATGAACGGAGCTGACACAACCAGGATCAAACGCTGGTAGCTATTGGTCGTGCGCCCCTGTTCCAGTTCCCTCGCTAATCTGCACGCAAAATTGTGCGCCTCGTGTTGTTTGGGATCGGTGGCCGGTACATAGGCGCCGCAGCCATTGCCGTTGCTTTTGTTATAGCCGGGACGGTCTGAAACCAGGCCCACCCGTTTTTCCCTGCTGGCGTCGTGTCTGAATTCCTTGACTTTCTGTAGTCCTTTTTTTGGTCCGTAATTTGCGTAAAGGTATGCTGCGCTTGCGTTTGCGACGAGAATCCACGTGATGCTCATGACTCCTCCCTGCGATAATGGTAAAGTAAAACGAGGTAGGTGCTACTCAACAATGGACATTGAATTCCCGGCGGAAGTTTCCGCCGCCAGAGGTTACCTGGAATCATATGATGCCTGATATTCGCTCGACTTTACATTGAAAATTCTTGCTCTCGATACATCTACCGAGTACTGCTCGGTCGCGATATTGCTGGATAGCGAAATACTGGATCAGGAGGTGTTTGCCGGACAGAGGCATTCCGAGCTGATTTTGCCGATGGTAAAGCGGGCGCTAGGCGAAGCTGGACTGGCGCTGGTGCAACTGGACGGTATCGCTTTCGGTGCTGGTCCTGGATCTTTTACTGGTCTGCGCATTGCATGCGGCATAACCCAGGGTCTGGCTTTTGGCGCGGACCTGCCGGTTGTGGGAATATGCACATTGGAAGCGCTGGCACAGGAGGCCGGGGAAAATAGAGTAATTGCGGCGCTTGACGCCCGCATGAAGGAGATTTATCACGCCGCCTATGAGAAAACGGTGGACGGATGGCAAGAGGTAAGCGAACCGGCCCTTTGCTTACCGTTCAATGCGCCAGGCGTCTCGGGATCCAGTTGGACGGGCTGCGGCAGTGGCTTTGATATCTACAATGAAGTGTTGCGCAACCGCTACGGCGGGCGCGTCAGCCACATTATCGGCGACCTGCGGCCTAATGCGCGTGCAATGGCTCGGCTGGCCGCGCCTAGACTCGCAAAGGGGTTGGGTATCCGCCCTGCTGATGCCGCGCCGCTTTATGTCCGTAATAAAGTAGCTCTGAAGGAGAAAGAGCGATGAGCGCCCAATTGCAGGATATGCCGCAAATCAGGCGAATGGTTCCGGCAGACCTGGATGCGGTGGTAGCCATAGAGCGGGAAGTTTTTCTGTTTCCCTGGACACGCGGCAATTTCTCCGACTCTATCGATTCAGGCTATTACTGTCTGGTTTTGGAGCAGGGTGGTGATATTTTTGGCTATGGCGTTATGTCGATCGGAGCGGAAGAAGCCCATTTGCTGACTCTCAGCATTGCTGCAAGCGCGCAGCACAAGGGCTGGGGTGAAAAATTGCTGCGACGTTTCATTCATATCGCCAGGGAGCAGCGCGCGCTGACGATGTTTCTGGATGTGCGGGAATCCAACCATGCAGCTGCCCGGCTATACGAACGCATCGGATTCATACAGATTGCCAGACGCAGGGATTATTATCCTGCGATGGGAGGTCGCGAGGATTCCTTGGTGATGGAGTTGGTTTTATGACTGCTGGGGGGAATGCACAGAAGGGCAAACGACGCAGGGAGATACTTAAAGAGCTGGGTTTGACGCCTTTGTGGCATGTTAGACCGGCTAGACCGGCTAGACCGGCCAGTATGCCCCAGCCGCCCGAACTGTCCCAGGAGCGCCAGGCGGCGCCACTGCCCCCACCGCTTCCCGCCGCTTCTGCGATGCAGGCCGAGTCCGGAGAGCAGGTTTGCAGCGACTCCTCTGTCGGTGCAGTGAGTGCACTGGAAGACCGGCGTTCGAAAATTCTGCAGATGGGTTGGGAAGAACTTGAGGCGAGCGTAGCGGGTTGCATCGCATGCCGGTTATGCCACTCTCGCACGCGGACAGTATTTGGCGTAGGTGATCAAAGTGCGGACTGGCTGTACATAGGCGAAGGGCCGGGTGCGCAGGAAGATGCCACTGGAGAGCCATTTGTCGGACAGGCCGGGAAACTGCTGGACAACATGTTGACCGCCATTGGCCTGAAGCGCGGCCGCAATGTTTTTATCACCAATATTGTAAAATGCCGCCCACCCGGCAACCGGGAACCCCGTCCAGATGAGGCACAGTGTTGCGAGCCGTATCTTGCGCGCCAAATCGAGCTGATCAGACCCAAGCTTATTATTGCATTGGGGAAGACAGCCGTGCAGAATCTTCTGCATACCGATGCCAGTCTAGGCAGTCTTCGGGGCAGATTGCACCAGCATTCCGGCATCCCTGTTATTGTCACCTATCATCCGGCCTATCTGCTGCGCACACTGCCTGCCAAAGCCAAGGCGTGGGAGGATTTATGCTTTGCCAGAAGCACAATGGAGGCTTTGGGAACCTCCGGATAAGTTCTTGTCATCCCTTGCGTTACCCCAGAATCAGTGCTCGACGCTTTGCATTCCCTGGCATCGTAGACTAAGCTACGATCTACATTGCGCCTTTTGATCATCTCGATTCTGCCACCTGCTTGATCAATGGATGCTCCATGGATTGCTCCTTCAGGGTCCTTGCAATCGGGTAATCAGCCCCCATTTACTCATCCATGTGAGGCAACACTTTATTCCAGGAAGAATTTCATGCATAACCTGATGCGGACGCTGACGTTGTTTCTTGTCCTTACCTTGAGCGGCTGTGGTTACAATACCTTACAGTCGACGGACGAACAGATTAAAGCGAGCTGGGCAGAAGTCCTGAATCAGTATCAGCGTCGCGCCGACCTGGTTCCCAACCTGGTCAACGTCGTAAAAGGTTTCGCCGCGCAGGAAAAAGAAGTGCTGCTGGGAGTGACCAATGCCCGCTCCAGGGTTGGAAGCATTCAGGCCACACCAGAGCTCATCAACGATCCGGAGGCGCTCGAAAAATTCCAGCGTGCCCAGGGAGAATTGTCGAGTGCTCTGTCGCGCTTGCTTGTAGTGGCCGAGAATTACCCCCAACTGAAATCGGATGCTAATTTTCGCGATCTACAGGCACAACTGGAAGGCACGGAGAATCGTATCACCGTTGCCCGAAATCGTTATATCAAGGCAGTTCAGGAATATAACATCGTGGTGCGCTCGTTCCCCAGCAATCTCACGGCAATGGTATTCGGCTTCCAGGTGAAGCCTAGCCTCACCGTTGAAGACGAGAAAGCAATTTCCACTGCCCCCAATGTGGATTTCAGCAAACCATAACGGGAAAACGGCCGTTCCAAAAATTTGTTCGAAGATAAGCTGTAGTAGCTGGTGTATCTCGCTAACGATTACGCCTAAGCTGACCAAGGAACCTAAACCGCACGTCAGCTTTTATTTCTTTTATTTATATGCGGCTGTGCGTTTTTCAGTAGGATGGATGAAACGAGCGCAACCATCGTTTGGTTATTCCCACATCTCACCAAACTGCAATCGCGCTGGTTCTTGGTCCTGGTTTAATGTGTCGTACGTCTTGATGGATTACGCTGCGCTCCACCCATCCTACCCAGCTACCCAGGTTATATAGCCGTCAAACTGGAATGGTTCATAGGTACATTTATTTATGATGCAAGCTGGAAGAAAAGCTCTTGTATTCATTGCCCTGCTTTTTTCCGCCTCTTTATCGATGGCGGATGTGACGATTCCGCCCCTCAAATCCCCTGTCACTGATCTTGCCGGCACGCTATCCGCGAATGAGACTGTGCAACTGGAGCGGAAACTGGCGGCGTTTGAAGCCAGGAAAGGTAGCCAGATTGCGGTATTGATCGTTCCCACCACCCAGCCTGAAACCATCGAGCAATATTCCATTCGTGTTGCCGAGGCCTGGAAGCTGGGACGCAAGGGTATCGACGATGGAATCCTGCTGCTGATTGCAAAGCAGGACAGAACAATGCGCATCGAAGTGGGTTATGGTCTGGAAGGCGTGCTGCCTGATGCTATTGCAAAGCGCATAACCGAAGAGATAATCATTCCCGAACTCAGACAGGGAAACTTTGCGGGCGGCATTGATGCGGGTATCGAGCGGATAGCGCGTGTGATCGAAGGTGAGCCGCTGCCGCCGCCTCAAACCAGAAATATCAGGCGCGGCGACAGTACCGGCGCGGCTGCGGATGTTTTCCTGAATAATATTATTTTCGTTTTTATTGTACTCATCATCATCGCCAGGATATTGCAGTCCTTCGTCGGACGCTTTATAGGCGCCACATTGATGAGCGCGGCGGCTGGTTTCATAGGCTGGCTCGTATTTTCTTCAATCATCGTTGCCCTGGTTGTTGCTGTCGGCGCGTTTTTTATAAGCTTGTTCGGTAACCCAGGCGGGGGAATTTCCAGAGGAGGGCGGGGCGGTTGGCCGGGCGGCTTCGGCGGAATGGGAGGAAGAGGCGGTTTTGGAGGCGGCGGATTTGGGGGCGGGGGCTTCCGTGGGGGTGGTGGCGGCTTTGGCGGCGGCGGCGCATCGGGGAGATGGTAAATGAATTTTTCACGCATACTGCGGCATCTTTTTACCGGACCTCTGGCGGTACGGCGACTATTTCCCGGTTCAGCCCTGATCGCAATCGAACAAGCTATCAAACAGTCTGAAGCCGGTCATGACGGAGAGATCCGTTTTGCCGTGGAGCCAGCCCTGAATATGCTGCCTCTGCTTGCAAATCAGCCGGCACGCGAGCGGGCGATAGAGGCGTTTGCCCAACTCAAGGTCTGGGACACTGAACATAATAACGGCGTGCTGATTTATTTGCTGCTGGCCGATCATGACGTTGAAATTATTGCCGACCGGGGGATCGACGTCAGGGTCGGTGGTGGCAATTGGGAAAAAATATGCCGTGAAATGGAAGGTGCTTTTCGTCGGGGACAGTTCGAAGCAGGAGTAATTGCAGGAATCCGGGCTATCGGCGATCACTTACGGGAACATTTCCCGGCAGAGCGGGAAGGCGGGCAAAATGAGCTATCTGATAGGCCCGTTATCCTGTAACGATCGCTCAATGTCCTTTGTGCGCACCGATGAGATGAAGGGAATCTTCAATGCTCTGGTTGCGCAGATGCCACTGACGTATCAGCGCCATGATCACGGCGACGAATAGACCGAAAAGAACAATAACCGTATAAACATGGACATCGAAGCTCACCAATATCGCGTACAGCGCCAGCATCGTGAGAATACTCAGATTTTCGTTGAAATTCTGTACCGCAATAGAGTGGCCTGCGCCCATCAGGATGTGCCCTCGGTGTTGCAGCAAAGCATTCATCGGCACGACAAAAAATCCGGCCAATCCGCCGATCAGCATTAAAAGAGGGATCGCAATCCACAGGTCTTGTGCCAGAATCATGGCCATAACCACAACACCCATCGCGATGCCAAGAGGAATGACTTTCACTGATTGACGCAGCGACACCACCCGTGCCGCAACAATCGCGCCTATCGCAATCCCGACGGCGACCACGCCTTGTAACTGTGCCGCTTTACTTAACGGGTAACCCAGCGCGGCATCGGCCCATTTCAACACAATAAACTGCAGGGTTGCACCTGCGCCCCAGAACAATGTTGTAACGGCCAGCGAAATCTGTCCGAGCTTGTCTTTCCATAACAGCCTCAAACAATGTGCGAACTCATGCACCAGGAACACCGGGTTTTTCTTGAGAATACGGTGGTCAACCCCCGTATTGGGAATGTACAGATTGAAGATCGCGGCAGTGGTATAAAATATGGCAATGAGAAGTATGGTGGCTTCCGGAATTGTGTCCACGCCTGTGTCTATAACGGGGAAATCAAACGCCAGAAATATGGCGGCTATTGCGGGAGAGATCAGCAACCCGCCCAATACCGTGCCCAATATGATAGAAGCAACGGTTAAGCCTTCGATCCAGCCATTGGCAATGACCAGCTTTTCGGGGGGAAGAAGTTCAGTCAGTATCCCGTATTTCGCGGGAGAATAGGCGGCTGCGCCCAGTCCGACAACCGCATACGCGGCAAGGGCGAAATACTGGTGCGATGCCAGAAAAAGCAGACTGCAGCCCACGATCTTGATGGCATTGCTGATGAACATCACACGTCCCTTGGCCATCGAGTCTGCGAAAGCCCCAACAAACGGGGCGAGAACCACATAGAACAAAACGAATACAAACTTGAGCATCGGGGTGAGATAAGCGGGAGCATGCAGTTCTACCAGAAGTGCAATCGCAACCACCAGCAGTGCATTATCCGCCAGTGAAGAAAAAAACTGCGCTGCCATAATGGTATAAAATCCGCGTTTCAAACTATTCTCCTTCCAGAAACTTGTTTATCCTCAGGCACGGAATTATACAATGCTCATCCAGGCTATATCATCAAACCGCTCATGCCACCCAATTGAATCCACCGGATTCACGCACTAATGATCAAAGTCCCTGGCTCCTGAGATGCCGCGCCCTATCCAGGCGCGGATTGATCTCTCTGCGCTCGAACATAACCTGTCCGTAGTTCGTCGTCATGCGCCCCGCTCGCGCGTAATGGCGGTTATCAAGGCTGACGCATATGGTCATGGGCTGCTCCGCGCCGCCGAGGCGCTAGCGCGCGCAGATGGATTCGCCATGCTTGAGCTCGATGCCGCCGTGCGGCTGCGGGACGCGGGCTATCGCCAGACCATTTTGCTGCTGGAAGGTTTTTTTGATGTAGACGAATTGGCTTTGATCGAGCAGTATCATTTAAGCACGGTAATTCACCACCGCGAGCAGCTTGCCATGTTGTCTGCATCCAAGGTGCGTCGGAGACTGGACGTATTTCTAAAGCTCAATACCGGCATGAACCGCCTTGGATTCACGCTTGAGGAATTTCCCGCCGTGCTGGAAACCCTCAAAGCTAATTCTGCCGTGGAGCACATTACGCTCATGACGCATTTTGCTCGCGCCGACGAGTCCCACAGAAGTGAAAACATTGCGGCTCAGCTACAACGTTTCAACGTAATTGCCGGAGGACGATATCTGCCTCGCTCAATGGCCAATTCGGCCGCCATTCTGCGCTTTCCTGAAACACATGCCGATTGGGTGCGCCCTGGCATCATGCTTTATGGAGCGTCGCCATTTACTGACGCGACTGCCGAAGAATTGGATCTGCATCCGGCAATGACGGTATCAAGCAAAATCATCGCGGTGCAATCGCTTAAAGCGGGGGATGGCGTCGGATATGGCCATACTTTCCGCGCCGGCCAACCGATGCGGGTTGGCGTTGTTGCAGGAGGTTACGCCGACGGCTACCCTCGTCATGCGCCGACGGGCACCCCTGTAATGGTGAACGGCAAGCGTACTCGTGTCATCGGGCGTGTATCAATGGACATGCTGCACGTGGATCTGAGCGATATAGAGGATGCCGGGGTAGGCAGCCCGGTTACACTCTGGGGAAAGGGCATGCCGGTCGATGAGGTTGCGCAATCAGCCGGTACAGTGGGTTATGAGCTGCTATGTGCCTTGGCGCCGCGAATGCAGAAGGTAACGTAAACCCAATAAAAAAGGCAGCCGAGGCTGCCTTTTTTATTTGTTTCGGCTTTCGGGGATTCATTCGACTTTCGCTTTGGAACGCAGATCATTGACCGATGACGCGAACTGTTTTTGCAGCACACGCTGGGCCAGGTTCTGCTTTACTTCCTCGAATGGCGGAACTTTCAGCGGCCTCACATTATCCAGGCGAATCACGTGCCAGCCAAAGGGGGTTTTTACCGGCTGCTGGGTAAGCTGGCCTTCTTTCAATTTCGTCAAGGCTTCCGCAAAGGGCTGTACATAGCTTGCAGCAGGGCTCCAGTCGAGTTCACCACCTTTGCTTTTGCTGCCCGTATCAAGGGATTTTTCCTCGGCGATCTTCTCAAGCTTGGTGCCTTTTTTGATACGAGCGATGATATCTTTAGCTTCTTCCTCGGTAGCAACGAGAACATGGTGCGCTTTATATTCCTTATCGCCCATCTGAGTTTTCAGTGCTTCGTATTCTTTTCGCAACTCTTCATCGCTGACCGGGTGCTTCTTTATATAATCCACCTGATATGCCCTGACCAGAGCTGTCTGGCGCGCCATATCGAGTTGAGTCTGGAAATCGGGATCTTTGTCGAGTCCCTGTTTCTTGGCTTCCTGAGCTATTACCTCTTCGGTTATGAGATCTTCGCGCAAGGCCTTTCTGGATTCCGGGCTATCCGGCTGGCCTTGGGCGGTACGCGCTTTCACAATGAATTCGAGGCGCGACTGAGGAATTGCTACACCGTTCACCTTGGCCATGGTTGAGCCGGATTGAGCCTGAACAGCCGTTACGGCAATCAGTCCGGAAATACCGAGTGATATTAGTTGAGCAAGTTTCATAAATTGCATAGAGGCTTCCTTGTCAGTGGAAAGTTAAATTTCTTCAGGAGTATACGCTTTTACACTCAGCGCGTGAATATTCTTGTGCATCATCTCGTGCAGCGCCGCATAGACCAGACGGTGCCGTTCCAATGCGGATTTGCCGGCAAATTTGGAGGAGACAATGGTGAGCAAATAATGTCCGCCGCCGCCTTTGGCCCCCTCATGGCCGGCGTGCCGCGAGCTATCATCCACAATTTCCACCTCTTCGGGTTCAAGCACGGAAAGCTTCTGCTTGATCAATTCGGGCGTGCTCATCGGTTTACTATTTATGATGGCAAGATTTTCTTGAATGGCCTGACTATCAATTTGGCATATACGCCTGAAGTGGCGTAGGGATCGCTTTCGGCCCAGGCCCGCGCTGCTTCGAGCGATTCAAATTCAGCTACGATCAGGCTGCCGGAAAATCCCGCGGGACCGGGATGGGGGCTGTCAATCGCAGGATATGGCCCCGCCAGGATGAGACGTCCCTCTTTCTGCAATGCCTTGATACGTTCCAGATGCGCGGGACGTGCTGCCAGCCGTTTTTCAAGGCTGTCAGAAACATCTTCACCGCTTATCGCGTAGAGCATCATGTCTCTTTATCCTCATCGTTTTCAACGTATTTTCCCAGCATCAATCCCTGTAATATGACAAAAGCCAGCATCATACCCATAAACCCGAACAGCTTGAAGTTGACCCAAGTTTCCGTGGAATAATTGAACGCTACGTAGAGATTGGCTACGCCCATCAATGCAAAAAACGCCGCCCAACTGGCATTCAGCCGGCTCCACACCGGGTCTGGCAGCGTGATCTGTTCTTTCATCATCGTACGGATCAAATTCTTCTTGAAAATCGCATGGGCCAACAGCAGTGCGACGGCGAAAAGCCAATAAAGCACCGATGGTTTCCATTTGATAAAAGTCTCGTCCTGCAGGATCAGTGTCGCACTGCCGAAGATGACAATGAGAACCAGGCTTACCCACAGCATCGTATCAACCTTGCGGTGGCGGTACCAAACCCAGCCGATTTGGACAAAAGTGGCGGCAATGGCTACAGCGGTGGCAGCGTAGATGCCGTAGACCTTGAAAGTAATGAAAAAAAGGATTACGGGAAAAAGATCAAAAAGAAATTTCATAATTTGGAACGATGCCGCCAGCGGTTGGCTGATGAGCTGATTATCGCGGTTACGAAGAGAAAAATCTATTGAATTTCCTGCTGGTTAAAGCGATAGGCACGTGATCTACACGCTTTGACGGCCATGAATATAATCTGTCATTGATGTCGTCCTGGTTTAGAAGGCTCAAGAAGGCTGGACATAGACGAGCAGCCCTGAATTGCCTCTACTTTATTAATTGGCCCGTTCCTGACCATCAGACCCGCGATCGAGTTTGAGCGACGCGGAATTGATACAGTAGCGCAAACCAGTGGGGGCGGGACCATCCTCGAACACATGGCCCAGGTGCGCGTCGCAGCGAGCGCATAAAACTTCCGTTCGTCGCATGAAAAGGCTGTTATCTGCCTCGGCAGCAACATTGGACGGATCGATGGGCTGCCAGAAAGAAGGCCAACCGGTGCCGGAATCGAATTTGGTATCCGAACCGAATAATGCCGCACCGCAGCAAGCGCAACGGTATACCCCCTGGTCGTGGCAGTTCCAGTATTCGCCCGTAAAAGCGGGTTCCGTGCCTTTTTCACGACAGATATGATACTGTTGAGGCGCAAGCTGCGTTTTCCATTCCTGTTCCGATTTTGCAATTTTGCCGCTCATAGCTCCTTTCCCTCCAAAAATTAACGCAACGTGAAAGTAGTATTCCGAGGGTGTGCTTGAAGAGTATATCTCAGTGTAGATGAACTGGCGCCACTTCACCTTCTTCAGGAAATTCGGCATGTACCACTTCGCCTTCCGGACTTGGAAACAGCGGGGCGCCGCACTCTTCGCAATAGTCAAGAAGGAAACGGTTTTGCAGCAGCGTAGTATTGGTTATGCCGCATTCTCGTAGAGTGGCTTCGATTTGCCCCACGATATCGCTGTTCTCATCTTCATCGCCAACCAATGTCCAGACTATCCCATAGAGCACATCGTCACGCTCCTTGAGGGTAAAACTTATACGATATTCCTCCAGCCACTGGTCATAAAAAGGCGCTACCACCGCACGCAGCCTGGATGCCGGTATATTCAGGGTGGTTTGCAGGAAATCGACAGTGGCGTGCATGGAATAGGGCCGGGCCAGCCGATCCGCCATGCGCCATGCGGAAAAAAAGCCATCGGGTATCAGCAATTCGAACGCGCAACCCTGGAATAGGGGCCGCAGAGCTTCCGCGCCGTGAATCTGCCATGCCTGCACTATTTCCTCTTTTGAAAACTTCGGAACGAGTGAACTGCCGCCTCTAGTCTCACCGGTTCCGTCGGCCTGCCAGCGGAACATGGGCTTTCCCTGAGGCACGGCAATGCCGCCGAGGAGATAACGGGTATCGGAAAGAAAGCGTCCCGTTTCGGCCAATTGGCGTGGATTCATATGCAAGTCACGTTCACCCGCCACCGCCGCTGCCCATAGTTTGCCTGCCAACTCATGCGTAAGGTGATAGCCGCGCGGCAATTGGTCGGGACTGAACAGGCAATCGGCCAGCACGAACTGTACATTCGCGGCCAGCACATGGGTCTGCAGCTGTACCCGCAATTTCGCGAGCACTGCTTCGGTTACAGGTCCCGAAGGAATCGAAAAACGCGACCAGGTCAGTACCGGCACGGCGAACATCAGTACATCATAGCGGCGGTCCTCGTGGGTCAATATGCTGCATTCAATTGCCGCTTCTATGGCGTAAATAAACTCGCTATAACCAGCGGGATCGGCGTCATAAAGCTGATCCAGCGCGGCTTCCAGGTTTTGATCATCGCCCGTGCGCAACTGGGCCGCGATCTTTACCGCGAGCCGGTTCTCCCAGAATGCGTCTTCTATACGGCTGCCGGAAGCAGCAAGACCCGCCGCCAGCCGAGAAAGCTCCTGCACCACCCGCGGAGACTTGATGCGATGAGGGACGCGAAGTTTTTTCATGAGGTGGGCGTCCTTTAGGATCAAAAAAATATTTTAACCTAATTCGACAGGTTGGAACGAGGCCGGGCAATGTTTGACGTAGTAGAATGAGATTCATAATTGAACATAACTGTCCTAGAGTAAAAACTAGCAGTTTAAATGTCACGTTATTTCCGGCTAGTGGATTTTTTCAGACCAAGGATGTAATCAGACCGGTTTCTACCTGCATCATGAGGTTAAAGGCATTTGAACTTTTTTAAGGAGTTTCAATGCAGGAGTGAAAGGAGATACCGAAATGAGAGGTGACTATAGACAAGGGTTTGCAGATCAAACAAAAGAAATAATCGTTCCTTCGCTAGCGGTAGAGGGTGTTATTCCCGACTGGCTATCCGGCACTCTTGTGCGTAACGGTCCTGCCCGCTTCCGCCTGGAAGACAAGACACTTAACCACTGGTTCGACGGCCTGGCGATGCTGCATAGGTTCGACATTGCCAACGGCCATGTCAGCTACGCGAATAAATTTCTCGACACTCCCGCTCTTCGAGCGGCTAAAGACGGAAAAATGAAATATGCAGAATTTGCCACTGATCCCTGCCGCACTTTGTTTAAGCGCATTACCCAAGTCTTTAAAGGTTCCACATCTGGCGCCAACGCTAATGTATCAATCGGCAGGATTGCCGAAGAGTTTGTAGCTCAAACCGAAACTCCCCTGCCTGTTGCATTCGATAAAGACACCCTGAAGACTATCGGTATTGCCAGCTATAGCGACAAGCTAAAGGGCGAATTGACAACCGCTCACCCGCATTACGATCAAGACAGTCGCGAAGCGTTTAATTATCTGCTCAGTTTTGGCCGTAAATCCACATACAACATCTACGCATTACCCAATGGCAGCAAAAAGCGCCAACTGATCGGCAGCTACAGCACAGACAGACCATCGTATATGCACAGCTTCGGGCTCAGTCAAAAATACGTGATTTTGATGGAATTCCCGTTAGTGGTGAATCCAATAAGCATGTTGGTGAGAGGTAAGCCATTTATCGCAAACTACACATGGGAGCCCCAGCGCGGGACGCGCTTCTCGCTTGTGGACCGCTACACGGGCGAAGTCAAATATGGGCACACTGACGAAGCCTGGTTCGGCTTTCACCACGTTAATGCAGTCGATCGTGACGGCAAAATAGACCTCGACATTATTGTGTATCCAAATGCCGATGTGGTGCAGTACTTCTACCTGAACTCATTGCTCAATAGGCCGAACCATGAGGCCTACCCCAAAAACGAATTACGGCGATTTGCTATCGACGTGTCCGCCGGCACCGTTAGCTCCCGCACACTGATTGACCGCTCAGCCGAACTGCCGCGCATTAATTATGGGCAGTACAACAGCAAAACTTACCAGTATGTTTACGCAAACGGCATCGCAAGACAGGGTGAATCCGCCTTCCTTGATACTGTCGTCAAGTTTGATTTGGCGGGCGACGTCAAGGAGTGGCGGCAGGACGGTCAATACCCTGGCGAGCCCGTATATGTGGGGCGGCCGGACGCCCAATCCGAGGACGATGGCATATTGCTGACGGTGGTTCTGGATGCTGCTGCGAACAACTCGTACCTGCTGCTACTCGATGCGCGTGACTTGTCGGAAATTGCCCGTGCAGGTGTTCCCCAGCACGTGCCATTTGGCTTCCACGGTGCGTTTATTCGTTCGTAACTTCGTGCCTTTGTAACGTTGGGCAATACAATGAAAAAGGAATCTTATACTCCAGGTTATACGACGATTTCAACCGACTTCGTGGTGATTCTAGTTCCAACCCCAATCACAATCCCAATAATAGCGAGATGGTTTCGGCAGAAAAATTGACACGCAGCCAATCTGCTGAGGAATTTGTGATGCCCAAAGCTGCACCTCAGCCGCACTTCAGGCGGTCGCGTGATATTGACATTATCGACACGTAAGAATTCACCTTAAATGAGTAGTATCAAAACGGAGGTACATGGTTAAGCATGTGATTGGTCCATTCTCTGGCACCTTCTTCCCATGTCGTTGACATAGCAAAAATGTCATAGTCGTATTCCCAAGCCAAGCCCTATTGGACTTACTGCATTCCTTCCCCATACTCAGATAGCTGCATTCATGTCTTTCGCAGACGCGAAATAGTCGGGTAAGCGAGGAGCAAAGGGTGTTCGCTCCGAATTTATCGTTGGTAACCGGCGAATTCACTTTCCCACCGGTGATCTCAGCCTGGGAGTTTGACGCCAAGAACGTCTGCGTGCTCAATTTGTGGGGGCTCGGACAATAGATCGGCTGCGTTTGCCATCAATGCCTCGGCAATCGGACCGGAGAGATGCGCTGATCGCCCTGTCTCATCGGCGAAGGCGTCAAAAATGCCGAAAGTCGACGGCCCCAGGCGCAGCGCAAACCAGACCGGAGTAGTGGTTTCCTGATTTGCCAGTGCAAGCCCCTGTTCAAGGAAATTGGCTACATCGGCTTCTCTTCCTGGCTTGGCCTGTAATCGTACAAATAGAGCAACTTTTACCATTTTGATTTTCCTTTCTGAAGTTGAACAACGGGAGGGAAGACTTTAGCTGGCATATCAACACTTGCCAAGTGGCAAGATCGACAAATTTGATATAATTCTCGCCATGCGTATTCACATTCTTGCCCTTAACGAGGTTTTTGACACTGGGCTATCCACTCTTCTCGATACCTTGGCGGTCGCGAACGACCTTACAAATTCTGCCGGCGCGGCTTCGACGCGTTTCGACGTGACTGTGATTAGTGTTCGCCGCCGCGTACGCACCAGCCAGGGATTTTCCGTGCCCGTGATGGCAGCGACAAGATGTGAACCTCCAGATGTGGTATTGGTCCCGGCACTTGGGGCAAAAATGCCGGAAACGCTGCGGAAGGCGCTTGAGCGGCCCGACGTGGCGGACGCCGGCGCGGTTTTGCGGAACTGGTCTGACAACGGTGTTCTGGTAGGGGCCGCATGCACCGGGACGTTTGTTGTCGCCGACGCCTTGCTGCTTGATGGGCAAAGCGCCACTACCTCGTGGTGGCTTGCGCCTATGTTCCGGGAGCGTTATCCCCATGTGAGACTGGAAGAGTCTCGCATGGTGGTAAGCTCATCCGGTTTTGTCACCGCCGGGGCAGCGCTGGCACATATTGATCTTGCGCTATGGCTGATAAGGCGCAGCAGTCCGACGCTCGCGGAATTGACCGCTCGATTTCTGTTGATCGAACCGCGGTCGTCGCAGGCGGTTTTTGCGATTCCTGATCACCTTGCACATACGGACCCGCTGGTCGAGCGATTCGAGCGCTGGGCACGACGCAGACTGGGTGAAGGCTTTTCGCTCAGCGAAGCAGCCAGCGCCGTGGGGACGAGCGAGCGAACGCTTTCCCGGCGTCTTAGAGCGGTACTGGGCAAGTCTCCACTTTCATATTTTCAGGATCTTCGTGTTGAGCGGGCGGTTCATCTCTTGAGGACCAGTAGCGACGGCATGGATGTTATTGCCGCTCAGGTCGGTTATGCGGATGGCACCACGCTGCGCGCGCTTCTTCGCCGCAAGATCGGCCGGACAGTGAGTGAACTCCGAACCCCATACGGATAAAATCAGGAAAGGCTCAGGCTACCATCGGTTGTGTTCAGTTTGTCCCGGCCATGGACGACCCGGTACAGGACCGGTAATACCAGCAGGGTCAGCGCGGTGGACGAGAGAATGCCTCCAATGACTACCGTTGCCAGCGGCCGTTGCACTTCAGCGCCGATGCTCGTGGCCAGGGCCATGGGAACAAACCCCAGGGCCGCCACCAGTGCCGTCATCAATACCGGGCGCAATCTGACGAGCGTTCCATTTTTAATGGCGTCATCCAGGGGTTGGCCCTGTGCCCGTAAATCCCGGATAAACGACAGCATGACCAGACCGTTCAGCACTGCTACGCCGGATAGCGCGATGAATCCGACGCCGGCGGAAATGGACAATGGGATATCGCGCAACCACAATGCCAATACCCCGCCGCTGAGAGCAAATGGAACTCCGGTAAACATCAGCAACCCATCGCGGAAATTTCCAAACATGGCATAAAGCAGCATCAGGATCAGTCCCAGCGCCAGGGGAATGGCTATTCGTAGCCGTTCGGCAGCGGAAATCATCTGTTCGAATTGGCCGCCCCATGCCAGCCAATATCCTGGCGGAACCTGCACTTTTTCTCCGACGAGCTTTTCCGCTTCCTCAACGAAGGAGCCCAGGTCGCGGCCACGCACATTTGCCGTAACGACTGCTCTGCGCTTGCCATTTTCGCGGCTCACCTGATTGGGTTCCTGGACAACCTCGAGGCTGGCCACCTCGTCCAGTCTAACGTAAGCTTGCGAGCCGGCTAAAGACGTATTTTGGACATTTGCTGCGCTGCCCGCGCCTGGAGCGGGCAGGCCGATCGGCAAACGCTTGAGTGCCTCGATATCGCTGCGTTGTTGCTCCGGGAGCCGGACCTGCAACTCGAAGCGGCGGTCCCCCTCGAAAATAGTGCCGGCATTCTGTCCGCCGACCGCAACGGCTACCGCATCCTGTACGTCGGCTACATTCAAACCGTAGCGCGCCAGTTTTGCACGGTCAGATTGAACCGTAAGCACTGGCAAGCCGGTAAGTTGCTCGATTTTCACGTCAGCCGCCCCGGGAACCGTTTTCAGGAGCTTCTCTATCTGCCCTGCTACGGCAAATAGCATGTCCATATCATCACCGAACACTTTTACCGCGACATCGGCGCGCACGCCCGACAGCAATTCGTTAAAACGCATCTGTATGGGCTGGGTGAACTCGTAGTTGTTGCCTGGCACTTTCAGGACCGCTTGTTCCAGGGCGGTAACCAGTTCCGCCTTTGTCCGATACTGTTCACGCCATTCCGATTCTGGTCTCAGAATGATAAAAGTATCTGCGACACTCGGCGGCATGGGGTCGGTCGCAATCTCGGCGGTTCCTATCTTGGCGAAAACCCGCTCCACTTCGGGAAACGTCTTGATTGTTTTCTCCAGTTCATCTTGCATTTCGATAGCCGTCGTCAGGCTTGTGCCGGGAATACGGATCGCATGGAGTGCGATATCTCCCTCGTTGAGGCTGGGCACGAATTCGCTACCCATTCTTGTCGTCAGCAGGCCGGATAGCGTCACGATCACCACGGCTATCGTCACCGTCAAGCCCTTGTTGCGCATTGCCGCATCTAAAGCCGGCGCATAAACTTTTTTCGCCCATACGACCGCAGGGCTCTCCTTTTCCGCCACCTTGCCGGAGAGAAAGAGCGCGATCGCGGCCGGCACGAATGTTACGGAAAGAATCATCGCACCCAGCAGGGCTGTTACCACTGTGATGGCCATCGGATGAAACATTTTTCCTTCCACTCCCGACAGCGTGAAGATGGGAAAGTAAACGATCATGATAATAAGCTCGCCATAGATGAGCACGCGCCGTGCTTCCCTGGTGGCGTCAAATACCGCGGCCATGCGCTCGGTGGCCGTGAGCTCCCGCCCGAGCCGTATCTGTTCATGAGCCAGGCGGCGCATACTGTTTTCGACGATGACGATGGCGCCGTCCACGATGAGGCCGAAATCAAGCGCGCCCAGACTCATCAGATTGGCGCTGACGTCGCTTGCCACCATGCCACTGAAGGTGAACAGCATAGAAAGCGGGATGACGAGCGAAGCAATGATCGCCGCCCGCAGATTACCCAGAAACAGGAACAGCACGACGATTACCAATACGGCGCCTTCAAGCAGATTGGTCGCGACGGTTCGGATGGTTTTATCCACCAGGATAGTGCGGTCATAGACAGGAGTAGCGACTACGCCTTTGGGCAGAGTCCGGTTGATATGCGCCAGTTTTGCCGCCGTTGCCTGAGCAACGGCACGGCTATTTTCGCCGATCAGCATATGCGCCGTGCCGAGAACCACCTCTCTCCCGTTCTGGGTGGCGGCGCCGGTGCGCAATTCCTTGCCTATCAGTATGTCTGCGACATCCCGGATGCGTATGGGTATTCCCTGCCGGGAACCGAGGGTGATGTTGCCGATCTCGTCCAGATCAGTTACCTGCCCAGGCAAGCGAACCAGATACTGTTCGCCGCTTTTTTCAATATAACCGGCGCCAACGTTGAGGTTGTTGCGTTCCAGAGCAGTGACCACATCCTGCAGGGTTAATCCCAGGGAGATCAGTTTTTCGGGGTAGGGGGCAACGTGAAACTGCTTGACATAACCGCCAATGGAATTGACTTCCGTGACGCCCGGCACCAGGCGTAGTTGAGGCCGAATGATCCAGTCCTGGATTTCACGCAGATCGGTCGGGGTGTATGCCGAGCCATCCGGTCTGGTCGCTCCCTTTTCGGCGTCGACGGACCACATGAAGATCTCGCCCAGTCCTGTCGAGATAGGGCCCATTGTTGGCTCGACGCCGGCGGGTAGCCGGTCTTTTGCTTCCTCAATTCGTTGACCCACTAACTGCCGAGCAAGATAGATATCGGTCCCGTCCTTGAAAATAACGGTGACCTGCGACAATTCGTAGCGTGAGAGCGAACGCGTATACTCGAGATTGGGGAGTCCGCCCATGATAATCTCGATCGGAAAGGTTACGCGCTGCTCCGCCTCGACAGGAGAGTAGCCTGGTGCGTGCGTGTTGATTTGTACCTGCACATTGGTAATATCCGGCACCGCATCAATCGATAGTTTCTGATAGCTGTAGAACCCAAGCATGGCCATTCCTGTTACCGCCATGAGGACCAGGCCGCGCTGCTGGATCGATATTCGTAAAATATGTTCAATCATGATATGGGTTCATGCGGGTCTTTTCGCGCATGGAAAGGTGAGATTCTCGGGTAGTGATTGATCAGTGGTCATGAGTTGCGCCTGATTTGCCCAGCTCCGCCTTGATGGCAAAACTGTTGCCCCCCGCGTATTGTTCTCCTGACCGAAGTCCCTCCAGCACCTCTACCATTTTGTCGTCGCTGCGGCCCAGTTCCAACGGACGCGCTTCGAAGTATTGCCCGTAGCGGCCGAACACCGCTGTCCAGTCATTGACTGTTTGAATAGCGGTCGTCGATACCGCGACGGGAACCTGGATTTCTTCGGTCACCAGTTCCGCGGTTACGAACATGCCGGGACGCCATCTCCCGTCCTTGTTCTCAAGTTCGATTCGCGCGGTGGCGCTGCGGGTTTGTCCCCCAACGAGGGCGGTTATGTAGGTGACAGCTCCTTTTCCCTCGATATCGGATGCAGCCGCCTTGACGATTGCCTTCTGACCGACCTTGACCGTGCCCAGATCTTTCGGGTAAACCGTTATTGCCGTCCACACTGTCGATACGTCGGCAATAGTGAAAATACGCTCGTCTTCCTTGAGCGTTTGACCCAGCGCTATGGATTTCTCGATGATGAGCCCCGAAATTGGCGCTCGGATTTCATAGCGCGCCAGGTTGTTTCCGTGGGAGCCCGGTTCGGGCTGTACCCCCAGCGCACGCAGCTTTACCGAAGCCAGATCCAGCGCGATCTCGGCTTCGCTCCACAACGTCTGTGCGACGAGATAATCCTGTTTTGCGGAAATCTTTTCTTCCCAGAGCCGCTTTTCTCGCTCATAGGTACTTCGTGCCAGTGCCAATCGCTTCCGGGCTACCCGATATTGGCTGCGCAGTTCAGCCAGCATCTGGCTCTCGATTACCGCAAGAACCTCTCCCCTCTTTACCTGCTGGCCATGATGACGTTCCACCGACGTGACGATTCCCGGCAAACGGGGCACTACCTGCACGATGGTGTGTTCGTTGAAGATGATCTCGCCGGGCAGCTTGAGCGTGGGCTTGATGATTGCGGGTCCGGCGGTAAGTATTTCGACGCCGATGCTTTTCAGCATTTCGTCGGGCATTTTCACCCTGGCTTCGACCTGGCTATATTTCCAGTGAAATGTTTTGTCCTTCCGCTCGGCGGCAATTGAAACATCGAACGAATGAGGTTCCTCCACTATCTGATCAGCCACCAGGTAATCGGCCTGAGGCTTGAACTTGTAAACCTGGGCAGGTGCGCCAAGCCGTGACAGCGTAAGGGTGACCTTGGCGGCGGAAGGTGGAAGCGGTTTGCCATTTTCATAAAGATAAAGCCTGAATCGTGGCGGAACACCCTTTTCGAAAATGGTTACTTCCAGTCCAAAGCCATCGGTTGAGAACAGCTTGCCGCCTTTGGGTCCCTCGCGATATTGAGACCCGGTTTCGCCACCCGGCGATCCGCGCGTACCCACAGGCTCCTGGACGCCAGTTGCATCAGCTTCGGCATCGGCGGCGGATTCTGTTGAGGTAGGTTGTGCCGATTTATCCAATGTGAGAATCAAACCGCCCAGTGCAATTCCTGAGGCGATCACGGCAATGATTGGAACGAGTCGTTTTTTGTTCTCCACCGTCTACTCCTTATATTGCAGATCGGGGGGGCCATCGTCCGACGCACTGGCAATGTCGTCAATCGGCGCCGCGGTAAGGCGCTCGATCTCATTGACCAGGCGGTGGTGGTTCGCGAGCGCGCGCACATACATGACCCGGTTCTGGAATAGAGTGCGCTGCGCATCGAGCACCTCGAGAAAGCCGAATTTGCCGAGTTCGTAGCCCTTATTGGTAACTTCGAAAGCGCTTTTTGCAGCGGGCAATATCTCGCTGCGCAATATCGTGATCTCGTTCTGCACCGCCGATAACGTCTCGTAAGCCTGCACTAGCTCGGTTTTGAGGCGCAAGTCGGTGGCAGCCTGTTCATCAAGTGCCTTATTCACGCGCTGATGGGCTTCCCGCACATTTCCCTGATTCCGGTCGAAAAACTGCAGTGGCATGGAGAGTCCGACAATGCCCGTTGTTCCGCCCGATTCCCAGTGTTTGATCATGCCGCCCCCGATGGTGATGTTTGGCACGCGGCGTGTCTGCTCCACTTCCAGCAGCGCCTTGCGATGTTCTATCCCTTTCCTGGCACGGTCCGCCATCGGGCTTGCCAGAACACCTTCCGTGAGTGCCTCGAAGTTTGGCAAAGCGGTGAGAGACTCCAGATTTCCAAGGACCTTTACGAAATGAGGCGAAGTGTCGCCCCAGAGCAGCGCCAGCCGCTTGCGGGCAGCCGTCAGTTCCCGCTGTGCCTGTCCCTGAGCAATCTGTGTGGTGGAAAAAGCAACTCCCGCTTTGGTCTCCTCGATGGGAGGTACTTTTCCCGCCTGAACACGTTTCTTTACGGTATCCACCACGCTCTGCGCCAGTTGCAGACTCTCTTCGGCTAACCGTAACTGCTCCTGACCGGCCAGCACTTCCATGAATGTGTTTGCTACACGGGCGATGAGTTCCAGCCGTTTAGTTTCAAAATCCTTGCCCGCCAATTCCTGGCCAAGCGATGCCGCATTAACCCGGGCTGAGCGTTTTCCGCCAAGTTCGATGAGTTGGCTGATGCGGAAAATCAAATCCTGCTGCTCGACGTTTTCCTTGATGCTCGTGCCTATCGGTGCGCCACCCCTCTGACTGATCCCCATATTTCCGACATTGTCGACATTTACCGACAAGTCCGGATTGCGCAGCAGACCGGCTTGCAACGTTGCGCCTTCCAGAGCGCGTATTTCCTTGTCGAAAGCCGCCAGTTCAGGATTGTGCTGTAGCGCGAGGCGTACCGCGTTTTTCATGGTCAGGTCGCCCCTTGCTTCAAGCGGAGACCCCATAGAGAAGCTCATGTCTCTGTCTTCTCTGTCCGGGATGGCACCCGCAAAGCTGTTTTCGGCGATTGCTGAAGAGGGCCAACTCAGCGCAAGAACAAGCCATCCGCATGGCGCCAGATATCCTGGCGCCATGAACAACCGATCAAAGTTCATTCAAATCCTCCGCAAGTGTTGTGTGAGACACTCAGTTGCGCACTTAATTACGCTCAGTTACACGCAGATTATGCCAATGGCGTCATAATGAGAACGTCCTGCCGTCTGTCAAAATGGACGGGAACGTGCTTGATCCGGCTTCATAGACACACACGTCTGAACTGCACCGGTAACAACGTCAAAGGTGACCGACAATCTAGCTTGAGAAAATGCTTCGGGGAGGATGCAGAGGTGAATCCGGAATGGACTCGGGAATGACGACAGAAACAAATACCGCCAGAACTTCCATACCGATGGAAGCAGGTACGATCAGGGGGGGCGTGAAGAAAAAGGGCTGGTATTGTCCGGCTGCGTGCAGGCACATATGGGTCGCAGCGTCCAGATGACCGTCGTCGTTTAATACCGCATGCTGATGAGCCTCAAGGTGAGCCGCCGGATCGAGAGAGAGAACATGATGTTCATGATCGAGCTCGTGAGCAAATACTTCGCCATTAAACGCCCAGCCAAAAGCATTCGTCATCATACAGACGAACAGTACAAGCATGACGGAATAGGTATGGCAACGCTTGTTCATGGCGTTCAGATTGTATCCCCCCAGCAAGAGTAATGCCAATTTTTGTGTTTCAATGTGTCTCCCCAAGTGGAGGCAGCGAGCTTCAGCTAACCGGATAGATTTACGCGCTTCGCCAAACACGGCCGTAATTGGACGGCACAGTCAACCAACGCTCCTGCCTTTCCTCGACCGCAAAATTATCCTGTCCGTGAAGTTGCTCGATGTAGTTGCCTGCGCGCGTGAATACGAACGGCACCCTCTGCTCGATACCAGTGAAATTCACAGCGATCAGGCTCACCGCAGCGGCATCTTCACGCTGGAAAAGCAAAATCCCACGCGATAGATAGCGGTCGTAATCATTATGGAAATAATGATCGCCCCGGCGCAGTTCGGTGCAATTCTTGCGCAGGCTTACCAAACTGCGGGTCAGTTTGACCAGGTTTTTACCGGCCTCATCGTAGAAGTAATCCCAGCGCAAGGGCCGCAATAACAATACCCGACCAAGGCCGCTATCCGGGACGAAATAATTCTCCCCGAATTCCTGGCCCTGCCACAACATAGGGATGCCTTTTGCGGCTAGCAACGCAATCAGGTAAGGCTGGAGCCGATACCAGTTCGCCCGGTTTCCTTCCGCAAATAACGGATTCCAGTCGCGATGATGGAGACCAAATTCACATAGAAAACGGCTGTGGTCATGGTTCTCGATATATTGCAGGGGAGCCTTGACCAAGGTTTCTCCATTCTGCGTTGCCTGTTCGATATAGCCCAGCGCGCCAAGCCGATGGCCGAGATTCTCTATCGCACCCGCCGCGCCGCGAGCACAGGCTGTTGCCGCGCTAAAAGTCGCATTTTGCCATGTCGTATTGCTATAGCTCTGCTCAAGAATCTGTTCCGGCGCTTCCAACTGCTCGGCGATCTGGATCAGCCGCGGGCCTTCCGGTGCGTCGAACCGGGTAAGACCGTCAAGCGAATCTCTTACGTATTCGTAAGTATGGAAAACCAGGTTGGCGTAACCTATGCCCAGTGCGCCATCCCAATAGTTCGGCACGCAGTCGTAGCGGAAGCCGTCGACGTGATAGGTATCCAGCCAGTGCCGGTTGACACTATAGAAAAAATCGCGGGTCAGGTCACGGTTAAAATCAGTGCTGACACCAAAATAGTCCTTGGTAAACGAGCCCATGAAAGGATTTTCATGGTATTGGAGGCGCCGGTAGAGGTCGGCGTAAGGAAAGTCTTCTCCGGTATGTCCGTAAACCACATCAACAACTACCGCCAGCCCACGCCGATGCGCCTCGTCGACGAAGCGCTGAAAATCGTCCCTTCGCCCGAAACGTTCATCGACTCCAAAGTAACCCAGCGGCAGATAGCCCCAATCGACCTCCAACGAAACATTGCTGACGGGCATTACCGATAACGCGTTCACACCAAGGTCGGCGAGATAGGCCAGTCGGTCGATGGCCTCTTCCAAACTGCCGCCAAATTCGGCGAGGTTCAATTCATACAGAATCAGGTCGTGCAGCGCGGGTGTTTTCCAGCTTTCCTCTTCAGTGCTCCAGACATAAGGAATATAGCCGAGTGTGAACGCGGACAGCTTACCGGCAGCGTATTCGCGCGCAAAAGGATCGACAATCCAATCCAGTATGCCAACGTTCGGATTATGCAGTTCGAAGCGGTAGACGTGCCGGCTGGGTGAACCAAAATGCGAACCCGATTGAGAATCGTGAACGGTGTTGAAATCCACCTTTACCGACCATATATCGCCATAATCGGCATTGATACCGTGCTGCAACTCGAAAGATAGCGGCTGAATTGCCTGGATGAACTGATCGCGCTCGTGAATGATCTTTACAAACAGTCGATTGCCCAGCGTAGCCGAAACCCACGGCAGCAATATTCCGAAATCCACCATGCCGGGCGCGGACTCGTGGGGACCAAGTTGATCAAGTGGAAGATTCTTCATGACTTCCTCGCCTGTCGCAATTCATTGGATCAGCAGTCAATTACGAGCGTTCAACACGATTTTCACCACCTTTCGGTCCCCAGAATACCACCCAGGTCCCAAAATCGCTGGAAAAATTCTCGAACCGGTGTTCAACGTTAGCTCCAACAAAAAGGCAGTCACCCGCCTTGAACGAGTGTCGATTGCCGCTGATGACAAGCTCGCCCGTTCCCCGATGGATGAAATAAACCTCATCCTGTTCATGGGGAGTTTGCGGATCGTGGCCGATGGGGGCGTAATATTCGACCGACATGGTGCCGTGAGCAAGAGCCACCGCAAAACGCTCCCCCATCGGCCATTCGACGGTAACAGGACCGGGGATGCGGGAAAATACTTCTTCAAAGGTCGCTTTAACTTTCAATGGGAACTCCTTACTGGACAGATTTTGCAGTGTAGTACGGTTAGTCGTTAGTAACAGGCTCATTCGCTGGGCCATTCGGTATTTCCTGAAATGTGCCTGAAAGAGAAGCAAGGAATTGGCTATGAGTGGTCAGTAACCTGTACAGCGGGAATGCGAGCGCACCAAAGATCATTCCCAGAAGCAGACCGGCGAACGGCGCTAAAAGGAGCGCGAAAATTGCCGTGTTGATACCGCTACTCTGAAAAGTGAAAAATGCATTGAAAGGAGAAAAAAGCGTATTAGCGCAAGCGAACGCCAGAGAATTGAATTTTATGAATGAAGTGAAGTCAAGTTGTACGAGGTATCTGCTCATTTAATCCTCTGTAACTGATTGTGCCCGCCAAGAATAGCCACGAGCTCGACTGCATGAAGTTTGCATCCTCGGTAATTTGAATGTGGGCGACGTTATGAGGCTGCGGCGGTGGCTGCGCTTCTGCGTTGGCAAAATGCAATGCATCAAATTCGAATATGGTACTCCATGCTCTGCCTCATTCATTATAGTGGTTGCTTGTCATACGTGCCGAAGGTAACCTGTTTGATCAGGGAAAATCCGATCAAGTTGACGCTCGGCCAACCGATGCTAGACTGAAGATGTGAAAACGTAAATTTTCGTCGTTCATCCCGACTTTGCAGTTAACTGCTGCAACACCAACGGGCCGCTTGCCACAGGAGTGGGCCCATCCGGCATCCGACTATGCAACTTCCTGAAGAACCGCTAACGCCAAGGGAGTCGTTATGGAACAGTCTAATGTAACCAGTCTCGAATTACCCCAGGATGTGATCGCGCTGGTGCCCATGCGCAACATTGTATTGTTTCCACACGTATTGACGGCTATTACAGTTGGCCGTGCCAGATCGATCTCCTCAGTGGAACATGCCCTGCACACTAAAGGCCCGCTCGGTATCGTTCTGCAAAAGGACCCGGCTGTCGATGAGCCGGGAATCGATGCGTTGTTCAACATGGGTACCATAGTCAATATCGTCCGGCATATTACTTCGACGGACGGGCTGCGTCATGCTGTGTGCCAGGGTTTGGAGCGGTTCTGCATTGAAGAACTGGTCGAGGGTTATCCATTTTTAGCTGCCCGGATACGGCGTATCGGCGAACCAGCCGAGGTATCCACGGAGGCCGAGGCGCTTGCGATGCAACTACGCGAGCGCACCATCGAAATCCTGTCGCTGTTGCCAGGCGTGCCGGCGGAGCTGGCTCACGCGCTCCAGGCCACACGGGCGCCATCGCATCTGGCCGATATTGCGGCTAGCCTGCTCGATACGGAAGTGGCCGAGAAGCAGCTGCTGCTGGAAACTGTCAGTACCGAGGAACGGTTGCGAAAGGTGCTGCAGATACTGTCGCGCCGCATTGAGGTGCTCAGGCTCTCTCAGGAGATCGGCGAACGCACCAAGGAACACCTGGAGGATCGGGAACGGCAATTTCTGTTGCGTGAGCAACTGAAAACGATCCAGAAGGAGCTTGGCGAAACCGAAGGCGAGGATCAGGAGATTGCAGAGCTGGACGAGGCCATCGCAAAGGCTGGCATGCCCGATGAAATCGAGGTGCAGGCACGAAAAGAATTGCAGCGGCTGAAGCGCATGCCTTCAGCCTCAAGCGAATATTCAATGCTCCATACTTATCTTGAATGGATGACCGAGCTGCCCTGGCGGCTTCCGGAGGATGCGCCGATCAATCTGAACGCCGCACGCGAGATTCTCGAAGCGGATCATTTCGGGCTTGAGCGCGTCAAGCAGCGCATTGTCGAATTTCTGGCAGTGCAAAAGTTGAAGCCGCAGGGGCGCGCGCCGATTCTATGTTTTGTCGGTCCGCCAGGGGTGGGCAAGACCTCGCTCGGTCAGAGCATTGCCCGCGCATTGCAACGGCCATTCGTGCGCGTGTCTTTGGGCGGCGTGCACGACGAAGCTGAAATGCGCGGACACCGCCGCACTTATATCGGCGCGATGCCGGGCACTATTGTCCAAAGCTTGCGCAAGGCCAACGCGCGCAACTGCGTGATGATGCTTGACGAGGTCGATAAAATGTCGGCAAGCCTTCACGGGGATCCTTCGGCGGCGTTGCTTGAAGTGCTCGACCCGGAACAGAATTCGACGTTTCGGGATAATTACCTCGGTGTACCGTTTGATTTGAGTCGCGTTGTTTTCATCGCCACGGCAAATGTGATTGATAATGTGCCGCCCCCGGTGCGCGACCGCATGGAAATCATAGACCTTCCAGGCTATACCAGGGAGGAAAAGCTCCAGATCGGTCTGCGATACCTGGTGGCCCGTCAACGCGAGGCTAATGGTCTGAGCGAAGAGCAATACGAAATAACGGTCGAAGCACTGGACAGCATTATTGCGAACTACACCCGTGAGGCGGGGGTGCGCCAATTCGAACGCGAGATCGGGCGTGTAATGCGCCACGCAGCCATGCGCATTGCCGATCACACTGATGGTGAGCAGTTCAAGGTGCGTATCGACATCGGCGATTTAGACGCTATCCTGGGTCCTGCAAAATTCGAGTATGAGATCGGGCTGCGCGCGAGCCTGCCGGGTGTAGCTACCGGCCTTGCATGGACGCCAGTAGGCGGCGATATTCTTTTCATCGAAGCGACGCGAGTGAGCGGGCGGGGACAGTTGATTCTGACCGGGCAGCTTGGCGGCGTAATGAAAGAGAGCGCTCAGGCGGCGCTGACCCTCGTGAAGGCGAGCGCGGGCGATTTACAAATCCCGGCATCGATGTTTGAGGGCATCGACTTGCATGTGCACGTGCCGGCAGGCGCTATTCCCAAAGATGGTCCAAGCGCGGGCGTTGCCATGTTCGTAGCGCTCGCTTCGCTTTTTACTGACCGGCCGGTGAATCATGACGTAGCGATGACAGGCGAGATCAGTCTGCGCGGATTGGTGCTGCCAGTGGGGGGCATCAAGGAGAAAGTGCTTGCCGCACAGCGTGCCGGTCTACGGGCGGTACTGCTGCCGGCGCGTAACGAGAAAGATCTGAGGGATGTCCCCGAAGCGGCGCGCTCCACACTACAATTCGTTTTTCTTGAAACGGTGAACGATGCCATCCAGGCATCGCTAGGGCAGCGTGGTGGCAACCGCGTGGGGTCCGAGTTCAAGCTTGTCTGAGCCTGAGCGGCAGTTAGCCATTTCAGGCCATTTCAAGCCCAACGTCGAAAGTCGTCGCATACCCCTCGCCCGTCTCGACGAGTTTAAGCATCAACTGGTCCCCACCCTGACGGAATATGCTGTCATCTTCATTTCTCGCTCTGGTCCGGTAAGCTTCCCTTCTCGCATACGCCGGCTGCTGTGCATATACTGAATCCGTAATCGAGTCATTGAAGTAGAGTTGCGACGTAAACTCATGGGCCTGCATATATTTCGGATTGGTGCGGATCTTGAAATGGATATGAACCGTTCTGCCAGGATACCAGCCAGGATAAATAGTGATAAATCGCACACTGCCGTTTTTGTCGGTTACCTGATACCCGCGCAGAAATTTTTTCCCGACCGTATTGAAATTGTCATCCATGACATCAGAATAAATCCCCTGCGCGTCACAATGCCAGACATCCACAACAGCGCCTGTGATCGGCTTGCAGTCGGCTCCCTTATTGGCACCCACTGCGGCACCAGTCGCAGCTCCAACCGCGAAAACGCGAATTTCGAGTGCAAGCGGCAGGCCTTCTTTTATTGAGCCATCAGAAGGATCGGTCCGGATGTCTGAACGATGCAGGCGCTCATCAACAAAATAAGGGCCTTCGGTCTGCTCGGGAGTGACCACACACGAGAGCGTCCTTCGAAGTCGTTCCTCACCGTTGGCGCCGGTGGATGAATATCCTCCAAGCATATTGATTCCCGTTGCTCCGAGCAGCGCGAGCACTTTCCGTCGATTCATAAACGATTGCTGGAAATTCTGACTGCTCATGCTGTCTCCCTTAAATCCAGTGTTCCGGGGCGCGATGCCAACCTCACCTGCTTTGAGGGCTTCGAGACTTTCGAAGTTCCTGAAACTGGAAATATTGGGTAGGCATGCGCTTGCTAAATATTGGTGGTGCCGGGTAGATCAAGCGAAAGCTTGCTCAACAAATTGTTTTTCACCGACGGCCACTCATGCTGAAGTATCGAGTAGATAACCGTATCGCGAACTGAGCCGTCACGCATTATTTGATGGCTGCGTAAAATTCCATCCTGTTTGGCACCCAGCCGTTCAATTGCAGTTCGGGACGCCTGATTAAAATAATGTGTTCTGAATTCGACGGCAATAGCTTCTTTTTGCTCGAAGACATGTTGAAGCAACAACAGCTTGCTCTCGGTATTCACGCCTGTTTTACAGGCTGATTTCGCATACCAGGTGTAACCGAGCATTGGCCGTTTGTTTATTTCGTCCACATTATAGAAACGTGTGGCGCCCACGATTTTATTCGTTTCGTTGAGCCTGACAGCAAACGCGATATTCCCTTTTTCGGCACCTTCAATGGCATTCCTTACATAGCTTTCCATTTGCTCGGGCGAGGGCACATTTGCATACCAGAGCTTCCAGTACTCGCCATCCGTTACCGCGGCGCGTAAAGGCTCTATATGATTAATATCCAGTGGGTCAAGAGTGACGATCCGTCCCCTCAATACTATGCGTTCAAGCCAGCTCATTTTTTCTTGCCTTCACACCGCCTGCTATTCATTCGGAGCAAAGATACGATGGTTCCGTCTTCAGGCTTGAACCGGAATCAAGCCCCAACAGCAACGGGCGCGCTTTGTCTGCCTTTGCCTTTCCACAGTTACCACCCGCCGAATGTGGCAGAGCCTTAAAACATCGGTTTCTTTGCGGCCGAGTTATAGCGGCTCACCCCACTCGTAATTTCCGCTTCAGCTTCCGTGACTCCGGCCCAGCCATCCAACTTAACCCACTTGCCTGGTTCCAGATCTTTGTAGTGCTCGAAAAAATGCGCGATCTGTGAACGCGCCAGTTCCGAGAGATCGGCATGGGATTTAACGTCGCGGTAGAAGCCGCATAGCTTGTCGATAGGCACGGCAAGAACTTTGGCATCTCCACCGGCCTCATCGATCATTCTCAGCATGCCCAGCGGCCTGCAACGCACTACTACGCCGGAAATGAGCGGAACTGGCGAAATCACCAGCACGTCCACGGGATCTCCATCTTCCGAAAGGGTATGGGGAATATAACCGTAGTTGCAAGGATAGTGCATTGACGTTGACATGAAACGGTCAACGAACATCGCGCCGGTCTCCTTGTCCACTTCGTACTTGATGGGGTCGGCATTCATGGGTATTTCTATGATGACGTTGAAATCGCTTGGCACGTCCCGGCCAGAAC
This sequence comes from Nitrosovibrio sp. Nv6, assembly GCF_900110495.1. Taxonomy (GTDB): domain Bacteria; phylum Pseudomonadota; class Gammaproteobacteria; order Burkholderiales; family Nitrosomonadaceae; genus Nitrosospira. The sequence goes on along the minus strand of NZ_FODX01000001.1, from coordinate 1,148,357 downwards.
TTACGCGGTCAAGATTCATCGGCGTTCCTGTTGTTGGTTGCGTATAGTGGCTTATTATAACCGGGAGGCCGGGGACTGAACCATTTCACGCGGAATCCAGCATTGCATCGCGTAGCGAACTCACTATAACAGTATGAAGGCAGAGCGGCGCAAAAGTCTTCACAGCTCAAAGCGCCAAACTGAATAATAAGCGTCAATTGCCGGATTTGATTTTCAATATATGTCACCCATACGTATGCTGTTGAATTTAGGCATTATGGTTGCTATAGCCTATGTTATTTTTGCCGCGGTTATATTTTTTGTACAGCCGCGTCTTGTCTATTATCCGGAATATGGGCGGAGCATCACCCAGACGCCAGATGATCTGGGGCTTGCCTACGAGACTGTGGAGCTTGCTACCGACGACGGCGAAATCCTGCATGGCTGGTTTGTTCCCGCACCCGACGCGGCCGGAACAGTGCTGTTTTTTCACGGCAATGCCGGAAATATTTCGCACCGCATGGGTTATCTGTTGATGTTTTACCGCCTTGGCTACAATACATTTATTATCGATTATCGCGGCTATGGGCAAAGTAGCGGAGCACCTTCGGAGTCGGGCACATATAAGGATGCACAGTCTGCATGGCAGTACCTCACCGAAAAAAAGGATATAGCACCCTCCAATGTTGTGTTATTTGGCGAGTCCCTGGGCGCGGCGGTGGCAGCATGGCTTGCAGCGCGCGAAAAGCCGGCCTTGCTGGTGCTGGCTTCTGCGTTCACCTCCGTACCCGATATGGGAGCGAAGCTTTATCCTTTCCTGCCAATACGGCTACTGTCCCGTTTCGAATACAACACCCTGGAGTATTTGCGGAGTGTTAATTGCCCGGTGTTCATTGCGCATAGTCCACAGGATGAAATTGTGCCATTTGAGCAAGGCCGGGCACTATATGAAGCAGCGCCCGATCCAAAGCAATTTCTGGAATTGCAGGGGGGGCACAACAACGGTTTCATTTACATGCAGGAAGACTGGCAGGAAGCGTTGGGAGAATTCATTCGAGAGAATTCAGGCACCTCGCCATAATTTATAATTTGATGTCTCACGGCGGCAATGCACATTTGATGCCATTCTCTACGCTCTTCATGAAGGCGTTGGCTGCATGGCCCGTGATGTCAATCCTCTGCGTCCGATTTTCAGGGGTCAGGCCGAACCCGCCCCGTTCCCTATCTGTTCCGTTGCGGGTGCATTGCAACCTGAGCAGATATGCCAGCCCCGTGCAGATGCACTGATGGTAGCGTTTGGCGCGCTTATCGCCTGAGGTGTGTGTGACCGCGTAGGCATCGTTGAGCCCCTCCAAGGCGCAGGCCACCTCCACCGATACCTGCTGAGTCGCATTGCCCTCGACGTTTTCGTAGAAGCCTTGCTCAATGATCTGGTCGTGCATGCGGCAGACGTAGTCCGCGACTTCCTGCTTGATTCCAGCGCTCTGAGTGCATTCGAACAAGAGGCGGCAGGCCTGGGATTGCCAGTTGGCGAAGAAGACAAGCACGTCCTCCGCTACACGAGCGCGCCGGAAGTACTGCACATCATAATGGGAGAAGCCGCGTTCCGCGCTATGCAGGTACCGGGTGTTCTGTAACTGCCGGTAGGTTTCCAGAAGAGCGAGCATGGCCTCGCCGGCGTACAGTTCCTCTCCGTGGTCCGGCAGGTCGTGGAAGTACACCTTGTAGGAGCCGTCTGGCCTCTGCTGCTGGAGTATCCCCTCGGCGAGGGCAGCGATCTGCCGGGTCCTGCGGGGCGGCGAGGCGTGCAGCAGGGCCAGGATCATAAAGGCGCTGTGGGCGATGGACGAAGGCTCCTCCAGGCGGCGGGGGTCGAGGATCAGGGACCCGTCGCGTTCCACGAGGTAATTGCCGTAGTGCCGCAACGACTTCTTGACCAGTGGTCGAAGCTCATGCCTTTTCAGGAAATCGCTGAGCATTTGCACGTCCCACACGGAGGCGATATCCCGGATGGGCGATTTCTCGCGGATGAATTGGTCGTCCTGGGGAATGTAGAGGTACTCGAGCATCTTGGTATCTGGATTGACCATGCCCTTGTACCATCGGTAGACGAGCTCCAAACGCTGCGCCAGCAACTCTGCTGTTTCCATGGTTTGTCTCTCCGGCCATCTAACCCATATTAGTTATCTGGCCGTAGGAATAAGCGAATCAACTTAGAGCCAATTCTGCCGGGGAGGGGAGTTTAAGTCTTCGTTCGACTGGAACATCACTCCATGCCTCGAACTCCTGAACCCAAAGGCTTGCCACTTCCCAAGCGGTCCGAGCGTATGATTTGCCACTAGGGGAATCGGGATCACATGGCGAAATCAGGTCAAGACCTAAAATTTGATGTTTCATATCCGCTTTCGCATGAACCGCCCAGTAGCCTTTGGGAGTCAAACCCAATTCGTCCAATTTCGGGTTCACAGCCTCGTAGAAATCACATGCCATTCCCTCGATCATCAAATTAAGCGTGACAATCTGATGGGGTATCGGCTCGCGAATAGCCGAGCGAAGAAAATACGAGCCTAACGCCAGAGTTTCGAAAGTCGGTGGAACCGACAACGGTTCGTCGTCAGCGGCCAGAAATCCGAACTCACGCATCCATTCGGTTAAGTCTGCGGGATGCGTCACTTCTTCCGCGGCATGTTCGCCGAAAGCATCACGAAAACGCGGGTCTCGGCAACCGCCGTAGCGCAACGCCACTGCCGCAGTAAAGTCGGAGGACAAATAATACAACTGCCGAATCCATTGGAAGTCTTCAGCGGAAGACGCCGAAGCCACTTTTTTAAAGAAAGCACTTTGTCTGACCAGGCTTCGATACTCCTCCTGGAGATTCTTGAGCCATTGTGTAACGGGTACTGTACTGGTTGTCATAGCAATTCTCCGGAAATCTGTATCGATAAGATCCTTGCCCCTCAAAGTGGGGATACCTCAAGCAAACGACTGGGCTTCATACTTCCGGAACGGGTACTTTAAACTTTGTGCCCTCGCCACCCCCCACGAATCAAATGCCAGCCTGAAAAAGCTTGCCGCCGTCCAAAGTGCCCGAGCGTATGACTTGCCGCAAGGCGAATCCATATCGCATTGGGGAATCAGGCCAAGGCCTAAAATTTCATGTCTCATATCGGCTTTTGCATGAGTAGCCCAGTAACCCTTGGGAGACAATCCAAGTTCCGTCAATTTTGGGCTTATCGCTGAGTAAAAATCGCAGGCGGCTCCCTCTGCCAGCAAGTTAAGCGTAAGAATCTGATGAGGGATTGGCTCGCGCGTAACCACGCGGATGAGATAGGAGCCTAACGCCAGAGTTTCGACTGTCGGCAGCACCGAAGCCGGTTCTTCGCCAGCCGCCAGAAACCCGAACTCGCGCATCCATTCGGCAAGGTCGGCAGGATGTGTCGTTTCTTCAGCCGCGTGTTCGCCAAAAGCATCGCGAAAACGCGGATCTTGGCAGCTACCGTAGCGTAATGCGACTGCGGCGGTAAAGTCGCAGGACAAATAATACAATTGCCGAATCCATTGTAAATCCGCCGCCGAGGAAGCCGCGGCTATTGCCGTGTACAGCGAGCTCTCTCTGATAAAGCTCCTATACTCCTCCTGGAGATCCTTAAGCCATTGGCCGGTAGGTGTTATGCTCATTGTCATAGCTATTCTCCTTCGCACAAATTCAATAGCATAGCTTCTCAATCAGAGTTGAATTTGGCTAGTTTCAGCGCCAATAATGACTCGAACTTTTCATGCAACATTCTGGTGCAAAAACTTTTTATACGTTTTCGTATGGTTGGAATTCTGAGTCAACGCTATTACCTGATTACCTGATCAAATGTGCTGCCGATTTACGCGCAGGATTAAATAGGCATTAAGTTTTTTATAGAAATCCGAAAAGAAAAAGGCAACTTTGTCTAGTAGCGGCGCCCATGTGAGCTTTGCTTTGCATAGCGGGTTGGCTCGGCGCAGAGTGTCGCGCTCGCCGAACTCGGTGTGACAGGACGCAGGTATGGGGATGTTAAACGAAAGGGTGCCATGTTAAATTTGCGTTTTGCGATTTATAAAAGTTAAGGTCAGGCCACAACGATGACAACAAGGCTCCATGCCATTCGTGGTGACATTACAAAGCTGGAAACTGATGCAATTGTGAATGCGGCCAATTCGTCATTGCTGGGTGGCGGTGGCGTTGATGGCGCTATCCATCGGGCTGCGGGCCCGGAGTTGTTGCAGGAATGCAGGTTGCTTGGGGGTTGTAAAACTGGAGATGCAAAGCTCACAAAAGGCTACCGTTTAAAGGCAAAGCACGTCATTCATACCGTTGGTCCAATCTGGCATGGAGGAAAAAGCAATGAACCAGAACAGCTTGCTTCCTGTTATCGGCGGAGCCTGGAAATTGCTGTTGCCAGTGGCTTGAGTTCAGTTGCGTTTCCGTGTATCAGCACCGGTGCTTATGGTTACCCGGCTAAATCTGCTGCGGAAATAGCGGTCAAAACGGTGCGGAAGTTTGTTGAAACTGAGACTTCGCTCAAAGAAGTGTTGTTTTGCTGTTTCTCTGAGCAAGACCTTCAGTTATATCAACAGGCATTGAATGAGTGGACGGCTTAATAATTCGTTCAGGGCCGATGGAGTCCGACCAGCGCGACGCATACACCATCGCCGCGAGACTGCGTGAAGCCGACTGGGAAGGGGAGCTATATGGATGGCTTAATCCGGCTGCTTCAGTGCGTTAGCACGAATGGATAGCGTGCCCTAAAGGCGCGATCAAACAGGGCGACGCCGCATTCAGTGCCTACTGTTTCTGCTGCAATGACATAGTCGGCAGTTGCGAACGATACCTGCAGCCGCTTGCCCGCTGCTTCTGCCAGAGCCTTCATGTGCTCGCCCACCTGGCGCTCCACCTCTTGGCTCATTACTTGGCCGTGCAGTCCGCGCCGCTCCAGCCGCACGTGAAAACTGCCCTCCGACATGCGCTCTACGAAAGGCGCTATCCCCTGTTTGAGCTGTTCTGTCAGGGTTTCGGGAGTGAAGGAAAAGGTTTGCTCGACTGGAATGGCACGCCCCATATCGGTAAACCAGGGCTTTTCGTTTTCGCGCGCTTCCCGCAGCGTCTCCAGGAATTGGGCCACATTCTCGACATGCCCTAAGCACACGTTTTTAAATTCGGTGCGCTCAAAATGACCAAGGCGACGTAATTGTCCCAACAGCCGGGATTGGCGACCTGGTCCTGTCGCCACGGTAACGATTACGTTCCAGTTTCTCATCTTTCCTCCTGTTCGTAAGCTGGTGATGGATAGATGGAGCACTTTTCACTATATTACTCATTTGAGTGAGGCCCATTGTATTTTCTGCTGCCTAGCTTGAGCCCCTTCAAAGGAGGCGTGGCTGGAGCCGCTGGCGGAGTAGTGGCAGGTTTGGCTTGTTTGGCTTGGAGCGGAGCGTAACTCCAACAAAGAACTGGATAATTCCTCTTATCTGGCTGGTCGAAGAGCGGTATGGCTTGGTCGCGCGCGATTTGCTGCGACGCTTGCCCATTGCGTGTTATCTCATCATGAAAAAAGTAAATTTCGCATGTTAGGTTACGCTTCGCTAACCTGACCTACAATTACTGATCTGCCAACGCCGTCCTCCGCAGTGCATAGGGAGCACAAATGCTGTCCGTCTGCCGAAAGGCGCCATCGTGGTGTTCCGCCTGCCAGAGACTGTCACCCGCTTCATCCGGGAAGAGGTCGGGCTACTCGCTTCGGAACGGGACTAGCACATCTTTCCGCGCGGATAACGATCAAGAAATATTGCAAGGCAAAGCCTTATGTAAAGCTAAATAATAGCCTCTTTTATCGGGAATACATGTCTGTTCAAAGCGGAAGCAGTATCACCTCCATCTCGGTCTCGGCCTTGGAGAGCCATGTGCGCGAACTGGCGGAAGAGATCGGTGAGCGCCACGTCTGGCTCCCCCAATCCCTTGCGACGGCGCGGGATTATATCGTGGGCCAGTGGCAGGCTGAAGGGCATACCGTAGAGACACAGGCATATGAGGCCCTGGATGTTCTCTGTGCCAACCTGAGCATCGACCTTCCGGGCACCCGCTGGCCGAGACAGGTCGTTCTGGTGGGAGCCCATTACGACACAGTGCGTCAGTCCCCTGGCGCCGACGACAACGCCAGCGGGGTGGCCGCCTTGCTGGAACTAGGTCGTTGCTTGTCCAACTGGCGGCCCGGTCGGAACATCCGCCTTGTGGCCTTCGTGAATGAGGAGGCGCCCTTCTTCTTCTGGGAAAAAATGGGCAGCGCGATCTATGCACGTGCGGCAAAGCGGCGGGGGGAGGACATCCGCGCCATGTTCTCCCTCGAGATGCTGGGTTGCTATAGGGACGAATCCGGAAGCCAGCAATATCCGCCCTTCCTCGGCCGTGGTCGCCCCGATCGGGGTAACTTCATCGCCTTCGTGGCCAACCTGCGCTCGCGCCCGCTGCTTAAGCGAGCCCTGGCCGCATTCAAGGAGTGTACTGATTTCCCGGTGGAGGGAACGGCAACCTTTGGCTGGCTGCCCGGCGTGAACTGGAGCGATCATCTTAATTTCTGGCGGGAGGGGTATCCGGCGCTCATGGTCACGGATACTGCTTTCTTCCGTTATCCTTACTACCATGCGCCTCAGGACACGCCAGAGAAGCTGGATTACCGCCGCATGGCGACGGTGGTGGAGGGGTTAGCGGGGATGCTGATCAAGCTGGCCGACGACGAGAGTCTGTAATGTACAGCATCCATATGATGATATCCGTCATCCTCGCAGCTTGTCGGACTCATCCCGACGCGAGGGGTCGAATTTGGGATGTAGCGCAAGGGCGGATTGGCGAAATCGAACACACCTCTTTTTAGGTGCTATGTATACTGGATAGAATGGCACTGTTCAGGTTACCGCTATCGACATTCATCTTGCTCGCGGCACCGGCGAGGCTTACCATGGCGATCTCAGTTTCGTTGCACGACCGAGTTAAAAATCTGCTTGCGCAATTGCGCTGGAAATCAATGGCCAGCGTGAAAGGAATCGCTGGTGTCACATCGGCCTCGCATAACCGCTTGCGTTGTGACCCCGGCGTTTTTTATTTGCTTGTATAAAGTCTTCGGTCACAAAGCCTTCAGTCCATTTTAAAGGAAAGAGATCATGCCCGATCATGTGCCTCAAGTCGGTGCCCAAGACCCCGAACTCAACACCTCCCCTATCTTCGACGAGTACGAGGATATCTCGCTTGACCTCGAACTGGAGGTTGGTGTGTGCTATTTCAATAATGTGGCCTTCCGGATTGGTCAGTATGTGCTGAGCGGCAGTGAACTGCTGCGCTGCGAGGAGCGGGGCGTGTGGGTGCGCAAAGGCGAAATGCGGTCCAAGTAGCGAGCCGTCTCCCTCAAGACGTCTACCTTGCCTATCTGCCTCCAATTCTGTGCCGCACCATACTCGGCTTGAGCGAGGTGCGCTAGTCTGGGAATCTGATCTTGCCAAATCATCTGGATTGATAAAACACCATCTCAGCCAGGCAGTGCTGAAACGGCACAGAGGCGCAAGGTCTTGGCCGGCGCGCGCTGCTAATGTTTGCGGCCATCGGTTGTAATGCTCTACGGGTTTCCCTCTCCGCCCGACATCCCAAACACTTGTCCGGTCGCATAGCTCGACTTCTGCGATGCAAGCAACACGTTATAGCGGGCCGAGTTCCGCAAGCTGACTTGGACGGCCAAGCGGCGTTTCTTCACCAAGGATCTGAAGATTGTCCGGCATCACGCAAAACATTGAGTCCGTTACCGGCGTTTCTTCGTCATGCATAACAACTTGCTTTTGCTACACTGAATAAACAAACCCGTTACCTTGCTTTTTTCTCATGCTCTATATGGAAAGCAAATGGACGCAACTGGCTTGTTTAGGACATCGTCCTTTTAGGTCACAAATAGGAGACAATTTAACATGGGTATAAAAAAAACGTTGTTTGCTACCTTTTTCATATCGTTTTTTGTAACCGCTTGTGCAGGTGGGCGAGACGTCAAGCCCGGTCCGATCGAAATCGCTGAGGATTTTAATAAAACCTCCACCGGTTGGGCCGGAGGACACTCGGACTATATGTCTGATACACAACCAAACGATGTCATTGTTGCGCCTCGGCGGGTACCCGCGCCATTTGGGGGCTACGGCCTCTACACTGCCGGTACGAACCGAAGCGATGATCTTTTTATCTATATAAAGAAGAAATTCTCCAAATTCAGGCCCAACCAGGATTATCTGCTTACTTTCAGCGTTACATTTCTTACTGACGCTCCGGCCGGATGTATTGGGGTCGGCGGTGCGCCGGGGGAGGCGGTCACCCTGAAGGCGGGAGCCACCCCTACTGAGCCGGTCACGGTAATAGTTGACGGCCAATATCAGATGAATATTGACAAGGGCAATCAGGCACAAGGGGGGAGAGACGCTTTCGCCCTGGGCAACATTGCCGGTACAAATACGGATTGCAATCAGCCAAGGTTTGAGTCGAAAACCTTGACCAGTACTGCTTCACTCAAAGCCAGGAGTGACTCACAGGGAGCCCTGTGGCTTATATTTGGCATTGATTCGGGGTTTGAGGCGGCGAGCGAAGTTTATTATCGGTCCGCAACCATTACGGCATCTCCAGCCAGCAATTAAAGACGGCTAGAGCCAGCGGACCAAGAACATAGATAGACAGTCCAGAACAGTTCGAGATCAATCGAATGGATCTCCAATTGATTTGGTGTGTTAGATGCAGAAGTTTGCGACAGCAGGGTTATCAGGCGCTGTCGCTCCAGTTTTTTACTTTCGTACCGGGTGCTTGAAGAAGGTCGTTTGCTAACATGCCGTCCGCTCGTTCAATCAATAACAGCAGCATCGCCATTATTGGAGCTGGTCTGGTTGGTGGCGCCATACTGCACGAGGTTATTCTGGGATGGGTTCGTGCTAACGGTGGAGCGAGCACGCTTTGGCAGCCGAGCAAAGTAAGACCAGCTGAACACCTGGGACTTGAAACGATCTTTTTCACTGCTACGGATGAGGCTGGTATAGCGGTCCAATTGCAAAAGCTCAAGGATATTCTCGGCCCGCTACCAGAAGTCCGCGTCACGCATCAGGCCCCGCTGGTTTTTATTGTGCGCTGTGGGGATACATCGCTTCGCATCGAGGCCGAGCCACTCGATATCCTCCCGGAAGGACTTACGGTAGCCAACGTCGACGATGAAACATTCCGGAAACAGTCCGCATTCCATACCTACATTGAGAGGAAGCAGCCGAGGTTTCTGGTGATCGGAGCGAACCTCGCCTCCATGATGGCTTACGGAATTAGGTTTACTCAAGACCAGACACTGGTGCTTGCATGGCTATTGACGACGCTCAAACGTGGCGCTGATACAGCGGGTGTGGAGGCGGTTGCGGTTATAGGTACCACCGCCTTGGGCGGTCAGGGCACTAACTCAGTTTGGACAGAGCAGAGCGCTCGGGAGATGGATGTGCAACAGACGGCCAAGATTCTGGCGGCCTACGGTATTTTGGGGCTACTGGATCGGGCATCCCGCGATACCGAATCTAGAGTCCGTTACATTCTTCTGACGCCCGGCAGTCTATTAGGCTGCGATCAGGTGGGTTTCGGTCCCGTGAGTTATTTTTCTGTTCCGCCTGGAATGTCCCAGGCTGTTGAAGACGTTACTCGTCGTCATGACTTTGTTGTACCCTTGTATGAGCCAGTCAAAGTGAATTTGCACCACCTCTCCGATGAGGTGATCGATTGGGAGAGGCAAAGAGCAGCAGACCCGTTTTTGGTGGGCGCAAAAGTGAAGTGCGGGGAAACTGGCGATACTGCCCCCTTGCAATTTGCCTGTATATCCCATGCATTTCAGATGGGGTTCAATGCCGACAGCTACATCGCGAAGATTGCCATTGATGAACTGACCGGCAGAGCCACGGGCTACAATCAGGTGCCGCTTGGTAGTGGAAAGATCATAGAACCTGCAGCCCAAGGGCAGAATGAACGTACCTGGATCTTGCAGAGGCTGGCTGCTTTGGAAACCCAGCACGGCAAGCGTTCCTGTCCGGTCTATCCAGCACTTGGCTCCGCTCGCGCGCAAAAAGAGATCGTCCTGGCCTCTCTGGTACATGCGTTACTCGCAAAACAATTTGGTGAAGCCACTATTCAGCAGTTGGCAGACTACAGTGCCGAGGTGCTTGCAAATCAACTGTGGGAGCATCTTCAGACTGACCAGCAGCTGCTTGCGGAGATCACGGCGAGTATCCCGATCATATCTCCGATCGGCGAAATTTATACCGGGCCTTCCCTTCCTTATTTGGGGAAAGGGGTTGTTCGAACGGCAGACTTGTCCGAATTAACTGATGTGGCACGTTTCGGGGAATTTGCCGCAGTCGGAGCGGTGGATCTTCGGCCGGTTCGGGACGTAGCGGGTGGCAACGGAAAAGTCTACGAGACCGGCGTCGGCGTTTTGATTGACCGCGCCCGGCTTATCCGTGACGAATGCGTAAACCGCTACCAGGCGGCTTCAGTCGATAAATGCGGCACTGTCCTGGATGCACGAATCCGCTTCTGGGTAGCGCTTACTTCGGATTCAAAGACGTTTTTTGATCCGGTACTGTTTGTCGTCCAGTTCTTGGGCGGAGAGCAGGCCTATCTTTGACGCAGACAGTTCAATCAGCGTGCACACACTACCACTGCCGCTCGCGCGATTTGATCGCGCTCATCAAAGCGGACAGCCACACCAGCGACCTAAAGAATCTCCGGTAAATCGTCAGCCGCCTTTACGAGATGACGCATGCACCCTGGATCGCCGCCGCCTCGTATGGGGTGACGTTCCAGTCATGGGAATGGAAAGCGGTGGGCATGATCAATCGAATTTTGCCCTCTTTGATCTTTATGCTGGTTCGTTTTTAAGTATCATGAATAATATTAAATAGCGGACCAAGCTCAATCCATCAAAGCCAGACAAGGCATATTGGAATAAATTATGTTGGTAATAGCTCACCGGGGTTATCACGCCGCCGTTCCTCAAAATACGATGGCAGCTTTCCAGGCGGCGGTAATGGTTGGTGCGAGCGGTATTGAAACCGATGTGCGCATTAGCCGTGATGGCTTGCCGATACTGATCCATGACCGCGTTACCGCGTCAGGCCAGGCAGTGGCCGATCTTACCCGAAGCGAAATTGAGCAAACTGCGGGTTATGAGGTGCCAACTCTCGATGAGGCGCTGGAGCAATTCCCCGGCATCCTGTGGAATGTCGAGGTCAAGACCATGAAAGCATTACCTGCCGTGATGAACGTTCTTGAAAAGCATCAGGCCGGCCACCGCATTGTGGTTACCTCCTTTCGTCACGATCTGGTCGCGATCTGCGCATCATCCCTTAAAATTAATTGTGGCATATTGGTAGCACATCGACCTCGAACGCTAACTTCACTGTTGGCCGACTTTAACTGTAATGGCAATCCCCGGATCAATCATATTGTGTGGGATTACGAGGTACTGGATGGCGTCCTGCTGAAGCAGGCCGCTATAGACGGGTTCCGTAACTTTGTATATGGCGCGATAACCAAAGCCGAGCATGACGATTGCCGGCAACAGGGCGCTGATGGCGTGATTACCGACTATCCGCTTCTGATGCAAACCGCATAACCGTTTCCACGGGACGCCAAATTCGGGGTTACCTGACAATTTTGATGATTTGGCCGGAAACCGGTTCGCCCTCGGGATACTGTCCATTGAGCAGGCGCAAGTAATTCTCGGCATTCACACCCAAGGGGGATTCTCTGGCCAGTTCCGCATAGCTCAAGCCTTTCGTAGCAGTGATAGTTCCGATCTCGAGCGCCTTGATGGATTCTTTCTCCGTGTCTGAAAGCGCGCGAAAACTTTCGATTGCGCTGGAGATTGCCGAACGATGGCGGTCGAACGCAGCGGTGGAATCGCCACGCCCGGCCAGAAGGTATGCCTTGTTGTCGTGATAAATCACCCCCGCCTTGAATGGCATTCCTTCCTGGGTAGTGGAGGTGACAATGGCAACAGGCAAGCCATTGTTGGTAGTCGAAAACACTTCACTTGAAAGTCCAAGACGGAAGCGTTCACGGGCAAGATCAGCAGGCGAACCGCGGACGCTATCGAAAAGGCTCAACACCATCAGTGCGTCTCCATCAGGGCTTATCGCTACAACTTCATCGGGTTTGTTGCGTATACGCCACTCGGGCGGAAACGATAACGTAAATCCCAATTCCTTGTGTTGAAATGTATTGTCCCGAACAATCCCTTGATTGGCGCTATCGCCAAAAATCATGCCTTTGGTGTGGCGCAGGAATTCCTTCCGTCCATCATCCACGGCGCCTGGCTGAACATATTGCTTCGCTTCGCCAACCACCTCCTGCAAGCGGGTATCATTGTCGGGGTGAGTGGCAAAAATGCCATGATATCGGCGCGGCTCGCGCCCTTCCTGCTTGGCAACTTCAATATCGAACAGTTCCTGGTTTTTGAGCACACCGATAACTTTGATCATCGCTTGCGGATCGTAGCCGCTTCGCGCCAGATATTCCGCGCCAAGACGGTCCGCCTCCAGTTCGTGGCTGCGGCCATAGCCTGAAAGGAGTGCACTGCCCGTAATCCCTAAAAGGCTTTGAACGCCTTGCGCCACTTGTCCGCCCATTTGCGGCATGAATATTCCTGCCACAAGACCGCCAATAGTGGCGGCAACATTGGCGGCAGTGGCGGCGCTGTATTGTTGTACGCTATGACGCGCCGTGACGTGCCCGATTTCATGGCCCAGTACAGCCGCGAGTTCGGCTTCGGAATTAAGGTACGCCAGAATGCCGCGTGTGACGTAAATATAACCGCCGGGCAGGGCAAACGCGTTTACCTGAGGACTATCTACGACGGTGAAATGGTAATTAAGCTCCGGCCGGTGGCTTTCCTTGGCGAGTTTCTGTCCAACTTCATTGACATAATTTTGCAGCGTGGGAAAATCGTAAACGCCGTATGCTTTGCTGACCTCGGCAGCGGCGTCGCGTCCCTTGCGCATTTCATCGGCTTCAGACATGAGGGTGAAGTTCTGGCTGCCCGTAACCGGATTGACCGCGCAACCGGCGAGCAGATATACACAGCCGAGCGCAGCGATGAATTGAAATGCAGCAGCCATGGTCCTCATGGATTTATTTTAACTGCTGAAAATAAAAAATGCAGACGAAAAAAAGGCAGCTCAAGCTGCCCTTTTTTGTCTGCCAACCTTGACCAGAACTTAGAAATCAATTCCTAAGCTGCCGGTTGTTTTTCCGCCTTTTTGCCGTATTTCTGGCGGAATTTTTCTACCCGCCCGGCGGTATCAACGATTTTTTGCTTGCCGGTATAGAAGGGATGACAAACCGAGCATACTTCAACATGCAAGGGCTTGCCCATGGTGGAACGGGTCTGGAACGTATTGCCGCAACTACAGGTCACGGTGATTTCCTGATAATTGGGATGAATGTCTGCTTTCATGGCATGTGTCCTTGAGCTGTACCGTCCGGCAGGAGCTGGAGCGGAAAGCCGGGTATTATCCTCTAGTCTGAAGGGGGATGCAATATACGTTCGGTGAAAGGATTGCGAAGAATTTCTGATTGCTAGACCCGCCGCATCGAATCGAAGAAATCCGCATTGTTTTTTGTCGCTTTGATCTTGTCGAGCAGGAATTCCATTGCATCCATGTCGTCCATCGGGTAGAGCAGTTTGCGCAGCACCCAGATTTTCTGCAATACGTCGGGCTTGATGAGCAGCTCCTCCTTGCGGGTACCGGAGCGATTGACATTGATTGCGGGGTAAATACGTTTTTCCGCCATGCGCCGGTCGAGATGGATTTCCATATTGCCGGTGCCCTTGAATTCCTCATAGATCACATCATCCATGCGCGAACCGGTATCGACCAGCGCGGTGGCGATAATGGTAAGCGAGCCGCCTTCTTCGATGTTTCGCGCAGCGCCAAAAAAACGCTTGGGACGCTGCAACGCATTGGCATCAACGCCGCCGGTCAGTACCTTGCCGGAAGCAGGCACCACGGTATTGTAGGCGCGTGCCAGCCGCGTGATCGAGTCCAGCAGTATCACTACATCTTTTTTATGCTCCACCAGGCGCTTGGCTTTTTCGATCACCATATCGGCCACTTGCACGTGGCGCACCGCGGGCTCGTCAAAAGTGGAAGAAACCACTTCACCCCTGACCGAGCGGATCATCTCTGTGACTTCTTCAGGGCGTTCGTCTATCAGCAATACCATCAGGATAACATCGGGATGATTGGCTGCGATCGCATGGGCGATATGTTGAAGCATGACGGTTTTGCCCGATTTCGGGCTTGCCACCAGCAAGGCGCGTTGTCCTTTGCCGATTGGGGCAATGAGATCGATGATGCGGCTGGTGACGTTTTCTTCGGCTTTGATGTCGCGTTCAAGCAACAATCGTTCGGTGGGGAATAGCGGGGTAAGGTTTTCAAACAGTATCTTGTGTTTTGCCTGTTCCGGCGGTTCGCCATTGACCTTGTCCACCTTGACCAGCGCGAAATAGCGTTCGCCATCCTTGGGAGTGCGAATTTCTCCTTCAATCGAATCGCCGGTATGCAGGTTGAAGCGTCTTATCTGACTGGGAGAGACATAGATGTCATCGGGTCCGGCCAGATATGAAGTATCTGGAGAGCGCAGAAAGCCGAAACCATCCTGCAAAACCTCCAGAGTGCCTTCGCCGAAAATACTTTCGCCCTTGCGCGCCTGGTTTTTCAGCAGCGCGAAAATCAGATCCTGTTTTCGCAGACGGTTGGCGCCGTCTATTTCATTGGCGATAGCCATCTCTACCAGTTCAGTAACATGGAAGTTTTTGAGGTCGGATAAGTGCATTGAATGGAGCTCGTGGGTGAAGAACAGGGACGTAAAGCGTCAGCAAACGTTGGGAAAAACTGATGGGGCCGAACGAGAATTAAGCGGTGAATCTAATCGAACCGGAATCTAATCGGAGCGCTTGGGGAGGCGGTAGTTATCAGATTAGCTGTTTTAGATATGACTGTCAATAAAAGCGGTGAGCTGGGATTTTGATAAAGCGCCAACCTTGGTTGCCTCGATATTACCATTCTTGAACAGCATGAGAGTGGGGATACCGCGAATGCCATATTTTGGCGGCGTAGCCTGATTTTCGTCAATGTTCAGTTTTGCTATTTTCAGCCGGTCTCCATATTCCTTTGCGACCTCATCCAGAATCGGCGCTATCATCTTGCATGGCCCGCACCACTCGGCCCAGTAGTCAACTAGCACAGGCACGGCTGACTGCAATACTTCGGCTTCAAATGTTCCATCGGAAACGTAATGGATATGCTGGCTCATGGGGCTCTCATTCAAGTTGAATATAATTCGGCTAATGCCCGCGAAGGCGGAGTTACATTGATGCGGCAGGTTGGAAAACCAAAATAGTTGGGGTAGGTATGCAAAAATACCAGAAATTATATATTTTTGCTATGCCGCGCGTCTGGTATCAGCGTATTTTTTATTTTTAGTATGCTAGCGAAAAAATGTGTGAAAGGGAAGCGTATTTTAAAGGAAAATGGCCAATATTGAATTCGACGCCAATACCCGAGATTACCGAAAGCAGAAAATGAAGTAAAAGTTGGCGCGTGAGCCAACTGCCTTCCAGGTTGCCGGAGCAGGTATTACACAGTTTTCCCCCATGAATCCCTTAGCGTTACCGCACGGTTGAATACGGGTTTTCCCGATTTTGTATCCTTCCGGTCCACGATGAAATAACCGTGGCGCTCGAATTGGAAGCGATCCTCCGGTTGAGCCTGACTGAGCGACGATTCCACATAAGCGTTGATAATTCTCTTCGAATGTGGATTTAAAGATGCCTTGTAGTCCTGCCCGCCGGCGTCAGGATGAGCTTGGCTAAACAAACGGTCATAAAGCCGTACTTCGGCCTGGTGGGCATGGCTCGCCGAGAGCCAGTGAATATTACCCTTGATTTTACGTTTGTCCGCTCCCGCCGTTCCGCTCTTGCTGCCTGGATCATAGGTACAGTGAATTTCCAGGACTTCCCCGTTGGCATCTTTCACCACCTCGACACACTTTACGATATACGCATAGCGCAACCGGACTTCCGTGCCGGGCGAAAGGCGGAAGTAGCCCTTGGGGGGCGTTTCCATGAAATCGCTGCGTTCGATATAGAGTACTTTCGACAGAGGCAAAATGCGGTTGCCCAGCTCCGGCTTTTGCGGATGGTTGGGAGCGAGGCAGTCCTCTTCCCGATTTTCCGGATAATTATCGATAACGATCTTCAGTGGCTCCAGAACCGCCACACGCCGATGGGCACGTTCGTTCAGGTCTTCGCGAAGGCAGTCTTCCAGCACGTTCATGTCTATCCATGAATCGGCTTTGCTGACACCGATGCGTTCGGCAAAAAGACGGATGGATTCTGGCGTATAGCCCCTGCGCCGGACGCCGGCCAGCGTATTCATGCGCGGATCGTCCCAGCCGTCGACGAAATCGCCCTCGACCAATTCGTTCAGCTTGCGCTTGCTCATGACGGTATAGGTGAGATTCAACCGAGCAAATTCGATCTGCTGGGGGTGGCAGCGAACAATATCCGCCAATTGATTCAATGTCCAGTCGTAGAGCGGACGATGATCTTCGAATTCCAGCGTGCAAAGGGAGTGGGTGATTTTCTCCAGCGCATCGGAAATGCAATGCGTGTAATCGTACATTGGGTAAATACACCATTTGTCGCCTGTACGGTGATGGTAAGTATGACGGATGCGGTATATGACGGGATCGCGCAGATTAATGTTGGGAGAAGTCATGTCGATCTTGGCGCGCAGAACGTGAGCGCCGTCAGGAAATTCTCCCGATTTCATGCGGCGGAACAGGTCAAGATTTTCTTCAACGGAGCGTTCGCGGTAGGGGCTGTTCTCGCCAGCCTCGATCAACGTGCCGCGCAACGCACGAATCTCCTCGGCAGTGAGGCTGTCAACGTATGCTTTCCCCTGCTTGATGAGGTATTCGGCAAACTCGTATAGCTTGTCGAAATAGTCGGAAGCATAATGCAAGTGCTCACCCCAATCAAAACCGAGCCATCTCACCGATTCAAGTATTGAATCGACATATTCCTGCTCTTCTTTCTCGGGATTTGTGTCGTCGAAGCGCAGATGGCAAATGCCGTTATAATCGCGGGCAAGGCCAAAATTGAGGCAAATGCTTTTGGCATGGCCAATGTGCAGGTAGCCGTTAGGTTCGGGTGGAAAACGGGTTTCCACGCGCCCATTCCATTTGCCGGATTGATTGTCTTCCTCGATGATGCTGCGGATAAAATTGGAAGCGGTTGGCGCGTTGGAACCAGTTGCAGGATTTTCTTTCAAGTTAGCCTCTCCAGATGTTATTCGTTATGCTTGGCTGCGATTCGCCTTATTATAGTGGTAATAGTGTATCAGGCTAAATCCGGTAAAATGCCGCGCCGGATGAACAGTGAGAGCGGTAGCATGGGCCAATGTATTTGCACTACACTGAACAGCATGAAGCCGCTTGCTTTTTCCATTTTGCGTCTGTTGAGCGCTGACGAATTCCTGTCGGGCGCAGCCATTGCCCAGACTCTCGGGGTCTCGCGCGCGAGCGTGTCCAATGCACTTCGAAACGTGGATGAAGTCGGTTTGACGGTGCAAAAAGTTCAGGGGCGCGGCTATCGCCTGCTCGGTCCTGTACAGTGGCTGGGGCAGGACATCATCCTGAAGCATCTCGGCGACGAGGCGAACAATTTCAATCTCGCGGTGCTGGATACGATCGATTCAACCAATAGCTTTTTGCTGCGGGAAACCGCAAACGGATTGGATTCAGGCAATCTCAAAATTCGCGCGGCGGCGGCGGAACTGCAAACCATCGGGCGCGGCAGGCGCGGCCGGCAATGGCATTCCGGTCTCGGGGACGGCCTTGCCTTTTCTCTATCATGGCGATTCCAGCAGGGGGCGGGCTTTCTGTCGGGTTTGAGCCTTGCAATCGGGGTGGCAATCATACGTGCACTTGAGTCTTCCGGAATTGAAGGTGCGGTACTGAAGTGGCCGAACGATGTGATGTTCAACTTTTGCAAACTGGCGGGCATACTGATCGAATTGCAAGGAGACATGCTTGGCCCAACCGTTGCGGTGATCGGGGTCGGCATGAACCTGAAATTGTCCAACAATGTGCAGGCGCGCATAGACCAGGGCGCAACAGACGTGTTTTCCATTAGCGGCGAAATGCCTGACCGCAACAAATTGCTGGCTGCGCTATTGATTAATCTTGCATCGGCATTAAGGGAGTTCGAGCAAAAAGGCTTTGTGCCCTTCAAGGGCGAATGGATGGACCGCCATGCCTGTGCGAGCAAAGCTGTCATACTTCGGTTGGCCGACGGCACCGGCCAGCAGGGCATGGTGTCCGGGGTGGCCGATGACGGATCGCTGCTGTTACAAACTGCAGCAGGTATTCGCAGCTACAGCGGCGGCGAGATCACATTATGCAGGATGGCATGAATGAAGCCGCTTTTACTTGCGATTGATTCAGGCAACACCCGGGTCAAGTGGGGGTTGCATGACGGGCGCAGCTGGGTGAAACAAGGGACAGTAATCCAGGGAAAAAAAGCGTTGCTGGAGCGGGAATGGTGGGATTTACGGGAGCCGTCGCGTGTGGTGATATCCAATGTCGCCGGTGACCAGGCCAGAGCCGATCTGTCCGAGGTATTTGCGCGATGGAAAGCCGAGCCGCAATGGATCACCGCTGTTGCCTACCAATGCGGCGTGCGCAATTACTACACACATCCGGCACAGCTTGGCAGCGACCGCTGGGCAGCACTGATCGCAGCATGGGGGTTGCAAGGGCAAGGTTGCCTTGTGGTGGATGTGGGTACGGCCATGACAGTTGACGCACTTTCTGACACCGGAGAATTTCTTGGGGGGATCATTACTCCCGGTATTGATCTGATGTTGCAAATACCGATAGGAGACATCGCATCTGTGGAACCCGCGGATGGAAAGTTTTGCGATTATCCTGATAATACGGCTGACGCCATATACAGCGGAGCAGTGCAGGCAATGGCCGGTGCTGTCGAGCGTATGGCCGCGCTGCTTGCCGGCACGCTCGGCCATACGCCCGACTGTATCCTCAGTGGTGGCGCGGCGCAGCAGTTGCAACCTCAGCTTAATATAAATGCCAAGGTGATGGATAATCTGGTATTGGAAGGCCTGCTGGTTATAGCCCGGGAGAATTCGGAAACACTGCTGTAGTAGACGGGTCCTTCGAAATACAGCAATGGAATTTTATTTTTTTCCTCACGTTTACGGGCCTTGGGTTGGAATATGTCGCTTTTTCAGCATGCGGTCTTTTATACCACTGTCAATCAAATACGCGACTTGCCACCGCCTGACGGGGTGGAAATAGCGTTTGCCGGCCGATCCAATGCCGGCAAGTCCAGTGCTATTAATTCGCTGGCCAATCGCGGGCGTCTTGCTTTTGTCAGCAAAACGCCGGGGCGCACTCAGCATCTGAATTTTTTTCAGCTGGGAAGCGGCCGTTTTCTGGTCGATCTTCCGGGGTATGGTTACGCAAAAGTACCATTTGAAGTGCGTCAGCATTGGGAGCACCTGCTCAGCACCTATCTGCAAACGCGTGAATCGCTGCACGGCATGGTGCTGATCATGGATGTGCGGCACCCCTTGACCCCGCTCGACCGGCAGATGCTGACCTGGTTCGCATCAACAGGAAAACCGGTGCATGTGCTGCTAACGAAATCGGATAAGCTTGCCAGGCAGCATGCGCAGAAGGTTCTCAAGGATGTGTTGGCTTTTTTGCGTGAAACTTATCCGCAATGCAGCGTACAATTATTCTCCAGTTTCACCAGGGAAGGTGTCGAAGAGGCGACGGCCTTGCTTGGCAAGTGGCTGGAAGGGGAAGGATTGGAAAGAAATTTGGTTCCCGAACCAAATGAAGTTCTGAAACAAAATGGCAAGGTGAAAATAAAGAACCCCCGGTTAAAGGGGAATAAAACCGGGGGCAAACTACCTTAATAGGGATTAAGGTACCCGCTCAGGGAGGAAAAGCGGGAGACAAATAAACAACGTCTGCAAGTAAGATATAAATTTTGCCAACAAGTTCCCAAATTTTAATTTTTATCGATTTTTTTCTTTTTTAGGTCGATCATGCCAGCTTTAAGCCAGTTTCCACAGAACAGGATGCGCCGTATGCGCCGCGATGGATTTTCGCGCCGCCTGATGCGGGAGAATCATCTACATTCGGACGACCTGATTTATCCTGTATTTGTGCTGGACGGAAAAAAACGGGAGGAAGCAGTATCCTCAATGCCGGGCGTCGTGCGTCAAAGCCTGGACGTGCTGCTGTATCAGGCTGAAAAATGCCTGCAGCTCGGTATACCGGCTCTTGCAATCTTCCCGGTTATAGAGTCCGATCTGAAAAATCTTACTGCATCTGAGGCAATCAACCCTTCGGGACTTGTACCACGTGTAGTAAGCGATCTGAAGAGCAGGTTTCCTGAGCTCGGCATTATTACCGATATCGCACTCGACCCCTACACGAGTCATGGACAGGATGGCCTGATTGACGACAACGGGTATGTGATGAACGATGAAACGGTGGGGGTATTGGCGCAACAGTCGCTTGTACATGCCCAAGCCGGCGCCGACGTGGTGGCGCCATCTGATATGATGGACGGACGCATTGCAGCAATTCGCAGCGCGCTGGAGGACAAAAAGTACATTCATACCCGCATTCTCGCTTACTCGGCGAAATATGCTTCGAGTTTTTACGGCCCTTTTCGCGATGCAGTGGGTTCCGCTGTCA
Organism: Nitrosovibrio sp. Nv6; assembly: GCF_900110495.1. Taxonomy (GTDB): domain Bacteria; phylum Pseudomonadota; class Gammaproteobacteria; order Burkholderiales; family Nitrosomonadaceae; genus Nitrosospira. The sequence goes on along the minus strand of NZ_FODX01000001.1, from coordinate 1,127,503 downwards.
ATCTGGGCACAGGAAATAAATATACGTATCAGATGGATCCAGGTAATTCAGACGAGGCACTGAGGGAAGTAGGGCTGGATTTGGAAGAAGGCGCCGATATGGTGATGATAAAGCCCGGCTTGCCCTATCTCGATATTGTGCGGCGCGTCAAAGAGCGGTTCGGCGCGCCCACGTTTGTCTATCAGGTAAGCGGCGAATATGCCATGCTCAAGGCCGCTGCTCAAAATGGCTGGCTTGATGAAAAAGCTTGTGTTCTTGAAGCATTGCTGGCTTTCAAGCGCGCGGGTGCGGATGGCATTCTGACTTACTATGCCCTGGATGCAGCGGGGTGGCTAAAGCAGGAAAAGGAAGGGCAGGAAAAATAGGAAGGCTGAGGAATCTCATCATGATTCTACTGCGAGAATAATTCCTTTATTATGTCTATCGCCTGATCTGCAGGGGTCTCCACCTTCTCCTCGGCCTCGGCTTCGGGTGGTAACTGCTCCTCGAGAAAATATTCCGTCAGCGTACCGTCGGCCTCCCTTAAACCGGTTTCGGGGTTGATTTTGGCTGTCGTGATGCCAGCGGGGGGCGCATAAGCTGCAACCGGGGTACCTTTCAGTACCTTACCCATATAACTCATCCACATCGGCAATGCAGCGTGGCCTCCGGTTTCGTTGGTCCCCAACGATTTGGGATTGTCGAAGCCAATCCAGGCGATGGCGACCAGATCAGCCTGGTAGCCGCAGAACCATGCGTCGACGTAATTGCTGGTGGTGCCGGTTTTCCCAGCCAGATCGGCACGGCCTAACTGCTTCGCTCTGGTGGCAGTTCCTCGCTGCACTACATCCTGCATCATGCTGGTCATAAGAAACGCATTACGCGGGTCTATTATCTGCTTGGCGCTTTCGCCCGCCACTGCCGGCTGCGATTGCTCCAGTACATTGCCTCTCACATCCTCTATGCGTTGAATGAAGTAGGGCGATACGCGAAACCCGCCATTGGCGAACGCTGCATACCCCACCGCCATCTGTATCGGAGTCACCGATCCGGCCCCCAGCGCCATCGGCAAGTAGGCCGGGTGCTGCTTGGGGTCGAAACCGAAGCGAGCGACATAATCCTGCGCATATTGAACATCGATGGCCTGAAGAATGCGGATTGACACCAGATTCTTGGATTTGGCGAGAGCCTGGCGCATGCGTACCGGCCCCTCATAGCTTCCCTCGAAATTTCGAGGGTCCCACTGATCACTCCCCGTCTCCTCGGCGGTAAAGGAAAGCGGCGCATCGTTGATGACGGTTGCGGGCGTAAAACCCTTTTCCAGCGAGGCGGAATAAATGAACGGTTTGAAACTGGAGCCGGGCTGACGCCAGGCCTGCGTAACGTGGTTGAATTGACTGCGGTTGAAGTCAAATCCCCCTACCATTGCGCGAATTGCACCATCTCTGGGATTTATGGCAATTAGCGACGCCTCGACCTGAGGAAGCTGTACGATTTGCCATGCGCCTTTTTCACTTTTCCGTATACGGATTAACGAGCCAGGACGAATAAGCTGCTGGCCGGCGGCAGCTTTGCCGGAAAGGAATTTTTGGGCGAACTTGAGGCCATCGCCGCTAATCTCGAGAATTTCTCCGCCCTTGCGATACGCCTTGACCAGCTTCGGATCGACAGCCAGCGCCACCGCAGCAAGAATATCATCGCTATCGGACACCTCCTGTAGCGCATCTTCCAGTATCTCCTCCCGCTCCAAGGCATTTTCCGGCAGCTTGATCGCTGCCTCCGGGCCGCGATATCCGTGGCGTCTGTCATAGTCCACCACGCCCTGCCGCACTGCCTTATATGCTGCTTCCTGATCGAGCTGACGCACCGTGGTATAGACCTTAAAGCCTTTCGTGTAGGTATCTTCGTTATAGCGTTCATATACGATCTGGCGCGCCATTTCCGCAACGTATTCGGCGTGCACCGGGTATTCTTGCGATTCGCGCTTGACCTGCATCGGTTGTTTTTCCGCTGCCTTGAACTCCGGCTCGGTGATATAGCCCAGGTCATGCATGCGCCGGAGCACATACAGTTGCCGTGCTTTGGCGCGCTTGAGATTGACCACCGGATTAAAGCGCGAGGGCGCTTTCGGAAGGCCTGCAAGCATCGCGGCTTCCGCGAGGTTGATATCCTGCAGCGGCTTGCCAAAATAAACCTCTGAGGCGGCGGCAAAGCCATAAGCGCGCTGTCCGAGATAAATCTGGTTGAAGTAGAGCTCGAGAATTTCGTCCTTGCTCAAGCTGTGTTCAATCTTGAAAGCGAGCAAAGCCTCACTGAATTTTCGAGTCAGCGTCTTTTCCTTGGTGAGGAAGAAATTCCGCGCAACCTGCATCGTAATGGTGCTTGCGCCTTGCCGTACGCCACCGGAAGTGAAATTGGAATAGGCGGCGCGCAATATGCCGAGATAATCAACCCCCCCGTGATGATAGAACCGGTCATCCTCGGCGGCGACGATGGCCTGTTTGAGGCGTTCCGGCGCCGCGCTTATCTTGACTACCCTGCGGCGTTCTTCGCCAAACTCGCCAATCAGGACGCCTTCGGCGCTATAGACTCGCAAGGGAATTTTCGGGCGATAGTCGGTCAATGCTTCCAGCGAGGGCAGCGTTGGAATTGTAACCAGCGCCGCAAAACCGATCAGCAAGACACCGATGAGGCCTAGCCCAAAAATTGCGGCGAGCGCGTAAACCCACCAACGCCAGCGCGCTAGCATGTGAGAGGATTTTCGAAAAAGAGGGTCAAAATGAACATATCGCAATTATACGGAGAATATTGCGTTGAACGCCATGCGAGGGAATACGCTGCCGGGATTGCTGGCAGCACAGTTGAAGTGGTTTTCAGAAAGCGTGAAGGCCGGAGGTCTGCCTGTTTATGATGTAAAGAAAAATACTGCCGGGTTTTTAGTCACGGCGACCAGTACGATATAAAGAAAAACGAGTTGAGCCGCAATCCACGCAGAAATTCTTGCTTTACGCGTTTTTCCGAATTTCAACGCCATCATGCCGAGACCGATATAAACCAGCAGACCCATGACTTTGGCGCCGAGCCATGAATCATGTAGCGGATCCTGCTGAATCCTGATGGCCAGCGCAATGGCGCTTATCAGCAATACGGTATCCACCACGTGTGGCGTAACTTTTATCCAACGCCGTTGCAGGGCGGCGGATCCCTGCATCTTCCAGGCGCTGCGCAAAGAAAACAACAGATAGCTGATTATAACGCTCGTGACATGAATCATTTTCAGAGCAGCATAACTCATGCTTATTCTCCCAGCATCCAGCCGTGGCTGCCCGCCACTGCACCAGCAATGGTGACCAGACTCAAGCTCAATAATATCCAGTGCATGCGGTGAGCCAGCGCAAAACGCTTCGCCGGGTCATTCTCTGCCGTTTTTGCAGGCTGCTTGCGCAGCACCAATGGTTCCACGACAAACAGCATCAGGGTAAAGATCAGCCATACGAGCACCATTGCGTGCATCCACCAGAAGCGCAGTTCGGTGAAACGGCTCCATGCATCGAGGATATGCGCCATGTAGAAGCCGCTCAAGCCGACGATCAGCGTGGTTACGCGCGCCTGAGGAGCGAAACGGCTTTCGATACGGCCGAAAAATTCCGTTCGCTCGGCTGCTGATTTCAATTGTGCCATAGCGGGAAACAGTACAATGGTGACCATTGCTACGCCGCCGATCCATAACACGACCCCCAGCACATGGAGTACTCTGGCAAATGCGAATTCGTTCATAATCCCCTCTGGCGCTGTTGCTCGAAGCTGTTATGCAGCGATATTTCCAATGCATTGCCGGAACTCGTCGCAGCCCCGAATTCACCGCAGCCATCCTGGTCAAAGAAACTATTTCCATACTCATCATGGTCGCTCTCGGCAGGTCGATCCCCTTTTCTTCCGTGGATATCGCACCCCGGATGAAGCAATACCGCTCTTTGGCATGCAGCTCGCTCGGATACTTGCGTCTGAGTTTGGCAGGCTGATCACGAAAATGTTCCGGCAAGTCTCAGATAAAAGCGCGGCTGAATCCACAACGTTTCTGTACACCGGATCCAGCTTAGTCCAGCGCTTCGGTACCGAAAGCCTCACAGCCAGCCAAATCCGACTCACTGCACCGGGGAAGCTGCCTCGAGAGATCACGCAAAGCCGTGCGCAAGCCTTCTTCCAGAACAGGATGGTAAAACGGCAAGCGCAGCATATCATGCACGGTGAGCGACCGCTCCATCGCCAATGCCAGCAAATGTGCCATATGCTCCGCAGCGGGTGAACACATTTCGGCGCCGAGCAGACGGCCGCTCTCCGGTTCGGCGTAAAGGCGCAGGATGCCCTTGTTGCGCTGACCCGCCACGGCGCGGCCCTGGTGTTTGAACTGCACTTCCCCCGTCAGCATTTTATCGCCATCGAGGGAGTTGAAGCGCCTGCCTACTGTTGCGATACCGGGATCGCCAAAGACTATTGCAAGGGGGGTACGGCGTGGGAAACAGGCCGGCGTAGTGCGCGTGGCGTTGATTCCGGCAATGTGCCCATCATCGGCCGCCTCATGCAGTAACGGCGTATGGTCATTGATATCACCAGCCATGAATACAGGGAGATCAGCTACTTGCATGGTAAGAGGATGGACCGGCGGAAGGCCCCGCGCATCCAGTTCGATACCCAACGTTTCGAGCCCGAGGCTATCGATATTCGGCTGACGGCCGAGGCTGACGAGAACACTGTCAACCACAGCTCCTTTAGCTTCGGTACGTACTTGCATCCTGCCATCGACTACATCCAGATCAGCCTTTTCTCCCAGATACAAGGGGAATTCATGCTTCAGAAGATCTGTTGCGACGGTGTTCACGTGCGGATCACTTAATCCCGCAATTGTGGAGCGCTCACCAAACCCCACCACATTCACTCCGAGCCGGGACAGCGCCTGGGCCATCTCGATCCCGATGGGGCCCAAGCCTATCACGGCCATGCGGGAAGGCAAGGTTTCCTGCTCGAATAACGTATCCGAGGTGAGCAATTTGTCGCCAAAGGCACGCCAAGGCGCAGGCACAATCGGGCGTGATCCGGTAGCGATGATGATGTGGCGGGCTCGGAGTTCCTTGCCGTTTACTTCCAGTCTCCCCACCCCCAGCAGGCGAGCGCGGCCGGAAATCGCGCGTTCACCCAGCGCATCGGTAGTTTTCAGTGTGCTGGCAACAAATCGATCCCGTAGTCGGCGTACACGCCGCAGCACAGCGGCAATATCGAGTGTTAGCGAGCCCGCGCCCCGGATACCGAATTCTTCAAACGTGTTGCGACGATGAAAAGCATTCGCTGCTTCGATCAAAGTCTTGGATGGCATGCAGCCGACCCGGGCACAGACTGTCCCCCATGGCCCGTCGTTGATGAGGATGAAATTTTCTGTCCTTTTTTTTACTTCCCGCAACGCAGCCAGCCCTGCCGTGCCGGCCCCGATAATAATGACATCAAATATTCCGTTCATGACATTTCTCCAAAGATGCGTTAGTACCGAATGCCTGGATGAGCAACCAACTAGAGCCTGTCGCTGCAAACATCGGATCTATCAGCTAAGCAGCGGAGGCATCAATTCGCAAATTTTTCACAGTGCGGCAAAAGCTTGCGGTGTTGTCTTTAATACCGCCAGAAACCTGCGCCTGTCATGGCTACGAGAAGGAGTAGGGAACGGGAGAATATCCCGCTGCAATCCGCGGGCGTTCGCAGAATTACCGCCTGTCGCGCAGAGGTAAGGCGGCCGCGTAAGATGCAGCGTTATGCGTTGGTGCCGACAATGCTTCTGGCTCAGCCTGATCAGAGCCGTTATTCATCGTTTCAGGCTTGGGCCGCGCGGCGAGCCATTCTCGCGAAATCTTTTGTGCTTGCGCAAGTTGTTTGGTGCTGAGCGAGCGCATGACTTCATCCCGCGCCGTCACAGCCTCCTGGACGCCAGCCGCGGCTGCCAGATTCAGCCATACGTAACTCTGCACCTGATCAACAGCCAGACCATATCCCGTGCGATAGATGAGGCCCAGCTCATACTGTGCAAGCCCATAGCCTTGCTCCGCCGCCAACTTAAGCCACTTTGCAGCCTCCGCGAAATCCTGAAGAGCGCCATTTCCTGTCAGGTACAAGAGCCCTAGTTTGTACTGCGCATCGCTATCCCCATTTTCCGCATTCTCCTGATAAAGTCGCACCGCAAAGTGGTGATCATCAGTGGCTCTCTGGAGTGAAGAAGGGGCTGGCTTTGTCCCGGGACTTGATTGCGCGTTGCTGGAAGATTTGACGCCAGTTGCCGCAGTGTTTAAGCGCTCTCCCTGGTCGCCTGCCAGTTTGCCAGCATTGGAGGAAGCGGCGGGTTTCTCCGGCTCGATTTCTGATACTGGCCCGACATACTGCTCAGCCATGTTCTGTTCTATGATTAGCCACACCATTACGACCAATAGCGCACTGACGGTCAGGGCGCCGCCCAGCGCAAGATAGGCATTCGGATTTCGTACCCAGAAGCGTTCTCTGCATTCACGGCAGCGTATTGGCCGGAGAAACAGCATGGAGAGGCTGCGCTCGCCCCGCCGCACGCGAGAGGTGTGCGTTTTCTCACTCCCGCACTTGATGCATTTCGCGTACATAGTGTCCGGTATCGTTGCTGTTCTGCTTTAAAAGCATTTTTTTGTAATTTTCCACACAGTCTAAGTATTGGCCGGGTGAGCGTCAACCCGGTCGGGGCGCCGGGAGAATTTAACTCGCAATTCGGGCCACGGGATTTTTTCCTATTCCGCTGGCTTGAAGCCGGGTCCGCAAAGATGCGACCCAAGTCAATTTAGTCCAGATACAGCGGTCCTCAGAATCGAGTGATGATACTGGCGGAGGAATATCGTTCTAGATTCCTGCGCCGCCATCAAATACCTCATTGCGCGTTTGCGCTTGAGAGATAATGCTGCGGGGAGGAACGCTGCGCGTAAGCCATACATTGCCGCCGATAGTCGAACCACGGCCGATGGTAATGCGCCCAAGAATGGTGGCGCCAGCGTAGATGACAACATCATCCTCGACAATGGGATGCCGTATATTGCCTTTTACCAGGGCCCCATGCTCATCCACAGGAAAGCGCTTGGCGCCGAGAGTCACAGCCTGATACAGGCGCACGTGCTCGCCAATGATAGCGGTTTCGCCGATGACTACGCCAGTACCGTGATCAATAAAAAAACTGCCGCCAATGCTTGCTCCCGGATGAATCTCGATACCGGTGGCGGAATGGGCAATTTCGGATATCATCCGCGCAATCAGTGGCGCGCCCAGACAGTGCAATTCGTGGGCGAGCCGATAATGCGTAATGGCGGTGATTCCGGGATAACAGACGAGGACTTCGTCGATGCTTCGGGCAGCCGGGTCCCCCTCGTAAGCGGCCTGAATGTCGCTTTCCAGTAGAGTGCGTATACGCGGCAATCGTTGCGCAAATGCCTGGGTAATGGCAGCCGCCTGTTCCCGATCCGCATTGCCTGGGGTTTCCGTGCCGGATGTAAAGCGCAGTTCACGGCGCACTTGCACCAATAATTCGCGAAGCGTTACGTCCAGCGTATGTCCCACGTAATAATCGACGCTTTCATTGGTGAGCTCGGGTAAACCCAGACGGTTGGGGAACAATACGGCGCTCAATCCGTCCGCGATCGCGACCAATACCTTGCGCGAAGGGAGCTTGGGCGGTCTATCGCGTCTTTGCCGGTTTTCCAGCGATTTCACACGCAACGCGCGCAACTCGGCAACAACCGCATCGATTTCCAGCCCTTTTCCTTTCAATGACGAGTGTCCCATTTTTTTTAATTTTGTCATCATTGCACCAATTCCCGAGTGTCAAACACGTCCTCGAAGAGGACGGAGCTCAAGTAGCGCTCCCCCGAATCCGGTAGAATGACGACGATCGTTTTGCCGGCGTTTTCAGGACGCTTGGCGTAACGCACTGCCACTGCCACAGCGGCTCCGCATGAGATCCCCGAGATAATACCTTCTTCCCGTGCGAGGCGCCGCGCATACCGTATCGCGTCGTCATTACTGACCTGTTCGATATCATCCACCAGCGACAGGTCCAGATTTTCCGGAACGAACCCCGCCCCGATACCCGGAATTTTGTGCGGGCCGGGTCTCAGCGGTTCGCCCGCGCGTTGCTGGGCGAGTACGGGGCTCGCGGACGGTTCAACCGCGACAGAAATGATCGCTTTGCCTTTCGCCGTTTTAATGTAGCGCGAAACGCCTGTTATGGTACCGCCAGTGCCTACACCGGAAACAAAAATATCGATCGCGCCATCAGTATCGTTCCAGATTTCCGGACCGGTGGTGCATTGGTGGATGGCCGGGTTGGCCGGGTTGGAAAATTGCTGAAGCAACACGTACCGGTCAGGATCGGAAGCGACAATTTCTTCAGCCTTTGCCACCGCGCCTTTCATCCCGCGCGTACCTTCTGTCAGGGTCAATTTTGCGCCATAAGCCACAAGCAGTTTGCGCCGTTCCAGCCCCATGGTTTCCGGCATGGTCAAGGTCAATGGTATGCCGCGAGCAGCCGCAACAGACGCTAGGGCAATGCCAGTGTTGCCGCTGGTAGGTTCCACCAGTTCTTTTCCAGGCTGGAGCAATCCGCGATATTCCGCATCCTCGATCATTGCCGTGCCAATTCGGCATTTTACAGAATAGGCCGGGTTACGCCCCTCGATCTTCGCAAGCACCGTTGCTGGCGCGCCGTCGGTGATGCGGTTGAGCCGGACCAGCGGAGTATGTCCGACGGACTGCGAAATATCCTTGAACCAATGCGACATTCTGATGCTTCCTTCTGTATGAATTATCGTGCCCGATTGCCGAGTATAAGAAGTATACGGAATCAACCTCCAGACATATCCGTATTTCAAGAAAAGGGTTCTTTGCAGGTCCGAGATCACGGAGAGCTATGGCAACAACGCTATTGTTGAGTGTTGTTGAACCCTCGGTTCAGGCGCAAAACGGTGAGCGCCTGATTTGCCTGATTTTATCGCAACCCGGGTGGTGGTGGCGTTTAGTATGTAGCGGAGTATGTATCGGTATCGGGAAAGCTTGTTGTCAGGCTCCAGGCAAGTGGAAACAAGGGAATGAACGATATGCGCCACATCTCCGCGCGTTGCGTGCGCATGCAAGGAAGCCGCGTGGCGGACCTTGCTGAGCCTGCAGGTCTCTTTTAGCCTTCTTAGCCAGTTTGAAGAAGCTAACCGGCGGGAAATCGCTCAGACTGGATTATAATGAGGCACCCGTCACGTATCGGCATATGGTGAAGTTTATCCGCAAGGCAGAGTGTGAATTTTATTGATCTCCCGGCAGCCAAGGCTGCTCATGGCACCGTGCGTTTGCCTGGCTCGAAGAGTATTTCCAATCGAATTCTGTTGCTTGCCGCGTTGTCCGACGGCGCCACAGACATACGCGACCTGCTCGTTTCAGATGACACGGAACGAATGCTGGAAGCACTCAAGACTCTGGGTGTGCCCGTCGTTCGGATCGGTGAAAATCATTATCGTGTGCAGGGTGTGGGCGGACAGCTTCCCCTGCGTTTCCCGATCGGCGAAGCCGATTTATTTCTAGGCAACGCGGGCACCGCTTTCCGTCCACTGACCGCCGCGCTGGCGCTTTCTCACGGGTATTACCGATTGTCCGGTGTGCCACGTATGCACGAGCGTCCAATCGGCGATCTGGTGGATGCGCTACGGCAGATGGGCGCCGATATTACCTATCTCGGCAAGGAAGGATTTCCGCCGCTGCAAATCAAGCCTCCTGGCAGTGGGGCAAAAGAAAAAGAGATAACTGTGAAAGGGGATGTGTCGAGCCAGTTCCTGACCGGCTTGCTGATGGCGTTGCCTTTATTTGAGCCGGGCTCTTCTGGTGAAGCGGCGGCGATAACGGTGATGGGGGAATTGATTTCACGGCCTTATATTGAGCTGACGCTTGCATTGATGGCCCGTTTCGGCGTGCAAGTGGATCGCGAGGAATGGCGGCGCTTCATTATGCGTCCGGATCAGCGTTATCGCAGCCCCGGCGAGATATTCGTGGAGGGCGATGCATCTTCCGCTTCTTATTTCCTTGCCGCCGGTGCTATCGGCACCGGTCCGGTACGAGTGGAAGGCATAGGGCATGACAGCCTTCAGGGAGATATCCGTTTTGCTGAAGCGCTGGGGAAAATGGGTGCGAAGATCAGGATGGGCGATAACTGGATCGAGGCAAGCGCGCCCGAACGCGGTGATCTGCGGGCAATTGATATGGACTGCAACCATATTCCGGATGCCGCAATGACACTTGCGGTGGCCGCTTTGTTCGCCAACGGCGCCACTACGCTCAGGAATATCGCAAGCTGGCGGGTGAAGGAAACCGACCGCATTGCGGCAATGGCAAATGAGTTGCGCAAGCTGGGCGCCAGTGTGGAGGAGGGCGCAGATTTTCTGCGCATTATATCGCCAGCGAGGGGCCTTACTGCGCACGCGGTGATTGATACGTATGACGATCACAGGATGGCCATGTGCTTCTCTCTGGCGTCATTTGGCGCGCCTGTGCGGATCAATGATCCCGGTTGTGTAAGGAAGACTTTTCCCGATTATTTCCAAAAGTTCGCGTCAATAATCCATACCGAGCAGGGCGAATCCCCAGTTGAAATTTATTGAGGTATTTTTTCATGAATACTGATCACATTCCGGTGATTACGATCGATGGCCCCTCCGCTTCCGGCAAAGGTACTGTTGCGCAAAAGGTGGCGGCAAAGCTGGGATTTCATTATCTTGATAGCGGCGCGCTCTATCGACTGGTGGCACTGGCGGCAATGCGGTCAGAAGTCGATCTGAGCGATGAAAAGACACTAAGCGAAGTCGCTGCACGGCTCAATGTCATCTTTAAAGATACAGAAATTCGAATGGACGATGAAAATGTGGCCGACGCGATTCGCTCGGAAGCATGCGGTAACTCGGCTTCCAGAATAGCTGCTTATCCGCTGGTCAGAACGGCGTTATTAGCCCGGCAGCGTGCATTTCGCCAGCTTCCGGGCCTCGTGGCCGACGGACGCGACATGGGGTCAGTCGTTTTTCCTGAAGCCGCTCTCAAAATATTTCTCACCGCAAGCGCCGAAACACGCGCGGAAAGACGGCATAAGCAGTTGATGGAAAAAGGGATAGATGCTAATATTGCCACCCTTTTGCAGGATATACAGGAACGCGATGCCCGTGACAGCAATCGTAGCGTGGCACCGTTGCAAGTAGGCGCAGACACGAATTTTTTGGACACGACTTCGCTCGACATCACCCAAGCGGTAAATTGCGTACTGCAGCAGTATGCTGAGATTTGTGCAAAAGGGCGCGCCTGAAACTCGAAGATGCGGCCTGTTGATCTGCCGATGGCTGGCTTGGGTTGGGCCTGGTTGGGCCCTGATTGGTCCTAGCGGGCCCCTAATCGCCCTGATCGCCCAAGGTAGTCGCAAGTGATAACGCACGAGCGAAAAATGCGGTGGTCCGGTTGTCATGATACGATATCGGCATTTCTGCCCGAAGCGTAATTAAAGGCAAAGCGGTTTACTTGTGGCAAAATAGCTTTTTTGAAATCAGGAAACGTAGTAGAAATAGATAGTTCAGAACAGTTAATACAATAGCACGCGCGTGCTGCCTCACCGTCCTCTTGCCCCAAGTGGAAAGAAGGCGGTTTTATCAGGCAGTTATGACTAACCTTTAACCCCGTCGAAATTCATTTTGATGGGATCCCAAACCAGGTGTTTTTATAATGGCCACTGCTTCCCCCGCTGTAGATTCTTCCGAAAGTTTTGCAGCGTTATTTGAAGAAAGTCTTTCCCGCCAGGAAATGCGTGTCGGTGAAGTCATCACCGCTCAGGTTGTCCGTGTTGATTACAACATCGTGGTTGTAAACGCCGGATTGAAATCTGAAAGTTTCATTCCTGTCGAAGAATTCAAGAATGACAAAGGCGAAATCGAAGTCAAGCCCGGCGATTTCGTCAGCGTCGCCATCGAAGCCCTTGAAGATGGCTACGGCGAGACCCGCTTGTCGCGCGACAAGGCTAAGCGCCTCACGGCCTGGCATGATCTGGAGGCTGCCATGGAGAGCGGTGCCATCGTGGCCGGCGTGGTAAGCGGCAAGGTCAAGGGCGGCCTCACTGCCATGATTAATGGCATTCGGGCTTTTCTGCCTGGTTCACTGGTGGATATCCGTCCCGTCAAGGATACAACTCCATACGAAAACAAGGAGATGGAATTCAAGGTCATCAAACTTGATCGCAAGCGTAACAATGTGGTTGTGTCCCGTCGCGCAGTTCTGGAAGAAAGCCAGGGGGCCGACCGGCAGACTTTGCTTGCGAATCTTACGGAAGGCGCCGTGGTCAAGGGAATCGTCAAAAATATCACGGACTATGGTGCATTCGTGGATTTGGGCGGTATAGACGGCCTGTTGCATATTACCGATCTGGCGTGGCGCCGGGTAAAGCATCCTTCCGAGGTTATCAGCGTTGGCGATGAAGTAACCGCCAAGGTACTCAAGTTCGATCAGGAGAAGAATCGCGTATCGCTGGGTATGAAGCAACTGAGCGAAGACCCTTGGGTAGGACTTTCCCGACGTTATCCGCCTCATACCCGCCTGTTCGGCAAGGTCAGCAATCTGACGGATTACGGCGCATTTGTCGAGATAGAACAAGGTATTGAAGGGCTGGTGCATGTATCTGAAATGGACTGGACCAACAAGAACGTGTATCCCTCCAAGATCGTGCAGTTGGGCGATGAAGTGGAAGTAATGATTCTGGAAATCGATGAGGACCGGCGCCGCATTTCGCTCGGGATGAAGCAATGCAAGGTTAATCCGTGGGAAGACTTCGCGATGAATCATCAAAAAGGTGACAAGGTGCGCGGACAAATCAAATCCATCACCGATTTTGGCGTTTTCATCGGCTTGCAAGGAGGCATAGACGGACTGGTGCATCTGTCCGATCTTTCCTGGAATCAGCCGGGTGAAGAAGCGGTTCGCAACTACAAGAAAGGCGATGAAGTCGAGGCCGTCGTACTATCCATCGATGTCGAGCGTGAACGTATTTCGCTGGGCATCAAGCAATTGGAAGGCGATCCATTCAACAGCTTTGTATCGGTAAACGACAAGAACAGCATCGTCACAGGCACTGTCAAGTCGATTGATGCCAAGGGTGCGGTAATTGCACTGGAGAATGAGGTAGAAGGTTATCTGCGCGCGTCCGAAGTATCGCGTGACAGGGTAGAGGATATTCGTTCGCACTTGAAGGAAGGCGATACGGTACAGGCAATGATCATTAACGTTGATCGCAAGAACCGGAGCATCAATCTTTCGATCAAGGCCAAGGATACGGCGGAGGAATCCGATACCCTTCAGAAGGTTGCGGCGGATAGTGCTGCCAGCGCGGGAACCACCAGCCTGGGTGCGCTGCTTAAAGCCAAGATGGATGTCAAGAATACTGAACAATAATAAGGGCGACATGACGAAGTCTGAACTGATCTCAAGGCTTGCAGCGCGTTATCCGCAATTAGGAGCAAAGGATGCTGAACTTGCGGTCAAGGTTATACTTGATGCAATGGCCAAGAGCTTGTCACAGGGACAGCGCATTGAGATTCGCGGATTCGGCAGCTTCGATCTGAACTACCGGCCGCCGCGTACCGGGCGCAATCCGAAATCGGGAGAGAAGGTTCAGGTTCCGGAAAAGTATGTTCCTCATTTCAAGGCAGGGAAAGAAATGCGCGAACGAGTGGATCAGAAAAGCTGAAAAACTCATATAGATGTATAGGTACAAGGCGGCAGGTCGCAGGATCATGCCGCTTTTTTTTCAATTAAACGGGGCAACTCGACCCGATAGGAAAGGCGATCGGGATACTCCTGTTGAGGTCATGGCCTGACGTACGTTTGGCCTCCTCTGAAAAGGAATCATGCGTTATCTGATATGGTTCTTGCGCATCGTGCTGTTTCTGTTGCTGCTCGGTTTTACCGTGAGGAACGTCGAAACGGTGACGCTGCATTATTATTTCGGCTACCAATGGGATGCGCCGCTGGTATTGATAATTTTGTTGTTCTTCGCTGTTGGCGTGGTGGTTGGTGTCGCGTCCTGCCTCGGCAAGATATTCAGGCAAAGGCGCGAAATTGCTGCATACAGAAAAAGATATCCCGTACAGGATGAGCATGGATAAACACGGCGGTTATTCAAATACCTGTTTAGCCTTGCTGAAACGACACTATGAGTGATCCCCGGATTATCGTTGCTCTGGATTTTCCCATTGCGAAACAAGCGTTAGAGCTTACGGCGAAACTTGACCCAAGGTGGTGCAGGGTAAAAGTGGGCAAGGAGCTTTTTACCGCTGCCGGCCCACAGTTGGTAGAAAAATTGATGGGGAAAGGTTTCGACGTTTTCCTCGATTTGAAATTTCACGATATTCCCAATACTGTAGCGAATGCGTGCAAGGCAGCAGCCGGCCTGGGTGTATGGATGATGAATATTCACGCCCTCGGGGGAAGAAGAATGCTATCGGCGGCACGAGAGGCAGTGCCGATTGGCCTGAGCAAGCTGATTGCCGTCACTCTGCTTACCAGCATGGAGCGCAGCGACCTGAACGAGATCGGCCTCAATGGCGATCCGCAGGACGTAGTACAGCGTCTGGCCTTGCTTGCGCGCGATTGTGGAATGGATGGAGTAGTATGTTCCGCGCTCGAGGCGCCGAGCCTCAGGAAAATGATGGGCAGGGATTTTTGCCTGGTCACGCCTGGAATACGCCCGGTTGATGCTTCCCTTAACGAGCAGAAACGGGTATCAACCCCGCGCCAGGCAATCGAAAATGGTGCGGATTACCTTGTCATTGGCCGACCCGTCACGCAGGCGCGCGACCCGGTATCGATGTTGTGGCGATTGAATGAGGAAATCGAAGGAACGCGAAGGAACGAAGAATGAGCGGGAACCAGGAATAAAATCCCCTCAACTTTCTCAGGAATAAGGCCTGACGTCCCGTTTTTTCTTGTTTCGATCCCGGTTATTGTCAGTATCGCCCCAAAATTTATTTTTATTCATTTTTGTGTGCTTGAATATTTTTGTCGTGGTTGTCTCAACCCAGTTATCAAATTCAGCAGGATTAAGATCAGACATATTTCGATATAATTTTTTCATGTTACCGGCTCCGTAGAAAATCCGGAGATAATCTTCTAACAGTTTTAGTTGTAACCTCTGTTCGCTTTCCCACATAACGTCCGACTCGAAAATGGCCGTCAAACTCTTGTATCCGCTGCTGCGAAAGGCAGCAGGCCGAGGGAGACCTTTATCACCGCGGCTTTGCTCGACAGCAAGGAGCGCAATGACCTGGCGTAGATCGGCCTGAGCGAGAATCTCAGAGGACTTGGTAAGTGCCATTGCTGGCGCGCGAGACGGCGTAATGGATGGGTGCCGGCGAATTGCACCGCGGCAACAGTCGGCTTATTGAGTTTTCGTCAAATTTTTGTCGGAAAATCGGCGCTTCACGCTTTTGCCTCCCTTCACTCTTGTCTCCCTTGCTTTTGGCCATTCCAGCCCCAAAAGCCGATGTAGCGCCTGCTGATAAACCAGCGGGCTTGTTGCAGAGGTTTTCGTACCGGTCGCGAAAGTCGTATTGACCCTTCATTCTGGTGAGCGTAGAGTTTGATCGAGGAATGCTTGAACTTTATTTCGTCGAGTTCGAGTGTATTCCGCTTCACGCTGGAGGATAATGCCATGCCTGACTATCACCTCCTTCCCGCACAGCGCCTGACAGGTACTGTCCGGGTAGTTTTCTCCGCCCCGCCCAAACCTGTAACGCTGACATCGCCCGCCCTTGATGTGATGACCGATCTGCGGAACATCCATGCCGCCATAATCGGACCGCATATGACAATGGAGTCCGCTAACGCATACATGATGCAACGCGGCGTACGTTCCTTGCTCGTATTAGACCAGGATAAGCTTCTCTGCGGTATTATCACCGCAACCGATGTACTCGGTGAAAAGCCCTTGCGTTTCATCCAGGAGCGGTGTGTAAAGCATAATGAAATTCTGGTTTCCGATATCATGACCCCCCTCGACCGGCTGGAAGCAATTCCTGTCCAGGAAGTTCAGGGCGCCAAGGTCGGAAATGTCATTGCCAGTCTGCGGGATACTGGACGGCAACATACCCTGGTGATAGAAAACGATGTTGACGGTACACCGATGGTGTGCGGCATTTTTTCACTGACGCAAATCGAGAAGCAACTTGGCGCCACAATTTCGTCCATGGAAATTGCCAAGACTTTTACTGAAATCGAGTCGGCATTAATCGCGGGTTAGTACAAGACAGTTGCAATTCCGCGATTACCCCGGTTGGTTCGCGTATCCGTAATTGTTTTTTCTCCTCATAGGGTTATTCCTTGCCATTCCCGGTTCGGGAATGGCAAATTCCCTTGATCCCCGCTTCCCTCCCCAAGGTGGGGCCGCATGGTTGTCGGGATCCGGAATTACGCACGCTATACTGATTTCGATTCCCGTTCGATGCACACTCCCACTCTTTTCACGCTCCGTATCGCGCTGAGTTTCGCCACGCTAACTTTGACCCATGGCGATTTGAATTCCATCAGGATGATTTGCGCGATGTGCTCGGCCAGAGCTTCCAGCAGGGAGAAACGTTTCTGCGAGAGCGCATCGTTGATGCGTTGAACAATAGCGGCATAATCCAGAGCATCCTCGAAATTGTCTGTCTGACAGGCTCGGCTTGCCGGCAACCCGATTTCCAGATCGAGCTGAATGGTTTGTGCGGCATTGAGTTCCCACGGGTAAATGCCAACCAGCGTTTTGACCTTGAGTTCGTGCAGAAAAATGATATCCATGAGGATTTGAGACCCATTCGAGGTGCGTTATTGAAGCTGTTTTTCACGTAGAATCAGCAGCGCAGGGATTCTATTCTATTTGCAAACATGGCGCTAACAAGATGACGCTGCTGGCTTTGATCCTGCTGGCCTATCTGCTCGGCTCCATTTCCTTTGGAGTGCTGGCAAGCTGGCTCTTCCGCCTGCCCGATCCGCGTACCTATGGTTCCAAGAATCCTGGAGCGACGAACGTGCTGCGCAGCGGAAAAAAGGCAGCGGCCGTCTTTACACTGCTGGGCGATGCCGGTAAAGGCTGGCTGTCAGTAGCATTGGCACAATATTTCGCGCCTCCATTGGGGCTGGGCGAAGAAGCGATTGCCATAGTGGCCCTCTCAGTGTTTCTGGGCCATTTATTTCCGGTGTTCTTGCGTTTCAAAGGCGGGAAGGGCGTGGCGACCGCGCTGGGTGTGTTGCTGGGATTTAACCCATGGATGGGATTGCTGGCAGTCGCACTCTGGATTACCGTCGCGGCCATATGGCGTTTCTCATCATTGGCTGCGCTAGCCGCAGCCGCATTCGCACCAGTTTATGCAGTATTTTTTCTCGGCTTCGATGCGCGTACTCTCACAGTTCTTGTGATGTCCTTATTGCTCATCTGGCGACATAAGTCAAATATTGCCAGCCTGGCCGCCGGTAACGAACCGCGTATCGGGAAACGCAGCACGTCATGACTTCGGTGCCATCTCTTGCATTTCCAGATCCCACCGTGCATTTACCGTGAACCTGTTATCGAGCTTCTGCCTCGACATTTCCGATGATTGCAATCGCATTGCTCCGGCGAATGCGATCATGGCGCCATTGTCCGTGCAGAATTCGAGTTCGGGATAAAAAACAGTAGCTCCGATTTTTTCCGCTTTGTATCGGAGATTGCTGCGCAGTTGACGATTCGCCCCAACCCCGCCTGCCACTACCAGTTGAGTAAGGCCAGTCTTTGCAAGTGCGGAGAGTGACTTTTCCGTCAGTACATCGACCACGGCCTCTTGAAAAGCATAGGCAATGGCGCCTCGGATTTGCTGCGTCATTTCCTGTTTATTGACCAGTGTCAGCACGGCTGTTTTCAGGCCGCTGAAGCTGAAATTGAAATTCCCGCTGTGAAGCATGGGGCGGGGAAGCTGGAAGCGTGCGGGTTGACCTGACCGGGAAAATTCATCGGCAAGTTTTGAGAGCGCCGGGCCGCCGGGATAACCCAGCCC
Organism: Nitrosovibrio sp. Nv6; assembly: GCF_900110495.1. GTDB lineage: Bacteria > Pseudomonadota > Gammaproteobacteria > Burkholderiales > Nitrosomonadaceae > Nitrosospira. Next base: position 1,109,402 of record NZ_FODX01000001.1, on the reverse strand, counting down.
CAGCAGTTTAGCGGTCTTGTCAAAAGCTTCTCCCGCCGCATCATCCACAGTTTCGCCGAGTAACCTGTATTGCCCGAGACCATTCACTTCCATCAGCTGGGTATGGCCGCCCGACACCAACAACGCCACGAATGGAAAAACAGGCGCGGGAGTCGACAACAGCGGAGACAGGAGGTGTCCCTCAAGGTGATGAACGCCCAGCACCGGAATTTCCAGCGAAAAGCCAAGTGCGGCCGCTATACTCGCGCCCACCAGCAGTGCTCCTGCCAGGCCCGGTCCCTGAGTGTAGGCGATGGCGCCGAGATCCCGCAGTTCGAATCCGGCCTCGTCGAGAGTGTGACTGATGAGGGGCAGCACCCGCCGGATATGATCTCGGGAGGCAAGTTCAGGGACCACGCCGCCATACTCCCCATGCATTTCGGTCTGCGAATAAAGCGCGTGACTCAACAAGCCGCGCTGCGTGTGGTAAAGCGCTACGCCGGTTTCATCGCATGAAGTTTCAATGCCAAGTACGAGCAAGGGAGAATAATGGAGGAATGACTCTTTTACGACAGTAATGAGTACTTGTTATATAATAACGAGCTGTCTATATTTAAGAGTGATCACACTACCACACATATGAAACATATGGCTGGTGATGATCAATTGTTCAGTAATTTAACTTTTAGAGAGGAACCGCATCTTCATGACCACTATTAAAGTCAAGGAAAACGAACCATTTGAAGTCGCTATGCGACGCTTCAAGCGTACCATAGAAAAAACCGGGCTGCTCACCGAGTTGCGCGCCAGGGAATTTTACGAAAAACCGACTGCCGAGCGCAAGCGCAAGCTGGCCGCCGCGGTTAAACGTACTTACAAGCGTCTGCGCAGCCAGTTGCTTCCGCCGAAACTTTATTAGTCTAAGCCAGTCGAAAAAAGTAATTCCCCATATTCATAAAGGTCTTCCTTGGTTGCGTTCATCGTGAATCTGAAACAGCAAATCGCCGAAGACATGAAGGCCGCAATGCGCGAAGGCGATACCAAACGTCGGGACGCAATCCGGTTGTTGCGGGCGGCAATCAAACAGCGCGAGGTGGATGAGCGTATAGAGCTGGATGATACCGAAGTCGTCGCCGTAATCGAAAAAATGCTCAAACAGCGCAGGGACTCCATCGCCCAATATGAAGCAGCTCAGCGCACTGATTTAGCGGATGCAGAGAAATACGAAGTAAGCGTGCTACAAGCTTATATGCCTCAAGCCCTAAGTGATGGCGAATTGGAAGGGGCCATAAACGAAGCGATTTCCGCTGTTGGAGCGAAAGGACAGCAAGACATGGGGCGGGTGATGGCGGTGCTCAAGTCGGAAATTTCTGGGCGGGCCGATATGGCCAGAGTATCGGCTCTGGTCAAAACGAAGCTCGCCACCTGATACCGCCACTTTCATTAATAGTCGTCGCAAGGCTGTTGCAACAAGCTCAATCACAAATATTGCGGGTACAGAACGTGTGGGAGTGCGTTTTTCCGTTTTCCTGTAGTAAAAAAATAGCTTTTCTGTTTGCACTCCGCTCTGAGACACTATTGTTTGATCCGCTATAAATGATTTCACAATCATTCATTCAGGAACTGCTCAATCGCATAGATATCGTTGATGTCATCGAGCGTGACGTGCCGCTCAGAAAAGCCGGCGCAAATTACACTGCATGCTGCCCATTCCATAGCGAAAAGACCCCCTCATTCACGGTAAGTCCCACCAAGCAGTTTTATCACTGCTTCGGTTGTGGCGCTCATGGTAGCGCCATTGGCTTTGCGATGGAGTATGGTGGCATGAATTTCGTTGAGGCAGTGAATGATCTGGCAAGTCGGGCCGGACTACAGGTTCCCGTGCAGCAGCCGGAGTCCCATAGAGGAACCGAAGAATCGGCGTCTGGCTCCGGCTTGGCGCAGAGCAATGTTCGAGGAACAGAAAATTCTTCCAGGGATCTGCTCGAGGTAACGAGTGTTGCCGCACAATTTTACCGGGAACAGCTCAGGTATTCAAAAAACGCCATTGCCTATTTGAAACAACGCGGCTTGACAGGCCAGACTGCTGCCCGTTTCGGCATTGGCTATGCGCCATCCGGTTGGCAAAACCTGGAGGCTGCATTTTCTGATTACGCGGCAAAAGCGAAAAAAAAGCTGCTGGTAGAGTCCGGGCTGGTAATTGAGAACGATGACGGCAAGTGTTACGACCGGTTCCGCGATCGCATCATGTTTCCCATTATTAACCTTAAAGGAAGGATTGTGGGTTTCGGCGGGCGAATCCTGGAACAGGGAGAGCCCAAATATCTCAATTCCCCCGAAACACCTCTGTTTCAGAAGGGCCGCGAACTTTACAACCTTTTTGCTGCACGCAGGGCCATTCGCGAAGCAGGAAAGGTTATCGTGGTAGAGGGATATATGGATGTAGTGGCGCTTTTTCAGCATGGCATTGAAAATGCCGTTGCTGCGCTGGGTACCGCGACCACGCCTTATCATATCCAGAAGCTCTTGCGCCAGACTGACAGCGTTGTATTTTGTTTCGATGGGGATAACGCCGGCAGAAAAGCGGCATGGCGCGCATTGGAGGATAGCCTTGCCCAGCTTGGGGATGGCAAGACTATCAGTTTTCTCTTCCTGCCGGAGGGCGAGGACCCGGACAGCTACATTCGCAAGTTCGGTAAAGAGGGTTTCGAAGGGTTGCTGAAACAGACATTGCCCCTGTCCGTTTTTCTTTTTAGGGAACTGTCAGCCCGCGTCGACCTCAAAACCAGCGAAGGACGCGCAAAACTCGTGCAGGACGCAAAACCCCTGCTTGCCAGAATTACTGCACCGGCGCTCGCGCTGATGCTGTTAAAAAGATTGGCGGAGATCAGCGGTTTCAGCCAGGGTGAACTGGAGAGTTTACTGAAGCTCAGACGTGTTTCGGCTTCCCTTTCCCGGGAAAAATTGCCAAGACAGCAACCTGCCTCACCTTTCCGCTGGCTGATACAAGTATTGTTATACGATCCGGGTTATATCCGGAAACTGGATAGAGAATTACTTACGCAAGATCAGGAATATTCTGAAGAAGTAGCTGCACTGGCGGCGCTGGTTGAATTTATCGACACTCACCCCAATATTGGAGGAAACACGGCAATACCTTCGGCCATCGCCTATTTTCACGATAGCCCTCATCGTGTTCTTATGGAAAAGGCTGAGAGCCAGACCCTTGCATGGGATAGCGGTATAGACCTGGAAGCGGAATTTGCCGGGGCAATGACGCGTCTGCGTGAAATGAAACGCAAACAGCGAATGGCGGCGTTACACAGCAAGTCCTTGAGCGCTCTTACCCCCGAAGAAAAACAGGAACTCCAGCGCATGGCGGTTTCTTGAAGCGGTGGGCGGACAGTGTAATCGGATCTTGATATAATAGAGAGTTTTTTAATTTCAACTGGCGATACTATCTGGAAGAAACATGGTAAAACCAAAAACACAAGTCAAAGCACCGGAAAAAGCAAAGGCCGGTGCTGTCGGCCGTCCCGTTGATAGGGCGGCAGCGAAAACGGAAGGAAACAATATGAGGAAATCGTCGAGAGGGCAGGCAAAAGAAGCAGCGGCAAAAGCGCTGTTGAAAACGGCTGAGGAAACGCTGGACAATAACGTTACGTCCGCAAAGGCACCCGCCAAGGCCCCCGCTCGCGTGACCGAAATCGCGCGGGCAGTGATTGCGGCCAAGGAACCGAATATGCTTGCAGCCAAAATAGTCAAGGCCAAGGCGGTAAAGGAAGGGAAAGCCGGCCAGGCAAAGGACACCGAGAAGTCTCCGCTCGCGCCCCAAGACCTGGAAGCACGGCGCATGCGTTTGAAGAGCTTGATTGTGCAAGGCAAGGAGCGCGGCTATCTGACTTATGCCGAAATCAACGATCATCTGCCCGACGATATGCTCGATGCCGAGCAGATTGAAAATATCATCAGCATGATCAATGACGTCGGCATCTCTGTTTACGATGAGGCGCCTGACGCAGAAACACTGCTGATGTCCGAGACCGCGCCTACAGTGGCCGATGAAGATGTGGTGGAAGAAGCTGAAGCGGCGCTTTCCACAGTTGATTCCGAGTTTGGGCGCACTACCGATCCGGTGCGCATGTACATGCGTGAAATGGGTTCGGTGGAATTGCTCACGCGCGAGAGCGAAATCGAGATCGCGAAGCGTATCGAGGATGGGTTAAAACATATGATCCAGGCGATTTCCGCCTGCCCGACCACCATAGCCGGAATTCTCGATCTCGCCGACAAGGTAGCGAAAGATGAGATGCGCATCGATGAGCTGGTTGATGGATTGCTGGATCCCAATGCCGAAGAATTGCTCGGTGAAGAAATCTCCGATGAATCGCTGGAGCAGGAACTGAGCGAGGAAAGCTCAGAAGATGAAGATGTCGCCGCGATAGCAAATGCCAACTTGCTGAAATTGAAAAATGATGCATTGGAGCGTTTTGCTGTGATTCAGAATGCATATGTCGAGATGCAGAAGGCGCTGGAAAAAAAGGGATCGGGCAACAAGGCATATAAGGACATACAGGAGCGGATTTCAGCCGAACTGATGGCGATTCGTTTCTCCGCGAAAATGGTTGAAAGGCTTTGCGACACCCAACGCGGGCTGGTGGACGAAATGCGGAGCTATGAGCGTAAAATCATGGAATTGTGCGTGACCAAGGCGGGGATGCCGCGTAGTCATTTTATTAAAGCTTTTCCCGGCCAAGAGAGTAATCTGGACTGGGTGGCGGGGGAAGTCGCGCTTGGCAAGCCTTATAGCCAGACATTGGAACGTTACCTGCCTGATGTCGTGGAGCAGCAGCAAAACCTGCTGGCGCTGCAAAAACAGGTTGGCATTCCCTTGAAAGAACTCAAGGAAATCAACCGCCGGATGTCTACCGGAGAAGCCAAGGCGCGCCGGGCGAAACGGGAAATGACCGAAGCGAACTTGCGGCTGGTGATTTCCATCGCCAAGAAATATACCAACCGGGGATTGCAGTTTCTTGACCTCATCCAGGAAGGTAACATCGGACTCATGAAGGCTGTGGATAAATTTGAATACCGGCGTGGATACAAATTCTCCACTTATGCCACCTGGTGGATTCGTCAGGCTATCACCCGTTCCATCGCCGACCAGGCGCGCACGATTCGTATCCCGGTGCACATGATCGAGACCATCAACAAGATGAACCGGATCTCGCGCCAGATTTTGCAGGAAACCGGGCAGGAGCCGGAGCCCGCGCTTCTGGCACAGAAAATGGAAATGCCTGAAGAGAAAATTCGTAAAATCCTCAAAATTTCCAAGGAGCCGATCTCCATGGAAACGCCGATTGGCGACGATGAGGATTCTCACTTGGGTGATTTCATTGAGGACTCTGCCACCATGGCCCCGGCAGACGCGGCGGTTTACGCCAGCCTGCGGGATGTTACGAAGGATATACTGGACTCGCTGACGCCGCGTGAAGCGAAAGTGCTGCGCATGCGTTTCGGCATCGAAATGAATACCGACCACACCCTGGAAGAAGTCGGTAAGCAGTTCGACGTAACCCGTGAGCGCATTCGTCAGATCGAGGCCAAGGCACTGCGAAAACTGCGTCATCCTTCGCGTTCCGAACGTCTGCGGAGTTTCCTGGATACCGAAGGCTGACCGGCTTTCGGTATTTCCACTTTTAGTTGTTAATCGGGTCTGTAGCTCAGTTGGTTAGAGCAGGGGACTCATAATCCCTTGGTCGCTGGTTCGAGTCCAGCCAGACCCACCAATTTTATCAAGCACTTATGAGCGATTGTTAGAATAACGTCATTTCATGGGTGCGGATTTTTTTGTCGAAGGCAATCTCAGGATTAGCTCTTTTATCCTCTCCGGATACAGGTGGGAGTATCTTTCTGTAGACTGCACAGAGTCATGATTTAAGACTCTTCCAACCTCTCCCAGGGTGGCGCCAGACGATAGTAGCGCGGACGCAAGAGAATGCCGCTCATCATGCAATCGCAAGTGGTTCAGCCCTGCGGCCTTCCGCGCCTTCCAAAATCTCTTGTAATAGTAAGTCTCGGCCCACTTGAACGGAATAAACGCGAGCGCGTCTATGGCGTCAGGATGCACCGGTATCATGTGCGGCGTTCCGTTCTTGGAGTCAGGCAGACTGATCCATGCTTGCTCGTGCGTCGTGATTATCTGCTCTGGCTTGAGCGTGAGTATTTCTGAGCGCCAGCGCAGGCCGGTATAAAAGGCGAGTTTGAATATTGCGGCCGCTTCCGGATCATCGCAATTCGCCAGCAGTTTGTTATGGAGCTCGTCTTGATTGATGTAGACCTGTCGTTTATTGTTGACGGTCGGCATGATGATTTTATCCGTATAGTCACGGTCTCCAATGTCGTGATGTTTGTAGGCATACCTGACGGCGGCTTTGAGATAAGACAGGCGATTCCGGATAGTTGCTGGAGCTAGGCCGGGGTTATCTTTCTGGTATTGCCTGGCAATCTTCCCAAGTTCATCCAGTTTTTTCCCGCTTATGAGAGGATACAAAAGGAAAAGGTCTTGAGCCGCTTTCTTGCCGTTTTTCAGACGCGGAATTCTGTGATCTAGATATAGCTGTACAGCTTCGATTATCTCTGGCTTTGGTTTTTCGAGTCCACTAGCGACAGCGTAAATACGGCCGCTTTCCTGCCGGTCGTAGGCGTGGGCTTGATCCTGACTCCAGCTCTCCGGAAGGAGGCAAGAACGTCTGACCCTTTCGTTGCCGACGATTCGATTGAACTCGAAACGCCAGCGCTTATTTTTCTTGTCGTATCGGATCGGCATGATTTCTTGAAAGCGTCGAGGTCTGACTGCTCATAACGTGTAACTCGGGGCCCGTAAATAATACGTGGTATACGCCCCTGCTGCACGAAATAATAGAAGGTGCGGAGAGGTAGGCCAAGATACTTTGCGGCCTCTGGCGCGGTCAGGTCGCTCACTTCAACTTCCCCTCACCCCTAAGTCGCTCCTTCAACTCCGGATCCAGCTTCGGCAGCGGCATCCAAGCGGCCATACCGTTCTGCCATATACCGATTGCGAGAGTTCCACCTTCATTGAGCATGAGTATCTTGCTACCCTTTGGCGGCGGATTGTCATCGGGGTGCTGCCAACCGGAGGGCGCTGCGGCGTGGTATTTCATAATTCCCTGTACGCTACAATATCGCCATAGTTGACGTTATGCTGATCGTGAGTCCACGTTAGATCACTTGCAACCCACTGGCGCACGGTGCCATCTCTTGTCTTGATTTCAATGAGGGCTTCCGGAGAGACAGGGCATTCGCCGCCGGGCCATTGAATCATCGACTCTTCTGCCAATTCAGCCAGCACATCACCATGACAAGGCAGGGGAGCGCACCAGCAAGCGATTGTCTTACCCTTAAGTTCGTGCAGCGAGTTCATCAAATGTGGCTGCGTTACAACCCATTCCCGATATGCTTGAACAACGCTGGAGCGCGAACCGTATTCGCTCATCGTGAACGGATTACCCCATTTCGACGGTCTGCCGATATAGACGTCGTATTTCGATTTCTTGCAGTGAACGACTGTTGTTGTCACTTCCCCTCCTGGTAGCGTGCGAGGATTGCTTCTATCTTCTTAGAGTCTCCGAAACGGAGCGTGTGCAGCAGCTCGTCACGCTCTTTCTCTGCTTCTAGCCTTGCGCGCATTTCTCCTTGCAGGCTCTGGTAAAGTTGGGCGTTGTCATGCACAAGGCCATCATGTTCATTCCAGCAAGCTACAAGGCGGCGGGCGTTTTCTGCATCTTCCGCGTCAGATTTATTTTGTGTCTCAGTGCTGGCGACATATTTTTCGTTGTCATCAAAAACGCAATGCTGCCCCGGCGCTACTGTCAATTTCCCTTCCGTATGGCTCATGATTTATCCTTGTTCAGTTCGGCGCGGAGCATGGTGTATGCAATGCGAAGTTTTTCTCTATCCGTAACCCAATCACGCGGCTTGAGGTCATCATACGGTTCAAGGGCGAACATTGCCTTCTCCGCCGCCTTCCTCAGTCCGTCGTTGTCTGGGTGGGCGTAGAGCCGAACAGTTTCGTGACCAGTGCGAAATTTAGATGGGAATAAGATCAGATAATCGGAACATCCTTCCATGAAGTCATTCAATTTGTCCGATCTCACAATGCCAACCGGCTCAACCTCTGGCGCTGGCGGTGCCGGGTCGACTGCGATCTGGTCTTTAAATGCCTTATCGCATTCAGCCATGAAAGCCATGAACCGCACACAGTCCGCTTCCTTCAACGAGAAACTTACTGGCGGCAGTCCATCTTCAAGATCAAAATTCATTACTGGCATTTCGTCTCCTTCATTTGTGTCGTCGAGAATGGGTGGTGAATTTGTTTGGCGGCGAGATAAGCATCTCTAGCGCCATCTGGGTTATCGAAAATCCCCAGGTCAATTTCTTTTCCGTACACTTTGATACGAGCCCGCCAGTACTTTCCGCGCCTCCAACATTGCGTCAGCAACCATGTATGCTTCGTACGCAAGGGATGCTGCAGTGTGCAACTCTATCTCGTCACACTCAGGGTGTGCCACCAATCCAGCTAGAGCCTTTGCCGCAAAGTAATCCCTGAGTGTCATGCCTGTCGCCCGTTCATCCCAGAACTGCGCCGGAAACGCCGGTCCACCGTTATCTTCTATGCTCATGTTCGTCTCCATCAAAACGGGCAATCGCCCAAGTCGCCAGCGTCATCCGGGAATGGATCGCTCGTCTTGGACCTGCTTTGCTGATTCGGCTCAAACTTCGGCTTCAAGGCAATGCTCATAAACTTGCCCTTTGTGCCTTCCTTGATCCAGGCTGAAAGCTCGAAATGTTCGCCGGACGGGGATAGCGCGCTGCCGGTATAGTCTGGCGCTTTCGGGTTATCACCCTTTTTTGTGTTCCTGAATAAAACCCCGCTGCCGGGGCGTTGTTCGAATGCCATTTATGCAATCTCCTTTGGATCGGGCATTGCCATTAAAGAGGAAATCATTTTTTCCCTTTTGGTTTCGCTGCGGTATTTCCTCAGCGCACTCATCCGATCTTTCGGGATCAGGTACTTAAAGCTGCTGGCCGTCTCCGGGTCTGTGCCGGACATCATTTCGTCATATACGGCATTGGCCCCGGCCATATCTCCGCTCGCGAAGCATCTGCCGAACTCATCGGCTTTCGCCTCTATCTCTTCCCGATCCTCTTCCGGCAAATGATCAAAACAGGATTTGCCAATAGACTTCGCGGACTCTCTTTGGGGCGTGATGTCTTTCTCGATGATTCGCTCTGCCTCGTCCTGGTCGAATATCCCAACGAATCCAAAGGCGATACGGGCGCACTGTATGAGGGCTTTATGGCGATGCATCCGGTTCGGGTGTGTATCCCATGGGGTGGGATAGCTGAGCTTCCTGACGACCTCGGAGAAGTATTCGCGAACCACGGTAGGATGAGTCCTATCCTTGCGGTAGATGACGCACTCAACCCACTCGTGACAGGTAATACCCTTGTGAGGGACCGTCGCCTCACTGAAACGGAAGTCGATACCATCAAGCTCGTGTTTCTCGTTGATGATGCGCGACCATCCATCCACGCCTACCACCGGCACGATTCCACCCTTGTCGGGGAAAGCGTAAATTTCCTTTGTCCAAGGGTTTAAACCATATTGATCGGCAACCACCAGCAATGCCATCATCTGTTCATTACTGACCTGCTTATCCTTGACCTTGAACGCGGTTTCCTTGAGCGTGTTCATCATCTTCTCGGGGTCAACCCCGAACCTATCGGCCATCTTGGCCACCAAGCCTTGTTTCTTCACAACTGCTAAATCATTCATATTTCACCTCTGTTTAAATTAGTCCCGGCTGTCTACACCCATGCCGGGGGATGGTTAGGGAGGATCAGGTAGACTCTGGCGGTGTGATCTCGACTTCTTGCCAGTCGGTAAGCCATTCTCTGAAGCGGCTGTCACCCCCATGAAATTGCTCGGCCTGTTCAGTGGAAATGAGGAATGGATAAAATCCGGTACCATCTGCTATAAGACCCACCCGATACCGCACGGTTATTTTTTTAGGGGCCATACGGAGGTTGCATTCGTCTACCGGGACATATCCATTCTTGGAATAAATGACGATCTCGTGGCCGTGTGTCCCGATAAAATCGGCCGGCACAATTCCGTTTTCTGTCTTAAATTCAATCGGCTCCCCGGCCTTCGCTGCTTCTAAATCAAAGGGCTTGCTCATGAATTCACCTTGTACTCTTCTTGAAACGCGATCAGCTCTTCAGAAGACATCTCGATTGGGCCAAATACCCCTTCTTCCGGGTACTCTGCCATCCAGTAATATGTGCCATCTGGCATACGCTCTCCGCTATGCGAGACACGGCCTGTCATGTACTCAAAGCAGACTTCCGTTTCCAGATCGTCTTGGTCTGGAGCATCCCCTATCAAATCTTTTAGAGCCTTTTGAATCTGTTCCGCAGTTAGTCTAATCATCTGTTGATCTCCTTATGTTTTGACGCCGCCAGATCGACCGCATCATTAAAATTCGCAGCCGAAGTTTCTTCGCCATCACAGATAATCACGTGCCGGCCTAGCGTTGTCTTCGTCGGTCTAACGTATTTGTAGTTGTCGCAATACTCTTTAAACCACTCCCAGCGTTCTGGATCAGTCATGGACAAGGGCTCTGGCCGAGATTCAACGACCGAAAAACGCTCACGCTGCGCCAGAATCGTTTCGTCGCTTGGTGATAGGGCGCTATCGCTGTGCCAGTTGAGGGCTTCTAGGGCGGTCATGAGTTGTCTGCCTCGGCCGTCTGGTTATGCTCTGCCACCGCATTATTGAATTCGCTGATGAGCGTTCCGACTGGATCATCTCCATCTACTCCTGGCATTTTTTCGTGCAGGGAATGAATTACCCTCAACTCTGCAATCAGATGCTGAGGCCCCATAAATGCGGTTAAGACGCTGCGTAATGCATCGGCGCTTACTGTTACCTTCTCCATCTTCCCCTCCTGTAGTAACTACTTAATGCATGCACTTATTTACCGAACGCCTCACGCATGCTGAACAAAAATTCATCAGTCCATTGCAAGGCTAGCGCCGAAGCCTGATTGGTCTCTGGCGTATCGCCCTTATTGATACCCATAAAGAATCTCTCTATCGGTCGGCTTGAATTCGGTTTTAAAGCACCAAGATCGTTGTATTTTTCTTGCCGTATATTCGCGATGGTTCCGACGAGACACGCGCATTCCCCCTCGTAAGTTGATCCATCTACCCGGCCATCAATTAAAGCCTGTCGCAATCCCGCAACTTCGCGTGGCACGGCGGCCAGAACCGACCATAGGTCATCTCGTATAGGCGTCAGGTCGGCACCGCTCAGGTTGGCACGGCTCAGGTCGGCACCGCTCAGGTTGGCACGGCTCAGGTCGGCATCGCTCAGGTAGGCACCGCTCAGGTCGGCACCGCTCAGGTTGGCACGGCTCAGGTCGGCATCGCTCAGGTCGGCATCGCTCAGGTAGGCACCGCTCAGGTCGGCACCGCTCAGGTCGGCACGGCTCAGGTCGGCATCGCTCAGGTAGGCACCGCTCAGGTCGGCATCGCTCAGGTTGGCACCGCTCAGGTCGGCGTAATTTTTAACCGCCGCCTCGACGCACCGCTTAAAACTGCCGCATTCCAGACTAAAACTAACTGACCCGGTAAATCTATTTTTTATTTCAAATAACATATTTCCTCCTGTAGTAACTGAATGAAGAGTGACCCGTACTGATCTCGGGCTTGTTTGAACCACCTCTAGCCTTGGCCGCGCATTTTGTCCATCTTGGAACCTTGCGGTTTTCAACCTTTTGGAATGCCGCCAACAGTGAGCATGTAGAGCAACGCATCAGCCTGCGTTATTCCTTGTAAGGAACCCACTCTTCGGAAGAGACTTTCAGGTTCCGGTAGCTTTGTGAGTAGACCGGACGCCACCCCAACTTCTTAAGCAAAGCCTCTGAAAGTCCCTTCCGAAAAGGGCTAGGTGTTACCAGCACCTAGCACCGCGATAAACTTAATCTTCCCGATCCTGATTTGCTGCGACTGCTCCGAATAACAAGCCAGTAGCAACCGATAGCGCGAACCAGACTGCGGCGAACTGCAATGCATAGATCAGCATGATTTGCTCCTAGGTAGTAATCTGAAACGCCCTTCTTATGTCCTTGTATTTCTCAGCCATGAACATGCGGTAATCATCAAAGCCCGCCGCCGTTACATTGCTTCTTGCATGGGAATTCGCCATAACATCCGGCATGTACACGTTCCAATAATCCCCGCCCGCCTTCACCGCTTCTGCGTATACGTTCACGTTTTTCTCCTTATCAAATTCGCCGATTCCCAAGATTTCCCGTCGATGAATTACGGCTAGGACGGTATTGCGTTATCTGTAAGCTGCATTACCAGCGGGCCACATACAGATACGATCTTGAGCAACCATGCGCGAGGCTGACCGCGCTAAAACACTTCTTAGGTAGTTCCCTAGCCAACCGCAAAAATTCGTTGCTTATTGCTCTTTTCCTTCCCGCGCTCGACGTCTCATGGAAGGCGTTTCATTTGATCGTTGCCGTTTTGTGCGGCATGGGTGAATAATAAACAAACTGTTTAGCAATGTCAAACGAAATGTGTAGTTTTCTGCTACAATACGCCTAACGCTGATGATTTGAAGTTTTCTGAAGGCAAAAAAATACCCGCTTGGAGCGGGTTAGTTTAGGAGGGGATTAGATGGAATCAGATTGGGTTCTGAGAGATGCAGTACACCCCATGTCTAAGGAAGATTCACAGAAATTGGATGAACATCTTCGATCAAGGAATGCCGGTAGCAATCTGAACTTGCCACCCAATGTAGAGGATCAGAGAGTGCCGCTCAGCTTCACACCCCTTTGCGACGCACCATTCGGAAAAATCGTCAGGTACTATGTTGATCTGGACTACTTTGCGCCCCGCAGCCTCATGGAGATTGCGCGTATTATGAGTATCCGCGATCCATTGATCGTAGGAGACAACCAGTTCATTGCCATTATTAACGAGCGCGTATAGTTTTGGGTAATCCTCCCTTGAGCACCAGGGAATGCCAACTACATCGCCGTAGGATGAAATGTGCTTGTCCATCAATTTATTGAGGATGAAATATGGCTTGTAAGTGCCAGCAGGACTACCACCCCAAATTTGCCAAGTTCTGGGAGGACTACAAAGCCCAAGAGCCTGTGCCTATTCACGTAGATAACTTCCCTTTCGGGGCGTGGGTTAAGGGGCCGGATTGGGATAAGATGCCAGCATTTCTGCCAGCTTGCGAACAGCTGTGTCCCGAAGCTGAAAGGCTACTCTCGAACCAGCTTCATCGCGAAAGGAGAGAAGCAGCCCTCCGTTCTCAAGAGGATCAAATAACTCAAGCTCCTCTAAAACGCGCATGTATCCCTGAGAAATAGAATCTTTATCCATTGCTACCTCATTTTTCTCCATTCCCAAGGCGGAGCATGGGTGACACCTAAATCAACAGTCGTTGCCTGTGAAGTTTGTGGAAACCACGAGACCATTCTCAAGTTCAAACGTAGTTTGGCACGAGTAACTAGCAGCCATTCCTCTGTAAGCAGCCACACGGGAAGATTGATACGTCAAGAACTTTCGTCCATCGGATTCGTACGCGCGATGCGGCGCACCCCAGGATCGAATTAGCTCCGACTCAGTAGCCCCTTTGAATGAAGCGAGCTTTTTTTCGTACATAGCGGCACAACCCGATAGAGCTAGTACGAGTAAAATAGCTATCTTTTTTTTCAATTCCCTCTCCCTTTGCAAATTATTGACTCCGCGATTTTTATATATTCTTCGCGCATGGGATATTGGACTTAGGTACTACTTTTCCCTTCCGATAGCCCTCATCACCAGGCGATACAACAGGACTACAACAGTGCCTATCGCAAACGCCGGGCTCTCATACAAGAGGCCGGTTGTATTAGCCCTGTACTTTTTTTTCTTGTCAGTGAATGTGTATGCAAGCCCGCTAACATCCCCGCGCCTTGCCCCGTCCAGCAACATTTCTAAAGCTTCAACAGTATCATGGGAAATAGGGCTTGCGACGAATTTAAATGGTCCTGTCATTTTTGTTTCCTCTTCTCTAATTGCTTGGGTTCGTCTTCTGAATATGTGAACGCACTTGAATCGACAGCGTCACCGTAGGCTTCCTCTCCCATCCGCCGCTTTGGATTATGCTCCACATCTTTTTTCCGGCGCTCGAACGGCCTGGACAATAGTTCTCCCACTTTCAGCAGAGCGTCCCGCGCATCTTTGTCGATCCGGCTCATCAACGAAAGCATTTGCCTCTGTTCCTTGGTGAGAGAAGAGTCGGCCTGGATGCTTGTGGGTTTTGTCATTTCTCCACGCCCTGTCGCTATCCACTTCGGTAAAACTCCGATCTTCTCTTCAATCTTGACCAGCTTGCTGTTCGGCACCCCCCTGGTTTTCCAGTTTTGGATGGTTTGGTCCGATATTCCGAGCAGGCGGGCAACCTCAGCCGGGTTATCGCCCTTATCCAGTTCTTTCGCTGCCCTTAGCAGGCGCGTATAGCTATCTTCCATTTTGTTTAGTTTATGCAATGGAAGCATGGCCATGTTACACATATTGTTTGACAAACTACACATATTGTTTATAATTATTCACACTATGAAAAAATTCAATAAATACGCACAAATCATTAACTCCCTTGGCGGCTCTGCTCAGGTAGCCCGCGACCTCAACTTCAGCCCCGAAAACGGGGTCCAGAGAGTCAACAATTGGAAGAGTCGCGGCATCCCCTCAAGGGTTTTACTGAACCACAAGGAATACTTTGACCGTGTAAATCATAACCAACTGCTTGCCGCCGATACCAAAGCCCCCGCGGTTGCCTAAGCATGGCAAGGGAGCCAGTAACACGCAAAGACCGTAACGACATACCCAAGCAGATTCTAATGTCCTGGGACTTGTGCAAGCGCAGCGAGAAACGCGCTGACGAGCTGGACAAGCCGTATTCCAGGTACATAAGAGACCTCATAAAAGAGGATTTGAAACGCGCTCAGACGGAAAGATTATCGCAACAAAAGCAGGCCAATAGCGATATGGAAAATCATGACATTCTCAACAGGCTGGCTAGCCTATTGACAAACCCGAAGGCGGCTGAACTGCTGAGCTTGATTGTTGATGGAAAGAAGGGAGGGAGGAAGTGAAAACACAAGTTTCTGATACCAGTATTTCCGCTTATCGCGCATTGCCAGTCAAGCAGTTGGCGACTCAGGCGGATCGTATCTGCGACATCGTTACGTCACATCTCAATACATGGGGCGGCAATCTTAGCTTGAGAGAAATCAAGCAGATACACATGCGACTACACGGCGATATAGAGCTATCCACTGTATCAGCCAGGGTAAATGCACTGGTCGCAGCAGGGCGCCTGGAGCGGCTTGAGACGACGCGCAAATGCTCTATTTCTGGGATACATATTCATCCTGTTCGGGTGGCGCTGCAATGAAACCTAAATTCCGGCCAGCATTACGGGCAGCACAGAAGATCAGGACAGCGGCGAACAAGCGTAGAGCGGTCCTGTTTTGGTGCAAGCAGGTTAAGAAGGCATTGGGTTGATGAACATGGGCGCGCTAGGAACTACATACCCGAACGGTGAGATTACTCCCCTCATCAGCGCGCGCCCTTCTTTTTGGGAGTACCGGTATGTAGCCGGATTTTTGAAGGAGTCAAAAATGAAGATGTACCCGTTAGAAGTATCCAGTAAAGACGATTTGATATTTATCAGCCAGTCTCAAGACGGCGCGTTCGATAAGGTTATTACGCTCCACAGAGAGCAGGCGTCGATTTTATCGGAGTGGATAAAAAATGAATATTGCGCGCACCAGACAGAGGTTCGTCCGGTAGGTTTCGATGCGTGGCGGGAGAGAAACCATGAAGTGGTTTAAGCATCAATCCTCCGCCAGAAATGACGAGAGATTAGCCCGTCTTGAAGATAAAGCGGGCCTGGAAGGGTACGGCTTTTACTTCAAGATGCTTGAAATAGTAGCCGAGATCGTTGACGAGACAGACCGTCATGAGGTCACTTACAGCCTGTCGAGATGGGGTCGTCAGGCAAACATCACGTCAAAGAAATTCATTTTTCTTGCTCAATGTTGCGCTGACGTTGGCCTGATGATTGTTCAACGTTGTGATAACGATTGCACCATCAGAATTCCTAACCTATTGAAATATAGGGACAACCATACAAAAAACTTGCAAGCGACTTGTAAGCAAGAATTAGAAGTAGAAATAGATAAAGAAGTAGATAAAGACTTGGCGAATAACGCGAGCGAGTTATCCGACATTCCAGATCTTATTGATTCAAATAATCAAGACGAAAAGATCGTTTCCATAAAGACGAATCAAAAGAAAAAAGAATCACCTTTCCCTGCAGACTTTTTTGTTTCCGAGGATATGGTCAAGTGGGCGGTCAAGCTGGGGGTAAGCCAAGATCAGCTCGAGCCGATTAGCCTCCATTTCAGGGATCACCACACGGCGCGCGGAAATAAATTTATTGACTGGAATGCCGCATGGCGCACATGGATGCGGAATTCGGTCGGAAGGTTTCAGGTGAGGAAGTGAGCGTAGAAGCGGAACAGAGTTTAATCGGCGCCTTGCTGCGCGACAACTCGGCATACGACCGCATATCCGATTTCCCTGGCAACTCATTTATCCGCGAAGATCACCGGGTAATTTTCCGCTCGATCCAAACGAGGCTGGATGCCGGGAAGCCAGCGGACATAATCCTGATTGCCGAAGCGCTCGAAGCGCATGGCGAACTGGAAAGAGTCGGCGGCTTGCCTTACCTCGGGACGTTGGTTGAAAGCGTTTCCACATCAGCGAATATCAAGCATTACGCCAAACTGATCGAGAATGCCGCAATCTTGAGAAGGCTTAAGGTAAGCGCAGAGGAAATAAGCCTGTCTTGCGACTCCCACGAAAATCCGCGCGACATTGCCGAAGCTGCTGAGCAGAAGATACTCTCCGTACTCGATACGCAAAACTCTGCCCGTGATTATGTCCACATCAAGGAAGCGGTAGCGGAAGCCGTGGAATGGGAAGATTCAGACCATGCCGGATTATCCACGGGGCTGCGCGACCTTGATCGGTTGATTGGCGGGATGGTTGCGCCTGACCTGGTACTGATCGCCGGAAGGCCTTCAATGGGGAAAACTGCCCTTGCCATACAGATCGCTGAGTCCGTATCCAAGACCGATCCCGCCGCAGTTTTCTCGCTCGAAATGAGCCGACGCCAGATCGCCAGCCGGATGCTTAAGTATCACTCTGCAACAACAAATCTCAGCGAAGCGGTGCGTCACCTGTATGGCTTAAATATGCAAATCGACGACACTCCCGCGGTAAGCATCGGCCACATCCGTTCGCGCTGCCGGCGCATCAAACGCCAGCATGGGCTATCCCTGATCGTTATTGACTACCTGCAACTAATGAAAGGGCAGGGCGATAACCGCACCCAGGAGATAGGCAGCATCTCCCGCGGACTGAAATCAATAGCGAAGGAATTCGGCGTTCCGGTAATCGCGCTATCCCAACTCAGCCGGGAAGTAGAAAAGCGCGGCGACAAGCGGCCGGTAATGTCGGATTTACGCGACTCGGGCGAGATCGAGCAGGACGCCGACTTAATCCTGTTTGTTTATCGCGATGAGGTTTATGACGACATGAGTGAAGCGAGAGGCACGGCCGAGATCATCTGCCGCAAGAACAGGAACGGCGCGATAGGCGACTGTAGGCTGACCTTCCAGGGCGAATTTACGAGGTTTGGTAATTACGATGGGGCGCGCATAGAGCGTTCAGTGGCGCGCGTTGAGCGTGGCTTTAAGGTGGGTATGTGATGGGTTACTCAACCGCTCCCACATCTATGCTTTCCCCCGATATGCGCCAGACACCAGAGAACGTGCGGAAGGTGCTGGATATTGCGGGATGGACTCAGAAAGAAGCCATCGATGCAATGGAGGGAGAAATGCCGATTAGTGATCTCGTGTACGCGATGAGAGGAACGAGGCTGATGCCAGATGATCAGTGGAAAAAGTTGCTCGATGTGGCCGGAAAGAGGTCGTTTGATCATGATGGGGAATCAGCGTGATCTACGGCTCCGTATGCTCCGGAATAGAGGCGGCCAGCGTGAAGCGAGGCAACGCAATAAATAGAGTTGGCACACGATATGGCCGGCTGATGGTGATTTCAGAAGCTGGGCGATCATCGGACGGTCATTTGCTATGGGAATGCATCTGCGATTGCGGGACAAAGTGTTTGGTCCAAAGCAACAACTTTCGATCTGGCGAGAGAAAAGGAACGCAGTCTTGCGGATGCTTAAGGTCAGAGGTTTCTAGCAAGCCAAAAACTGTTTGGAATGCTGGAAAAACGTATCAAATTCATTCCGATGAAGCCGTCTTTAAGAACAGAAAAGCATGGGCGAATGCGGTTCGCAGGACTAAAGGGAGTTCATGCACTCGATGTGGATGGGATAAAGCCACTTGCGACGTTCATCACATCATCCCGAGATGCAAGGGCGGACTAAACACTGTTACGAACGGCGAGGTTATTTGCCCGAACTGTCACCGCATAGAACACGAGGCAGGCAAATGAGATTCTTGTCCCTGTTCAGCGGAATCGAGGCGGCAAGCATGGCCTGGCTCCCTCTTGGATGGGAATGCGCTGGTGTGGCCGAGATTGAGAAATTCCCTTGCGCCGTGCTCGCGCATCACTACCCGGATGTTCCAAATCTTGGAGATATTACCAAGATTACCAAGGAACAAATAGAAAGGCTTGGGCATATTGATTTGGTCGTTGGTGGCTTCCCTTGTCAGGATTTGAGTATCGCAGGAAAGAGAAGAGGGTTAAAAAATGAGGACGGAAGCAACACGAGAAGCGGACTTTTTTTCGACGCAATGCGGATTGTTCGATGGACAAACGCAAGATATGTCCTGCTCGAGAACGTACCAGGAATCTACAGCAGCAACGGCGGCAGAGACTTTGCTTCCATGGTTGGAGAAATACTTGGGATCAAATTTGGCGTACCGGCAGATGGATGGCGAAACACCGGAGTTGCTGCGAGCGAAAGAGGGTTATTCGAGTGGGCAACTCTGGATGCGCAATGGTTCGGAGTTCCGCAGAGGCGCCGTCGCATGTTCGCTCTCGCAGATTTTGGAAACTGGAGAAGTAGACCGCCGGTACTTTTTGAGCGCCACAGCCTGTCGGGGAATCCTGCGCCGAGCAGAAAAGCGGGGAAAGTCGCTCCCACAATCCCTAGCCGAAGCTCTGCGGGCGGTGGCCTTAGGACGGACTTTGACTGCGACGGAGGGCTGATAGTAGGCGCACTCACCGCGCGCGGCGGCCGGAACATGGGACAGGCCAATGACGACGTTGACGGACACAAACTGATATGCGTTGCAACCGGCCAAGCTGGAGCGGAAATGGCTACAGACATGGCTCCTACGCTGAATTGCAACCATGAGGCGCCCTATATCGCAAGGCCGTTACGAGCAAAGGAAAATACAAGCCATAGAGCGGACATGGACACGTATTTACCTGTCGCGCATTCCCTGCGCGACGAAGGCTTTGACGCAAGCGAGGATGGATCGGGGCGGGGTACGCCACTTGTGCCGGTTGATGTGGCTGGAACAATGAAAGCCTGCAAGGACAGCGGTGGATGGAGTAACAGCGCGGATCATGCGGCAGGCAAATCCAGCAAAGAAGTGCTCCGTTCCGGGGTGCAGCGGGAAACATCACTCGAAGGGGTATTGCGGGAAACATGCACAGCAGGCGAGAAGGGGGACGATTGGGAGCGTTCAGAAAAACAAGAGGGAAGTGGCTTTAGCCAGATGGCGGTCAGAAGGTTAACGCCCGTCGAATGTGAGTTTTTACAGGGATTTCCGCGCAACTACACGCTCATCGATGTTCGCGGCAAACCCGCTGCGGATGGCCCGAGATACAAGGCGTTGGGCAACAGCATGGCGGTTCCGGTAATGCACTGGATCGGCAAGCGTATTCAGATGGTGGAACAGATTGCCCAATGACTCCGAAGAATACCGCCGTGAATGCGAAGCGCGCTACGTCATGAAGATGGGCGATGAAAGGAGAAATACCTATTACCAGGGAGTGCTCCAGAAGCGCGGAAAAGCAAAGGCGAACGAGTTGATCGATGACGTGAACCGGATTAGGAAAAAGGAGAAGGCAAATGTTGAGATGTAGGAAGGGTGATTTGGCGATTGTGTTAGAGGGCAAATGGCTGGGTAGAGTTGTCGAGGTTGGCGAGTTTATAGGGTCGGCGATGTTGAGTCAGGTGCTCCATCATGATCTGTGGCTAATCTCTCACAAAGGAAAAGATCGGCATCCGGCGTTTGGCTACCTTTATTGCCAAGAGGATCGTTATCTCCTCCCCATCCGCCCCAGAGACCTGAAAGAAGTTGAGGAAGCGGAGAAGGAGTTGACGGTATGAATATTAAATACGTTGTCGCGCTTTTATCGGTAATGCTTTCTGGGTGCGCTGGAGCATTGGGCAAAATTGATGCCGTCGATTCAACAGAGAGGGGTTTGTCTTACGTCGCGTGCGCGATTGTAACAGCGGCAATCATAGGGTTATTCAGATGACCTTCCGCCGCGCCGCCAAGGTAGACACAAACCAGCCTGAGATAGTCGACGCATTCCGCAAGATGGGCTGCTCTGTGCTGATCATTTCGCAGCTGAAGCGGTGTTGATATGCCAAAAGTT
This sequence comes from Nitrosovibrio sp. Nv6, assembly GCF_900110495.1. Lineage (GTDB taxonomy): Bacteria > Pseudomonadota > Gammaproteobacteria > Burkholderiales > Nitrosomonadaceae > Nitrosospira. The sequence continues at coordinate 1,088,612 of NZ_FODX01000001.1, read as the reverse complement.
ACATTGATCACATTTAACGGGAAAACTCAAAGTTTGAGTAAATGGTCGCGCGAGATCGGGATTGGATGTAGCACATTGCAGAACCGAATAAACATCGGGTGGGATATAGAGAAGGTTATGACGCACCCTCTTGGGCAGAAGACGATGCGGGGCGGCAAGCCTTTGAAGTTAGTGGCTGAAGGAGGGCGTAACTGTAAGAGTTGTGGCATCGATATGCCGTATCTGACACCAGGAACCGCTGGTGCTTACGTAGAAAACTCTAAGAAATATTGCAGCGTGAAGTGCGCTCAAGCAAGACCGGGGACTGTTTTAAAGGGAGAGCTAAATCCGAATTATTCGGATGCTGGTAGGAAGGTTTGTAAGGCGTGTAGCAAGGAATATCGCTCATACAACAAGACTAGTAAATATTGCTCACATGCATGCTACCTATCAACAAAACCAAAAGTTGGTCCTTACGTAAAGAAAGGCCGTCCACCGAAAAAAATATTAGAGCCGAAGCCAAAAATCATACGGGAGGTGGTTTATCAAAAATGTCTTATGTGTGAAAACACGTTTAGAAAGATTCCATCAAACACCCAAAAATATTGTTCATACAAATGCCATCTCGATAGTGGCGGCGCATTCAGGGCAGGGAAGGCGGCAGGGACTATGACTAGGAAATACGGTGCGAAAAAAGATGCAAATCACAAAGAGATAGTTGATGCATTTGAGAAGCTCGGGGCTTGTGTTTTGGACATGTCTACCTTGGGCAGCGGGGTTCCAGACATCCTGGTGATGTGCAAAGGAACGCCCTACATGGTTGATATAAAAAACCCAAAAACAGGATATGGCAAGCGCGGATTAAACCAGAACCAAAAGGAATGGGCGGCTGAATGGAAGGGAGGTCCCGTTTACATGATCAGCACTGTGGATCAGGTGACAGACATGGTTAATGGAAGGCTTGGTTCAATAAAGAGGTTCCCGGAATGAATATAGTTGAGTCGCTGGATGACGTGCTGAGGGTTGTGAAGGAGCTGGAAGCGTGAAAGAAATCATCCTTATTAAAAACGCACTTGGCTCACTGGTCCCGGCCAATGACATCGAGGCCGACAAGCTGAAGCGCTTCAAGATCGGCGCCACTATCAAGTGTGAAGTCTCAGAAATGCGGAACGGTAAGTTCTTCCGCAAGTGGTGGACGCTGGCGCAACTCGGTTTCGAATACTGGACTGAGACAGCAGAAATGCCGGAGCACAAGGGGCATCGCATCGAGCCGAACTTCGAGAAATTCCGCAAGGATTTAACCATCCTGGCCGGTTACTGGCATCCAGTCGCAACGATAACCGGTGAAGTGCGCGCAGAGGCCGATAGCATCTCATGGGCGAAGATGAATGAAGAGACTTTCGAGAGGCTGTACAGCGCCACCATTAATGCGCTGCTGAAGCATATCTATGGCAGCGATATGACCGAGGAACGGTTGCGGCAATGGGCTGATAGCGTGTTGGTGTACGCATGAGCAGAGCATCAAGACATTACATGGACCGCATAGCGCAATTGCCTTGCGTAGTGTGCCTCTACAAGCTCGGATTTGAGACAAAGCCCGTGCACGTGCATCACGTCACCGTGCCGGCAGATGATTTCGCTGTAGCGCCTCTCTGCCCAGACCATCACACCGGGCCTACGGGTGTACATGGTCTACAACGACGAGGATTTGAGCGTATGTGGAAACTGGATGAAAGCGGATTGCTGGCTTTGACTAATCGTGCGATTGCGGAGGGAAGGTAGATGATGTTCGACGGCTTTTTGATATTCATCGGGTTGCTGTATTTGGGTTTCAGTATTTATCAAGCCGGATGCGCGATTAGGGATGGGCTGCGGGATAGGAGGCGATGAATTGAGTAACGCTCTCCCTGCTTGGATGTACAGAAACCCCGAAGAGATAGCAGACGGCCTAATAGCCCGATCAGCGTGGAACGAGAAAGCGGCTGCGCGTAAGGCTGAGCTGCATCGTAAGCATAAAAGCAGGCGATTAAAAGCGTTGGTCAAACTGGCAAAGCAAGGAAAACTGCATGGGTAAAATTGAGATCGTTGAGCCTATATCCAGGCTGGAAGTAATCCTTTTGACCTGGGCGGACTGGATGAAGCGTGGCGGGTCGGTGGCAAGGGGCTATCCAGGCAAGGCATGTGGATTTGCTGAGTTGGGCGCTACCAGCATAGAGGATATGGAGGATACGGGTGATGTGTGGCTTGCGCAGGCGGTCGACGCAATCATAAGAGGCTTGCCGGAGGAGGAAAGATCAGCGATACATCATCAGTATCTTGATGCGAGGTATCGCGGCCTTGTCGTGTTTTATGCTGCAACTCTCAGACGCGCCAAGGGCATGATACAGGCGGGAATTGAAAGAAAGGGGATATGGTAAAAATATTTTAAATATCTCTTGCAATCTACTTATATACGTATATAATTAACACATCAACAACGTAATTAAGGGAGAGCAAAGTGAAAACATTTAAGATAGCAGCAGATAAAGCCAAAGAGTTTGCGGCAGCAATCAAGGCTGCGGTATCCATGGAAGAAATTCGGGCCGCTTGCTCCATCCAACAAGACAGGTCGATTGTTTATTACGCCAAATCGGCGGAAGAAATTAAGGTTTGCGAGCAATACGGGGTGGCAGCATGAATTACTGTGTGGTAGCTCTGTATGACCATGACAAGTATACGAGGGGCGACGTAATCAGCAGGCATAAGACACACGAGCTTGCGGAGAAGGCGTTAAATAAAGGAGCGTATAGCACGTTCCGGGGGATAAAAGAGGAGGAGCAAAGCCCGGTAGGGCGCCCCCCAAAGATGGCTGACGGAAAGCCGCGCACCATCTACATCGATGATGCAAACTGGGAGAAAGCCAAAGAGTTAGGCAATGGCAAGCCTAGCGAGGGAATACGGATTGCCTTATCAAAAGTTTGACTCAGTAACGTTTTTTTGCTATATTGCCAACATGAGGGCATAACTCGCCCTGAATTTATGAATAACCGAAACCCTGCCTCCGAAAGGACGCGGGGTTTTTTATTGCCCGAAGCGAAAGCTCCACGGGAGGGGTAATGGCTGAGAACAAATCCAAAACAACGCATGGCTTTAAAAAAGGCCAGAGTGGCAACCCTGGAGGGCGCCCCAAGCTCACCAAAGAGGCACTAGACCTTGTGCAAGCCTGTAAGGACAAAACGCCTGGCGCACTAAGAGTCATCGAAAAGATCATGACCAGCGGTGAGACCGAGAAAAATAGACTCGCAGCCGCGCAATACATCATTGATCGCGGATACGGCAAGGCTGTACAGGCAGTTGAAGCAAATCTTAATGGTCGGCTCGATAGCGTAATCGAATTCGTGATAGTCGATGCAAATCGAGATACCCCGGAAACTTAAGCCGCTCCTATACCCAAAGCGCTATAAAGGCGCATACGGCGGGCGAGGAGGGGCTAAGTCTCATTTCTTCGCCGAACAAGTAATCCTCAAGTGCTACCAGTCACCCGCTCGCGTTGTATGTATCCGTGAAGTTCAAAACTCAATCAAAGATTCGGTCAAGCAGTTACTTGGCGACAAGATAGCCAAGCTCAACTTAAACAACTTCTTCGAAGTGCTTGAGAGCGAGATACGCGGCGCTAATGGCTCGCTGATCATCTTCAAGGGCATGCAGTCGTACAACGCGGACAACATCAAGTCTCTTGAAGCGTACGACATAGCCTGGGTTGAGGAAGCTCAGACCATGTCACAGCACTCGCTCGATTTGCTCAGGCCAACGATACGCAAAGACGGCTCGGAAATATGGTGTTCGTGGAATCCCCGGCACAAGACTGATCCGGTAGACCAGTTCTTTCGCCGCCAGCCACCGGAAGACGCAATCTCGGTAATGATCAACTGGCGTGACAATCCCTGGTTTCCCGAAGTGCTGCACAAAGAGATGGATCATGACTTTGCGATTGATCCAGACAAAGCAGAGCATATCTGGAATGGGGCGTACGGCTCATCTCAAGGCGCAATACTGGCGCGGTGGGTAAATGTAGCGGAGAGAGAGGGAAGGATAAATGACAGCGTTAAATTCGATTCCGATGGGGCTTTGGTTGACGTGTCTAGCGATATTGGTTTTCGAGATACGGCTAGCTGGTGGTACTGGCAAAGATGTATGGGAGGTTATCGTCTCCTTAAATACGAAGGCGATAGCGGTCTCGATGCTGATGATTGGATACCTCGTATACAAGCTGCTCTCAGAGAGCTAGGCTGCAGCCTCGGTAAGATATGGCTACCGCATGACGCCAGAGCCAAGACATTCCAGAGCCGCCACACGACCGTAGAACGCTTTCTCGCTGGTTTTGGAGCGCAGCATGTCGGAGTAGTCCCTCAGAGCAAAAAGGCAGACCAGATCAGCGCGGCAAGGGCTGTGATTGATCAGTGCGAGTTCCATGCCACGAACTGCGAGGCCGGACTTGACGGTCTCCGGGCGTGGGAGTACGAGTGGAACGACGACACAAGCATATTCTCTCGCGAGCCCGTACACAATTGGGCATCACACCCTAGCGATGCTTTTGCTTACGGCTGCCAGGTCATGCAAATGGTCAAGACTGAGCCAGCCAAGCCAGCACCGAAATTCATTCAAGACGTATCGCTCGACGAGCTTTGGGCGACTAACAAACAATCAACCAGGGGCAGGATATGAACCCATTTTCGGCACAAGCAAAAACACTGCCTATCACAGTCACCGCGACAGCAAGCATATCGACCGCTCTGCCGTCCAAGGGCAATAGCGTGCGGATTATCAACGAGGGTCCGAGCGCGGTGTTTGTCTCCATAGGCTCCGGCACTCAGGCCGCCACTCTGCCTGATACCACTCCTACAAGCACCTCCACTCCGGTACTCAATGGCTCTGACATCGTCCTATCCATCCCAAGCGACCAGGTATACAACATCAGCGCGATTTGTCGCTCCGGCGGCTCAGCAACAATCAGCGTTCAGGTCGGGGAGGGGCTGTAATGCTTAAGGGATCAGCCGGGTATAACCCGATCCTGACCTACACTTGGGCGACTCGGCCGAATTACAGCACATCCACTGCCGGCACGGTAATCAATATATCCGATGTAGGCGGGGAGGCTGGGTCGTTTTGGAAGGCTACATCAGCGGGATGGATACCGCTTAACGGGCAGGTTAAGCTGGCGGGGGATCAAGGATCGATTGCTGCTCCTGTGGCAACTATTACCGGATCAACAGGCGCCTTATTTAATCTGAGCGGCGGCTTCGGGTCACTGGTTATCCCCGCAAAAATGCTTATTCCAGGTCATTCAGCACTCCGACTGCGCGCGCTTTTCTACCGTCGCGGGGCAAATGCTACAGCTACGGCCACCATCTATATCGGCACAACCGGGACCTCCGCTGACCCAAGGGCGTATTTCCTGAGCCTAACAGCCACGGATTTGCAACAGAACAGGGCGGATGCAGAGACGGTTGTTGCAACAGCAACCACAGCATGCACTACCGCATGGCTTGCCCCGCAGCAGCAGACAATTACTGCCGCTAGTGACCTGACTACTAACATCAATACTGACGCGGCAATGACTGTCTCCATTGGCGTAGCTACGGCCAGCGCCCTGGATTCATTCGATCTGATCAGTTATTCGGTCGTGCTCGAGTCGATATGAGTGTGTTGGCCGTAAATCTGACGCCCATCCCACCATTCGCTGGCAGTCACGAAAACTGGATGTTGCCAGATGCCTACGACGTTGCCATGAGTTCATCTCTGAGTTGGCATCATCAGTGCGTTCTGGATACGGAGGGGATTCTATATCCCTGCTCGTGGGTAGCGATGGAGACGGCAGAGGGTGTTTACGACTTCTCGGCACTGACAACGACCCTGAATTACGCAGCAACGTACGGGAAAAAGGTGATCGTTCGAGTCTTCACCAAGACTGTTTCGCCCGCCAAGCCGAAGCCTCTGCCAGCATACATGCTGAACGACACAGCCACCTATGGGGGTGACCAAGGAACAGGCGGGCTGTGGCTAAACCGATTCGATGGATGGTCGCCCCGATATGACAACCCGAACGTAATGGCGCGTTACAAGGCGCTGATTACAGCGATGGCGGCGGAAGTCGGGAGCCATTCAGCCCTTCAGGGAATAGGTCCGGATGAGTCAGCCTGGGGGTTTGGCGAACTTTGGCCTGTTGCCGGGTTGACGACAGGGCAGATCAGGAATGCTCACCGCGAGATGTGCTTACACATTCAGAGTTGCTTTCCCGGCAAAGAGATTTACCCGTTTTATAACTACTGCGATGGCAGCCCTGACGCGGAGGTAGTGGAGGAATTCCAGTGGTCGCTCGCGCAAGGCATGTGTGCCGGGATAACGGATACCCATCGCATCCCTGACATGCAGTCGGGCATTCCGCCCGTTATGTCAGCGTATCCGGTAGCCGCAAAAACGCTGATGATCGTGGACTATATGAGCACCGGGAACGATGACTCAGGGCTTACAGAAAGATACCTGGAAAACGCAAGGACAAACGCTTACCGAGGAGCAGACATTACTGTTTGGCTCAATTGGGGTGGAGCGTCAGGTAACTGGTGGGCTGCAGCTAAAAACGCCATGGCGATAATAGGGTAATGATGGAAAAACGCGACATGGTGTCCCTGAAACGCCGCTACCTGCTCGATATTGAGTTGTACGAGCGCACGTATAAGTCTTGGGAGGCTCGGGGCCGGAAGATCGTCAAGCGTTACCGTGACGAGCGCAATGAGATGCAAGGCGCGGATGCCCGGTACAACATTCTCTGGTCTAACGTGCAGACCGTATTACCTGCTGTATTTGCCCGCTTGCCGAAGCCCGAAGTATCACGCCGCTATAAAGACAAGGATCCCGTAGGCCGTGTTGCAGCGCTCTTGCTCGAACGCGCCCTCTCTTACGAGGTGGAGCAGTATTCTGACTATGCTAGTGCGGTAGGTAACAGCGTTGAGGATAGGTTATTACCTGGCCGTGGCGTGGCCTGGGTTCGATATGAGCCTGTAACTAAAAGCGTGGAGTTGCCGAGTGAAGAATCAGACGCGCAGATTACTGAAGACGTTGAGAAGCCAACAAGCGCAGAGATCATCGACTACGAATGCGCTCCAGTCGATTACGTTGCCTGGACAGACTTTGGTCACAACGTAGCGCGGACATGGGAAGAGGTTTCCATCGTTTGGCGGCGAGTTCCTTTGTCAAGGGCAGAATGTGTTGCCCGGTTTGGAAAGGAAATCGGGAATGAAATTGCGCTAGACCAGAAGTCCGACTTTGAAGACAACGTTTTAAGCACACCCGAGGGCGAAACGCTCAAGAAAGCCACGATTTACGAGATTTGGGACAAGAAGGAAGGCATCGCCGTATGGCTCTCCAAGAGTCATCCTGAAGCCCTGGACGTTGTAGACGATCCTTTAGGGCTGGACTGCTTCTTTCCTTGTCCTAAGCCGCTGTACGCCACGACAACGACCGATAGCCTCATCCCTGTTGCAGACTACGCGCAGTATCAGGATCAGGCGCGGGAAATTGACACGATCTGCGAGCGCATAGATGGACTGGTCAGGGCGGTAAAGGTTGTTGGGGTGTATGACGCCACCCAAACCGGTGTGCAAAGGATGCTACAGGAAGGCGTGAATAACACGCTCATTCCGGTTGATAACTGGATGATGTTCGCCGAAAAGGGCGGTATCAAGGGCGTTGTGGAGTTCATGCCTCTGGATATGGTCGTTGTCGCGCTCAATGCTCTTTATCTCGCTCGCGAACAGGTCAAGCAGACCATCTACGAGATCACCGGCATATCGGACATTATCCGTGGGGCCACTGACCCGAACGAGACTTTAGGCGCACAGCAGCTTAAAGGCCAGTTTGCCTCGAAACGACTCAAGAAATTACAGGATAACGTGGCTCAATTTGCCACAGAACTGCTCAAGATCAAAGCACAGATCATCTGCAAGCATTACCAGACGGAGTCTATTGCCACCATATCCGGCGCTGGTCAATTGAGCCAGCAGGATCAGGCGCTCGTGCCGCAAGCTCTGGAATTGCTGCGCGACGATGTCATGAGCGACTTCCGGATAGAGATTTCTTCCGACTCGCTCATTGAAGTGGACGAGCAGCAGGAAAAGCAGAATCGAATGGAGTTCATCGAAGCGGTCAGCACGTTTATCGAAAAAGCCGCTTTAGCCCCTCCTCAGTTCGCTCCGATGCTTGGCGAAGTGCTGCTTTATGGTGTGCGGGCGTTCAAGGCCGGTAAAACCATCGAAGGCACTATCGAGGATGCTGTAGAGCAGGCGAAGGAACAGGCCGCGCAGCCTCAAGAGCCGCAGCCTGATCCGGAGATCATCAAGGCTCAGATGCAGATGCAGCTTGAGCAGGAACGCCTTAAAGGCGATCAGGAACGCGCTCAGCAGCAAATGATGATGGACCAGGATATGGAGATGAAAAAGGCCGAGTTGCAGCAGCAGACTGAACTCAAGAAGGCCGCACTCCAATCCAAAACTCAGGTAAGAACTTCGGCTATCACTGCCGGTCAGGCCGACCCTGGCAAGGACGAAGAGAACGAAATGGCCGAGCAATTGAGCCAGATCATGCAAGCCGTGCAAATGCTCGCCGGTCAGGTGCATCAAATCTCTCAGGACATGATGGCCCCTGTCGAATACGAACGCAGGCCAGATGGAAAGGTTATCAGCGTCAGGAAGGGTAGCAGGATGATGAACGTATCTTATGGGCCTGATGGCCGCGCGCAAGGGGTGGGTTGATATGAGCAAAGGCAATACATTCGAGAACGATTTCCTGAAACTGATATTCACGGCAACCGCCATAGCGAATATAGCGGATAACGCAGCGGCCAGCCCGCTGACGAGTCTGTATGTCAGCCTGCATACAGCAGACCCAGGCGAAGCCGGGGATCAGACAACCAGCGAGGCAACATATACGAGTTATGCGCGTGTGGCTGTGGCCCGCTCCGGTAGTGGCTGGACGGTAACAGGGAATAGCGTATCTCCCGCTGCTGAAATAGCATTCCCCGCGGCGACTGGCGGCACAAACACGATAACCCATTTTGGCGTGGGAACGGCGTCAGCCGGTGCCGGGAAGCTGCTATACAGCGGAACTGTTTCTCCCAATATTTCTGTTTCCAGCGGCGTCACCCCTAAGCTGACAACCGCCACCGCGATCACAGAGGATTAGTCCAGCGTGGCTAACGCCCTTAACCGCACGACGCGCGAATTCCTGCGCAGCGTCCACGAGCCCGCTTACCCGGCTATCGACTGGATCATCAATCCCGACCTGTCGGCTGTAGTGGGTTACGCATCAAAGTATTGGGTAATCACCGGAGATGCTGTGTCGCTGATGGATCAAGCCGCAAGGGACGCGGTTGACGCAGCGGAGCTTGTTGCCAGACGTGATTCGGAAGCCTCGCAACTAACCAATTTGGAGGGCGTCCTTCGCGCTTTCATGCTGATCGTTCTCGATGAGTTCAACGCTCACGCAAACAAGACAAATTCCATGCTTGACGCAATGGACGCGTCTACTTCTCTCGCGGATATGAAAACCCGAATTGGTCAGATAGCGGATTACCCGTTAAGAACGGAAGAGCAGTTACGCAATTCAATCCGCAATCGGCTAGGGAGTTAACGCATGGCTACATCACAAATACTTCTCCCGATTCTTGGCGGCATAAAGGATGTGACGAGTCCGCCCGGCATGAGCTATGTCGCCGCTCGCCCATACCTAACGTTCGATGGCACAACGGACGAGTTAATCACTTGGTCTTTCCGGCTACCAGATGATTACGCCTCCGGGCTTACAGTCAAGTGGCAATATTCTATGCTCTCCGCAACCACGGGAGTTGTTTCCCTCCGCTCGCAAGTCATGGCGGTAACGGCTGGCGAGGATATTCTTACCGAAAGTTACGCTACTCTAGACAAATCAGCCGATTCGACAGTTCCTGCTACAGCCGGGCTGATGAAGGAGATAAGTTTTGCCTTGACGAACGTAGATAGCGCGGCTGCAGGCGATTACTTTTCACTTCGGCTTGGCCGGGAGAACGCCACCACCGGCACAAATGCGCTAGGTGACATGCTGGCTTGGGCAATTACGCTGACCTACACCACTCTATAGCATGGCAATAGACTTAGGATCGGGTAATACAACTCGATACCACAAAGTACCGGATCATGCGGATTTTTCGCTCCCTAATGCAGATTGGACGTGGCTGGCACTTGTATATCCAGAAAGCACGGCAGATATTAAATATCTGATTTCTACCGGCGCTTACGGGGCAATCGGCAGCACTAACATTTACGTTTACAACACTGCCGCAGGTTTGGGGGTGGGCGTAAAAGTTGAAGGGCTTACTGGAGTTGGATATACGTCACGAGACGGTCAGGCAATCTTTACGCCGGCCAGGCAGAGGTGGGAAGTTCGTCTGCTGTAGAGTCCGCAGGGGTATCCATCTTCTCATCCTATGATTCAACAACCGGCCAATACATAGGCTCCCGCTCTGATTTAACCGCAAACCGCTTTTTCAAGGGTCGTTGGAGCCAGATAGCATTTATCCCTGGATCGGGGGTGACAGCAGCGCAAGCACTTGAGCTTGCCAGCGAGGCACCTATCCTTGGCATGTCTTTCGCACCGAATATCAAATTCCTGCTCCACGGCAGAACGGCAAGCGATGCGACGATTGCAGACCTTATCGGCGGGAAGGTCGCAACCAGGCAAGGAACGAGCTACGGGACGAATGAAGAGGATATTCAGACTCCTTACATCTGGTTGCCCGAGTACACGCGCGGGGTTGCCTCCGCGAGCGACTCTGGCGCTGGAACGGCATCAGGATCGGCAACAGTATCAGGCGTAGGCGCATCCGAGTCTGCTTCGGCGGGCTCTGCTAGCGGCTCCTCTACGGCATCAGGCGTCGGCAGTTCCTCTGCCGCTGGCTCTGCTGTCGGCGCAGCATCTGGCACATCAACTGCATCCGGCGTTGGCACATCGATTGCCGCTACATCCGGCGCCGCATCAGGTACGTCAACCGTCAGCGGAGCATCCGAATCTTCCGACCAGAGCGCAGGAGGCCATTTCGCCGGAGTCGGCGTAATCGGCAGGAAGCGCAGACAACGCGAGCTTGTAGACCATGACCGCGAAGAGATAAAGCATCTGCTCAGGATGCAGCTTGACGAGGCGTATGCGGCATTATTCCAGCCTGAAATACCCGTAGAGGTTCAGGAACAAGCCGCCGCGATCATTCAGCAGTTCCAGCAGCCTGAAATCGATCTTGAGGCGTTGCAGCAGGAGGCGTTCCAAGTCAAGCAAATGCTCCACATGTGGGAGCAGCAGGCACGGCAGAAGCAGATTGATGAAGACGAAGAGTTATTAATGATGGTGATATAGATGCCACGACAATCATGGATTCAAATCAATGGCGAACTGGTCCCGAAAGATCAATATGTTGCGCCTGAGTCATCGCGCTTAATGATCATGCCGGACATTAAGCCTTATCGCTCCACCATTACCGGCGAAGAGATAGGCAGCAGATCGAAACACCGGGCTCACCTGAAGCAACACAACATGGTAGAGATCGGGAACGAGTTCGTTAAGCCCAAGAGAATGCCGGACGTGCCGGGCCTCAAGAGTGACATTCTGAGAGCGGTGCGCGGTCACTGAGTTCTGCCCCTTGTGAAAGGGGAATTTCCCACGCAGCAATAAGACGGAGTTTTTTATGGACGCGGACGTTGACAACAACGCCACCGAGGACAGTTTGCGCGATGACATTGCGGCTGCTCTATCGGCTGGCAGTGAATCGCAAGAGGTAACGAATGAAGAAACGCAACTTGAGACTGAAACGAGTTCAAGAACAAGAGACGAAGGTGGAAGGTTTGCAAAGGCGGCTGGAGAAGTTGAAACAGAAGGGGTGCCTACTGCCCCTGCCTCAATTCCTGAGCAGGCTGCCAATACTAACGCCAGAAAAGCCCCCCAATCCTGGAAACCGGAAATAAAGGCGGCGTTTGATACGCTCGACCCGACCGTTCAGGAAGAAATACTCCGGCGCGAAGCCGATTATAACAAGGGCATACAACGCTATGCCGAGTCCGCCAAGTACGCCGAGACCATAAAGCCGGTATTCGACAAGTGGTCGCCATATCTGGCTCAGTTGCAAGTCACCCCTGATAAGGCGTTTGATGCGCTGATCCAGGCGGAATATACCCTGCGCCACGGCGCGCCAGCACAGAAAATGCAGGCGTTCACCAAGTTGGCTCAGGACTACGGTATCGATCTTGCCCAATTCAACGGGCAGGAGCAGCAGCAACTAGACCCCAACCTGCAACATGCGTTCCAGCGTGTCCAGCAGCTTGAGGAATACATCAGAAACCAGCAATTCACCCAGCAGCAGGAAACACAGCGCAAACAGCAAGCCGAACAGGCCGAGCTACAGCAGCAGATCGAGGCTTTCTCCAGCAGCCCGAATCGCCCTCACTTTGAACAGGTTCGTGAAGATATGTCGAAACTGTTGCAAGCGGGTTACGCGGAGACTTTGGAGGATGCTTACGAGAAAGCAGTCTGGGCAAGGCCGGATATACGCTCCACGCTACTGAAGGACGAAGAGGCGAAGCGGATTCAGGATAAGGCAAAAGTTGCGGAAACGGCAAAGGCTAAGGCAGTCAGCGTCAAGGGTACGCCTTCAGGCGCGGCGGTCCCGATAGCCAATGCAAGTATTCGTGATGACATTCGGGCGGCGATGGAAGCCTCCGGCGGTCGTCTTTAATTCAATCCCTTCATAAGGACTCTTTACCATGGCTTCTCCGAATCTTTCGGAAATTATCACCACTACCCTGCGTAATCGCAGCGGCAAGTTGGCTGATAATGTTTCAGAAAACAATGCACTCCTGAACCGCCTGAAAAAGCGCGGCAACGTCAAGCCGGTAGACGGCGGGCGCACCATCGTGCAGGAACTCGAATACACCGAGAACAGCACGTTCAAGCGCTACAGCGGGTACGAAACGCTCAATATTTCTCCAAGCGATGTCTTTACCGCTGCCGAGTTTGACTGGAAACAAGCCGCTGTTGCGGTCTCTATCTCCGGTCTGGAGCAGTTGCAAAACTCCGGTTCAGAGCGCGTTATCGACCTGCTTGAAAGCCGCATCAAGAACGCCGAGCGCACCATGCAGAACAATCTCAGCGCGGATATGTACTCGGACGGCACGGCGGACGGCGGGAAGCAAATAGGCGGTCTCCAGGCCCTGATTGCGGATACCCCGACCAATACCGTCGGCGGGATCAACCGCAGCACCTGGACCTTCTGGAAGAACGCCTCCTATGACGCCACCACGGACGGCGGCGCGGCGGCTACGGCTTCCAATATCCAAAGCTACATGAACCGCGTGTGGCTGCAAGTGGTTCGAGGCACGGATCGGCCTGATCTGATCATTGCGGATAACAACTATTTCCGGCTGTATTGGGAATCTCTGCAAGCGATCCAGCGCATTACCTCTACCGAAATGGCCGAGGCGGGATTCTCCTCGCTCAAGTTCATGGATGCGGATGTGGTGTTCGATGGTGGTTATGGTGGCAATGCGCCATCGGATCACATGTACTTCATCAATACCAATTACCTCTTCTGGCGCCCTCACAAGGATCGCAACATGGTTCCGCTGGATCCGGATCGTTTCTCGGTGAATCAAGACGCGACGGTCAAGTTGATCGCGGTGGCGGGAAACATGACGCTTTCAAATGGCTTCCTTCAGGCGGTACTCCTGGACTAAGCATTTTCGATAGCAGAACAATTCCAGCCCTCTCACGAGGGCTTTTTCATAAGGATTTCAATATGTACATTTTTGGCATTGACCCGACGAAGGCCCGAACCGAAGCAGAAGGCGCGGAATTCGATATTGGGCAAGTGGGTTTCAACACCACTTCAGACGGCTCGAAGGGTTATATCTACGTCGAGGACAGCGGCTCCGGCATTACCGGGGATGGCTATGTTGCGTTGATCAACAGCAGCGACTTTACCGCTGTGATGGCAACGACCACGACCTCCGCACCCGGTACCGGCGCCGGCAAGATGGCAGGTGTAGCTCGTGCCGCTATCGCTGCTTCCGGCTTTGGCTGGCTGCAAATCTTCGGGCCTGGCACGGTTCGCGTCTCCGCGTCGGCTGCCGCACATACCCTGATCAACACGACCGCAACCGCCGGACAATTGGATGATGACGCCACGGCTGGCGCAGAAGTGATGGACGGCATTGTGCTGAATACCGCCAATGGCGGCTCCGCTGCAACCGCCGCAGGCTTTCTCAACTGGCCGAAGGTTGGCCGCACGCTGTAATAACCGCCCCTCTCCGGAGGGGCCTATCTTCAAGGAGTGTTTATGTTTGCAGAGCCGACCGTTCGTAACGGCCACGTGTCTCATGGCAGTGACGCATCAGCCTATGTCCGTTTTTACAAATACAGCGACAAGGGCAAGGAGTCAGATTTTGTAGAGATCATCTTTCCGGGAGATGCCCGTACCGAAATGCGCCGGAAGGTGCAGGAAACCGACAAGGTGCGCTGGCCTAACCATTGGGCGGCATACGCTGCCGGGGAACAGTCCAAGGCCACTGGTTACCCCTTGGAGCAATGGCGCGAAGTGGACGAAGCAGTTATCCGAGACCTTAACCACAAGCACATTTACACAGTTGAGCAGCTTGCCAGCGTGAGCGATGCGCATCTATCAAATCTTGGATTGGGCGCGCGTGAATTGGTTGCCAAGGCAAAAGCTTCTGTAGATGTGATGAAGGATACCGAAGCGGTGAGCAAGTACGCAGCGCAGTTCGAGACGATCAAAGGAGAAAACGAGTTATTGCAGCAACAAAACCGCGATCTGGCGGCACGTCTGCAAGCCCTGGAAGAGCGCCTTGACCCGGATAACGGGAAGAAAACCCTCACCCTGCCTAAAAAATGACACTCCTGCAACTTGTTCAGGCCGCTTGCGGCGAGATGGGAATCTCCCGCCCCAATGCCGTTGCGTCGTCAACCGATCCGCAGATCATTCAACTTTATGCGCTGATGAACAAGGTCGGCGGCGACATTATCACCAATGAGAATTGGGAAGGCCTGACCAAGGAGTATCGATTCGACACGGAAGTTATCAGCCTGACCGGCGACATGACTTCCGATTCAGCCGTGATTACCGGGTTGAGCTCCACTACCGGGATTGCGGCTTTAACGTTCATGGCTACGGGCGAGAATATACCAGCCGACACTTACGTTTCCTCGGTGGATTCGTCTACTCAGGTCACGCTGAGCAATCCGGTAACGGACACGGAATCGGGCGTATCTATCACCTTCACGCAGACGAAATACAGCCTGCCGTCAGACTTTGATCGCATGGTGCACCGTACCCAATGGGACAAAACCAACCATTGGGAGTTGATGGGGCCGAAGTCCGCGCAAGAGTGGCAGTACCTCAAGGGCGGGATCGTCGCTACCGGGCCGCGCATCCGCTACCGGATTCTTGGCGGCTATTTGCAGATATGGCCTCCTGCCGCTGAATCACAACTTGGCTTTGAATACGTATCGAATGCCTGGGTAACAGGCTCGAACGGCACGGCTAAAACAGAATTTTCGGATGATGCTGATACGTGCATCTTCCGCGACAGAACAATGATATGCGGGGCAAAGTTCGAGTTCTACAACATCAAGGGATTCGATACGACCAGCCTTTCCCGCGACTATTACATGCAGGTGCAGAAGGAAATGGCGATGGATCATTCAGCGCCTACTTTGAGCCTGTCGAGCAGTAACGCGCCGATGTTCATAAACTCAGGCTCAATCCCGGATTCTGGTTACGGCTCGTGAAACCGATGAGAATGGGGCGCCGGGCGGTGGCTGACGTCAAGTCAATACCCGCGCCGGTCGGAGGATGGAACGCGCGAGATGCTATCTCTGCCATGCCGGAGACTGACGCCGTGCAGATGGAGAACATGTTTCCGAACACCACGGACGTCATGCTCCGCAAGGGTAGCGAGAACCACGTAACCGGCATTACAGGCACGATTGAGACGCTTGCAGCTTATAGCAGTTCCACCGCATCTCAGTTGTTTGGATCGACCGATGCCGCCATTTATAACGTAAGTTCGGCGGGGCCTGTAGGGGCTGCTGTTGTAAGTGCTGGCATTACCTCCGGTCGCTGGCAGCATATAAATTTCGGCGTCCCTGGGGGGGCTCAGTGGCTTTACATGGTCAACGGGATAGATAAGCCGCTGGCCTATGACGGCACGACCTGGACGGCTGTTGATGACTTATCAACTCCAGCCATTACCGGGGTTACCACCACGAGCCTGATCCATATAAACGTATTCAAGCGCCGTATATGGTTTGTCGAAAGGAATTCAACCAAAGCATGGTATCTGGCTACGGATTCAATCGGCGGGGCGGCTACTTCGTTTGACGTGGGGCCGTTATTTACCAATGGCGGCTACCTCATGGCGATGGCGACTTGGAGCCTGGATGCCGGGGAAGGGTTGGACGATCACGCGGTGTTCGTGTCATCCAAGGGTCAGGTGGCGGTATATCAGGGAACTGACCCGGCCAGCGCCAGCACCTTTGCGCTAGTGGGTGTTTTCAATATCGGCTCTCCTGTCGGGCGGCGGTGCTTCATGAAGTTTGGCGGCGATCTGCTGATTGTCACCCGCGATGGTGTAATGCCGATGTCCAAGGCTCTTCTGTCCGACCGGATCAGCAAGCGGATAGCGATTACCGATCAGATTCTTTACGCCATGGCCGACGCTGTAGAGTCATACGGCTCAAATTTCGGCTGGCAGATTCAGCAGTACCCGAACGGCAACATGATCCTCTTGAACGTGCCGGTTTCCACTACTGAGTTCCATCAGTACGTGATGAATACCATCAGCGGCAAGTGGTGCAAATTCACAGGATGGGAAGCAAGTTGTTGGGAGCTATTCAACGATGAAATCTACTTCGGAACCGCCTCAACCGTCAAGAAAGGATGGGCTGGATACAATGATTCAGGGAATAGCATTACTGGCAGCGTTATCCCTGCTTTCTCATATTTTGGCAGCCGCGCTCAGCTAAAACGCTGGACGATGGCAAGGCCCATCATTTCCGCAACCGGAACGCCCGGTATTTTAATGGGAATGAATGTCGATTTCGATACTTCCGACCCGACCGGAGTCCCGACGCTGGCCGCTTCAGGTGGCGCGGTGTGGGATACGGACCTGTGGGATACGGGGATATGGGGCGGCTCTCTCTCCATTCAGAAGGATTGGCAATCTGTCTCAGGCATAGGCTTTGCCGGAAGTTTGCATCTTCAGCTATCAAGCAGGGATTCTAACGTGCGCTGGCAGGCTACGGATTTTGTGTTTGAGAAGGGCGCGACTATCTAATGAAGCGCGTTATCTGTGACGATCCGCAGAGGGTCGCTAAATTCGTATCTGACCAAATGGGGGTCGAGAATGACTGGTCTAGTTACAAGGCTGTGGGGCTAGAGAGCGATGGCGAGATAGTGGTGGGGGTTGTGTATGACAACTACACCGGCACAACCATATTCATGCATATCGCAGCCCTGCCGGGGAAGAAATGGTTAACCCGGAATTTCCTCTGGTTCCTGTTTTATTACCCGTTCGTTCAACTTGGGGTTAAAGCCTTGAGAGGAATGGTTCCTGAATCTAATGCCGAATCATTAAGATTTGCTAGGGGGTTGAAAGGCGCTCATTTGGAAGCACGGTTAAAGGATGCCCATCCAAGCGGAGACATGCTGATCTACTGTTTGCGTAAAGAAGATTGCAAATATCTGGGGATATACCGTAATGCCTAAACCACAAGCTCCAGCTGCACCCGACTACAAGGGCGCAGCCATAGAACAGGGAGCAGCCAATAAAGAGGCTGCGATTGCTTCATCCAAGCTGAGCAACCCGAACATTATTAACCCTTATGGGCGGCAGACCGTCACCTATGACAGCGCGCCCACGTTTGACGAGGCCGGATATAACGCGGCAATGCAGAGGTATCAGTCCTCTCTTGGCGCACAACAGAATGCGAGTCCTCTCGGGAGGTTGTTGGGAGTATCTACTTCCTCCCCTGTAGCCCCTGATCGCAGCGCCTTCATGAGCTCGGGCGATGGACTGACCCCTACGGTTACACAAACCCTGTCACCCGAACAGCAAGCCTTATTCGACCAGTCCAATCGCATCAGTCAAGGTCTGGGCGATCTCGCGGAGGGTGGGATTGACCGGGTTGGCTCGATGCTCGGCACTCAGTTCGATATGTCGAAGATCCCGGATCAGGCCGTAGCAGGTCAGCAGGGATGGGATAACGCCTATAACGCCATTACTCAGCGTAACCAGCCTTTCATGGATCGGCGGCGTGAAATGACTGAAACGCAGTTGTCGAATCAAGGGATATTCCGTGGCTCGGAAGCGCACGGCAACGCGCAGCGGGATTTAGCCACTCAAGAGAACGACTTCAATCTTGGCGCTCAGCAACAGGCCACCGCTCAGCAACAAGCGCAGTTCGGCATGGATACGCAGGCAAGACAAAACGCTATCTCTCAAGAGGCGTTCTTGCGCCAATTGCCGCTGAACGAGATCAATGCTCTCCGCTCGGGAGCGATTATCAACGTGCCTCAGTTCCAGGGATTCCAGGGCCAGCAAATGGCCGCGTCACCGATCATGCAGGCTACCCAAGCGCAGGATCAGGCGAATATGGGGCGGTATAACATTCAGTCAGGGAATGCTAACAATATGATGAGCGGCTTATTCGGGCTAGGCAGTTCGGGAATGATGGCGGCCGGCATGATGGCGATGTGATGAGGGTATTAGCTTTCTCTGGCGGCAAAGACTCAATGGCTTGCCTGCATCTCCTGCGGGGAAGTATTGACTTAGCCATTTATGTGGATACCGGCAAAAGCTATCCGGAGACTCGGCAAATGGTTGAGTACGCTTCCAAAATTGTCCCTGTGATAACGGTAGAGATTAGCCGGGACAGACAGAACGCGGACGAGGGGTTGCCTGCTGATGTGGTACCCATCAATTGGACGAAACTAGGTCAGATGGTGACCGGCAGGAAACCTACCAGAATACAGAGTTACTTGGGCTGTTGTTTCCAGAATATCAGCCTCCCGATCATCATGAAGGCGAAGGAGATTGGAGCAAATGAGATTGTCTACGGGCAGCGCGCCGATGAGGGGCATAAGTCAACCTCTCGTAATGGCGACATAACTGAAGGTATTGTGAGGCTGCAGCCCATAGAGGATTGGACGAGCCAACAGGTTTTAGATTATCTGGCGACAAAGATGGAGGTTCCTGCTCACTACTCGATTAAGCATTCATCTTTGGACTGTTATGACTGTACCGCGTATCGCAAAGAGTCAACGGACAGAGTCGAGTTCACCAGGACAAAATACCCAAAAATGTATGCTGAATATACCGAACGGCTCAATCTCTTGAATGCCGCCCTTGCTGAGTCGATGGAGTAAAAATGGCTATCCAGAACGTATCCACCTTTAGCGATCACAACGCGGAATTAGAGTCGATAAACCGCAACCGCCAGCTTGCCATGATGCTGCAAAACCAGTCCTTGCAGCCTATAGAGCAACAGCAGCAGCCGGGAGTGCTGAACCATCCCACGCAAGGGCTTGCCAAGATGCTGCAAATGTTCGTGGCAACGAAAATGCAGGGGATGGCAGACGAGCGTCACCGCGAACTCACGACGGGCATGAATCAGAAGCTGTCCGAAGGGCTGCAAAACTACCAAAAGACGCTACAGGGAACACCGGGAATACCGGCTCCGGCGGATGAGTTGGGCGGCGGTCCGGCAAAGCCATCAGTACCCGGCGACCGTCAAGCCGCATTCGCTCAACTGCTTGCCTCTGGTCATCCTGTATTGCAACAAATGGGTGTGCAGCAAATCGCCAGCGAGCCGGATCGCCAGATGCGCGCGGAAGAATTTGCGCTACGCAGGGAAGATGCCAGGGACGCTCGCGAGGAACGCAGACAGCAATTTGGCATGATGCTGGCAGACAGGCAGCAGGGCAGGCAGGAACAGGCAGACTTGAGGCGCGAACTGGTTAAATCCGGCGGCGCAGGACAAAGCCCATATTTCCAGCCGGTGCAGACCGGTGAAGGCGTATTTGCCTTTAATGCCCGCACTGGCACAGTTGAGCCGGTTCGAGGCGCTAATGGACAGCCTATTATTGGGGCGCAGGCCGATCCTTCCTTGCAGGGACAAATAGCGGGCGCGAAGACTGGCGGCGAAGCCAGGGCTAAACGCGAATACAACATGACTGGCCTAGGAGACACCATTCAGGAGGCTGAGAGCATTTTGAGCGGAAAGGATGGCGGTCTCCCAACAGGCAGCGGCATAGGAGCGGCAAGGGATGCGGTTGGGGGTTTCTTCGGGGTTAGTACCGAAGGCTCAGTTCAGGCACAAAAGCTAAAAGCAATGTCTGGAGCCTTAACTTCTAAGATGCCGCGCATGGAAGGGCCGCAATCCGATAAAGATGTTCAAATGTACAGGGAAATGGCTGCTGAGATTGGGAACCCCTCTGTTCCTGTTGAGAGGCGTAGGGCGGCTCTTGAGACTGTTAAAAATCTATGGGCAAAGTACGAGCCTGAAGCAAGTAGACCAAAGCCATCCGCATTTGACGCCGAAAAAGAATCTCGCTATCAGGCATGGAAAAAGAGACAAGGTCTATGAGCGAAGAGGAGGAATTCGAGTTTCGGCTCAGGCTGGAACAGGAGCAGGCGACAAAGCCCTCGCCTAAGCCCCAACACGACGCGCTGAAACTTTCCAAACCATCGCTATTCGAGAAAGTGCAAGCGAGCATGCCGGGGCGCGTGCTGCAAGGTGGGCGTGACCAGATCGACGCCGGAGCGCAACTGCTCCCGAGGGCTTTAGAGGCCGTGACCTCTATAGGCGGTCCTAGAGGGATGGAGGCCATGACTTCTATGGGGGGCGCATTGCCCAATCCTATTAGCCGCTTCTTTGGAGAGATGCCTAATCCAGTTAGTGGATTCTTCGGAGACCAAGCGAAGCAGGTAGAAGACCTAAACAGGCAGAACGAGCAGCAGTATCAAGCCGCGAGAACCGCCACCGGACAGGAGGGCTTTGATGGCGCTCGCCTGTTGGGAAATGTCGTGAGCCCTGCAAATGCCGCCGTGGCCGCTGCCCTGCCAATGAGGGCGACCACTCTAGGCGGAAAGGCTCTGTACGGCGCTAAGGTTGGGGCTGTTGGCGGAGCATTGCAGCCTGTGGATAACGCGGACGGTAACTTTTGGGCTAATAAGGCGGCTCAGGCAGGAGTGGGCGCGGCGTTTGGCGCTGCCCTTACTCCCGCCGCAAGCAAACTTGGAGAAACGCTGGCTAAGCGTGTGAGCCGCGCTGATCCGGAGATTGTCGGGGCAAGGGCAGGCCTGGAAACAGATACGGCCATAACCAAGATGCTGGACAGCATTGGTCAGCGTGCCGATGACATTCCGCGAGAGCAGATGGCGGTGCTTCGCCAGCAAGTATCTGAAGCTCTCAAGCAAGGCAACGTCATTGATCCTGCCGCGATACTGAGGAAGCAGGATTTTAACGCCGTTGGGCTTCCTGCGACCGGTGGGCAGATAACCCGCGATGCTACTCAGTTTGCCAGGGAGAGAAACCTTCGGGGCGTGTCTGGCGTTGGCGAGCCGCTCATGCAGCGCTTCGAGCAACAAAACCAAGGGCTGCAAAAGATTGTGGGCGGGTTTGGCGGGAATAAGGCATCAGAGAGCCAGCAGGCAGGACAAGTGCTGGCCGATGCCCTAAGAAAGACTGACGAGTCTCTAAACGCTGGTGTTCGCTCGGCATATAAGGCTGCGCGGGAATCGGCTGGCAAGGATCTTGATGTTCCACTTCAGGGCTTGGCTCAAGATTATGCGAAAGTTCTCGATGACTTTGGAGACAAGGTTCCTAGCGGAGTCCGTAATCAGTTCAAGGCGCTTGGGTTTGAAAGCGGAAGACAGCAGAAGGTATTCTCCATCGAGGATGCCGACAAGATTCTGAAGGTGATAAATGCGAATCACAGCAACGACCCTGCAACCAATAACGCTCTAGGGCAGCTCGGCAAGGCCGTGAAAAGGGCGGTTTCCGATGTGGACGCAACCGGGGGACCGTTCGCCCCGGCAGTCGCTGCGGCGCGTCAACGATTCGCTCTGCATGACGCAATACCGGCTTTGGAAGCCGCCGCAAAAGGTCAGGTATCTCCTGATGACTTCGTTAAAAGGTTCGTCATCAGCGGCAAAACGGAGAATGTTCAAGAACTTGCAAAACTGCTCCAAAAAAGCCCTGAAGCATATGATGAAGCCAGGAACCAAATAGGGGCGCATCTTCAAAGGGCCGCTTTTGGAGAGAACACGGCCGGTGACAAGCTGTTCACCCCGGAGCGGTTCGCAAAGGCATTGCGCGAAATGGGGAGGGACAAGTTGCATGCTTTTTACTCTCCCGAAGAAATAGCAAAGCTGAAAACGGTAAGCAGGGTAGGCGCTTATATTAACAGCCATCCGACCGCATCTCCGGTCAATACGTCAAATACAGCCGGGGCAGTCATGAACCTGATGGGCAACTTGCCGGGAGTGGGCGGGGCTATCTCCCTTGTCAAGTCTGCCAAGGGAATGGTTGATAACCAGCAGGCCCTATCTAGGGCGCTTTCTCAGGAAATACCGGCAAGCAAAGCCAAGCTTACGCCCGAACAGGTACGCGCGGTGTCTCGTATCCTCGGTTTCGTAGGGGCCGGAAGCGGCTCTCTTCCTGCTTCGGAACTCAAATAGCAGTCCGTATAGCAGCACTCCCAATCCTGGAGCGATAAGTTTCAGGAATTCTTCTATTTTTTCACCATTTTGGATGAGATATGGCTCGAAACGGAAACGGCACTTATAGCCTGCCCGCCGGTAATCCGGTTACGTCTGGCGCGGCGATAAGTTCCAGTACGCATAATAACACGATGTCCGACATCGCCACGGCTTTGACGCAAAGCATAGCCAGCGACGGCCAGACCACACCTACCGCAAATCTCCCGATGGGAACTTTCCGGCATACCAATGTCGGGGATGCCTCGGGCCGGACAGATTACGCGGCTGCCGGACAGGTGCAGGACAGTTCTTTGACTTGGGCGGGAACGGCGGGAGGGACGGCTAACGCCATTACCTTGACGCTATCCCCATCCATTACCGCTTATGCCGCCGGACAGTCTTTTACCTACAAATCTGGCGCATCAGCCAATACTGGCGCGATGACCGCAGCTATTAGCGGCTTGGCGACAAAAGCAATTCAGAAGAATGGCGCGGCGCTGGCTTCTGGTGATCACCCTGCAAATATGTGGTTTCGTATTTCCTATGACGGCACGGCGTTTCAGTTGGAGCAATTGTCTCCAACGAGCGCGGAAGTAACCGCATCTCTTGCGCTAAAAGCTAATCTGGCCTCCCCATCCTTTACCGGCACGGTAACGATACCGACGCTCGCGCTTACCACAGACCTTGCCATAGCAAACGGCGGCACCGGCGCAAGCACAGCGGCGGCGGCCTTTGCCGCTCTCAAGCAGGCCGCAACCGAAACCGCGACAGGCGTCGTAGAGCTTGCCACAGGCGCCGAGACTTTGGGTGGCGTAGCTACGGATAAAGCCGTAACTCCCGCATCAATGGCCTACGGGCAAATGCTTGCCGTCAATGGCGAAAAATGGGACGCCGGGCGGTACGAGCAGTGGGGAACGCAAGCGGTAAATACCGATGTTCCTGCCGGTGGATTGGAAGTGGAGATTGTGTTTCCCACCACATTTCCAACCGCTATCTACAACTGCGTCCCAACAATCTATAACTACGCGGCAGGCGGTAAAAACATATTCATGGTGGAGAGTGCTTTAACCACAGCGTCAGTTAAATATTACGTGTTCGAGGGATCTGGAGTCGCTCAATCCAATTGGGGTATCCGCTGGAGGGCAATCGGAAAATGAGATACGCAACATTCAAAGAAGACGGGCGGCTGAAGGCACGGTACGACGATGCTTTTAACGTGATACCGGACGGGGCTATCCCGTTATCGCCTGAGATAGTGGAATTGATGGCGCAGACGACCGAGGGTTATTGGGAGTTGATCAACGGCGTTGTGACGCACACCGTCCCGCCGCCGCCTCAGTTGCCGATCAATCCTGTTCCGACATCAATCTCAATGCGCCAGGCACGGCTCGCGCTTCTGCAATCCGGCCTACTCGGACAAGTAGACGCAAGTATCGCTGCAATGCCGGAAGCGTCCCGTATCGAGTGGGCTTTCGCGGCAACGGTCGAGCGATCGCATCAACTCGTCGCAGCGCTCGCCGCTGACCTGCCGCTTACCAGTCAGCAGTTGGACGATCTATTTACCTTGGGCGCGTCCCTGTGATCGCGCCACATTTCTCGTGGCAAGGAAAAGACTGGCTCGATCAACCTCTGCATTTCAGCGCCGGAGCGGGCGCCACGCTGCTGATCATGATGCTACTGCCCGCGCTCGTTGCGTTCCTGATCGTCCTGAGCTTCGCGGCATGGCGTGAGTATAAACAGCATCCGGAAGTCATCTTCGATCTTGACCTGCTATTCGTATTCCTCGGCGTTGTTTTCGCCATTTTCGTAACGTTTATTTAGGAGTCTGAAATGACGATGTACCAGCGCAAAAAATTAAAAGAGTACGCGGACAAATTCAACGAAATGAACACTGAGGCAGAGAACGGGGCCGACTCATTGCTGGACAAACTGAAGGCGTCGAAATGGACAGCTGCGATTCTCGGCGGCGCCGGGGCGATCATCATCGTTGCGATCATGCTCAAGATCGTTTTCTGAGGGAATTATGGGCGAAATAAATATCTGGATGTGGATCGCTGGCCAGTTGATAGCAGGTGCTGCGATATGGGGCGGAATACGGGCCGATATACGCGGCATGCACATCCGGCTTGAGCACGCGGAGAAATCCGCTGTTGAGGCGCATAACCGCATCGATCGGTTATTGGAGCGAGAACATTAATGGACACATCTAAACCGGCAAGCAAGAGTAAAACTTTGTGGTTTAACCTGATTGGCGCCGTATTTGTAACGCTGGAAGCCTTCACGGGCGCGCTACACGGTGTCATGTCCGACACGGCATATTTTGCATTACTCGCTGTATCGATCGGCGGTAATGCCGCATTGCGTTATTTCACTAGCCAAGCGATAGGGAAAACGAATGATTAAACCACGCTCCGCTATCGCTGGCTTGGTGCTCGCCGCATCAACCCTTGTCGGGATAGGTGTTCACGAGGGTTATGTCGAGGTTGCCGCGCCTCCTGTCGCGGGCGATGTGCCTACCAATGGATTCGGCTCTACCGAAGGCGTCAAGCTCGGAGATAAGACTACACCAGTTCGCGCCATGGTTCGCCTCCTCGAGGAGATTGAGGGCGTCTACGCGGCTGGCGTTAAATCATGCGTCACAGTTCCTTTATATCAATGGGAGTTCGCCAGTTTCGTGAGCCTGGCGTACAACATTGGCGTTCACGCTTTCTGCAATTCGACTCTCGTTCGCAAATTGAACGCGAGCGACTATGACGGAGCGTGCAAAGAAATTCTGCGCTGGGACAAATTCAAGGGAAAGCCATTGCGTGGCCTGACCATTCGGCGCGAGGCCGAATACAAGCAGTGCATGGGACTGGCGTGACCTACCACTACGACTACCGCAACGGCCGGGTAACGCTCAACTGGTTGACTCCTACGGTTGCGCTGGTCCGCATCCATGATGATGCAGAGAGAGTGCCGGGGCCGTATAACTGCGTTGTTACCGTCTTGGTGCAAAACGGAGTCTATGAGTTGATGGGGCTCTGCGGCAAGAGACCAACCCTATCCGAGTTCAAGCATTTTTATGCTTACCTTCACTCTCTCGGACTCAAAGGCGGGCATCGTCGGGCCAAACCAGGCAAACAGGTTTATGCGGTCGAAACTGCCTAAAATCTATGCGATTTTAAAGCCCTACAATCGATTTAAATCAGTGGGTTGAGGGGTAGATAAGGGATGAAAATATGCCATTTTTTGTAACTTACATCATTTTGCCAATTGTCATATTGCTTGCTGGATTCGGCGGCGGCTGGACAGTTCACGGCTGGAAAACTGACGCGCAAATTACCAAGATGGAAGAGCGCGTGAGGATTGCTGATGCAGCGAATGCGAAATGTGCTACCGACATTGGCACGGTTCAGGCCGGGGTAAAAGAAGTCACTGGCGCGCTGGTCGCGAAGGAGAAAGCAGCTGCTGCCGCAATGAAAGACGCTCAGTATTGGGCAGCACAGCACTCAAGGCTCGCGGAAGAGGTTAATACCTATCAGGCTCGCCCGGGTGAGACTCAGTGCCAAACAATTGAAAGGGAGCAGAAAGAATATGTTCAGAATCGCAGTTCTTAGCCTGGCTCTGGCCGGATGCGCCGGAAAGCCAGTGATTGAGACTAAGGTTATTGACAAGCTTGTGCCGGTACATTGTAAAGTTGAGATGCCGGCGGAGTGCAGGGACTCGTACGCAGTAGACCGTGTTTCGCCGGCTGATGATGCTCTGACGATCAACAGGGCGCTGCGTGCTGAAATAGAAGAACGGTGGGCATGCGAGATTAAGTTACGGGCGGCTGTGAAGGGGTGTAATCAGGGTTTGCCGGAGGCGGCAAAGTGATCGAAAAACCATATTCATGACGTCATTAAAATGGTGCGGATTATTTTGCCATTCAATTGCGTATTTGGCGGTTTATTGCTTTTGTGGCATCTTGTAAGTCTCTGATATTGTTGATTTCCTTGATATTAAACCGATAGAAAGAGTAACTCATAATCCCTTGGTCGCTGGTTCGAGTCCAGCCAGACCCACCAAAAAATAAAGGGGTTGCAAGTTAATTCTTGTAACCCCTTTTTATTTGTTGGTAAATGTAACCTGTTTGTAACCCTTTTAGCTTGATAAGCTGCTGAACGCACATGAGTGGCCTACTCGGAAGTAGACGGCCGTGTTGGCTCAGGAGCATATTTAAAAATCTTCCCCCTCTCGTTTTCCGCATCTCACAGGCCACGGCAACCGCTTAAGGCTTTCCTGTCATGGCCTGTGATCCGCAAGCGCTACTTGCGGCAGCGGCACTTGAATTCACTTCAATTCGGCCGTAACTCCAGTGCTTCCCGCGCCAATCCGCCCCAACACTACCAGCCTGATTGATGCCGGTTTCTCGCCGGATGAGATTGCGCCGCGCTTTGGAGTCTCGCCCCTGACCGCCACACGTTACCTGAAATTGAGCAATGTTTCGCCAAAGATTTTCGGACTGTAGCGGAAGGAGAAATCAACTTCGAGCAGATATCCGCCCTTGCGCTGACTGACGATCGCGAATTGCAGAAGCGGCTGTGGGACACCTGAAAGCGGAAGGTTATGCATGGATACAGGTTCGAACTCAATTCGACTATTCCGATTGGGCTTAATTTGGACGTGTAAGGACGGTCAAGCGAGAGCTCACCGAAGAGGAACATGCCAGAATGGATGCACTGACCAGAAGATCGTCTGGCTCAAGTAGTTCTACTGGTAATTCTGCTAGTTGTGAATGTTCAAACCCAGAGTATTTGGTCATGAGTAAACCCAAGAGATTGCAATGAATGCCTGCAACTTAGCCGGCTCCCTGAGCTTTAAGGTATGAACTGGACGCTGGCACGTTGAACCACCCCGACAGCAGGTCATTTTCAATGTAACGAAGACAAAGGCGGCGGTGAAACTGGCCACCCTGGAATGGGTATCGTGGTTTAACTATCAATGTCTGCTCGAACCCTAGTAATTCTCCTGCTGACCCCAGCCGTAACTCGGTTGCTCTTACATTCGGCAAGCACATACTGGTCATTCATTGGTTTAAATCCCCTCGTCATATAGCCGCAACGATGAGTTGCCAAGTCACCGGTCCAAACTGGAATCCATGGTGATGCTTGCCATGGGATGGTAGTTCATATCCTTTTTCGACTGCTATTTCACGTCCACATCCATTGCATCTATAAATTCCCGAAGCGATAGCGATGGCGCCAGGAGCGCTCTTCAGATCGAAAAGGGGCTGACTGGATTGAATGAGAAAGCTCTGGTCTTGATATAACGCCATTGCGGTCATTAGCTCAGCTGTGTAAGCAGTTATCACAATAGTATCGACTGGAACTAATTGCTATTGGACTGAAGTACACCCGAGAATCAGCTAGGAGACTAACTGAGCCCTCTGGGCGTCTATGGCTAATTTATTTCCGTTCTGGAGATATGAAGGGTAGCAGGAGCTTGATCTAAATCTACTGCAGGGCTTCTGGTAGAGTCTAGCAGCAGATTTATAGCCATTTTTTACCTTTTTTTACGGTTTATGAAATGAAAGGGAGGAGCGCGGTCTGGAGATGTTAGGTCCAGACTTTCTAGGCCCCCTCCCCTCATTGGATTGAGGTTGCGATGGGATCCTGAATGACCTGGAGCACTGCAATTCGCCAAATCATTACAGCCTCAATATATGGCATTAAGTGCTACCTATCGGTTCGCATATAACTGACTCAGCTCTAGTCAGGGCCGGTCTTCGCTTCGATGATCCCCATTAGTCACTCCCACTCATTTCAGGGGCAGTAGTGGAGACGGAGATCAAGGAGGATGCGCGTGTATCTTCGAATAGCCAGAAGGCAGTGCGAGACGCACTGTCCCGATTGCTCGACCAGCCCCGATCAGGGACATTTACGTGATCGTCCAACAGAAAAGCGATTTTATTCAGACTGACTCTCGAAATAAGCAGCGGCTTCAAGAAGCGGTTTGGGGTCACTGCCTTGGCGTGCAACAATCGCTGCAGTCTCTTTATATTGCTTTGCCAGCGATTCAGCCTGCCGAGGATACAACGGTTCCCGCGCCTTTAATTTCTCGTCAATTTCCTTTCGTATCTTCTTTCTATTCTTCTCATTATTAGCTGGTTGGGCGGTTTCATCAGCTTTTTCCCTGGCCTGTGCCAATCCTGGGGCTCCATCCGTGAATGCCTGTGCCAAACCCGGAGTCCCATCGCTAATTACGATTGCGAGGGCGGCAATCAGCAGGGTAACGATGGCCTTGGTCGAGTGAATGTGCGGTATCATTTAAAGTACTGTAATCGTTTACTTTTTACGCAGGAAATCCGAAAAGTAGCGGCGCTTACTGAGTCAGCGCCCTGTCGACCGCAAACGCTGTGGAGTTCGTGTTGACGGAAATGCGACTGATAAATTGGCCCCCGTACCGCTCTCCGCCCGAGAGGCCGGTGGCAAGCAGATGGGGTACAGCTTTGTCTGCCGATAGAGTGACCTGATTGGTCGTGCGGTTCCACGTCGCATGAATAGTCGCGGATTTGGCGTTGAGACTTTCTGAAGTGTAGTCTCCGATCAGATAATAGGGATAATTCTTGACCGGTAGGTTAAACATCCGCTCGTATTCTGTGAAGACGGCATTTAACCAGTCAAACTGGAGCGTATTGCCGCTCTCATCATATCTGGCCAAGTTCGCTTGATGAAAAAAATGGGGCCATTTCTTAAAGGTCAGCATATGCCGCAAAGCCATATCGGCCTCGGCCATGAGAATTTCCGCATAATTTCGGGGGGCGCAAATTGCCATCGGTATTTCACATGGATTTTGTCCCGCGCTAATATATCTTCGATGGTAAACATAATTGTACTCATCTTCCAGTTGGGATGGATTCGTCACATTATAAAAAATATCGGTCGGCCAGCGTGGCAACATTAGCCGATCCGTTGGGCTGTCATCCTTGTACTGCGCGATATACTGTTCCATGTTCTCAGCCCGCTGCGACGAGTCGGCGGCAAGGTAGACAACGCCGGCTTTTGCAGCGGCTTCAAGGAATAACGGATTGGCGCCGCCCGCATCAAATGCGATGTCATCAGCTTGAACGTCAAACATATCCAGGTGCAACGCCGAATCATTGGTGCATCTGGGATCCTTAAGGCCAGAATGGCCGCCGCTTACAAGCACCCGGTTGTTTTGACTTCTCTCGGGAAGACCCAGAAGACTCCAGACAATACGGTTTTTGGCGATTTCCGCTTCAATGGCGGAAATGTCGGTAAACGTGACGTAATCACAAGGAGCATTGGCTGGAACCGGTGCTTTAGCCATGTCTGGATGAGAGAAGGTATGGTTGATGAAGCGGAAATTTGCCTTGGTTGCAGCCACCGCAGCTACCAGGTCTTCTGTCAAGTTTACAGTCAGCGGCATTGCGTTCGGATCGACTACAGCCCAGGAACCGTTGAAGGGAAAATCCAGCTTAAAATTACGGGCTAACGGGTGCGCGGCACGAAAGGCGGCCTGTTTGCTCACTGCATTATTGATGTCGGCGCCATTCAAGCGATAGATATTGGCCGGATTATCCTTCTTGAGGGCAGGATCCCATAGACTGTTGGGGCGGAACAGATCGTCCACATGGGCGGCCATATGAACACGGCGCGCCCCAACGAATACCCCTTGCGTTACCCAGTTGATGAACTCGTAGGCCAGGACTTTTGAATGAAAGAGGAATGAGGCATTCGTAATCGTAGAGATCATCACCTCGCGCACGGGTGTTGTCCGAGAGGGGATCATGTACCGCACGATGGATACCAATGCTTCATCACCCTGCGTTCTCAGGAGTGGCTCAACGTGGGGTACAGAACCGTCCCGCAGCCCGTTGGTATCATTTCGAGCATTGGCCGCGAAGGCAAAGTCTGTAATTGGAAGTGGATTAGTCCGGTTCACATACTCGAAAACTTCCTTGCTATAAGCGGGAGGCACTGTCCAATGGGCGTCGTAGTCGGTTGAACTGGACGAATAGACAAGACCATAGTCCAGGTAGACGCCATAAGGAGGTTCTGGATCCCGATAAGTGCCCGGCCAGCCTGATAGCACGGCTTGGCGGACACCGAAGTCTTTCTGGTAATCGTGCAGGATGTCCCATTCTGATGGTGTGAAGCTTGGAACCGAGTCGGAGTCAGTCATGACGATGCCATTATAGTTGCCTACACAGCCAGCATCCTCAGCTTTGCAGGCGGTTCCGGCCGAAGTGGAGGCGAGTATCGCAGGTGTCAGATCCCGTGCGCCGGCGTTTAATACATCGTATTCCACTCCCATTTCCTCAAGGACGGGTTTGATGTAGGCCAATCCTGGGTCTTCCGCTACATCGCCTGTCGCGATGATCAATATTTTCAGTCTCACGGCATTGTCAGCAAATGCAGGCATCGCCCCAACCGTTAAAGCCAGCCATATTGTCATGGAGGCAAGCAAGGTGCGTGTTATGTGGAAGTTCTTTTTCATTACTAAAATCTCTTTTTTGATATGGAAATCCCAAAAAAGATTCCAGGGCACTGCTGCTTGGAATCTGTTGCATTTAACGAAGCTCGAGCCGAATGGTTACACTTTTTTTCGTGATGTTCTCGCTTCTCGCAGTCTGTCGGATTTGAAGGGATTTCCTTTAAGTCCGACAGGCTGCTAGGGATCGATGCGATGCAAAACGAAGAGCCTGGTAGATGCTGTATCGCAGCTGGAGGGGGAGACAACGTCACCGGTGATCTAATGCGAGGCGGAGATATAAACAGCCATTTAATTTTCAAGGGGCGGGCGCCGCCTTTGGGTATCTGTGGTATCTGTAGTATTGGTCCTGTTTCTCAAAGCTATGTCGGCCCGGGCGGAATCGCCCCCTTCGCACGACGTCCGCAAAACTATTGCGATATACTCCATTATTGAATCGCGGGAGGGGCCATGAAAATTCACGAATACCAGGCTAAAGATATCTTGCGCCGGTTCGCCATTAACACCCCGCGCGGCAGTGCCTGCTTCAGCATTGATGAAGCGGTGAAGGCAGCTGAGCAACTGGGTGGGAGCGCGTGGGTTGTCAAGGCGCAGATTCACGCCGGTGGGCGCGGTAAGGGTGGCGGCGTAAAATTGGCGAAGTCGCTCGACGAAGTGAAACAGTTCGCCGCGAAAATACTCGGTATGACGCTTGTCACGCATCAGACCGGCCCGCAGGGCCAGGTTGTACGGCGGCTTCTGGTTGAGGAGGGGGTCGATATCAGGAAAGAGCTTTATATCGGCCTGGTAGTGGATCGCAGCAGCCGGCGCGTCTGCCTGGTAGCAAGTTCAGAAGGCGGGATGGATATCGAAGAGGTTGCCGCCGGAACGCCGGAAAAGATTCACAAGGTGTTCATCGATCCATTGGCCGGCTTAACTGCCCAGGATGCCGAAGACGTTGCGCGCAAGATCGGTATTGAGGAATCAGCCGCGGCAGCAGCGCGAACCCTGTTGCAGGGCTTGTATCGGGCCTATGACAGCACCGATGCTTCGCTGCTCGAAATCAATCCATTGATACTAACCGCTGAGGGCCACCTCGTCGCCCTCGATGCGAAAATGAATTTTGACGACAACGCCCTGTTCCGCCATCCTGATATTGCCGAATTGCGCGACCTGGACGAGGAAGATCCGGCGGAGATCGAGGCATCCAGGCATGATCTCTCCTATATCTCGCTGGACGGAAATATCGGATGCCTGGTTAATGGCGCGGGTCTGGCAATGGCAACCATGGATATCATCAAGCTCTATGGAGGAAGCCCCGCCAACTTTCTGGATGTGGGAGGCGGCGCCACCGCCGAGAAGGTGGCGGAGGCGTTCAAACTGATGCTACGCAACCCGAATCTGCAAGCCATATTGATAAACATATTTGGCGGCATCATGAAGTGCGACGTGATTGCCGAAGGGGTGGTGGCAGCGGCGCGCGAGGTGAAGCTGAAGGTGCCATTGGTGGTGCGACTCGAAGGGACCAATGTGGACTTGGGCAAAAAGATTCTCGCCGAGTCCAGGTTGCTGATTATTTCGGCGGGCAATATGGCCGACGCCGCGGAGAAGGCTGTTACGGCGGCAGCGTCGGCAGCGGAATCAGCGATGGGAGGAGCATAACATGTCCATCCTGATTAACCGGGACACCCGGGTGATGACGCAGGGTATTACCGGCAAGACCGGGCAGTTCCATACTCGGATGTGCCGTGATTACGCTTACGGAAAAGATTGTTTTGTTGCCGGGGTAAATCCGAAAAAAGCGGGCGAGGACTTCGAAGGTATTCCGGTATTTGCCACCGTCAGGGAGGCAAAGCAGGCGACCGGTGCAACGGTTTCCGTAATCTACGTGCCGCCGCCATTCGCCGCTGCCGCGATCGATGAGGCGGTGGATGCTGAACTGGACCTGGTAATCTGCATTACTGAGGGCATCCCGGTTCGCGACATGTTGCGCATCTGCTACAAGATGCAGGGGCGTAAAACCAGATTGATCGGCCCCAACTGTCCGGGCATTATCACACCCGACGAAATCAAGATAGGTATCATGCCGGGCTACATCCACAAGAAGGGCCGCATTGGCGTGGTGTCGCGCTCCGGAACGCTGACATACGAGGCGGTGGCGCAATTGATGGAGCAGGGATTGGGACAGTCCACCTGTATAGGTATTGGCGGTGACCCGGTGAATGGCCTGAAACATCTTGATGTGATGAAATTGTTCAATGACGACGATGAAACCGATGCCGTTTTGATGGTAGGCGAAATCGGGGGTTCCGATGAGGAAGATTGTGCCCGCTGGGTCAGGGATAATATGCAAAAACCACTGGTCGGTTTCATTGCCGGCCTGACAGCGCCGCCGGGTAGACGCATGGGGCATGCCGGCGCGGTCATTTCGGGCGGCAAGGGCACGGCGCAGGAAAAGCTTGCGGTGCTGGAGGAGTGCGGGATTAAAGTCACGCGAAATCCCGCCGAGATGGGCAAAGTGCTCAAATCAGTGCTGTGATAATGTTGCCAGCATATTTGAAAGCGAACTGACTTGACTACAACGGCCTTTTTGCGATGACCTTTTTTTCATTGATTTTCGTTCTCCTGCTGGAGCGATGGCGTCCCGGTAGCGACCGCAATCGTATTGTCTCGCTTTTTCTCTCCTATGCCGATTCGCTGGAGCGTTATTTCAACACCGGTCTGCGCAGACATGTCATCGCTGCCTGGGTAGTCGCCGTAATCCCCGTACTGCTGCTCTCCGTCTGGATCTACTATTTATTGTATAACCTAAGCCCGCTACTGGCATGGGCATGGAACGTAATAACGCTTTATCTCACCATGTGTTTTCGCCAGTTCAGCTATTCATCCAATGAAATCAGGGATGCGCTTGAGAACAAGGATTTGCTTCTTGCTCGCAAGCTGTTGTGGAAGCTGCATGGGGTAGAAGCAGACGACCTCAGCAGTCAGGAAATTGCGCGAATCACCATCGAGACGGGCCTGATCTATTCGCATCGCTATGTATTCGGAATTATTATCTGTTTTGCACTATTGCCCGGACCGTTGGGGGCAGTCCTGTATCGGCTGGCGGAATTACTGGATGAGCGCTGGGGCGGACGTACGGACGCATTTGGGGACTTTGCCGTGAAAGCATTCAAGATCATTGACTGGCTGCCGGCAAGAGCGACTGCCATGAGTTTTGCCATCGCGGGCAATTTCGAGGATGCGATTTATTGCTGGCGTGCACAAGCGGCATCGTGGATGGACCGCAACCAGGGCATCATTCTGGCCAGCGGCGCAGGCGCGCTTGGGGTCTGCCTGGGAGATCCGTTGCGAGAGGCCGGCAGCAGGCACTATCGTCCCGAATTGGGCGTGGGCGAAGAAGCCGACGCCGATTTTCTGCAAAGTACGGTTGGCCTGGTTTGGCGCACCCTGGTTTTGTGGCTTACGCTGCTTCTGCTGCTGGAGATCGCCAGTTGGGCCGGGTAAGCAAAAAGAGTGGATTTTTAATCGCGAAACCGATAATGTCAAGGCGTTGAAGTCCTGTTAAACCAGTCCGTGAGCCCCATGCCAGAACCGTTGATAATTGCCCATTCCGACAACGCAATTGCGCTCTTGCCCCATTTTGCCAATCGGCATGGGCTGATCACCGGGGCGACCGGTACTGGCAAAACCGTTACGCTGCAGGTATTGGCCGAGCGATTCTCATCAATTGGCGTGCCCGTATTCATGGCTGACGTCAAGGGCGATCTCGCAGGCCTTTCTGTTGCAGGTGCGGTTTCGCCGAAGATGAAAGAGCGGCTTGCGCAACTCAAGCTTGATGAGCCACAGTGGATGGCCTGCCCGGTTACATTCTGGGACATATACGGTAAATCCGGACACCCGGTGCGCGCAACCATATCGGATATGGGACCGCTGCTGCTCGGGCAGTTGTTCAACCTTAACGACACGCAACAGGGCGTGCTGACGCTGGTATTCAGAATTGCGGACGATAACGGGCTATTGCTGCTTGACTTGAAAGATCTCCGCGCCATGTTGCAGTTTGTAGGCACTAACGCAAAAGAGTTCACTGTTCAGTATGGTAACGTTTCAGCCGCCTCGATCGGTGCAATTCAGCGCTCGCTGCTGGAGATCGAGCAACAGGGCGGCGACCACTTCTTCGGCGAAGCGATGCTCGATATCAATGACCTGATACAGACCGGCGCCGGGGGCAGCGGCATGATCAATATCCTGGTCGCCGACAAGCTGATGAACTCTCCCAAGCTGTATTCGACGTTTCTGCTGTGGATTTTGTCGGAACTGTTCGAGCATCTTCCCGAAGTAGGTGATCCGGAGAAGCCGAAACTGGTATTTTTCTTCGACGAAGCTCATCTTTTGTTTAACGAAGCGCCCAGATCGCTGCTGGAGAAAATTGAACAGGTGGTGAGATTGATTCGCTCAAAAGGCGTTGGCGTGTATTTCGTGACTCAGAATCCGCTGGACATCCCTGAGAGTGTTTTAGGTCAGCTTGGCAACCGTGTGCAGCATGCATTACGCGCGTTTACCCCGCGCGATCAGAAAGCAGTCAGGTCGGCAGCGCAAACCATGCGAGCCAACCCCGCCTTCGATATCGAAAAAGCAATCACCGAGCTCTCGGTCGGTGAAGCTCTCGTGTCG
This sequence comes from Nitrosovibrio sp. Nv6, assembly GCF_900110495.1. Taxonomy (GTDB): domain Bacteria; phylum Pseudomonadota; class Gammaproteobacteria; order Burkholderiales; family Nitrosomonadaceae; genus Nitrosospira. The sequence continues at coordinate 1,052,673 of NZ_FODX01000001.1, read as the reverse complement.
TTGCTGGACGAGAAAGGCCGTCCCGCCATGGTCGAGCAGGCATTCATCCTGCCGCCTGCATCGAGAATAGGTCCGATCACCGAGGCGGAACGCAGTGCCCTCATCCGGTCATCGGTTATTTTCGGTTGTTACGAACAGAGAGTGGACCGGGAATCGGCGTATGAAATAATTAAAAGCCGTACAGAACTCAAACAAGATGACGGGAGTGATGCAGTACCCCGGTCGGACAGGTCGGAAAGGACGGGCGCCAGCAGTGGCGTGATGGACACGCTGAGCGATATGCTGCTAGGTAAAAGTGGCCCGCGCGGCGGCTATCAGGCTGGCATTCTCGACGCGGCAGCGAAAAGTGCGGCGCGCTCCATTGGCTCACGGGTCGGCCGCGAAATCTTTCGGGGTGTTTTAGGCGGTATTTTTGGTGGTGGGCGCAGGCGCTGACGGTTACAATATTCTCTCTATGTAGTATGGATGCGGATCGAGCAGTTCCTGGTATTTACTCGGGTTCGCCCTCATGCCGATCCACATAACCGGGGGTTAAATTTGGCATTATCCCTATCAAACAGAGAAGGGCGGCCATGCGTTTGATCATAGCAATTTTTTTGATGACTACGTTCGCAGGTTGCACGACCACTGGGCCGGGTCAGCGTCCTGCCGGACCCTTGCCGGCAACCACACGGCCCGTTTATAACCTTGCCGGCTACTCACCCGCCTTCAAGGACGGATATATTGATGGCTGCGAGACTGCAAAAAAAACTTCTTACGGGTTCAAGGACCAACGCCGGTTTGTTGCCGATACTCAATACCGGCTGGGCTGGAACGATGGGTTCAGCCTCTGCGGCCGCCACCGTGGCGGCAAATGACGCGGAACAAAAGCCCGCTTGACATGCCGGATAACGTGTTCTCCGCTGCTGGGCTATAATAGCGTTTTTTGCAGCTTTGCCATGAAACGTTGCCTTCCCTTGTTGCTGTGCCTGTTTACGCTGCCCGTGGCCGCCCAGCAATCTCAGATCTACGCCGCGCCGCAAGCGTTATCCCTGGCTGCCAAATCGTACATTCTGACCGATTTTCAAAGCGGGCAGACCCTTATCGGTCAGAATGCTCACGAACGTGTTGAACCTGCTTCGCTTACGAAGCTGATGACGGCATATGTGGTTTTCTCGGCCCTCTACCAGAAACGCATTACCTTGACGCAGCCCGTGGCAGTGTCAGAGCGTGCATGGCGTGCCCAAGGGTCCCGCATGTTTATCGAGCCGAACAAACTGGTAACGGTTGATGAATTGATGCGCGGCATGATCGTGCAGTCGGGTAATGACGCATGCATAGCGCTGGCGGAAACTGTCTCCGGCTCCGAGAGCGACTTCGTACAGCTAATGAATAAGGAGGCGAGCCGTTTGGGCATGAAGAACACTCGTTTTGCCAATTCAACCGGCCTGCCGAATGCCGAGCATTACAGTACCGCTCACGATCTTGCCTTGCTGGCGGTAGCCATGATCCGGGATTTTCCCGAGTACTACCCGCTTTATTCGCTGCGTGAGTATACCTACAATAAAATTACCCAGGCCAATCGTAACCGCCTGCTGTGGCTCGATCCCAATGTGGATGGGGTCAAAACGGGACATACTGAAGCCGCCGGCTATTGCCTTGTTACGTCAGCCAGACGCGGCGAGCGGCGTTTAATTTCCGTAGTGATGGGAACCGCATCCGAAACTGCGCGCGCAATGGAAAGTCAACGCCTGCTGAATCACGGTTTCCAGTTCTTCGACACGGTCCGCTTGTATCCCAAGGAGCAAGAAGTGATTGCCATCCAGCTATGGAAAGGCGCGCAGGACAAGCTCAAGACAGGGTTCGGCCATGATGTTTACTTCTCGCTTCCCAAATCCCAGGCGGATAAACTGAAAGCCAAGATGGAATATAAGCAACCGTTGGTGGCACCCATCAATGCAGGACAAAAAGTAGGTGTGGTGAAGTTCACGCTCAACGGCAAACCCGTGGCCGAACATCCGCTGGTAGCGTTGGAAACCGTGAGTGCCGCCAACTTTCTTGGCCGCGCCTGGGATAGTTTGCGGTTGATATTTAATTAGCGCAAACTAGTGTGGATGCGTTTCGGTACCGATTATGAACAAGGCTCATCATGATCTATCTCAACGGTGATTTCCTGCCTATCGAAGAAGCACGTGTTCCGGTACTGGACAGGGGTTTCATTTTTGGTGATGGGGTATACGAAGTCATTCCTGTTTATTCCCGCAAGCCTTTTCGGCTGGCCGAGCATCTACTCCGCCTGCAGCACAGCCTTGACGGCATTCGTCTGCAAAACCCCCATTCCAACGGCGAATGGAGCGGCATGCTGGAACAGGTCATCGCCGGCAATGAAGGCGACGACCAGTATCTCTATTTGCATATCACGCGCGGCGTGGCGAGGCGGGACCATGCCTTTCCAAAAGGCGCCACACCGACGGTGTTCATTATGAGCAACCCCTTGCTGGCGCCGCCAAGCGGGCTGCTCGCCACTGGTGTGGCTGCGATCACAGCAAGTGACAACCGCTGGCTGCGTTGCGATATCAAGGCAATTTCGCTGTTGCCCAACGTACTGCTGCGTCAAATGGCAATTGATGCGGGTGCGATGGAAACCGTATTGCTACGGGAAGGCTTCATGACCGAGGGTGCCGCCAGCAATATTTTTGTGGTAAAAGATGGGGTTCTGCTGGCGCCGCCAAAAAATCATCTGATGCTGCCCGGCATTACCTATGATGTCGTGCTTGAGCTGGCGGCTGCCGAAAAGATTCCATGTGAAGTGAGAGAGATTTCGGAATATGAGGTGCGTACAGCCCAGGAACTGCTGCTTACTTCCTCAACCAAAGAAATAATGCCCATCACCCGTCTCGATGACAAACCGGTGGGAGACGGGAAGCCAGGGACGATGTTCGCACTACTGCACCGGCTCTACCAGAGCTATAAACAGACTACTATGAGGGGCGCGCCTTCAATATCGTAGGGAACGGCAACCTGTGAGTTCGTCCGACCAAACCACGTTGATCGAATACCCCTGTGATTTTCCTGTAAAGATCATGGGACGGGTTGGCTCTTTGCCTGGTTCTCCTTCCAGTGCCGCGACGCTGGAGCATCGCCGGCAGGATTTCACTCAGGCAGTGCTGATGATTGTGAGACGCCACGCGCCCGATTTTGAGGACACAAATCTGGAGGTCAGGATCAGCAGGAAAAATAATTATTTGAGTCTCACCTGCACCGTCCGGGCCATTTCTCGCGAACAACTGGATGCGCTATACCAGGAACTGTGCGATCATCCCATGGTGGTAATGGTACTTTAACGAGCCCCTTGTAATCTGGGGATACGCTTTTCGACCATGTACCTCGTAGACATCAAATCAGGAACGGATACGTCAAATATCAAGATCAGATATCACGGCGTGATGGATTACCTTGCCGCCTGGCATGCGATGAAAGACTTTACGGCGTCTCGCACGGAAGTAACTCCAGATGAAATCTGGTTGCTGGAGCACCCGGCTGTTTACACCCAAGGCATCGCAGGCAAGCCGGAGCATCTGCTCTACAGCAACGGGATTCGTGTGATCCGGACGGACCGTGGTGGCCAGATTACCTACCACGGTCCAGGTCAGATTATCGCGTATCTGCTGCTGGATATGCGGCGTCTCAAACTGGGCGTGCGCGAACTGGTCAGAAAAATGGAAGGTGCCGTGGTAGACTTGCTGCGTGACTACGGCATCGACGCGGAAGGCTCCGCGGATGCGCCCGGTGTATACGTGGGCGGCGCAAAAATCGCCTCGCTGGGACTGAAAATAAAAAAAGGCTGCTGCTATCACGGGCTGGCTCTCAACGTACACATGGACCTGGTTCCGTTTGCCGCGATTAATCCCTGCGGCTATTCCGGGCTACGGGTAACTCAAACCCGAGATCTTGGGATAACCGACGAGCCGGGAATGTTGAGTAGAAAACTTGTCGAAAAATTACAGATCAGGCTCTGGGTCAGCCAAGCAGTGTAGTCAAGTTGGGTAGGCAAGTTGGGTAGTTAAGCGTCTCGCATCCCCGCCAAGCTCATGTGTCGCGATCACAAAAGACCGTTAACGCGGCGTTTGACTGATATAAGGAACATTTTGCAAAACTGGGCCGGCGCAGCGCAGCATAACCGGAAACCGGACTGCAGGCCGCAAGAATAAGTTTTTCCGTATTGTTCATATCTAAAAAATCACATCCCTTACACCCTTTAGAGCCATGACAGCTGAAACCCGCCAGAAAGGCGTAGCCAAGACGGCACGCAATCCCATCAAGATCGCACCGCAATCTACCGCCGAGCTGCTTCGTAAACCTTCATGGATACGGGTACGTTCTTCCAACAGCCAGGAATTTTACGAAGTCAAACGGATCCTGCGGGAGCAGAAACTCCACACCGTGTGCGAAGAAGCTTCCTGCCCGAATATCGGTGAGTGCTTCGGCAAAGGTACGGCCACCTTCATGATACTGGGCGATCTCTGTACCCGCCGTTGTCCATTCTGCGACGTGGCGCATGGCAAGCCGCTCCCACCGGATGCGCAGGAGCCGTTGCATCTGGCGCAGTCAATCGCCGCCATGAAACTGAAATATGTTGTTATCACCAGCGTTGATCGGGATGATCTGCGAGACGGCGGTGCTCAGCATTTTGTGGACTGCATACGTGAAGTTCGGAATCATTCGCCGCAGACAAAAATAGAGATCCTTGTACCGGATTTCCGTGGAAGGCTGGAAGTTGCGCTGGAAAAATTGTTCGCCTGTCCGCCCGACGTACTGAATCACAATCTCGAAACTGTTCCTCGACTCTACAAGCAGTGCCGGCCGGGCGCCGATTATTCGCATTCCCTTAAACTGCTGAAGGACTTCAAGGTACGTTTTCCGGATATTCCTACCAAATCCGGTTTAATGCTGGGTTTGGGAGAAACGGATGAGGAGATCCTTGAAGTGCTGCGTGATTTACGCGCACACGACGTCGAGATGCTCACGATCGGGCAATATTTGCAACCGGGCATTGGCCATCTACCCGTGTTGCGCTATGTGCCGCCGGAAGGGTTCAAGGAACTCGAGCGGGCTGCAATTGAAATGGGTTTCAGCAATGCCGCGTGTGGGCCAATGGTGCGATCCAGCTACCATGCGGACCAGCAGGCGCATGAAGCGGGTATCAGATAACAGCGGAATACAACGGCTGATCGAAGTACTGTTCTACCCGACAGAGTGATTTTCACGGCCAGTAAGTAATACACATCCAACAGGAGCGGCTCCAATGCGTATCATTACTGTATTTTTTGTTTGGTTTTGCGTTTCTATCTCCGCCTGTGCTACGGGGAACGCTCCTGTATCCGATGAGGATACTGCCTATGGTCTGAAGCAAGCACTTACCCAGAGTGCCGAAGTAGCGGTAGATAAACTGGGGGTTGAGAATGGATTTCTCCAGAATCCCAAGGTTAAAATTCCACTGCCCGGATCGCTACAGAAAGTGGAAGGTCTCATGCGCACGCTGGGTATGAGCAAGTACGCGGATGGCTTGATCGTGACCATGAATCGCGCAGCGGAAGCGGCGGCAGCCGAAGCTGAGCCGCTACTGGTGGACGCTGTGCAAGAGATGTCAGTGGGAGACGCCAAGGCGATACTTACGGGGGGCAATGATGCGGCAACACAGTACTTCCGTAACACGACTTCTGAAGCATTGACTCAAAAGTTTCTGCCAATAGTGAAAAACGCGACTGATAAGGCAGGCCTGGCTAAAAAATACAATGAGTTCGCGGGGAAGGGCGCGAAATTTGGCTTAGTGGCGGAAAGAAATGCAAATATTGAAAACTATGTCACCCAGAAAACGCTGGACGGGCTGTATCTCATGATGGCGGAGGAGGAGCGAGCCATTCGAAACGACCCGATGGGCCAAGGTAGTAAGCTGCTGCAGCAAGTATTTGGCTCAGTGAAGTAAAGACTGCAATACGACGCCAAAAGCAGGCAATTTTCCGCGCTTTTTATTGATATTCATCTGAAATCGTCCGGGCTATCCCGGAATTCTTGTTTTTCTCCGGTAATTCTTTGATAAGCCAGACTATCAGATTCCCGATCAGTTTATCGCTTGCTTCTGTCAGGGCACGCACCGCGCCTTGGGCGTTCGCTGCAGGCGCAGCCTGCTCGATGCTGAAACTGCGCTGCGCCAGCGGCAGACGCGTGCCGGATTCGATGAGGCTCGCACGAATTTTGATTACGGCACGGCTTTGGTCGGTGGTATCGAATACCTGAGTAAATTCTTCAAGTTCAAGGCGTAACATATAATCGGCTCGCGCGCCATCGGCGGCGCTCACTACGGCGTCATCGTTGATCTCCGCGATTCGGCTCCTGATGCGCTGAGTGAGTAATATCGCAGGGGTAGCAGCCCAGCGGTTGTTCGCATAGGCATGCGACTGTGCCAGGTCGTGATATGCCAGACGGTAATGAATCCCAGTGCTGTCCAACCACGCCGGTGCTGCCGTATCTGCCACAAATAGACTTGCCTTCAACCGTCTGTTCCCCGATGTTTCTGCACTGGATGCGGTTGCAAGTCGTTGCAGGCCGAAGTCATATACCGCTATTGGTGTTTGCGTCCGAGGCGTGACACAGCCCGCGAGTGCCATCAAAGCAAGAACCAGCAATTTTCTCATTTCAATTTTCTCCAGGTGGTACGAAGCCCTCTTCTCCCGGACCGGGCGGCGGCGGCAGTCTGCCAAACAGCAGGCTCCGCGGCTGCTCTTCCAGTTGCAGAAGAACGCGATCAACGTTACGGGAATTCCGTTTGATTCCCTCAGTTGCTTCTCGCAGTTTATGCATAGTGGCGGTAAGTTCTCCGGCGGTTTGAGCAAAGCTGTCGATAGTTCCTCCCTGCTGATTCAGTTTCGCCGTTATCTGATTAAGGTCGAGTACCAGCTGATCGGTATGCTGCAGTACCGAACTTGCGTCGGCAGCCAGTCCAGGCAATGTTTTCAGCCCGGGCTCCAATTGACTCACGACACCGTGTAAACGACCGGTCACAGACTCCGTATTCTCCAATATATGCTCAAACCGTGTTCGGTTCTGATCATTAAGAAGGAGAGTTAATCGCTCTACCAATCCATTCGCATTACTGAGCAGGCGCTGCCCCGAATTGGTGATGCTATCCAGTGTGGACGGACGCAAGGGGATTTGCGCGAGATCGTCCCCATCAGTTTCCAGTCTTTCAGCTTCGCCACCTTCGTCATTCAATTGCACATACGCAAGACCTGTCAAACCCTGATAGCCGAGTTGCGCATAGGTATTCCTGGTCAACGGCAAATCCCGGTCTACGGCAATCCGGATGAGAATAGTATGCGAATCTTGCGGGTCCAGCCGGATATTCTCGACTTTACCGACAGTGACGCCGCGGTAACGCACCGTCGCCTGGGAGTTGAGACCGGTAACGGGGAACTCTGATACCAGCAGATATTTGTCACGGGTCATGGTGTCGCCGCTGAACCACATGGCAGCGACCGCCACGGCCGCGCTTAGAAGAATTACGAATAAACCCGCCGCAAGGGCATGGGCACGGTTTTCCATAATGCTACCCCTGTAAAATACCGCGATTGTTTTCTAATGTCCTCTTGCCACGCTCACCGCAAAAAAAGCTGGTAATAAATGGATGCTTCGCCTTGATCACTTCCTGCAGAGTTCCAAGCGCCACCATACGCTGTTCAGCTAGAACTGCCACCCGATCAGAGAGTGCGACCAGCGTATCGAGATCATGCGTTGCCATGACGATGGTCAGTGGCAATTCGTGCCGCATGCCCTGGATCAGCTTGACGAACGCATCACTCAGTTGCGGATCGAGACCGGCGGTTGGTTCGTCCAAAAACAGTAATTCGGGATCCAGCGCCATAGCCCGTGCCAGGGCAATACGCTTGATCATTCCTCCGGAAAGCTCCGCGGGCATTTTAGTAGCATGCCTGGTATCGATATCCACCATTTTAAGTTTGAGCATTACCAGACGGCGTATTATGTCTTCGTCAAGCGTACGCAGTTCGCGCATGGGCAGCGCTATGTTGTCATATACCGATAGTGCGCTGAACAATGCACCTTTTTGAAACAACACGCCGCAGCGGTTGCGCATGTATTGCAATTTTGCACGGTCCTGGCCATGCAGGGGTAGGCCGGAAAATCGAACCTTCCCTTGTGCCGGGGTCTCCAGACCCAGCATCTGCCGCATCAACGCGGTCTTGCCGCTGCCGGAGCCGCCCACCAGCCCAAGCACTTCCCCGTGGCGCACGCAGAGATTGATATCTTCGTGCACGACATGGCTGCCGAATCGTGTATATAGTCCCTCAACCTCGATAATGCATTCTCCGTCTGCCATTGGATTATCGCCTCACCTTAATCCAACATTGGAAAAAACCACGGCGAAAATCGCATCAATAATAATAACGACGGTAATGGAGGTTACGACTGAGTTTGTCGTTCCTTCACCCAGGCTTTCGGTATTGGATTTGATTCTCAGCCCGAAATGACAGGAAATCAGCGCGATCACCATTCCGCAAACAACGCCTTTCCCCAGCCCCAGCCATAAATTTGCAATGGCTACGGCATCCGGCAGCTTGCTTAAAAAAAATTGATAGCCCAGCCCCAGTTGAATTTCAGCAACGACCATTCCTCCTATCAAAGCGACCGCGCTGGTCCACAACACCACAAGCGGCATCGCGATGCCGAGCGCTATGACCTTCGGCATCACCAGCCGCTGACTGTGAGGTATCCCCATCACGGTCAGCGCATCGAGTTCTTCTGTAACCCTCATCACGCCCAGTTGCGCGGTCATGGAAGAACCTGAACGTCCGGCGACCAGTATTGCGGCCAGCACCGGACCGAGTTCGCGAATAATGCTTACGCCAAGAATATTGATAATGAATATGTCTGCCCCAAACATCTGTAATTGCCTGGAAGAGAGAAAGCTCAGCACGACACCAATGAGAAATCCGACCAGCGCAGTGATACCCAGCGCTTGCGCGCCGGTACGGTATAGATTCGCGGAGATCTCACGCCATGGAACAAGCGCTGGATGGGCGATCAGATATATCGCATCGAGTAATAACTGGCCGGAAAGTGCTATCAGGCCAATCAAATGGTCCCACAACAGGAAAACCGCTTTTCCAAGAACTGTGATCGGCCATAGCGGATCTCGCGCTATCGGTGCGGGGGGGGCTGGCATTTTTTCCAGGCGGTTGAACAATCTTTCATGCTCAGGCTGAAGCAGCAAATGCCGGGGACGGCGTTCGGCCCAGGCTCGCCACAGTAGAACCGCGCCTGCATCATCCATTTGCGTTATCCCGGTAAGATCCCACTGTAGTTCCGGATCGGTTGCGTGCGTAGCAAGTTCGCCGGCGAGCGGTTGCAGCCGCTTTCCAAGAGCGGTCAGCGTGCAATTCCCGGCAAGCACCAAACGAGACGCCCCGTCCTCGCCGGTTACGCGGCGCAATACGATCGATGAATTGCTGCCTTGATTCTCCGGCATCGTGATTTCCCTCTGCGCAACACTAACGACAGGATAAGCTTTCACAGCCTTGTTCAGCGTTCTATTCTATTCCTCTTGTGAGTGCGTTCCGTGAGGATTGCACGAAAAGCGCGCACTTCGCTCTTGCGCAGTCAGGGGTTATAGCGTGGCAACCGGTTGATTCTTCCACTAGTAGAACTCATTCAAGGATTTTAGGTCAAGCACAGCATGTCCTGACATGGTTAGGGGAAAAAACAAATATTGCGGAACCATCCGGCGTGATCCCTTCGGCTTATCGCCTGCAGCTGCAATTACTTTCCGGGCAATACAGTAACCTTCTTTCTTTATTAATAGGGCAATTCCAATCGACGCGCCATGATTACGGCCTTGTGACGACGGTTGCCGAAAATTCTTACACTCGCATGATGGTTATTGGGGATTTTCTTACAAGCTTTTGTTTTCTCTTAGATTATCATATATGGCACAGTATTTGCTTTAAATTTGTGTAGTCGCGTAAATGGATGTTGCGACAGTGCCCACGAATAAAAAATGAAAAAGTGGTAATGGTGGGATAGGTATTACAAGCTCTGGATTGACCGCCATCGCGACGGCATCGCTAATAACAAAAGAATGCGAATCCGGTCGGCGCCGGATGAGTCGATCAGACAAACTTCGTTCGTCTGGATGCTTCAAAGTTTGCTTGGTAGTAGCAGAGGAGGGTAGTACCAATAACAATAACTACAATAATAATAAATAGTGAATCAGGGTCAGGGCGGCGCCTTCTGCAAATGAAGATATTGCCCTGACTCTGATTATTTTTTTGCGCTCCGATCACCTTTACTGGAGCTGTTACGGCTGGAATACGGGCCACTACGATTTGAGAAAAACCGGTTTGAGCTCTAATGGCATCCGGTGATTTCCAATCCCGAGAAATATGCTCGGAAGCAACTGATCACTGAGCCAATTGTTCACTAATGGTGATGATGCGAGGAGGGATTGCTTCCCAGAGCAGTCGGTTGCTCCGTGATGCGAATTTGATAATTGTCGTGACACGCGCTGCATTTTTTCATGGATTCACTTAATTGCCGCAGCGTGTGCTTCGGATCTTTCAAGGATTCCGCATCAACTGCTATCTGATCGAAAGCCTTGTGTACCGACATGCCGAGCTGCATGAATTCCTTCGGCAGCACTGCTTTGAGATGATCCTCGCCCTTATGCGCCATGCTCATGCCAAGCGAGCGGGCGTGATCTGCCACCGCCGCCATATCTTCCCTATAGACCGCATCCAGAATCTTCTGCATTCCCGATAACAGGGCGCGCATTTCCGTTAGGACGTGGTTGCGCTGAAGCTCACTAAGGGGAAGGATCTGGCGTTTATCAATTTCAGCCGCTGTCGCGGTGGCGGTAATAAAAAGCAGCGCAATTACAAGGATTTTTTTCAACTTGATCTCCCGTGTAGATTTAATGCCAGGCTTTCGCATTATCTTTTCATCGCTGCCGCTTGTCACAATGACGCAATGAGTTTTTTTTCTCATATCAACGCTTCGCGCCAGGATATAACCGGAAGGAGAGTTTGAACAGCCAGGTCAGCCTTGCCTGTCTTGCAAGCCTTCTGCTTGTAAATCATGCTCGTTGGAGCCGACAATTTCAACCTCCATAAATCTGCCGGGTTTCACATTTTTCACGTTGTTGACATAAACCAGGCCATCGATTTCCGGCGCGTCTGCAGTGCTGCGGGCAATCGCCGTGTTTTTGTCTACTTCATCCACTAACACCGTCATATGCTTACCTATTTTTCTGGCAAGACGAGCGGTACTGATTTTTTCCTGAACCGCCATGAAGCGGCCGCGGCGCTCTTCTTTCACCTCTTCCGGAACATGATCAGATAGCGCATTTGCTGCCGCGCCCTCCACTGGCGAGTAGGCAAAGCATCCGACACGGTCCAGTTGCGCTTCCTGAAGGAAATCCAGGAGTTGCTCGAACTCTGCTTCGGTTTCGCCTGGAAAGCCGACGATGAATGTACTGCGCAGCGTGATATCGGGGCATTTTTCGCGCCAGCTCTCGATACGGGCCAGATTGTTCTCAGAGCTTGCCGGGCGTCTCATTGCTTTCAGAATACGCGGACTGGCGTGCTGGAACGGTACGTCGAGATACGGAAGAATTTTACCTTCGGCCATCAGCGGAATCACTTCATCAACATGCGGGTAGGGATAGACATAGTGCAGCCGGACCCAGACGCCGAGTTCGCCCAAGGCGCGAACCAGTTCGGTCATACGGGTTTTCAAGGGCCTGCCTTGCCAGAAGCCGGTGCGGTATTTGATATCCACACCGTAGGCGCTGGTATCCTGCGAAATTATCAGCAGTTCCCTGACACCCGCGTTGACCAGATTTTCCGCTTCCTGCATTACGTGATTGACTGGACGGCTAACCAGATCGCCGCGCATGGAAGGGATAATGCAGAACGTGCAGCGATGATTGCACCCTTCGGAAATCTTGACATATGCGTAGTGTCTCGGCGTAAGCTTTATTCCCTGTGGCGGGATCAGGCTGGTGTAAGGGTCATGCGGCTGCGGCAAATGCATGTGAACCGCCGCCATGACTTCCGGCAGAGCTTGCGGACCCGTCACCGCCAGCACCTGCGGATGGGCTTGTTTGACCACGTTGCCGCCGTCTTTTGCGCCGAGGCAGCCGGTGACGATGACCTTGCCGTTTTCTGCCAGTGCCTCGCCAATGGCGTCCAGCGATTCCTCAACGGCGCTGTCAATGAAGCCGCAGGTGTTGACGACAACCAGGTCAGCATCCTCATAAGTGGAGGACGTTTCATAACCCTCGGCACGCAGTTGGGTGAGGATTTGCTCGGAATCCACCAACGCCTTGGGACATCCAAGCGAGACGAAACCGATTTTGGGAGGCAGTTGTTTGAGAGACGCCATATGTAATAATGAAATAGTGAAATGAGTATCGGTAGCCTGTATTTCTCGAAAACAGGAAATATCCGATTCAAGAATGAAGGCTGCCCGAAATTTTTTAACTCATGCAGGGTGAGCGAACAGGCTGCCGGCCAGCCAGATGGAGCTGATCCCCAGCGTAATGAGCGCAACTTGCTGTATGGTGGCCCCGATTTCGGGACGCCTGTGCAGGCCGGGAATCAGATCCGACATGGCGACATAAATCATGCTTGCGGCGGCCACTCCCAGCAGGGATGGAATCAGGTGGTTCATATCCTGCAACATGAAGTAGGTCGCCATGCCGCCAAGCAGAGTGGCAACGCTGGACAAGAGATTGAACAGCAGCGCCTGCTTCCGGGTATAGCCGGAATTGAGCAGAATCAGAAAATCACCGGCTTCCTGTGGAATCTCATGGGCGATTATGGCGATAGAAGTGACAATGCCCAATTGTACGTCCGCCATGAACGCTGCGGCAATGAGTATGCCATCGACAAAATTATGAAACGTATCGCCCAGCATAATCATTATGCCGCTGCGGCCGTGATCATGCTGATCCATGGCATTGGCTATCGGCGTAGGCGGAATCGCAACGATGGTGGCGGCATGCACAGGATCATGGACTTCGCATTCCTCCGCATGACAGTGGCGCCACAATACCAGTTTTTCGAGAATGAAGAATAACAGGATGCCAAATAGCACCGTGGCTGTCATCTGGGCAGGATCTTTTGAAAGCTCGAGCGCCTCCGGCAGCGCATTGAGAAAAGCCGCCCCCAGCAGCGCGCCGATGGCATATGAAATCAGCATCTGTACCCATGATGTTCGGGTATTAAGCGTCAGCGCGGCAGCAAACAGTACACTTAACGTTCCGCCAAACAGGCTGGTGACGATGATCCAGGCAAGAATAGACATTTACGGCGAACAATGGAAAATGCGGGATTATACGCTCTTGCAAGATGCAGATTCAGGCAAATAGCGCGGTAGCAATTGGACCGTGACAGCTCGTGGCGGGAACATGAAAGACCGTAAATGACAATTTCCGGTTTGCTTCAGTCATACACTTGCCAATTCAAATACTGACTTACGGCACCAGCCAGATCAAACCGGCCATACGTCCGGTATGGCCATCGCGGCGATAAGAAAAAAATTTCGCCGGGTTGCCATAGGTACATTCTCCTCCACCGTAAATCGCGGTGATACCGGCATCCGTCAATCGCTGCCGCGCCAGCAGAAAAAGATCCGCGAACCATTTGTCATTATTCCCGGGGCGTGGACGGAAGGCGGCAGCAGCTTTCCGGTCCTGTTTGATAAAAGCCTGGCGTACCTCTTCACCGACCTCAAAATGATCGGGTCCGATCGCCGGACCGAGCCATGCCATGATAGGGCTATCTACTGCACCTATCGCCGATACCGTGTGTTCGATGACTCCCCCGGCCAATCCGCGCCAGCCGGCGTGAATCACGCCAACAACGGAGCCTGCATGATCGCATAATAGTATCGGCAGGCAGTCGGCTACCAGTATCGCACACACATTTCCTGGGTGCCGGCTGAGCGCGGCGTCACCCTCGGTTGGGACCGTGCAATCATATGCATCGACGTTGACGGATCCCGTGCCGTGTATCTGCTTGAGCCATTTGGGCTCTCCCGGCAGAAAGCGGCGCAGCAGGGCGCGGTTCTGTTCGACGGCTAATGGATCGTCGCCAACATGATCTCCAAGGTTGAGGCTGGCATAAGGTTCATTGCTGACGCCGCCATTACGCGTGGTGAACAGGGCCTTCACGTTGCACGGCGCAGGCCAGTCGGGTGTGATCCAATTATTCACACTGGAACCGAATTGATCGGCAGGGGATTTTCATCCCGGCATTGGCGAAGTACCAGCAGAAGACTGTTCATATCCTCCGGCAATGCTGCTTCCCACGTCATTCTTTTCCCCTGTTGTGGATGGGTCAGTTCCAGCCTTTGCGCATGCAGCGCCTGCCTGGGAAAACGGGCAAGCAGTTGTCCCGTGTTGTGTATGCTCTTTTTCGGCTTGCCCCCATACACCGGATCTCCCAGAAGGGGATGACCGATGGAGTGCATGTGCACACGGATCTGATGCGTGCGTCCCGTTTCCAGGCTGCATTGAAGCAAAGTGCAGTCATCAAACTTTTCCAGTACCCGATAATGGGTACGCGCCTCTTTACCGCTTGCAATGACAGCCATTTTGGTACGCTGTACCGGATGCCGTCCTACCGGTGCATCGACCCATCCATCAGTCGAAACCTGGCCGAGTACCAGTGCCAGGTAATCTCGTTTCACGGTGTGGTCTTGCAGCTGTCGCACCAGACTGGTTTGGGATTCCAGTGTTTTTGCCACAACCAGCAAGCCGCTCGTATCCTTGTCCAACCGGTGAACGATGCCAGCGCGGGGTATTCCGCTCAATTGCGCAGCGTGGTGCAATAATGCATTCAGCATGGTTCCACGCCAATTCCCGCTGCCGGGATGCACCACAAGCCCGGCGGGTTTATTGATGACGATGAGCGCGTCGTCCTCGTAAACGATGTTCAGCGAAATGGCTTCGGGAGCATGGCCGGTTTCCATGGGATGATACGATGGCTTGACCTCGATCTTTTCTCCGCTCCACACCTTCTGTTTGGGAACAGCCTCGGCTCCATCCACGCTTATCCGTTTGTCCCGAATCCATGTCTGCAGGCGGGTGCGAGACCAGTCTGGCAGCAGTTGCGCGAGAGCCTGGTCGAGCCGCACCCCAGCAAAGCCCTGGGGTATTATCAGCTCGATGGTGGTTTCAGCCGATTCAGCCGGTACGGGCTTTGCGTTATAATGGTCAACCCTATTTTTAGCTTCAAACGAACTCATATGTCGCGTAGTGTAGCTCTATTTCTGGTATTGCTGCTATCAGCCTGTGGTCTGTTCCCCAAGGAAGTGCAGGATTCCAAGAGCTGGTCGGCAAGCAAATACTATTCCGAGGCAAAAACGGAATTGAATGATGGAAATTACCAGGGCGCCATCAAATTATTCGAAGCACTGGAAGCCCGTTATCCGTATGGGCGCTATGCGCAGCAGGCGCAACTGGAGATTGCCTACGCGCATTACAAGGATGGCGAACCTGCCTCGGCTATTGCTGCCGCCGACCGCTTTATCAAGCTTCATCCCAATCACGCAAACGTGGATTACGCTTATTACCTTAAAGGCTTGTCGAATTTCAATGACGACCTCGGGTTGATGGGCATCGTCTCAGAAAAAATTCTGGGTCAGGATATGAGCGAGCGCGATCCCAAGGCGTCTCGCGAATCGTTTGAAAATTTCAGAGAACTCGTTAGCAGGTTTCCCAAGAGCAAGTACGCAGCCGATGCGGTGCAGAGAATGAAGCATCTGGTCAACGTGGTGGCGCTGAACGAAGTACAAGTGGCGCGTTATTACATGAAACGGGGCGGCTATGTCGCCGCGGCCAATCGTGCTCAATATGCCCTGAAGGAATACCCGCAGACCCCGGCAACGGAAGAAGCACTATTCATTATGGTGAAAGCCTATGACGCATTGGGAATGACCGACTTGCGGGACGATGCGAATCGCGTGATGATGAAAAATTTCCCCAACAGCAGGTTCTTCGCCGATTCCACCGGAGTGGATGGAGAACCCTGGTGGCGATTCTGGTAATAAAAACGGGTATGGACAGTTGCCGGTTCCGGAAAGTATCGAAGTATTTCCCAGGCTCAAATGCGATCCCGGGATTCAACCTGAAGGACCAAGCGCGGCTTTCTCCAACAACGGTTCTCTGTCCGTAACCTTATCCTGCAAGCGAATTGCCATGACGTCACATTTGGCATGATGCAGGACGTCACTGGCGGTTGATCCGAGCAATAAAGCAAGGCCATGACGGCCATGGGAACCGATGACTATCAAATCGACATGCTCCTTCTCGGCAATCCGGACAATTTCCTGTCCGGGGACGCCCCAAACCATCCATCGAAGGGTCGGTTCCACTCGCAATTGATTACCGATCTGCTTCAACTTGGATTTTTCCACTTCCAGCAATTCATATGTTGAATTTTCATTCAGAGGAATGATGGTTCCGTAAGCTGTATCGGGCATCGGGATATTATCCAGCACATGGATAATGCTCAATTTTGCGTGAAATATTTCCGCTAAATGCGCTGCTTTTCGGGTGACATGATTTCCGTGCTCCGAAAAATCCACCGCGAGTAAAATATGCTGATAGTTATCCATTCGTTTTTCACAGATACTATGGAGTACAAATCGGAAAAAGGAAAAGACCGGGTAAGTTACTCAAGGGCTCCAATATTGAAACCGAACGGCATGGCGCGAGTTCATGGAATTGAAATACCCTTCGGATAGCGCGGAATAGCGAATCTACGGGAAGTTTCAGCCGTTGCTGGCCGCAACGGCTTCCTGGGGTTTAAGCATCGTCTTCAAGACTTTCCAGATATTTTCGACGATTTTTTCTTGCGCCCGGGCGGTTGGATGTATCCCGTCCGCCTGAAAAAACTCCCGTTTACTCCCGAAGCCGTCCAATAGGAACGGTACCAGTTTGACCCCGTGGCGTTTAGCCAATTCCGGGTAGATATCCTGAAACTTTTGCGTGTATGTTATGCCATAATTAGGCGGTAGTTGCATCCCGGCCAACAGGACAATGGCTTTATTTCGCTGGCAGGCTTCAATGATGGCTTCGAGATCATTACGTATGGATTCAACGGGTGCCCCGCGTAACCCATCATTACCGCCAAGCTCGACAATGACAATGTCCGGGCGATGGGTTTTAAGCGCTTGCTCGATGCGGGTGCGTCCACCTGCCGCCGTTTCGCCACTGATGCTGTTGTTGATCAGATGTGTCCGCGGTTGCGTTTGCAGCTGCCTCTTCAGCAAACTGACCCATCCGGCGTCGCGCGGCAGGCCGTAGCCCGCGGATAAGCTGTCGCCAAATACCATAATAGTAGTGGTTCCGGGTGTGGCCGCAGATCCCGGCGGTGCTGCTGTGCCTGGGTTGGCGGCTCCAGCAGTTAATAGGATAGAGAGAATAATCAGGACATTTTTCATGACAAATAACCTTGTTGTACGGCCCATTGTGCAGGCAATCGGGTTGACCAAGCAAGTAAGCACCGGCAACGAACAGCTTACAATTTTGGAGAATATCAATCTGGAGGTAAATGCAGGTGACTCGGTCGCCGTTATTGGAGCGTCGGGTTCGGGCAAGTCGACCCTGCTAGGACTGCTGGCAGGATTAGATACTCCTTCGGCCGGTAAGGTTCATCTTGATGGAGAGGATATTTTCTTGCTGGATGAAGATGCACGCGCGGCGGTGCGCGGACGCATGCTCGGGTTCGTGTTTCAGTCATTTCAACTGTTACCTGCACTGACCGCGATTGAAAATGTGATGCTGCCACTTGAACTTGCCGGCGCCGGCAATGCAAGCACCGCCGCGCTGGAACTGCTTGAGCGGGTCGGGCTCGGCATGCGTCTGACACATTATCCCAGACAACTCTCCGGCGGGGAACAGCAGCGTGTCGCTATTGCACGCGCATTTGTGACGCAACCGCAACTAGTGCTGGCCGACGAACCGACCGGCAATCTGGATTCCACCACGGGCGCACAGATCATAGAACTCATGTTTGAACTGAACCGCGAGCGTGGCACCACCCTGGTTCTGGTGACTCATGACGAAGCCATTTCCAGCCGCTGTGCATGGCGGATACGGTTGGCCGGGGGAAAGATCGTAGATTAGGGGCAGTTGAACAACTTCCACGTGGAACCTGTGACAATTCCTCGGTAGAGGTATTGCGGCAAGAATACATGATCCCGAGGCGGACGCGCAGGTACATTAGATTGGGTGCCGGCCGAACTCAAACGTCAACATTTTACATGATGCATCGGGATTCGTGCCTCGCCCGCTACACTTGCTTGTTCACGGTTTCCTGATATGCTCCTCCACTTTTTGCCTACCGGTTCAACAGTATCTGGTAAGACTTTTTAATGGAAGCTATTTCTCGAACAAAACCGGCAGCACCTCCCAGGCGCCGCCTCAGGCTCGCGGTAGTTTGGATTTTACTCGCCGCCCTGATCGCTGGTGTCTGGGTCTGGCGCAATCAGAGCGGCGCGACTGACGCGAAGGACAGGCCAGTCGAGGTTACCCCCGTTGTGACCGCTGCGGTTGCACAAAACGATGTACCGGTCACACTTACCGCAAATGGCACGGTATCCGCTCAACAGACGGTCGCGGTGCGGCCCCAGCTTAGCGCCGTGGTTAGCGCGGTACATATCAAGGAAGGACAGTTTGTGCAGAAGGGGGAGAAGCTCTTCTCTCTTGATGCGCGCACGGAGGATGCCAACCTCAGCAAGACCGAAGGGCAGTTGGCAAAATCCCGGGCCGATCTGAGAAATGCCGAGCGCAACCTCGAGCGCCAGCGCGAACTTTTCCGGCAAAACTTTATTTCCCAGGCTGCGCTAGATGTGGCGGAGAATCAGGTCGAGGCGCTGCGCGGCCAGCTTGCAATGGATCAGGCTACCGTGCAGGCAAATCGCATTGCCCGCGGTTTCAGCGAGATCATCGCGCCTATTGCCGGGCGCACCGGCGCCATTCCCGTGTACCAGGGCAGTCTGGTGCAGCCAAACGATATTCTCGTCAATATCACCCAGATTGATCCGATCAATGTCAGCTTCACCTTGCCGGAACGCGAGTTTGTACCTTTGCAACAGGCGCGCGCAAAGGGCGAAGTGGCCGTCAATGTGGAACTGGGGGTTACGGGAAAGCAAACACGAAAAGGACGGTTGATATTTATTGATAATACGGTGGATACGGCAAGCGGCACAATTGGCCTTAAAGCCGAATTTCCCAACGCGGATAAACATCTATGGCCCGGAATGTTTGTCAGGGTAACGCTCGCGCCACGCACGCTGATGGGGGCGCTCACCGTTCCGGTGCAAGCGGTTCAGAATGGTCCGGAGGGACAATTCCTGTACGTTGTCGATGACAATGACCGAGTAACTTCTCTTCCGGTGAATGTGCATTTGGTACAGGATGGGCTGGCCGCAATAGAGGGAGAAACTATTACTCAAGGGGCGCGCGTTGTCGTGGAAGGTGCGCAAAATCTCAGACCCGGCAGTCTGGTAACAGAGGACGGGCGCAAGGGTGTCGAGGCAGAAGCTGATGGTTAGGACCAGCTGGATGAGCATATCAGCGTATCAGTGCATCGCCGGCACGTTCCGTAGAGCGGTGCCATGAATCTCTCCGAGTTGTGTATCCGCCGCCCAGTCATGACGGTATTGCTGTCGGCTTCCGCGGTTGTGGCTGGCATCATTGCTTACGGCGGCTTACCCATAGCGGCACTGCCCAGTTACGATTCGCCCACCATTTCCGTAACCGCGGTCCTGCCGGGTGCAAGTCCCGACACAATGGCCTCTTCGGTGGCAACACCGCTTGAGCGGCAGTTTTCTACTATCTCTGGCTTGTCGGTAATCAGTTCGACAAGCACGTTGGGCAATACTGCGATTACGCTCGAGTTCGACCAGAACCGCGATATCGACAGCGCTGCCATAGACGTGCAGGCGGCATTACTGCGCGCGGAGCGGTCGCTGCCCCTGGAAATGACCACGCCGCCATCCTATCGCAAGATCAACCCGGCTGAAGCCTCGATCATTTTTCTGGCGCTGATGTCGCCTTCAATGTCACTGCCGGAATTGAACAGCTTCGCCGAAGACCTTATCGCTCCGACGCTATCAACACTACCAGGCGTGGCGCAGGTAAATATTCATGGGCAGAAAAAATATGCGGTGCGCGTACGCGTGAACCCGGACGCATTGGCCGTTCGTAACCTGACACTCGATGATATCGCAGACGCGCTACGTACTGCCAACGCCAATTCTCCGATTGGAACACTGGAGGGGCCGCGTCAGGCGCTCACCATCCAGGCGAATCGCCAGCTCAACGATGCCGCCGCGTTTGCGAAGCTGATCGTCGCGACGTCCCCCAGCGGAAATCCGGTAAGACTCTCCGAGGTAGCGCAGGTTGAAGACAGCGTGCAATCGCTCAAGACCGCAAGTTGGGTTAATGGGGAGCCCGCGATTTCACTATCGGTGCAGCGCCAACCGGGTGCCAATACTGTCGCCACCGTTGATGCTATCAAGGCAGCACTACCAGGGCTGGTTGCCCAGATGCCATCATCTGTTCAGCTTAAGCTGACGAGCGATCGTTCCGTTTCCATCCGCGACTCCATCCATGATGTGCAGGTCACGCTGGCGATAACAATCTTTCTTGTCCTGCTAGTGATTTTCCTGTTCCTGCGCAAAGCCTCTGCCACATTGATTCCTGCAATGTCCCTGCCGATCTCACTGCTGGGGACAGTGGCGATGATGCATGCCCTTGATTACACCCTGGACAATATTTCCTTGCTAGGCATCACTCTCGCGGTCGGACTGGTGGTCGATGATGCCATCGTAATGCTTGAGAATATCGTTCGCCATATCGAAAAGGGTGTGCCGCCTCTGCAGGCTGCGCTGCAGGGCTCAAAGGAAGTCAGCTTTACCATCATTTCGATTTCCCTCTCGCTGGTTGCCGTCTTTATCCCTATTTTTTTCATGCCCGGTGTGATTGGTCTGCTTTTTCATGAGTTTGCCGCTGTCGTGGGAATCGCGGTTTTGATGTCGGCTGTTGTATCGCTTACATTGGTGCCTGTTATGACCAGCCGCTATCTTGCCGGGCATGACGCTGACGCCCTCAGTCTGAGATGGACCGGATGGTTCGACCGTGGGTTCGATAAAGTTCTGGGGGGATATGAAAGAGTACTCGATTGGGCACTGGTTCACCACCGCGTGGTTTTAGGTATTGCATTTGCCACGTTCATTGCCACGGGTGTTCTGTTCATGGTCTTGCCCAAAGGTTTTTTTCCCAATGAGGATATCGGTCAGGCGCTGATTACAGTGGAGGCGGTCGAGGACATTTCCTTTCCGGCCATGTCAGAGTTGCTGCAACGTACCAGTGACGTGATTCGCGCCCATCCCTCCGTCGATTACCTGAATGTCTACGCCACCGAAAGCAATAGTGCGCGGGTGTACATGACCCTCAGGCCGCGCAGCGAACGCGCGCCCCTCGAAGAAATAACGGAAGAGGTGCGACAGGATCTTCGCGCAATCCCGGGAGTAAATGTCTTTATAAACCCCCTTCAAAATCTCAGGCTTGGCGGACGCACCAGCAAGAGCCGCTATCAGTACGTCATGCGCAGCGTGCACGCCGATGATCTGCGCCCCGCGGCGGATGGCCTCATGTCGCGCATGCAGGCGGACCCCATCTTTCGGGATGTCACCAGCGATTCGCAATTGAGGGGTCTGGAGGCTCGCCTGAATATCGATCGGGACAAGGTCAATCTTTTGGGCGTGCAAATTGGCGATATCCGTTCCGCCCTCTATAGCGCCTTTGGCGAGCGTCAGGTCTCGACGATATATACTTCCAGCGATAGCTATTATGTGATTTTGCAGGTGGCCGCCGAGCATCAGTACGACGAGAGTGCCTTCAACAAGATTTATCTGCGTGCCGCGAATGATACGCTGGTGCCGTTATCGAGCGTTGCAACAGTCGAGCGCGAAGTGGGGCCAATTGCAATCAATCACGCGGGTCAACTGGAAGCGGTGACGATAGCATTCAATCTGGCTCCCGGCGCGGCACTGGGCGAGGCTTCCAACCGCATCGAGCAGTTCAAGCGCGAGCTTAATCTGCCCGCGAGCATTTTGACCAGCTACGCGGGCGATGCAGCGGCGTTCCAGTCTTCCCAAACGAGCCAGGTGGTGCTGATCGTTGCCGCGCTGCTGGTTATCTACGTACTGCTTGGCGTACTGTATGAGAGCTATATTCATCCGCTCACGATCCTCTCCGGGCTGCCTTCCGCCGCGGTCGGTGCGCTGGCGATGCTATGGTTGTTCGATATGGAACTGTCCATCATCGCCATGATAGGTATCCTGATGTTGATCGGCATTGTCAAGAAAAACGCAATCATGATGATCGACTTTGCGCTTGATGCACAGCGTAATAACGCGATGGGGCCGCGTGAAGCAATCCGGACTGCTTGTCTGCTGCGTTTTCGGCCCATCATGATGACGACACTAGCTGCATTGATGGGCGCATTTCCCATCGCGCTCGGACTGGGGGCGGGCGCCGAGTTGCGCCAGCCGCTGGGTCTGGCGGTGGTGGGCGGTCTGCTATTTTCGCAAGTGATCACGCTTTTCATTACACCGGTAATCTATCTTTACCTGGATCGCTTTTCCGGCAGCGGACCGCTGAAGCTGGAGACGGATCATGAATTGGCCCGGCGACAGGGAGCATAGTCTGCCATGCATAGATTGGATAGGTGGGTGAGCGTTGGGGTTCCCGCGTCACGCCAACCTTGTATGAGGATGTCAGTCGTAGGATGGTCGGAGCGAAGTGCAACCCATCGAAACAATGATGGTATGGCTAAGGGTATGGCTTGGCGCCTCCACCCATCCTGCGCCTACGGATTTAGGGTTAGTTACTTCACTTTCATGCCCGGCCGCGCGCCTTCATCAGGAGCAAGCAGGTAAGGTCCGCCCCCGTCACCTGCGGCCAATACCATTCCCTCGGATAGGCCGAACTTCATCTTGCGCGGTGCAAGGTTGGCCACCATGATAGTCAGGCGGCCCTTGAGCTGTTCCGGATCATAGGCAGATTTTATGCCGGCGAATACAGTACGCTGGTCCGACCCGATATCCAGGGTGAGTTTGAGCAATTTATCCGCACCTTCGACGTGCTCGGCTTCGACGATTCTTGCCACCCTCAGGTCGATCTTGCCGAAGTCATCAATTGTTATTGTTGCTGCAGCGGTGCTTTTGACATCGCCCTCACCTCTTGCAGGGGTGGCGGACGGGGCGACAGAACTTTTTTCCATGGGTTGCACATTTTGTCTGGTTTGTGGTGGCTGCGCTGAAGGCTTGAGGCTTTCCTTATTGGCATTGATCAGCATCTCGATCTGTCTGGAATCAATACGGGTCATGAGATGTTCGTAGTCATTGATCTGATGCCCCTCGGGTAACAGCCGGTTTTGCGAACTGGCATCTTTCCAGGTGAGAGGTTCAAGGCCCAGGAACAGTTCCGCTTTTGCAGCAAGCCTCGGCAGCACAGGTTTCAGGTAAACGGTGAGAATCCGGAACATGTTCAAAGTAACGCTGCATACTTCATGCAACTCCCGGTCGTTCTCGCTATTTTTTGCCAGGATCCACGGCTTCGTCCGATCCACGTATTGATTGGCTACGTCCGCCGCCAGCATTATTTCCTTTATTGCTTTGCTGTACTCCCTGCGATCATAAAAGTTCGCAATGGAAATATGGCGGCCGAGGAAAGTATCTCCCTCTCCGAGCTGACAGAAAAGAAATTGATTGAACCATTTTCTATTGGCTTCCGAAATATTGTGTGTTAGCTGGCCACCAAATTTTTTATTGATGAAACCGGCGCATCTGCTGGCGATATTGATGTATTTTCCTATCAGATCGCTATTGACGCGCGCAGTGAAATCATCGAAATTGAGATCGATGTCTTCCATGCTATCGTTGAGCTTGGCAGCGTAGTAATAGCGCAGCCATTCCGGATTCAAGCCCTGCTTCAAATAGCTTTCCGCAGTGATGAAGGTCCCGCGGGATTTGGACATTTTTTGTCCGTTGACAGTAAGGAATCCATGCGCGTAAATCTGGGTGGGAGTGCGGTAGCCGGAGAATTCCAGCATTGCCGGCCAGAACAGGGCATGGAAATAAAGAATATCCTTACCAATGAAATGCACCATTTCAGTACTGCCGCCGGGCCGAAGGTATTCGTCGATCTCCGCTTGAGATCGCTGCCGTTGCTTGAAGTAATTCTTGAAGCTGCCGAAGTAGCCCACGGGAGCATCCAGCCAGACATAGAAAAATTTCTTGCGGGCAGTCCCGGGAATCGGAAAGCCGAAATAAGGCGCATCGCGCGAAATATCCCAATCCGACAGGCCGGCCGAAAGCCATTCATTCATCTTGTTGGCGGCTTCGGGTTGAAGTCGAGGCTTCATTTCCAGCGTGGCGCCAGATGGAGTAGAAACCGATTCAAAGACCCATTCTTTGAGAAAAGCCTTGCAGCGAGGATCCGAAAGCTTGAAGAAGTGGTGTTTCGAAGCGCGGCGTTCCGGTTTCGCCCCCGAAACGGCGGAGTAAGGATTGATCAGATCGGTTGGCGAATACGTGGCGCCGCAAGCTTCACAGGAGTCACCGTATTGATCTTTGGAGTGGCAACTCGGACATTCACCTTTGATGTATCGATCCGGTAAAAACATCTGCTTGACCGGATCATAAAACTGCTCAACCGAGCGTTTCGCGATCAAACCCTTTGCTTCAAGCTGGCGATAAATATCCTCGCAAAATTCCTGATTTTCAGGGGAATCGGTGGTGTAGTAGCTATCGAAATCGACATGGAAGCCATCGAAATCAGCCTTGTGTTCCTGCCATACTCGATCTATCAACTGCTTCGGTGTAATGCCTTCCTGTTCGGCGCGCAGCATGATCGGGGTGCCATGAGTGTCATCCGCACAAACGTAATGCACCTCATGCTCTTGCATTTTCTGAAAACGAACCCAGATATCCGTCTGGATGTATTCCACCAGATGACCAAGATGGATACTGCCGTTCGCATACGGCAAGGCGGAGGTAACCAGGATTTTTCGCTTGTTCATCAATTGGCTATAAAAGATTTGAAATGTGATTGTAGCAAACTGTAGGCCCTGACGGTCTGTCGAAGGAAACCAATCGTAAATTTGAAAGGGTATGGTCCTCCCGCTTCTTGCCAACGTTTTATTCAAACTGGCGTGCAGACCTGGTATGGCCTATTCGATTTATCACGTCGCCAGACTATCGACCCCGATATTTGTTAATATTCGAGTCTTCATTTGTGCCGCAGATAAAGGAGTGCGAAAGTGCCTATCACGGAACAGCAAATACAGTCCGCCCTCAAGGAAATTACAGACCTCAGCACCGGCAAGGATTACGTGACCAGCAATGAGGCGCGTAACATCAAAATAGCTGGTGATAACGTGTCGCTGGATATTGTGCTTGGTTACCCGGCCAAAAGCGTAATAGAAAGTATCCGCAAACAGGTGGAGGGCAAGCTCAAAAGCATTCCCGGGATTGGCAGCGTTAATGCCAATGTCACCAGCAAGATTGTGTCGCACAGCGTGCAGGGCGGGGTAAAGCTCATTCCGGGGGTGAAAAACATTATCGCTGTGGCATCCGGCAAAGGCGGCGTGGGTAAATCCGCCACCGCGGTAAATCTGGCGCTGGCGCTGTCAGCAGAAGGTGCGTCTGTAGGGATTCTGGATGCGGACATTTACGGACCCTCGCAGCCGCAGATGCTCGGGATTACGGGGCGCCCGGAGTCGCCGGACGGCAAGAGCATGGAACCGATGAAAGCACATGGCATCCAGGCGATATCCATCGGTTTTCTGATCGACGCGGAAACGCCGATGGTCTGGCGCGGACCGATGGTCACGCAGGCATTGCAGCAGTTATTGAACGATACCCGATGGAATGACGTGGACTATCTTATTGTGGACATGCCGCCTGGAACCGGTGATATCCAGTTGACTCTCGCGCAGAAAGTGCCGGTAACAGGCGCTGTTATCGTTACCACCCCTCAGGATATTGCACTGCTTGATGCCCGCAAGGGGCTCAAGATGTTCCAGAAAGTGGGTATCCCCATCGTCGGTATTGTCGAAAACATGAGCACCCACATCTGCTCCCAGTGCGGCCACGAGGAACATGTTTTCGGCACAGGCGGCGGTGAAAAGATGTGCAAGGATTACAATGTAGAATTTCTGGGCGCCTTGCCCCTCGATATAAAGATCCGTGAACATACCGATTCCGGCACGCCGACGGTTATCGCGGAACCGGAGGGACGGATAGCAGAGACTTACCGCAGCATTGCCCGCCGCCTTGCAGTCAGGATCGACGAATTGGCGCTGGATCACTCAGCGCTATTTGCGAAGATTGTGATTGAGGATACCTGATTATCATCGTATACCTTGAGGAGAACCAGCCGAAATAGCTGCGTTGGCGTCTGTGGGACAGGTAAGCTCCCCTGTTCCCGTTTCCGACTGACATTCGCTGAGATTCTCGTCCTTTAAGAAATGACAATAAAATCGGACAAATGGATTCGCCGCATGGCGACCGAATATCGCATGATCGAGCCTTTCGAGCCCAATCAGATCAAGTATGCCAATGGACATAAAATCGTTTCATACGGGACCTCGAGTTATGGCTATGATATTCGCTGCTCGGATGAATTCAAGCTGTTCACCAACATAAACTCCGCCATCGTCGACCCCAAGAATTTCGATTCCAACTCGTTCGTCGACGTGAAGAGCGACGTTTGTCTGATCCCGCCCAATTCCTTCGCACTTGCGCGCACCGTTGAGTATTTTCGCATTCCGCGAAATGTACTCACTATTTGCCTTGGAAAATCCACCTATGCGCGTTGTGGCATTATTGTGAATGTCACGCCACTCGAACCGGAGTGGGAAGGTTACGTCACGCTGGAGTTTTCCAATACCACACCGCTTCCCGCGAAAATTTACGCTAATGAAGGAGTGGCTCAAGTGATTTTCTTTGAGTCCGATGAAGTCTGCGAGATTTCGTATAAGGATAGGGGGGGGAAATACCAGGGTCAGCATGGCGTGACCTTGCCGAAAATCTGATCACCCGCGCTGACAGCAAAACGCTCGCAACAACTTTCTCATCAAGCGCACATCGAGTTTTTCAGCCCCTTTTAAAAAACACAAAATGTGGTTGATATGTTGTATTTAGTCCCAATATATTTCCCCAGTCTTCCCCCAGAGCCAGAAACGCAATACGGTACGAAGCCGTTTTTTTTGTCGGAACTTAAGGCAGATTGCGGAGTCTTTTTTTCATTCGAAAAAAACGCTTGATTCCAGCGGAATCACGTCTATAATCCGCTTTTTTTTCACGTGCAATTAAATAAGGAACAGGAGGTCATCATGACAAGCAAAGCAAACTATTTCGCGCCCGCTGATCTGGTAAACATTCACACTCCCGTAACGTAGTGCCTCCTTCAGAAAGGAAGACTCTCATGCAAATGCGTACCACCGCTCTACGGCGCGACGTAGAAGCCGAAGAAGTATTCGACACCCATCCCGAAGTCAGACTGGATTTTGAACATGTCCAGGCAGTCTTGAAAAAAGGCTACAGCAAGCCCTTCCTGCTGGTTGACACCGATATCATTCGCAATAAAGCCCGCCGGTTCAAAGCAGCCATGCCACAGGTGCAGCCGCACTATGCGGTCAAGGCAAATCCGGATCCGCGCGTACTGAGAACGATGATCGAAGAAGGTGTTGGATTTGAAATCGCCTCGATTTCGGAACTGGATCTCCTGCTTAGCCTGGGCGTGCCCGCTGCGGAGATTTATTACAGCAACCCGATGAAGTCACGTGCCTATCTGGAATATGCCGCGTCCAAGGGCGTGGAATGGTATGTGCTGGACAGCGTCGAGGAGTTGCGTAAAATCGCGAGCGTCAAGCCCGATGCAAAAATGTATTTGCGCATTGATACGCCCAACATCGGCAGTGATTGGCCGCTGGCAGGTAAATTTGGTACGCATACCGCCGAGATCGACGGCATCGTCAGCGAAGCGGCAAAACTCAATGCCGATCTGGCGGGCGTGACTTTCCATGTGGGTTCGCAGTGCCGTAATCCACAGAACTGGCGAGTGGGTATCGAACGGGCCAAAAAGGTTTTTGCCGACATGCGCAGAGTTGGCTTGAACCCGCGTTTACTCAATATCGGCGGTGGGTATCCGGTACGTCATGTCAAGCCTATTCCATCGATAGAAATAATAGCAGACGTTGTAAATGAGGCGATTGCGGACTTGCCGAAAGAAATTCGCGTCATGGCCGAGCCGGGACGTTACCTTGTGTCGGATGCGGCTTATTTTGTCTGCCGGGTAGTCGGTACGGCAACGCGCAATGGCAAACGCTGGATGTATTGGGATGCGGGCATGTTCGGCGGCGTGATCGAGGTTACAGAGGGTCTGCGTTATGAAATTCTTTCCGACCGCAAGGGACAGAATATTCCCTGGTCCGTGGGCGGACCAACCTGCGATTCAGTGGACATTCTCATGCGGGACGAAATGCTGCCGGAAGATATCGAGGAGGGTGATTTCATCTATATCCCGAATGCAGGGGCTTATACTACCGCGTACGCCAGCAATTTCAACGGATTTCCGTTACCGGACGTGGTCGTTGTGTAACGACTCCGTAATGCCAATTGCAAAATAAAAAATGGGCGGAGGCCAAGGAATGGCCTCCGCCGGGAATGGCCCTTCGCCCATTTATTTTTCAAAGTGATCCGGAATAGCCGCCACGATAAGTTCCTTTACCTGTTTTCCGGTCATATACCACGAAATGGTATTCCAACCCGTTCTCATCCCCCCAGCAGTATTTTTCACGCGAGGTTTCGCTCCATTCTTCGTGGTCGAATTCCGGAAATAATACATCCCCATCGAAATCTCTCTGAATCTCCGTAATATATAATCTGTCGCACAGCGGCAATATTTGCCGGAATATTTCAGCGCCGCCAATAACAAAGCTTTCGGAATCATCCGCCGCAGCATGTGGATCCTGGTTTTGTCTGTCGTCCTCACAAGCTCTCAATGCTTCCGCTATCGAGTTCACGACGATGGCGCCCGGGACTTTATATTCTGTCTGGCTTGTAACGATAATACACGTGCGCCCCGGAAGCGGCTTGCCGATGGACTCATACGTTTTACGTCCCATGATAATGCGATGCCCCATGGTGAGCGCCTTGAAGTGCTTCAGATCCGGCGGCAACCGCCACGGCAAGCTATTGTCCTTGCCCATCACGCGATTCTTTGCCACCGCTGCCAAAGCGGAGAGTTGCGTGGTCATACCGCCACCGGCGCCGAAATGGCTGGATGAGGATCATAACCTTCCAGCCTGAAATCTTCGTACCCGAAATCAAAAATGCCCGTGATTGCCGGATTCAATTTCATCACCGGCAGGGCTCTCGGTTTACGGCTTAATTGTTCTCGTGCCTGCGTCAGATGGTTCAGGTAAAGGTGTGCATCGCCAAATGTATGCACGAAATCGCCCGGTCTCAAGCGACAACTTTGTGCTGCCATCAAAGTAAGCAGGGCATAGGAGGCGATGTTGAATGGCACACCAAGGAAGATGTCGGCGCTGCGCTGATAAAGCTGGCAGGAAAGCTTGCCATCAACCACGTAAAATTGAAACAAGGCATGGCATGGCGCCAATTTCATCTCCTGTAATTCGCTCACGTTCCAGGATGAAACTATCATACGCCGTGAATCCGGGGTATTCCTGATCTGTTCGATTATTTGCGTAATTTGATCAATATTGCCTCCGCCCATGCTTGGCCAGGATCGCCACTGGCGGCCATATATCGGGCCCAGGTCGCCGTTCTCGTCGGCCCATTCATTCCAGATGGAAACGCCATTGTCCTTGAGGTATTGGATATTGGTATCGCCGCGTAAAAACCATAGCAGTTCGTGGATGATGGACTTCAAATGGCATTTCTTCGTGGTCACCAGCGGAAAGCCTTCGGATAAGTCGAAACGCATCTGGTATCCGAATATGGAAAGCGTACCGGTGCCTGTGCGATCTGATTTCCTGTGTCCGTGGTCGAGCACGTGTTGCATGAGTTCAAGGTACTGGCGCATTGAGGGTGGATGAGGAGCAGCGATAGAAAAGATAAGGAGCGATAATTGAAAAGCCCGGATCAGCGAAACTGTATTGGCGAATCTAAAAGAATCAAATGTATTATAGTATCATTTTCCATAATTGTGATTTGAGGTAGGCTGATGCTCGCGTCATTGAAACAAAATGCTTTACCCGTAAGTCCATCTGTCAAGGCAACGCACATTCTGGTAATGCTGCCGCAGGCCGATGTTTCAACCGGGAAGCCATCGGATAAGCCATCGGTTAAGCTTTCGACTAAGCTGGATTTTCTGGGTAAAGGCATTCTGGAAGTCCTGCTGTCGAGGCGCAAGATGCAGCCTGGAGAAATTGGCGATACCCCGCTGGCAGCAAATCTCGAAAGTGGTACTTTATGCGTTTGGGTGACGGTGGATTTGAGCAAATCTCTGTTCGAGCAACAAACATCGGTGCGCAAAGCCGTGCATTTGTTGCTGGAAGAAAATCCGGCGGAAATACATCTTGCAATTTATGGCGATAACAGTCAAAAGCGCGCCTTTGCGCAATTGGCGGTATATGCCGCCTGGGTTAATGGACCGGCGTTGCCTTTACGGAAAACAGGAAACAAGAACGCGCGGGCGCAGCCGCTCGCTCGAATCGTGCTGCATGGATATAAGGAACCGGATAATTTTGCGTTGCTGCATGCCAAAGCGGAAGGCAATCTACTCACGCGTGAACTGACAATATTGCCGCCCAACGAATTGACACCGGAGCTTTATCGCAAGCAAATCAAAAAACTGGCCGTCAGCGAAGGGTGGAAGTATCAGGATTTCGATGTCAAGGCATTGCGTAAAATGGGCGCGGGTGCATTTGTTGCCGTGGCTCAAGGCAGTGATCCGGAGGATGCCGCTATCGTGCATTTGCGACGGTGCGTCAAAAGCGCGAACAAAACGGTCGCTCTGGTGGGAAAAGGCATCTGCTTCGATACCGGGGGCCACAATTTGAAACCGGCCCGCCACATGCACGGCATGCACGAGGATATGAACGGTTCGGCTGTCGCGCTGGGCCTCCTGTTGGCTGCAACTCGTGCCAATCTGCCGTTAAATATCGATTGCTGGCTCGCCATCGCCCAGAACCATATTGGCCCGCGTGCTTACAAGCAGAACGATGTCATAACCGCTCTAAACGGCACCACTATCGAGATTATTCATACGGATGCTGAAGGACGAATGGTGCTGGCGGACACGTTGACGCTGGCCGCAAAGCAGAAGCCCGATGTAATGATCGATTTTGCGACGTTGACCGGGAGCATGCACGTGGCGCTTGGATCCCACTACAGCGGGATTTTAAGCAATCGGGAGGACCTGATAGGGAAGGCATTAACAGCGGGGAAATCCACTGGCGAGAGAGTCTATGCATTTCCCCTGGATACCGACTACGATGTGGAACTGGAAAGCAAGATTGCCGACATCAAGCAGTGCACCCTGGACGGCGACGCGGATCATATTCTCGCTGCTCGCTTTCTCAACCGGTTTGTGGATGACATACCCTGGTTGCATATGGATCTCTCCTCCAGCAACAACAAGGGAGGGCTGGGCGCGGTGGGTAGTGATGTCACTGGCTTTGGCGTGGCGTGGGGAGTCGAGATGTTACGCGAGTTGCAGGCCTAGCCGGGTAGGCTGACTGATAGATAAACCTGGGGCCGAGTTTATCGCCTGATCAAACAATTTGCAGCACTATCTTGCCGGTGGTATGTCCTGCTTCTATCAGTCGGTGTGCCTCCGCAGCCTTCTCCAGTGGTAGTGCAAGACCAACATGAACCTTGAGGATGCCCTGCTCGAACAGTTTCGCCCCGTGCTCAAGTATCCGTGTCTGCATGACACGCGCAGGGTGCAAGCCGAAATAGAGAGGGGCCGCCATTTGCACGTAACCGATACACAGATTGCGCAGCCGTGCCGTATTGGTGTGCTGGATGTCGCATGAAGTCGAGAGCAGCGTGACCACGTGGCCATACAGCCGGGTTGCAGCAAAGGATCTGCAAAACGTTTCACCACCCACCGTATCCATTACCAGTCTCACGCCCAGGCCATCCGTCCAGTTCAACGTGGCTTCAACAAAATCCTGTCGACTATAGTCGATCGCCAGTTCGACGCCCAGTGATCGTACAAGCTCGGCCTTCAGGGAATTTGAGACGGTGGTGGCGATTCGTGCATTAAAGTAACCGGCAAGCTGAATCGCAATATGGCCAACGCCACCCGCCCCAGCGTGTATCAACGTGGATTGGCCGTCCCTCAAATCGCCGCGATTTACCAACGCTTCCCACGCTGTGATCAGCGCCAGCGGTATACCCGCAGCTTCCAGCATGGAGAGATTTCCCGGTTTCAATACCAGATAGTCTTCCTGCACCACCGTGTATTCGGCGTACGTTCCCGGTGCGCCGCCCAGGCCATTATTAAAAAAAAATACCTCATCACCCGGACGTACACGCGTGACTGAACTACCCACCGCTTCCACTATCCCTGCACCGTCGCAACCCAGAACCGAGGGCAGCTTATCCGGATAGTACATATTGAGCTTGCGTACCTTCGTATCTATCGGATTCACGCCTGCGGCATGCAGCTTTACCAGCACGCTTGATGGACCGATCAGAACAGGTATGGGGATATCCGCAGTTGCCAGGACATCCGGTTCCCCCGGCGCATTCATCAGAACAGCTCTCATGGTTTTCCTTTATTCTTGCGCCGGATATATCGGCTAAACCGCTGCCACCGGCTGATCGCATGCTCGGCTTTATCCTGCGCGCTTTCCTCTCGATCACGAACTGTGCTCAGTTTTACCTGTTCATGAATCTGGCGTAAGGTCAAACCGCCGGGACCTTTTATCTTGTCGGGATCAGGTTTCTCCATCATCGGATCATTGTGAAAATAGCGGGTATGAAGGATATGTTAAACTTCAAGCCTTGATTTTGCGAGAAAAATAAAATGTCCGGCAATACCCTCGGGAAGCTTTTTTGTGTTACTTCTTTTGGAGAATCTCATGGCCCCGCCATCGGTTGCGTTGTCGATGGCTGCCCGCCGGGAATGGAGTTATCTACTGAGGATATCCAGCAGGATCTGGACCGACGCAAGCCTGGTACGTCGCGCTACGTAACCCAGCGGCGCGAATCAGACACGGTGGAAATCCTTTCCGGGGTGTTCGAGGGCAGGACTACAGGTACGCCCATTGCGCTGCTGATCCGCAACGAAGACCAGCGCAGCAAGGATTACAGCAAAATCATGGATACCTTTCGTCCAGGACATGCAGACTATGTTTACTGGCAAAAATACGGGATACGCGATTACCGAGGCGGCGGACGTTCCTCCGCGCGCGAAACGGCAGTGCGGGTAGCGGCAGCCGCTATTGCCAGGAAATGGCTCCATACAAAATATGGCGTTGTAATACGTGGTTTTATGGCCCAGTTAGGGCCGGTGGAGATCCCGTTCAAACAATGGGACGCAGTACGCCAGAACCCATTTTTTGCCCCTGACCCAGATCTGGTGCCCGGTCTGGAAGAATTCATGGATAAGCTGCGCAAATCCGGTGATTCCGTCGGTGCAAAAATTTGTGTAGTGGCAGAAGGCGTTCCGGTAGGCTGGGGCGAGCCCGTATATGATCGCCTGGATGCGGAGATCGCTTACGCCATGATGAGCATCAATGCGATAAAAGGTGTAGAAATTGGTGCCGGGTTCGCTGCTGTGTCCCAGAAGGGCACCGAGCATTCCGACGAGATCACACCGGAAGGATTCCTGAGCAACAATGCGGGCGGCATAGTGGGAGGAATTTCCACGGGTCAGGATATCGTCGTGAACATTGCGGTTAAACCGACATCGAGCATCCGTCTTGGACGACGCTCGATAGACAAGGCTGGCAAACCGGCCGTAGTGGAAACGCATGGCAGGCACGATCCGTGCGTGGGTATCCGCGCCACCCCTATCGCCGAGGCAATGCTGGCCCTGGTTCTGATGGATCATGCCTTGCGTCACCGTGCGCAAAATGCAGACGTGGTGTGCACAACGCCAAAAATTCCAGGCAGGGTCGGGCCTCAAGGCAGAAGTTCGTCCAATGCCAGGGAAAGGCCGGAATTGACGGAAAACCCTGACCCCGATGAGGCTTGAGGCTCACCTTCATCCCTCATTCCTTACCCTCCACACTACGCCCGGCAGGAGCAGTTTACGCGCATTTTCCGGTTTAACCGCGTATCCACCCGGTATTGCTCCAGCATTCGTGTCCGAAGTGCCCGAACGCAAGGTCAGCTTAGGTCTGCAGAAAATCCTTGAATGGCGAATCACAAGCGGGCATGGGTAATCCTATCAAAAAACCTTGTGCATAATCTATCTGCATTTCCTCCAGAATGGATAGCGTTGCAGCGTTCTCAACGAACTCGGCCGTTGTTTTCTTGCCAAATCCTCTTGCCACATCACATAAGGCTTTTACCAGAATTTGATCGTCGGGGCTATCGGCCAGGTTTCGTATAAACGAACCATCGATCTTCACAACGTCAATCGGTAGTTGTCTTATGTAATAGAAGGAGGAGAAGCCGACACCAAAATCATCCAGGGTAAAACTGCAGCCTAGTGTTCTGATCATTTCCATGAGTTTCCTTGCGGCAGGCAAATCTTCCAATGCCGCTGTCTCGGTTATTTCAAACATGAAGTTCGAAGGATCCGCGTTATATTGAGTGAACGCCTCCCTCAACATCGGTAATAACTCCGGATCATGAAATGCGTGAGCTGACAGGTTTATGGAAAAACGGACACGGTGGCCCCGGTGCTGGATTTCCGCCGATTGTGCAATGGATTTCCGTAACACCATATGATCGATGGCATGAATAAGGCCAGTCTGTTCCGCTGCGGGTATAAAAAAGTGAGGAGCAAGTATGGTTCCGTCATCATCGAGCATGCGCAGCAGTACCTCGTAATGGTCGATGGTCTTGTCCGGGATATGCATGATAGGCTGGAAATAAAACAGGAACCGTTCATGCAAGAGCGCATACTCGATCTTTTCTTTCCAATACACGAGGGTGTGCATGCGTTCGCGGGTCTTCTCCTCATTGGAGAACAGATGCCAGCCGCCTCGTCCTGCTTCCTTGGCCTGGTACATGGCCAGATCAGCTGCCGCCAGTAGATCATGCACGTTGTTTCCGTGTTCGGGAAAAAGGGCAATACCAACGCTGGCGGAAGCTTTATGCGTTCGGCTGTTTATCGCGATCTTTCCCTGATTCAGGCAAGCAAGCGCATTTTTCGCGACTTCTATCGCTCCCTCGGGGGTGGTTTGAGGTAGTATCACGGCAAATTCATCGCCGCCCAGCCGCCCCAGTATATCGACACTGCGAATGCTGCCAAGCAACATGCGGGCGACCATCTTCAGCAGGGCATCTCCAGCCTGGTGGCCGCTCGTATCGTTTATATACTTGAATTGATCCAGGTCGAAAAAGAGCAATGCGCCGGAATGCTTGTAGCGCGCAGCCAGATTCAGCATCTGCTCCAGTTCTTCCTGAAAGCGGCGCCGGTTGAATAAATCGGTCAATGGATCATGGTCGGCCAGCCAGGCCAGTCGACCCTCCGTCCGCTTATGTTCGGTCATATCCAGACCTACCGATAGCATCGCAGGGTCGTCCTCAGCGTGTCGCGTGAGGCGGGAATGCAGCCAGAGGATATGCCTTATCGATGCATCCTTGCACAAGACATTGGCTTCGTGGCGTAATTGGTCTCTTCGTTCAGAACGTACTTCCTCCAGATGGCCTGGAAGATCGCGCAGATCTCCGTCAAGAGTAAGAAGATCGAGGAATTGTGTTCCTTGAAGCTCTTTTTCCGTATATTGAATAAGTGTTTCCCCGTGCGCGTTAAGCGTAAGAATTTCGCCGTCCGCGTTCTGTGTGATCACGATCACTTGCGCGATATCAAGCAGATTTGTGATGAAATCCCTCTCCTTGCTTAATTCCTCCATTTTTCTCGCCAATATCGCGGTCCGGTCGGCGACCTGATCTTCAAGTTTCTCGAGTTGAAAAGACAGGGCCGCCGCTGTTTCATCGAGCATATCGATTTCATCTTTTAACCATCGTTTCTGGCCGACGGAATGAAGCTCCAGGCGGAAATTCTTGAAACTGCTGCGGGCCAGGAGCGGCAACGTAAAGACAATGTGTTTGAGCCGCGAGAGTGGCCTGGTAAGTATGACAAATAATAGCAGCTCCGAGAGTACGAGTCCCACCAGCCCTATTATCATATTCTGCTGTGTGGAACTTTGAATGGTGTGGATGGTGGAGGTAATATCGGTGACGACTATAAACTGCGCGTTATCAGACGCATTCATTTTTCCCAGGGAAAGCGGCTTGATTTGCAGGTACTGGTTTTCCCAGAAAACCTGAACACCGTTCTCCAACTGGTTAAAATCCGGGTATTGCAATGCGGCCTGGTCGAGAATCGCAAGGTTCATTTCTCTGCTGTGTGCCGCGATCCGGACATCCCAACTGGAAATTCTCTTTTCGTTACTCTTGGGCGTATTGCCTGGTTCCTGGATAAGTAAACCAATATCGGCCCCGGAAATATCCTTGAACCCGAGGACGGCGTCGACCAGCGGAGCACCTATGACGACAACGCCAACGCTATTGCCGTCTACCAGCAAGGGCGCCGCTACGAATTGCATACAGCTTTGCCGGCAGCTTAGCGGGCTGATGGGTTGTTCTCGAGCATTGACCTTGCGAACCCAATTCAGCATTACGTTGTCATGAGTATCAGATTTGGAGGCGCCCCAGCTTGCGAGCAGTTGATTCGAATTGTCATAAAAACGTATCAGCTCGAAGCCCTTGGTAAGCTGAAATGGCACCCAATACGGATCGAATGCCTCGGCGATGTTTTTTCCGTCATGTGCCAGTAGACCTTTACCCATTCCTTCCAGAAAAGGGATCAATTCGGCGGACTGATGCAGATTTCTCGAAATCTGATCTATTAAACCTTCAACCTCACTGGCATAACGCCGGTGTTGCGCATTTCGCTGGCTCTCAAAATCATCCATCAGACTGACATAAATAATCCCGGTGAACGAAACCACAATGGCGATCAGGATCAAACTGCTTAGCAGCAAGACTTTCCATTTCAGGCTCAGAAAATTATGTGATCCGGAATCGATCGTACCATCAAGCCGAGCAGTGTTTTTATGGAGATTCTTTTCCATCAGGGTTATCGCTAGAACCGGTAGGAACCGAGGATTGAAAAGAGATCCCAGTGCTGAGACCGGTCAGCGGGATTTGAATTATCCAGCGTCGAGAGCCAAGCGGTGCCATTGACGCGGTGATATTCGGCCCGCAGCATAAACGATGGCGTGATATTCCAGCGCAGGCCGACAGTAATATCCTTGGCAAATCGATTATGCGCCGCGCGTCCCGTGGCGGCCGCCCATTTTTTTCCCTGACGATCATCGCTATCGGTGTACAGAACATCGTATCGCAGCATCGCTTCCCACTCGGGGGTAATACGATAGGCGCCTTGAAGGTAATAGCTCTCCCCCGTGAAATCCAAGTTGAGCGGAGCCAACCCAAAATTCTTGTACTCAAGGTGGCGTCGCGCATATTCAGCCGTGAGGCTCCAGCGCTCGGCGTTATATTGAGCGGAGAAAATGAGGGGCGTGAAGCGAATAGTGCCCGTTTGAATTAGATCCGCTACCCCCGGGCTATAACCTAGATTGAGCTGCGATCCGCTGAGTGCGAAGCGAAGTTTGCCTTCGTCGAGTTCGTACATTACGCGACCGATATATGACAATTTCGGGGTAAAGTGACCGGGAAAATCATGTCCCAGGAAGGCCACCTCGGTTTCTGCGCCTCTAACCAACGGGCGTCCCGTCCCAAGCTGAAAGGAAATTACCCCTATGTTGGAGCGGTGCTCACCGTACAAATGTGCGCCGTCCGCAGCAATCGCGAGCTTGCGTGTGCGGTCGAAATATATTGATTGTGGTAAAAGTATGCTGGGCCGCGTGAAGGGAACGTCACGCGTGTCATTGTAGAAGCCGAGCGGGTTTTTCATTCTGCCCAGTCGTATTCCCAGTTGACTGGTTTCACCGGAGAGGAAAGTGTAGTCAATAAATCCATAATCGAGCCGGATGTTGCCGGGACTGCCTTCGCCTGCCGTGCGTGATAGCATCTGTGCCGAAAACTGCAGATTGGTCAGGGGGCGCATCGAAGCGTTGAGCCCAAATTCTCTAAAGTCAAAGCTGCCGCTATCAGAAGCGCTTTTACCGAAAACATTATTCTCCGAACTCTTTAACCACCCCTGGCTCGCGAACCCGTGTATCTGAAGGTTTTGCGGCAGTTTTTCCGCTTGAGCAGCAAGACTCAACAGGAAAGCCGGCATGACAACCAGCCTGACAGTCCATGGGGAACGGACTGAGGCGCTATTTGATATGGAGTACATTGACTCTGCCATCCATCATGGATTTGTTCAAATAGCCTATTGCCCCAGGTGTGCTGGCAACCTTGGCAAGCATTTCCTCGGGGGACGCTACGGTATAAGGCGCTTGACCCGTTCCGGAAAATACAAGCCGGTCCCAGGCTGAGCGAAGCTGGTACGGAAAGACG
This sequence comes from Nitrosovibrio sp. Nv6, assembly GCF_900110495.1. Classification (GTDB taxonomy): domain Bacteria; phylum Pseudomonadota; class Gammaproteobacteria; order Burkholderiales; family Nitrosomonadaceae; genus Nitrosospira. The sequence goes on along the minus strand of NZ_FODX01000001.1, from coordinate 1,013,907 downwards.
TTGAGCTTTTCCTTGGAAAAGGCGGTGTGTAAAGGCGTATCGTCCGGCATCACAAACACTCGGATGGCCGTACCATCTGACCACGTATGCAGGCGCATGCCGAAGATGGCACGCAAGGAACCCTTGGAAAGTGTTTTTTCGGTGACGCCGGGGTGGGTTATGATCTCATATTGATCCGTTGCCCGAGCAATGCCTACGGCATATAGCATACTGAGCAACAGGCACACGAATACGATAAAACGGCCAGTATTTTTTTTAATTGCCACGATTTATATTATTGATCGATCATTTCGTGGGCCGCACACTGAAGCCTGGCTGAAGCTACTGCCCGCCAAATAACTGATAGAGAAATGGCTAATAGGGTCAACGACAATCTTTGAAATGTATACGGTGTGTTAGAGGCCGATTTGCTTCTATGCAATCGCTATTCTGGAGTCTAGTTTCTTAATATTTTGTACTGATATCTGGCTAATTGGTTTTGTCGGCTTTGGCCAGGCATTGCCATAATTGGTAATCAATTCCCAAATGTCGTTATTATTTACATAAATCCTTTCCAGGATCTTGATCAAATCGATGAAGTACGGTTGACGTAGGCCGTGATAGTCGATCAACGGTCCAATAGCATCAAATTGCATGCCGTAGTGGCCCAACAACCTGTTCAGGGAGGGATCCATCACCGAGAAGCAGTGTGTGATATTGTGTCGAGCGGACATACGTACAATGCCAACAACAAGCGCCAGAAGGGGATGAGGGAAACGACGTTGCTTTTTTCTATCGCTCCCTTCAACAGCTATTTCACTTCCAAACTTTTCGCAGTCCCCCCTGCGTCGACGGAATCGGCGCACAATAAGTAAGCGCGATATTTCGGCGGTATGTTGTCGAGGAAGCGCTCTGACATCAAAAAGTGCGGGATCAAACCGGGTATGCTGTTCAATAGGAAACGGCGTTTCCAGATTCAGCGGAACTGGAAGTATCAAACGCGCAGTTCCTACAAAATCACCGGAGGGGCGGTGGCGAAGAAGAATATGAGATGAACGGTCGTCATAGCTGTCGCGTTCGTACTCTTCGGGATAGCATGAGGCGTCAAATCCTGGCAAACGCTGCTCTATACACAGCACCCGGTAACGCAGACGAAATACTTCGTCCAATAATCCAGAGGAATCAGCTTCGATAACTTCAAAATATTCGTTAAAGGCGGCCACTATGTCATTCATTAGATCAGCTCAGGTAACTTTAATAGAAATCCGCAGATTTTGAAATCGCACCGCTGTTTATTCGCTTCAGCGCATATAGGCCGACCCGGAAATACCTTTGCCTGGCTACCGTTCTCTCCAGTTGGAAGCGCTTTTATCAGACGTCATTACTACTAGGAGCAAGCGGACCGATAAATGCCCCGGCTGTCCCTACGTAAAAAATTTCAAAACAAATCGTGTTCCCTGTTCCCTTGTTTCCTTTGTTGGCAATAGAATGTATTTTTTCCTTTCCGGCTTGTCAGGTATAACGGCACAAACTGTCTCATCTTTTGCCGCTGATTGCACAGCATGGCGTCGCCTTGGGTTTTCGCTTATTTTTGCTGGGTGAGTTGTGCGGCGTGACTGGTCTGTTTTCTGCCATGGGTAGCTGGATTCTGTTTCCGCCAGCGCTGCTGCGGGTATGCCTCCAATATAACGAGGCAGCATAATGTGTGGGACGTTCGGAATAAGGGGCTTGGGAAGCGCCGCGATTTCATGGCCACGAAGCGCATTGCTCATGATCTGACAGGATTGCGGTCTGAACTCAAGTTGCCCAACGCGCGCTGTAACACTTCGATAGTCGGGCATTGAGTTGGCCTGGAGTCAGATTGAAGGGTGGGCGGCATAAGCTTTCATCTCTCGGAGGAAGCATGCTTTCAGCCATCTATTATTGTTGATCGGGGAACATGCTATGAGACAACGGATTGGGATTCATGCATAGCTGTAAGATTTTACAGCTAGGAATCGCTTGAATCGGCGGTAATCGGCTACTGTGGCTGATTCAGGGAAAATGGGGGATTATCCCTGCAGGATTTCTGTTTAGCTGCTAAATTGATAGGGGGTACTGCTCAAGCCGATGCATTTCTGCCCCCCAAATCGAAGCTGGTACGAGTTTGTCGCAGAATCGTCAATTGCACATACAGCAGGCGGCGTCGGCACGACAGTACAGGTCTTCAACTCTTATCGATACCCGACTGTACTGCCTGCTATAATTTTAACCCCGAGCTGATACCACAAATGAAAGAGGCCGAGTTCCGGGCAAATGCGGGATTCCCCAAAATTTGAGCGGAATGCGTATCCTGAATAGTGGTGCCCAGAAGAGGACTCGAACCTCCACAGTGTTGCCACCGCTAGGACCTGAACCTAGTGCGTCTACCAATTCCGCCATCTGGGCAATGGTGCGTCTTGTCCGGATATGGGACAGAGGCGCAATTTTATAGGAAATCATCGCTTTGTCAATTAAGAAGAAACGTAAACTCCGCGATCTGGATCCTAAGCTTGAGCGCGAAAAGGCTCGCTATGGCCACGCGCTGCCGAGCAGAGAATTTATACTCCAAATCCTGGAAGAGCAGGGTATTCCGGTAAATGAGAAAGCGCTGCAGAGCCTGCTCGAAATCGCCGAGGAAGAACACGAAATTTTCGGTCGCCGTATTTCCGCAATGTTACGCGAGGGTCAGATCATGCGTAACCGGAAGGGCGATATCTGTGTGGTCGAGAAGCTCGACCTTATCAAGGGCAAGGTTCAGGGACATCCGGACGGTTTCGGCTTCCTGGTGCCCGACGATGACAGTCCGGATTTATTTCTGAGCGCCAAGGAAATGCACAAGGCGCTGCATGGCGACCGCGTAATGGTGCGCGAAATCGGTGTGGACAGGCGCGGACGCAGGGAAGGAACAATTGTTGAGGTGTTGGAACGTGCTGTCACACAATTGGTAGGGCGACTGCACGACGATCACGGAATTTTGTTTGTGGAGGCCGAGAACAGACGTATCAGCCAGGATATCCTGATACCCAGGGAAGAATCCATGAACGCGAAGGCGGGCAAGGTGGTGATGGTCGAAATCATCCAGCAGCCCAGTAAACACGCCCAGCCCATTGGCCGCATCATCGAAATTCTGGGTGAATATACAGCGCCCGGAATGGAGATTGAAATTGCTTTGCGCAAACATGATCTGCCTCATCAGTTTCCGCCGGAGGTGGAAAAACGCTCCGCCAAATTCCCCGACAAAGTGCTGAAAACAGATCTGGTGGAGAGGGAGGATATCCGGCATTTGCCATTGGTGACAATAGATGGGGAAACCGCGCGAGACTTTGACGACGCTGTGTATTGCGAGCGTGACGGAAAGGATTACAAACTATATGTCGCCATCGCTGACGTCAGTCACTATGTGAGCCCTCGTGATGCGCTCGATCAGGAGGCATTCAATCGCGGCAACTCGATATATTTCCCTCGCCGGGTAATCCCGATGCTGCCGGAAGCGCTTTCCAATGGCTTGTGCTCGCTTAATCCGCAGGTGGAGCGTTTGTGCATGGTATGCGAAGTCAATCTCGATGCAATGGGTAATTTTCGCGAGTACCGTTTCTATCCAGCGGTGATGTTTTCCCACGCCCGGCTCACGTATACCAAAGTCGCGGCCATGCTGGACAATCCCAAGGGTGAGGACGCGAAGCAATATAAAAGCCTCCTGCCGCATATCCAACTGCTCTACAAGTTATTTAAAGTGTTGTTGAAAGCGCGAGCCAAGCGGGGCGCAATCGATTTTGAAACTATTGAAACCCAGATGATTTTCAACGATCAGGGCAAAATCGAGCGTATTCTCCCCGTTAAGCGCAACGATGCCCATCGTCTGATCGAGGAATGCATGCTGGCCGCCAATGTATGTGCCTCGGATTTCTTGCAGAAGCACAAACAGTCTACGCTTTATCGCATTCACGAAGGTCCCACGCCCGAAAAGCTGCTTGCCTTGCGTGATTTCCTCAAGGAATTCGGTGTGCAGCTAAGCGGTGGCGATGAGCCCCATGCCAAGGACTACGCCAAGACGTTGACCAAAATCAAGGATAGGCCGGATGCGCAACTGTTGCAGACCGTAATGCTGCGATCCTTGCGTCAGGCGGTTTACAGTCCGGACAACGTTGGCCATTTTGGTCTTGCATACGAATCTTATACCCATTTCACTTCGCCAATCAGGCGTTACCCCGATCTGCTGGTGCACCGCGCAATCAAGGCCGTGCTGAACGATACAGTATATTCTCCCGGAAACTGGCATGAACTGGGCGCGCATTGCTCACAGACAGAGCGCCGTGCGGACGATGCCAGCCGCGATGTGGAGACATGGCTTAAATGCTATTACATGCAGGATAGAATTGGCGAATCCTTTGACGGCGTCATCAGCGCCGTAACCGGTTTTGGCCTTTTCGTGGCGCTGGATGGCATTTATGTGGAGGGGCTGGTACATATTTCAGAGCTGCCCAGCGACTATTTCCATTTCGATGCCGCCAAGCATAGATTGCTGGGCGAGCGCAGCGGCAAGCGCTACCGCCTGGGCGACCGACTCAGGGTCACGCTGGTGCGAGTCGATCTGGAATCCAGCAAGATTGATTTTGTCCTGGCTGAACATAGTGGACCGGATTCAGCGGATTCAAAAGCCAGGAGCTAGCGATGAGGCGTAATATCGCCTAGTGTTCTTGATCGGTCAGAGTACGGCATTCTGGCCCATTCAGTTGTTCAATTGTTCTCTTTTGTATGTCCAACACTCGTTTTATATTCGGCTTCCACGCCATTACCAGCCGCCTGCGGCAGAATTCGGCCAGCATCAAGGAGATTTTTCTTGATGCTGATCGGCGGGACCAGCGTGCGCGTGATCTGGCGAAGCTTGCCGAAACCCAGGACGTGCGGTTGATTCCATGCGATAACGGTAGGCTTGCGGCGATGGCGGGCGATGCGCGCCATCAGGGCGTTGCGGCATGCATAGATGCCTCCCGCAGTCATGTGGATATCGAAGACGTGCTCGACACGCTCATCGAGCCTGCACTGCTGCTGGTCCTGGATGGCATACAGGACCCGCATAACCTGGGTGCGTGCTTGCGGGTGGCTGATGCCTTCGGTGTTCATGCGGTGGTCGCGCCGAAAGACCGCGCTGTTGGACTCACAGCCACAGTACACAAAGTGGCGAGTGGTGCGGCCGATGCCGTGCCCTATATTTCCGTGACCAATCTGGCGCGTACCTTGCGGGAACTGAAACAGTATGGCGTCTCGATAATTGGTACTACCGCCGATGCGGAAAGCGACCTCAACTCCGTCAGGCTTGACGGACCCATCGCGTGGGTGCTCGGCGCGGAGGGGAAAGGGATGCGCCGATTGACACGTGAAACCTGCGACCAGCTTGTTTCCATTCCCATGCTGGGCAGCGTGGAGAGCCTTAATGTCTCTGTCAGTGCCGGCATATGCCTGTTTGAGACACGCCGGCAGCGCGGTGCGCGTGGATGACAGCGCTTGGGGGCCCTGAATCTGCCTTCGCAAAGCTCCCGTCCCGCTTCCCGCAGGACTTATTCGCAGTTTCTTGATGCCGCCTTGAAATATTTGCAATTGATATTCTTTTCCCGGTTCAGTATAGTACTGGCCTCTTCAACCCCTTGTCTCACCGTTTGCGCATCACGGGAGGCTTTACCCATAAGGAGATTGCATGCGACATTACGAAATCGTTTTTATTGTCCATCCTGATCAGAGCGAGCAGGTTCCCGCAATGATCGAGCGATACCGCGGCATAGTCACGGCCAGGAATGGCCAGGTTCATCGCCTGGAAGACTGGGGACGCCGCCAGCTCACCTACCTGATCCAGAAGGTTCACAAGGCACATTACGTTTTGATGAATATCGAATGCGATCAGGAAACGCTGGACGAACTGGATCATGCATTCAAGTTCAACGACGCGATATTGCGTCATCTCACCATCAAGATGGATGGACCGGTCACTGCTCCGTCACCGATGATGCGCGAGGAAAAGGCCAGGCCCGCTTCGCCGGCAACCGAGGAGCTTAAAGAAACCACGCTTGCAACCTGAACTGGCAGGTTAATTGAACTGTAACCAGACTGTAATTTGCGGCAAGCTTGTCGATATCGGCGGTTTGCGATACACGCCAGCAGGCGTAGCCGTAGCTGACCTCAGGATCAGTCACGTCTCGCGTCAAATCGAAGCAGGTAAACCGCGTCAGGTGGAGTGCGAGATTCCCGCAGTGGCGCTGGCGCAGATGGCTGAAACCATCGCCGGCATAACGCCGGGCACGATGGTGAAGCTGGCCGGTTTTCTGGCAAAAAAAAGCCGCATGAGTTTGCAACTGGTGTTGCACGTGAACAAGATCGATTTTATTTAAATGCAGATATCATTTAAAGGACAGGAAAAAAATTATGGCTCGTTTTACATCAAGACGTAAGGATGGCAAGGACAAAGACAAGGACAAAAAGGCCAGCCGCCCATTATTCAAGCGCAGGAAATTCTGCCGTTTCACTGCGGAAGGCATAAAGACGGTGGATTACAAGGATATCGAGTTGTTGAAAGACTTCATCAACGAAAATGGCAAAATCATTCCTGCCCGCATTACCGGAACCAAATCGCGTTATCAGCGCCAGCTGAGCACCGCTGTAGAGCGTGCGCGCTTTCTCGCATTGCTTCCTTACACCGATTTGCACTGAGGAGCGATAATATGCAGATCATACTGATGGAAAAAGTTGTCAACCTCGGCCAGTTGGGCGATGTTGTCAAAGTAAGAAACGGATACGCACGAAATTTCCTTATTCCGAAAGGCAAGGCAAAGCGGGCAACGCAGGCGGCTATTGCCGAGTTCGAGGCAAAGCGAGCGGAATTGGAAAAAACCCAGTCGGAAGTATTGGCTGCCGCTCAGGCTCGTGCAGCCAAACTGGACGGCTTGATGGTGCAGATTACCCAGAAAGCCGGGGTAGATGGCAAACTGTTTGGTTCGGTTACTAACGCTGATATCGAGGAGGCGCTGAAAGCCCAGGGCTTCGAGATTGAGCGATCAATGATACGTATGCCTCAAGGATCGCTAAAGCAGGTGGGGGACCATCCGGTGACTATTGCATTGCACAGCGAGGTACTGGCAAACATTGTGGTCTCCGTTTTGGGCGAAGCCGCTTCCTGAAATCGGTTCCATTCAGCAAACGATAAAAGGGCTGTAGACAGCCCTTTTTCGTTTTTCCCATATCGTCATCTCGCCCGGATGGTAAAATCCTTATCGACTTTGTAACATCAACTGGATCCCCCATGGCTCAATTCCTCACCGCGGCCACCAACGACCAGGCGCTTGAATCCTACAAAATGCCGCCGCATTCGGTTGAAGCGGAGCAATCTGTACTAGGCGGGCTGATGCTTGATAATTATGCCTGGGACAAGATAGCTGACGTCATCACCGAGGATGATTTTTACCGGCAGGATCATCGGCTCATTTATCGCCATATCTGCAAGCTGGTTGAGCACAGCAAACCCGCGGACGTGGTGACAGTTGCCGAGTCACTCGAAATATCAGCCGAACTGCAAAACGCAGGTGGATTGGCTTACGTCGGGGTGATCGTTCAAAACACTCCGTCCGCAGCCAACATCCGGCGCTATGCGGAAATCGTGCGTGAACGGGCAGTGATGCGCAAGCTTGCTCAGATCGGTTCGGAAATCTGCGACTCTGCGTATAATCCGGCTGGGCGTTCCGCGGCGAATCTGCTGGACGAAGCCGAAGCCAGGGTGTTTGAGATTGCCGAGGCGGGAGCACGGGGAAAGCAGGGCTTTGTCGATATTCAGCCACTCCTCAAGCAGGTCGTGGAGCGTATAGAGACACTCTACAACCAGGATAATCCCAGCGATGTCACTGGAATCGCTACCGGATTTCATGATCTCGACCAGAAAACGTCCGGCTTTCAACCGGGTGATCTGGTTATTGTCGCCGGCAGGCCGTCCATGGGCAAGACCGCCTTCTCGCTTAATATCGCGGAACATGTCGCACTGATGCTGGAAAAGCCGGTCGCGGTGTTCAGCATGGAAATGGGCGGTGCGCAACTGGCAATGCGGATGCTGGGCTCCGTGGGACGCCTGGATCAACATAAGGTGCGGACTGGACGCTTGCAGGACGAGGATTGGTCCAAACTGACTCATGCTCTGGGCAAGCTGAGCGATGCGCCCCTTTTTATTGACGAAAGCGCGGCATTGAATGCGCTGGAATTGAGAGCGCGAGCTCGACGGCTTCATCGTCAGCACGGCGAACTGGGATTGATCGTGGTGGATTATTTACAGCTAATGTCCGCTTCGGGCCAGGGCGAGAACCGGGCGACAGAGATTTCCGAAATATCGCGTTCGCTCAAAGCGCTGGCAAAGGAACTCCAGGTGCCCGTCGTCGCGCTGTCGCAATTGAATCGCAGCCTGGAGCAGCGCCCCAACAAGCGCCCGGTGATGTCGGATTTGCGCGAATCCGGCGCCATCGAACAGGATGCGGATCTGATTCTTTTCATCTATCGGGACGAAGTCTACAATCCCGATACGCAGGACAAGGGAATCGCCGAGATCATCATAGGCAAGCAGCGGAACGGGCCGATTGGGAAAGTCGATCTTACCTTCCTGGGCGAATACACCAGGTTTGAGAGCTACGCCAAATCGGGGCATTACTAGAGAACGCCTGAATCAACCCCGCGTGTATCGACGCTTGACGGGTGCATGCAATATTCAGGAACGCAACCGTTTCGTTTACAGTACCTCCGCCGCATAATCCGCCAGCCTGGAGCGTTCGCCGCGCTGCAGGGTTACGTGCCCGCTGTGGTTCCACCCCTTGAACCGATCCACCACATAAGTCAATCCTGAACTTCCTTCGGACAGATAAGGCGTGTCTATCTGGGCAATATTGCCCAGACACACCACCTTGGTCGCGGGACCAGCGCGGGTAATGAGTGTCTTCATCTGCTTGGGCGTAAGGTTCTGCGCCTCATCGATTATCAGAAACTTGTTGAGGAAAGTTCGGCCGCGCATGAAGTTAAGCGACTTTATCTTGATACGCGAGCGGATCAGATCAAGCGTTGCGGCGCGCCCCCATTCTCCGGCGCTACTGTCCGTCTTGTTGAGTACATCCAGATTGTCTTCCAGCGCACCCATCCACGGCGTCATCTTTTCTTCTTCGGTGCCTGGCAGAAAACCGATATCCTCACCTACCGGCACTGTAACACGCGTCATGATGATTTCGGAGTAAACCTTGTGCTCGAGCGTTTGCATCAGGCCGGCCGCAAGCGTAAGCAAAGTTTTGCCTGTACCGGCCTGTCCCAGCAGCGTGACAAAATCGACATCCGGGTTCATCAGCAGATTCAGGGCAAAATTCTGCTCACGGTTGCGTGCGGTGATGCCCCAGACGTTGTTCTTATGGTGCGTATATTCCTTGAGAGTTTGCAGAACGGCGGTTCTGCCGCTGTTCTCTTTGACCTGGGCATAGAACGGCTTGTCGTGCTCCAGATAAACGAACTGATTGACCAGGAAGTTCGCGCATAGCGGCCCATTTACACGATAGAACGTAGAACCGGATTGCTGCCATGATTCCATTTCCTTGCTGTGCTTGTCCCAGAAATCCGCCGGTAATTCCTGTATTCCTGAAAAGAGAAGATCAGTATCCTCCAGGACCTTGTCATTGAAATAATCCTCAGCCGCCAGTCCCAGCGCGCGCGCCTTGATACGCATGTTGATGTCTTTGGAAACCAGTGCAACAGTCCGGTTCTGATAGGTCTCGTGCAGGAATTTCACCACGCCGATAATTTGATTATCGGCACTGCCGCTAGCCAGCCGCATTGGCAAAACACTGCTGATTGCCTGTGTCTGAAGGAACAGCCTGCCGGTTGCGCTCTTGCTGCCGTGCGGTTGCAACGGGATACCCTCATCAATGTCGGTTATTGCACTGCTGACGATCTCGTCCAGAAAACGGCTGGTTTGGCGGGCGTTTCGAGCGACTTCCGACATTCCTTTCTTGTTATTGTCGAGCTCTTCGAGGATGACCATGGGAATATAAACATCGTGCTCCTGAAAACGGAACAGGCTGGTGGGATCATGCATCAGCACATTGCTGTCGAGCACGAATAGCTTGGGGTTGGTTCGCAAATGCGTGATTGTGGAAACGGAAGAAGCTCGGGGAGAGACTGGTTTTCTAGAACTCATGACTTTCTCTGGGCAAGGTTTTCACGAACTCCAGCACTTCCTGAACATGGCCGGTTACTTTGACTCCTCGCCATTCTCTCCGCAATATTCCCTTCGCATCGACCACGAAGGTACTGCGGTCGATGCCACGGACCTGCTTGCCGTACATGTTTTTCATCTTCATGACGTCGAACAGCTTGCAAGCCGTTTCGTCGGCATCACTCAACAGCTCAAAAGGGAAATCCATCTTCATCTTGAAATTTTCATGCGATTTGATGCTGTCTCGCGAGATACCCACAATATCGCAGCCGAGTTTGGTGAATTCAGTGTAAGCATCACGAAACTCCTGGCCCTCGGTAGTGCAACCGGGCGTGTTGTCCTTGGGATAAAAATAAATTACGAGATTTTTTCCGGAGGCTGTGGATAAACGGAAAGTCTTATTATTGGTGGAAGGAAGCTCAAAATCAGGAACGGGTTGATTTAGCATGGAAAAAGACTCGTTTTTAAAAATACTTGCTTGCGGGATATTTTCATTTTTCATGTTAACAAAAAGATGGCATAAAGCAAATGTCAGGACCTTATAGAAAAGCTGGGTCGCAAACCTCGTAGGCCGGACAATCGTCTTTTACCTAGACGATATAATCTGTCCTCGCACTGCATCCGCCCAGCAGTTAGGCGTTTCAAACAATCGTACCTGCTCCAGCCTGAGGTGGTTCCCATAAGTATCCTGATAAGCTGCATCGAGTATACGGAATGCGGCGAGAGAGAGATTTTCGGCTGTAGGCGGCGTATCCAGCACTACTGTTTTATGGCCTTCCAGGGATTGAAGGAATTCCAGTAACCTTGCGTCTTCGGAATACACGAGGAATGCGTGGTCCCATTTATCAACCAGCGCGGTGTTGGCAATGCGTTTGACTTCCGAATAATCCATGACCATTCCTTGCTCCGAGACGCCCGCCTCATTGATAATGTTGCCCGACAGGGTAATTTCAATAGCGTAGCGATGCCCGTGCAAGTGACGGCATTTGCTATTATGGGAAGGTATGCGATGGCCGGCATCGAATTCCAGCCTGCGTGTGATTAACATTATGGGAATTGTAACATTGCAGCGAACTTCTAAACTATTGCATATCGCCGACCACAGCCGGGACATTGCGGGAATGACCTACATCTACCCCGTGGTGTCGCGCCGCGCCGGCGGCGTTTCGATAGGTATCAATCTTAATCCCAACAATGCCTGCAATTGGCGTTGTATCTATTGCCAGGTTCCGGAACTCAAGCGCGGTACTGCCCCGGCGATTGATCTTGCCAAGCTCGAAACGGAACTGGGTACGTTTCTGAATGAAATTCTATACGGCAGCTTCATGCGGATGCATGTACCGCCGGAAGCACGGCGCATCAATGACATCGCGTTTTCGGGTAACGGTGAGCCTACCAGCGCTCGAGAATTCGAACAGGTGGTGGAACTGATCACGCGCGTCAAAGCCGATTACGATCTGCCTGAGGGACTTAAACTGGTGCTGATCACCAATGGCAGTCTGATAGACAGGCCCGGCGTGCAAGAGGGATTGCGCCGCATGGCGGCGCTTAACGGCGAGGTCTGGTTCAAACTGGACAGTGCCACCCGCGAAGGCAGGCAGCGCATCAACAACACCCGGATGAGTTTGAAGAAAATGCGTAATAATCTTCAACTAGCCGCGTCCCTATGTCCTACCTGGCTGCAAACATGTGTGTTTCAAAACGATAATGCGCCGCCGACCGGGACGGAATCAGACGCATATCTGACATTCATAGAAGAGATTTTGCGGGAGGGAGTCCCACTCCAGGGTGTGCTGCTATATGGCCTTGCGCGTCCATCCATGCAACCGGAGGCACCGAGGCTCACAAAAATCAGCAGGGAGTGGATGGAGGCGTTTTCAGCAAAAATCGAGGCTCTCGGACTCGCTGTCAGGCTTAATCCGTGATTTGCAGTTTTTCTTGCCTACTCGATTCTCCAGTTGATACTCAACGAAGACGATAGCGACGGTGGGGTCGTTGCTTGTCAGTTACTTCGCTTTGGCAGCTTTCTTCAGGCTCTTGTACCGCTCGGGATCCTGACTTTTCAGCAATGCGGCTACAGCCAGATCGTCTTTTCTGATTTTTGTTAGATCGATGTGCTCAATATGCACGAGCCGTACAAGCTCCCTTACCGGCCTTGGCATATTTCGTCCGCTCTCATAACGGGAACCGCCGCTTTGAGTGACGCCGACCTTGCTCCAGAAGTCATGCTGATTAAGACCCAACTTGCGACGGATTTCACGAGGATTGGATATTTCTTCGAAGAGTTTCATGATCAGCTCTCAATAGGTTATTAGTTAGGGTTATGTTATAGGATTATTGCACATACATAAATTTAATTTGTTTTTTTATTCTATGCAAGTATTAGCGCCTTGCTTTCCGGTTTCTGCCAGAATTATCCCAGCTCCGGTGCTTATCATATTGCATATTCGGGAATCTCTGGATAAGGTTCTGGATATAGCGGCAATACACGTTCTATGGGATTTTGTTCGGCGGTTCCCCGATTTTCTTTTCGGTTATGAGGTAAAATCCGAATGTGGAATTCATATTTCCTCAGGCAATTATTAATTTTAGCTGCTTACTGTACTAAATTTTAGCCGCTCACTGTACTAAATTGATCCGGCATATAACCTGTTTTGCCGGACAGGTTCATTGTTATCAACATGGAAAGCGTCGGTAATCGTGACACTTATTGTTCAAAAATACGGTGGTACATCGGTAGGCAGCACCGAGCGCATTAAAAATGTCGCCCGCCGCATAGCAAAATTTCAATCGCATGGCCATCAGGTCGTAGTGGTGGTTTCGGCTATGAGCGGAGAAACCAATCGCCTCATTGCCTTGGCGAGGGAATTCCAGGCTCATCCGGAACCGCGTGAACTCGATGTTATGGTTTCAACCGGTGAGCAGGTTTCCGTTGCGCTGCTGTCGATGGCACTGATGGATCTGGGCATCAAAGCGAAGAGCTATACCGGAGCCCAGGTGCGGATACTGACCGACAACGCCTACACCAAAGCGCGCATCCTCAGAATCGACGAGGATAAAATACGTGCTGATCTCAACGCGGGATATGTAGTGGCGGTCGCCGGTTTCCAGGGAATGGACGAAACCGGCAGCATCACGACTCTTGGCCGCGGCGGGTCTGATACCACAGCTGTTGCGCTAGCGGCAGCGCTTAAAGCCGATGAGTGCCAGATTTATACCGACGTGGATGGCGTTTATACAACCGACCCGCGTATCGTGCCCGAAGCTCGCAGACTCAAGACCGTTACCTTCGAGGAAATGCTTGAAATGGCGAGCCTGGGTTCGAAGGTGCTGCAAATTCGTTCGGTCGAATTCGCGGGAAAGTACAAGGTCAAATTGCGGGTGTTGTCCAGTTTCGAAGAAGAAGGCGAGGGCACCCTGATTACTTTCGAGGAAGAAGAGAACATGGAGCGAGCGATTATTTCAGGCATCGCATTCAATCGCGACGAGGCCAAGATTACCGTGCTGGGCGTGCCGGACCGCCCGGGTATTGCTTATCAGATTCTCGGCCCGGTGGCTGATGCCAATATTGACGTGGACATGATCATTCAGAACGTCGGCCATGATGGTTTGACTGACTTTTCGTTTACCATAAATCGCAGTGAATTCGCCAGGACCATGGATATTCTGGAAAATCAGGTGCAGGCCCACATTGGCGCACGGGGTGTCATTGGCGGGGAGAGAATAGCGAAGGTATCGGCAGTGGGTGTCGGAATGCGATCGCATGTCGGCATTGCCAGCAAGATGTTTCGCGCCCTGGCGGAAGAAGGCATCAATATTCAAATGATTTCCACCTCCGAAATAAAGATCTCTGTGGTAGTGGACGAGAAATATATGGAACTCGCCGTGCGCGTGTTGCATAAGGTGTTTGAACTGGACCAGGTATCCTGAATCACGAAGCATCGTGTTCGGCCGGATATACCATATATTGCTCACAATCCATCGTTTGACCGAAGAGTTGTAAACCGCTATCCTAGTGTGGGTTTGCGGAGAGATGGCCGAGTGGTCGAAGGCGCTCCCCTGCTAAGGGAGTATAGGCTCAAAAAGCTTATCGAGGGTTCGAATCCCTCTCTCTCCGCCACTGCGTCCTACTATTGACCTTTGCAAACTGCAGGGCGCGTGGAGTCAGCTCAGAAGGTCACCCTCCAAGCAACCGGCTACTGAGCCCTATGAATGACGCCCATTAGCCCCGCAGCTATTCACAGTATCTGAGAGTATCGAAAGTTTCTCCGCCGTTTTGTCGATGGTCTGCTTTAACCCCGAAGCGGGTTTGAGTTGCTTTTAGTTCTGTACTCTAACCAACCCATCAGGACGGCGAGGCATAGCCGAACCAATCAGCCCGCCCTGAGTAGAATTCCCAATCCCGACTTCAGTTCCCAATCCCGGACCAGTCCGAGCGAGCTGCCGCTGTCATCGAACAACCGCGCCGCGCGTTAATGAAATTGAAGCCCGCTCGTACCCTTATTCGCGCTGCTACGTATGTTGCGACCTTTTCTGGTCACAGGAGCTCCTCGTCTAACAGGCTTAAACGGGCACTATCATGAAAAAACTCAATCTATTATGTTTCTCATGCTTGATCGTCGCCTTGATCGGGCTGATTCCGGCGGGAGCGGCAATAGCTTTTGACGGAGATGATGGCGGATTCGATGGAGGGTTCGATGGCGGAGGAGACGACGCGGGGGACGAAGGTGCTGACAGCGGTACCGACAGCGAAGGTGCGGAAGATGAGGATGGCGAACAGGATGATCATCAAGGAGAGGACCGGGATAAAGATGGGCGTCCCGACGGACATGGCCATCATGGTGGTCATCGCCATCACGGAACAGGTCATCATACCCATATTATCCACGGATGGCCCGCGTATGGGTTCGGCCCGGCTTTCGGCTTTGGTGCCTTCGGCTATACGCCAGCGCCGTATTATGGATATTCTCCGGGGAATTTTCGCCCTATTCAACCGGGGGTCGTATATGTCGAAAAAAAAGACACCCAATCGGCTCCCGAACCGCAAACTAATAATTGGTATTACTGCCGGGAAGCGGAAGGTTACTATCCCGAGGTGAAGGAATGTCCCGGTGATTGGGAGCAAGTCCCGCCTCAGGCAGAACATGATAATCAGGAGTAAGTTGCTGCCGCACATCTCCCAAGTTTTATGAGCCATTCATCGCTCAAACTGCAGAACTCATCGCAACCGAAAAGCCAAGGCCCAACAATAGGTTCTTGAACCTCACTTTCTATTCAAAGTGAAGCGGAAGATCCAAGACTCGTTACCGGAATCGCTTACCTGGAGATACGGCTCACCGCGTCCCAGTAGTAGCCGGGCTTTTTCTTGTTAACGGCTTATTTTACTGATAATCTAAACATTCGACGTCTCATCTCTACGCTCGTTTCTACCCACATTTGAGACTGGGATAGTATGATTACCTGCCTGATCGATACCGTTTGTCTGCGGATACCAGTGCTTCCCCCGACCGCGGTATTCGCAGTAGGAAACGTAAGCCATAGTCATCGCATGTCGTAAGTCAAGGCGGATGCAACCCGGTGCCGCTGGTCTCGGTGACAAGCGTGCAAATGCCTGTTAGAGGAGAAGTGCGTTGGAGTTCGCCTACCCCCGGCCACAGATGCAGCGCTCGAATTGGACTTCGCTCAACGGCACGTGGCGTTTTTGCTATGACGACGCGGGCGAATTTGCGCTGCCATCCCAAATCACGACCTGGCCATTAAAGATTACCGTGCCCTTTCCGCCCGAATCTGAAGCGAGCGGGATCGGCGATCGAGGCTTTCACCCGCTGTGCTGGTACGAGCGGGACTTCGACTGCGAGCCATCTCCCGGCCGCGTGATTCTGCGGTTCGGCGCGGTGGACTACGCGGCGCGAGTATGGATCAATGGCTGTCTGGCTGTCACGCACGAAGGCGGGCACACGCCTTTCTGGGCCGATATCACTCACATGCTGAACTCGTCGGGGAGCCAGAGGGTGACGGTGCAAGTGGATGACGACCCGCATGAGCTGGCCAAGCCGCGCGGCAAGCAGGATTGGCAACTGGAGCCTCATGCCATCTGGTATCCACGAACGACAGGAATCTGGCAGACAGTCTGGATAGAGCGGGTGCCGGATAATTATATTGAAAAAATCCGGTGGACGCCCGAGGTCGAGACGTACGCCATTGGTTTTGAGGCCCGGGTCATAGGAGAGTGCGCCGCCGACCTTACTGTGGATGTCTGCCTGCGGAATGGCGAGCAGCTGCTTGCGCATGACCGATACCAGGTGGTGGACCGTGAAGTCGACCGGCTCATTGTGCTGTCCGACCCCGGTATCGACGATTATCGCAATGAATTGCTGTGGAGCCCCGAACGTCCGACATTGCTCGATGCGACTGTGCGGCTCATGCGAGGAGAAGAAGTGGTGGACGAATTCACTTCGTACACCGCACTGCGATCAGTGCATATCCTGCGCGACCGCTTCATGCTCAACGGACGGCCATATACCCTGCGACTCGTGCTTGACCAGGGCTATTGGCCCGATACCCTGCTGGCAGCGCCCGGCGATGACGCGTTGCGGCGAGATGTGGAGCTTGCGAAGGCGATGGGATTCAACGGCGTGCGTAAGCATCAAAAGGTCGAGGATCCCCGATATCTCTACTGGGCGGACAGGCTGGGGCTCATGGTGTGGGAAGAAATGCCCTCAGCCTATCGTTTTACGCGCAGTGCTATCAAAAGGACTGTGCGCGAGTGGACAGAGGTTATCGAGCGCGACTACAGCCATCCCTGCATTATCGTTTGGGTTCCTTTCAACGAATCCTGGGGCGTACCCGAACTCACGGCGGTGGGCAAGCAGCGCCATGCTGTCGAAGCGCTGTATCATCTGACGAAAACGCTGGACGCCACTCGGCCTGTAATCGGCAACGACGGCTGGGAAAGCAGCGCCACCGACATCATCGGCATTCACGATTACGACGCTAACATCGAGCACCTGCGTCAGCGTTATGGCGCCGAAGTCCAACCCGAGCAGTTATTCGACCGGAGACGGCCGGGCGGCCGGATTCTGACGCTCGACGGCTACCCGCATCGGGGTCAGCCGATTATGCTGACCGAGTTCGGCGGCATTGCCTTCGCCATGTGTCCCCAGCCGGGCGTCGAGCACTCGTGGGGCTATACAGACGCCAAGGACGCCGATGAGTTCGCGCGGATGTATGGCGACCTGATGCTCACGATCATTCATACCGCGCTCTTCAGCGGTTTTTGCTACACCCAGTTTGCTGATACTTTTCAGGAAGCGAACGGATTGCTCTGTGCAGATCGCACACCGAAAATCCCCATTGAGGAAATCGCAAAGGTGACGCGCATTTCGCGCACGCATATACCCGGAGGGGTCTAGGTGTATTCGCTCGATCTCATCAAGCCCGACGGTCGGCGGCTAACCCTCTATGCACGCCAGGAGATAAACCCCGAAATCACCGCACCGAGCCCATTCGATGCGCCGCTGAACGCAAGTCCACACTTGCGGTGGCATCCCCTCCGCGGTGAATGGGTCACATACGCCGCCTATCGTCAAGGGCGTACCTTCTTGCCTCCCCCCGAGTACAATCCACTAGGGGTGACCACGGACCCGGCTCACCCCACGGAGGTACCCGCTGGAGATTGGGACGTGGCGGTGTTCGATAACCGTTTTCCATCACTCGGCGGGGTCAGTGCAGTGCCGCCCGCTTTGATCGTGCCGAGCAAGCACGCGGGAGGGCACTGTGAAGTGGTTGTTTTTACGAAGGATGCGGCGGCATCGCTCGGGGCGCTGCCGCTTGCTCACATCGAATTGTTGCTGCAAGTATGGGGAGATCGTACTGACCGGATGGCGCAGCGGCAGGATATCGCCTACGTGTTGCCATTCGAGAACCGCGGGGCGGAGGTTGGTGTGACCTTGCACCATCCCCACGGCCAGATCTATGCCTACCCCCTCGTGCCGCCGGTGCCTGCACGCATGCAGCAGGAAGCACAACGTTATTACGGAGAAAAAGGGAGCGGGGTGCTGCAGGATCTCATCGCGGCGGAGCGCCGTGCTGGTTTGCGCATGCTTTACGAAGGTTCCCATGCTGTAGCTTTCGTTCCTGCATGCGCGCGCTACCCGTATGAAGTATGGGTCGCCCCCATCGAGCCAGTCGAAAGCTTTATTCGACTCACCTCCGATCAGCGCGCTGACCTGGCGCGGGCGTTAAAAACGGTATTACTGAAATATGATGGACTATGGCAGAGACCTTTTCCATATTTGATGGCTTGGTACCAGGCGCCTGTTGATGGCCAGGCTCACCCTGAGTCGCATCTTCATGCGGAGTTCTATCCGCCCTATCGCACCCGCGACCGCCTCAAATATCTCGCCGGAACCGAAATAGCAGCGGGGTTTTTCGCGATGGATGCGCTGCCGGAAGAGAAGGCTCGCGAACTTCAGCAAGTGGAGGTCGCTCTCGAATGAATCCCGCCCCCTGTTGCGCCAGCATCCACCCTGATCTCCTGCCCGACGCGGAAATCCGGCGAGACGGCCTGCGCCCTGATACTCGTCTGGAGCTCGGATGAGCAGTTTCGAAGCGGTATTTGGCGGATCGCCGGAAGTGGTGGCGCGAGCTCCCGGGCGGGTCAATCTGCTGGGCGAACACACGGATTATAATGACGGCTATGTGCTGCCAATCGCCATCGAGCAGCAGACGAGTGTCAGCATGCGCCGCAATAATGAAGGTAGGTATGTGCTGCGTTCCGAGATGCTCGACTGTACAGTCCGCTTCACGCTTGATTCACCCCCCACGGAACATTTCGCCACGTACGTTTATGGCTGTCTCGTGGAAGCGCATGCTGCCGGAATCAAAACTCCGGCCTCGGATATATATGTTCAGTCAGATGTACCTATTGGAGTAGGTTTGTCTTCCAGTGCGGCGCTGGAAGTTGCCACACTTCGGGCTGTGCGTAGTTTGACCGGTGAGCTCGTGGATGACGTACTTATAGCACAGCTTGCGCAGCGCGCCGAAATCAAGCACGCCGGCGTCCGCTGCGGCATCATGGATCAGATGGCTTCAAGCCTTGCCGGAACGCAAAGCGCCCTGCTTCTCGACACTCGCACGCTGGAGCGTCGGCTCATCCCGTTGCCGCCTGGATCGGCGGTACTGGTACTCGATTCGGGGTTAGCCCGCACCTTGGCGGGCAGTGGTTATAATCAACGCCGGGCCGAATGTGAAGAGGCGGCGCGGCGGCTGGGGGTGATCTCGCTGCGTGATGTTAACGATATCTCGGTTGCGGATACTCTACCTGAGCCGTTGCGCCGCCGGGTACGCCATATCGTGAGCGAAAATGAACGGGTGCTTCTGGCGGCCGCTTGCAGCGGCGCAGAAGAATTTGGCGCTCTGATGAACGCATCGCATGCCAGCCTTCGTGACGACTATGAGGTTTCGGTATCGGAACTTGATCGGTTGGTAGCATTGTTGCAGGCACATTCTCACGTATATGGAGCCCGCTTGACCGGTGCCGGGTTTGGGGGCGCATGCGTAGCCTTGTGCGAACCGCAAGCATTGCCGGAAATTTCCGAAGGGGTATTGCTCGATTATTCGAGATCGGGTTTCAGCGGCCGCATGCTTGTGCCGTCAAGCGCCCGTGACCGCTCAGTTCGACCATAATCGTCAATCGCCGATTTTGTATCGAGACGTTTACGCCAAACGATCCCATGTACGCAATGGTGCTGAACGTGCCTGGACAGATGCTTCAAAAGCGCTCGCTGTCCCGTCCACGACCAAGTCCCGATGAACTGCTGGTCAAGGTTGCAGCATGCGCTGTTTGCCGCACTGATTTGCATGTGGTGGACGGCGAATTGCCCGATCCAAAACTGCCGATTGTTCCGGGACATGAAATCGTAGGACGAGTGGCGGCGTGTGGAACAAACGTACGCCATTTTTCCGTGGGTGAACGGATCGGTATTCCCTGGCTGGGCTGGACCTGCGGTGAGTGCCGCTACTGCCGCAGCGGACGCGAGAATCTATGTGCAGACGCCAGATTTACCGGTTATCAGATAGATGGAGGCTACGCCGAATATACCGTCGCCGACGCCCGTTATTGTTTCCGTATTCCCGACACTTATAGCGACGTGGAAGCCGCGCCCCTGTTGTGTGCCGGATTGATCGGTTACCGCGCGCTTAAAATGGCTGGCGACGCTGAGCGAATTGGAATTTACGGCTTCGGCGCTGCGGCTCATATCGTCGCCCAGATCCTGCGTTATCAGGAGCGGAAATTATTTGCCTTCACGCGGCCTGGAGATACTGCGGCACAGGATTTTGCCGTCAGGATGGGCGCGGCCTGGGCAGGCAATTCAGATATGGCGCCGCCAGAAGAACTCGACGCCGCGATTATTTTCGCGCCCGTGGGCGCTCTCGTGCCCGCTGCGCTGCGATCAATTCGCGCGGGCGGAATCGTCGTCTGTGGGGGCATTCACATGAGCGATATTCCTGCTTTTCCCTATGACATTCTATGGCGTGAAAAACGCCTGGTATCCGTTGCCAATCTTACCCGCCAGGATGCCGAAGAATTTCTGACATTGGCCCCGAAAATACCTATCAGGGTGACTACGGAATTGCTGCCGCTCAGTGAGGCAAATACAGCTTTAACGAGGCTGCGTGAAGGGAAACTGACGGGCGCGGCCGTGCTCATTCCCGATTTTTAAGCCGGTATGAAATTCTGGATACCCCTGTCAGCTTCCTGAGCCCGTATTTCCACGTCAGTATTTTTTAGTTTCGAGAGAGAATAGCAGCGGTTTGGGTTCGAAATTGCTTTGACCCTTGAGCCCATCAGTCTGATATAATGATGGATGGGCAATTTTTAATACTCTGGGCAAAACTTGACCAGCCGAAACTTGACCAGCTTTTAGGCGCCCGTAGCTCAGTTGGATAGAGTACTTGGCTACGAACCAAGGGGTCGTGGGTTCGAATCCTGCCGGGCGCGCCATTAAAAAAAGGGGTTAGGCAATAAGTCTAGCCCCTTATTTTTTTCAGACTCCAGCCGCTTATCGCCAAATGCTGGGAATGCGTACAAGGAAAACTATCATGCCTACCAATATCTATTGCTACCATTGTCACGTTCAACATTCACGAGATGAAATGCGTCTGGTTGTCACAAAGACGGGCAAACGCTGGCGGTGCGAGCGCAGCATAAAGAGCGCTCAGGCTGACAGGAAAACGAGAGATGCATTTGGGCGCAGCATTTCCGCCCTCAATAAAGCAGAGGCTCAGGCAAACATCAGGATGAGGTCGAAAGACTGAGCAATTAAATTGTTGATCAGATGCAGATGTCGGCTGGATATAGGTGGAAGGCTGCCTCATTGTGCCTGCTTGGGAGGGCAGGTGTATCGCGGATCAGTCGCTGCGAAGCACTAGTCAAGGCAGATCACATGGTGTGACTGTCCGGTCACTACCCTTTTATCCTTCCTGAATTGACTTTCGTTCAGGATAGGATAACGGTCAGTCGCACGTTACGGCTCGCTCCACCCATTGCCCCTACTGCCATTCTGAACGGGAGCGGAATGTTCCGCAGTTGATACCATTTTGAATTAAACAAACCGTAGGTTTTTTTGAGAAAGCTATCGCACTCATCATCCGCGGAATGGAGTAGGCTGGAGTTCGTTGAGAAGTTACTTCACGCGACGCAACAAATCCCGTCAATTTAGATTCCGACCTACAGGACTTGTGCGGATGAGAGAGTTGTTTGCTCAGTCATGCAGACTCTCTTCCAACCAGAGAAAGGCTCGCGTCCGCTGTGAGACTCCCTAAAAAGCGCTGGAATTGGGTATCTCCAGGCAGCACAGCACGGACATCGATTACAAGACGTAAACGTCCGCTTTTCAATCTCACAAGCTTCATATAGCTTGGAAAAGCATGATGTGCGGGTACGGCAATACCATTGCCCGGGCCATCGGCTGGATAGCTCACCCACTCGGGCACCAGACCCGATTCGCGTATGGCGGCTTCCGACTCTTCGAATATATATGCGGTAATGCCGATTGCAGCGCTCGTCCAGGAATTGATCGGTTTAAGCGGTTGCGTTGTTTCAGAACTGAAATTGTCAATTTGCGGGGCTTGGCGCTTGGGTTTGGCATTCATACGAAAATTCCTTTAGGCAACGCACCTGATAAATGGTTCAAAAATCTCTCTTTCTCTCGCCGACGGGTGGAATGACGGGATCGGCGTCCTGATAGGGAAGAGTGACGGCCGTCCGAATGCCCCGTCTGAATGCCATATAGCGCAAATTATCCAGCGAGATGTGCTGCGTATTTTATGGCTTTTTAAGCTCGTTGCCCATTGGACTTAAGTACACCCCTACCTCTATCGTCGCCACCCAAGGTATATCTGGAAAGAACCTAACAGCCCAAAACGCATGTGCTGTTTATAGTCAGCCGCGTACGTTGTCATTACCTGACAGCTCGTCCAGCGGGCCTCAATGCATTTGCCACAGCCAATGGCAAGGGCGACAATTGTCTGCATGAGTCCGCTGCGATCAATTCCCCCGAAAGTCCGGCGGTAATGATGCCTCGAGTGCCATGACCGAGACTGGTATAAAGTCTGGGCAATAGCTCGCCTACGAGTGGTATTGCGCCTGGAACGGAGGCTCTCACCGATGCACGGCCAGATAGTTGCCCGACATCCAACGAATCAATATTCATTGCCTTGGCCAGTACCGGAGATATTTCCGTGAGTCTGGACAAGTTTTCGACATGATCGGATGCCCGCAAGTCAACCGACTCATCGTTGAAGCTGTGCGTTGCTCCCACCATATGCAGGCCGGAAATGGAGGGAACAAGATAACCCCCGGCGCATACAATTGTCCGCAGATTTACACTGTGAGGTGTGGCCGGTAATGCGGTGATCTGTCCGCGCACCGGCGTCAGCGGCAGGTTTGCCCACGGCGCAAATGATTTCAACTGGTATGCAGTGCAGACCACCGCTACCTGAGCCTCATGAGACCATGCTTGGTCATGCTGGCCCTTTCCTTCCACACGCCACCCGCCTTCCACTGCTTTCAACGATTCCACAAGGTGCCCCGTATGCCGCACGATGGCCGGACTCCTTGCCAATGCCGCGCACAGCCGTGGCGGGACGATCCATCCCCCGGCAGGAAACCACAAACCCCCATGCGCCAGCGCGATACCAGCCAGACTGGAAGCTTCAGTTGCATCTACTCGTTGCAAGACATGAGGCGGCCAGGCAAGCGCCGCCAGCCTGTCGATCCGTCTTGCTTCTTCTTCGCAAAATGCCAGCTGCAACTCGCCGCATTCCGCGCGAACGGCGCCATCTACCGGTAGCTTTTCATCAAGCAAGGCAAGTGCGTGCCCATAGGATGACAATACGAAGCGTTGCAGCGAGTTCATGCCGGCACTCAGTCGAGTGTGCAATATACCCTTTGCATTGCCCGATGCCCCTGCAGCCAGTGCTGGCGCGCGCTCGATCAGTTTAACGGAAACACCGCGCGCTGCCAGTGCCGAGGCCGCGGCGCAGCCGGCTACACCTCCGCCGATAACAATGGCTGTTGCCGGAGTGGTTCGCATCGGGGGCAAGCCGGGAAGATAGCCTTGCAGCATCTCGCGTTTGCGGCCGAAGCCGGGCGATTTACTAACCTCAAAGCCGCTTTGCGCCAAACCCCGCCTTGTTGCGGCGGCACTGGTGTAGGTCGCAAATGTGGCGCCGGGCCGTGAGGCGCGCAAAACGCCCTGGAAGACCTGTTGTGTCCACATTTCAGGATTGCGCGCCGGCGAAAAGCCATCGAAAAACCATGCATCGATGCTGCCGCAAATTTCAGGGAGCGCTTCGGTTACATCGCTTATCACCAGCGTCAGGCGCACCCGTCCTTCGGCAAAGCTCCATCGATTCCAGCCGGGCACGCGGCGCCGCCAACGTGCGATGAGATTATCGGCGTACCCCCGCAATTCCGGCCAAAGCGCCAGCGTGTCGCTCAGTTCGCGTTCATTGAGAGGATATTTTTCGACACTGAAAAAATCAAGGCTGCATTTGGATGAGCGGGCAACCTCATCGAATAGTTTCCAGGTGCATAAAAAACTCAACCCCGTGCCGAAGCCCGTTTCGCCGATGGCAAGATTGTCTCCGGCCCGCAATGATGCAAAACGCTCAGCCAGCCGGTTGCCTTGAAGAAAAACATGGCGTTTTTCCGCCAACCCGGAATCGCTTGAGAAATAGACATCGCCGAAACGGGAGGAAAAGGGTTGCCCGTTCTGCCAGTCAAGCATCTACGATAGGTTTGACATATGGTTTTGTTACAGATCGCTTTTGTGACTTGGCCAAATCATTCCATATATGTTCAAACTGAGCGTGAAGGGGACTTTTTGAAGCGCTCATCATTTCCCGCACCGGTTCAGAGCTGCGACGTAATAGAGGTTGTTGAAGCTGTTCGTTGATGTGTTAAAAGAAAGCGAGCAAATGAAGACTTGGGAAGGTGCAGGCTGGGCTCAGTCGATGTTACTGATGTGCCTGTGTAATTTGACGGTATCCCTGCTTTTTTTACGCATCCGAAGATTGAGAAATTCCACGCCGACTGAAAATGCCATCGCAAAATAAATATAGCCTTTCGGGACGTGTACATCGAAGCCCTCGACTATCAGTGTCATTCCTACCAATATCAGGAAGGAAAGTGCCAGAATCTTGATGGTGGGATGGGCTTCTACGAAATCGCCGATAGGCTTTGCGGCTATCAGCATAACCAGTACCGCCAGAACAATGGCAATTGCCATCAGTGACACATGTTCGACCAGACCAACCGCCGTGATGACCGAATCCAGCGAGAACACAATATCCAGGATGGTGATCTGAAGCAGCACCATTCCCATGCCTGTGACGACAACTTTCTTGTCGCTTTCTTCCACACCTTCGAGGCTGTTATGTATTTCGTGTGTCGCTTTATACAGCAGAAACAGGCCTCCTCCTATCAGCACGACATCCCGTCCCGAAACCGAGTTGCCAAATACCGAAAACCACGGTTTGGTTAATCCCATCACCCATGAAATGGAGAACAGTAAACCGAGCCGGGTGAGCATGGCCAGACCGAGCCCCGTCCTTCTGGCGAAATTACGCTGAGCTTCGGGGAGACGACCGACAAGAATCGAGATGAAAATAATGTTGTCTATGCCTAGAACAATCTCCAGCGTGGTTAACGTCACTAACGCTATCCACGCTTCCGGGCTAGCCAGCCACTCAAACATCGGCTTCTCTCATTTCAACTCATTTTTCAAGGCAAAGCAGCTTCAGTTTGAACGTAATATAGTTTCGTTCCCACTCTCTATAATAATACCGGATGTTGTGACAAACCTGACTCATTGGCCTTTCGAATTTGTATCTTGCAGATTATCGTGAGGGAGCGCCAGCAACACTGATGGGGAAACAATCTTAAAACATGTCAGGGTTTTATATTATCACGCCCAGGCTTAACGCAAACCAGCAATCAGAATCTGTCCAGGTATGTTCCACTTCGAAGCCGCTGCGCCGGAGCAGATCCTTCATGCGCCCAATCGTATATTTGTAGCTGTTTTCCGTATGAATACGCTCCCCCTGATGGAACCGCAGTGTCGTATCAAGCGCATCCACTCTTACTGACTGGGGACGCCGGCTTTCCAGATGCAGCTCAATCCGCGATGCCGCCTCGTTCCAGAAAGATACATGGCAAAATGCGTCAGGGTCAAAGTGTCCTCCAAGTTCCCGATTGATGCGAACGAGAAGATTCCTGTTGAACGAAGCGGTTATTCCGGCACTGTCGTTATACGCCGCATGCATGACAGCGCTATCCTTCACGAGATCCACCCCAAGCAGTAGCTGGTCTCCGCTTGATAAGTGCCGCGCAACATTTTGGAGCAGGGCGATGGCTTCGTCGTGTTCCAGATTACCAATACTTGAACCTATGTACAGAACCAGACGTGGTCGGGGCTGCAGTTCGAGGAACGTCAAGTCTTCGAAATCCCCAACCTGGGGATGCACATTCACCGCCCGCAATTCTCTTTCGACTTCCTCTTTCGCCAATTGCAGAGCAGCATCGGAGACGTCAAGTGGAAAGTAATTTACACTGAATTGCCGGCGCAGCAACGAACGCAACAAAATGCGCGTCTTTGTCGCGGTCCCGGCACCGAGTTCGCCGACGGAAACGTTTCGGCCGAGCCGGGCACATATTTCGTCGGCATGAGCCATCAATATGGCTGCTTCCGTCCGTGTCGGATAATACTCTGGTAAACAGGTAATTTGTTCGAATAATGCTGAACCTCGTGCGTCATAAAGCAGCTTCGGCGGCAGGCTTTTAGGCGTGCGGGAAAGCCCTTCCAATACGTCTCCCGCTATATCCGTGGCCGGAATGGAGGGCGGGACGGATACTCGATTCAAATATTCAGATCTGATCATGAGCCACCCCGATCGTGAGCCAATCTTATGCCGGAAAACTGCCAGCGCATCTGGGGAAGAAAAAAATTACGGTAAGATTTACGTATGTGTGATTCGGGCGTGACGCACGACCCGCCGCGCAACACCATCTGGTTACACATGAATTTGCCGTTATATTCCCCTTCGGCGCCTAATGGTGCGCAATAACCTGGATATGCGGAGTAGGGGCTCGCGGTCCACTCCCACGTGTCCCCGAAGATCTGTTGCAAGTCCGTCTCTTGCGACCCCGCCGGATGGAGCGGTCGTGGATGGTATGTTTCGCTCTCCAGCAGATTTCCCGATATCCTGCCTGCGTTTTTAGTCGCATCGGCTGCAATCTCCCATTCGAACTCCGTGGGGAGCCGCGCGCCTGCCCATCGGGCGAAGGCATCGGCTTCGTAGAAGCTGACGTGGCATACCGGTTCGTTAGGGTTTAACGGCTGCATGCCTCGGCAAGTAAACTGAGCCCAGTCATCCCCCGCCTGCTCCCAGTAGAGCGGTGCTATCCATCCATGCTCGCAAAGATGATCCCAGGCGTCGGAGAGCCAAAGTTCCGGGCGTCTATAACCGTCGTCGGCCATGAATGCCAGATACTCTTTATTCGTAACAAGCCGGGAGGCGATACAGAACGGGTTTATATAGGTGTAATGCCGCGGCAACTCGTTATCAAACGCAAAGCCCCCCATTTCATGTCCTACCTCATAAATACCATCGTCGAAACAACACCAGGTCAGCGGCGGCTCAGCAGGCGCTTCAACAACACGAATCTGCCTGGGCTGGCTGGGCTGGTAAGCGGGACGCAATGGATTGGTCCAGAATGCGTGCTTGATGTCGGTAACGATTAACTCCTGATGTTGCTGCTCATGGTTCATCCCTAGTTCCAGCAATCGCAAAACTTCGGCTGAAGCACCGCGATTGAGTAGTTCATGAATGTGGTAATCGACATGCGTACGATAAAGGCGAACCTGATCGAGGGTAGGGCGGGAAAGCGTTCCCCGTATGGTGCGATGGGGATGACCTCCCAGCCGCTTGTAGTACGAATTGAACAGGAAGCTGAAGCGCGCATCGAAAGGCACATAGTCACGCACGTGCGGTATGAGGATAAATGCTTCAAAAAACCAGGTTGTATGCGCGATGTGCCACTTTGTCGGGCTCGCGTCCGCCATGGATTGCACCATCTGATCATCCGGCGTGAGTGTTTCGACCAGCTTCAAGGTTTGATTGCGCACTTCGTCGTATTGCTCCACGCACTTATGCGCCAACGAAGATTCGATATGTGGATTGGAAGTTCCGGGCATGATTACTCGTCTGTTGAGTTCTTCACGGCTACGGGTTGCGAAACCAGTTCCAATAGTCGATGGCAAACTGTTTCTTGATGGCCATGTCGCATGAATCGTTCGCTTGAGTTAAAGATTTGCCCAATTAGCCAATTAGCACTATTCCTACTATGGATTTTCCATAGACGTGAGTGGATGCTCTGTGCGCTGTCAGACATACGGCAATCAAATGGCGCCGGATGGAGCGCCGGTCGTCGCTGGCTGGTTGTCGCCGATAATATTTGGTGATTGAAAAAAGAGCTCTTTGTACGTTACCGCACTGACCCGTTTTCATGATTCAAGCATTCTGTAGACGTCTGAAGCACTTCGGAAATGGAATCGAAGCGGCCAGGTATAGAATCCATCGGGCGTCAAACAAAGCCTATAATTCAACTACTTTCACAGGAGATAACCATGAGCTACGAAGATCGTGATACCTACGGCATGTACAAAAGCGATATGTACAAAAGCTATGATGAAAAGGGACCAGGACCTCGGCTGATGGGCGCTGACACACTCATTGGAGAGGATGTTTACAATCAAAAGGATGAGGATCTCGGCGACATCAAGGAAATCATGCTGGACATGAACAATGGCAAAATTGCCTACGCCGTGTTGTCATTCGGTGGATTTATGGGTATTGCCAACAAACTTTTCGCGGTGCCCTGGAGTGCGCTCAAACTGGACACGGAAAACAAGCGTTTCATCCTCAACGTGGATAAGGAACGTCTTGAATCCGCGCCGGGATTCGATAAGGATGATTGGCCCGATATGGCGGATCCCACCTGGCAGAGCACGATCCACTCCTATTACGGAGCAAAGTCGTACACTGACACAAGCTACACGGACACGAAGTCCACCAAGGACTATACGACACCGCCTCACAGGAACGACGAAAGAATCATTCCGGTAGCGCCGGTCGGCACCGATCACGTCAAGCGCGAGTTGGACTGATCGCATTAAAGGCAGCCGAAATTGAAGACATCCATAGGTAAAAGCGCTCGACAACTTTAGCGCTATCAGCCTCAGCCAGACTGGATGTTCTGTAACAGAAAAGAGAGGCAGGTTTATCTTGCCTCTCTTGTTTTATATCGCTCAACTTTCCACAGCCTGGTAATGGACGAAGCACTTCAAGCCGTGTAAACCTGTCATCGATAAGGTAGACAATGCCCTGATCGAGTTGCGTGCGAATGACACGACCTGCAGCTTGCACTACCTTTTGTATGCCCGGAAAGAGTAGGTATAGTCATAGCCGGCATTGAACTTTGTGCTCATACGTCGCACTCATAACGTTTCGTTGAAGGCAATCTGGACTCATGCCCGTAACCTGGTAATGGATGAGTTTCCGCCGCCCGTCTGCCTACTGAAGGTGTATGGTTCCGTACCAGCGTTGGGTTAGTGATGGGCGTTGGATTTGACTGAGAAACGTTGCCTCTTTCGTCGGCTGTTGATCGTGGTAGCCTCGCTGCTGGTCAGTAGCCTGCTAGAATCAGCCTGATGCATCCTATTCCCTACTGGCGTCTTTCCGGTTTTTATTTCTTCCACTTCGCTTTTATCGGTGCCTTTGCTCCTTACTGGAGCCTTTACCTCAAATCCCTTTCGTTCGGCGCCTTCCAGATTGGCGTGCTCATGTCGCTGTTGCATGTAACGCGTATTTTTGCGCCGGCTGCGTGGGGCTGGCTTGCCGACCACACTGGTAAGCGCCTGCTGATCGTGCGATGGGCGGCAATTACGGGGTTGATGAGCTATTGCGGGTTCTTCTTCGGCGAGTCGTTTGCCTGGATATTCGCGATCATGGTGCTGATGAGTTTCTTCTGGAGCGCATCGTTGCCGTTGATCGAGGCAACGACGCTTTCTTATCTGGGTGAGAGCGTAACAAAATATGGACGTATTCGAGTCTGGGGTTCAGTTGGATTCATTTTCGCGGTAACCGGTGTCGGCTATCTGCTGGATGCCACAGACATAGGGTCGCTGTTATGGGCAGCGCTTGGGTTCAAGCTGGGTATCGTATTTTTTTCACGCCAGATTCCCGAAGCCGAAATAGTGGTTCACGCCGCCGACGGGCACTCCGTACGGCAAATATTCAAGCGGCCGGAAGTGCTGGCTTTTTTTGCAGCCTGCCTGTTAATGGCGCTTGCTCACGGTCCTTATTACACTTTTTATTCAATTTATCTGGTCGAGCATGGTTACAGCAAGAGTACGGTCGGGTGGCTGTGGGCCATAGGTGTAGCTTGCGAAATCGGCATATTTTTCCTGATGCCGCAACTGATGCACCGATTCCGCCTCAAACAGATTATGGCTTTCAGCTTGAGCTGCGCGATAGCGCGTTTTTTGATGATCGGCTGGGGAGTGGACTGGCCGATTATAATATTGCTCGCGCAAATACTTCACGCTGCGACATATGGCGCCCATCACGCTACGGCCATGATGGTGGTGCATCAATTTTTTCGGGGACGCCATCAGGCCAAGGGACAAGCGCTCTATACGAGCCTTACATTTGGTCTCGGCGGTACGTTTGGGGGTATATTCAGCGGCTATGCCTGGGAGTGGCTGGGGCCGGGTCTGACGTTCACGCTGAGCGCAGCTGCGGTTTTGCTCGGATTGGGGCTGGTGATCTGGAAGATGGACGTTGAAGATCAACCGTAAATAGTAAACAAGCACGAGGATAGTGACGTTCTCACTGTCTCTCGGTGTGCCGTTATGGGATAATTTCAAATCCCATAAGAATTCAAGTTCGAATAAACCCGAATTCAGCAATATGCAAACGTTATACGACAAGCTTTGGCAAAGTCATGTGGTTCATGAAGAATCCGACAAGCCGGATGGCATGACGCTGCTCTATATCGATCGCCACCTGGTACACGAAGTTACCAGCCCGCAGGCATTCGAAGGGTTGAAGCTGGCCGGCCGCAAACCTTGGCGGCTGGATTCCATTCTGGCGGTGGCGGACCACAACGTGCCCACGACCCGGCGCGACCATGGCATCAGTGATCCGACATCGCGGCTTCAGGTGGAGACGCTAGACCAGAATTGCGAAGAACTGGGTATTACCGAGTTCAGGATGAACGATCTGCGCCAGGGCATTGTCCACGTAATTGGTCCGGAACAGGGCGCTACCCTGCCTGGCATGACAGTAGTTTGCGGTGACTCACATACCAGCACGCACGGCGCATTCGCCTGCCTTGCTTTTGGTATAGGTACATCGGAGGTGGAGCATGTGCTCGCGACACAGTGTCTGCTGATGAAAAAAGCAAAAACGATGCAGGTTGTGGTCGAGGGCGAACTCGGTCATGGCCTCACTGCCAAGGATATCGCGCTTGCCATCATCGGCGAGATTGGTACGGCTGGAGGCACGGGCTACGCTATTGAATTCGCTGGTAGCGCCATACGCGAACTTTCCATGGAAGGGCGCATGACGCTATGCAATATGGCTATCGAGGCGGGTGCGCGCGCCGGCATGGTGGCGGCGGACAATACCACTATTGAATATCTCCGCGGACGCCCTTTTGCACCAAAAGGTGATTTGTGGGAAAAAGCGGTTGCTTACTGGCGTACGCTGAAAAGCGATGAGGGTGCGAGCTTCGACAAGACCATATCGCTGGAAGCGGCGCAGGTCAAGCCGCAGGTAACCTGGGGAACGTCTCCGGAAATGGTAACGACCATAGATGGAAGCGTGCCCGATCCATCGCAAATTACCGATATCGTGAAGCGCCATGATATGGAGCGCGCTTTGAAGTATATGGGGTTGGCGCCCAACACGCCGATCAGCGAAATTCGGCCGGACAAGATATTCATCGGTTCCTGCACAAATGCGCGCATAGAAGACTTGCGGGCGGCGGCGGACGTGGTCAAAGGCCGGCATGTTGCCGCGAACATCAAACTGGCGATGGTCGTGCCGGGTTCCGGTCTGGTCAAATACCAGGCGGAGCAGGAGGGGCTCGACAAGATATTCCGCGATGCAGGATTTGAATGGCGTGAACCTGGCTGTTCAATGTGTCTTGCGATGAACGATGACCGGCTTGAGTCCGGGGAACGTTGTGCGTCGACTTCCAACCGTAACTTTGAAGGCAGGCAGGGTCCCGGGGGCCGCACTCATCTCGTGAGCCCGGCAATGGCCGCAGCGGCAGCGGTGGCGGGACATTTTGTGGATATAAGGGAAATATATTAGAATTTGAATGCAACAAAAAATGGGTCGTATTTTTTTACTACAAAAGGGGATTATGATGAGAATGCTGACGGTAATGGTTGCCTTGATTGCTGCTTTTGGTTTGTCCGCCTGTCATACCATGCAGGGCCTGGGCAAGGATGTTCAGAGTGGCGGTGAAGCGTTGGAGAAACAGGCAAAATAGGTATCGATTAACTAACAAGTGAAAAAATTTGATTTCTGCGACGGATTGGTGGCGCCGCTTGATCGCGCCAATGTGGATACCGACGCCATCATTCCCAAGCAGTTTCTGAAATCCATCAAACGATCCGGTTTCGGGCAGAATCTGTTCGATGAATGGCGTTATCTGGACCACGGCGAGCCTGGCATGGACGCGGCCCGACGTAAGCCCAACCCGGATTTCATACTAAACCTGCCGCGATATCGTGGTGCGCAAATATTGCTTGCGCGCGCGAATTTCGGCTGTGGTTCGAGCCGCGAACATGCGCCCTGGGCGCTTCAGGATTACGGCTTTCAGGTAATTATCGCACCCAGTTTTGCCGACATTTTTTTCAACAATTGCTTCAAGATCGGTCTGCTTCCCATTGCGCTCGATGCAAATAACGTTGATCAGCTTTTCCGCGAAGTAGAAGCAAGCGAAGGCTATCGGCTAATGGTTAATTTGCAGGGCCAGTCTGTGACGACACCGGCCGGCCAGTCTTTCTTGTTCGATATCGATCCGTTTCGCAAACATAGCCTGCTGAATGGCCTGGATGAAATTGGACTGACGTTGCAGCAAGCTGACAAAATCAAGGCATTCGAGGAAAAGCGTCGCGCAGCCCAGCCATGGTTGTTTGCATGAAGCATTGTTACCGGTCTAAAAGGATTTTATGAAAATAGCAATCCTGGCCGGAGATGGTATCGGCCCGGAAATCGTCGCTCAGGCGGTTCGAGTCCTGGAAGCACTGCGAAGTGACGGGTTAAAGTTTGAACTGGAACCGGGGTTGCTAGGCGGATGTGCGGTAGATGCAACCGGCGAACCATTTCCAGAGGCGACGCGCAGGCTTGTCTCGGATGCGGACGCTGTGATGCTGGGTGCTGTAGGGGGTCCGCAATATGACACCCTGCCGCGCGAACAACGACCGGAACAAGGTCTCCTCAGTATACGCAAAACGCTGAACTTGTTTGCCAATCTTCGTCCGGCGGTACTTTATCCTGAACTCGCCAATGCGTCGACGCTAAAGCCCGAAGTCGTGATGGGATTGGATATTCTCATCGTTCGCGAGTTAACCGGTGATATCTATTTCGGCGAACCGCGGGGTATTGAGCAGCGGCGCGGGCAACGTGTTGGTTACAACACCATGATTTATAGCGAAGCCGAGATTCGCAGAATTGCCAAAGTGGCTTTTCAGGCGGCACGCAAACGTAATCGCAGGCTTTGCTCAGTGGATAAAATGAATGTGCTCGAATGCACGCAATTGTGGCGCGACGTAGTGACCGAGACGGCGCAAGACTATCCCGACGTGGAACTCTCGCACATGCTGGTGGATAATGCCGCCATGCAGCTGGTACGCAACCCCAGGCAATTCGACGTGGTGGTGACGGGTAACATGTTCGGCGATATTTTGTCGGATGAGGCTTCCATGCTGACGGGCTCAATCGGGATGTTGCCATCGGCATCGCTGGATGATCGTAACAAGGGCCTCTATGAGCCAATCCACGGTTCCGCGCCTGACATCGCTGGCAAAGATGCGGCCAACCCCTTGGCAACAATATTGTCAGCGGCGATGATGCTCCGCTATACGTTCGATGAGGAAGCGGGAGCATCGCGCATTGAGAGCGCGGTAAAAAAAGTGCTGGCTAGCGGATATCGAACCCAGGACATTTACGAACCGGGAACGAAAAAGGTCGGCACTGCGGCAATGGGCGACGCGATTCTGGCGAACATATAAATATAGATCAGACATGGAAGAGACCAGGAACAGTTATCCTGGAGAGAGGCGATCGATGAAACGAGTTGGTTTTATTGGCTGGCGCGGCATGGTAGGTTCAGTACTCATGCAGCGAATGCGGGAAGAAAATGATTTTGCATTGGTTGAGCCGGCATTTTTCTCTACGTCCCAAAAGGGCGGAAAAGGTCCGGATATCGGCCAGGAGACATCCTCGCTCAAGGATGCGCACGATATAGACGAGCTCAAGTCGATGGATATCCTTATTTCCTGTCAGGGTGGGGATTATACCAGCGCGATTTTCCCCAAGCTGCGCCAGGCGGGGTGGAAAGGTTACTGGATTGATGCGGCCTCTACATTGCGCATGGGACAGGATGCGATCATCATACTCGACCCCGTCAACCGGCCGGTTATTGAACAGGCGTTGCACAATGACGTAAAGAACTACATCGGGGGCAATTGTACGGTGAGCCTGATGCTGATGGCCGTGGGTGGATTGTTCGAAGAAGATATGGTCGAATGGATGAGCGCCATGACTTATCAGGCGGCTTCTGGTGCGGGCGCGCAGAACATGCGGGAATTACTGCTGCAGATGGGTGAAGCGCATCGCGTGGCGAAAAATTTGCTGGACGACCCGGCTGCGGGAATACTGGACATCGATCGGGAAGTTGCGGGAACGCTGCGCAACGGAAGTTTTCCGACAGAGAATTTCGGTGTGCCCCTGGCGGGCAGTCTCATTCCCTGGATAGATAAGGATCTTGGTAATGGGCAGACGCGGGAAGAATGGAAAGGCCAATCCGAAACCAATAAGATCCTGGGGCGCGCAGGCAACACCGTTCCCATTGACGGTATATGCGTTCGTGTGGGTGCAATGCGTTGTCATAGTCAGGCACTGACTGTCAAGCTGAAGAAGGATGTTCCACTGGATGAGATCGAGGATATTCTTGCCGCTTCCAACAGCTGGGTACGGGTTATTCCCAATGAGCGCGAGAGTACTCTGAAAGAATTGACTCCGGCCGCAGTGACCGGGAAGTTGACCATACCAGTAGGGCGGTTGCGTAAGCTTGCCATGGGAGGAGAATATCTTTCGGCATTCACAGTAGGAGATCAGCTGCTGTGGGGCGCGGCAGAACCGTTGCGCAGGATGTTGAGAATCCTTGTGGAAGCCTGAGTATAGATAGAATTTTTTCGTTGCTTAATAAAGAAGCTTGATAACCGCCGTGAGCTCTGCTGACTAGCGAAGTTCGCTGCTTGGTAATTCTGCGGCAATACTTCTTCTTGCTGTGAGCAAGGTTTGGTCATAAAACTTGCCAATACGGTTAGTAAAAGACAAACTCCAGCAAAAGTGTTACTTCTTGTCAGTTCCGCTACGACACTAATCCATACGCCTTCTTGAGAATACTGCTGTGTGGAAGCCTGCTTCTAAAGCCTGTTTACTTTTAATTGCGATCATGTCGCCAGGAGCGACGTATGCGGCGGGCTTGGGCAGACTAACCATCATCTCCGCTCCGGGTCAGCCATTCAAAGCCGAAATCGATCTGGTTGCGGTAAAAAAAGAAGAGAAATATTCTCTAACGGCTCGTCTTGCCCCAAAAGATACCTTCCATCAGGCAAAAGTAGATTATTCGCCCCTGCTTTCTACATTTAAATCGAGCATCGAAACGCGTTCCGACGGCCAGCCCTACGTCAGGATTTTTTCTCCGCAGCCAATCGCCGAACCATTGCTGAACATGCTGGTTGAATTGAACTGGTCGTCAGGACGGTTGCTGCGCGAATACACTGTTCTACTCTCTTCGTCGGAGAATGATGTGTATTCGCAGGCAGGCCCGGCAACTCAAGCGGCACCCGCTATCTCCGGTAAAGCTGAACAGGCTGCGGGCAAATCGGATCTGTCAAACAGGCACGAAGGAACGCCAGCGTCAGCCTCGGTCAGCAAGGCTAATACCGTTTATGGCCCGGTAAAGCCGGGCGATACCTTGGCTGAAATAGCGAAAAATATCACTCCTCCGCCTGGGGCAAGTTTTAATCAGATACTGGTCGCTCTGCACCGCGCAAATCGCAACGCTTTCATCGGTGACAACATGCACCAGCTTAAGGCAGGGCCGATTCTGAGAATGCCGGATAAGAATGAAATCGGTACGATAAGCCGAGCAGAGGCTAATCAGGAAGTAAAAATGCAGACCGCAGATTGGAACCGCCGGAAGTCTGGAGATGCTGAGGGCTTGGACGAAGAACTGAATCAAACAGCTGCCGGAAAGATCGATCCGCCTGCCGAGGTAGATCCACCTTCAGCTCAAGAGCCGCCCCGAGAGGTATTAAAGCTTTCCAAAGGCGAAGCGATACTTGATGCTGCAACCAACCTTGGTGGTTACGTGGACGACAGCGTAGATGGTAAAGGTAAAGCGCGCGGAAAGGTAGATGGACAGGACGGATTCGTGGCGATGGAAGAGGATGCCATAGCAAAGCACGGATCAATCCGCGAAGCCAATGAGCGTATTGCGTTGCTTGAGAAAAATATTGAGGAATTACAACGCCTGCTGGAGTTGAGAAACCCAGCCTTGGCGGACATGCAGAAGCGGGCAGAAGCTATCCGGCTGTTCAACCCTGCTGATCCGGTTGTGGCGGCATCAACCCTTTTTGCTGCTTCAGAATCCCAATCCGCGTCCCTGGATACCAGAGCCGATCCCATGGAGAAATCAACAATAGCTTCGGCCACGGATGAACCGATGGAGCTCGCCAAATCCGTGCAAGCTGCATCGCCAGCTGATCAGCAAGGGGATGATACTAACCGTACCCCGCGCACACATATCAAGAGTATGGTCGAAGATCTGACTGCGAATATCGAATACCTTGGCGGCGCGCTTGTTCTTTTGATTACTGGTATAGTCGGGGTCTCCATGGCACGTCGGCCCAGGGAGGCGGGACCTGGTAATGAGGATATAATCCCTCCCATTCTCGACCCAGCAGTGCACGATAAAGCGGTTGCCTCCGTCATGAGCCAGGGAACAAGTACTGTCGCGGCGGCTGATGGGGCAGGTCCGGCAGCTAAATGCGGAACTTGTTATCCAGACCATAACGATATTCAAACCATGGAAACTGTCGAGGATGTCCTGGTAGACGATCCTGATCAATCGGAGAAGCCCTGGACACTTGGCAATTCATCGGAACATGCTCCATGGGTGTCTGCTCCCGTTCGCCTGGAAGAACGCCGCTTGACTGACATTGATTTGAATATGGACGACGCAAACTTTGCCAAATCGTCGGATCCGGCGAGAAACGGGTTTGCGGCAGAAAGTCCTTACTGGCATGAAATAGTTTCCAAGATTGATCTTGCCCGAGCTTATCAGGAAATGGATGACAAGGATGCCGCGATGCAAGTTCTTCAGGAAGTGATGCTGGAGGGTGACGCGCGGCAGCAGGATAGGGCAAGAATGATGTTGGCGAATTTGCGGGGCGCGGTATCAGAATAAGGCAAAATCGGATTTAATTGTTTCCGGCGCCCCGGCCTCCCACCTTTTCGATTCCTGTTTCTGTCGCAAAATTTGCTTGGGAAACTCTGAATAAGCTCATGCCGGCCCCACGGTTATAATAACTACCATGATGCGTGTTCAGTGAGTGTACAGTGAGAATCGCGCTGGTGCTGGAGTATGATGGCAGCAATTTTTGCGGTTGGCAAAGCCAGCGATCAGGCGGCTCTGTGCAGGATACTGTGGAAGCGGCGTTGTCGAAAATCGCTGGTCATGATATCCGGGTGGTTGCAGCGGGACGCACCGATGCGAGGGTTCATGCCTCGTATCAGGTGCTGCATTTCGATACCCATGCGAAGCGGCCGATGAGCGCCTGGGTTCGCGGAGTCAATGCGCTGATACCTGGCAGTATTGCAGTTCAGTGGGCATCGCAAGTTCCGGATGAATTCCATGCCCGCTATTGTGCCCTTGAACGATGCTATCTTTATCTTTTATTGAACCATCCCATCCGCCCCGGGCTTTATTGCGGCAAGATTGGCTGGTTTCACCAGGTTCTTGATCTTGAATCCATGCGGGCTGGGGCGAAAATGCTGTTGGGCGAGCACGATTTCAGCGCCTTTCGGGCCGCCGAGTGCCAGGCCAAGTCTCCTGTACGAAATCTGACGAAATTGAAAATCACACGGCAGGGAGACATCATCCTGTTTGAATTACGCGCCAATGCATTTTTGCATCACATGGTGCGTAATATCGTCGGCTGCCTGATTTATGTGGGCAAGGGCAAATATCCCGCGGAATGGATAGATGCCCTGCTCAAGGGCCGTAAACGGATCGATGCCGCCCCGACTTTTCCTGCGGCGGGCTTATACTTGGCGGGAGTCACCTATGATGCCAAATGGAAGCTTCCCGCCTTTGCCGATTCGCCGCTTGCGATGGCATTGCCCAGGATGAGCGGCCCCGCTAATTGCATCATCACCGATAAGCCGAATGAATGAATCAGGTCCGGAAACCAGAGAAGCAAAAGCTGCCGCTATGCCAGTCCGAGTAAAGATTTGCGGCATAACGCGCGTTGAGGATGCGCTGGCAGCGGTACGCCTTGGCGCAAGCGCCATTGGGCTTGTATTCTGGCGGCGAAGCGCGCGTTATATCACGCCGGCAAAAGCCCGCGAAATTGTCACCGCGCTTCCGGCATTCACTACCGCAGTAGGCGTGTATGTGGATCCCGACCGGGACCTGGTGGAAGAAACTTCCTCTGTGGCAGGTCTGAATTTATTGCAATTTCATGGCAATGAGTCCCCGGAATTTTGCGGACAATTTGCGCTGCCTTATATAAAGGCTGTGCGAGTCAGAGAGGGGGTAGATTTGCTACAATACGCAACCCGTTATGCCAGAGCCAGAGGATTGCTGCTTGATACCTATGTTGAAGGCGAGCCGGGTGGAACCGGGCATGCATTTGACTGGAATTTGATTCCCCGGCATTTACCCCTGCCGCTGATTCTTTCGGGCGGGCTGCACAGTGGCAACATTACAGAGGCGATTCGGCAGGCCCGCCCTTGGGCGGTGGACGTATCAAGCGGCGTGGAATCGGCCAAGGGTATCAAGGACGTCGAAAAAATTTCTGCTTTCATGCAAGGAGTTCGAATCAGTGAAAGTTTATGATCTTCCGGATAGCCGGGGTCATTTTGGACCGTATGGCGGCATATTTGTTGCTGAAACGCTGATTTCAGCGCTGGAGGATTTGCGCATTCAGTATGACCGCTATCGAAACGATGCTGATTTTCAGGCCGAATTTGCCTATGAATTAAAGCACTACGTGGGACGTCCCAGTCCTATTTATCATGCAAAAAGATGGTCGGAACATTTGGGTGGTGCGCAGATTCTACTGAAAAGGGAAGATCTGAATCATACCGGCGCGCATAAAATCAACAACGCTATCGGGCAGGCGCTCCTCGCCAGGCGCATGGGTAAATCCCGGGTGATCGCTGAGACGGGTGCAGGACAGCACGGCGTTGCCAGCGCCACGGTCGCCGCACGCTATGGCATGAAATGCATCGTTTACATGGGCTCCGTGGACGTGGAGCGACAGGCTGCCAATGTTTATCGGATGAAGCTTCTGGGAGCCACCGTGATCCCGGTCGAATCGGGCTCGAGAACATTGAAGGATGCACTCAATGAAGCCATGCGCGACTGGGTAACCAATATTACAGATACTTTTTATATTATTGGCACCGTTGCGGGACCGCATCCCTATCCTATGATGGTACGTGATTTTCAGGCTATCATTGGTCGCGAGGCAATGACGCAGATGCAGGAAGAATATGGCCGGCAGCCTGACGCGTTAATTGCCTGCGTGGGTGGCGGATCAAATGCCATTGGCTTGTTTTATCCCTATCTGGACAGCGCTATCCGCATGATCGGCGTGGAAGCGGCAGGGCGCGGAATCGAGAGCGGCCAGCACGCTGCTGCCCTGACACAAGGGAGGCCGGGTGTATTGCATGGAAATCGCACCTATCTGATTCAGGATGAGAATGGACAGATTATCGAGACCCACTCCATCTCAGCCGGTTTGGATTATCCCGGTGTGGGACCGGAACACGCGTGGCTCAAGGACAGCAATCGTGCGGAATATATCGGAATAACCGACGACCAGGCGCTGGAGGCATTCCATGCCCTGTGCCATTATGAGGGTATCATACCGGCGCTTGAGTCAAGCCATGCGCTGGCTTATGCCGCCCAGCTCGCGCCCACGCTCGCCAGGGATAAACTGCTGTTGGTGAATCTCTCTGGGCGCGGAGACAAGGATATGGCTACTGTGGCGCAAGCATCCGATATTACCTTCTGAAAACCGCCACTCATGTCCCGTATTACCACCGTATTTGACAAGCTGCGCCAGCAAAACAGGAAGGCGCTGATTCCCTTCATTACCGCGGGCGATCCCGAACCCGCCTTGATGGTTCCGTTGATGCATGAGCTGGTGAAGGCCGGCGCCGACATCCTTGAGCTGGGGGTTCCGTTTTCCGATCCCATGGCTGATGGGCCAACTATTCAGCGATCTTCTGAGCGTGCGCTCAAGTATGGGGTTGGCTTGAAGGATGTGCTGTCAATGGTGGAGGAATTCAGAAAAGACGATACCGGCACACCGGTAGTGCTGATGGGCTATGCTAATCCAGTAGAAGCGATGGGTTATGAGACATTTGCGGCAAGAGCAAAAGCATCGGGCATAGATGGGGTGTTGACGGTGGATTATCCGCCGGAAGAATCTGAAGAATGGGTCGAACATCTCAACCGCCAGCAGATCGACGCAATTTTTCTGCTTTCTCCCACGACCCCGCAGGCGCGCGTCGAACAGGTAGCGAAAATGGCGCAGGGGTATGTTTATTATGTTTCTCTCAAGGGCGTAACCGGCGCCGCAAATCTTGACCTGCGCGACGTAGCCGATAAATTGATCCGGCTCCGTTCCCGTATCCCCATTCCCATTGGTGTTGGTTTTGGCATACGAGACAGCATGGCCGCCAAGGCGGTGGCAGAACTCGCCGACGCGGTCGTGGTAGGCAGTCGTATTATCGAAGAAATTGAAAATTCAGCCAAAGAAAATATATTGACGAATGTATATCGTCTGGTAAGAAGCCTTCGTAGCGCCATTGACGAAGCCGGTTCCAAACACTAGTTAGCTGTCATTAAACTCACCAATCTATGAGCTGGTTTCAGAAACTTCTTCCGCCGAAAATCAAGCGCAAGGAAAGTGGCGAAAAAAAGGCTGTGCCCGAGGGGCTGTGGAGCAAGTGCGCATCCTGCGAAGCGGTGCTTTATTACTCCGATCTGGGAAACAATCTCAACGTCTGCCCCAAGTGCAATCACCACAACCGCATTTCCGGCCGGGTGCGCTTGGATCTGTTTCTTGACGCCGAGGGACGCCATGAGATCGGCCGGGAAGTTCATTCTCTGGATCCGCTCAAATTCAAGGATAGCAAACGCTATATCGACCGGTTATCAGAGGCGAAAAAAGAAACGGATGAAGATGACGCCCTGGTGGTGATGCAAGGCAGCGTCAAGACCGTACCTTTGGTGGCGGCGACGTTCGAATTCGGTTTCATGGGCGGCTCGATGGGCTCAGCGGTGGGCGAGCGCTTTGTGCGCGGGGTGCAGACATGCGTCGAACAGCGCCTGGCTTTTGTATGTTTTGCCGCCAGCGGCGGCGCGCGCATGCAGGAAGGATTGCTATCGTTAATGCAAATGGCCAAAACAACGGCGGTGCTTACCCAGTTGAGCCGGGAACAGCTGCCGTTTATCTCGGTGCTGACAGACCCTACCATGGGCGGAGTATCGGCCAGTTTTGCTTTTATTGGTGACGTCGTAATCGCCGAGCCAGGGGCGCTGATCGGATTTGCGGGCCCGCGTGTTATCGAACAGACGGTGCGGCAAACGCTGCCGGAAGGATTTCAGCGTTCCGAATTCCTGTTGGAACATGGAGCGATAGATATGATAGTCGATCGCCGGCGTATGCGCGACAAGATTGCCAACCTCTGCACATTGCTGATGCGCACCTCTCCGCCGGCATCTTGACGTCTCTCCACATTCAAGCGGGGGTATAGCGATGGGAACGAACGTGCCCCATCCGGAATCCAGAACGCTTTCCGATTGGTTGCTCCGCCTCGAAAGTATTCATCCCAGGACTATCGAGATGGGCCTGGAGCGAGTAAGCCGCGTCAGGGTCGAGCTGGGTCTTGTTCCCTCGTTCCCCATCATTACAGTGGGTGGCACTAATGGGAAAGGGTCTTCCTGCGCCATGATGGAGGCAATTCTAAGCAATGCCGGATATCGCGTGGGTTGCTACACCTCACCGCATTTATTGCGTTACAACGAGCGGGTGCGGATAGGCCGCCAGGAAGCAAGCGACGAAGCGTTGTGCAATGCCTTTCAAATGGTCGAATCGGCACGAATCCGCAGCGGCGTTACTCTGACTTATTTCGAGTTCGGCACGCTGGCGGCGATGCAATTGTTCAGCCAGGTTGAAGTGGAGATCGCGATTCTGGAGGTGGGACTGGGCGGGCGACTGGATGCAGTTAATATTTTTGACGCCGATTGTGCGGTACTCACCAGTGTGGACTTCGATCATATGGATTATCTGGGCAACACCCGCGAGGAAATCGGGTTCGAGAAGGCGGGTATTTTCAGGAGCGGAAAAGCTGCGGTCTGCGCGGAACCGGACATTCCTGGAAGTGTGTATCGTCATGCGAATGCGGTCGGTGCAAATTTAATGCATATCGGCGAACACTTCGGGTACTCGATCGGTATTGATGCAGCCGGATGGAGTTATTGGGGGAGCGGCGGAAAGCGCCATGCGCTTCCCTATCCCGCCTTGCGGGGGGCCTATCAGCTGCGCAATGCCAGTGCCAGCCTGGCCGCGCTGGATTCCATCAGGGATCGTGCACCGATAACGATGAGTGACATACGCCAGGGTTTGCTGGACGTAGTATGGCCGGGGCGGTTCCAGGTATTGCCCGGGCGGCCGGTAACCGTGCTGGATGTAGCGCATAATCCAGGCGCCGCGCATGCTTTGGCTTCGAGCCTGGACAGCGTGGGGCTCTATCAAAAAACCTATGCCGTATTCGCAATGCTCAAAGATAAGGACATCATTGGCGTAGCGCGGGCGCTTGGGAGCAGAGTGGATACATGGCTGGCGGCGGGCATCAGTGCGCCGCGCGGTGCTACGTCCGATGAGGTGGCTCAGGCCTTGGAAGAGGCGGGTGTAGTGAAGGAAGGGGGAGAGGAGGCGATCCGCAGATTTCCCGATCCTGCCGCAGCCTATGCATTTGCCTGTGAGCAGGCAGCCAGAAATGATAGAATCTGCGTTTTCGGCTCATTCCATACCGTGGCGGAAGTATTGCGGTACCAGAACATGCGGCGCCGGAAAACTGTTGAGCACGGTTAGAATCAAGCAAGTTCAAATGGCAAAGACCGTCAGCGAAGAAGAAATTCAGCTAAGGAAACGCGCCAGAAGACGTCTCGTCGGCGCAATTACGCTGGTGATCGCAGCGGTTGTAATTCTGCCGATGGTGCTCGATAGCAAACCGGAGCAGCGAAGCCACGAAATCGAAATTCGCATACCTTCCGAAGACTCGCCAGGCGAACTTGCTCCTGAAACCGCTCCCACTACAGAAGCACCCGTTACAGCCGCCCCCGGAAATTCTGCAACTGGAATACAGCAGGAAGATCAGATAGCTTCCCGGTCGTCACCCGCAAAACCTGTCCAATCCTTAAAGGAATCCGTAGAGAAGCAGGACGCTGTTACAGAAGGGCGAAGTTCCGAGCCGAAGATTGAATCGGCGCTTGCCAAAACTACCGTAGCTGCCAATGACGCCAACCTGTTTGTCGTACAATTAGGCGCTTTTTCCGACCCGGTAAAGGCGAAGCAGCAGCTGCAAAGCCTGGTATCGAAGGATATCAAAGCGCAGACGGACGCCAATGCCTATACTGAAACAGTTAAGGCCGGCAAGGGGGAAATAACGCGTGTGCGGGTGGGCTCTTTCCGCACGCGGGAGGAAGCGGAAAGTACACGCGAGAAATTGAAGAAATTGGGATTCAAGGGCGTAGTGACAGAGAAATAAGCATCTGATGAGATTACGCTACGGGCAAAAGGCAAACCGCGCTTTGTAAGTTTTCATGTTTACGGATGATTTGACGATCTTCGACTATTCCGTCCTTGCCATACTTGTTCTATCAATTTTGTTAAGTGTGGTGCGAGGCGTAGTGCGCGAAATATTATCGCTCGCTGGCTGGGTCGTTGCATTTATGGTGGCGAATTCCTTTGCAGCCGGATTTGCGCCACTGCTGCCTTCCAGCGTAGCTGGCGAATCGCTGCGTCTATTGCTGGCATTTTCCGCCTTGTTTCTTTCGTCATTGCTGGCAATGGGCCTGATTACCATGTTGATGTCGGCTTTGGTAAAAACCGTGGGACTCGGATTTACCGACAGATTCATCGGTTCACTGTTTGGTTTCGCGCGTGGTCTGCTGGTGGTGTTATTGATGGTACTGGCTGCGGGATTCACCGCCTT
Organism: Nitrosovibrio sp. Nv6; assembly: GCF_900110495.1. GTDB lineage: Bacteria > Pseudomonadota > Gammaproteobacteria > Burkholderiales > Nitrosomonadaceae > Nitrosospira. The sequence continues at coordinate 969,296 of NZ_FODX01000001.1, read as the reverse complement.
GCCGCAGGAGCCGTTCTGGAAGAAAGCCGTGTTGAGCAAGCCACTGGAAACAGCGGCGATGATGGTGATACCCTGGCTGCCGCAAGATCTGTCAAGTCGCATCAGCTATGTGAAACTGAAGCATGAGTAGTGAGCGAATGGGCAATCCAGGTAAAGTAAACGCGGTCCGAAAAACTTATTCTTCTGTGCCAGTGTACAAACATCCGGGAAGTTTCTTTACCCTTTTTCGTGTAGCGTTAATCTAAGCGATCTTTGCGGAGCGCAATCATGTGTGGAATTCTGGGTCTCGTCGCACAAACCCCTGTCAACCAGTTGCTATATGACGGACTGCTGGTGCTGCAACATCGCGGGCAGGATGCCGCTGGCATCGTTACCGCCATGGATAATACTTTTCATATGCACAAGGGCAGCGGGATGGTGAGGGATGTATTCCGCACCCGGAATATGCGCGCTCTGCTTGGCAACATGGGTATTGGTCATGTGCGGTATCCTACCGCCGGCTCCGCCGAATCACCGTCGGAGGCACAGCCGTTTTATGTCAACTCGCCATTCGGCATCGTGCTTGGGCATAACGGTAATCTCACGAATGCGACACAACTCAATGAGGAATTGTTCCGGGAGGATCTTCGCCACGTCAATACCAATTCGGATTCAGAAGTATTGCTCAACGTACTGGCCCATGAGTTACAAAGAAGCACGAAGAACCATCAGCTCGATCCCGCTGCCATTTTCGCGGCCGTATCGAGGGTGCACCAGCGCTGCCGGGGCGCCTACGCAGTGGTAGCCATGATTGCAGGATATGGCTTGCTTGCGTTTCGCGATCCTTATGGCATCCGTCCGTTGGTGTTCGGTTGTGCCGAGACGGAGCATGGGATGGACTACCTGGTGGGGTCCGAGAGCGTGGCGCTCGATACGCTGGGTTTTAAGCTGGTGCGTGATGTTGCGCCCGGCGAAGCGATTTTTATCGATGAGAGCGGTAATTTTAACAATAAACAATGCGCCGACAATCCAACGCATAATCCTTGTATTTTCGAGTATGTTTATTTGGCGCGGCCGGATTCCGTCATAGACGGTATTTCGGTATATGAGACGCGGCTTAACATGGGTGAGAGTCTGGCCGACAAAATTGCCACAACCATGCGGCATCTGGACATTGATGTGGTAATACCCATTCCCGATTCGAGCCGTCCCAGCGCCCTGCAGCTTGCCAATCGTCTGGGAGTAAGCTTCCGTGAAGGATTCGTCAAGAACCGCTATATTGGACGGACCTTTATCATGCCGGGCCAGCAGCAGCGGCGCAAATCGGTTCGGCAGAAGCTCAATGCCATGAGCGTTGAATTTCGCGGTAAAAATGTACTGCTGGTGGACGACTCGATCGTGCGCGGCACCACTAGCCGTGAAATTGTGCAAATGGCGCAGGAGGCTGGCGCCCACAAGGTATATTTTGCCTCCGCCGCACCACCGGTGAGATATCCAAATGTTTATGGGATTGATATGCCGACACAAGAGGAACTTATCGCTACCGGCCGGAACGAAGATGAGATCTGCCGGGAGATCGGCGCCGACCATCTTGTATACCAGGATATCGATTCCCTCATAAAGGACGTATGCCGAGTCAATCCGTCAATTACCCATTATGAAACTTCATGTTTCGATGGACATTACATTACCGGTGATGTCACCGCGGAATATCTGGCCATTCTTGAAGCGCAACGCAGCGGGGGGGCGCCTTTGTCGCGAGTCCGATCCAGTACGCAGTTGGACTTGAATCTGGTGACAGCGGATTAATGGGATTTGACAAAAACGATTGCCGGGCGTAATTTAATTGCGAGTGTCATTCGACATTCGGCTTGTGTGCGCCGATTTGATATTCAGCTTGCGGGCGCATTATAAATTCGGCTAAAGCGGGAAAGAACCCGTTTTGGCGAATGCTGGACGGGTTTTTTTGAAGGAGATTCGCATGTCTGATGATTTTGAGCTGGAGACCCTGGCGTTACACACGGGAATCCATCGCAGCCAATTCAACGAACACTCGGAGGCCTTGTACCTTACCTCAAGTTTCGTATTCGATAGCGCTGCCCAGGCCGCGGCACGCTTTTCCGATGCGGAGCCGGGCAATATCTATTCGCGTTTTACCAACCCCACGGTCACCGCTTTCCAGGAGCGGCTTGCAGCGCTGGAAGGGGCGGAAGCCTGTGTGGCCACTTCCTCCGGTATGTCAGCCATCCTCGCCTGCGTGATGGGACTTCTTTCCGCTGGGGATCACATCGTTGCATCGCGCAGCCTGTTCGGCGCGACAGTGAGCCTGTTCAATAATATCCTCAAACGTTTCAATATCGACACGACGTTTGTTTCCGCCACCGACATCGCGGCATGGGAGGCGGCGGTAAAACCTGGCACAAAACTGCTGTTTATAGAAACGCCGTCGAACCCGCTTACTGAGATTTCGGACATCGCCGCGCTTGCCGCCGTGGCAAAAAAAGCCGGTGCATGGCTTGCCGTGGATAACTGCTTCTGTTCGCCGGCGCTGCAGAGGCCGTTGGATTTGGGCGCCGATCTTGTGATTCACTCGGCGACCAAATATCTTGAGGGCCAGGGGAGGGTGTTGGGCGGTGCGGTTCTCGGCAGGCGTGATCTGGTGATGGACAAAGGAATATTCGGCTTCCTGCGCACTGCCGGGCCGAGCCTGAGCCCCTTCAATGCGTGGGTAATTCTGAAAGGAATGGAAACTCTCAAAATTCGTATGGATGCCCATTCCGCAAATGCCCTGCAAATTGCCCGCTGGCTGGAAGCACAGCCCAGCGTGGCGAGAGTTCATTACCCTGGCTTACCTTCGCATCCTCAGTATGAGCTTGCCAAACGCCAACAGAAAACCGGCGGCGGAATTGTTTCATTTGAGCTGAAGAACGGAAAAGAGGCGGCATGGCGCGTTGTGGATTCTGTTCGCCTGATTTCGATCACCGCCAATCTGGGTGATACGAAGAGTACGCTTACCCATCCCGCCACCACTACGCACGGCCGCATCAGTCAGGAAAACCGGGATGCTGCGGGGATCACCGACGGTTTGCTGCGTATCGCCGTCGGGCTGGAAGCGGTGAGGGATCTCCAGGCTGATTTGGCAAGAGGGCTGAACCCGTAATAACGATGCAACGGCGTATTTACGCTCGTCGTATCGCAGATCGCGTACTCACGACTTTGGCCTATGCCTGATGATTCAATTGCTTTGTCGGAAAACTTGTCTTGCAGCAAAGTAGAAATCACAACGCTATCCGAATCAGGTTTTACACAACCTGCAATGGTAATTTAGCTTCAGCGGCGCGTAGCTTCATAGAGCGGCATAACGGTTGGCAGCAGCGACTCAATCTGTTGGACCCTGGTTGAATCTGCGGGATGACTGCTCAGGAATTCTGGTAACTGCCCGCCGCTCTTGGCATTCATCATTTTTTGCCATAATGTAACGCCGGCACGCGGATTGTAACCTGCGCGTGCGGTCAATTCCAACCCGATACGGTCAGCTTCAGCCTCGTCGGTACGGCTAAAATGGGTTGCGATAAAGGCTTGGTAGCCAATGCCGGCAAGATCAGTCGCAGCCTGACTGAGGCCAAACACCGCGGACCCTACTCCCAGCGCTGTCTGCGCGGCGATTGCCTGCGACACCTGCTCACGCGAGTGTTCGCGCAACGCGTGGGCGATTTCATGACCCATCACAACCGCAATTTCCGCATCTGTGAGTTTGAGCTGATTGATCAGTCCGGAATAAAACATGATTTTGCCGCCGGGCATGCAGAAGGCGTTCAGCTGATTGCTGTCGATTATATTGACTTCCCACTTCCAGCCAGGCGCATCCTTGCGAAAGACGGCTGTTTGCGGTTCGATTCGGCGGGCTATCGCCCGTACCCGCTCCAGCATCTTTTTATCCTTATTCAATTCACCCTGCTCCGCCGCTTCCGACTTCAGCTGGTTATAGCCTTGCGCGGCCGTTTGCTCCAGTTGTTCGGAAGATATGAGCAACAGTTGAGATCGGTCTGCGCCAACCGCACCGCCCGTAGTGGTCGTCGCGCATCCTGTTAGGATGACTAAAAAGAGACTAACGGATACCGCTGTAAGGAAGCGAAAAGTGGACATGATTTTCCCCTGACAGAATTAGATATTCTTTCCCGTGATCAGCAGCTTTTATTTGATTACTCAAGAGCGGTTGTACGTCGCCTTCGCCCAATAATGTTGCCTTGAAGGCAACGCTGTTTTCTTCCTCGTGTTCAATACACTTGCTCGGATGAATGCTCGGGCATGGCAGGAGTGCCGGCAGAAGATACCTGGTTAAATCATAGCTGATAAATGCGAACAAAACTATGCCTGAGCCAATGCTGCATAGCGGACATCGCAGCTCTTTGAATACTGCTGCGGATAGTCCGAATTCAATAATCCGTAGCCACCTGTGCTGGGGGAGGTCAGGAACACCCTCGGGTCGCGCAATTACCTTTCGTACGCTTTGAGGCAACACTCCGTGTCAGGAAATTATCCTCTTAAACCACTTCCGCCTTCTCCAGTACAACGTCTTCCAATGGTACATTCTGATGGCCGCCTCGATTACCGGTCTTCACTTGTCTGATCTTGTCTACCACATCCTGGCCTTCCACCACCTTTCCGAACACGCAGTAGCCAAACCCTTGGGAAGTGGGTGAGCTGTAATCAAGAAAACCGTTGTCTGCCACATTGATAAAAAACTGTGCAGTGGCGGAGTGTACGTCAGATGTCCGGGCCATAGCGACAGAATATTTCTCATTCTTCAGGCCATTGGCCGCCTCGTTCTGAATCGGTGCGCGGGTTGGCTTCTGATTCATGCCCGGTTCGAATCCACCTCCCTGGATCATGAAACCGTCAATAACCCGGTGAAACACCGTATTATCATAATGTCCACTTTTCACGTAGTCTATAAAATTCTGGACGGTTAACGGGGCTTTTTCGTTGTCGAGTTCGAGCGTGATGGGACCGTGATTGGTTTGCAGTTTGATCATGTTTTTTCCTTGTCTAGCGGCTTGATTTACCAATTTACCAATTAGCAATGGGCTAATTTATCAATGTACCAGCACCGGCGAAGGCTCTGTCGGGATGCGTTTTATTTTTTCAATGACTACAGTCACGTTAGGCACGTCGGCCGGGAAGGGGCCGGCCGGCCCGGTAGGCGCCTCGGCAATCCTGTTGACAACTTCCATTCCTTTTACGACTTTTCCAAACACGGTATAGCCATAACCCCGGGCTGTGGGTGCAGTATGATTGAGAAAAGCGTTATTGGCGACGTTAATAAAAAATTGCGCCGACGCTGAGTGCGGGTCCGATGTGCGAGCCATTGCAATGGTCCCTGTCTCATTCCTGAGGCCATTGGCTGCCTCGTTCTCGATGGGCGGTCTTGCCGGTTTTTGTTTGAGCGTTTTTTCGAACCCGCCCCCCTGGATCATGAATCCCGGGATGACACGATGAAATACCGTCCCGGTATAGTAGTCATCCTTTACGTAGCTTAAAAAATTTTGCACCGTTTTAGGCGCCTTATCAGGGTAGAGCTCCACTACTATACTACCTAAATTGGTCTTTATTTCAACCAGCGGATTGGCGGCGTAAGTGGCGGCGCTAAAGAAAAGAAGTGAGAACACCGCGAGAACTTTATTGATGGGCATGGGGTTTCCTGTAAGGGGGAAAAAGAAATAAATGATGAGCTATCGGCCTATACGGCGCTTTCATAGATAATTTTCCACTGGCCTTTTTTACTTTCCCTCATCCAGTATTGGCGTTTTTTTATTCTGTTTGAATGGTTGTTACTGGAATATTCCTGGTCGAAATTGACGACCATCAGATCGTCTCTTCCAGGATAGAGAAACATGCCGATATTCCTGATTCCTACTTTGATCCAGTTTTTGGCAGAATTGACCTGGCGTTTGTGCTGCGACCATTCCGCCAGATTCTGGCTTCCACTGAAAAAATCCCGCCCGTAGTTTCCGATATAAGCCTCGATATTCCCACTTTCCCAATCGCGCCGCCAGTTTTCCAAGTGCTGGATCAGTTTGTTGCGCAGGACGCCCGCGTCGCCCGGTTTTATCCATTCTATTTCGTCGCTGATGATCACGGGTGTTATGCCAACTTGCAGTCGCTTAGCCACGGTGTGCAAGTCCTCATTGGCGAGCACTACGCAACCATCGCTGGCACGGGGCGGGCGGCTATAAGTATCCGAGGGGGTGCCGTGAATCCAGATGCCGGAACCGCTGCGTCCATTCCGCCTGTCCCATTCGTTGGGATAATTGATGGGAAATGCTGCGCCACCATAAAAATCAGTGAGTTTCTCCCGGGGTACGTTAGCGGTCACAAAATAAACACCGATGGGAGTCTTCTTGTCTCCTTCCTTCAGCTTTTGCGACCCGTTCTTGCCGCTGCTGATGTAATAATCAGCGAGATAGCGGGCCCGGCCGCCTACATTCTCGTATATATATAGCCGGGATTTACTGGTATCGGCAATAATCGCATAGTTCTGTTCTGGCGGCATTTGCACAAGATACTTGGGCGTCATATTACGGGGAACGGGTTCCCGATAGTGCTGCACTCGGGCGAGCGCTTCTTCGCGTAAATCAGTAATGTGCTGTTGCGAGAGCCCGGCAGTATCGCCCATGTTGCTGATCGGGCGCGAGCGTGCCAGCAGCAGGTCGCCTTTAATCAGTTGGGCAAGACGAAAGTTGGGATTGGTCTTGAGCAGCTGTTCGACTCCGCTCAAAGCGGAATCCATGCGGCTTTCCGCGATTTCCTGCAGACTTTTGACGAGCTGCATTTCCGGTCCTGTTACAGGTTCGGGCAAGGCCGAATGATCATTGGCCAGTGCGCCGGAGGCCAGGAGCCCGAATGCGGCTATTACCGATGTGAGAATCGTAGCTGTAATAAATAATCTGCGGTAGTCAGGGTGTTTATGGGTAATCAGGCTGTCGGCCGATTTCATCGCCCGACCCGTTCCTGCTGTATCAGCCATTTTTCTCCTGTCCTGACCATCTCAAGTGTTTTGGTCGTATTACTCTTGATTGCATCAGAGTGATAGGATTGTTTGAAACTTACACTGGCATGGGTAGCGTCGATAAAGCTGACGTTGGGACTGGCGATGGCGACATGGATGGATTTGGGTTTGCCGATGCGCGCCCGGCGGGTTTTTTCCCAAGCCGCGCGCGACGAGGCCCCTTGAGGACGAAAGCTGCTTGCATAGAATGCGAGATATGCGGCGGCGTCTTTATCTGACCAGGCTTTGGCCCAGGCGTCCACAGTCTTGATGATCTCATCCGAATCGTCCGAAACCGGCGGGTTTTCCGGGACCGGTTTTTCAGCGGCTGCGGTTTTTTCGGTCTCCGGCTTTTCCGCTTTTTCTTCGGACTTCTCCGCCGTTTTTCCCGGCGCTTTTTCGGGAACGATTGCCGGCGAATTTTCGGCCGGCGCCAAGGAAGCGGATGGGAGTGCGGATGCGGTTTGTACTTCTTTGGGCTTACCCGTGAACAAGTCTTTGATCATCGCGAGCTTGGTTTGCGCAGCGGCGTTATCCTTGTTCAGCTGCAACGCCTTGCCATACGCCTGACTTGCCATTTTTGCATAAATATCACCCAGATTCTCATGCGCCGTAGCATAGCTGGGATGGGTACGTATCGCCGCTTCAAGCGCACCCTTGGCCTTGTCATATTGGCCCTGGCCCGCGTAAAGCACCGCGAGATTGTTATGTGGCTCGGGCAGATCCGGATATTCTTCCGCGAGCGAAGAAAATATCCTGATAGCGTCGGCAGTCTTCTTTTGCTCCGTAAGTATCAGACCTTTATTGAAACGCATTTGCGCATCCTTTGGCCTGAGGGAGAGATATGCATCTGCCTGCTCCAGCGCCTTGGCAAGATTGCCCTGTTTGTAGAGTTTGACAACTTTATCGTTTTCCTCGGCAAGTGCGGCAAGACTCGACAGCAGTAGCAGCGCGGCGGCTATGGATGCACTTATACGGCGAAAATGCAGCGTTTTCATTATGCTATACTGCTCCGATTTTTGTTGGGGTTATCCAGAATCCTGGAGATTCTACCAAGAAGCCTGTCCATATCACAATCTCGCCAGATGCTCAAAATCCATAACTCGCTCGCCAGAGAAAAACAGGACTTCATCCCCCTGACTCCGGGCAAGGTCAAAATGTATGTGTGCGGCATGACCGTCTATGACTATTGTCATCTGGGCCATGCACGGATGATGGTGGTATTCGATATGGTACAACGCTGGCTTCGGACGAGTGGCTTTGATGTTACATACATTCGCAATATAACCGATGTGGACGACAAGATTATCAAACGTGCGCAGGAAAACAATGAGTCCATCGAAGCGTTGACCATGCGTTTTATCCAGGCTATGGAAGAAGACGCCGCCGCGCTTGGTGTGGCGGCGCCTTCCTGTGAGCCGCGAGCTACCAGGCATGTGGAAGATATGATTGCCATGATCCGCATTCTGGTGGATAAAAACCTTGCCTACGCAGCGTCCAACGGCGATGTGTATTATGCCGTACATAGATTCCCCCGGTATGGAAAGCTTTCCGGAAAATCACTCGATGATCTGCGTGCGGGCGAGCGAGTGATCGTTGATCCCAACAAAAAGGATCCGCTGGATTTCGTGCTGTGGAAAGCCGCCAAACCCGGCGAACCGCAATGGGATTCGCCTTGGGGCAGGGGGCGCCCCGGTTGGCATATCGAATGCTCCGCCATGGGTGAGCGTTATCTGGGCGAACACTTCGACATACATGGGGGTGGTCAGGACTTGCAGTTTCCTCATCATGAAAACGAGATTGCACAAAGTGAAGGTGCGCATGATCATCCTTTCGTCAACTACTGGATGCATAATGGTTTCGTGCGCGTCAACGATGAAAAGATGTCCAAATCTCTTGGCAATTTTTTTACCGTGCGGGAAATTCTCGCCCGCTACCCGCCGGAAGTGGTGCGCTTCTTTATCCTGCGTGCCCATTATCGCAGCCCGTTGAACTATTCGGATCAGCATCTCGACGACGCCAAACGCGCGCTCGATCGGCTTTATACCGCGCTGAAAAGCGGGGAAGCCGGCGAAACTGCGACAGCGATAGATTGGATAGATTGGGATGAACCCTACGCATTGCGGTTCCGGGAAGCGATGAACGATGATTTCAATACATCCGATGCGGTAGCGGTACTGTTTGATCTCGCCAACGAGGTCAACAAGACCGCGTCACCGAAGAATATCGAATTAATGAAAGCGCTGGGCGGCGTGCTGGGGTTGCTGCAACAGGATCCGCAGCAATACTTACAGGACGGCGGATTAACAGGAGATTCTGCGTTCCCGCCGGAACGCATCGAGCAGATGATCCAGCAGCGCCTCCTTGCCCGAGCGGACAGGAATTATAGTGAAGCAGACCGCATTCGCAAGGAATTGCTGGATGCCGGCATTATCCTGGAAGATGGCGTGCAGGGCACGACCTGGCGGCGGGAATAAATCTTGTCTGGGTCAAATCTGACCCATGCTTAACCAGGTCAAGCTGGATAATGCCCATCTTCAAGTGTTTTTTTTCTCATCTTGGGGATTCAGGGACTTTTGATTCTGTGCCAATCGAAAAACTTTCTTTTCAGTACCGGTAATGACACAGTCAATAATTCCCTGTTTTAGAAGGTCCTCCAAAGCCCGCTCTATGACATCCCTGGCAGTCTCATAACGCTGGCGACAAAGCCAATATAAGATAATTCCGTCCACAGTATCAGCGGCAGAAGGATGAGCACGCAGATACTCGACGATCTCCTGACGGGGGTCTGGCGGGATATTACCTGTAGCCATCTCATTAAAGTCCGTAACAAAAAACTCAAGTTAGGAAGGTTGTTTACGGTTTGAAATTTTTATAAGTGCAATAGCATCTAGAAGCAATAATCATGCCGATAATATTTAAAAGAATAAATTATGTTCGAAACCTGTTTGCTGCCGAGGAAATTAATTCCCCTTACTACTCTTCGTCGAAGAATTTCACGCCGTCGTAAAAATCTTCGACACTAAAAGGCCAAAAATGGGCGCGGATTGGATAAGAGCTTCTTTAAGCGGTGTGCGTTGTTGAACAACCGGATATGCCAGGCGCAACTAAGTGTAGGAAACACAGTTTGGGGTTTCGGGGATTGACTTTGGAGTTCCAAGGCTTATTCGACGGGCCAGGATGCTAGATTGAATAAAACAAATAATGGGAGGGAAAGAAGATAGTCGCTAAACGACTTCAGAATTGACAGAAATGAGTCAGGCATGTTTGCACAACCAGTAATCTTCGAAGCGTGTCTATCAGACGCCACGTGTGACTATAGGATTACCAAGTAGAAAGATCAAACGGGTTATGTATTTGGGGTCTCGCACCCATTAATTCCATGTTTCTTTAGAAGCTTACCGAAAGCACGCCTCTCTTTTCCAGCGAGTCGAGCTGCCTGGCTGACGTTGCCGCGAGTCCGGGCGATTAGCTGCGTAAGATATTGTCGCTCGAACTGCTCCAAAACCGCAGATTTCGCAGAAGAATATGATGTGTTCAAAAAACCTGTCAATCGACGCTCGAAAGTGCGCCGTCGCTCGGAGCTGTAATGCACAGGAGAGGTCAAGCGCAATGTCGTATCGTCGCAGACTACCGTTTCCCTAAAGATAAGCCCTTCCAGTTCACGAATATTGCCGGGCCACGAATAGCGGCTAAACCAGTCGCAGCTTTCCTGATCCAGTTCCCTTGCATTGCAAGGAAATTTTAGCCTGCAACGATTAAAAAATACATTTGCCAGTAGCATGGCGTCGTCTTCCCGCTCGCGGAGGGGCGGTAATCTCATCCCAAGAATTCGCAGGCGATATAGTAGATCGCTACGAAAGGCATGAGATTGGACAAGATCATCCATGCTCGAATTCGTCGCGGCAATTATGCGGACATCCACCTTCCGTTCGACTCGAGCACCAATTGGACGATAAGTGCTGTCCTGCAGAAAACGTAATAATGCTCTTTGAGCCCGGGGAGTAAGGGCATCGATCTCGTCGAGAAATAATGTGCCCCCCGCGGCGGTTTCTACGAGCCCGGGTTGGTCGGCTCTTGCATCCGTAAATGCGCCTTTGACATGCCCAAAGAGCTCACTCTCTATCAGATTTTCTGGAAGCGCGCCGCAATTTATAGGTACGAAAGCCTGGTCGCGGCGGGTGCCGCGATAATGTATCGCACGAGCGGCCATCTCCTTTCCGGTGCCCGTTTCTCCTTCAATAAGAACCGGCGCTTGTACTTTCGCCAGCTTGTCGATAAGAAGAAGCATCCGTGAAAATGCGGAGGAATTTCCGAGAAGGATAAAACGATCCGTTGCCCGTTCAAATTCAGACGTTTCATTTGCCGTAACGACCCCTGTTGGCGGCGCGGTTTTATAAGTACTGTAGGTATCGTGACCTTCCTGATTCATGTTTTTTTCCCTTTAACGTGTAGTTCGAGAAATTTTCGTTAAAGTTCGCAGATAGCGATCTATTCTCATGCCCTTCTTGAGATGGATTTTAAAGCAGCTTATCCACCTGAATCGGGTTACAGAAGAATGTGGGAACGGGCAGCAGCGGTCTGTACGATAGCAAACAAACAACGGAAAGCATCAATTTGCGAGGTGAAACAATCCCAGGTGGACGCGCGTATTTTTTAAGGGCGGCTGGCAGCTATAGATGGTGAAGCAGAGCTTCGGCAAAGCGGTGGTTCCCGTCTAAAGGAAGGGGACAATGACAATAGGAGCTGGATTGCCACCATAACAGCTCTCCCGGCGCAGCTTGACGGATATAGCCTCGCGCAGCAGAAATCGACCACATGCACATGCATTCTTCCGGAATAATAACGTCCATCGTTATGGAGCAAGTCGATGAATTTTTCGGCCGCACCTCCCCGTATTATTCGGTGATAGAGGTTTCCACTGCGACGAGCGATACGGTGCTATATCCCGTGCTTTGTATCTCGAGCGAAAGTGTACTGCACTCGGCATCAAGGTCTCCTCCCTTAATCTCGTATGTCTTATCGTACGGACCACTTCCTATTTCCTCTTCGAGCAGTTTGTTGGCTGCATATTCTCTGCTTCCGACATGCTTCTGTTTGGCAGGGTCCCAACCGCCTCTGAATAATGTAATTTTCATCTTTTTTTCGTTTTCCTGGCCAGCGACCCTCAATCGATGAATTTGTGAGGTACCGGGAGGCAGCGGAATCGCCATCGTACCGCCTGCACCCTTGGTATTGGTTTTCCCGTCGTAGTCCCTATGCGCTCTTGCTTCCGTGACGCCAACTCGGTAAGGCGGTGGAGGGGGCGGAGTATTATCCTGTGGAATAGGGATAGGTTGAAAGGGCAGTCGCAGCCAACCCCTGCGCATACCTGGACCGTATGCAGAAGTGGTTACCGGCCCAGGCGCACGGGGCTCCTCCTTGATCGTGCAGCGGCAATCCTCTGTTTCAGCAGCGGATAGCAATAAAGGCGCATAATAATGCCGCGGTCCGTGCGGCTCAATGGCAGCGGGGATAATATTGTTGTCGTCATCTCGTTTCGGTTTGCCATTCGGTTCCAGCTCATCCGGCCACTCTATCTCTCCGGTGGCAACACGCGCGGGGATGAGCCAATGATCCCCGGCACGATACTCCGCATCTTCGCTTTTGTTTTTAACGAATTGGATTTGTACTCCGTCTTCAAGCTCTACCCAGCCAGTTGTTTCAGAACGCGAGGTAGTATCTGCTTCAACGATCTGTAGGGCGCCGCTAAATGCTGCCAAATCGCCGGCATGATCCCAACGTCGGAGAAACGGATACAGATTTTCTATCTCTGCTTCCGTATAAGAAGGCAGTACTGTTTCACTGGGTAACGAAACTGTTATGCTCAATTCGGAGCGATTGATTGTTTCAACTTTCGCGAGTGGGCCGGCATACTTACCCATTGCAATACGTTCGTCCATAAACTCAACCCAGTCCCCCGGTTTAAGGCCCAGATGCTGATCGCGTCCCAGGTGCTCAAGCGTCACCTTCGTTCCGGCGAGCTCGCGGATCGGAAACGTGACGGACCCATTGTCTCGCGACCATTTGAACGTCGCGCCGGCCTCGTTATCACTGGCTCTTCCGCCCTTATGCACCTCCACGCGATACAACTGATTCTCGGCGCCACGGTAGCGCGACTCCGGTGAGATTACACATAACTGATCGGCATCCGGATCATCGTGTCGCGCACGGGCCCGCAGTTTGCCATCCCCAAGCATCGGCAATTTGCATTTACCATGCGAATTGTTGTCGAGCGAATCGCATGAGAGAGAATCTCCCAACAACACTTTTACTTGCCACACGACCTTGCTTCGGCTACACGTATCGGGTCCACCCAATGCGACTTCCCGGATATCCTCGTCCTCTACATACGAGATGTGCCGCTCCCAGACGTCGAGATAGAACAATAGATCCTTATCCTTATCCTTTTGACAATTCTGAATTTCCTGTAGTGGGAGTTGATTTTCGGAACCATTGCCCAGTTGCTCGGTGTAAAGAATAGCTCGCTCATTTTCCACCAGGACGCCTTCTACATAATAACGCCCAGGGCCAATTACAATATTCTGGTTTCTCAAAGTATCTATCAATAACTTTTGTCGCGCTTCGTTCGGCTCAAAAGTTTTAATTTTTTGCTCGATTTCGTCTTTATTCGCTTTCTCGCTAAGGAAGAGAATTTCGAAGCCCCGATTATCCACGGGTCCTGCGTGCGGACCAAGAATATCCTTGGCCAAGGTGCGCAGGTAATGCAGGAGAATAGCATTCTGTTCATTCCAGTCCGCATCGAGTTGAACGCGACCCTGCTGCATCAACACACGGCTAAAGTGTTTGCCTGGATCGAACGTGTCGCGTGAGAAATCTCCTTTCATCTTTGTTTTCTCCTAGTTTTCAAACAGAATGCCTGCCTCCATACCTGCAGGCGTATATTCATCCAGCCGAGCGCGCAGGTTTGCAGTTCTTTGCGGGTTGAACAGTTCGTGAAATACGCCCATCTCGGATTCGCCCTCGGCGCCGCGGGAAATCTCTTCCGCGCAATCGATCGCGAGCTGACAGTACGCAGGCGTGCCATAGTGCGAGCTCTCGAAACGGGGCCGTACACGTTGCGATTCGCGTTCTTTGGCTCGCGCCTTTTCACTAGGCAAAGGCGGTGGCTTAACTTCGTCCAAAGCGGCGATAACGTGGTCAGGCTGACAGTGAAACCGTTGCGGTGTACGGGAACCGGGTGCAACATAGCAGAAGCGCATGCATCCTTTCTGGCGGCGGCCGACCCGAATCAGGCTCATGAAGATCGAGTTCTCTGCCGATGTGATCGCGTGCGTATTGACCTTTCCGATTATCGTGCTGCGCACGACTGACAAGTGAGCGAAGGCCAGCGGCCAGCTTGGGGCGCCGATAGCAACACGCTCTTCACTGGTTGCATCAACAATGCTATCGCTGATCGAGATTTCAACCGGGTCGGCTTGCACCTCGTCAGCAGCAACGTAAATCGAGCCGATAATGCTTGCCTCGACAATAACTCTCGCATTTGTATTGAAAATTTCCAGGCTGGGCTCGTTTGGCCGCCGCGGTTCACAGCTGGATTCGAGTCCCCACCCAGGGACCAATGTCGAGTGGCGAATAACTACATCGCAGAGATCGCCTTCAGCGAAGCGTTCGGGATTGGCGGGGTCAGGGCCGTTGATTTGCAGGCCTCGACCCATCACGGTCAATCCGTCAAGCTTGAAGCGGCTCGCTTTTTTGCCGGATATGGTGAAGGCATCCGGACGATCGCTTACGTTATCGATCAGCCGAATTACCGGCCGGGTGCGATTGGCCGCCCTCAGCTGTAGACTTTCTCCCGCCTCCAGGAGGATTCTCAGTGGCTCGCTGTATACTGAGCTATCCTCGATCTCGATCACGGCGGCGCGCAAAGCTTCCTTATCTTTGCGCCATTTTTCTTTCTCGACGTCTCCGGCAGGCTCCGATCCCAGCGCCTGCTGATCCTGGCGCCACTTAGCAAGCGCGGCATTGATAGTCTCGAATGTGTCCGTTGAAGGTTTGTCGTTGGTCACTCGATAAAGTGTGAAGTTGACTGGCTCGGATAGACTACGGTTATACTCTCCGCCTCCCATATCAGCGCTGAAAGCATAGTGATAGGTGACCCAAACGCCGCGCTTTGGCAACTGTCCCGCAGGGAAGACAATGCGGCCCAGGACAGGATCCAACGCAACCTGATTTCGTTGGGCTCGATAACGCCAATCGGAAAGGTCGGCTGGAATAACGAACTCGGCCGGAATGGGCTGGGGAGTTCTTCTCGTCGGATCTTTATCCTTTACCGGCCAATCCGGCGCATAGATTTCGATACTCTTGTTCGCACCATAATAGATAGCCGACGCTTGCGTTTTTAATGGTCGCAAGGCTATGCGTTCTTCTAGCGCACGGCGCCGAATCGGCGCCGGTAGATTGATTTCTTCTGCGATATGGGTCGGCTCCTCTTCCAGTTGGGGTTTTGCATACAGTGGCGTATTATTTCCCAGCACACTGAACGTGAAACACTGCGGCCCTATGCTCTCAAGACAATAGGCTGGCGCATGCGTTACCGAATAGGGCTTCAAGCGCCAGACAAACAGGCCAACGCTCGGGATGTTATAGCGTCCCGGCGAGCGATGCGATGCGATGCGCTGCACATCCACCGTATGCGCCAACCGTTCGAATGGTCCGTCGATTAAATCGAGAGCGTTGCCATCGCGAAGGGCAACCGTTTGTCTGCGGGTAAGCCGCTGGTGGTTCAGGTGCTGCGTCCAACCGAGCAGGGTGTAGAACTCTACTGCGCGCGCCGGCCAGCCGGCAACGTTGTTTGCGAGCAACTCAATCAATGATAAGGTGCCTTTGCGCCTGCGGGAGCCCAACGTCGCTGCCACATCGCGGCGAGGGATCAGGATTTTGTTCCGGTTCCACCCGTCGGTTGTTTCAACCGACCGCGGGTCGCCTGCCTGGTGCACCGCTCGATAGCCAATCAGATCGGCGATGTAAGGGACGACCCAATCCTCGCAGGTTTCAATAAACCAATTGTCGTAAAGCTGCGCGATGTCATCCTCTATCACGTCGACCTGTTCGCTGATGACTCTAAGCAGGGCCCGAAGCGGATAGCCGCGCTCCGCGTCGCGCACGCGATGAATGGCGGGCAGTAGCTCATACAGGCGATCGGACGAGGGGCTCATGGCTTGATCTCCTGCAAAATCAGCGTATCCGGCACCTCTAACGAAAGATAAGCGATCTGCGTAGATTCAATGGGAATGCGGTGCCCGAGTTTGAAGCTGGATCCCACCGAGTCTGCGGAGGCAGTGAAACCTTCGAGCAGCGCATTTTCCGAAATCGTGTCGAAGACATCGACATCCACATACGCCACACCAGGAACGCCCTGGATTATCTGGATGGCATCGGCGAGAAACAGGTCATCCCCCAACTCCAGCTTCTCGAAACTGAAGGCGTCGAGTAGCGCCGTGCGAATCTTTGGCTCAAGGCTCTCCCACAGATAATCCGGATGTACACTGACTTTCGCGCTGATGACCAAAGCCAACCGTTCGCGTACCTTGAGTTGGATGGGTAAATGCGGATCGCCATGGCGATGCAATGCATCAAGCAAGTTGCGATAGAGATCAGAAGTGACTTCGATGGGAATATCATCCGCGCCAGCAATGGTTACCTGTACCAACTGCCTGCGGCCGTCGGTCAAACGCACAGCCGCCGCCTTGCCGATCCCGGCAAAGGTGCGGGTAAAATCCGCATAATCCGGTGTTGAAACCAGACGGTCCAGTGCCATTAGGGCAAGCGGCGCGTTCTTGCGTGCCTGATCGCGGCCTTCCCTGTCCGCGCCGCCGGAAGCCCGGATCGGATTGATCACCGCTTTCACGCCGAGTGGCCGCGTGGCAAGCAGGCTGATCTGATTCGCCTTTACGTTGCCGGGCTTGCCGATGCCACTGCGATAAATCGACCTGATGTTTTCCTGCCCTGTCGGCAGTCTTGCGCCACGCTCGCCGTTGCCGAAAGTTATCGAAGTCTTTTCATTATCATCCTGGGATGTGATGAACTTCCGGTCATTGCGACCAAGCGCCGGGAGGCTATCGGTCTCGTGCCACTGCACATCATTCACGCGTATTTCAAGCGTGCTCTCGATACCCGAAACCGTTGGGGCGGAAACATAAGTGAGGGGATACTGCTTCAACTCGAACGATTGGAATGCTTTTGACGCATCGCCACTCCCTAGAACTTCCCTGCGGGTCTCACCGTGGGTGGCCTTCACTACGTTAGCATAAAGAGTTACGGTATCCCGTTTGTAGCAATAGGCGAGCTTTTTGTCGAATCTGATAAACGTATGCAGTTTGTCACCTGGCAGGGGCTCCTCGATGGACTGCTTATCCTTACTCTCTCGGGGTACGGTGGTTTGGTTCCTGGTTTTGGTTTTCTGTATTATCTCCGAGAGCATTACCAGTTCACTGGCTTTTACGCCAGTCGTGCCGGGAATATCCGCACGCTCACCCGATATAATCATCCACCTGCCGGGCTCGAACCCGTCGTAAAGCCCGTCCAGTTCGATTTTATCGTCACAAATGTCTTCATGGATGGGTTCGTCCGCAAGGGCTAGTTCCTCGCTCTGGCAGTACATTGTTGTGGCACGCAGTATGGGAAAATCATCCGGAAAATCAGCCTCCTCAGGACAATCACGAGGCTCCTTCACTTCAGCTTTTTTGGCATCCCACCATTTCTCCGAGAACGTCAGCTTGCTAGTCTTGCCGGTTAACCCATATGCTGCGCGGGATACCGACACCACATTCTTGATAGTTCTCACGAAAGAACAATGCTCTTCCCTCATCTCGTCTTTTGGTCTTTGAATTATTACATAGCTGCCTGCCACGACCTGATCGTAAACTGTATCCAGGTACGCCATATTCTCTGCTTCGTCATCTGCAACCGTCCATTCGCACCATTCGCTTTGCGGTTTCAAATTGCCGGCGTTGCCACTAGGTCCCCCCGTAGGAAGGAGTGGCGGCGGTTCATACCGAGGCTCTTTCGGCGCGTTATGCCCGAACAACGATGTCACCTTGCGTAACACATAGACCTTGATTTCCGGCTTTTCCGTCACTTGGGCGCTGGCGAGCGCGGGATATAGTAGCGAATGCAAACGAGGCGATAGCGTGGACAACAGTTGAGGGAAAATTTCCGCCTGTACCGCAAAGGTCCTTTGCACAGATCGTTCCAATTGCTTTGGGCTAGCGGGGGGAATGGACGGCGGCGTCCGTAACTTGTCCAAGAAGGCTTTATTTACCTGAACCGTTATCTCTTCCTGAGGCGCCTTCTTGATGCAGGATTCCTCACCAGGCTCGGTCGACAGTGGAATACTGCCGCCATCCCACATGCGCAGGGTAATAAGGGTGCGATCCGCCTTATTGTCAGGCTTGACCTCGTAAACACGAAATGCGGTGGGTTTTTCGTTCCCAAAATCGATCAACAATCCATCATTGGGTTTCAGATTGGTGGCAATACCTTTCAAATACAATCCATTTTCCCCAATCGTCGCCGGGGTCTGAGGTTGCGTCATGCGGGGTTTCAATCCATTCCATTCGTAACGCGCTTCAAGTGGCTCGGAGGTTTCGAAAGCCTGCATCTGCTCGCCTGGCGCGGGGATGCTGTTCACGCGCGCCCCTTGAGGTATCTCCACCGGCTCCGAATCCTTCTCGATGGTATAGGCGAGATGTACGCTGGAGGCAACGCCGGGACGCAGGCGGTAACCGACAAGCCGCGCCTGCTCCAGTATCGAGCGCCGTTCAGTGGCAGTGCGCAGATAGCCTTCGTTGACGATGCGTTCCTGATAGAACGTGAGGACATCTCCAACCGTAGCCCAGGCATCCAGCAGCGCGAGGCTGGGGTCGCTAGTCTCTCGTGTTTTTAGTGCCATCAACTCGGGAAATTCATCGCCCGACAAGCGCGCCTGCATGGTTTCGAAAAAAGTGGCGTGAGTGCCGACCCGATAGCGTAGTGCGCTCAGCCCCGGCCGGTTGACCGTGGTAAGCGGGGTAAGTACGTCCGGGCCTTCGCAGCAATCGCAGGGCAATTTCATCTTCCACCTCTCATCTTCCGCCTCTAAGGATCAGTTCGAGTTTGCCGTTTTCCGGAAAGCTTGGGTCGTTGTTGAGCTGGGCAATTTCACCAGAGCCGAGTGGCAATACGCCCGTGTCAATTGCTCCTCCACCTGCTGGCGTATCCAGCCTCTGCAGCTTCGTAACTTTGACGGTTTCAACTCCTTCGACGGATTTCGCCATCGCTATCAATTGCGAAACATAAATGCCATCACCAAAACTTAAATTATCCGGGTGGAAGAAGCCCAATTTGCCGTTCTCCAGCGGCTTGCTGCCAAATACCTTAAGCAGCTCCGCCTTGATGTGGCCACGCGCATACTGTGGCAGTACGCAGATTTCCATGGCAAGATAAAGCGGCACATAATGCGCGGGCACTACTGCGAGATCATGGCCCATGCGCCGATAGCGGTAGAGATAACCTTCTATCTCCTTCAATAGTGCGGCATCCGCTTCATCCGTGAATGCAGGATCGATAGCGACCCGCGCTTCATACCAACTTCCCATCCAGCGGAGCTCCGCGGCCCCGCGCTGAATTCCGGTATTGCGTTCGGCCAGGTTTGCATAGTCTTCCGCAGTGATCGCGCGCTCGAGCTGTGTGCGGAACAAATGCGGTGCAAACAGCTTTGCCTCCGTGACGGGTTCCGGCGCCATGCCGCCTTCGGCAGGCAACGGATTACGCGGCTTGATTGCATCTGCGCTTAATGTTCCTTCGCGCAGCACCAGGTGGTTAATCATGTCGCGGCCCACATTGCCGGAGGAGCCTTTACCCACGCGATACGTCGCCATGAAATGCACCCCTGCTGCTGGCGTGCGGCCCAACTCGCCGTCCCCAAAGCGCAGATGTGCGCGCCCCTCGTCGTCCAGTTCCGCGACGTAATGCCTGTCTTCGGCGCCGCTGGCAAGGAGGTCATATTGGGGATTCCATATCGGCCCGGCAGCACCGACTTCGCTATTCAAGAATTCCTGAAGTACGATGTGGGGCAATGCACGCCACGCATCCTGTCTCAACAACGTGGACGCCGGCCCGTTTGCAGGCAGTGGCTCGCCAAATGTGAGCGGTGCATGTTTCAGCACTGGATTGAAGCGTTTCGCCACCGTTGTGCTTTCGATAACGCTGCCCTCGCAACCGCACTCCCGCACTGTTTCCTTTGTTTCCACCGGACCCAGCGGCTCCTCAACCCGTCGACCGTGGTCAACCAGGACAACGTTGCCGCGTGCCACGCTCACATCGCCAATCCTGCGGCAATCGGGCGCCGGCAGCCGGGCAGAAAGACAGAGCGAAAAAGGTAGGGCATCCGCGGGATCCCACTCGATTTCCAATACCGGTTTATTAAGCAGACCGTCGAGGGAAGGCGTAACCCTGATAAGCCGTACTGCATGACGGCGTAACGGGTCCGCATCAGCTGGATTATTGGTCGTTGGCCCCAGCACTTCCTCAAAGATCAGCACGTCACCGGGGCTGAGATTGAGTATACGTTGCGGTCCGCCGTCGCCGGTCTTCGTCTGATTGTAGGCTTCTGTTCCCTTTTGAGCTCTGGCACGGGCTCTCGTTGGTGTTTTCGGCCTGGTTAGCTCGTCGTTGTCAGCCTGTGTTTCGGCCTGAGCTTCACTTATATCCGTCTGTGTATCATCGGCTTTTGCCGCGGTCTTGTCCTGTATCAGGTTGGCACTTTCTCCCTGAGACGGGGGCTGGTTTTTAGCTTGTGGCTCGATAGCTACTGGCGCCTCATCCAGTAATGTGGCGCGGGTTGCGCCCTTGGGCAGGCAGCACTCCTGATCGTCCCAGGTATAAAAGTGAATCTTGCTGTGTGCCGCGCGGAAGGTAAACTGCGGCTCGGCCTCCGCATCATGAGTAACAAGCGGCTCAAATACTTCATACCAATTCTCCGGCACCCGATCGAGATCTTCTTGCTTTACCACATTCCCGCTGGCAGCTTTGATATCGGGAAACCCCGTAATGAAATAGATGTCTTTCGCCTTCAGAGGCGGAAGGTCCGTGGCTGTCCATACCGTGATCCAGGTGCGGGCATTGTTTCCTTCATGCATGCGGTAGTCGACCAGCCGCACGTGGCGGCGTATCGAGATGCGCTGTCTTGCCGTTTCAAGGTAAGCCTCGGTGGCGACCGCATCCTGGTAATAGCTCAGGTAATCGGCCGTATAGGCAAGCAGTTCGACTAGCGTAATGCCAATGTCGGGCACGTGGCGCTCCTGCCAGTCCGGCATGATGAGCGCAAGGCGGTCCAGCATCAGCTGGCGGAAGCTTGCATAGTCCTTGGCGAGATAGTTGATTTCGGGAGCAGGAAATACTTCAGGCGGACACCCCTGATCCGTCAAGCAGTCGAGATCGCTTGGGCAATCAGCCTTGAAACTGAA
Source organism: Nitrosovibrio sp. Nv6 (assembly GCF_900110495.1). Taxonomy (GTDB): domain Bacteria; phylum Pseudomonadota; class Gammaproteobacteria; order Burkholderiales; family Nitrosomonadaceae; genus Nitrosospira. Next base: position 947,762 of record NZ_FODX01000001.1, on the reverse strand, counting down.
ATCGAGGCATGCGTAGCGAGGATCAATTCCCTGCATCGGGCGAGTATCCCTTTCGCTGTGGATGCCATTCACTTTTCCGCCGTTCATTTCCTCTGTAGGCGGTATCTTCTCAACCAGGCACAAACGATAAGTCGAAAAATCGCCGGACTTGTCGAGCGTAATGCGCAGACAATCGTCGAGCTCCTCATCATGCGCGCGATCGATCTTGACGTTTGCCGCCCGGATGTTACGGATACGCCGACCGCCCTCGATACGCACGTTCCCAGCGGTTATATTTTCCGGCACCTGGCCGAAGAAGTGCACACACAGCGAAAGCTGGTCAGCCGACACTTCAAGGAAATCCATCCCGTTCCAGTCGGGGTTGCCGAAAAGCCGTTTGCGCCGCTCTTCAGCCCCACAAGCGAGATTGCTTGTCTTCATATTGAACTTCCCCTTGTAAACCCTTCACGGCGCACTTCGCCCGTTCTGCGAATCGCATAGGCGAGATCCACAGTAAGCATCGCGTCCTCGCTGGTTACTTCAAGCTTGCGTACTTCGATCAGGTCTCCCAGCCACCGCTGGAGGCCTGCCTGAATAGTGAATTGCAGAGCCGCCGCCAGTTCCGGGCTGTTGGGTTCAAATACCATTCCTAGCAGGCCGCTGCCGAAATCGGGACGGTTGACGCGCTCGCCGGGGCTGGTGAATAGGAATTGTTCGATCATGTCGCGAATATGATCGGCATCGCTGGTCGCCGCAGTGCGCCCACGGCTGTCGAAATGGAAAGGGAAGTCGATGTTCATCATGTCCCCCTCACACGCATCTGAGTAAGCACAATGTTAAGCGGGGTGGCAGTAGGAGCGCAGATTGCCTGGCTGTCCTGTAACAGCACCGGTAGATTACCCGCCCGTACACGGGTTGCCGCAGTGATCCACTGCGCAGTTACGCACGGCCCGTTGGCAGCAAGTGGGGGAGGCAAAGTGCATCCCGCCACTATGTAGGGCGAGGGCTGGGTCACGATTGGCTGATTCCCAACACGTACCCTCGGAAAAGGGGAGGTGGGTTGCGCCTGGCCAGCGTGAGCACACAGCACTGTAGCCCCAACATGAAGTAGATACCCCGGCATCAGGTTACCTCCAGCGCGCTGCCATTAATGGATACCGTCGGCCCCGTGAGTTTGATACTCGCTCCCTGGCCGTTGGTTATCTCTATACTTGTCGCATTCATCACGATTTTCATCCCCATATTGGTCTCGATCGTGACCTCTCCCGCGCCGGCCAAGTCGTTGATCGTAATCGTTGCCGTATCGGTTTTCAGAACCTTCATTTCTGCCACCGTAGGTGAAGCCGGCGGCTCTCCCTGCGCCCAGAAACACCCGGTCCAGATCGGATATTCCGGGTCCCCCTGCTCGAACTCGATCCAGACCGACGCATTCGTTGGAGGAATCAGAAACAAACCCACCCCATTCCCTGCATACGGCACTGCAGGCAATGCCCACCCGCTCTCATTTTCCCCGAACACATCCGGAACTCTGGCCCGGATACGCCCCATGTTGTTGGGGTCGCTGTTGTCGCTCACCACCCCGCGAAACTTGCCGTGAAAAGTCGGTCCGTTCATCTCAATTGTTGTTTCGTTGATCCGCGCCCTTCACGTTTCAACGTGAAGCTCTGCTTGTATTCCCCACGTTTGATCCGGTGGGTAACCGACTCGACGTAGTATTCTCCATCAAAGCTATTGCCCACCCCGCGCACACCTACAATATGATGCGCACGCAAAATTCGGCCATAACGCACAGCATCCACTTCCCCCGTGCCTGTGACAGCATCAGAGGACTCTTGCATGGAGGAGAGGCCGCGCTGTCTCGCCAGTGCCGTATTCAGCCTTGCCGTGTCACGAGCCAAGGTGCTGCGCAGGGGTCTTGCGACGCGTTGCGAAAGCTGCGGGTATAAACTCGAAGAGGGCTCGACGGGGATAATGTGCCTGCTAGCCGGATCGAGAGTGAACATCTCCGGTTCGGCCGGGCCCAGTGCGTCATATCTGAAGTTGATTGGCACATCAACGTTGGTGTAGGAGCCCATGTTCATGGTGAGAGGGGGTTGCGCCTCTCCCTGCCGCTTCTGCGGACCCCAGTAAGCAATGCATCTACGTGGCACAGTCGTCGGCTCAACATAGAAGACGAAGCTGTTCCGTTGAGCTAAATACCTGATATAGTCAAGATCGGTTCTCTGCTGGCTCGGACGGCGATCGTTATCACTGGGCGTCACATCACTTTTTTCGACATTGGCTTCCAGCCCCAGGTCACGATAAGCTTCCAGCAGGCTCTTCACTATGGCGGAATCAGACTGGCTTGGATACAGCTTGTGCGCTGGGTTGAGATTCAGCTTGATGCTGATGTCCACACCATCGACATGCAGCCTCGATCCTCCCGCCTGATTGCTGGGAATGACCTGGTGTTGGGTGATCAACCCGTCGATCAATACCTCTCGGCGTGTGCCGATCGAGATCACTACAATAACGCGGTTGGGCGGCTCGAGCCGGCCCCTCTTGAGCAGTTCGTAGTCAGCACCCTTTTCCCTGCCCAGGCTGAAGTTCATCCTGAAGCCGTCAAGTTCCTGTTCCCCGCTGGTCACTTCCAGGTCGATCAGCGCATCCACGACCTCATAGGGCGCAGGACTTGGCTCTGTAGGGCCGATAAGCAATTGCAAGCGCGCGCCGCTACCTGGCATGATCAGATCGTGCCTCCCAAATCTAGCGGAATCCGGAGCTGGCGGCCAATTTCCTCTGTCAGCGCCTGGGGAAGCATGGCGTTGTTCGCATCGCACACGCGCCAGAACTGTTCCGGATCGCCTAGATAACGCGCCGTGATGTTGTCCAGCCGCTCGCCTTGGGTGACTATATGCTCGGTCAAGACAGGCTCACCCTCAGGCGAAGAAAATAGAGGAAGAAAGCGTCGGCACAGATAGACGATTTCACGTGTTTGGGTTTCTCCCTTTTGAGGGGGCATCTCGTACTTCGCAGTCTCGATTCCGTAATAACGACTGGTAACAGGAAATATCTCCACCCTGAGCTCCTTTTTACGTGCCAATGAATGTATTTAGAGTACGCGCCCGCCTGCGTTGTTAACCGCATTCTGCAGATTCGCAACGGCCAGTGCTTCCTTCGCGATCTGGTGCGCCATAAAGAGGTCGTGGCCGGGGTTGTCAACTTTCACGTCGAAGTAGCTCAACACGGCGAGCGTCAGGTCCACCTTCGCCAAGATTGGGTTGAGATAGACATCATAGGCTTCCTCCGTAATGCTGAACCCTGTAACGCGCACCGGCAGCACTCGTGTAGGTCCCCACACAAATAAAGTGATTGGGGCCTCCGGTGGTACGATTTCGATATCACCGTTCCGGGCCCGCATCTCGTTTTGGATGACAAACTCGCTCTTCGGGTACAGCAGCACTTCCAGCGCGGCGAGTGTGGGCGATACGCCGCTTGCCACTGCCAGCGGATTCGCCACCTCCAGTTGATCCGTTGCGTCTACCTCGATATTCAGGGTAATCGTCTCCTTGGGAGGGCCGGTAAGGCGAAAAGCTTCGGACCGGTCATTCGTATCGCCGCCGCCCATCGAACGCGCCTCCAGACGTCGCGTCATGGTATCCGGGTTGTATTGGAACACGATCACGCTGGCGAGCGGATTCACCGGGTCAAGACCGACGATTGCGCCTTTGATGAGGCGGGGAGAGCGGGGGAAGGCGGTCATGAGTTCCTCATCATTGGGTTGTGTCTATTCAGTGAGCTTGAGTGTTCGCGAGAGGGCATCCTGAAAGCATGCAGCTGACGAAATTGAGAAGCTGCAGCCATAGCAATAAAAACAATGCCTGAAACTTCTTTCTTTAATGGTTGTGTACTCATCTTTACAGTTAGATTCCTGAGTGATGAATTCATGCTTTATTAATACTGCCCCGGCCTGAGCTGAACTTCTGCACTACAATCTTTGCAAGCAGGTGTACCTAAAAAGACCATTTTGGCAAACTGCGCATAAGTATCCGGATTCTCAGTGGCCTGGTCGGCTGGGAGAGCCATGTAACCCGATTCGTGTACATAGGCGTGGTCAATACGCGTCGCGGGGATGTGGTGGCAAATTTCGTGGATCAGCATGCGCGCCTGCTCTCGACAGTCTGCAGTGTGATAGCCATTGCAAAGACTGATGTCACCGCCCGGCCGGTCTCCGGTAAAAGCGCCGACGCGCCCGTCATTGGAAGTACAGTCCTCCGCCGGCGGATGACATATGAAACGAATGTTCGCATTCAGCTCCGCTTTAATCGCCTGGTAATTGCTGAGCACAACTACCGCACGTTGAGCCACATTCGAAGGATCGTGAAAGTGCACATTCAGCAAGTCGACGATTCGTCCAGTTGTAACCGCGCCCGAAGCGAGCGGTGGTAGCTCCGCCAGCACTCTATCCACCAACTGGTTAGCTGCCCTCAAGGGTTCAATCACTTTGCAGCGATCATATTCGCCGCAGTTCGGGTCAAAGATCGGGGTGCGTCTCAAGATTCTAGGGGCTCCGCTAATAGGTTGAGCTGAGCGTGCAAGTTTCTGCCCTGGCTTCTGCAGGTCGCCAATACTGCCCCTGCTACCCGTGTAAGTCTCACTTTCCGCGTGAGCGCGAACCGAGCCAAGGCTTGACGCCTTATCCTCAATCGGGGAGGACGCACCTCCCTGTTGAAGCACATGGACAAGCTCATGTGCAATTAACCGCCGGCCTTTTTCTGTGGCAGGCATGAACTGCCCAGCGCCAAACACAACGTTGTGCCCCACAGTATAAGCACTGGCGTTCACGTCTCGCGCTGATTGCTCGGCGGCGGAACCAGAATGCACTCGTACGCCCGAAAAGTCATAGCCGAAGCGCTGTTCCATATTTTGCCGTAGCGCAGGCTCGAGCGGTTGGCCCAGACTAGCGAGAACACGATCCACGCTAGGGGGAGCCACATCAGTTTCCGTAGACACTGGACCAGTAAAACGTTGAACCCGTGGAGGTGAAGTGCCAACTGGCGGATTTGCGGGCATTGATAGCACCTGATCGGCAATGCGGTCGGCTTCCTGTTCCAGCGGGTCGTCACTTGCCCCAATGGAGAGCTTGCGCTGTATTGATGGAATAAGCGGGAATGTATTGAGACCCGAACCATTCCCTTCGATGATTTGCCGCTGGAGGCTATGTTCTTTCTTCCCGCATTCCGCGCATTCCCCTCCTGCTACGGTGTGATTGCAGTCACACTTGCGCTGCAGAATTCTCCCTGCTCTGAAGTGCATTGAGCTTTGCCCAGCTTTGCTTTCAGTTGTCGGGCTGTTACTCATAAATCCAGTACTAAAGCATCCCATATTTGGTCAAAGCCTGATAATTTATCAATCGTGTCTGACCCATTAGTTTTTGTTGGAAGGCAATCACGCTGGCGAGCGGATTAGCCGGATCAAGTCCGATAATGGCGCCATTAAGAAGGCGGGGAGAGCGGGGAAAGGTGGTCATAGTTTGCCTTCGATCGTTTGCCAGAATCTGCTGTCGTGAAAGTCAGCAGCAGTCGAAAATGGACCGTCCAAACTCTCTGCATCGCTTTCGAAAGAAGAGGCGAAATCGAGACCATCGTACCTTTGGCAAACGCCCCTGACGCGCAAGGGAGCGGTGCACGTAGGTCGGACTGATCTAGTTGTAGTAATAACGCTAGCGCCCTTACGCAGGTAATGGGCAGCGAAGTCTCGACCCCACGTCTCTGAATCACACCCAACTGCGCGCACAGAGGCATCGCGACTGAACCAACAGCGGCGTGGAAATAGCCCAGCGTGCGCTAGCGTAAAACTTTGTTTAGGTTCCTCCGGGTCAAAATCCGCAGGCGCGAACCTAGACGCGTCACCCCACATCATGCCGCCGTGGGCATGCCCGAATATCACCATATTTATGATCGGCCTACTACCTGAATCAGAGGTGTTATCGAAGTCAGAATCTGCATTTCGGCTAGATACGCTACCAGGGTAGAACAACTTGGCAACTTTGGCGTCCTTAGCTTCCTTACCATCATCGAATAGGTAGATTGATAGGAAGGTTCTTAATAGGAAGGCTCTTACGAGTCCTTCCATGAGCCCTTCCGCGGCAGTGAGATTTGAAATGTCAAACTTGTCGCCGATCTGCACGTAAAGCTCGTAGCGGTCATTGAAGTTGGTGGGCGGTTTGGCTAAAGTAGAAGTCCGCATGCTGATCGGCTTGATGCATTTCCAATCATTGAATTGCGCACCGGCTTTTTGGGCGAGTTGACCCAAAGTGTCATTAGAATTATCCGAAGTGGCTAGGTCTCCATCGATCTTCCAGCGCTGTAGGATAGGCCGCGTTTCTTTTAAGACTGGGAACTGCCCCGCGCTTGGGGCTTGGGTTGAATTTGAGGGAGAGACGAGTTGCGGTGTGGCGGCGTTCTCTGTTTCTGTTTCGCGTTCTACATTATTCTCAGCGCTTCTTGGGCTTTGGTTTTCTCCCGGGAATAACTCGGATTGCTGGACCACGTGCGCTAGTTCGTGTGCCACCAGACGTTGTTCCTGCACCGTACTTGACGCATATTGCCCAGCTCCAAACACAACGTTATTTCCTACTGTATACGCATAAGCATTTACGTCTCGAGCTGACTGCTCCGCAGCGGGACCAGAATGTACGCGCACACGCGAAAAATCATGGCCGAATCGCTGCTCCATATCCTGTCTTAGCGAAGGCTCCAATGGATAACCGGAACTGGTGAGAACGCGATCCACGCTCAGAGGCGCCACATCAGTTTCCCTTGCCGATCGACCGGTAAAACGTTGAATCCTTGGGAGTGAGGTGCCAGTTAACGGATTTGCTGACATTGACATCACCTGATCGGCAATTCGGTCGGCTTCCTGCTCCAGCGGATCGTCACTTGCGCCGATGGTGAGTTTGCGCTGTATTGATGGAATAAGCGGGAATGTATTGAGACCCGAACTATTCCCTTCGATGATTCGCCGCTGAAGGCCATGCTCTTTCCCGCATTCCGCGCATTCTCTTCCTGCCACGGTGTGATTGCCGCAGTCACACTTGCGCTGCAGTATTCTCCCTGCTCTGAAGGGCATTGAGCTTTGCCCAGCTTTGCTTTCAGTTGTCAGGCTGTTACTCATAAATTCAGTAACTAAAGCATCCGATATTTGGTCAAAGCCTGATAATTTATCAATCGTGTCTGACCCCATTGGTTTTTGGTTTCTCTTTGTTATTTATCTGTTAATTGGCTACGTGCTACATATCCCCAGCCCTGAGTTCATCCACTACCGGCTCATAATCTGATGTGATTGGGGTAAACGTCGTCCCGGAGGGGGCGGTGACGGTTTTGTTATATAGCGAGTAGTAGTAGTCCGCTGCAATGTCCGCCTGCTGCTCCCGGTTGAACTGCCGGAAGTGTTTCCCAGATGGGTTGGGGGAGACGTTCGTGGAGGGGCGCCACAGCGGTCTACTCGGCCCGTTGTAATCGTAACCAGCCGTAGCTTGGGCATGAATAGCTTCTCCAAGATATTGCGACCCCGCATGTTCGTACTGGGAAACATGGGTAAGTTCGTGCGTCAGCCAGTGCATGTCAGGGCTTCCGGGCATGGCTTCGATCTTTCGGTTGAAGTTGATGGTATGGAAGGTGGTCACACCCATATTCCCGCCACCCTCAAATGCAGCCCCTATATGCGCGATCAATGAGAGCTCATCTACCCTCACCTGCCAGTATGAGATGCTGCTCTTGAAGGTCTTTTTTGCCTCGCTCGTCTCACCGGAGGTCAATGTCCGTGTGTTGAATTTGATGATCTGAAACAAGAGATCCCAAACTTCTCCAATGCCAGCGATGTCGACAAGCTTACCGATGAGCCGGCCGACCCAGGCGGAGCCGGAAAGGATGCCGTCCAGTAGCCACTTTCCCATCCCCTTGAAGTCGAGGTGCCATGCCAGTTTCAGCCCTTCCCAGAGCCAAGACCCAATGCCAGCAATGCCGCTCCCCAAATGTTTTATGAGCCGCCAGACCCGCTCAGGAGTGTTCACAATTACACTCCAGGCTAACGCTGCGGCGCTCTTGAGTACGTTCCAACCCTTGCCTGCCGTCCACTTGATTCCACTCCAAACCTTGCCTGCCATCCACTTGATTCCACTCCAACCCTTGCCTGCCGTCCACTTGATCCCGCCCCAGGCGGCGCTGGCTCCCTTCTTGATTCCACCCCAGACGGCACGGGTCCCCTTCTTAATCCCACCCCACACTTTCCCCCAGAAGCCGCCTTGAAGCTGAGGCCGCCCAGTGTGCTGCACCTGAATGCCTTGCGCTGGCGAACGAGACAGCCCCTCTTGCTGCTGAAGCACGTGCGTGAGTTCGTGCGCCATCAACCACTGGCCTGTCGGCGACGCTGGCTGGTAGTGTCCTTCGCCGAACACCACGTCGCGCCCGATGGTGAAAGCCCTCGCCTGGACGGAGCGAGCCAATTGGTCCGCCTCCGCCCCGGTATGGACCCGCACGCGACTGAGATCATGACCGAAGCGCGGCTCGAAGAAGTCTCGGCTCGAGGTTGAAAGCGGCTGCCCACCGCTGCGGAGTGCGTCAATCCTCGATGCGAGGTTCGAGGATAATACCTTGGGCGTTTGACCGGGTAGCTCTCGAGCCTGCATTGTCGCTTCATCACGCGCTTCAGTCGGGGATAACCTTGGAGTGGTCGACTGCTCCTCAGGCGCCTGCGCCCCTGAGTCGGCCTCCAGGTCATCTGTCTCCAGCAGCAGCGCGGCGACGTATTCGGGACTGCCCTCCGTTTCTTCCCCGTCTGCCGTGGCTTTGGCAATGTCCGTCGTCTGATCCGCCCCGTCTGTAGGTGCGTTCGAAGCAGACTCGTCCGAAGCCCGATGTAAGGACTCGAACCCTATCGATACGGGGAGAGGCTGTGATCGCCCGCTACGAGCGATGGGGAATTGCATAATCGAGTCCGCGACTAAGTCCGCCTCCCGCTCAAACCGGTCCCCCGGTTGCCCCAAGACAAGATGAGCCTGCACAACCCCCGGCTGGGCTGGGCTCACGCGAACCTTGCTTAAGTCTTGGCCAAAACGGGGCTCAACGAACATACAGGTAGCGGAGCCGAACGGTTGGCCGCGTGTACTCGGAACTTCTGGCATGATCAGCGGGACTTCGGATACTCCACTTCGGTCAGCTACCTTACGCTGCAAAGTTTGTTTTTTTTTGCCGCATTCCTCGCATTCACCGCCAGTCATCGTGCGATTGCCACAGTCACACTTGCGCTGAAGTATGGCGTGAGCGGACGGCAAAAAACTTGCAGTTTCCGCCTGCTGAGCAACGGCTGTTTTATTCATGATTGATCCCACCATATACCGATTGCGCAATCTGCCGGCCGAGCCGTACCAGGTCATCGCCAGTTGCCAGACTGGGGGACATTCCGCCCTTAGTAAATAGCCGGATCACCTCGGTTTGCACGCTGGCTTGCAGCAGATGGCGCTGGCGGTGCGAGATATTTACGCCGTTAAGAATAAGCCGGTCGATATGCAGGGTGATGTTCATGTCTGTACTCATGTTCCCGCTCCCGCAGTTTTCAGGCAGCAGAGGTCACCCTCGTTGATCGACCGGTGGAGCTTGCGGAATTCAGGGCGGGCAGCGGTGTGCGCCGGTGGCAAAGTTACCGCTGTGCCGTTCTGGATGGCGAGGAAAGCGCAAAAGTTGGTCTCGCCACCAAACAACGATATCATTTGGTTGTGGCAGATAACCGCTACCCGGCTTAACCTCTCTGACTTCCGAGCCTTGGTGACCTTTTTTAATAGTCGGGCCATATCATGCTCCTGATATCTTCTATCCCTTTTTGCCTTACGCGGTCTGAACAGCAATGATCGAAGGATTCATATTGATCTATATCGTTTTTCCTGGCTTAAACAGAAAATATCAATCGTGTCTGACCTGTCTGACCCTATTGATCCCTTTTGGAAGACCTAAACATTCCTTGTATTATTTCTTATTAGAATCTCCGCAATTCTTGTCGCGGAAGCATTTATCGCTCGCAAGCTGGCGGGTTCCATATTCCTTATTTTCTTTAGATTGACATTCTTTTGCTGCTTTAAGCCGTTTTTCTAAGCACTGGACAGAAACTTTGTACGCTTCGCACTCGAGTTCTTTCATCACAAAATTCATCTTGATGCATTCTTCAACAGGTCGTTTGCCGGCGTCCGCAGCGAGATAGCAGTCCCTAAGTTTTGGGCAGAACGCCTTTAATTGCTTAACGTGGACCGCCTCGTGCTGTTCCACGCATGGTCTGGTGCATCGATTGGTTTCTTCGATACGTTGCGTTACTTTACCTGTTGGCGTTCCGGTCTTTTCATCTACGACGCAGTCGGTTGATCCCCCTGGAAATTGTTCACATTTTTTTTCTTCTTTTGAGGCCGGTTGGTTGGTTGGAGATCTGAGGAACTGCTGGAGCTCATTAAATAGATCCGAGGGTGCTTTAGCTGGGTCCACAAACAGCGTTTTGAGGGTTAAGAGCAGACGATATCGCTCCGAAGGCGAATTTTTATCTACCTCGATCATGATGCTTTCGGTCAAGCTTTGCGCTGCCATGTCAAGAGCGCCGTATGCCTTGGTCACGCGAATCTCTCCTTTCAGTTCTTCGCATCTCTCCGAGAGCCGCAACTCGCCCATGCCATTGCGCTGAATTCGCGGGCTGCTTCCCGCGCTTTGCTGCACTACATGCGTCAACTCGTGAGCAATCAAGCGCCGACCCTTCTCTGTTCCGGGTGCGAACTGGCCTCTACCAAATACAATGTTATGCCCGACCGTATAGGCAGCGGCGTTCACTTCCCGCGCCGATTGCTCGGCAGCATCGCCAGTTTGCACCCCCACTTGGGAGAAGTCGTGTCCAAAGCGCTGTTCCATGTCCTGCCGTAGCACCGGTTCCAGCGATCTGCCAGAACTCGAAAGGACGCGATCTACGCTGGCAGGAGCAGTATTCGGGCTCTCAGTCGTTTGACCCGAATAGCGCTGAATGCGTAGCGGCGCATCGCTAACCCCGGAATGTGTTGGCCTGGCCATTACCTGATCCGCAACCCGGTCGGCTTCTTGTTCCAGCGGGTCGTCACTTGCGCCGATGGTGAGCTTGCGCTGTATTGATGGAATAAGCGGGAATGTATTGAGACCCAAACTATTCCCTTCGATGATTTGCCGCTGGAGACTATGTTTTTTCTTCCCGCATTCCGTGCATTCTCCTCCTGCTACGGTGTGATTGCCGCAGTCACACTTGCGCTGCAGAATTCTCCCTGCTCTGAAGTGCATTGAGCTTTGCCCAGCTTTGCTTTCAGTTGTCAGGTTGTTACTCATAAATTCAGTACTAAAGCATCCGATATTTGGTCAAAGCCTGATAATTTATCAATCGTGTCTGACCCCAGATCTATTCATATATTTGTGAGTTGGCCTTATCTTCTATCCATTTTTGTCTGCGCCGTTCTTCGCCCTTTTCTATAGCTTCGTCAGCTATTGGATCGGTAATAGGACGGAGTGCGTATGCGAGGTCTTTGATAAATTCGTTTTCAAATAAGACCCCAGGGTCTTCCCCATAATGATATCCACGCTCAGCTAGAAAACCAAAGCCTATGTCCCTCATGACTTTCTTCCATTCTAGCGTGTGTGATGTACCGAACTGATATCCTCTGTCTATCGCGTAATTTTCGTACGCTTCAGCAAGGCGAAGAATATAGGTCAAGCCTAGAAAACCAGCTGGGTCTTCCAAACCTTGTATCCGGAATGGAGTGACACGGTTCTTAAGATTTAGGCGTACTTCCTCTTCGGACCACCACATCACGCCAGCCGCAACACCTTTCGCAAAACCTTCTTTTGCGAATTTGACCTGAATCCTCCTGATTGCCTCGACAGCCGCGGCTCTGTCTGCGAGGGAAAGTACCACATCAGGAATATCGTCAGGACCTGGAACTAAACCCGCCACGGCGCCTTTCAAAAGACTTTTACCCAAGCCTTTTAATCTACCTACAGACGGTACGCCCGGGACTTCCACCTTGGGAACGGTTTCAGGGACCTGCTCGGGCACGGTGGTAGGAGGTTTCACTGGTGGTTTGCGAACCGATATTTCACCGTGGATGGCCTCGGCCTCCACGATCTTTCCCCCGGATTTTACCGCCTTCCCCCGTTGCGGAACGTTGATCTCCCCCGACACGCCGCCTTCCACTTTAAACAAGGACTCGGTTACCGCTACGCTCCGAGTGATCCGTGCGCAATGCTCACACCGGGGCGCTGTGGTGAGCTTGCGTTCACCGCTCAACCAGACATTGTGCATCTCGAACGTTGCTCCTAGTTCAGCCTCCGTCATCGCGCGGCGGAGCGCTGATTCCTCCTGCGCGATGGCCTTGTTCAGCGCGTTGACTTCTGCATGCCCACCCTCTATAGCGATCGCCGACGTCTGGACCACGTTCACTTCCTTCGCAGCGATCCTTGCCTTTTGGGCCGCGGTGGCCTTGCGAATAACCTCGGTCACATTAGCAGGTGGGCCTGTGTTGAGTCCAACATAGATCTGGCCCGTTCTCATATTGCGGACCACCGAGATGACCTTGTCCGGCCCGCCTTTCAGATTAAATTTGCTCATCGCGGACCCGGTGTCGCCGGCAGCCAACCGGGCAATCCGCTGTGCCACGTTTTCCAACGGCTCCAATGTCTTTGCTGAAAAAGTCGCCGCCTCACCCGGTGCGCACTGAATTCGTTCCCCCATACTCCGGCCCTGCTGCACCACGTGAGTCAGTTCGTGAGTTACGAGGCGCTTGCCTTCGGCTGTTCCCGGCGCATATTGGCCCGCGCCAAACACAATGTTGTGGCCCACTGTGTAGGCGCGGGCGTTCATGTGCCGCGCTGATTGCTCGGCAGCATCGTCACTATGTACCCGCACTTGCGAGAAGTCGTGTCCAAAGCGCTGTTCCATGTCTTGCCGTAACGCTGGTTCCAGTGGCCTGCCAGAACTCGCAAGAACGCGATCTACGCTGGCAGGGGCAGTATTCATATCCCCAGTCGTTTGACCTGAGTAGCGCTGAATGCGCAGCGGCGTATCGCTAAGTGCGGAATGTGTTGGCTTGGCCATCACCTGATCCGCAACCCGATCGGCTTCCTGCTCCAGGGGGTCATCGCTTGCTCCAATGGTAAGTTTTCTCTGTAAGGAAATGCCGGATAATGTGTTGCCACGACCTGAACTAAATCCTTCGTTAGTTTTGCGTTGCAGACCGTGCTCTCTCTTGCTGCACTCCACGCATTCTCCGCCTGCAACCGTATGACTTCCGCACTCGCACTTGCGTTGCAGGATGCTCGACGCTGGTAAGGTATTCGCCCGCGGTTGATTCCTGGTTTGGGAAGCAATCTCATTCATTTTCCGATCCCTCCATACACGGACCGCGCAATTTGCCGCCCAAGCTGTACCGGGGTGACGCTGGCTGATAGTTGAATTGCCTTCGCGGGAACTTGCGGTATAGCACCGCCGTTTTTTAGTCCAGTCAGGACGCCACCTTTTGATAGTAACCGGGCAAGCTCTGCCTCCATGCTGGCTTGCAAAAGACGGCGTTGGTGATGCGGTATGGTCACCCCATCCAGAATCAGCCGATCAATGTGCAGGTTGATGTTCATGTCTGTACTCCTGCTCCCGCTCCCGCAGTTTCCAGCCAGCGGAAATCACCTTCATTGATCGGTCGGTCGAGCTTGCGGAATTCAGCACGGGCGGCGATAAGCACTAGCGGGAGGGTTACCGCTGTATCATTCTGCGCGGCGAGAAATGCCGCGTTAAGCGCTACGTTGTGTATGAGGCCACCGGTGAGATTGAGGCGCGCAAGGCGGTCGTAATCCAGCCCTTCTGTACGGGTTTCAGGTGGAAATACTTTCTGCCAGATAACCTTGCGCTGTGCCGCGGCGGGGACTGGAAAATTGACTATAAAGCGGAGCCGGCGCATAAATGCGGTATCCAATGCTCCTTTCATGTTGGTTGCGAGGATTGCGAGTCCGCGGTAGGACTCCACGCGCTGAAGCAGATAATTGATTTCGATATTGGCATAACGGTCGTGGCTGTCCTTGACTTCGCTGCGCTTGCCAAAGAGGGCGTCGGCCTCGTCGAAGAGCAGAATTGCGCCGCCGTCTTCGGCGGCGTCGAAAAGGCGGCGCAGATTTTTTTCCGTCTCGCCGATATATTTGTTGACCACCTGGGACAGGTCTATCCGGTAAAGATCAAGGCGCAGCTCATTGGCAATTACTTCCGCCGCCATGGTCTTGCCAGTGCCACTCTCGCCGGCAAATAGCGCGCTGATGCCGAAGCCCCGATTCATTTTGTTCGCGAAACCCCAGGTCTGATATACCTTGGTACGTTGTGCCACCTGTCCAGCAATTTGGCGCAACGCTTGCGTTTCTTCATCTGGCAGCACGATGTCATCCCAGGTTGCCTTGACTTCCAGCCGTTGGGCCAGCGCTTCGAGTCGCGGGCGGACGCTGGCTCGGCATGCGTCCCAGAGGCGGTCCGGGAGTGACCGGTATGATGTCTTCTCTGAGAGTTCCTCCTGCGCGATCTGCCGGATGGTCGCAAGATCAAGGTTGAATTGTGCCGATAGCTGATCGGGCAGATCCGGCACATTCTTTACCGTATCTCCCAATGCCGAAAGCCAGGCGCACCGCTGCTCGTCCGGCGTGGGCTTTGCCACATCCAATGCCACATTCGTGCGGTCAAGATGCGGCCAAGGCTCGCGCGTCGCAAGGAATATGGCTCCATCGCAACGTGAAAGAAAACGGCTGACCGCGGGTTGTGGCCCTTCCTGAGCATTAGGTGACTCCTGTGCATCGAGGTAAAGCGCGAGTGGCAGCAAAGCAGTCTCGCGCTGCCAGAGTCGCGCCAGTGTTTCCTGATCCGCATTCTGGGGCGGGAGAAAGGCGGCTGGCAACCTGTAAAGGTGCAGTCCCAGGCTGGCGGCTGTATGTGCCGCTATAAGCCGCTTGCTAGGCTCATCTGGACCGAGCAACTGAACGACCGGTAACATGCCTGGCGCGGGCCTATTCCCTATATCTCCGGGGGAGTGCCAGCGCTGCAGGACACTGTCGACAACGTGTTGTTGAGAAGGGGGCAGCGGATCACCCCTCGCTGGGGTGACTGGCGCAAGCAGCAGACTAAGCCTGTCATCGAGATAGTTCAGCCCTTTGATGTAACTAACAATGCGCTCATCCGCGCGGAGGGCGCTTGTTGTGAGCGGCTGGCTGCCTGGCTGATTTATTTCGATAAGGCGCCAGTAACGCAGAGGACGCTCCGGAGAAAGCGCTTCCCAGGCGGGCTCATTGAATAGCGACAGGGCCAGCGCAAAGGTGGGGTAGGGCCTTGCGGGATTATCCTGGGCCTGGGCGCACAAGCCGGCGATGCGCGTATCCAGTTCGAGTGCGGTGCACAGCAGGACGATGTCGCGTTCGAATCTGGACAGGCCCAGCCTTTGGCTTAACAACACAAGCGCGGGGGGAGGCGTCATTTGCTTTTCCGCTGCGGCCATCTCCGCAGCGGCCTGGCTGAGCGGGTCGTCCTTCGCACTGCTGGTGCCAGATTCGCTCGATAGCGCGACAGATGGGGTAGCGGTTTCAGAACCGACTGGAGCCGGGCCCTCGGCTTTTTTAGACTTGCGCCGGGCTCGGGTTCCAGTAGTAGGAGTGGCTTCCGCCTCCGGCGCCGCCACAGGTGGGACGTCAGGAGCATCATATGGTGCAACGGGTGCAACAGGTGCATCGGGAGAAGCGCCGGAAGGAGAAGGGACGGCAAGAGCTGGTGAGGGATACGCGCGCTGCTCAAGCAGGAGACGCACCCATGCTACGGCAGCGCTTAAATATTTGTCATTGGCGGCCTGCCAATCTTCCAGCGTTTTCATGTGATCGTCACCTTTTGTGAAGGATCGAATACTGGCACAGTGGTCGATTTGTCGATAAGTAGACTGTCAATTCCATCCACTCGGAGCCGAAGGAAGTAATCTCCGGGGGTTGCGCCTGTGATGTTGAAGTCCAGCCTGTCCGTTTGCGCAGGATGCGCATTAGCGCGTATTTCCCTATCGCCCAGTAACAGGCTTGCCCGTTGGTCCGGGCGGATTTGCGGTATACAGGTCAAGGTAAGCGTTACATTCCCCGCAGCATCTCGTATTGCGGGGTTGGGGGCAATCGCAGTGATCTGCGGCGCCACAAGCAGAGGCAATTCGTTTGTGATCCGGTCTGCGGCTTCATCCGGCCTCAGCACAACTATAGCCAATAAATAGACGTCCGCAATCCAGTCGGCTGGCTGGTCCGGGAGTACGACTGTTACTTCGGTGCTGGTCATGCCCGGCTCGGGTGCAAGAATTCTTGGCTCGGGCAACTGGCGATTGGTGAGGCGCACACGAACGTTTTCGCCATCCAGATGGTGACCGGAGATGAGTACGGTTTCGCCAAGCCTTACTGCGTTTTGCCTGGCGGGCAAGGTCAATTGATCAATAGCCGGATAGGGCGGAATGAGGCTCGGTTGTGAGATCACACCCCGATCGTCCCTGCCTCGGGTCAGCACGGGCAGCGGCGCGCGCAATTGCCGTGTGCTCTCAATCAGGACCACAGCCACCTGGTAGAAGGACGAGAGGCGGTAGGGAGTCTGGAAGGCGCTCCACAACTTGGATATCTCATCCAGTGTCATGGGCTGCGAGGTGATGCGCACCCGCTCGATCTGCTGGTGCAAGTCATTATCAGGAAGAGCATTTCTAATCTCTTCCGTCCCGAGCAGTGGATGATCGTGAAACGTGCTCATTGCCCGGCCAAGCAAGTGGTGGCTCATGACTTCTTCATCTGCGCGTTGCTCCTCGCCGTAGGCCGTGGCAAGATAAAAGAGATTCAGTGCCAGCGGCGGCATGCCTGCTTCACCCTGCGTAGCCCGGTGTGGAATTTCGCTGTTGCGAAAGGCGGCATTCGTCTGTGGCTGGTAGAGGAAGAGGTTAAGCTGCCGCCCTGTATTTGTGCCGCGCGCCTTATCCGGTGGTTTGGTTGTAATGAGGGTTCCCGTCAATGCCGGGTCTGCCTGGATTGAGTTTTCCAGCAAGAAACGCATGGTTGAAGTCACCGCGGCGATGGCAAGGGCGTTGCTCATTGTGACCCTCGCTGGCTTCGCCGCCCCGAATGCTGGCTAAGGTATGCGTCCAGACTCATTGGCTTGGGACCGGCGTTGTTTCGCTTTGCTGTGGCGGGAGCTGCCACAGCGCGAACTTCGATGCGGCCAATGGTGACGTTTATCGTTGGTGCTGGAGCGGGCGTACTCGCCTCGCGATGGGACGATGTGCCTGGCAATTCGCGCGATGGCCAAGGGGGCGTTGTGCCGCCGCTCTTCCCTATTGTCACCTGCACGGGAAATACTTCTCGCGATACGGGCGGGGCACCACTATCGTGCCCGGGATGCTCTGCTATATTGCCGGTACTGTTGATCCGAGGCGTGGACGCTACCGTATGTTTTGCCGTGGGCTGAGGCGCGGGGATCGTCGTCGCAGTGGCAACGGCATTCACCTGTGTAGCGACGGTTGGATGGTGCGGGTTGTTGTCAAGTTTTTCTGGCACGGTTATCGGTATGTTGCTATGTTCGTCGTCCCCGTTCTGCCTTGTGACGTCGCTGATCTGCGGCGCGGCTACCACGTTGTGTTTCGCGGGACGTGACTGTTCCGTGTAAGTCGGTGGGTGAGAATTGGCAGAGGGTAAGCCTTCGGGGTGTTCGGTTGCCTTATATCGGGGTTCGGATTCATGCCGCGGGCTCCCGTCATATTTTCCCTTTGGCATTTTCGCCGTGTTGCTGCGTTCCTCATGCCCTGCAGTGTCTTCAATACGGGATGTGGCTTCGATGCGGCGTTTTTCTACGCGCGCCGGTTTCGTGGTGTCAGGTTCCGAAGCGGGATCGACTGGCGATAGGTCCTTACGGGCAGCGACACGCTCATGTTCAGCGACGGGCTCATCCAAGGGCAAGGTGATACTCGGCGATGGCGCATTGGTATTGGCAACTTCCTCCTTCAGTGGAACCATTGATGCCGGGGGTTGTAGCGTATTCTCTGGGCGCTCGGCTCGCACGCCTTGATCGGGCTCAACGGGTGGCGGCGTATGATGCGCATCAGCACGGAGTGTATCCCTGTTCGCTCCCGCAGGCTCTGTTTCCTCAAACATTGCAACCGGTCCATTCCGTTCAACTGGCTCGTAGCGTGAGGGCGGACGCGGCGAAATGGCATGAGCGACGTGTCCGCCGTGCTCGCGCTGTATGAGGGTGCTTAAAAAATTCTGCCTGTTAACCATACTCAAATGCACTTATGCATGATGGGAGCATAGCGTAATCCCTCAAAACCACATACAACACGGCGCATCAAACGATGAGGATCAGGCTGGAAATGATGAGCCAGATTATGCGGAGTTTGGTGAGATATAAAGTAAGCCGGATGATGGGTTGCGCTTCGCTCCACCCATCCTACAACTACTTCGTCATTCCCGCGAAAGCGGGAATCCAGACGCTGACTGGAACAGGCCGTCATCCTGCAGCGGGTGAATTCGGGCAACCGAAAACCCCATGGATTCCCGCTTTCGCGGGAACGACCGGGTAAAAGGGAAGTAGGCGTAGGGCAATGTGCTCGCATAAAAAAATCAAAAATATCACTAACAGCGAACAGAGTATCTACTAATGTAGGGGCATGATTGCTCATGATTGCGCCAGGTCCAGATAAATCTGGCGCCGTGTTGGGCTCATGGTGAGAATGTCCAGTTCGCGCCATCCATATGCACGCGCCAATGTATGGACCTCATGAAGGATGCGTTGTGCCCATGCGTGGATCTCGCTCCACAGAAAGGAGGCGATATCGAACAGTGAGTGCCATGCGTGATCGCATGCCGGACAGTTCAAGGCCAGTTCGATCTGCGCGTGGGGATCGGCATTCGCCATGTCGTTGGATAGAGCGGTGATGACCGTATCCGGCAACATATCAATCGTTGTTGAGACACCGCTTTGTTGCACGCCGATCACGCAGCGTTGCAGCAGTGCCTGTTGCGACGCACTATCGTCAGGCAGTAGAGACACTGCAATAAGATCGGCACTGGTAGGCAGGCGGTAGGTGACATCGTAGTCACCCGCATTCAGGTGATGAGCTTGTATACCGGGGTCGCCAATCACCTTATCGATTGCTTCGGGAGGGGCATCGAGAACGTCATCAACATTAAATGCAACATCGAGCTTCTCGCCGCACTCGGGACACCGCGAAACCGCCGCGATGGAATCCCCAAATAGCGATTCACGCAAGCGTAACAACCTGGCGTCTCGCGCGCCGACAGGAAGGGCGGCGAGCTTATCCGAAGCAATGTCCGGCGAACACGCCCCAAGCAGCGCAAGTGCTCGCCTTGCAGGCGATTGATCGAGACCCCGCTCCCACGCCAGCAGTAAATCCATGGCCGATGGTGTATGCATGATTCATCATCAAACGGCAGGTTCAGTGAATGTCGGTTCGGCAGGCTCAGGAACCTCGTAATCCCGTTCCCAACCTTCATTTTCAAGTTTGATATTCTGAATCAAAACTGCATTTGCATTGGCATCAAGGTCGGCCTGCGCCTGAAAGTCAGAAACCCAGCATCGGTAGACCTTGTAAGCGAGAACTTTTTGTCCGGCTTCGTTGTACACTTCAATAATCACATCTTTGCGAAAATCCTGGAGCGAGACTTCCATCCCGAGGCCCGAGCCATAATTCCAGACCTTGTTTGCCCATTTCTCAAATTCGGTGTCGTGCGTCACGCCACGCTCGATCGTGATAGCGTCGTACTCCGTACGGCCCGGAGATTTGCGGCTGGATGAGGGATCACCGCCTTCCCGGTGCTTGACGACTTCTGTTGTGCGTTTGAGGAGACCAACTTTGCTGACTCCGGCGACGTACCTGCCATCCCACTTGATGCGAAACTTGAAGTTTTTATAAGGATCGAACCGTTGTGCGTTAACTGTAAACTGTGCCATGTTTTCCTCCTCAGACCTCGATCTGTCCAGCTATCTGCTGGATTTTAATGATGACGAACTCGGCGGGCTTGAGCGGCGCAAAGCCGACAATGATGTTAACGATGCCCAGATTGATGTCGTTTTGAGTCGTCGTTTCCTTGTCGCATTTCACAAAATAGGCCTCACGCGGTGTAATGCCTTGGAAAGCTCCCTGGCGGAACAGGTTGTGCATGAAGGCGCCTACGTTCAGTCTGATTTGTGCCCAAAGAGGCTCATCGTTCGGTTCAAAGACTATCCATTGGGTGCCACGATAAAGGCTTTCTTCGATAAATAGTGCAGTACGCCGGACGGGAATGTATTTCCATTCGTCCGCTAATTGATCAGCCCCCCGTAGCGTACGCGCACCCCATACTACTCGTCCATTGATTGGGAATGAGCGTAAGCAATTGATTCCGAGCGGGTTGAGCATGCCGTTTTCGGCATCATTAAGATTGACATCAAGCCCCTGTATACCGTTGAGCGATGCGTCCAGACCCGCAGGGGCTTTCCAGACACCGCGAGAAGCGTCGGTGCGGGCCATAACCCCGGCGACAATCCCACAGGGTACGAAGGCGTCAATCTGGCCATCGCGAAGTGGATCTGCCTGCAAAACACGCGGGAAAAAAAGCGCGGCATTGCGCGCATCATCTCCGGAAAGCCCGAGCGTAGGTAGCCCGTTTTTGGCGGTGGCGGCGGCAGTTTCTTTATTTGCGCTCCAGGCAGCGGGTGAATCAATAATGAGCATGGCACGGCGTTTTTTGCAATAGGCCATCGCTGACTGATAAATAGGGGGTGGAACATCCTCTTCAGTAGTATCCGGAGGTATGCAGAGGAGATTGAATAGATCAGCTTTCTCCAGTGCATATAGTCCGGTCTTGTCAGCCTCGCTGCCTTCATAAGTTTCTTGATCAAGTGCCTGGCCACCCGAGCCGTTCATGCTATCTTGAGCTGTTTTCAGCTCGTCTTGAGCATCTGAGATATCCTGGGGCACGGGAGGCTTTGCCGCCAATGCCCGGGCCAGTTTTTTTTCTGCCTTGGTGACATCGTCATCCAAATCCTCTTTTGCTTTCTCATACGCTGGCCTTGCAGCGTCAATTGTGGCTGGAACAGGCGGCTGAGCGTTCAAAGCTTCTTTCAACGTTTTGAGCGCAGCACTTGCCGCCCCTAACTTTGCCATTGCAGGCGCCGTGGCCGGCCAATCTCCTTTCCAGCGAATTAGGCTTGATTCTGCTTCGAGCACTCTATCGATACGCCGTGCGCTATTTTTTGATAATGTCAGGTTTAGAAACTTCTCGCTGCGGTCATCCAACTTAACAATGAGGTTGAAGAGCGGTTCATCGTTACCTAGACCCAGGCGCGTCCGGGTTTCATCCGCAACTTCCGCATCAATCGTGGCCCGCAGCTTGTTTCCCCAAGTCCCTGGACTTTTAGCGGCCAACGATAGATCGTCCAGCGTAAAACTGGCGGCACCGTCACTTTCCGTACCGCCGGGGGGAGTTGCGTCAGGTCTGTAGAGTCTTACGATGAGTGCCTGGCTACCCCCGTTAAGATAAAAACTCCGTACGGCATAGGTGAGAGGATGTTCAACTACCAGCCCGCCGAATTGCCGTTCGAAATCACTAAAACTATTAATAATGACCGGCTCATTTATAGGCCCAGCGGAGGTTCGGCCAAGAAATGCTGTAATGGAGGTGGCTACACCTGTGATGGTGCGCACGCCGCTTGGGATTTCCTCGATATAAACTCCTGGGTAACTAACGGCGACTGGCATGGAATCCTCCTTGATTGCAATAAATTCTCACAGGCGACAGATACTCACCAAACCTGCCGCTATCACCCGACGATACTCAAACTTAAAGTAATATTAAAATTAGCCGCCGCTACGAGTGCAAGGCGGAAAACGCATCCCGATTGCATGGTTCTGACGGCTGGAATCTCTATTAGTTATCGGTCTTCATGCAACTTCCATGCCAGAGCGTGGAAAAAAATATTTCCACAGAATCAATCGGTTGAGTGAAATAGATTCGGGGAGTGCGGGTGATCTTTTTGCTGAGAAGCGCCATAGCCTGCCTCGTCAATTGGATATATTATCGATAAAACTGTGGAGAATTAACACGTTACGTTTCAAGTGGGTTATTTTTGACCCAGCGCTGGGTCGGAGCCGGTTTGATCTCGTCGTTCCGGCAATGCGTAGCGAGCTTTTGAGGTCTTCGGTGACGAATGTGTACAACACATAAACGGAATGAACTCGAACATCCCTCGTTTACGACACGTTGATAAAAATAGAAGCAATTGAAAGGATCCGGAGAAATGAGGCGGTTCTCGATATGGGTTGACTTTGACCCACTCAGGGTGATGATTGTCCTGCCTCCGATAAGCTCATGAATTTACGCGTTTAAGTAGACCATTATCACAAACAGCACGCTAATCGACCCCGACCAACTGCACACCTGTTAGCGAACCTGCGATCAGTTAATGATTGATCATATTGAATTATTCCCGCAAACCTATCGGCATGGAATTTGCTTGGATTGACTTGTGGTGACGGCAATTCATAAGCATGTGCGCAAATGGCGGACGGGAGGAGCAGATGGGCCGGTTATCAAAATCAAAGATAAAATTCTTCTTGTGGGCCATTTCCCTCTTCACGTATGGGTATGTCCACGCAAGCGCACTCCAGGTTTTTTCAGTCAAGGAAAATCCAGCCGGTACAGTCGTTGCGACTGCCGGTATCTTCACGGAAACTGCGCCAAGCGCATCGGCTTTTCAACTCCGGTTTGAAGACAACCACGCGATTTCAGCCAGCGAAGTCAAGCCCGCGCCATCCTTTCCGCTTGAGACATCGGTAATTCTTTGTGTTGACCAAAGCGGTTCCATCGGCCCCGCTGGCATCAGACAAATTCAGGAGGCTCTAAGGGGCGTTTTAGGTAAATCGGAATTGAAATTAAATCTCGCCCTATGGGCGTTTGATACAGAAGTGAGGAAGCTTCGCGGCTTTTCCAAGAACACTGCACAGGTGGCTAAAGGCATAAGCGAAATCGGTGCTAAATCAACACCGGACAGTAAAACCAAGCTGTACGAGGCCATCGAGCTGGGTCTTTCAGAGCTGCGCAGCCGTGATGATAGGGGCTTGAAACGCCTGATCGTCGTTACTGATGGCAAGGATGAAGGCAGCAGCATTACTGACCGGGTGATTGCAAGCAAAGCCAATGCTCAAGGTATCACCATCGATGCGATAGGGTTTGGCAACGTTACGGATGAAGACTCGGAATTGCTTGCACGTTTGGCGAAAAATACGGGTGGTGACTTCATTCTCGCCGAAAACGCAAAGGAGTTGTCCCGCGCAGTCTATAAATTACTCAACTCGCCCGACCCCCAGGTGTTTGACGTATTGTTCCGCTACGATGTATCGGCTGATGGGCGTCAGGTAGATTCCGCGCAACTGGAGTTCACGCCCGCTGCTGGCAAGGCGCCCGTCTCGAAGACTATCGTGCACAGGCTTTCTGCGCCTCATGTTGCCAGTTCGTCTGTTGCCAGTCCGTCAGTCCCAAGTTCAAATGAATCCAGTGACAAATGGACTATAAACCTTCTGTCGGTCAATGTTGATCTCAGGATATTGCTGGGGACGTTGCTTGGTGGTATTGCGCTTGTACTTGCTATTAGAGCGCTAAAAAATGGAAGAAGACCGGAAGAGCCGGAGATTAAGCATATGGGAATTGTTGATGTCCGGATCGATGACGAAGAAAAGCAATCCCGTCCCCAACGCGCACGCACCGCCGTAGGTTTTGCATTCCCGATGCCCAGTCAAGGACGGCCTACGGCTGTTCTTCGTGGCGTGAGTGGACCTGCCAGAGGGCGGCAATATGCCATCGAACAGACTACCTATCGAATCGGCTCGGACGAGTCGAATGACTTGCAATTAAGCGATGATTACTTGTCGCACAAGCATGCGAGCATAAAATATGACCAGGGTAGCCTGTACCTGAGCGACAGTGGATCGCGCAACGGAACGTCTCTCAATGATGTGAAACTCGACCAGACAGCAAGAGTGCTCAGTCCGGGCGATCACATTCGAGTAGGAAAATCGACGCTGGAACTGTTGGCGCCAAATGAGGACCCAGGGGCCAGGAAACAGGGTGCTGATGGGGGAGGAACACGTGCCTGGTGATTCTGGTGGCATGTAGCGGATCAAATGAAGCCTATGGGATGCCAGGATTGTGAAATGTTCAACCGAAAATCAGTTGTCTGTCGGCGCGCGCTCCGAAACGGGGTATATCCGGAACGAGAACCAGGACAGGATGAGTGGTTTGCGGGCACCTTTCGGGAACGGTTATATCGTGTCCGATGGAATGGGGGGGCATCGTGGTGGCGCCCTTGCAGCCCAGCTGACGATCGAATCGCTAACGCAGAGTCTTTCGCGTATTGGTTCTGCCTCTGCGGTACCGGCTGAAACAAAACGGGCCTTTGAAGAGGCGAACAGGACGGTATATGAACAAGGGCATTCGGGAGCTGAGGAAACTAGGGGCATGGGCGCCACAGCTGTTGTTCTGCTGGTGGCAAGGTCGCGGGCGCTGGTTGCTCATGTAGGGGATAGTCGTGCTTATATTTTTACCCAAGGGGAACTGCGCCGGCTCACCAGGGACCACAGCCGCGTCCAGCGCATGGTGGATGCAGGAATGCTGGAACCCGCCGAGGCTGAGTCACATCCCGATGCAAATTTGTTGGAGCGTGCGATCGGTGTCTCGCCCGACGTATTGGTGGATATCTCTTCATGGATGCCGCTGCATGAGGGAGACAAAATTCTCTTGTGTTCGGATGGCCTTCACGGGTATGTCCAGGATGGCGAGATCAGCGCCCTCCTTGGTAATCAGCTTACTTCACAGGAATTGGCAGACCAACTTGTCGACTTGGCCTTACGGAAAGGGGGGGGAGATAATGTAACCGTGCAACTGATCGAATACGGGCGTCAGCGCAAAATCGGATAACAGCCTAAGTAAATTGTTTTGCCGCAGTTTTTCGGCAGCACTGGTTATCTCGGCGGCTCCCTCTGCATACGTGGTAAGCGGGTACGAGGCTGCTATGCAAGTAGCTGCGACTTTCAGGCCTTCCCTTGGAGCCCAGAGACCGCCGGACGATCATAGCGAAACATGATGGTATTTCAACCTGCAAATTCCAGAGGTCATTGCTAATGGACGACAAATCAAAGCCGAGCGGCGCTTCCAGATGGTGGAAACAGATTGTCGGAATCCGCGTGTCCGACTCTGCGCGAGTCTGCGAGAAGGGGCATCCGATGGATCCTAATTGGAAAACCTGTGCCTATTGCGATGCGGAGAATCGTGCCCACCGAAAAACTGTTCACGAACCTGATGAGATCGAATCAAACAAATCTATGGAAAGGAGCACAACCATGCAAAGGAGAACCACACAGATAGACAGTGGAGAATCAGACGAAGGACGGGGCGCTACAAAGCTCGAAACATCCGCCAACGTTGCGCCGCAAAGGGCTGAACCAGACGCCGCCCAGCAGCAGATAAGACCAAATATGCGTCGGGGAAGGCTTACCGGCATACTGGTTACATTCAGCCGGAGGTCCCAGGGCGAACTGTTTCCACTTTATGAAGGGCGCAATGTTATCGGCTCTGCCGAGGGTTCGTGCGATGTCTACATTTCCAGCAACGATGACAAGTTGGTATCGGGGGAGCACGCGGTCATTCTCTGTCGTGCCGGAAGGGACGAACTGCACGATATGCTCAGTACCAATGGGACTTTTCTCAATGAGACATATGTTGAGAGAGACGGCGCTGATCTGAGAGACGGAGCGTTAATCAGAACCGGAGCAACCGTATTCGAGTTCAGGAAATTTACCAGCGGTGGCGATCGAGCTCCAGAAACCAACAGGCCACGGGGTGAAGATGATATCCCGGGAAACCGTTCCCAAGGGGAGACTGCAATTTAACGGAACCGGCGTCATTGCATGCGAGAGAATCACTATCAGACGGCTATCAATGGAGGGTGCAAAATGAGGATTATCGCTGCATTGCTGGTATCTCTATCAATCATAACAGGGTGCAGCACAGTGGGCGGAACCCGCGGAAGCTCCGGAATGGCGGCACTCGAATGCGGTGCTGTCGGGGCGGGACTCGCCACCGCAATATGTCTGGCAGCGGGCGGAGACGCCGCGACATGCGCGGGCGCTGCGGCAGGGGGCGGATTGGTTGGAGCCGGTGCCTGCTATACCTACGCACAAAAATATGAAAAACGCCGTCAGGAACTCGCGGGTAAAGAAAATGATCTGGATGCACGGTTGAAATATGTACGAGGTCTGAATGAAGATGCAGAAAAATTAAACAGGGACTTGGATACCCGTGTTGCAGAGATTTCCAGGCGAACGGATGCGACCGTTGCGCAGATAAACCAGGGGACGATTTCCAGCCAGGAGCTGGCAAAAGAAAGGGAAGCTTTATTGAAGGAAGAGAACGCGGCCAGAGAGCAGGTTGAGCTTGAGAAAGCCGCGTTGGAGGATATGAAGCGTTTTCAGGCCGAGCAGTTGCGCAAAACGGGCGAAGATAAGGCGATTCATGCAGAACTGGATGCCGAAATCCGGAAACAGGAACGCTTGCTCAAGGAGACGCAAAGCGCGACCACGGCGTTTGCTACCCAACGGCAACGAATATAGTCCTATCCTGGTTTGATCCACCATCCAATCAATAAGGAAATAAAGGGCATGAAAAGTATCAGATTAATATTAATGACAGCGTTGCTGATGTCCGGATTGTGCGCCTGCACGGTTATGCAACTCAAAAAGGATGTGGAAACAGATGAAGCGCGCGTGGCAACCAAGACGGAGGAATTGGAATTCGAAGAAACGCGACAGGCCGAATTAAACGAGAAAATCAAGTTATTACAGGAAGATCTCACGACCCGGCAGATGTCGCTGGATGACCTGAAATCGCGGCTGACGCAGTTACAACAGGCGAATGCCAGCACGTCGGCAAGTACGAAAGAACAGCAAGCCCTGAAGCGCAAGCGAGCTACAAAATTGCAGGCGCATCAGATAGAAGTGACCGAGATTCAGCAAAGCGGCGCCACCATCGTCGAAAAGAGACGAAGGCTGGAATATCTCAAGGGAGAAATCAGGAAATCGTTGAACCTCCTGATGCACTCCTGATTCGTTCAGGTATGACGTGAACTTCGGTAGAGGGACAGTCATATTGATATTGGCAGCCGCGTTTTTGGGCGGTTATCTGATGAGGACCATCCTGCCTTGGGTTGCGTCAGAGAATACGCGTGAAGCAGCGCCGGTGCCTCAAGTGAATGACCCGGCTATAAGACAATATACCGAAGCGCTTGTTCAAATTAAGCAACGGGCGGTTTTTTCCACGCCCATCGGAGATTTGCAAGACATGGTTGCTTCGTCCTTAAAGGCTTATCTTGCACAAAAAGATCCCTATTCAGACTTTCTGACATCTGTGGAATATGCCAGGTTCAGGGCGGCAGGGAAGCAGCGTCATTCCGGGATAGGCCTCGATGTGGAGAAACGGCGCAACGGCGACATTATTTGCTATCCGCTACCGAAGGGTCCCGCCGCCAAGGCAGGAATCAAGCCTGGTGAGCGCCTCCTCGCGCTCGATGGCGTTTCCGTCAGAGGAAAATCGCTCCCGACCATCGTCGCGCTCGCAGCGGGGCAGGCCGGAACTGAAGTTGTCGTGGAGCTTGCAGGGCTTTCGGGTGTCTCCAGACGGGTAACTGTTACCCGTTCGACAGTGACTGCCCCGGCAGTATCCGATTATACCTTTCGCTCTGCGCGCATCATCAAGCTGTCAAATTTCACGCCAGGCACCAGACAGGAACTCGATTATCTGCTTTCGAACTGGCATAAGAGTAAACCCATCATCATTGATTTGCGCGGATGCGGTGGAGGCGATTTTTACGCCGCCGTGGATTCCGCCATGCTTTTCCTTAAAGAAGGTGAGCAGATCATCTCTGTAAGAGAGCGCTCCGGAACACGGTCGTATTCCTCTACAACTGCACGGCAGCCTCCCGCCCAACGGGTGTTTCTATGGCAGGATGAATTCACCGCCAGTGCCGCTGAGATATTTGTTGCCGCTCTGACTGAAAATGTGCGGGGCACATCGATTGGCCGAACCAGCGCTGGAAAAGGAACCCGGCAAGACATTATTGAACTGCAGGACGGCGCAGCCCTGGTTACGACGACAGGATATCTGGTTACTCCCCGCGGCGTCCAATTCGACGGCGAGGGTCTGGCGCCCATGTATCCACTCAAGGAGGGTGAACGCGATACGGAAGCCTTTTTTAACAAAACTGCTGCGCTGATCAATTAGCTGATGCGCCCTTATACTTCTGTCATGGCCTGCCGGACACCTGTTGTTACGCGCAAATCCGGCTAGCCGAGCCAGGAAAGAACTCAGGAGCCTGAACAAATGGAAGAAAAAGACGATCTGATAGGCAAGACTGTCCATGGCAGCTACGCCATCCTGTCCAAACTTGGCGAAGGCGCTATGGGACGGGTCTATCTCGCCGAGAACGTCCTCGTCAGGGAGAAGAAATATGCGGTAAAAGTTCTAAAGCGAGAGTTGACCGTTAATCCGAGCTTCATGAGCCTGTTTTATGACGAGGCCGCGCACCAGGCACAGTTGTCTCATCCCAATATTGTTCAGATGTCCGACTATTTCAAGGAAGGCGAGGATTATTTTCTCGTTCTTGAGTATGTCGAGGGCCGTTCTCTTGCCGACATGATCGACTCGCTGCACGGACCGGTGCCGGAGAAGCAGGCCTTGCATATCTTCAAGGGCATTCTCGCCGGTCTCAACTGCGCTCATGAAAAAGCAATCCTGCACAGGGATATAAAAGCATCAAACGTGATGGTTGATAGCTCCAATCGCGCACTTCTTACCGACTTTGGTATCGCGCGTCAGGCTGGCGACGAACAGGCGGCCAATCTGGGGCGTGTAATTGGAACACCCGAATACATGAGCCCCGAACAATTTATAAATTCGAACAAGATCGATCATCGATCCGACATTTACTCAGCGGGAATTCTTTTGTTCGAGATGCTTACAGGCCGATTGCCTTTTCAGGGCGGCACCCTGGAGGCGCTTAAAGAACAACATCTTGCTATTCCTGTTCCCAATCCGCGCAAAATCAACCCCAAGATAAAAAAATCGTTGGCGGAAATTGTACTTAAGGCAACGCAAAAGGAGGCTGACAAACGATTTCAAGGGGGTCTCGATTTTCTCGAAACTATCAAGTCATATGAACGCGGGCGAAACTGGAAAATATGGGCGCTAAGTCTATCCATTCTTTTAGCGGCAGGAATCTGGTATTTCGTACAGAACCTGAAGGCGGTGCGTAGTCTGGCCACGCTGTCGACGGATAACTATGCATTGCTATGCCGGGAAGCCGAAACATTAAACAGAAAGGAAACGGGATTGCGTATTGCCAGGGAAACGGGGGATTCATCGATGGTGGAAGCATTTTCACAAAGTGTAGATGCGCACAATGCGAATATAAGCAAGTTTTTCAGTGAGTATACCCGTGCCTTCGATGAGCTATCAAGATACAGGGGCAGCACAGTTAACAAGGTTTTCAGCGAGCCCGAGCAAATAGATGAATCGCAGCGGACAAAATATGAGCAGGCCGACGAATTGGGGCGCGCAAGATTCTGGCAACTGACGGGTAACGACTATGAACGATTCAGGAGTACCGGGCAGAGAAGCGACAGGGAAACGATGCTGGAAAAGTGTCCACGCTAACCTGACATATCAATGGTAGCGGGCGGAATGTTATGACTATGCGGAGGATTCCTCTATTAAAAGGAGAACTGGAAATGGAACTGTGTGTTAAAAGGACAGATTTTTCTGAACAGAGTACGATTGGCGAAATGTCGGTGGATGGCAAGTTTGAATGCTACACGCTGGAGGATAAAGTAAGACCCGTCAGGATAATGGGAAGACTCTATTCCCATCGGGCATTACGGAGTAATTATCGACTTCTCCCAGCGGTTTCAGCGCCAGCTACCGCTTCTTCTGAATGTGCCGAACTTTGAGGGAGTCTGGATACTTCCTGGGAATACCCGCTAACATGGGGGGATGCATACTGGGTGGCGAGACAAAAGAGGAAAACTTTGTCGGTCGGAGCAAGTCGACTTTTAATCGATTATTCGAAAAAATGAAGGCAGCATCTGAGATCAAAAAAATGTTTATAGAGATAGTCCAAGCTATGGATAAGGAATGTGTAAACCGTGTGAGCATAGTTCGACAATGTTAAGTTTCCTGAAGAGTTGTTCCTTGGATTTTTGCATGTTTTCCTGTGTGTTCGCTTAAACGGAGGCAATACCATTTGAGCACGAGAAGGCACATATACTGCCGTCGGGGCAAAAAGGTTATGGTCACGTTTCGCGACCGCCAATGCCAAAGCGGCGAGTGCCGAGGGGTCGATGCGGGGGATGTGGGGTATGGATGGGGGCGTCCCGCGGTTCATCACCGAAACTTTCATCGTTTTTATCGACGGCAATCAATTTCTAATTCCCGCGGAAATTCTATAGAGATTTAACCAATACACATGCCGTGAATGTATCGGAACAGAATGGGCAAGTCATCATCGAACTTAAAGGGGATGGTGGCGGGAGCCTATACCCGGGGTGTTTTACGGGGGGAGGCATTTACGGGTTTTGAGCGAAAAATCTGTGGCGTGGTGAAGGAAATCTGGGAAATATACCAATTGATGCGTATGGGGTCGAAGGAATAATCTATAACGGTTGATAATCTGTTGCCCGCATTTTAATTTTCAACTGCTGTAAAGGTTGAGCCTACATTTACTGCCGAGAAGAAGTTTTAAGAAAGGAGAATGCGTGGCCCGGGTATTCGAAGCGTTTTCGCGCGGTTTTCGTGATTTGTTCCAGTTTCAGGTCTTGTGGATCGTGATCTGGCCCATGTTGGCAGCGAGCTTGTTGTGGTTGATTCTGGGTGTGACATTCTGGAGTACTTTCTCAGGATGGATAGCGAGTGGCCTTACGGCGATCGGTATTCAAACCTGGCTGGAAGGCGTGGAACCGAGATGGATCGCGTATGGAATTCAGGCGGTTGCGCATCTGATTCTGTTTGTGCCGCTGGTTTTCGTTACTGCGCTGGTTATTACAGCGCTATTCGCAATGTCCGCG
Organism: Nitrosovibrio sp. Nv6; assembly: GCF_900110495.1. GTDB lineage: Bacteria > Pseudomonadota > Gammaproteobacteria > Burkholderiales > Nitrosomonadaceae > Nitrosospira. The sequence continues at coordinate 916,561 of NZ_FODX01000001.1, read as the reverse complement.
CTAATTCGTCTGGTGGCCCAGCGCGATTATCCGCAGCTTAAACGCGAAAGCGGTGGCGGTCTCGTTGGCAGTCTGCTCAATGCTTTGATCGCTCTCGGCATCTTTGTCGCAATTTGGGCGATCACCCTTCCGTTGTGGTTGGTCGGCGCCGGCGTGATCATCCCATTTGCCGCTACCGCTTATCTGAATCAGCGTCTGTTCCGGTATGATGCATTGAGTGAACATGCCAGCCGCGCGGAAATGCAGGCGATATTTTCCGCTCATCGGCCATCACTATGGGGCTTGGGGCTTTTGACCGGCCTGGTACAATTTATACCATTTTTAAATCTGTTCGCACCCGTGCTGGCCGCGCTTGCTTTCATTCATTTCGGCTTGGCGCGCTTGGCGGAACTGCGTAACCCAGCCATCAGATAGCATACTAACGGTTGTCAAGGAGGTAATGCCCATGCAAACCCGTATTCGTCATTTCACGATGCTGGGATTAGTGCTGGCGATGAGCGGCGCTACCGCTACGTTTGCCCAGACGGAAGTGCCGGCTTCGGCAACCAGGGGGCGAGCTCATGCGCATCACGATCAGACGAACAAGTCCGAGCCCGGCAGTGAAGCCGCTCCAAAGCTGCTAAACCTTGGCTCCCATACATTTCCAGTCAGCACGCAAAACAGGCTGGCGCAGCAGTACATTAACCAGGGGCTGAACCTCTCGTACGCATTTAACCATGCCGAGGCAGGCCGTGCCTTCCGCGAGGCGGCACGGCTTGACCCTTCGCTGGCGATGGCTTACTGGGGTCAGGCGCTCGTACTCGGCCCCAACATCAATGCGGCAATGGAACCGGAGGATGAGATGCCGGCATTGGAGCTTGTGCGAAAGGCCGCGTCGCGGATGGCAGGTGCTTCGCCCCGCGAGCGCGCACTCATCGGCGCGCTCGAGAAGCGCTATAGCGGCAACCCCGAGCATCGCAAGGCTAACGATAAGGCTTACGCGGATGCGATGCGGGATGTGCACCAGCGTTTTACGAACGACCTGGATATTGCCATGCTCTATGTAGAGTCGGTGATGGACCTCCAGCCCTGGGGCTACTGGATGCGCGATGGCTATCCATTTGAGAGTACAGCTGAAATAGTCGCGCTTACGGAGGAGGTGATGCGGCGCAATCCGAAACATCCTGGGGCGGTCCACATGTATATCCATCTCATTGAGCCGACGGATACACCCGAGCGGGCTGAGAAGGCGGCCGATACGCTGCTTACATTGATGCCGGATGCAGGGCATCTGGTACACATGCCGTCGCACATTTACCTGCGGGTGGGCAGATATGCCGATGCGATAAAAAGTAATCAGCTCGCTATTGCGGCTGACGAGAGGTATTTCTCGCAGCGTCATGCACAGGATCAGGAGTCGCAGGAACAGGAACTTTATCCGGTAATGTATTTTACCCACAACATGCACTTTCTTTGGGCTGCCGCTACCGCAGACGGCCAGAGCCGTACTGCGATAGAGTCAGCGCAGAAGGTGGCGAGCATGATAGGCGATGCCGTGCTGAAGGAAGTGCCGGGAACAGCGATATTTCGCGCCGTGCCCTACTGGGCCTTTGCAAGATTCGGGAAGTGGAACGAGATTCTCCAGGAACCTGCGCCAACATCAACGAACGCATTTCTGAAAGGTGCATGGCATTATGCGCGCGGCCTGGCTTTTGCCGCGACACGGCAGTTGCAGCCTGCCGAGCAGGAATTGGCGGCGCTGCGGGAGATAATGAAGGATAAGTCGCTGGATGCGGCGCTCCTTTCACCCAACACAGCGCGCGCTGTTCTGAGCATTGGCCCCGAAGTGCTCGCCGGCGAGATCGCCGCCGCCCGAGGACAGTTCGATTCCGCCATCGCGCATCTCGACAGGGCGATTCGCCTTGAAGATGCCTTGGCTTATACAGAGCCGCCGGAATGGCAATCGCCTCCGAGATTGACACTCGGCGCCATTCTGCTGGAATCGGGGCGCCCTGCCGAGGCGGAAACTGTATATTGGGAAGAACTGCGACGCAATCGTAATAACGGATGGGCGCTTTATGGTCTGTTGCAGGCACTGCGCGCGCAAAACAAGGACGAGCAGGCAGCGCTGATCGAGGCGCGTTTCGAGAAGGCTTGGGCGAGAGCAGACGTAAAACTCGGCGCTTCGCGCTTTGGATGCATTGCAGCACCGGCGGCAGGAAAGGCGCAATAACAATGGGTGATTTGCAAGGCGCTGGCGTATGGCAGTATCCGCTTTCCGGGAAAACCGGATTTTGTCGGCATTTCCGTAGAGTGAGTTTTCGAGTGGCTTGGAGTTTTCCATATCAAGTCTGCGAATACCATGAGCAGCAACTGAGCGAGCGAAGCAAACGTTATGAAAAAGCAATCGGCACCGGAACCGTTGATATGCACGATCGGACATTCGACGCATCCATTGGATGCATTTATCAGCCTGTTAAAGATTAACGAAGTCACGCATGTTCTTGATGTGCGTACTATGCCGCGTTCCCGGCAGAATCCGCAATTCAACAAAGAAACTCTGCCCGGCTCCCTGGAAGCGGTTGGAATCAAATACACGCATCTACCGGGACTTGGCGGACTGCGGCACGCCCGGAAGGACTCGATCAACGGCGCCTGGCGCAATGCGTCTTTTCGCGGGTATGCCGACTATATGCAAACGGCGGAATTCAGCGACAATGTGCAGGATGTCCTGGAGCTTGCTGCGCACGAGCGGTGTGCGTTGATGTGTGCCGAAGCGGTACCATGGCGTTGCCATCGTTCGTTGATTGCCGATGCGCTTATATTGCGAGGTGCTAGGGTGGAAGACATCATCAACGCGCAGGGACGGAAGCTGCATTTGATGACGCCGTGGGCACAAACAGACGGCTTGAAGATTTGTTATCCTCTGCAAAAAACAACGGCAGCAGTTGTCGATGAGCAATCCGATAAATAAGCAGTTTTACGAGCTGATGATTCAAGGTTAATTTTATCAATAACCAAATTAATACTAACAGAACTAATAGCAAAGGAGCCGCACAATCATGAAAGTCCCATGTACTCAGTGCGCAGCACTTATCGCTTTTGTCATGCTTGCGCCGCAGCATGTTATCGCATATGGAGATGGCCCGTTGGGGCAGCAAGAACCGGCAACGCATCAGACAAAACAGCAGGGAGGACAGAAAAATATCCCGCCGAAGCCATGGGAGTCGAGGCCTTGGGCGTCCGCTTCGGAAGAGTTGAGGCCCAAGGAATCGAGGCCTGTTGACTCCGCTTTGGAAGAGTTGAGGCCGAAGGAATTGAGACCGGGAGAGCGGCAGGCAACGGAGGAGAGGCGTCGTGTAGGCAGAAAAGCCCGGAAGGAGCGGCTTGAGAGAAAGAAGGAAGATACGGAGGAGCTCGTCGGGGGCTATCAGGATCGCGTTAAGCAACGCCAGGGCAAATGGCGGAGGCACCAGATGGAAAGCGAGCGGTACTATCCTGCAGACATGAGATGATAGCTCGCGGCCGAGAAATCATATCTTTCCGCCTATGGCCAGAGCGAGTGTTGCTGCCGGTGACCTGCAATGGATTAAAACGGCATTTCCCATGATTTTACCAACCATAAGGCGAGCCAGTGGTCGAAGGAGCAGATAACCGGCTGTCCTTTCATCCTGCGCCAACCTGTGCCGATCCAGCACCGGTAAAAAAGGCAACCGCTTGGTAGTCCCATTCTCCGGTATACTTTTATAACATGATATCCGCAAACCTGCTGATTATTACTTCTGCTGCAATTCTGCTTGTCACAATGGCTTTTCTGGTGATCAGGCTCGGCATGCTCTCGACCATGGTGCGCAATCTGCTGGGGCAACAGGCGAAGCTGATGGAAGACAAGCATCGCGACATGCTCAAGGATTTGCACGAGGGCTTGGCCAACCAGGGTGAGCGGATATCGGGGACGCTCGGCAAAACTTCCGAGCAATTACGTGGAACGGTGGAAGCGCGATTGGACCAGATCAGCGGCCATGTCGCTGAACGGCTCGATGAGGGATTCAGGAAAACGAATGAGACTTTCACCAGCGTCATGACGCGGCTTGCGACGATTGACGAGGCGCAGAAAAAAATAGACAGTCTTACCACCAACATGGTGAGTTTGCAGGAGCTTCTGGGGGACAAACGTTCCCGTGGCGCATTCGGCGAGGTGCAACTGGAAGCACTGGTACGCAACGTTTTACCGCCGGCTGCATATACGATGCAGCATACGCTTTCCAACGGCAACCGCGCGGATTGCGTGTTGCGGCTGCCGCCGCCAACCGGAATGGTCGCCGTTGATTCAAAATTCCCGCTGGAAAATTTCCATCGCATGTTTGATCACCAGGCGGATGATGCCAGTCGGGCATTGGCCCAAAAGCAATTCAAGGCGGATGTGAAAAAACATGTGGATGACATAGCCAGCAAATATATAGTGCCGCCGGAAACCTGCGACGGGGCGGTAATGTTTGTACCGGCAGAGGCCGTTTTTGCAGAAATCCACGCCTGTCAATACGATGTGGTCGATTACGCCATGCAGAAGCAGGTGTGGATAGTCTCGCCTACAACGCTAATGGCGGTGCTGAATACAGCCCGCGCGGTGCTGAAAGATATTGAAACCCGCGAGCAGGTGCATATCATCAAGAACGAACTCTTCAGGCTTGGCAAGGATTTTGCCCGCTTCGACGAGCGCATGAAAAAACTTTCCGATCATATTCGGCAGGCTAATCAGGATGTGGAGGAGGTCCATGTTTCGAGCCGCAAGATTAGCCAGCGTTTTGCCCGGATCGACGCGGTGGAACTGGAGTCGCTGCAAGTGGAAACCTCTAGGCTGGAGCCCGATGATGACTGATTTCGAATCTCAATGCTTTCCAATTTTAAAACCTGGTATCGCCGCCGCATCCTCAAGAATGATTCGATCCCTGATGATGTTTGGCAAAATGCGGTAGGGCAGCTGCGATTCCTGCGCAACCTGAGCCCCGCTGAACTCGCGCGCCTGCGCGAATGCGCCATACTGTTCCTTCATGCCAAGCAAATAAGCGGTGCGCATGGGCTGATTGTCACCGATGAAATGCATGTGCTGATCGCAGCGCAGGCTTGTATTCTGATTCTGAATCTCGATCTGGATTATTACGATGGTTGGGTCGAAATTATTATTTATCCCGGTGAATTTATTCGCGATTATGAGTATGTGGACGAAGATGGCGTGGTGCATCTCGGTAGTGAGCCGGCATCAGGGGAATCCTGGCTGGGCGGGCCCGTGATTCTTTCCTGGGAGGATACCGCCGCTGCTGGAACCGGGGTGGGCTATAACGTCGTGATACACGAATTTGCCCACAAACTTGACATGTTGAATGGAGATGCCAACGGATTTCCCCCGTTGCATCCTGATATGAGCAGGCAGGCATGGAGCGAAGCATTCAGCAAGGCCTATGCGGATTTTTGCAGGAGTATTGACGCGGATGAGGTGACAGAGGTGGACTCCTATGCGGCCGAGGATCCTGCCGAGTTCTTTGCGGTAATGAGTGAGGCTTTTTTTGAAACACCCTTGTCGGTAAAACTCCATTTTCCTCTGGTTTACGAACAGTTGGCGTTGTTTTATCGCCAGGATCCCGCACAACGATGGAGCGAACTTTGACCGGATACTTGATCAGTGGCGATATTGGCGGAACCAAGACCTTGCTGCAGGCATCGCAACTGCAAGACAACAATGTCCAGGTGTGTTGCGAACGCCGCTATGCCAGCCCCGAGTATTCGAGTTTTTCGTACATTCTCCGGGATTTCCTGAATGATACGTCAACGTTCGGGATCGGCTCCAGTGTGGCCAGCGCCTGTTTTGCAGTGGCAGGGCCGATCGCAAAGCAGGAGGCAACTCTCACCAACTTGCCTTGGGTGATGGATAAGGAGGACATTGCGAGAGAATTTTCCATTCCCAAGGTTAAACTCATTAATGATTTCGAAGCGGCGGCGCTGAGCGTCGAAGTCCTCTCCGCCGGCGATCTGGTGACGCTGCAAACCGGTAATCCTCATGCCGGGGGGACGCGAGTCGCGCTTGGTGCAGGCACTGGCATGGGGGGCGCGTGGCTAGTATGGCAAGGCGGTCGTTATATACCGTTAGCAAGCGAAGCCGGGCATATGGATTTCGCTCCCGCGAATGAGTTACAGGCCCGGCTCCTGCAATATTTGCGGAAGATATTTGGCCATGTATCGGTAGAGCGAGTATTGTCCGGGCCGGGATTGACAAATATTTTCAATTTTCTGCAAGCCGATCTGAAGAGCGCTGCGGGGTTGACGCAGGTGCGCCTTGAGGACGATGGCGCGGCTCAAGTCACCGACCTTGCTTTCAACCACAAGCACCCGATTGCAGTGAAAGCAATGGATTTATTTGTTGAGGTTTACGGCGCTTATGCAGGGAATCTGGCGCTGGCGGGATTGTGTCGAAATGGCGTGTATGTGGCTGGCGGTATTGCGCCCAGAATTATCGACAAGTTGAGGGAAGGTGGCTTCATGAAAGCATTTCGCGACAAGGGACGCTTTTCCTCATTGATGGGAGAGCTGCCGGTGCACGTGGTGATGAACCCCAAAGCCGGACTGCTTGGCGCGACGGAGGAAGCGCGGCGGATGCTGGTTGAAAACGACTAGAGCGCTCGTCATGTCACACTGGCGGGAACAAGTATCCGGGCGTGCAAACGCACTACGGTTGTTTTCGCTGCATTCCGGTTGAGCGCCGTAATGACAAAATTCACCTATTTCTTTATGGATAACAATTCATCGATTGGATCGGCCGTATATGAGTAAGGCATTTACCAGGGAAACTGAACCGGATAACGATCCTGGCGAAGAAGAGGCTGCCAGTTCCTCGCCTCCTTTGCCCAAAGGTAGCAAGAACTACATCACCCCTGGAGGGCACAAACGGTTAATGGACGAGTTTCTGTGGCTGATGAATAAAGAGCGCCCCAATGTGACAGCTACGGTGTCATGGGCCGCCGCCAACGGCGACCGTTCGGAGAATGCGGATTATATCTACGGCAAGAAGCGTTTGCGGGAAATCGACCGGCGTATACGTTTTCTTACCAAACGGCTGGATATAGCCGAAGTCGTGGATCCCGCCGCGCCGAGAGAAAATGACAATCAGATTTTTTTCGGCGCTACCGTTACTTTTGCCAACCAGAAAGGCGAGGAGAAAACAGTTTCTATCGTCGGCGTCGATGAGATCGATACCTCCAGAGGTTATATAAGTTGGGTTTCGCCGTTGGCGCGAGCGTTGATGAAAGCGCGGGAAGGCGATGTGGTGACACTGCATGCGCCGGGTGGAACTGAAGAGCTGGAGATTCTGGAGGTCGAATATCGGACGATTCCGATGGAACCGTTCAGGGAAACGGGTGGGGCTGAGGTGGATAGAGCTAACCCCAGTAGCTGATAGTTGATGAAATTTATCACTTCTCGCGATAATCCGATCTTCAGGCAACTCCTCAAACTGAAAGAATCAGCCAGGCAACGCCGAACCGCTGCGCAAACGCTACTTGACGGCGTTCACTTGATCGATACCTACAATCTAGCGCTGGGACCACCGCAAACTCTTATCGTGAGCGAGTCGGCCCGTGAGAATGCGGAGATAAAGCGCTTGCAGGCGGAGCAGGCAACCAAGGCACGCACGGAGGTGGTGGTGCTGAGCGACGCCTTGTTCCGTGAGGTTTCTCTGGTAAAGACACCAGTAGGTGTCATGGCGCTGATATCCATTCCCGTACCCGCGACCATCCCCATTCGTAGGGGAGGGAGGGACGAAAGTTTTTGCGTGCTGCTCGAAGCTATACAAGATCCGGGAAACGTTGGTTCCATACTGCGTTCTGCTGTCGCTGCAGGCGCAAGTGATATCTACCTGTCCGATGGTTGTGCTGATGTCTGGTCACCCAAGACGCTGCGAGCCGCGATGGGTGCGCATTTTTCAATATGTATACACGAGCAATCCGATCTGGTGGAAGTCGCGCGAGCATTTAACGGCAGGGTAATTGCCGCTTCCCTGAAGGCAAAAAATAGTCTTTATCAGACCCGATTGACTGGCCCCATCGCCCTGGTGTTCGGTAATGAGGGAATGGGCCTTTCGGGTGCGATGCTGCAGGCAGCCGGCGAACAAATCAGCATTCCCATGCAGGGTTGCACAGAGTCATTGAATGCTGCAGCCGCGGCGGCGGTGTGTTTTTTTGAGAGAGTGAGGCAGATAAAAACAGCCGGAGTGTAATTCCTGGTTTCGGCGTTTCCGAGTTTCACCAAATTTCGATTGCGCGGCTTCCGACCCTGCAAGCCATTTCAACTGCCCGCACGCATCTGGCCCAGCCAGTTCTCCAAGCCCTGCGCATTAAGGCCGACATCCAGGCTTAGCAAATTTCGAATTTCTTCCTCCGGCAATTTGCAGCCATGGGCGAGTACTCGCTGCAACAGGAGTTCCCCGAGTTCTTCTACCAGCGCCGCGTGTCGGCCGGGAACGTGATTCTGCAACTTCCTGGCTATCGATACATGGGCATCGATCAAATCGTGCATCTCGGCCGCGTGGCGCGGCAAATTGCCAATGCGGCCATAATGCGTCAGAAAGGCGTAAGAGGGATTGTAGCTCATGAGCCGGTCCAGGGAGGCGTGCAATGCTACGGGATCGAACTGTACCGGAGTGGTGGTGGGAAATACGAACTCCATGCCGTCCACGTCGAATTCGCGATAGGAAATTCCGAAAGTATCGCCCGTGAAAAATGACCGGTATTGCCGATCGAGGATGCAGTAGTGATGGCGCGCATGGCCCGGCGTATCGAGGAACAGTAATGGGCGGCCGTTGAAATCCAGGTTGAACCCGTCTGGCGCTTCAATGATGCGGTTTGCATCCACCGGGCGGATGACCCCGTACATGCGTTTGAATTCGGCTTCCCCGTAAACTGTCATTGCACTCGAGATGAGCCTGGCGGGGTCGGCCATGTGCCGCGCGCCGCGCGGATGCACTACCAGTTTTGCATTGGGAAAACGATGCATGAACTCTCCCGCGCCGCCTGCATGATCGAGATGTATGTGTGTGACAAACACATAAGCCATATCGTCGGGGGCAAGATTCTTTCTTTGCAGCGCTTCCATTACGCCATCAACGGAAGATGAGGTTCCGGTATCTACCAGCGCCGCTTTGCCGCCTTCGACGATGAGGTGAATCGCAGCCAGCCCCTGGCGCAAATAATCCGCGTCAATGGCACTAATACCATTTTCGTAATCGGTAACGCGGGGCCGGGCTGGCGGGGTAGGCGGGGTTGCAAGCGTTCCCGCATGGCGAGACAAGTCGTCATCCATAAAACAATAAGGTCTGATTTCAGGAATTATGCTATCGGTTGCTTCAGTTGATCGAGAATTGCGGGGTTTTCCAGTGTAGAAATATCCTGGGTCAGTTCCTCGCCCCTGGCCAAGGTGCGCAGCAGGCGCCGCATGATTTTACCGGATCGGGTTTTGGGAAGATTGTCGCCAAAGCGGATCTCATCAGGTCTGGCAATGGGACCGATTTCCGTCGACACCCAGTTACGCAATTCTGCCGCGATATCGTGAGCGCTCTCGCCTTGCGGACGTGCGCCCTTGAGCACCACGAACGCGACTATTGCTTCGGTTTTGATCTCGTCGGGTTTGCCGACCACTGCCGCTTCCGCGACCAGGGGGCTAGCGACCAGCGCTGATTCGATTTCCATGGTTCCCAAACGATGGCCGGAGACAGTAAGCACGTCGTCAACGCGTCCCATGATCCAGAAATAGCCGTCGGAATCGCGATTGGCCGAATCGCCCGCCAGGTAATACTTCCCGCCAAGCTCTTCGGGGAAATATGTTTTCCTGAAACGCTCCGGTTCGCCCCACAGTGTGCGCGCCAGGGAGGGAAACGGACGTTTAATGACAAGAAAACCTCCCTTGCCGTCAGGTATGTCTTGTCCCGCTTCGTCCACGACTGCGGCCACAATGCCGGGCAATGGCAAAGTGCAGGAGCCGGGCTTGAGCGGTACGGCCCCGGGCAGGGGAGCGATCATGTGAGAGCCGGTCTCGGTCTGCCACCAAGTATCCACTACGGGACAGCGGGATTGACCAACGACGGTGTAGTACCACATCCATGCTTCCGGATTGATTGGTTCGCCCACCGACCCTAGCAGGCGTAATGATGAGAGATCGTATTTTTCCGGAAAATCCGGTCCGAGTTTTATAAGCGACCGAATTGCGGTCGGCGCGGTGTAAAACACCGTAACCCGATGGTCCTGTATCATTTTCCAGAAGCGGCCGGCGTCGGGATAGGTGGGAACACCTTCGAAGATGACCTGTGTAGCCCCTAGGGCCAATGGACCGTACGTAACATAGCTATGTCCGGTAACCCAACCCACATCGGCTGTACACCAGAAAACATCGGTGGGTTTGTAATCGAAAACCCATTTCATGCTCGTGATTGCGCCGAGCAGATAACCCGCGGACGAGTGCTGTACACCCTTTGGATGACCGGTGGAACCAGAGGTGTACAGCGTGAACAACGGATGTTCGGCATTAATCCATTCCGGCTCGCAGGTATCATTCTGGTCCCGGGTCAACTCGTGCCACCAGACGTCGCGCGAGCCCTGCAACTGCGCGCTGCCGTCACCACGTTTGTAGACTACAACGGATTTCACCGAATCAGTTTCCCCCTTTGCAAGCGCTTCATCCACCACGGCTTTTAAGTGGTTAATCTTGCCGCCGCGCCACTGCTCGTCCGCGGTGATAACAGCCACTGCTCCTGCGTTGAGAATCCGTTCGTGCAAGCTCTTGGCGGAGAAGCCGCCAAATACCACTGAATGAGTGGCGCCAATGCGGGCGCAGCTTTGCATTGCTACCACGGCTTCAATGCTCATCGGCATGTAGATAACGACACGGTCGCCTTTCCTGATACCCAGCGCCTTGAGCCCGTTGGCAAACTGACATACCCGGCGATGGAGATCGCGATAGGTGGAACGGGTAATGGCCCCGTCATCCGCCTCGAAAACGATTGCGGTTTTGTCCGGCTGAGTGGCGAGATGGCGGTCGAGACAGTTATAAGAAACGTTCAGGTCCCCGTCATCAAACCACTTTAGAAAGGGATGATTTGTTTCATCCAGCACCCGAGTAAAGGGTTTGTGCCACAATATATGTTCTCTCGCCAGTTTGCCCCAGAACGCGGGAAGATCTTTTTCAGCTTCCGCGCAGAGGGCATGGTAAGTTTCCATGCCGGGCACGTTAGCTTGTCCAATGAATGCCCCGTCGGGCGGAAATATGCGAGTTTCATGCAAGATCGACTTGATCGTGGCCACGGTACCCTCCGGTTAATTATTTTTGAGAATCGTGAAATTGTATCACTGGGAGATTCCCTGCATGAAAATTGCATCAGGCCATATGGAAGTGGACTACATGTAGCACACGAGAGGCATGGATAGGAGGCATGAATAATCTGGGCAAACCCCGGGCAGCAGATTTTACGCCGCAGTTGGCTTCGAACCGGGTTTGCGACAGTCTTGGTAGCGAGCGGAGCCTGAAAGGTAGCCCGAAAAGCATCGGCTAACGCAACCATTTATGATTATGAGCCTCTTAGTAGTAGGAATAACGTTTCCATATTTTCGACAGGGGCGTCAGGGTACTTCGCGCTTGGATGCCCAAACAGTGAAGGAAGCGGATACAAATGGTGATGGCCATCCTTCGCCAGAAGCCTGGCAGAGGGAGCGCCCTGAAAATTTGTGGGATGCATTCTTATGTTCGCCGTGGCTCGAGCAGCGAGTTTCCTGACAAGCATCTGTTTCATTAATTATAAATTTTTGCTAAAATAGCCGCCGACTATGGGCTCTTTTTAGCCCATTTTTTGTTTGTGTCGATGCTATGGATCTGTATGAGTTACTCGACTCGACTCTGGCGGGACTGGGCTACGAGCTGGTTGAAGTGGAGCGGTCATCCCGAGGGAGACTGTTGCGGGTGTTTATTGACAAGCCCGACGGCGTCGGTGTAGATGATTGTGTCGCAGTCAGTAATCATCTGAGCCGGTTGCTTGCGGTTGAGAACATCGACTACGATCGGCTGGAAGTATCGTCTCCCGGCTTGGACCGGCCACTGAAAAAGGCTTCGGATTTCATCCGTTTTGCGGGAGAGTCGGTTAAACTGAGGTTGCGTGTAGGGTTACAGGGTCAGAGGAATTTTGTCGGAATCCTGCGTGAAGTGAATGATGGCGTGTTGAAGCTGGAAGTAGACGGAAAAATGCTTGATCTCGAGTTGAATAATCTTGAGAAGGTTCGTCTGGTTCCAAAATTGTAATTATCCGAGGAATTGGCTGGAGGTAACATGACCCGCGAGGTTTTGCTATTGGTGGATGCGCTGGCGCGCGAAAAGAATGTCGAGAAGGACATTGTTTTTGTCGCACTCGAACTGGCGTTGGCATCCGCTACAAAAAAGCGTTTTCACGAGGACGCTGATGTGCGCGTGTCGATTGACCACGAGACGGGTGATTATCAGTCGTTGCGGCGTTGGCAGGTGGTGGCGGATGATGCAGTTGAGGACCTTGCCCGTCAAATTCCGTTGAGCGAGGCGCGGCAGCGCGATCCGGAAATCAATCTGGATGACTTCGTCGAAGAGGTGCTGGAACCGTTGGAGTTTGGACGCATTGGCGCCCAGGCTGCGAAGCAGGTGATATTCCAGAAAATAAGGGATGCGGAACGGGAGCAGATCCTGAACGATTTTCTCGAGCGCAAAGAATACATGGTCACGGGGACCATCAAGCGCATGGAACGCGGTAACGCGATCATCGAATCCGGAAGGGTTGAAGCTGCTTTGCCCCGTGACCAGATGATTCCCAAGGAAAACCTGCGGGTCGGCGATCGTGTGCGTGCCTATCTGTACAAGATCGACCGAAACGCACGGGGTCCGCAGTTGATATTGTCGCGGATTGCACCGGAGTTTCTGATAAAGCTGTTCGAACTGGAAGTGCCGGAGATCGAGGAAGGCCTGCTGGAGATCAAGGTCGCGGCAAGGGATCCGGGTTCGCGTGCCAAGATTGCGGTCAAGTCAAACGATCAACGTGTTGACCCGATTGGTACCTGTGTCGGTATGCGAGGTTCCAGGGTACAGGCGGTGACGGGTGAGTTGGCAGGAGAAAGGGTGGATATCATTTTGTGGTCGGATGACCCTGCCACATTCGTGATCAATGCATTGGCCCCTGCCGAAATCAGCAGTATCCTGGTGGATGAGGAAAAACACAGCATGGACATCGTGGTGGACGAGGACAACCTGGCCCAGGCCATTGGGCGCGGGGGCCAGAATGTCCGGCTTGCCTCAGAGTTGACAGGTTGGGAGCTCAATATCATGACAATGGAAGAGTCACAGGCAAAAAATGAAGAAGAATTTTCCGTTCTTCGTCAGCTCTTCATGGAAAAACTTGATGTGGATGAGGAAGTGGCGGATATCCTGGTACAGGAAGGTTTTACGACTCTGGAAGAAGTGGCTTACGTGCCGCTCAGCGAAATGCTGGAAATCGAGGCATTTGACGAGCAAACCGTCAATGAACTTCGTACTCGGGCTCGTAACGCTCTTCTGACCGAGGCGATCGTCAGTGAAGAAAAAGTAGAGCATATAGCAGAAGACCTGCTTTCGCTCGAAGGTATGGATGGCCACACTGCGCGGGAACTTGCGGCTAAAGGGGTGAATACTCAGGAAGACCTTGCCGACCTGGCAGTGGATGATCTCGTTGAGATGGTCGAGATGGACGCCGAACGAGCCAGGCAATTGATCATGACGGCGCGCGCGCCGTGGTTTGCCTCTGCGGATAAAGCATAGGTTATTTAAAGGTTATCAATGTCTCAAATGAATGTAGAACAATTCGCTAGTGAACTGGGTGTGCTTCCAGCAGTACTACTGGAACAGCTGCAGGCTGCGGGGGTATCCAAGCATCTGACTGAGGATAGTTTGACGGAGAAGGATAAAACGCAGCTTCTTGATTATCTGCGAAAAATTCATGGCGCTAAAGAGGAAAAAGGCAAAATTTCCCTCCCGCGCCGCCAGACTTCTGAAATCAAGAAGTCGGATAGTACCGGCAGACCCCGCAGTATTCAGGTGGAGGTGCGCAAAAAGCGCGTATTTGTAAAAGGCGACCTGACAACAGCCGCGAGCAAGACGATCGAACCCGCAGCCGCAGCGCCTTCTGTTCCTTCCACGGCCGTTCCGGTTCGCGCCCCGGTCATAGATGCCGCGGAGCAGGCATTGCGTGAAGAGGAAGCAAGAAAACAGGCCGAATTGATTGCACGGCAGACCGCGGAACTCAGGGAAAAGAAGCAGCGGCAAAAGCCCGTGGCTGATGTCAAGGAAGAACCGGTTGCGGCGGTGGGTGAACCTGCGGCTCCTGCTGAACCTGCACCTGCCGTTGCACCTGCCGCTACCCCACCGGTAGCTCCCGTAACGGAAACGGCTCAGCCCCAGCCTGTTCCAACCGAGGGCACTTTGCACAAACCGGTGGTCAAGCCGGAAGACAAGGCGGCCAAGGCCGAAAAGAAAAAGAAGCAGGCCAAGCAGGTAGTCTGGAAAGACGAAAGGACCGACAAACGCGGACTCAAGGCGCGCGGCGATTTATCGAGCGTGAAAGGATGGCGCACACGCAGGGATAAACACGGTAGACCCTCGGCCGAAGACCAGGGCGCCCATAGTTTTTCCGTGCCGACAGAGCCGGTTGTGCATGAAGTCATGGTACCGGAGACCATTTCCGTCGGGGCGCTAGCCCAGAAAATGTCAATCAAGGCCGCGGAAGTTATCAAGGCGCTGATGAAAATGGGAAACATGGTAACCATCAATCAAATGCTGGACCAGGAAACGGCAATGATCGTGGTGGAGGAACTGGGCCATGTGGCCAAATACGCCGCGCTGGACAGTCCCGAGTCCTTTCTGGCGGATACGGAATTACCGGGAGCGGAATTCAAGACAGAGCCGCGTGCGCCGGTAGTCACCGTGATGGGGCACGTCGATCACGGGAAAACCTCGCTTCTTGATTACATACGCCGTACCCGAGTGGCAAGTGGAGAAGCAGGCGGCATCACCCAGCATATTGGCGCCTACCACGTGGAAACCGAAAGAGGAATGGTCACGTTTCTGGATACGCCCGGCCATGAAGCGTTTACAGCCATGCGCGCTCGGGGCGCAAAGGTTACCGATCTGGTCATATTGGTGGTGGCGGCCGATGACGGTGTTATGCCTCAAACAATCGAGGCCATACATCACGCCAAGGCCGCCAAAGTGCCAATCGTGGTGGCAATGACAAAAATAGACAAGCCAGAAGCTAATCCCGAACGCATCAGACAGGAACTGGTGACGCAGGAAGTGGTGCCGGAAGACTGGGGTGGCGACACCATGTTCGTCGAGGTCTCCGCCAAGACTGGACAGGGTATCGACGCACTTCTGGAAAGCGTTCTGCTTCAGGCTGAAGTGCTGGAACTCGGGGCGGCAAAAGATGCGCCCGCCAGAGGTATTGTCATCGAATCCCGTCTTGATAAGGGCAGAGGCCCGGTGGCAACGATACTTGTACAGTCTGGAACGTTGAAGCGCGGCGATATCTTGCTGGCAGGCGCAGTATTTGGCCGAGTGCGGGCGATGCTCGACGAGACCGGCAAACCAGTGGAGCAGGCGGGGCCTTCGATTCCGGTCGAAATCCAGGGTTTATCAGAAGTCCCAGTGGCTGGTGAAGCCGTAGTGGCATTGACGGATGAGCGTAAAGCCCGTGAAATTGCGCTGTTCCGTCAAGGCAAGTTCCGGGACGTAAAGCTTGCCAAACAGCAGGCAGCCAAGCTGGAAAACGTGTTCGAACAGAAAGGCGAGGTCAAAGTGCTTGCGCTCATCATCAAGGCCGATGTTCAGGGGTCTTATGAGGCGCTGGCGCATGCACTTCAACGGCTTTCTACCGATGAGGTCAGAGTTAACATTATCCACAGCGGCGTGGGTGCGATTACCGAATCCGATATTAATTTGGCGCTGGCGTCGAAAGCTGTTGTGATCGGATTCAATAGTCGAGCCGATGCAGTTGCCCGTAAGCTCATCAGTTCTACCGGAGTGGATGTGCGTTATTACAGCATCATTTACGAGGCTGTAGACGAAATCAAAGCAGCCCTATCGGGCATGATGGCGCCGGATCGCAAGGAGAATATCACCGGATTGGTGGAAATTCGTGAAGTATTCCGTATTTCCAAAGTGGGGGCGGTGGCTGGTTGCCTTGTACAGGAGGGTATCGTCAAGCGGGGCTCGCTGGTAAGGCTGATACGTAACGGCGAGGTAATTCATACTGGCGAGCTTGAGTCGCTGAAGCGCTTCAAGGACGACGTGAAAGAGGTAAGGGCGGGCTTTGAATGTGGCTTGTCGCTGAAGAACTTTAATGATATTCAGGTGGGCGACCAACTTGAAACGTATGAAATCGTCGAAGTTGCACGCAGCTTGTAACTACGGGGCCTATAGGGTCCGTTATGCCTAAAGATTATTCTCGTTCGTTGCGTATTGCCGACCAGATTCAGCGTGAGCTGGCTGACCTGATCCGCAACGAATTGAAGGATCCTCGTATTGGCATGATTACTTTAACCGGCGTTGAGGTTAGTCACGATTATACGCACGCCAAAGTTTTTTATACGACGCTACGTAGCGAAAGCGACAATTTTCTCACTGCGAAAGGGTTGGAACATGCGGCTGGATTTTTACGTAGTCATCTGTTGCATCGATTGAAGCTCCGGGTTGTACCGCAACTCCATTTCATCTATGACGAATCAATAGAGCGCGGCGTGCGTCTATCACAACTGATAGATGAAGCCGTTGCGCTGGAGAGCCCTGCAAAAGATCCGGATGATAGTTGATCTGCCGACGGTTCAGTTCGCCGTTCAGTGCCCATATTGAATCTGCAAGTTTTAAAGCCCAAACTCGTCAAACGAGAGATTAGTGGCGTTCTGCTGCTCGACAAGCCTTCCGGTATCTCGTCCAATAACGCGTTACAAATTGCCAAACGCATCTTTGCTGCGCGCAAGGCGGGCCATACCGGCACGTTAGACCCGATGGCAACCGGACTGCTGCCAATTTGCTTCGGTGAAGCCACGAAGTTTTCGTGGGCGCTGCTTGGCGCGGACAAGACATATGAAGCGACGCTGAGACTGGGCTATATCAGTACCACTGGGGACGCCGAGGGTGAAATTTCAGTTGCGAGCCAAATAGAGCCCCGTTATTTGAAATTTTCGCTGCCACAGATTGAAGCAGTGCTAGCGAGCTTTACCGGCGCAATCAAGCAGGTCCCGCCTATGTACAGCGCGCTGAAGCATCGGGGAAAACCCATGTATGCGTACGCCAGGGAAGGGGTGGAAATCGAACGGCAGCCGCGTGATGCCTTTATACACGATTTGCATATCGACTCGCTTGAGGGTAACGAAATGCGCATCCTGGTCAAGTGCGGTACTGGTACTTATATTCGTACGCTAGCTGAAGATATAGGCAAGGCGCTCGGATGTGGTGGGGCATATCTTACCTTTTTGCGCCGGAGCATTCTGGATGGTTTCGACTTGTCGCATACCTATACGCTCGATGCGCTTGAAGCTATGTCCTTGCCGCAGCGGGACCGCTGCCTCCTTCCCGCTGATACTCTCATGCGAGGTTGTCCCGCCGCTACGCTGGACGCCGCAGCAGTGATATCTTTGCTACAAGGACGAACGATCGGAAGCTACTTCTCTACGGACAGCTTGCAGGAGGGACAAAAGATTCGATTGTACGATCAGGAAAATCGTTTTTTAGGGCTGGGAGAAATGACTGGAGGCGGCGAAATAATTCCCAAAAGACTCATGTCGGCATCGTTGTCATGAATTTTGCTTGGAACGCATACTGTCGGTGACATCTTTGCCTATCCCGCGATAGCCGGTGAAACGGCCAGACGAATCGAACATCGGTTCGCCGCTAACCATCAAATATTGTTCTGACCCATCAGATTTGGTCCGGCTGTAAACGAAATCGATAAACGGCCGTCTCGCCGCGACATTTGCCTTGAATGCGTTGTATTCAGCCTTGTTCCAGTGCGCTTTATGGTCTATGGGCTCACCCATCAAGTTGTCAACTGTGATTCCGAGCATTTCAAGGACCGGCCCATAAACTTTAGTAAAGTGGCCTTTTTCGTCCTGTTCCCAGTACCAGTCAGAGGCCAATTCGGTCAGGCGACGAAAGCGCGCCTCGCTTTCTCGTAATTCCGCGGTTCGCTCGGCCACGGTCTGTTCCAGTTTTTTATTGTAATTCTCCAATTGTTTGTATAACAGGCGTACTTCCAGCATGTTGTGGATACGTGTCTGGACTTCGATCAGATCAAATGGCTTGCTGACAAAATCCTTTGCGCCAGCCTGTAGCGCCCGGAGCTTATGGCCCGGCTGGGCTGTGATCACGAGTACCGGCAAATAGTCTTCAGGCGCGATTTCCTTCAGGGCTTCCAATACCTGAAAACCATCCATGCCGGGCATTTGCAGGTCGAGAAGAATCAGGTCATATTGGTTCCGGCGATAGAGTCCACTAACGTCGCGGGGATTCATTGTCGAGGCAATACGGGTATAACCCGCGTCGCTCAGCATTTGCTCAAGCAGCCGGACATTGGCTTCCTGATCATCAACAATCAGGATCTTAGCGTTAAGAATGTCGGGTTTGCTAATCATTATTCTTGTCCTGTTTCACTGGCAATTGATCAATTCTTTACAAGTTGACAAAGATATCGCATTGGTTCTAAAGATGATATGTAAAAACGGTTATTTCTGTGTAACTGGCTGTATTATATTTCCCGATAACAGAAAGCTACCGCATTCCGGTACATCGTTCGGGGTAAATGACAGGCTGTTGAATGGGAGTAAGGCGTGACGTGGGCCTCTCCCTATATGATTGACGTGAACTATCAAGCCCAAGTAGAAATTGAGCCGGCGATAACCTACGGGAAATATAATTCGGCATTATGAATATGCTCTCTCTGAAATTCTATAGGTATTTTTGTTCGCTTGCTTGGCATCCAAGAGAGCTGCATCTGCATTTTTCAACAGCGTCCTCACATCTTTGCCATTGACAGGATAAAGACCGATACCGGCGCTTGCGGTCAGACTGATATTGTTCCCCTGAATAGTATAGGGCTGCGATAGCGCCTTGATTATTTTTTCTGCCGCAAGGGTCACACCGCCGATATTACTCACATGCGGCATTGCGATCACAAATTCATCGCCGCCAAGGCGTGCTGCGGTGTCTTCCTGCCTCACCGCCGCTACCAGACGTGCTGCCACGAGCTTCAGAAGCAGATCACCCACATCGTGACCCAAGGTATTGTTGATCTGCCTGAACCCATCCAGATCCAGATACAAGACCGCCATTATGCTGCTGTTCCTCTTTGCATGGATAATAGCCTGGGAGACCCTTTCTTCCAGAAGTCGTCTGTTGGCAAGCCCCGTCAACGGATCGTGCAAGGCCATGAATTCCTGAGTCTTGGCATAACTGCGCGCCCGCTGATGCAGGAGGCGTACTTCCAGCAGGTTATGAACGCGTGCAAGCACCTCGGCCATATCAAAAGGTTTGCTGACGAAATCCTTTGCCCCGGATTGAAGCGCGCGTAGTTTACAGTCCGGATTGGCGGTAACCACCAGCACTGAGAGGTATCCATCCGCTTCAATCTCCTTCAGGGCATCCAGCACCTGAAATCCGTCCATGCCCGCCATTTTCAAATCGAGCAGGATCAGATCGTAATGATTCTGCCGGTGCAGGTCATATACCTGGTGTGGATCCATCGTCGAGCTGACGGAAGTATAGTTTGCGGCAGCCAGCACGCCTTCCAGCAATTGGACGTTTGATTCCTGATCATCGACAATCAGGATTTTTGCGCTATGAATATCCGTTTCAGTGATCATATTGCTTGCATTTTCATCCGGACAAACTGCCTCTCAAGCTCTGGCCGGTACTCCGTATAATTCTGAGCATAACGAGGTCGATTTGCGTCGGAGAACAGTGAATTGTCGGAGCCTCGTTCGATATTCAGATACGCACGCTTTAATCGCGTATATTTTGCCGCTATTTTACGTGAGCCTCTGTGCGCTAACTCTCATAAGAAAAACAGGAAGCAGTTCTAGCTCTATTACTCCAAGGGTTGACACATCGGTCTGGTAGCAGCGAGCTAGTGCAGAGAAACCGTTTTTCCGCACGGCAACAATGCCGCAGGAGCCGTCCAGATGCTCGCGGAGGACTATGCAAACCCGGATGGGATGATATATGGAAAATTCATTTTCTACATCATTGCGAGACCTGCTCCGGCAACTAAAACCAGGAAAATCCTTATCAGCAAGGCACCTGTCGAATGTCCGAGGTAGCCAAGGAAACTGCCTGGACCAGAGCTTACAAGGGAATAATATTTGACCCTTGACACACTCTCCTTCTATAATTGCACCCTCTGACGCGGGGTGGAGCAGTCTGGCAGCTCGTCGGGCTCATAACCCGAAGGTCGTAGGTTCAAATCCTGCCCCCGCAACCAAGTCATCAAGCCATTGATCATTAAACATGATCAATGGCTTTTTTCTTGTGCGCCCAGCATGAGGCGACTTCGGGCGCTGTCCCGCCGTAATTGATCGCAGCAAACGACTCGAAGAGACTGCATGAGGTGCCCGGTGAGGAAGCGGGATAGAGATAGGGATGGTCAGGGGAGACGCAGGACAGAACTCTACCTAATGCACGAGCCCGATAGCTATGCGGATGATACGAAGCGAAAAAGACCCTGCCGACTGATTGTAGACTGCGGCTGACCAAATCCGCCGGCAGATATCACCGCAACTCGTATTGCGTGAATAGGGAACTTTATTGAAGAGGCTGAGTCAAATGAGGACTGGTAGTCCCTTGGGAACAATCCAAGCATTTCTTGATTATTGAACAGGAGCTGATAAATGGTAACGACAATCGGAAATCACCGGTTACAAGAAAAGAATCACCGTTCAGTGTCGACCGCGGCTGGAACTTTTGTGAATTAATTAAGTCTAAGCAAAACTGGTAGCTTATGTATCGATTTTTATTAATCTCGCAGGAGTTAACGATGATTTTCATTATCCCGAATGGGAATCAGGTGGATGCTGAAGAAATCCTGGAACCATATTGAAATTTATTTGATCTAAGTCGCACTGGTAGTTTATATACGATTTTTGTTAGCTGTAAGTAATTGATTAGAATAGGAGTTGGCAATGTCAACAACTACACTTGGTAACAAAGCGGTAGATCAAGCGAAGGCGAATAATACTTCCTACGATATATCGGAATGGTATGACTCAAAGTATTACAAATTGGGGCTGTTACCCATTTTGGGGATAGCGATATTCTGGGTCTGGTTCCAGCGCACCTATGCCTATTCACACGGAATGGACTCAATGGAGCCCGAGTTCGAACAGATCTGGATGGGTCTATGGCGTTTTCAAATGATGCTCTGGCCCGTTGTAGCGCTGGTCGTATGGGGCTGGGTATGGAAGACACGCGACACCAAGGAGCAACTGGCCAACTTACCGGTGAAGAAGGAAATCAAGCGGTACTTTTATTTTCTCATGTGGCTGGGTGTTTACTTGTTCGCTGTGTATTGGGGGTCAAGTTTCTTTACGGAGCAAGACGCCTCATGGCATCAGGTGATCATTCGTGATACCAGTTTCACGCCAAGCCATATTCCGCTTTTCTATGGCTCGTTCCCGATGTACATCATCATGGGCGTTGCGTCTTTTCTGTATGCAACCACCAGGTTGCCGCTATATGCAAAAGGCACATCGTTTCCCTTGGTAATGGCTATTGCCGGTCCCCTGATGAGTCTGCCGAACGTGGGTCTTAACGAATGGGGGCACGCCTTCTGGTTCATGGAAGAACTCTTCAGCGCACCGTTGCACTGGGGCTTCGTAGTATTGGCCTGGGCGGCTCTGTTTGCGGGCGGTGTTGCAGTACAAATCATCGCACGCTTTTCGAACCTTTTGGATGTGCAGTGGAACAACCAAAGTAGAGCTATTCTAGATGACGTTATCTAAGTCTGAGTTGTAGCTGTGACCGCTCCGCCTCTGCTAAACGCAGGGGCGGAGTCGCGCGTAGCGGCGGAAGCAGCAAATATAAGCCCACATGTTGCTAAAAATCCCATCCAAATCTATCGTATCACCTGCATAAGCGCATTATTTTCAGATGCAATATTCCGGATAATCTTTTCAATCGGCTTAGGACGTAACGGCCATTTAGTCATTAGCAGCAATTGGAATTGTGGCTAAATTCTGATTCCTGTGCTAAAAGTCGGAAAGCCGTTTTGATTGCCCCTTTCCGTATACCTGCCGTAAAGACCATTGCTAACATTGCGGGCTGTGCAGCGAAGTAGTCCACTGAATAGAAGAAATCGCTGGACGGCATTACCATTTGGCAAAATTGCAGGTAGGCGTCGCGTGCTACCGACGAGAACGGGATCGAGGCCAGTAGCGTTTTGATTGGAATTCGGACTCCCTGCGCTCTCAGGCCCAGGATTCTTTTGCCGTTCGAATTTCGGGGCGCTATCATCGATGCGTCATGTTATTGATGATGTGTCAGCTTTGGTGCTCTCCTACCATGATCTCGATGTCTAGAGAATGGCGAGGAATTGTCGGCGCTGAGCAAAAAAGGATGCGGATTTTGCCGGATTACTGCTGTATAAGCAGGATTAAGGCCGCCGCCTACATGTTATAATTTTATCTTGGCGTTGCTTGATTTTCAGCTTTTATGGCGGGCCTCCCCGCATTGCATAGTAGTGAACCTGGTCAGGTCCGGAAGGAAGCAGCCACAGCTATATTCTGCAAGTGCCGGGGGTCAGGCTCGCCACCCCTTTGTTTGCAGGTAAATGGTGCAGATGGGTGATTTGGGTGGAGTCGGCCTCAAGCCGGTTCTACTCCATCTCGAGATTGTTAAACAGAACAAATCCTGCGTTCTTTTCAGCCTTCGAATTCAATCTAAAATAGTTGTTGTTCAATATCGTGTCCCAGACTCAGGTTCTTGCCCGCAAATGGCGCCCAAAGCGCTTTTCCGAACTGACCGGACAGGATCACGTGGTAAGAGCGCTTACCAATGCGCTTGAACAAAGGCGGTTGCATCATGCATATCTGTTTACCGGCACACGCGGCATCGGCAAGACGACTATTGCGCGTATTTTAGCCAAGGCTCTCAACTGTCAGACAGGCGTTACGCCAGCACCTTGCGGCGGATGCACCGCCTGTACCGAAATTGACTGTGGCCGTTTCGTGGATTTGATCGAGATGGATGCCGCTTCAAATACGCAAGTGGAAAAGATGCGTGAACTGCTGGAAAACGCACTCTACGCCCCTACAGTAGCCCGCTACAAAATTTATATTATTGATGAAGTACACATGCTCTCCAAATCGGCTTTCAATGCCATGCTGAAGACCCTGGAAGAGCCGCCGGAACACGTCAAATTCATCCTCGCCACCACAGATCCGCAGAAGATTCCCGTAACCGTTCTATCTCGTTGTCTGCAATTCAACCTGAAGCAGATTCCGCTGCCGCTGATCGCTGCGCATCTCAAGCATGTGCTGGAACAGGAGCATATAAGTTGCGATGCGGCATCGTTACAGTTGCTGGCGCGTTCTGCGCAGGGAAGTATGCGTGACGCCTTGAGCATTCTGGATCAGGCGATTGCTTTCGGAGAGGGCAAGATAGAAGAAACCGGGGTGCGCGACATGCTCGGTGCTATTGATCAGAGCTATCTTTATGATCTGTTGTATGCGCTCGCACAAAAAGAAGGCGCCCGCATGCTGGCGATTGCCGATGCGATGGAGACCCGCAGTCTATCATTTGATGCGGCGTTACAGGATCTGGCAACGTTATTACATCGTCTTGCTCTGGCGCAAATCGTGCCGGAAGCCATCGGAGAGGATACCCCGGAGCGCGAGGAGGTTTTCGCACTGGCGAAAATATTCATGCCGGAAGATATTCAGTTGTTCTATCAGATCGCCATACAGGGCAGGGATGACTTGAGCCGGGCGCCGGATGAGTACGCCGGTTTCACGATGGCGCTGATGCGAATGCTGGCTTTCATGCCGGAGAGCATATCGAACGTATCGGAAGCGGAGGGGAGGCCCGAGGCAAGGATAAATCTCCCCTCGCCCTCAGTCCCAAAGACTTCACGGGCTGCGGAGAGCGCAAAGGCCGGGCCGACCGTGGAGATACCAAATACACAAAAAATACCAAATACACACAGGACAGTAGAGATTGCAGCGGCATCAGAAACAATTGAGGAACCGGACGCTGACATAAACTCGTTCAGTAGCGACTGGGTGGCGATGGTAAACCAGTTAAAGTTGAGCGGCATGACGAAAATGCTGGCTCAACACTGTGAAGTGAAGAATGTTTCACCGAACGAAATCGAATTTTGTGTGCCGGAGATACATAAGCACCTGCTGGATAAAGCCTATCAGGAGAGAATGCAAGCTGCGCTGAGGGAACACCTGGGCAAGCCGGTTCGGCTGAAGTTCTCGGTCGGGATCGTCACAGGTCATACAGCCGCGGAGCTGGAGGATCGTGAAAAGCGGGAGAGGCAGTCCCAAGCGGTTGCGGCCATCGAATCAGACCCGTTTGTTCGGGACATGGTGGAGCATTTCGATGCAAAACTGATCGTTTCTTCGATCAAACCCATTCAATAGCGGAGGAAAAAATGATGAAAGGCGGTTTGGGCAATCTGATGAAACAGGCTCAGCAAATGCAGGAAAACATGAAAGACATGCAGGAAAAACTGGCCTCGATAGAAGTGGAAGGGCAATCCGGCGCCGGAATGGTCAAAGTAGTGATGACTTGCCGCTATGACGTGAAGCGCGTCAACATTGACAGCAGCCTCATTGGCGATGATAAGGATATGCTGGAAGATCTGATTGCCGCTGCGGTAAACGACGCTGTGAGGCGGGTGGAATCAACCACTCAGGAAAAAATGGCGGGCTTCACCTCCGGGCTGTCTTTGCCGCCAGGGATGAAACTGCCATTTTAGTTTTATCTGGAAGATATAACCCGTTCCAGTGGCCCTACGTTCCCTGCACCGGCAACGTCTATTTTCCACCACACAGGATATCCGCGTTTAAGTGTATTTCTTTGTTTCGCTTAAGTGAAAGCGCCAACCAGCCTCGATGATCTGATCGATGCTTTACGCTGCCTGCCGGGCGTGGGTCCCAGATCAGCCCAACGCATGGCCTATCACCTGTTGCAGCGTGATCACGCCGGCGCGCAGCGCCTTGCCAATTCGCTTGATTATGCGTTGGGGCATATCAGGCATTGCGAGAAATGTAATAACTTCACCGAAGACATAATATGCGAGTTGTGCCGCTCCCAACGGCGCGACGCGGCATCGCTATGTGTAGTTGAGATGCCCGCCGATCTGCTGATGATGGAGCAGGCCCACTGTTACAAGGGTATGTATTTCGTGCTGATGGGCAGACTTTCGCCATTGGATGGTATCGGTCCCAGGGAAATTCATCTTGATCGGCTGGTGAAGCGGGCTCAGGACGGTGTAGTAAGGGAAGTTGTGCTGGCTACCAATTTCACGGTGGAAGGCGAGGCGACCGCTCACTATATCAGCGAGCTGCTAAGTAATGATAAGAGCCTGAAAATCACTCGCATTGCGCGCGGACTGCCGGTCGGCGGCGAGCTGGAACACGTGGATAGCGGTACACTGGCGCAGGCCGTGTTCGAGCGGAGAGAGATTTAGAAATTATTTTATCGTCATTCCTGGCTTGAGCCCGGAATCCAGTTCAAATCAACCCTGACGTGTTTTGTATGCCACTGTACAGGCTTTCACCGGTATTACGTTTGTATTATTCGTTGCCGGGCTATAAACGTAGACATTGCAAAGCTTGAAGTGAGACTCAGATGAAAGCCAGCCTACCGAAGTCCCCGAAGCACTCCAAGCCACACTCCAAATCATTGAAGCCGCGAAAATCGGCAACGCCTTCGCTGAAATCACCATCGTCGCCTGGACCAATAAAGAAAAAAATCCCTGCTGCAGCCGGCACCAATGCCGGCTCCGCGTCTGGGCGGGCTATAACCCAAAAACTGCATAAACTTCTGGCGCAAGCCGGGTTGGGCTCGCGCCGTGAAATGGAGGAATTGATCGCTGCCGGACAGGCAACCATCAACGGAAAGATTGCGGGCATAGGCGACCGCGTTGGGCCCGAAGATATTGTTCGGGTGGGGAAACGCACCATTCATTTCAAGTCCAGTGGCCGTCTGCCGCGGGTCATGCTTTATCACAAGCCGGAAGGGGAAATAGTCAGCCGCGATGATCCTCAAGACCGTCCTTCAGTATTCGATAAGCTGCCGCAACTGCGGTCATCCAAATGGATAGCTATCGGTCGATTGGATTACAACACCAGCGGACTGCTGATTTTTACCACTGACGGCGAATTGGCGAACCGGCTGATGCACCCGCGCTTCGAAGTCGAGCGCGAGTATGCGGTGCGGATTATGGGTCGTCTGACTCCGGAAGTAGCGGAACGATTGACTACAGGGGTGGAGCTGGAAGACGGCCCGGCAAAATTCGATTACCTGTCGGATGAAGGTGGGGAGGGTTCCAACCACTGGTATCGCGTGATATTGAAGGAAGGCAGGAATCGCGAAGTACGCCGCATGTTTGAAAAGGTGGGGATGACAGTAAGCCGACTGATGCGAGTTCGCTTCGGTCCGATAAACCTGCCCCCACGCTTGAAACGCGGAAAATGGATGGAGTTGGACGAGGCCGAGATAAAGCGGCTCCTGGAGTTGGTCGGTTATTAATTCCGCAGTATGCAAATTGGTTCCACCGGTTGATCCGAAATCAGCTAAACAGTTTACTATTCCGGTTTGAACCGGAATCCGTCCAAATCATTCGTCATTCCGGGCTTTGACCCGGAATCCAGCTCAAAACCAATCAATGAATGGGGCGCTCGCACCTCTTGAATACCCGGTCCCCCGGGTATGACGTTTCTGTATTCATGACCTGATTCACGCTAACTCCCGGGTACCTATCGAGGAAGCTGATCTCGTTTCAGCAGGAAAACAAATTTGTCCCCAGCGCTGGTTTCGAGCCAGGTAAAAGGGGTTTTGGGAAAGGCTTGTTCCAAAGCATCCCGATTATGGCCGATTTCGACCACTAGCATTCCCTCATCGGTTAAATGGCTGGCTGCTTCGTGGAGGATTGCTCGCGTTGCCTCCAGCCCATCTTTGCCGCTTGCCAGAGCATTATCGGGCTCGTGGCGATACTCCTCGGGGAGTGCCGCCATCGATGCTGCGCTGACATAAGGCGGATTGCTGATGACAAGATCGTAGCGCCGGCCTGACAATCCGGAAAATAGATCGGATTGAATAATATTGATTCTATCCTCCAGGTTGTAATCCGCTACGTTCTTCCGCGCGACACAGAGCGCCTCATGCGAAATGTCTACGGCGTCTACCATGGCGTTGGGGAAGGCATGAGCAAGCAATATGGCAAGGCATCCGGAACCAGTGCAAAGATCAAGCGCGGACTTGACGTCATCCGGTTCTTCGACCCAGGGAACGAGCCGGTTTCTCAGCAGCTCCGCAATGAAGGAGCGCGGGACGATTACGCGCTCGTCCACGTAAAAACCGAAGTCTCCAAGCCATGCCTCTTTGGTAAGGTAGGCGGCAGGAATTTTTTCAACTGTGCGGCGTTTGATTATCCCCAATACCTGCTCCAATTCTTCAGCGGTGAGGCGCGCATCGAGGAAAGGTTCCAGCCGATCGAGCGGAAGGTGCAGGGTGTGGAGAATGAGATAAACCGCCTCGTCGTACGCCGAGGCTGAGCCATGGCCAAAAAAAAGACCAGCTTCGTTAAAACGGCTTACCGCAAAGCGTAGCACGTCGCGAATAGTATGGAGTTGGGTTTTGGCCTGGTTAAACATCGATCTTTTTCCAGTTATAAATCTAATTTCTTGGCCCCTTATAGCTGCGGCAAGGCTGCAGTGCATCGAGAAACGGTACAGCATGCATCATAAACCGCTCGCGTCGGATCTTCCTTGATGTTTTGATGAAACCATTCACGAAGGGAATAAAAATCGCGGAAATAGAATAGAAGCGCGCTTCAATTACAGATAGCGCTGCCCCAGGAAATGTTCGTTTTCGCACAGATGACCCTGGCACTCGCGCCTACAGTTAATTGTGTCGGATCTGTGGGCTCAAGACGACATACAGATATATCTTCGACTCCATCGATTCATCGCCTGCGAGGAACAAACATGAGTAAAGTCACAGGTGGTCATACAATTTTGATTTCGGCGAAGCGCTAAAAGACGCAGTAGGTAAGTGACCAACAGGAGACCCGATCCCGGTTCCTGACTCAGGATTCATAGTCACGGTGGCTATGATCCGAGGTAATTTTACCAAGGGAATTGTCCCACCGCATTTAGAAGTCATCGTTTAACGCGGGAAGCACGATCAACAATCAACTGAAAGGAGTGTTGAAATGACGAACGGTCCAACTACAGCTACGCAAGGACGGCAACCAAACGATTTCACGTTGCGAGGCGAAAATAAGCAAATTTACTTTGCGACTACCAGCTTCCCAGGGGAACCGTTATTTACCTACAAGGATGAGGAAGATGAGAGCCGCAACCGCGAGTTCAGAGGAGATGAGATCGATATACTTGAGGTGAAATTCGGTAAACTGATAACGGTCTTGATTGAACAGGTTCCCGATTCTCACGTGATTTACCTGACTCTGGTGTTACCGACGATCTATTTGCCCGAAGGAGAAAACGAACATCCTGTAGAGACCATCGCGATAGTTACAACGCATCAAACCCCTTTTACCGGACCCGGCGGTAATCCTAACGGACTGCAAGTCGACACCTACGATACCCTGGTTCTTGAAGGAACTGCTCGCCTTCTTATCACCTGAAAATGGAGCGCATCCATAATCGGGGTTATTCCTCGCTCCATTCACGGATAGACATCGCGTGAACGGAGCTATTATGCATCTTAAATTTTTATGCTGCCGGTGGTCTCTATACTTGTCGACTCCTCCCATGAGTCGGAGAGCAGCGTCATTTCAATAACAAATCCTCCAGTACCAGTCGGTAAATTTGCGGCAGCTGTTCCAGATCCTCTACTTCCACGTATTCATTGAGCTTGTGAATCGTGGCGTTGCGCGGACCCATTTCCACTACTTGGAGGCAGATGTCGGCAATGAAACGCCCATCGGAGGTTCCGCCCGATGTCGAAAGTTGGGGCTCGATTCGTGTCACAGTTCTGATTGCGCGGCTTACCGCTTCGACCAGATTACCTCTGGGAGTGAGGTATGGCTTGCCAGGGGATTCCCATAGTAGGTGGTAATCCAGTTTTTGCCGATTAAGAATTTCATGTACTCTGGCTTGCAGCGATTCAACCGTGCTGGCGGTGGAGAAACGAAAATTGAACAGCATCGTGACTTCGCCCGGAATAACGTTAGTGGCGCCAGTGCCTCCGGTAATATTGGAAATCTGCCAGGTGGTGGCCGGAAAATATTCGTTGCCCTCGTCCCATTCGGTTCGCGCCAGTTCGGCAATGGCCGGGGCCGCCAGATGTATCGGATTTTTTGCCAGATGAGGATACGCAATATGGCCCTGTATGCCCCTCACGGTCAACGTGCCGGATAAGGAGCCGCGTCTGCCGTTTTTAATCGTATCGCCAAGTTTGTCCACGCAGGTCGGTTCACCGACGATGCAATAATCGATGCGTTCGTTACGCGCTCTGAGGGCTTCCACCACCCTGACGGTGCCGTCCACGGCCACGCCTTCCTCATCCGAGGTAATAAGCAACGCAATCGAGCCACCGTGGTCGGAGTGTTCGGCAACAAAAGCTTCTATTGCCGTTATGAACGCCGCAATCGACCCTTTCATGTCAGCCGCGCCTCGGCCGTAAAGCCTGCCATTCCGAATCACCGGATCGAATGGATCACTTTCCCATTTTTCGAGTGGCCCGGTTGGCACGACATCAGTATGGCCGGCGAAGCACAGCAGTGGAGCGCCGGTTCCCCGCCGTGCCCACAGATTATCGACCTCGCCGCAGCGTATTCTTTCAATGTTGAAACCGATTTTTTCGAGACGGTTAATCAGAATTTCCTGGCAGCCGTTATCGAAGGGGGTCAGTGACCGGCGGGCGATCAGGGCCTGTGCGAGAGCCAGTGTGTCGTTATGCATTGATATTTCCTGAAAAGAAACTGATTCCGGATGAGAGGGAGATCGAAATACCGTCCGCTGGTCGGCCATTGATTCGCTGGGCAACCCCGTGCAACCCTATAGCTGTCATACCCGCGTAAGCGGGTATCCGGTGGCGTGTTAAGCACGCAATCCCTGATGGGACTGGATTCCGGGTCAAGCCCGGAATGACGAGATTCATGATGTTTTGTCTGTCAAGTAAGCAATAGGGATAGAGGGGGATAGAGGCGCAAGACTGCCGAGAAAAATGTCAATTCGCCGGTTAAATCCCGCGCAGCAGTTCGTTGATGCCGGTTTTTGCACGGGTTTTCGCATCCACCTGCTTTACGATGACTGCGCAATAAAGGCTGTATTTTCCATCTGAAGAAGGCAGGTTTCCAGAAACCACTACTGATCCGGGCGGAATACTGCCATAGGTTATTTCGCCGGTTCCCCGGTGATAAATCTTGGTGCTCTGGCCAATGTAGACGCCCATGGAAATGACCGAATTCTCCCCAACAACCACTCCCTCGACAATTTCGGAACGCGCGCCAATGAAACAGTTATCTTCAATGATAGTTGGATTCGCCTGCACGGGTTCAAGCACGCCGCCTATCCCCACACCGCCCGAAAGATGTACATTTTTACCGATCTGGGCGCAGGACCCCACAGTAGCCCAGGTATCGACCATCGCGCCTTCATCAACATAAGCCCCAATATTGACGTATGAGGGCATCAGAACAACATTGCTGGCAATGAACGAGCCCTTTCGCACTGCTGCGGGAGGTACGACCCGAAAGCCGCCGTTACGAAAATCCTTGGAACTGTAATCCGCAAATTTGGAGGGCACCTTATCGAAATAATTGGAAAAGCCACCCTTGATAAAGCTGTTATCCTCCATGCGAAAGGAAAGCAACACGGCTTTTTTGATCCATTGATGTGTCTTCCACTCGCCGCCGGTTTTTTCCGCCACCCGCAGTTTGCCGCTGTCGAGCATTTCGAGCACCTGTGTAACGGATTCCTTGAGCTTGGCCTCGACATTACGCGGGGTAATTTCGGCACGGCGTTCGAATGCTTCTTCAATGGTGCTTTGGAGCTGATCCATGGTTTTCCTTTGAATTCCGGTTAATCTGATTCCGTCGCTATAGAGAAGATACCAGCATTTTTATCCGCTCGACCGCCGCTACGCATTCCGCCAACGGTGCGACCAAGGCGATGCGAACGAAATTTTCGCCAGGATTAATCCCATGCGCATACCGCGCCAGATAACTGCCCGGCAAAACCTTTACATTATAATCACGATAGAGCTGGCGGGCGAACTCGATGTCACTAATCGGCGTTTTTATCCACAAGTAAAAGGCTGCGTCAGGCATGGAAACTTGCAACGTTCCCCTCAGCAACTCAATCACCGCGGCAAATTTCTCCCGGTAAAGGCGGCGGTTCTCGATAACATGAAGCTCGTCGTCCCATGCCGCCTCGCTGGCCGCCTGCACTGCGGGATTCATGGCGCTGCCATGGTAGGTGCGATAGAGCAGGAATTGTTTCAGTATCGCCGCATCGCCTGCAACAAATCCTGAACGCATGCCTGGCACATTGGATCTTTTCGAGAGGCTGCTGAATACGACAAGCCGGGAAAAGCCGCTGCGGCCAAAATGATGGGCAGCTTCAAGCGCGCCAAGGGGCCGCACGTTTTCGTCGAAATAAATTTCCGCGTAGCACTCGTCCGAGGCAATAATAAAGCCATGACGATCTGAAAGCTCGAACAACTGCCGCCACTCATCCTTCGACATTACTCTGCCAGTAGGATTGGCCGGAGAACAGACATACACAAGTTGTGTGCGCGACCATACAACCTCGGGCAGTTGCGCATAGTTGAGTACAAAATTATTTTGTGGAAGCGTATTCAGGAAATAAGGCATGGCCCCTGCCAACAAGGCCGCGCCTTCGTATATCTGATAAAACGGGTTCGGACAAACTACAATGGCTTCTGAAAATGACGGATCAATCACTGCCTGGGCAAAAGAGAACAGTGCTTCTCGGCTCCCGTTAACGGGCAGAATCTGCGTGTCGGGATCGATCCCAGACAACTGATAGCGTCGCATCAACCACGTTCCGATACTTGTACGCAGCGACCTTGCTCCAGCCGTGGTGGGATAGTGGGCCATTTTCGCGAGGTTGTCCGTTAGAACCTGGCGAATGAAGTCGGGTGTTGCGTGTTTGGGCTCGCCAATGTGTAGATTGATGGAAGAAAAAGCCGGCTCCGGCTCGATTCCCTCGAACAACTTGTTGAGCTTCTGGAAGGGGTAGGGCTGCAGGCGGTCGAGATTAGGATTCAATTTAAAGGCTGGAGAAGGCTGGTACTGAAACCATTATTCCCGAGGTTGAGTCATTGATCGAAGCAGGATTATAAAGGGCAGGCGTCTTGCCAACCAATCAAAATAAACAAAATGAGCAAAACGGCCAAAACATCTTGCCGGTGGCAGCTCTGCTCATTGGGGCTGTTATCTGGGGCCTGCTGTGGTATCCGTATCGATTACTGGAACAAGCCGGGATAAGCGGGCCGGTTGCAACCGTGATCACCTATGTTATGGCCTTGCTGCTGGGGTTGGTCTTATTTCGGAAGCACCTGTGGAAAACGCAGATGCATGGTGGCGGATTCCATTTGTTGCTCGGTATAGCGTTGTTCGCTGGCTGGACCAATCTGGCTTACGTGCTTGGCGTGATCCACGGTGAAATCATGCGGGTCTTGCTGCTATTCTATCTCGCGCCGCTGTGGACTATCGTATTTGCACGCGTCCTGTTGAACGAGGTGTTGAGCCTGCATGGGTATCTGGTTATCGCTTTTTCGCTAGCCGGGGCGATAATAATGCTGTGGCAGCCCGATAATGGTGTCTCGTTGCATTCCTCCTACGGTGACTGGATGGGGTTGTCAGCCGGCTTCACATTCGCACTCTCGAACGTACTGAGCCGCAAAGACCAATATCACAATGTTCAGTTGAAATCGGTGGCGGTGTGGATCGGAGTTGCACTGATAGCATTCGGTTACAGCCTCTTTCTGGCAGACCTGCCTGTTTTGAGCGATGTCTCCGCCAATACGTTTCTGCTCCTGATGGGCGTGGGGCTGATAGTATTTGCGCTGAGCGTGATTGTGCAATATGGTCTCACGCATACTCCCGCGAATCGGGCTATTGTGATTATGCTGGTCGAACTGGTCGCGGCGGCGGTTGCGGCGTATTTTCTGACTGACGAGGTAATGGCGCTGAGAGAATGGCTTGGCGGCGCGATGATCGTTTCGGCCAGTCTGCTTTCCGCGAAGATGAATCGAGAGTAGGAAGTTGCCCTGCTGGCCCTCGTAAGTAACAAATTGCAATTGCCGTATCGGCTTCTCACAGACCTGAAAGAGAGCAGATGAACATGAGCCATAACGTAGTGTTTCTGGAACGGGATTCGCTGAAGGTGGAGGTGCGCCGGCCGAATTTCGAACATACTTACGAAGAATATGCCCAAACCGGTCCCGATCAGATCGTGTCGCAGCTGCAGCGCGCAACGATCGCAATTATCAACAAAGTTGGATTGAGCGAGGAAATTCTCGCACAATTACCAAGGCTGAAAATGGTCGCCATCGCCGCAACGGGATATGACGCCATCGATATTGCGGCCTGCCGAAAGCGCGGCATTGCCGTGGCGAATATCCGCAATTATGCAATCCACACGGTGCCGGAGCATGTGTTCGCAATGGTGCTCGCGTTACGCAGGAATTTGTTGGCGTACCGGCAGGAAATTGAGCAGGGAGCGTGGCAGAAATCGGAGCAATTCTGCTTGTTCACGCATGAGATTGGCGAGTTGTTCGGCGCGACCATGGGCATTATCGGCGAAGGCGCCATTGGACGCGGCACCGCGGCCATTGCACGCGGCTTCGGCATGCGCGTGCTGTTCGCGTATCACGCGTCATCCAAGAAAAAGGACGTGGTACTTACGCCGCTCGATCAAGTGCTTGCCGAATCGGATGTACTCTCGCTGCACTGTCCATTGTCCGCCGCAACGCGAGACATGATCGGCATCGATGAACTGCGAAAGATGAAGCGCAGCGCACTTCTGATCAATACGGCGCGCGGCGGATTGGTCAATGAGGCGGCGCTGGTTCAGGCGCTGGACGAAGGTCTTATCGCCGGCGCCGGTTTTGACGTGCTCACTACCGAACCGCCGACGAATGGCAATCCCTTGCTCGACCTGCACCGCCCCAATTTCATCCTGACGCCACATATAGCCTGGGCCGCAGCCGAGGCAATGCAATTTCTCGCTGACCAGCTGGTCGACAATATCGAGGCCTGGGTGGCGGGTAAGCCGCAGAATCTGGTCACCTGATCAAGAACTGGCTTTGGACCCATGAGCGGCTGTAACGAAAATTCCGCTTTCCAGCCTGTCGCGTTGCGCTAATTCGCTCATCGGGGATCTATTCAAGAGTTACAGAGATGGTTCGCGACAATCACCGAGATGGGAATCCGAAGGTTTTGATCCTGCGAAACTGCTTGGACATGAAGCTCTGGCTACTCGGCCATCATTTATGTGCCACGCTGAATCCAACTTGCTTCGGCATCTCGCCCTTCGGCTTGATACTAGATACAAGATTCACATATCCAGAGCCAAGCGTCGAGAGCGGTACGCGCGGCAGGATTCAGATCAAGGTTTTATGTGCGTCACGCCACATACTATCCTTTTCTCACCGGATATTATCTAGATTTAAAGTCGGCATCAACCGAAATCAGGAGATGAAAAATGAAAAAAAAGGGATTATTGGCAGCTTTGCTGACATTTGTGCTCGCAATTGGGATAAACACAGCAGCCACCGCTCAGGAACAGGACCCATCCAAAAACAAAGACAAGAACGATGCCCTGGCGCCGATTATCATGTTAGTGCCACCGATTTTTGCAATCGACTCGCAGCGTGCGGGCGGATGCTGGGCGCGACTTTATCCAAGTGAGAACTACAAGGGTGATGTACTTTTACTGGCAGGGCCGATCGACGTTCCCAAGGCGCGTGTGGGGGATTTCGATTGGGGTCGTAAATATGAAAGCCTTGTCGTGGGGCCGGATGCGACTCTAACGGTCTATGACAATGAGTTCTTCAAAGATAAAGTTGCGACTTTTGAACAGGGTCAACGCGCGCCCAAGCTTGATAAAAAACTCGGACTTTTTGAAAACATCCGATCGCTGACGCTTTCCTGCGCAAAGTAGTTCCCGGTACTCACGAGCAACAGTTTTTTCGCATCATTTACCTTAACCGTGGCGGTCATGATGCAATATCCTATACATGACTGTGTATCTGGCCCTACTGAATGTTTATCCCCCACAAGTGCCCTTTCGCAGAGGACTGACCGGGGGCGCTTGTTTGAGGGCATTCGTGCGGCGAGGCGTCGGCTCGCGCCAGGGGTTGGGATTTCAAGCGAACTGCGGTCGCAAGCGACGGGCTTGAGGATCAGAGGTAATGACAGACAGAGCGAACCGAGGGACGCGGCTGGCGCGGCCCGTGACAGCAGGAAGCGAAAATCGACAATTTTTTCAGAAGCGTTACCGCCGCCGGGCTGTCTTAGTTCGTTCCCAGCGGGGGTATATCCAGGTAATGCAGGCAAGCAGCAGCCAAGTGTATAAATTGGCTGCAAGATCGTCCAGCACTATTCCCAGCCCTCCTGGAATGCTTTCGGCTTGGGCGGCAGGAGGCGGTTTGAGACCATCGAGGATGCGGCTAATGAGGAAGACGGCGCCCAGCACCAGGGGTTTGCTTGCTATTGCATGGCCTATCACGGCAACCGGGAATCCTAGGAATTCATCGGCTACGATCCTTTTGTCATCCATATCTTCCAGCGTGCGGGACGCGATATCGCACACTGGTACGGCAAGTATGATCAGGCACACGGCTGCGAACAGTTGTATCCACCAAGGCCAGCGGAGGATTACCCAAGCCAGCAGGACGCCGGGCATGGCTCCAACAGTGCCAGGAAGCACAGGAGATTCTCCCAGGCCAAATCCCATCGCGAACCAGGTAATGCCCTCGCTCATAAACTACATCCTATACAGGAATACTTCTGTTGATGGTAACCCGGAACCATATTACAGGCATGCCGTGGTCGGATGAAATTCCTTAATCACCCACAGATCTGCATCTCTCACTAAGGTCGTCCAGCCCTAGTGAGAGATAGCTTAAACCTCCCAAAATTCTCTCAATAGATAGCGATTTGATTTTTGATTGATCCCGTAAGAAGGCAAAAAAGGCTAAATATCACTGAATCTTGATGCTCTGTTACCGGCCGCGATGGAATGAGCATGATCGACAGACGTTGATAACAAATATGTTATCGATAATAACCCGGCGTAATAAGGCACGCCAGCCGGGCGGTTGACAAGTCAAGTCTCCTTCGATAGTCTCATATGGTTTAGCTGGCTGACATCAGGCAGCTTGTTTCACACGATTTCGGCCTACCGGGATCTGGGTAGTCCCGCGAAAGCCTGATCAGTTTGACCATTGGCAACTTGAACTAACAGGAGGAAATACATGGAACTCAAAGGATCGAAAACCGAAGAAAACTTGAAAGCAGCTTTTGCCGGAGAATCTCAGGCCAACCGCCGTTATCTCTATTTCGCAAACAAGGCGGCTGTTGAAGGTCAGGACGATGTGGCAAACATATTCCGGACTACGGCTGAAGGGGAAACGGGGCATGCCCATGGTCATCTGGAATATCTGGAAACTTGTGGTGATCCGGCCACGGGTATGCCTTTCGGTTCATCTCGAGCCAATCTGCAAACAGCCATAGCCGGCGAAACGCATGAATATACCGATATGTATCCTGGTATGGCCAAGTCTGCGCGGGAGGAGGGTTTCGATGAAATCGCGGACTGGTTCGAGACCCTGGGCAAGGCCGAGCGGTCACACGCCAACCGTTTCCAGAAGGTATTGGATAATCTGATCGAGTAGTGTCAGCTGGAATGAGTACTTGATTCGGCGAGCAAACAGTACAAATGTCATACCCGCGGAAGCGGGTATCCAGAACGTTCAAAGCACACCCTACTGGGCTGGATTCCGGGTCAAGCCCGGAATGACGAGATTCATGGTACTTTTATGACCCGGTTGAATGCCTTGATTCGACCCGGTTGCTTTACTACTCTGACTACTCCGAGTTCCTGTTTTATTTCTCTATCCATTTTCATATAGCCATGGCCCAAGAAGGCAGCCTGGAGCCGCCAAAGCGTCATCCGATCGACTGGGAGAACCCGGATTTTTATGACGAGCCCTTGCTATTCAGCGAGATGGAGCGCGTCTTTGATATCTGCCATGGTTGCCGCCGTTGCGTAAACCTGTGCACGGCGTTTCCGCGGTTGTTTGATCTCATCGATGAGGGAACGACCGGTGAACTGGATGGGGTGGAGAAGACACAATACTGGGAGGTAGCTGACCGTTGTTATCTCTGCGACATGTGTTTCATGTCAAAATGCCCTTACGTTCCCCCGCATCCATGGAATGTTGACTTCCCGCACCTGATGCTGCGCGCCAAAGCGGTGAAGTATAAAAAGGGTAATGTTCGTTTCCGCGATAAGCTGCTTTCCAGTACCGATGCTGTCGGCAAGCTTGCCAGTATTCCAGTAGTGGTGCAGGCGGTAAATGCCATTAACAAGGCGCCTGCTGCCCGCAAGCTGATGGATAATGCGCTTGGTATTCACCGGGAGCGGAAACTGCCGGACTACGATAGCCATAAATTCCGTCCGAATGCCCGGATCAATTCATCACATGAAGTTCGTGATGGCGCCCGCACATCGGGCAAAGCGGCAATTTATTCCACCTGCTACGTCAACTATAACGAACCTGGCATAGGCCACGATTTATTGAAAATACTTGATCACAATGAAATTCCGGTATGCCTGGTGGAAAAGGAAGCCTGTTGTGGAATGCCAAAGCTGGAACTGGGCGATCTGGGTGCGGTGAAGGAACTTAAAAACAGGAATATTCCTCCGCTGGCAAAACTCGCCAGAGACGGCTATGCAATACTTACGCCTGTGCCATCATGCACGCTCATGTACAAGCAGGAATTGCCGCTCATGTTTCCTGGAGATGAGGATGTGGAAGCGGTGGCGGCGGCAATGTTCGATCCATTTGAATACCTCATGCTACGGAATCGGGACGGCCTGTTGAAGACTGATTTCAAAAAATCCCTGGGCAAGGTTTCGTACCATATTCCCTGCCATTTGAGGGTGCAAAATATCGGGCAGAAGACCAGGGACCTGCTCCAGTTGATTCCGGATACAAAAGTGAGCGTGGTGGAGCGCTGCTCCGGCCACGACGGCACCTGGGGCGTAAAAAGCGAATATTTTGCCGATTCCATGAAAATCGGCAAACCCGTGTTCAGGCAAATGGCGGCGCCCGACCCTGACTACATCAGTTCCGATTGCGCCATAGCAGGGCGCCACATTCAGCAAGGCATGGGTGAAACCATGGCGCAGAAACAGCATCCGTTGACGCTCATCCGGATTGCTTATGGACTTGACTGAAGCACTTGACTGAACGGCTGGGCGAGCAATCGACGCAGTCGAAATTTGCCTTTTATCCTGCTTATCACATTATCACAGTAAAACATCATGCCTAAGATTACCCGCGACAGTCTGATGACCCTGGAAGCTTATTCCAAAGCGCGGCAGGAATTCCGCGCCAAGGTGATGGCGCATAAAAAAAACCGCAAGGTTCATCTGGGAGAAAATGTAACGCTCATTTTCGAGGATGAATTGACGGTACGGTATCAAATTCAGGAAATGTTGCGGGTCGAAAAGATTTTTGATGAAGAAGGCATAATCGATGAGCTCGACTCATACGGCCCCCTCGTTCCGGATGGCACGAACTGGAAGGCGACCATGATGATCGAGTATCCGGACCCGATTGAGCGCGCCGCGAAGCTGGCGGAATTGATCGGCATAGAGGACAGGGTTTGGGTTAAAGTGAATGGCTCTGATCCGGTTTATGCGATTGCTGATGAGGATCTCGAGCGGGAAACCGAAGAAAAAACCTCCTCGATCCACTTCTTACGGTTCGAACTGGCTCCAGACATGATAAAGGCGCTGCGCCGGGATGCGCCCCTGAGCATGGGCATCGACCACCGCGCCTATGAAGTTCCGGCTGAAGAAGTGGCTGAGGCGGTGCGCAACGCTTTGGTTAAAGACCTCACGGTGGATTGATACGTAATGAGCAGATTCCTTGTATTGCTATGTTTCTTGCCCGCTGTCGTTTATGCCCAGCAACAAAAATTCGAGTATGAATTTGATCACGAGAGACCCTGGGTCGAGCTGCAGGCACAGCTGCCTGCCTATCCCAAGGAGGAAAATCTGCTGCAGTTCGATGCCGGCCCGGTCAGCACAAATCTTCATTACGTCGACGCCCCATCCATTACGGTGGGAGAGGACGGCGTGATACGCTTCACCCTCGTGGTCAAGTCACCCGCGGGGGCGATGAACGTGAGCTATGAGGGAATACGCTGCCAGACTGCCGAAAAGAGAACCTACGCCTTTGGCCGTAACGACGAAACCTGGATGCGGGCAAGGCTGTCGAAATGGGTTGATCTCGAAAATATTGCCCAGAACTACGCCCAGCGCGCACTCTACAGGTATTTTTTCTGTCCGCTGGGCTTCCACATGGTGAAGGATGCGGATGAGGCTATTGATGCATTGAAAGCGGGCGTCCACCCTAGGGCGGTTCGGTATTAGGTATAGATGAGTGGAGGCCAGGCCTCATCCCCGAGTTACCCCTGCAGACTTTCGGTTATGTGTAGACAATAGTCTTGCAGATTATTTGGCAGGTCATTCGGGCAAATCCCGCATTGCCGGTTCCCCGGCACGGCGTAATCGATAAACTTCGGCGGCGGCAAATCGAGGTTTGCCATGATCTGCTCGAATTCCTCCAGAGTATGGCTGATTCCCAAGCGGGGATTACGCTTCTTTTCCTGCGCAATGGAGGAAACCCGTTTGTCGTTATAGTCATGCGCGGGATATACCAGATAGTCATCCGGCAAGGAAAACAGTTTTTCCCTTACGCTCTTGAACAAGGTTCTCGCATCCCCGTTCTGGAAGTCGGTGCGGCCGCATCCATCGATGAGTAAAGCATCCCCGGTAAATACCCGTTCATTGCATAGGTAAGCAAAGTGTCCATCGGTATGCCCGGGCGTGTGCAGCGGCTGCAATGTTATGCTCCCTATCTGGAGGAGCTTGCCTTCTTCGATGCCAAAATCCGTGCAGGGTAGCCGGTCGAAAGCAGGCCCGGCGATTCTGCTGCCTGCCTGCTTTTTCAGCTCGAGCGCCGCGGTGATGTGATCTGCGTGGATATGCGTTTCCACACTATAGGCCAATGTCAGCCCAAGGCGTTGTACCTCGCCCAGATCGCGCTCCAATGAAGTAATTACCGGATCAATCAACAAGGCCTGCCCGGTTTCCTCGCACCCAAGCAGATAGGTGTAAGTGCTGGATAAAGGCTCGAATAGCTGGCGAAATATCATTGCGCCCCTTCTTATCCTGTTATTGCCGCCGCGCAGTATGAACGCGAAGTGGAAACAGCGGCAGCAGCCCGTGGCCCATCCCTGTCTTGCACCCCGGATTCTACTTTCTCACCGCGCTCGCTCATAAAGCGTCTTCGAGCGCATTCCCAGGCGGCAATACCCAAGGATGGGGCCCGGCAGTTCGCTGACAAGCATTTTGAATTGAGCGACGTGCGCGTCATTTATCTGTCCTGGCACGACCGGCAGGTAACCGAATTCGAGGCCCAGTTTTTTTGCTTCCGACTCGAGTAGATTGTGATCCGGATGCGTGCCGCCATCCTCATTATCCGGCCGGTTGCAAATCACGCTCTTGAAACCGGCCGCTTTGATCTCAATCAGATCTTCAGTGCTGATCTGCGGACTGGTCGAAAAATTATTATCAATCGTAGTGAGCGGCTTCATTGAAAATTCCTCAGAGTAATATCAGACAACGTAAATATTCTACGTCAGTGTTCCTTACAGCAGAACCAGGTTATCCCTATGGATGAGCTCGGGTTCCCCTATGTAACCCAGGATAGCCTCGATTTCGGTGCTTGCTCGCCGCAGAATTCGCCGGGTTTCCGCAGCATTGTAATTAACGAGGCCCCGCGCGATTTCTTTTCCGCGGGGATCAAGGCAGCCAACGACCTCTCCACGTTCGAAATTACCGCTGACGTTTACCACGCCTATCGACAGAAGGCTTTTGCCGCCGCCCGCAAGTGCTTCCACCGCTCCTTCGTCCAGCATGACATTTCCGCGTATTTGGAGGTGATCCGCAAGCCATTGCTTGCGGGCGGCCAGCGTCATGGTTTCCGCCAGCAGTTGCGTGCCAATCATCTCTCCCTGAGCGAGACGAATCAGGACGTCAGTCTCATGTCCAGACGCGATCACGGTGTGGGCGCCGCTGCGAGCGGCGCGTTTGGCGGCCATTACCTTGGTCAGCATGCCGCCGCGGCCTATATCGCTTCCGGCGCCGCCTGCCATGGCTTCGATCGCAGGATCACCAGCCCTGGCTTCCTCCACCAGTCTAGCCTGCATGTCCTTGCGCGGATCGGCAGTAAATAATCCACCTTGATCCGTGAGAATCACCAGTGCATCCGCCTCTATCAGATTGGTTACCAATGCGGCGAGGGTATCGTTATCGCCAAAACGGATTTCATCGGTTGCTACCGTGTCGTTTTCATTGATGACTGGAATTACATTCAGGCTTAGCAGTGTGATCAGTGTCGAGCGGGCGTTAAGATACCGCTTTCGGTCGGACAAGTCCTCGTGGGTGAGCAGTATCTGCGCTGCATGCATTTCGTGGCGGCGAAAACAGCTTTCATAAGCCTGTACCAGCCCCATCTGCCCGACTGCGGCAGCGGCCTGTAGCTCGTGCAGTGCATGAGGGCGTTTTTTCCATTTCAGGCGCTGCATGCCTTCTGCTATTGCGCCTGAAGAGACCAGCACGACCTCCTTGCCCATTTTCTTGAGTTGGGCAATCTGCTCAGCCCAGCGTGCGAGCGCGGCGTGGTCAAGCCCCTGTCCCTGGTTGGTGACGAGACTGCTGCCAACCTTGATAACGATTCGGCCCGACTGTTTTAAGATAGGTTCCATATCTGATTCTGCACGATGAGTACGCGGCTC
The DNA here is from genome assembly GCF_900110495.1 of Nitrosovibrio sp. Nv6. GTDB lineage: Bacteria > Pseudomonadota > Gammaproteobacteria > Burkholderiales > Nitrosomonadaceae > Nitrosospira. The sequence goes on along the minus strand of NZ_FODX01000001.1, from coordinate 874,188 downwards.
ACGCTCTGGCTTCTGCATACTCCGGATCATTTCGAGTGTGGAACATTGGGCTGGCAACAAGAATCTGGTCAAACCAGGCAGACAATCAAATGGGAAATCACGTGGGGGAAGTGAATAGTATAAGCCCTGCCATTCCCTTTATAAAGACGGCTTCGAACGAAAGGGCAAGCTGGACGGTGACAACCATGATTTCTCTACAATTGCATAGCAGATCGGCGTCAGTATCAGGCTGGCAGTCATGCCAACTAACAGGCCAACGGTTAAGGAGAGGGTCATCGGGACCAGAAACTGGGCCTGCTCACTGGTTTCCAGCAGAATGGGGAGAAACCCGACAAAGTTGGTGAGGAAAGCCAAAAGGATGGGCCGAAAGCGAGCGGTACAGGCTTCGAGGATGAGTGTTGCCACCGGCTGACCCGTGCTTTCGCGTTTCTGGACATAATCCAGCAGCACAAGGCTATCATTCACTACTACACCGCTGGCGGCAATCATGCCGACCAGGGATTCCATGGACAGCGGCAAACCGATCAGCCAGTGCGCCCACACTGCGCCGCTCCAGGCAACGGGCGCGCCCAGCAGGAAGATCAGCGGCTTGACATAGGAACGAAATGGAATCGCTATCAAAGCATAGATTACTGTCAAAGCGGCAGCGGTAAACAATACGAGCGTCCGGGCAGTGTCCTCCTGCTCCTGGCGTTCTTCACCGATATTGACATCCAGTCCGGGAAACTGCCGCTTTATCTCCGGGATTTCTTCCGCTGCCAGACCGGCATAAATCGCATTGACGTCTGTCATCCTGGGGTCGACCTGCGCCTGGATTTTCAGGATGCGCTGCCGACTCTGGCGGAGGAGCTTTGCTTGTCCTGGCATCAGATCAATGTCGGCGAGGGTCCCCAAAGGGGCGTGTCCCCCATTCGGCAGGCGAATCGGAAGGTTCTGCAGATCATCCAGAGACTGTCTTTCATTTCGAGGCAGTCGCACCATCACCTTGACTTCATTTCGCCCTCTTTGAAACCGGTGCACCTCATCGCCGTAATAGGCATGCCGCATTTGTTCGGCGAGGTCTTCCAGGCGCACCCCCAGGCGTTCGGCTTCAGGCTTCGCGCGGAGACGAACTTCCGGTTTTCCGGGTTCGGCGGAATCCACCACATCATATACACCCGGATAGCCCACCAGCTTTTGTTTGAGCTGTGCTACGGCCGAGCTCAAAACTGCTGAATCGGAATGGCCCAGATCGAATTCAATGTCGTAGGGAAGATCGCCTTCCTTATAGAGGAAATCAATCTTGGCGCGGCCAATATCGCCGATACGCTTGCGCCATTCCCTGATGAAATCCTCGACGACGATATGCCGCCGTCCTGCTGGCGACAATTCGGTCCAGAAACCGGCGCTGTGCTCCGAGATTATCGTTTCTATACCAACGATCACGCTTTGTTGAATGTCCGGATCCTGAACCCTGGCTTTTCTGTCGACTTCGTCCCGGATTTCCAGCAGTGACCGTTCCACTTTTTCCGCGATCCTGCGGGTTTCGCTGTACGGTGTATCTTGAGGTAATTTCAGATAGACCCAGAAGCTGCCTTTTGTCACGTCTGCCTGCAAGGAAAGCCGGACATGACCTCCTGCTACCAGCGCGGCAGCCAGCATCAGCAGCGTGGCAAAAGCGGCAATGGTGAGATAACGCCAGGAGAGGGCTTTTTCGAGTAACGGCTCATAAACCCGGTGAATAAAATTCTGCAAACCATTGTTAAGAGACCCGCGCAGCCGCATAAGCGTAGGGGATGAGGCAGGTTTTGAGGGCACAGCCAGATGAGCGGGCAAGATCAGGAGTGCTTCAACGAGGGAAAATACCAGGGTCAGAATCATCACCAGACAGATCGGCCTCATCATCTGGCCCGCCCATCCGGGCAGGAACAGGCCGGGCAGGAAGGCGACAAGGGCGATCATCACAGCCAGGACAACCGGCAGGGCAACCTCGCGGGCGCCTGAAACGGCGGCCTCGAGATATGCCAGATTCCTCAGAGTTCCAGCCATAAAAGACGACTCCTTGCCGGATTCCGGCGAGCCGGCCGCGTCCACCGCTTCCTGTTTTGCATAAATGGATTCCCCGATGATAATGGCATCGTCCACCAGAATTCCCATAGCCAGCAGGAAACCGAATAACGACAGCATGTTAAGGGACACATCCAGCACCGGCATCAACCAGAAAGCGCCGAATATCGAGGTAAGAATCCCTATGCCAGCCCAGATGGCCACCTTGAGATCGAGGAATAGAGTCAGTATGAGGCAAACCAGCACGAAGCCGGTCAGCCCATCCTCAAGCAAGGTTCCGATGCGTTCCTCATATGCCTGGGAGTCGTCCCACCAAGTGGTCAGTCCCACCCCCCGCGGCAGTTCCGCCTTCTTTTCCGCTACATAAGCCTTGACCCGCCTCGCCACTTCGACGGTATCTTTTTCAGCATGAATTTCCCAGCCTTGCGCCGTTTCCCCGTTATGATGCCATTCCGACAGGCGCTCTTCCAGACCATCCTTGATGATTGCCACATCGCGAAGCAGTATCCGGCTGCCATCAGCATTGGTGCGAACTACCAGGTTTCCCGCTGAAACGTTATCCTGGGCCTTGCCTTTGACGCGAAGCAAGAGTTCGCCCATCGGATTCTTCATGACTCCACCAGGCAGATCTATCGAAGCGCGCCGGACTGTCTCGGTAACCTCATTCAGCGATATACCGTATTGGCGCAGCCGTTCCGAAGAGACCTCGATAGCGAGCTCGTAAGGCAGATCGTAATAATTGTGTGCGCGGGTAACACCGGGGATTTGCGATAATTCACCCTGAATTCGATCACTGAGGCGCTTGAGAGTAAGTTGATCGGTAGGGCCATGGAGCGCCACCCATATCACGCCATCGTCACCAATTCGGTTTGCAGGCTGTACGTCTATTTTTTCCAGACCCTTTGGCAGACGCTGTACGGCTTGTACTCGCCCGCGCACTGCATTCATGACCTGATCCTTATTGTAACTTGGCAATACCGCCAGCTTGATGGTGCACTCACCCTCGATAATTTCCGAATTCAGCCGCTTTACACCCGGTAAATCGTAGATTGCCTCCTCGATCCGGATGCAAACTGACTCCTCGATTTCCAGCGGCCCCGCTCCGGGATAAGTTGCCTTGACCTCGATCTGATGGGGCATGAAACGGGGAAATACTTCCTTGTCCATCAGCACCAAGCTGCCGGCTCCACCAAGCAGTATCAGCCACATCAGCAGATTGGCGGCAACCGGATTGCCGGCAAACCAGGCAATTGGCCCGGATGAAGGCGAAGCGGAGGTCATTTTCTTCACTTGAAGAAATACCCGCTGAGCAAACCGGGCGGGGATAGCGGGAAAGGAAAATGCCTCATGGCGTTCCGCCGGCGATGGATGTGGCCGTTGCGGCCTTTTCAAATTTTTGCTCTGGCCTTGCAGCCTGAATCTTCACCTTCATGCCTTCAATCGGTATCTCGATTCCGGCAATCACCACACGATCGCCGGTGTTCAGGCCACTTTTTACCAGGATACGATCCGGCTCGTTGCGCAGGATGTCGAGGCGGCGAATATGCAGTCGGTCTTCCGCGTCGACCCACAATGCCTCTCGCGCGCCATTGACAGCGCCCGGCGGTAGTACAAATACATCCGATTGTTCTCGTCCTTCGATTTCCGCCTTAACGAATAATCCCGGCATGAGCGGTGGCTGACCTGCTTCTCCTGCATAAGGATTACTTATCTCGGCCACTGCGTGAAGCAGCCCGGTTTCCTCATCCAGCGCTCCCTCGGCACGGACGATGCGGCCTTCCCAACGCCGCACGGCGCCGGCTACCTCTGCGCTCAAGATGACTTTCGGACCTGTTTCCGGTTTGCTGTTGCGATGGTCCAGGAGGAGATCGAGATATGCCAGCTGATCGGTAGCAAGCGGCAGACGCACCTGGGCGACATCAATGGCATAAAGACGCGCGAGTTTTTCGCCGGGCTGAACGTATTGCCCGAGACCGATATGTTTGTTCCGCACTCTTCCGGCAAACGGCGCACGCCACTCGCACCGGCTACGCTGCAACCGAGCCTTGATCAGATCGGCTTGCGCAGCTTTCAATTTGGCGCGGGCCTCCGCCAATTGCGGCTCGCGCAGGGTCAACGGTGTGGGTTGTCCTTCGCCAAGAACCTTCCATTCGTTGCGCGCCTGCTCCGCCTGGGCTTCTTCCATGGCAACTTGGCGCTCGGCTTCGGCGATCCGGGCAAGCGCCTCCGCGATTGCGTATTCATAATCGCGCGGATCCACCGTGATCAATATATCGCCGGCTTCGAAAAATCCCCCCGCCACGAGGCTGGGGTGGAGTCGGATGATTTGTCCCGCCACCTCGGGCACCAGGTCGATCTCGGTACGCGGCACGACTACGCCCTGTGATTGGATGTTGAGCCTAAGCGTCCGGGGCTCGACGCTGATTACCTGCACCAGAGGCGTTTCACTCCCTGGTAACTCGGATTTTGCTTGTGGGCGATGAACGACAATTGCCCATGAAATACTGATGCCGGCCAGCACGACAAGAATGGGAATAATAACTTTGAGTATGCCTTTGCTTGTCAAATTTTCCAGCAGGCTTTTATTTTTCAAATCCCGCCTCCCAATGCCAGAAAAAGATTGATTCGATTGCTGAGAAGTTGCCGTTTGACGGATAGATGAGCACTCTGCGCAATCAGGGTACTACGATAACTGTCCAGCAATGTAAGGATTTCGATATATCCTAGCTGGTAGGAATAGACCGCCAGTTTGCGGCTGGCTTCAGTTTGCTCAACGGCTTTTCGCAAAGCCTTTTCCTCTTCCCGCAACCACTCATCCGCGGCAAGTACCTGCTCCACCTCCCTGAAGGCGTTAAGTGCCGCATCCTTGTATAGATTAAGCGCTTGCTCGGCTTGAGCTTTATTAAGCTGAATCTCGCCCTGAATTCGCCCTCCGGTGAACACTGGTTGGACTAAGCCAATAATCACGTTCCACGCCAATGCCCGGGGGTCGACCAGGTCGGTCAACGCGGTGCTGCGCATTCCTCCAGCAGCAGTCAGCGCAACACGAGGCAGCAATAATTTCCTCGTGCCTTGCAGGCGTGAGTCGGCCGATCGCAGGCGATCAAATGCCGCGACAAGATCGGGCCGTCTTTCCAACAGTTCTGAAGGCAGTCCGGCGGGCATACTGGGAGGAGGCTCCGGTAGTTCGTATGTTTCCGGCAGCGCTCCGGTCGGATAGCGCCCCAGCAGAACCTCAAGCCCGCGCGTAATTATCTGGATCCGGTTGCGTGACTGGGTGAGTTCAGCTTCCGCAGTGGCAAGATCCGTCAGCGCGAGACGCACATCGAGCGCTTTTGTCAAACCGCGTGCGAAGCGTCCCCGTACCAGGTCGACAATAATACCCCGGTCCTTCACCGATTGCTCGGCCACAGCCGCTTGCAGCCTGGCTTCGGCCAACTCGAAATAGCCCTGCGCCACCCGGGCGGCAAGAGACAGACGGGCGCCATGAAAATCGGCTGCCGTCGCATCCGCCTCTCTTATGGCGGCTGTCTTCAAGTCGTTTATTCGTCCCCAGACATCCAGCTCCCAACTCAGGCTGAATACGGCCTCAAAAACGCTGAAGCGTGCCGAACCGAATCCCGCATTACGAATCTGAGCGTGCTGGTAACCCGGAACCAGGAAAAGCTGGGGCCAGCGTGCGGCCCCCTCGATGCGGGCCTGGGCTACCGCAGCCTTTACCCGCGCTGCCGCGGCCTTCAGTTCAAAGTTCTCCTCCAGCGCGCTATTTACCAGCGCGCTCAGGCTGGGGTCTCCAAATGTTTCGACCCAGTTCTCGGGTGCGGGTTGAGGGGATTCGCTACTCGCACGCCACCGGTCTGGTATTGCGGCTCCCACATTTTCAGCGTGCCGTTGCGGCGCCGTTTTGCAACCCCCGAGACCAACCAGGAAGATCGAAATAAGGCTTATCGCAATTATCTTTGGCATTTCGCCTAGGCGGATTTTGAGAAGGATACGATAGCGATATTCCCCGTCAGTAAACATTTTATCCGCAACACTTCTGTTCGCAACTCCTGCGAACTGGCGATTGTAGCGCCAGACCCGCTTGAGTGGCCACTTCCGGAAACGCGGCCCGGTTTCCGATCCGGCTTTATGAATAATCGCATGTAAAAAAGAAAGGCAAAAAAGAAAGGCATGTAAAAAAAGATAGACGAATCAACCGGTAGGCTGTAACAAATTCCGTGCAACCGTCGAGCTTACGGATATCGCGTCAAAAAATTCCTCGTTTACAATTTTCCCCGGTGGAATTCATCATATTGTAAAACAAAAACTGTTATATGATAATAAGAATAGTTCTCGTTATTGTTATTATCTGGTTCTTTTTGGGAGATGCATGATGATTGTTGAGAAGCAGGTTGAGTCAAGTGACTTGAGCGACGTATTCATGGCTCATCGTCCGCAGCTGCGTTGGGCAGCGCTGAAGATTCTGGGCAATCCGGAACGTGCCGAGGATGTCGTACAGGACGCCTACCTGAAAGTCTCGGAGGCGGCGGCGGTTTTTGATATCAAGCAACCGCTGGCGTATCTGTTCCAGATGGTTCGCAATCTGGCGATTGATCATCATCGACGCGCAGCTCTGGAAATGAATCTCTTTGAGAACGAAGACGAAGGACTGCACGTTCCATCTCTCATGGGAACCCCTGAGGCTATTGTAATCAGTCGTCAACATTTGACGCTGATCGCAAAGGCAATATCCGAGTTGCCTGAACGGACGAGGCGTGCCTTTGAGCTTCATCGCCTGGAAGGGCAAACTCATCGCGTAATTGCCGCAGAGCTGGATATCTCGACTTCCCTGGTAAACATCCTGATCCACCAGGCACTTGATCACTGTCGGGCAGCTTTCCAGTCTCCGTAACCGCGCATCTTTTTTCCGCGCGCGACGCCGCATTTCTACTATACTGATTTTCGGGGCCGTTTGGCCAAACACGAAAAACCGACGCATCCATTGTTGGGTTTAATCGGATCAACAGCAAAGCAGGTTTGTGACGGACATGCAACGAGAAGATATTGTGTGGCAAACAGCGGTGGAGTGGGTAATACGCGAACATGGGTCGTTAAGTCCCGCTGATATGAAGGAGCTGATCGGCTGGCTCAAGGAGGACCCGGCGAATCAGGCGGCCTACGAAGAAGCTTCGCGCCTCTGGCTGCTTACAGGTCTTGTTCCACCATCTGTCCCACCTTCCGATAAATGATGGAACGATGTCCGCGCCGTTTCCTTTCATCGGTATCAGCCGGTATTCTTCTCCATCGATTCCGGCTTTTTCTCTCCCGGTTTTTTCTATTGTTCTGTGGCTGCCTTCCTGTGACTGCCTCCCCTGGCGGTAATTGGCAAACAGAGTACCTGCAAAAGTAATCCGATGCCGTGGTGCCTGCGGCCATTGGCCAGTGGCGACGAAGGGGTGGCAAACCCCTGCTCGCGGCGTTAGCACTTCTCCGGCCGTTCATTCCGACAAGTTTCTCCTGCACCTCCCAGACATTCATCATCCGATTTTTTCCGGTTTTAAGCTGCCAATAGACGCCGGGCCGCTTGCTCAGGGCTTTCAAGTAACACATCTATCAGTTTCCTGAATTCTTCTCCCGCTGATTCGTCTATCTAAATAAGACTAAGACGCATTTCGCTCCTCTGAATTTTATCTGTTCATAAACCTGGGAAAAATAGTCATGACGAGTTGCTTTGACCGCGAAGATGGGACGTTCCGTGTTTTGGTAAACCACGAAGAGCAATACTCTATCTGGCCGGATTGGAAAGCTGTCCCGGGTGGATGGCGCGATACCGGCGTATTGGGAGATAAGAAAACCTGCCTGGAATACGTTGAAACAATCTGGACGGACATGCGCCCCCTTAGTCTTCGGCGCTTCATGGACGAGCAGTCCGTGATTGAAGCGCCGTGATGCCAGCGCCATTAACGCTATTCAGCTTGCCCTGCGCTGGCGCGAGTGCGGCCATGTATCTGCGCTGGCGACGGCAGTTGCCACCGTGGGTGCAAATCCAGCCGATCGAGTTGCCCGGCCGCGGCGGACGTTTGTATGAAGCGCCCGAGACGACTTTTGATGCGCTCGCTCACCGTTTGTGCGATGAGCTTGAAATGTACCCGCCCCAGCGATATGCGCTCTTCGGGCACAGCATGGGGGCGTTGCTGGCTTATCGGATCACTCATTGCCTGCGGATGAGAAAGCGCCCGCTACCCGTAGCCTTGCTGGTGTCAGCCTGTGCGGCCCCTTCTCATCAGGACTGGAGACGCTACGCCGACAAGGACAGCGATGCTTCGCTCATTGCTGATCTGCGCAAACAGAATGGAACGCCGGAAGAAGTGTTTGAAAACCCCGAGCTGCTATCCATGACGTTGAGTTTGCTGGGCGCGGATTACCGTATTTGCGCAAGCTTCCATTATCAGAAATTGCCGCCGCTACCGATACCGATTCATGTTTTTGGGGGACGCGCCGATGAGATCCGTACATCCAAGCTGGAAGCATGGCAATTTGAAAACGACGTGGACTGTTCTCTGGACTGGTTTGAGGGGGGACATTTCTTTCTCCGGCAGCAGGAAGACGCCTTTCTCGCTGCTCTGGTGAATCGTCTGGCAGGCAATTCAGTCGAGGTATCGCATGTACACAGTGCAGCGCTTGCCTCTGCCTGAGACTATTCCCACTGGCGTTGAAGTGTGGCGGCTCAAACTGGAGTTACAACTGCCTGTGCCGGATTCTGATCTGTCACTGTTAAGTGAAGACGAGCGCATACACGCCTCACGGTACCGAAGGCAAGAAGACCAGGTGCGATCAGCTGTGACACGGGCGGCCCTGCGAAGAATACTGGGAGCGCGGGCAATGCTGAGGCCGGACGAACTGGACTTCGTCGTTAACTGCCATGGCAAGCCCCGCCTGCAAGACGATTTGGGGATCGAGTTCAATGTTTCGCATGCCGGATGTTTCGCGCTGATTGCGCTTTCAACCAACGGTCAGGTCGGTGTGGATATCGAAAGTCATGATGCTGGGATAGATTCGGAGAGTCTGAGCACGTATGTCTTTTCTTCGCTGGAGCGCCGATCCGGATTACGAATGGCGGACGAGGCTGAAGATTTCATTGAGCGCTGGGTGGCAAAAGAATCGGTACTCAAAGCGCTGGGACTCGGTATTTCAGAGCATTTGCAAGCGGTCTCCATCTTGCCAGGCAATGGGCAATGTAATGGGCAATGCTATGAGATTGCGCACGATAATCCCGATTGGGCAGGAATAAAGGCCTGGCCCATTGAATCGCCTGTTGGTTACGCCGCGGCGCTGGCAGTGAAAAACCATGATCCATTCCTCGATTCCTGCGAGGCATCGCAGCAACATCAGGGCGCATTGTAGGGATTCAAATGCAGCGCAAAGATATTGCGGTGATCAGATGCGATCTCTGCATAAACCCCTATTATCTTAAATTCCATAAAAGAATCCAGGGACTTACATGAATGCAAGATTGATTTCCCGCCGTAGTTATCCGACAAATATGGTCACCCATCTGATGACTCTCGCGTCAGGGCGTTCCAGCGATACCGCGCTGATCGTGGTGCGCCAGGATGATACAGCGGTCGATAAAAGGATCGATTATGAAACCCTCGATCAGCATGTCCGTGCGCTGGCCGCTACCCTGCAGGAACGTTTCGAAATCGGGGAGCGGGCGCTGTTACTGCTCGACAACGACGAGCATTACGCCGTTGCTTTCTTTGCCTGTCTTTACGCAGGCCTGATTGCTGTGCCTGTTTTTCCGCCCGAGTCAGTGCGGGAGCGGCATTTGGCGCGGTTGCTTGCCATCGCGTCCGATGCCGAAGCACGTTGCATCCTCACCACAAGAGAAATCGAGCCGCTGATACGTGGCGCGGCCGTAGCGCCATTTGCTCAAGCTGCCGTGCTTGCGGTAGATGCAGTGAACCCGGATGAGGCATCGGCATGGCGCACCTACATCCCGAGGGATGAGGATATCGCGTTCCTGCAATATACCTCGGGTTCCACTTCCACTCCAAAAGGGGTGATGGTCAGCCATGGCAATCTGATGGTGAATGCCAGAGCCTTTGAAGAGGGCATGTCGATCGGCGCCGACGATATATTTGTCAGCTGGCTGCCGCTTTATCACGATATGGGTTTGATTGGCGGTTTATTGCAGCCTATTCATCGCGGCATTCCAGGTGTGCTGATGGCGCCCAGGTTTTTTATCGAACGGCCGGTACGCTGGCTGGAGGCGATTTCCCATCATCGGGCGACCGTCAGCGGCGCTCCCAATTTTGCTTTTCAGCTGTGCGTGGATAGGGTCAGCAATACCCAGTTGCAAGCACTCGATCTGTCGAGCTGGCGCGTTGCTTTTTCCGGCGCAGAGCCAGTAAGGAACGATACGATGCGTGCGTTCATCGAGCGCTTCGAGCCAAGGGGATTCGCGGCAGGCACCATTTATCCCTGTTATGGCCTGGCTGAAGCGACTCTTTTTGTCACTGGCGGCACGCGCGGGGAAGGCGTGGAAACGAACCTTTTTTCAGCCGAGATGCTGGCGCAAGGCAGAGCCGAGGTAGCGGAGCGGGGAACGTCCCTGGTGGCATGCGGTGCCCCGGCATCCGGTCATACGGTAAGAATCGTCGATCCGGAAACGTCGATTCAGCTGGCGGATGGCAATATTGGCGAAATCTGGACGGATGGTCCAAGCCTTGCCTGCGGCTACTGGCGGCGACCTCAGGAAACAGCGGAAGCTTTTGTCAACCATGAGGGTGGACGCTGGCTACGCACCGGCGATCTTGGCTTCATCCACGCTGGGCAGCTGTATATCGCAGGACGGCACAAGGATCTTATCATCATACGAGGGCAGAATATTTACCCGCAGGATCTTGAACAGGTGGTCGAAGAAGAGGTCGAGGCGGCGCGAAAGGGCCGGATAGCCGCGTTCTCGGTAGAAACGCGGGCAGGGGAGGCCGTGGCGGAGGGAATAGGCATTGCGGTTGAGATATCCCGGGGTATGCAGAAGCTGATTCCGGTGGAAACGCTGGTGAAAGCGTTGAGCGAAGCAGTCAGCGCCAGCTGTCATGAGCCTCTGTCGGTGATTGTGTTATTGAACCCGGGCGCCCTGCCCAAAACCTCCAGCGGAAAATTGCAGCGCGCCGCGTGCCGCGAGGGGTGGCGCGGGCGCACGCTCGATGCCTATGCGATTTACGAGTACGGCAACTACGTGCTCGGGGGCGGCGATAAGCCAGCGCAGGCATTAACGGATGAAATCGAGATCAGGCTGGCGGCTATCTGGGAGGCCGTGCTGAATCTCGCAGGGTTGGGGCCCGAGCATCATTTTTTTGCCAGCGGCGGCAACTCGTTGTCCGCAGTTCAAGCCGCGGTGCGCATCGCGGATCAGTGGGAGATCGATTTCCCTGTGCGCAGCCTGTTCGAGAATCCGAGATTACGTGATTGCGCGATGGAAGTAAGGCGTCGTCTCTCTGCGGGAGTTTCCCGCCGCAAGGCTAGCGTCAGTATTTTGCCAACCGGACACAGAGCCAATTCATTGCCCTTGTCTTTCGCTCAGCAGCGTCAGTGGTTTCTCTGGCAACTGGATCCGTCAAGCACCGCCTATCACTTAAAACATGCATTGCGGTTATCCGGATCGCTGGATGAGCAGGCCTTGCGGGCGGCCTTCAACGGCCTGATCGGGCGGCACGAGTCGCTGCGTACGATTTTTCGCGTTGGAGCGGACGGTTCGGTTGAGCAGACCATCCACCCGGTGCTGCCGTTTGAAATTGCACACGTCGATCTATGCGAAACCGCTGTGCCAGAGCGGGAAGCGCGGGCGGCGGAAGAAGCGCAACGCATTGTTTCAGCCCCTTTCGACCTTACGCAAGGTCCGCTGCTGCGAGTGGCGCTGATAAAGATTATAGAGAACGAGAATATCCTGGTGATGGTCATGCATCACATCATCTCGGACGGCGTCTCGATGCAGATCCTGATCGATGAGCTTGCGGCGCTTTACCTCGCGCATATGCAAGGCGAAACAGCGTGCCTCGATCCACTGCCTATCCGGTATGCCGACTATGCCTTATGGCAGCGAAAATGGCTGGAGGCTGGAGAGAAAGATAGACAATTAGCCTACTGGCGCGACTATCTGGGCAATGAAGACACGATACTGACCCTGCCTGCCGATCATCCGCGGCAGCCGATCGCAAATTATCAGGCGGCACGGTATGTGTTCGACTTGCCCCTTGACGTATTGAACGGATTGCGCCGCTTGGTCCAGGACCGGGGAGCAACGCTCTTCATGGCATTATTGGCTGGCTTTCAGGCTTTGTTGTACCGTCATACCGGGCAGAAGGACATTCGTGTCGGCGTGCCGATAGCCAATCGCAATCGGATCGAGACCGCAGGTCTGATCGGTTTTTTTGTGAACACCCAGGTTTTGCGGGGCCAGATACACGGCCGGATGCCACTTGCAAGCCTCCTGGATCAGGTGCGGGAAGCCGCCATTGATGCACAAGCTCATCAGGACCTGCCGTTCGAGCAACTGGTTGAAGCATTGCAGCCCGTGCGAAGTTTAAGCCATAGCCCGCTGTTTCAGGTAACGATCAATCATCTGCTCAGGGATTATCGGGCGCTTCAGCAACTTCCCGCGCTTACCCTGGCAGACTACCCACTGCAGGAGCAGGCTGCCCAGTTCGAGCTGACGCTTGAAACAGTCGAATCCCCGGACGGCAGCGTGCGCGCCAGTTTCATCCACGCGTCCGAATTGTTCGATCCCCCTACCATTGAACGTCTGGGCCGTCACTACGTTGATATGCTGCGTAACCTTGCCGAGCAGCCTGGGAGGGCAATTAGCGATATCCGCCTGCTCAACGAGCGTGACACGTTACAACTCAAAGCCTGGGGAGAAATCGGGTCTCAATTTTCGGCGGGCGACTTCATTCACCGGTTGATAGAGCGCCAGGCGGAAAAATGTCCTGCGGCTACTGCGGTGTTCTTCGGTGATACCGAACTAACCTACGCGGAATTGAATGGCCGATCCAACCGCTTGGCGCATCGGCTCATTGCGCTGGGCGTAAAGCCGGAAGTAAAGGTCGGCATTGCGGTCGAACGCTCTTTCGAAATGATCATCGGTCTCCTGGCTATCCTCAAGGCGGGGGGCGGATATGTGCCGCTGGACCCGGACTACCCGAGTGAGCGCCTGGGCTACATGCTGGAAGACAGCGGCATCGGCCTGTTGCTGACGCAGACCCACATCAAGGCCCATATCCCGCTTTCGCCGGGTTTGGAAGTGCTGGAATTCGACGCCCTTGATTTGACCACCGGGGTCGATACCAATCCTCACGCAGTCTTGCACGGCGATAACCTTGTCTATGTTATCTATACGTCGGGATCGACCGGCAGGCCCAAGGGTGTAGCGGTAACCCATGGTCCCCTCGCGATGCATTTGACCGCCATCAGGAAAATCTACGATGTGCGGCCAGGGGATCGGGAGTTGATGTTTTTCTCGATGAACTTTGATGCTGCCGCCGAGCAGTGGATGACCCCGTTATGCGAAGGCGCGGCGATTGTGCTGCCCTCCGTGCGCGGCCTGGCAAGCGATAGCTTCGCCAGCCTGATCGCGGCGCATCAGATAACGACGCTGCACTTGCCCCCGGCTTATCTGCGTTTGCTTCTCCCGCTGATGCGTAGCGGCGAATCTTCGGTCCATACATGCATAGCAGGGGGCGAAGCGTGGTTTGCCGCAGACCTTGCAGCTACCCGAGCGGCGTTTCCAAACGTTCGGCTTGTCAATGCCTATGGTCCGACCGAAACGATTATCACACCGGCGGCATGGATAGGCAGGATCGGGGCCGACAATGCTTTGGCTTCAATGGATGGGGATTATGCGCCTATTGGAGGTCCGGTTGGCGAAAGGAGCCTCTATATCCTCGATTCCGAACTCAATCTCGTGCCGCCGGGCACGCCGGGCGAGCTTTATATAGGAGGCCTGGGGTTGGCACGCGGCTATCTCAATCGGCCGGCACTGACAGCAGACCGGTTCATTGCCGATCCCTTCAGCCAGAGCGGCGGCCGCCTCTACCGGACGGGAGATCGGGTGCGCTGGCGGAGCGACGGGCAACTGGAATACATTGGCCGGCTCGACCAGCAGATCAAGGTTCGCGGTTTCCGCGTCGAACTTGGCGAGATCGAGGCGCAACTACTGGCTCAGACCGGGGTGCGCGATGCGATAGTCCTGGCGCACGAAAGCCGCAATGGCGTGCGTCTGGCGGCTTACGTGGCGGCCCACACCGGGATCCTGTTGAATGCATCCATGTTGAGGACAGCCCTCGGCGCTGTGCTTCCCGACTACATGCTTCCCACTTCATTTATTTTCCTTGAGGCGCTTCCAGTCACGCCGAATGGCAAGATCGACCGTAAGGCGCTGCCCTTGCCTGAGCAACTGAGCGAGCAGGATTATGAAGCTCCGGCAAGCGGAATGGAGACTATGATTTCGGAAATCTGGGCGGAAATCCTGGAGGTTCCCCGTGTCGGATTGCATAACAATTTTTTCGATCTGGGCGGCCATTCGCTGCTGCTGATCAAGGTCCAGTGCGGGTTGGAAGAGCGCCTGAACACCCGCATTGCCATTATTGATCTTTTCAAATACACCACAGTTGCCAGCCTCGCGAAATTCCTCGGTCAGGAACGGACTGAGCACTTGTCTTTGCAACGCCACCAGAAGCGGGCACAGCGGCAACGGGGCACTTTTATTCAACGGAAGCAGCGCGCAGGGAGGAACAATTGATGAATCACGCAGAAGAGCTGCCGGAGAGAGCCGAGATAGATATAGCCATCATCGGTATGGCGGGACGCTTTCCGGGCGCCAATGATGTGGAGACTTTCTGGCGCAATCTACGTGACGGCGTAGAGTCGATCACTTTCTTTACCGATCAGGAATTGCTGGCGCGCGGTATTTCGCCAAAGACATTCGATGACCCGCTTTATGTCAAAGCTGGCGCCCAGCTCGAAGGTGTGGACCTCTTCGATGCGTCGTTCTTTGGCTTTACGCCGCGCGAGGCGGCGGAGACGGATCCACAGCATCGATTGTTCCTGGAAGTGGCGTGGCAGGCCCTGGAAGACGCGGGTTATGACGCTTCAACCTGCAAAGACCCAATCGGCGTATATGCGGGTTGCGGCGTCAATACTTATCTGTTGCTGAATCTGTTTTCCAGCGGGCGTTTCTCGGACATGGAGGATATTTCCTCTCTGCAGGGATTGATGAACGGCAACAACAAGGATTCCATGACGACGACCGTCGCTTACAAGCTCAATCTGCGTGGGCCGGGAATCACCGTACAAACTGCCTGCTCCACCTCCCTTACAGCGGTGCACGTGGCCTGCAGGGGGCTGCTCAATCACGAGGCGGACATGGCCATAGCGGGAGGCGTCTGGGTCAACCTGTTGCATGAGGGCGGCTACCGTTATCAACCCGGCGCGATCCTCTCGCCTGACGGTCATTGCCGTGCCTTCGACGCCAAGGCTGCGGGTACCGTGATCGGCAGCGGTGTCGGCATCGTGGTACTCAAACGACTGGCGGATGCATTGGCGGATGGAGACGCCATTCACGCAGTAATCAAAGGTTCGGCCGTGAATAACGACGGTTCGGCAAAGATCGGTTACACCGCGCCCAGCGTCGAAGGACAGGCCGAAGTGATTCTTGCCGCCCAGAGCATCGCGGATGTATCCGCCGATACGATCAGTTATATCGAGGCCCACGGCACCGGGACGACTCTGGGCGATCCCATCGAAGTTGCAGCATTGACCCAAGCGTTTCGTGAAAGTACAGAGCGGCGCGGGTTTTGCGGCATAGGTTCAGTCAAGACCAATGTGGGCCACCTCGATGCCGCGGCAGGCGTCGCCGGCCTGATCAAGACCGCGTTGGCGCTGGAGCATCGGACCCTTCCGCTCAGCCTTAATTTTGAGCAGCCTAACCCACAAATTGATTTTTCTTCGAGTCCTTTTTATGTGAATACCACCACCACCGCCTGGCCGAGCGCTTCCACACCGCGCCGTGCCGGCGTCAGTTCCTTTGGTATTGGGGGCACCAACGTTCACGTGGTTCTTGAAGAAGCCCCGCCCGCAGAGCCATCCGGCGCATCCCGGAACTGGCAACTGCTCACGCTTTCGGCGCGCAGCGGTAATGCATTGGAGGCAATGGCCGCACGGTTGCACGATAAGCTGAAAGCGAATCCCGAGTTACCGTTGGCGGATGTGGCCTACACGCTTCAGACCGGGAGAAAAGGTTTTGCCCACCGGGCTATCGCACTTTGCCATGACGGCAGCGATGCGGTCAGCCTTTTGGAATATCGGTATCCGGACCGTTTTTTCACCGGGCAGGTGATGCTCGAAAACTGTCCGGTTGCGTTTCTTTTCCCAGGCCAGGGCGCCCAATACGTCGATATGGCAAGGGATCTTTACCAGGAAGAGCCGGTTTTCCGCCGGGAATTCGACCGTTGTCTCGACTTGTTGAAGCCGTATGTCGGTTTCGATCTGTTGACGCTTTTGTATCCCGGCCCGGACGAAGCTCAAGATGGAGCAGGAAAGGATGCAGCGTCCGCGCGGCTTGCACAGACCGAAGTCACGCAGTCGGCCCTGTTCATCGTGGAATATGCATTGGCACGACTGTGGATGTCATGGGGTGTCATGCCTGCCGCAATGATAGGCCACAGCATCGGAGAATACGTCGCCGCTTGTCTGGCTGACGTTTTCTCACTGGAAGACGCACTGCGCCTGGTAACCATGCGGGCACGGTTGCTGCAAGGCATGGAGACTGGCGCCATGCTCGCCGTCATGGCGCCGGAAGCGGAAGTCGAGCCCTATCTGAATGGAAATTGCGATCTGGCAGCCGTCAACGGGCCAGCGCTTTGCGTCCTGTCCGGCCCGGCCACAGCAATCCAGGCTGTGGAAGCCGATCTCGGAAATAAAGGCGTCGTAACCCGGCGGCTGCATGTTTCCCACGCCTTCCACTCAACGATGATAGAGCCCATGCTGCCGGGTTTTGTAGAAATGGTTGCCCGGACCGAACGGCGTTCGCCGAAAATTCCATTTCTCTCCAATCTCAGCGGCGACTGGATTACGCCGCAGGAAGCGACTGATCCGAATTACTGGGGACGCCATTTGCGCGGGACGGTACGTTTTGCCGATGGCCTGAGCGAGCTGCTGAGCAACCCGGCGCGAATTCTGCTGGAAGTCGGGCCCGGCGAAACCCTGACTACCCTTGCGCAACGGCATCCAGACGCAAAATCCGAACAATTGATTCTGTCGTCCTTACCTCATCCGGGCAAGGCGTATCTGGCTCAGAAGCACTTTTATCTCACTCTGGGCAAGCTCTGGTTGAGCGGTCTTGCCATCGACTGGCAAAATTTCTACGCGGATGAACGCCGCCACCGTGTTCCACTGCCGACCTACCCGTTTGAGCGTCAGTCCTTCTGGGTTAAACGCGGATCGGAAGGTACAAGCATTGAAGCTCTTAAAAAAGGGGAAAACAACGCCGAAACGGGAAACAATGCTGAATTGCAGATGCAGGAGAGATACGGATCGGGCATTCGCTTGCTGGATGACTGGTTTTACGCGCCTTCGTGGCGACGTGCTGACAGTGTGCCGCTCGACAGTATTTTTCCCGGTCAGGGCGGTTCCATCATCATTTTCGGGGATGAGTACATCTGCCCAGCGCTGATCAGGCATTTACTGACGCAGGGAATCGAGCCTGTCATGGTTTCCGCTGGTTCCGCGTTCCGGCGCCTGGACAGGGGCCACTATACCGTGCGGTCCGGGGAGCGCCATGATTATGACCTTCTGCTGCGCGGAATCCGGGATGATGGCAGAAACATCGGCCATATCTTTCATCTATGGAGCGTGACTACTGATAAAGACGTGCCTTCTCATGCCGAGAGCCAGACGAAAAATTTCTTCAGCCTGTTTTATCTCGCCCAGGCACTGGAAAGTGCGAAAGCGCTTATTCGCCCAGGTACAACGGTGGAAATCACGGTTATCACCAATCAGTTGGAAGATGTCACGGGCAACGAACAGCTGCATCCGGATAAAGCGATGCTGCTGGGTCCGTGCAAAGTTATCCCGCAGGAATATTCTTATCTTGTATGCCGCATCGTCGATGTCGAATTGCAGATCGCCGACAGTTCCAGTTCCGCAAATTCCCGCCTGATCAAGCAGATCATTGGAGAATCGCAGGCCGATGCGGTTGCATCCATGGTGGCTTATCGCGGGCCCCATCGCTGGGTTCAGACCTTCGAGCCTATTCAATGTCCTCATCAGGAGACCTGTCTCAGACAAGGGGGAGTTTATTTCATTACCGGCGGACTGGGCGGAATTGGCCTGACGCTGGCGGAACATCTGGCCCGGACCCGGAAGGCAAAACTTGCGCTGTTGGGCCGGTCTCCCATCCCGTCGCGGGAACACTGGCCGAAAGTGCTGTCAACTACCGATAAAGCAGATTCCATACGCCTCAAGATCGAGAAGGTCATGCGACTGGAGGCGCTGGGCGCAGAAGTGCTGGTGTTGCAAACGGATGCTGCGATTCAGGACGAATTGAAAGCTGCCATTGCCCGGACCCGTCAGCGCTTTGGCGCTGTCCATGGGGTGATTCATACAGCCGGGGAAGTCGGCAGCGGACTGATCTCGGCAAAAACAAGGGAGATGGTCGAAAAGGTATTTGCCCCCAAGATACAGGGAACGCGCGCATTGCAAGCCGTGTTCAAGGACGAGCCCCTGGATTTCATGCTTTTATGCTCATCGCTGGCAACCATCGCCGGAGGTCTCAGCAAGGTGGATTATTGTGCTGGCAACGCCTACCTTGATGCGGTTGCCCGCGTTGCCTATCGCGAATCGGCGTTTCCCGTGGTTTCCGTCAACTGGGATAGCTGGCGAGATGTCGGCATGGCGGCGAATATGGCCATGCCGGAAGGCGTAGGAATTGCACCGGACGAAGGGGTCGAGGCGTTCGAGCGCATCGTGAACGGGTTGATGCGACCTCAGGTAATCGTTTCGACCCTGGATCTGGAGACCCGGCTCAGCCAGACCCAGGAAGACCTGGTTGCTCAGCCTTTGGCATTCGCTGCCGCGCACAAGCACAAGGAACAGGAGGAGCAGGGAAGATACCCGAGACCGGTATTGCAGACTATTTTCATATCGCCGGACAGCGAACTGGAGAAGCGCATTGCCGAGATCTGGCAGAGCCTGCTGGGGATGGATGCCGTTGGCATTAATGATAACCTGTTTGAACTGGGCGGCGATTCCCTGCTGGGTATCCAGCTTCTTTCCAGGGTTCGGTCCGCTTTTGCCGTTGACTTGCGTCCCGCGGACTTCTTCAGATCGCCCACTGTTGCAGGTCTGGCGGCATTGGTCGAGACAAAATTGCTGGATGAGATCGAATGCTCATGATTTCACCGGTTTGTCTCGTATCAGTAATCCCGTCGCAATTTGTCATAACCATGTGTTCGTTCAGGAAAGCTGCTTATGTCGAATAGTGGCGATCTTGCGCAGAGGCGTGCGCGCCTGACTCCAGAGCAGCGGGACAGGCTGGCGCAGCGCCTGGCAGCCGCCAATGCTCCGGTAAGGCATGAACTGGCCATTTCTCGCCGGCCATCCTCGCAGCCCGCGCCGCTCTCCTATGCCCAGCAGCGTCACTGGTTTTTATGGCAGCTGGAGCCGTTGAGCACAGCGTATCACCTGAGCGGCGGATTGCGTTTGGCCGGCAAGCTGAATATGGAAGCCCTGCGTTCGAGCTTTCAGGCGCTGGTCGCGCGGCACGAATCGCTGCGCACAAGTTTCCGGGCCAATGCGGAAGGGCTGCCCGAGCAGATCATTGCGGCGGCAGGTAAGCTGGATATTCCGGTAATTGACTTCTCCGGTGTGCCTGCTGGGCAACGCACGGCGCGCGCGCATGCGGAAGCCAGCCGGATAAGCGCCACGCCGTTTGATCTCACACAAGGTCCGCTGCTGCGGGTCGTACTCATCCGGGTTGCGCCGGAAGAGCACTTGCTCGTCGTGGTAATGCATCACATCATATCGGACGCCTGGTCCAATCGCATCGTCATTGACGAGTTTGCCGCCGGATACCGCGCAAAAGCAGGGGGGCAGGAACCTTCTCTTCCCCCCCTTCCGATTCAGTATGCCGATTATGCGCTATGGCAGCGCAACTGGCTGGAAGCGGGAGAAAAAGAGAGGCAACTGGCCTACTGGCGCAATCAATTGGGACAAGAACACCCGGTATTGCAGCTTCCCACCGATTATCCCCGGCCATCCAAAGCGGATTATCGCGCCGCTCGCCATGCTTTTGTGTTACCAGCCTCGCTGGTTGCTCGCCTGCAGCGCCAAGCCCAAAGCCAGGGCGCGACCCTCTTCATGGCATTGCTGGCGGGTTTCCAGGCCTTGCTGCACCGCTATACCGGACAAAAGGATATTCGCGTCGGCGTACCGATTGCCAACCGCCACCGGGTTGAAATAGAGAACATAGTCGGCTTCTTCATAAATACCCAGGTGCTGCGCAACCGTATCGACGGGCGCATGCCGCTCAGGGCCATTCTCGATCATGCCCGTGAAGCGGCGCTTGGCGCCCAGACCCATCAGGACCTGCCATTCGAGCAACTGGTCGAAGCACTGCAACCTGAGCGCAACCTGAATCAGAACCCGCTGTTTCAGGTCATGTACAACCACCTGCGCGAGGACTACCGGGCACTGGAGCAATTACCCGGACTCATGGTGGAAAACCATGAACTGGGTGAGCAGACGGCCCAGTTCGAATTAACCCTGGACACTGTCGAGCAGCCGGACGGCCAGCTTGAGGCGACCTTGACCTATGCCGCCGAGTTGTTCGAGCCGGGCACCATCAGACGACTGGGCGAGCATTATCTTCATCTCCTTGGGCAACTGGCCGAGTATCCCGAACGCAGCCTGGGCGACATTGATATTCTCAGCGAAGCCGAGCGGACCCAGCTTAGAGCCTGGGGCGTCAATGAAGAGCGCTACGGCAATACCGAGCCTGTGCATCGCCTGATCGAGCGGCAGGTGCAAGCGCGTCCCGAAGCGGTCGCGCTGATCTTTGGGGATATTAAACTGAGCTATGCCGAGTTGAACCGGCGGGCAAACCGGCTGGCGCACCGGTTGATTGCGCTCGGCGTTGAGCCAGAGACCAGGGTGGGTATTGCGGTGGAGCGCTCCATCGACATGATCGTGGGGCTGCTGGCGATTCTCAAGGCGGGCGGAGCCTATGTTCCGCTGGACCCCGAGTATCCGCAGGCGCGCCTGAATTACATGGCGACAGACAGCTCCATTGGATTGCTGTTGACGCAAAGCTATATCCGGGTGGGGGTTCCCCATCCGGCGCACTGCGTAGTGTTGGAACTGGACAGACTCAATCTCGATGAGGAGCCGGAACATGACCTCGCCGTCAACCTGCATGGCGATAACCTCGTCTATGTCATCTATACCTCCGGCTCTACCGGGAAGCCAAAAGGCGTGGGCGTGCCTCATCATGCCCTGGCCGAACATGCCCAGATAGCGGTCGACTTTTTTGGCCTGACTCCCACGGATCGGATGCTGCAGTTTTCCACCATCAACTTTGATGGCTTTATCGAGCAGCTTTTTCCGCCCTTGTGCGCCGGTGCGGCCATCGTCCTGCGCGGCCCCATGCTATGGGATAGCGATACCTTTTACCGCGAGCTGATTGATAAACGGATAACGGTGGCCGATCTGACCACGGCATACTGGTTTCTGCTGGTGCAGGATTTTGCACGGCTGGGACCTCGGGACTATGGCTTATTGCGCCAGGTTCACGCAGGCGGTGAGGCGATGTCGCTGGAGGGTATCAAAGCCTGGCATCAGGCGGGATTCAGCGCAGTTACCCTGTTGAATACCTATGGTCCGACCGAGGCAATCGTGACAGCCACCGTGTCGGATTGCGGTGATTACCAGGTGGATGAGGGCGCGATATCTGCGCAAGTGTCTATCGGAAGACCGCTGGCCGCACGCCGTATCCATTTACTGGATACGAATCTCGCTCCTGTCGCACCCGGCGTTCCGGGCGAACTATGCATAGGAGGAGATCTGCTGGCCCGTGGCTACCTCAACCGGGGGGACTTGACAGCAGAGCGTTTCATAGCCGATCCCTTTGATGAAGGGGGAGGCCGGCTGTATCGCACGGGCGACCTGGCGAAATGGCGTGAAGATGGACAGATCGAGTATTTGGGACGCTTGGACCATCAGGTCAAGATCCGGGGTTTTCGCATCGAACTGGGCGAAATCGAGGCCCAGTTGCTTTTGCAGCCCGGGGTCAGGGAAGCTGTCGTGGTTGCGTCGGAAGGACCAGGCGGAGCACGGCTGGTGGCCTATCTGTCCCTGCATGCAGACGCCGGAGTGGAAGTAATGGCCTTGCGTGAAGCGCTCGTCAAGGCGCTGCCGGACTACATGATTCCCTCAGCGATCGTAGTGCTGGAGAGTCTGCCGCTGAATCCGAACGGCAAGGTCGATCGCAAGGCGTTGCCCGAGCCGGAATTTGCCACCATGGGCAATTCCGGCAATTACGAGGCGCCCGAAGGTGAAGTGGAAGAAGCGCTGGCCGCCATCTGGGCCGGTGTACTCGGCATCGGGCAAGTCGGGCGGAATAATAACTTCTTCGAGCTGGGCGGCCATTCGCTTGCGATCCTGCAAGTTCAACAGAAGCTGCAACAGACCTTGTCCGTTTCACTGCCTTTGCGCCTGCATTTCGAAAATCCCGTGCTGAAAGATATTGCCGCGGCCGTAGGGGAGAAATGTTCTTTGATATCGGACGAATCTGCCGAACATGCTGAGCTGCTGGGGATGTCGGAATTACTCGATTTACTGGAGAGCTGAATGGAATTGAATAAGCAGGATATTGCCGAGCGGTTTGCGGCCCTTGCTCCGGAGAAGCAGAAAGAATTCCTGAGTGCGCTGAAAAAACGGGGATTTGATTTTTCTCTTCTTCCCATTGTCCCGCAAAAAGCGGGAAACCGGCGGATTCTCTCCTACGCTCAGCAACGGCACTGGTTTTTATGGCAGTTGGAGCCCTTGGGCACGGCTTATCACCTGAGTGGTGGATTGCGGCTGGTAGGAAAGCTGGACATTGACGCGTTGCGTTCGAGTTTTGAGGCATTGGGAAGGCGGCATGAATCGCTGCGCACGGTATTCTGTGCCAATGCGGAAGGGATGCCCGAGCAGATCATTGAAGACGAACCCAAGCTCGATATTCCGCTGATTGACTTCTCAAGTTTGCCGAGGGAGCAAGGCGCGGCACGCGCGCACGAAGAAGCCAGCCGGATAAGCGCCACCCCATTTGACCTGACACAAGGTCCGCTGCTCAGGCTAGCCCTTATCCGGATAGCGCCGGAAGAACACCTTCTTGTGGTGGTGATGCACCACATCATATCGGATGCCTGGTCCAATCACATCGTCATTGACGAATTTGCCGCCCAGTACAGAGCACGAACAGGGGCGCGCGCGCAACAAGAACGGGGACAAGAACAAGAACCTTCCTTACCGGCGCTGCCGATCCAGTACGCCGATTATGCGATATGGCAGCGCAACTGGCTGGAAGCGGGAGAAAAAGAGCGCCAGCTTGCCTATTGGCGCAGCCAGTTAGGGGAAGAACATCCGGTACTACAGATTCCCACCGATTACCCGCGGCCATCCAACGCCAGCTACCGGGCTACACGCCATACGTTTATGCTACCGGCCGGACTGGTTACGCGTTTGCAGCGTCGGGCCCAAAGCCAGGGGGCAACGCTCTTCATGGCATTGCTGGCGGGTTTCCAGGCCTTGCTGCACCGCTATACCGGGCAGCAGGATATCCGTGTGGGCGTGCCCATTGCCAACCGTCACCGGGTTGAAATAGAAAACATAGTAGGTTTCTTCGTAAACACGCAGGTATTGCGCAACCATATTGACGGGCGCATGCCCTTGAAGGCGGTGCTCGACCAGACCCGTGAAGCCGCGCTTGGCGCCCAGACCCATCAGGACCTGCCATTCGAGCAACTGGTTGAAGCACTGCAGCCTGAACGCAACCTGAATCAGAATCCGCTGTTTCAGGTCATGTACAACCACTTGCGCGAAGACTACCGGGCGCTTGAGCAATTACCCGGACTCATGGTGGAAAATCATGAACTGAGTGAGCAGGCGGCCCAGTTCGAATTGACCCTGGACACTGCTGAGCAGCCGGACGGAAGGTTGGAGGCGACCTTCACCTATGCGTCTGAGCTGTTTGAGCCTGCCACCATCGAGCGGCTGGGCGGGCATTACCTTCATCTTCTTCAGCAACTGGCCGAGCACCCTGAACAGAGCCTTGGCGACATTGACATACTGAGTGAAGGCGAGCGAGCGCAGCTTAAGGCGTGGGGCATCAATGAAAAGCGCTACGGCAATACAGAGCCTGTACACAGGCTGATCGAGCGTCAGGTAGAAGCGCGTCCGGAAGGGGTTGCGCTGATCTTTGGGGATACCGAACTGAGCTATGCGGAGTTGAACCGGCGGGCAAACCGGCTGGCGCACCGGCTGATTGGATTAGGGGTTGAGCCCGAGACCAGGGTTGGCATTGCGGTGGAGCGCTCCATCGACATGGTGGTTGGGCTGCTTGCCGTCCTGAAATCAGGCGGGGCGTACGTGCCGCTGGATCCCGAGTATCCGCAGGAGCGGCTAGCCCACATGGTAGCGGACAGCGCCATTGAACTGCTCTTGACGCAAAGCCATATTCAATCCCGCATTCCGCATTCGTCCAGGTGCCAGGTGCTGGAACTGGATGTGCTCGATCTCGAGGATGAGCCTGAAGGGAACCCTCAAGTCTGCCTGCATGGTGAAAACCTCGCCTATGTCATCTATACCTCCGGCTCCACCGGAAAACCAAAAGGCGTGGGCGTGGCGCATGGCCCTCTCGCAATGCATGTGCAGGCGATAGGCGAAACTTATGGCATGGGCCCGGCTGACCGGGAGCTGCAATTTGCCTCGATCAATTTCGACGGCGCGCACGAGCGCTCATTGGTCCCCCTGGCTTTCGGCTCGGGCCTGATGCCGCGCGATAACGAGCTTTGGCCGGTGGATCGGACGGCTGCCGAAATCGCAAGGCATGGCATCACCATCGCCTGTTTCATGCCGAGCTATCTGCATCAGCTTGCCGAACTGATGGGTAGTGCGGGTCGAAATCTGCCGATCCGTTTCTATATCGTAGGTGGGGAAGCGACGAGCCGAGCGAGCTTCGAATTCATCCAGGAGACGCTGCGACCTCCCCGTATCATCAACGGGTATGGGCCGACGGAAGCCGTTATCACACCGCTCATTTCGAAAGCTTATCCTGGAACGCGCTTCGAGTGCGCCTACCTGCCGATCGGCTGTCCTGTCGGCGACAGGACAGCGTACATCCTTGACGCGAACCTCAGTCCGGTTCCTCAGGGGGTGGCTGGAGAGCTGTATCTTGGCGGCGCTGGGTTGGCACGCGGCTATCTCAACCGCGGCGGGCTGACAGCGGA
The DNA here is from genome assembly GCF_900110495.1 of Nitrosovibrio sp. Nv6. Lineage (GTDB taxonomy): Bacteria > Pseudomonadota > Gammaproteobacteria > Burkholderiales > Nitrosomonadaceae > Nitrosospira. The sequence goes on along the minus strand of NZ_FODX01000001.1, from coordinate 848,614 downwards.
ACGTTTCATTGCTGATCCCTTCGATGAGAGAGGAGGACGTCTCTACCGCACAGGAGATTTGGCACGGTGGCGCGCGGATGGACAGATCGAATACCTGGGACGGCTGGATCACCAGGTCAAGATACGGGGATTCCGGATCGAGCTGGGCGAGATTGAAACGCAATTGCTGGCTCAGCCTGAAGTCAGGGAAGCGGTGGTGGTTGCGCGGGAAGGGCAAGGTGCAACAGGCGGAGCAAGGCTCATTGCCTATGTTTCCTTTCACACAGGTGCAGAAGTGGAGGTTGCGCGACTGCGCGAAGCCCTGGCCAAGGCTTTGCCTGACTACATGCTACCTTCCGCGATTGTGGTGCTGGAGCGTCTGCCGCTCAACCCGAGCGGCAAGGTGGACCGCAAGGCCTTGCCTGAGCCGGAATTCGTCAATACGGATAATTATGAGGCGCCGCAAGGGGAAGTGGAGGAAGTGCTGGCTGGCATCTGGGGGCAGGTGCTGGGAGTGGGACAGGTGGGACGGCACGACAATTTCTTTGAGCTGGGGGGGGATTCCATTCTCAGCCTTCAGATTGTCACCAAAGTGCGACGGGCCGGCTGGAAGATCACACCCCGCCAATTGTTCGAACGGCAGACCGTCGCGGAACTCGCGAGCGCCGCGACATCGCTCAAGGCATCATCGGCAACTGCAACCGCAAATCCAAATGTAGCCTCGGTTGTGCGACGGAAGGAAGGAATAAATGCAGGCACGAATAAAGAAACCGGGGATGGCTCCATACCGCTGCTCCCGATTCAGGCCGAATTCTTCGAACAGAAAATTCCAGCACGAAATCACTGGAACCAGGGCGCACTGCTGAAAAGCCGAGAGCCTTTAGACCCTGTCCATCTTGCACAAGCATTGGAAGCCGTCGTACATCATCATGAGGCGCTCCGCTTTCGCTATGTGAAAAATGCGAGTGGCGACTGGCAGCAGTTTTGTGGGAAATCGGTCCCAGGTGATTTGCTGTGGGTCCGGAAGGCCGTGACTGAAACGGATCTGGAGGCGTTATACAACGAGGCCCAGCGGAGCCTGAATCTCGCAGAAGGCCCGCTGCTGCGTGCCTTGCTTGTCCATATCGCGGATGGTAGTCAACGCTTGCTGTTGGTCATCCATCACTTGGTGATCGACGGCGTTTCCTGGCGCGTCCTGCTTGAAGATTTGCAGAGTGTTTACCGGCAGGCCCACGACAGTAATCCGATTACTCTAATGGGAAAAACCGGCAGCTATGAGGACTGGACACAGCGATTGCAGGCTTACGCGTACGAACATGCAGAAGAGCTGGTTTACTGGCGGGGGCTGGCGGGGGTGCCTGCCTCGCTGCCTTGCGACAATCCTTATGGCGCCAGCATCGCTCGCCATCAGTCCAGTGCGATACTCAAGCTAGGCCGCGCGCAGACCCGGGCCTTGCTTAAGCAGGCGCCCGCAGCGTATCGTACCCAGGTGAACGACCTGTTGCTCACCGCGTTGGGAAGCGCCCTCTGCCGGTGGAGTGGCCACAAGAGAATTCTGATCGACCTGGAAGGCCATGGACGGGAAGATTTATACGATATCGACCTTTCGCAAACGGTCGGCTGGTTTACCAGCCTTTATCCGGTGATGCTCGATCCAGCCGGCGATCTGGATAAGAGAATCAAGTGCATCAAGGAAAACCTGCGGAGAATTCCGAATAAAGGACTGGGCTACGGGCTATTCAAATACCATGGAACACCCGAACAGCGTGAAGCTATGGCATCGCTGTCCAAACCTGAAATCGTGTTCAACTACCTGGGGCAGCTCGATGCAAGTTTCGACGAAAGCGGCCTGTGGACGCTGGCGACCGAGCCGGCAGGGGATTTGACCAATGAAAATGCGCCCCTCAGTCACGATATTTCCATAAACGGGCATGTGTACGAGGGTGAGCTATGGCTCACGGTAAGCTATAGCGAGAGGCGCTACCACAAGCGAACTATCGAAGCGCTTATCAACGTCTATCGCACCGAGCTTGAAACGCTGATTGCCCATTGCACCAGCGGTATCCACAATGTTACCCCATCGGATTTCCCCCTGGCGGGTATAACCCAGCAGGAGCTGGACGGTTTGCCGATACCCCCAGCGCAACTTGAAGACCTTTATCCGCTTTCTCCGATGCAAACGGGGATGCTGTTCCACGCCGTACTGGATATGAACAGCCGCGTTTATCTTAACCAGTTGAGAGCTGACATCGAGGGTTTGGACGTAGCACGGTTCAAATCGGCATGGCAGAGGGCACTGGAGCGTCATGAAGTATTGCGTACAGGTTTTGTCGTTCAGGATGGCAAGCCCTTGCAATGGGTTGCCAAGTCCGTCGGGTTGCCGTTTAGAGTATATGACTGGTCCGATCAGGCTGAATACGTACGTGAGGATCAGGAGCGTGAGCTTGATGAACTGGCGCAATCGGAGCACGCTTCAGGTTTTGATCTTGCGAAGCCGCCGCTTATGCGCCTCACGCTAGTGCGGTTGGCGGAGGATAGATATCACCTCATCTGGACAGTCCATCACCTGCTGCTTGATGGGTGGAGCATCGCACAACTGATGGGGGAAGTCGTCCGGCAACATGGAGGCAACGCCCTGCAGGCACAGGAATCCGGAAGCCGGCTCCGCTACAGGAGTTTTATCGAATGGTTCCTGGGCCGCGATACGAAGGCGTCGGAAGCATACTGGAGGGAGCGGCTGGATGGCGTCGATGCGACCCGATTGGCCGGCCTGGTACCTGTGCTTTCCGATGATTCGAGCCATGGGAAGCATATCAGTGAACTGGAGCCGGCTCTTACCGAGAGGTTAATTCGGTTCGCAAGGCGCGAGCGCGTTACGCTCAACACCCTGATACAAGCAGTCTGGGCAATTTTGCTTAATCGGTATACCGGGAAGCAAATTGTTGTCTTTGGCGCCACCGTGGCTGGTAGACCTGCAGATTTGGCGGGAGCGGAGCGCACGCTGGGGCTATTCATCAATACGCTGCCAGTGGTCGTTATGCTTAAGCCGGAGCAAGAGATAGGTGGTTGGTTGCGCGATCTGCAAGCGCAGAATCTCGCCTCCCGAGAACACGAGCATACGCCCTTGTATGAAATCCAACGCTGGCTGGGGCAAAGCGGTCAGGGATTATTCGACACCATTCTGGTGTTCGAGAACTATCCAATAGACGAGGCCTTGCAGCAATCCGCCCGCGGGGGGCTTGCCTTCTCGGAAGTCAGAAGCAGGGAGGCGACAAATTATCCGATAACAGTATCGGTGATGCAAAGCGATACTCTATACCTCGAATATATCTACGCTAGCAACCATTTTTCCGCGGATTTGGTAAGTTCTATCGCTACGCATGTTATCAAGTTGCTGGGGGAGGTTGCGGATGATTTGACTGGCTCGGCGAAGCGTCTTGGCGACATTGACATACTGAGTGAAGGCGAGCGAGCGCAGCTTAAGGCGTGGGGCATCAATGAAAAGCGCTACGGCAATACAGAGCCTGTACACAGGCTGATCGAGCGTCAGGTAGAAGCGCGTCCGGAAGGGGTTGCGCTGATCTTTGGGGATACCGAACTGAGCTATGCGGAGTTGAACCGGCGGGCAAACCGGCTGGCGCACCGGCTGATTGGATTAGGGGTTGAGCCCGAGACCAGGGTTGGCATTGCGGTGGAGCGCTCCATCGACATGGTGGTTGGGCTGCTTGCCGTCCTGAAATCAGGCGGGGCGTACGTGCCGCTGGATCCCGAGTATCCGCAGGAGCGGCTAGCCCACATGGTAGCGGACAGCGCCATTGAACTGCTCTTGACGCAAAGCCATATTCAATCCCGCATTCCGCATTCGTCCAGGTGCCAGGTGCTGGAACTGGATGTGCTCGATCTCGAGGATGAGCCTGAAGGGAACCCTCAAGTCTGCCTGCATGGTGAAAACCTCGCCTATGTCATCTATACCTCCGGCTCCACCGGAAAACCAAAAGGCGTGGGCGTGGCGCATGGCCCTCTCGCAATGCATGTGCAGGCGATAGGCGAAACTTATGGCATGGGCCCGGCTGACCGGGAGCTGCAATTTGCCTCGATCAATTTCGACGGCGCGCACGAGCGCTCATTGGTCCCCCTGGCTTTCGGCTCGGGCCTGATGCCGCGCGATAACGAGCTTTGGCCGGTGGATCGGACGGCTGCCGAAATCGCAAGGCATGGCATCACCATCGCCTGTTTCATGCCGAGCTATCTGCATCAGCTTGCCGAACTGATGGGTAGTGCGGGTCGAAATCTGCCGATCCGTTTCTATATCGTAGGTGGGGAAGCGACGAGCCGAGCGAGCTTCGAATTCATCCAGGAGACGCTGCGACCTCCCCGTATCATCAACGGGTATGGGCCGACGGAAGCCGTTATCACACCGCTCATTTCGAAAGCTTATCCTGGAACGCGCTTCGAGTGCGCCTACCTGCCGATCGGCTGTCCTGTCGGCGACAGGACAGCGTACATCCTTGACGCGAACCTCAGTCCGGTTCCTCAGGGGGTGGCTGGAGAGCTGTATCTTGGCGGCGCTGGGTTGGCACGCGGCTATCTCAACCGCGGCGGGCTGACAGCGGAACGTTTCATTGCTGATCCCTTCGATGAGAGAGGAGGACGTCTCTACCGCACAGGAGATTTGGCACGGTGGCGCGCGGATGGACAGATCGAATACCTGGGACGGCTGGATCACCAGGTCAAGATACGGGGATTCCGGATCGAGCTGGGCGAGATTGAAACGCAATTGCTGGCTCAGCCTGAAGTCAGGGAAGCGGTGGTGGTTGCGCGGGAAGGGCAAGGTGCAACAGGCGGAGCAAGGCTCATTGCCTATGTTTCCTTTCACACAGGTGCAGAAGTGGAGGTTGCGCGACTGCGCGAAGCCCTGGCCAAGGCTTTGCCTGACTACATGCTACCTTCCGCGATTGTGGTGCTGGAGCGTCTGCCGCTCAACCCGAGCGGCAAGGTGGACCGCAAGGCCTTGCCTGACTCCGATAATACCGGGATGGGAACGTATGTACCTCCATCCACTGAGGAAGGCAGGTTGTTGGCTGAAATCTGGCAGGAAGTTCTAGGCATAGAGCGAGTAGGGGAAACGGACAATTTTTTCGCTCTGGGAGGAGATTCGTTATTGTGCCTGAAAGTAATGTCGCGGATGAGCAGTCTGGGAAGCATCAAATTCAACTTCAAAATTCGTGATCTGATGGAGCGGCCTACCATTGCCACATTGCTCCAGTTGGAACCGCAAAATCAAAACGGGCCATACATGCCCTTGACATTGAACCTTCCTCATAAGAAAACAAAAACCAGATCGTTATTCTGCATCCATGGAGGATCAGGCACAGTATTTGACTACCAGCCATTAGCACGACATTTGCAGGGAAAGTGGGATGTGTATGGGCTACCCTCCCGTATGCTTACTGATCCCGCGCACCGTGACATTTCTCTCGATCAAATGGCGGCCGATTATTGTCAAATGATTCGACGCATCCAGCCTGAAGGTCCATACCACCTGCTAGGCTGGTCCCTCGGCGGCACCCTTGCAGCCATGATAGCGGCTTTCCTTGAGGCGGATGCGCAACCGGTCTCATTCCTCGGCCTGGTTGATTCTTTTATTCCTGGTAATGCGGAGCGAGGCAACGATGATTGGCAAGCGGATTTTCTGGAGTTTCTTTCGGTAGTCATTCCGGGCAGCAAGCCGGGAGATGTCATGAAAGCTGGATCGTGGGGCGTAGAATCAGAGAAGACAATTATTAGCCTGCTGGAGCATTTGATTTCAGCCGAGCAGATGCGTAAGCGCGAGCAGACAAGCGGTGCGCGGACTCCTGGCTACGCTGATATGGGAGCAGAGCAGTTGGCGCAAATTTTTATTGTAACGCGTCGATTGAAAGCCTTGGCTTGGCAAGCGGCAGTCCTGAATCCTCTACAAGTGCAACCTGTTTGCTGGTGGGTGGCGGAACGTACATTGTCGGATCGGCTGGCACTTGCCTTGCAAATAGACCAGGATAAATTGCAATCGATCGAAGTGGATGCTGATCATTTCGCCATCGTGCGTCATAACGCCTTGCTGGTAGGGGTTGAGTCTGCATTAGAAGATTTGCTGCACACACCAATGGAGAGGGAAATGGCCCTCTAATTCAGCGCAACCGGTGGCCAGAAGATGCCATGGAATTAGGCGAACGGTTCAGTTACGGCCAACTCAATAGCAAGTTTTTATGTAGTCAGCTTTAAACAATCAATTTCAGAAATAGACGTCTGTAAGACGGTGGGATGGCTGCGTGATCAGCACTCCGGCTTCCGCTTCCTTCAGTACCGCAACAAGGGATGCTGATCGCGTTGACGCTCACGATCTCTACTCCAGAACTGTCGAGTGCTGGCATTGCTAACGCCCACTTCCACCCGATCCAGCAACGCGGCAAGATCGGGGTCAAGTCCTGCCAGGCGTTCTCCCCGCTATAGTAAAGCACGGCCGGGTATATCAAAACCTCAGTTTCAATGTCCCTACAACAGTACGCCGCGACCCCAGGTAAAAGCTTCCGCCCGAGCCTGGGGTAACGTTGTTTCCAGTGTAGTATTCTTTATCGAATATGTTGTTGGCATTGATGAGAAACTGCCAGGGGCCGTGATCATATCGAAGAACCGCATCGAACAGGGTGAACGACGGGGTGACGCTCGTGTTTGCCTCATCATTAAACACTCTGCCCACATAGCGTACGCCGCCCCCAATGAAGAATCCTCTCAACGCGTCGACATTCAACGTGCCGAGGTTATAATCGAGCCAGCCCGAGGTTGTCAGATTGGGAACGCGGACTGGCATGTTACCTTCAAAACCAAGGCTACTTTCGGTTACCTTGACGTCGACATAGCTGAAAGCGCCGATCGCATTCAGGCCTCGAAAAACCTCTGTCCTTGCTTCCAGTTCCGCGCCCCGGGAGCGAACCGCACCTGCTACCGACAAGCCAAGCGGTGTGCGAGGATCAGGAGTCAGAACGTTGGTTTTGGTCAAGTCGAACAACGCTGCCGTGAACAAATTCCTGGTGCCGGGAGGCTGATACTTGATGCCCACTTCATACTGGGAAGCGCGCGTAGGTTCGAAGGGACTGTTATTAAAAAAATCAAGCCCATATTGAGGCAGAAAAGATTGCGAATAACTGAAATAAGGCGCGACGCCGTTGGAGAAAAGGTAGGTCAGGCCGGCCCTGCCGGTGTACGCTGAATCTTTGCTCGCGGTATGCTGCGGGTTGAAAATATTAACGTCAGTAACGCTCGACACCTTGTCGTGGCGGCCGCTTAGAGTTAAAACCCAGCGCTGATCAAACTTGATTTGATCCTGTACGTAAAAGCCAACCTGGTCTATCTTCTGGACGCCGTCGATGAACAGGGAATCCGGCGTGGGTATTGGCAGGTTATAGTTGGGGTTGAAAACATTAATGGAGGGTGTTGGAGCACTGGCGTTAAAATATTTGAGGGTGGATTCGACGCGGTTCCAGTCGATTCCAACCAAAGCCGTATGCCTGAAAGGACCTGTGTTAGCACGAGCTTCCACGTGCGTATCGAGCACCGTTTGATCCACTCGTTCCCGGGTACCGAATGCACTGCGACCCAAGGTTCCATCTGCGGCAAGTCCCGTTGGATTAATGTCTCTGTACCTGCCATCGAGCCGCATGAAACGGAAGTTTTGCCGCGCCGTGAAGGTTTCATTGAAATGGTGCTCAAGTTTATAGCTGAAGGAGGCCTGGTCGGTCGAAAACTGCGTATAGTTGGGCACCCCCAGAACTGTTCTGGTCGGGCGGCCATCTGGCGCAGCTTGGTAAAAGGCAGACGCTTCGCTGCGATTATTCAGGATATCACCAAAAAGAGTGACGGATGTCCTGTCGGTGGGACGCCAGGTCAGCGACGGCGAGATGTAAAAGCGCCTGATCTGGGCACGGTCTCCTCCTGTATTGGCAAAGCGTAGCTGGGTACCCGTGTCGAGCGCGGAGGTCACAAGCCGGAACATCAATGTTCCATCTTCATTTGCCAGGCCAAAATCCGCGGCGATTCGCTTGCGGTCAAAATTGCCGTACTGAAGTTCGATCTCGCGGATAGGAGCGGCGGTGGGCAGCTTCGTAACCCGATTTATGATACCGCCCGCGTCCCCCCTGCCAAACGTGACTGAAGTGGGGCCGCGCAATACATCCACCCGCTCGAGAGAATAGGGATCGGTGATGAAGTCGGCGAAATAAAGCCCTCTTCCCTGCTGGCTTAAATTATCCCGGAAGTTGGCGGTGCTCAGGGAGTTGAAGCCTCGCATGCTTACATACTCGAAACCCCGCCCGTCAAACCCGAACTGGTCTGCCGTTACGCCCGGTATGTAACGCAGTGCTTCGGTGAAATTGAGTTGCACCCCGCGCATGGTCAACTCATCGCGGGTAATGACGGACATCGACTGAGGTATTTCGATAATCGGGGTCTTCGTCTTTGTCGCCGTCATGGTATCTTTCGTACCATACTCGATTTTGTCAAGTCCTGTATCCTTGATAACCATTGTGGGCAAAACGGTTTCCCCCTGCTTGCCCGGTTCAGCCGGCCTTTGAGTATCTTTTGCAGCCGGTGCGGCCTTCCCTTCTGAAGTTTTTTCTTTCGATTCGGATGGCGGTTCTGCAGCGGATTGCCCGGTGCTACCTTCCTCCGGAAGACTTTTCCTTTCAGGCTGCCCAGCCTTGGCCGGTTCTGGAGAAGCCTGTTGCGCATGAGCATATCCTGTTATCGACAAGCTGAGGAGGGCGTACTGTAGCGCGGTTACGAGTTTGGTATGTTGGATGCGGTGGGTAAGTGGACGGTGCCCTTTAATAGTTTTTGTATAGGCTTTCATTTTTTTTTGTATGCTGGAAGTTAAAAAAAGTAAAGTATCTGCATTCGCTATTTTAACCGCTTTAATGCGATTGAGAGCGATTTTCGTTTCTGTTTTCGTTTCTGTTTTTATACTCATTGGTTTGCCACTGCGCGTATCTGGCTTCCTGCCTGGTTTACATCCTTCTGCTCGATGGTGTCAAACAGGGCATGGCCTATCTCATCCGTTCTCACTGCAGTCACCGAAAGCAGCGTATCGCTTAAACCATGAGTTTCTTCGCATGCTCCTTGAAGAAAAATAGCCGGATGGAAATTGGGCGTGCTCTTCAAACGGTAGTGGCGGTCAACAGTGAAGCTGCCCATGTAGGGTGAAAGCGGCCGCAGCAATGACTTGTGATAATCTCGTCGGTAGCCGGTCGCAAGCACCACCACGTCGTACAAGGCGTTGTACTCGCGGTCCGTGTTGAGGTCGCGAAGGAGCAACTCGATTCCTCCTTCAGGTAAAGTGCGGACGGAACCCACTTCATGGCGCCTGAGCAATCGGTAGCGTAAATCGCCCGTTACCCTTTGCTGGTAGAAAGCATTGAAGATTTGTTCGATCAGGACCAGATCGGGCGCCGCGTAGTTGGTGTGCCAGACTTCCTCCAGCAAAGCGATACGGTCCGGCTCGGAGCGGCTGAAAACAAAGTCGGTGAAATCGGCATTGAAAATTTCGTTGACGAACGGGCTGTCATCAGAGGGTTTGATCGCACATGCACGCATGATCAGGTCGACGTGGGGTGCGCCCGGGCGGTTATGCAGGTCCATGAAGATTTCGGCGGCGCTTTGCCCCGCACCGACAACTGCTATCTTTTTGGCGTTCCCATGCCGGGCGATCTCACGAAGATAGCTGTTCGAATGAAAAATGCGTTTATCATCTCTCAAATGATGGAAGCACTCGGGAATACGGGGTACTCCCCCCACGCTGACGATCAGGTTGCGTGCGAATCGCTCCCGGATGGCCCCCTGCGGGTCGCGCGAACGCACCCGCAGGAGCGTTACTTCGTCATTCCGTTTTTCCGGCAGCACTTCCAGTACTTCTTCACCATAAGCGCAGCGATCGTCGAAGTGGGATGCAGCCCAGGCAAGGTAGTCGTTGAACTCGTGGCGGCTGGGGAAAAATGTCTTGAGGTTGATGAAGTCCTGGAGCCTCTGCTTCTGGTGCAGATAATTGATGAACGTGAAATGGCTGGATGGATTGCGCAGGGTAGCCAGGTCCTTCAAAAAGGATATCTGCATATGCGTGTTATCCAGCATCATGTTTGCATGCCAGGCGAAATTTGGCTGCTTCTCGATAAAGAATGCGTCTATTTCGTATCCTTCCTGTTTCTTTTCCTCCAGAGTAATTGCAAGCGCAATGTTCGAGGGGCCAAAGCCGATACCGATCAGGTCATGTATTTGCATAGCTGTCCTCAGGATAAAGATGTGGAATAGATTGTTGCGACAGCGTCCCGCGGCACCCACAGACGTTCTCCGAAGAAGCGCTCCCGCAACAGCATCCCCAGCGTGGTTCGTTTGCTCGAGTTTTAGTTGATCTACCTGCTGAGGAAGCCATCACGTGGAAATTTCCGCTCCGTCCCTGGATCGCAACAGCAGTCTGTCGCCAGCACAGATCGATCCATGAGTGATCTGGTCAGGGCCACTTGTAAAAGGCGTAGCACCGCGCTGCAAATTCAGGCCCTGCTTATGTAAATGTCCCATCTATCAGTTCCCAGCCAAGGGTTGTGTTTCCAGTGCGAATAGGCGCCAATTGCGAACCGCCAGTTCGATCCGTTATGGTGGTCATTCTGCTTAAAGACGAATGAGAAACATTATTTTTTACAATTATGGTTGGGTTTGCTTTCAATGCCGCTCAATTATTTTCGGTTTCCAGGCGGTAAAAAAACTCTGTATGCAGTATTCAAGCGCGCTCACACATTCCTTCCATTCCTGGCGTGTGAACTGTTTCGAGCGGTTTGAAGGGAGCCAAATACCGAGGTCCGGCGTTGGCTACCGAAAGTAGCAGATAGCGTTTGCACGGCGCCACCGGGTAGCGGCCTAGGGAATAATTGCGCGAGGAGTGCTTCGTCCTGCAAAGCTCACGGCCAACGTATTCAGCTTTATCGAAAGCAGCGGCCGGCAAGCAGCCACGAATTGCATGACCTTCCGCAGCTGGCTTTCACCGCTGCTGCGGCACCCGTTATCACTCTACGGTACGTTCATGGGAGTGGCGACATGAACCTGGCACATGTACGTATCGCGAACTTTGCGGGCAGCTCAAGCTCTCCACCATCGCCGGGGCACTCTTTATCTGGCGCAGAAAACTGAATCCATGGCACTCCATTCATCGCAGTTCTCACCCTCGATGCTTCGAATTGGCCAGCTTCCCTCACACATACCCGCCATCTGGGCCAGTCCCTGATACAACGCCGGAAACAAGCTGTTGTTGAAGTTGTTCCAACGCAGTTCCAGGATGGTGTCCTGCGGGCCGATCTTCGTGTTGAGAACGTCGACGATCACCTCGCCGGAGTCAACGCCGTTGTCCATGTAATGGAACGATGCGCCTGTCATGTCCGCCACGGGCACGGGCGCGGTTTCCATCGTCGCCCAATTCACCACCTTGAGGCCCCTTGCCCCATACAGCGCGTCCAGCGTCGCATACGCCCCGCGGCGCTCATGGGGCGAGTCCAGGCGGGTGATGCCCGGATGGATGTTGACCATCTTGCGATGGAATGGAGTACCCGGCCGCACCAACTCATCCAGGATGATGAGCAACCCATCCACTACGACGAGCTCCGCCCCCACGGCCAGCAGCTTGTCATGGAGGCGCGCCTCGAAGGCGCTCTTGCCTGCCGGCCGATCGGCAGCATCGAGGGAAAGCCTGCGATAGACGGAAGGAACCCCGCGGAGAAGATCGTTCAGGCGCCGGCCCTGTACCTCGAGATCCGGGGGATAGAACCACAGCCCGCCCGGCCGGCAAGAGAATCCGTACTCCTTGACCTTCTCACGATCCCGCGCCGATCCCTCGTCGTCGTCGAAAATCACCGCTTCCAGGGAATAGGCCGCACCCAGTTTCGTCCCGTTCAAAGCCTCGACCAGGTACTCGAGCGGAGACTTCATGTACCGCCGCTCTCCCTTGTACTCGACGTACTGCCCGGCCTTGTCGGCCGCGGCGTTCCGGAATGAGCAGATGTAGGCAAGTTTCGTTTTCGACATGTCCGTGCAATCGCCATGAGGTTGTGCGTTACGTTCAAGACGATTTGCGAACCACAATGTTTAGCGTCCCCTGGTGAAGATTTTCGCCAAAAGCGATTGGGGATACTCAGACCGGCTCGTAAATATTTACGATACTGGTTCGTCTCTTTCGTTATCACTTTATTGCGAGAGAGCCATGCTCAAGTATCTTATCAACCAATCACGGATATTGTTGGCGGGCGCTTCATTGGTGACCGTGTTTCACGGTGCTTGCAGCGTTTTTCTGGTTGCGCAGATCAGTTCTGCGCTCACCGCGGCGGAGCAGGAAAGTGGAACAATGGCCCTGATGTTCATTGCTACCGCCGTTGCGGTAATGCTAAGTTATGTCGGCGCCGCGATTCTTTTCGAGCGCCTGGGCCAGCGCGCCCACGCCGACCTGCGCAGCTTTGTCGCGAGGAAGGTTCTGGCAGCTGACTACCGTAATCTCGAGACTGTCGGCGCCGCTCGCATACAATCGGCCTTGGCTGAGCATTGCACCCGCGTAGCGGAATTTTTTGTCAGCTTTCCGATAATCCTGATGAACGCCGTCATCGTCGCTGGGTGTCTTCTGTATATGGCGTGGCTCTCATGGCAAGTGTTCCTGCTTGCTATTATCGTAGTCGGCCTGGGCGCGGTGGGGTACCATTTAGCGCATTTGCGCGCAATACGCCATCTCAATAATGCTTCCCTGGAACAGGACAGGTTATTTTCCTATTTTCGTTCCCTCACCGATGGCGCGAAGGAACTTCGCTTGAACAACAAAAAACGAAGGGTGTTTTATGATGACGTGCTCGCGAGCTCGATTGAAACCGTGCGCCGTGAAAGGACCTTTGGGATGTCGGTCTTCGTTGCTTCCGGTGGTTGGGCGCAATTCCTGCTTTATGCGTTCGTTGGGATGGTATTATTTGCCCTGGTAAGTGACGGACCCGATCGAGCTCTGATCATGACGGGCTATGCGCTGGTATTCGTCTACATGGTGGGTCCGCTCGAAGCGCTTCTATTGCATATTCCGCGCGCCAACCTGGCCAAGGTTTCCGCGGAGCGAATAGAAGAAATAACACGGGCGATGGCTACATTGGAGATAGAGACCGACAGTTCTTCACCCCCTCGGCTGCAGTCCATCCTGCTTCAGGGTGTGTTGCACCGGTATTATCATGAACAGAGTGATGAGTTCTTTACGCTGGGTCCGATCGATCTCGATTTTCATTCAGGAGAGATCACTTTTCTCGTTGGCGGCAATGGCAGCGGCAAGACCACTTTGGCTAAGCTCCTGGTCGGGCTTTATCCGCCGGAGGAAGGCCGGATAATTCTCAACGGCGATGTGGTGGATGAGAGCAATCGTGACCGTTACAGGCAGCTTTTTTCGACGGTTTTTTCCGATTTCCATCTTTTCGACCGCTTGCTTGAAACGGGGAGGGCCGATCTGGATAGCGAGGGTAACAATCTTTTGGCCAAACTGCATTTGCAAAACAAGGTTAAGGTGCAGAATGGCGCTTTTACCACCCTCTCGCTCTCGCAAGGGCAGCGCAAGCGTCTGGCTTTGGTCGTGGCCTATCTGGAAAATCGCCCGTTTTTTATCTTCGACGAGTGGGCAGCGGATCAGGATCCGGTATTCAAGGAAGTGTTTTACCGCGAACTGCTCCCGGAACTCCGCGCGATGGGCAAGGCTGTACTCGTGATCTCGCATGACGATCGTTACTTCCATCTCGCCGACCGTCTTGTGCGCATGGAAAGCGGATGCCTGACCTTCAATAGCCGGGGGCCGGTGAAAGGCAGTGCGACAAAAAACAGCGGCGCGGCGCCTTCGCTAGCGCTTGACAGTATGGTTTAATGCCGTGAAACGAATTACCGCATCCGCGATGCCTGATTCAGTGCGATCACCAGCGAGACAGCGTGCCGGTAAGCTTTCCATCGGCCGCAATATTTTTGTCCTGGTGCATCGTTGGACCGGACTTTTTCTGGCCGTATTCCTGTTCATTTCCGGGTTTACCGGAGCGATCATCTCATGGGACCATGAACTGGATGAGTGGCTCAATCCGAATTTATTTGAAGCGCAAAGCGAAGGTGTTCCCCGGTCCCCGTTAGTGCTGGCCGAGCAGCTGGAAGCGGCTGATCCACGGTTGCTGATAACCTGGCTTCCGCTGGCGATCGAGCCAGGGCATAATCTCGGCCTCACAGTGAGTCCGCGCCTCGACCCGGCAACAGGCAAGGCGCTCGAGCTTGATTTCAACAATGTTGCGCTTGATCCCGTGGATGGGGAAGTACGAGGAAAGCGGATGTGGGGGGAGATTTCGCTCAGCCGCGAGAACCTGCTTCCTTTTCTGTACAAGTTGCACTACAGCATGCACATCCCCGACGGATTCGGTGTCGAGCTTGGCATCCTGTTCATGGGTATTCTGGCAATGGTCTGGGCCCTTGATTGCTTCATCGCGCTGTGGATTTCATTTCCCAACGCGAGCGCATGGCCTAAATCGTTCGCGTTCCGTTGGCGGCAGGGGCGTTCGAAGCTGAATTTTGACCTGCACCGCTCCGGTGGAGTCTGGGTGTGGGGATTTCTGCTACTTCTCGCGGTCACCGCCGTCTCGATGAACCTCAATCGGCAGGTAACGCGGCCGCTGGTATCGCTATTCTCGACGCTGACGCCGAGCCCTTTCACCGGGACGCCCAGTCCACCGGATCAACCCATCGAACCGGTAGTCGGCCGGCGGCATATTCTCCAGCTTGCCATTGCGGAAGCTGGCAAGCTCGGCTGGAGTGTGCCTCCAGGCGGGATATTTTATGTGCCGGAGTACGGGATTTATGGGGTAACGTTCTTTGAACCGGGGCATGAGCATGGCGATGTCGGGCTGGGCAATCCATCCCTCTACTTCGACGGCAGGACTGGGGACCTCGCCGGGCTTAAAATACCTGGTACCGGCAGCGCGGGAGATATCTTCATGCAGGCCCAGTTCCCTTTGCACTCCGGCCGTATCATCGGCCTGCCCGGGCGCATATTCATTTCGGCAATGGGGCTGCTGGTAGCGATGCTCTCCGTTACCGGGGTGATTATCTGGCAGAAGAAACGCTGGGTACGAAAGAAAATGCTCGCAAAGACCGAGTAAAGGGGAAAGCCCATGCCGGGGGTCAGGTATTTTGTTTGTCGGCAGACTCATCAGCAGGCCCGTTTGCGGGTTTTGGCGGCTCCTGATTTTCATCCGCTGGTTCTGCTGGTTCTTGCTCCAGATGCTCCATGACCGCGTACGTCAGTTCTTTACACCCCTCGCCAGCCAGTGCTGAAATAGTAAAGCTTCTTCCCTTCCAGCCGACGCTGCGAATGAATTTTTTGCATATTTTCTCCCGTTCATCCTCGGGTAGCAGGTCGGCCTTATTGAGCACCAGCCAGCGGGGCTTCTGATAAAGGGATTCATCGTACTTCCTGAGTTCTTCGACAATGGCTTTGGCTTCGCGCACGGGATCGACGTTTTCATCCAGCGGCGCTATATCCACAACGTGCAGCAACAGACGGGTGCGGGTGAGATGCTTCAGGAATCGATGTCCCAATCCCGCACCTTCCGCTGCGCCCTCTATCAGCCCGGGGATATCCGCCATTACAAAGCTGCGGTTCTGGTCCACGCGTACCATGCCCAGGTTCGGATGTATCGTGGTAAAGGGATAATCGGCCACTTTTGGACGAGCGGCCGAAACCGCGCGGATAAGGGTGGATTTACCGGCATTGGGCATGCCCAGAAGCCCGACGTCCGCCAAGACCTTGAGCTCCAGTTTCAGCTCGAATTCTTCTCCGGGTTCGCCCAGGGTAAATTGGCGAGGGGCCCGGTTTGTGCTGGACTTGAAGTGCAGATTGCCAAGCCCGCCTGCACCCCCCTTTGCCAGCAGGGCTCTTTGCTCATGCTGCTTCAGATCCGCAATCAATTCTCCAGTGGCGGCATTCGTGATGACCGTGCCTACCGGCATGCGCAGCACGATGTCTTCCGCGCCCTTCCCGTAACAGTCGGAACCGCGGCCGTTTTCACCTTTTTTAGCGCGATGCATGCGGGCAAAACGATAATCCACCAGGGTATTGATGTTCCGGTCGGCGATGGCAAAAATACTTCCTCCGCGTCCGCCATCGCCTCCAGATGGGCCACCTTTGGGAATAAACTTTTCCCGGCGGAAGCTCGCCGCACCGTCGCCCCCTTTTCCGGCAATCACCTGGATGATCGCTTCGTCTATGTATTTCATAAGCTTCTCAATTTACCACTATACAAACAAAAAAGCCCTATCGGATCGACAGGGCTTTTTTCGGAGATAATCAAAAAAATTATACCGGTATGACGCTCACTGTTTTCCGTTGCTGGGCGCCTCTCGTGCTGAAGTTCACTTTGCCGTCAACCTTGGCAAACAGTGTGTGGTCCTTGCCCATGCCAACATTCTCGCCAGCATGAACTTTCGTGCCACGTTGACGAATGATGATGCTTCCCGCCGGGATCAACTCGCCGCCAAAGCTTTTTACGCCCAGACGCTTGGAATTCGAATCGCGGCCATTTCTGGAACTGCCGCCTGCCTTTTTATGTGCCATGGTAAACTCTCCCTATACCGAAATGCCGGTAATCTGAATTTCCGTGTAATTCTGCCGGTGGCCTTGATGTTTCTGGTAGTGTTTGCGCCGCTTCATCTTGAAAATGCGTATCTTGTCGTGTCTGCCTTGCTCCAGCACTGTTGCCTGGACCGACGCGCCGCTTAGCAGAGGCTTGCCCACGGAGACATTGTCGCCATCGGCAATCATCAGCACCTGATCAATCGAGAGCTCGCTCCCGATGTCTGCCGGTATCTGTTCTATTTTGAGTTTTAGCCCGGCCTCGACGCGGTACTGCTTTCCGCCGGTTTTGATGATTGCATACATGTCTGGATTCCCTATTGCTCTCTTGTGAAAGCACCCTGAAAAGAGGTAAGCGCGAATTATACATAGTCCCCTATACAAGGTCAAAGGACTGTTGCGGATGAGTTTTGTGTCAAAATGCCGGGAGGTCCCGATTGCCGAACTTGACACGTTGGCAGGGACGTTTCTACCATGGCATCTTTTTTGCAGGAACCTCTGTGTCAATTGAACGTATAAGAAGCCTTATCGCCCAGGATATGGGAGCGGTCGATACTGTTATCCGCGAAAAACTCCACTCCGAAGTCGCGCTCATCCGGCAGGTAAGCGAATACATCATCAACAGCGGGGGGAAACGCTTGCGGCCCTCGCTGGTAATCCTCTCCGCCGGTGCTTTCCGCTATGCCGGAAAATATCATCATAATCTCGCAGCAATCGTGGAGTTCATTCATACCGCGACTCTGCTGCACGATGATGTGGTCGACGCTTCCGAATTGCGGCGCAGCAAGGCGACCGCAAATGCCCTGTTCGGAAATGCCGCCAGCGTGCTGGTCGGTGACTTTCTATACTCCCGCGCGTTTCAGATGATGGTCGAAGTGGACAACATGCGCGTCATGCGAGTATTGGCGGACGCCACGAATACGATAGCCGAAGGCGAAGTGCTGCAGTTGCTGAACTGCCGTGATCCCGACGTTGACGAGGAGAATTATCTGCGGGTAATCCGTTATAAAACCGCCAAACTGTTCGAGGCAGCAACGCGGCTCGGCGCGATCCTCGGTAATGCCACCTTGGCGGAGGAGGAGGCGATGGCGGCCTACGGCATGCATCTCGGCACAGCGTTCCAACTAACCGATGACATGCTGGATTACTCAGGGGATTATCACGAAACCGGCAAGAATCTGGGAGATGATCTGGCTGAAGGCAAGCCTACGCTCCCCCTTATCTATGCAATGAGAACAGGGTCAAGCGCCCAGGCGGGGATAATACGACGTGCAATAGAGCAGGGCGGGGAAGGCGGGTTTCAGCCGGTTTTAGAAGTTATCCAGCAGACTGGCGCACTGGAATATGCGCGACAGAGGGCGCAAGCCGAATCCGAGAAGGCTTCCACAACGATTTCATTATTGCCTGATTCCGATTACAAGGAAAGTTTGTTACAGCTGAGCACGTTTGCGGTAGCGCGAAATTATTAAGTTTCATGGTGATTTTTCGATGGGAGCATAGAGAATAGCTCAACCTGGTCACTTTTGAGGCTAAAAGGCGTTGGCCAAGTACAGTGGCAGACAAGCTCGCAACTTCACAACATCCCCGGAAATGACGGATTGGTCCTGGCCACAAGTAATGAAGCCGGTTCAAAGATTATCCAGGACTTACAGTGGAGAACTGGATCGGATCCAATGGTCGATAACACTGATAGGTGTGGATTGGAGTCCCCGCATGAATCCTATTCTTGCCATTGGCTCTTTTTCAAGTCGGTTTTTTGCAAAGATTTTTGATTGCTCGGATTTCCCTTCCTGCGTACAATTGCAGCCCACGAGCTTGGGCATGAATTGTTTCAAGTAATAGGTGTCAAGAGACGGTTTCGGGGTGTAGCTCAGCCTGGTAGAGTACTGCGTTCGGGACGCAGGAGTCGGAGGTTCGAATCCTCTCACCCCGACCATTCGGTTTGTTCACATTGACCTTTCCAATTTCGAATCTCATTCGAGAAGCGATTCCTCAGGGTTTGGAGTGCTCAAATCCTGCCAACACGAGATCGATTTCGTGCTGAGATTGATTAGCAATTCATCTCCTTCGAGGTGAAGCACGTCCAGCACGCTCGTGTCAGCCAAACTGACCTGCCTGAACGAGCCTTGCAGCAAAAGAATGCGCATAACTGGTACCCTTGCTCCGTCATTCCTGCGAAAGCCGCAAACGTCCTTGCTCCATTATTCCCCGAAAGTGGATTGTTTCGTCATTCCCGCGAAGGCGACGATCCCGGCTTGAACAATTGGCACAGGTACAAATAGGGCTGTTCTCATGAATTTGTCAACAGATTTATTCCGGACAGCAGTGCGCTTTCGCGGGAATGACGCCATAACGGGCCATGCAGCTGTGATTCGATGATCAGGAGAATTATCTTTGTCGTTCGGATCAATGGATCAAGTGATGCTGTTCAGCCGATCGCGATACTTTCAGATCAATGCGATGTTTCCTCTTTTCTGAAAATATTTGCCTTCTCGTATGACGCTTGCGCGGTACCATACAACCAGTAGAATGTGATTATGCTTTTAAACGGAATATGGCCGATTTTGAAACGTCAACGGAGGCGGCGCATTGGGTAGACTGCTATTCTTCGCTCTTATTGCCGTACTGGCCTTCTGGGTAATAAGAAGCTATCGGCGCGCGCTTAAAAAGCGGGACGAAGAAGCACATAGGGAATCATCATCCCTTGAGGGAGAGGATATGGTCCGCTGTACCCATTGCGGCGTGCATTTGCCCAGAAGTGAAAGCATCACTTCGGAAGGCAAGTTTTTTTGTAGCGAAGAGCATCGGCGTTTACATTTGCAACCGTAGTTCTCTTTCCCAGACAAGGCGATTCGAGAAGAGTGAAGGCAGTATACGAACAACGGGAAGCAGAGCGCAGGAACAGGAACGAGCCAACCAATAAAGTTGATGCAACGGATTGCTTGCACAATGTACGTGTTGTTTTTTCACCCAATTTCGATGAGCGTCCGGCTGAGTGCGCGATAAGCCTGCTGGTGATTCATAATATCAGTCTGCCCCCGGAGGTGTTCAGTGGTGATGGGGTGGTGGAATTTTTTACCAACAAACTCGATCCCGAAGCTCATCCCTATTACCAGACTCTCCGCGGCCTGCAGGTTTCCACACATTTTTTCATCCGGCGGGATGGCGAGACTATCCAGTTTGTTCCGTGCGAAAAGCGCGCCTGGCACGCCGGAGAATCGTGCTGGCAGGGGAGAAGCCGCTGCAACGATTTTTCCATCGGAATAGAGCTTGAGGGCAGCGATACCACCCCTTTTACCGATACCCAATATCAGGCACTGGCAGCGCTTACCCGGGCACTGCAGAAAACCTATCCCATCACCGATATTGTGGGACACTCCGATATCGCGCCTGGCAGGAAGACCGATCCCGGCCCTTGTTTCGACTGGGATCGTTACCGCACTGCGCTGGCCTGAGTCCACACTCCCCTATTAGATAAGTCTCGGGAAGAGATTATTCCGGTGAATTACCGCGGCGAATTACCTGGACGACGCCCGAAGTTTTTCCCTTGACGGCGTCGAATTGCCGCCGCGCGCGCCAGCGCTATCCGCGGCCACACCTTGACCTCGTAGATAGTCTTCGTAGCTACCCTTGAAATCAGTGATCCCATCCGGCTTCATTTCAACGATACGGGTCGCCAGCGACGACACGAATTCCCGGTCATGGGAAACGAAAATCAGCGTACCTGTATATTTCTCGAGCGCGGCATTCAGGGATTCTATCGATTCCATGTCCAGGTGATTGGTTGGTTCGTCCATGAGCAACACGTTGTTTCGTTGCAGCATGAGCTTGCCGAACAACATGCGTCCTTCCTCTCCCCCGGAAATGACTTTTACCGATTTCTTGACTTCGTCGCCGGAAAACAGCAGTCGTCCGAGGACGCTGCGTACAGCCTGGTCGTCATCGTGTTCGCGCCGCCACTGTGTCATCCAGTCGGTAAGTGACATCTCCGCTTCAAAATCGGCGGCATGATCCTGCGCGAAGTAACCAGGGCGCGCTTTCTCCGCCCACTTTACCTCGCCCGCGTCTGGAGCCAGATCCTCGGCAAGGCAGCGCAGCAGCGTGGTCTTGCCAATGCCATTGGGACCAATGATGGCGATCTTCTCGCCGGCTTCGACGTTAAGGCTGAATTTCTGAAGCAGCGGCTTTTCCATGCCCGAGAAATGCTTGCTGATGCTTTGCACGGAGACCGCCAGACGATGCAGCTTTTCACGCTCGTCCACATCAATACGAATGTAGGGGTACTGGCGGCTGGATGGCTTCACATCTTCCAGTTTTATCTTCTCGATCTGGCGCGCGCGACTCGTTGCCTGCCGCGCCTTGGATGCGTTAGCGGAAAAGCGGCTGACAAACGATTGCAATTCCGCGATCTGGGTTTTCTTCTTTGCGTTATCGGCAAGCATGCGTTCCCTCACCTGGGTGGACGCGGTCATGTAGTCGTCATAATTCCCGGGATAAATCCGGATTTCGCCATAATCCAGATCAGCCATGTGCGTGCAGACGCTGTTCAGAAAGTGGCGATCATGCGAAATGATGACGATGGTACTCTTGCTTGTGTTGATTACATCTTCCAGCCAGCGGATGGTATTGATATCGAGATTATTGGTCGGCTCATCCAGCAGCAGGATGTCCGGATCGGCAAATAATGCTTGCGCCAGCAGGACGCGGAGCTTGAATCCGGGTGCTATCGCGCTCATTAGTCCCTGGTGCTGCGGCAATGGAATACCGACCCCTAACAGCAGTTCGCCTGCACGCGCCTCGGCGGAGTATCCGTCCAATTCGGCGAAGCGCGCTTCGAGTTCCGCTGCATGCATATAGTCGGCGTCGGTGGCGTCAGGATTGGCGTAAATCGCGTCGCGCTCCTGTTTCACTTGCCACAACTCATCGTGCCCCATCATTACGGTATCGATCACGAGACAGTTCTCAAAGGCGAACTGATCCTGGCGCAACTTGCCCACGCGCTCGCCGGCGTCTACGCTGACATTGCCGGAACTCGGCTCCAGATCGCCGCCCAGAATCTTCATGAATGTGGATTTGCCGCTACCGTTGGCGCCGATCAAACCGTAGCGGTTGCCGTCGCCGAATTTGACCGAGACGTTTTCGAACAGGGGCTTGGCCCCGAACTGCATAGTGATGTTGGCTGTGGTGATCAAAGCTTTTTCCTTGGAAAGGATTTGGAAAAACCCTCTATTTTATACGTTTCTTCAGTGAATTCCGAATTCATTTGCGCTGGGCTGTCGGCCAGGCGGGCGAAAAGTAATGTCAAGCGGCATGCATCCGCAACGCGCATTATTTGAAATGGCTCAGTCAGGAACGGATTCGGTCTCTTGATTTATTTGATGACGAATATGCTCCATTATTATTGTCATTACCCATTACCCATTACCCATTACCCATTACCCATTACCCATTACCCATTACCCATTACCCATTACCCATTACCCATTACCCATTACCCATTACCCTTGAGATGCCGCATCAGAAACTGATGGCCAATGATGTTGTCAGGAATATGTTTCTATCCGATGTATGACCATCATTTCGGGTAAAAATGCGATCTTTACTGCCCAATGTTCTCGCTTCTATACGCCACAATATGTGATTCGTAACGTGGTAATCGAAATTGGTTGATAAGCCCCAGGTTTTAAAGCCATCCGGCGTGCCGGAGCTAATGATTACGCCGTGTCTGTCATCGTAATATTCCGTCCTGATTGCAATGGCGGTTTTTACGGTAGGCGTATACCTCAGGATAACTGTTGGATTGAACCACGTATTCATGGCTGAGGAATTCCTGTTTCTTTGCTCGATACCAATATCAAAACCAAGCGTTGCGGCAAGAGCACTATTTATTTTGAAAATACCGTAGAAATTATGAAAGTAGCGCATTTGCCTCGCATCGTCAGGCTTGTCTGTGCCGATGAATGTGCTGCTATTCAGGGTTATTCCTGAGGAAGGCGTATAAGTAACCTGGGTGCCGAATGCAGGCAGAGTATTCCCATCCACAGGTTTGATGCGTTGCCAGCCATTCAGAACCAATGCGCTGAAGAACCATTTTTCATCTTCTGATCTATAGCCGAGTTTGGCGCCTGTTTCAAAATAAGGCGTGTTCTCTGCCATGATACTTCTGCTTAAAGTCCAGTTCTCTTTCCCCATTGCGCTTTCAAAACCGATGTGTGAGGGGAAGACACCCACGTCCAGCCACAGGTTATTTTCTTTAGACAGCTTTACGCCAATATTACCTTCATAAAAATTTCCCAATATCCCAGGCTCAGCTGCATAGTTGGCATTCATATAGCTGCCGACCGCTAACGCGAGGTTGGCCCTGATATTGTTTGCGTTGTATGAACCTTTCAGGAAAGCCAGGTTTACCGAAACTTCCTCATCCTTGGTGAAATTATACAAAAAGGAAGGCCTTCTATCGTTGGCAGGTCTATTGAAATCAACGCCATAATATGTTTCGACGTAACCGCTAACGGTTAATGGGGAGAGGAGATTGCGGGTAATTCCGGCGCCATGCTGTGCATGGGTTTTCTCGCTTGTCAGCAGACAGATGCCCAACGCGACAAGCGTAGCAACGATCGGATTGAAAGAGTTTCTTAACATTAAGGTTAATTCTCATGTCAGGCGGTCCGGATGTTTTTTGACCTCAGCCGACAGCCGCATTAACACATGCGTATCCTATAAGAACCCTTGGCATCAAGCTAAATTTGCCTTCGATATACCCGCTTCGGAGAATATGAAACCGTAACGGTTTGATTCGTTCCTGATACAGTCGTCGGTGTTTTGGTATTCCTGTATCATTGCACGTTTCAATTTATGCCCGTGCTCCATGAAAATTACGTTTCTGGATTTCGAGCAGCCTATCGCTGAGCTTGAAGCAAAAATAGAAGAATTGCGTTTTGCACAGGACGATTCAGCGGTGGATATTTCAGCCGAGATCCTGCGCCTGCAGAAGAAAAGCCAGTCGCTCACCAACAGCATATACGCGAAGCTTACGCCATGGCAGATTTCACAGGTCGCCCGACACGCGCAACGCCCTTATACGCTTGATTATATTCAACATCTGTTTACGGATTTCGAAGAGCTTCACGGCGACCGCAGTTTTGCCGATGATTATGCAATTGTCGGCGGATTGGCGCGGTTTAATGGCCAATCCGTCATGGTTATCGGTCATCAGAAAGGACGCGATACCAAAGAAAAAATTCGTCGTAATTTCGGCATGCCCAAGCCCGAGGGTTATCGTAAGGCACTGCGCCTGATGCGTCTCGCGGAAAAATTCGATGTGCCGCTGATTACCTTCATCGATACCCCGGGCGCGTACCCTGGCATCGGCGCCGAAGAGCGCGGTCAATCCGAGGCCATCGGAAGAAACCTCTATGTTCTGGCGGAACTGAAAGTGCCGGTGATCTGCACGATCGTCGGGGAAGGCGGTTCTGGCGGTGCATTGGCCGTGGCGGTGGGCGACGTGGTACAGATGCTGCAATATGCGACGTATTCCGTCATTTCTCCCGAAGGCTGCGCTTCCATCCTCTGGAAAAGCGCGGACAAGGCGTCCGAAGCTGCGGAGATCATGGGCATCACCGCTCATCGCCTCAAAACCATGGGGTTGATCGACAAGATCATCAGCGAGCCTCCAGGCGGGGCTCATCGCGATTACCTGACTGTCATGCAATCCGTAAGGAAGGCGCTGCAGGAATCGCTCAGGCATTTGCAGGATTACTCCACACAGTTGCTGCTGGAGAAGCGCTTTGAGCGGCTGATGGGATATGGCAAATTCAAGGAAGTCAAAATCAAATAGCATTTCCCGCAAGGCGGAAAATGTGTTGCGTGAACAAATCCAAAGCGGCAATCATCTGGCTGTAGCGCTGAGCGGCGGGGTGGATTCTGTCGTTCTGCTGGATTTGCTTGTTCCGCTATCGGTTCAAATGCAGTTTTCGCTCTCTGCCATTCATGTCAACCACGGCATCAGCATCAATGCGGATAAGTGGAGCAAATTCTGCAGCGACCTATGCCGATCCAGCGCCATCCCGCTTAAAGTTGCCAAGCTGAAAATCAACCAGGAACCTGGGGTCAGCCTTGAAGCTGCCGCTCGCGACGAGCGCTATCGGGTATTCGGAAAACTGAAAGCGGATTATGTAGTGTTGGCTCAGCACCTGGATGACCAGGCTGAAACGCTGCTGCTGCAATTGCTTCGCGGCGCCGGTGTGAAGGGGCTGGGAGCCATGCCGGTGGTTCGCAACTTTGCAGCAGAAATCAGTAAGCAAGGAATCGGAACCGGGATGCCAGCGTTGTCAGGAGGCCGACCGCGAATATTGCGCCCGCTCCTTGAGGTGTCGCGGCGTGAAATCGAGGATTACGCCAGCGAACATGCATTGCAGTGGATTACCGATGAGAGTAACGATGACATCTCTTTCGACCGGAATCTTCTGCGCCACGAGTTTTTTCCGCTGCTGGAAAAGCGTTTCCCTTCTTATCGCACTACTTTTATGCGCGCAAGCCGGCATATGGCGGAGGCATCCTGCCTGCTGGATGAATTGGCCGAGGTCGACAGCAAAGCATGTGTCGTTCCGGGCAAGCTGCACGTTGAAGATTTGCGGAACCTGGGTTTTCTGCGCGCAAAAAATCTATTGCGCTACACCCTGGCACAGCAGGGCGCGATTCTGCCCAGCAGAATAAAGCTCGAAGAAATTCTGCGGCAAATGCTGTCTTCGCGTCCCGATACAAAACTGCATGTGATTTTCGGAAATGCCGAAGTCCGCTGCTTCAAGGGGGAGGTTCACGTACGCAGGGCCCGCCCTCCGAGAAAAGGTGCCTCATCGGTAACAGAATGGCGGCTGGTATGGAAAGGAGAGCAGGAACTCGCTATCGCAGAGCTTGGCGGCACCCTCAAACTCACGCGCCGCAACGGCGTGGGGCTCAACTTGCAGAAACTCTCCGAGCACCCAGTCACAATACGACGGCGTTGCGGGGGGGAGCGTTTGCGCCCGGATTGTGAGCGCCCGCGCCGCAGTCTGAAAAACTTTTTACGGGAAGCATCCGTCCCGCCGTGGAAGCGGGAAACGCTGCCGCTGATATTCAGCGGAGAGCATCTCGTTTGCGTGCCGGGAATCGGTATCGATTGTGACTTTCGGGCGGCAGCCGGAGAGCCTGGCTTGGCGGTGGAGTGGCAGTCTGCTCCGGACTTTGTGTTATCCCACGAGAAAATACCATAGATTTTCTCGGAAAATCACGGCAATGGCGGATTCATAAATTAATAAAAATTTCGCCATTCCGCGCCTGACGCGGAATCCAGTTCAAACCAGCCAAGAGTATGTATGGGCGTCTGCTACATCACATGTACCGTTTATTCCGGTAGTAGTAATGACAATAGGCAACGCTGCAGAATTCAAGCGCGATATAAGGTCAAGTAAGCTTTACTCCAACTCGAAAACAAGCACCTCCGCTTTCCGCCCTTGATCGAGAATCAGGTGATTTTCGCCGGTAAGTTTGGCACCGTCGCCTGCCTGTAAAAGCATGCCATTGAGCGACACGCTGCCGCGTGCAACATGGACATAAATAAGATGACCGTCCCCCACCCTATGCTCGACGCGTTCTCCGCCATCCACCAGCCCGGCAAGCATCTTTGCATCGGCGTGAATTTTTACAGAGCCATCAGCGCCGTCCGGTGAGGCGATCAGACATAGCCTGCCGCGCTTTACCGCATCGTCAAAGTATTTTTCTTCATAGCCTGGCGGAATACCCGTTTTATTGGGCAGGAACCATATTTGCAGGAAATGGACCTGTTCACTCGATGAAGCATTGAATTCACTATGCTGTACGCCCGTGCCCGCGCTCATGCGTTGTACGCTGCCTGGATGAATGACGGAACCATTGCCCATATTGTCCCTATGCGCTAAAGCCCCCTCCAGTACGTAGCTGACGATTTCCATGTCGCGGTGGCTATGCGTGCCGAAACCGCCTCCGGGCTCGACGGTGTCGTCATTGATGACACGCAACGCACGAAACTGGATGTGCTCGGGATCGTGGTAATCCGCAAAAGAAAAGCTGTGCCAGGAATTTAGCCAGCCATGATCGGCATGGCCGCGTTCCCGGGCTCGACGTACTTCCATCATGACTATTCTCCTTGGAGGTAGCAAAATGTAGGCGGAGCAGGGGCCGTGAACCTGTCCGGAACTGGGAGGAAAGAAGTGCAGCAAGCCGGCTGCCCGGTTTCATGGG
This sequence comes from Nitrosovibrio sp. Nv6, assembly GCF_900110495.1. GTDB lineage: Bacteria > Pseudomonadota > Gammaproteobacteria > Burkholderiales > Nitrosomonadaceae > Nitrosospira. Next base: position 821,691 of record NZ_FODX01000001.1, on the reverse strand, counting down.
CCGGTTGCCATTGAACTATCCGTGGATGCGGTGGGCGCGCCGCCGACAAAATGAGACACCTTTGGTGCTGCACTCCCGGTATGAAAACGAAGGACATTTTCCTGGATGCGCTGGTCTTCGCGGGTGACGCGAGTATGCTGGCGCAAATGATCAAGCCAGGAATCGTGCTGGAAAAATTCGACATAGCGGCCAGGCGTGGCAATATCCTCAAAGACGCCCCAGGCGAACGCGCCATCACGTCGCCGGATTGCGCCGAGCGGCTCAATCGCATTGAGGAAAGCTTCGCGCTGATCTACCGCAATCTCGTATTCGATAGTCACCAGCACGGGTCCACGACGTTTATCCAGACCCTCTGCGGCGGGTGGATGCGGGGGCCAATGGTACGATGGGGTGAGGTCCGGCGCTTCTTGTTTGCCGAGACTGAATCCGCGAACGGCTAGCCCCGCCAGCACGGCACCCGAAGCCGACAGCAGCAATGCGGCGGGAATGCCGGTCTCCGCCGCCACCCAACCCCACAGCAGGCTGCCGAGCGTCATACCGGCGGAGAAGACCATGATGTAGAGGGATAAGGCGCGTCCCCGAACCCAGGCGGGAACCGAAATCTGTGCAGCCACCTGCAGCGACCAGAGGACACCGACCCACGCTGCGCCGCAAGCAGTCATAACGCCATACAAAACCGCTTCGCTGCGGATCGTTGCCAGGGCCGCAGCAGCCAAGGCATAAACTATGCTTGCGACAAGCACCAGCTGATCCCGGGAGATACGCGTCTGCAGCCGCGGCAGGATAATAATACCGCAAACCGCTCCGATGCCGACAAAGGCCAGGAGAAGTCCATAGGTTCCGGGTCCTCCCGCCAGTTCGACCCGTGCGATCAGCGGGAGCAGCGCCCACACAGACGTCGCGAAGAGAATGAAAGCTGTGGCGCGAATCAGCACAGCGCGGAAAGGCGACGCCATATGCGCATAACGCAGGCCGGCACGCAACGCCTGGAAGAAGCGTTCGGGCGGCAGAGATCGCTCAGCCGGCTCATGTTTCCAATACCACAGCATCAGTATCATGCCGAGAAAGGAGATTGCATTAACGCTATAAGCGGCCCATGCGCCGAACTGCACCAGCAACAGGCCGCCAATGGCAGGTCCGATGGAACGCGAGAGATTCATCGACAGCGAACTCAAGGCAACAGCCTGCGGCAGCAGATTTCTGGGAACGAGTTCAGGCGCGGTGACATTCAACGCGGGTGTAGCCATTGATGCACCGACACCGAGAGCGAACGTCAGGATCAGCAGATTCCAGATGTCAATCTGGTCCGTGGCGGCAAGTACAGCCAGTATCGCCGCCGTCAACGCCATCCATATTTGTGTGATGAGCAGATAGCGGCGGCGATCCACAATATCGGTAAGCGCGCCTGCCGCCAATGCAAAAAGTACCATCGGCAGAGATGTTGCTGCCTGCACCAGGGACACCATTACCGGTGAAGGCGACAGGTCAGTCATCACCCAGCCGGAAGTCACTACATTGATCCAGGTACCGATGTTGGAACCGAGCGCGGCAAACCAGAAAACCCGGAAAACGGGCAATTTGAGCGGCGAGTATACGTCGGGATTCGAGGTGTTCGAGGTATTCGGGGCGGTATCTGCGGCAGGGTTGCTCATCAGGGATCCCGGCTGTCTAAAGATGGGCCTTTTAGCTGTTGATATTAATGGTTTTTAACGCTTCGCTTTTCTGTATAGGTTTCATTTATAAACAATTCAATCTAAATAGCAAGCTCTTATTCAAAACAAGTTTTCGAGACGCCGCGTCTCCGCGTTAGCATAGCGTTGGAATATCCGTACATGCCGCAGAGAGCACAGAATCAGTAGTACCGTTAAACGTGAGTCCCGCCACGCTTTATGAACGAGTTAGAATGATAATCAAAGCATCAAGCTAATGGAGATGATATGGGCGATATATGGCTGATCGAAAAACAATTTAAACAGAGTCGGCATGCGCCATCGTGCTGTTGTGCAGGAACAGATGAAGGACGATCTGGCTCCGGATCAATAGTCATGAGGATTACGGCAAGTTGTTTTCTTGAAAATGGCTAAAACAAAATCCACTTATTCCTGCACCGAATGCGGCGGCCAGACCTTGAAATGGCAGGGTCAGTGCCCGCATTGCCAAGCATGGAATACGCTCGTCGAAGTAATTGCGGACAAAGTGGCGTCGCGCTTCACCTCCGTATCCGAAACCGGGCAAGTGCAGAATTTGAGTGAGGTGGAGGCGGGTGAGGAGGAGCGTTATTCAACGGGTGTGGCCGAGTTCGATCGGGTATTGGGCGGTGGCCTGGTGCATGGCGGGGTTGTACTGCTGGGGGGAGACCCGGGAATCGGCAAATCGACGCTGCTGCTGCAAGCGCTATGTCATATGTCCGTTATGCGCGACGTGCTGTATGTGAGCGGTGAAGAATCGGCGCGGCAGGTGGCGCTTAGGGCAAAGCGCCTGGCGCTGGACGCAAAGGCGGTACACCTGCTGGCGGAAATCCAGCTGGAGAGAATCCAGGCAGCGCTGACGGAGCGTAAACCCGATATAGCAGTAATCGATTCTATCCAGACCATTTATTCCGATGCCTTGCAATCAGCGCCCGGTTCGGTGGCGCAGGTGCGTGAGTGCGCAGCCCAACTGACTCGGCTTGCCAAGGCAAGCGGCACATGCATTATCCTGGTGGGTCATGTTACCAAGGAGGGCGCGCTGGCCGGACCGCGCGTACTCGAACACATGGTTGATACGGTGCTTTACTTCGAGGGAGATACCCATTCCAGCTTTCGCCTGATCCGCGCATTCAAGAATCGCTTTGGCGCGGTGAACGAACTGGGCGTATTTGCCATGACGGAAAAAGGCTTGCGGGAAGTGAGCAATCCTTCGGCTCTGTTTCTTTCGCACCACGGCGGTCAGGTGCCGGGTTCATGCATAATGGTGACCCAGGAAGGCACCCGCCCATTACTGGTGGAAATTCAGGCTTTGGTGGATGAAGCCCACGCGCCGAACCCTCGACGGCTGAGCGTGGGACTGGAACAGAACAGGTTGGCGATGTTGCTGGCGGTATTACACCGCCACGCTGGCATCGCCTGTTTTGACCAGGATGTGTTTGTTAATGCGGTGGGTGGCGTGAAAATAACAGAGCCGGGCGCGGATCTGGCGGTATTGCTCGCTATTGTTTCTTCCCTCAAGAACAAGCCGCTGCCGGAAAAAATGGTGGTGTTTGGCGAAGTGGGGCTGGCTGGAGAAGTGCGTCCAGTCCAGCGCGGTCTGGAAAGGCTGAAAGAAGCGGCCAAGCTGGGTTTTGTTAAGGCCATCGTTCCCAAGGCTAACCAGCCGAAGCAGGGAATTGCCGGCATCGAGATTATTGCGGTGGAGCGGGTGGACGATGCAGTAGCGAAAATGCGGTGAAAAATACTTTAATGCGCTCCCGTCCGGGGGTTGCCCCCTACAGTTTCAAAGCTGTTTTGGCTGCTACCAAAAAGGTAGATTACGCAAATCCCAGGAGCACAACCAGGGCGCGATTGATGGCCAACAGGGTTTCATCGTCCAAATGTCCAATAACCCCCCCTTATCTTCTCGCAGCGAACGACTCCTCGGAGTTATGTTACTTATAAGCAAGAATACCGTTACAAGCAGCACTTCGATTGATGTGGGTTACACATGAGTGACAGGCGTCGCTTATGGATGCTGGGTATTCTCTCGGTAGGCATGCTGCTGCTTGCAGCCCTTGTTCCGCCAATTCCCCAGCCTGTGGAATATCATCAGTTTGCGGATCAACGCGTCTATTTCGGTATTCCCAATTTCTTCAATGTTGTCTCCAACGGTGCTTTTCTGCTTGTCGGGATCGCAGGTCTGGGTTTCCTAATGGGTTCTGGCGGAGTGGATGCGGCGAAAGCGTTCGTTGAGCCATCGGAACACTGGCCCTACCTGGTTCTCTTCCTCAATGTGGCGATGGCATGCATCGGCTCAGCCTATTACCACCTTGCACCGGGTAACGAGCGATTAATGTGGGACCGGCTGCCGATAGCGATCGGCATAATGGCTCTGCTTGCCGCAACGCTCAACGAGCGCGTCAGCCCAAAGGTAGGGCTGTGGTTACTGCCCGTTCTGATTGCGATCGGCGTGGGAAGCGTAATGCATTGGCATTGGAGCGAACAGCGTGGCGATGGCAATCTGAACTTTTATATCGTTGTGCAGTTCTATTCGCTGCTGGTGATTATTCTGCTCGGGATCTACTTCCGGCCGCGATATACCCACGGGGCTGATATTTATATGGCGCTTGCATTTTATGCAGTCGCCAAATTGGCTGAAATCGGGGATCGGGTAATTTATGATCTTGGACAGGTGATAAGCGGCCATACCATAAAGCATTTGCTAGCCGCCGGCGCCATCTACTGGGTTGTGCGCATGTTGAGAAAACGCAGGCCACTGCCATAAACAGGGCATGTTCCTCCCGCATGACCTAATATGGCTTAGTATATGGGTGTCGAAGAAAAGGAGAGAGCCAAATGCACGTCGCGACATCATACGAGCGGATAGGTGGGGAAACAGTCATACGCCGCCTGGTGGATCGTTTTTACGATCTGATGGATGAGGATCCGGACTATTTCGCCGTCCGCAAGCTTCATCCGCAGGATTTGACCCATTCCCGGCAGAAGCTGTTCATGTTTCTTTGCGGCTGGACGGGCGGTCCGTCCTTATATACCGAAAAATATGGCGAACCGCGCTTGCGTACCCGTCATATGCCTTTTCCTATCGGCGTTCCCGAGCGTGATCAGTGGTTGTCTTGTATGAGCCGCGCAATGGTGGACATCGGACTCGATGAGGAACTACGCAAAAAACTTGACATGGCGTTTGATCAGACAGCGGATTTCATGCGAAATCAGCCGGAGTAGCAACCAATCCCCGCTTTCCGGGTCTTTCTTCTCACATTCTCATGTGATGTTTGGAAAGGTGTGAATAAGGCTATAAGCTGTACATCGTGTCCATTTCGATGGCTGCGCTACGCTCCATCCATCCTGCCTTACCGTCCTGAATGAAAACAAGCGGCCGCATTGTCCCCACTTAATCGGAGAATGCGGCCGCTTGCAGAATGGATCGGCTTATTTGGTTCTGGAATAAGGGCTGGCAGCGCCGCTGTTCCCGAACGAGTTGCTCCGGGTATTTCCGCCGCTATTGCCTCTTGCGCCACCCCGTGTGTTACCCCACGTGTCGCCCCGGCCAGCGCCTGGCGAACGGCTCCGGCTGTCATCCCAATTTCCATTGGCGCTGTTGGCGCTACTGGTATGGCGCGGGCTATCGTTTGACCAGGTACGGCTACGTTTATGGGCGACGCTCGGCGTACTTCTCGATGCTCCGCCTGCGCCGACGCGTGGCTTGAATCGCGGCTCCAGACCGGGCACCTCATGCGATGTGATCCGCTGTCCAGTGAAGCGCTCAATTTTTTTCAGGTTGATTCCGTCCTTCCCAGAAGCGAATGACACCGCGATTCCCGATGCGCCAGCGCGACCGGTACGGCCGATCCGGTGCACATAGTCTTCGGCAAATTTCGGCAGGTCGAAATTGATGACGTGGGTTATCCCTGCCACGTCGATTCCTCGTGCGGCGACATCAGTGGCCACCAGAACGCGCAGCCCACCACCACGAAGCTTGGTAAGCGTGCGGGTACGGTCGCGCTGGTTCATGTCGCCGTGCAGCGCGGCGGCTTCATGCCCCTGCGCGGAAAGGTTGTCCGCCAGCGTATCGGCGTCGCGCTTGGTGGCGGTAAAGACAATGGCCTGTTTCAGCGCCATATCGCGAAGCAGATGATCCAGCAGCCGGTTCTTGTGCGAAATGTCGTCAACATAATGCAGCCGCTGTTCGATGTTATCGAGTTTTGCCTGCTGCGTTGCTATCTGAATGCGCTTGGGCGATTTCAGCAGACGCGCCGCAACATTGTTTATTGCGCTATCCAGGGTGGCTGAGAACAGCAAGGTTTGGCGGGTTGCAGGCGTGGCTGACGCGATTCGCTCTACGTCATCGATGAAACCCATGTCGAGCATGCGGTCGGCCTCATCCAGCACCAGCATTTCAAGGCGCGAAAAGTCGATGCGTCCACGCTGAATGTGATCAATCAAACGACCCGGCGTTGCGACGAGAATATCGACCGGCTGGGAGAGCAGCTTGTTTTGCAGCGGGTAAGGCATTCCACCAAGTATGCTCACCACCCTCACACGCGACAGATGCTTACCATACTTCGCGGCCGCTTCGGATACCTGGAGCGCGAGTTCCCGCGTCGGGGTCAACACCAATACACGCGGCCCACGGCTGTGCACTGCGGAAGGCGTGGCAAGGCGATGCAGTGCCGGCAACATGAATGCGGCGGTTTTGCCGGTGCCGGTCTGCGCTGAAGCCATGATATCGTGCCCCGCCAGCAATTCCGGAATGGCCTGTTCCTGAACGGGAGTGGGTGATGTATATCCCGAGTCGATAATGGCTTTAAGAATGAGTGGGTGAAGATTCAGATTTTCAAAAGACACGTTGTTTTTTCCTATTAAATGAAAAAATATGGTGCATCCATAAATCCGGATTCCGTGGCTTTATGGCATTGCTCAAAAGAATTTTGCCCCTGCATAGAATTACGATGCAGCGCCTCAAAATTGCTTCGCAAAATTCGCGTTGAAGGGTATTGCCCCCAATTCGCATCTGCCTGTCTGCCTGGAACTATTGAATTATAGATACGCCCTAACGCGCGCAAGCAGGATATGACTCCCGGAAACGAATGGGCAAAGTACCGCTGGCGCACATATAAAACATCGCCGCTAACCACGGTGCCGCACAATTTCCGTTGGAGACTTGAAAATCGAAGAGAGGTCAGGAACGATGAACCGAAAAAAGCCCTACAAGATATAAGGGAATTTTATCGAAGCGCGGAGTATACAGGAATCAGAGTCGATATAGAAATTTTTTTATGCAAATAAAAAACAGGCGCGAGCCGAATCTTCGTCCGGCTTCCCACACTTTTCAAGCTCTTTCAAACGTCATGCCATCGCCGGAACCTTTGAGCCGGTAATGATCTCGCGCTTCAGTGCTTCTATCTCCGGCTCGTTCAGGGTCTCGGCCTCGAGCAATATTGCCGCGGTCCGATCAAGCAGTGCCCGGTTCATTTTCAGGATGCCAACTGCACGCTCCAGCGCATTGTCGACGAGTGCGCGTACCGCGTTATCGATGGCGTTTGCGGTTGCCTCGCTGTAATCCCGGCTCTGTGGCATGGGTACGCCAGGCTGGAGAAAGGCGGACCGCTCCCGGTCATAGGCGACGTTGCCCAAGGCGTCGCTCATTCCGTAGCGCAGTACCATGGCACGGGCAAGATCAGTAGCCTTGGCAAGATCGTCCGTCGCGCCCGTCGATACTTCGCCGAACACCACATGCTCTGCCGCCCGTCCGCCCAGCAGCATTGCCATTTTATTTTCCAGTTCCGCGCGCGTCATCAAAAAACGGTCCTCGGTCGGACGTTGAATCGTATAGCCGAGGGCGCCGATCCCGCGGGGAATGATTGAAATCTTGTGCACCTCGTCGGTGCCGGGCAACGCCAGTCCTACCATTGCATGTCCTAATTCGTGAAATGCCACCACACGGCGCTCGTCCGGATTAAGCAGGCGATTGCGTTTCTCGAGGCCGGCGACGATGCGCTCGATTGCGTTATTGAAGTCGCCCATCGTTACCGTCGTACCGTTACGTCTCGTGGCAAGCAGCGCCGCTTCATTGACGAGATTCGCCAGATCCGCACCCGTGAAGCCAGGTGTCAATGCCGCGATCTGCTCCGGCTTCACATCGATATCGAGCTTCACTTTTTTCAGATGCACCGCCAGAATCTGTTCGCGGCCCAATTTATCGGGCCGATCCACCAATACCTGGCGGTCGAATCGGCCAGCGCGCAGCAACGCCGGGTCGAGGACTTCAGGCCGGTTGGTTGCGGCTAGCAGCACCACGCCGCCTTTTGGATCGAAACCGTCCAATTCAGCCAATAGCTGATTCAGCGTTTGCTCCTTCTCGTCGTGGCCACCCATTCCGTATGCACCGCGGGCTCGTCCAAGCGAATCCAGTTCATCGATAAATATGATTGCCGGGGCCATTTGACGCGCCTGCTCGAACAGATCGCGCACCCTGGCTGCGCCGACGCCGACAAACATCTCGACGAATTCCGAACCGGAGATTGAAAAAAAAGGAACATGTGCCTCCCCCGCAACGGCACGCGCCAACAGGGTTTTGCCGGTGCCGGGGGGGCCCACGAGCAGAATTCCCTTGGGTACGCGCCCGCCAAGACGGCTATATCCCGTGGGATCCTTAAGGAAGTTGATGATTTCCACCAGCTCTTCCTTCGCTTCATCGACGCCCGCCACATCCGCGAAAGTAACTTTGGTTTCTTTCTCCACGAACACCTTGGCGCGGCTTTTGCCGATCGACATCAGTCCACCGCCAATGCCGCCTGGATTCATGCGCCGAATGATAAACAACCATATCCCGAAAAAGATTGCCATGGGGACTATCCACGACAGCAGGTCGCGGATCCAGGTACTTTGGATCACCCCGGTATAGGTAACGCTGTGCTCATCCAATTTATCGGCCAACTCGGGTTCGACCCGCGTAGTAACGAAATCCTTGAACCCATCCGAGCCTTCTTCCTTGAGCGTGCCGTAGATATGATTTTCGGTTATCGCGATCTCCGCTATCTTGTCCTGATCCAGCAACGTGTGAAAGCGGCTGTAGGGTATAGGCTCAACCTTCGTATATTGTGAGTACAGATTCTGTATCAGCAAAATGCCGAATACCGCGATGATGATGTACCAGAAGTTGATTTGCGTTTTCTTGTCCATTGAATTCTTCCTTGCTGTGTTCCCTCATAGAGGGACAGTTCGGCGAGCTATTTGTTTCAGCGTAGCACATGGGAACAAACAGGCAAGCGACCGATGGGGCCGAAATTGCGTCATACAAAGACGTGAGAATTCCAGTCATGAAGCAGAGCTCGTTTCTCTGCGGCGCGCCATGAATTTAAACGATATTATAGGCGGGACCTGGACATACTCCAATCGTGCGAGAATTCGGAAAATCAACCCAAGGATTTAAATGCAGGAAATACCCGACTTGATCGCCTGTGAAGAATGCGATGCAATTCACAGCAGGCCAGCGCCAGGTGGCAATGAAGTTGCGATGTGCAGTCGTTGCGGCGCCGAACTGGAGCGCGATATGAGCGCCTATGGCAGACGTGTTTTGCCACTGGCGATTGCCAGTTTCTTTATATACATCATTGCCAATACCTTTCCCATTGTTGAAATGGAGCTTCAGGGTATTGTGAGCCGAACGACGCTCATAGGCGCTGTTTTGTCCTTGAACACCGCGGGCATGCCTTTCGTCGCGTCCCTGGTGCTTGCCACGACTATTCTGTTTCCATTGATACAACTTCTGGTTCTGATTTATTTGCTTGTCTCAGTCACACGATCCGGATATCACCCGGCTTTCAATTTACTGGTGCGCTTGATTCAAACCTTGCAGCCCTGGGTCATGGTGGAAGTGTTTCTGCTCGGCACCATCGTTGCACTCGTCAAACTGACCAATATGGCAACCGTATTGCCTGGCGCTGCGCTATGGGCTTTTGGCGCCCTCACAATCCTTCTTGCAGCCGTGTCTTCCTTTAATCCCCGCTATATCTGGAAGATGGCTTTGTCGAAAAAAGCGGAGAGAAGCCATGTCAGCTAACAACACGCTGAACACAGCGCCAGCCAAACAAACCTTGAAGGGCGAATCAGCCGGGAAAGGGCTGCCCGTCAAGACTGCAGCCAGGCTGGGCATGTTATCGTGTCATCACTGCGCCACCCTGTGGAAAGAAGTGAAGGATCATGATCGCTGCGGGCGTTGCGGTGCAAGGCTGCATGTGCGCAAGCCGGATAGCGTGAACCGAACGTGGGCATTTCTGATTGCGGCCTGCATAATGTATGTTCCCGCGAATACATTGCCTGTCATGACTACCGCCTCTCTATTGGGGGAACAGCCGGACACCATCATGAGCGGCATCATTTATTTCTGGGTTTCCGGTTCATGGATATTGGCGCTCATCGTTTTTATTGCGAGCTTTCTGGTGCCTCTGTTCAAACTGGCAGCCCTGATTCTGCTATTAATAACGGCACAGCGGGGCAGTAACTGGCGTCTTTTGCAACGAGCAAAACTTTATCGCCTTGTTGAAGTGACAGGCCGTTGGTCCATGCTCGATGTTTTTGTCGTAACGCTCCTGGCCGGCCTCGTACAGATCAAAGGTTTCGCCACGGTCTACGCTGGCGCGGGTATAGCCGCTTTCGCCGCGGTGGTGGTGCTGACCATGCTTGCGTCGCTCAGTTTTGATCCCCGTTTGACCTGGGACGCTAATGAAAAGGAATCGCGGAAACGCGCATGAGTGAAGAAAAAACAGGAATAACTAATGACGTGGCGGACGATCTGGCGGAAGCGATACCTGCGCCAGTGAAGGAGCGCCAGCGGGACTGGATTCCCTCGTTAATCTGGCTGATTCCCATAGTCGCGGCCGTTATCGGCATTTCGCTGGCGGTCCAGACATGGGCCCAGCGTGGCCCCGAAATCACGATTACATTTCATTCTGCCGAAGGATTGGAGGCGGGCAAGACAAAGGTCAAGTATAAAGAGGTGGAAATCGGTACTGTGCAGTCCATCACCTTGAGCGAAGATCACGCCCTGGTGCTGGTTACCGTACTATTGAAGAAAGAAGCCAAAAGCTTTACCGCGGCGGACAGCCGGTTCTGGGTGGTGCGCCCAAGGGTCGCCGGCTCTGGCGTATCTGGACTTAGCACGTTGCTGTTCGGGCCTTATATTGGAGCCGACGCCGGTGTTGCAAAAGAGAAAGCAGACCACTTCACCGGCCTGGAAGTGCCGCCGATCGTTACGCGCGACGCCTCGGGCAAACAATATGTTTTACATGCCACCGATATTGGTTCGCTGGACATCGGCTCGCCTGTATATTACCGCCGCATCAAAGTGGGGCAGGTGGCCGCGTACGACCTGGATGACGATGGCAAAGGTATTACCGTACGTATTTTTATTAATGCTCCCTATGACAAATTTGTCGGGATTAATACGCGCTTCTGGCATGCCAGTGGTTTCAACATGCAGGTAAGCGCCAGTGGCTTTACGCTAAATACGCAAGCGCTGGCCACTGTTGTGCTCGGCGGTCTCTCGTTTCAGGCGCCGGAAGACAATCCCGGCACTCCCGCCAAAGAAAATACTGCGTTTGTTCTGGCGGAAAACCAGGCTGAAGCGCTAAGGGAACAGGATGGCCCGGCACAGGTGGTATTGCTGAACTTCAAGCAGTCCGTACGTGGTCTGGCGCCGGGCGCCGAAGTAAGCTTCCGCGGACTGGTATTGGGACAGGTTAAATCGATCGGCATTGAATATGATCCAAAGCAGCAGGAATTCATTATGCCGGTACTGGTCGAAGTTTATCCGGAACGTCTGGGTCGGAAATTCGTCGAATATCAAAGACAGTCAAAATTGACGCCGCAACACCGTTTGCAGTTGATGATCAATCGGGGCTTGGGCGCCCAATTACGAATCGGCAACCTCATTACCGGGCAGGTGTATATTGCCCTCGATTTTTTTCCGAAGGCCGTTCCGGCAAAAAAAGGCAGCACCGAAAATATGGCCGGTTTGGATACGCCCAGCTCATTATTGCAATTGCCGACGATTCCCAGCAGCACTGACGAAATTCAAACGCAGGTTTCAGAGATAGCGCTCAAGTTAAGCAAGGTGCCCTTCGACCAGATTGGCGACGAGTTGCAGCAATCGTTGAAAGTGCTCAAGGAGACACTGGACAGCGCCGGACAGCTGGCGGAGAAATTGAATAATGATGTTGCGCCTGAAATTACCGTGGCGATGCAGGATGTACGTAAGACCCTGAACGCGGCGGAGCGTACGCTGTCCGAAGATGCGCCGCTTCAGCAGGATTTGCGTCAGACGTTACAGGAACTGGCGCGCGCAGCTGCTTCACTTAGAATTTTGACCGACTATTTCGAGCGTCATCCTGAAGCCGTGATTCGGGGTAAGCGGGGAGATAACCAATGACACGCCTGTCACCCATTATGGTCGCCATAATGACAGCATCAATGGCAGCCCTATGGGCTGCTGGCTGTGCGTCAATCCCGGAAACCCGGTTCTACACGCTATCAGCGCCATTCAGGCCACCTTCCGTAGAGGACGGGATGCCACGCTTGGTCACCCCCGCTTATATCGAAGTGATGCCAGTCAGTGTGCCGGAGCGGCTTGCCCGTCCGCAACTCGTTGTGCGTTCTCAGGGTTCCGGGCAGGAAACACAGCTTTTCGTTCTTGAACAGGACCGATGGGCATCGCATTTCAATGACGAGCTGCGTGACGCGTTCGCTGCCGGCATTGCCGGTCAAACCGGGGCGATAAGCGAGACCCGCCGGGCGCATACACCGGATCAGCCTGTCTATCGAATTGCCATCGAGCTTAGCCAATTCGACGCACTAGTTGGCGAGAGGGTAAAGGCAAGGTTTAGCTGGGCGATAACGCGTTTGACCGACGGACGTAGCGCAGCCTGTTATGCAGCGATTTCAGAGCCGGTCGACGGTGGTATCTCGGGCGTGGTAAAGGGCATTCAGCGTGTCGTGTCGACTGCGGTGGAGGATGTATCAAAGAATTTGATCGAAATGGATACAGGCCATCCTGTGACCTGCAAGCCATATAAAACTGTTAATTGATACATTCTCTTGACTAAATGGCGGCGCAACCATTTCCCGTTGGTACCGCACAGGATAGCTTTTCTACATGGTTGCCTCCAGGCAAAAAGAGCGGCTTATAGTCCAGAAGCAGCTTTCCTGGGAACTCCCTTGGGGAACCCTGCGTGGCAAGAATTAGCCCTCCCTTCCGTTTGGACAGTTGCGACGGCGGGCTTGGCTAGGTATTATCCGGTAGCGCCCTTATCGGTTCAGCCGGCCATGCCGTCTCGATTTGATCCCGCAATATCCCTTTATCCCTTTTGCAGTCGATTGTCTGTACGCACCTTCTGAATTCCCGTATTCCAATCGTATACCTGCCACGCAGCTATACCCAAACTCTATTTGACTGCAATCACAAGCGAACATCTCAACGCGTTTGTGGCTCGGTTTTTCTAAGGCGTGATATCCCCCTTGCCATGTCTGTCGCAGAATATTCCACTCTTTCCTGTCCAGGGCGAATATGGATATCAGCGCTCATCCTGCTGCTCATCCTTTTTACGCTAGGGAATGGCAGGGCCGAGGCACAGCAATTTGGCGCCAAAAAAAGTTCGTCACATGTCACTATTTCTGCTCCTGAACCCTTACAGGATTTGTTGAAGAACCACTTTCAACCGCCAATCGCACCGATTCTGGACGAAACCGCGCGCGCCACTTTCATGCGCCGGGCGCAGCGGGAAATAAGCGAGCTTCTCGCTACCGAAGGTTATTTTACTCCTGCCATAAACCTGCATCTCGATCCATCCAATAAAACCCCGGTCTTGCAGGTCATCCCCGGGCCCCGCACATTGGTAACGGAGGTCAGTATCGAATTCAAGGGTGATCTGGCAACTGAAGAACCCGGTCGACGCGCCCGTACTGAAAAGCTGAAAGCTGCCTGGTCTCTGGGTGTTGGCCAGCCATTTCGCTCCCCGGCTTGGGAAGAAGCCAAAGCGATACTGTTATCCAGTGTGGCGGCGGAAGATTATGCCGCGGCGGAGATAGAGGAAAGCAAGGCAGAGGTGGATTCCGCATCTTCCACGGCGCGCTTGTCGGTAATTCTGAATTCCGGACCCGCTTTCCGCTTTGGAGATCTGATGATCAAAGGGCTCAATCGCTATGATCCATCGCTGATCACCGGCCTGGTTCCATTCAAGACAGGCGGTCCCTATCGCCGCGACCAACTGCTTTCGTTCCAGACCAAATTACAGAATTTACCCCAGTTCAGTTCAGTTGCTGTCAACATCGAGCCTGACGCAGCAACCCATCAGGCTGCACCCGTAGAGGTGGTTTTATCGGAAGCTCAGGCGCAGCGTGTGTCAGCCGGCGGAGGCTACAGTTCCAATACCGGCGCGAGAGGCGAACTCAGCTATACAAATAATAACTTTCTGGATCGCGCTTTACGCCTGAATGGCGGGCTGCGCATAGAGCAAAAGCGGCAGACCCTCTCTACTACAATCGATAGTGTGCCTGACCAGGCGGGCCAGTGGTTTTCTTTGGGAGCAGGGGTCGAGAGAACTTTTATACAGGAACTGGAAACCATACGCGAGAAAGCAGGCGTTAGCCGTAATCAACTTTCCGGCAAGGCGGAAACACGGCTGGCCCTGAACTGGCAACGGGAAGACCGGCACCCAACAGGCGGCGTGCAACAGGTCAATCAGACTTTCGTATTGGACGGCCAGTTGCGCTACCGTTCGGTGGACGATCCGCTATTTCCCCGAGATGGCAGCGTAACCGAACTGCGTATTGGGGGCGGAAGCCGGCAATTGCTGTCTGATCAGGATTTTATTCGTACCTATGTAAGGCATCAGTTCTGGTATCCCGTGGGCGACCGCCATGTGCTGTTCATGCGTGGCGAGTTGGGCTATACGTTCGCTCCATCACGTTTCGGCATCCCCCAGGAATACCTGTTCCGCGCCGGGGGCATCCAGTCTGTGCGTGGTTACGCTTTTCAGCGTTTGGGCGTGCGTGAAGGCCAGGCCATAGTGGGCGGCCGTGCAATGGCTACCGGCACCATTGAATACAATCACTGGTTTACACGTGAATGGGGTGCTGCTGTCTTTACCGACATCGGCGATGCGGCCGATACTTTGCGCCGGCTGGACCTGAACGTTGGATATGGCGGCGGCATCCGGTGGCGCAGCCCGGTCGGGCCACTCGCTCTGGATCTTGCTCGGGCACACAACGACGGCAAATTACGTTTGCATTTTTCGATTGCCGTGGCGTTTTGATACCGATGAATTCGACCAACGGACCTCAAACCAGAAATTCAAACAGGAATACCCAGTGGTTTCGGTCTCTGCTGCTGCTTGCTGTTCTCATCATCATCGCGGCCGGCGCTGGCGTCTGGCTGGCAACAACCAAGTCCGGCCTCAGGTGGCTTGGGTCCACGGTATCGCAACTGAGCACAGGCAATATAGTGTTTGAAGGGCTGGACGGCAGGCTATCCGAATCCGTCAACGCCGACATCGTGCGTTTTGAAAGCGATGATCTGCTTGTCGTTGCTCGAAATGTGCAGCTCAGTTGGCAACCTGGTGCCTTGAAGTCGAGGCAACTGAAAATAATTGTGTTGAGAGTGGAAGACGTGGAGATCGTTTCACTTCCTTCGTCAAAACCCGCTTCGCCGTCCGATAACCTGGAATTGCCTTTGTCGTTGCTCGTGCAAAAGGTGGATATCGGCGCGCTGCGCGTATTGCATGAGAAGGGCGGCACGCCGGTTTTTGCGTCGACAGATATTGTAGCGCAATTGAAAAGCGATGGCCGTACACATGAGTTGTCCGAACTGCGTGCCAGTCTCGAGTTTGGCAAATTGATCGCGTCAGGCCGGATAGAGGGCGTCAAGCCTTTCGATCTGCATGCTGAGGCAAAGCTTGCCGGCGTCTCCATACCGGTGCCGCCACAAAAGCCCGGGGTATCGCCCGAAACGTTGGAAGCGAGAATATCGGCTGCCATTACCGGCAACCTGGAGCGGCTCGATGTCGCCCTGGAAGGAAATGGGGCCGGTTTGATGGGGAAAGGGGAGGCGCAACTGCGGCCTTACGCCCCTTTCATCGTCGCTGGGCTGCGGTTGTCGGTGAGCGGGCTTGACCCCCACGTCTTTTCATCCGCTGCTCCCAAAGCCAGTCTTTCATTGCAAGCGGATTTGCGTGAAAACGATGACGGGCAGCTAGAGGGTGACATGAGGGCCAAAAACAGCGCTGCCGCGGCTCTCGACCGAGGCGGCTTGCCTCTGCTCGAGATGCGGGCACATACGATACTTTCGGCCGAATTGCTCCAGCTTGACGATTTAATGTTGATTGCGCCTGGCGATGGCTCGATCTCCGGAAATTTAGCCTGGCAGCATAAACAGGGAACCGTTTCTGCCGACCTGCTGATCAATCGTGTCAATCCCGCCAGGTTGGATACGCGCCTGCGCACGGCGAACATCAACGGGAAGGTAAGACTCAGCGGCGACGCAGCAAACCAGCAGGGCACCTTGTCGCTCCACGACAGAGACAGGGCGTTGCATATGGATGCCGAGGTGGCGAGAAAAGATAACATGCTTGCCCTGGAAAAAATACAGCTCAGACATGGCCGATCCCGGCTTGCAGGGCATGCCACGCTTGGGTTGGCCGGACGGCGAGCATTTGCTTTCGACGGAAGGCTTCAGCACTTCGATGTTTCCGCATTCGTGCAGACACCGCGAACCGATCTGAACGCGACGCTAAAACTGGCAGGCGAATTGGAGCCTGAGGCGGGGGACGGTGCGGCAGGCACAGTTCATTTCACGATGGCGAACAGCCAAGTTGCGGAACAACCCGTGTCCGGCAATGGCCAAATAGAATTTGCGGGCCTTGCTCGGGCTAAAGGAGAAGTGGAATTACGCATCGGTATCAACCAGCTTGTTGCACGCGGCGGTTTTGGCCGCAAGGGCGACCAATTGCGGCTGGAACTTGCCGCACCCGCGCTTGCGCAAATCGGACGCGGATTCAGCGGGTCCCTTACTGCCGAGGCGATATTGGAGAGCAGTTCTATCGATATGGGCAGCAGCAATTTTGAATGGCCGGATATGACCTTTAATGTCAAGGGAGATGACCTCGCGCTTCCTGGTGAACATCATATTGGCAGTTTGGCGGCTGATGGCGCCTTGCATGGTGAGGTCATTGCATTGAAGATCACTGCCGCCGACTATGGAACCGGGACAAAAACCCGCTTGGAGAGCCTGAAGCTGGAAGTGGAAGGCCAAAGATCGCATCACGAAGTGCGAGTTGCCGCTCGTCTGGACGACAACCAGAATCTTGCACTGCGAGTCAGCGGAGAGCTGAGCAAGTCAGGTCAGCAGTGGCGGGATGCGCGCTGGTCCGGCGAATTGTCCAACCTATCGGCTACCGGCCGGTTTCCTTTTCATCTAAAGGCCGCCGCGCCGCTGGAAGTCAGTTCCCGACGCATATCGCTGGGCCCCGCAAATCTTGTCATCGCTGGCGGCGAGGCGCAGATCAGCGCAACTGAATGGAGCCCTCAGAAGTGGAGCAGCAAGGGCCACTTTACCGGGGTGGGATTGCGCGCCGGTGTTGCTGCGGTCAAAGGTGGAGAGAACGGCACTCAAGTGCTTCGTCTGGGCGGCAAATGGGATATCGCAGCGGGTACTCGATTGGAGGGTATCCTTGATGTCAGGCGTGAAAGCGGCGACTGGGTGCTGCCGGCGGACCCGCCGCTTCCCCTGGGTTTGGAGACGCTTCAACTCGTCGCTCATGCCGTGGATGGCAGGTTCACCGGAGAATTGAAGGCGCGAGGAAAGCGTCTGGGCGAGGCAAATGCCAGTGTCTCCTTTCCCATTGCAAAATCAGCCGATTCCGCCATGCATTGGACGGTGCTGCCTGATGCAGCCCTGAAGGGGCATGTATTCGTCAATATGGACGATATTTCCTGGGTTGGACCAGCCATTGACCCCCTCGATAACAACATCAGAAGTGGCGGCCGGATCGCTTTGGAAGCGGATGTAATCGGGACTTTCGGGTCGCCACGGCTGAAAGGCCGGATACGCGGCGATGAGCTGACGATGGCTTTGCTGGAGCAGGGTGTGCGGCTCGAGCAGGGAAAACTGGCGGCAAGTTTCGACCAGGAATCCCTGCATATGGATGTTCTGGAATTTATCGCTCCCCACTTACCCCGGCCCGATGATCCGCTGCTCAAGAACGTGTCACTTGAGAAAGGTCCGGGCAGATTGCGGGCATCGGGCGTCATGGACTTTACGGGTGAGCGTGGCAGTCTGGAAATTACCGCCAGCCTGGTGCCCTTGGCGCAGCGGCCGGATCGCTGGATTATTGCCTCCGGGAGCGGTCGCGCCAGTCTGGAAAACAACGTCCTCACTTTGAGGGGCAGTCTCGCCGCAGATGCCGGTTTACTTGCCCAACCCACGGCCGGGCATCCGCAACTGGCGGACGATGTCATCGTCGTTACTGGACGAGAAACAGCGGACCAGCAGCGACCCGAGCGTAGAGGACTGCGCATAGACACGGAGGCTGGTCTTGATCTCGGCGAGCAATTCCATATACGCGCCTCCGGCCTGGAGGGAAGACTGGTTGGTCAACTGCGTTTGCGCGCCGAGCCTGGGCAGAAACTGCGCGCCACCGGCACGATTACCGCCCGCAATACCAATTTCGAGGCTTATGGCCAGCGTTTGGTCGTAGAGCGCGGTATCGTGAATTTTCAGGGCCCGATAGACGACCCTGCGTTGAATGTGCTTGCTCTGCGCAAGGGATTGCCGGTGGTGGCCGGCGTTGAGGTGACTGGCAGCGTGCGTCACCCCAAGGTGCGATTGGTGTCCACGCCGGTTGTGTCGGATCTGGAAAAACTCTCGTGGATTGCACTGGGCCGCGCTCCGGGCGGGAAAGCAGACGCATCATTATTGCTCGCTGCAGCAGGTTCCATTCTGGGCGGGCAATCCGGCGGGGTCACGGACAAGATCAGTCAGGCGCTTGGCGTGGACGAGTTATCGATACGGCAGGCGGGAAGCGATGCGTTGATGGGGCAGGTGGGTACTATCGGCAAGCGGCTTTCGAAGCGAGCCTATCTGAGCTATGAGCAAGGAATGACGGCGGTGGTCGGCGTAACAAAACTGACCTATACCCTGACGCCTCACATCACGCTTGTAACGAGGGCTGGTTTTGATAATGCGATAGACCTGCTTTACACGTTACGTTTTGATTGAGGCTGACATTCCTCGCTCCATTAGCGAAACCTGACTCCTCATTTGCTATCGGTGGATTTGATTGTAGCACGGCATTGATAATGCCCGGATGTGCTTGACACTTTGCGCGGGTTTGCGCTACTTTCAAATTGACCAGGGCGGAAATTGCCCTTCTTCTCCCGAATCAATAGCTCATCGGTGGAAATATGGTAACAGCGGATCAGATTGTTAACACCGCGGTTGAACTCGGCGAACAGAAATCCTGGGAAGCCGTGCGCCTGCACGACGTGGCGGCGGCGCTGGAGATTACACTGGACGATGTGCACGCGCATTTTCGCGAAAAAGAGGACATTGTCGATGCCTGGTTCGAGCGCGCCGATAGAGCCATGCTCAAAATCACGCAAGCCCCCAACTTTCCCTACCTGACACCGCGTCAGCGCCTGCATAAGTTAATCATGACATGGCTTGGAGCGCTTTATCCTTATCGCAAGACAACCAGGGAAATGATCTACGGCAAATTGGAGCCGGGGCATATTCATGTCCAGGTTCCCGGATTGATGCGCATAAGCCGCACTGTCCAATGGATGCGCGAGGCCGCTGGCCGGGACGCGACTTACATCCGGCGAGCGATGGAGGAAACGGCGCTCACCACGATTTATCTGGCCACTTTTTTTCGCTGGATGAACGATGACTCTTCCGGTGCGACCAGAACCAGCAGGTTTCTGGACGGATGCCTTCTTATGGCTGAGAACCTGGACCGCATGGCCCGGTTTACTCGACGTGGCTCGGGGGACAGAATGGACAGCGAAAAAATGCCGCAAAGTATCTGAGTTCTCCCCTCTCAGGCGGAATCAGTTATTGCGTCTCCGTTTTCAGGCTGCATGGCGTACCATAATCCTCAACGAAATATCCTGATCACAGACGGCAACGAGGCGTTTGCGATGAGGCTCGGGCACTTTCCTATCCAGTAGCCGAGCTGTTAGCGCCAGGCGAACACCGCAGAAGCACCGCCGATCGCGGCGAAGGCCTGCGGTATGGTAAAGAATTGCATTTACGCTCTGGTGGCCCTTGAAACTCCGGTGGCCATTGCTCATCTCATTTACAACAATTTCTGGGCCGGTCTCATGAAATATCCAACGTAGCAACGTGGATACGCTGACCCATGCTTTGAGCGGCGCATTGCTGGCGCGGGCAACTGCCCCGGAAGGTCATCATGCAGGCCAGCTGACGACACGTGCGCGTATGACGGTCGGGTTTGTAGCAGCCGCGTTTCCCGACTGCGACTTTGTGCTGCGCCTGTTTGATACGCTTACGTATGTAAGCCTGCATCGGGGCGTCACTCATTCGATCATCCTTTTGCCTGTCTGGGCATTGCTGGTGGCCTGCCTGCTTTCCGTCCTTACACATCGGCGCTATTCATGGCAGGCTATATTCGGTACGGCTGCCCTGGGTATTGCCATTCATATCGCGGGGGATGTTTTCACCGCTTACGGCACAATGCTGCTAATGCCTTTTTCCAGCCATCGTTTCGCAATTCCCTTCACGTTTATAATCGACCCATACTTCACCGGAATTATTGCGATGGGGCTGGCGGTTGTCATGATCAAGCCGCAAAAGAGACATGCGGCTGTCATCGCCTGCCTGGCACTGGGATGCTATGTAGGGTTTCAGGGCATTCTGCATTCGCGTGCTGTCACCATTGGCGAGACATACGCGGAGAATCACGGATTAATGGAAGCGGAAGTTCACGCCTTCCCTCAACCACTGTCGCCTTTCAACTGGAAGATCATCGTCAGCCATGAAGGCGACTATGACGTCGCACATATCAAGCTGTGGCGTACACAAAGCCGGCAGGTACCGGACCCGGAAAGCGGGTTGCTGGGCATGTTGGGAAGGATAACCGCGAGCTACCAGCCTGTTTCGGCAGCCGCATGGGTGCGCCGGAAACGGTTTGGAGAAACAGAATTCGAGAATGTTCTTGCCCGCGAAGCATGGGGGCAGGAGATTTTCGTGCGATTCCGCGAGTTCGCGGCTTTCCCCGTTCTCGATCAAATCGAGCCCCGCGGAAGGGACGTTTGCGTCTCATTTTTCGACCTGCGTTTTACCGTTCCCTCGCTTCCCCCGTCTTTGGTATTCGGCCTTTGCCGCGACAACGCCACCAGCTCCTGGCAGCTCGATGACAGCGGTCTCTTCGGAAGAGACTGACGCGAAATCCCTAAAGCGTACAAACCAGATCCCAAATACTCCTCCTTCAGTATCTTTTGTTAACTGAGAGATATCGGCATAAATCCCCGGATTTGCCCGCTCAGCAATTGATATTGCCGCTGATCCGGTTATGTGCAGCTGCCCGAACCGTCAATTTTTATCCCGACCAGAACTTTCTCGCGCGCCGATATCGGTAGCAGCGGTGATGAGCGCGAGCTCAGCCCTTCCCGGAAACATCCACTAAAGTTGACATTGATCAAGGTTTCGTTTGCTTGCGCGCACTACGATTCGATCTTGCCGCGAAGGTGGCGAGCGGAAGGTATCAACTGACCGGTTTTTCAGGAGCAATTCTCCCTGGTGAGGTTTCAGGCGACTTGTAATCGCCTGGATAGCTTGTATTTCTATGACCTGCAGGTCCTGATATGTTAAAAAATGCCCCTGAAAAGACATCCTCAACCGCGGAATCAGCCAATGTGCCAACTGATTGCAAAAATTGCGGCGCCTATCAGTTATGTATGTCCCTGGCTGAAAACCGGCGATTCATCACTGCTTGAGCGCGTCGTCAAGAAAAAGCAGGTGTTCAAACGCGGGGAAGTCCTGTACCGCATGGGGCAACCCGTGGAGCACATGTAGGTCATTGGGGGCGGGTCGGTCAAGACCAGTGTCAGCACCGAAGACGGACAGGTACAGGGGTGGATTCTAATTCCAACTGCACCACTGCTTAAATCTTAAGCGGACATGAAGAGTAAGTCTGATAGTGTGAGAAGTGCAACCCACCCACACACCAGGAGAGACCCTCATGCCCTACATGCAGCTTACCTCAGAAGAGCGTTACGTTATATACCATCTCAAGTTGTTCAAACTCAGCCTGCGAGAAATTGCACGCCGCCTGGGTCGGCATCACACCACCATCAGCCGTGAGATTCAACGCAATGGACCCGTTATCTCAAGTTGGGTATATTGGCATGAAGGTGCCCAGCAACGAGCGCTGCAACGTAGAAGGCAGCCACGTCACCATCGACGCCGCGCTTATACCCCGCTGGTGCGCTATGTTGAGCAAAGTATGCGGGCAGAAAGATCACCGGATGTCATCGCCGCCCGGCTGAAGATGGAATATCCGGACGATATCAGGATGCGCGTTAGCATTGAGACGGTCTATCGCTGGGTTTATCGCGATGCGCATCAAGGAGGGCAGCTTTTTAGTTTCCTGTGCCGCAGTCACAAGAAGCGTCGCAAGCAGCGCCGTTATGGAACAGGACGCGGCCTGATTCCAGGACGCATCAGTATTGATGCACGCCCTGACTCAGTTGCCGCGCGTCAACGTTTCGGCGACTGGGAGGGCGATACCGTAGAGGGCGCAAAAGGCAGCGGACACATCACCACACACGTTGAACGCAAGAGCCGCTATCTGATCGCAGCCAAGCTTGCCAACAAGACGGCGACAGTGACGTCTGCTGCGGTCACCGCTGCATTCAGACCCATCCCCAGAGCGCTACGGCATACGCTGACGCTGGATAACGGTAAGGAATTCACTCGCTTTCGTGATATTGAAAAGTGCA
This sequence comes from Nitrosovibrio sp. Nv6, assembly GCF_900110495.1. GTDB lineage: Bacteria > Pseudomonadota > Gammaproteobacteria > Burkholderiales > Nitrosomonadaceae > Nitrosospira. The sequence goes on along the minus strand of NZ_FODX01000001.1, from coordinate 798,988 downwards.
CAGGCCTGGCGATTTATTTCGCCGACCCGTATTCAGTCTGGCAACGCGGAACCAACGAAAACACAAATGGCTTGTTGCGAAGATATTTCCCAAAAGGCTCAGACTTTAGAAATGTAACCCCGAAAAAACTTGCAGCCACCGTGAAAATCCTGAATCATCGACCCCGCAAGTGCCTCGGCTACCGGACTCCTCATGAGGTCTTCCTGGAAGCTAAGCTTGGTGCAGTTGGAAAGTGAATTCACCCCCCATTGATCTTTTGTTTCTCTGGGGCGATTTGCGCCAGGGCAGCGCCAGAATATCGGACACTGCTTGATCCACATGGGTGACAGGCACGACTCGGTCGTAGCCAATAATGAGGAAACGGGTTCGACTGGAAACAACAAACAGGTCTGCAAAAAGAAAACCCCGCTGTCAAAAAAACAGCAGGGAAAATTTGGTTTCGCCCTTGACACGGGGGCGGCTAATGGGTGACCTCATTGATCGCAATGGGCCATACTGCCAGAACCATCTTGCACGGCATTGAGCTTATGCACATGATCAAGAAAGGTCAGATGGTTTCTGGCTATGGCCAAAATCTGTCTGCCGCAGAACAATTTTATTTGTTGGCTACCTAAAAATCAGGTTGGAACAGACAAGCTGCACTCGAAAAAAACCAACGCAACAGAGCGTGACATGGAAAAGGATCGGGAATGTATCCAATCCATCGTTGCCTGGCCCTGGATTATAAATTCACTTCTGAAATAGAAATGGAATTACATTATTTTTAGTAAGAGAGATTCCCGTTGTTGTTGTTGATGCCGCTTAGCGGAATTGTAGTAGCATTTGCGCCTCCTGCTGCAGTGCGGCAAATAGCAGACAACATAGCACCGGAAGCGGTCGCGCTGATTTGGATATTGCCACAACTTTGTTGGAATGTGCTAGCGCCAGAGCCGCTGGTGAGCTGTCCATTTTGATTGGAAATACCCATAATTACCAATTTGGTGTTATTGGGGGTGCCAGCCGCAGTAAGGCAGGTAGCCTGAACTGCCGCATCATTGCCAGAATAAGTAAAGGTGATATTGGAACAGGTGTTTTGGAAAGTGCTGCTGGCTGCCATGGCAGTGCCTGTGCTAGCTGCACAAAGTAAAGCGGAAATCAATAAAGTTTTATGTTTCATATCTTTCTCCAAAAAATAAATAGGCTGCTTGCAAGTTATCTGCAAGCCGAGTATAAGAAAAATAAACGCTCTTTTTCTTAGAAAAAAGAGTACAGGAAAGCGGATTTTTTTAAACTAGGAAATAAGTGGTAAAAATAGGCTTATTCGATGGAATGCCAGACACTTTAACAAGCGATCAATAATTTAAAAAATTTGCGTTCAATCGGCAGCAACAATTGCTGGATTTAGATCAATTTCTGCCTTTCAGGCGAAAGGCGCGCAGGCAATCATCAAGGGCATTTCCCCAGTGGCCTGGCAGCACATCAATCTGTTTGGAAATTTTGAATTCAGCCCGTCAATGTCAAAGATTGACATTGACGCCTTGGTTGCACGCTATGCCGATCCGTCATGCTGGAGCAAGGCGTTACGAGAAGAAGGCGAGCCCCCTTTAAGCTAATTTTACATTTTTGGCGGGATGGGCAATATTAGCCAAGCTTGCCGACAAGACGGCGACGGTGACGTCTGCTGCGGTCACTGCTGCATTCAGGCCCATACCCAGAGCGCTACGGCATACGCTGACACTGGACAACGTGCTAAATCAAAAGTCAAGATGGTCATTTGGGTAAAGCGTTCCCGACTGGCAAATTGCCGGTTTTTTAAATAACTAATAACGCAGCACCGAGCGGCTTCCGCATAAAACAAGATGTACTCTTACCATAGTGACACAAGGTCCCATCCTGGATGGGCCTTCACTGTGCTTAAAACAGAGTTGATTCCAAGCGGAAGATCCGAGCCTTATCTACGAGGTCGAAATCGCCTCTACGGCTCGTGTGAAGGGATTCTTCCGCTTGGTTCCATTGCCTCAATGAAGCGGCAATAGTCAGTACCGGTCTTGATCAGACCGTAGGCGACGCGTGCGACTTTGGCCGCGACAGCCGTGTAAGCTTTACGTTTGCGATCCGGACGTCTTAAATCCCCGCCTTCAGCCAGAATGAGAAGTGCCAGAATGGGCACAATGCCGGGAATGGTCTGAAGATGAAGATAATCGGGATGACCTGCCAGCTTCTGAGAGGCCAGCTCCTCGATTTGGCTTCGCAACTTGCAGCAATCCAGGTATTCCATGAGAACCGGGCGAAACATAGCCATCGCCGCAGTATCTTCTTCGACGGGCAACCCCACACTGTTCCTTGCCGTTTCATAATAATCGGACAGCCACCGGGACTTGTCGCGTTTGCCGCCGCCCGTTTCACGAGCCTGTAAGATGAAATCCTCCTTGGCGTATTTCAATATCGCTGCCGGGCAGGGCGCGAGCAGGAGCAAATTTCCGAACCATTGAGCTCGTGAATTATGATAGTAGCGTTGCGCCTCGGGAAAGTAGAGCGGCAGGTAATGATTCAAAATGCTGTGCAGCAGCTTTGTCTTGCGCAGACTGACCTGCTGGTAAGTATTGGCGATCTCCTGCAGATCGTTATAGTTGTTGACCAAAGGGTCGTGGTAAATCTGCGTTGCGCCGGTCTTTAGCAGGTGAAGGATTACTTGGGCATCCTTCGCGTCATTCTTGTCCCAGGTGTTATAGAGCGCTTCCCGGGTCCTGGCGGTTGCAATCGATGATACCAGGTGAAGCTTGAACCCTTTGGTATGAAGGAAGTTCGCCAGTATGCGATGGTAATCGCCAGTGGCTTCGAAAGCGATGTGGCAAGGCAGCTCCAGACCGCTCAGATAGGCCGCAAAACGATCGAAACCTGCCTTGTGATTGCTTATCCTGAACCCTTTGCGCCGTCCGTCCGGAAGTTCCAGCAACACGTCGTGCCTTTCCTTTGAAATATCAATCGCTACCCAAACCTTCGGCTGTATGTCTACAATTGATTGGGTCATGGCTGACAAGCTCCTCTAAAAAGAATCGTGGAACATTCATTTTAAGGAATAGCTTGCCCAGCTATGACCACTTCGGATTAAGGTACTACGGTAAGGAATTCACTCGCTTTCGTGATATTGAAAAGTGCACAGGCCTGGCGATTTATTTCGCCGACCCGTATTCAGTCTGGCAACGCGGAACCAACGAAAACACAAATGGCTTGTTGCGAAGATATTTCCCAAAAGGCTCAGACTTTAGAAATGTAACCCCGAAAAAACTTGCAGCCACCGTGAAAATCCTGAATCATCGACCCCGCAAGTGCCTCGGCTATCGGACTCCTCATGAGGTCTTCCTTGAGGCTAAGCTTGGTGCGGTTGGAAAGTGAATTCACCAGGTAATAGGTTTTCACGTGGAGGGAGAACTGCTGGGGCTGAATGCTATCGAGAGCAGGGAATACCACTGCGAAGCTCGGGCAATGGGCATCACCTCGGTTTGCGAGGTGTCGATTGATCGTTTTGAAGAATTGGCCAAAAATGATCCCTCCATTCAATATGAAGTTCTCAAGATCATGAGTGCGGAAATCCGGCACAGTCATCAATTGCTGACGCTGCTCGGTAAACACAATGCCGAGGAGCGCCTGGCCACCTTTTTGCTCCGCCTGTCAAGGCAGTTTGCGAAGCGTCATTGTTCATCCACCGAATTCAATCTGAGCATGTCCCGGAGCGATATAGGCAACCATCTAGGAATCGCGGAGGAAACCGTGTGCCGCGTGTTTGCGCGCTTTCAGGATGACGATATCATCAGCAGTGCATATCGGCATATCAAACTCAACGACCTGAAGCGTTTGCAGCAGATCGCCAATCATCAACCAGCATAGGCACCGCTGGCGCCGCTATTTTTCCTGGTCAGCGTTTGGGCCTGGGTCGTTCGAGCCTCAATCTTTTTCCAGTCAAATTTCATTCTATAACAAATGGTTGGCTCGAGGTGATCAACCTATTCCAGCAAGAGTTGCAGGAAGATGACATTCGCGTATTGCGGCACAATACCCTTTTTCGGCTGGATATTGGATATTGGATATTGGATATTGGATATTGGATATGCGCCAGCCTGATAATTGGATCGCGGACGAACGATAGGGGAAGAAGTCTGTCATAGAGATGCAGCGGCAGCGCAAGCAGACGCAGACGCTTAAAAGTAACGTGAGCAGCGCAAGCAGACTTTTGAGCGTAACGTGATTTTCACAATAATGTGATAAATCTGTTCATCCCGCAGGTTTTGTCTGCTTTCTATCCGAGCTCAAAGAGTTCAAGCAGTTTTTTAAGACAACTGCTACCTGAAACCTGAGGGGTTGCCATCGAGGGTCCACGTAGAGATACAGGTGGCCTCCTGGGCAACCTGATATAATACCGCCCTTTTGTCCCTTCGACTGAGGATTTTTCCTATGTCCCGTTCTATTCGCAACATCGCTATTATCGCCCACGTCGATCACGGCAAGACCACTCTGGTGGATAAGCTGCTGCATCAGGCAGGCTCTTTTGCCGCGCACCAGCACATTGCGGATCGAGTAATGGATTCCAGCGATATCGAGCGCGAACGCGGTATCACCATCCTCGCCAAGAATTGCGCAGTGGATTATGAAGGGGTGCATATCAATATCGTCGACACACCTGGCCACGCCGACTTCGGCGGTGAGGTGGAGCGTGTGCTGTCGATGGTGGATGGCGTCCTGCTGCTGGTCGACGCAGTAGAAGGTCCTATGCCGCAGACCCGTTTTGTTACCAAAAAAGCGCTGGCGTTGGGACTGCGGCCTATTGTCGTCGTCAACAAGGTTGACCGGCCCGGTGCGCGGCCCGATTGGGTAGTGAATCATACCTTCGACTTGTTCGATAAGTTGGGGGCAAACGAAGAACAGCTGGATTTTCCGGTGATATACGCCTCGGCGCTCAACGGTTATGCCATGACGGACCTGAAACGACCCAGTGCCGACATGCGTCCGCTATTTGACACCATACTCAAGCACGTCCATGCGCCTGGGGGCGACGCCGAGAAACCGCTGCAACTGCAGATCAGCGCGCTGGATTATTCCAGTTTCGTCGGGCGCATCGGCATTGGCCGCATCAGCCGGGGCCGGCTCAAGCCCGGCCAGGACGTAATGGTGATGGCTGGAACGAGCGTACCGAAGAAGGCCAGGGTCAACCAGGTTCTTGGTTTTCGCGGCATCGAGCGAGTGCAGCTCGACGAGGCGCTGGCAGGAGATATTGTCCTGATCAATGGTATTGAAGAGCTCTGTATCGGTGCGACACTGACCGATATCAATCAGCCGGAGGCCTTGCCGATGCCCGCCGTGGACGAACCCACGCTAACGATGAATTTTCAGGTGAATACATCGCCCTTTGCCGGTAAAGAAGGAAAATTCGTCACCAGTCGGCAATTGCGCGAGCGCCTCGAGAAAGAGTTGCTGACCAATGTTGCGATGAAACTGGAGGAAACGAACGATACGGACTCGTTTCTGGTGTCGGGGCGGGGCGAATTGCATCTCACCATTTTGCTTGAGAGTATGCGGCGCGAAGGCTATGAGCTTGCAGTGTCGCGTCCGCACGTGGTGATCCGCGAAATCGACGGCGTCAAATGCGAGCCTTTTGAAATGCTCACCGTGGATGTGGAGGAGACCCATCAAGGCGCTGTTATGGAGGCGTTGGGCGCGCGCCGGGGTGATTTGCAGGACATGGTGTCGGATGAACGCGGGCGGGTCAGGCTGGACTATCGCATTCCCGCGCGGGGCTTGATCGGTTTTCAATCCGAATTCATGACGATGACACGCGGAACGGGTCTGATGAGCCACGTATTCGACGAATACGCTCCGATGCGGCCGGAAATTGCGGCGCGCCGGAACGGTGTGCTGATTTCCGCCGAGCAGGGCGAAGCGGTGGCGTACGCGCTCTGGAAATTGCAGGAGCGTGGACGCATGTTTGTCAGTCCGGGCGAACGTTTGTATGAAGGAATGGTGATCGGCATCCACAGCCGGGACAATGATCTGGTAGTCAATCCCATCAAGGGCAAGCAGCTCACCAATATACGTGCATCGGGAACCGACGAAGCAGTGACCTTGACGCCGCCAATTCAGCTCACGCTGGAATCCGCGATCGAATTCATCGCCGATGATGAGCTGGTGGAAATTACGCCAAAAACCATTCGTATTCGCAAGCGTTTGCTGCAGGAACACGAACGCAAGAGAGCTTCCCGCGCTGCTGCGTAAGCAAATTCAAATGAATCAGAGCGGGCGGGATAAGCTTGCCAGTATGTTCCGCCCATTTTATCCGCATGCGATCGCCAGCATGGCGGTCGGTGCGTCTATACTTCTCCATTAGCCGAATGGTGTTCGTATGGAGAGGTCATGTCCGCCATGAATGAAAAAATTCTCTGGTATGTTGCCGACCCCATGTGCTCGTGGTGCTGGGGCTTTACACCGGTGATCGAGAGAATCCGGAATGAATATGGCGGCCGCCTGAAAGTGGAGTTATTGCTGGGTGGCCTGCGGCCGGGTACGAAAGAGCCAATGCCTTCCGCACAGCGCGAAGAGATACTCCATCACTGGCATACCGTGCATTGCGTGACGGGGCAATCGTTCAAGTTCGAAGGCGCGATGCCGGAAGGATTTGTCTACGATACCGAACCCGCCAGCCGTGGAGTGGTCGCCGTTTCCCTCATCAACCCTGAAGCGGTTTTCCCGTTTTTCCAGGCAGTGCAATCCGCGTTTTATGTCGAGCAGCAGAATGTCGCTAACCTCATTGTACTGGCACAGCTCGCAAGCAGCGCGGGCTTGGACGCGCAGCAGTTCCTCCGGACATTCGAGTCTGATGCCGCAAAAAGACAGACGCTTGCTCATTTTCAAAAGGCGCGCCAGTGGGGTGTGCACGGCTTCCCCGCTGTGATAGGGCAGAATGGAGCGGATCGCAGCCTGCTTTCCACAGGCTACTGTTCGTTTGAGGAATTGCGTACCAGGCTTGATGAAGGGTTGATGAAATAGCTTGATATCCGGCAGCAGTTTCATGTTTTTTTATGGATGAGCCCATGCATACAACATTTCTGAAGTTTTTTTCTTTGACTATTGCACTATCCATGTTTTCCATCTCCATGCCTGTTTCAGCCGAAAAGGGGGGAGGCAATCATAAAGCTGATCAGCATAATAATCACAAAGGGAAAAAATGGAATAAAGACAGGAATTACAGGGAACACCGGGACGCCAACGAGTACATCCCTCATAATTTTGATGATCGGCAACGCGGAATCATTCAAGATTATTACGCACCCAGGCTTCGAAGCGGTCGCTGTCCGCCCGGTCTGGCAAAAAAGTACAATGGCTGTATGCCACCAGGACAAGCCAAGAAATGGAGAATGGGTTATCCCTTACCCCGCGATATGATTTTTTATGATCTACCGCCTCATTTGATAGGGCGACTGGGCGGCCCCGGCCCCGGCTACCGCTACGTACGCGTTGCCGCAGACATTCTTCTGATCGCGGTCGGAACCGGTATGGTTATCGATGCCATCGAAGATTTAAACTCGATGTAAAAATGGGAGCGGTAAGAGAACGCGCTTACCGCTACTGTTTCTGATCCGGAATTTTCATCCGGTCAACGAACATTTGTAAATCGCCGTTGAGTGGAAGGGGCTGACTCTCGGCATGTCTGGGACAGCTAAACGTATTGGGTCGATAGAACTTACATTAAATCTAATAAATAAAGATAAAACCTAAGTAATCAATGGTCTATAATTAGGCATGATAATTGCTTCCTCTTTAAGAGCTCAAGCTGAGTATCTTATTCCATGGAGGGAGCATGAAATTTACCCGAACGGCAACTCGAAATACATTTGTCAAGAGCGCGCTGATAGGCCTGGGAATGGCTTCGCCTTTGTCGGCCTCCGCTTTAACGATCGATATAAATACATATGTAACGGGTAGTCCGTCGTCTGGAACCGAAGCGACGGTCGCTACCCTGATACTGAGCCAGAATGGAGCTAACGTTGACTTTAGGCTCAATAATACGGTGAATAATCTTGCCGGGAATATCGGAGACGATGCATATATCTCGCAACTCCTTTTTTCCTACAGCGGCGCCCCTACTCTCACCAGCGCTTCATTCCTGGATTTTGGAGGAACGCAGTCAATAAACGCGGATGATTTTGCCATAGATCCATCCGGGAAGAATGCGGGCTACGATTTTTATCTTGACCTGGATTACCCCACCCCCTTCGCAGATAGATTCACCGATGGCGAATTCACCACTTGGACAATCAGCAATGTCTCACTAGATGATTTCCTTGTCTCTGTGCCGGGTAAAGGCCCCGCTTCGCTGGCCATGGTACACATCCAGCAAGTGGGCGCCGGGGAAGGCGGAGACGATTCTCTGAAATATGTCGGCAGCGTAGGTGTTCCACCCGTGGATGTTCCACAAAACCCAGTCCCGGAACCCGGGTCGCTCGCGCTCATTAGTCTGGGATTGCTCGGCCTGGGTGCAATGCGTAAACGCAAAAAGTAGCCGAATCAATCAGAGAAAACGGCCTGCCCAGGGATGTCTCGCTCGGGCATTTTTCCGAGTGGTTTGTTTTTGAGCAGGCTGTAAAGGGCAATTCCGATATCTTAACTGAAACCGTACTCGGGGGTATTACAGGCCTGTTCCACTGGACCAGCCGAAGCGCTCCAGTAGCTCCTGGATTGTATCGCTTGCGATGATGAACGCGATGAGGTATGACGTTAAACTTAACAGAACCACCGTACCAATAGATTGCCATGGACTGAGGGTGGAGTAATGGCGCCACTGCGATAGAAAACTGGTATCCTTTGGTTCGTTGCTTTGATCTCGCTCGAATTCCGCAAAGATATTGCGCCGGGCACGGTCTAGTGCGTCTTTGACTCCTGCCCGATATGTGTCGTCAATAAGGTCGAGTCGTTTAGCATCCATTACAAAAGACGACTCTTGGGACAGCGCCTTCCTTGCCACCTCCTTGTAGAAATCCTGCATGCGTTCCAGGTACCGTTCATCTGCAAACACGGCGTCAACCATTGCCTTGAGGGTAGAGACGATTTCCTTGTTCAAGATATTAGACTGGACAGCAGACTTCGTCTTCAGAACCTGGGCTATCTCCTGGGTAAAGTCATGTTCCTTCCTGGCAATAAGCTTGAGCCAAATTGCCTCCGCTGCCTGTGGGGATGGCGCGCGGAATTTCGCGCCGTCATAGTATGCGGGATCGAATAATCTGTCGAGTTCCAGTCTTGCCGCGCTTTCACAGTGAGCATCGATGGCTTCGAACCTGGTTTTGAGAGTGGCCTTTGTTGTCATGCCTGAAGCAACCTTGTATCGGATGGGTTGAACGCTGGATAGAGTCCGTACAGTTTAACGCAATTTGCAAAATGCGTGCTCTACTTGAGGATGCGTATTACGAGGAATGATAGCGCGCATGATATTGGCTATCAACAGAACTGAAGCGATTTAACGTAGGCAACTCGCTCAGTCGAAAACGGAAGCACAATTTTACCGTAAAGCCCAAAAATGATGCCGTGGCAGTTGCGAGAAGGAGGAGCGGGTACTTCCTGTACGCTTCACTGTTCCCAACAAAAAGGGAGCCGAAGCTCCCTTTTTGAGAGATGGCAAAACAATGAACTATTGGTAAGTCTGCTCTCTAGGCTTGTCCTGATAGGAGCTGCCCGCGGGTTTACCGTTGGAATCTGTGCTCAGCTTCCAGTCGGGATGGTAGTGCGTTTCCTTATCCCAATCTTTCCAGATAAAATCGGGGTAAATTATCGGTTTGGTGGGAATGACAAACGTCACCAGGTCTACAGCTCCGGTCAATGTGCGCCCAATCCCGTGTACAATTCCGGTAAACAATCCAACCGGAATTCCATAAGCGAGGCCTTTCTGGTTAGTATTGAGGATAATGTTTTTTGGGATTTCCCCTATCCCTGTTACCGTGTTCGCTACGCCATGCGCCAGTTTGTCGCCCACTCCCTCCGCATAACTATGGGCCATTGCCCCTTGAGGCGAAAAGAATAATAGTGCAGACAGTATCAGTAATGGTTTCAACATGTTTTTCATAGATACCTCCCTATAGTAGATTAAATAAATTAAATCCAACTTAATACTAGCATACCATTGAGATATTTGTGCGGCATCTCGAAAATTGATGCTGCCGGGAGCGTTTTACTTACCTGGTGGTTCCGCGAGGAATGACAGTCGAAGTGAGAGCATGAAATACCGTTGTAGCGCCCGAGTGCACATGCTCTCACATTAAAAAGAAATACTGGAATTTGTTTGGAAATATCCGCGGTCTCCATGTTCAACGTCATATTCTGCAATCCGCGCAGCGCCATTCACAGCCGCGCAGCCATGAATTATGCTACCCTTCGGCATGTTGTCCAATCCGCCATTTGACCTGCTGTAATCAAGAAACAAGCGCATGATGATGCGCAGAAAAATAACGGTTACGTGAACTCCTTAATCAATTTGCCCGACCCAACCAGTTTCCTGTCTTTGCGTTCTCTCTCCTCAACGTCGTCCGGCTCGCCTAACGCGGCTATAACCAGCACTGTACAATTCTCGGTGGTGGTTCCAACGCTTAACGAAGCAGACAATATCGATCCCTTATTGACTCGTCTGTCTGCGCTTGACCTGCCAGTGTCGAGTTTTGAGGTCATTTTTGTTGACGATGGCTCAAGCGATGGAACGCCCGACAGGGTCCGAGCCTGGGAGAAGCGGGTGGACGCCCCGCTGCATGTGCGGCTGCTTGAACGCCGTGAAAAGCCAGATCTCACACGCTCGATTCTGGCTGGGGTTGCGCTCGCGCGTGGCGACGTCATCGTCGTGATGGATGCGGACCTGAGCCACCCGCCCGAGCGGCTGCCCGCCCTGATTGCACCCGTGGTGAATGGAAGCCACGATGTGGCTGTCGGCAGTCGCTACGTGCCGGGTGGGAGTACCGTGGGATGGCCGCTGCATCGCCAGTGGTTATCGCGTCTCGGCGGCTGGCTTGCCCGCCCCCTCTGTGATGTGTACGACGCAACCTCGGGATTTTTTGCATTCCGACGGGAACTGGCCGCAGCCGTTGCAGAGCGCGCCCGCGGATACAAGATTCTGCTCGAACTGCTGATGGCCGGTCAGGGAAAGCTCAGGGTGATAGAAGTGCCTATCTGCTTTCATGATCGAACCCGCGGCACATCGAAGCTGTCCTTTCTACACCAGTGGACTTATCTGCAGCGCTTGATGACACTTGCCGGCGGCACGGTTTCCGTCGGTACCGCGAGCCGATTCGCAGCTGTCGGTTTGTTCGGCGTGGTTGTCGATGCGCTGCTGTTTCAATGGCTCATGAGCAGCGGCGCCGGACTTGCGATGGCGCATATCATGAGCTTCTTTGCAGCTGCGGCGCTGAATTATTCGCTTAATTCGAAATGGTCCTTCCGCCGCCATCATGAAGGATATTTGCGGTGGGATCAGTTTGGCCGCTTTCTAACGGTAGGCGTGTTCGCATTGTTGATGCGCGGCGGCGTACTGGCCCTGCTGGTCTATGGATGGCATGTGCCGTCGTTTCTGGCCATTTTCCCGGCGATCGCCGCGACGGCGGCAATCAACTACTTCGGTTCCGCCTTTTATGTATTTCCTGTCAGGCTGAACCCTCCCTCGCTGGATGTGCGCTGGCGGGTAGCCTCATTCGGTATCGTCCTGTTCGCCGTGCTGCTGCGTCTGGTCTATCTCGGCGTGGCGCAACTGATTCCCGATGAAGCGTACTACTGGAACTATGCTCAGCACATGGATCTGAGCTTTTTCGACCATCCGCCAATGGTCGCGTGGCTGATATGGCTGGGCACTTCAATTTTTGGCGATAACGAGTTCGGGGTTCGGATCGGCGCATTTGTCTGCGGCCTGGTAACGATGGGCTATACATACGCACTCACGCGCAACCTGTACGATAAATCGACGGGCATTCGCGCGGTGCTATTGCTGGCCGTGCTGCCGTTCGGCTTTGTTACGGCAACATTGATGACAGCGGACGCGCCATTGATGGCGGCCTGGGCCGCAACGCTCTACTATATGGAACGAGCACTGCTGGAAGGCGATAGCCGTTCAGCCTGGCTGGGCATGGGCATCGCATTCGGCCTGGGCCTATTGTCGAAATACACGCTGGGCCTGCTGGGTCTAGCGGCATTGTTGTTTGTGATCCTCGATCCCATTGCACGGCGCTGGCTGCAGCGCCCTCATCCGTATCTTGCGGCGGTGCTTGCGCTGCTGCTATTTTCGCCCGTGATCATCTGGAATATCCAGCACGACTGGGCCTCGATTCTGTTCCAATCGGAGCGAGCTACCGGGATAGGCAACAAATTTTCGTTGCAGTGGCTGTTTCTCCACATGCTGCTGGTGTTGACTCCCGCTGGCCTGATGGCTGCCGCCCTGGCATTATTGCCTGAGCGGGACCATGATTCCAGCCAGTTTGCGAACAGGCGGCGCCTGTTCGTGAGGGTCTTCACCGGTGTGCCATTGGCTGTGTTCTTCGGGCTCAGCCTCTTTGGCGCACCGAAATTTCACTGGACCGGCCCGGTCTGGCTTGCACTGCTGCCAACGATGGCGTGGATGATGGGGCAAACCAGCGATATGCGAAGCATCGCAATCCGCCTGAGAGCGGCGTGGAAACCCACCATCGCGGTCTGCCTGTTTTTCTACGCATTCGCGATGCATTATGTGGTGCTTGGCATCCCCGGCATCCCATACGCGGGCTTTACGGAGCACTATTTCTGGCGCGAGGCAACGCATGAAGTCGAGCAGATTGCAGCGAAGGTTCAACACGAGACCGGACAAAAGCCCATTGTCGTGGGCATGAGCAAATGGTCGGTTGCCGGCGCGCTGTCCTTCTACAACGATAAAGAGCAGCCGATGGACATACGCTCGCGCAATATGTTCAGCCAGAACGCTGCGATGTACAATTTCTGGTATCCGGCGGAGCCGCCGACAAGCCGGCCGATCATTCTGGTGGGCATGAGGCCCTGGCAGATCGAGCGTGATATAGAGGGCAATGACAATATTACCCCAGTGCTCATCCAGCCTGGCGCGGTTCAGGAGGTAGCGATCGAGCGGGACGGCAAACCGCTGCGCCGCGTGTACTATCGGGTCGCGCAGGGATACCTCGGTTCTCGCGCGCAGCAGAATTAACGCTGGAATCCTCTGAATAACTACGTTGGTTGGCAACGCGCTCGAGGTTTATCTGGAGACTTCCGCGACCGCCGGACTCGACAGTTCCATAATCCTTTATTCTCGCGAAGTTGCTGTTGTTGCATGTTTTCACATCGCTGCATGAACGAAAACGGGGATAGCGGGACGTCGGGTTACGTGTCGCGGGGTGGCGCTAATGAGGGAATGAAATGCTGAAGATATTGATCGCGAACATTGCAGTAAGCCTGGCAGTAATTTCCCCGATTGGTGTTGCCGCCTCCGGAAGCGGCAAAGGTGAGATAGTCACAACGGCCTCGGAGCAGCAGGAGGTTGCCGTTACGATCTACAATGATAACCTCGCATTGGTGAAAGATTCACGCAGAGTCGGACTGGGAGCCGGTTTCAATAAGCTGGCGTGGCGTGAGGTCTCCGCTCAGATGCAGCCCGAAACAGCACAATTGCGCAATCTGACCCATGCGGAAGGGTTCCGTTTGCAGGAGCAGAACTTTGATTTCGACCTTTTGACCCCCCAGACACTGCTGGATAAATATCTTGGCAAGGAAGTGATGGTCATTCGCGTGAATCCCGCGACGGGTAAGGAAACCACGGAAGCGGCCACAGTGCTTGCCACAAATAACGGCGCCATACTCAAATATGCTGATCGGATCGAGAGCGGTATACCGGGCGAGGGCCGCCTGGCATTTCGTGGTGTACCCGAAAATTTGCGCGACAAGCCGACCCTTGTTGTCTCGCTCATTACGCCCGTGTCGGGCGAACAGAATCTCGAACTTTCCTATTTGACCACAGGGCTGTCATGGCGCGCCGATTACGTTGCAGAACTGAATGAGCGCGACGACCATCTCGATTTGAATGGCTGGGTTACGTTGACTAACCAGAGTGGAACGACATATCCGGACGCGAGGCTGCAACTGGTTGCCGGGGATTTGAACAGAGTGCGTCAGCAGCAGCCTGTATCGCGCAAGGTGATGGGCATGTCACAAATGGCCGAGGCGATGGATATGAAGCAGGAGTCCCTGTTCGAATACCATCTTTATACGCTGCAGCGCCCTGCGTCATTGGCAGAGAATCAAACCAAGCAGGTAGCGCTGATGTCAGCCGCCAACGTCCCGGTCAGGAAGGAATTTTTGTTGATCGGTGCGGATTATTATTACTCGGGCCGGTACGACGACATAGGCCGGAAGCTGAAAGTATCAGTATTTGCCGAGTTCAAGAATAAGGGTGTCGGCCTGGGCATTCCGCTACCCAAGGGAATAATGCGGGTTTACAAGAAGGACGGGGTGGGTAATGCCCAGTTTGTGGGTGAAGATCAGATTGACCACACTCCTGGTAATGAAGCCGTTCGTCTGAAACTGGGGAACGCGTTCGATGTGACCGCCGAGAAAAAGCAGACGGATTTTAAAAGCTTGAATGGTGAAAAGCGCTACAGCAGCATTTACGAAACCGCCTATCAGATCGTATTGAAGAATGCAAAGAAACATCCGGTCATAGTGACGGTGCGGGAACCGGTGCCGGGTGACTGGGCCATGGTGTCGGAGTCGCAACCTCATACCAAAGCCGCATCCGGGGTGGCAGAATGGCAAGTTTCGATCCCCGCCGACGGAAAAACCGCGTTGAATTATCGCGTACGCGTCAAATATAAGGACAGGAACTAGCAGCCTGTCGATTCTTCAAGTCCGACAGGCTGCCAGGGAGGCGCGAATAAGGTTTCAGTCACCGAACCGATATGAAGCCATGGCGGTGTTCCATACAGTATCTATAAATATCCGGCGGCCTCTATCTTCTCCTGCCGCGCCCGCCACTACCATGAGGGGGATCAGGTGATCTTCCCGGGGGTGGGCCATACGGGCTGCAGGCGCTTTTTCCCAGTTTTGCAGCCGCTCATTTCGAACCTGCACGTCAGTTTCTGAAATGGTTTCATTGAGCCACGCTTCAAACTGCTCAGAAACCGGTTTTGCCTGATCGCCTCCAAAGCCACGCATATTGTGATACGAGAGGCCGCTGCCCATAATCAACACGCCCTCGTCACGCAGTGGCAGCAGCACTTGCCCAAGACGTATGTGCTCTAGCGGATCATAGTTTGATTTCATCGAAAGCGTAACCACTGGAATATCAGCGTCCGGATACATCAGTACCAGCGGTGTAAAGGTCCCATGATCGAAACCTCGTGTGGGGTCTTCTTTGCAATTGATCCCGGATTGGCTGAGGAGGGCGCGTATCCGGCCTGCCAAGGCAGGAGAACCGGGCGCCGGATAGCTGATATGGTAGGTATGCTCCGGGAAACCGGAATAATCGTAAACCATTGGTGGATGTTCAGAAGCAGCTACCGTGAACTCTGGTTCTTCCCAGTGGCCCGAAACCATCAGAATCGCATTTGGTTTAATTGGGAGCGTTGCAGGAATTCTGCTGAACTCGATGGCTGTTTTCGCAAACAGTTTTTTCATTTCATCGATATATGGCCACGGGCCGCCCCCATGGGATACGAATAACGTGGGCAATCTGGATTTGCTCATGCTGATCCTGATGAAATTTGAATCCGATCGGAGATGAAGCCGTTGGCAAGGCGAAAAATTGCCATCGGTATCCGGCGAGGTGCGAACTTGGCTTATTCCGAATCGGAATAACTTGAATTGGAATCGAAACCCGAAATGGAGCCCGAAGGCTCCGTTCGGTCACTTGCTATTATTCAGCAGAGGTTACGTTAATTTTCTTGGGCTGGACAGCTTCACGTTTGGGGATGACAATTTCCAATACGCCATGATTCGATTTTGCCGATATCGCGTCGGGATTGGCAGTGTCCGGCAGGCTGAAACGCCGGTGGAAAGAACCATAGGTCCGTTCCACCCGTTTATAGCCTTCTTTCTCTGTTTTTGCTTCTGTTCTCTTTTCACCCTTGATGGTAAGTACTCCGTCTTCCATCGTTATATCAATTTCTTCAGGTTTTACGCCTGGAAGATCCGCCTCAATAAGGAATTTATCAGGTTCTTCCTTGATATCGACCGCCGGCGCCCATTCGGCGGTGGCAGCTGATCCCTCGCCGTTCCCGCCCTCGCGTGCACGGTCCAGTTCCCTGTGTAACTGATGTAATAAACTCCACGGTTCGTAACGAGCAATAGCCATAAGACCTCCGTATGATTTAAGGTTGACCCGCCAATGCTGAGTATTCAATCCACTCTGTAATCAATATAGGTTCATTTGCCTATTTTTCAACCGATTTCTTGTTCTTTTCGGAATGCGTATCCCGCGAGAGAAGCTAATAGAGTTGTAAAACAGGAGAATTGGCGGCCTTGTTCCACCCGGCCGAATTAGAAAACAGATAGGGGAAGGGAACAGTAGCAAGTCTCTGCTTCATCTATGCCAGCGGCAGCTCGCCGCTGCGGATTCCGATAGTTGCAATGTTCTCCACGGCTTTGACATAATTGGCGGTTTCATGCAATTTAACGATTGAATCGGGGTTTGATCGTCCCCGCATGCGCGCAAGACGGATAACACTGATGGCGGGGATATCCCATCGTAATTCCGCCAGCAATTTGTCCGCACCGGTCGGGTTGTTGCATACCAGCACCATGTCGCAGCCTGCATTCAGCGCATTTTCCGCCCGGCGCAACATGCCACCGGCAATTGCGGCGCCTTCCATGTTCAAGTCGTCGCTGAAAATACAACCCTCGAATCCGAGTTCGCCGCGCAGAATCCTTTTCAGCCATACTTCGGAAAACCCCGCCGGATGCGTATCGACCCTTGGATAAATGACGTGGGCTGGCATAATACCGGTGAGCCCGAAATCGATAATTTTGCGAAATGGGATCAAGTCGTTCATTTCGATTTCTGCGTAAGGCCGTTCGTCTACAGGCATTTCAAAATGGGAGTCTGCCTGGATATGGCCATGCCCCGGGAAGTGTTTTCCCACTGCCGCCATCCCCCCCGATTTCAGGCCGGAGATAAGGCTGTGAGCCAGATCGATAATAGCTTGCGGACTACCATGAAAAGCCCGATCGCCGATGACACCGCTCTGCCCGTAATCCATGTCCAGCACCGGAGTAAAGCTGAAATCCACGCCTGCCGCCCGCAGTTCCGAGGCGAGCACATAACCCATCTGCTGCGCCAGGTGGCGAGCCTGGCCGGGGCGCACATCCCAGATCCTGCCCAGTTCGCGCATGGGAGCCAGCCTTGTAAACTCTTCCCGGAAACGCTGCACCCTTCCACCCTCATGATCGACCGCAATCAATAGCGGCGGCGTCCGGAGCGCGTGAATCTCGGTGGTCAACGCCGTAAGTTGCATGAATGATGAGTAATTGCGGGTGAATAAAATCACCCCTCCCACTAGCGGATGCCGGAGTTTTTTCCTATCGTCGGCAGTAAGTTGCGTGCCTTCGATGTCGAGCATGATGGGCCCGAGCGACATTAATTCGCCTCCATAAATTTGACGTTCCAGATAAACTCATTTGCCGACTGCGGCGAGAAAGGTAACGACTGGATCCACGAAGGCGGGTGCCGGCAAAGAAGTTTTAACGCGCCGCATACGTGCATATGTCTAACTGCCCGGGAAACAAATTTCCTGAGGACGCACCATATTTGTATCCAGAGAAAATTTTTATTTAGAGGGGGTGCTCGCTATTTTTCCAGAATTACAAAAGCGCAGGCAAGATTCAACTCATCGCTGATAGTTAGGTGATGACCTGTAATACCTTCGTTTCTGGCAAGCGCACTCAATGCGGGGTGAAAAGTAAAGTATGGTTTGCCCAGATGATCATGTGTTATTCCGATGTGGCTCAGGCTCACCGGATAACGCATACCTGTCCCAAATGCTTTCGCAAGCGCTTCCTTGGCGGCGAAACGCTTGGCCAGAAACATGGCAGGCTGTCCGCTGCCAATATATTCAGGCCATTCCTCATCAGTCAGTAATCGTCTGGCAAAGCGCTCCCCATATTTTTCCAGCAAGCTGGCAATGCGCGATGGCTCAACCAGATCGGTTCCGATTCCGTAAATCATTCGCGCGCTTCCAGCATCAATCTTTTCATTTCCTTTACAGCCTGTTCAAAGCCGGTAAACAGTGCGTGGGCTACAATTGCATGCCCGATATTTAGCTCCGATATATCGGTAATCGCAGCTATCGGCTGGACGTTGCGGTAATGCAATCCGTGCCCGGCATTGACCTTCAATCCCAGGCTGATGCCTTGCATTACCGCTGCGCGGATTCGCTCCAGCTCATTTTGTTCCTCATTTGCAGTGCGTGCGTCGGCATAGTGACCCGTATGAATCTCGATAGCTGGCGCGCCAGTCTGTCCCGCAGCCTCAATCTGGGCCCGGTCGGCATCAATGAACAGAGATACCCGGATGTCGGCCTCAGCCAGTCTGCGGCAAGCGCGCTGTACCTGTTCGAAATAGCGCATTACATCAAGCCCTCCTTCGGTAGTCAATTCCTCTCGCCGTTCGGGCACGAGACAAACATCATGAGGTCTGATACGCAGCGCAAACTCCACCATCTCGTCGGTGACGGCGCTTTCCAGATTCATGCGGGTTTTAAGCAGATTTCGCAGGATTTCCACATCCCTATCCTGTATGTGACGGCGATCTTCGCGCAAATGCAGTGTAATGGCATCGGCCCCGGCGGATTCCGCGATCAGTGCTGCTTCAATAGGATTAGGATATGTCGTACCACGTGCCTGTCGTAAAGTGGCGACATGATCAATATTAACGCCCAGTCTGATCATAGTTATTGCATCATTTTAGTAATTAGGGAGAGCGTATCCCGTTGTTGGAGAGATAGATAAACGGCATGCAGCACATCAGTGTTCTCGCCGTCGACGTTTGCGGTGATGATTTCTGGCTGATTAAGGGGCTAAAATGAAGCGACCGCTCAACATGTGCTGCTACATAACCATTCTACGGCGCCGCACAACTCAAGGATGGAAGTTTAATCGTTTTGATTGTTCAGGTCACCGCCGGTGCACAAAAACAGCAATAGCCCTGTTGACGGCAAGCATTCCAGATGCATTTATATCTTTATATTCAACACCGATCGGTTGTTGGCTTTGGTTCGACCGGCTTTTTTCTGTTTTCTGATAGAAGAATGGCGATCTATGTGATCCTGCATCGTGGGAGCCAGCAGTCCTCCAAAGGGGCAGTAACCCAGCGCTCGAGTTGAAACCGGTCGAGCAGGCGGAGGCTGCGGGTTTCAGTTCGATTGAGGAGGTCCGGTTATCGGGAAAGAGGTATGCTTGAAGTTCCATGGATAAATAGGGATAGGGAGAAAAAGAGAAAATGTCCGATCCGCGCGTTTTCTTCGCAGCTGAGCGCACCCTTCTAGCATGGGTGCGCACAGGACTTACCCTGATGGCGCTCGGTTTTGTCGTTGCCAGATTTGGCCTGTTTCTGAATCTCTTGACGGCGTCATTAGCAGGTTCCGGTGCGGCTGTCACGAATGCCCACCATGCGCATTGGCCCTCGGGTGTGCTTGGCACCATTCTTGTGCTCACAGGCTCCGCAACAACGCTGGTCGCTCTACATAACCACCGGATTTACCTGCGCTCGCTTCCACCTGAGGATATGCCCCGGTTGGCCAAACGATGGCTTACCTCGTTTCTATCTTTATCGGTTGCCACGATTGGGGTTCTGCTTGGGGTATACCTGGTATTTTCATGAAGCTTATCTATATCGTCGCCTTATCCGTTCTGCCTTTCTATGTTACTCAACGCACAGATGCGGCAAGTAAAAAGGAAAATGATATCAACGTGATCTTGCTTATAAAGGAGGGCGCCATGAACAGCATAGCTTCCTGGATTGCGTATATTGTAATACTGATCGCTGGTTTGGGGGTCTTGGGAATAGGTTGGGTATAAATTGCATTTTCAGCTGTAAAGGCGGACGTGGTAATTGCCACTTCAGGGCATTGATGGAAAGGAGATAAGGATGAATCACGATTCAACAAACGTGTCTCGGGTTAACTGGGTACTCGGGGGTATGGCGCTTGGCGCCCTTACAATGTTCCTGCTGGACCCCGATAAAGGGAACCGTCGCCGTGCGTTGGCGAGGGACAAGATGTACAGCGCGGCAGTCAGAACCCGAAAACGCGTTGACGCGAAGTCGCGTGACCTCGCCAACCGTGCAAAAGGGCTCCGGGCCGAGGCAAGTCATCTAATGCCCGAGCGAGACGAAGACTCTTGATAATCGTTAATACGTCAACTTGATAGGGTGAACGGTTGGGTTGGCGCGGGGCCCCAATTTATACATAGGCACAGCAGGTCCGGCAGATACGGTAGGCATGGCTTTGTTCCTATGCATCTTGTCACTGCCACGATGACGTTAGAGGTGCGTCTCGGAAAGAGGCTACGCAGTGACTTGTTATCGTTCGTGCAGCGAGCCAGGCACGTCAGAAAAGCGCGCTCTATCATACGATGACGTATCATAATTGTTGAAGGTCTTTCAGTAATTGCCGTGTGTGTAGCGGCTGGTCGCCAAGATAATGGTTCAGTATGTAGCGCATCAGTGTTTTGCTTTGCTGCCGGGTCAGGGTATCGGAGTAATCGCCCCGTTCCATATCCAGAAGGGTGCTGCCTCGGACCGGAAGGCCGTGGTGGCGACTACCGCCATTGAATTCCACGGGGCCGCGTTCGATTTCGTAAGAGTAATCCTTGTCCGGGTCGATGGGCTTACCGGACGCGATGTCATGATTGAGTGTCAGCGCATAGCCCAGTTCCTGCAGCAGGCGCTGCTCGAAGCGGCGTAGTATGGGGATGTAATCCGTCTGCATGCTCAATGCTGCCAATGCTTCCTGATAGTAAACGAATAATTGTTCATGGGGATCGTT
The DNA here is from genome assembly GCF_900110495.1 of Nitrosovibrio sp. Nv6. Lineage (GTDB taxonomy): Bacteria > Pseudomonadota > Gammaproteobacteria > Burkholderiales > Nitrosomonadaceae > Nitrosospira. The sequence continues at coordinate 777,977 of NZ_FODX01000001.1, read as the reverse complement.
GCGGTGCAATAGCCGGACCAGCAGTTCGTTCAGATAAAAACCGCAGATCAGGCCCGTCCCCTGCAACGACCTCTGGCCGCCTTGCCATTCCGCCTTGTACAGCGTGCGTAATTCCGATTTACCTCCCCAGCTGAGCTGCAACGGTTGAAATGCCAGCAATAGGCCCCTCAACGTGGATTTGGGACGCTTGGCGCCTTTCGCAACCAGCGCGATCCGCCCGAAGTTGCGGGTGAAGGCTTCCACTATGAGACTGGTTTCGAGGTAAGGGTAGGTGTGCAGCACGAATGCGGGCTGCGCGTCTTGTCGCTGTTTATCCGCAGTCATAATATCGGGGAGCGTTTACGAGAGACCTTAAAGCGTGGTCCGTCCGAGAGCGATTGCGGCGCGCGTGTCTCGCGCCGGAGTCGCACCTTCCTTCGGAAGGCACTGCTCCGCCCTCCGCGGGTTACTCATACCCGAGGTTTCTCAATACCCGGGCATCGTCAGCCCAGCCGCTTTTCACTTTCACCCAGACGTTGAGATAGACTTTTCCGCCAAAATTTTCTTCCATATCTTTGCGTGCTGTTGTGGCGATCAGCTTGAGTTTTTCTCCACCTTTGCCAATGACGATAGCTTTCTGATTGGCTTTGTCTACAATGATCGAGGCATGGATTTTACGCAGTTCACCTTCCACTGAGAATTGATCTATTACGACACTGGTGGAATAGGGGATTTCTTCACCCAGTAGCCGAAATAATTTTTCGCGAACCAACTCAGCGGCAATAAAGCGCTCATCGCGATCGGTGACTTCATCTTCGGTAAACAATGGTGGATTTTGCGGCAGATATGGGCGCACCGCCCGTATCAGGTCCGGTATTTGTGTTCCCTGCTCAGCGCTTATCGGAACGATTGCAGCAAAAGCAAATTCCCTTGCCATTTTTTCGAGAAAGGGAAGCAACCGGGATTTATCCGCGAGATGGTCCACCTTGTTGACAGCGAGAATCACCGGCCGGTCCGCAGGCAGGAGATTTACGACCAGTTTGTCGCGATCGTCAAAATGCATCGCCTCAACAACAAATATCACCACATCGACATCGCGCATGCTTTGGGTGACCATGCGATTCATCTCGCTGTTCAGGCGATTTGTATGGCGCGTCTGAAAACCGGGTGTGTCGACGAAAATAAACTGGGATTTTTCGTCAGTGAGAATGCCATTGATGCGATGTCGAGTCGTCTGCGATTTCCTTGAGGTAATACTGATCTTTTGCCCGACCAGCTTGTTGAGCAGCGTGGATTTGCCGACATTGGGCCGCCCCACGATGGCAACATAGCCGCAACGATAGTCGGGGCCGCCTGAAGCGTTGGAATCAGTGGTCATGGCCGGCAGCTATCCACTCAAACAGGGAATCCCACCTAAAAGACCGGACGAGGCAGGCCTGGGGCATCGATTGGCCTATCCTCAACCTGCTAGTTTTGTGGATGAAGTTGTTCATAGGCTCGCTTTGCTGCCTCCTGCTCAGCGCTGCGCCGGGAGGCGCCTTCGCCCACGGTGCGGATATCGGGCTTGGAAATCATGCATTCCACCTTGAATTGCTGTTGATGGGCTTCGCCACTGGTGGCGATAACAGAGTATTGTGGGAGCTCCAGCCTGTGACTCTGCAGGTATTCCTGCAGAAGGGTTTTGGGGTCTTTCCCCTGAGTTCGCGCATCCCAGTCTTGCAGAGAGTGAGCGAAAAGCGCCGCGACCACTTTCTCGGCTTGGGCAAAACCTCCATCGAGGTAGATTGCCCCCAGCACGGCCTCCAGCGTATCGGCTAGAATCGAGGGACGCCGGTCCCCTCCACTTTTGATTTCTCCGTCACCAAATCTGATCAGCTTGCCCAGGCCGAGCGTCTGCGCCAGATCTGCCAGCGACCGTTGATTGACCAGATTGGCGCGAACCCGAGATAAGCTGCCTTCGGTAAGGTCGGGAAAATGCTGGAATATCAGCCCGGCTACTGCGCAGTTGAGCACGCTGTCGCCAAGAAACTCAAGGCGCTCGTTGTGCGGGAGACTGTGGCTGCGATGAGTGAGTGCCTGGTGCAGTAGTTTCGGCTGATTAAAGGTGTAGCCAAGTTTCCGGCAAAGCGCATCACTGTCCATATTCTGATAAGCAGAATCCAATTTGCGGCTTCCCTAATTTTTCAGCTTCCTTGATTTTTCAGTTTCCTTTGCGAATTACCTGCTTATTCCGTGTCGCCCAAATACTTCTACTTCGTCTGTTTCAAAAGACCGTTTCCTGCATATCAGGTCATTGCCTCAACATTTTCTATTTTTGCCATCACCTACTCGATAGACAATCCAATTCGGGTGAGGTCGCTGAAATTCCACCAGATCATGAATGCTTTGCCCACAATATTACGTTCCGGCACAAAGCCCCAATAGCGGCTATCGCTGCTGCTGTCCCGATTGTCGCCCATGGTGAAGTAATTACCGTCAGGTACTTTGCAGCTAAACCCGCTGTCATTGTAGGCACAGTTGTCACGGAAAGGAAACGGACGCACCCCCGCAAGCTGTATGTCGGGAACCTCCGGATTGATGAGGGTTTTATAGGTATGATCTCCAAGCGATTCGGTAAAGCGGCGGCTGTAAATATAATTCAGCCCTGACTCCACATAAGTGTATTCCCCATTCGGCTCCATTTTTACGGGAGCACCATTGATAGTCAAATGCTTATCATGGTACGTGACAGTATCTCCCGGTACGCCGATGACCCGTTTGATGTAATCCATCGACGGGTTTTCGGGATAACGAAACACCATGACTTCGCCGCGCTGGGGCTCTTTTATGTCCATTACTTTGAGGTTTATGACCGGCAGACGGATACCATAGGTGTATTTGTTCACCAGGATAAAATCCCCCACCAGCAGCGTCGGAATCATTGAGCCCGAGGGGATTTTGAAAGGTTCCACCAGGAATGAACGCAGACAGAAGACGACGAGTATCACCGGGAAAAAGCTTTTCGGGTATTCCACCCACCATGGTCCCTGGACTTCCGGCGCACGGCGACGCTCCAGCACGAAGCGGTCGAGTAACGCGATACCGCCGGTTATTACCAGCAGTATCAGCATAATGAGCGGAAAATTCATTCCTGTTCCTTATTCTTTTAGTAGAAGATACCTCGGCGCCTTTTACCCAAGTGACGCAAACCTGGTGATCGGCAACGCGGTTTTTCAATATACGCAGACCTATTGTTTGTCTACTTGTCCCCGACCTGCAGAATCGCAAGGAAAGCTTCCTGCGGAATCTCTACGTTGCCGACTTGCTTCATCCGTTTTTTTCCTGCCTTCTGTTTTTCCAGAAGCTTGCGTTTACGGCTGATATCGCCACCGTAGCACTTGGCGAGTACGTTCTTGCGCATCGCTTTGATGCTCTCTCTGGCAATAATATGCGAGCCGATAGCGGCTTGGACCGCAATATCGAACATTTGCCGCGGAATCAGTTCGCGCATTTTTTGTGCAAGTTCCCGCCCGCGGTACTGGCTGCTTCCCCGATGCACAATCAGGGACAGTGCATCCACTTTCTCGCCATTGATAAGAATGTCCAGCTTGACCAGATCCGAACCTCGGAATTCCTTGAACTCGTAATCAAGCGAAGCATAGCCGCGACTGGTGGATTTCAATTTGTCAAAAAAATCCATAACGACTTCGTTCAGCGGGATTTCATAGGTCAGCATCACCTGCCTGCCCATATATTGCATATTTTTCTGGACGCCGCGCTTGTTTATGCAAAGTGTAATGACTGATCCGACATATTCCTGTGGAACCAGGATAGTAGCAGTTATGATCGGCTCGCGGATTTCCTCTACCTTTGAAGGATCAGGCAGTTTTGACGGATTCTCGATTTCAACTATCGAGCCGTCGCGCATCACTATCTCATACACAACCGTTGGGGCGGTGGTAATGAGATCCATGCCATATTCCCGCTCGAGTCGCTCCTGGACGATATCGAGGTGCAAGAGACCGAGAAAACCACAGCGGAAACCAAATCCAAGGGCCTGGGACGTCTCCGGCTCATACTGTAACGAGGAATCGTTGAGCTTCAATTTTTCCAGTGCATCGCGCAAGGCGTCGTACTGGTTGGATTCCACCGGATAGAGCCCTGCAAAGACTTGGGGTTTTATTTCCTTGAAGCCGAGCAGTGGTTGTAGCGCCGGACGATCCACCAATGTTACCGTATCACCAACTTTAGCGGATTTCAGTTCCTTGATACCGGAAATGATGAAGCCGACTTCACCCGCGCTGAGCGATTCGCGGTTCTTTGATTTGGGAGTAAAAACGCCCACCTGCTCGCACAGGTGGATTGCCTTGCTGGCCATCAGCAATATTCTGTCTCTCGGTTTAAGCATCCCATCCAGTACCCGTACCAGCATTACTACGCCGACATAGTTGTCAAACCAGGAATCGATAATCAAGGCTTTTAGCGGCGCGGCAGGATCTCCCTTGGGCGGTGGAATACGCGAAATCACAGCTTCCACAATATCCTGTACGCCTTCACCGGTCTTGGCACTTGCACGCAACGCCTCCTGTGCGTCTATGCCGATGATATCTTCTATTTCTTTAATGACGCGTTCGGGTTCGGCTGCGGGCAAATCAATCTTGTTCAATACCGGCACTACTTCCACACCCTGTTCAATAGCCGTGTAGCAATTGGCCACGGTCTGGGCTTCGACGCCTTGAGAGGCATCCACCACGAGGAGTGCGCCTTCACAGGCAGCCAGCGAACGCGACACCTCGTAGGAAAAATCGACGTGACCGGGTGTATCGATGAGATTCAGCAAATAATTGTTGCCGTCGCGGGACTTATACTCCAGGGCAGCCGTCTGGGCCTTGATCGTAATTCCGCGCTCGCGCTCCAGGTCCATGGAATCCAGCACCTGTGCTTCCATCTCCCGGTCGGAAAGGCCGCCGCACAAATGAATAATGCGATCCGCCAGGGTGGATTTACCATGGTCAATGTGGGCAATGATGGAAAAATTACGAATATGCTGCATCGGTTGTCCGGAATGGGGACGGATAAAATCAAAGAGGATGGTGAGCAGATTGGCACCGGAACAACTAAAAAGGGCACACGTGTGCCCTCTTGAAAGCTTGGTCACTGCAAGTTCCGCGAGACCTGGCGACCCTGTTTATTCAAGAATTCGCATTCTAGCGAATTTTGGCAAAATAAGCATCCAGCGCCGGTTGTTTCGTCAGATTGGTCCGGAGATTATTGCAAAAGCGGGATGAAGCAAACAATAATCCGATTGACGCGTGGCGCCTGAATCTACTCGCTCACGAGCTTGCCGTCATCCCGCGGGCTGGGGAATATTCTGGCCACCGCAACAGGGTCGAGATGATAATGACATATTTCCTCCCCTTCCGCTACCAGTACCGGAACTCGTTCACCATAACGCGACCTTAAATCACTATCGCTATCCACATCTATTACGTCGAGGCGAAAAGGAAGCCGCACCTGCAATTCCTGCAGGGCGGCAATCATATCCTCGCAAAGATGGCAATGCTCCCGGCCGTATACAACCAGCGTGAGAGGAGGGCGATCTGGATCGGCGGCACCCATGTTATTTATTCTCGCCATTCATTTTCATCGTGATGAACGTCGCGGTGTCGCCGCGCCTTATCAGCAATGCGATATTGCGGCCTTTTGGGGTTTTGTTAAGTATCTGGTTGAATTGTTCGACAGTTTTGACGTCCTGGTTATTAATGCTGAGAATCACGTCGCCGGGGCGAACGCCCGCGCGGCTTGCTATGCCCGGTACCATATCCTCCACCAGAAGACCGCTGTCGGTTTCCAGTTGTTTCTTCTGTTCGGCGCTGAGTTCGCTCAGGCTTAGCCCGATACGGTTCGAAGTATCAGGTGCTTTTCCCCGTTTACCGCTGCGGCCCACGGGTTTTTCGTCCGGCGGAATCTCGTCCACCGTCACTGTCATTTCCTTGATGGCCCCGTTCCGCCACACCTGTATCGGTACCTTCGATCCCGGTTTGGTTGTGCCTACCATGCGGGGCAGATCACCCGCCGCAGTCACGGTTTTGCCGTCATACTTCATAATGACGTCCCTGGGCTCGATACCCGCTTTCTCTGCAGGACCGTCTTTTTGGACTGAAGCAACCAGCGCGCCGCTGGGTTTGGGCAGCCCGAAGGATTCCGCCAGTTCTTTGGTAACTTCCTGAATCAGTACACCGATTCTGCCACGGCTCACCTTGCCTGTATTGATCAACTGGTTCGAGATATTCGTGGCTACGTCGATAGGGATGGCAAATGACAAGCCCATGAAGCCGCCGGTACGGCTGTAAATTTGTGAATTGATGCCGACCACTTCACCTTTCATGTTGAACAGGGGACCACCGGAATTGCCGGGATTGATAGCTACGTCGGTCTGAATGAAAGGAACAAAATTTTCCTGTGCCAGAGAGCGCCCCTTGGCGCTGACGATACCGGCAGTCACGCTGTTTTCAAAACCGAAGGGCGAACCGATCGCTACCACCCATTCGCCAACCCGCAGTTTGGCTGGATCGCCTTGGGTCACCTTTGGCAAACCATTGGCTTCGATTTTGAGGAGCGCGATGTCGGTTCTGCGATCGGCGCCGATCAGCTTGGCGCGAAACTCGCGCTTGTCGGTGAGCTTCACGTTAATTTCATCGGCGGAATCCACCAGATGGGCATTTGTCAGAATATAGCCATCCGAGCTTATGACAAAGCCCGAACCCAGCGATTTTGATTCGAAATCTCTTGGATTGCCATGCGGTTGCATGTGCCGACGAAAAAACTCGAAAAAGGGATCATCTTCCGGGATATTTGGCATGCCCGGGAAAACCGGAGTACCCATGCTGGGGGCTTGTACAGTACTGATATTCACTACAGCCGGACCTTCTCTTTCAACCAGGTCGGTAAAATCGGGTAAATCCTGGGCTTGGGCGAAGACGGTCGTGGACAGTCCTAACAGGACCATCAGAACAAATTTATTTATCATTCTCTGTTTTCCATAGGAATAAAAAATGAAAAAAGCCGTCGGCTTGACGTGACCAAACAAACTTCCGCCGACGTATCATACCGAATTGCCTGACGCGCTGGTATGACGTTTGCGGTTGATTCAAGAACTCGAGTGTTTCGGATTGCGATGGTTTTCGTCATTGCCCGGCTAATCAGCCCGGCATATCACCTGCGCTTGATGCGAAGTTATCTGAGCAAATGCCGTGGTAGAACATTTTCCGGATGCATCGTCCGAATCTATCACGGTACCGCTCTTGCCCGACATTCCAATTCAGCTTCAATGGACCTTATGATTTGTCACCGAGTTTCCGATTTGCATCACGGTGGCTGGCGGCACTTCGCCTACCGTAGTTATGACGTTGTCGGCAGCCGTGCGACTATAGATGTTGATCGCCCCGCGGCTGTGGTAAAGCCCCTCGGCCGGAGGAGGAATGTCCTTCGACACAGGTTCGATAAACACTGACACCGCAGCGAGACCATCCGATAGCGCGATATGGCCGACAGGGCCGGATTTTCCCGAGAGATTACGTTTCATTTCAATGATTTTTTTGAATCCTGGGGGGGCATCGTTGACCTGCCAGCCAAGTTTTCCGCTTCTCATTGTCGACGATACAAGATTGGTGGTCCGCCATTCAGCGGCTTTCCCCGCATATCTGGATTTCAACAGTTCTTTGTCTATCTCGCCGCCAATTTTCAGATCGGTAAAAACAAACTGTTCCACTACCCTATCCTTATCCATTACCGCAGCTTTAAGAAGCAGACCGGTATCCACGTCCACCCACAATTTTTGACCATAACGCTTGTCGTCTCTGGGCTCCAGTTCGATTACCTGCGTCAGGTAATCGCTGACGCGCTCTTGTCCGCCTTTTTTAACGATATAGCTTTCATCGAGATTGCTCAATGGCTGGGGCAGAAGCGCCGGAAAAACTTTTCGCAACCAGCGTTTCTCGGTTACGACAGTCTTGCTTTCCGGCAAATAACATCTCATTTCGTCATTATTGCGGATGACCTCCCGCGGGGGGCCGTCGAGCACTACACTCCTTTCATGCTCACCTTCCTCATTTACCAGATGGATGATGCGAGAGGTTTCAATATGGTTGCCGGATGAATAAACAAACGTACCGACGTAATTATATTGGCGAGGCGCGGCAGCGATCTTTTGCAGCCAGCTTAGTGCTTCTGGGGATGAACTCGATGGATGTTGCGCGAATACAGGCTGAGCGTTGGCGGATAGCAGCAACAGGGCGGCTAGCGCGCCCCGTGTCAATGCAATCCGTGTCATCTGGCGAAGTTTTCGCGTGATTCCGCAGCTGTACGCATATAGGGCGCTACGCCATGCATGGCAGTGCTGGGCGAGAATTCCCGGTGCGCCAGCAGGTAATCATTAATTTGAGCGGGAGCGGAGGCCGGAACGGAAACCGCCACAGGAATCGCCGGTAAAGCAGCTGCGGGAGCCGATTGATTGTCGGCAAGATTTTGCTGCAACGGGTCCGGGCCTTGTGTTGTTTGCAGGCTCATCCATCCCGCCACTGCGACGGCCGCAATCGAGGCTGCAGCCGCATAAGCAACCGGTTTCCGCCTTTTGGCCGGACGAAGCATGGAAACAGCCGGTATAGCCAGGATAGCGGGTTCAGAGGCTAATCTTGCACTAACACGCCGCGAGATATTGAAAGGCCTCACCTCCTGTTGTCCCAAAGCATCGCTGATCAAATGATAAACCGCCCATTGTTCGTGTAACCCATCTGTTCCGGCGAATTGCTCGACCAAAACCGCAGCATCTTCCGGGTCGAGTTCGCCGTCCATCAGCGCTGATACTTTATCTTCCATGTCTACCACCTCTTATCTTTGCCGGTTCCCAGCAGGGGCCGTAATTTTTCCGCTATCGCTTCCCGGGCACGAAATATTCGCGATCGGACCGTACCGATGGGACAATTCATGATGACCGCAATTTCATCATAACTCAGCCCCTCAATTTCTCTCAACGTAATTGCCGTACGCAATTCTTCAGGCAATTCTTCCAGCGTCTGGTTCACCGTTTGAGCGATCTGCTTGCTTGTCAGTTCACTTTCGGGTGTGTTCATTTCTCTTAACTGGCCAGCTTCCTCGAAGCCTTCGGCATCTTCATTATCGAATCCATTACTGGTGGTGGGCGCTCGCCGCCCTTGGGCCACCAAAAAATTCTTTGCCGTATTAATACCGATCCTGTACAGCCAGGTATAAAACGCACTATCACCGCGGAATGACGGCAACGCACGATAAGCCTTGATAAAGGCTTCCTGGGTTACATCCTCCACTTCTGCCGAATCGCGGATGAATTGCGACAGCAATCGTGCAAGTTTGCGTTGATACTTGACCACCAGCAGATCGAACGCTTGTTTATCGCCATGTTGCGCGCGTTCCACCAACTGCTGATCGATTTCCCGGTCACCCATGCCGCCTGATCCCTGAATTATGATTTTTTACTTGCAACTGCTGCATTACGAGGCAGCCCAGCCAAGTATACCCGTTCAAGGGTCCATCAGGGAATTACGCGCAGGCTCACTATCCGTGGTCTGTGTGAAGAGACAACGCACATTATAAATTAGTTCAGTTGAAGATATGGTTATTCAGTGAGACAGAGTTCATGGCGAAATTCATGACGGTTTTAATAACGGGCCAGCAAGGATCCAAGGGCGGACAAAAGGAATTAAAGGGGAATTCAAACAGCTGCAATCCGGTTTTCCCTGAGATTACCTATGGCCCGAATCGCTGTTACTCCGACGCAATGCGAAAGAACACCGCGTCGCGCCGCATTGGGAGAACGTTCAACCCGCCATGCTGGTGTGACGGGTTTCACCAAACTCGAAAACTGTCCGCATATACCGGGAAATCAGACGCTGTAGCCCGACATTTCCCGGCAACTCTGGGCGCACTCGCGGCACGCTGTGGCACAGTCGTCCATGCCATCCAGCTGTTCGCAGCTTTTGGCACAGGCATCGCAAATCTCGGCACAAATTCTGCAGACCTGATTGCTGTATTGAGAACCGCTCAGCATGAAATTAAGCGACGTCTGACAGATTTCGGCGCAGTTCATCATCAGGCGGAAATGACCGGCTTCGACATGCCTGCCGCCCGATTCCAGGCAGTGATTCATGGCGGCCTGCAAGCAAGTCTGATGGCAATTGTCGCATGCTGCAATGCAGGTTTGCATGCTTTGGTCGTTAGTCATATACATGAACATGGAAGTCTCCTTTTTAGGGGTCATCAACCGTTTCCCGCATGGAAAATCGGTCTATGGCGTAATGTGAACCAATGCGTTAATGCATTCTGTACGCTAACAGACATAATCTTTGCCGTTTAAAAAAGAGAAGGTAGAGCAGGCATGTCCTTTTTCTCGCGTATATTCCTTGTCCCAGCTTTTCCAATCCAATCAGGAGGAGCATGAATAAGTTGCTATCATTCTTCCAAGGAGTACTCTATGAGTAAATCATGCGTCCACACTAGCGGGTGGTATGGAAGCCGGTAGTGTTGATGTATCAGTTCACTCGATATGTGTGTACATGATTGTCAAACCTCTTCCTCCTCCAGCGAATCGATGGGAAATCACCACAGCCACGAACATGATTCTCCCGAAGCACCTCTGCAGACAGGACATGTCCATCATCGTCATACCAGCTTGCACGACAACAATGGACACGCTTTCGTCGTCGCAATCGTTTTAAACGTCAGTTTTGTAGTGGTTGAGTTTGGATATGGCTTTGCCGCCAACTCTACGGTACTGATGGCGGACGCGGGACACAATCTGTCGGACGTGCTGGGCCTGGTACTAGCTTGGGGAGCTGCGATTCTGGCGCGCCGGCCAGCGCGCGGGCGGTACACCTACGGGCTGCGCAGCACGTCCATATTGGCCGCGCTGGCAAATGCCACGCTGCTTCTCGTGGCATGCGGTGCAATCGCCTGGGAGGCCGCCCAACGGTTTTCGCAACCGCCGGTCGTAGCAGGTCTGACTATTGCATTCGTCGCAATGGCCGGCGTCATTGTCAATGGCTTATCCGCGTGGCTGTTCTTGAAGGGTAGCAAGAACGATTTGAATATCCGGGGCGCCTACCTGCACATGGCGGCGGATGCTGCGGTTTCCGCAGGAGTGGTAATCGCGGGAACCGTTATAGTTTTCACAGGCTGGTACTGGCTCGATTCTGTCATTAGCCTGATCATCGTTGCTATCGTCATCGGCAGTACCTGGGGCCTGTTTCGTGATTCGGTGCAACTGATTTTGAGCGCAGTACCGGCAAATATCGATATCGATGCAATTGACGCTTACCTAAGATGCCAACCCGGCGTGACTGATATTCATGATTTGCACATCTGGGGCCTCAGCACTACGGAAAGCGCGTTAACAGTCCACCTGGTTATGCCGGACGGCTACCCCGGCGACGAGTTCATGGATAGCATCAGAGAGACCCTCGAAAATCGTTACGCAATTCATCACTGTACCCTGGAAATCGAACAGGGGACCATCAGTCATTTTTGTCCCGTCAAATAATCCTCAAACCGAGAGAATCTTCCAGATAGCGGCAACTGCGTCTGAATTATCTTGTTTCGCTGCCGGGGTAAAGAAGCCGCGCGGCGTAGAAGCTGTCAGGCGGGTATAAAGGGCAGCAACGGTCTGTTATCATCCTCTATTCACAAAAATAAAATAATGACACTCAAGTGCCACAGCTCAACTTTGATACCCTGATTATCGGCAGCGGTCTGGCTGGTCTCACTCTTGCGCTTAATCTGGCGCAAACCAACAAGGTAGGCCTCATTACCAAACGTGCGTTACTGGATGGCGCGAGCGGTTGGGCGCAGGGCGGCATTGCTGCTACGCTCTCGGAAGAAGATTCTCCCGAGGCCCATATTCGGGACACGCTTATCGCGGGCGCCGGTTTATGCAACGAAGAGGTTACCCGATACGTCGTCGAAAGTGGCCCACAGGCCATCCAGTGGCTCATCAGCGAAGGCGTGCCTTTTACACGCGATCATGACAATGGGACGGGTTATCATTTGACGCGGGAGGGGGGGCATAGTGTGCGGCGGGTGATTCATGCCGCCGATGCTACCGGTCAAGCTGTGCAAAGGACACTGAGCGAAAAGGCACGCACCCATCCAAATATCTCCGTGCTTGAGCATCATGTTGCCATCGATCTCATTACCAGTGCCAAACTGGGCCATACCGCTGGAACCGGCAACCGCTGCTACGGCGCCTATGTCCTGGACAGTGTGACTGGAAAAGTCCGCACCATTCGTGCGCACAACACCGTAATGGCGACGGGCGGCGCCGGCAAGGTTTATCTCTACACCACCAATCCCGACACCGCTACAGGCGACGGAATCGCCATGGGCTGGCGGGCAGGCTGCCGCGTGGCTAACATGGAATTCGTCCAGTTCCATCCGACCTGCCTCTATCATCCCCACGCCAAATCCTTTCTCATCAGCGAAGCGGTACGCGGCGAAGGAGGCCTGCTGCGGCTCCCGGATGGTTCGCGCTTCATGCCTTTACACGACGAGCGCGCCGAATTGGCTCCACGCGACATTGTTGCCCGAGCGATCGACTTTGAAATGAAGAAGCGCGGGCTCGATTGCGTTTATCTTGATATCTCTCACAAGTCGGCAAATTTCCTGAAGGAACACTTTCCCACCATTTATAAACGCTGCCTGGAGTTCGGCATCGATATAACCAAAGAGCCGATACCTGTCGTGCCTGCCGCACACTACACATGCGGCGGCATCATGACCGACTGGAAAGGCAAGACCGATCTGGACAACCTTTATGCGATTGGCGAAACCGCTCATACGGGTCTGCACGGGGCCAACCGGCTGGCGAGCAACTCGCTGCTGGAATGCCTGGTGTTCGGGCAGGCCGCCGCCAGGGATATTATCGAACAGCCGCCCGAGTCCGCGATGGAACTGCCCCAGTGGGACGAAAGCCGCGTTACAAATGCCGATGAGGAAATCGTCATTTCGCACAACTGGGATGAACTGCGGCGTTTCATGTGGAGTTACGTCGGCATAGTCCGCACCACGAAACGACTGCAACGGGCGCAGCACCGTATCAAGCTGCTGCACGAAGAGATCAATGAGTATTACGCCAATTTTCGTGTAACCAGCGACCTGCTGGAACTGCGTAATCTGGTGGATAGTGCCGACCTTATCGTGCAAAGCGCCATGCTGCGTCACGAAAGCCGCGGCTTGCACTATAGCCGGGATTATCCCGAGTTGTTGCCTGAGGCGGTGGATACAGTGCTGAAAAGGCAAAGCTGAAAACGATAAATGCCACCGTATTCTGGCATTAGCAGTCCTGGTAAAACCATCGATTTTCTCTTACATACTCCTTTGGCATCGATCGAAAACTCGAGTGGCTTTCCCATTGCGCATCGCGGTCCATCAGCCTGAAACGTTCTGCATCTTCCAGAAAGCATTCTGCCGACGCATTGGATACAAGTACAACGAGTGACAACGAGTGGCGTTTCTGCGCATCACCCAGACCTTGTCGCCTCCGAATTTTCAAGCAGCAGGAGGTCGTGCCGGCGAGCGCCAGCAATTCAGATTCGTTAGCCCAGGCGGCGGATTCTTGTAGCGCACGGTCAATTCCAATATGGCGGAGAGCTTCGTTAGCGCTGAGGTTCTTGATATACATCTCGCCGCTTCGTAACAACAGGCCCGCGTATCCCGGCACACCAGGAAAATGTCTTCTACCGGATGCGCCTTCCGGTTTTCTAATCGGGTAATTCCCATTTTAATCATGTCGCTGACCCCTCTTGACGCATTCGCTCTGCTCAGGCAAGCGTCAGGACGAGCGATATACAGATTAGGATAATCAGGGGCTGACAACGTGATTTTCCAGGCAGCGGACCGGTTCCCGGATCGGATTGATGAGGGATGTGCGCATAGGCGCCAAGGCAGCGCTGCTCCATGATTTTGCGTTATTCGATACGCGCCATTCAACGATTCGATAGGTCGATGGACGATCGATGACCGGATACCGCGTTGGAGAATCGGTGCTATTGTATATTTTATTGCGTTCAGCACGCATAGGGCTGTAGCCATCATTCCATTAAACATGGGTGCGCATCGAACATCGAATATAGCTGCGTCCGCCAAGGATCAACAAGAATCAAATTAGGGGTATTTGGCGATAAGCTTTGCGTCTCAAAAACTGCTTCTGGATGGTTTAAATGTTTAGTTATTTCGAAAAACTGCTTTACCCCTATCCCGATTCGATGGACAGAATCCCGCCAAAGGGCTTTCTGGCATTCATATGGGAAGCTACGACCGGCGTGAGGTGGCATCTCGTTGCGATGACACTGCTAACCGCAACCATAGGCGCATTCGAAGCAATATGGTTTGCCATACTGGGGAAAATTGTCGACTGGCTGAACCAGATACCGCCCTCTCTTTTATGGGTTCAGGAACGGAATATGCTTTTACTGTTTGCCGGGTTATTGATAGTCAGTCCATTACTGGTGGGATTGCAGAATCTCGTCAAGCATCAGGTACTGGCGGGCAATTTCCCCATGCGGCTGCGCTGGAATTTCCACCGGATGATGCTTAATCAAAGCATGAATTTTTATCAGGATGAGTTTGCCGGCAGGGTAGCGGCCAAGGTCATGCAAACCGCACTGGCACTGCGCGATGTCTGTTTTATTCTGGGCGACATTCTCGTTTATGTAACGATTTATTTTTTTACGCTGGTTGCAGTGGTGAGCAATTTTAATTCCTGGCTGGCAATTCCTTTTATAGGATGGTTCATCCTTTATATTTTCGTGTTGTGGTTTTTTGTACCGCGGCTGAGCCGTGTTTCTCAATCCCAGGCCGATGCGCGGGCGCTCATGACGGGACGCATCAGCGATGCCTATACGAATATTGCCACTGTGAAGCTTTTCTCTCATGGAGGGAGGGAGGCGGGTTACGCAAGATCGGCCATGCAAGAGTTTCTGCAAACGGTGCACAGCCAGATGCGATTGATCTCCGGCTTTGGAATTGTGAACCAGATCATGAGCGCCGCCCAGATCATTTGCGCAGTCGGCGCCGCCTTGCTGCTGTGGACGGAAGGACAGATAGGGGTCGGCGCGGTGGCGGCCGTCGGTGCAATGTCGCTGAGACTCAACGGTATGTCGCAATGGGTCATGTGGGAAATGACTACACTGTTTGAACAGATTGGTACAGTGCGGGATGGTATTACCACTTTGTCCCGCACGCATGTGGTAACCGATTACCCGGAAGCAAAGGCGCTTCAGATTAAAAACGCCGAAATCAGGTTTGAGGATGTCCTCTTTTGTTACGGTGGGGATCTTCCGGTGATAGACCATCTCTCTCTGCATATCAGGCCCGGTGAAAAAATCGGGCTGGTGGGACGTTCGGGCGCCGGAAAATCCACTTTAGTCAATTTGCTGCTCCGATTTTATGACGTCGAGCAGGGGCGCATATTGATTGATGAGCAGGATATCAGATACGTTACCCAGAATAGTTTGCGTGCCCATATCGGTATGGTCACCCAGGATACGTCGCTCATGCATCGCTCGGTAAGGGAGAACATCCTCTATGGCCGGCCGGAAGCAACCG
The DNA here is from genome assembly GCF_900110495.1 of Nitrosovibrio sp. Nv6. Taxonomy (GTDB): domain Bacteria; phylum Pseudomonadota; class Gammaproteobacteria; order Burkholderiales; family Nitrosomonadaceae; genus Nitrosospira. The sequence continues at coordinate 762,386 of NZ_FODX01000001.1, read as the reverse complement.
ACGCGGATATGATAGCGGCTGCCAAAAAAGCCGAAGCACACGGCTTTATAACCGGTTTGACCGACCCAATGGGACGTAAAGGCTATGACGCGCATGTGGGCGAGCGCGGAATAAAGCTTTCAGGTGGTCAGCGCCAGCGGATTGCGATCGCGCGTGTCATGCTGAAGGATGCACCGATTCTTCTGCTTGACGAAGCCACCAGCGCATTGGACTCCGAAGTGGAGTCTGTCATTCAGTCGAGCTTATACCGGTTGATGGAAGGAAAGACGGTGATAGCAATAGCCCATCGCTTATCGACGATTGCGGCGATGGACCGGCTGATAGTGATCGATAAAGGCCGAATTGTAGAAGAAGGTAATCATCAGAGCCTCCTGGCACTCCATGGTCTCTATGCGCGCCTATGGAACCATCAGAGCGGCGGGTTTCTGGGGGAAGATATGTAGTATTGATAAGCATCGGTTCTCTGAGACGGGCAGCGAGAGGGAATGAAGTGTCGCGGCAGTCCGTTCAATTATCGAGTTCTACATCATCAGCCTCCGGTTTGACGCCCGAGCGAATTGCGGACTCGGTTAGGGAGGGTAGGCACAACTCGATGAAGCGGTAGGCGTATCCGCGAAGATAATGGCCGCGGCGAACAGAGATATTTGTCGTATTTTTCTCGAAAAGGTGTGAACTGTCGAGCAGATTGAGTCGTGTGTCGCGTGTGGGATTGAACGCCATCGAGGCAACGATACCTACCCCAAGCCCGAGCTCAACGTATGTTTTGATGACATCGGCATCCAAGGCCGACATTGCGATATCGAGCAGCAAACCGGCTCTTGCAAACGCCTGATCAATTCCGGCTCGTCCGGTCAGGCCTTCGTGATACGTAATAATTGGAAACTCGGCAATCGCCTCAAGGGTGAGCGGCTGTATCGATTTCAGCGGATGCTCGTGTGGCACGATCACAGCATGATGCCACGAATAATAGGGAAAAGAGACCAATTCCGCGACGCTCTCCAGCGCCTCGGTAGCGATCCCGATGTCTGCGATGCCGTCGAGCAGCATCGTTACGATCTCACCGGGGCTAGCTTGATGCAGAACGAGATGCACTTGGGGAAAGGCCTTTTTGAATAGCGTCACCACGGAGGGCAGCGCATACCGCGCTTGCGTATGGGTGGTGGCGATAGTAAGCCGTCCCTTGTCCCGATTGCTGAACTGTTCAGCCAATCGCTTGACGTTTTTGGTATCAATCAGGATGCGTTCGACGATTTTCACCAACTCCCTTCCCGGATCGGTCAATCCGAGAAGTCGCTTGCCCTTACGCACGAATAGTTCGACACCCAGTTCGTCTTCCAGATCTTTTATATGCTTGCTGACGCCGGATTGCGACGTGAAGAGGGCGTTTGCCGCTTCGGTGAGATTGTAGTTCTGTCGGACGGTCTCATGGATGATGCGCAACTGTTGTAGGTTCATATTGTTATTTTTCCAGATATCTCATAATGGTTGAGTCTGTTTCTCAGCGCGCGGATAACCGAAGGGTATTGTAATAGCCTCGTGATGTCTTTGGCATTTGGCAAAAAGCCCGGAAAATACATTTTGCCAAAGGTGGAGCGGTGAAGCTTCGGAGCAGATTCAGAGCAATTGATGCGGTTGCCTTCTGCCTGTACATTAACCGCTGATTCTCGAAGCCCGGCAAGCCGCGGTACCATATTGCAATACTAATGCCTCAGCCCCGATGATCAGCCGGGGCGTCTTTCGGGTCTTTCCATTTCCACCGTAGCAGCACCCGCAACTGCCTGAACTCCTCCGGATCTATTGCGTCTGGCAGTATCACTACGCTGCGCGAGAAAACGCTGCGTCGGGGAAGCTCTGAAAATCGGGCATCAGCAGGCTTCATGGGTTTCAATTCGAGTACGGTAAGGTAGGGCGCTACAAAGCTGCTGGCGAGCAGTGCACAGGCAATTCGTTCTCCGCGCCGGGTTTCAAGCATGCACGCCATTTCATCGGATAGTTCGAAACCAGTTACCGAATCCGGTGAACGTAACAATACGTAACGCCTCAGGTAGAAAATAAGGCTGGCAGCAAGCATTGCAGAACCTGCCAGTTTGACTGATACAGGCAACACAAGGGGCCACAAGAGGCCTATAGCGGAAAAGTGGGCAAAACTCAGCATCACGGCAAGGCGTGCGGAGGGTTTGAGGCAGACAACGAGTATCGGCGGAATGGGCGGAGGCAGGAGACTGGCCATAATCAATTATCTCATTCCTGGCATTTTGCCGCTCATCCGGAGCGTATGCTTTATAATCGACCTTTTTCGCAGCCATAAATCGTTCTGAATGAACCTTATCTGGCAAGCCTATCTGCAAAACTGCCGCGCGATAATCAGGGATGACCGCATCGTCAGCTATGGCAACGCTGCCGCCGAACTTGCGAACACCCACGCCGCAAGTACCGGGTCTGCTACAGTGCTGAGTGATCTTTCGCACTTCGGCCTGATCCAATTTTCGGGAGAGGATGCGCAATCGTTCCTGCAAGGACAGTTGAGTTGCGATGTAAGGCGGATCAGTTCCTCGGCCGCTTCGTATGGGAGCTATTGCAATCCAAAAGGCAGAATGCTGGCAAATTTTCTGATCTGGCGCGACCGTGACGGAGATGATGGCGGCTTTGTCATGCAATTGCCATCAGCATTGCTGGCAGCCATTCAGAAGCGTTTATCCATGTATGTGCTGCGCGCCAAAGTCAAACTGGTTGACAGTAGCGGTATGCTGGTACGTATGGGTCTCGCCGGGAGTGGCGCCGGGCCGCTTGTACAGCAAGTTACTGGCGGTATTCCCGATTCCCATCTCGGCGTGATTCACGGTGAACATGCAAGTGTAGTTCGCCTTGCACAGGACCGGTTTGAACTGATCGTTGCTCCAGAGCATGCGCCCGCAGTAGCGGAACGCTTGAGTCAGAATGCCATGCCAGTAGGCGCCCCCTGTTGGGACTGGCTGGAGATCAAAGCGGGTATCCCGCTGATCACGCTTGCCACACAGGAGCAGTTCGTGCCACAAATGGCCAATCTGGATGCCATCGGCGGGATAAGCTTTCAGAAAGGTTGTTATCCTGGCCAGGAAATCGTCTCTCGCACCCAGTATTTGGGCAAAATAAAACGCCGCATGTATCTCGCCAACATTCAGTCGGCCGATTCAAAAATTCCGGTTGAAGCGGGAGACGAATTGTTCAGCGCTGATATGGGAGAACAATCAAGCGGCATGGTAATGAACGCAGCAGCCTCGCCAGGCGGTGGATTCGATGTGTTGGCGGTGATACAGATAAGCAGCGTCGAGGCTGGTAAAATTTATTGGAAGTCTCTGGAGGGCCCGGCACTGGAGATCATGCCACTACCTTACAAGGTGAGTCAATAACCAGAATATTACCTTCATCTTATGGCGTTAAGGCGTTTCCGAAAAAATCATACGTTCGACAGATTACGCTATCCGGAGTACCTTAAGCTCGTTTGCCGGGTATGCCCCAGCATATCGTTCAGATAGGCAAGAATATCTCAATAAGTTTTGCTCCACGCTGTATCACAATGCTTTACCGGCGCTCAACCAGCAAAACAGCTGGTGAAGGGAAGATCACCGCTTGTTTTGATATCCCTGTTTAACGCATAGCAATAGTGAACTTAAAATGCTCAATAGCAAAATATTGTCTTTCCGCTTCCGCATCTGGCCGTTGTTGCTGCCGTTCATGTTAATGACATCGCCTGTGTCTGCCGATGTGCTCGAGCAGCGCGACATTGCGTTTTACTATGGCAGCCGGCCGCCGGTCGAGGATTTGCGTCATTTCGATCAGATCGTCATTCAGCCAAGCCAGGTTCTCCCCCATGAGAGAACAGCCTTGTTGAATCTGGATTCGCTCATATTTGCCTATGTTTCATTCGGCGAGATAGCGCGTAACAGCGATGATATGGAGCGAATTGATACGAAATGGTCGATTGGCGTTAATCCGGCATGGAACAGCCTCGTGATGGATATGACTGATCCCGCCTGGCACGAATATCTGCTGGAGCACCATTTCGGCCGCTTATGGCGTGACGGCTACCGCGCGTTTTTCCTCGATACCGTTGACAGCTATCTGCTTGTGACAAAGGAAGGTGCAGAACGTACCGAGCAGGAGAAAGGGCTGGTTGCGCTGCTGGCGGAAGTAAAGCGGCGCTTTCCCGGTTGCAAGCTCATCCTCAATCGCGGCTTCGAAGTGCTGGACCGCGCCAGCCAATATGCGGATGGTATGGTTGCGGAATCGCTTTTTCAGGGTTTTGATCCGGTTACCGGCAAGCATGCACCAGTCAAGGAAGAGAACAGGACGTGGCTTCTCAGCCAGTTGAGGCGTGTGCAAGACGAATTCAAGGTACCGGTTATCGTGCTCGATTATGTCGAGCCGGGCAACTGGACCGAGGCGGAAAAAACCGCAAAGGAAATTGTCAAGCTCGGATTCATGCCGTGGGTCGCAAATGGCGATTTGACATGGCTGGGGCACGGCCGCATCCGTTTGGCTCCGCGCAGGTTGCTGGCAATCATAAACGGCACGCCGGCGCAACAAATGGATCAGGATCTGTTCAAGCACGCAGCCATGCCGCTGGAATATCTTGGCCTGGCGCTCGACTATTGGTATGTCGATAAGCTCCCTTTACCCATCGAACCGCTTGTCGGACGTTATGCGGGCATAATTGCATGGTTGGGCAACGGCAGCAGCAACGGCAACGGCAACGACAGGAGTCGCCACGAGAATGTTTGCGCACGTTTGCAAACAGAGGTCGATGCCGGTTTGCCGGTGGTATTCATGGGCTATTTGCCGGGCGGTGTTGCCTGCCGCAATCTGATCGATTATCAGGGAAGCTTGCAACCGACGACAGGCATGCTTGAACTCGGCGCCGTCAGTGAGCGCCTGGGCCGCCCAGCCGCAGCACCGGTGGTGGGCAGCGGTACGCCTGATGTTCGCGTACGCGATCGCACCGGAGCATGGTTGACGTTGAGCGATGGAAAAAATGTATATCATCCGGTTGCGGTCAGTTCATGGGGAGGCTATGCGTTGCACCCCCATCTGATAAGCGAGACCGCGTCAGGCCGCCATGAATGGCTGCTGGACCCTTTTTCTTTTTTCCAGGCGGCTTTCCGCCTGCCGGTGCAGCCGGTGTTCGATATGACGACGGAAAATGGACGCCGTCTGGGCATAGTCGAGGTGCGGGGCGACCGCCTGTTTGAGAAAGACGAGCATGGTGTTGAAGCAATCGACCGGCTTCGGCAATGGATCGGAAAGAATCCGTCGCCGGTAACACTGGGTGTCATCGAGGCTGAAGCAAACAGTGAAGAGCGGCGCGCAAAGGTAAGGCAATTGGCAGCCATGCCGCAGGTTCGATTGGCGAGCCACACTTACAGCCACCCTTTCTATTGGGGCGTGTTCGAGGGCAAGACAGATGCCGATCAGCAGCCTTATCGCTATAGCGTGTTCATGGAAGGTTATGCGGCGGAGATGACGCGCGAAACTGCGGGAACCATCCCGTTCCTGCAATCCGTGGCGCCAGGTTCTCCACTGTTGCTTATCTGGTCCGGCGATGGCAAACCCGTACCGGCCGCTATGGCGGCCGCATGGAAAGCCGGCCTGCCGAATTACGGAGGAGGAGGTCTCCATTGGCAGAGCGGCCCGTTATCTATCGCTGATCTCTCTCCGACACTGCGGCCTACCGAGTGGGGCACCCAGGTGTTGACCCCCTTGACCGCCGAGCCGCTGTTTGCGCAGCTCTGGTATGGGGAAGCATTGAACTTCGGTATAGTCAACGACTGGAACCGCCGGCTCGATCTTCCACGGCGGCTGCGCATATCATCCCTGTCCATTCATGCCGACGCGTTGTTACACGCGCGAGGGGCGGAGCTTCTGGATCAGTTAGCCGATGCGCAGCGTAAGGAAAATGTGCTTGGCGTGTGGCTCGATGAATATGTTCAGCGTGCGCAGGCCTTTCAGACAGCGAGCATTGCGCGCGACCTGGATGGCAATTGGCTCCTTTTTGGAGATGCGCTCAGAACGGTGCGACTGCCTGTTTCTGAAATGGTGCCAGAAATCTCAACCGATGTTGTCGGATACTCCGACCGAAATACCGACCGTTATATTTATCTCGCACGCAATCACGCCGTCCTCAAGCACAGCCGGGGTAAGGGAAATGCCGCCCCGGCCTTGAGGCTGATCGATGCCGGCGCCCCGCTAAAATCCTGGCACCTCAATGATGATGGCTCCGCCACACTTTTATTTGAGCCACGCGGGGATTTTACCCTTGAAGTACCCAAGTCCTGTGCGTTGAGTCTGAACGGCGAGGCGTTGACGGCCCGCCGCGATGATTCCCATTCCATTTATGCGATATCAGCGAACAAGGCGTCAGGAGAGTTCCGGCTTGAGTGCTGAAATACGGCGGGAATCGCTGTTGAATGCGCCCGCGCTAATGTTCCTTAGCGCGGTACTTCTAATCGTTTTCTGGATACTATTTCCTCGTCAGCCCGCGTTCAGGGATCCCGCCAATCTGTCGGCAAACGATGCGCTGTCGGTGGCTTATCTTCGCGTTCTCGTCCAGTCCGATCCCCACAACGCTCCGTTACGTCTGTCTTTCGTCCAGGTACTGACGGAAGCAGGCATGACTGATGAAGCGGCCCAGGCTATCGATCCTTTAAAACGGGCCCCCGAATCCGGCCTGACATATGAAATCCGCCTTGCGGAACTCAAGCTGTCCTTGCAGCAACTCTACCGGCGCCCTGCCGAGGATGTCGAAACGGCACTGCGTGCCCGCATCGCTGAACTCGTTCCGTCATTATTGCGAATTGCGGACAAAGATAGCGAGCTCAGTCAAGTTGTTACGCTGGCGGAACAGTTTGGCGATCCCTCGGTGCTGGCCGAAACTTTTGAGCAGCTGCTTGTTCTGCGGGATGAAACCGACGAAAAAAAATCACGTTGGCTTGCTTTCGCGGCAAAGCAGCGCATGGCGGCTGCTCAGCCCCGGTTGGCGGCGCGGCATTGGTGCGAGGCCCTGGTGCTTGAGCAAACCGCGAAGAAAAAGCCGGAAATGGCGAAATCCTGCCTACGCGCCTACCTTCAGGCAGGCATCGATCAAGAGGCCTTGAAGGCTGCGGTGCAGATGCTGAGCAATGCCGCAAGTCCTGGGCTCAAGGGCGATGCCGGGCTTTTGTTGCTGGCTGCAAATATTGCCGAGCCGATGGGGGATAGCGAGCACGCGTTGGCCTGGCTGGAAGAAGCCAGCCGGTTATTGCCCAAGGACCGATCGCTTGCCGAACGCGTGGTGCGGTTGCAGGTTTCGATGGGACTGCTGGGCGAAAGCCTTTCGCGCGCGGCGTCGCTGCGAACTTCCCTGGTCGTCGGCAGCGAACGCCACCGTTTGCTTGCCCGTATTTATGACTGGAACGCGCAACCCGACGAAGCGCTGGACCTTTGGTTGTCTTTTGCGCTCCATGTGGCCGATGAAGAGGCGGAGTCGCGGGCATTTGCTCTTGCTCTGGCGAAGCCGGATTACGAAGCGCTGGTACAGTTGCTTGAGGCTGTCATGCCGCGCCGAAAGCTCACCGCGGCCGAAGTCGATGCTTATGTCAAGGCTGGTCTCAGCACTGCAGAGCCCTCCCGGGTTGAGCAGCAATTGCGCCAGCACGCCGAACGTTTCGATGACCCTCCGGCAATAATGAAAGCATTGGCAGATGTACTTGTCCTTCAAGGCAAACCTCTTGAGGCGATCACAGTGTACGAAGAAATGCCTGACACGCAGAATGGGCAGCAGAGGTTGGCATTGGCCCGGTTATATGAAGAAGCGGGAAACGCGCAAAAAAGCTTCGAACTACTGCTTCGCGAACCGGGCCCGCCCGGTGCCGCATATGCGGAAGACTATTGGCTGCTGCTGGCTAAAGTTTCCATGCAGCTGGGCAAGGATGACCAGGCAGTCAAAGCCTATGAAAAAGCCCTGGTTCTTCGACCAAAGGATGTGGAAATACTCGAGCATCTGCAACGTTTGGCGGCACGGCATCAGGACGATAAAAAAAGCGAGCGCCTTGCGCATTATGGATGGGATAAGTTGAAGCGTATCGAAGATCTGCAACGCCTCATGCATTTTTCCTGGAGTCGAAAAAATTGGGAGGAGCTCGATCATCTGCTGTCTGTTGCCGAAGCGCAGCCCGCGATAGCGCAGGCGCCTGATTACTGGTATTTTCGCTCGATACGGAAAATGGCTCGTGGCGACCGGGAAGCGGCCCGGCAGGCATTGCGTGAGCTCCTGCGGCTGCGCGGGCCTGAACCTGAAGTCACCGAGGCAATGATCTGGATGTTACTATCCGACAAAAAAGTCGATTCTGCATTGCTTGATACGGTCGTTAAGCCGTACCATAACCCTTCAGGTACTCAACCGGCGGTGAGCCCGCCATTGGCCGAAGCCCTGGCGGCGGCGGAGCACGCACTGGGCAGGTCCCTTCAGGCAGCACCCCGGTATCTGCAATCCCTGGAAGCAAGACCTCGTGATTTTTTGTGGACATTGACATTGGCCGACAACATGGAGTGGGCGGGCTGTCCCGCTAACGCCAACCATGCCCGCTTGAGCGCGTTACAAATGTTTGCTTTCCAGCGCTTCCCTCCAGGGGAGGTGAAATTCCCCCCCCGTCTTGCCGAGTACCTCTTTGGATCGAAAGACGCGGTCGTACAACACGGCGCGGATAGGGATGACTTCAAGAAACTGCAATCGATACGCGAGCGGTGGGGGCTTACGGGTACTTTGGATAATGCGGATTACTTCGCGCTCCGGCGTCAACGCGAGCGCCTGGAGACACCCAGGTGGGAAGCGTTTGCCGATGCGATAAGAAAGAAGGATGATCCGGCGGTGTCGGCGCAACTGGCGGCAATTTCCAGCCATCTTGAACGCCAGCCAGCCGGACCTTCGCATAAGGACATGCTGCCGCTGTCCATTGATGACGTTGACCGGGCCAACCGATGGCTTGCGGGAGAAGCAGCGCCTAATAAAAGCGATTTAAATAAGGAGTTGGACGTCTGCCGTCAAACGTTGACAAAAATCCGCGAATCCCAAGTGACATCCAAACCAGACAAGGAGCCGGCAAAGCTATGAAAAAACCCTGGCTGGAGGGTATTGAAATCATCGACGTAAATACTCCCGAGTCGGCATGGGGCGGATGGCTCGAAACATTCGTGTTGACTGCAATTGTGATCGCGGCATCATTTTTTACTCAGCAGCACGATCCTTTCCGGCTGGGCGGAGGATTTCCGTGGCCGGTCCTCGCCCCTTTGCTGGCAGGATTACGGTATGGATTTGTCTATGGTTTTGTCAGTGCCTTGCTGATATTGGCGACGCTGGGCGTTGCCATCAATCAGCAGTGGCAAATGTCCACCGGATTTCCGCTGCCGTGGGCAATTGGCACTGTTGTGGTGGCAATGGTGGCGGGAGAGTTTCGCGATATGTGGGGACGCCGCTTACATCGATTGGAAGGCGCCTATCAATATCGTGCGGAACGTCTTGAAGAGTTTACACGCAGTTATCAGTTGTTACGTCTATCGCATGATCGGCTGGAGCAAACAGTTGCCAATAGCGGATTTTCGCTGCGCGAAGGCATTATGCGCCTGCAACCGGCACTCGATGCCATGAATGGCGCCAATATGCTGGATGAGTCCTCGTTACAACGGCTTATCGAATTCATCGCGGAATACGGTGCACTCACGCAGGCATGCATTATCGGAATAACAGCCGACCGGATTGATACCGGCAGAGTGCTGGCTTGTATCGGTGACAGGTTTCCAATTGATAGTAGCGATCCTGTAGCGAAAAGTGCGCTTGAAAGCGGCGAATTGGCGGCGGTAAATCTCCTAAAAGAATATGCGCTGGATCAAGACCAGTTATTGGCCGCCATTCCTCTGGCCGACTCCACGGGCGAAATTCATGCAATGCTGTTGGTCAAATCAATGCCATTCTTTGCATTTCACGAAAACAATTTAAGGCTTATTGCAGTGCTTGCCGCGCATGGCGTCGACCACCTTCGTTTTGGCACAGCCAGCTCTTCCGTTGCCCGTTTTATTGCTTCCTTCGAACGCGTGTATCAGGATTTTCTGAGGTTCAGTCTCGACGCTACGCTCCTGAAGCTGTCCGGATCTTCTGCGGATATCACAAGTGTATACGGGAAATTGCGTTCTTCCGTGCGCGCTATTGACCTGATTTGTATGACTCATGATAAGGATCAGTCTGTCATCTGGCTCCTGCTGCCGCTGACCGATACCGCGAATGCTCGAGTATGGATGCAACGGGTGGATGATGTTCTCTCATCGGTGGCAAGCGAACTGGTAGCAATTAGCGATATCGACCCACAAAAGGTCCGTTCTCTGGAGTTGCGTTGATGTATCGAATGCCCATGCTATTGGGACTGGCAGCCGAGGCACTGGCCGGCTTGCTGCTCTGGTTGAGCGCGAGTGGGTGGGCAGCGAATTGGACGGCGAATCTGGCGATGCTGGCTGCCTTGGGATTCCACTCTGTTTCATCTTATTATTTTGCTCGAGGTTTCTGGCTTTTGCTGCCACGCCGATACAAGCTCCCCGCGCGGAGCAGCCTGGGTTTTCTGTTTGTCCTGTTATGGATTTTGCCGGTGGTCGGTGCGTTGGGCGTGCTGTGGAGTGTCACTACCGCCTTGAAACGCCCTCGCAGCCGTTCTTCGAAAAACGTAAAAATGGTTGTGTTGCCCGAGCTCCCTTTTTCGCCTCCTGTCATTTTCCCGACGCCGCCCTACAGCGAGGGCGCGCTGCGCCAGATAATATATTTTGCCGAGCGTCCGTTGAAGCGGTTGAAAGCTGTGATGGCGACCCGGCACATGGCGCCGCGCGAGGCCATGATGGTGTGGTCGAAGGCGACCCGCGACCCCGTCGACGACGTGCGGCTGCTGGCTTATGCCATGAGGGACGATAATGAAAAAAAACTGATTGAACGCATACTGACCTTGATCGAGACGCTGCCGGAAGCTCCAGTCCCCATGCAGAACGCGTACCACAAAACGATTGCGGCGCTATGCTGGGAGTTGGTATATCACCGTCTGGTTCAAGGCGCTGTCAGACAGCATTGGCTGGATACGGCCAGGCATCACATGGAGCTTGTACTTGTCCCATCGTCCGGTGCGCCAGCCGGCGCACCCGTTTCGTCCCCTTCACCCGCTGGATCCCGTATGCCTACAACAACCGGTAAGCCTGCTGCATCTCCTGTGCGCGATGCGGCAGATGCAAACAGCTGGCTATTATATGGACGGATTCTGCTGGAATCGGGCGACCTCTCATTCGCGCGCGAAGCCTTTGCCAACGCACGAGCCGGTGGCATGGAAGAACAGAAAATTCTGCCGTGGCTTGCCGAAGCTGCCTTCCGGGAACGAAAATTTTCAGATGTGAAGCGCTATCTGTCGGCGCTCTCGCGGCCCGGCGAGAAGGGACGCGAACTGGCGCTGGTGAGAGCATGGTGGACCAAATGAATAGTGCCATCAGGCGGACGCGGACAAATTGCTGGGGGAACCGGTGACGGAACCGGTGGCTGATATCGCCTTGTTGCTGGAAGGCACTTACCCATACATCCGCGGTGGCGTATCGTCGTGGGTGCACCAGATCATCGCGGGCTTGCCGGAAATAAGATTCGCCGTAATTTTTATTGGCGCCGAACGGGAAATGTACGGCTCCGTGCAGTATCAATTCCCACCCAACGTAACGCATGTCGAAACGCATTATTTAATGCAACATGAAAAGCAGCTCAAGCCGGACTCCCGCAAGGGGAACCGCAGGGCTTTCTCGGAAATGGACGAGTTGCATGCGTACATGCGCGAATCCGGATCGATACCAAGCGAGAAAATGATAAACGCATTTTCCCGGCTGGGTTCGGCTGGCGGCATCAGCAAGGAAGATTTTCTGTATAGCGAAGCCTCATGGGATTACATTACCGGGCAGTACCGGCAGCGATGCACAGAGCCGTCGTTTGTCGACTATTTCTGGGCCATACGCGCAATGCATACGCCCTTATTCGTATTGGCGGATATTGCAGCGGGTTTGCCGCCGGTGCGCGCAGTGCACGCTATTTCGACCGGTTATGCCGGATTACTTGGAGCGATGATTCGCCTGCGGCGCAATATTCCCTTTGTGCTTACCGAGCACGGCATATACACGAAGGAGCGGAAAATCGATCTGGCACAGGCTACATGGATTCACGATCACAACGACGATGTATGTAATACCCTGCATGATGAAATGGGATACATCCGCGGTTTATGGATCAAATTCTACGAGCAGATTGGCCGCATAGCCTACGCACAGGCGTCGCCCATTGTCAGCCTGTATGAGGGCAATCGTCTGAGACAAATAGCGGATGGAGCAGCGGCGGAGAAAACGCTGGTCATTACCAATGGAATCGATGTTCAACGCTATCAGGTCGCGCTCGAAAAACGGCCGGAAAAAATTCCGCCGGTGCTGGGATTGATCGGGCGTGTGGTGCCCATCAAGGATATCAAGACATTCATCAGGACGTTGCGAATGCTGGTAAATGAGCGACCCGATGCGCAAGGATGGATCGTGGGTCCGGAAGATGAAGACCCTGTATATGTGAATGAGTGCAAGGAATTGGCCGCCAGCCTCGGTTTGAAAGACAATGTCAAATTCCTGGGCTTTCAGAACATGCTTGAAATTCTTCCACAACTGGGACTGATGGTATTGACCTCGATCAGTGAAGCCTTGCCTCTGGTAGTGCTGGAGGCATTTGCCAGCGGTGTGCCATGTCTTGCAACCGATGTGGGTTCCTGCCGCGAGCTTATCGAAGGACGCGGCGAGGAGGATCGCGCGCTAGGCGCGGCGGGAAGCCTGGTTTTTATTGCCGATCCTGAGGGAACGGCAAAAGCTGCGCTTGAACTGCTCAATAACCCACCCCGATGGCGCGCTGCACAACAGGCAGGGCTCGAGCGGGTGAAGCGTTACTATAATGACAAATTGATGTTCTCGTCCTATGGGGATCTTTATGCCAAAGCGCTGGATTCCGGGTCGGACCCGGCTGGGCAACCGTTGGTAAGCACCTGAGATGGCGGGTATAGGATTTGAAATTCGCAAAATCCTGGAGCGCGACAGCTACTGGTCGGTACTGCGTGCCTACGGCTACGCGGGTTTAGTCAGCGGCGGCCCATGGGTGCTTTCTATCCTGAGCATCATGATGATCGGCATTCTTGCCGTCACACTTGGTGTCGCCCAGCAGGAGGTCAACGCGTTCCAGATTTGCGTCACTTATCTGATGGCGGGTTCGTTAATCTGGACCGGCGGCATGCAACTGATGTTTACGCGCTTTGTCGCGGATCGGACTTATGCAAATGACAAGCCCGAGGTCCTGCCAAACCTGTTCGGCGTTCTGATTATAACAATGGCGGGAGGTTTTGCATGGGCTGGCCCGTTCATTTTCTGGTCCTTCAAGGGATCGTTTTTCCAGCAACTGTTGTTGCTGAGCAATTTTGTCGTACTGAGCGGTATGTGGATCACTCTGATCTTCCTGTCGGGAATGAAGGCCTATCGCCGGATAGTCTGGACGTTAGGCAAAGGTTATCTGCTTGGTATTGTAGTGGCGCTGGTGGCATCTCCATGGGAGCTGAACGGTTTATTGCTGGGTGTGTTGACGGCTCATGGCTACCTGCTGTTTTCGTTCCTGCATCATATCGTTCGCGAATACCCGGGGAACTCCCTGCTCAAATTCGATTTTCTCGACCGCAGCCGAAGTTTTTACAGTCTGTTCGCAGTCGGAACTCTTTATTACCTGGCGGTATGGATCGATAAATTCATTTTCTGGTTTGTGCCGTTCACGTCCGAGGCGGTCATCGGTCCGTTGCGTGCCTCCATCATCTACGATCTTCCCATTTTTCTGGCCTATCTGTTTATTCTGCCCGGCATGGCCGTGTTTCTCGTGAGTATAGAAGCGGACTTCGCCGAACAGCACGAGCGCTTTTACCGCGCCGTACGGGAAGGCGACACGCTTATGCATATAGAATACAGGCGCGACCGGATGGTCTATGCCGCGCGACAAGGAATCTACGAAATTTTCAAAGTGCAGGGTTTAACGGTTGTGCTGTGTCTGCTATGGGGCAGGGACCTGCTTCATGCTGTTGGCATCTCTCCGCTATATATTCATTTATTTTACATCGATGTCGTTGCGGTCAGCGTGCAGGTATTGCTGATGGCGATTCTCAACGTGCTCTTTTACCTCGACGCCCGCCGCGAGGTACTGATTGTTACCGCATGTTTTTTCATCACGAACCTGTTGTTCACCTTTGCCACGCTGCAACTGGGAGCGGAAACGTTCGGCTACGGATTTGCAGCATCGGTAACGCTGTCGGCCTTTCTCGGCCTGTTCATCCTGTCACATAAATTCAACCGCCTGGAATACGAAACCTTCATGTTGCAGAATTAGGCGGAGGAATTGGAAGTGAGCGTCAGGAGCAGGTAAATAATCACACTCACCGTTTGTGACGTGCCTTCTTGACCCTCATCCCCTGTCGAGATATCTCACACCTGAGGTGAGATCAAAATCCCGAAGTTCATTAAGCCTCTGATTTGAACCGGCATTGCTTGCCTGAGTTATTTTGGCATAGTAATTGCTTCATAGTTGATACCACAACAGCAGCTGTTTTTGAACCGGCGGCCATTACCCTTCGCAGGGGGATGCAGCGAAATCGAAAGAAAAATAATAATAAGGTGTTCATACACCATGCTTCACCTTTGGCCCGCTTCGTGCGGGCTTTTTATTTCTACTGGTCGAGATGCGCACGAACGTAGCTAGTGGAAGTACCTCAATCCGACGTTGTTATTTTCCGGAAAAGGCGTTGTAATGTAAGTTGATGGGTGAATAGCGCAGTATTGCCAGATTTTTCGCACAATCCTGATCCGGGAGAAATTCAAGATGGGCTTATTGGTCAAGGGTAAATGGGTCGACGAATGGTACGACACCAAATCGACAGGCGGCAGTTTTGTCCGCACCAACGCTCGGTTTCGCAACTGGATCACGGCCGATGGAAGCCCTGGGCCGACCGGTGAAGGCGGTTTTCCGGCTGAGAGGGACCGTTATCACCTGTACGTATCGCTGGCCTGCCCCTGGGCCCATCGCTCTCTGATTTTTCGCGCCTTGAAAGGTTTGGAAAGCATGATGGGGGTATCGGTCGTCAATTCCTACATGGGGGATCATGGCTGGACTTTTGAGGAGGCTGCGGGAGTAGCACCCGATCCCGTGGGTGGCGCACGCTATCTTTATGAGGTCTACCTGCGCGCGGCTCCTGATTACAGCGGGAGGGTAACCGTGCCGGTGTTATGGGATTTACAGCGGGATACCATAGTCAGCAATGAGTCGGCAGACATTATCCGCATGATGAACTCAGCCTTCGATGGCATAGGCGCAGTGGAAGGGGACTACGCGCCTGCTGCACTGCTGCCGCAGATTGACGAGATCAATGGGCGCATCTATGACAACGTTAATAATGGCGTGTACAAGGCGGGCTTCGCCACCGATCAGCGCGTCTACGAGCGGGCCGTAGCGGCGCTGTTCGACTGCCTGAGCGAACTGGAGCAGCGTCTGTCGCGTCAGCGTTATCTCCTGGGCGGCCGTATCACGGAGGCCGATTGGCGGCTATTCACTACACTGATCCGCTTCGATCCGGTTTACCACGGCCACTTCAAGTGCAATCTCAGGCGTTTGACAGACTACCCTAACCTCTGGAGTTTTACCCGTGAGCTCTACCAGTGGCCCGGTGTAGCGGCAACAGTGAACATGCGGCACATCAAGGAGCATTATTACCGCAGTCATCCTACCATCAACCCCAACGGCATTGTACCTGCAGGCCCAATTCTGGATCTCGATCAGCCTCATGATCGGGCACGGCTGCCAAATGCCATGGAGAATGATGAGTAAACTGGATGGCATAGCGTAACCCGGCGGAGAAGAAGCCATCAAACGCTTCGTGGCGTCATCAGAATATCGGTCCCTTATCCGGACCCGGGAATGATGACCAATGGATGGGTGAGGAAGCCAAACATGGAGGGATTCCTCCCGGCTGATTGTGGATTGCCCTACACCGATGAGACCTGCTCCGTTTAATATCCTGACGCCATCGCTTTCACAGCCCAAGGGTACATCTGCCTCAGGACGTGTTAACACTGATGGTTAACACGTCCTGGTCTGTGCAGAATCTTTGCTCCTGATGAGCAGAAGCCCAGGGTGCGGGTTCCTTCGCTGCTTCACGCTAATTGTTTCAGTTTTGTTTTCGCCGTGCCATAAAGCCCATCAGGCCAAGACCTGCCAAAAGCATTGCGTATGCCTCTGGCTCAGGAACAGGAGAGAGCAGGTAAGCGCGCCCATTACTAGCGTTGGCGATAATCTGGCCGAGATCATTAATATCCGTTGCATCAGACAGGAAGATTCCATCCTCCAGCTTAACAAGCGAGTTAAGGTCAGTCATACCCTCGCCATCCGCTCCTATGACAAAAGCATGTCTGCGATTTGCTATTCCTGTATCCGCCCACCCCACGATTTGTCCAAACGAATTGATACCATAGGCACTACTGCTTGCTCCTCCCAGTGTCCCAAGGTCTGTCATATTGCTATCGATATCGGTGATGAAGGCATGAATTGGTGACTCGAACCCCGTTCTTATTTCGGAATAGCCTACAACTTTGCCCGCATCGTTGACAGCTAAGGCAGAGCTTGTGGCCCCGCCCAACGTGCCCAAGTCGGATGCGAACCCACCGTTAGCGCTTGTAATGTACGCGTGCATATACAGACCGGAAGAGAGATGAGCATGGCCCACCACTTGCCCCGAAGAATTAATATCAGCAACCGCATCGCCATTGGCATGCAAACTCCCAAGAGGCAACGGATTTTCCCCATTCGGGCCAGTAACAAATGCATCACTTCCTGAATGGGATATAGCGGTAATGTGGCCGGCTACCTGTCCAGCATTATTAATGCCCGAGGCATGACTATAGCTCCATCCGGTAAAACCTCTCATGCCGTTAGCATCGACAATAACTGCCTGTCGGTATAAGGTACCAAGTGAGTTGGTGTAGTCAGATTCACCCACAACCTGGCCGCTTGCATTAATATCAAAACCCCAGCTTAAATTCCCGCCTGCAAGGGTGCCGAGATCGGTGATTCCCTTGCCGTTAGGTTCAGTGATAAAGGCGTGATAGGAACGGTCAGCCAAATCGGAATTGCCTGTTATCTGCCCGTGTTCGTTGATTGCGGTAGCGTACGTGCCGGGTCCACCTAAAGTGCCAATATCAAAAGCGGTATAGCTTTGGGCGAATGTGGGAGTTGAAAAAATAAATCCACCCAAGGCAGCCCCAAAGAGCGTACTAAATATACGGATCTCGTGAATGCGTCTAAACGTCATGGTTCGGACTCCAGTATGAAGGTTTATCGAGGTGTAACAGTACTTGTTATTGCGAGACTCTAACCATCTTGCTACGCAGAGATGGCGGAACATCTTCTAAAAGAACGATGCGAGTTGTATTCTCAATTGTTCTACCCTGCCTCGGTGCTTGCAATGTAACGTCTATTTCATTGGTGTCCAGTTTCCACATGGCTCCCGTTGCAGGATCAACGATGAGCCAGCCGATAACTCCTCCAAAAACCAGATTGCCCGCAACATACCAGCCATTAACCTTTGTATCCACAGTAATATTTTGTTCTGCAAAACCTTCTTTTTTGATGTTTACCGAATATTTTTTACCGCTGAAATAGCCCTTCTTTTTCTCAAGGGGCAACGAGGTAGGCGTTTTGCCTTCGAATATTTTGGTGCCGGATTCATCCAGGATCACAATAGTCGCCTGATCAGGTGCGCTCCGGACATTCAAGGTTTCATGAGCACTATTCCCCATGATGGTGGCACAGCCGGCCAGTACAGTTGAAGCGAATAAAACCGGTATTGCTTTCCACATCTTCATATTTCCCTCTTCTTCCTAACAGTTGATAAAATGTAACGCCTGAGCATGAGCTTGGGAGCGGGGCCAGTAGAGAACCAGAAAACAACACGCCCGGCTCATACCCGGAGGCAATTATTGTAATCATGAGCGGCAAGCAGGCAGTGCTGGAACCCGCCGCAGGCGCATCAAGCGCGACTGATGCAAGATGGGGAAGCAATTTTTCCAACCGGTCCACTTCCGACGGGTCACCGCTCAGGCCAAACATGTCTAGTAAATTTGATTTCTTCATTACGTGCTTCTCTTGATTATTCATCAGCTAGAATCGCGGAATTGAAAGGAAAATTCATAAAGATTCGGTTAAATATCGGTTAAATATTGCTGAGTTTATTTTTTCGACCTCTTCCACAAGGTCAAGATGTGCCAGGAGCAATGGAGTGCAGACAAATTACTTGGAATTCCATCCTTTCAGGCTGGATAAAACCAACGCGATCCTGTGGCGCGGCGATCAGGTAGTGCGGTTACGTCCGAAGAGTTTCGCCATGTTGTGCTATCTCGCGGAGCGGTCGGGCACGCTTGTGACGAAGGATGAGTTGCTTGATGAGGTATGGCAGCACCGCTGCGTTGGGGAAGCAGTGCTGAAAGTGTGCATTAACGAATTGCGCCGGACCCTCGGTGACAGTGTTTCAGCTCCAAGCTACCTTTTAACCGTCCCCAGGCGCGGCTACCGTTTCATTGCACCGGTTACTAAATCTCCACAGGAAACGGAAGAAGCAGTCTCCGTGATTTTCCCCAAAAACCAGCTACCTGATGCAGCCGCATATTGGATAGACCGGGGGTCGCCACAAACTCGTCTGCTGGCTATTTGGCAGAAATCAATGAAAGGTTCACGCCAGGTCGTTTTCGTCACAGGGGAGAGCGGAATCGGCAAAACGACGCAGATCGAGATGTTTCTCTCCGCGGTATCCAGCCAAAATCCGGGCGTCTTGCGCATGCGTTGCGTAGAGCGCTTTGGCCAGGGTGAAGCGCTGCTCCCTATGATCGAGGCTATTGAAAAGCGTTGCAGTGCGCCTGAGGGAAGGAGACTCGTCGAGCTGTTGTATCGGTACGCGCCGGTTTGGCTTGCGCAATTGCCGTCAGTGCTGCAACCCGAGGAGCGCGCAGCGCTTCAGCGTGAGATTTTCGGCGCAAACCGTGAACGCATGGTGCGAGAAGGCTGCGAGTTGCTGGAAACCTTGAGCAAGGTGCCTTTGATTCTCGTGCTTGAGGATGTCCATTGGAGTGATCACGCAACACTGGATTTTTTAAGTCTGCTTGCACAGCGTCATGTGTCGGCGTGCCTGATGGTGCTCGCGACATATCGGCCCGTCGATGCAAGCCAGCAGGTGCACCCGGTTACGATGATCCATCGGGATTTGCAACTGAGGGGAATTTGTTCCGAAGTTGCGCTTGAGCCGTTTTCCCGCGACGAAGTCAAACATTACCTCACTCGGCGTTTTCCACGCACAGACATTCCCGACTCGATGAGCCAATCGCTTTTTATCAGAACCGGCGGGCATCCTTTGTTCATATCCAATCTGATCGAATACTTGATAAACCAGCATCAATGGTCGCCGTCGTCTCAAAAAATTGCGGTGGATACAGCGCTGCCGGAAACAATCCGCAGGGTTATAGAACGTGAAATCGAGCGGTTGAGTCCGGAGGAGCAGCGCATTCTGACGGCAGCGAGTGTGGCCGGAATGCAGTTTCGGGCGAGCCTGCTTTGCGCTGTCCTGAGTATGGAGATCGTCGAGGTAGACCGTTGCTGCAATACCTTGGTCAGACGCGGCCAGATATTGGTATTCGATGGAATGGAGCAAAGCGCGAAAGGGGATGTTGCGGGCCACTATGCATTCCGCCATGCCTTTATCTTGAAGTCCTCTACCAGCGGCTTTCTTCCGCTGAAGCGATACGAATGCACCTTCGCATTGGAGAATGCCTTGAAGCGTTATACGGCGAGCAAAACGTCGAGCACGCAGGTGAACTCGCTCTGCACTTTGAAAACGGGTGGGATTGGCTTCGAACGATCCGCTATCTGGTACAGGCAGCTGACAACAGCACCCGGCGCTTTGCCAATCGGCAGGCGCACGACTACCTGGTGCACGCCTTTCAGGTAATAGAACGTTTACCTACGGAGCAACAGGCGAAAACAAGCATGAGCCTCCTCAAGCAATCAGCGGCGGTAAGGCGTTCGATGGGCGACATGGCGGGAGCGAAAACCGATCTGGAGAAAATGCTGGCGGTGGCAAGAGCCTTGGGAAATAGCCGGGAACAGGTTGTAGGGCTCCTCGAATTAAGTCGAGTCCTTGTTTTGTTGAATCGCCTTGAGTGTCTCGAGTTCGCGGAGCAAGCGCTTTCAGCTTCCGTAGCCCTTGAAGACAAGGTCCTTCAGGCGATTGTCAAGGGCATGTGGGGCGGCCTGAACCTATTGTTGCGGCCGTGGCGGAAGGAATATTCTGCCGCATGTCACGAATCCATGGATGCGGTTCGCGCAACGGGAAATCCGCTAGCGCTTCACTCGCGGTTGACCCAGCACATTTACGTTGAATTGCTAGCCTCGAATTACCAGAGCGCTGCGACGACAGCAGTTGAAGCGCTAGCGTTATCGCGCCTGTTGGGAGATGGCTACATGTTCATGGCGGGCCATTACTACTATGGTTTAACTCTGCTGCATAGCGGTGATTGGGGCAGATTGCGCGAGACTGCAGAGCAAAGCAGGCGTGCATTCGAGTGGCATGACGGCGGTTTGCTGCTTCGGTTGCATCGGCACATCTTGATGGGCTGGTTGCATGTGGCGGGCGGTGATTTTTTGGGTGCTAAAGCGTATTGCGAGGAAGCGCTGTCGGAAGGCGTCGGTGCCTGGGCTGATTTCGTCACGGTTCATTGTTCCGCAATCCTGGGAAATGCCCTGTACGGACTAAAGGATTATGCTGGCGCCATTCGATGCTTTGACGCTTTTTTTCAGGCGGAAAAGAATAAGGCTCTCCCGATATTCTCCAACTATTTCTTCCCTGCCTGCCTTGGAGCGGGGGAAACATGGCTCGCACTGGGAAAACTGGATAAGGCGCGTCACTATGCGCAGCGCTTATGTGATCTTTCCAGCGGTCCGCCCGAGCGCACCTATCTTGCACTCGGGCACCGCCTGTTTGCCGAGATTGCGATAACGGAAGAGGCTTTGGACGAAGCGCATTCACATATTGCGGAGGCGCTCGAAATCGTGGAAAGCGCGGAAACTCCCCTTGCCGCGTGGAAGGTCTACGCGACTGGAGAAAAACTGTATCACCGGCTGGATGATGTGAGAAGGATGAGCCACTGCCGATCAAAAAAACAGGATGAGATCGATCAACTGCTCAACTCTCTTCAAGTATCAGACCCCTTGCGGGAACACTTGCTAAATCTTGGCGAAAGCCACGATTCCCTTTCCTCAACGGGATACAGCCTGGCTTGAGGCAACTTTTCAATCATCCGCACGCTTGTAGCCTTCTTGTTACATAGATACAAGGAGCTTTTTAATATTGGTTGCCATGCAAGCGCAACACACGCATTCCTGCGTTTCGTATCCCCTATTCCGGTATTGGGAGCCCGTAATTGTGCTGTCCTTCGGCACATTATTTTCCAGGCGGCCCTATAAAAGTATGAGCTGTGTGCCTGAGGAAGGTCACTGATTGCTCATCGAGGATTGCCTTGTTTGTGTGTTTCGATGCGCTTCAGGAAAACACCCATCACTTCCCGGTAGAGCACATCCTTCAGCACGGCATCTTCATTGCCGGCATCCACATTCGGATTGTCATTGACCTCGATTACACTGCAGCGGTTACCCACCTGCTTGATATCCACGCCGTAGAATCCCGCACCGATGAGATTGGCCGATTCAAGCGCAATCCTGATTACTTCTTCAGGCGTCTCGTCTATCGGAACAGCCTGTGTTGGACCTTCGCTCAGCTTGCGCCGGCCTTCGTCGCGCTTGATGACCTGCCAATGTGCTGCGGGAAAGTAGTATTTGGCGACAAATAACACTTTCCGGTCGAGTATGCCAACCCGCCAGTCGAATCGGGTAGGCAGCCATTCCTGGGCAATAATCAGTACCGATTTTGCCAGCAGTTCGGTTACCCTGGGTATCAGTTCGGCTTCTGTTTCGACCTTTATCACCCCGCGCGAGAACGAACTGTCCGGCTGTTTCAGAATACAGGGAAGACCCAGTTCCGGGACGATTCGGGAAATATTGTCACGGTGCACCAATAGCGTTTTTGGGGTCGGTAAATTATGCTGAGCGAGGAGTTCCGCCAGATAGACTTTGTTATTGCACTTGAGGATGGAGTCCGGGTCATCGATTACCACTAGTCTTTCTGCTGTTGCCAGCCTGGAGAAACGGTATGTATAGTGGTTGACAAAGGTTGTGTCGCGAATGAATAAGGCGTCGAACTGAGGTAGTCGGCGCATGTCCGAACGTGTGATGAATTCCACTCGCATGCTCAGTTCTTCCGCAGCCTTTTTGAATTTTTGCAAGGCTTTTGCATTGGAAGGGGGCTCGGGATTATCTGGATCGTGGAGGATGGCAAGATCGAAGCGCGGCGGATGTTTCTCCGACCATTGCCTGCGTCCCGTGAAATACTCGGTAGCCGCACGCACTGCAAACTCCTGGTGATCAGAAGGTATATCGCCGGCGCCAATGGCCCGAACACTTCGCAGGCTCCATCGGTTGCGATGGCGTTCAAAACGAGCCGACAGGAGAGGCACCTGCAACAAATTGAAAAGTTGATGGCTGAGTGGATGGTAGCCGGCTGTATCGCGGCCGAAGTAAACGCCGAGTTCGAGACTGTCCGCGGGCAGCGGCGACAGTTTCCGCTGGATCAGGTCATTCATGTCCTCGGTAAGATGGCGCACCAGATTCCAGGACTGTAAATCTTCGATGGCGCCGACCTTCGGCAGCGGTTTATGCCCCCGTGCCTCGGCAAGCAACGAAACGTAATAACCCGAGCCCTGGTAGTGGTAGGATTTGCAAAGATTGAATAATTTGACAGAGCGGCTCATCGCATTCCTGCCACGGTCGGTGTTGGTCCCATGGCCTATGGCATGGTCAACGGTATCGTCAACGGCGAAAGCGGGATCGGTCAGATAGGTTTGCGCCGCGACAATCGTTACATCAGGAATCTGCAGAGGCCAGTCTTCAGGTTCATCAACGATAATGAGTATATTCATAAAGTTCGGCTGTTGAGCCTGCCTGGTTCGTCATCTCTTCCCCAAGGTTAATGCTCGGGCTGAGGCCGGTTTCTTCGCTGCGCGACTCGAAGATGAGCTACTGCCCACCCCGACGGGCGCTCCGACCGCCACCCTTGCTTGTCTCGCCTGGCCGGGTGCCCGCGCTGCGTAGATTGACGAACTTGTTTAATGTATCAAACCAGAAGGGCGCTCCCATTGAGACGGCGAGTATGGAAACCAGCAGGCCGAACAATTTGTAAAACGTCCAGCGGGCGAATTTCCACGACAGCTCGGGGCTTTCAAAATATCCGGGATCCTCGCGGTTATTTGGATCAAATGACCATCCTACTGGTAACTTGATGTTCTCGGCCGCTTCAAGAACCGCTTGCAAACCCGGTGCGCCGCTCATTCCTGTGCTTGGACCGGGTTGTGATTCCGCGGGTGCAGGCGACATTCCTTCCGATGTTGGCTCGGCCAGCTTTACGGCGGGCTGGGTCTTCACCGCGTCCTGTGCGGCAGCAACGAGTGATGCGCGCAGAGCGTTGT
The DNA here is from genome assembly GCF_900110495.1 of Nitrosovibrio sp. Nv6. GTDB lineage: Bacteria > Pseudomonadota > Gammaproteobacteria > Burkholderiales > Nitrosomonadaceae > Nitrosospira. Next base: position 738,635 of record NZ_FODX01000001.1, on the reverse strand, counting down.
CTTTGGAAAGCCGCTGAATAAGCATCACAGTATCTGCGTTGGAAATGACAACGACTATGGCGGCAAGACAAAGCAGCACCCGTTGCGTCCAGCGCTTGTACCAGCCGCCAACCCTTTCCATGGCGTTGTTGAACCAGCCTTCAAGATTCTCCCGGAAGGCTTCCGCTTGGTGTTCGATGGCAGTGACTTCACGGCGGGTTTTATCGACAAGGACAAGAAGGGTTTCTTTGGTATGCCCTTCGGGAAGCTTCCTCAGTCCTTCCTGAATGTTGCCCAGTGGATCTGGATGCTGGGCGGCAAACTCGCGGGCATAGGCAAGCGCCTCTTTCAAAGTGGCGCTTGCCGTCAGCAGCAACTTGACCTCCCTGGGATTTTTTGCGGAAGCAACAGCGGCTCGGCGCGCGTCCAGCATTTTCACGGCAGCGTTTATACTGTTGATGCTATTCCTGGACTGTGCTGTCTTCCTGGCGAGATCGGCGTCGCCAGGCGCTGCACTGGAAGCTTGCAGGGCCTGATCATATGCCGTCTTTGCCTGGTCAGCGAGAGTTTCCAGCCTTGCGCGGGTCTGGTCCCGAGCAGTTTTCGCCTGATTGGCGGCGTCAGCAAGATTGCGATCGTTAGGCGATCCTGCCGCTGCTTCCCGAGCTTCTTCATATGCGTCTTCCGCGCTTTCGGCATTATCCAGTAGTTCGCCGTATTTGCCTGCAATAGCGCCGCGGGCAGCAAGAATATCCAGCAAAGCGAGCGAGAAATTCGAAGAGGACATGTACGATGGCAAGCGAGTCCGTTTGTCCGGATTGGACGCGTACTGCGAAATGCCGCCTATCAGTCCGTGATTGTAGACTTGCTGCGCCAATCCGGTAAATTTCGGATCGTTGAGAAGGTTTTTAATACCTTCCACGAGGTTTTTTCCCCGCTTGTCAATTAACGATGCGATCCCCTCGTTGAGTGCGGTGCATATCAGGCTGAGCAGCAAGTAGACAAATATGATACCGATCGCGACTTCCAATATATTTGAACCGAACATTTACGCCTCCATCCATAGAAACCCGAGCGCGTCATGCATGGTTCAGTCTAGCAGAATAACGCTATTTCGCCGCGGAGGCGGCTTATGCAAGCACAAGCAGGGAGCGAAGAGCGTAATTGGAGCAGCGCCAATGCGTCCGAAAGAGTGAAAGAGCAAGCAATAATCGCCTGCATTCCGCGGCGATTCTATTGTCATGGCCGCCATAACGCGTCAGTAGTGTACGGGCTTTGAAATAACCTGCGGGAAAGACGTCACTTGGAGACATCCCTTGCGGCAACTTCGTCAGGCTGTCATAGTCTCATCAGTAAAATCCTGTAGCTGTAAGCGGTGACTCATGAGACGACCGGTTTTTATAACTCTTTTTTTATTCGGTATTTATAGCGGGCTCGCCAATGCAAGCGGGTTAGCCGCCACCATGGGTCCGGTCGATGTGCCGGACACCATGGCGGAGCGGGTAAAACCCTGCATTGTCTGCCATGATCTGGAAGATAAAAAAGGGCGGGGGGACTATTACCCGCGTATCGCGGGAAAACCAGAAGGCTATTTGTTCAATCAGTTGCGCAATTTCCGCGATGGGCAGCGCTATTACCGGCCTATGGCCCTGCTGCTTTCGAATATGACTGACTCATATCTTGTGGAAATGGCCGCCTATTTTTCCACACTTAAGCAGCCTTACCCGCCACCAGAACGCATGGTTTCATCGCCAGCCGAAATCAGGCTTGCCCAAAAGCTCATCAATCAGGGAGATCCCACGCGAAAAATTCCGGCGTGCACCGAATGCCACGGTAAAGAGTTAATGGGTACGGCACCATTTATTCCGGGTTTGTTGGGTCTTCCGCGCGTTTACATGGTGGCCCAGTTGGGCGCCTGGAGGAACGGCGGATTGATACGTGGGCAAACGGCGGACTGCATGTCGGAAATCGCAAAACAGCTTACCACCGAGGAGGCGAACGCTGTTGCAGCATGGCTGGCAGCGCAGCCTGTTCCACAGAATGGTAGCCCGGCTACCGTTCTGCCCATCGAGATGGCAAAGCGTTGTGAAAGCATCGTTCACGGGGGCTCACTTCGGTGAAACTGTACCTTGTTGCCGCGACGCTCACATGCCTGCTTGGTTTGGCAGCTTTGGCGGCTCTAATCGATTCGGGCTTTTCATTTGAATTGATGGGCGCACCGATCACAGAAAAGGAAGGAAAGCCTGAAATGATTATACCCGCGGAGCAGCAGCGCGCCCGGGGTGCTTATCTTGCGCGAGCAGCTAATTGCGTGGGATGCCATACAGCTCAAGGTGGTCCGGCCTACGCCGGTGGTCGAAGCCTGTCCACGCCCTTCGGGACGTTTATCACGACTAATATCACGCCCGATAAGGCAACCGGTATCGGCGACTGGAATGAAGAGGATTTCTGGAAGGCGATGCACGAGGGCAAGTCCCGCGATGGTCGTCCCTTGTACCCGGCCTTTCCTTATACAGAATACACAAAAGTCACGCGCGAGGACTCCGACGCCATTTTTAGCCATCTTCAATCGCTTGCGCCCGTCGCCCAGCGTAATCCACCCAGTCGGATCAATTTTCCCTACGATTTGCAGCCACTGCTGAGTCTCTGGCGCGCAATTTATTTCAAGCCCGGCCTTTATCAGCTGGACCGTAACAAAAGCGACGAATGGAACCGCGGCGCTTACCTGGTGCAGGGACTCGGGCATTGCGGTGCTTGTCATACGGAACGCAATCCTCTTGTCGGTATGAGAAGTGCCGAGGGGGACGCTACTCTTGGGGGAGGACAGATCATGGGCTCGAACTGGTATGCCCCATCGTTAACCTCGAGTGTGGAAGCAGGCTCGGCCGACTGGACGGTGGGAGAGATTGTGCAGTTACTCGTCACTGGCGTCTCGTCGCGAGCGACTATGTCGGGTCCCATGGCGGAAGTCGTGGGGCAAAGCCTTCAGCATTTGACAAGGGAGGACGCACTTGCAATGGCCGTTTATCTGAAATCATTACCCGAGAGCAAGCCGCGTTCGCGAGCAAACGCTCCAGCTCTTACCGAGGAAGTGCAGAATTGGTTGCGGCAGGGCGCCAGAATCTACAAACAATATTGTCAGGATTGCCATGGGGCTTCGGGGCAAGGCGCCCCGGGCATCTATCCACCTCTGGCGGGTAATCGCGCTGTCACCATGACTCCCCCGATTAACGTGATTCGCAGCGTTCTCAATGGGGGCTATCCGCCAGTTACCGCGGGTAATCCGCGTCCTTACGGCATGCCGCCATTCGCACAGGCTCTACATGATGGCGAGGTCGCGCTGGTTTTATCGTATATCCGCAACGCATGGGGCAATCGTGCCAGCCTGATTACGGCAGCTCAAGTCGACAAGAGCCGGGAAGGCATACATTGATGTACGATTCGGATCAACGGTCGTACCTTTGAACTTTGAATTTTATAGTAAAGGCTCATCCGCCGGGTCTGTGATCGGATCACCTGGCGTTGGATCAGGATCATACGGCCGAGGGTCTACAGGTTTCTCCGGATCCCTTCTTGGTTTGTCAGGATCGATAGGACGAGGAGGGTCTTCCACAGGTCTGTCGGGGGAGCGGTCGGGATGGGGTTCGGGGCCATCGGGCCTGTCCGGCTTACCCGGTCCATTCGGTCCATTCGGCCGATTTTGAGAATAATACTTCGTCATGATGTGCTCGCCTAGGAAAATATATTCGAATCGCCGCCAGTCTTGAGGGACCAGCGGCGCTGACGGCCTATATCAGAGTTTCAGTGGAGCACCCGTTTCAACTGACCGCGTATTTCCCCGCTCTTATGCGCGTCGCTATGCACGTTGACGTACAGGTTTCCTGCCTTGAAGGCGTCGTATTGCGCATCGGTCAATTGTGCGCCATCTGGAACCAACCACTCATTGTCACCGGTCTTTTTGAGCGTAATGATATCAGGGCCATTTTTACCCACTGCTCCCTCGTGAATATGCGCTCCTGTGCCTTTTATATCGGACGTGGTGATCTTGCCTTTGACAGATTTATCGTCCTCGACCGTTATGGCGCCGCTGCCGGTCGCGGAGGTTTGGACGGGCGGCACTTCCTGGTCTCCGCTCAGATTTACCTTGATTTCACCCGCAGTCGCTAGTCCTGCGCCTCCAGCCAGAGTCAGTGCGCCAGCAATCAATGCAACGATAGCCAGGGAGAATCTGGATTTTTGAACAATTGCGCTCATTTAGTTTGCCTCCTTCAGAATGATAAATTATGGATTTTGATGGCTCCTTGACTGGTTCCACCCGCGTCCGCTTCTATTAGCTGCGTCGTCGTGCCTGCGGATGGTGAAGCCAATTCCTGTTATTTTATTTAGCCCTCCAGAATGAGTCCGTACGGTAGCGTACGTAAGTTATCGATTCTCATTCACCTTGGTCCACAGTCTTTCAAGCAGCGGCGCTGTTAAAAAATGTTGGGAGATCGTCTTTTGAAAAGGGCGGCGCCCGCAAGGGTTTTCGTTTTCTCTTGTGGCGGCATTCATCGCCTTGCAGGATGGGAACGGTTGGGCGTCGTGCTTCGTAGTAGTTTGGTCACACATGCTGGCTTTGTAGTGGCGAACTGACACCTGCCATTATCAAGTTGCTATCAGGCAGTCTATTTGACAGGAACAGGCGTTCGGTGTGCCACGGGAACAGCACTAATACTGTTTTGGGGACTTCCTTCTATCAATTTGTCGGAATAGGTAAGATAGATAAGCGTGTTGCGCCTGGAATCGACCACTCTGACCACGTGCAGACGCTTGAACAGAATCGACATGCGTTCAGTAAACACGTCCTCCTGCCGGGGGAGCTTTTCCAGAAACTGGACTTCGGCCACCTGCCGGCAGGCAATGGATGCTTCCGCTCTATCCTCCGCCAATCCCACGGTGCCTTTGACGCCTCCGGTCTTTGCGCGCGAAACGTAGCAAGTCACTCCCTGTACCTTGGGGTCGTCATACGCTTCTATCACCACGCGATCATCCTTTCCCAGCCACCGGAAGGCGGTATCCACTTCACCGATCAGCTCTGCTTTTGCCATCGTGCAGAACGCTGTCATAACCAGTATTCCTGCTGTAACTCTTATTACCGACATTCTTCCTCCATTGTTAAATTCTCGACCAATATGGACGAGTCGAACGGCCGAGCTGTAAAGACGTAGTGTTCATGTCCTATTTCGAGGTCTTCACCCATATGCATTTTTCCATTTCTATTATGCGGGCTGCCCGCTCTAAATTCACTTTTTGAAACCCGCAGTTCAGCCCCGCAAATCGCGGCAAGCGATTCATGGTACAACACCGATTGAAATTCCACGCTTACTTGAAATTCCAAAGCCATTGCGATAGTGCGGAACTCTCGATAAGCTTCAAAGTAAGGATGACTAAATTCGACGAATCCCCGTCATTAAATCTTTGAGAGAGAGCCGCAGACAAAAATGAACATCAGGATAAAACGGGTTTATGAGCCGCCAGAAAAAGAGGATGGGACGCGCATTCTGGTCGACCGGCTCTGGCCCCGGGGTCTGACAAAGGCAAAAGCCGATGTTCACCTCTGGCTCAAGGAAATCGCCCCCAGCACCGAACTCCGAAAGTGGTTCAGTCATGATACCGATAAGTGGGTGGAGTTCAAGAAGCGTTACCGGGCCGAACTCAAGGGAAACGATGAGCAAGTCGCACTGCTCAAGGAAAAAATAAAGAATGGGGTGGTCACACTGGTGTATGGCGCCAAGGACGAAGCGCATAACGAAGCTGTCGTTCTTCAAGAGTTCCTGCGCCGCTAGACTTTCCGAAGGGATAGCATTGAGGAGACCCATCCCGACCCGTTGCGGCATATTCGTTTCAAAAGATCCGGAGTCCGGCAAGACGGTTGTTCTTGACCAACAACACGACATTGTCGGCTTCGACCATTGCCGCATAGTACAAGAGCCGCGGGCAGGTGTAGTTGTTCTTCAAATGGATCAAGCAGCATCTGTGCATCAAGCGCTTTATTGGCAACAGCGAGAACGCAATAAAGACGAAAATCCACCTATATACTGATTACCATCGTCAAAAAGGAGTTGTAAATCGGTGCCTCGCTTTACACTTTGCTTCAGATTCTGTCAGTCCCTATGTTCGAGAAAACCCAGCTACACCAAGTCTTCGCGGGCATTAGCAACACTCACGAACAGGTGGCTTTAGTAACCAACTAATTTGTTCGGGTTTTAACCGGACACTACGATTCGGAAGATGCCACAAAACTCACACGCAGCTTGTTGAACCGGACGGGAGGATGGGCGGTATGGGTAGGTGGAGGTAGAGATTAGGGGATGAGCCGCTGATTTAATAATAAGAGAGCAAAGCCAACCTCTTCCCCATCCTTGGCGCACCCATCGCTTGACTGTTCGATTTTGGTCATCTAAATTGATATTGTAGACATTACTTCCACCCTTGCTGCTGCTCCCAGGGTTGGACTTGGGGTTTATGGCGCGTAAGAAAAACAGAAAGCGCGGTTTAATATCATTGCCGCGTCGATATTCTATCCGGGCTTGCGAATGGGGGAGGCCGCACAAGAGCCTGCCTCTTCGGCAACTTAAATGTAGTGGTCTAATTTGAAGCAATAGACTCTTAATACTCAACGCCCTCTTGTCGGAGCAAACAATGATAATTAACTATTGTCTCAAAGTCCGCAGCTTTTTCCTGATTGTCGTTTTTGGCATTGGTTTCGGTTCATATCCCCCCATCGCGTTCGCGCAATCGGCATATGTATATTTTATTGTTGACATCAACAGCAAGGATTGGATCCAATTGGGAAACTTGGGTGGAAGCTTCATTTATCCGGTAGACATGAACGATAGCGGGCAGGTGGTTGGACGTGCTGGAACGGCGACAGGAGAGGGCCATGCTTTCATCACCGGCCCCAATGGAGCAGGGATGATCGATCTCGGCACGCTGGGTGGAACCTCCAGTTGGGCCGAGGGCATCAACGATGCTGGGCAGGTAGCGGGCTTTTCCAGCATGACTACAGGAGGAACCCATCCCTTTATCACCGGGCCTAATGGCATAGGGATGACCGATCTGGGCACTTTTGGCGGAATGCACAACGAGGCGGCGGACATTAACAACGTAGGTCAAGTTGTGGGATTTTCCGAAACGATCTCAGGAGAGAATCATGCCTTCATCACCGGTCCCAATGGCATAGGCATGAGAGACCTTGGCACGCCTCATGATGGAGGAAATTCTGGGGGTCATGCCATCAACGATGCTGGGCAAGTGGTAGGCCATTCCTACGCAGCCAACGGAGATTATTATGCCTTCATCACTGGCCCTAATGGCATAGGCGTGACCGACCTGGACACATGGGACCGAACGCACAGCATAGCGGAAGGTATTAACGACGCTGGGCAGGTAGTCGGTGTTTCCGGGGAGCGTGCATTCATCACTGGCCCCAATGGTGTAGGGGTGACCGAGCTCGGCACTTTAGGTGGATATTGGAGCACCGCATACGACATCAACGATTCCGGGCAGGTGGTAGGCTATTCCTACACAGATAGCCCCTTTCGGCAGCACGCTTTCGTCACCGGCCCCGATGGCGAGGGAATGATAGATCTCAATTTATTAGTGGATCTGCCGGATGGAATTACTCTAGAGCATGCCTTCGCTATTAATGATAAGGGCCAGGTTCTAGTCCATGGCTTTGCTCGTGCTATCAATCCTATTCCCGAACCCGAAACCTATGCCATGCTGCTTGCTGGACTTGGCCTGGTCGGACTTATGGTCCGGGGAAAGAAGATGAATGCTGGTGCCTTTAGCTAGGGATACAATCCAGCTATAGTCGTCACGGAGACGATTGCTTTTGCCAGGCTCATCCCTCTGCTGCCTACATCACCGACCTCGATGGTCTGGGCATAACCGATCTGGGTACGTTAGGCGGAGTGGAGAGCAGGCCTTTGTATCAACGCTGCCGGCCGAGTGGTAGGGAATCGACGACAAGTCAGGCCGAGCCGCATGCTTTCATCACCAGTCCCGGTGGGATGGGCATGAAAGACATTGGCACTCTAGGCGGTAATTCCAGCTGCGCGTAGGAGCATCAATGACGCCGGGCAGGTTTCGAACAACGGGCCAAGCAGCACCTGGCCCATCTTGTCGCAACAGAGTCCGTCCCATCCGGCGTACGGAATCACAGTGAACACTGTCCTCGGTCATCAATAATGTCATCAAATCATCCCCACGTTTCTACCCTTGGCAGTTCCGGTCCCAGTTTGTCGGGGTCAAGGACGCCGTAGGAATGAGCGCGTTTTGTTCCGCGACGCTCTTTTTCTGCATACCCTTCTTCAATCTCATCTTCCGAGCCTTCCGCAATCATTCCGTCCGTCTCATGTCCACCCTCCTTCGGAATAGCATAAAAACCGACAGATCATATGCTATAGATCCGGATAGCTTATTTGTTCTCTCCAGTAACTTTTTTCAGCCCATCGTTTTTATTATTGTAGACTACGAAGATTGACTCAGCCAAACCGGTGTGGGAGCAGCTCGGGCTATGCCGGGCAGCAGGATTGACGCACGGTGAAGCCTGCGCTTGCGAAATCAAAATCATGTCGCAATCTGTCTTTTTCAGGACACAGCGACATGCACAAACAACACTTTATCCGGTTTTGAACCGATCTTGATGACTAAACTTCAAATCACGTTCGCCGCTGTTCTGTTAAATCTGTTTCTTGGAGGCCCAGTTCTGGCCGAGGAAGAAAAAAAGGCCAGGAGCGAGAAAACGCCAACTTTGAATCCTGTGAGACAAGTCATGGATCCCCACGACAAAAACATTGCGATCAATATACAGAATGACGGTGAACAAATTGTTGTGGATGCGAACTTTATTGTTCCGGTTGTGCCCCAGCAGGCATGGGCGGTATTGACTGATTTCGACAATATACCCAAGTTCAATTCCAGCGTTCTGTTCAGTAAAGTCACTGACAGAACAGGCAACAATGTTCATGTTTCACAAAAAGGCGTCACCAAATATGGTTTCTTCACTTTTTCGTTCGAGTCCGTACGGGAAATAAATTTGCTTCCTTTCAGGAAAATCGAGGAACGCATGATCAGTGGCAGCATGCGCAAAATGGAGGAGACGACGCAGCTATTGCCTGAAGGAAATGAAACGCGCATCAGCTACCACGCCGTGTTTGTTCCTGGTGTTGGGGTTCCACCCGGGATAGCGAAGGTGTTCATAAAGCGGGAAGCGCAGGATCAATTTCAGGCAATAGTAGGTGAGATCATCAGAAGAAAGCAGATGAACGTCGCAAGTCAATAATGCACGATGTAACGCGGAGACAGTTCGTTCGGCGCGCCTCAAGGCTTGCCTGAGGCGTCATGGGGCGTTTGAGCCGGTGGTTCGGAGGCCGACTGCTGTAACAAACGGGGAACCTCGGCTACCTTTTCCCTCATTTCGTTGGGCGCCATATTCGATGTGCTATCCGATGCAATATCCTTTTGCCCGGTTTTATGCAACTGGTAGGCCTGGATCAACAGCGAAACACCTATCCAGCCGGCGAGCAGGGAGAAAGGGATCACCATCAGCAGCGGCTGCAGCAATGCAAGCGCAGTCAGACCTAATAAGGTAGCACCGCCAAACAACATGATTTTTGCTTCAGCCGCGCCGAGCACGAGCCGGCTGGTAATAGCGGCCCCAACAGTATTGCCCACGCGAATGGCCCCTGCCGTCAATCGGCTGGCACTTCCTGGCCTGGGGCCCGCCTTATTCCCGCGACGTAAACCGGCTACGGAATCGGACTGCGCTACCGGACGAACACGGTTCTTTTCGCTGAGTACGATTTCAGTCGCATTATTCAAATCCTGCAGGTACATTTGTTCCATTTCCTGCGCAAACTCGTGATTTTCGACCACCACATCCAGTTCCCAATTGCCAAGCCAGCTGGACATGTTGAGGTTGCTCGAGCCCACGCGAGCCCACCGGCCATCAGCTACAGCGGTCTTTGCATGTAACATGGACCCATTCCATTCGAATACGCGCACGCCGGCTTCCAGCAAGGGGCGATAACCGGTACGGGAAATCGGCCGCAGGAATTTGAGGTCGCCGCTCGAACCTGGAACCAGTAATCGGACATCCACGCCATCCATTGCCGCGCCCCTCAGCGCTTGCATATAGCTGGTGGTACCGACAAAATATGCATCGGTGAGCCAGAGCGTTTTCTGGGCTAATACCGTAATCAGCTGTTCGAGCCGGTATAGTCCGGCGGTGGCGGCAATGTTACCCAAAACCCTCAAATCGACAACACCCGCGAGGGGGATCGAGCCCCTGTCCGGAAGGTCATCCGCTGGCACTTCGCCGCCAGTCTCAGCCCAGGCGCGGGAAAAAGAATGCACCACATCGGCTACGACGGGGCCGCATATCTCAATCCCGGTATCACGCCATGGCGGAATACCTCGCTTGGGATAACCTCTCCACATTTCTCCGACACATAATCCGCTGACAAAGGCGACGCGATTATCCACGCTGAGCGATTTACGATGAAGCCGGCTCAGCCAGGCCAGAGGACTATCGAAGCGCAAGGGGTTGAAGCAGCGCACCTCGACGCCACTGCCACTCAACCGCCGCCAGAAGCTGTTGGATGTTTGTGTCAGGCAGCCGAGCCAGTCGTAGAGCACCCTTACCCTGACGCCTTCCTTTGCTTTTGTAATAAGCGCATCGGCAAATTGCTGCCCAATATCATCATCGCGAATAATATAGTTTTCGAAATGAATATTCTTTTTCGCTGAACGGATCGCCTCAAGCCACGCGGGATAATTCTCGCTTGCATCCTTGAGAAGGCGGATGCTGTTGCCATGTACGAGCGGGGCGCCTGCCGCGCGTGAAAACGCTTGTGCCGCCAGAATGCGCGTCGCATGGGTTGCTTCACGCGGATACTCTGTCAGCTTGACTTTGGCCATATGATTCGTTTTACGTTTTCGTGATTACACAGCAAAAAGCATCAAAATATATTCCAACTTCAATGGCAGTGCGGGTTGTTGTTCAGTCTGTTACTTCCTCGCCGAATTTTGAGTCGACATAGCAGCGCATTGCGGCAATCAGAGGGGAGAGTCCCTTTTGCCGGTTTCTGCCCGATCGCATATACGCGGTACAGTGCTCCGAACCTGCTTCCAGACTATGACTGAGATTTATTCCTTCCCTTTCTATAATAGGCCCTCCCTGAGACCAATCAACTGATGGTTCCCAGCGGACATGGTTGATGACACAGTGCGAATCAATAACGTGCACTTCTGCTGCACCATTGGCTTTCGCCACCCAATAATCGAGCAGTTCGTCTTTAAGCTCGGATACTTTCACAATTTTCTCCTTATGATAGTTCCGTCACATCAACGCTTCCGGTCGCCCGCGACTGACATGACCAATTGGGGAATAAGGGAAATACGGTGGCGCCTCCTTTCAGTTTAGAATCGGAAAATCGCCTTTAGTTTATCATGGGTATTTTTTTCAAGCGGACCAGGCTTCAAAACGCTCCATACGCTGCTCTCGTCACCCTCGCCGCGGCAGCCTGTTGTACTCCATGCTCTCCGCAGTATAACCTGCATGCATCATGACAAATGTTTGCGACCGCACAGACTTCAGGCTATATCGCTCAATACTATGAATATATATTGCCGGTACTCGGCACATATAAAAATATGGCGTTTTGCCAAGTTCTCTGGGGGATGGTTATGAAAGCAAAGACATTACTCTGTTTAGGAATGCTTGTACTGGTGACTCCAGCCTTGTCGGGGTGCTGGCTGCTCGCAGCGGGAGGTGCGGGAGCATATGGGGGCTATAAGGCGAAAGAGGAGGGCTACACGCTGCGGAATCCAGTCAAAAAGGAGAGGCCCAGCGAACAGCAGGAGGAGGACTGAAAAAATCATGGAGAGCGCTGGAATTTCACTTCGACCCGTGAGAATGCAGCTCATCGTTTTCGTCGGCGCGATTCCGCCATACCCCCACCCACGCTTCAAAATCATCTGCGATCATCGGCCAGGCATAGAGGTAGCCCTGACCTTCCTTGCATAAGACGCTTTGCAGAAATTCTGCCTGCGCTTCGGTTTCCACACCTTCGGCGATAATGCGCAGGCCGAGATTGAGCCCCATTGCGACAATGGCTGCGGCGATGGCTTCCGCGTCGGTGTTGCCGGGCAAATCGCGAACGAAGGACTGATCAATCTTCAATCGGTCGACGGTGAATTGCCTGAGATATGACAGACTTGAATAGCCGGTGCCAAAATCATCGATAGCGACCTTTACGCCAAGCCTGTCCAGTTCCCGTAATTTCTCCAGATTGGGCTCCACCCCCTGCATCACCACGCTTTCGGTGAGTTCCAGTTCCAGGCTGGCTGGCAATAAGCCAGATTCCTCGAGCGCGTACGCAACGGTATTCACGAAATCGGTTTGACGGAACTGCACCGCGGAAACATTGACTGAGATGCAGCCGTCCAGCAATCGACGGTCGCGCCACAACTGCGCTTGCCGGCAGGATTCGCGCAAAGCCCACTCCCCAATCGCGAGAATCAAACCCGTATCCTCGGCGACGGGAATAAATCGAACCGGCGAAATTAGCCCACGCGCCGGATGCCGCCAGCGCATCAGCACTTCAACACCAATAATGCGCTCTGTGGCAAGCTCGATCTGCGGTTGGTACACCAGGAACATTTCACCCCGCTCAACCGCACCTCGCAGATCGCGTTCAAGGCTCAGCCGTTCGATGGCGCGCGCTGTCATGTCGTCGGAGTAGAATTGATAGCGGTTGCGGCCGGCTTCCTTGGCTGTGTACATAGAGGCGTCAGCATTGCGTAACAGGATATTGGGTTCAGTGCCGTTATCCGGATAGATACAAATACCGATGCTTGCGGTCAGCAGCAGTTCGTGCTCTTCGATGCAGTAAGGATGCGCCAGGCCGGCAATGAGCTTTTCCGCGACCCGTGCGGCGTCCTCTGTTGTTTCGATCTCGCTCAAGAGAACAACAAATTCATCGCCTCCTACCCGGCTTACCGTATCGACGCTCCGAACCGAGGTTTGCATGCGTTCCGCGACGGCTTTCAGCAAATGGTCGCCAATATCATGGCCCAGCGAGTCATTGATTGGCTTGAAACGGTCGAGGTCCACGAAAAGGACAGCGAGACGGGTGGACTGCCGTGCGGCACGCTTAATGGCGACTTTCATACGATCCGCCAATAACGCGCGATTGGGAAGCCGGGTAAGGGAATCATAGTGTGCAAGATTCAGGATGCGCTGTTCGGATGCCTTGCGTTCGGTAATGTCACGTGCAAGAACGATGAAACGAGGCTCCAGTCCAGGATCGAGGCGTTTACGCGACACGGAAAGCTCGAACCACAACTTGTCTTCTCCTTCGGAACGCTCCAGTTCCAATTGCCTGCCGGATGAAAGGCCCTTTGCCTGCGCTTCCTGCAGCGCCGACATGATGACATCTGTCGCGCCGGGAGAAAGGACGTCCGAAACTTTTTTACCAACCAGTTCTTCAAGACGCGCGGCCGGTGAATCAGTGCGGCGGGCAGTGTGGCAGGCATGGACGCAGCCGTCCGTATCAAGCTCGAACAGCAGATCGGGGATGGCGTCCAGGGTGGCCTGCAATTGGCTCCTCGCCGCCAGAATTTCGGTTTTTTGGCGTTCCTGCTCGGTAATGTCGCGGATCATGGCGACAAAGTAGTCCACTCTACCGTCGTCCCTGCGCACACATTTGACGTCGATATTGGCAAGGACAATTGATCCGTTTTCGCGGACGAAGCGCTGATTCATTCCATAACCTTCAGAATCGCCGCGCATGACCCGTTCGAACTCAGCGGTGTCTTTCTCGATATCCGAGGGATGAATTATTTCAACCCAGGTTTTTTTTGCAAGCTCCTCGCGCGAATAGCCGAGCATCTCGCATAGCTGATTGTTGAAACGCAGCCAGCGCCTTTGGTCTGGAGAGGTGATTGCCATTCCGATGAATGGCAATTCATAAAAATACTTGAGGAGACGGTCCTGCTCGGCAGTACGGACAATGAGAGCCAATTGGTGAGCACGGTGCTGCTGGCGCCATAACAACAAAAGGGCTATGCTTACCGCAGCCATCGCGATCAGAATAACCACGCTGACCCAGAACACCAGCGTCCACAATTGAGCGAGTACTTCGCTTTGGTCAATTTTGGTGATGAGGCGCCAGTCGGTGCCGGCGACTGGCCGGTAAGCAACAAAGACCGGCTCACCGCGATAATCCATTCCAGCCGCTGTCCCGCGCCGTCCCTCATGCGCCGCAATAGCGCCTGGCAGGTCGTTTCTTGCAGCCAACGATTGACGCCGCACAGCGGGACCCGCCGAGTGGCGCCATTTGTTAAGGTAAGTAATGACTTCGCCGTCCTTGCGTATTAGCAGAGTTTCGGCGCTTGGGCTGCCGCCTGGCCATTTCTCGATCAGCGGGACAAGGAATTGCGCCAGATTCGCACGTAAAACCACAACTGCCACGGGTTCTTCACCCATCACGTCAGGCACCAGAGGTACCACGATATCAAGCCATGCTTCTCCACTTTCATCCTTGAACAGATCGCTGCTCTGTATCTGGCGTGTACGCAAAGCAGCAGGCAACAACTCCGCGGTAATGGGCGGCAGTTCATGTTTCTCGCCCAAGGCCAGCAGAGACAGGCCTGCCGTATCCATCAACAGCACAGACTCATAACTATAGGCTTGCCGAACGGCTTCCAGCCGGTTGCGAACGGGTTCTTGCAGTGTTTCATCCCTATTACGCACCATGTTCGCTACGCGTTCGATGAACGCCTGACTAACCACTATTGCTTCTGCATCACCGTGGCGCTCGGCCAGCCAAAGTTCGAGCTGCTCCGCTTTAAGGTCAACAATAGTTTGAAGGTCCGCGTAGGCTCCCCGTTCGATCTCCGGTCCGTACACCTTGACAATGCCGATACTCACCAATGGCGCGACCATTGCCAATGAGAAAAACATCAGCACTAGCCGATTCAGAGGGAAGCGTCCCGAATCGGATCCCTGGACAATCGGTGGGATAAGCGTGTCCCGCCCCAACTTGAGTAGCATATAAAACATGCCACTACTGATTGCGACAAGAATCAGTTCCTTTGCCAGATAGGCACGGCTCCGCAACACCGGATCATCAAAGGTGAGCGAAATCAGATAGCCCGCAACCGTGATCCACAGCGTTGAAAAGGCGGCGTACAGCAAGACGATGAGCCAGGGGTGGCGACTCATCATATAACGGTGGAGGGCAAGAGAAACTTTATCATCCGGATATAAAAAAGATGGAGCGTTTTCAAGAGACGATAGTGTTCCTGCTTTGGTTGGGTTTGCCTATTTGATGCCCAATCACCAACTGGAAAAATGGCAGGCTCAGCGCAGCCTAGTTGAGCATAAGAAGGCACGGCTGTCTGTGTGATCCCTAACAATACCTGCTATGCCTTGGAAATATATGAAACAGACTTCCCTCCAGGAGCGCTTTGCGGGAACGCGATCATCCATATTCCTCCGTGGGAACAGTCTATTTTCAAGATACGGCTGGGTACAGCCGCGGTAGCCGGCAGCGCTGTTAAAACGCCACACCTTATGCAGGAGGCGCATCTTTTATATAATGCATACTTCCGCGGGAGGAACACCATGAAAAACCGGATTGTCGCTATTGCCTTCATTTTGCCTATGTCGCTCGTTTTGTCCGCTCTGTCAGAGCGGGCGGGCGCCGATGAAACCTGCCGTGAGATTCTTGCAAGCGGGTTTTACGACCAGTATTCCAAAACCGACGGTCGGGTTAGAGACCGCGTTATGTACGCCGAGCTGTGCTCTTTAAACTACCCGCAGGCCATGAATACGATAAAGCAGACGCAGAAGTTCGGCAGCGATCGATCGCTGGGTCTATGGTATGGCCTGGTCAATCTGGACGACGGCGACCCTGAAACTGCGCCAACTCCGTTGGCCAATACCATTAGCGAAGAACGGTTCACTCAGTGGAAAGGCGGTTATTGCTCCAGGAATTCACCGGTTGAGTCTGCGCAGGCTGCAGAATTTCTCATGCATAAGATTGCAGATCGAAAGCCGGAGTTCGGGATATCCGTGGTCGATGCTCAAGCCACCTGCCTGAAGAAGCGCCAAGGGTTGACATGTTGGGCCACACCCGGCACATCCGCCACACCGGACGCGTCACAACGCGATGATATTCTGCTGAATGTCAATTGGAATAAGGCTGGGCCCGCGCAATCGCAGGCACAGCCCGAGGTTGCGTATTCCTTTTTGACACGAGGCGCTGTCTCGAAATTCGCAGGTGCCCCACCCAAAAGGGCTTTACCGGCCGGCTATAAGTTAAGCCCTGGAACCTTGCAGATTCCTGTCACAAGGCCAGCGGATGCAGGCATATTCGCAAGCTTCAAGGTAAATCACGAGGGAACGGAACATAGCTGCAAGGTTTTTATCCCCGGGGAACGGGATTTTCAACTGTCAGAACCTTTCGTTAACCGATTGAAGATCAAGTATCCCGGATAAAAGGATCATTGCCATCAGGGAGCTGCAATGGAAGGGGCGGCTGCAGCTCCGACTGCGGCTTCGACCGCAGCTTCCTCATGCGAGGATGAGGGGCGAAAAGAGAAGGTGGGGTGCAATAAGCGGTCGCATCGGTAATAGGAAGAACTGCATATCTTCATGCCAGTGATGCTATCCCCGTCAGAATCTCGTCAAACCGTTGCACTCGGTAGCTTGGCGCAACCTCTTCATAAGATTTGGCGCCCTGGTTGGAGTCAATGAAAATCGTCTTTATGCCGAGCAGGTTTGCTCCGTATGTATCCCGGAACATATCGTTACCTACGGAGATCACCTCTGAGGGTTCAAGGCCCATGCGCTCGAGCGCTTTTTTGAAAAGCCTTTGATCAGGTTTCCTGAAACCGTGGTGACTGGAAATGATGATTGGATTGAAATAACCGGTCAGGCCCACGGCGCGGATTTCCGGCAGCGCGTAGCAGGATTGGGCATCCGAGATAAGCGCGAGACGGTAACTTGCCTGCAGTTCATTCAATACTCTCTTTACGTCGGGATACAGCTGAAGGCGATTGCGGGAGACGCCACGGTAAATGTGCGCGACAACCTTGGCCAACTGTCCCCGGATACCATCCGAGCGAATTCCTTCCTGTATGAGGAACTCATTCCATATGGCCTCCACGTCAATTTCGGGGTGTTCCTCACCGCTCGCTTCTTTCTGCTGTTTCATGATTCGATAATAGCGTTCCCGCACTTCCCAGCGGTGCAGGTACACGCCATGATAGGTTAGATAGTGCGCAATGGTCCGATAGATTTCATCCATTGATTCATCGGTCTCGATGTCGATCAGCGTGCCGTAGAGGTCGAACACTATTCCTTTTATCGTCATGATAATTTACCTCAATGTTTTCCTGGCTTCGTCCAGTAACTGACGGCTATAACTTGCGTCAATCCAGGTGTTGCGCGCGATGCGCAGTAGCGTGAGCGCAGTGTAAAACGGCGTACGCCGGGTGATCGCAGCGAAAGCAGCGCCGCGGTCCGGAAAATGACAGGCATACTCCCACAGGAAGTGCCCGATAAAAGGCTCTGCCAGCCATTTGTCACCGGCTTGCTCCATGAAGAAGTGCTGGAGTTCGCCGACTACACGTCCCAGATCAAACGCCCTGTCTGAAGATTTCATCTGCTCGAGATCGATGACGATCACCCAGAGACCGTCTCCAAAGAGGATATTGGCTGGCGTCACATCACTGTGGACAAGGACTTGCCGGTCTTCCCACATGCAGGCTTTCCCTCGCCACCGATCCTTGTGTCGATGGAACTCCCGAACCTCGCCCCATTCAGCTCTTCCGGCATTTGTTAATTGTTCAAGAATGCGAGCGAAGTATTCACATTCTTTATTGAAGTCCACCTTGCTGTCTTGCGCGGTGCGGTTGTGCAGAGTGGCGAGAAAATATGCCAATGCGGTCAGTTTTTGGAAAAGAGCGTCCCGTGCGCCTTTTCGGATCGCCTCGACGATGAAATGCATGAGAGGCGCGCCGTAACAGAATTCCTCAACCAGTACCTTGTTAAGGCTTGCGTTTCGTCCGAGTGGCCGCGCAACATAATGCGGGTAGCCGGTAAAACCCAAATCACGCAGATGGTTTAAATTGTTGAACTCCCGTTCCATGTGGCGCAAGGCTGTCTCAGAGTCGAGGCCTCGGACGCCGCCAAAAAATTTCCCGATAATCCGCGTCTGGCTGTACTTTTCTTCGTATAGGTAGACATTGTTGGAAGCCGGGAGCCGGAAAACCCGAAAGTTGGGGGAATCTACCCTAACATTCAGCTGGGGAATAATATCGTCACGGAGATATGCATAAAAAGGGTCATCCGTCGATAGATGGCCGAGGTATTCCATGGTTTATTGATAGCAGTAACCATGAAAATTCTCAAGGTCATGCATTCAGGGGGATCTTCGTAAAAAATTTCCCCTTTCTCCCTTTTCCCTTATGCTGCCGGCCGACGTTAGATTCCGTGATTTGCAGACGATGTTTAGCCTCTGATTACGAGATCGAATACAGCGACCATAAACTCAGGCTCCTCCGGCGCCGGTGAGCGCAGCTTTACAATAAGCGCTTCCGGATTGAGTGCGCTCTGGAGAAACGCATCCTTTTCATTGTACGGATCTCCTTCGAAGTACATCTGCGTTACCAGTTCGTCGTGACGGCCTCTCACATCGAAATGGATGTGCGCTGGGCGGATTCCGATGGTTCCTGCGGGATAATGTAACGGCTTTATTGTTTTGAACCGATAGAGGCCATCGGCACCGGTAGTTATTGCGCCGAAGCCGTGGAAGTTGGGATCGAGGGGCGCCGGGTTTGTATCGTCGGGATGGGCATAACGACCAGCTGCGTTGGCTTGCCAAATTTCAATTTCCGCCCCCGCTACAGGCTCTCCCGAAGGATCCCGCAGATGTCCCGTGATAATGAGAGGCTGTCCCTTAGCGCGGCCGGACCCGCCTGGCACCCGGGTCAGGTCTCCACTGCGATCAGGCTTGCTCATGATGGGGTAAAACGGGCCCAGGATCTGGTCTTGGGTCCGATTCAGCGCGGTCTTTGCAAAAACAGCCGCGGACGGTAACAAGCCTGCGGCGAGCAACGCCGCTGATGCCTTTAATACCGTACGACGGTTCGACGCCGCGCGTCGATTTTGCGGTCCATTATCAACGCTCATGGCCGAGATCCATTTTCAGAATGTCCGGGGCTTATTCCCAATCGGCCCATGTGTCACCTTTATAAGTTCTTCCATACTAAATTACATTAGTACAGAATATGCGAATTTACCAGCTAAACTGATGCTGATGCGCTGGGCCTGGTATTCATATTCCCGGCACAGGCAATCAGCTTTTCCCCATGTCCCGGTATTCATATTTCGACGCTGCTTTTACTTTCAGGGCGGCGAGAGACTCAAGAGCTGGATCCGGGGTTTGTATTGGAGTGACACAGGTGGCGGGCGATGTCCACAAGTAGACCCAACGCAGATGTCATTGTCGTGGGCGGCGGACCGGCCGGTGCGATATGCGCCCTCATGCTCGCTCGCGGCGGCGCCTGCGTCAGCCTCCTGCATTGGGGCGGCTACGCCACTGAGGGCATCGAGCTTGTGTCGGGTCGGGCGCGCCGCTTTATTGAACAACATTGTTCCGACTTCTTCAGCCAGGCAGCGCCTGGAGTAGAAATCCACGAAACCGTTTCCCTTTGGAATACGCGTAAGCCCGTTACATTTAACGCCATGTTTAATCCTTGGGGTCCGGGCGTGGCGATAGAGCGTCCGCTCTTTGACGGCGCACTGCGCAATCTGGCCTCTGCCGCAGGCATATCTATGATTGCGGACGCCAAGGTGGTGGAAATTGAACGTACGGGTGATGGATGGCGGCTCCTGACGCGCTCGACGGGAGCCTCCTCAGGTGACGCGGATACGGAAAGGAGTTCGATACGCGCGCGTTTTCTAGTTCTTGCTACCGGGCGTGCGGCGACAGCGTTTCTCGACCGGTCATCAGTGGCCGAATCCTCTCAAATTGCTCTGATGACATCGCTGCAGGCGCAACATGCTGAGCCTGCCTGTGCGCCAGCGCTGAGATCCCATGATGCCCTCTATATCGAAGCCACGGGTAGCGGTTGGTGGTATGCCTTGCCCGCCGCGGATGGTGGTTATTTCGCCGGTTTTTGTATTGACCGTAATGAGCTCAAGCAGCGACGGGTGCCGTTGAAGGATTTTTTTTTCCAGGAGTTGCAACGCACCAGTCTGCTCTCTCCTCTACTGTCAGGCACGACAAGCATCGCGCCAATATGCGGTCGTACGGCTGGCGCCATAACGTTTAACCGAGCGGCGGGAGACGGCTGGATTGCCGTCGGCGATGCTGCTTTTGCATCAGATCCTCTCAGTGGCATGGGAATCGAGTGGGCGATTGAATCGGCCCAGCTTGGCGCTCACGCGCTGCTGGAGGCAATGCAGCGGAAAATGCAACGCGGGTCAACTGCAGCTTTTGCGGAATATGACGATGCAGTGAGCGCGCACGCCACGCGACATGGTAAAACAGCAGCTCAGCATTATGGGTGGCTGCAGGAGTCGAAGTACAAGTAGGGTATAGCAAAAAAGCGGGCAAAAAACGCTATTCCCCGTATATCCTGCTTGCCGGGGTGGGGCAGCGGGCTTGGTTTTGAGGCTTAGCTTTCAGTCTTGACTTTCAGGCTTTGTCCTCGATGCGAAGTCAATCATAAGCCGCCCTCATCATCCTGCTACCCCGTAAATACCCGAGCTAACGTCCGAAGCGAGATGAGTTGAGTTTCACGTCGGCGCGCGCCCATGATTTCCTGAAACGTGCCTCGATGAGCCCTGATTCGTACTCTTTCTTCTGTGCACGCAATGCCTGCAACAGCCCATAAAGCGCCCAGCCGTTATCGCGATTCCGTCGCAGGTCTTCCCAGTAAACCGTCTCTGCCTCGGCCGGACGTCCGGCCTCAAGCAAGATGGCGCCCAGCGCAAGCCTTGGCGGATAGTGCCATTCCAAAGGCTCAGTATAAACCAGTGCATCCTCAAGGCGGACCGCACGTTCGAGGTGAGCGATGGCGGAATCGAATTGTCCGTATGCAGCGGCGATTTCGCCGGCCAGAACCTCGGGCCCGATCTGCAGTACGGTGCGCGGGGTATTTTTCGAAAAGAGCGCGCCGTCAAGCGAAGGATCTTTCATGATCTCACGCAGGGCTTCCAGTTCCTGCTCGGCCTGGCGGATCTTCCCGGTCGCTACAAATGCCAGACCGCGTACATGGTGCCAGCTGCCCTTCAGAAATGCGTTTGTGGCTGGTGGCGCCGGCTCCTCGAGAATCTCCTCCCAGTGCCCGAACCGTGCCAGCGCCCAATACGGCACCATCCGGAATACTGCGGTCAGCGGCATCTCTTTCAGCACTGC
This sequence comes from Nitrosovibrio sp. Nv6, assembly GCF_900110495.1. Taxonomy (GTDB): domain Bacteria; phylum Pseudomonadota; class Gammaproteobacteria; order Burkholderiales; family Nitrosomonadaceae; genus Nitrosospira. The sequence continues at coordinate 717,174 of NZ_FODX01000001.1, read as the reverse complement.
ATCATCTATCTTGGCGGCAAGCTCTCGCGCTGATTTGATCGCAATTTTGCTTTGGCCCCCTGCCGTAGCAGCGAACCAGAGAAAGTGGATGTTATGCGGATAGTACGCCATAGGGTACAGCCCCTGGGCGCGGCACTGCGTGATGTAATCCTCGTCGGCTGCGATTGCCAACTGGTTGCTTTTCATTGCGTCCGCATACCGTCCAACCCGTTGATAGATGTGCGATGACATATGTATCATGTGTCCCGCAGCCGGCATCAGAGTCAGCAGGGTATCTGCTGCCTTCTCGGCGAGCTCGGGCGTGGCCGTCGGTTCGATGAGGTGAATGTACATATGCAGCGCGGCAGGATGGGTCGGGTATCGGCGCATTACATCCTCTGTGAGGGCCACAATTTCAGCCGTTCCCTCATGTGGCCGGCCATCAGGCATCCAGTAGCCCCAGGGGCGGAGATCCATCATCGACTCCACATAAAGCATTGCAATGTCGGGATCGTCCGGAAAACGCTGGTGTACGTCCCGCATTGCGTCCGCGTACGCCTTGTTGTTTGCCATACGGTGCTCGGTCTTTCCGGAATAACGTTTTTCGAGGGCGCGGATAAGAGCCTGCTCTCTCGGCGAAGCGTTAGTCATAAGCAACCTGGCCTGCTGCACCATCTCATAAGCCTGTGGTTCCTCGTTTGGTTCCATCATCGCGTTGATGTTGGGGCCCAGCACGAGTGCCTGACCCCAGTAAGCCATCGCCAGCGTGGTGTCGAGCCTTGCGGCTTCCCGGAAAGCGCGCCGTGCTTCAGCATGGTTGAAACCGTAGGCGAGATTAAGTCCCTGGTTGAAAAATAGCTGTGCTTGTTTGTTCCGCGTGCTGACCGGGAATGTATGAGGACCGAGATCCTGCAGCCTGGGTGCAAGCTGGCCGCCTGGTCCTGGCTGCTCTGCCATATCGGAGGCCTCATAATGTTTGTGGCCGGCTCCGTGTACCGCGGAGCGTTTGGATTCAACGAGCGCCTTTTCTTTGGCGGGTGCTTCTTCGCCAAGCTGAGCGGATGAGCAGGGGACACTTGCGGCAGCGAGCACCAGCCCTGCCAACCAGAAATTAAGCGCATGGAATTGCATTACACACCTCCTGTAAAAAGACTTAATTTAACGAGCAGCCGGATATTTCTTCCTGCTCGGATCAATCGTTAATTCTCTGCAGTCGTCGGGTCAATCACGGATTTGATGCGGGAAATACGATTAGCAGGAAATCCGCCCTGTTCAGCATGCACTCTGACGGCGGCTTCGTCGGGCGCGATATAGATGCAGTAGATTTTGTCGTCTGTCACATAGCTTTCCAGCCATTGGATTCGTGGACCTATATCACTCAGTATGGCGCAAGATTTCTGGGAAATGATCTGTAGATCAGGTGTGGTAAATGAACCTGCTCCCGGGATATCGCGTTCGATAATATATTTAGGCATCCAAATTTCCTCGCTAATTTAAAAACGACCGGTCGTATTTATACAAGATAAAAATTATGCTCTGAAAAACTCCCCTAATAACTGATTACAACACTGTTTGACCGGCGCGGACGATTTTTCTATTTTCATCCTCAGTAGCGCGCCCTGCCAACTATTCAACAATAGATCGGCCATGTCTTCGGCTGATTTATCCAACCTCACAGTGCCTTGTTGTTGTGCCTTGGCCAACCCGGACTGAAGCAGTTTCCGATAACGGTTGACTGCTGATTGAAGCGATTTCTGGCAAACCTCGCTTGTATCACCTATTTCTCCCATCAGATTGCCCAGCAAGCAGCCGCCTTTGAACTGATTCTTTTCAAGCTCGGCAATGAGTTCGGTGAAGTAAAGCTGTATTGCACTAAGCGCATCAGTCTCGGATTGCTGCAAATGAGCGGCCAGTTGTGTAATAAAAGGATCGATGTAGTGTTGAATGACTTCAGCGCCAAAATTTTCTTTGCTGCCAAAGTAATTGTAAAAAGAGCCCTTGGGAATATTGACCGCATCCAGAATTTCCTGCAGCCCCGTACCATGGTAACCTTGCCCCATGAGCATGGTTACCCCCTGATTCAATAGATTTTCTCTATTTATTTCTTTCTTTATCGATTTAGGCATGTGCTAATAATACGACCGGTTGTCTTGTTTTGTCAAATAGAAAAACCGCGAGCATCGGGCGGATATTTATTAGCCGGCGGGAGAGGTCGAGCGCCGTTCGATGTTTAACTGGATGCGCCGGTGCCCGTTGTTGCCGACTTGGGGCGCCAGAAGTGAATCAAGCCGCCGGCAAGTCCCGCAAGGCCTACCACCAGTAGCAGAAAACCCCAGCCGGTACCGCCATTGCCGGTATGGACATAATCCCCGGCTTTTCTTACATCCAGGGGAATAGTAACCAGATTACCTGTATTCCCCGAGGCGTCGTCGCCAACCAACAGCACACGATACCTGCCCAGCGGCTCCAGATTGACTACCAGCGGAATGTTTCCTGAAGTGTATTCCACGGCCGGCACCGACAATACCTCGCGTTCTTCCCCGTTTTCTATTTTCATCAGTCTCACTGCCAGCGGCATCTCGCGAAATTCTGATGCCAGTATATCTATTACCAGATTCAGGGCGCCGGCTGGGACCGGTGAGCAAAACGGAGGGTAGGATGGATGATCGCCATCCGGCACGACATATGCATTGAAGCCGACCGGGAATGCGCCCGTCTGGACGATACACGCGCCCCCGGAGATGGACTCTTTTTGTGTCGCGTGATTGTCGGGGCGATGAAGCTGAAGGGCTTCAGTTTGTTGGGCATGGGTGACCTGCGAAAATGCCAGAGACATCAGTATCGCGTAGCGGAAGTAGAGCACCGAGCAAAAAAGCTGTTGGGTCATTGTCTACTCCTGTTTTGGAACAATATGGGGTGGAACTGCATTCCGTTCTTGCAAATACAGCGGAAAATCAGATTTGATTAGCGGCAAGTTGGACTGCCGTTGTTTTGCCCAAAGGCAAATGACCTCTTTTCTTATAACCATATTCTGATTATGGTATTAATGCAACGGCCGTATCAGCGCACGGTACCGCGGACTTGCAAGCTTCCAGGCTCTCAAACGCATTATCACGTCATCAGCGGAAGCGTGTAACATAATCGCGTACTCTGTTGTCCTCTTTCGATCCACTGGTATGGGAAAACGCACTTGAACTTTCGGCTGCCAATAACACCCCCGGCCCCCTGACACTTCGATTATCCCGTGAAACATTTGAGTAGTCCATTCTTCCTCTTGGAATATTAGACAGAGCCGAGTACGATTCACGCTCGTTTTTTAATTATTGAATTTGCTTGCCGGTGCTGAAGTCGGCTGTGCCGCTGGCATCCAGCGATAACCAGGGGTGGGATCGCGGGCCGGGTATGGGAATATAATTTTGTGAAAGCGCATTCGTCGGGCTGCTACATACGGCAAAGGAGCATGGACGCCCACGAGGTGGCGTAGCTATGAAAGTGGGGGAGGCAGGAGAGAGAGCGGGAGACGAGTGTGGAGGCGGCAGTCCATCTTAATTCTCTAATCAGGAACCGCCCGATAAGCCAGGATATCAAGCATAATCTTTTCTGCTAGGAATCAGCCCCTCAGCAACATAGCAGAAAAATGAGAAATGCCGGATTGGATTGGGACTATGGGTCAAGCACGGCGGTCAAGCACTTTCTTTAAAAAATATCGCGGCTTCGTCTCTTTTTCTTACCGGTATTTTTTCAACATTTGTCAAATGCGTTTGGCTGTTCGCCTGGAAATGTTTTACCATTTTTTGCCGAAAAGCCGCCGATCTGTGGTCGAACAAGGTAAAAGCAATGCCGAACACATCTTGATCATGATGTTTTTTCATTTTTCAGCCCCTGAAGGGAATAATTAAAAAGTAGACTGAGCTATTGCACAATCGGCGACTCTCCCGCGTACCAATAGGGCTGGCCAAGGGTTCTTTAAGGCGGTTCTTTAAGGTGGTAACGATTTTTCAGTTCTTCCAAAATTTACTACCGTATTCCGGCACTTGCCAGGTGGTCAGCATAAAACAGGACTTTTACAATATTATGAAAAGCTTCATTTCGAATTGCGCACATTGTCACGGGAGGAACCGCGTCCCGTTTGTGCGGAACCGAACGGAAGCTCCATTAATTAGGTGGCATTTACAGTATTGGTATTTCTACCGATGATTGGCCATTGTTCGGCTGAGCGCGCGGGGAGATGCGTTATCAATTGTTATTGACATACTGTTTAACCCGCACTCTGCTGGAAAAATGAATAAGAATGCCGGCAGAAAAAAATAACAAATCGATTCTTACTTCCCCCGCAGCTTAAATTCGGCGTACCTGAAAATTATGCGTAATTGCCATTCTTGAATGTATTCGGCTGATATTTTCCTATCCATGGAAATTCCGGGTTGCTTTCGCGTTTATCGAACTTTGGGAATTTACCCCGGTTTATGAGAAACAGGATCAGTTCGCGCCTGGCCGGTAGTAGCCAGCAATTGGCAGGTGGGCATGAGCAGCCGTGGTACCGGTCACGCAGATTCAGCATTTTCAGTTTGGCGTTTTTAATCAGCGCCGCGATCAGCCTGGCTTATATCTACAGCCAACCCGCCGTTTATCGTAGCAGCGCAACCTTGCTGACCTCGGCTATGACGGCCATAGACCGCGAAAGCAGCGATGCGGACATTCAGCACGTGGCTATTCAACGACAGATTTTTTTAGGGCATGAGATCGCTGCCGAGACTGTGTCGCGACTCAAGGCCTCGCCTGTAGGCAAATTTCTATCCCAGTTGACGGCATCGGATATTCAGAATTTATTGAATGTCGAGCCCGTCTCGGAAACCAATCTCGTCGAAATAGTGGCAGAGGGTACCGATCCGAAATTTTTGCCGCTGCTCATCAATACCTGGATCGATGTGTACCTCGATGCAAGGGCTGAAGAAGTCAAAAAATTGACAAGCAATACTCAGCGTATTGTGGAGGACGAGCTGGAGGGACTTGCTGACAAGGTAGATTCCGCACGGGTAGCGCTGGAGACGTTCAGACGAAATCATGATATCTCTTCTACCCAACGCGAAGAAAATGAAGCAGCCGCCCGGCTTAGAGGCCTGAATGAGTCGCTCAACAAAGCCAGCGAGGAAGAAGTCAAGGCGAAATCGAAGCTGGACTCTGTCAGAGTGGCTATTGCCCGGGGAAAAGCGGTGGTGCCTGACGACGAAAAGGGCAGTTTGGTCGATCTCGAAACGCGATTGCAGAATTTGCGCGAGAAACTTGCCGAATTCGACAAAAAATTCACCCGCGAATATTTAAACCTGCAACCCGATTTGAAATCTATTCCTGAGCAAATCAAGGAACTGGAAGCTGCGGTCAATAGCAAGCGCCGGTATGGTCAAAACGTGGTATTGACGGATGCCGAAATGGCTTATGCCGCTGCACAACAAACCACTAGCGGCATTCGGGCCCAACTGGACGCGCATAAAAAGCAGGCGTTCGCATTCACATCGAAATTTGCCGAGCACGACGCGTTAAAAACCGATCTGGAGGGTTTGGAAACACTCTATCGTGACGCCCAGGAGCGATTGGTTCAAGTCAAAACCGGCCGCAAGGATAAATATCCGCAGGTAACCGTCATCAACCGGGCTTATGAGTCCGCCAAACCGGTGAGGCCTGACTATAGCCGTGAAGCTTTGATAGCGGTAGCGGGTTCTTTACTGCTGGGACTCTTCAGCGTGTGGATTTTCGAATATTTGACTCAAAAGAAAGAACAGCAGCCATCTATTGCGATTTTCGGTGTACAGAATTATCCAGAGCCTGCCGCCAAATTGATCGACCATCCTCCTCATACTGCGCTCGGTACTGCGGCCGGTTCACTGGAACAGAAAACAACCAATACCCTGTCGGGCCCGACTGTTCCTCCTTATAGAGAACTTTCCAGTCATCAGTTAAGGACTTTGATCAACGCTTCAAACCTTAAAGGAAAGCAGTTGATCGGGTTATTGCTTAGCGGCATGAATATTGATGAGGCCGCATCTTTAACACCGGATCAAATCAATCTGGCAGCAGGAACCATCAACCTGAGGGGAGCGTCGCCGAGAACCATTCCCCTGAGCAATTCGCTTAAATCGCTGCTTATGCAGTCGGATGGCAGGCCAGTATGGAGTGCTGATGATCCTGGAACGCGTATCGACCTGTCGGCTGCTTTGGTCTGTGCTGCAGTGGACTCGGGTCTGCCAGACTCCCAGGAAATTACTGCTGAAGCGATTCGACATAGCTATATCGCTTATCTTGTACGTCAAGGGCTGCGATTATCGGATCTTGAACAAATTGTAGGCGATCTGGAGCCCTCTGCTATTTCCAGCTACAGCGCCTATTCACCCCCACAACAAGGCCGTCATATTCACGAGATCGAGTTAATTCATCCTGCATTGATTAATACAATCTGACGAGCAGGGTGTGTGCGTACGATCTTTTGAACCCGCGGTAGCCGATTTCCAACCGCAGGGACGAAAAAATCAGGCGTCGGCGGGCGGCAGGCGGCAGCAATAAGCCAACTCTCGCAGAAACTTGAGGATCGAGCGGGAGCGGATCAGGCAAGCGGATCGGCCAGCGTTACGGGGCCGTGATCGTCACAATGATCATCGTGGGGGTAATGGAGGTGCCCATCGACCAGATAGTCGATGTGGTCGCCGTGCGGGACTCTTTCATGTCCACAATCAGGCCCGTGCATATGTTCCTGCTGGTGTCCCGCGCATTTGTGGGCGGGCGTGCAGCTGTCCGGATTGATCTCCGTTATATCTATCACATGTTCATCGATATGATCCCCGTGCGGGTGATGCAGGTGGCCATCGTGCAGATAATCGACATGGTTGCCATGCACAATACCTGTGTGGTCGCACTCCGGGCCGTGGGGATGAGTGTGATTTTCGTGCTGGGGCAGGATACAATTAGTCATTTCCGCTCTCCTTATCAATAGAATTTGGATTAATCCGCAATAGGTGCTGCATATAGAGCAATAAAAAAAACAGTGCTACCGACTCCAATCTCAGTTTGCGCTGCGTGAAAGCCAGATCGGTCCAATCACTTGGCTCAGCCATGCCGCCTGCGATATCCACATATTAAACTACAGGTTCGACATATTTTGTTACTCGCAGTTCCTGCTATTGTCCGCGCAACAGATCGGCGCAGTTTCATGCCCGCAGCAGCAGGACTGAGCGAGCGGTGTGATTGAGGTTTTATCTGTGCCCTGGTGTACCGGTATTCAGCGGGAGTTGGGACGAAGAGAATTCAGGTTGAGCTAGCAAGGAAAATATAAGCATGGAAATGAAAGCACATAAAAAAGCACATATCAAACAAGCGCACTTGCAGGGGAGTTTGATAATAGTTGGGTTTGGCAGCATAGGCCAGGCCATGCTCAGGCTGTTGTTCCAAAACATTGAGGTACGCCCGGAACAGGTCAGGATAATCTCCGGGGATGAGAATGGGGAGGATATCGCTAGAGAATTCGGCGTTGCATTCACTCCCCACATGCTGACCGAGGAGAATTACCATGCGGTGCTCGAGCCATGCCTGAGCAAGGGAGACTTCCTGCTCAATCTCTCAGTGGATGTTTCCAGCCTGGCGCTCATGGAGTTGTGCTGGCGGCGTGGTTCTCTCTACCTCGACACTTGCATCGAACCATGGTTGGGTGGGTACACCGACAAATCGATTTCGGTATCATTGCGGTCCAATTATGCACTGCGGGAAAAAGCCCTCGCTTTTGCTCGCGAAAAGCAGCGGGGGGCTACAGCCCTCCTGGCACACGGCGCGAACCCCGGACTTGCCTCGACATTTGTCAAACAGGCACTGCTTAATATCGCTGCCGATAGCGGTATGAGCGTAAAAAAGCCGACAAGCTCTGGAGAGTGGGCGGAGTTGGCGTCTCGCCTTGAAATAAAAGCCATTCATGTCGCGGAGCGGGATACACAGAATACCGCACGGCGTAAACAGTCTAACGAATTCGTCAATACCTGGTCGGTAGATGGGTTTGTCGGCGAAAGCCTTCAGCCTTCAGAGCTGGGGTGGGGCAGTCATGAGCGTCATTTTCCGGCAGACGGGGCACGTCACGGATTTGGCTGTGATGCAGCCATTTACCTTAACCGGCCTGGGGCAGCTACTCGAGTGCGCAGTTGGGTGCCATTCAGCGGTTCTTACCATGGTTTTCTGATTACGCATGGTGAATCCATTTCTATAGCGGATCATCTTACTTTGAAAGAAAACGGAAAGGTGATCTACCGCCCGACAGTGCATTACGCATATCATCCGTGTGATGATGCTGTGCTTTCCGTCCACGAATTGGCAGGCAGAAACTGGCGCTTGCAATCCAACAAGCGAATCCTCCGGGATGAGATAGTGGATGGGGTGGATGAGTTGGGCGTGCTGCTCATGGGGAACGCCAAGGGCGCCTACTGGTACGGATCACACTTGTCTATCCAGGAAGCGCGACGGCTCGCGCCGTATAACAATGCGACCAGTTTGCAGGTCGTGGCCGGAGTTCTGGCTGGCATGGTATGGGTGCTTCAAAATCCCAATGCCGGCGTGGTCGAGCCCGACGACATAGACCATGAGGTCATTCTGGAAATCGCACGGCCTTATCTTGGAGAACTGGTGGCTTTATATACCGATTGGACGCCGCTGCGTGATAGAGGATGGCTATTCAGCGAGAACGTGGATTGGGACGACCCCTGGCAGTTCAAGAATATCCGGGTGACATGAGGGTTGAGGGTCATGGACGTTCTCGGCGTGCGGGACTGTGTGCTGATTCGTGCACGGGCTGGAGAGTCCGATCGAAGCCGGGACTAAAGGATTGCTGGCATTGTGGGATTTATGACATAACGAGGGGAAGCTCTGGGATGGCGGGGAAAGCCTTCCGCAATTGCATGCAGCAACTACAATTAATCGTGTTGACGCATGCCTTGATTGTAGCGCGCTAACCTCGGTTTAGTCCTTCCCTTCGGGACCGCGATCTGCTGGCGGATATTTTGTCCTGCCGGTTTTTTTTCATGTCGCCCCAGTGTTCCTGAGTCTTTGATTGAGAATGTTTGAACATTTTTTTCGTAAAGACTTCAGCTCCTTGATCAAGTAAACCGGAAAACGTGGTGAATGCTTCGTGGTGATTACGTTTTTTCACTTTTTCCTCCTTCCCAAAAGAAAAAACCTCCAACAGTAGACCAGCCCTCCTGGACTACGTTCTCCCAGGAACGTTCCATCCAATAAATTTAGTCAGCAAGCCTTGGTATTGGTTCCCCGAATTTGCCCTGAGATCTGTCTTTAATACGTGTGGAGGAACTTACCAGAGCCTGAGTGCAACTTTCATTGTCCACAATTGCTGTGGATAAGCTTGTTGATAATCCATGAACACGATCCGTAAGTGACCCTCCCGCAATGGTATTTTCCTTTCGGCTATTTTTTGAACTGTAGAAATAATATTTTTTATCAAAAACATACGGGAAAACCAGCAATAATACTGGTTTGCTAGACGTGGTTGAACGATGGCGTCAATTGCGCGATATTTTGTTACGGTATGGATACTGCCGGATGTAGATTGCTGCCCGGATGTGAATTGTTGTCCCAAGGGTCAACAACAATTTTGTTATTCCGAAAAGTAACCGCGTGCAGAGTGCAAACGAGCTTGGCGCCCGCAAGTTACATGCGGGAGGTAAAGGTAAAACGGGGGTTGTCATTGTAAAACCGATACGCGCAAACTCGCGCCGCCCACGATCGAGTTTGCTGCCCGGCATAATGCTCAAATAGTGCGAAGCGCAGTACCCGGTTGCGTTCTACCTGATCGGTCCGGGATACTTCGTGGCCGCCAACTCGCCAATCTGTTTTCCCATGGCGGTGCCCACCTCTGCGGAGTTACGGTAGTGCACACCATCATAAATGCGTGCATTGGCAACCTCCTGAATAAACTCATCGATTCCTGTCCAGCTTCGTGCTACGCCGCCAGCAGCATGACTGGTAGTCGTTAAAAGCGGGGTGGGTCCTACGCCAATCTCCGCTTGCAGCACCGCGCCGACAGCTCCGGAAACAATGCAGTGTGCACATGGATATTCGGGATGCATGGGCGTGTCAATAAAGGGCAGCCACGACGGGTCCCGTTCGGTTGCGTCGTTGCCGTCGATGTCGCCGTTGCGAATCGCCGTGACCGGCCGCCAGAAGCCATAGTGGTACTTCGCATCAAAGACCGCGATCAGGGCATCGTTGCTGGCCTGAGTCACCATCGCAAAAAGGCGTGCATTCTGCGTAATCTCTCTTCCCGGAACGTCGGCAACGGAGCGCACGATTCCGTGATAGATGGGCGGCATCACTTCCTCCCAGAAATGGGCAATAGCGGTCTGTTTCGCACTGCGGCGCGTACTGTGTTTGCTGCCGAGGGTTTTGACCTCGTTATAATCGCGCGCCCATAACTCACTGGTCAGCGGTGGGGGAGGGCCGGGGCGGAACTGGGAAGCACTCGCCATCAGCCATGGCTTGATCTGTAACCAGTGCGGAGCTTCCGGTATTACGGTAGGCACGTACATGCCTGGTGACGTATGAGGCCGATACGTCTCTCCCCCCGCGATGCCGTCATTCGCGCGTCGCGTCAGGATCGCAGCCGCAGCTTTTTCTCCGACGGAGATTCCCTCGGTCTTCGCCGAACCGCCGGGGACCAGGGCCAGCGCAGCGTGGTAAGCAGCTTCGATAGCTGTCTTTCCCGACGGGACGAGTTCCGCCAGCACGGTGCGAGCTGCAGATGCAATGGCGGCATCTACCGAGGCTCCCGGTAGCGCCTTCAGCTTGGGTCCGTTTGATGGGTCACCTGGATAGCGTCTAGTAATTGCGTTTGCAGCCTCGTATACTGCTGTATGAACAATGGCCAACACCCGGTCGGCCGGCAGCGGTCCCAAGTTCGCATCGACAACAATACCCCCGGCCACGCGGTTCCAATCGGTAACTGCATCCGCCTTGGCCATAGGACAGACAAACAAAGTGGCGGCGGCAATTGCCAAGACAGTGACCAGCAATCCGGTCTTGGAGCGTGTCCTGATGTTTTGGATCATAGATTTTTTTCCGTGCTGAGATTAAACAAATATACTTAAAGCGTGACGAGACACCGGCCCGCCTTTGTTTATTGCCTGCTTGGGGTGTTTTCTCAAGCCATGCGTTGTGCTTGACTTGTATGGGGAGCTTGTCCCCATGGTTCTACCCCTGCATGGTCCGACCTCAAGAGGTAAGCAAAGGTAGGCACAATAGATAAGATAAATTCACTGATGAGTCTATGAAAATGTCAGTCTTCCTGTTACCCGGCAATTAGTTCAAGAGTGCAACGTTTCATATTGATCTGGCAAACACATGAAATATGCGCTGCACAATTGCCTTGGCCGGAGGCGGATACCCGGCCCCCTGTGATATTGTAACGTGTCGAGGAGCGTGAACCATGGATATTGAATGGAAAGTAGTTGATGAAAATCATCAAGAGGTATTTGTAGAGCAACATGTAAGAGGCTTGCTCTGGATTACAACCGCCGGTTTTTCATTTTGGCACAGCTATCCCAATCCGGCGGTAGATCTCTCCCATGCAAAAACCGTCGAGGAAGCGAAGCAAGTAGTAGAAGCGGCTCTTCGTTTGGAGGAGTATGAGAATTTTGGCGAGATCAAGAAATAGGTTGCTGTTGCATTAATCGCTACCTAACTCTTGTACTTCCCCGGGATCAATAGTTCAGCCAGACCCTCATAAATGCTGCGTTGCAAAGATCTGTATTCCCATGGGCAGGAGGGGTTTTATTGTCCACAATTGCTGTGGATAAGTTTGTTGATAACCTCTGTACACGGTGGGTAAGTCACCCAGTTGTAACAATATTTTCCCGTTTGGCCATTTTTTAAACATTTGTAAATTACATTTATTATCAATGAGTTGAATTGAAAGCCATGTTTCGCGCGGGTTTATCGCTGGTAATCAGGGGTGATTATGATATTTCTGTGACTATGTGGATTACTATGAAATGTCAAGAAAAATTTCCAACAGATCGGCAGGAAAAATGGATAGAACCTCGGCAGGAGCGGAGTTAGCCGGAGATGATCCAGCGGCTGCTATTCAGTTGGGATTTTTCGCTGACTTGAATGCAAAGATGTCCTCTCAACACGGTAAGCAGAAGAGGGCCCACTACGTGCGAGTGTGCGGCAACGAACAGTTACAGCTACAGCTTTAGGGTATGTTTTAGATGCAGTGGCGACTAAAATCAACCTAAAAAAGGTTATCCTATGAAAAACTTAAAGCTGCTTGCGGTAGTAGTAATGCTTGCAGGAATTACCGGCTGCATATCGATAGGCTCAAGTAAACCCGGCCCTCAGGGTCCCCAAGGCCCCCAAGGAGAACCTGGGGCCAGCGAGAAGGTTATCGTCGTGCCAGAGAAAGAATATTGAGCGACGATTTAAACGAAAAACGATCGTCTGCGGCCTGCACGTTCATATTTCTGAAATGCGCTGGCGGCGCAGGCATCGGTAATTCAACATGATCCAGCCTCTTTCACTCAGCAGAAAGTCTACTGTTAATTCCCCTCAGACGAACCGCACAAGGGTGCAGATAACCGGGCCGGATTTGCGAAGTGTAGCGTGACGAGGGGCCTCCAGTAGCGTGAAATCCTGCTACTGCCCAGCTTTACCCACTCGTATCGACCAGTGGCAGCAGATTCATTCGGAATGGAATGCCTGCGTTTCCGCAGTACCAGCCGACCCACTAATACTTTCGCTATCGTAATTACTTGGCCTACAGCATTGACCAGGTGGGCCCAAGCTATTAGTATATGCACCTCTTCAATTCCCCGATAGCTCAGTCGGTAGAGCGACGGACTGTTAATCCGCAGGTCCCAGGTTCGAGCCCTGGTCGGGGAGCCACCGAGCCTTACTACGAACCGTATCAAATCCGGTTTGGTTTACCAATTTTTCCGCGCGGTATTCGATCCTCACGCCCTTGTCATTCACCACAATTTGATCGATGAATGATGAGAAGAACAGCCTTAGTTTTTTCTGATCGCCTGTAGTCTCCACAATATCCCGCAGCAAATCCGCCATCTCCTGCACATCGCTTTCAGTGATCGGGATGATCGGGATTTCCTCCTCTTCAATGGTAACAAGCTGAAGATCAAGGCTGCTCCGCTGCTGCTTCAGCTCACGCAGACGCTCAGTGAGGTCGCCCATGTTCGGGGCATCTTTCCCATGCAGCTCAAGCACATCAAAGAGTTTTTTTAACCTAGACTCTACATCGCGCAGGGTTTTTACTATTTCCTCCCGTCGCCTGGCACGGTCCTTTACCCAGCGTCCGGTAATCTCGTGCAATTCAGAAATCGTCTCAACCAGCCTTTCTCGGGTAAGCACCTTGTCCATGATCGCCTGAATGAGCCATTGATCAAGATCAGGGGCGGCTATTCGCCGATTTTCACAGCCACCCCCTTTTTGCGCTGTCTGGCAATTGTAGTAATGGTAACGTCGGCTCCGTCCGGTACCATTCTCCGATCGCATTGCCAGTCCACATTTCCCGCACCGCAATAGCCCTGTAAAAACAAGCCCGCTATGCGGGGATCCACCACCGTCAACCGGGGTCCGCTCGCCAAACAATTCCTGAACGCTCATAAAAACTCCCTCCTCGATGATTGCAGGGTGACTCTGAGTGATTATCCACTCTTCCCTGGATCTGGCTCTCCCGGTTCGGCTATCGGTTCGATTGAATACCACCTTGCCGGTATAAACCTCATTTTTCAATGTAGCGGTAACCACGTTCTTGTTCCACCGCATGCCGCGACGCAATCGGGCTCGCTCATTCAGCGTCATGGCGATCGCTTTACACCCAATCCCCTCAACATATAGCCCAAATAAGTCCCTGATAATTTGAGCTTCCACATCCAGTACTGCCAGCCGCTTCCGCTTGCCATCCGGTACCGCCATATAACCAAAGGGTACCCGGCCACCGTTGAAATATCCATCCCGCGCATTCTTTATCATACTGCGTAGCGTATCAGCGCTGACCTGTCGACTGTAATGCTCGTCGAAGATTTCGAGCATTGATTCCATCATCCAGCCGGAATCGGTCCGATTGTCCAGGTCTACGCTGACATACACTACTCGAGTACCGCATTTCTCCAGGTCACGCTTATAGAGGGCGGCATCGAGCTTGTTCCGAGCGAAACGCGACGTGCTCCAACAAACGAAGTAATCCACGCCATACGCTTTGCAATAGGCAACAGCATCGCGGAAGGCTGGCCTCTCGTCGGTTCTGCCGGAAATGCCGGCGTCCGTGAATACTCTGACCACCAGGGCTCCGAGTAAACCGGCCTTTTTATGCCCTTGCTCGATCTGGCTTGCAATCGGGAGTCCGTCATCAGCCTGGCGCGATGTGGAAACCCGAGCGTAAATGATCGCCGTCTGTTCTGCCATAACTGATCCTATCCCCGCTTCGAAATCCGCAATATGTTACGGACGCTGATCTTTTCACATAACTGCCGTTCAATTTTCTCCTTTATCTCGCGCGGGGAAAGATTCATCTCGACCAGAGACTCGATATACCGATTCCGTTGGTATCTTATGTAAGTCCGGTACCGCCTGATCGGGATGAGTAAGCGCCCGTCATCGGCATGGTTAGCTTGATCCGAATCGAGCATGCGCCAGGCTATCAACAAATTATCCACGCCAATTTTTTCCGCGATATCTATCCAGATGCGCTGTAGTCCCATTTTTTGCAATTCATCCAGACGCTGGTCGCGTTTTTTTTCTTCCGAAAGCCCGAAGTTCAAAACCGTGCAGTTATTCTGGTACCCACCCCCCCTGTCGGGATGGGGTGAGGATGCCTGCCGACCCCCCACCCCATCGGCAGGTGAGTCGGCTGGCTGACCTGATGCGCCAATTCCCCCATCTGAACTTCGCTTTTCATCATCGTTTATCACTCTCAAACCCTCATGTTGCCGTTGCCCAATTGCGCTTTATCACCAAAGTGCGCATTACCCTAGTTGTGGGAACCAGACAGATTTAGCCCGATATTTGTCAAAGTTGTCGACACCTGCCAGATCACCACAAGAAGCCTACTGCTGCTTACTTCCTCTCTCCGATGATGCATCCCCTTATATGGGTTGCGCCATCCACAAACCCGAATCACGTGCTTCGATGCCTGCCTTGTATTACGACTGCTTGTTGAGTCTCTTCAAAAGATCGCTGACCGGCGTTTTTATTTTAGCCAGGGGGTTGGCCCGATCCGCTTCGCGGGTCAGCTTGCGCATGGCCATGTGGTCGTAGATGGCTGTGCTCTTGGCATCCTCATGTCCCATCAAGCGTTGGCGGGCGATGATATCAACCCCATCCTCGGCCAGCTCGGTACCGAACAGGTGACGCATGGCGTGCGGATGGATTTGATCCTCGGATATGCCGGCCCGCTTGCCGTATTTCTTGATCATCTGCAGCACTGCTCTACGATTAAGACGCCGGCGCTCGCCGTGGTACTGATCAGGCGTGACTGTCCTGTTCATCAGGCTCACAAACAAAACTTGATCACCATCAGGCAGGCGCCGGTTTATCTGTTTAAGATCCGCATGATCAAGGTAGAGCCGTAGCAGCAAGTCCGCCTCTGGCGGGATAGGCAGCTTGCGCTGCTTATCGCCTTTCTCGACCACCTTGATCAGCATGCGCACCTTGCCGTCGATCTCATCCTGGATGATATTGCCTTCGTTGAGGGCTATCAGGCCAGACACACGCAGTCCACAACCTACGAGCAGCGCGAGAATAGCGCCGTCGCGCACCCCAGCAAAGGTATTAAAGTCCGGCTCCCACATAAGCTTGGTGGCGCTGGCCAGCGTCATCACGCGCGGGATCCGGCGACCTCTATCCGGATAAGGCAAATTCTCGGCTGGGTTGCTACGGATCCGCTTTGTCGAAGCCAGCCAGCTGTAGAAACCACGAACTGCGGCAACGTGCGGGCGACGGCTTACCGGGTCACGCAACCCCATTTTGTGGAGATATGGCCCAGTGAACGCGAGCAATTCATCCTGCGTGATCTGGCGAAGATCCTGATCGCCAAAGTATTCAACCATCCGCCTAAGCGCCAGGCGATAAGCGTGAATAGTGCGATCGGACCTGCCGGCGTTGCGCTGCTTGAACTCGAGGAAGTTTTCGATCAGATTAGTCATTCGCACAATCCATAAGCCGATGCACAAGCTGACGTATCCGATAGACCGCCAAGAAGATCATATTGGCGTCCACCTCTTGAGGTTTGCGCCCATTCGACGATCTTATGCACGTCGCCTATTTCCACAGTTGGGTCTTTGTACGCAGCAAAAAACGTGGAAACCTGTCGTTTGCTCGCAGCCGATACAAGTTTTTCCCACCCAGCTATACGGCTGATGTGCTCAGGAAATCTGACCGCTATTTGCCTGAGTTCGCCCTTATTCACATTGATGCACGGCATACACCCGACGCGTTTCATCCCCTGCTTATAGAGCGGATTGTGGTCCAATCCTCGCTTGGCGCAGTACTCAAAAACATCCAGGGCCGTCCAATCAATTATTGGCCTAAAAACCCAAAGCCTTGGGCCCACCCGCTCTATCTTCTTTGCATCGCGGCGGTTCAGGGATTCATCTCGTCTCACACCTTGCCAACTCAGCACGCTAAAACCTTTGTCAATCAGGTTCAGCTGAAACTCGACTGCCATGTTTCGCTTAAGCTCTTTAGTGCAAAATTGGGCTTTGCGGCTAGGGAAACGGCCTTTCCATAAGCAGAGATCTAGAAACGGGTTTCCGGTTGGGTGTAGCACGCTTAGAGCCCGACGCTTGGCCTTGTTGCTCCATCTAACTCTGCGGCCGTTGTTGTCACGTCGTGTACGCTGGTCACGCGCAATAAACATACGCTTTGCGGCGATCTGCTCGGAAAAATCCGCTTTTAATCGCATGACACGAATGGCGCACATTTTCTCCAAGTAGCCCAAATACTCATCTACGGCTTCGTGCTCGTTTCCGGTATCGCAAAAAATAGGGATGATGCTTTCCCGCGGACAATTGGAAAGCGCCAGCTCTAATGTTGCCGTACTGTCCTTCCCACCTGAAATGCTGACGACATGGCGGATTTTCTTGTTAAGCATCATGCCCAAGGCATCCCTCTCCCGAGAAATCAAAGTTGTCACACTTCCCACAAGGAATAACCTCATGCCCCTTGGATAACTCGTCCAGTAAATTGGATTTAGCCTCAGCCGGCGTCATCTTACGACCATCGTCATGCGTGAATACTCCCCTGAAATTTCTATCCGACCAGTTCGTTAAAGCGCCTCTGACATCGAGGCACATGTGATAACTCTTGCCCATTTCATCTCCTCCCGAAACAAAACCAAAAATACCCACACGCAAATCTTTCCGTGGATGCGTGGATCACCCTAATATTAACCATAACAGCATGATTATTCACGATATTTATCCCGCGTAAATCCACGGATAACCCGTGGATGTGGGTCATAACCCGTGGATGCATTTTTAAGCAGCTCTGCTAACCCGTGGATTGGCGCCTTTCTTTTCCAGGCTCTTTTTCTTCTTCTTTCTTCTTTTAAAAGAGAGAGATAGATATAGATATAAGCCGTGGACTGGAAAAGTGAACCCGTGGAAAAAACGGTTGAATCCGTGGAAACGGAAGCGCAATCCGTGGAAAAACGGCTTGAACCCGTGGGGAGGTTCCTCTCCACGATCAAAGACTTATATAACTTAAAGGCATAAATCCACGGGTTAGCGCACACACGCCCCCCATCCTTTTGAGAAATTGCGCAAAGCGCAAAAAAAAGCGGCTGCGTTCCTATTTGGGGGGTGCGGGGGGACATTAAAAACCGGAGTCGATGTGTGGCGTGGCGTGCAGGCCGTATTGATCGAGCCGTGACAGGCTCAATGCTGATAGGTGTGATATCCGTCGCTGGCCGATAGTGCGTTCAACAGTATCTGAGAGGATCACGCCGGCTTTCTGGAGCTGCTTCTTGAATACACGATCAGACTTGACCGGCAGACCGTTCCATTTCTCGCGCAGCGCCGGCGTATGCGCCAGATGCTCCATAATGTGGCTGGTACGCACCAGCAGGCACTGTTCGCCATCTACCTTGTCCCATTGATAGGGATACTTGAACTCCTGGCGCGCCATCTCCGACAGCACGGTTTCAAGGATCCACACCCACGGTTCGCGGTCGGAGCTGGTCTCCGTTATGTGGGCATTCATCTCAGCAACCACATCCTCGATAAAGTCGCCCTGTTTCACATCTATCTCGGCAAACTCGCACAGGAAACGCCAGGCGGTGAGCAGCGCGGCATAGTTACCCGCCATGCGCACTGCGCCGTCGTCGGCGCCGCTGGCGCGACTGTTGCGGAGGCAATGTTCCTTCAGCCTGTCGTAGACGCCCAGCACCTGGCCACGGGTGAGCCCTGTGAGGAACTCAATCCATTGCCGGACAGGGAAGCGGGGCATATCCTCGGGCATCAGCGGCCCTTTCTTGCCGGTCAGCTCGGTACGCACGATCTTGCCGATCAGGCTGCGTACAGGCACATCCTCGCCGGCGAGCATCACTGGCGCCGAGCTCAGGAATTCCGTCATCTCGGTACCGCGCCGGTTCAGGGTGTATTGATAGTTCTCCTGCAACAGGCCCACGGCCTTGTCGATGATCTCCTGCTTGCGGGCGGACAGCTCCTCCCAACCGACTGGATGCGACGTGTGCGAAATCGAGGTGAGCAGCCGGAACTCGGTCTGCAGGGACTGGCCAGAAAACATCGTGAAGCCGATGGTGCGCTCCAGGCGCTTGATCAAGGTGGATTTACCGTGCCCCTTGTCCGCTTGCATCATCAAATGTGGCCAGAAACCCAGCAAAACCTTGAGATGGCCTCCCAGGCCCCATATAAGGGGCAGGGTTGCGGCGTTGCGCTTGAAGGTCATCTGGTATTGCTCGATGACTTTTCGTGCGTCCTGGCGCGTTCCGGAGGGGAAGGTCAAATTATGGTAGGGGCACTGCTGCTCGGGATTGGTGAAATAGCAGTCAGGACCTTCATTAAGGATCAGTTTGCCTTCGCGGTAGCACAAACCGACAAAGTTCGCGGCATTGCGCGCGCCGATATGCGCGCCACGCTCCAGAATATTGATCATCCGCAGGAAAGCGGACTGATTCCATACGGGGCCGATCTTCTTCCAGGTATCAACGTTATGGAGACGCTCATCTTCCACCACGCGTCGCACCAGGTTGGCGCCGTGCCGCGGGGTTTGCACGCTGATAGCGAACAACGTCCGCGGCTGCGTGTCCGTTTCCCCGCTCATAGTCGCCGTGGCGCCGGCGATGGTGACCCGCGATAGCGCCGCTATCCGGAAACCGGCCAGATCCGTAAACTCCAGCTTCTCATTCCCATCCTCATCCTTTTTAACTTCGGAAATGTAGCTGGTAAAGTCTTCCCGGACGCGGTAGCGCCAGTATTTGGTATCGTCGTGGTATGGAAGATAAACCCGGCGCTTGCCGAAATCCTCTTCCACTTTCCCCGGTTGACCTTGGATCAGCCAGGGCTCCAGCTTCCATAACGCGCGCTTGAGGGCGTCGACGCCCTGCGAGTTAAGATAGTCATTCACATCGTTGATGGGCTCATCGTCATCACCCATCCACTCAGACTGATCAACCATCATTGCCGCCACATCGAGCGCCGTCAGACGCTCATGCAGGGTCCAGGCGGCAGCGCGACCGGGGCGATGCCCATCCTTATCGGGGACGTCGTTGTCCATCGCTATTACAACGCGCTTGCCCTTAATCCAATTCAGATCGATATTTTGGGCATTGCCGGTACCGCGTGTGGCGAAAGCGGCGCTGTGGGGGATGCCGGCACTCTCGATCGATAACGCATTGATCGGCGACTCCACGAGATACACGGTTTGTGCATTCATCAATCGCCGAATATCGCTGGTCCAGCCATAGCCGGATTTTTCACCCTGGCATTGCGTTTTGACGTTGCCGTTGATTACGGGATCCAGATAGCGCAGATCCACAGCCATCACGCGGCCAGGGTTGAGGCTGCGTACAATGAACGCAGCAGCTGGGCCGCCGTGGCCAGGCTCACCCTCAGCAACCTTGTCGGATCGCCAATCGTTGAAACCTACAGTGCCTTTCTTTATTGCGCGCTGAATGACCTCTTCACTAATGCCGCGGCTGGCCAGATACTCGATCGCACGCTCCGATTGGCCCAGGCAGCGGTCAGCGATGTACTCGGCACGGGACTTCTCACGCTGCTCTCCGCTGCGCTCGGGCTTGTCCAGCGGAATGCCGAGATATTCATGCAGTAGCACGATCGCTTCATTTACCTCTATCCCGCGAACTTGGCAAACAAGGTCGATGCAGCTCCCGCCCACATCTTTGGAGTGATCCTTCCACTTACGGCCATCAGCGTAGATCGATAGGGATGGGCCTTTATCCTCATGAAAAGGACTTTTGTAATTGCCCTGGCCGCGGGGTCGCTCAAGCCCAAGCCAGTCGGCCAGCTCATGCAGATCTATGCGCTGCTTGAGCTCCTCAATCGTTGCCATGGGGCACCATTACAGTATCTGGAATGTCGAAAAACCCCAGCTGCCCGCGCCATGGAATAAATGGGAGAGGTTTTGGGTCACGGAGTACGAAACCGAATTTTCCGATGAACCAAGGCGACTCTGAGTCCGCTACGCAATCCACGATCTCTGCTGAGCCGATGATTCCCCCGCGTTCAATCTGTTCGAAAGAAGGAAGGTCGAACGGAAGCGGCGGCAAGCCTTGATCAACGATAAAATCAATACCGTCGCTATATTCGTCCCTTGTCATGCCCTTGGCGGCATGTATCAGCACGCGGCCACGAAGCTGAGTGGACCAGTTGCGGTTTTCAATGTCTTTGCCCGCATGCAGGATTAGCCAGGCCCAGGGCTGGCGGATGGATAGGGCTTTCATTTGAGCTTGGTCAGAGTGGCGAGGAGTTTACGGACAGCATCCCAGATGTGTTTTTGGGGACTACCTTCGCCGAAGTCGTAGCCATCCATGTAATCGCACAACTCCTCCGCATCCTTCCTCAGTTCGTCGCTCAGGGCGTGGCCCGTGTGGAGTTCAACAAGAACATAGGTAACATCGTCGCGTGATTGATGCTGCAAATTTATCCAGCCGACCACGTCATCTTTCTCATGCCAGATATAGCCAAATTTGCCTGTGCGATAATCCTTTGCGGCATAAGCCGGCTCAACCTTTGGTGCTGGTGGTGAGCTGACTGCCTTGTTGTACTCCTCAATCAGAATCCCGACCGGGTTGCCCGGGAAGTAAGGCTTATTCAGCGCGTGCAATTCCAGGATCAGGTGTGGCGGGCCCATCAATGCATCAAGCACTTGGCGCAAGGCTTCCTTGTTTACTAAAATCTGTTCATCCATTGCTATTTACTCCTTCCGATTGTCCGCCACACATAATCGCCCTTGTCCTCAACAATCGCTGATTCGGTTTCTTTGCAAGCGCATTCCAGCCCGACGAGGTTTTCCGCTACCGGCCGCCAGAAGTTTCGGACGATGCCATACGGCACATGGTTATCTTCCTCCGCCCCATCCAGGCCGAACTGTTTCAGGACTTTCTGAGCCTCATAGCTACCGCATCGCTTGCGGCCGTCCTTGCTGATGCTGATGTGGTACTCAGGGCCGCGGTCGATGCCATCGCCATCTTTGGCAACCTCGACGGCGCTGATTACGCAAAGTTTGGTTTCGGGGTGAAACCATGATTCAGCGTCATACCCGAGTGATACCCATGCGGGCGGCGTTGCGCACTGCACCCACCCCGATATGGTTGGACGCTTTGGCTTGATGATGCTATTCATAGTCCATCTCCCTACCACTGGCATCCGGCGCCAAGAAAGAACACCAGCGCGAAGGTCCTGGCAAACGGAGCGAGCTCAGTCATATAGGGATTGCCCCGCTTCCACATACGCCAGGTTGATTTCCGCCATCCTTGCGTGATCGCCGCCTTTATCCGGATGATGTTGGCTGGCCAGCGAACGATAGGCGCTCCTGATCTGTTCTGGCGTGGCCGTTTCACCGATGCCAAGCACTTCCCACCAGGTCCGCTTTGTCGGTGCCGGCAGCGCCAGGAATCCCTGGAAGGTGGCGCGCACCAGCGCCAAAGTGCCATGCCGAAGCTCAACGCGTCGCGCTTCAATGATGTGGTGAATGGCCTGCAGATTGCTCTCCACCGAACTGTAGCGATCGACAGCGATGCATACCTGCATACCATCCCAGGTAAACCAGACAGCCACGCCCGGATCCTTCGGGCGATTCACACCTAAAGTAACGTTGCTGCTGATCACCAGTTCCTCCAGCTTTTTGCCGGAGTCCACGGCAAACAACCGCAGGCTGTCCTGTACATTTTTGAGAGCTGACGACAAAGTTGTTTTGAAGCGACCGGGATCTCGGGGAGTCCGTGCCCGCGGGAACCGGTTGGGCCAAGTGAGTGGGTAGGCAGTAGCGGTCATTGGCATCGCTCCGGATATGCCTCATGCAGAATGCCGTCAAGCATTCGGCCAGAATATTTTTTACCGACGCGCTCTACAATCACGCCGTCCGCGAATTGGTAATAGCGAATGGGGGCAAATACCCCCGTGTTAAGGCCATGTTGAAGATCCTCTGAATATTCGCCCCACTGCTTGAAGAAAAACGGCACGCCGGCACCTTGGCACTGATCGCGCAGTGAGCGCGCCCAACCGGAGTGCATCGGGCGGGCATTGGAGCCAGACTCGCCGCCGGCGACTACCCAATGCAGAGCTTTAATTCCATCGTCTGCACAGCCAGTAAAATAATCAGGATCAATCCATTCGCTTATATCAACCGGCCCAAGCAACGGCTCCATGCTCAACCAGCGCACCTTGGCGGGGATCTGCAGCAGCTTAGGAATGTCCCGGTCAGCCTCTTGCTGGTTGCATACCGTGATGCCAAGCCAGACGCGCGAGCTGAGCATGTCGAACATCAGGCTATCCCTCGAACACATAGGCATCACGTTACCGACGCGCTTGGTTACCAGCAGCCAGTCGAGATAAGGCGTCTGCGCGATTAGAGAGAACAGATCCATGCGCCAGTCGGCCGGCACCGCGTTGTCGAACACGTCGGCCAACGATGCGCAGAAAACTCGCGGCCGTTCCGGCTTCACGAAACCGCGGGCGAGTAATTCTTTTTCATTGCCACCTGTAAGCTCGATGCCGTGTTGCCATGCGTCATGAGCAATTTGAGAGCGACGATTCCACTGGAGCGGTTTCCGCCAGTTCGCCGGCGAACTCCGGCGGCGCTCAGCGCCCGGTCCCCATTTAACCAGGCCTGAACGCTTGGCCCATGCTTCTGCGTAGCAGTGATCACAGCCCGGTCCAACCTTCTGGCAGCCGTACCAGGGATTGAAGGTGTGGTGGGCCCACTCGATCTTGGTGCGCTCACCCATGGTGAGCCCCCGTTTTATCGGTGCGTACGTGATAACCGTGACCTGTTCCGTCGCGCTTCCATTCCCGCATTCGGTTAAGCGCCATCTTTGCGTCGATAGCCGCATCGAGGCTCTCGCTATTACGCGCGGCCAGTCGATACAGCACGATCACAACATCGGCTGCTTCTTCGATCAGCTCATGTATCGGTTTGTCACTGGTCGCAGCCCGAATCAATTCAGCCATTTCCTCGTTAGCCCGGCCAACAACGCGAGCATTGGTCACAGCTGGTCCAAATGCTTGCTCAGCCCAGATAGCGATACTCTCTTGGGTTTCTATCCGCGCCATTACGCCCTCCCATCCATCATCAAATCGATAAACCAGAACCTGTCGACCTTGCGCAGATCCACCTGAACAGCATGCTCGCCTATCCATAAGTGCAGCTTCTTGAGGTTT
This sequence comes from Nitrosovibrio sp. Nv6, assembly GCF_900110495.1. GTDB lineage: Bacteria > Pseudomonadota > Gammaproteobacteria > Burkholderiales > Nitrosomonadaceae > Nitrosospira. Next base: position 693,280 of record NZ_FODX01000001.1, on the reverse strand, counting down.
ATCCGCCACATATCGCCGCCCTGTTGCGGGGTGCGTTTCGTGCCTCCGGGGATTGCCGGGAGTCCTTCCATGCGGATCCAGCGTGTAATGGTTTTGGCGTCTACACCCATCAGAACGCCAAGCTGCCGCGCACTTATAAAATCAGGATCGGGGTTCTCGCGAGGTCCAAGGTGCAGGCGTTTTCGTCTTACCCCAATTGCCACCGGGCTACGGACATAGCCCTGCTTTTTAAAAATCCTTGCGATCGTATCCAGAGTTTTATGAGCATGCTTCGCAAGCAGCTCTACTTCCGCATCTGTCCATCGGGGCTCTTTAAATCGCGGAGAGGTAAGTCCGAGTTCTCGCGCACGCTTCGAAATCCACCAGCGCGGGCGCATTAACTGATTGGCCAGCGATTCAACATCTCCACGTTCCGGAGTGGTTTGATATCCACGCCGGATCGACTCATCAACATGCTCGGATTTCTCCCATGACTTGTAAGGCGAGCATTTGATTTTGGTTCTAAGCCCCAGCCTTCCCGCACGGGCATAAATGCTTGAAGCGCTACGATTCGGCAATTTGGCCAGGCATTCTTCAATGCCCCCATCCACGTAATGCTGGCTCAGCACGCGTTCCTCCGCTGTTGTCCAGAACCTCGTAGAGGTCTGATCCACTGACGTGATCTCGCTCATCAGTGCACCTTTGGCTCATTGGAAGGTGCATGCTCTTTGCCGCCAGAGCAGTTTTCGAGATATCTGTCAATAATCTCTAACAACGCACCCAGATCATTCTTGCTTCTTGCCACGATAATATTTGCGAGGTCGCTTGATACATCAGTCATCACGCGACGATAAACATCGTTTTGCTCTTCAAGCAGTCTCACTATTTTATTTACGCGCTTCAGTTCATGACACGCCTGTTCTCCCCCGATACTGTCGGGGTTGAGTAGCTCAATTCTTCCATTCATGATGTCTTCCTCGGCGCCAGACGGACACGCGATGTGCGGCCATATCCGGAATCAGGGGAATAGGTGCAGCGCAGCTCCCATGTTCCGTGTGGCGTATGAGAGAGAGTTGTCGAAGCCAGTTTTTCCCCGGCTTGCGAATCTGCGCAAGTTGTGGAGAGGTGCGCTATTTCTCGTCTTTGGTCATGGTCACGATGGCTCATCCATGAAACGAGCCCGGTAAGCCCAGCGACCACAAGAACGACGAGCAAACCGACAATGCCGATTTCCGGTTGGGCATGCTGAGTCATAGCGGCCGCCTCATTATCCATTCCACCTGCACGCCGTGAATACTCACGGACATGGTTCGCTCGTCGAATTCTGCCGTGACAACGCGCATGATCTCGGCCCCGCCGAGGTTCGCGCATTTCGGCGCCGCCTCGATGGCGATGCGTGAATTACGCCAGCCGATATGCGCTTCCAGAACAACAAAACCGCGATGTGCAAGAATCGTGGCGACGCGCTTGGAGGCGGTCAGCGCGTCCATCATTCCCTGGTTTTCAGAACCGATGCTTGGATGAATTTTGGCCGTCAGCGTACAGGGAATCTCTTCGCGCTCTGCCATGCCCGCCACCACGTGTAAGAAAGGCCGTGATCCCGCCATAATCGATACGCCAGTAACAATCTGTTCATGATTAGTCTCCATGTTATGTCTCCGTTAATTCAGCACTGCGGCTATGGATGCAAATGAAAGCACCATCACAAGCCCGACAAGGCCAGCCCCACGCGTAGGGAAACGGGGCTCGGGGTGGCGATGAGGTTCCTGCTGTGACATCACGACTTCGCCACCTTTGTTTTCAGGCTTTCTTTCCATGCTCTCGCCGGCCAACGCCATAAAAGCGGCGCCATCCATGTAATCGTCCAGGACGTGACGGCCTACCTGGGAGCGGGCCAACTTGACCATAGCCATGAATACCCATCCGTCGCGCTCGCTGAGTGCATAGCCCGTGAGCGCGTTGAAGGTGGCCACTGTCCGGGCCATACTGCGTTCGCCGTTTTCGCCATCCCGCCCATCGGCGCGGTTAGTGATGGCATCTGCGGCAGCAATCAGGATGTCAGGTGCATCGGTTGTCATGCTGTCACTCCCTTTTTTGCATTCATATGTGCCTGCGCTTCTTCTGGTGTGGCCAGCGCAAATCTCGGGTTGTGGACACCATCGGGAGTAACAACCTCCAACTCATGGGCCTGCAGGAATCCACCAAGGGTCCAATCACATCCGCGACCCGGAGGAACTCCTTTCTTATGCCCGCCGGCTCTGGTGAATCGGCCAATGCAGTAAAAACCGAGATATTTCTCAACCTCATCAAAGTTCTTTCCGGCACCGGCTGCGATCAGATCCGAGGCTGACTGGATGGTTTTGCAGATCGGGCATTTCATCGCCAGATGATCACGGGGAACACCCTGGGCCTTGAGGGCGGAGTGGTATTCGTCCAGCGTCATTGTTGGTGTCGTGCTCATGCCCCTGTCCTCGCTTCGTAGGCCTTCCGCAGGGCCGGTGCACGCAAGCGCCGGCGGGAAGGAAAAATGCGCTCGATCTCAGTGCCGACATCGCCGCGGCTCATGGTCAGGTACTCCATGCACGAGGCAATGCTCGTATGGCCGAGCAGGTTTTTCAACCGCAGCAGCGCGGCCTGGGGACTGCCCTCGCTCGCCTCGAGGAAGGTCACGGCAAACGTATGCCGCAACCAGTGGGGAGAGATTGCCGGGTCTATCCCGGCCTCTCGCGCCAACTCCTTCATGCGCTGCTGGTATGCGCGGGGAGACATCGCCTTACCGTTACGCGAAAGCACCAGCGGGTGGCTATCCGGCAACCGTGCGGCGGACATATCCGCCATCTCGGCGCACACCCCAACAAGGTCCCGCAATGCATCCAGCGCTTCGCCCTTGGCGTACACCGCGAGGTCGCAGGCCTCCCGCTTGCGCTGCTCCTTCGGGATGAACAACCGCCCGCTTACAAAGGACGCCCGCGCATCGCCTATCGTCAGCAGACTGAATTCATTCAGCCGCATGCCCGTGGTCAGCAGCAGCCGCACCCACGCATAGTCGCGCCGCCCCTGCGCATCGCCCCTGCGCTTCATCATCCGGCGCAGGGTCACTTCCTCATCATTGGTCAAACATCTGTTACGTTTCATCGCTCGCTCCTCCAGGTGATCAGTCATGCTGCCTTTGTGGATCCGATTCCCCTTGCCGGCAGCTAGCGCGGGGATTCGTTTTTTAATCTTGCGTACCCGTATAGGAGGCTTGGCGCCAGATCCTGTGCCCCTCATCCATGCCTGAAAAATAAGCGTCGGCAGCGGCGGTTCCCAACACATATGGGAAAGCGGTTTTTTTCCCATTGACGCGGTATTCGAGTGCTGCCCACACGCCAATCTTGTATTCCGGGCTGCGCGGGTCGCGAGGCTGGCCGAACGCCTCAATCATGAATTCATCCACTGTTTTCATTGCTTGCTCCGTTTAAGTTTTGGTGCCCGCCGCGCCATGGCACGGAAACAAATGCGCAGCACCTCTTTTTGCATTGCCTCGTCAAAACTCATAGCCAGCCCGCAGCGCGCATAGGCTGCGCGGAGCAGCTGCTCCGGCACCTCGTTTATTCCGAGGGGGAGGGCAAGCTGTTGCCGTGGTTCGCGGCGCATGTTTTTTTCTTCTGGAAAATTCGCGCTTCCAGCTCGCTACGAAAAATCAGGCAGAACATCCTGGCAAAGCTCACCTGCTGGCCTGGCAGCAGGTTGTCTTCAATGGTCATCAGGCCGTGCTTTGCCAGCGATGCGGGTACCGGATTGGCGCTCACTGCGCCATCTCCTTCATCCGGGCCAGTCCTTCAAGGATTGCTGATACCCACTCATAGGTCTCACGCTCGATTACCTTGTAATCGGCCCCGTTGATCAGGCCGTCTTTTTCCAGCGCTTGGTGAATGGCGCGATAGCAATCGCCGCCTTCCGCCTCGGTGCGGGTAATGTGGGAAATAAGTGCGGTAGTGGAGAGGTTGGAGAGGTCCGGCAGCGAATAACAGACCTCGCCGACGGTGGCCGCGAAGGCATGCAGAATGCGTTTATCGTTGCTGATGGCTGTGACCAACACCGCATCTGCCAAGGTAGGCTTGTGATGACTGGTTTCGTTGGCGTTGGCTTTGTTGTAAAGCGTCCCGGGCGGGATGCCCATCAGATTCGCCAGCGCCTCGACCCCTTCCGGATAGTCGTGAACCACCCGATAGAACGCGTCCTGCACGTTCTTGGGAATAGAACGTCCCATGTGTTACCCCTCTTGAACAATTAACCTATTGCTTATTGTTTTTTGCGGGGACACTAGGCTTGCGATAGCAGTACCCCGCACCGGCCTATCACGCGCGTCAACGTGTGATAGGTCAATTTTTTAGCTGAATAAATCTCCCTGCTGTCCTAATTCCAGGGCGCCATCCAGCAGATCGTCGATGTGACGAAGGGCAAATTCACGGAGCTTTTGATCCTTGATGCGCTCGGCCTTGGAAATTAGGTTCACCACCTTGGCGGCCGAGTCGAAGCGCGATTGGTCGCGCTTGATTTCGAGAGTTCCGGCAGCGATGCGAGCGGCTTTTTCTGCTTGCAGGAGATACAGCTTGATGGAGTCGGCGGCAGCAGTCGTGGAGACCATACCGGCGACGAGGAAGGTGGGCCACGTAACGAAACAGGCCCGAGTAGTTTTACCTTCAATTTTGAAGGTTTCAAGGGCGATGGTACGGACATTTTGTCCGAACCACCCCAGTTGGATGGCCTCCAGATCGTATCTTTCACCCAACTTACGTAGTCCGGATTCGTCCGAGTAACCGAAAACGCGGGATAAGTCAGGCCGATAGGCTATGCGCCGTCCGTTCCATTCGATGGTTTCAAACTTAAAATGCTCCGCCGCTCTCAGAAGCATTTCGTTTTCGGTGCGTCGGTCCATTTCATCCAGCACGGTGTGTACTCCGGATTTGTCACCGTTCATCACCGCTATCTGCAATTCGAGTATTGATTTCACGTTGTCTCCCTATTGTTTTGATCGGATGGTTCGGACATTTCATCCGGACCATCAGTAATCTGGTTAGCTTGCTGGTCCGCCAACAGCTTTTGTTTTGGTAGAAAAATGATCGCCTCGAGTTCGGAGCGGTAGATCAGACAGAACATTCTGCCGAAGCTCACCTCCTGCCCCGGCAGTAAGTTGTCCTCGATCATCGTTATGCCTTTCTTGGAAAGGGATTTGGGGATGGGGCGGCTGCACACGACGGTCTGCCTGTCGATTAAACGGTTTGCTCAGCTTGGGCTGGTTGCCGCTCCAGCTCGTCCATGCCGTCACGCAGAAGCTTGGCCGCCATGTTGCTGAGGCTGCGGTGCTCTCGCTCAGCCAGCTTTTTCAGGCGCGCTTTGTCATTGCCCAGAAAATGGACGAGTAGCGGGGGATCGCGTCGTTTGCTATTGACTTGGCTCATGTTTAGAATCCCTGTTTATTTGAATGAAAGCCGATGCTATTCCAGTTTTATGGAATGGTCAATAGATTTATGCAAGAAAAGTTGAATACATTTCTGAATAGGCTTACGACGGTACTTGGGGAAAGGGAAAAACATCCCTGGGGCGCGATGCTGGGGATAGGCCGGGGAACAATCGGCAATATGTTTACCGGCACCATTCCGACGTCCGAAACTCTTAACGCCATCAGCCGTCACGAAAATATCAACACAACTTGGTTGCTGGATGGGAGAGGGGAGCCATACATCGTTCACAAATTTGCGGATGACGAAGAGTGCGCTGATTACCTCGACGCGCTATTCGATGAGAAAAGCTGGACGGTATATCTCGTCACAGACCAGAAACGACTGGCCTTGGTGCTGACTATGCCAGCGCGATACAAGGTCAAGGAGGAATGGGTCAGCTACATGGTTGTAGAAGTATTGGCTGGTAGATGCGGCAGAAAAACATTGAACCGGGTGAGGGCGGAAATTCCAGTGTGCAGTGTGTTTTTGATCAATACCTATCCGCACACGATGCACGATCTGTCTCGCGGGCAAATAGGGACCTACAGACTGCTGTATTCCAGTTCACCCCTATTGCATCAGGATGTTTCAGTATTAAAGGAACACAAGATTTTCGAGTGGCCAGAAGAAAACATACCACTCACTCCAGAGGAACAAATCCTTGTGGATAATTTTCGCCATATGGCGGCGGAACAAAAGGCAGCATATAAATCGATTGGCGATGCGCTGGCTCAACCAAAAAACGATGAGATGGCAAGCTGATTCAGTGACCGCCATCGCAAAGAATAACTAACGAGAGGGAAATATGAGCGACGATAAAAACAAATCAAACCAAGGTAATAAAAGCGTTGGCGTTGTTAAATCAGATAGAGGACGTGCTATTCTCACCAATGACCACCAGCCATTCAGCGTCTCACGCGCCATTTTTTCCATTGGGCTAATATCTAATTCCGGGTCTGGAGCACATCGGTGACAAGATATATGCTTTTTCTTGCAGTGATACTTTCCGGTTGCGCTTCCATGTCATCAACTAGGCAACCGGAAAACCTGACAACCTTTACGTTAAATGCGGGTTACGAGACCGCGTTTCGCATAGTTGACGAGAATCTGAAGAAATGTATGGCGCTTGATGGGGTAAGCAGCGTGATTTATCCCGACCAGAAGCGTGCCAACATCAATATTGGCGACGGCGTGATAGCGATCTCGATGGATATTAAAGAAAATGGAAGTGATTCTTCAATTGCTGATTTCTATTCCGCATTCCCATTGATGCGAAGATATACTGGTATTTTCAAGGGTTGGGTAAATGAAGGCAAGACAGGCTGCAGTTGAGTTGTCCGGTTTTATCGTACAACCCAACCAGACACGGATTTATCCCACCACCACCTTCACCGCGTAGCCGAGCAGCCCGCCCGCCGTCAGCATCGCCACCGAAATCCCGATCACGATCGGTGCGGAGTACCGCGATTGCTCGATGGCATCCAGCCCCTTGTCCACTACCGTGTCAGCTCTGGCATTGAGGTTTTTTGCCTCGGCCAGGGCGTTCGTCAGAGTGTCCTGAAGCGCCTTTATCTGTCCTCTGATTTCGTCTATGTTCATGTGCATCTCCTTCGTCTGTGGTTAAAAGTAAGGTTAATTAGTACCGGAAGATGATTGATATCGGCGTGTAGTAGGCCACCAGAAACAGCAGACAGCCCACTCCCCAGAAGGTCATATCCAGCTTCCCGAAGTCCCTCCATTCATGCTGGCGCAGCTCCCTGATCAGCGCAATAATCATCACTACCGCTGCCAGCGCCAGTAGCGGGAACCGCACGAACAAATACATCAGCAAGATGGCGGCAATGACGTGCGCTACCTGGTCCCGGATCTCGGCCCAAACGGGTTTTTTTGGTTTCGCCACCTCTACCACTGGATTGCTTCCACCTGCGCGATAGTGGTGCAGGCGTCGATCTCCGCCTTCTTTGCCTTTGCGTGGTTGTGCAGGTCCAGCGCATAACTGGCCAGCGCATCGGGCATGGCGCCCATTGCTTCGGCATCGAGCGTGATCGCACTGTTATCCTGGGCTGTCCAGTCCATGGACCACGGCTGCCCTGCCGCAAGGGCTGTGCTCGCGGCCAGGGCGGCAACGCTGATACGCTGCACGCTGCGGTTATCCGAATCGAACGTCTTTCCCAGATAAGCGAAGCCTGCCGCCTCCAGCGTGTCCCGGCGTGAGTTGATCTGCCTGCGCGCGTCTGCCTTCACCTCAGCCAGTGTCCGTTTAGGTGGCGCGCCCGCCGCCTTCCAGCGGGTAACGTATTTCTGGTAAGGACGGAAGGCTGTGACCCCAACAGGCCGGTTTGGCTTGCGTACCTGCGCTTCCGGGTCGTACTCGATATGCCCGGTACCGGTGCCGGTATCAAACTGGATAGCGTGTATGTCAGGGTCGAGGTCTGCCAAGTCTACGGTACGGAAGACGCTATCCACGCCCACCAGGCCATCGTCCTGGATGATGGTTATTTTCATGACTTGTTCTCCAGTTTGTTCACGTGATTGCTCTCTGCCAGGTGCACGATTGCGCCGGCAACCTGTTGCGAGGCGGTTACCGACTCATTGCGCAGGCTCTCCACTGCTGCGGCAGCTTGCCGCGTTTCCTTGCTGGTTTCGATCAGCAGCACCGGCAGCCACTTGATAGCGCAATCTGGCATGTCGATATCGGCGCCGGTTTGCGGGTGCTTGCCGCGGATCTGCGTCCACCATACGCAGCGGCTTTCGATACATGCGCCCTTGAGCAAGGGGCAGATGGTTTCCGGCTTCTTGGATCCGAACATGGGCGGGCCTTAATTCTTGGACGCGATAATTACATCGCTATATTTGAGATTGAAATTACTGATGGTATGGGAGTGCGAACCGCCGCCGCCTGTTGAGTTTGTTGGTGGGGTTCCGGTAACTGATCCGCCGCCGCCGCCGCTATCATTAGGCCCCGCGCCACTAGTGGCTAAAACGTTGTAAGTGTGTCCATGTGACGGCATCTGTCCAGTTGTAAGCGTAAGCGCATCGGTACTCTTGCTTCCCGAGAATGTGTTGCTAAACAGGGTGGCGCCACCGGCTCCAACCGTGCCAGTAACCACTCGCAACGCGATATCGTTGTATGCCGCATTGGTTTCTTTGGTCCACCCCGTCGGTGCCGAGGTCTGTTGAAATAACATCCGAGTGCCGGTTGGGAAAGCGCCCGGATCTGCCCAGGACGGCGCGGCGCCTGGCCCGCCTGACTTGAGCACATAACCGGATGTTCCGGAGGGCAGTTTGCTTAATATGCTGCTTGCACTGGCATACAGAAGATCGCCGATGGCATAACCGGTTTGACCGGTGCCGCCCTGGCTTGCCGGGATGGTGGGCAGCTGCCCGGTCGGCACCTTGTTCTCAGCATCGAGCTCTGCAATACCCGATGCCACGCCCTTCGCGTCCTTGATGCTGTTGACGTTGTCCGCCATCTGCTTGATTTGGACGCGAGCGGTGGCAGGGGAGTCTGTCCCCGCATCCATGCTGGTGGTATCGATTGCGACTGTTGGCCAGGCCATGTATCTCTCCTATTACGATCCTTGGATGTTCGCGTCTATGATGGCGTCCGCAAGTGCGTTGCTTGCGTTATAAATCTTGATGCGGGGGCCGACAGCGGTGTCCTTGTCGATCAACACCCAGCTCCAGCCCGGCCCGACGTTCTGTAATGCCATAACGGATGCCTGGCGTATCACGCTGTAGGCCTTGACCATCGGCAGGCGGATATCACCCACCCCAATCCGGTATGCCCCAGTCAGAGTAGAGGTATCCAGATCGTTGATTATCTCGGTGATCGGTTCCCCGGAAAGCTTGATCGTCAGCTGCGAAAGGCGCGGGAAGGTGCCTGCAAGGGTGATCCGAATCTTCACGTAGCGGGCGGTGATCACTGGCCCCACGGCTGCCCATGCGCTGTAGCTCACGTTGTCATCAGAGTGCTGCTCCTCGATGGTTTGCGCGCCGTCTCCCATCGCGGACACAAGGGGCGTAAATGGCAGCGATATGCCCACATCGATTGCGACATGCTCATAGGTCGTGCTGCCATTGGGTGTCAGCACCCAGCGGGTATAGGCATCCCATGTGGTCAGATCGGCCCATGCCTCGGTGTCGGTCGCAGCCAGCACATTGGTTTCAGGCTCCACTGCGCAATTGGTTTTTGTTCCTGGCCAGCCCAACAGATGCGGTTCCACCATCGTAATGATTCCAGCCATGCGCGGATCTGGGAGTTCGGACGTAATAAAGACCGCGTTCTCGGATTCGTTGCCCGAATCGTCAAAGCCTTTCACTGCAAAGGTATACGCGCCCGCCGCCAGCTGGTTGGTTTCGTAGGGAGATGCTGTCAACAACCCCGTATGCAGCGGGTCCAGCTCGCCCCAGTAATCCGTCCATCCGGTACCGAGACGGTAGCGGATGGCATACCCGGCAAAATCAGGCGGTGGCGTACCTGGCATTGCCATGTCGAACTGCCGGGTACCGTCCGCCTGGATCGATATCAGGAACAGAGACACATCCGGAGGCGGAGCCGCGAATGGATCCCCGGACCACTCCGACCAGTTACCCACCGCAATACCTACACCTGCCACGCGAATGCGCACAGCGCCACGCTGCGCGGGAATGGCTGCGTTCGGGGCGGATGCCGTTCCCGCCCGATTCCAGCTGGTGCCGTTGTTGTACGACCACTCCACGTAGTAATGGTCCGCGCCAGGTGAGGGAATCCATGAAACCAGCAGCATTGGGGTTGCGGCCGTCCCTCCCAGGGTGACATTGAGACCGTTCACCACGGGCCTGGTGATTTTTGCGGGTAGGTTCCAGACGGCCGATGGAGTCGGTGCACTGCCGGTATCGGCGACATGGACAGCGGAATCTTCATTCACGAACAGCAATTCGACCCGCTCCATGGATCGCGGTCGCAACGATATGACTCTCGCTTGTTGATAAAAGCTGCTGCTCGGGCCGAACGCATAGGAAGTCCGCTCGCGGGTATTGCCGGTATCCGGGGTGAAATCGAGCGCCAGATCCAGCACGGCTTGGTGATCATCCGCTCCCGCCGTTGCGCTCCAAGGACTGGATAAGCTGCCATCACGTTTCCTGAACCCGAAATAGTGTGTGCCAGTAGTCCATACCAGCGGTTCGGATAGCGTCAAAGTCTTGGTCACCGGATCGTAGGCCATCACGTCGCCGGATTGCCCCCAACCCGGCCGGTCGCGCTGTAACGCCACGAGGTCCCCCGGCAGCGGAATAAATCCCTCCATCTCAGTTGTCAGCGAAGGCAGCATGCGCCGGTACCGGTTGGTGGCCGCTTCGTACATTCCTTCACGCCAGGCATGATCGCGGTTGATCACGCCGAATAGTTTCAGGCGCGCGGGCTTGTCCGCACTGTGCCCTGGCAGCTGGCACAGCACTTCCTTTGGTGTCCAGGTGGTTTCATCGAAATACTCGACGATCACCGAATCTGCGGTTTCATCTCCGCTCATCAGATAATCAGTCTTGAAGCTCCCGCGCACAGTGTTGCGCATGTTGAATAGCGCTACCGGCATGGAAGCCGGCTCATCGCGGAAAAACCGGACCATCATCCCATGCTGAAACCATTTCGCCCGCCCTGCGCGAGCAGTGGCGCTCAGCGCCTCGCCAAACGTCATTTCCGCATCGAAAATTGCGTCGAAATTATCCCCGCGGGCAGTCCAGGTCGCATCCTTGGCCAGCAGCCAGTCAAGGTCATAGTGGGAATCCGCAAGGCGAGTTTTGCAGATGTAGGCCAGCGCCCAGGCAATCGAACGGGTGTGCGTGGGCGGGCCCCAGCTCGTGCCGCCCCAGATCGGCAGTTTGCGCTTGGCAATCAGATTGACTTTGCGTGCCGATTGCGATGACAGGCTGTTCGTGGCCCGCAGCCGCATCGCCAGCATGGTGACATCGGGGTATGACTGGGATGAGGGAATGAAACCTTTAAGGCCAGTCCACATGATGTCGTGCGCAACCCGTGTCGAGGTGTCTTTGGTATCCGTGCGCGTCATACGGACCTCGTAGCGACCGGGCGTAACGGCAAACTTGTAGGTCCGGCGTATAGGTGTGGCGGTTGCGTCCGTTATCTGGATTGGCGGCACGGTCACCACGTATTCCCGCGTAGGATGGGGGTCAGCACCAAAGGGCATCCAGCGCCATTTCTCCTGATAGGGAAAACTCCCCACCCAGATAATGCTGCCGGTGTGCTGGCCGGAGTAATGATCGTTGGGGTTGGCACTCCCATAGCCGGTCTGAATCCAGGGTGAGCCAGGGGGAAGAAACGGGGTGTACCCTCTCGACCAGTAGTTCGAATAATAATGAGTATTGCTTTCTGTCACGGCCTGCCAGTTGCCCGTGGCAACACCATCGTTATCGATTGAGCGGATTTCGACTGAGCATGAAATGCTCCTGGATGAGAGGCTCCCGTCGTTATTTCCGTAGAACAGCCCTTTGGGGCAAACGATATCCACCGAGATCACATTGATCTGCGATCCCGCGGGATTGACAATGAATGGTCCAATGGTCTCGTTGGTCAGCAGTTCCTGCCCCGCCACTTCGCCGGCATTGACTACATTAACGGGGAAAAGGGTCACCGGCTCGCCGGGGGCGAGCAGCTCATATGTCACTTCGGGAAAGCTAGTAATAGCTGTATCTTCGATGCGCAGGTCTTCGAAATCATATTCGCCACGCCCAATTGCGAATAGTTGATACAGATACTGCTCGTTTCCGGCAAATTCTGTGTAGGGCTCGGCAGCGAGATCGGGAAAGATGAGATGTCTTCCGAAAATCTCCGGGATGGCTTCGCCGAGCCGGGCCCGGTTGCCCTGCGCGCCGAGATTATAGGTAGGGGAGGGCGCGGTCTGCGCTTGCATGCGTAGCGGGCTCGGCGGCTTGGGAGACCCAATTAATGCGTTTATCGCCATCGAACCGGCGGCAAAAATAACCCCGGCAGTCATCGTTACCGCGCTCACCCCGAATAGCGTAGCGCCTGCTCCAAATAGCAACGGCGACAACGTGCCGGCGCTGGCTATCGCCGCAGCTGCGAGGGCGAGCATAAGCACAACTTTCAGTATGATCGATCCGCCGCCTTTCCCGAGAGGGCGTATCACAAAAGCAACGGTATCGCCGTCTTCTATGCAGCGCTTCCAACCGCCTTTCTTGCGCAGCACGGGTACGCCGTTCACCAGGCAAATCACCGGCAGATTTGTTTTGGGGGCCAGCGTGCAAATCCGCCGCCGGCGCGTAATCTGAAACACGTCCCGATCGCCGGAAAGCTCGCTCTTGAGGATCACCACGTTAGCGCGCATGCTGCCCTCCATGCCAGCGCCAGAACCTCAGCAATGGCCAGTCGGCACGCATCACGAACCGCTTTGAAAACACGACTCCCATTCCTTGCACACAGTGCAAAACCCCGCCGCCGTCCACCTCCACCCATACGCCAATGTGCGTGATGGATTTACCGCTCCCCATTTCCACGCAATCCCCTTCAGTGGGGGTTTCCATTGCCAGCCAGTTACGCCGTGCCGGGTGGCGCCGCAATTGCCGCACGAATCCAATGGGCTTGTCTTCATCCACTGTCACCTGCGGCAGATCCCGCCCAAAGTGCACTTGCTGAATATGCCGCACAAAATTCCAGCAGTTGTAGGCATGCGGGCCCGTGGCGCCGCGTTCCCAGGGAATGCCGATGTATTCCTGCCAGATCATCGCCCTAATCCTGCGTAATCCGTGGTGTTATACGTTTTATCCGGAAACTTGAGATTTGATGGGTCGCCGAAGGTCGCGCGCGCTTCAACCCGTTGATCGGTAGCCGATGCGCCGGCCAGCGTCATCGTCAGCGGCGGAATATTCTGCGGTCCTGTCAGATCGGTAGAGAGATAGGCGCGATACGTCACCTCTACCTTGTATGGCGAAGCCGTGGCCAGCGCCAGATTCTCCTCGATCTCGACGCTGACGTTGTCGATCGCAATGATCAGCTCGGGCGAACTGGCGATGCGCGTTTCCGGCAGCGTCATTTCGAAACCGAACGCAATGAAGGTAACAAACTCGCCCGGGTTAATAGGCGCAGTTGATTCCAGTTTTGCTTCCAGATCCACATGCCCGAGCACAACACGGATGGAAGAGGGCTGACCAACCTCATCGATGAAATTGGGATGCCGAAACTCCAGCGTGTGCAGCATTACTTCGCCAGCAGGCGCGCTGGCGGCAGCTTCCTTCCATGCGTCCGATAGAGTGGGATCAGGCACCGCGCACCTCGATCTCGCCGGAAACAATCCAATTCATCCCCGGACGCGCTTCGTATTTATAGGGTTTGGTGAAGCGCGTGTCATAAGCGATCATGCCGTCTCCGGTATCGAGCGTCATGACGAACCAGTCCGTGCCCCGGTGGATCGTGTCCTGCCAGAAAGCGCGAAAGATTGCCATTTCAGCCGCAGTAAACTTCCAGGATACCGTCAGTTCTTCCGGCGTATAGGTAAAGCGCTGGCGCTGGCGCGCGGGCCCTGACTCCATGTCAGTGCGCGCAAAAGCCTGGACCGGCGAGCCGCCATATCCAGACAGCGTGGGTGGGGGCAGGGTCTCAGGCCAGGTCGCCATCAGCGCATCGCCCCCGCGGCTGGGTTGAGGCCGTATTTATGCTCGAGTGTCGGCGCCAGGCCGTTGCCGCGCGCAATATTGCGTCCCATCTTGCCCTCGATCTGTTCCACCATGATGTCCATCGTGAGATTGCCGTCGCCGTCCTGGCGCTGCTGAACTTCACCACCGTTGCCTGGCGATTCGATAAGATTCACCTGCACGTTGATATTGGCCCCGCCGCCTGCCTGCACCCCCAGTTGCCCATTGCTGCCTCGCTTGAGGGGTAGTATCGCTTCCGGACCTGCCTCGCCCATCACGCCGAGGCGACCGCCATTCCCGAAGCGGAAGGCAGTGGGTTTATCGAAGATACCGCCATTGGCGAAATAGCTCGCGCTGCCGTCGAACCATGCGCCATTCGCCGCAAATCCGGTAACGCCGCCTGTGGAAACCGCCATATTGCCGCCACCACCGCCCCCAAAGCCGCCGAGCAGGCTCCCGATGACGCCATTCATCAGAGTTTCAAGTCCGCCAAGCAGAGGCTTGGTAACAAGTTGCCGCGCCAGCATCCTCTCGAGGTCGCGCTCGAGCGCCAGCAATACATTGGAGAATTTCTCGCCGCCAACGATAGCGTTTTCGAATGAGCTGCTGAAATGCAATCCCAGGCTCTTGACCAGATCAGTCGTTTTCTCTGTACCCATCTGCGCTTTTTTCATGCGCAGTTCATAATTCTTCGTCTCCTGATCGATCAGCGCCTCCACCTGACTGCTTTCGAGCTTGAGAGCGTTTATCCGCTCGATCGAGCGCTGGTGTTCCAATTCAAGCTGAGCCAGTACCCGTTCCCGATCGGATTCAATCAACCCCACATTCAGATTCTTGTTCTCCTCGAGCAGCTTCTTCGACTCGCTTTCAAACACCTCCAGCCGCTCCATCTGGGCCGCCTGGTCGATGGTGGTTTGGAGATAATTTTTCACGGCAGGATCCAGCGAGCTATAAGCATCAACCTTTTCCTGCAGCACCTGAAGGTGCGATTTCTCCCCCTCGGTGAGCTTGCCAACCTCTTTCATCAGCTCGGCAAGGTCCCTGATTTCGTCAAGGTACACACTGCTGGTGCCTGTGCCAGACGATGATGACGCCTTGCGCGTTGATTTATCCGGGTTGAGAATGCCTTTTAATACGCCATCGCTAGGAGCCGCCCGAGCGGCCGAGACCTTGGGCGGGTTGAGGAATGCCTCGATGCTTGACCGCTCCTTCAGCAAATCGCTGACACTGTTGGTCAGCCCAGGCATTTGTGCTGCTGTGGCAAGTTCGCTGTTGATCTCCCTCAACCGGTCGCGCGCCTTTGTGATATCGTCCAGCCCCAGCGCATGCGCGGCCACGCCACCCATGCCGGCCCACAAGGCACTCAATATCCCACTTTCGCGAGCGGCCGAGCGCATTGAGGAGAGAATGTCATTCAGATGCGGCAGTAACGTGCTGGCGAGCGATGCGCCCAGTCCAGCCGCCACAAGTTTCAACTCCTCGAGCTGGCCACTGAAGTAATTGGCCTCTTTGGCCATTTCGTTCGTGACCGGGTTCAGTTCGCGCCCGCGTTCCAGCAGTTTGCGCAAACCGTCCTCTCCCTCGGCCAGTAGCGGCATCATCTCCTGGTAAGACTTGCTCAATATTTCGTTGGCCAATGCCATTTTGCGGGGGTCATCGTCTGGCATGCTGGAGAGCACCCCGGCGAGTTGGATCAGTACACCCTCAGAAGTCTTCGCCGTGATACCCAGCTTGCGCAGGTTATCCTCATGCTCGACCATGTACTTCGCCACGTTCTTGAGACCAACCGCCAGTCCCTCCAGATTGGTGCCACTCTGCGCTGTCGCGAGCCGCCAGGCCCCCAGGTCTTCCGCCGACACGCCGGTTTTCTTGGAAAGATTGGCCATCTCACTCGCGGTGGTCGCGACATTCTTGGCCAGCAGAAGAGCGCCGCCTCCTGCCACAGCCAGCCCAGCGCCGGCAATGCTGGCAGCACCGGCTATCACTCCGCCCATGCGGGTGGCGACGCTGCCAATCGTGGACAAGGTATTGTTGGATTTGTCGAACTCGGCGTTCAGATCGCGCGTGATCTTCTTCGCCTCTTCCGCTCCGCGGCGATAGCCGGAAGCGTCAGCGCTGATATCGACATCGATGTTTTTATCGCTCAAGGGACCACACCCCAGTCTTCGGCCAGCATATCGGTCTGTGAGCACAGCCAGGGCACAACGTCACCTTGGGCGGTTTTCATATCGACATGCGCGTGATACTTGATTTCGGTGCCTTCGGTATAAATGCCAAGCAGAGGCGGCCTATTTACTTTGAATATGCTGCCGGGTACGAGAAACAGAAACATGCCCTTGCCATTCCAGCCGTCACGGGATACTTTCTGCCCCAGCTTCAGTGCCTCAAGTGCTTGCCCAAAATTCATGTTATTTCTCCTCATGCATGCAATCCAGCGCGGCTCGTTCCATCACTCTCAAATCAGGAAAAATTTCTGGCCATTCGCCCCGCGGCACTTCCAGCAGCCGAAGCACCACCGGCAGCGCCTCGTACCTGAGCCCGACCGGACCGCTGAAGCTCATGATCCATTGCGTCATCATGTGCTTGAATACCATTACCGCAGCCCAGTTATCCGGCCACACGGCGCAGTCGTTATCCGGTACTTCTCCCTCCCATCGCAACCCGAGCGCGGCAAGCGCATCACTGTTTGGCACCTGGCTATCCGGACCACGGACCAGCCAGCGGGCGGCCTCGATCAGTTTTTTTCGCGGGTCCCGGTAAGATAATCGCTCCATGCGGTGACGATATCGGCGAACGGCCGCGGGTAGTTATCCATCAATTCATCGAATGCCTCGACTGATGCGGGGATTGCGACGCCGGATTCATCCTTGAAGCTGGTGACAATCTCCAGCAGGGTCTCTGCGGCTGGCCGCTGACTGCCTTTCATCTCCGCGATCCATTCACGTGCCGCTTTTTTGCCCATGTGCTTGAATTCCATCTTCAGCACGCGCGGTTCGGCCTCGCCGTGGCCGCTGATGTTCACATCGCCGGGGAAGGTGGGCGCCGGAATCAGCTTCAGTTTATTTTCCTGCTGGGGTTTTTTCATGATCTGCCTATAGAGAAACGATGCGCAATTCGTCGTTGCCAGCGGCGCCGGGTACTACCCGCAAGCTGTATTTGCTGAGGGCGCGCCCGTTCACATCCGATTCTGACGGGCTGATGAGCTGCACGGCGGGCATGTACATCAGCACCTTGTTGCCGGCGGCGGTGCCGTGCACCATGCCCAGGCTTTGCGTACTGTTTGCCTTGATGCTGGTCATGAAGGCAACTTCCTCCGCGGGCGTCAAATCAAGCTCAAGCGTGCCGCCGATCTCCCGGTTGGTAATATCGATAGTCTCCCCGCCAAGCAGCGGGGTATGGGCTACCGCGTTGCCAAATGGCAACTCCAGTCCGCGGGAGGGATAAGCGGTGCCGCTGGACAGCGCGCCGGCCGCATACGTGCATCCGAACAGCAAATCCCCGGTATTTGCATCGCTGACCGATAGGGGAGTCTTCCACCCCGAAAGCGTAAGACTGGGATTGGCGGCAGCGCTCATCCCGCCATCCAGGCCGAGAAATTTAAATGAAAATACGGGGCGGGTGCCGATAACGGCCTTCAGCGTGCAGTCGCCGTGCGCACCGAGCAGCTTGTGCAACACGCCCGAGCGGTAGTAGTAAATCGTCAGGGATTCCTGCAGGTCGGTGATCGGCGTGTAATCCACACTCACAGCAGCATTTATGGTCTCTTCGAAAGCGCAGGCCCGCAGCAAAGGTCCCCAGGCTGGGGCAGTGCCGGCGGCGCCGCTGCCCGCGAGTTCGACATCGAAACTGACTTCCTTATAGACCGTGCCGACCAGCTGCTCGGATGCACCAAAATAAGGCCGGATCAGATCCCGGTTGATATTGTTGGAATTAAGCGGGTTTACCGACAGGTTGGAAATCAGTGCCGCGTTGGCGACACCGCTTGGTATTGCATCCTCGCCATAGGCGGTTTCTATTTTCGCCAAAATGGCCGAATTGCGTGTATAGCGCGCCATATTTACTCTCCTTTATCTTGTTCGATGCGTATCGTGATTCCCATGCGCCGCTTCAGCAGCAACAGGGCGAAATCCAGTATCGTCGCGCCGCCGATGCCGGCCAGCAGCGACATCCCCATCAGGTATGGCAGATCTTCGGCGAAGGTTTGATATCCCAGCAGCGCGATGATGGCGCCGATGAATCCGCTGTTGAGCATGGTGGCTGCAACGGTCCGGCGTGTAAGCGTATTTCCTGAGCGCAGTTGTGTTGCCAAACCTGCGAACGACGCACCAAAAAACGCCAGCGCGGCCAGCAAAAGGGAATCTCCCCACATAAAAGCCACCCTAATCAGTCGGTCTGGCACGGCCTGCCTCCAGCTCATGCAAATAGTCGATTAGTTTTCGCTGTCGCTGCCTGTCGTCGGCGCAGAGTTCGGCGTTGGTGCGGATATTGACAAGCGCATCGCGGGGCGTAGCTGCAACGGCTCCGCGGGGTACTGCATCAGTTCCGGCGGAATCGGCGGGCATGCCGTCCGGGTACCAGGCATCGTTGTACAGCCAGACCCAATCAGGACTAAGCATGCACATACCAGCACCCGGTTTCTCCTCGTTTGTCGCAGTGGCGCACTCTGATAGCTGGTCATCGTTGACATGGTTCAGTCTCTCCTGCCATTTACGGTAATAACTGTCGGCGCGGCGTTTCCATTCGATCGACGCGATAGCATGTGTACGCGCTGCATTAGCAGCGGTTTCATACTCCTCGTCCGCCTTTTCCCTTATATCCAGCTCATGAGCATCTCGCCGGTCGGACTCCCGAGAAACGCCGGAGTTATAACCCCATAACCACAGGCTCACGGCCAGAATGACCGGGACAAGTACTCGCAATGCCAGGGAGACGAAGAGATCCATTTAACTGATTCCGCCCATGTCACCCTGGGATGGCGGCGGCATAGGCATCGGTGGCATCGGCATAGGCATAGGTTGTGGCTGCGGGGGAGGGGACGAGTACCGCAACCCGATCAGCTTCGATGCAGCGGTATGTGCGCCCACTACACCCAGGTAAATCAGCCAGATGTCAGGCGTGAGCTGGCCCTGCACCGCCGACCACCAGAACGCGCCAGTGGCCGACGCATAGGCCACGTTGGCCCATAGCTTGGTATGCGATACGTTCCCCGTGCAGGGATCCGCGATCATCCCGGCCCACTTCATCTCTAACCTTCCCTCAGCGTCATATCAAAGGCCACCCAGCCGTATGGATGCTCAAGCTGCTGGCTTTGTCGCCAACCGGTCAGCGTCAACGAACCGAGCTCGGGCGGCAGCGCGCGGGTAAACGCCTTGATCTCGTCGATCATCGTGCCTTCCGCATCTTCAGTTGCCGAAGGCTCTGCGGTTTCCGTCACCGCGATTTGCCCCACCAACAGCACGCGATGCTCGCCGTCGCGCGTCATCCCCCCCAGGTAGTGGCTGTAATTGCCTTCGCTGGCCGACAGCACGGTATAGATTCCCTCTTGCAGTTCGCTCAATGGCCGTGCCGCGAAATCCTTGAGGTCACGGGTTACCGTGCGGGCGGGATACATCGTCGCCAGCGTCGACTTGATTGCATTCATCCGGTCTGAAAGCGCGCTCATTGCCCGAATACCTCACGCAGTCCTGTATCCACACCCTCGCGCAGCAACACGAAGACACGGCTTTCCATCTTCTTGGCGGCGGGCTCCATAAATGGTTGGGCTTTTGTGCCTTTGTTATAGATCGCCCACGCCATCTGACGCGACCTGAACCAGAGGTCGAGCTCCTGTTCTTCGCGCTTGCGGCTTTTGCGCGGAGTCCATTTAAACCCCCGGTACGATGGGGCAAGGCGGAGGTACTGCAGCAGATTGTCCGGATTCGGGTAATAGCGCGCCTTGCCGGCGGCGGGTCCGGTTCCTTCTTCTACATCAACGGCGTAGTTCATCCCTGGCGAAACGCGCCAGTGCAGCTTGCCTACACTTGCCGGGAGGATTGATTGCCTGAGAGTGCCGAAAAGACCCGGTACGCGGGCGCGGGCCTCATCCGCGACATCGTAAGCTCCCCGTTTAAGAAACGGCTCCAGATTGCGCTCCATCACATCCGGAGCGCGATCAAATGCTTCCTGAGCTTCCTTGCTGGCGACTTGGTAGCGGATGTGCATGGGCTTGCCTGCTGATTCAGTTGGCGCCAATGTAGGCCGAAGCGCAAGCCAGAAACAGGGAGGATATTGGCGCAATAAAAAACCCGCCGAAGCGGGTTATGGTGAGAATGTTGCCGTTGTCGCTAGTGCTTCTCGGACTCGGCAGGTTTGGGTGGCAGTCCGGCGCTCAGCTCGTCCAGTGCCGATGTTACTGCCTCCTGTATCGGCAATATGAGCCAGTACAGGTTCTCCGGATTAAGGTCATTGTTTGCCCCTGACAGCATCTGCATCAGGGATTCCATTGCATGGGTGGCCTGTCTTAGCGGCGCATAGGTCAGGTCCAGCGCCCGTTGGGGGGTCGTGATCGCCATGTCACACCCCCTTCAGCGGGAGTTGAGCGGCATCCTTCCCCAGCATGGCGGTATCCGGCAGCGGCTGCCCCAGCGCCAGGTGCACTTCGCGCAGGTGCGTGACCAGCCCGTTCTGCACGAATGCATCGCGGGTTTTCGCCAGATCGTTGAGCAGCACGCGCGACAGCTTCAGCAGTTCAGTGCGTTCCTTGAAGCTCATGCGGCGCGGTCCGGCAAAGTGCCAGACGAATTCCGCCACAGCCTGTTTCATCGCCTGTGCTTTCGGCTGGCCGGACTCCATCACGATCAGCAGAAAACCGATGGGGTGATACACCTTTGTGTCGTATTTTTTGCCGTCAGTAGCGGTCAGCTTGACCGGTACTGAGTGCTCTTCAATGTAGGAATTTCGGTTCAAAATCTTCCGAATTCCTTCCGCTGGGTCTTCATATTCCAGCCACTCGCCAATGGCGAAACGGCTGGCATGAGGCGCACCGTCGATAAAAACAGTTTCGGACAGGGCGATCTCGCCCCAGTGGAAGGGAGTGACTTCATTCATGATGATTTCCTTGTATTGATGATTAGTCAATGCCCCGGAGGGCGGCCGGGCGCTAATCACCGCTACAAGGAACGGCGGACTTCTTCCCCCGTAGGGTCTTGTATCCGTCGCACACCCGGCCATTGAAATCGTTTTTTCACCGCAAAGGAGCGAGCGATGGGCGAAAAAATACCACGGCTGTCGGGCGTGGGCGGTTACCGCCTTGTAAGAGTGTGATTAGCACTTGAGATAAGGTTAGGCTAAGAAAAGCCGGGTGTCAACATCTCTTTACCGCTTCCTGACCCGCAGCGTTTCTGGAATCACCAGCTTGTCAGCGCCAGATTCGCCTGTGCAGCGCAGGTGATAATCCACCCCATCCACGCCGCCAGTCACTCTCTGCAGCACCTTATTTCCATCAACTTGCGCTGCTCCTGAAAGCATGGCTTGAGCATCGGCATCCGTACCGGAAACCACCTCAATAGTGATTTCCGGATTGGCGATCGACGCGGCAAGCGCCGAGAAATCGAATGTCAGGGTAATGTTTTCTTCCGGATCCTTGGATGCAAACACTTGAACCCCCTAATGAATGGTTATTGAGCTTGTATACCCTCGCGGGCGAGCTGCCGATACGCCATTTCTGCCACGTCCCTGCGCGACAAACCGAGGGTCGCTGACGAGCGGCAGCGGTTCGGATAGCGTCCCGCTGGCCAGGGCCTCCGCAATGGCAGCGGCGGCCAGTTGGATCTGCGTGGTGAGGCTTCCGGTTGCAATTGCCTCAGCGATAGCGTCGCCGGAAAGCTGGATCTGCGTCGCGAGCTCCCCGGTAGCAATAGCCTGGCATATTGCGTTTGCGGCAAAACCACCTGGTGTAGTGGTGAGGTCCGCACTGGCCGATGCATTGGCGACGGCCGATCCGATCAGTTTGATGATCGTATCCAGCATCCCATCGGCTGATGCCTCAGCCACGGCCGAGGCCGAGAGATTGATCCCGCTGGAAAGCGCGGCTGTCGATATCGCTTGCGCCAGGGCAGCGCCGGATAGCTGGATCTGTGCGGTCAATACACCGCCAGCAGTCGATATTGACACTGCATCAGCTGTTAGATTGATCTGCGTCGCCAGTGCGCCTGACCCTGCCGCCTGCGATTCGGCATTGGCGGCTAGCGTGATTGCTGTGGTTAGCGTTCCGGTTGCTGCGGCCACCGCCTGGGCAACGCCTTCGAGTGCCGCTGCGCCGGCGCTCGGCGCTGCTACCCATATCTCATCAGGCTCGGGCTCGAATGCCAGCCAGGAATTTGCAGCTAATGCAGCAATCTCACTTGCACTGAGCGCGCCGGTGAAAGCCTGCACACTCAGCATTTTGTGCGGTGCAGTTGAATGACCGTTGACGCTAAAAACCTGACCCGCGCCCATTGCGCCGGGATCGGGTGTCCACGATCCTGATCCTATAGATACACCATCCAGAAATACCTCTACCGCAGCCGCCACGCTGTCATAGACTATAGTTACTGAATGTTCAGTTCCATCTACAATCGATACGGCTGGAGCGCTGTATCCACTGCCTCCCCATATCTTGAAAAGACCAAAGGTAATAAAGCCGGCCGACCACGTACCAGAAACGAAGTTCCACCCGTAGGTGGCTCCATTAGACCTGAGCAATCTCTGGGACGTATTGGCCCGAATAATACCGTGCCAATGGACGGTAAAAGAACCGGATACAATAGGATCAAGATCGGTTATTACCTTTGTCCAGGTGGTTGGCGTAGCCGGCAAAACGTATGCAGTCCCACCAGGCGTAGCTTCCGTTACCCCTATTGTGCCGCCCGGCTGTATGGCATTGCACAGTTCGGGTGGAACGCCGCTACCAATTAATGCAAACCGCGTCCGGCGCCCGATGGGGTGGGAATAATCGATTCTCGCCGGGTACAGCGGCTGATTTGCAAGCTGTTCAATCACGGATTAGGCAACTGCAGTAAGCTCACTCAGATATGCCTCGACGGTGACCGGCTGTCCCGTATTACCGGTAAATTCCACCTCGAGGCACATGATCTCCCGGCCTATCGGATACGACCATTCGCCCTCGGCGTTCGCAGCGACGCCGGGCCCCACGGGTGGGTAATGGGTTTTCCAATCAGCTCCCGCCGCGCCTGCGGCCGGAAGCACGGCCTTATGGGCAATCAGCACGCGCGCGGTACACTGGACTGTTGGGCCAGTGGCGCCATTCTTGATCTTGACTGTGAGGCGGCTCGGCCCCTGCGCCGCGTTGAGATCGACCCGCCCGTAGATCGTGGCTCCGACTGCGTTGGACGTTCCAGTTGCGACAAGCTCTCTCGCGTTTTTTGTTAATGCCACCTCAAGCTCCTATCAATGGGTTGCCGAGATCGTCGCGCACTACCCGAGCGACATCATTTGCGGTCAGTAATTTGCCGAATAATGCAACCGGGCGCGGAATGGTTCGTGTCGCATAGGCTAAAAAGCTTGCTTTATTCGGGGCACTTAGCTTGCCTGCTGTTTCCCATGCGTTCAGCATGTCAACGTGCTTCTGCTCCGCCATGTCAATGCCAGCGTTTGCGTCCTGCATTACATTTATGATTGCCAAGGCGGAGGACCGCAACAGAGATTGCGCATCTGCCGCTTCATCCACGATGACTGCCGCCATATTCGTTTCAGCTGCCCAACTATTCAGGTTTGCGCATGTAATCAGCCCGACAACCTGAACTGTCGCGCCGTTGCAAACATTTGCAATGCCCTCATCATTATTTGCCGCGATTAGCGGCGGATAGCCGAGCGCGACTGGATCGTCACGCAGCTCGGCAAAAACAAGCTGATCAAATTCCGTCATCTTTAGTCCGTACCTGTTTTACATGCGGCGCTTTGTCGTTTTTGAATCGCTCAATAATTCCGCTGTTGAAATGGATCTGCTCAAGGAATCGCCGAACCCTCCTGCGTTGTCTAAGCGTACCCATTTCTCCGGTGTAAGCCTTGAATTCCAATTCTCCCGGCTCAGCCTCGTGGGCGAGAAATCTGGCCTGTTCACCACAATTCTCAACCAGATAGAACTCTCCGGTTGGTGCCTCGCAAGCAATAAATGTTTCCTCGATGTCACCGGGTATCTTTTTCGGGTCTTTGTGGACGCGAAAAAGAATTACCGTGCCCTCCATGAACTCGGCAGTGAGGCCATTTCCTAATCTTATGTGCTTGTCGATATCGTTCATCGGCAACCCATCAGGTAATCGTGATCCAGACCTTCTCGCCGGCAGCAATCGCTGCCTGAATCTTTGCAAATAGTGGAGTGAATGCTTCGCGTGAGCGCCCCAGCCATGCATCCGATGGGTTGCCGTCTTCGGCGCCGACTAGAATGCATCCTTCCGTATCGTTCGCTGTATTCCCGGAATGAATGCGTACACCTGAAAACCCGGGAACATTGAGCAGCAACGGCAAGGGCTTCTGAAACCGATTGGAGAATGTCACCACTACCTGATATTTGCCGGCAGGGATGGCGGTCTTGCCCGGTATTTTTTGCGCTCGCTCCTGATCCTCAAGAGTAGAGCACTCAAGCTGATAAAGTCGCCCGGCGGTGTAGCCGGCCGTGCCGTGGTTACGCACCAATAACAGATCCATATCAGTTGTCGATCTGGAAGGTCAGCGCCGCAATCGCAAAGCTCGGGGCGGCGTCGCCGTTGTTAACGGTTTTCGGCGTTGTCAGGGCAGAATAAATCCATGGGTTTCCAGCGGCTGCGGCGTCGAACAACCCCCAATGGGTTATTGACCCCCAATCTGCTGTGGGCGCGGGAAATTGAATCGCATTGTTATTGCTGGTGGTGCCGCTGGTGCCACTGCTGGCGACGGTGCTCCCCGCGGATTGTGTGCCTGCCCAGTTCGCCAGGCTGCTGGTTATAGCCACTCGCGCGTAACTGCCACCACTAACCTCAACACCTACATTTGCGTCCGTTGGGTCTACCGTGAACAAGGCCACGTAGTATGTGGCCGGCGCACTCAAGGCCTGGCCACGCAGCAGGGCATCGACGACCTTGTTCTCAGCGTAATTCGTTAAAGCCGGCATGATCTATCCTCTATTAATGTCACTGGATTCTGGATTCAAACTCTCTCATCAGAGCCTCGAACAAATAAGTAGGCGTTCCGTTGCGGGTGCCGCCCGAGATCCCGTCGCGCATCGTCACCGGTTTGCTTACGTTGCGTACTGCGAGCTCACGCATGGCCTCAGCCTGGGCGCGCAACAACAGTAAACTGCGATCGCCAAGCACGATGGTGGTCTGCGCCGCGTCAGCGGATACGCTATGTGCTGCAAAGTAATAAAATTTGTACGTGGCTCCGAGCACACTGATCTGCTGCGCGGTTGGCGCCGGCAGCAGATACATTTCCGGCGTAGTTCCATTCATCGCCAAGCGCACATCGGGCAGGCGTCCGGTCCATGCTCTTTCCCAGGGGCGGGCCGTGCGGCTGACGCCCCATAAAGCTGACTTGAAAATCTGGATATCCGCCGGCGCCGCGTAGGCCTCCTGGTCGGCCACCAGCGTGATGATCCCCAAGAGCGTGCGCGGCCGTACGCGGCTCATGTCTTGCGCGGCAGCATCAAGATGGCGGCGAAAATCACCGCCATCCTCGGCCGTGAAAATGCTGGCTGCGTCATGCAGGCTTTCGGCCAGATCCGCGATCAGCTCCGCACGTGACATGAGCGCCGGCATGACTAGGCGTTACCCTTTGCTTCCGCGCGCTTCAGGATTTCCTCCGCGACTGCGCTCAACACACCCTTGCGGGGGTTTCCACCCAACTGCTCAAGTTCACCCAGCAACTCGAGTTCGCCATCGGCCAGGGTTGGCAGTGTCGCTTTCACATCTTCGACCTTGTGCTGCAGCAGTTCGACAAGGGGATTTCCAGGAGGCGTAGCCTCGTCAACTTCCGCCGCCGCGACTTTTTTTGGACGCAGGTTATCGGGAACATCATGCTTGTCGAAATGCCGGGTCTCTCCCGGCAGAATCATGGCGGAGCCGACGTAAATCGGCATGCCGGTATTGTTATGAACGGGAACTTTCATGCTTGTGCCTCATATGCTGTTTGAATGTAAAACCCGGCAGTTGCCGGGTTTATGCCGTATGATTATTTTCTATCGGGATATCCGCGTGCTGGTGCTATACAGGACAATCGACGTGTATGCGGATTTCAGCTGTGTCGGCGTATGCAGCACGATGAACTGGTCACCATAGGCTTCTTTCTTGCCCGTAAAGCGGCCGTTGCTGTCCCGTTGATCCTGCAGTTGCCCCATGGCCCACGGCTTCATCATGCGATAGCGGGTCTGTCCACGCTCGCCGATGATGACGCGCTGGTCACCCATGGCGAGGCCCGGCGCGGTAGTGCGGAAGTTGGGCACATCCTTGACCCGCCCCAGATTGCCCGCGGCATCGAGGTCGGTGCCATTGCGCGCACCGGATTCGATAAAGCTGCGTGCCTGCTCGATCTGGGTGCGGATAGTGCCTGACATCAGCCCAAAATTGGCTATGTGGTAGCGATCGGATTCGATCACGTTTTTCCGCAGGCCATAGCGGTACAGGAAACTGTCCCAGAATATATCCGTGGCAACGGACCCCTGATCGGTGTCGAACTTGTACACATTGGTGGTGTAGCTATAGCTCGCCACTACCGCGTGAGTACTGGTATTTGGGGATGCGACCCCAAGTTCGTTGACGAAATGAATCTCGCCCAGGTTGTAATCCATGTAGTAGTACAGGCCGGCCGATTGCGTCCCGGTACCGTCATATTCGCTGATCGTCACCGCGTTGCTTTTTACCGTAATCGGGTAAAGCGTGCTGCCGACCTGATTTCCTTGTAGGTCATAGACCTTCTTCGGGCGCACAACTGGAAACCCCGCCACGGGCCAGATGCTCTTGGCGCCATTACCGGTTCCGACCGCCTCGTTCGCCACGTCGGTAGTGGCGTACTGATCGGAGGCGTTCAGGATCTCGTTGAAGATCAGGCGCTCGCCGTCTTCTCCGATGATGCGGGCGGCATTGCGCGCATTTTCCGAGACGGCATCCCAATCGAGCTGGCCATTGCTGGTGAGATAACGTAATTCGTCGCTCACTTCGAAGGCGATCTTCTGAGGGATGGGGTAGGCGGTCTCGCTGGTTTGCTTCACCCCGGCGCGCGGGATGGATCCACCTTCGTACACCCGGGTGCTGTTGATGCTCGCGGCGGTCGTGTCGCGGTAGCTGTAGGGAATAAGCGCGGAGCCCGAGAAGGGTAGGGTGCCCATATTTACGAACTGCAGGCCAATCATGTTATAGAGCGCCTCGCGAATCACGGTACGCTCGAAAATGGCCGGAACGGCCACGTCGGAAACGAGGCCATCTCCTGCCGCCAAGTGTTTGTGTTCGGTATGCAACTGCCGGGCATTGGCGACATCGAATTCCTTGAGGACCTTTTCCGCGAAATCCTTGTTCGCAGCCTGCAACTGGCCGCCCGTGTTCGAGAAACGGCGCGTGGCGGGCATGCTCACCAGGCCGAGCCGTTTATCGACAGATTCCTGCAGGGCTTTCACTTCGTTGCCAGATTCCACGCTTATGTGCACATTGCCGGCGGGAAATTGAAAGCCCATGCCCGCCAACTGCCTGGCGGCCGCAATCTTGTTGCCTTGGGCAATCTGGATATCCGCCAATTTTTTCACTTGGTCGGCACTCATTTCCGGCGTCACCAAGTCGGCCACAACCTCGGTCAATTCCTTCTTGGCGTCATCGCTCAGACCGGTGGCGGCATTGATCGTGTCGGTCAAAAGCTTGATATTGCCGTCGCGCTTCTCCGTCAGCTTCTTCGCATCGTCAGCCAGGCGCGTTGCCTCATCAGCCATCAGTTTTTTCACGTCATCGGCGGTTAGCCCAGTGGAGAGACTAGGCGCCTCAATGAGGAGCTTGATATCCTTGACGTTGGCGCCGGCAGCCGCCAGCTGCTCACCGAGCTTATTGCCCGATTCGGCAAAGGCATCCATCAGCTGCTTGGCTTTTATCTCATCAGTGATGGGTTGCACCGCTGTTTCGAATGCAGACAGTAGCTGAGCGCGAATCGGCTCTGATAGCGCCACGATTCCGGCGAGCGTTGCGCTCAATATGCCTGAGAGTTTCTTATGCATTGTGTGTATCTCCTGTAGTAGATTGGATTGCAATTCGGGATGAATCAGCGTCGGGATATCCCCATCGCTGGCTTCAGATAACTGGATTGGATCGAGCCGTTTGATACACGGGCGCAGTACCAGCCCGGCGCCCATCATCAGGGCGCCATGCTTTTGTCCGCTCTCGTTATCCTGGAAATTTTCGTGATATTCGATCGAGCTGTAGGCGTAGCCCTTGCTCTTGATGGCCTCGACACCGTAGGGCGTCCATTCAACTTGAGCGCGCAACCTGTCGCCTTCCAGCTTCAGTTGCAACACTTTGCCCGCGGCGCCGTTTTCCGGTTTGTGAGCGACATCGTAGAAGATGTCCTGGCCATAAACCCGCCTGCCGAAGTTATCGACGATCTGCTCCAGCATGTGGCGGCTGATCTCGAATTCACCGTAGCGCGGGTCGCGGAATATACCGGTGCGCGTCACCGTTACCCAGCTTGTCGTTTTACCTTCCTCCAGCGTCACATGGAGCCCGGACAGGAATCGCACTGCCCCAGTATGGTTTTCAGACAATCGGATAATTCTTGGCGGCTGCATGCTGACCTCTCGTAGGGTCCATGCCGCAGGCAATCAGGAGGAGGGCGAGCGAGCCAATTACTGACCGCCCGCGGTGGACTGAGCGGGATACTCAGCCATAATGCAAGACATAAACAGGGAGGATTACGGCGTATAAAGAAGGCGTGATGCTGTTGGCGTTGAACTACTTGAATGCTGCGCTATGGTGCACAAGGTTATCCACAGAAAATGTGGATAAATCAATCCTTCATGACGCGCCTTTTTACTGCCCGCCATGGTGCTTTGATCATTCCTTGCTTGAGCTTGCCTGCCTCGAATACCTTGGCTTTGTTGACCCCCAGAACACCCTTGCGTTGCTCCGGTGTCAGCCGGGTCAGTGCTTCAGTAGCTGTTTCCTTGCCTTCCCGATCCGCCTCCGTTACCTCATCCTTGAACACCACTTCCACATAGGACAGCGTATTCGGATGCGCGGGCCACGGGCACTTTGCCCGGCTGGGATAAACACCGGGCCCCAGACCATGAAGGTTGCCGGTAGCGTGTAAATCGCAGATATCCGGCTCCGGATGAGCGGGGGAGAGCAGGAACCGCACGCCGGCGGTGTCCGGATGGTCTAAGGCGCCGGCGATATAGGCTTCACCATGGGCCCGGTTGATTTCAGTGCGCATCAGCCGCATTGCGTTATCCATGGGACTGCCATTTCCAGTCAGCACGTTGGCTACGGCCTTGCCAATTCCTGAGCTGCCAGCAGCGTTCATTTTGTCCGCCAGTTCTCCGGGCACTGGCTGGCCACGCATCAATAGCTCACGTGCTGCCTGCACGGCGCCGTGACCCTGTATCACAGCTCGCTCGATCGCGTTAGTCACTACGTCGCGGGCGTGCCGGTCCAGCCGCCAGATACGGTCGGACAGCTGCAAGCCATCCTCAGAAATAAAGGTGCGCACGAAGCGCAGCGCTTCATCCGATACCCGCATTGCCGCCGCGTTGCTCAGTAACGCTTCGGACTGCACGCCGGCGCCGGCAGTGGTAAGCGGGAGTGTTCCAAACCTGGCGGCATTTTCCAATCCGTTATCCAGCAGGGCATCCCGTGCAACGGAGAGCGATCGCAGTCGCTCATTCACCTGGCTCAGCACGTCTTGCAGTTGTACCAGGGCGATATTTCCATCTGCACCACCAGCTGCGGCGATACGGGCACGCAGATCGGCAGCCGCCTGGAGGTAGAGTTGCCGCAGTTCTTTCAGAATCGCCGCATCGAGCTTGTCCATCGCGCGATGCGCATGGATCGTGGCGCGCTTGATCGCGGATTGAGTTGCGTAAGTCATTTCAGCAGTTGCTTAACCAATGGTCGCCATTGCATTTTTCGCTGCGGCCCAATAATTGCCTGTCGCTCCGCCCCAATTAAGCCAGACCGTAATATCTGCCCCTCGCAAAGCGGTCGTCCTTCCATTCTCTAGGTATCTTTCTGCAAGCCCTGAGTCATCAGCCCCAGTGCTCATGTAATCCACGATCATGAGTGTTTTTGCGGATACGGGATATGCTGCCGCAACTGGCTGGACACCTGATTGCATCTCAGGTATGCGATGAGTGTCTGTAATTCCGGCGCACATCCCCTGACTAAGAGACCACTGAAATTCCGCTATGACTTCTTCGTCTGGTGACCCATCGCAATAGTTATAGAACGGATAAATCTCCTTGCCTGGGAAGCAACTCTGAATATGCAGGCACTGTTCTCTGTGCGCGTCCTTGACTTGCGCAGTAGTCAGGTCGGCAATGGGCCAAGTATCTCTAAACCCCCACGCGGATTCGTCCGGGCCGATTCCTTGAAGGGCTGAATGGGGCCCAACTTCCGCGGCCATCGCTGTAATCAGTGCCTTGAAACGCGCCATTACATTTGGATTGTCGAATCGGGGCGACCACCCGCTGAAGCCGTTTATCCTCAGCCCGCCTGTTGTTGCCGAACCGCCGTAAGTGGTTTCGTCGTTCAGCATGTATGCTGGAAGAGGTTTTGGTTTAGCGCCAGAAACAGTCTTAGTGAAGACTCGAACGATCACCTTTTTTCCGTACGTCGCAGCGTAATTCAGGGTCGTTGTGAGCTTCGAGAAATCGTAAACACCCTCTGCCGTCTCCATTACTATCCACGAGCAAGGGTATAAAATTCCATCAGTGTCCAACACGCATTGATGGTGCCAGCTCAGCGACGGGGAAAGAGCAACATCATACGCATCTGGAAACATCCAGTTCTGGTGTCCGCTGGAACGCGGCGCAACAGGAGTCAGGTTAACCGCTAACAGTGTCATAGAGATTCGAGTACCACTGAGTAGCCGATTAAATCAAGCCCATTGGAGGCCTCCATATTAATGGCGATGAAAGAAATGTGCATTTCAGCACCAGTGTTAATATTGGCTGTTACCGCAGTTATCGCGCTTGGACTACCGGAGCTCCCCGCAGGCATCCAGTAAGTGGAAGTCAGCGAACTGGAAGAGACCGCGCCTATTTCTACAGAGGGGTAAATATCATTCAGATCTGCGGTTACGTTGAGCGCATACACTGGCGCGTCAGACGATGTTTCAGAGGTTCCGAGGTAAATGCGGAAAGTACACAGACTCGCCCCCCGCTTGTGCAGTGCAGCCCGAATGCTCAGAACGGAATGCCCTGGAATTATCATCCCGGCTGGAATGGCGAGCGATCCCGCGCCAACTGGAACTGAGAATTTGGCTGGCGCGTTCTCTACAGACGCAACAGGGGCCAGCACAGTACCCCATTGCGATGCGAGCTTAACGGGCCCATTCAACGGCACCCATCCGACAGAGGTTGCCTTCCAAAACGATCCCGCTTCGCCACCTACATCCAGTATATTGATTACCGTGCCGACAGTGGCTAGCGAGTAGTTTGGCTTTGTGGCCCAGGTATAGGTCCATATCCAGTTGCTCATGAATTTGTAAGGTATCTGCTCGAGCTCCAATGCATTACTCATAAAACCTCCTCATTTGTTTCCAATGTCAGTTGCGCTTTCGCCCTTGCGCCCATTGCCTGGTGTGATGCGCACGGTTGCCGGATTTGCTCCACCTCCCGCATCGGGGTATGGATCGTAATTCTTCGCCTCCCACTCACGGCGTTGTTCCACATACGCTGCATCAAATCCAAGCTCTTCCCAGACCATTCCCTGCGGCAATCCGAGGGCTTTCAACTTGAGGCCTCTGTCGGTTGTCTGAGTTGGCGTTTCAGTGCGTCGCTCGGCAAACGTGATGGCGAAATCCTCAGCATCGGGATTGATGCCCTTTAATAGCAGGTGCAAGCGGAATCCAGCCTCGTAGCCAAACGAGAGCGTATCCTGCAGCACGTCTACTTCATCGTAATAGTCGCGCTTCAGATCTTCCAGAATGTCACGCGCCATGCCATCGGTGTAACCCATCATTCCTTTTGGCAGGGGCGAACCGGCAAAGAAGGTATCCAGCAAGTGGACAATGTCGCGGATCTGATCCAGATTGGCATCGCCTTGGACCGCCGACACGCCGCCCTCTTTGTTCATGTAGTAATCGGTTGTAATTTCGTGCTGGTCTTTTTCCACTTGCGCCCGATACTTCTCGATATCCTCTTGAGACGCGCCTTTCAGCACGTGCCCCAGGCGCAGAGGCGCCCGGGTGCGCCGGCGGATCACCAGATCTTCCTCCGTCATATTGAGCTTGCGCCAGGTAGTCCGCGTTGCATCTAGAAATGGGCGCCCAAGGCTGCCCAGGTCATCGAAGTTGTCCGGATCGAAGCGGGCATGGAACAATTGCCACAGGGGAAATGCCGCCAGTTCCGTGCCGGTCATAACATCAAACTGGATGTAGGCTTTTTTTACATCCTTGAACCTTCCTGCCTCGTTTATGTTTGGAAGTATCGTTTCCGATGGCATGCGCACTCCCGCCACCACATTAAATTCTGTGTCCAGTACCCACTGTATTGGCAGGTTTCCCTCCATTACCAGTCCGCGCGCGTCGGATTTAAGTTTCTCAACCCGGTTGAGCTGCAGGCGGCGCTGGAAATCATCCCATTGCCGCGCCAGCGTATCGCTGGATTGGGCCTGCTGCATGATCAGTCCACCCTTGATCGTATCGCGGGCAATGCGACTGTGAATGCGCTTTACCCGACCGTCGAGCCGGTCCATCTCCCGTACATCCAGAATCGCCTGGCGCAGATCGGGATCCACCCACATCAGCCGGTAGAGGTATTTGATCTGGTCTTCCGGAGTAGGACGGCGACCTTTCTCGCTTGTGGTTGAGGTAGCGGCGGCGGTTTCCTGCGGAAGCGCAGGATCCTGTTTCACCAGCCGCGGGAAAATTCTGGACAGAAGATTCATGACGTACCTTTTTTAAGTATTTCTATCGACCTGACGTTTCGCCAGCCATCGATCAGGCCGAATGCGGCCAGTTCCCTGATTTCTGGGATCAGTTCCGGCATATGGGTGTGGACCAATCTGCGGTTTTCAGCAACACGGGCCTGCTCTATTTCGCTAAGCGGCGGCAATACACGCGGCTTTTCATTCTCTATCGGCACGATGGATGATGCTAAGCGTGATTCTCTGCCCGTGGCCAGCGCATATTCGTTCATACAGATGCCTCTATCACCTTGCCAGCGCCGGCAGACTGATTCCCCAGCAGTTGATCGCGAGATTGGGTGCGGTATCCGATCACAGTCGGGACATCCTCCGTGCCGCGGGTTACCAGCGCCCATACCGATGCGCACGCCGCGTCGAACAGGTCATCTCCCAGCTTGGCGTTTGCCATCTTGTAGCTGGCATAACTCGCTTTCGTCGATACCGCCTTGATATTGCCAAGCTGACGGACAAACGCCACCCAATCTGCAGGTCCTGAGAGCGCCGCCACCGAAGGCAGCCAGGCCACGTTGGCGGCTTCTTTTGCTTCTGAAATATCGCGGCCGTCATCAAAATATGGGATGGCCGCTTGGCCATTATGGAATGCGGCTCGTAGCGCGGTTGCCATGCCATGCTTGATCATGCCTTCGAACCTGATCGGGGAGAATGGCCATTCCACCCAGGTGGTGGCGGTGCTTTGCCCGTCACCAATAGTCCGGCGGTCGGTATCGGTCAGCCCACGGGCAAATAACCGGTCATTAAGGCTGGTCAGCATCCCCAATCCATAGGCATCGCCCATTGCATAATCCGGCCGGAAATACTCCCAAAACCCGAGCAGGTCCATTTCCACGACCTTATCGTCCGTACCGGCTGGCCATGACTTCACGAAGGGGAAGGTCACATAATTTCCAATCTGCTCGGATACCACCAGGCTCGATTTTGACGCGGACAGGCTTTCACCATGGCCGCTATGATCATAGCCAAAGGACAATAGTCCTCGTTTCTTGTAACGCCCACCAGGCATTGGCTCGGCAATCTGCAGTCGTGCCTGAAGCCCGACTGACATTGCCTTGCGGATGAATTTTTCCCAGATGTGGTTTTGCGCGGACACGTTCTTGCATAAGAATTGCCGGATGAATTCTCCCTCGGGCAGCTGCATCCGCATTTCATGCATGAATGCCTCATTGAGGATCCCCATCTCTATCCCGAGATAGACATTTACGATCGGGAGCAAGTGGTATTGCTTGGAATCGATCAGCTGCTGCAGCACATCGGCCCCCTTGAAAACGCCGGTAACGCGGATCTGCGGTTTGAACGAAACACCTTTATCCGCGCCCATACGCCTGGCGCCACCCAGCATGGGCAGAAAACGCGACAGCAGCCGGTCCGCCGGCATATCGTCGATTTCCTCGATCGAGGCATAGCTGATCGCATCGCCATCGATCTGGCTCATGATCCCGTATGCGCTGGCCTTGGAGCCATTCACGAACTGGTATTTGGTATCCGAGAGCTGCTCACGCCCGCTTTTGTGAGCGATATAGCCGCGCAGCATGGGTGAACGGCGGATGGCATCGGTATGGTAGTTAAGGTTCCCCTGGGCCTGCTGCAACCGCGGCGCCACAATGCCCAACTCCTGCGCCGGCATGGTTGCATTGTGTTTGAGTGCATGCAGCTCTTTCACCGCAGTCTTACCAGTGCGCCGGCAGGAAACGTCAATGGTGTTCGGGTTTTTATCCATCTCCATGCACTTCAGTACCTGAACAGGATCCAGCTCTACGTTATGCACGTGCTTATGCCATAGCAGATGATCATCCCTGTAGCGCAATATCTCCTGCTCAGACCGATAAGCGACCCGCACTCGTTCACTGGCACTGACGCGGGTCATTTTCCGCTTTCCTGCTGGTACTCGATCAGGATCGGATCGGTATCGGTCTGCTTGTTGGCCCGCATGACTTTCTCAGCCATTGACTCAAGCAGCTGCACTTGGCGCTGCCGGAATGTATCCACACCTTCCTGATTTTCTTTTTCGTGCGCCAGCCGGCCTATTTCGTTGTCTTCTGCCTCGATGACCTTCTGCGTCATGCCCATGTCAGCCAGCGACAATCCGCTTCGTGTGAGTAATTCACCTAGTTGCTTCAGGAGTGGGTGCGCCTGTACATCATCGCGCAGGAGTCGCCTATTTCCTTGTTCGTCAAAATACTCGATGACCTGCGGAGTGCCATCTGGATCGTGCTTCCATACAAGTTTCTCAACCTTTACCCCATCCGCGACAATGGTTTGAATGATTTGCTGAACCAATGCAAAAACAGATGCTTGCAGGTCGGAATAAATACCCATCAAATGCTTGGGGTTACGCTGATCGAATGCTGCGTGATGCAACATGAATAGCTCGGTTTTCTTGACGCAGGCGGGTTGCGATTGGCAGAAAACACGGTCGACATCGCACGTGCTGCAAAAAGCATAGCCATCCGGCTTAGCGGGAAAATAGGTTGCCGTACGTGCAGCGAGGCCGTGTTTCATCGCGTTAAAACGAGTACGCAGCGCCTCTTCTTTGGTGGGGTGTCCCTCAAGATTAGCCGCGGTTGCCGCTCGTCCTTCTTCAGTACGTGGACCCGTGGCATTCGCCCAGGCCTTCAGCAGCCCGCGTTCCCAGCCGGCCTGGTCGCATTCATTCCCACAATGTGGGCACTCGCCGTGGTAAATATACGGATGGTGATCGAGAACCGGCGCATCTTCCACGCGCGCCGGTGCCGCCTTGAACGTGCGATAACACGGACGGCAGTAAAACGTGATCTCGGAAAGGGGCTTGCTACGGTCTATTGCCATGCTGCGCAGTATCGCGCATCATCGCAAGCCAAAAACAGGGAGGATTCCGGCGACATAACGCCGCTATGCCGCCTTCCTTATGAACCGAGCAGGAAACTCAACCTCTACTTTTTTGGTTCGTAGTGAGACCTGATCGGGGAGCCAATAGATCAAGGAGCTATGACTAATCGTCTTCGACGCGTAGCTTACTTCGTGTAATTCCTGTGTAACGGCGTCAGCTAGGCTCGCGGTAGCAATCTCCCAGCCTATCCATTGCTGACTAGATGTGCGCACCGTTCTGGTGGCTATAACGCCCTACCATACTAAGGTTTTGTGCCCTGAAATGCGTTTTACGGTTGGCAAATCGACCCCTGCGTGAACCAAGTGTGTGATTGCGGAGTGGCGTTAGTATGTCGCACCGCTGAAGTTGGATCCGGGCCGGTTCGAGTTACTACCCGTCGAAAAGGCTTGTCCAGATTCACGGTATGTCCCTCTTTCGCCGCTGGCGAGGGAAATAACCAAGGCGTCCCGGGTTGTGGTGCCGCCACACATGCTCAACAAGAAATTTGGCAAGGTGTGCTGTAATTGGCTGCTCGCCTGCGCCCGCTTTCGCTTTCGGAGTCGATATCGTCAACTGGCTAAAGTTGATATGGTGAGGTTTCCAGTGTGGCCAACGGCATCAACGATGCCGGGCAGGTGAGTGAATATTCTGGCATGACTGAAGGTTCTTCCCATGCTTTCATCACCGGGCCTGATGGTGAAGGTATGACCGATCTCAATTAATCTGGACATGGCCGATCGGTGGGAACCCACGCCGGAGAACTACCTTCGTACGTATCCAAAGACCGGATTATTGAAGTGATGGGAGAGCAGATTTCCCCTCAAATAGCGCAGACCATGACGAAGACGAAAGAGGGTGAACTGGTCGAATCGGTGAATGCAAAATCATATGGCTTGCGCTGGCTGCCGGATAATCTCAAAGTGGGGGCGCTGCAGGAATAATCTTAAAACCTTGCCACTACAGACTCTTATCAGGGTCTGTAGTGGCAAGGGGGGAGAGAACATAAGGGGGGAGAGAACATATATGCGAAAACTTCGGGATTCAGGATTGGCCTGCGCTCCGGAAAGCCGTCTTGGTTTTTATATGCCAATGCTGAAATGATTGACGCAGGGCGTCTTTGGACTAAAAGTCACTATTGCCGGTATAGGGCTGCCTTCCACGGAGCACACTTGCTTGGCCGCCCCTGAGATCGATACGTGAATACCTGTCATAGTAGGGCTTGAGATCCACCAGTTATTGGTCATAAAAAAATGTCCCTGGGCGACAATAAAATTTTCAACAACTATCACCTGATTGGACTGATTCGTGATCTTCATCGTGCCTTGCACGGCAAAGTTCAGTTCATTGGGGTAAGTTCCAGCGCTATCACATACTACAGTCTGGCCATTACCAGTTGCTGATTTAAACCAGTCTGCAACGGTAGCTGTTTTCTTTCTCCCAGCATTAACCATGATGTAGGCTTGATCGTGGCCATCCTCCTTTTTTATGCCGGATGTAACGCCGTGATATGGTTGCCCCGATGTTATCGAGTGACTTGTTTCTGTAAAACTAAAAGCTTTCATGCCGTTTATATCAAAATATACATAATTGTCATGGGCGGTGGCCATTTTATTCTCCTTTTTTAGTTAATTCCCAAGCGAAAATGGATGCCCCAATCGCCTGGTTCATTGAGGCTACCAATTCAGAGCTGAAATCAAATCGAGGAATAGAAGAGGAAAACCACCTCACTTACCGTTGCCGGATAATCTTAAGGTGAAGCCATTCAACACTGGCAACCTGGGATGTGGATGTAAGGGTGGGGGCGGACTCGTCAACCAGACCAGCGATCCGGAGCATGTTTTCGAATATGCAAAACATACCGATGAGATCACCCCAGCGCAGGATAGATATTCGCGGGCGCGAATATCTTGTCTTTCCCGCCTATCGGTGTCACAGCCCACGCCAGCCGCTGGCGTTGTCCCTGTAGGAGCATGTCCGGTTCAATTGCGAAATAGCCCAGTATGATCCTTATTGGTAAAATAATTGAACGTCTTTACCTGTTCCCGACATCTGGCATCCCACAATGGTTATCATCGGCAAATGTCCAGAGAATCTTTTCCATGTTCCCTCTGAGAAAGTGCCTAAAGAACTTCTCCTCACTTTCTCTCCCGGATCTTCAATTGGCTCTCACGGGGTCAGGCACCAACCACTGATGAGTAACCGCTCTATACGCCGGCAGGTGTACCAGGAGGACCAACTCGATGGATGTAGCTGAAAACGATACTGATGCGGTACGCTTGCGGCAAACAATGCGGGATTTACTAGCTCTCTCGACCCTGTCTGGGGCGTGGGCTGGCCTAGAACCGGAGGATATTGCCAAGAGGTTCGCTAATGTTCTCTCAAGTACTCTTGATCTTGACTTGGTCTACATTCGCCTTCCCCAGCCCAGCAGCTCTGGCTTTACGGAGGCTATATGCAGTAAGCATCGTCGTGATGCCAACCGCTGCATTTCGGAAACACGGGACTGGCTCGCTTCGCTCTTGACCGATGCTGCTTCGATTCCAGTTGCTATAGTACCTGATCCGTTTGGAACCGGCACTCTGCGAATGACTCTCAATCGATCCGGCTTGGAAGAACATGGCGTTTTAGTCACTGGTTCCCGACGCGTAGATTTTCCAACGGAGGAAGACCGGCTGCTGCTGGAGCTTGGCGCCAACCAGATGGCTGTCGTTCTGCAGCGCCGGCGGGCCGAGCAAGCCCTCCAGCAAAGCGAAGAGCGATTTCATGGTTTTGCCAACGCCGCTCCGGCCATGCTCTGGGTGACGGAGCCAGACGGTTTCTGCTCTTTCCTCTCTCACGGATGGTACGAGTTCACCGGCCAACGCGAGGACCAAGGCCTGGGTTTCGGGTGGCTCAATGCTGTGCATCCGGAAGATCGGGAGACAGCAAGCAAACATTTCCTTTTTGCAAACGAGCGGAATGAAGCTTTCTCCATCGAGTATCGGCTGCAGCGGGCCGATGGCGTGTACAGGTGGATCATCGACGCAGGCCGCCCTCGCTTCTCCCCCGAAGGCCAATTTCTCGGATATGCCGGAAACCTGCTTGATATCACCGACCGCAAGCAGGTCGAGAAGGATCTTCAGGAAAGCCGAGAGCACCTGCGGGCCATCTTTGAATCCGTCGGTGATGGTCTTTATGTAATGGGGCCAGATTTCCGCTGCACCTACGTGAATCCGGCCGGGGCAGCAATGCTTGGTTACCAGGCCCAGGAACTCGTTGGTCGGCAACTGCACAACATCATTCACCACACACACTCGGACGGCCGTCATCGCGCTGTCAATGAGTCCCCTGTCGTCTTAGCCGTGCGTGAGGGCGTGCCCGCGCGCGTGGACGACGATGTCTTCTGGCGGAAGAATGGCAGCACGGTACCGGTTACCTACTCTGTTTCTCCAATAATGGTCGATGGCCGACCCGCTGGAGCGGTCGTCACATACCGGGATGTCACGGAGCGGAAGCAATCCGAAGAAGAGATGGCCGCTCTCCTGGGAATGGAAAAGTGCCGTGCTGCACTTCTGGCACGGGTAGCCAATGCAAGCAAGTCGATGAACGTTGAGTGGTCGGTGGACAGCATTGCCCGGATTTTGACTGAAGAAGCCTGCTCCATGCTTGGAGCCCATCAAGCGGTGACTTCCGTGACTATTTCAGAAAACTGGACACAGGCGATTAGAGCGGTATCACTGTCGGACAAGTATGCTGGTTACCATGCCTATTCTGAGAAGCCTGATGGATCGGGCATTTACATGGAAGTATGTCGGACCAATCGTCCGATGCGGATGACTCAACAAGAGCTGGAAGCCCACCCAGCGTGGAAAGGGTTTGGAAAACATGCCAAAGATCATCCACCGATGAGGGGATGGCTCGCCGTGCCGCTGATCGGCCACGGAGGGAAAAACCTCGGCTTGGTCCAACTCACCGACAAGGCTCAAGGCGAATTCACCGAAGAGGACGAAGCGATTCTGGTGCAGCTCGCCGCGATTGCCTCTGCCGGGATCGAAAACGCCTGTCTTTATGAGCAGGTGCGGGAGCAGGATCGACGCAAGGATGAATTCCTCGCCACGCTGGCTCATGAACTGAGAAATCCTCTTGCCCCCGTTCGTAACGGACTTGCCGTGCTCAAGCTGGCACCTTCGATGGAGGCCGCGGTGAGGACCCGGGAGATCATGGAGCGGCAGGTGGAACATATGGTCCGCCTGATCGACGATCTGCTCGACGTTTCCCGCATCACCAGCGGAAAGATCCGACTCAAGAAGGAGCGGGTAGATGTTCGCACAGTACTGGA
Organism: Nitrosovibrio sp. Nv6; assembly: GCF_900110495.1. Lineage (GTDB taxonomy): Bacteria > Pseudomonadota > Gammaproteobacteria > Burkholderiales > Nitrosomonadaceae > Nitrosospira. The sequence continues at coordinate 652,882 of NZ_FODX01000001.1, read as the reverse complement.
TGCAGCTCTTGAACTGAGTCGGCCCCTTATTGAGGAAAACAAGCACAGGCTGTTCATTTCGAGTCCTAAAGAGTTGCTCCTGCTTGACGCCGATCCAACGCGTATGGCCCAGGTAGTAAGTAACCTCCTGAATAACGCGGCGAAGTATACTTCCAAAGGAGGACGAATTGAGTTGTCTGCCGAGAGAGACGGCAGCGAAGTGATCATCAGGGTGCGGGATAATGGAGCCGGTCTTACGTCAGAGGCTCTGCCAGAGGTATTTGAATTATTCAGTCAGGTCGGGAAAACCCTGGATCGCTCACAGGGAGGATTGGGTATCGGGTTAGCCATCGTCAAGCGCCTTGTTGAAATGCATAACGGATCCATCGCGGTGGAAAGCCAAGGCCTGGGGCAAGGCAGCACGTTCGTTGTCCGTCTTCCCATTGCCGAAACGCAAATAATCAAGGGGCAAATTGCTGGGGCAGGTGACTCCTGTAGTTTATCTGTTCCCCGTCGCATTCTGGTGGTGGACGACAATGTGGATGGCGCTGAGACACTCGCCATGCTCCTTGTGTTGTCTGGACATACGGTAGAGACGGTTCACACTGGACCGGATGCTCTTAAGGCCGCTCAAACCTTTCAACCTAACGTAATGTTCCTTGACATTGGCCTTCCTGGCCTGAGCGGGTATGAAGTTGCACAACAACTCCGTTCTGATTCGAACATGAAGGGCTTGATCCTTGTAGCATTGACCGGATGGGGATCCGAAGACGACCGCCGACGAGCGCTAATGGCTGGATTCAATTATCACCTTACCAAGCCGGTCGAGATAGAAAAGCTGCAATCATTACTCAGCGAAATAGATCGTTTATGATGGGTAAACTATCACTCATTAGGGCAAGTCCTGGTGATGCAGGTACAGATGAAGTGCAAGACCAGCCAGCATAAGCCATTGGCATGAGCGACCATGAGTATTGCTGACGTCATATTGATGCGAATGTTTGGACGTCCCCGAGGTCGATTAGGACGCTTGGGTGGGGTGATCATGGCGCGAATGAATGACGACAAAGGGGCTTGGGCCGTCGAACTACTGGAAATTGAGTCGAACGACTCCGTGTTGGAAATCGGTTTCGGGCCTGGCATCGTCGTGCAGTACTTGTCGAAGCGGGTGAGCGCTGGGCACGTGACGGGCGCTGACATCTCATCGGTGATGGTCTCGCAAGCTCAAGCGCGGAACCTTGACTCGATTCGAAATGGTCGTGTCGACCTGTGCCAGGCCTCGGTGGAGAGCTTGCCCTTCAAGGAAGAGGCATTCGACAAAGCATTAGCGATCAACTCGATGCAGATCTGGCCTAATCCTGTAGCGGGGCTTAAGGAGCTGCGGCGGGTGATTAAACCCGCTGGCCGAATCGTGTTGGGGTTTACGCCGCATTCCAGACAATCGAAGGAAGGCGTAGCTGGCAGACTGCTTGCGGCCGGTTTTTTCGAACCGCAACTGGTGCAAAAGGATAAGGGTTTCTGTGTGCTCGCAATGAGGCTGTAGCCAGGAACTTCGAAAAGTCATCCGTGAATAACTTCCCTGAATGATCCTGTTACAGCTCGTTCCTGCGGCTACTGCACTTCAACAGAATATGAACCTGGACAAATACGGTGCCCAGCCTGCCATCTGAACCTGCGATTCGGCACGCTCAATGCTCGGATGCTTCGCTGCTTACGCTTACCCTGGCAGCGGCATTTGATAACGATCCGGTTGCGAAGTTCTGTATTCGTACCGATGCAGGCCGCGAACGGGCAATGCGCGCCGGCTTCAAGCGAGCGCTGGACGTATACCAACCATACGGCTTGACCTTTACCGCTAACGATGGAGTGGGTACCGCAATCTGGACTCGCCATGATCAGTGGCAACTTACGTTCTGGCAGGAATGTTCGCTCATTCCACTGTATATGCGCGTCTGCGGCATCAATCGCTTTATGCGTCTCAGTCGAGGATTCGACACGATGAAATCGCATCATCCGGTTGAGCGGCATTATTATCTCTACTTGCTTGGGGTACATCCCGATCACCAGGCACAAGGGCTGGGCAGTGCTCTGCTGCGCGTTATGCTCGCGCGTTGCGACCGCGAGCAGATGCCTGCATACCTTGAAGCATCCAGCCCAAGTAATATTCCCTTCTACCAGCGACACGGGTTCAGGGTAATCAGGAAATTTCAGTTCGGGCCGGGCGGCCCCCCTCTGGCAGCAATGTGGCGGGAGCCGCAGTCGGCTGGCTAACCAGGGGCAAAAAAGCCGGGCTTTGAAATCGAAAATACATGACTTTTCGAGCGCGCGTCTGCCATGGAATCAACTCGATTTCCTGTTTCCCTCGAGCGTTGGGGCATGCTGGTAGGGCCTTGCGTCCGCTGGAATGTCTATCATGAAAGTCGTTCCTCGATGTGCCGAGCTATCGACTCCAATACTTCCGCCATGGCTTTCCGCAACACTACGAACGTACGGCAATCCTATACCCCAGCCTTCTTTGCTCCCTTCTTTTGCAGTGCCTGCTCTTCGGAATACCTGAAATATGCTTTCGGCTTGTTCCTGAGGTATGGGCTCTCCTTCGTTATGCACAGTCAGTATCACGCGTTCGTGTAGCGAATCAATTTTGATCCTGATAGGGGTGTCAGGAGTGCCGTATTTCAGCGCATTGCCAATAAGATTTTCGATTGCCCTTTTGATCGCCTCGCGATCCCACCAGCCTCTGGCCGTTTGGGCAATGAGTTGAAAACGTGCGCCATGCATGACTGAGAACTGTGTGCACACTTCCTTTGCAAGTTCTTGCATGTCGAATTCCTCGAGACGAAGCGGTAACCGTTCTCCATTCTGAAATCTGGCGGAATCCAGCAGATCCTGAATCATTCCATCCATACGCTTGAGGTTGGCTACAATGTGTCCCGCAAATTCCTTTATCTTGGCTAAATCCGAAGACTGTTCGATCAATTGGGCAGCAATGTGCGCATTTGATAATGGATTTCTCAGATCATGCGTAAGAGCGGCGACGAATCTTTCACGCAGCGCTGCTTGGGCAAGAGCGAAAGCATTTACGGCCTCGCGTATCGATACATCAATAGAAGCATTGATCAGAAAAACTTCGTTATCGTCGAGCTGAACATCATTCGACTTTAAAACATCAAAGATCGACCATCTCAGTATTTGATATTCTGATACAACCGAATGAACGTTGTAGTTGGTCAGTCGCGCACGTTCGCCGCCATGTTCAGTAGCTACAGTGTTGCTTTCATCCCCTGGCGTCCTGGGGTAGTCGGGCGTAATGGCTTCTGCAAGGTTGTCATATAGGAATGGGAAGGTATTGATCAGGGCTGGGTGAGGCAGTCGTTCGGCTTCTTTGATGGTTTGCCGAACCCTTTTTACCCATTCCGATAGGACCTCATCTCGAAGCTCCAGCATTCTTCTCCCGGTTGGCGAAAGTTTTTCAGGGTCGAGATTTTGATCGGTAGTCAGAGTCACAATAAAGGGCCTCTCTATCTGTAATAATCATTGAAAATGACAAGTTATGTAATTGTAACCATAAATGTTTACACTGCCCTTCAATAATCGGCTCAAGCAAGGGACCAGAGCCATACCCACTGTTAATGCCTCTTCCAATTACATTTTCCCCATGCCTTGCTTATGATGCTGCCCTGTCTCAGTAATTGCTTTCTTCCAGGTGTCCGTCGCTATCCCAACAGTAGGGAAAATATATTTTCCGTCGAAGTAAAGAGGAGAGAAAATCTCTGAACTGTTTTAAAATCAAAAACGATGGAACAAATAGATCCGCTTGAACGCGATCCAGAGCCATATATAAGATAAGGTTTTTCTGCGCTTATCTGTCTCGATGGTCAAAAGACGGGTAGGCGAAGCCATACGGAATGGACCTCCATCAGCAGGCAATTGGGAGCGGTGTCACCGGTTCGGCAGCAGCGGTATACATCCTGAGCATAAAACTGCTCGACCATATTCTGGCAAGCGCCTGTTTGCCGGCTGATTACTCTTTAACACACGTAAAGACTACAAGTAATGTTTTCCAACCTGCCCAGTTGCGTCATCCTGGATCTGGAGACCACCGGGGGTACGCCTCTCTATGACCGCATTACCGAAATTGCCTTGATCCGGTTTGAATACGGCATTGAAACAGAGTGCTGGCAGACACTGGTCAATCCGGGGATCAGTATCCCGCCCTTCATATCCCGCTTGACGGGCATCACCAACGAGATGGTCAAGGATGCCCCGACGTTCGAAGAGGTGGCACACACACTCTATGGCTACATTGAGGGGACGGTACTGGCAGCGCATAACGTGCGTTTTGACCACGGCTTTCTCAAGAGCGAATTCAGGCGCCTCGGTGCCGTTCTAAGGCAAAAGGTCATATGCACGGTCAAGCTATCGCGCAAGCTCTACCCGCAGCACAGAGGGCATGGGCTGGATGCAATCATGCAGCGGCATGGACTCGGCACGCAAGCACGCCATCGTGCCATGGGGGACGTGGAGCTGGTGATCGCCTATCTGGAGGCAGCCAGGCGCGAACTCGGAGAAGCCCGCATTCTTGAAGCCGTTGTTTCGCTTTTGAGGGAGCCAAGTCTGCCGGCAGGGCTGGATGCGGCGTTCCTGGAAGAGATACCTGATGGTCCCGGTGTCTATCTCTTCTATGGAGAAAACGATCTGCCCCTCTATATCGGCAAGAGTGTCACCTTGCGATCTCGCGTGATGTCTCATTTCAGTGGAGATCATTCCTCCAGCCGCGACATGCGTATCGGACGGGAGGTTCGCCGTGTTGAATGGATCGGGACGGCTGGAGAACTGGGTGCGCTGCTGCTGGAATCGCGGCTGATCAAGGAACGCTTCCCCGTTTATAACCGTGTTCTGCGCAGGTCCCCCAATCTGTTCTCGCTTAGCCTGGCCAGCGGCCTTAACCAGATTCCGCTGGTAAACATCGTGACCAGGGATGAAATTTGCCCGGAGGTTTTCGAGCATCTCTATGGCCTCTTCAGGTCGAAAAAGGCCGCCACGGAAGCGCTTTCAGCCATTGCAAGAGACAACAGGCTCTGCCCCAGGGTAATCGGGATTGAAAGTGGCAAAGGCGCCTGTTTCGCTCACCAGCTAAAACGCTGCGATGGCGTATGCGCTGGCAAGGAGAAGCCCGAGTTGCATTATCTGCGCCTCAGGCAGGCGCTGGGCCCCTTCAGGTTAAAGACTTGGCCCTATGGAGGCAGGATCGGAATTCGTGAACACGATGAGGCATCAAATCGCACCGAGGTTCATGTCTTCGAGAGCTGGTGCCATCTCGCAACAGTGGGAGACGAGAGGGGGCTTGAAGATGTACTGGAGACACGCTCAATGTTGGGTTTCGATCCTGATACTTACAAGCTGTTGCAGCGGTGCCTGAAAAAGAACACTTCGGTAATCCCTTTATAAGAATAGGGATTTTCATCAGCAGCCCTGGAAGAGAAGACAGAAGCGCTGACCATTGACATCCGTCACTATCCAATCTAAAGTAATGACCGCTGGATGCCATTTCATTAAAACGTCAATTTGAATAAAGGAAAGTAACGATGAAAATAACCAAAACGATGTTTGTGAGTCTTGCTTTTGGGTTGCTGTTGGCAGGGACCGCCCAAGCAGCGGAACAGAAATTTACGGTAGTCATTAACGCTTATGACACCACCATTCCTGAGCTTAAGGTCGAAGGCGTGACAGTTAAAAATATTCGCGCTTTTAATGTTCTCAATGAACCCGAGGCGTTGACTGTCAAAAAGGGGACCTCTGTAAAGATTACAATAAACAACAAATCGCCTATCAGCGAGGGATTTTCCATTGACGAGTATAAAATCAAGGAAGTAATCAAGGCGGGAGAAACCAAGGAGATCAGCTTCGTAGCCGACAAGGCCGGCGCTTTTACCATTTGGTGCCAGCTCCATCCCAAGAATATTCACCTGCCCGGCTCCTTGAACGTCATCGAGTAAAGGGATCTTACGGAAACCAGGAAGACGTAGCAGGATCGCATGGAAACAGGAAGCTTCATGCCCTGTTAAAACCCGCTGAAAGGCGGGTTTTTCTTTTCCAGTTCAATCTGGCTTGATAGGGAAGAGCGATGGCAAGTTATTGGGAGAGCTGCAATCCGGCGAATGCCATACTCGGGCAGCCAAAGTTATCCGCCAGAGGCGCGCTTCAGTTCAGCAATATCGATCTTCTTCATGCGCAGCATTGCTTCCATGGTCCTTTGCGACTTTTCCGAATTAGGGTCGTTTAACATCTTGAGTAAAACGCCGGGAACAATTTGCCAGGAAACGCCGTATTTGTCCTTGAGCCAACCGCACTGCTGCGCTTTTTCATCTCCGCCCTCAGACAGCTTCTCCCAGTAATAGTCCACTTCTTCCTGCGTCTCGCAATCGACTTGAAACGAGATCGCCTCATTGAATTTGAACGATGGACCGCCATTAAGCGCGGTAAATGCCTGCCCCTCGAGCTTAAATGTCACCGTCATTACTGTTCCTGCTGGTTTCCCATGTATCTCATGTCCTGCTTCTCCGTAGCGGGAAATGTTCAGGATTTTTGAATTTCGAAAAATACCGGTATAAAATTCAGCCGCCTCTTCGGCCTGATCATCGAACCACAAACATGGCGTAATCTTTTGAGTGCTTTCCATAACGTTTCTCCAAGTCGAAATCGATAAAGGATGAGGATGATCCTGGCCCTCAATCGGACGTTTGCAAAATCCTGGTATTGATAGGGTGACAGGTGGATTGAATGAATGGCGAGTTGCTTTTAGTAATGCTGATAATTCTTCGATTGAATAGATCGGCTTTATAATAAATAGGATAGCATGACAATTCAAACATAATTCTCCCTCATATCTTCTATTAGGCTTGATTCATGTTCAAGCCCGCCCTCAGCAAACTTAACCGCCAGATATTCTGGAATCAACGTGGATGGGGTACCATTATTACCGATCCAATTGGGTGAACCATGGCCGATAGCAGTTTCGTAATCATTATCTCTGTAGTCCTGATCGGAATCCTTTGGCTGGCTGTATGGATTTTGAGAAAAATCGCACGTGGCGAAATTGGAATCAGCGCTAACACGGCCCTGCTGGTAGTTCTGGCCGTAATTCTGCTTGTGCCTTTTGCAATGAATTTTTCCGCTCACCTGATATCCGGCATGACGCACAACTCAAGCCTCATGGAAGATTCTGCCTCTCAGTCCGACCACCATTAAAATGACTCGATGGCGGGATTTTTCCTTGATCAACTCGTGCATCGATAGGGGTTCATTACAGCAGTTACAGCAGGGGAAATTAATATGTCCCGCGGGCTGAGGATTTGGCCGCTGCTCCCAGGCACGCTTCGCTATGAAAAGACACTTTCAACACGCAATCGTGGTCATGGCAAGTTAATCGATGCTCCAATCCTTGCCTATCTGATCGAAACGTCAAATGGCCGCATTCTCTATGATGTGGGCTGCGACTACCGCAAGCTGGCTGATCCGGCTTTGCGCGCCAGCTATTTCGATTCCATGCGCCCTCAGGTTGAACCGCCCAGTATGCAGGAAGGGCAACGAATCCCGCACTATCTGACGCAACTGGGACTCAGTCCATCCGATATAGATATCGTGTTTATCAGTCATCTGCATTTCGACCATGTAGGCGGCGTCTGCGACCTGGAGGGTTGCGAAGTACATATCCAGGCCGATGAGTTGACGGCGGCGCAGACTGGATCAGATGGGAGCGTATTTGCCGATGAATTGGTGAATGCGGATCAGTGGCGGAAAAAAACAGGTGAATATCTGGTGGCGCCGGGAGTGCATGCTATCGCCAGTCCTGGGCATACCGCCGGGCACATGTCGCTATTCATCGAACTGCAAAGAGGTCGGCCAGTCATCTTGTGCGGGGATGCGGCTGATCTGAGAGAGAATCTGGTCGAGGAAATTGCTCCCGGATGCTGCTGGCAGGATAACGATGCACTCGCGCTGACGAGTATCCGTAAGCTTAAGGCACTGGCGCGCGACGAAAATGCCCAGCTATGGCCCAGTCATGATATGGATTTCTTTCTGAGCTTACCAGAATTTCCGGCTTGGAGGGATTGAGGTCGAGTGATCTTCCCGCCAAGTTGTGGCTCACTCGACCTGTTTGCCAGTTGTGTTGGTGACAGCTCAGTTGGGGGTTGAGCGTTGTTTGGCGGCGTCCACGATATGCCCCTGATGAGCGGCGAAGTCACGCTTTGCCTGTTCCTGCGCCATTTGCCTGTGAATGGCGGCTTCTTTTATATTTTCTTCCGCATTCGCTTCATATTTACGAAGCAACGCCGCAGTATGCGACTTCAAATCCTGAGCCTGCCGGCCGTAGAGATAGCCTTTTTCCTCATAATGCTCAAGCAAGTGCTTTTGCTCCTCAGCTTTTGTCTGCATTTCTCTTGCGGCATCTTCAAAATATTTGGTCAAGGCATCATGATCACTGCGCGTTCTGGCGTTCTGCGCAGCCTTGCGCACATTTGTGTTATGGACAGCCTCGTGCGGGCTCACCTGAGCGCATGCAGCCAATAAACTGAGAGATAAAGCCGCGAAAAATTTCCTTGTTTTCATGCCGCACTTTCCTTTAAAATCAAAGAGGACTTTATATAGCGAAAAATACCGGAAAATATAATAAAAACAGAGGGATAGTTGAAACGAGGTAAAATCAAGGGTAAAGCAGGTAAAACCGAAACATCGCGCAATTATGAAAAATTATAAGGACCAAGCGATAATTTGTCAACTATTTTATGTTTAAAGTGTCTTAACATGAGGTGGCAAGCGATAAGTGTTCTATAATTGGATTGCTTGCGATTTCCAATGCAGCGGGAGGAATGGAGACATATCAAATGCTTAATACAATAGGTGAACGTCAGAAGCAATTACTTAAATTGCTGCGCGGAACCAAGCCGGGCATGAGTGTGGATGAACTTTCGAAAGGGCTTGAAATTACGCGAAACGCAGTGCGACAGCATCTTTCATCTCTTGAGGGCGCCGGGCTGGTAACCGCCGGTGCTACGCGCCCATCGGGGGGAGGCCGTCCGCAGCAGCTTTATATTCTTACCGAACGTGGTCAGGAAAGTTTTCCACGACAATACTCGTGGCTTGCACAGTTGGTGGTAGCGTCGGTTCAGCGTGAAGAAGGTGCTGAAAATATGGGCAAGCGCTTGGCCGAGATCGGTGCAGGCATAGCGCAGCAGATACGCGGCCAATATCCGGGGCTGAATACGCAGCAGGAAAAGATCGAGAAGCTTGCCGAAGTCATGGATCAGCTCGGTTACAATGCAAAAAACGCGACATTACCGGGCGGCGAGTCCGTAATTGAAGCCGATAACTGCGTATTTCATCAGATGGCGGTTAAAGATCTTGAAATCTGCCATTTGGACAGGGGGCTTATGGAAACCTTTACCGATAGCAAGGTCGAACATCACGAATGCATGGCCCGCGGAGGAGATCTCTGTCGATTCAGATTCTTGCCGAAAAAGGAGTAGTTTCTACTCCTTTTTTTTGCCTGCGATTTGCCCTGTTTCCTGATTTCCTCGCATTTGACTGCGTCTAATCTCTCAGCCCTTCAGTGCGCCAATAACGCGGATTCCACCAGCACGTCGACACCCCCTTCACCCACAATTGCCTGCGCGGGGATTTTCTCGCCAGCGCGCCATCTTGCCACTGCTTTATGCTTTGATTCTCCACTGACCAGAAAAAGGATCTGCCGCGAGCGGTTAAGCCGCGCAACACTGAGCGACACCCGCTGGGGTGGCCGCTTGGGCGAATTGAAAACCGCCAGCGTGTCGGGCGAATCGGGCGCCACTCCCCATTCGTTGCCGGGGAACAGGCTCGCCGTATGGCCATCCTCCCCAAGTCCTAGCAAAGTCAGATCGAATACACCCACCCCACGCAGGGTTTGCGCGTATTCCTCAGCCGCTTTATCCGCGCGTATTCCACCAGGTATTGCGTGTACTTGACTGGGCGGAATCGGCACGTGATCGAGCCATGCTTCCCCAGCCATTCTGGCGTTCCACTCGGATTCAGTCGGCGGCATGCAGCGCTCGTCACCAAAATAGATATGCCACGCAGACCAGTCGGCAGGCACGGATCGCAACCGCTCGTAAAGCCCTCGTGGGGACTCACCCCCGCAAAGGACCAGGGTAAAACGTCCGTGGTCCTGTATCGCCTTCGCGGCACTATCGAGGATGGCGTTTAGTGCCGCTTCCTGCAGGGCTGGTAAGTCGGTAAATTCATGCCAGCGGCATTGTTCCGGGTTGGTGGGATTCATGGTTGCAGATTACCTGTTCTTGGTTTTTCTTTAAAACAATGGCGGGACAATCCCGATTTTACGCTAATTTTAACCCGTTTCAGCCCAGCTGTTAAAGCAATGAAACGCTAGTCAGGACGAATTGCCATCCGGCCACTGCCGAGAAAGAATACCGCGAGGCCGGAAAATAAATAAAAACCCTGCAACTCAAGTGCCCAGCCGCCCGTGGACGTTAACGTGAATAACTGGCTGCGGTGTGCCAGCACAAGTGCGAAGACCATGTTACCGAAAATCAGCAAACCGCCGAGGCGGGAAAAAACCCCTAGAATAATCATCAAGGGCGCAATGACTTCGCCAGCATAAACTCCATAAGCGAGACCTTGGGGTAGGCCAGTGCTTGTGAGTTGTTTGCTGATAAAGTCGAGAGAACCAGGATTGAGTATCTTGTGTACGCCATGAAACAGTATCAGTATTCCCACTGTAACGCGAAGGATTAATTTGCCTAAGTCATCATTGCGGAATAGGCGGCGCATGTGCTCTCCTTAAATGCGGCAATCAGGGCAGTAGAATTATCGCCGAGGTTCTAGTTATGGATACGGTCTGTCGTTCCGCTTTCAGACTCGACTCCTGCATTGGCTATATTCAGAATAGCACGGGTTGGAATTCAATTTGCGCGAGAAAGTGTATGTGTTGGATGAACGCGACCGAGTCCGGAACCTTGAGCCGCGAGGTTATCCATCAGGCTTCGATTAATCGGAATTGAACGGGCAGGCCGGTCTGTAGCGGCCGGTGTACATTGATTCGGGCAAGTTGATTCGTGCAGCTCGGTTTGCGGCAATCAAACGTTTGGACGGCGCCGGATGCGCGGCAGATAAGCTGACGCACTGCTGCTTCCTGCGCTTTACCGCGTCGAACATCATGGTCAGCTACTATTTGGGCGAAGCGCTATTTTGCCGAAATCCATCAAAAGCACTGACCCTTTCCGCCCTCTCTGCCCTTGAGGCAGCGTAATTTTTGTCCTTGAGTTTCGAGGCAATTTGCCGGTGAGAGGCAGCTTCTGCTACGTCCTGCCTGGCGGCTTTTTCATACTTTCGTACTAACGCCTCGGTATGCGCTTGGAGATCCTGAGCTTTTTTACCGTAGAGATAGCTTTTTTCTTCATAGTGCTCAAGCAACAGCTTTAATTCAGTTGCCTTTGCTTGCATCTTGGCGGCCTCGTCTTCGTAGTACTTGGCGACGACCTCGTGCCTTTTTCTGGCCTCTTCCTCATAGTATTTTTCCAGAGCCTCATGGTTGCCACTGCCAGCAACATTGTCCCCGGTTTTTTGGGTAGCCGAATTCCCGGCAGCGAGAGCTGGGGGGCTTAGCATCGCCAACAAGATGAGTATCGGTAGAACAGTAAAAATCCCTCCCGTTTTCATCATGCTGCGCCGTAGCGTTCGATTTTCAGTTTCAGCGATGTGGAGCATTAGAGCTTCGCAGAGTTTTCGCTAAAGTATGTCCATGATTAAAGATATCAGATGAGCAAGACTTCGTCAATATTAATATGTCTAAAGTGATGTTGTGCTTATCCTGGGGGAGAAAGGAGGATGGCGATCTCCCATAGCCGCGCTTGAGCATGGGTCGCGAGCTTGATCGGGAAGAAACCTGTTGACCAGCTTGGCTCACGCAGCGCTGTGAACAAAAATGACAGGGAATCGCTTCGGAAGAGATGGAAAGGTGGCAATGTATAGAAGCCTATACATTGCCTTTGCCGTTATTGCGGGGAAAGCAATATCTGGCTATTATTTCTCGCTGACTTCGAATTGTTGCATTTGAGTTGCTACCTCAATGTCTGCCGCGGATGCAGACGAGATCATTGCAGCCAACAAGCCGATGAGATAAAAAATAGCAACGAATTTTCCGGTTTTCATCATCATACCTCTATATCGTTTAGTTGATGGGACTTACGGAGCTACGCTTTTATTCCAATCTTCAATTGTGAAGAATTTGTGAGTACGGTGTGAAGCATATGTGAAAAATCGGGTCTTTGTCAACATTATTATATTGACAATAATCATTGAAATGACCGTTTCAAGTACAGATGATCTTCCCAAATTTGATGGCGTGCGGACTTCAACATTCCTCTGACGCATTTCATTTGGACGAATGAGAATGAAGAATCTGGTTATGCGCAAATGAATATGGGAATACTTATGGCGTCTTGAATCAACGGTTTGTGTGCGCGCAAACGCTGTCACGGGCTCGCGTTACGCTTTTTGCCCTATTCCTGAAACCACGGCAACGATAGCATCGCGATTTATCCGGTCAGGTTGATGTCGCGCCGATCATCGATCATATTGCGGTTCATTTTCTTCACAATTGCGGTGCCAGCAGAGCGCGAGAAAATTAAATCTGTCTTCGAGCAGGTTTCCGCTGGGAGGGAGAATTTATCTTGAGAGGGAACGGGGGGGGGCAGAAAATCAGTGAAATTTACCGGTTTGCCCGCACGTAAAGCGGAAACGATAACAGCAGGGTTTACATCGTGAACGGCTTGAGTGATTTGGGAAGATGAACTGAAAACACAGCGCTAACCGACCGGTTTAGCTCTTGTGGGGTAAACGCCTTGATCAGGGACAGGACCGACGATGGAGAGAATTGCTACAGGTACTTAAACAATAAGGGCAATGTACGGACATCTGTACATTGCCACAGATTTTATTCCTCGGAAACCGTATTCTGATGAGGCGCGCCAATGGCGCTTAGCCTGGCGGCGGGATAGCTGTTCTCTTCGAGTTTTGAGGCTAACTGACGGTGCCAGGCGGCTTCTTTAAAGTTAGCGCTTGCTTCTTTCTCGTACTTGCGTATCAATGCATCCGTATGAGCTTGCAAATCCTGGGCCTGTCTGCCATAGAGATAACTTTTGTCCTCGTAATGCTCAAGCAGCTGCCTTTGTTCCCGAACTTTTTCCTGAGTCTGGGTGGCCAGGTCTTCGTAGTATTTTGCCACAGCCTCGTGATCGCTTCGTGTGGCGGCACTATGAGCTGCTGCATTAATACCAAAATCCTCGGCAACCGCTGCCGATGGACCCAACGCAATAAACAAACCAAGCAGGGATAAAGTTGCAACAATATTTTTAGTATTCATCATCACACCTCTCTAGCATTCGGTAGATGGAAAAATCGCGAAGTTTCCGCATAATTATTTCCAACGACCTTAATGTGAAGAATATGTGAAGATCGACCCTTTGTCAACTTATTTATGTTTAAAGTGTCTTTTGCTGATATTTATCAACCTTGCGGGCGCCTGATCGAGGCTTGTTAGTAAACGTGCCAGAACCGGGACGGCGCTCAGCGGCTTTCCGGGTTCAGGTAAAGTGACAAGCAGGAATTCGGCTCGTGGGAAAGATAGACCTGATGCGCAAGAGCTTCCGGCGCTCGCTCAGAATCCCTTCAAGAAGTTTTTTCGCTGAAAGGTGGCCTCCTGTTGCCGAGGGATAGTTGTTGCATACCGATACCCCGTTTCCGTCAGTCAGAGCCTGAGCCATAGCCATAGTCGTGGACGTAGTCGGCTGAGGCGTTGGGTTCTGCCCAACAATAAGATATGGTGCCGGGCGAAACCCGATCAGGCTCCGCGAGGATTCGGGTGAGGACTGAGGTCAGTCCGACGAGCGGCTGAAGATTACCCCAAAGCGTATCATTCCTTCTTCATCTCGTGCCCGCCAAACTGGTTGCGCAGGGCCGACAGCATTTTATTCGAGAACGATTCGGAATCGCGGGATTGCAATCGTTGCAACAATGCCAGCGTAATGACCGGTGCGGCGACGTCGAGATCGATGGCCTCGGCGACGGTCCAGCGCCCCTCGCCGGAATCCGACACATACGGGGCGATGCCTTCCAAGTCCGGATTTTCCGCCAGCGCTGCCGCGGTCAGATCCAGCAGCCATGATTGCACAACGCTGCCGTCGCGCCAGATCTCGGCTACCTGGTGCAAATCCAGATTGAATTCCTTTTTGTGGCGCATGATCGCAAAGCCTTCGCCATATGCCTGCATCAAGCCATACTCGATGCCGTTATGGACCATTTTGGTGAAGTGTCCGGCGCCGCTGGGGCCGACGTGGCCCCAGCCTTTATCCGACGCCGGAGCCAGGGATTCGAAGATAGGACGCAATCGCGCAACCGCTTCGTCATCGCCGCCCACCATGATGCTGTACCCGTTTTGGAGACCCCATACGCCGCCGCTGGTGCCCGAATCCACATAGTGAATTCCACTCTTCTTCAACATTTGCGAGCGGCGTTGCGTATCTTTGTAATTCGAGTTCCCACCATCGATAATCACATCATCGGGGGCCAGCAACGGTAATAATGTATTAATCGTTTCGTCCACGGGATTACCTGCGGGAATCATCAGCCAGATGATACGCGGCGGTTTCAGTTTACTGACCAAGTCTTCATGTGATCCCGCCGCCACAATACCTTGTTCCTCCAACTGCTTGAACGCTTCCCTCGTGCGGGCAAAGCCGACTACCCGGTGCCCGTCGCGCGACAGCCTTTGCGCCATAGGGCCGCCCATCCGGCCTATACCGATCATTCCAAGGTCCATTGTTTCTCCTTTAGGTATTCTTGATTGTTAAAGGACAGCCCAGAGTGGTTCAGGCCGGGTGATTGCACGTAGCGAGAATATCCTGCCGTTTGTTTTTCAATTCGGCCAGCAACTTGTCATAGGATGCGGCAAAAGCGGCCGCGCCGTCATTTTGAAGCTTTTCGGTAGCGGCCTCGAGATCGATGCCCAGAGTTTCCAACTGCGCAATATCTGTCTTTGCTTGCGTTATATTCTCCAGCAGCGTTTCACGCACGCGTCCGTGATCGCGGAACGCCGCAAGGGTTTTGGGCGGAACGGTGTTGACAGTATCCCGGCCGATCAATTCTTCTACATATAACACATCGGAGTACGCAGGGTTTTTGGTGCCCGTGCTTCCCCACAGCGGGCGCTGCACGCGAGCCCCTTTATCGCGTAAAGCGGCAAACGGTTCGCCATAAAATATTTCACGGAAGCGCTGATAAGCAAGCTTGGCATTGGCGATAGCGACCTTGCCGCGCAGAGCGAGCGCCTCCGGCGTGCCGATTTTCTCCAGCAGGGGATCGATCAGGACATCCACGCGACTGACAAAAAATGATGCGACCGAAACAGGCCAGACATTCAACCCGCTCGGCGCCGCTGCGGATTGGCGGCTAAGCCCGGCCATATATGCATGCGCGACCGCCTCGTAGTGCCGTAGCGAGAACATTAGCGTGACGTTGACATTGACGCCGTCACTGATCAATTGCTCTATCGCCGGGATACCCTCCGGGGTAGCAGGAATCTTGATCATCAGATTGGGGCGCTGCACAGCCTGCCAAAGCCGCCGTGCTTCCGCGATGCTGCCTGCAGTATCGTGAGCGAGATGTGGCGAGACTTCAAAACTGACATAGCCGTCGCCGCCATCCGCTTCATCATACACGGGTCGCAACACATCGGCGGCCATGCGGATATCTTCGACAGCCAGGGCCTCGAACAGCGCCTTGTCGCTTTGCTTGTCGTCCGCCCGCAGCAATTGCCGCAACGCATCGTCATAGCTGTGGCCGCGAGTCATGGCCTGTTCGAAAATAGTGGGATTACTGGTCAGGCCTCGCAGTTTGTCGTCAGTTACCAGACGTTGCAATTCTCCGCTATTGATGAGATCGCGGCTGATCGAATCCAGCCAAATGGATTGGCCGCATTGCAATAACTGTTCCAGTGGATTCATGTAATTTATCCTCCTTTAGCGATAGGCACTGTTGCAAATGGCCGCGGTTGAATGTTTCTATGCAGTGGACAGCACCATACCACTGTTCGAGACTTTAGCTACCCGCGGGGGAGTTGACGTGCCTTATTTCGCAATTGGCGGTGCGCTCGCGCGCATCTCCTGAAGTAAAGCATAATGATGGGACAATACAAATCGTGGATCATTCAACGGATCAGCCGCTTCGTCCATGCCAATGCAGAGGCCATGGTACGCGGATAAGTACCCCAGGCAAAACCCAGCCTTGAGGCAAGGACATCAAAAGACATCAACTGAAGGCTGGGGCGTCAATCAGCCTATGGCAAAACAAGTCGCGATAGCGCAACGACAACGAGTGTGGGAGCGACTAAAAATATTGACTAGAAATGATTCTTCCAATCGCGGATCGCGGCAAATACGCTGACACGATCCGTTAATGGTTTGCCGGAATACTTGCTGGCATTCCGGATTATTTCCGGCTCGTCGCAACGGAGGAACGGATTGGTGGCCTTCTCCATTTCGATGGTGGAAGGAAGGGTGGGCGTATTCTGTTTGCGCAATTTCTCAACCTCCCGTTCGCGTTCCATCAACGCCTGGTTGCCTGGCTCGACCGTTCTGGCGAAGCGAATATTGTTGAGTGTATACTCATGGCCGCAATAGACTAGCGTTTTGTCGGGTA
Source organism: Nitrosovibrio sp. Nv6 (assembly GCF_900110495.1). GTDB lineage: Bacteria > Pseudomonadota > Gammaproteobacteria > Burkholderiales > Nitrosomonadaceae > Nitrosospira. The sequence continues at coordinate 636,154 of NZ_FODX01000001.1, read as the reverse complement.
AATCGGCCAGTTTTTCCAACGAATCGACCATTTGCCTGGCCGTACCCTCGAACAATCGGCCGCAGCCGCAGGCAAATAGCGTATCACCACAAAACAGCAGGTTTGCGCCATAATACGCGATATGTCCGGCAGTATGGCCTGGGATGTCAAGCACCCTCAGGCTGAGCGAGAATTCCGGAAGATAGGCGCAGCCTTCCTCGCTCTCTTTGTCACTGCATTCTTTGAGGCGATGCGTGAGCGTGGGAATAGATTCGTGCTCAGGGCCATAAACCGGCACTGAAAATTCCCGCAACAGACTCGCATTTCCGCCCACATGATCATTGTGATGATGCGTATTGAGAATCGCGACGAGTTGCAGCTTTTCCTGCCTCAAGTAATCCAGTACCGGCGAGGCATCGCCCGGATCAATCACAGCGGCGTGAAAATGGTCGCGGATGATCCAGATATAATTATCGGTAAATGCGCGAACCGGAACGATATGCGGCGTCATGATAATTGGCGGCTTATGCTTATTCAGCGTAAAAAAATTCAGGTGTGAAGTCGATGCCGACGGTAATGTTCGTCGGTCTAATAAATACTATCAGCTCTTGATTTGATTGACCCGGTTGATTTCGTGGAGCTTGGTTGAATTTCGACTGTCCTAGACATTATATATATGCCAGTAAAAAGCAAAGGAAAATGGTTTGAAACCTGCCTGGGCCAGTATCTGCTGGAGCGGGAGCAAAACTATTTTGACAAGACCGTGGCGGACGTCTTTGGTTACAATGCCATGCAGATCGGATTTCCGCAATATGATTTTCTGCGGGCCAATCGCATGCCGTTACAGTTCTGCGCCGGGACAGAAAAGGGCGCTTCCGTACTGGCGGCCCCGGATTTTCTGCCAATTGAAACCAACAGCATCGATCTGGTGCTGATGCCCCACATGCTCGAATTCAGCTCGAATCCGCACCAGATTCTGCGTGAAGTCCAACGGGTCCTGATGCCTGAAGGCCATGTCATTGTTTCCGGCTTCAACCCGCGCAGCCTATGGGGTGTGCGAGGGCTATTCGGGTCGCCGCACGACGATTTTCCCTGGCGCGGCAATTTCATCGCGCTACCCCGGCTCAAGGACTGGTTGACGTTACTGGATTTTGAAATTACCGAAGACCGCCTGTGCTGCTATGCGCCACCCTTCAGCCAGGAAAAATGGCTGAAGCGGTTTAGCTTCATGGAGACCGCGGGCAGCCGCTGGTGGCGATTTTCGGGCGGCGTGTATTTTCTGACGGCAGTCAAGCGCGTTCATGGCATGCGCGTTATAAAGCCCGAGTGGAAAGAAGTGCGTGCCAGGAGAAGAAGCATGGCGCCGGTTGCGCAGAAGATCAAGGGCGCCGCCGAAACCAGTGAACCGCGCAGGGCTGCGCGCAGCAGGGCCGCCGGGCAGGGAAAGGAGTGAACGCGAAGCACCCCGGAGTAGTCGAGATATATACTGACGGAGCCTGCAAGGGTAATCCTGGTATCGGCGGCTGGGGCGCATTGTTGCAATACAATGGGCGAAGGCGCGAATTATTCGGCGGAGAAAAGCTGACAACCAACAACCGCATGGAGCTGCTTGCGGTAATTCGCGCGCTGGAAGCGCTGACGAAGCCTTGCGAGGTGCGCCTGCACACCGACTCGTTATACGTGCAGAAGGGCATCAGCGAGTGGATACACGCCTGGAAAAAACGCAATTGGCGTACTGCCGACAAAAAACCCGTGAAAAATGACGATCTGTGGAAAGAACTCGATCTGCTGGCACAGCGCCATCGAATCGAATGGCTGTGGGTACGTGGTCATTCGGGTCATGACGGCAACGAACAAGCGGATCGGCTTGCCAATTGCGGAGTGCAGTCCGTGCTGGAAAATTCTTCCGTGGAATTGATTCGAGTGGAATCGGTTCGCACGAATTCAACGTTGGCGGGTGACAAGAAACATCAGGGAATCGACGAATAAATCAAGAAATACAATAGAAAGCCTTTGCACGCGGAATGGAAATAGAAAGGAACGGGAACCAGAAATATGCGCCAGATTTTTATCGACACTGAAACCACCGGCCTGGAACCCAAGCTCGGCCATCGAATCATCGAAATCGCGGCGGTCGAAATGCTGAGCCGCAGGTTGACTGGTCGCCGTTTTCACTGTTATCTCAATCCCGGGCGCGAGATCGAGGACGGCGCATTGCAGGTGCACGGATTAACCACCGAATTTCTTCAGGACAAACAGAAATTCCATGAAGTCGTGCACGAGTTGCTCGAATTCATCGATGGAGCGGAACTCATCATGCACAACGCGGCGTTTGATGTGGCATTCCTCGACCATGAACTGGGACTGGCTGAGCTGCCGCCACTGAATGATTGTTGTCATTCGGTTACCGATACCTTGAAAATAGCGAAGGATTTGCATCCCGGCAAAAGAAATAATCTCGACGCGCTGTGTGAACGCTATCAGGTCGATAACTCACGGCGCGCATTGCATGGCGCGCTGCTTGATGCGGAGTTGCTGGCGGAAGTCTATCTTGCAATGACCCGCGGACAAGACAGTTTGCTGATGGATCTGGAGCCTCCATCCGCGCTCGAATTTGCCATTAGCTTGCGTGATTTGCATTTGGTGGTGTTGCCCGCCACCGACGAAGAACTGGAAGCCCATGCGAAACAGCTGGAAAGCATCGAACGCGAAAGCAAGGGCAAGTGTTTGTGGAAACAGCTTGAATTCACCGGGACTGTAGAGGCGCAAACGGGGGAGCTTAGCGGAGCTTAGTAGAACTTAGCGCCAAATGGATGGAGGATGGTGCAACATGCCCCAATTCATTAATCCATCAAGTCAACGGGAAGTTTGCTGAAGCATGATGGAGTGAGCGTAACTCATCAAGGATGCACATGTGGGTAAAGCGTGGCATGGCTCCAGGTTCCATTCGCCAAAAAGGCGCAGATTTTATAGGCAGTCAGAAAAGTTCGAATTGTCCAGTCGAGTTTCCCGTTTTTTTGTTTTTTACTCTTGCTGTAGAAGCTGGCTGCCCTGCTGCAGAGGTAATTGAAGGAGCGTGAAACTGCGAAGTATCCAACCCCTTGAAGCGGCCCGAACGCAAACCTATGCCGAGGCGCGTAACAGCTTTTTCGAAGCGCTGGCGGATGAGGTCGGCCCATATGCCTTCCCCATGCATGCGCTTGCCGAAACTGGAATCATAATCCTTGCCCCCGCGCATGTCGCGCACCCGGTTCATTACGCGCGCCGCCCGGTCGGGGAAGTGGGCCTCCAGCCATTGCCTGAATAGCGGACTGACTTCCCATGGCAGGCGAAGCATGACATAACCGGCATTGATCGCTCCCGCATCTGCCGCTGCCGCCAGTATTCGCTCGATATCAGGATCGGTAACGAAGGGAATGATTGGTGCAACGCTGACCCCGACCGGAATCCCGGCGTCCGTCAATGTGCGGATCGTGCGCAAGCGACGGGCTGGCGCCGCTGCGCGCGGTTCCAGTGTACGGGCTACCGCGGGATCGAGCGTGGTTATCGTCACGGCTGCCATCGCCTGCCGTCTGGACGCCATGTCCGCGAGCAGATCGATGTCGCGCTCGATCAACGAGGATTTGGAGATGAGCGCCAGAGGATGCCCGCACTCGTGCAATACCTCCAGCACGCGCCTTGTGAGCCGCAAATCACGCTCGCACGGTTGATAAGCGTCTGTATTGACACCCAGTGCAATCGGCTCCGGCATGTAGGATGCCTTTGCCAGTTCCTGCCTGAGCAATTCGGGCGCATTGACCTTGGCAAAAATCTTGCTCTCGAAATCGAGTCCCGGCGATAAACCGAGATAGCTGTGGGTGGGGCGAGCGAAGCAATAAATACAGCCGTGCTCGCAGCCCCGGTAAGGGTTGAGCGAGATGCTGAATGGCACATCGGGAGACTGATTGCGGCTCAGGATGGTCTTGGCCCGCTCCTCGATGACTTTGGTTTTCCATGCAGGTGCGTTATCCTGCTCTGCGCCGCCCGTAGCCGGGCTATCGCAACTCGAGTCAGCCTCCACATCCGCTGTATCAGTATCGGTATGTAACCATCCGTCATCGATATCTTCCCGTATCAATGTTTCGTAACGTCCTTGCAGATTGGTTACCGCGCCGCGCCCTTTTCGCGCTTTCAGGGGCGATTGAATGAACGGCTCAGGTTCTATGTGCGGATCAGAATCAGACATTGCGTGGCGGTGAATCTTCTATAATAACCAGGAAGGAAGCGGTGCAAGCGCATTTACCTGACGACGATAACGAGCGTTGTTGCAACAACAGTTAATCTTGGAATACCGCCCTTTCATTTGGTTCATTGTACGCATTTTCTTATATCAGCAGAAACGGGGTCGTGAGCGCAGCGCAAATCGGCATGTGCTGCAGACGTGTTCTGCAGGCATTTGCTGCCACCATCGCTGCCTTCGTGCGCTTGCGTGATGAAGCGCTGAATGCAGGCCACCGGTGGTCTGCCGATAATTCGTGGTTTGCGGTACAAGGTGAAGTCCGGCCCTGCATAAATAGAGAGGAGGCAGAAATTAGAATTCTCGCGGTGTTCCTGCTCGGTTCAAGTCTAATGGGCTCTGTTCTGGCTCAGACTTCGCTCGCTCAGACTTCGGTGAGCATTGCCCCAAAACTCGATCCCCGCGTGGCACAGCTGGAGATGGCTGTGAACCGCCTGAACCAGGAACAACAGTCCGTGTACCAGCAATTCCAGATGATTCAGGACCTTCGCCGTAACGAGATACAGGACGGACATCCGCTTATTATCCAGGGGCCTCCTGCCCTGGGCGGCGTGAGAGATGCACCCCCGACGAACTATGACGACAACATCAGGCTGCAACGAGAGCGGCGGGAGCGTATTCAACAGCATACCCAAGACCTCAACCGGCTGTATTCCCGTTATGCGGAGCTGGGGGAGCAGAAGAAGGCGCTACTCGACCAGATCATGGAGCTTTCAAAAGTGCCGGGGAATTGATGTCGATTTTGATGATGACGGGTTCGCGTCTCCGCTGTAATTCAAATGGTGATGGGTAATGGGGGCTGCCTCGACAGGAAGACAAGAAATTATTTCGGGCATGTGCGCAACTCGCGTCCATTTTTATCTATGCAGCCCTCGAATTTCCTCGCGCAATGCGCTGATCTCAGCCCGAAGCGCATTAACGGACTCCGCCCCCGCCAACTCCGCTTCGGCGTTTTCGGCATCCCGGCCAATGAAAAAAGTGGCCAGGGTTGCGGTTACATAGCCGAACATGGCAAAGCTGTATAGCGCCAGGAAGAAGCACAACACACGTCCCTCGGCTGTCTGCGGCCAATATTCGGACCCCATCGTTGTCATGATCATGGCGGTCCACCATAAGGCCGCGCTATAGCTGGTCAAACCGCCACCCTCGGCGTTATTGTTCTCAAAGCCGTACATTCCCGCTGCGCCGGCGAGGGTGACGATCAGCGTCAACAAGACAACATAACCGAAACCGCGCCGGTTCATCGTTGCCCCAAGAGCGCGCATGCCGCGATTGACGCTGCTGAGCACGCGCAACAGTCTTAAGCCGCGCGTCATCCCGCCGATTCTTGCCAGGCGCGTTAAACGCAGAATACTCACAATCCGGAATACGCGCAGCGCCGGGACCACAAGGGAAATCGCGCTTAGCCAATTCTTTTTGAAGTAGTCCAGCTTACGCGGAGCAAGCCATAGCTCCAGAGCAAAATCGAAAATGAAAACGGCCCAGATAATGTATCCAACCGCTTCAAGCAACGGACTCAGGCCCCACACTATTTCGACTACCAGCAATGCGAGCCATATGAAAGCCAGCACCAGCATGGGCGCCTCGAGCCAATCCTGGAGTTGCTGGAGAAGCGTCTGGCGCTCGTTCGCAATTTTGTCCTGAGAAGGGAGCGGTTGTTCGTTCATGGTCATATCCTTCGCGAAATGAGCAAAAGCATGTGCAAAAGTGGAGGTAGTCTCCTACACTTATTGACATGGCGTTTCTTTATTTAAGCATAGACGCATAGGGGCAACGCCAGTTGAAAAACGCGGATGAGGGCAACTCCCATGGCTATTCCATTTGATCGCGGCTATTACAAGCCGCCGTTCGTTAAGCTTGTATCGGAGTATCCGCTCGAAGACGTCTATCCTGTAGCCGATTTTCGGGTGGAATGGGGCCCTGTCTTTCATCGTGGCCGATTGGACGGAAGTGCCCGCGTACTTGTCATTGGCCAGGACCCCGCGCAGCATGAAGCAATCGTGCGGCGGGTTCTTGTCGGCACGGCGGGGAAGCGGGCGCAAGGCTTCTTGAAGCGCCTCGGTTGTACCCGAAGTTACGTCTTTATAAACACTTTCCTCTACAGCGTATATGGACAAGGCGGAGGAAACAGGCATATCGAAAACACCGCGATTACAGCCTACCGCAATCGGTGGATCAAGGCGGTTCTGGACCGCAGCCCTATCGATGCGGTAGTGGCCTTCGGTGGACTCGCCAATTTGGCGTGGCGGGGTTGGCTTGCCTCTTCCGCCGCCGCGTCGAAGGGCTCGCTGCCGTTCCAGCACTTGACGCATCCGACCTGGCCGGAAAGTTCCGCCCGCAGCCGGGTGGAGCGGGAAGCAGCGGTGGAGAAAATGCTCAAGAACTGGAACGATGGATTGCGGGCGCTCAAGCCGGTCATTCAGAATCCAGATGTGCCGGGTGAGATTGAGTTGTATGGAACCGCTTTCGGCCCTGATGACCTCCCGGATATCCCGCCGGATGATCTCCCGCCAGGCCTGCCGGCGTGGATGCGCACCGAGGAAGGCTGGGCAGACCGGAGGGGCGAGACCGTACTGGAGAAGCGCAGAACCATTGTGGTGCGTGTGCCCAAGGGTGTGCTGCCGCCTTAGGGGTATCACCGCCCTGTGCCACTTCATTGGCGTGCGAACCCCCTAACGGCTGACTACATACCTCTATAACATATGAGCCTGATCATCGCCGGCCGGATTATTCCAATAAGCGGAGACCAGAAGGTTGCGCCGAGTGAGACGGCGAGCTTCCAGGGCAGGGTATGGATCGGCAATGACGGGCGCATTGCGGCGGTAACAAAAGGCACAGCGTCCATAGCCGGCTCGCAGATGAACCTTGCTGACTTCGATAATGCCCCAGTGGTTGATGCCGGTACTGACCTTGTCGTTCCTGGATTTATCGACTTGCACAGTCATCTTGCCTACGCCACACTTCCCCTGTGGGTTGAGCCCAATCGAACCGTGCCCTTCCAGCACCATGACATCTGGCCCACGCGGCCCACCTATCCCGAGAGCGTCACCTGGCCTGCTTACGCGTTTATCGAGGCAGCGCCGGCAGAACTGCTTGCCTACGCCGAGATTCGCGCGCTGATCGGCGGCACCACCAGCATTCAGGGCTCGCCCCCAAGCAATCGTCCATTAGATGGATGGCTTGTACGAAATATCGAGGATGAAACCCTAGGCGGAGAGATCGGGCGTCACAAGGTGCTCGCATCGACTCTTACACTCAAACCCGAGCAACTGGGGGAGAGGGCTATCAGCATGCGGCAGGGAGCTACCTTTATTTATCATTGTGCCGAGGGAAGTCCCGGTTCAATCGTCCAGCGCGAATATCGCGCGGCCCACACCGCCGGGTGCCTGCAGCGCCGGCTGGTCGCTATCCATACCAACGCCATCGACTCCGCGTCATACGGTACTTGGGGCGAACCAGGTGCGATTGTCTGGTCCCCATTCTCGAACCTGTGGCTGTATGGCGCCACCACCGATGTTCCGGCCGCGGTGGCACGAAAGATTAATCTCTGCGTGGGGTCGGACTGGGGGCCATCCGGGACACGAAATGTGCTGGGTGAATTGAAGGTGGCGTCTCTAGTCAGCGAGGTGAAGGGATGGGGACTTTCTGCCTTCGATCTGGTCAAAATGATTACCGCCAATCCAGGGGATGTACTGGCCCAGGCATGGAGTCGGCAGGCGGGTCGCCTGGAACCCGGGGCACTGGGCGATGTTGCCGTGATTGCTGCTAATGCAAAAGCCGGTTCTCGACCCGATCCCTTCAAAACAATTCTTCGCGCCACCGAAGCGGACGTGCAGCTCGTGGTGGTGGATGGGCGGCCACAGTACGGAACTGAGCGGCTTATGCGGCAGGCAGGCGTCACACAAACGAGCATGATTGCCATCAATGGTGAAACGCGCCGTCTTGCCCTAACCAGGTTTGAAGGCAACGGCGAGCCGTGGTCTTACAAGGAAATTCTCGCACGACTGGAAGAAGTCCGTGACGACCCAAAGGAAGCAATCGAAAGCGCGCGGCGCCTTGCCTTTGCCGCCATTCGCTCAGGCGAACCCCCGCCATTGCGCCTGGCGCTGGATATGCCCACCGGCCGCGTACCGGTCGGTGGGCTTCCGAAAGATCTGTCGAAGATCAGTGTCCCGCCAATTCAACCGCTCGCGCATGACAAAGAATTCTTTGCTTCGATTCCCGGCCGCGGCTTTCATGATGGATTGCTCGAAGGACTGGCCGATTTTTATGATTGATCAAGACCTGAATGTCACGCTTCTTCAAGCCCAGACGGGGCAGCTTCTAAGCGAATTCCTGCTTGGCGAATCGCCGTCCGGGCAAAGGGCGAAAAGAGGCGCCAGGCCCGACTTTCGGATCCCCAGGGCACGTCTTCTGGACGGCGGAGAACGTTTGCAAATTATTGACACCCTGATTGCCGTAATAGGCGGGGTTTACTGCCATCTTCCCCAAAAGCGCGCTGCCTACGCGCTTGATCCCGTGCAGGCATTGCAACTGCTGCGTGCTCATGTGGCTGCGTTATCAGAGGGGGAGTTTCACCTGGCGCTTACTTCGATAGTCTCTGGCTTGCGTGATGCGCATACGCGCTACTCAGGTCCAGGGGCCAAGCAGGGAGCCGTTGCAGCGCTGCCTTTCCTGGTCGAGCAGTATGGCCCTTACGATAACCCCATCTTTGTCGTGTCGAAAGTGTCAGCGCCCGAACTGATACGCGACGCTAAATTTACATCGGGAGTAATCCTCGAAAGCTGGAACAGCATCCCCTTTGCCCGTGCCGTCGATTTGCACGCAGACCGGGAAACGGGCGGGCGTCCCGATGCGCGTCGCGCCAGGGCGCTGGAATCCCTGACATTCCGCGCCCTGGAGTGCGGGCCGCCACCGGATGAGATGATGGTGGATATCGGGTACCGCATCCCGCTGCGGCGAACGCTGCGGGAGGTACGCATTCCCTGGCGGGTCGTCCAGCCTGATCGTGCTCAAACCAGCCACCAGCCGGGCTCGCGTGCGTCAAGGTACATTGCCGCAGATCCGGCGGCGGAAGCCGTCCGGCGCACGAAGAAACTTATGTTTTCGGGAAACATATGGCAGGCCGATCGAAGCGGAACCCCTGTTGCGCGCGGCGAAAGGTGGATCGAGACCCGGTTTCAGGATGCGCTCGCAGCCCGAGTCGTAAAAAATGGCTCATCCGGGAATCTCGGATATCTGCGCATCTGGAGTTTCGATGTCAATGACGATGACGCCTTCATCGCCGAGGTGGTACGCCTGCTGGAGCTGTTGCCTGATAACGGCTTGATCCTCGATTTGCGCGGCAACCCTGGCGGATTGATATGGGCGGCGGAGCGGCTATTGCAGCTTTTCACCCCGAACACGATAACGCCGGCGCGCTTCAGCCTGCTCGCGTCGCACATGACTCGCGCCATGGCTTCCAGTCCCTTCAACCGGATGGAGTTTGAAGCCTGGCTGCCTTCGCTCGAGGCGGCTATTTCTACGGGCGAGCCTTATTCGCAACCATTGCCATTGACTGACCCGACCTGGTGCAATGATATTGGCCAGAGATACAGCGGACCTGTCGTATGTGTTGTGGATCCCAATACTTACTCATCGGGTGATCTGTTTGCCGCGGGTTTTGTGGATAACGAGATCGGCACGCTAGTGTGTGTGGGAGAGGCTACCGGTGCAGGCGGCGCCAATGTTTGGACGCACTATGACCTTCGCGAGGCATTGCGAGGCACATCCTTTGAGCTTGACGCGTTGCCAGCGGATGTTGGCTACACGATGGCAATACGTCGCGCAATCCGGTGCGGGGCTTGCGACGGAATGCCTATCGAAGACCTGGGTATCCCAGGGATTGCGTACGAGATGACTCTTGACGATCTGCTCCACGAAAACCGGGATTTGATCGCTTTTTGTGCCAGCCTCCTCAAAGGTATCCCGCGCACCGCGATGATAGTGGAGCTTAACGAGAGTAGCGTGACCGTTACCACCCGCGGATTGGAGGAACTGGAAACGTACGTGAACGGACGTCCATTTGAAGCAGTGCGCCGTATCAGTGATGGAGCACAGCAACTGGCGCGACCAGATGCGGAAACTATTGAATTTGTCGGCCGCCACAAAGGCGAAATCTGCCAGCGACGGAAATTGTCGCTCAAGTGAAAGGATACGACCGTAGCCTGGTAGGACGGTTCCACCCGCCGCCCAACTCGACGGACAAGCGGTAGGGCGGGTTCCATCCGCTGCACAGAAGATCATCCATACCGCGAAAGATACGGTGCTATAACGCTACGCTATTGGCGCTCTACAGGTTTTACACTTTCTGGCGCCCGCTTGATGGTACTCATCGCCTTGAGATAAGCGATAATTTCTTCTGTAACCTTTTCCCGGCGGGAAATCTCGTTCCCAAGCCCCGGCATCGTCGTGTTGTACCGGATACTTTGGGGCGCCATGATCCAGCGCTTGAGATACTCCGGCTCAATGTATTCCACCACGCTTGCCGGATAATTCAATTCCGGCGCCTTGCCGCCCCCATCGCCATTTATCGTATGGCAGGCCGCGCAGTGCTGGCGGAAATGACTGAAGCCGCGCTGCACTTCTGGCTCCGCACGCGGTGGTGGAATCATGTTTGGGAATGGCGCCTTGAACTGGAGTTCGACGGCCCTGATTTGATACGGCATGTCGGACGCCCCAGCCTCAAGCAGCGCCTGCGAACCGATATTATCCCAAACGAGGTAAAGCGGCCCGAGGGTTACGACCTCGTTATTCTGAAGCCTGTTCGTTAATGTAAATGGCGTAGCATCCGCGTTTGCGAAGGCAAAGTAGGCATGGTGGGCGAGAAATTTTTTCACGGGAACACTGGGTTGATAGCCGTCGATGGAGGTGAACACGACTTCCTGCGCCTGTTCCCAATTCTTGCCGAAAACTTTGTCAAATACCGTCCGCGCCGGAAGCACGCGATAACCCCCATTTTGCCTCTCGTGGACCTCAAATACCTTTAGTGACACCTCGGGCGCAAGACGGCGGAGTTCATCCACCGAGAGTTCCTTGACCGCATTGTCCCCGCTCTTGAACTTCACCTTGGGGAAATTTTCTGCAAATACTGAAGTGAGCGGCAGTGCGAGGGCAAAAAAACTGGTAAGCAGGAGCAGAAAAGATTGGAAAGCGCGCGTTCGGCGCTGTCGTAACACTGATATTCTCTGTTGCATGTTTTCGGCTATATTAGCTCAATGAGTCACAGTGAACAGTATCAGAAACGGCAGTAGCAGGCTATTGAGCCACTTGCGTGAAGAATTTTATCTTTCAGGTTTAGTCTCGCGGATTATCACTTTCATAAGTTTTCCCTGTTGATAGTCACTTGTCTCGTTCGGGCCTTTTGCCTGGTTGTTGTGATCAGTGCAGCAAGGCCAATGCCGACAAGAAGGATTGTGCCAGGCTCCGAAACGCGATTTACGGTTGATCCGATATTTAAATCCGCATTAATATCTACCGTGGCAATTGCGGTGTCGGCGCTGAGTCCGGCGCTTATCGACGCAATCGTTTCGTCCGAGAGCAGACCTGGGGGTGGGACCCAAACGGCGGCTGTACTGTCGGATGTAACCTCCTCGTTACTATCCGGAGTTGTTCCCGCGCTTGTCTCGGCGTTAACTTCCGTCGTCGCGTCTATGACAGTATTTAAGGTTGTCCCTACCGTGGTTTCTGAGTTGACCACGGGGGATAGTAATCCCGCCTGCGTTGGCCCCGCTGCCATCACGATAACAAATGCTGCAATCAGGACTGTTACCTGCATATTTTGTTTTCTCCCACGACCCGATACTAAATAAAACCTCGCAGCGACGCCGAGTGATAGAGAGGACGATGACAAGTACCCTCAGTTCCCCCTTTAACGGCCTTTTGTGTAGGATATTTAACAATTTGTTTGAAAGCTTTGCGTCACGTTTCCTGCAACACCCATTGTCGGTTTACCAACAACTGCTGACGGAGGGGCATACATGAACTACTTGTAACATGAACGTATTGAGCGCATTGCCAGTTGCTCGAGCTCGAGGGACTCATGCACGACTACCGGGCTTTAGCCAGCGAAGGGGCCAGCAAGGACTGGAGCTTTTTAGACTTCATGGATAGGCCCTGACCCATGAACCTGATCCGAGCTTTGAGCGGGCGCTTGCTGAGGAAGGTCTGTCAGAGGATATGGCGGCATGGCCAGAATATTAAGGAAGCGCTGAACAAATCACCAGATTTGAGATAATAGCGGCATCCTGACAACTTTTTATATACGCCATGCCTCGCCAAACCACCTTTGCCGATCTTGATTATGCCCGCAAGAAACGTCAGACGCGCCAGGAGATTTTCCTGAGCGAGATGGAAGCTGTAGTGCCGTGGGTAGCACTGCTGCAGCGCATTGAACCCTATTACCCCGAGCGCGGGCGGCGGGGCCTGCTGCATGCGGCTGGAGAGCATGTTGCGCATCTACTGCATGCAGAACTGGTTCAATCTGTCAGACCGGCAGATGGAAGATGCCCTGTATGAGATCGAGAGCATGCGCCGCTTTGCCGGCTTTGGCGGAGTCACCGATGCGCTTCCGGACGAGACCACGATACTGAACTTCCGGCATCTGTTGGAGAAGCACGAGTTGACGGCGGGACTGCTGGAGAAAATCAATATGCACCTCAAGGATCAAGGGCTGCTGGTATCGAAAGGCAGCATGGTGGACGCCACCCTCATTCATGCCCCAAGTTCGACCAAGAATCGGGAGCAGGCCCGTGACCCTGAGATGCACCAGACCCGCAAATGCAAGCAATGGTACTTTGGCATGAAGGTCCATATTGGGGCGGACGTGGATTCAGGGGCGGTGCACAGTGTCGAAATTACCGCTGCCAATGAAGCCGACATCAACGTCCTGCCGAAGCTGCTGCGGGCGCAAGACGAGGTCATCTTTGGCGATGCAGGCTATACCAGTGAGGAATACAAGCGGGGATCACGGCAATTAGGGATACGCTGGTGCGTGCAGGACAAACGCAAGCCAGGTCAGAATCTCTCGGCGAGTCAGAAGCAGCGCAACCGCAAACATGCCTCCATCCGGGCACGGGTGGAACATGTGTTCCGGGTGATCAAGCGGCAAAAAACGATTTTTGCCTTGTTGTAACAACGACCGCCCATCGATGGCTTATGTACGCTGAATCGATAGTCTCCTAGCTGCTATTCGAGAAGCTCTGAAGAAAAAATTTGAACTGCCGTAATAGTTGGGTCGAGCCAAATAGTGCGACGTCCTACGTATCTTCAGCAAATGCAAAAAATATTGATAGGAATAATTATAGATGGATCAGGAAGGGGTACTTATTGAATCCTTGTCAATAGGGGGTTACAGAAGCTTTGGAAATCAAATACAGAGATTTGAAAAATTTTCAAAGGTTAATCTTTTTATAGGTCGAAACAATAGCGGCAAGTCCAACATACTCAGATTCTTGCATTATTTATATCCTTCTTTTTCAAAAAAAACCCCGCTGAATCTCGATCGAATTGATAGTCATATTCCTTTAGGCGCCAAATTTCTTGCAGGCACATCGATATCTTTAGAAAAAGATGGGCAAGGGAATTTTAGTGAATTCTATTCTGTAATCGCCCCAAGAATTAAGAATCAGGGTTGGAAAAACCAAGCAGCTGGATATGTACTTCGGGTATTACAAGAAAAAGCAAAAATTGATAATACCTCATCTGCTTGGTTTGATTTTGACCTTACGTTAAGGTTAGTCGAGCTCAACTGGAAAAGTGCTTTCGACCTTCTAGGCGATAGTGAAATTCGCTTCCTGTGGCAAGCACTGGTCGATAAATCTGGTGGAGGGAGAGATCAACATTGGTATCCCGAATCTCTTAATGCTTTGCAACCACATTTCAAAAGTATCAGATCGGAAATGATTCCAGCGATAAGGCAAGTAGGTAAGCAAGGAACTATTTCAGAAACTTTTGGCGGCGAAGGCATAATCGAACGACTAGTAAAATTACAAAATCCAGATGTTCATAATCAACATGATCGTGAGAAATTCAACCATATTAACGAGTTTCTGCGAAAGATTACAGATAATCAAACAGCGGAAATTGAAATTCCCCATCAGCGAAATACTATATTGGTACATATGGATGGAAAAACTTTGCCTCTTGAATCGTTGGGAACAGGCATCCACCAAGTGATTATTTTGGCCGCAGCAGCTACTATTCCTACTGACACCGTCATATGCATCGAGGAACCGGAACTGCATCTAAATCCTATTCTTCAAAAAAAACTTATTCGATATTTATTTGAGGTGACCAGTAATCAATATTTTATTACTACCCATTCAGCAGCGCTCATGGATACTCCAGGTGCGGAGATATACCATATAAGTTTAGAGAATAATCAGTCCAATGTAAAAAGGGTTACATCCAGTATACATAGGTCAGCTATTTGTGAGGACCTTGGATACCATCCGTCCGATTTGTTGCAGTCAAACTGCATCATATGGGTTGAAGGTCCTTCTGATCGAATCTATTTAAATTACTGGATTAATACTTCCTCAACTGTGTACGTCGAAGGTATTCATTATTCCATCATGTTTTATGGTGGTAGGCTGGCATCGCACCTTTCTGGGGAGGATATCGATGAGATTATCGAAGACTTCATTTCGCTGCGCCGGCTAAATAGAAGAAGTGTAATTGTAATAGACAGCGACTCCACCAAAGCTGGGGCCGCGGTCAATGCTACCAAACACCGTCTCAAAGAAGAGTTTGATGCTGGACCGGGTTACACGTGGATTACTGCGGGCAGAGAGATCGAAAACTATATAGCGCCAGATCAGTTAAAAGAAGCAATCAAAAAGACGAGGCCATCGGCGAAGGCGCTGTCTAAGTTCGGTCGGTATGATAATTGTTTGTCGATTTTAACCAAAAGTGAAAAAAAATCAATGGCTTCAAAAGTCGATATCGCGAAGTTTATTGTTAATAATTTTTTCTCAGATTTGACATTACTAGACTTGAAAGATCAGGTAGAAAGGCTTATCGGATTTATACGTGAATCTAATCCGGGCGTTCGCTTTGATGAAAAATGACAGTAACAGAATGATATGTTTTACCTAAAATGGTGGGCGGTACTGGGATCGAACCAGTGGCTTCCACCGTGTGAAGGTGGCACTCTACCGCTGAGTTAACCGCCCGTTGCTGCCGTTATCTGAAAGGATAACAGCTGAAGGAGGCGCAATTAGAGCATAAATCCCAGATTTTGGTCAACGCGCCCTTGCGGGTGAGACTACGAATATGTATACAGGAATGTTAAGGCACTGCTGACTTAGCTTTAACGTAAAATAGCGGATTCTTACAATTGTTCAGTCGATATTAGCCTCGACGACCCATCTCATGATCCGCACCCGTTTCGCTCCCAGTCCCACCGGTTATCTCCACATTGGCGGTGCGCGCACCGCGCTGTTTTCCTGGGCTTATGCTCGCAGGCACGGCGGCAAATTCGTTCTGCGGATTGAAGATACCGATCTCGAACGCTCCACTGTGCAGTCCACTCAGGCAATACTTGACGGCATGGCCTGGCTGGGGCTGGATTACGACGAAGGGCCGTTTTACCAGATGCAGCGTTTGGCTCGCTATCATGAAGTTGCAGAACAGTTGCTGCGTTCGGATAAGGCATATTACTGCTACGCCAGCAAGGAAGAGCTGGATACGATGCGCGAGCAGCAGCGCGCGGAGGGACTGAAACCCCGATATGACGGGCGCTGGCGCGATTCAAAGCAAACGCCCCCTGCCGGGGTGAAGCCGGTGGTGCGGCTGAAGAATCCGCTGGACGGGGAGGTGACATTCAACGATCTGGTCAAGGGCGAAATTACCGTAGCCAACAGTGAACTGGATGACCTTGTGCTATTGCGTGCGGATGGCGTGCCAACTTACAACTTCGGTGTGATGATTGATGATCTGGACATGAATATCACCCATGTGATCCGTGGCGATGATCACGTCAACAATACTCCGCGCCAGATCAATATTTTGAAAGCCCTGGGTGCGCCATTGCCGCAGTACGCCCATGTGCCCATGATACTGGGACCCGATGGCGAGCGGCTGTCCAAACGGCATGGCGCGGTTTCAGTAATGCAGTACCGTGAAGATGGCTATCTGCCCGAAGCGCTGATAAATTATCTGGCGCGGCTGGGCTGGTCGCATGGCGACGAAGAAATATTCAGCCGCGAACAACTGGTAGAGTGGTTCGATCTTTCATCCATTAACCGTTCGCCGGGGAAATTCAATCCCGAAAAACTCCAATGGCTCAACCAGCAATATCTCAAGACAGCGGACAATGCCCGGTTGGCCGAATTGGTAACGCCCTTTCTTGAGGCGGACGGTTGTAACACTTCAGGGCCAGGCTTGTCGAATTTGCCGAATGTGGTAAATCTGCTCAAGGAGCGGGCAAGCACGGTCGCGGAATTGGCGGATGCAGCGGTATATTTCTTCCGACCACTGGAGCCCGCCGATGAGCTCAAGGTGCAACATTTCACCGCCGAAGCAAGACCGCCGATTCTCGATCTGAGGGAGAAGCTCGCCGCAGTCGAATGGGATAGTCATGCAATTCACGACGCAATCAAGAATGCTGCGACGGCACATGGCATGAAGCTGCCCAAGGTAGCCATGCCGCTGCGGGTAATGGTGACAGGTACAGCGCAAACGCCTTCAATAAACGCCGTGCTGGAGTTGCTTGGCAGAGAAGAGACGCTTAAACGCATGGATGCCCAACTGGCGGGTTTTCCCGCTTGACTTAGCGCACGTCCCGCCGGTCAGCGCCCGCGATCTGCTTTTAGGGTTTCAGGGCCTTGCGCCATTACTGCTGCTTTACGTTGACTGGGGTGGGACGGCTCAGTATAATTCGCGTTCATTTTGTCGGGGGTATAGCTCAGCTGGGAGAGCGCTTGCATGGCATGCAAGAGGTCAGCGGTTCGATCCCGCTTACCTCCACCAGTATCTTGTAATTTCGCAAGTCGCTGCAACCGGTTTCAAAAAGTTCTTTAGTCCCCATCGTCTAGTGGCCTAGGACATCACCCTTTCACGGTGAGTACAGGGGTTCGAATCCCCTTGGGGACGCCACGAAATCTCCACTTTCATCCGGTTTAAAATTTGATCGGATGAGTGGCGGGATCGAAATGCGTCAGTCTGTCAATCTTGTACCGCATTCCATAGCAGTTCTGCATATCCCGAATAATCGGATCAAGGGACCTTGTGGCGGCCAGGAAGCCAGAAGGGACCAACCACAGCAGACTCCTCCCTTCTGCCTCACGAGCCCAGCGTTCTAGCAACGGTCAAACAGCGCCAACGATGGAAATTGTTATGGGCGAGTCACACACAGACCTTTGCAGTCAAGTCCATCCTTGGTGGGATCGCAGTTATCGGCGGGATCGTCTACACATACCATGCCGCCGATACACGCAATTCTGGTGGGTCCGCCGCAGGGTTGCTTGACTTTACTCTCCCCTGATCCTGCCACGCAATTCCCGGGACAGTTCAAGCCCTCCTTGGTGGGGTCGCACTTGTCCGCAGGATCATCAACACACGACATGCCCACAGGGCATTTTATGACACTAGGCCCGCCGCAAGGCGCCTGTTTCGTCTTGCCAGATTTTGCAGGCGAGTCTGAGCTTGAAGTATACGGATCAGGCATACTTTCCTGTGCGTGAACGGCTCCGACTGAACCGACAGTGAAGCCAACAGTAAAGGCAAGCACTGCTATCGATCTGGCCGCGATGCTAAAAGTCGAATAATGTTTCATAGATAACTCCAATCGAAGTAAAAAGAAAGTGATGGGCGGTAAGAAATTTCCTTCCTCTTGTTGGAACTGACCTCTATTTTTTTACTTGATGCGGAATAAAAATTGGAATAGCTCCAAAGCAATTTTAGGAATGAGAAGCTGAACGATTCTGTGCGATGGCGCACTGACGCCCCGTATCAAGGGAGGTTTGAGGGTTATATTGGGGAATGCGGGAAGCTGGAAGCCAATTTCAAATGAACAACTGAAAATCGTGCGACTGAAATCGTCCAGAAAAGTAAGGAAATCAAGGACGAGGGATGCCCAGCGGGGATGCGTAGCGGCTTCTTGCACGTAAAGGCGCGGAAGCGGTATAAGAGACTATATCGTCTGGCTAGGGGTTGATTTCGGTGGATTCGACTTTGCGGATGCTGGAGAATTCGAAGCTTCTACGGTATTAACGTTATAGTCGCAGAACTTAGAGATATTGTTGTGGTCGGGTATATTTACGGCGGCACAACGGGACTCGCCGAAGTTGGAATTGCTTGACAGGCTATTATGTTGGCAGCATTACCGCATGAATGACGACTGGAATAACAAGGAACTGAAAGCTTCTGTTGAAGCTTATGTCGAGATGCAGCGTAACGAGCGCGCTGGTCAGCTCATTGTAAAGAAGCAGTACTACAACAAGCTGGCGCAGAGGTTCGGCCGAAGCGAGAAGGCGTTCGAGCGCGGGATGCAAAACATTTCCTACGTGCTCTCGCTCATGGGGCGCAGCTGGCTGACAGGTGTCAGACCCGCAAAAAACGTTGATGCTGACGTTGCGGACCAGATCGAAAGATTACTGGCAAAACTCGAAGGCCAAAAGGCGGTGACGCGGACTGCCTTCGGGATCGCTGTTCGAGAGGAAGCCCGGCAAAAGAACCTTTCCAAGCCAAACGGCAATCCCAGCCCGAAATTCAGGCGCGTAATGATTACTCAATTCCAGCGGGAAGCGGCCGTTGAAGCCTGGGTTTTACAACAAGCAGCGGGAATTTGTGAATGCTGCGAGAAACCCGCACCGTTTAATGGTGCTGACGGTCTCCCCTATCTGGAACTGCATTATGTTCGGCAATTGACGGAAGGTGGACCGGACGCCGTGTCCAATGCGGTTGCGCTGTGTCCCAATTGTCATCGCGAAATACATTATGGTCTCAATGCTCAGGCATTGTCAGCCTGGTTATACGATAACATTGCAAGGTTGATTCGAGATTAGCCAAAATGGGGTTGCGTTTCACTCGACTATCTGCTGAATTCCATATAGAAAGCGGCTTGTGAAGGATAGCTAAAAGCGTAGTGAAACCCTCACTAAAGCGTAGCGAAGCCGTCAAGATCCTTATCAACACGATATTAATCAGAGGGAACACCAGGCGCAATTACGGAGCAAGGGTGGTTGAAAGGGATGATGCGAGGGAATAAGCCAACTGATGGTTGCATTCATTCATGCATCATGCTGAAAACCGCATAGAAGTCTTAGTGTTCATGAAGCTAACAGATTCGAAGGACAATTGATGCTCTGGCAAGCACTGACGGCAGCACGCGATCTCGGACGTCTGCACGAGATTGCCTCGATCCTGATCCGCCACGGTTTTGGCGATATGGTACGCAGAATGGGGCTCGCCAACGTGCTGGAGACAGCCGGCCGCGCATTGCACTGGAGTGAGCCGGGAGAATTGGCTCAGCTCGAAACGCATGCCCGAGTCCGGCGAGCGCTGGAGGAAATGGGACCCACTTTCGTCAAGCTGGGTCAGATACTCGCCACGCGAGTCGATCTCTTCGATCCCGAGTGGATTGTCGAATTCAGCAAGCTCCAGGACAGCACGCCGCCTTCTCCTTATCCCGAGATCCATCGGCAGCTTACAGAAGACCTCGGTGCTCCGCCCGAAGAGGTATTTACTGCGTTCGATCCAGATCCGCTGGCAGCGGGATCCATAGCCCAGGTGCACCGCGCGCGCCTCGAAGATGGCAGCGAGGTAGTGGTCAAGGTGCGGCGGCCGGGTGTCCGAACGGTCGTCGAAGCTGACCTGCGATGGCTTTCAAAGCTCGCGGAAGTCCTTGAAACGGGAAACTCCGAATTGAGCCATTTTCACTGGCAGGAAGTGGTCGGGCAGTTTACGCAGTCCCTGCGGCGCGAGCTTGATTTTGGAGCCGAATGCCGGAACGCGGAACGGATCGCCGCCAATTTTGAGGGGTATTCAGATTCAGCTTTTTCACCTCAGTCACCCCATCAGCCTCATGATCATGCCGCTGAAGCACTTGCGACTGGCCAGTCCTTCGCGTCTTCGATCATTGTTATTCCCAAAGTCTATTGGCGATGGACATCTGAGCGTGTGTGCGTGCAGGAATATATCAACGGTATCCCTGGTCGTGACCTTGCCGCTGTTGATCGGGCTGGCCTTGATCGCAAGGTTCTGGCCCGCCGCGGCGTCGCCGCGGTAATCAAGATGATCACTATCGACGGATTCTTTCACGCGGATCCCCATCCCGGAAACGTATTTTATCTCTCCGGCAACCGCATCGCTTTTATCGATTTCGGAATGGTCGGGAGACTTACCGAGGATCGGCGCCACCAATTGATCCTGCTTCTATTGGGACTCGTGGAGCAGGAAGCGCCGCGTGTCACCGATGTACTGCTCGGCTGGACCGGCGATGACGAAGTAAACGAGAAGAGGCTGACGGCGGAAATCCAGACGTTCGTCGATCAGTACGTAGGCGTACCGTTAAAACAAATCAAGCTTGGCGACATGCTCGCCGATCTTGTGGGCATCCTGCGCGGGCATCGGCTTCATTTGCCCTCCGATCTTGCGCTCTTTTTCAAAGCCTTTATTTCGCTCGAAGGCATGGGGCGGGAGCTCGATCCAAATCTTGATATTGCCGGGGAGGCGTTGCCCCTGCTGGGGGATGCCCTGCGCGCCCATTATGCGCCGTCCGTTGTTACCAAGCGAGGCTTGCGAGTCGCGTCTGATCTGACGAGCCTGGTTGCGGACTTGCCTCGCGATCTTTCCAAATTGGTGCGGGCTGCGCGGCAAGGCAAACTGGATCTTCACATTGAGCTTGCGCAACTCAAATATTTGGGCGATCAGCTGGGCGGCGCGGCCAATCGGCTGGTGATTGGCATTGTCGTCGCGGCCATTATCGTCGGCTCATCCATTATCATGATGGTGTCGGGTGGACCCACTTTGTTGGGACTGCCGCTGTTCGGGCTGATCGGCTATTTATGCGCAACGGTCGGAGGGGTATGGCTGATGCTTTCCATTTCGCGAAGCAACAAGGCTGATCGGCAAAAAAAGCCTTGAACAGGCTCCCCGCGACCCGCTTGGCAGAGTTGATCATCCTGACGGCTGGGCCGATTCCCATGATCATATTGAATCCGCAAATTTTTTATTGCGAGAATATACGATATGATTTACCCTCGAATTTAATTTGTAGCGATATAGCAGTAACGTGGTAGTACGAGCTGAGCCAGAGGACCTGTCAATGTAATTTTCATTCGCCTCATTTTGCTGATTTCTCTTACCTAAGGATATCCAATGACAAAAAAAATTAACTTGTTGATAGCGGGGGTTTTGAGTTCCATAGCATCGGTTTCTGCATACGCAGCCCCAGTCGCCACACCGGGAACAGAAGGTCTGCCGATTTTTGCAAGTGCAACTGATCCATTGGTGGCGACCTACCAGGGAAATTCCGAGGGCACTGTCTATAGTAATGATATCTATCTCATGCTGAACTCCTCAGGCCAAGTGGGGAATGATGGCAATCCGTCCAACGATTTGTTGGTGTTTAATAGTAATTCTTCTTCGGTGGGCGAAACTAAAAACCTGGGACCCTTCGCCAGCGGAACGGAACTGATGTTTCGTTTACATGTCACCAATACCGGCCATGATTTCTTTACCGGGCCCGCCTCAACCAACCCGGATGGGCAATTTCACGCAAGAGTTGAGCAGAATTGGCTTCCGAATACAGCCCTGATCAGCTTCGAAGATTTACACGACACTACCGGGAATTCCAGCATGTTCAACGACCTGAGTTTTTCCCTGACCAGCACTGCCACCGTTGCAGCCGCCGTACCGGAACCTGAAGCTTATGCGATGATGTTAGCGGGTCTTGGGTTGGTAAGTGTGGTAATCAGGCGCCGTAAAAAAGGATGATCTTGTCGACGAATGATAAACTGCTTACAGGGCTTTGATAACTCAGTGTTACTAAGCTAAAAAGGGCTTCCTGATGGAAGCCCTTTTTAGCTAGCTCAATCTTTGATCCCGGCTGCTGCGGCATCGCCCACATTTTTCTTGACCTGCTCTGTGGTATCGGCTATCACGGCATCGGGTGCGTTTTTCTTGACCGATTCGATCCCATTGTCCCGAGCTGATTCCGATTCATAAGACTCACTGGTGCCGATTATCTGATTATTACCAGATTTAAGATTAAACCTGTGTTTTCCACTTTCCGTTGTTTTGCGCTCATATCGAGCGTCATCGGGAGCGTTTTTTTTAACGGATTCTATTCCGTTATTGCAACCGGATTTGGTCTTGTAGCCTTCGCTTGCAAGAATGATCTGGCCGTTGCTCGCTCTTAGCCTGAACCTGAACTCGCCCGCTTTATCTTTATAAATCTCGAATTTTCCAGCCATTTTCAAAATCCCCTCTTGTGTAGTAAAACGATATGATTTTTAACTGCTTCTTTTTAAACGACGGAATAAGGAGGAACTCTAACTAATAACAACAGAGAAAGCAACGCAGGGCGATTAGGCATGGTTGACACTTATTCAGAGATTCCTGAGTTCACGTACGATATCTTGCAGCGCCTTTCTAAAATCCGGGTCCAGCAAATGACGGATTTTTAACGCGACAATGAGTTGATTGTCATCCCTCGTCCTGCTCCAGGCCTCCATCTGCAAGCTTTTCTCTATAGCTTCCGCACGCTTGGCATCGGAAAGATAAAAAAAATCGCAGCAGCATTTCCGCCCTGAATCTGAAGCAGGAGGAGTCCGACAGGATACGCAGGCGGCGAAGATCGCGGGCGAGGGGGTTGCGAAGGGTTTGAATCCAAGCTTCACCGTATTTGCAGCCGAGTATTCGTTAGCCGGTTTTACGCCGGTAATCAATGTTGCATAGCTTTTATTCGCGCTGCTATCCTCGCTTTTATCTGGAACCTGGCCGAGCGTCGCGGCGCAAATCCTTATTTGCAGAAGGAGCGTTTGCAATCCATAACCGCGCCACTCTTTCTTGACATAACACATCCCCAGTTCTTTTTCGGTCGGGTCTGCGAGATCAAAAGCGCCTGCACCGGCCATGAAATTCCCGACAGCGTTTTCGACAATAAAAAAGAGCCCGTTCTCGACGGCTGCCTTGAACTGATCATAAGGCCGCGATAGGAGATTTGCTGATTCTTCCAGCGGCAAATTTCGAATTGCTTCGCTGTATTCAGCCAATATGCGTTCAACATCGGCAAGGCCAGCCGCCCGGACGATTGCATGGGTTATCGTCAATATATTCTCGCTCCTATCACGCTTTTGCGTTGTCAAGTTACGCCGGATGTTTTTTCCATCGGAATTTGAATGTTCCCCGCATATTTCTGGCGCCACTCACGGTCCACCTGCCATTTGTATCTGTCCCCCACGGCCTCATTTGATGAGAAGACGCTCATTGTCGCTAATGGACAGCGCTATATAGGGGCGGCTTGACGAAAATCAATGCAAGTACATCGAACGGCTTGGTGATCTAATGCAGAGTCAATTCCAGTTATTGATATAACAAGTTGACAAACTGAATAAAATCAAATATAAATAATTCCATTATGCAAATAATATTGCTTGTAGAGATATCATAACTGGAGGAAGTTTAGCAATGGTTACCATAGAGCAGTATCGGCAGATTTGCGCGGAGTGGAATGGCGACTCAGCGGAATTCTCATGGCTTGTCGAGCATGGGGACATTGCCGGCGTCTCTCAACGGGCTATCGCGGACGAATTTGAATTTGCTCCGTCAACGGTTTCCCGGTGGGCGGCAGGCGAAGCGCTTCCTCACAAGCGCATCCAGAAACTGGTGATTGGGGTTCTGGAGAAAAAGGCCCGGCGGCTTGAAAATGCTGCCGCCAAGGCGATTCCGTTACCCCGGAAAATTGCCGGTCAAGAACAGTCTCTTCCGCAGAGCTAACATCCGTGAATTATTTGAGCGAGTTGCTTGCATGCATACATGAACGCATACGAAATCAATTTCGATGGCCTGGTCGGACCGACGCATAACTACAGCGGATTAGCGGTGGGAAACATCGCCGCGGCGGAAAATGCGCTGACTGACTCCAACCCTCGGGAAGCGGCGCTTCAAGGCCTGGCGAAAATGAAGCATCTTTTCGACCTTGGCATCAGACAAGGCGTATTGCCACCACAGGACCGCCCGGCGGTTGGCATACTCAGGAAGCTGGGATTTTCCGGCGACGACGATGCTTCCGTCACCCGTCGGTGCGCCAAGGCCACGCCCGGGCTGCTCCGGGCGTGCTGCTCAGCCTCCAGCATGTGGGTTGCAAATGCTGCTACGGTTTCACCCGGCTCGGATACGGAGAACGGCAAGGTGCACATCACCCCCGCCAATCTTCCCTCGCAAATCCATCGAAGCATCGAGCCGCCGGCCACTGCCGCGATTCTGAAGCGGGTTTTCTGCGATGAGCGATACTTCGAACACCATGATCCTCTGCCGCCGAATCTGTATTTTGCGGATGAGGGGGCAGCCAATCATATGCGCTTGTGTTCAGATCATGGCGAGGCTGGTTTGGAGATTTTCGTATTCGGCCGCTCCGCGAATTTAGCCCACGATGTGAAACCGTTGAAGTTTCCCGCGCGCCAATCGTTGGAAGCGAGTGAGGCGATTTGCAGGCTCCATCAGATCAGGCATGGAAAAACACTTTTCGTACAACAGAATCCGGCTGCCATTGATGCCGGCGCATTTCACAATGACGTGCTTGCAGTGGCGAATTGCAATGTGCTGCTCTATCACGAGGCGGCATTCCGTGATTGGCGGGAGATGGAAGAAAGAATAACAAGGCGTTGCGATTATCCGATCCATTTCATAAGGGCCGGGGAATCTGATATTGCTCTTGCCGAGGCAGTAAGCACTTATCTGTTTAACAGTCAGTTAATCAGTCTTCCCCATGGGGGCATGATGATCCTGGCGCCTTCCGAATGTCAGGAATCGGATCCGGCAAGGGTATTTCTTGAACGCATCATACAGGACACGGCCAATCCCATTACCGCGGTGGAATACGTAAACCTGCGCCAAAGCATGAAAAACGGCGGCGGACCGGCTTGCCTGCGGTTGCGCGTCGTGCTTACAGAGCCGGAATTCCAGTCGGTACGTGAGAACAGCAGGACTATTCTCGATCAGGATCTCTACAATGAGCTTAAAGGGTGGATCGAGAAACATTATCGTGAACGTATCTCGCCATCGGATTTGGCCGATCCGTTACTCCTGCGGGAGAGCCGCGCTGCACTGGAGGAACTCACGAATATACTGGCGATAGGGTCCATATATGACTTTCAGAAGCAATAATCTGTTGTCATAACTGGAGTTGTGCTATACGGAAGGTTAAGGGCCGTTTTTTCTCGCCCAACTGACCAGTTCAACAATGAATCTTTCATCCAGAGAGGAATTTATGACAATCACACTTAATCACACTATTGTGCCTTCTCATGACAAGGTTGAATCCGCAAAATTCTATTCCAGAATATTCGGTTTCGAGTACGTCGGCGAGTTTTCCCATTTCACCGTGGTAAAGGTAAACGATACGCTTTCCCTGGATTTCGATAACAGAGAAAAATTCGATTCCCTTCACTATGCATTTAAAGTAACGGAACCGGAATTCGACCAGATATTCGAGCGGCTGAAAGCGGAGAATATCAAATACGGCAGCGGCCCCTTCAATCCGGAGAACATGAGCATCAACCATAACGATGGCGGGCGAGGCGTCTATTTTCGCGACCCTAGCGGACACCTTCTGGAAATGCTGACCGTAGATTATAAAATTTCATGACAAAAGTGTAACGAACTATTCACCCGCATATTGCGTTATCATAAATGATACCGATGTCTGCGCCCCGATAATTGTTATGCTTCAGGAAAACAATCTATTCCGACAACAATCCCATGAAAAATAGCCGATGGATTGCGGCGGTGTTCATGATTGCAACGCTCGTTGGCTGCGGCAGCGTGCCGGAAAGGGGTGCGCCAAAGGTCGTGTATGTGCCCGGCGCAAAGGTAGATCTGGCTGATACCTCGTTGGTGAAGGAAACCTTGTATCACCAGTATAACCAATGGAAAAATACAAGATACCGGATGGGCGGCTTAAGCAGAAATGGCATTGATTGTTCCGGTTTCGTTCATGTCACATTCAAGACGAAGTTCGGCGTTGTACTGCCGCGATCGACAGAGTTCCAGGCCCAATTGGGCGAGACGATAGCCAAAGATCAGTTACGGGCAGGCGATCTGGTTTTTTTCAAGACCGGCATGAAGGACAGACATGTAGGCGTCTATCTGGAGGATGGCAGATTTCTTCATGCCTCAACCAGCCACGGCGTTACAATTTCCGGATTGAATGAAAGCTACTGGAAGTCCACCTATTGGAAGGCGAAGCGGCTGGATATCTGATCGTTATGCTCCCTGATTATCCGTGGCTCATAGACAGGGATTATTGATGCACCTGAGAAAAAACAAGCCCTAAGCGAGCTCATGCTGCCCTGCACAACGCTGGCCGGCACTGCCGTCCTCTGCACCAACGGCAGGGTGTGCTGACACCGGTGGCGCAGTAATCCGGCACCGAACACTACGCGATCAACATATCGGCCGGCGTCCATATCCAAAGGGTTCTGCACACGCCCTGTGAGCACGTTCGCCCCCTCAAAGATTCCAGCTTTACACGAGAATGATTCGGATTTACAATTTGAATTCCCGTACTCACTGTAGGGATTGATCCCCGCACGCAGAATCAACCACCGCGCCAGCCAGCCATCGCCAGCCAGTGCTCTTCCAAGAAAAACCAAGAAAAAAAGGAAAACATTGTGCCGCGCAAGATTACTTCTGCTCTCCGCTCTTCCTGCACCCCTGAAATGCGCTTCAAGCCGCTGGCCTTTGCCATGCGCATGGCCTTCGCTGCCCTATTGATCGCTGGATTCATCGATCATGTTCATGCGCAAACTACACCACAGGCAAAACCAAAGGAAGAACCTCAGGAAAAACAAGAGGCCGCCAAAGACGCGACGATACTCCCTGAGGTGAAAGTCAGTGCGGAACGCCCTGATGCGCTTCCGCAGCCCTATGCTGGCGGACACGTTGCGCGCGGTGGACGGCTCGGGTTGCTCGGCAATACCGATCTCATGAAGGCGCCTTTCAGCATCAGCAGCTATACGTCGCAGATGGTCCGGGACCAGCACGCAATTACGGCGGCCGACCTCTTGTCCAGAGATCCTTCAGTTCGCTCTACGGGCCAGAGGGGCGGTGTCGTCGATTCTTTCTATATTCGTGGCTTTCCGATCGGCGAAGGCAACATTGGAGAACTCGCCTTCGACGGGCAGTACGGGGTAGCGCCCAATTACCGGGTATTTACCGATTACGCCGAACGCGTCGAGGTGATCAAGGGACCTGCCGCCCTGCTTTACGGCATGTCCCCGAACAGCGGCGTAGGCGGCGTCATCAATATCGTTCCAAAGCGCGCATCTCCAACCGACCTGACCCGGCTCACGGGCAACTACCTGTCGAACACGCAAGGAGGCGGCCATCTCGATGTCAGCAGACGGTTTGGTGCGGATCGCCAGTTCGGCATTCGGCTCAACGGTAGTCATCACCAGGGTAATACGATGCTGGACAACCAGTTCCGCCAGGCAGATGTCGGTGCCGTGGCGCTCGACTATCAGGGCGAAAGGTTTCGCGCGACGTTTGACGCCCTTGGGCAGTATGAGCGGTTCAAGGCTCCACAGCGCCCGTTCCTGGTTGCCGCAGGCCTTGACGTGCCCTCCGCCCCTGATGGCAGGCGTAACGTAACTCAGCCTTGGGGCCGGTCGACGATCGAGGATGTGTCGCTCTTGGCCAAGGCGGAATACGACATCTCGGACTCGCTGACACTGTTCGGCAGTGTCGGCGGCTCCCAATCGTGGGTGGATCGGCTCTCGGATCAGACGCCTACGATCCAGAATGCCGCCGGCGATACCAGGTCAACGCCGATGCACTTCAGGTTCGGCGTCAACCGCTCCAGCGCGGACGGGGGGCTGCGCGCCCGCTTCAATACCGGCCCCATTCGCCACACCATGATGCTTCAGGGCAGCGGTTATCGTGATCGTCTGGATCGAGGTTCCACTACTGGTACGGCAGTGTTGTCGAACATGTATTCCCCAATCGAGCGTCCCGGCCAAGACTTGGCCAGGCCTGGCCTGATGAAAGTTTCGGAGACAGAATTCTACGGAGGCGCATTAACCGATGTCCTGTCTATCGCCGACGAGCGCGTGCTGCTTACGCTCGGCGTGCGCCTGCAGCAGATCAGCTCGGACAACTTCGGTCCAACGGGCGCCGTCACTTCTTCCTATGACAAGGGCGCCATCACGCCGCTGGCCGGTCTGGTCGTCAGGCCCTGGAAAAATGTCTCGGTCTACGCCAACCGCATGGAAGGGCTAAGCAAGGGCGACATTGCGCCACAGGTCGCAGCCAATGCCGGCCAGATCTTCGCGCCCTACAAAACCGAGCAGGTCGAAGTCGGCGTCAAGATTGATCATGGCAGCCTGATCACTACACTTAGTCTCTTCGAGATCAAAAGGCCTAGCGGCCAGCTCACGGGCAATGTCTTTGCCGTGGATAGTGAGCAGCGCAACCGTGGCCTGGAACTCTCCCTGTTCGGCGAACCCCTATCAGGTCTTCGGCTGCTGGGCGGCGCGACGCTGTTCGATGCCGAATTGACGAAGACCAACAGCGCGGCCACGGTGGGCAACAAGCCGGTCGGCGTGCCGACATTGCAAGCCAATCTGAGCACCGAATGGGATGTGCGGTGGCTGCCCGGATTCACCTTGACCGGACATCTTATCCATACCGGCAAACGATATATCGACCAGGCGAATACGCAAAGCGTGCCTTCCTGGACAACATTTGACTTTGGCGCGCGCTACACTACCAAGGTGGCCGGAAAATCGACCACCATCCGGGGCAATGTACTTAATGCATTCGATACCAACCACTGGTCAGGTGTGGCCTCTTTCGGCACTTTATCGCTAGGCATGCCGCGCACCTTGCTGGTATCCGCCACGATTGACTTTTGAGTCGTGCGGGGACCAGCATAGCAGATTCGTCTATTCATCACCTCACATGCTCCCAAGGACAACATTCTGGGGCGAGAAATGCGAGTTGCACCAGAAATCGATTTGAGGCCAGCGAAACGGGAAGCGCCAATGAAGCTGGTGCGGTCTGGGCTCACCAGCGCCTGGCTGGCGCAACTTACACAGATCGTGTTGCTGGCAAGTACAGGAATGCGGAACAAGAACACCACGCCTGAACTGTTAGCGCGTGTGCAACGCGTTTGTTGTCGAATCAGGATTCAATTGGCGTTTTTTCCCCTGCAGCATGTGAGCGGATTGCCCTGCCCGGCTGGATACAGTTGACTCAGAACGGTAATAAGTCCAAGCCAAGCACTTTGCTCGAATGAATATAGCCAAATACATTTTGGCAGTCTCCGGTATGGATAAGCGGTCAAAAAATATCGGCAGATGATATTATTCGGGCAGGAAGTCTAAAGAAATTTCTGAATAACTCCCCCTGAAGCGCACATTGCGACAGCTCCAGAACTTTCAGAGATTTTCATCCCACGCCTGAAACTCTGCCTGATCTCTGGAAATGTATCATCTACCGGATTGAGGAAGTGAAATCCAGGCTGTGGCGGAGGGTTGCGGAAGTCCGAAAATTCCTGACGTTGCCCGTTATTCGCAGGTACCGGCTATTTGCCTAGCCCGTCGGGAAGCCGGGGATGCCACAAGTTTTAAATTTTAACTGCTTAAACTCGGGTTACACATATCGCTCATCCCCGATCTGCCCGGCTCCTCCGTATCCGACCGCTTTTTTCGTATGTGAGCTTGCCCCGCCGAATCGCTCGGCTGGTTGAGGGGCCCGGGTTCCGGAGGGAAATAATATCAACAAGTCATGTCGTTAGTCTGGATTGTCGTCCTGCCGTTTGCGGGTAGTCTCTGTGCCGCCTTTGTGCCGTCTCACGCCCGCAACGCGGCAGCATGGCTTGCCGGTGCGGTTGCGGCTGCGTGCGTCATCCTCACTTTGCAGCACTATGCACAGATAGCTGAAGGGGACGTAGCGCGAGAGGTATTGCGATGGGCGCCGGGATTGGGCCTTGATTTTACGTTTCGCATGGATGGCTTCGCCTGGCTGTTTGCGATGCTGGTGACGGTGATGGGTGCGCTGGTCGTACTGTATGCGCGGTACTACATGTCGCCGCAGGACCCGGTGCCGCGTTTTTTTTCGTTCTTTCTCGCTTTCATGGGCGCCATGCTCGGGGTGGTGCTGTCAGGCAATCTGATTCAGCTGGTGGTGTTCTGGGAGTTGACCAGCCTGACGTCATTCATGTTGATAGCATACTGGTATCACCGTGCCGATGCCCGCCGCGGCGCTCGCATGGCGCTGACCGTTACGGCGGCAGGCGGCCTGTGCCTGCTTGCGGGCGTGCTGATCCTGGGGCGCATCGTGGGTAGTTACGACCTGGACATTGTGCTGGCTTCGGGCGATATGGTCCGTGCGCATTCCTGGTATCTCGCCGCGCTGATCCTGATTGCGCTGGGAGCGCTAACCAAGAGTGCGCAGTTTCCGTTCCATTTCTGGCTGCCCCATGCGATGGCGGCCCCCACCCCGGTTTCCGTATACCTGCACTCGGCAACAATGGTCAAGGCGGGAGTATTTTTGCTGGTTCGGCTCTGGCCTGTGCTTGCGGGTACCGATGCCTGGTTCTGGATTATCGGCACCGCGGGCCTTCTCTCCCTGGTGCTGGGAGCCTACGCGGCAATTTTCCAACGGGACATGAAGGGCGTGCTGGCGTATTCGACCATAAGTCATCTGGGCCTGATTACACTGCTGCTCGGGCTTAACAGCTCGCTTGCGTTGATAGCCGCCATTTTTCACATTATGAACCATGCGACGTTCAAAGCCTCATTGTTCATGGCGGCTGGTATGGTCGATCACGAGAGCGGTACGCGTGATCTGTCGCGGCTGAGCGGTCTGTATCGGGCGATGCCTATTACCGCGACGCTGGCGGTGGTTGGTGCCGCATCGATGGCGGGTGTACCGCTGTTCAATGGCTTCCTTTCCAAAGAGATGTTTTTTGCTGAAACGGTATTCGTGAGCGGCCATCTGATTACACGCATCGGTTTGCCGATAATGGCCGTGATTTGGGGGACGTTCAGCGTTGCCTATTCACTGCGTTTTATCCTTCAGGTATTTTTCGGACCGCCAGCCGGGGATTTACCGAAAAAGCCGCACGAGCCGCCAATCTGGATGTTGCTTCCCAGCGCACTGCTGGTAACGGTCTGTCTGGTGGTTGGCGTGATTCCCGCGAGAACCATTGGGCCATATCTGGATGTGGCATCACGATCGGTGCTGGGACCGGATATGCCTTTTCACAGCCTCGCGGTATGGCATGGCTTGAATCTGCCCCTGATCATGAGCCTGATGGCGATGGCTGGAGGCGTCCTATTGTATCGGGCCCTCGGAAAATATCAGCAGGGCACGGCGGTGGTGCCGCTGATCAATTATTTCGACGGCCAGCGCATTTTTGAGTTCCTCC
The DNA here is from genome assembly GCF_900110495.1 of Nitrosovibrio sp. Nv6. Taxonomy (GTDB): domain Bacteria; phylum Pseudomonadota; class Gammaproteobacteria; order Burkholderiales; family Nitrosomonadaceae; genus Nitrosospira. The sequence continues at coordinate 604,262 of NZ_FODX01000001.1, read as the reverse complement.
TCGAAAAGCTGGATTCAGCTGCCAAGGGTCTGAACCAATGGCTATCCACATCGCGCCTGCAAGTACAGTTGCTGCTTCTGATCTGTGCGGCATTCGCGAGCGCACTGATACCGTTAATGCACGGTGGGTTGCCTCCAGGCAATATAACAGTGGCCGAAGCCCATCCTGCGTTTGCGCTTATGTGGCTGGTGGGCGCGGCATGTGCGATAGGTGCTGCCGCACAGGCCAAGTATCATCGTCTCGCGGCGCTGAGCCTGTCAGGCGCAGCGGGGTTGGCCACATGTATGACCTTTGTCTGGTTCTCGGCGCCCGACCTGGCGCTGACGCAACTCATAGTGGAGGTGGTGACGCTTGTCCTGCTCTTGCTTGGCTTGCGCTGGCTTCCGCCGCGTTATAAATTGATCGACGATAAATTGGTCCCGCTCCAGGTGCGTCTGCGTGCCAGAACCCGGCGGCTGAGGGATCTCGGCTTGGCCGTGGTTGCTGCCGCCGGCCTTGCCACGTTGAGCTATGCGGTGCTGACGCGGCAGGCAGGGGAAGGCATCTCGCCGTTCTTCATCGAGAATTCCCTGCCACTGGCGGGCGGCGCCAACGTAGTCAATGTGATCCTGGTTGATTTCCGTGGTTTTGACACAATGGGCGAGATCACTGTGGTGGGCATTGTGGCGCTGACCGTGTTCGCGCTGCTGAGGCGGTTTCGCCCTGCCCCGGAAAGCATGGGTCTGCCGGTCCAGCAGCAGGAGCAGGATGCGCAAGCGGGTGGTTTGCCACCGGACCCTCACGCATTGCTGCCCGAGGGGCCGATGATGCTGCCGGGCGTTATCGTGCAGCTGCTGCTGCCGGTTGCCGGCATGGTAGCGGTTTTTTTTCTGCTGCGCGGACATAATGAGCCCGGCGGCGGTTTTGTGGCCGGATTGATCGTGGCAACCGCGGTTATCCTTCAGTACATGGTGGGTGGGACGGCCTGGGCAGAATCGCGCACTCGTATTTATCCGCAGTACTGGATTGCGCTGGGGCTGTTGTGCGCGGCGGGCGCAGGTTTGTCGGCATGGCTGGTACCGCGTCCATTTCTGTCTGCCCTCGTTTGGCAGCCGACCTTGCCGCTGATCGGCGAGCTGCATCTCTCCACGGTGTTGCTGTTTGATCTGGGCGTCTTTCTTTTGGTGATTGGCGCTACGGTACTTATCCTTGTAGCGCTGGCCCACCAATCCCGACGCGGACACCGCAAGCCAGTCACTGCCCATGTGGAAACAAGTGCGACGGAGCCGCTGGCAGAGCCGGCAGCTGCGCACCATGCAACAGCCCGTGCCCCACAACCCGCACAATTCGCGCAATCCGTACAGACCGCCGCCCGCGCTGCGCTGGACGCCAACAAGGAGGATTGATGGAAATTGTCTACGCGCTGGCGATTGGCGTATTGACGGGATCCGGCGTATGGCTGCTGCTGCGTCCACGCACCTTCCAGGTCATCATGGGGCTTTCTCTGCTGTCTTATGCGGTTAACCTGTTCATTTTCGGGATGGGACGATTGGCAGTCGGGGGCGCGCCTATCATCGATGCTATCAAGCAAGCCGACCCCTCTCTGTACGACGACCCTGTACCGCAGGCGCTGGTGCTGACGGCAATCGTGATCGGCTTTGCCACGACAGCACTGTTCCTGGTCGTATTACTTGCCTCACGCGGCTTGACGGGCAACGATCACGTGGATGGCGACCGTGACAGTGACGAGGCGGAATCATGAGCAGCTGGCTACAGCATCTTCCTGTATTCCCGGTGGTCATCCCGCTGGTGGCCGGTGCGGCGATGTTGCTGTTCGCGGAAGCGCGGCGCACGACACGCACGGTTATTGCCCTTATTGCTACCTTGGCGAATCTGGCGGCCGCAGTTGCGCTGGCCTATGCCGCAAGCGGAGCGATGCCGGAGATGTGGCCTGAGGGAATCGCCGTCTACCTGCTGGGCGGCTGGAAGGCTCCATTTGGCATCGTGCTGGTGCTGGATCGATTGTCCGCCGTAATGCTGATGCTTAATGCAGTGCTGGCACTGACATCCCTGGTGTATGCACTCGCGCGTTGGAAGAAAATGGGCCCGCATTTTCAATCGCTGTTCCAGTTTCTGATCATGGGAGTAAATGGCGCATTCCTGACTGGCGATCTATTCAATCTGTTCGTATTCGTGGAAGTGCTGCTGGCCGCCTCCTATGGCCTGGTGCTGCATGGCCTGGGCGAGCGCCGGGTCAAGGCTGGCCTGCATTATATTGCCATCAATCTCGCGGGATCCTTTGTCTTCCTGATCGGGGTTTCATTGATCTACGGCGCAACCGGAACGCTGAATATGGCCGATCTTGCCGCCCGCGTGCCGGCGCTGGCCCAAGGAGACCGCGTTTTGTTCGAAACCGGCGCGGCGATACTCGGCGTTGCGTTTCTGCTCAAGGCGGGCGCCTGGCCCCTGAATTTCTGGCTGCCGGCGGCTTACGGGGCGGCGGCGCCGCCGGTCGCGGCGGTATTTTCCATCATGACCAAGGTGGGAATTTATGCTTTGCTGCGACTGGGGTCGCTGCTGTCTGCCTCATCCGTTTCAGGCGCGCCGGCTCCATTCAACGACGGCTGGTTGTTCGGTATCGGGCTGGCTACGCTCGCGCTGGGTACGGCGGGCATGCTGACGGCGCAACAATCGCAACGCCTGGTCGCCTATTGTGTCGTTGCATCGGCCGGCACGCTGCTGATGGCGTTGGGACTGGGCGGTGCCGGGATGAAGGGCGCCGCATTGTTTTATCTGGTCAGCTCCGTTCTGGCCACGGGTGCTTTTTTCATGTTGAGCGAAATGATCGAGCGCACACAGCAGTTCGGCGAGGACATTGCAGCCGAACCGTTTGAATCATTCGTTCCTGAAGACCTGCCCGACCTCACCCTTCCCGATGAGGTCGTCGGAATCGCCATACCAGCCGCCATGGCGTTTCTGGGCATGAGTTTTATCGCGTGTGCGCTTCTTGTTACCGGGCTGCCGCCGTTGTCCGGCTTCGTCGCCAAGTTCCTGATTCTTTCGGCAGCATTGACCACCGGGCCACTCGAGACACTTCCCGGATCGGTGTGGGTTCTGTGGGCGGCAGTGCTGGGGTCCAGCCTGGCCGGCATCATCGCGCTGTGCAGAATGGGCGTGCGGCTATTCTGGAGTTCGGACGATATTGTTACCCCCCGGTTGCGTGTGATCGAGGCGGCGCCTGTCGCCGTGTTGCTGCTCCTGACCGTGGGGCTGGCGGTCGGGGCCGGGCCGGCAACGGATTATCTCGGTCTTGCCGGCATTTCCCTTTCCTCCCCGCACATATACATCGATGCGGTATTGGCCAGCAATCCCCTGCAGGTTTCTTCACACGAAATAGAGGGAATCGGACAATGAAGCGCTGGCCATCCCTGACACTATTTACAGTTACGCTGTTTGCGCTATGGCTCCTGCTTAACGATACGCTGGCGCCCGGTCAGCTGGCGCTGGGCCTGATACTTACGATTGCCATTACGCTTGGAACAGCGGTAATGCGGCCTCTGCGCGCGCGTCCCCACCACCTGCTGGCCGCGGTCAGGTTATTTTTTGTTGTGCTGCTTGACATCGCCCGTTCCAATATCGCCGTGGCGGGCGTTATTCTCGGGCCGGCAGAACGGCGCACCAATTCCGGTTTCATGAAAATTCCGATCGACCTGCGAGACCCGTATGGGCTTGCAACGCTGGCCTGTATAATCACCGCGACACCCGGCACCGTTTGGGCCGGCCTCTCCCCGGATGGCGCCGCGCTGACGATTCACGTGCTGGACCTGCAGGATGAGGAAGCCTGGGTCCGCACGATCAAATACCGTTATGAACGTCCACTGATGGAGATTTTCGAATGACTACCTTGCTGCCATTCGCCGTGTCCTTTGCCCTGATCGCGTTCGCGCTCGCGATGATCTTTGCGGGAATCCGTCTGTTGCGAGGACCGGCGGCCGAGGATCGTGTGCTGGCGCTCGATACGTTATATGTAAACAGCATGATAACCGCGCTGACGCTGGGCATCCAGTTCGGGGACAGATTGTATTTCGACATTGCCCTGCTGATTGCCTTGTTTGGTTTCGTCGGTTCAGCTGCAATGGCGAAGTTCCTGTTGCGCGGAGAGGTGATCGAACCATGATTCCGGTGGATATCCCCTTGTGGGCGGACTTGCTCGCGTCATTGCTTATGATAACGGGAGGCGCGCTGACACTGATCGGTTCGTTGGGTTTGCTGAGACTGCCCGATCTATTTGCACGAATCCACGGTCCTACTCTGAACAACTCACTGGGTCTGGGCTCCGTGTTGCTGGCATCGATATTGATTGCTTCCATACAGGCTGACCGACTCGTCTTTCAGGAGGTGCTGATCACGCTGTTCGTGGTCGCAACTGCACCTGTAACTGCGATGCTGCTTATGCGGGCGGGGATGTACCGGAGGCGAGCAGATGGCGGTAAAAAAAAGGCCCCACAGCCAGACGAAAGTACTTGATTCACATCCCGCCGCTTCACGCGTTCCGGCCCAATACCTTATCGTTCACAAAATATTATTTTTCTAAATATGCTGCCATCCATTGAACAACGCTTGTCCATTGAACTCGCCGCTAAACCCGCACAGGTTGCCGCCGCCGTTGCCTTGCTCGATGAAGGTGCAACGGTGCCGTTTATTGCCCGTTATCGGAAGGAGGCGACCGGAGGGCTGGACGACATTCAGCTGCGCCTGCTGGAAGAGCGTCTGCGCTACCTGCGCGAGCTCGAAGACAGGCGCGCAGCCATCATCGCGTCCATCGAAGAGCAGGGCAAAATGACACCGTCGCTGCTGGCTTCGCTCACGCAAGTGGAAGACAAGACGCGTCTGGAAGACCTGTATCTGCCTTTCAAAAAGAAGCGCCGAACCAAGGCGCAAATTGCGCTGGAGGCCGGGCTGCAGCCGCTGGCGGATGCACTGCTTATCAATCCGATGCTGCAACCCGAGGAAGAGGCTGCGAAATACCTGAGGCCGCCGTTCACCACCGATCAGGGCGAAAATCCCGGTGTGGAAGATACCAAGGCTGCACTTGAGGGTGCGCGACAAATCCTGATGGAACGCTTTGCCGAAGACGCCGAATTGCTTCAATGGCTGCGCGAATATCTGCTGGTGCACGGCATGGTGGAATCAAGGATCGTGAAGGGTAAGGAAGAGGCGGGCGCCAAGTACGCCGATTATTTCGACTATGCGGAAACGATCAATACCATCCCTTCGCACCGCGCCCTGGCGATGTTCCGCGGCCGTCGTGAAGAAATCCTGAGCGTCGGCCTGCGCCTGGACTCGGAAGCCGAAAAGCCAAAATGGGACGCTCCTCATAACCCTTGTGAAGCGCATATTGCAGCTCACTTCGGCATCCGGAATCAGAACCGGCCGACTGACGCATGGCTGAGCGACACCGTACGCTGGACCTGGCGCGTGAAAAGTTTCGTGCATCTGGAAACCGAGTTGATGGGCGCACTGCGCAAGCGCGCTGAAACCGAGGCTATCAACGTCTTTGCACGCAACTTGAAAGCACTGCTATTGGCCGCTCCCGCCGGACCGCGTGCAACGATGGGTCTCGACCCCGGCCTGCGCACCGGCGTGAAAGTCGCGGTAGTGGATGCAACCGGCAAAGTCATGGAAACCGCCGTGATTTATCCTCACCTGCCGAAGAATGATTGGAATGGATCGCTTCACGTGCTGGAAAAACTGGCCGAAAAATATCAGGTATCCCTGATTTCAATCGGCAATGGCACTGCGTCGCGCGAGACCGACAAGCTGGCGAGAGAACTGATCAAGCGGCGCCCGGATCTCAAACTGATCTCGATCATGGTGTCGGAAGCGGGTGCATCCGTCTACTCCGCGTCCGAATTCGCCTCGCGTGAACTGCCCGGCATGGACGTATCGCTGCGCGGTGCCGTATCCATCGCACGCCGCCTGCAAGACCCCCTGGCGGAACTGGTAAAAGTCGATCCCAAGTCCATCGGAGTGGGGCAATACCAGCACGACGTTGGGCAAACCCAGTTGGCACGCTCGCTCGACGCGGTGGTGGAGGATTGCGTCAATGCGGTAGGCGTGGATGTGAATACGGCCTCGCAACTTCTACTGGAACGGGTTTCGGGACTTAACAGTACGGTCGCCCAGAGCATCGTTGCTTACCGCGATGAGAAAGGCATGTTCACATCACGCGCGGCTTTGCGCGGTGTGCCGCGCCTCGGTGAAAAGACTTTTGAGCAGGCGGCAGGTTTCCTCCGCATCATGAATGGCGATAATCCGCTGGATGCCTCCGCAGTGCATCCCGAGTCCTATCCTGTGGTGGAAAAAATCCTTGCCGACCTCAAGCAGGACATCAAGACGCTGGTTGGTAACAGCAAATTGTTGAAGTCGCTGAATCCGGCCAAGTATGTAGACGAAAAGAACGGCATACCGACAATCGGCGACATCCTGGGCGAACTGGAAAAACCGGGCCGCGACCCACGCCCTGAATTCACCACAGCAGTCTTCAAGGAAGGCGTGAACGAGATGAAGGACTTACGCCCGGATATGATTCTGGAAGGCGTAGTGACCAACGTCGCCGCGTTCGGCGCATTCATCGACATCGGCGTGCACCAGGATGGGCTGGTGCATATATCCGCGCTTGCGGACAAATATGTGAAAGACCCGCATACGGTGGTCAAGGTGGGGCAGGTTGTCAAGGTCAAGGTGGTGGAGATCGACGAAAAGCGTAGACGGATTGCGCTTACGATGCGGCTCGCGGATACCACACCGCAAATCGGGCAACGTGATAGTAAACCGATGCAGCAGAGCGAACGGAAGAGCCATTCATCCGGGTCTCAACAGAAACAAAAAGATAAACGAGAGCCTCAGACTAATGGTGCAATGGCGGCTGCTTTTGCAAGGTTGAAGGGCTAACTCGTATGACCCATTTTCTTGATATTGGTAGAGGTCAATAGCATTGTCATATCAAATTACATCGTCTGAATAGGGGACAGACCAAGGTTCTTTTACACAAAATTGTGGTCTTTTCCCACTTTATGCTTTTACCTATTTTTATTCATAATCCCGATCGCGCTTAGACCCGGCTCTGGCTGGCTAACAAAGAATGGATCCCGGTTGCCATGTTCTCCAGCCCAACGGAGACATATTCTGAAACATCCGAATTCAGCCACTCGATTCGGGCTGATTCCAGTTCTCGTTCGAATGCATCTGGAAATGCTTTTCGCTCGCATGGCGATGAAGCTTTTACCAAACAGGCAAGTAAAGCTAATAATGCGAGATTCTCGCCCTTGAGTTCGCATATTTTCACAGTGGCTTCTTGCAAATCTTTCATTGGAGATTCCTGTGATTGAGGGGGATGTGGAGATCACAGCTTATCACATTGGAATCTCCGCCTTTTTTAGTTGGGTGTATTTGTGAAAATCGCATGATCACCATGGGTCTGGGTGATATTCGTTCTGCAGCCCGGTATATGTTTTCTACCTAAACGACCGCACCTGGCTTCAGGGGATTACTTGGACAGCTTGGAGTGTAGGTACATGCTTGAGGAGGGTTCGCGGTATTACTTGCCATTTATTCCGAATTGGCCAGATATTAAATGCCATACGATAGGCATGCCCCGTAAGTAATGGATTGTTATTACCGGATGGCTTGGAACCGGGCCACCCGTTGGCCCAGCTCCTCCGCCGCATCGAGTCGATCCGTTGTGCGGTAAAGTTTCGCAAGGTTATCAAAGCTTATCCTCGCATTGGGGTGATCAGGCCCGAGGGATTTTTCGAAAATTGCCAGTGCGCGCTTGTAGAGGGTCTCGGCTTGTCCGTACTGCCCTTGAACGTGATGGGCAAATGCGAGGTTGGTGAGGCTTGTTGCCATGTTGAGATGGTACGGGCCCTCGGCTTGTTCGAAGATCGCTAGTGAACGCTCATAAAATGGCTTGGCTTCAGCATAATTACCCTGGCTGCGATAGAGCTCTGCCAGGTTGCTCAACTCCTGGGCCACTTCGGGATGGTTCAAGCCGAAGGCTTTCTCCCGGATCGCGAGCACGCGCTTGAAGAGCGTCTCCGCTTGCTCGTATCGGCTTTCGCTTTGATAGATCAATCCGAGGTTATGTAGACCCGTTGCCATGCCGGGATGCTCGGGACCGAGCTCTTTTTCCCGTATTGGCAGCGAACGCTCGTAGAGCGGCTTGGCCGACGCGTACTGGCCCTGCACGCAATAGAGTTCTGCAAGATTGTTCATTGTCTGCGCCACATCGGGATGATCAGGGCGAAGCGCTTTCTCCCGGATAGTCAGGGCGCGTTTATATAGCGGTTCCGCCTCCGCGAGTCGATTCTGGATGCGGTAGAGTTCCGCATGTCCGTTCAGGCTCCTCGCGACAAGCGAATGGTTGGGGCCAAAGTGTTTTTCCCGGATCGTCACCGCCCGCTTGTAGAGGGGCTCCGCCTGCGCATATTTGTTGTGATCGCGGTAGAGTTCCGCGAGGTTGTTCAGGCTTGTCGCAGTATCGGGATGGTTGGGACCATATTCTTTTTCCGCCACTGCGAGCGACTTCTTGACGGCGGCCACCGCCCTGTCGTACTCGCCTTTCTGGTAAAGCGATATCGCCTCTACACTGATCGTCCGCCACTTTGTCTCCTGCGCATAAGCAGGCTGCGCCATACCGAACACGAGAAATGAAAAGAACGCGGTCGAGAATGTTTTCATGGATTCCTTGTAGCTGGATCTCAGGTTGGAGGTGAAGACGGAAAGCACGTTAAGCCCGGTACCGCACATCCGCCGAATTAGCGATTTTCTCACAAACGGCATCAGGTGTATCTACACAGCAGCATCTGCGCATGGTATTGCAAAAGGGCCAGTAGCAGGGCACATTTCAGCCATCGGATAGGACTACGTTTTCCCGCCCGCAGTTCCCTGCGTAAAATATTCAAACGATAGGATCATTATTCAGGAGTTCCGTTCAGAACCTGCCTTAGGTATTTTGGCGATCCGTTGCGAACCAGCCGAATTCCTGATTTGAGATTCGATTTTCTTCACATCGGGCTACCTGTGTCGGATCGGTATGAACGGTTCGCTGCGATCACTTTTTTCCGAGAAAGACGTTGGCCTGTACGAGTTCAGGACGCTTCGTATCATGATCAGCCGCCAAAAGCCGAAATCTCGTGTAATAGTCGCGGGCCTGCTTTCGATTGCCTGATGCCTCCGCAGCGCGGGCCGCACCGTAAACGCTGCGAAAGCGGTTGGGATCGCGTTTCAGGGAACGCTCGAACTCCGCAAACGCGGGGGCAGGGCGGTCTAGCTCAAGCAGCATCTCTCCCAGCAGTTCGCGAGAAGCGGCGACATTTCCAGGGGTCACAGGATGTTTGTCGCTTGCCTCGTCAGCTTCCGCAGCCTCACGCATCAACCGCAACGCCTCATCATTGCGATTCTCGGCGAGAGCAAGCCAGGCCTCGACTGTCTTGATTTGAAAGTCCGCCTGGCCCGCCCAATAGTCCAGTTTGGCGGCCGTCATCGCTTCCTTGAGTGCCTGCAGCCGCTCTAGCGCCTTGAGTGCGGTTGCAATATCTTCCCCCCGGGCGGCGCCCAACCCACGCGAGAAGACGAGAACCGCTTCCGCTTGTGGAAATTTGCTCCAATCCAGTTCGGCGGGCGACAGTTCAAGCGCAGCAGCACCTTTCCAGTCGCCGCGCTCCAGCGCAAAGCGGGACGGAATTGCGGCAAAGGCGTAGGCAGCCGGAAAATTTTCGACATTGACCTTGTGAATGGACGCGGCTTCGTCCACGAGCCGCCTGGCTGCCTTGTCCTGCGCCTGCTGGAGATGCGCGAAAACCAGATAGTCCATGGCGTGCAGCGCGTCATACGCGCCTATGCCGAGAGTCGCTTCCTTGAGTTCGCTCTTGGCCGCAAGATAAGAAGCGCGATTGCTCTCCACCATCTCGGGCCAGAGGCCAACCCGGCTAAAGATGTGCGATGGCATGTGCAGCGCATGGGGCACCGAGGGTGCAATCCTGGCATAGGCTCTTGCGGCGGGAAGCCCTCTTTCCGCCAGCTCGGCATAATCATAAGTGTGGATCAGGTAGTGAGGGATTCCCGGATGATCCGGATATTTTTTGAATAATGGTTCCAGGATATCTGCCGCCCTGAGCTGATTGGCGAAAGCCTTATCCGTGGGCAGCGCCGTAGCGTTGAGCAGGAGAGCGTAGAGTATCTGCGCTTCAATATCGCGCGGGTAGTGCGCCACCACGCCTTCCATTGCTTTTTGGAAGGCCAGTGCCCGTGACCGGTAATCGGTTGTCTCCCAATCCTTGAAGAATGTGGCCAACGCGGCAATATAATCCCGTTCGCGCTCGCTCTCTGCGCCCACCCGCTGGGCGTCGGCCATGGCTGATGCGCCTGCCTTCCATGCCTTTGGACTGGCCGGCCATGTAAACGGATTGCCCATCGACATGATGGCAATGCCCCAGTAAGCCATGCCACATTCGGGATCGTGGTCGAGTACTTTGCCAAACGACTTGATCGCAGGGTCGAACCAGAAGGAATGAAATAACGCCATAGCGCGGTTGAATTCCTTCTGTGCTTCGGTGTTACAGCTTACCGGGAAGTTTATCTGGCCCAGTTTTTCGTGCCGAACATTCCCCGACGGGCCGTGTTCATCATATCCCCAAACTCCGGCTGCCCCGATGCAGAGCATTATCGTCAGCATCCATGACGCGGCTTTTACCCCGGCCATATCATCTCCCAAGGCGGTTATTCAGCAAGGCGCTCATCCGATACCACCAAATCAACAGCAAAGCAAAGGAAAATGGGGTCAGACACGATTATGCTCTTAGTCCACAGTAGTGCTGAGGCGGCGCCAACCGCTCATAATGCTAAACTTTTAACCCAACTCACTTTTTACCCTGTGCATCCGCCACCCCAGCAGACCGAGCCCTGCCAGGAGCATTGCGTAGGTTCCGGGTTCGGGTATCGGAGAGTAGATGATTTCAAGTTTTGGCGCGAGAGCAGTGTCGCCTGCGGCCATCGCACCATCGTGGGACCAGAAGCCCAAGAGCGATTGGCGGACGCCTTCCTGGTCGCTTTTCAATAGCCAGCCGTTATTCTGAGAGGGGTTGTCAAGCCAGTCCTGCACATCCGCAGCCATTGCTGCCGAGCTCCAGGTGTGAACTGAACCAGGGGTAAATGTGGTAAAAGCTGCGGATGCACTTTCAATAGGCGAAAAATTTCCGCCGAGAAGGTTGCTGCCGCCGCTCTGCCACCTGATGGCGCTTGCCGGATCGCTGTTGTAATTAGCGTAGTCCCACGTTGAATCTCCGTTGCCTCTGGGATAACCTTGACCGGAGCCAGGAAGACTGCTGCTGGTCGGGCTACCGCTGCTGCCTTCACTCCAACTCTGAGCAACATCAAACAGCTGAACAGTCTGTGGCACTCCGACCCCTCCGCCAACCAGCCCCAAAGACAGGCTCATGGTTACATTATCGATTTGTGAACCGGCAGGAATATTTGCCGCCGCCAGATCGAATTGGACCAGGGAGCGCTTGTCGTTGAGTTGGCCATCGGTTCCGGTAAATAGACCGGGTCCCATACCACTGGCATTTCCGGTATCGGCGCCGTCTGAGGTCCCAAAAATAGTGGCATCTTTAAAGGCATTGATGCTGGCCGTCTCAGCATGAACTGAAGCGGCGCACACCATGAGGCCGAGCATGATCGTTCCGTGACGCAGAAAGCGCAGCGTATCCCCCACGGGCCGAAAATTTGAGCCGGCTGTGACGGAAGGGGATCGAACCGAGGCGATGGCAGTTTTAGAGAACATAGATACCTCCAAACGGTGTTTCAGGAAGGATGAGATGCAATCTCGCCAGATGTGGGAACCGCTGTTGTTAAATATAGCTTCGATTCCAGAAACTACAAGAAATAGTGAAATGGCAGCTCGCGTTATACGCTAGCTTCTGCCATCAGTTACTTACTCATCCGGAAGCAGCCGTGTTGGGAAAGTTTGCGAGGGACGACGCGACCCAGGTACGGGAAGTAGCCGCGTAATTAGATAATCTGAACTATGGCTGTGAGCTTGTGTTGCGGCCTGCTTTTTGTCCCGCTTATTTCGCCCGCCGCTTTACGGCATAGCCATATTGGGTCGGCCATGTCGGCTCCACTCCCATGAAGTGTTGCGCTTTAAGTGCCCAGTAGGGTTCCCGCAGCAATTCCCGGCCGATAAAAACCAGATCGGCTTGACCGCTGGTGACGATTTCATCCGCGTATTGTGGATCGGTAATCAGGCCCACGCCGCCGGTCCGGATTTCCACCTCGTCACGGATGCGCCGGGCAAGCGGGACCTGGAAGCCTCTGGCGACGGGAATCTTCGCATCAGGCGTTGCGCCGCCTGAGGAGACGTCGACCAGGTCCGCGCCAAGCGCCTTCAGTTCTCTGCAAAGAACGATCGATTGTTCGATGTCCCAGCCCCCATCCACCCAATCGGTTGCCGAAATTCGCACGAAAAAAGGCAGCTCCGGAGGAATAATGCTGCGCATCCGTCCGGCAACACGCAGCAAAAGCCGCATGCGGTTTTCCAGGCTGCCGCCATAGTCATCGGTGCGATGATTGCTGATGGGCGAAAGAAACTCGTGCAGCAGGTAGCCATGCGCGGCATGGAGCTCAATCACCTTGAAGCCCGCTGCCAGCGCGCGTCGCGTAGCCGTTTCCCATGCGTAGATACAATGCTCGATATCCGCTTCGGACATGGCGGTTGGTATCGGATCGGCCGGGTAAAAGGGCAGAGGGCTCGGTCCGATAACCGGCCAGCCGCCTTCCGCCGCGGTTTTCAGGCTGCTTCCACCGGTCCACGGGGCATCGCAGCTTGCTTTGCGTCCGGCATGAGCCAACTGGATACCGGGAACCGCGCCTTGGGTGTCCAGGAACTGCGCGATGCGCGCCAGCGGCTGGATATGCTCATCTTTCCAGATTCCCATGTCTCCGGGTGAAATGCGTCCCTCAGCGGTGACCGCTGTGGCTTCAACGAATACAAGGCCCACGCCGCCGATCGCCCGGCTGCCGAGATGAACAAAGTGGAAATCGTTGGCAAAACCCTCCTGCGCCGAATACATGCACATCGGCGACATCACGATCCGGTTGCGGAAAGTAACGCCACGTATGGTCAGTGGGGACATGAGATCCACTTCCGGGATTTCACGGTCGTGCTCACTCTGACAATGGGTTTGAATGTCTCCCTGAAGAGCGCCGGTAGATAAAGCGGCGGTTTTGCCCGCGGCAATAGCTGTAGCGGTAAGAGTGTTTGTCTCGCTGGTGGATGGAGAGCTTTCGCTCTGATCGTGCTTTTTCGGGTCGTAGTGGGACATTGATCTCTCCTTTACCTTCACAAAAAAGGGGCTTGTTGACTTGCCAGATTTCCGATATTCAACCAGGTGATGCAGACTTGCCAGCCATTAAAATCTGCTTGTTTGAACCTAAATCCGGCAGTTGACCGCTCATTTTTCTGATTAGCCTTATGGTTTGCAAGGACTTTTTATGTGCCTTTACCTTCACCTTTTTGGGGAGTTCGCTACGGGGCGGATTGCACGGTTTTTGCGGCACATGGCTGCGTTGCAACTCCTTGGAAGGGGGCGCCCCGAAGCGTTGCACGAGGGACCCCGCAAAGCGGGGATCGGGCAGCGTAGGGGATGCCGACCGCGTTTCATTACGCCCGCATCCCGCTCCGAGGTCACACCTTCCTGCGGAAGGCACTGCTCCACCCTGCGCGGTCGCACCATTCCGCGTCGTTGCGCCCTGTTCTGCACCCCAAAAACCGCACACTCCACCCCGTCCAACTACCGGATTTAGGTTGAATTATCCGGCTTGATCGAAAAATAAACAGTGGAAATTGCTTTTTTGTATGCGTTTCCATACACCGTGCCTTGAATGACATGGTATGAACGCCAAGGGATGAGGAGCGCCAGGAACAGCGGCATGGTGGATGAAAGCGAATCGGTCGGCTCTCGTTAGAGAAAGGGGGTCAAGGCGGTCATATTCAAAATAATCGTGTTGGATCGTCTTTTGAATATCCCGGTAGGAGAGCACGCCCCCGGGTGGAACGTTGGAATGAGATTCAGGCAAACCAGCGCAGGAATGCAGCGCCAGCGAGTGCTGTTATGCCCAGTGAGCCGAGAAGTTTCCAGGCGGCGCGCCGCCGTTGGGCAGTCCAGTCGGCGGCGCGCCGCACATATAGCATTGCAATGCCCAGGCCGCCCGCGGCGCACAGGATCTTGATCAACAGCGCGGCAAAGGCTATGCCGTGCAAGTCGGGCAGCTTTTCATAATAATAATAGCTGACCGCGCCAAACCCCATGCCGCTGATGACCTGAACCGCCCAGCCCAGCCCTACCAGCCATGCAAACCTGTGCCGGATCGGACCCGCTTCCACCGCGGCATACAACGCAAGGATGGGAAGGGCTACCACTGCAGCGGCACCGAAGTTGTGCGCCAACTGCACTATGGCGTAGTTCAGGTTTTCAAACACTTTTTATGCGTCTATCCTACGTCGACATTGACGCATTTTTGTGGGCCGATCGGCGTATGCGCCTTGTTCACAACTTTGATGCATATATCGTGTTTCCCCGCTGGGAGCGTCCCCAGCGCATGGCTTCCTTTTAAATTGCGTAATGTCAAAATTTCCTTGTCATCGATGTAGAGATGAGTATGGTCGCCTTTATCTCCGAGTGCGATGTCATAGACAAGTTCTATGTCCGTCTTCGGGGTGAATTTGGCGCCGTCCTGAGGTGAGGAAATAGCAACTGAACCATCGGCGGCAAGTGCAACGGGAACACAGCAGCTAAAAGCAAGTGAAGCTGCAAGAGCGTAAAATTTGCGCATCGTCATTCTCCTTGAGTTTTGTTGTATTGATCTTCATGAATAACACATACGGGAGTAGCCGATTCAGCTTATGCTGAACCAGAAATCTGTAAAATCCCAATGTAGTCCTCCATCCTTTGGGTTTTACCGCTCGAATTATACACAGCCTTGCTTCGTCTTAGCTCATCGGACGTTCCTGGCATGCTTCCGGTATGGCGGAAAAAAACGGGTGAGACAAGGGGCATGCCCGGCACTGGCTCCGCGGGAGTGGATCAAAGGATGGCCGTGTTTGAGCTAACCCGGCTTCCCCCGTGCACATTGAAGATAGATATGTGAACGGACGGGGTCGAATGGAGAAGAATATCGGCAACAGAATCCCGAGCGCAAGCGAGCAGATTCAGCAAGGATTCAGGATAGAGGCTGTCATATCCAGAGCAATCATTATTAAAGTCCGCCTCATTGCCTTTTCGTCGGCTGTTTACTGTGTGCCAAAGACCCCCGATCCGGCCAGTAGTATAAGAATAAAGGTGACCCAATACATGACGTTGTTCATGGCGTTTCCTTCCTATGGGTTGGGGATTGAGATAGCGCTTATCATTTTCCCCTTCAAATATGACACCTGTTCGTACGGATGCTATTACAGGCTCCGATATCGGAAAGGAGCTTATTCATTCTTGTGGAGTAAAGCATGCCAAAAGTCTACAACTCAATCATTGTTCCTGCTTCGATCGAGCAAGTATGGTTTAGAATCAATAACTTCCATGACTTCTCCTGGGCGCCGTCTGTAATCATTTCGTGTGAGAAGGTCGGTGAAGGCGATGGAAATACCGTAGGCGCGAAGCGATTACTGAACGGCGTATTCCTGGATACCTTGATCGCCTATAGCATTATCGAGAAGCGGATCATGTATTCCATGGATGAAGGGCCAACTCCGATGTCATCCAGCGAGATCCGCGATTATGTCGGCAACCTGCATTTGTTACCGGTTACGGCCGATAACACCACGTTCGCAGAATGGTCGGCATCATGGGAATCCGGAAATGCTGATACGGTCAAATTCATGAATCACGTATACCGTTGTCTCCTCGGCGACCTTGCGGCAGAGTTTGGCGCCGGCCAAAATACTTGAGGTATCGTTCAAATCCTACAGGGGGTTAATAAGATAATTTCATCGCCGTATCCCGATCTTGGGGCCATCGGGTCTTTTCTAAAACCTTATACCGGCAAGTCTGGTGCCGCGCGTTAGCTGGCGACCGCAAGCAGAACATTGAATTTCCCGACTGAAGGATGAAGCGATAAAATTGCGCCATTTCTCGAGTCTTCTTGCAAGGCGGAAGCGGAACCTGGTCGATTCGATGCGGGGCAGGCGAGATCTGTTTTTGTTGGTTTATGGCGAGAGGCTGCGCCTTAGTCTATCGAGACATCAAGCCCATCCATTCGGATGAGCAGGAAAAGGGCTGATCTTCTCGATATTGTAGCGCTATAGTTTGATATGATAACGCGTCGTTAAAATACGGAATGGATCACCTGAATGAAATTCAATCAGAACGTAAGAAAATCGGCCTGGAGTCGCGTGATTCCGTTGGCACTTGCCCTGACCCTTGTGGCTTGTGGAGACGGAAGCGAGCCCTCTTCGAGCAAAGACAGCGGTAGCAGCGACGGTGGAAAAACGGAAAAAGGCCCGGCTACCGGAAGATTGCTTGATACCGCGGTGAGTGGAGTAGCTTACGCTGCATCTTCCGGCGATAAGGGCAATACGGACGAGAATGGAACCTTCAAGTACAACCACGGCGACACGGTCGAATTCAAGCTGGGCGCCCTGGTTCTGGGGAAAGTAAAAGGCGCGGCTATCGTAACGCCCATGGAACTGGCGGGGGATAGTGCCAACAAGCTGCAAAACCTGCTTATCCTGTTGCAGTCGCTGGATGTGGACGGCAATCCGGATAATGGTATTTCCATTCCGGCGGATGCCGCAGCCGCTGTCACCGCCTCAATTAATCTGGATAGCGATCCCGCTGCCTTCGCGGCATCGACCGAATTGCAGAAGGCACGAGAGGCAGGCAGCGTTGCGGGTGCAGTGAAAACGGCGCAACAGGCCAACGCCCACTTTCTTTCGCAGGGCCTGAGCCTGCTCAGTACCAACATCTGGGTTAAACACGATGATGCTACCGCTTCGATTATCCGCATTTCAGCGGATGGCACGGGCGAATACCTCGAAGGGGAAGCTACGCCTGACGATTCCTGCGACGCCAATCGGGTGTGCGGTGGCAACCTGGTCAGCAAGGCCGGCGTGGAATACGGCGCGGCGAAGGTATCCGAATTCGATACGAGAGGATTCAAGTTCGCGGGCAAACCAGTAATCGATACGAATCTTCATGCCGGGTTATCCCACCCGAGACCAACCTGGCGAATTCGTACCGATGGCTCCGATTTGATTACTTCGGACATTGTGACGGTGCCAAGGGAAAGAAAACAGGCCAGCCTATTCGGTGAACTCTTTCATATTGCCGGCACGCTGGAAATCAGCTCTTCGAAGGAGCCTATCAAGACCGAGGTCAAGGAGATTCGTTTTTCGAAGATGGAGAATGATCCCAAAGGCATCGTTGGAGCCTGGGCCGTCGATACTGCAGCCATCAAGACACCAACTTATCTTTTCTTTTCCAACGGGAAATTCATGGTGGTTGACCCTCTGGGAGATCCGGAACATCCCGGCCATACAAGCTGCGGTGATCCGGGTGTCGAATTCGCATCCTATAGCTATGATGCCGGCAGTGGCGCTTTCAGTGTCAAGTCGTTCACTTACGACACGAATGGTTGCGCGGGTTTTTCCGGGAACGATCCGAGTTCATTCAAGCTGGGCGCCGGCGGCAATACTGCAACGCTGGAAACAAAAAGTGGTGGGGCGTTGACGTTGCACCGGGTCTCGAAATAGAAGTGATTTCGGAGCGGACTGTGGGGGCTGACGCTGATACGATAATTCATTATCCTTTCGATCCCATTTGATAGGGTTTCGAAATCGAGGTAGCTTGAACAAATCACGAGTTCGTATACCGACTACACAGATTTACCGTCTTCAAGATTTTGTGTGAAGTTCAGGTTCCTATCATGGAACCAGGTCCCTGTTGGCTGGAGTGATCTGCTTTAGGAATTCAGGACCAGGCAGAGAGTGAGTTTTTCGGCAAACTTGACCTTGAAGGGGGTGTTTGCCATGAAGAAGAAGCGGTTTTCAATAGAACAGATCGTAGCGGTATTGAAGCAGGCGGAATTGGGGATGCCGGTGGCGGACCTGATTCGGCAGGTGGGGATTTCGGAACAGATCTTCCACCGCTGGAAGAAGCAGTATGCGGGGATGCAGTCGGATCAGGTGCGGGAGCTCAAGCAACTGCAGAAGAGAACGGGCGGCTCAAGAAGCTGGTTGCCGAGCTGAGCCCGGATAAGGCAATTCTGCAGGATGTTGCGTCAAAAAAGTGGTCCGGCCCGCGCTGAAACGTGAAGTGGTGGCCTATATTATGAGCCACTATGACCTGAATATGCGGCGGGCTCGCAGGTTGATGAAGCAATCGCGCAGCGTCCAGTACTACCACAGCGTCAAAGACCCGAAGCAGGCATTACGAGGGCGCATGCGGGAGAGTGCGCAGACACTGGTTCGTTATGGCTACCGGCGCGTCCACGTGCTTCTCAAGCGTGAAGGCTGGCAGGTGGGCAAGAACCAGGCGTACCGGCTCTATAGCGAAGAGCAACTGCAGCTTCGCTCGAAACTGCCCAGGCGCCGCAGATGGTCGTGACACGCCAGGCAAAGACCAAGTCGGCCAAGCCCCACGAGGCGTGGAGCATGGATTTTGTGGCGGACCGGAGGAGGCCAAAGCGATCATCGAGGACTGGCGGCGGAACTACAACGAGAGCCGGCCTCACTCGACTCTCAATGACCTGTCGCCCGCCGAATTTGTACGCCGGGCGGGCCTTCCAAGGCTTGTCCCGGTTTAACCAACGCCGAAAACTAACTCTCGGAATGGTCCTGGAAACCCAAGCGGATCAGAGAGTACACAAACGTAGAGGAGATCCGATGACTCAAATATGGGGGTCAGTCAGCCCAAACCCATCATTGGAAGAAAAGCAGCAGAACAAAGGAACAAAGTGGATCAAAGGTTCAAATGCAAACGTTCCTCCTAATGCATTCTGCTAACGGTCGGACCTTCAAGGTCTTACAGCCCGGCAAGCTTATTACTTCTTATTAACTTACAAGAAGTGTATTATTGACCGAACACATGATTACTATAACTTGCAAAATCTAGAATATTGGCAAGAAGCGTGTCATTCTTGGAGGTTGCTCAAAAATTGATAGCAGCCGATTTTCTTAGAGAGAGCTGAGGGACTTGTAATCGACTACTCGGGCAGGTTTAATCGGAAGGAAGGCTATAAGGTTCGAATACTAATCTAGCAGATAACGGCGATCATTTATTAAATACAAAAATCAAACTGTTCAAAAATAATGATTAACGTTGCAAAACCTTATCTTCCGCCTTTTGAAGAATACAGTCAATACTTGGCAGGGATTTGGAGCCGGGGCTGGTTAACTAACCATGGCCCTTTGGTTATAGAACTTGAAAATCAACTAAAAGAATATCTAGGAGTAAACCATGTTTGCTACGTATCTAGCGGAAGCGTAGCTTTACAGATTGCCTTAAGATCTTTAGATGCATATGGCGAGATAATTACTACCCCATTTTCATATGTATCCGCGGTTAACGTAATATTATGGGCAAGTTGCAAACCTGTATTTGTGGATATTGAGGAAAAAAATTTTGGCCTTGACGCTTCTAGAATTGAAGCTGCGATTACGAACAAGACAAGTGCAATTTTGGCAACTCACATTTATGGCCATCCGTGCAACGTCAGTCGAATACAGTATATCGCCCAAAAATATGGATTAAAGGTCATTTATGATGGCGCGCAAGCTTTCGGAGTCAATCTGCGGAACCAATCTGTTTTCAACTATGGCGATATTTCGACCGTGAGTTTTCATGCGACAAAAATTTTTCACACTGTTGAAGGAGGTGCCATTTTTACCAATGATGCGCGATTGGCACAAAAGTGTGTACTGCTCCGAGCTTTTGGACTTGATGATGACCGACCTCATGAGGCGGGAATCAATGGGAAAAATTCGGAATTTCATGCCGCAATGGGTTTGTGCAATCTGCCTAAAGTTGCTGACTTTATTCAAAAACGAAAAGAAATTGATTTTATATACCGATCCCTACTGCAGAATTTGTCCGTGCAATTTCTCAATCTTTCTCCCGAGGTAGCATATAACTATGCTTATTTCCCCTTGGTATTTGCCTCGGAAGAAAGAATGCTTTCTGTTAAAGATGCTTTATTGGGCAAAGGAATACATGCTCGGCGTTATTTTTACCCATCTCTTAATAAATTGCCTTATTATTCTAGCGCGCATTGTCCAGTAGCCGAAGATATTTCCAAAAGAGTATTGTGCTTGCCCTATTACTATGAACTTTCAACGGAGGATGCACAAAGAATAGCCGAGATCGTTGTTAAAACTATCAATTCCCGACATAACTGACGATTAGAGTTAAGCAGATAAAGCGGGTTCTTTTGTGACCTTAACCCTGACTCTTTCGGTCATGGATTCCATCTTCTCAAGCATTTCTTCTGGGGAATCAAATTTAAGAATAAGGCATCCCAGTGCATGATTTGCACTTTCAAACGACTGGACAAAAGTTCCTTTTTTTACAAAAAGTATCTTTTCTATTATGTTGGTCCTAATAGATGGGTCAAATTCTATTCCGTTTAAAAAGCCATTTTCTTGTGTATGTAGCATATAGCAGGAACAGCACATTGCTACTGGATAAGGAGCAAGTTGACTGTAATCTAAATTCAAGGCGGCATCCACGGCGAATTTGGCTATATCTATTCCGGTGCTATATTTAATTACTTCTGAAATAAGGTTACCTCCGCTTCGGGGTCCAATTTCTAGCAGATATACTTCCTCCTTCTGGTCAAGTACGATATCAAAGTTAAAAGCGCCCACCTGCATCTCTAGTAAAGATAAAAGTCGCTGAATTTCTTTATGTATTTTATCGTGCGTAGCTTGGGGCAACTGCAGGGGAAAACTTTCTCCGACGGGCACAAATAGGTTTCGGCTGCGATTAAAGTGCTCCTGGGCAAAACATCTAAACACAAGCCGTCCATCCAGTACGAAGCCATCCCCCGCAATCTGATATCCTTTTCTTTCTATGTATTCTTCAATGATTACTTTTCCTATGCGCGAAAACGACAACGCGTGTTCATAAGCTGTAGGCAGTTCTTTCGCATCAGTAACTCTCGATACACCTTTACTTCCAGATGAGTCTACCGGCTTTACCATTACTGGCCGATTAATTGACTTAAAGTAATCTTGGGTTTCTGTAAGCGAAGAAGTGCTAGCCCATAAGGGAACATTAAATCGATTTTGCCCTAAAAATTCCCTGAAACGATCTTTGCGTGTTAACAGAAGTGTAGATTGGTAAGCATTTCCTGGAAGATTTAGCCTATTCGCAACATACGCAGCAGTAGGCGCTGAAGGATCGGATGCATAAGCTATTATGCCGTTTATAGATAAACGACGCGCTAATTGTAGGACTGCTTCCTGATCTGTTGTACTGACATTGTGATACTCGTCTGAGTATCGGTGGCCAGGATTATCAGGCAGATAATCGCAGGTAATTACATAATGGCCTTGTTGCTTGGCATATAAAATCGGTGAAAGTTGAAAATAAGAGCCGCCGAGAAAAAGTATTCTTTTTTGCATGTTTATTGGAAATAAAACGTATTCCCCCCATTTTTAGCTGCGCCCTAAATGCTCAGAAATGGCCCCAGTTGTTTGAACAGCGACTTGGATATTTTAAGTGGAATCTCTACCGATTCTCACGCGTGAATTCAACAGTCGGCAGCATCACGGAATAATCCTCATCAAATGTTTTCTTGCTCAGGCTCGAACGCGGCCTGGCAGGTTGTACCAGTCCATGTATTGCATCATTGACCGCTTGGCTTCAGGTGAATGAATTATAGACATGCCACATGCAACGTTCGACTATTTCTCAACTCAGCGTGTGGGTTACCTACTCGGTAGTTCGCTCAACTGAAACAGTTTTATTTTTGTCGGCTAGCTGCGAGTGAAGACCAAAGGGATCAGCATTAAGGGATTCTCCTTGAATGATGGCGAGCAAGGTAAATAGTATGATCTTGAAATCAAGCAGACACGACCAATTTTTGATGTACCAGATATCAAGCGCGATACGGTCGGGCCAGGATAATAGCGTATTTCCGCTGATCTGGGCGACGCCTGTTAATCCTGGTTTAATCAATAAGCGCTGACGCTGAAAAGGGGTATAGCTACATGCTTGCTCTGGTATATCAGGACGTGGCCCAACAAGAGACATGTGGCCAAAGATTACGTTTAAGAGTTGCGGAAGTTCATCCAGCTTCGACACGCGAAGATATTTGCCTAGTCTCGTAATCCGATAGTCGCAGGGCCCTTCCTCATCTGGAACAATTCCAAAATGTTCTCTATATAGTGTCCGTATTTTAAAGATAATAAAATGCTTGCCATTTTTACCTACGCGTACTTGAGTAAAAAAAGGATTGCCAGGTGAATCTAGCCTTACAAGGAGCGCCATTAGTAATATAAATGGACTACAAATGAGAAGACCAAGTAATCCGCTGAATAAGTCTATTGAACGCTTCAAGGTAAGGGAGCCCCTTAAAAAAAGAGTGCTTTTAGTCAGGCACTTATCCTTATCCTCAATCATTTACTGACAAGAACGAAATCGGACGACTCACGTCGGTGAGTTAAATCCTTCTCGTGCGTGAGTTGCCTGCCCAAATTGCTCCCATGCTGCCTGAATGTTAGAAACAGATACCTACATACCCTCCGCAAAGAAGCGTTCAACTCAAAAATCGAGGGGGATCTCTGTATTTGAATGTATGCTCTGCTCGAAGCATGGGAAACTATCGCGTGTCTATGTCTGAAACAAATTAACAATGATAACTCTCCCCCGCATACTCGTCAGACACAGGCCCGTCGTCGTCGGGCGGCCGACTCGGGCTCAAGCACACCCGAGTAGATCCACAATTGTTCGAGCTGAGGTCGCAGGACCTCCATTGAATATTCGAGCTCGATTTTATGCCTACCTTTTTGTCCCAGCATCCGGCGCAGGGATGGCGCGCAGAGCAAACGCTCCAAAGCACGAATGAGTCCCGGGACGTCGCCCGGGTTCACGAGTAGTCCCTCTTGCGCTTCCGTTACCACTTCGGGTATACCGCCCACGGGTGTCGTGACAACGGGGACCGCCCATGACATCGCTTCGAGAAGTGCCATCGGCATCGCTTCGTCGTATGATGGAAGTACAAAGATTGCTGCTCGCGCAAGTAGCTCATCTTTTTCTGCTCTCTCGAGCCACCCTGTAAATTGAATCTTTTCGCTGACCCCCAGTTCTTCTGACAGTGCCCGCGCCAGCTTCAGTTCACCATCACCCGCGATAACCATTTTGAAGTTAACGGTCAGCAAAGAAACAGCCCGGATCAGGTCAAACGCTCCTTTCTGCTTCCCCACTTGACCAAGAAAGAGTATAAGCGGGGGCTTGCACGAGTCGTGTTTCGATGCGCGCTCTTCCTTGTTGACAACTTCCATCGCGGGCAGGGGTACGGAGTTGAACAATGTCACGGTGCGCGTCGTAGGCACAATCTCTCTAATGGCGTTGGCTATGCTTGGGGACAAGGTAATTACGAAAGTCGCGTGGGTAAAGACAAATCTCATAATGAACTTTCCCCACTTTCCATTCTCATGCTCAAAAAACTCAACCAAGTCGGAACAGTGTAAGTGAACAAGATAAGGAACACGAAAGACCATTCCTGTCAGTATAAAAAAAACTTTCCGCCATATACTTACTCTGGAGGCCATGTGCACGTGAAGCAATCTAACCTGACCAATGAGAATCATGCGGAGCAGCTGTGACAGTGCGACTAAAGCTGCGCGCGCCTTCGCAAATCTCGAGCCCTGCACATGCGTTACCAAGTAAGCAACCTTCCATTCCGTCAGAATGCCGAAATCTCGATAGTTGCGAACGACGGTTGCGATACCGTTATACGCGTCAGGCGATGTTCCTAGCATTACAATCATTTGTATGTTCACGACTGCTATGAATACTGTAGCCCATCTGAAATTGGCCTCCAGCCACTCAAGTATTCAAACTCTCACTAAAAGTTGCTCCCCACTTAAGTCTTGGTCGGGTTTGCAGGTGCGAAGTGCGGAAGCTCGGTGCTATAAAATTGCGGCCATTCTGCGGCGCATATCGTCGTGTCACAGTTAGTGAGCCATGCCGAATTGAGACACTTCATTGGGAAATTTGCCCGAAGGTTTTCACACGGCCATTCTGCAAGCAACCGCCAGGCTTTGGCTTTTTTTGAAGCTCGGTCAAATGTCCCGCGACTCTGCATTTCACATCAACCCTACCTCCATCAGAGTACCAGGTGGAATTGAACGGCCTACATCGCATTATCGCAGTCGTTCAAATCGCCTTAACACCATGCCTGGCCTGGTCGCGCAACTGCCGGACACGGTCGTGGTTTCTTTTTGTGCCTTCATATTGCTGATCCAGAAGAGCGCGAAGATCACCCGGCATTTCTTCCCTCAGCGCATTCTCATAAGCCACTACGGCCGCAGCTTCGCCACGTTCGCATTCTTCCAGTACCGCGAGGTTATCCTGACTGGTCATCGCGGTTTTAAGGTCAACCCAGGTGCGGTGCAATGCTCCCGCAGCGCTGCCGCTTGTCTCTGGGTTACCTCCATATCGTCTTACCTCGGCACTCAATGTTCGCACCGCTTCTTCGCAACTTTGCGCGCGGTTCTGGAAATACGTCTTCAGCACCTCGTCGTCAGCATCGTCCATACACGTCCTGAAGCCGTTTGCACCGTCGCGTGAGATCTCGATCAGGCTATTAAGCATGCTTACAATTCGTTCATTGTCCATTTTATTCTCCGAAATAAGAAAATAAGAGCCACAAGGCAATTCTTGACCTGAAAATCGCTTATGGAAGAATGCAAAGATAGAAAGGGGCGCGCGTCTGGTCTGTGCGATGAAGCACATTGCATGGGTAATGCAGAGACCGCCTTATTTGGTTATGCTATTTTTTACGCAGTTGGAATAGACACCCCCCGGCGCTATGTCAGTCAACCCGGTGGGCCTCGCAGTCACGTTACTCGTCCGGCTTTCTCTCCTTCACAAGTCTGATTACAAAAAAAGATCGAACTTTTTGCTGAGGCTTACCCCTGATATTTTCATTGGGGCCACCGCAAGTACTCCGCGCCTTGTCGATGAATTTCGACCAAATCCTGCGCGCTATCGGTTCGGCTTAGTGTCGCAGCCAGTAAACCACGCCGCCGAAGTCGACGGGATTGAATCGGGCATTTCCTTTGCCTGGCTCTTCCATCGACTTGTACTCTTCCAGGTAACTGTCGCGAACCAGGTCCGAGCCGGGCTCGTATGTTGAAGCCGTGGCGACGGCTTCAACATTCTCCATAAGTACTTTCAGCGCCTTTAGCTCTTCCGAGTATTCATCGGAACACCGGTAATTCAATTGCTGCTCGAGCCAATTGATTCGGGCGAACAAATCCTTCGAATTAATTATATTGGCCGTATTGGTGATTGATTTGGATTCCATGAATCTATTTCCTTATTCATCGAAAAAGATGGCTCAGCCTCTTGTTGACTGGATAGACGAGAATCGCTTCATTCCCGCGAGTAACGACATGCCTCCGCTGGAGTGTTACTATTTATTAGCGACCGGATCAAGTATATACACTAAATATTCTTCGTGGCCCAACCAGTCAGCCAGCCAACCAGTTCGCATTTCAGAGAGAAGAGGAAAATCATGACCATCAAGGCAATCCATGTAGCGCCGGGCGGCGGCTTTGATCGCGTAACACTGGGCACTTGCGAAACACTACAACCGGAATCAGGCGAGATTACTGTCAGAATCCGGGCAAGTTCGCTCAACTATCACGATTATGCTGTAGTCAGCGGAATGTGGGCGCCCACAGTACCTCGTATCCCCATGTCGGATGGGGCGGGAGAAGTCGTGGCTGTGGGTGAAGGAGTCACTGAATTCGCAATAGGCGATCCTGTTGTCAGTACTTTCTTTCCGGCCTGGCTGGAAGGAGAACCCGAGGTGGACGACATGGGAACGGTTCCGGGCGATGGCATCGACGGCTTCGCGCGCGAGCAGGTAACGATGCCGGCAACTGCATTTACTCACGCGCCAAAGGGTTTTAGCCATGCGGAAGCGGCGACGCTTACCTGCGCAGGATTGACAGCATGGCGGGCATTGATCGTGGACGGCGCATTGAAGCCGGGTGAAACCGTACTGGTTCAGGGAACCGGCGGAGTTTCAGTATTCGCTTTGCAATTCGCCAAGATGGCGGGAGCAACGGTAATCGCCACCTCTTCCAGCGACGAGAAGCTTGCGCGACTGGAAACGCTGGGCGCAGACCACCTGATCAATTATCGAAAACATGAAAATTGGGGCGATCTGGTGCGCCGGTTGACGGCGGGACGCGGTGTCGATCATGTCATTGAAGTGGGAGGACCTGCCACACTGGCACAATCCATGGTGGCAGCGCGCATCGGCGGGCACATCGCGGTAATCGGCATCCTTTCCGGTATGACAGGAACGCTGCCATTGCTCTCGGTGCTGACACGGCAGTTGCGCCTTCAGGGGTTGGTCGTCGGCAGCCGCCGCCACCAGATGGAAATGATTCGCGCGATTGATGCTACCGGATTACGGCCGATAATCGACCGTCATTTTCCGCTGGAGGAAATCGTCGAGGCATTTCGCTATCAGGAAACCAACCGGCATTTCGGCAAGATATGTCTTGATATTTGAGCACCGCAGACATTTTTTATTGCATAAAAAATGAAAAAAGAAATTGTCACAGTCGGCGGCGACTTGGCAGGGCTGAACCTGGTGAAGCATTTAGCCGATGAGGCGAACTTTCATATCACGCTTGTCGATATGAATAACTACAATTTCTTTCCTCCACTTCTATCTCAGTTGGCGACTGGTTTTCTGGACGTATCCTCTTGATTTACCAGAGGTATGCATGTGAATAGGTATGAGACTATTAAAAGATAATTTCTCTTTACTTATCGTTTTCCTGAGCTGCACTTTCAAAAAGCTCCTGTAAATGCCTGGGGAAAACATCCTTTGTTTGTTCCACCTGGCCCTCAGAGAAATGACGTGTCAGTACATTGATCACTTCCTTTATGGTTCTCTTTGCTTCCTGGTCGTTGCCAAAGTCTCTAGCTGCTGCTCTACCGGAAGCTTTTCGCGCCTCTTCCAGAAATTCCGGCATATTTTTCACCTTCTTTTTCTGCTGAAGATCCCATCCGTCAACAAATACTCCCTTTAGTACTAGAGGTAGTTGTCCCATGAACTGAACCGCCTCTTCGGGTACCATTACATTCCTTAACGCATGCAAAACTGATCTCAGCACACTTTCTGCTCTCTCAGTATCAGGATCTCCCAATGCCTGCGCAATCTGCTTAACAATCTCGTTTCCTTTAGCAGCATACTTTTCAAAAGTCATATTCCCCCCTTTTTGCCCCGCACGATGAATCCAGGTTCAGGAGCGTGGCCAGCGTAAGCAAAAAACCTTATCATTGTGTTCTCTGATAAGATGGCGTTTAAAGTAATGAAGAGTCCATTACTTAAAACTAGGTGATGGAGTTTAAGCTGTCAAAGTAGATTTCTAGGCAGACTTGCCTATCGGTGTCAGCAGTTCCCTGCTGTTGTTATCTGGATTTGCGCAGTTGACCTCCCGGCTCACCGCCGCCACATGAATTCGTCGGTAGGCAGCAACCTGCTTTGGGCAATGGGCGCGGCTTCCTCAACCGGTGTATCCGCGTTCATCCAGCGCAAGGCGTCCTCCGGTTCCAACACAACGGCCTGCGGTCGTGGAAGTCCACCATCCGCCGCCACTGTCTTCCGTCACAATCACACGGCCCATTTCCTCGGTTGGTGCAGCCATAGAACCATAAGCTTTCGCTTCGTATACCTGTGGAATACCGAGTGCGTCTGCTGCTCAGGTTGGAAATAATGCACGAGTTCGTTAATGAGCCGTCGCTTTATCAGTCAGCGTGCTTTTTCACCCATGCGACATAGTGGTCCATCCAGTTCTGCAGGAATTTCCTGCTGTCTTCATTGCCGATGCCTCCGGCTTCATCGAACAAGCCCTCTTTGACATGAATGAATGCTTCCGGTTGGCCAAGGGTTGGCACATCCAGGTAAGCAAGGGAGTTGCGCAGATGCTGCTGCGCTATGGCGGTGCCGATGGAGCCGATGGAAGCACCGATCACGCCCCCGGGTTTGCCTGCCCAGGCATTTTGACCATAGGGCCGCGATGCATGGTCGAGCGCGTTCTTGAGCACGCCAGGCATGGATCGATTGTATTCGGGTGTAACGAACAGAAGGCCCTGCGCCTCCGTGATTTCACCCTTCAGCCGTTTGACAGACTCGGCCTGGTTCCCATCGTCGTCCTGATTGTAAAGCGGCAGGTCGCTGATTTGTGATTGCTTGAAGGAAAATTCCGGCGGGGCCAATTTTATGAGTGCGTTAGCCAGCTTCTGGTTGAATGAATCACGGCGAAGGCTGCCAACCACTACAGCAATTTGATATTTGCTCATGTCAGATTTCCTTATCGTTATTTATAAAAGCCTGGGCGAATGAACATTTCAGGTCTGTTTGAGCGATTTCCCCGCAATACAACAAACTTGACTACCGGTTAATGTTGGTCTAATAGTTAAAAGAAGGTGCCTTCTTTACCTTTTACCTTTACTCACAAGATAGTAGCAAAAAGCCGAGACTCTATCAAAAAAACGGCCAACCCTGGGTTTGCCGGTAATCATCCAGTTTTTCAGGGAGCTTGAGATGCTAGGCGACGGAAAATCAGTAGTCCTGTCGTTTGACGATGGTCCGGCGCCCGTGAGTGCGCTCGAGAGTATCCTGCGGACGCTTCGGGAAAATGAAATCAGAGCGGAGTTTTATGTTCTCGGCGACGAGGTCAGGCAATATCCGGGAGCGGCAAGCATGATCGTCAGCCAGGGGCATGACATACAGAACCATTCCTGGAGCCATCCCAACCTGGCCAGGGAGACAGAGCAGAACGTGCGATGGGAGCTTGAGCAAACCCAGAACATTATCCGTGAAACGACAGGTGTAACGCCGACCAGGATACGTCCGCCGTATGGGGCCGGTGGTTTTCGTGGCCATCTCGATCCGGAGCTTGTCGATGTGGCCAGGGAGCTGTCGCTCACCATCGTGACATGGGATATCGATACCGAGGACTGGAAAGCGCCTCAAGGATTAGGACCGGACAAGATAGCATATATCGAGACCCAGTTTGCGCAACAGCCGCGGAAGGTCTCATTCAATGTCCTCATGCACGTGCAGGGGGCGACTGCGAGAGATCTGCCCGCTTTTATCTCCCAGCTAAGGGAATGGGGATTCGCGATTGCAGGACCGTGACGGATCGGAATAGCAAGCACGGGTCGCGCTGGCGCTCGCGCGTTACGCCGCGCCCCTTCGGGCTGGTATTTACGTTGTTATTCAGCCCGGCAGGTCTCGCGCACGAAAACCAGGAATATGATTGCAGGCCGGACATCAAATATGAGTGTACGGCGGATCAGTGCGAAAAGATAACCAGCGATTTCCAGCATGCGGAATCATTCGCCTACAGTGCGCAAACCGGCGAGATCTCCGCATGCCTGTGGACGAACTGCTATGCGGACAAGGCGACCGTGTTCAGAGACCCAACTGCCCGCACCCTTACTGTTATTGGCAGGTTAATCCCGACCGCTCATCCCGGTAATGAGCCGATAATCGTATCTTTGACGATCGATAACAGTAAGACCGACGATACCCACAACTTCACGGCTATCTGGGGTTATCGAAGCGAAGGGCTGACGCTCGACATGGGCAAGTGCGTGACCCAGGAATCACGGCAAAGGTAGCAGGTGATCGCAAACCGCGGATTGTCTGGTAAAGGAGAAAACAATCATGCCTGCCCAAGTTCAAATTGCCCGCCCCTTGGCTCATCATAAAACCATCGCTGTGCGTCTTGTATTCGCTATTTCTCTTCTTGTCATGGCGTCACCCGTCATCTCCGATATGGCGTCTCGCTGACCGCGTTGCGCGTGTGTATGAATAATGACAACACACGGATCAAGGGTCTTCAGATTCGCGGGCGCAAAATTGATGACAACGGAAGTGTATCCGACCTACCTGTCCGGTATCGGATGCATCCGGTTCATCGGGGCTTTCGGCATTGATCGACCAACACTCCAGTGACGAACGTCCTAATTGCGATAGCTGGAAGAAATGGGCGGAATGCCCTGCGGGCCAGATCGCGACGGCTATCACCGCCCATTTTTCCGCCGGTCAGATCCGCGCAGCCTCACCGGCATCGCGCTGCAATGCCGGTCAGTCAGCAAGGGCGGGTGAGCGGCGGATTTGTCCATCAATCCCGTCGCCTGGTCATACAGGCAGTGCGATCAGGGCAACAATCGCAACCCGCTTCGGCAGGTTTTCTAATTTCTGTTTTAAAGAGCTATCGGGGCCCAATTAAAAATTATCGTAAAAATACTTAAAACCCTGGAAGCATAGCCTGAAGCGGGCAGTTCATAGGCTACAATCCCGCTGGTCGCAAAGTCTTTTCGCGTCCGCGAAACTTCCAGGATTTGCAGTTCAGGTATCCGTGACAATAGATGGATCATTCATGCGGTATTCATATGGAGAATATATGGAGCGATTAATTTGGGGCGTAATTATCCTGCTCGGCCTGACGGGCTATGCCTTTGCCGATGAAAAACCGGCGGGTGAATATATGCGGGATGGAACGGTAGCCCAGGAACGAGGCGATTGGGATGAAGCGCGCCGCATTTATGCTCGTGCATTCGCCGAGGCCAATCTCGCCGCGGCCGATCCCCGCTTTAAGGCAGTTCTCCACTATGAATACGGCCGCTCCCTCGGCGTGACGTGCTTCTTCGAGGAAGCAGAGCGTCAGCTCAATCTCGCCAACGACCTGGACAAGCACACCGGAGGCGTATTCTATCTATCCCTGACGGAATTGGCGCGCCTCAACCTGGATCAACGGAAGTTCGTTGAAGCCGTGTCTTATCTTGAACGCGTTCTGGCTGAATTGGACCCCCTGATCACTGCCAGAAGAGTGCCCGTGTTCTATGCTAACGTGCTTGACGACTACGCTTTGGCCCTTTCCAGGGCAGGACGCGAGCAGGATGCTGAAGCAGCAGCGAAGCGGGCTGCGGAAACCAGAGGAGCCATACCGAAAGAGCACTCCATCTCGGATCGAACACCCTATGGTAAACACTGCGTCAAATCCTGAATTCTTCGATTGCCTCGTGGCATGGCCAGAAGCCGGATTTCGAATCCGCGCAGTGCGACCGGTATTACTATGCAGTGCCGTGAGATCAGCAAGGAGGAGTAATCAATATCTTGGCGGATAACCTGACAGGAAATCAATCGCATATTGCTGAGTTAAATCCATCATCGAAAGCTACCGTTCCCCCGCCGCCTTCTTGCCCAGATAAGCAGCTTGGCCCAAGCCGAATATGGAAAGCAGCGTTGCATCGACATCCGGCATTGTAACCACACGGCGGAACTCGATCTGCTCCATGAACTCGACAGCGGATATTGCGTAAATGATGACTGCCAGGATTGTGATAACCACCATCTGAAAATCTCCGAGGTCCGTGCGGCGGGAATCGTCGCATATGAGATCGGTGGCCTGCGGGATGTCGGCGCTGGTTTTGACATCTGTCTTGCCCTCAGAGGCGGCTCTCTCGACCTTGCCTGCCGTAATCGCCTTGGCGGCGGTAAATGTCAGCACGCTGATTCCGGAAAGGATAAGCAGATGGGGCGGGATGTCCACTCCCCCCACGTAACTCCATCCGGCCGCGAGGATGCGGTGAGATACGATGGCTATGTAGGCGCTGATGACGAGCCAGAACCAGAGCACGGTCTGAAACTTGGAACTGCTGTAACGGTTGTCTCTCCCCAGGTATAGGTCTGCGGGGTGGCCCTTGGTAAAAACGTAAGCGATAGTCCAAAGCAGCACTACTGCGCCTGTGAGCGATAGCCAACGTGCCTCACGCGTCACCGGCTTGCTCTGCCACTCAAGAGATTTCACGTGGTTGATTCCATCCACGGCGTCGGTGCCACCATCGCGAACGTAAGTTGCATTTATCCCGTCGCCGGGGCGCATCGCCGCCACAAGCGGCTGGAATTGCGCAGATGCCTGGAGCGGTACGTTAACCTCATTCTCCGGTTTGTCGGGTTGCTGAGTTCGAACTATCAGCCACGACATATCCGCGGCTATTTCCTTGATTGTACCGGCAATGGTCTTACCGATGACCCGGGTTTCGTGGAGTATATTACCGTTGGGGCCGGGCTCGTAAGATAGCCGAACCAGATCGCCGCGCCTTGGCTGAACCATTGAGAGCTTTTTCCCGCCCGGAAGAAATTGCCGTACCTGCCCGCTCACGGATTTCACCTCCAGGGGTTCTACCTGCACAACCATACCCTCGAAGCTTGCGGATACAGAATCGGAAGTTGAGCCGAATGCTACATCTTCATTTTTTGGCTGAGGCTGCGGCGGCGAACCGGCGTTCCCGTTAACGCTGGCCGGTGGAGGCGGTTCCTGTGCAAAGAGGGGTGGCGCAAGCAGAAGCAACGCAAGTGTAAACAAGAGTTTTCTATTATTCATATTAATCGACTCCTGAAAAAAGAAATATCCAGGTTCTCCGTGCAGCGCGTTACACAGTCGTCAGAAACTCGTCGCCAGATACTCGAGCAAGAGCACAATGCCATATGCTCCGGATGGCAGAGCTATCGCGGCGCCGAATACCGGGTGTTGAGTAAAGGGTAGGAAGGCGCCCCTATGATTGTTTTTGATTGCGACAATTGTCCATTCGATCTGCCGCTTCTCTTTTCGCTCATCCGGGGTTTGATCCGGCAATCCGATGAGCTTCATTTCAAGGCGCTCGATGGCCTGCCGTTTGGCTGCCTCGGCTGACCGTCGCAGTAACATGCTATTGAAGAAAATCAGTGTCGCGCTGATGGTGAAGATAATGATGAGCGCGGCCGAAAAATCCCAATTGTCGAGGTAGGTATGGCGCGCAAAGCCCAGCAGTAACATGATAATGAAGGGAAAGTAAATAAATTTACCGAGGAGGGCCGTGCGTTCGACAATCAATTCGATGCCCAGCCATTCATCCAGATTCTTCTCGCTCACGCCTCGCTCTTTGGCTATTGTCAGCCGGGTGTCGTCCGACCATCGGACTTTCCCCATGCCAATACAATCGACCCATTTAAGGCAAATTCTGGTGGCATCGATCACATAGAATATCAGGACCAGCGTCGCGATCGAGCTCAACACAGTGCTCGCATAATTGATTTTCGCGCAGGCTTCGCCCCGGCAAGGTACATAGGGAAAACCGAACAGTTCCAGCAACAACCATGCGATAGCGAAAGCAACGATAACCTGTGGCACAATCCGAGCAGTGACCATTTTGATATCGCTGTATACTGCGCTTCCCCACCACAGAAGAGCAGCGTCAATCTGGCCGCCAGCTTGCGGACGCCACTTATGCAGCCCTATACAGCAGTCAAGGAACTTGGCGGAAAATAATGGAGGGATGGGATCGAGTTTATCCGCCAGCTTATCTTTTTCTTCGAATTCGAAGTCACGCGCCAAAGCTTTCTCGTTATCTTTCAATTTTTGCCAGGAATACCGAAGAAATACAAGAGTCATGGCAAGGGCGAACAGACGAATTGCCACCGTTGGCCAGGCACTGATTCCTTCGGTCAACACAAATGGCTCGTTTTCCGCCACATTGGGTATCGTCCATCTTACCCATCCTATCAGGCTGTAACATGTTGCTCCAATAGCAATGGCCATCCCGAACAGTTTCCAGGCCAGCCTGGTAAAGACATTTGCCGCCACGCTACTGATCAGCATGGCGGCCAGGATGAGGGAGATGACCGTGATGAACTCCAACGCAAACCGTTTCAGGCTCCGCCAAGGGTCGGAATCCAGATCGGGCCGCGGCGGATGGATGCTTGAATAATCCCCCAACCTGGGGTTTGGATCGACACTGATATCAAAAGCGCCATGCCTGCCGACTTCGTACAATCGCGGGGCCGCAGTCCTGGAAAATTTTTTATTCGCATCGTCACCCATCCTCAATTGAAAATAATCCGAACGAGGGGGCGATCTGAAATGGTCCAGAGCCCACAAAGCGGAATAAAACAAAGAGGTCTGGTAACTATCCCGGAATGGGGGAATTGGGGTTTGAAGATCCTGTTGAAGTTCCAGCCCGAAGTGCGACGCAACGATGAGATTGCGCGTCCACTGCCATTGAGACGGATGGGTCAGCTTGGCATTCAGATCGGTGGTAAAGAAGATAGCTCGCGGAAATGTCGGGCGTAATGCCTGTAGTATCAAGAGCTTGTCATATACATCGCCGCCTAGCACGCCGATTGCCCTGAATTCTTCGCCACGCTGCTCTTGCTCCTGCTTCAGGGACACCGCAAGCCTGCGAACGTAATCGAGCTGACTACGGCCTTCAGGTCTCTCAGCCCACCCTTTATTGGCATACAGGTTCTGGTGCTCTAGCATATTCGTTTGCTGAGCCGCTCCTGGTTCCTTATCGTTTGCCTTGGCTGGCAATTCTCCATCCAATCCCATCAGGTACGAGTATCGTGAGACCCAGTCAGGCCATTCGTCTTTGCGTAGCTCATTGATCTCAGCTTCGAATCCCTGGAGTTTGCTGAGACCGTTATTCTCGGCCACCGCGGCGAAGATACGCGGCAAAGCGCGCCCATAAAGCGTGTCCCATTCCGAAATCAGCGCGATTCTATGTTTACAGATGTTGGCTGGGCAGTCCTGTAAATCCACCTTGCGACGTCTCAATTCCTCAAAAAGCTGTTTAGCCAGCACAGCGTCGGTCCCAATCGTCCTGGTCAATTCGATCCCTGCACAGTCGAATATTTCCTTGACAGTCCTGTTTGGTTCTTTGACATTGTGAAGCTGATGCGGATCAGGTGGATTGAGCGAATAATCCAGTAAAAAGGTATCGTCTGCCGTTGCCCAAGGAGAATAGAATTTGGCATCGTTTAATGGTCTGAAGGGAGGAATACAGGCATGGGTTTGGACGGCCTGCAGTTCCTTTACCATTGCGCTCAACCCAGTGGAGAATCTGGGCCCCAGTACGCGGTATGTTGGTTTTATTTCAGGCGGATTTTTGCTGAACGCTCCATTAAGCGCTTCCAGAAGTGCATTCAGGGACCCGAGCGGTTTTTCGCTGAAATCCTCGCCTTTGAGCCATAAAACGAGAACCTGCTTGCCGTATGTCTCATCCCGGATTTTTGCCTTCGGGTGAAACAACTCGGCGGGGATTAGTATGCTGGATTCATTTTTCTGCGCAGGTCGCGCTGCCTTCTCTTCCTCCCGATCCCACCTGAAAACGCGGATATGGTCCCCTGATTCCGGCACGTAACCCGCCGCCCCCAACGCCGATATCAGGGCGTAACGGTCGTTGAGCCTTGATTCGGCGCCGCTGGAATACGGGCTCCCGTCCACAAATACCGGCAAGATGCGAAGGCCCGGCGAGACGCTTACTGATTTCTTGATGCCGGTAATGAAATCATTGATGCTTGAATCATCAATAGTGGCGGCGCTGGCTGTTTTACCTGACTCCTGGAGCCGTTTTTGCTCATTGATACGATGTGTCGCAACGGCTTCGAACGGGTCTTGCCAAAGGCGCGCCTGCACCCGGTCCTTGTCCAGAGATAAATAGTTTGCCTTTTCCTTGTCGACTGGCCGGGAGGTTTTAAGCGCGAAGTCCTGATAGACGAGTAAGCCTCCTATCATCGTCACCAAAACAGCGACCCCCGCTAGCGGCAGCTTGGGTTTCTCGTCTTGTTGTTCCGCCATATGGTTAGCCTTTTGTTCCGGCCGGCTGCGGCGTTTGACCGATTTCGGGCCGTGCCGAATGGTAGAACTGACTTATGTATAGCATAAATACCTGTAAAAGCTAAGGCCGCTACCCATCGCCAACCCGGCTTCATAGGACAATGCCTGGAATCTGTATAGCAGGCGAGCCAGGTTGTTAATAGATTCGGGAGGCAAATATCGGCAAATATAAAGAGTCCCCTGGTTCTGTTAGGCATGGCTATAGCGGACTATGATGCAGCTCCGCGGCTTTCTCGAAACCGCTCGACCAATCCCGAAGTTGTACCTTGGTCCAATAGGCAACAAGCGTAGAACCGGTAAGATGCAGTTGGGAAATAGCTAACGAGAGAAATAGCTAACCCCGTTGCAGCAAACGCCACCGCCCGGCCCAGCGATCCTGCGCCGGGCTTTTTTTTCTCGATTCGCTGCCGTTAATAGTCATAATGTTATTCAGGAATAGCAACATGCGCGTGAAAATCATTATCGTGGCATTGGTAATCGGTATGGTATGGAGCAACGAACGAGCGTCGAGTAAAACGGATAGTGGCGGCTCGGCTCGTACCGCCCTCGCGTCCGAGCAAGGGGAAAAGAAGTAGATAGATTGGGCCAGCGGCAGGTTACCATCTTGGTTTACCCGGCGATTACATGGATTTTGATTAAACTTGCAATTGGAAAAACCCTGGTACTGGAAATCAAGGGTGAGGATTCGGCCCAAATAGAGCAAAACGCGCCGCGCTGGATGCGTGGGTAAAGCGGTTAACACCAAGGGCGGCTTTGGTATCTGGGCTTGGGACGTGGTGTTTCAAACCTGCACAGATTCGGATGTCATAAATAAATGGAATTGATAATCTTGTTATTATGAAAATTAAATTGAATAGCGTACTTGTTGACGATCAGGACAAGGCCCTCAAGTTTTACACGGAGGTTCTGGGATTTATTAAAAAAAACGATATGCCCGCGGGGGAAGCAAGGTGGTTGACCGTTGTATCGCCCGATGCGCCGGACGATGTCGAGTTGCTTCTTGAACCAATGGGTTTCCCCGCTGCCAGGACATACCAGAAAGCGCTCTTTGAGGCAGGTATCCCGCTAACGGCATTTGCCGTTGAGGATATTCAAAAAGAGTACGAAAGGATGAAAGAACTGGGCGTGGTATTCAACATGGAGCCGACAAAGGCGGGGCCGGCAACCCTCGCTGTATTTAACGATACCTGCGGTAATCTTATACAACTCTATCAGGTTTAGTCGGGCGCCCCAAAATACATTGACCAAAACCTGCTGACGTCGCTATTTGATATTTGTCACCGCGTCGTGCAACTCGTACCGGAGCCGGATTTATGCGATGCTCTGCGCTGGTTGGGGACTCATCCAGTTTGTCGCAAGACGAAGAGACGCGGTTTAGTAGATCGGGCTTTGCCCGACATCATTTCTGGTTCCCGGGCATAGCCCGGTCTACTTGTTATAAACGGACGAGCGTCAGCCCAACATCATTCCCGTCTTATTCGCCAAAAGGTTTGCCATCAATTTTGGTTTCGGCAATGCCCCAATCCGGGGGATAAACCCCGGCCGCAACGAAACGATGAAATGTGGAATAAGGCCAGTCCGCCGCATATCTGGCTAAGCCGTGTTTCACAGGGTTCCAATGGATGTAGTCCAAATGGCGGGCAAAATCATCCTCATTGCGGATGAAGTATTCCCAATACCGGGGTTGCCAGAATTTTATCCCGGGCGCCATGCCCAGTTGTGCCGCGTCAAACGTTTAATCTTTGCCCATCGCAACGGGTAATCTGCATCATCTTCTGGCAAGTGCCAAAGGCAGTGCAAGTGATCTGGCAACAAAACCCACGCATCTATGTGAAATGGGTGTTCTTTGCGCACGGTTTGTATTGCTGCGCGTAGTGCCGCGCGCGTCATCTCTTGAGTAAAAACAGGCTTTCGTCCAGCTGCTACCACGGTAAAGAAATAAATTCCTCCCGGTGCTTGATAGCGGCGATAGTTGGGCATGGTTATTTTTCAGACAGCTGGGCGGAGCCAAGTACTTTTATTCCGACGGGTAGAACCCGCCCTACGACCTACACTTCATCCATAGTTTATGCCGTCACTCCGGCAAAAACCCGTACTCGACCGGGGATTTGACATAAAACAGGTCCACTCCTTCCGTCTGCAATAAATCCAGAAACTGTGCAGCCTCGTCCTCGCTCAGGACAAAACTGACTTCCACTGGCAGGTCCGCCGCAAGCTCAAGGAAAGTCTCTTCGTGCAATATCCCATGACGCCCGAAACCGGCTATCGCTCGCATTGCTGTACCGCCGTTAAAGCCGTATCTTTTTGCGCATTCCAGCAGCCACTCGAACAAAAGAATGCCATGGTGTTCGCGGTATTCACCCACGTAAAATTTGAGAAAGATACCCTGCATGTCGTCCTCCTCTTCCTCTTTGTATTGCCTTTCACTTTCAGGATTGGATTCAGCCAAAGATGCGTGTTAGTGCTGCGCAAGCCATTTGATAGTCATTATTCCGAGTACTGTCATCGCCAGCGAACCAGCCAGATGCGAGAAAATGATAATAGAAGCCCAGGCGTATTGCGCCCGCAATAGCAGGGTAACCGTTTCAGCGGAAAAAGTGGAGAAGGTGGTCAATCCGCCGAGAAAACCGGTGATGACAAACAGCCGTGCTTCGGGTGGAAGCACCGTGTTGTGATGGAAATACTCGACTGCGACGCCGACGAGATAACCACCGGTCAGGTTCGCCGCCAGCGTGCCAAGGGGGAGGGTGGGAAATACCGGGTTAAGGGCCATGCCGAACCACCAGCGCAGCCATGCGCCCAAGGCCGCCCCCGCGCCCACCGTCGCTATCGCGTAGACGCCCATCTTTTCATCGCCTTCATCGCCTTCATCGCCACATACAAGTCAGCTATTTTCCATTTTATGGCTGTATATTCCCTCGCGCGCCAAACCGTTTAACTGGCAGCGTTTAAAGAACGCTCGCTGTGCTTCGGCCACATTGCTTTCCCGACCCTTCCAGGTGGCAAGAACAGGCGCCTGCAACGCTCGTCCGTATGAGAAACTGAGTTGCCACGGATGATGCACATCCATCCCGTTCATGGCGTTCAGATTATCGGTTGCGTCTTCCGCGCTTTGACCGCCAGAGAGAAATACAATACCCGGAATCGCTGCCGGCACATGGCGACGCAGACAGCGGACCGAGGCTTCGGCGACTTGCTTCGCGCTGGCTTGATGTGGGCACTTCATTCCGGGAATCACCATATTCGGCTTGAGTAACGTCCCCTCGAGCAGTACGCCATGAGCATTGAGCTCGGTGAATAAAGCCTCAAGCATTTGCGAGGTGACCTTTTCGCATCGGTCAATATCGTGCGCGCCATCCATGAGCACTTCAGGCTCTACGATCGGCACAATGTCGGCTTCCTGGCAAAGGGCGGCATAACGTGCCAATGCATGGGCATTTGCGCGAATAGCATAGGCAGACGGCACTTCATGCTCGTCAATCTCGATCACGGCCCGCCACTTTGCGAATTTCGCACCTAACTGCTTATATTCAGCAAGCCGGTCGCGCAGCCCGTCGAGGCCTTCAGTGACTTTGTTACCCGGATATAGCGCCAGCGCCTTTGCGCCTTTATCCACCTTGATGCCGGGTATAATCCCCCGACTCGACAGCAGTCTGGCAAAAGGCGTGCCGTCACGTGAACTTTGCCGCAATGTTTCATCGAAAAGAATGACGCCGCTGATATAGCGTTCGATGCCATCGGTGGTGAAAAGTATTTCACGGTACCGCCGGCGATTTTCTTCGGTCGACTCAACCTCGATGGAATCAAAACGCTTCTTGATCGTTGGGTTGCTTTCATCCGCCGCCAGAATACCTTTCTGCTTCGCAACAATGGCTTCGGCCACTGACTTGAGTTCATCGATATTCATGGATTTGTATCTCCTCTAAAGATGAAAATTTTATTGCCCTAAAGCCAGAAAAATAGCCAAAAAATCAGCCTGAAGCTAGAGACGGATATTTTTTTGTTTCTAATGCCAGTTATTGAGTTTGGGGTGCATCGAAAAAGCCCATTTGCCACAAGACGATCAAAGCAACGATGGCTCCCGCAATCAATACAAAGAAAGGCCACACCGTTTTTTTATCCGCGTAGGGATCCGCAAGCGACCGGCGTGCGCCTGCCGGCAAATAAGCAAGCTTGGTC
Source organism: Nitrosovibrio sp. Nv6 (assembly GCF_900110495.1). Lineage (GTDB taxonomy): Bacteria > Pseudomonadota > Gammaproteobacteria > Burkholderiales > Nitrosomonadaceae > Nitrosospira. Next base: position 564,130 of record NZ_FODX01000001.1, on the reverse strand, counting down.
AACGATGTACCGAACGTAATATTGATGCGCGCTCGCGCGTTAATCGCCCAGCCATTTGCATCCAGTACAGGCCCGAGGTTGCGTTTCTTCAACTTGAACCAGGCGACCGCCATGGCCGGTCCGGAAATCAATAATATCAGGCCGATTATCGCCAGAGGTATTTGCCAGAACTGTAATCCCAGAATGCCACTGACAAGGGAAGCAAGAATGCCGCCGATGGCGCCGAGCGCCAGCCCTATCGCCGCAAAAATCCCGGCAAATTTGCCCACATCGAAAGGCGCCTTCGGGGGTGGGGGAGGGGTTCCAGCCGCTACAGGCGTCGCGGTTTCCACTGCTGCCTTGATCAGTTTATCATGTGCGGCGGCGGCCTTCGATGCGGCCAGTTTCTCCAACTGCTCGTTGATGAATTTAATCAGTTTTTTATACGGCGACCAGAATGCCTGGCGTATGCTGATCGGGTGGTCCAGTATTCGCACAATGGTGGCGTCCCAGTCCTGGCCTCTTCGATCGTAGAAAATGCCATTCCGGCCGACCATGAGAAAATCCGAATCACCGGCGGTAAAGGCGGCAGCGATACTCATCTTTTCGGCACCCCCTTTGCGCACGCAATCGCAATACGCAAGATAAAGTCCGCTCATGTTGGCAAACCCCGCGTGTTTGCCTATATCGTCCACCCTGACGCACAGATCGCAGCTGCGTCCATCCAGGTACAACGTGCCCAACTGGAACAGGGCTTTATCTCTTCCCGTGTAAAAGCTGCGAAAGGATACGAAATTATTCACCAGTTTGAATAAGTCGCGGTTGTACCGCAGTAGTTTTTCCACAGAATGGATGACCTTTACCACGCTTGCTACCGCTTTATCCTGACGGATCAGATTATCGATCGCTTCCTTATGCTGACCGCTCGCGATCTCACGCAAACGTGCTACGCCCAACTGCTCGGCGCAGCAGGCTGGTTTAGCGGTTTGCCATGCTTCAAAGGCGGAAAATTTAGAACAAAGCTCCGCCCACTCCGACGCAAGCAGATTCTGTTTTTCTCCGAATAGCGGCACAATGGCTTGCTCACGCAACGCATCTATCTCTTTTTGCCACGCGGGATTGATGCCGGAAATCAATGGCAGGGGTTTGTCCGGCTCTACTGTCGCCAGCGGAAAGCTTGCTATATCGGTGTTTTGAGCTGACAACATTTGTGCGGCAATGCCCTTGTAGTCCTCGGCAGAACGGCTTAATGGCACGGCTGCGCGCGCATCATAAGCCGCCATATGACAACGGGTGAAGTAGTCGCTGACTTTTTCCTTGACGGCATGGAACGCGTCTGCGGCTGCATGCGTTTTTTCTGCAAGAAACCGGATATTCGCATCGCTATCACCCTTCGCCTGCCATTCTGCATAAGCGGCAACTTCGGCAAAAAAAGCGTCGCTGATTTCCTGGTTGACCCCTGCCTTCCCACTCAGATCCACGACGGAACCGCGGCACTTCATGATGTCTTCAACCGTTGCGCGTAATGCCGTGTCTGCAATCTGACTGGCAGGAACGACACCATCACCATTGAATTGCAGACCCGAAACAAACTTCTCGATGTCGGCCATATCCGCAAGGGAAATCTCTCCTGCATCCGCCTTACCCAGGGTTTTGAGAATATACTGCGCTGAAGCAAGCACCTGCTGTCCCTCTTCGCTGCTATCGTCTATATCTGCCAACATCACGCGATCCGAACCTTCGATCAGCAGATCGGGATTCCTCAGCAAATTGCCGGCCCAGGCGATAGCTGCGAGCACTTCATTCGCATGTACGCGAGCATCGTCGTCATGGTCGATCAAATCAAGGGTCCTGGTGTCGAATTCTATGCCGCGCGTCGGGCAACTCAGCGCCACCCACAACTTTTGGTCCAGGTCTTTTAACGCCAGCAAGTCTGCGCCGTTGTCGATCTGCACCTGATCGAAACCACCCGCGCGGAAAAACTTCCATGTATGTGAGGTAGCCATCCTGTCTCCTTGGTATTATTAAAATCGTAAGGCTTTAGGGAGTTATAGACACAACAACTGAGCAATGCAAACAACGAAGGGTATTTGGCAAGACTAAGCAAGTGAAACAGGAAAATTATTGTATGCCAGGTCCGGTAACGCCATCGAAGCCGAGTTTTATCAATGCCTTCCGCTCCGCTTCAGTTTGTACGCCCAGTGCAATCACGATAATGCCAATGTTATGAGCCAGCTTGCATAAGTCTTTCAGGAACCGCTGGTTACTCTTGTTCTGATGGATGCCGTGCACAAAGGCAGCGTCTACTTTAAGATAATCGAGGCCGAAACCGGTGAGTTGCTGGAGTTTATCGGCTTGGGGGCCAAAGTGCTCGATGCCGGTTCGGCAGCCAAGTCCCTTCAGGGTGTCGCAAAAATCACGAAGAGCTTCGAACTTGCGAAAAGCCCCATACTCTGGCACTTCAACCCAGAGCCGCGGACAAAAATCGGGATATTGGCCCAGCAATTCTACAAGTTTATTGCGAAAATCCCAATCCGCCAGAGTTTCAACAGACAGATTGACCGCCAGTTCACCGGGGGACGACTTCAAGGATTCGAGGGCATGGCGGATGACAGCGAGATCAAGGGGTCCGGTGAGATTGAGGCGGACCGCGATGTTGACGAAATCGCTCGCGTCCAGCCACCCTCCATCGCGCTGGGCTTGCATGCGGACACAGGCTTCTTGGTGCAACGGCTCCCCGGTGCGTCCTGCCACGGGGTAGAGAGCCAGATTGAAGCGGTCTTCGGCGAATGCATCGCTGAAGATCTGGCGCCAATCGCCGATATTGATGGTTGGGGCAGGAGGGTGATCAGGTCGAACTGCAATGGTGTGCCAGGCATTGATGCCTGCGCGTTCGGCGGTGCTCAGCGCGGCGTCAGCTTTCGCGAAAAGCTCACCCAACTGGTCCCCCCGCTGGTAACGAACGACGCCAATATGACATAAATCCGAAATATGCCCTCCAATTTGCGATGACAGGGCAGCGAGCTCTTTTGTCAGCTCATTTGCGACTTGGCGCGCATCCTCGATATCGGGGACAAGAAGCGCGAAATCGGATCCATTCAAGCGGGCGGCGAGAGGAGTGGACGTTTCGCCACGCGCAGCCTCGGCGCCGACGTGGCCCATCAGGGTTCCCACCTGACGGAGCAGGTTGTTTGTTTCGATGCGGCCAAGCTTCTGATTGATCTCTTGCAGGTTATTGAGCCGCAGCAGAAAAAGAATACCGCCTTGTAGTTTGCGTGTCACGATATCTTCCGGAGCAGCCTCGGCGCCTTCGCCTGGGCTTGGGATGGCGGCTTCACTCTTTTTATCCGGGGCGGCGGCGTCCCCATCCTCGATCCGGGCGGCAACTTCCTCATCTCCGCCTGAGGCAGCAATTTCAGCGTTTATGTTCGAAGGATCTTCTTCTCCATCTCCGGCCGAAGCGCTCTCGCTTACCTCCACGCCAGGAACGGTATCTCCGCCCCGGAGGATTTCGGCAAGGCGGTTCATGAAATACTCGCGATTGGCCAGGCCGGTGACTGGATCGTAATTCAGCCGCTTTTGCAGCGCCTCGAGCCGCGAGGTTTCCTCGATAGCCCTGTTATGCAAACGTCTTATCATGTCATTTGCGGCGCGTGCGATGCTGCGCAATTCCGGTATGCGAGGTTCGGAAATAGTCAGAAAGCGCCGTTCCGTGATAGCTTCGGCCTGTCCGACCATCGCGGCCAGTGGCTTCTTGATACGGTACAGTATCAGCACACCGATGAGTCCGCAGAAGAGGCCCGCGGCCAGAAACCAGATCAGCAGGCTTGCTGTTTGATCCCAAAGCGCCTGATGGGCGAGTTGAGCGCGACTTGCCACCTTGATAACGCCAAAATGCATCCAGCTATCCGAGATTTGAGCGCGGCCTGCCTCGGCGCTGATGGGGAAGAGATCGATAAACCATTCGGGAACAGTAGTGTCTGTCCGATCCCGCACCCGCTCAGCGATCACTCTGCCATCAGGCGAAGTGATCGAGATCGTCTCATATTGGCCGGTATCGAAAACCGCGGAGATCTGCAGACCGATCGTAATGGGATCTTTGTTTAGTTGCGAGATGGAATGCGCGAGGGAATTGGCGCTATCGATATTTTTTCGATGAAGCTGCTGCTCAAGATAGCTTTGGGTGCTGATCAGACTGATGGCAAGGCTGCCTGTGAAACTTATCAGAGTAACGAGTATGACAGTCAGCCAGAGTTGTCGGGAAAGGGACATTGAATGCCTTATTATTTTAGGAAAACTCTGGATGACCCTGAATAAGTTCCCGATTTTGCCATCGTACGCGCAAGGGCGCCGTTATTTAGAAATTTCATTGGGTCATGAGATTATCACGGACTGGACGATCGTTTCAATTTTGAGGAAATCAAGGCAGTGAAGGATGCGACAGACGCAACAAGTAGCAAAGCAAACGCAGTTGAGATGAGGCGCCTGCCAGCATGTATTCATGTACCGCATGTATCGAATGTACCGCATGTATCAATGGCATTGAAAATAAACTTTGGATTCCCTTGTTATCGAGATCTACTATTATTCTTGTGATGCTCCTTGTGAGCATCCCGATTGCGCCTCGCCCAGAAAGGACTTATCGGAGGTTGCTGAATGCATACGGCTTTTATTTCTCATCCCGACTGCCTGTTGCATGACATGGGTTCATTTCATCCCGAAAGCCCGGCGCGGCTCAGGGCAATCGAGGATGCACTGACGGCTTCCGGCTTGATGGATAAATTGGAACGCCATGCTGCGCCCCTGGCCACGCCTGCGCAGGTGAAGCGCGTCCACACCCCGGAACATATCGCTTTACTGGATGCTGTCGCATCCCGGGCGCTTTCAACGGGTCTTGCATATCTCGATCCGGACACGGCGATGAACTGGCATAGCCTGAAGGCAGCCTACCGTGCGGTGGGGGCGGTAATTCTGGCGACCGATCTGGTGATCGGGAAGAAGGTGAAGAACGCTTTTTGCAGTGTTCGCCCGCCGGGCCATCATGCGGAACGTGATCTGGCAATGGGTTTTTGTCTTTTAAACAATATCGCGGCTGGAGTTGCCCACGCTGTCGAAGCGCATGCTTTGCAGCGTGTCGCGGTAGTGGATTTCGATGTGCATCATGGCAACGGCACAGAGGATATCTTTCGCGACGACCCACGAGTCATGATGGTTTCCACGTTTCAGCATCCGTTCTATCCGTACAGCGGCGTTGCGGGACGTTCAGAGCGCATGGTGAATATCCCGCTGGCTGCCGGTAGTAATGGCCAGGCTTTCCGCGAGGCGGTGAACGAATTCTGGCTGCCGTCTCTTGAAAAATTCAAACCGCGGATGCTATTTATTTCGGCCGGATTCGACGCTCACAGAGATGACGATCTTGCTTCACTGAATCTGACGGAGGACGATTACGCGTGGGTGACCGAAAGAATCGCGGAGGTCGCGAATAGATACGCGGATAACCGGATCGTATCGTCGCTGGAAGGAGGATATGCGTTACCTGCGCTGGGACGGAGCGTCGCCGCCCACGTGAAAGTTCTCATTGACTCCTGATGGAGTTATTGTGGCTGCGAAGATTTTCTCCCCCGATTTGTTTCGTCATGGGGCTATTGTGTCTATGATAAGGACATGAGGGAACCTCTGAACAAGTCCTCCGAGGCAGCGCGCTCGGGAAACCAGGTGTTGACGGGCAGCAACAAGCCGCGTGTTTCCGTTATCTTGCTGATCGTTCTGCTGATTGCCGCCGTCATGATATGGCAATACTATGCGGGCACGAAGGAGAAGATCAGGATCGGCGTGCTCCACTCGTTGTCCGGTCCCTTGGCGACGGGTGAAAAACCATTGGTGGATGCGATCCAGCTTGCGGTCGAAGAGGCCAATGCGGCGGGCGGTATCAACGATCGGAAGATAGAGGCAGTAGTGGTGGATTGCAAGTCTGACTCGGCTTATTGTGCCGAGCAGGCCAAGCGGCTGATCGTCGAAGAGCAGGTACAGGCCTTGTTCGGATGCTGGACGTCAGACTGCCGAAAAGCGGTGAGACCCATAGTCGAAGAACACCGCCATTTGCTCTTTTATGCACTGCGATATGAGGGCATGGAAGAATCTCCGAACATCCTCTACGGCGGCACAGTACCCAATCAGTTAGTCATGCCTGCTGTACATTGGGCGCTGGAAAATCTCGGCAAGCCAGGTAGCCCCGATACGCGCGGCAAGCGGATTTATCTCGCAGGATCGGACTATGCATATTCGCGCGTTACGAATATTCTCATCAAGGATTTGCTGACCGCACACAGCGCGGTGGTGGCGGGGGAACGCTACCTCCCCCTCGGGTCCATGGTAATGGACGATCTAGTGGCGGATATCGTCAGGCAGCAGCCGGATATCGTATTGAATACCATTAGCGGCACAGACAATGCTGTGTTCTTTCGAACGCTTGAAAAGAATGGAATCACTCCCGACAAGATTCCGGTATTGTCATTCAGCGTAACAGAAGTGGGATTGACCGCCCAGGATACCGTGCCGATGACAGGCCATTATGCGGCGCGCAATTATTTTCAGACTATTCCGACTCCTGAAAATCAGGCTTTCGTGCAACGATTCCGCGACCGCTTCGGTCAGCAAGCCGTGCTCGACAGTCCGATGGAAGCTTCTTACGTCAACATGCAGATGTGGATTCAAGCGGCGCTCGAGGCCGGTTCGGGCGATCTGGGCAAGGTGCAGCGCACAATCTTGCGTCAGAGCCTGCCGGCGCCCGAAGGGATTGTCTCGCTCGATCCGAACACACGTCATGTCTGGAAGGTGGCCCGCATTGGCAAAGCACGCAAGGACGGCCAGTTCGATATCGTGTGGGATTCCGGACGCCCACTTGAGCCGGCACCATTTCCCACATACCGATCCCGCGAAGAGTGGGACCAGCTTCTCGAAACCACCGCCGGATTGGAGTGGTGATGAGATTCACGTCGCTCACGCAGCGCTTCGCGGTCTGGTTCGTGGCGGTTTCTCTGCTGCCTATCCTGATCATCGGATACAGCCTGTTGCGTACCTTCGAAACCGAGACGCAGAATACCGCGATCCGGCAGGTTGCAGCCATTGCCGATATGAAAACCGAGCAAATAGATAGTTATCTGCGAGAGCGGCTTCTTGACGCCAGGGTTATCCAGGCGGCCAGTACCACGCGCGCGGCTATGCAGGAATTCGCTCGTGTATATAAAAGGAGCGGCGTCAAATCGGCCGAGTATCGCCAATTGGACCAATATTATCGCGAGCACTTCATGCGTTTCGTTGAGGACGCCGGCTATTACGATCTGTTCCTGATTTCTCCGGAGGGCGTAATTGTCTATAGCCAGGCGCATGAAGCCGATTTTGCCACCAGCCTGATTACCGGGCCATACCGGAATAGCGGGTTAGGCCGGATTACGCGCAGGGCGCTCAATACCTTGCAGAACAGCGTTTCGGATTTTGAATATTATCCCCCGTCGCATGGCGCAATCGCTGCGTTCATGGCATTTCCTGTTGTGCTTGAGGGAAAACTCGAAGGCGTGCTTGCGCTGCAGGTCTACAGCGAGCGCGTATTCGAGGTGGTGACCGACAACGTGGGCCTGGGAGCGAGCGGCGAAACGGTGATCACACGACTTATGAACGATCGGACCGCGCTGGTGATGGCGCCATTGAAACATGAGACCAATGCGGCACTGGAGTTCAAAATACCCCTGAATAATCCGCCGTTTTCGATAGCCATTCAAAGCGGTCTGCACGGCGAGCGCGGCGGCGGGTTAAAAACGGATTACCGCGGCAAGGAAGTTGTGGCGGCATGGCGCTATCTGCCTCGCATGAACTGGGGCATCGAAGTCAAAATGGATGCGGATGAAGTATTCGCTTCGGTAACACGTGTGCGGGCTTTCAGTTTGATGATTCTCGGCCTCACACTCCTTGCCGCTCTCCTGGGCGCAATTTTATTCAGCCGGCGTGTAGTCACCACCTTGAAAAACCTGAGCCATGGCGCCCATCACATTGCTGCGGGCAACCTGCAGCAGCGCGTGCCGGTGGAGGGATGGAACGAGATAGGGGAACTGGCAGGCACCTTCAATACCATGACCGAACGCCTGACCATCAGCAATCGTGAACGCGATATCGCGGAGGATGATCTTCGCCAGCTCAACCAGGATCTGGAAAACAGGGTCGCCTCGCGTACCGCTGATCTGGAACGCGCCAATGCGGCGCTGGTCAGCAAGGAAGAGGAAACACGCTCAATAGTCGAACATATGGTGGATTGCATCATCACCATCGATGATAAAGGCATTATCCGGTCGGTCAACCCGGTGATAGAAAAACTCTTCGGCTACACACGGGAGGAGGTGATTGGCCAGAACGTTTCGATGCTCATGCCCGAACCCCATCACAGTGCTCACCAGAATTATATCGACAGGTATTACCGGACCGGGCGCGGCCGGTGCGAGTTCGATCACATTCTCGCGCTGGAAGTGGAAGGGATACATAACATCGGCATGGGGCGCGAAGTCGAGGGGCGACACAAGAATGGTGAATTGATTGATCTGTATGTGGCTGTAAGTGAGTATTTCGTCGGAGGGAAAAGGTACTTTACCGGCGTTTTGCGCGATATTCGCGAACGCAAACGGGTTGAGCAGGCTTTGCGCAATAGTGAACAGCGCTTTAGAGCCATCGTGGATAACCTGGCTGCGCTTGTTGGCGAGATGACCCCTGATGGTGTCCTGGTGGAAATCAACCGTACCGCACTCGAGGTAGGCGGCCTGCAAAGCGAGGATGTTATAGGCAAGTGCTTGTCGGAGACCGGGTGGTTCTCCTACAAACCGGAGGTGCAGCAACAACTCCGGAAAGATATCAAGCGGGCGCAAGCCGGGGAAATCGTCCGCCGCGACTTTGAGATACGCATTGCCAATGGCGGTCTCATGACAGCTGATTGCATGCTGGTGCCGGTTCGGGATGCCAAAGGCCAGATCGTTAAAATAATTCCTTCTGCAATCGACATCAGCGAAAGGACTCGCATTCTGAAGGATCTCGAACAGGCACGTCACGACGCCGAGCAGGCTAACCAGGCAAAATCGGTTTTTTTGGCGGCCATGAGCCATGAGATACGTACCCCGATGAACGGGGTGATCGGCATGGCCGACGTATTGCAGCAAACGAGCCTCAACGGTTATCAGATGGAGATGGTAGACCTCATCCGCGAATCGGCGTTCGCCCTGCTGGAGATCATCGAGGATATTCTCGATTTTTCCAAGATAGAGGCCGGCCGGCTGGAAATCGAAAAGGCTCCCATGTCGCTGGTTAACGTAGTGGAGAAGGCTTGTGCGATGCTGGAGAGCCTGGCTGTCAGAAAAGGGGTGGAGCTCACCATGTTTCTCGATCCCGCGATTCCCGAGGAAGTCCTGGGTGATGCCCTGCGCCTGCGCCAGGTGCTGGTGAATCTTACCAATAACGCCATCAAATTTTCCAGTGGTCAGAAGGAACCTGGACGGGTATCGGTACGCGCAGTATTGGCCGAACGCAGTGAGGATCAGGTAACGGTGGAGTTTCAGATATCCGACAATGGCATAGGCATGAGTGAAGAAACTCAGGCGCGGCTTTTTACACCCTTTACTCAAGGCGATGCATCCACTACCCGCCGGTTTGGCGGAACCGGACTCGGATTAGCCATCTCCCATTACCTGATTGAATTGATGGGAGGTGAGATCAGGGTGCAAAGCGCCCTGGCTGAGGGATCCGTTTTTACCGTCCGGGTGGCGCTCGCACTACCGCCCGCCGCACCAGCCCTGAGCAAGGTGGTGGACTTGACCGGTGTTTCCTGTCTGGTATTGGGTGACAAGGAGGGGTTGGGCGACGATCTGGCCGTATATCTGAAATACAGCGGTGCTACGGTCGAGCGTGAAACAGATCTGGCGGCTTGCCGAAAGCGGATTGAGACACTTCCACCCGGATTATGGCTACTGATCATCGATGCGGGGCATCATGCTCCGCCGCTCGAGGAGTTGCGCGCCGTCTGCTATTCCCGGCCCGATCTGGATCCGCATTTCGTGGTTCTTGAGCATGGGCATCATCAGCCCGACATCGAACCGCGCTTTGTTGTCATCAGGCGGGGGCGGCGCCGTCATGAGCGTTCTGAAACGGTGGATACCGTTACGCTCGACGGGGACGTCATGCATCGGGACGCTTTCCTGCGGGCTGTGGCCATTGCGGCAGGACGAGCGCAGGAAGAAGTTGAAATACCGGAATCTGCTCCGGCCGAGGCAGCAGTTGCGCCATCGCGAGAGGAGGCGTTGAAGGAAGGGAAGCTCATCCTTGTCGCCGAAGACAGCGATATCAACCAAAAAGTCATCCGTCAACAGCTCACTTTACTGGGCTATGCGGCGGATATTGCTCCTGACGGCCGGGAAGCGCTGAAACGCTGGGAGAGCGGCAATTATGCGCTACTGCTCACCGACCTGCACATGCCGGAAATGGACGGCTACCAGTTGACCGCGGCCATTCGCCTTGCCGAGCAAGGCAAAGCGCGAGCTCCCATTATAGCTTTTACTGCCAACGCCCTGAAGGGCGAGGCCGAGCATTGCCGCGCCGTCGGCATGGATGACTATCTGAGCAAGCCCGTGCAGCTTGCGCACCTGAAAGCGATATTGCATAAATGGCTGCCGTCCGCTCCCAGTACTGAGCTGCTTGCTCTCGCCGCGCCCGGCGCGCCGTCCGCCCCTGCGCCCACCCCGACCACATCGGCTACCCCAGCTACTCCAACCACGCCTACAACCGGCACGGCGCCCGGCACTCCCGACACTACCGGCGCTCCGCCCACCCCGGCTCAAGTTCCAGCGAAGGATAAACCAGTGGACGTGAGTGTTCTCAAAGAGCTTGTGGGGGACGATCCGACCGTGATCAGTGAATTTTTACGGGATTTTCGGACCAGTTCGGGGAAAACAGCAGCGGAGCTGCGTGCCGCCTGTGAGGCAGGACAGACAGAAACGGCCGGGTTCGCAGCCCACAAGCTCAAATCAGCGGCCCGCTCGGTGGGTGCATTGGCGCTGGGCGAGTTGTGCGCCGAAATGGAACAGGCGGGAAAGGGGGGTGACGCGCAGAAGTTAAACGAACTATTGCCGCGTTTTGAGTCGGAATTGGCCGCTGTAGATAAATACATTGCTTCCTTGGCATAATGCGGTATGGTACGTTTACCGTTCTTGCGCGGCCGTCATTGCAACCGCTGCGAGGTCCATCTATTGATCAATAACTGAAAGACAAATGAAATGACCGAACGATCCGCAGTCAGGATTCTGGTGCTGGACGATGAATCCTTCATGCTCAAGCTGCTGAACCGCATTCTGACGAATCTGGGATTTACCTCGGTCACGCTTTGCGATAACGGGCGCGCTGCGCTCGAGCGTGTCGCCGAGGCGGATGCGCCGAATGTGATCCTGCTGGATCTGAATATGCCGGAAATGGATGGGATTGAGTTCGTGCGGCACCTGGTCGACCAGCACTATGCGGGCAGCCTTATCCTGGTCAGCGGCGAGGATGAGCGTATACTGCAAACCACCGAAAAGCTGGTGCGAGCGCATAAAATCCCCATACTTGGGTACCTGCATAAGCCGGTCAAGCCGGACGCGTTATCCGCGCTGCTCGAGAAATGGGCGCCTCCTTCAGCCGAAGCTGCCGGGTCAGCGAAGAAAGTATACGTTGCGGATGATTTGCGGGCTGCCATGGCCAAGAGCGAACTGGTCAACTACTACCAGCCCAAGGTGTCAGTCGCCACTGGCGAGGTGGTTGGCGTCGAGACGCTCGTGCGATGGCAGCATCCGGTGGACGGCGTCATCTTTCCCGATCAATTCATTAGCGTGGCCGAAGCGTCCGGTCTGATCAATGCCCTGACTCAAGTTGTATTCACTGCAGCTGTGACACAAGCCAAGGCGTGGCAGCAAGCGCACCTGGACTTGCGAATCGCCGTTAATGTCTCAATGGACAATCTGGCATCGCTGGATTTTCTGAATTTTGTTGCCGAGCTTGCAGCTAAAGTGGGCATAGCCCCGCAGAATGTGGTGCTGGAGGTAACGGAAAGCCGGTTGATGCAGGATACACGCGCCCCGCTCGAGATTCTGACCCGGCTGCGCTTGAAGCGCTTCCGCCTTTCCATCGATGATTTCGGCACTGGGCACTCTTCGCTCGCACAGTTGCGCGATATTCCCTTTGACGAACTCAAGATCGACCAGGGCTTCGTGCATCGTGCCTGGAAGGACGAGACGTTGCGGGCGATGTATGACGCCAGCCTGTCTCTGGCAAGACAATTAGGCATGGAGGTGGTGGCGGAAGGGGTCGAGGACCGCGATGATTGGGATCTTCTGCGCCGCACTGGATGCGATCTCGCCCAAGGCGCTTTCGTCTCCCGGCCCATGCTGGCTGAAAATCTGCCCGGCTGGATAGAGAGTTGGCGGGAACGGGTTCAAAAGGAGTCTTTGACTACTGGTGAGCTGAAGTGAAAGCCCGGCAGGAAACTCAACACTTTCTCCTGCTTTCTCCTCAAGTCGCTCGAGGCGGGACGTCCCTGGTCTGCTGTTATCTCAGCCGGGCATCGTATGCCCAGCGCCGCAGCTTTTTCGCCTTGATCCGGGCAGCGGCAGGATGAGCCGGATTGATGAGGACGTTGTTTTCTTCCGGCACAATTACGGATGGCGCTAGCAAGAGTGCCGATATCCTGGCGGTGGCCCACTGATTTCCCGCCTGCAAACTTGTCAGGCCTGCCGGAATTGCGTCCCAGCTCACATGATCCTTCGGTTCGAGGATCGTTGCGGTTTTCCAGACGTCGTCAGGTATCTCGACAGAGACCAGGTACCGATTGAGAGGCAAATCGCCTGCAGCCAGATGCACAATCGTCTCCAGGCAGGCCAGCGCAATGGACCTGCTCGCATAGATCATCGGCGTTCCAGGGCGATTCCACCTTCCCCCTGTGCGGCGAGCGCCTTCTCCACTCATGTCGTCCGCACCATAATCCGGGGTATCGGTTCCGATACGCCAGAGCAGAACCGTCAAGCGTAGGCACCGCTTTGGATCTTGGCGATCAGGCCGGACACAAGCTCCTGACCCTCCGCGGTATCCATATACTCGGCAGGGCACCGGCCGCCAAGGGCCGGCGCCGGCCTGTCCAGCCAGTCGGCAACCCATCTGGCGGCGTCGAAGCCGCTTGGATCTCCAGATTGTTCGACCATCACCTGAACTTGTCCGACCAGCTTTGAAAACCCAAGCACCCGTTCACCCTGGTCGGGCGACAGCTGCTGCTTTGACCGCGCCCGGCGGTCAACCGTGGCTCGAGGCAGGCCCAGCACTTTGAAAAGGCGTTCCTTGGGTCTCCCGATGGTCTTGGCAATCTTCGCGACTTCACCGGCCGGTACGCCCTTTTTGATGATCTCGATGCGCTCCATAGGTCCCAGCTGGTATACGCCGGAAAAATTGGTCACGCTCACGGGTTTTTTCGTTTCAACGACATTCGTAACGGTAACCCCGGCGCGGGGACGTTTCAGCACCCGTTTCAGTATCTTTACCCCTGCCTGTGGTTTCTCAATATTGATAGTCATATCATCACTCCATTTGAGCATACATTATAGCTCATTTGAGTAATATATGCCAGCCAAAGGCGTATGACCATTTTCCTGATCCTGGACGTTTTCGTCCTGCTATTGTTTGCGCTGCATTGCAGATATGCGATGTTTCCTCCTATGCTGCCGGGATTCCATGATATGGATTGTAAGGTAGCTTATGCCGGGTCTCCTTATATGGAAATAAAAAGGTTCCAGTATGCAAGAAACTTCTGACACGGGCTCTCCTGAGCACCAGCATTGGGGCGAGATCCTGCACGCCTTTCTAAAACTGGGGCTCACATCTTTCGGAGGACCGATAGCCCACCTGGGATATTTTCGGGATGAGCTGGTCACTCGGCGCCGATGGATAAGTGAATCGGGCTATGCCGATCTCGTTGCGTTATGCCAGTTTCTGCCGGGGCCTGCCAGTAGCCAGGTAGGCTTTGCGCTAGGGCTGTCAAGGGGTGGGTTTGTGGGTGCCCTGATCGCCTTGACTGCCTTTACACTGCCTTCCGCGTTGCTGTTGCTGGTCTTTGCCTACAGCGCCTCTGCCTTTGAAGGGCTGCTCGGCCACGGCTTGATTCATGGCCTGAAGCTTGTTGCCGTGGCTGTCGTTGCACAGGCTGTCTGCGGCATGGCGCGCAATCTTTGCCCGGATCGAGCGCGCGCCAGCATTGCTGCCGGCGCAGTACTGATAGTGGTCTTTTTACCCGGAGCGCTCGGACAAATGAGTGCAATCATCTCCGGCGCCATTGCTGGACTGTGGCTTTGTAAAAACTTGCCGATAACAGATGCCGGTCACTTAAATATACGGCTTTCCAAATCGAAGGCATTGCTTGTATCGTTGATCTTTTTCGTTCTGCTCATCGCCTTACCGCTTATTGCCCTGACATCTTCCTCGCAAGCCGTTGCATTGTTCGAGGCATTCTATCGGGCGGGTGCTCTGGTATTTGGCGGCGGTCACGTGGTTCTGCCACTATTGGAAGCAAGCGTGGTCGAGACTGGCTGGATCGATGCGGATAGTTTCCTGGCAGGGTATGGTGCGGCCCAGGCCGTGCCGGGGCCTCTGTTTACCTTTGCTGCCTATCTCGGTGCTGTTGTCTCACCCGAGCCCAACGGAATCCTGGGGGCAGTTATCTGCCTGATCGCGATATTTTTGCCCGGAATGTTGCTGCTGGCAGGTGTCCTGCCATTTTGGGATGACCTCCGTAAAAGAAGCGGGGTTCAGGCAGCGATGGCAGGCGCTAATTCGGCAGTCGTTGGCATCCTGGCGGCTGCACTCTATGACCCGGTGTGGACCAGCGCCATACTTATTCCTCCGGACTTTGCAGTAGCGTTCGTGGCATTCATCCTGCTGACTGTCTGCAAAGTTTCACCATGGAAGGTTGTTTTGCTGAGCGCGATGGCGGGTGCTGGCCTGTCTCTATCCTAAGGACAGAATCTCAGGAAATATTGAGGCTCTGGCCAAACCGGAAAACAAGCTATTGCCGCATTCCCGGCTCCTTGCCTTCCTCGTAATGGGAGAAGGCTGTTTGAAGGCCTTTCAGGACTTCGGCAGTTGTTTCGAATAGCACTTGCGCCTTCTGCGCAGCTGGATCGGGTCAGGATTGCGCCGGCAGGGCAGCGCCAGCCGTCTGTTTTTGCATCATAGGCGAACTCATCGCGGCTGGACCCCTTGCCGCGCTTGTTGACTGTCCTTAGCCAGGCACAATGGCCGTAATGCCGCTTTGCTCGCATTGGCTGCCTTGCTCCCAATTTGAATAGCTGAAATCTGCCACAACTGTCACGCCATTACCAGTTCCTTTTTGCCCATAGCTGCCATCGGATGCAGCTGTCTGGAATCATTGCCTTCATTGGTCAGATCGAATGCCACAATCAGCTTGTCCCTGGCATCGACTGCTACTGGGCGTCGTTATAGGCCACCTTGAAACCGTGATAGGGCGTCCGCATAAATCTGGCCCCGGCTCGGTTGCCACATGCTGTTTGATACCTTGATCGGCCATCTCCTGGGCTTGCCGCTGCAACTGCTGGCGCTGCTCCTTCAATGCTGCCAGGGCCGCCACCTCCGGGCATGCTGGCTGGCTTTCGGGCTCATGCCGACGATATTCTTTGGCTTATCGATGTCTCGTCAGTGTAATACCAGGAGCGTTTTTTCAAAGCCTGATACGCGAAAAGGACTACAGATATGGAATTTGTCTTTGACAGCTTAGATTCCATCACCTACTTTGAAGCAATGGATGTTAAACGCCACCTTGCCGAAGGAGATACGATGACACTCAGCCATTGCTTCAACATCCGCAGTTTTATCCTCGCCGCAGCCCTGATTAGCGACCTTGGCCTTGTTAATCATGCAAATGCCCAACGACATTCATACCTCGTGGACCTCAACACCAAGGCCGTAACCCCTCTTGGCACGTTAGGCGGTGATGGCAGGACGGGGGCGTCGGACATCAACGATGCGGGGCAGGTAGTAGGCTTCTCCACAACAATGCAAGGAGATTCTCACGCTTACATCACCGGCCCTAATGGTGACGGCATGAGAGACCTTGGCACTTTTTCAGGCGGCGACTACAGCTATGCTCTTGGCATCAACAATGCAGGGCAGGTAGTAGGATGGGCTGACACGGCCACAGAACCGACCCATGCCTTCATCACCGGTCCCGACGGAGCCGGTATGAGGGCCCTTGGCACTGGTTACAGCCATGCTACCAAAATCAATGAGGCGGGACAGGTGGCAGGAGCGTCTAGAACGACCATAGGGGAGTACCATGCCTTCATCACCGGTCCCGGCGGGATGGGCATGAGGTACCTTGGCACTTTGGGTGGTGAGCACAGCTCACCTGAAGATATCAACAATACTGGGCAGGTGGTGGGGGAGTGGCGGCTTGGCGAGGCTGGGGTGGGTACTTACCACGCCTTCATCACAGGTCCCGATGGGGTGGGTATGAAAGACCCTGGCATTTTAGGCGGTGATATCAGCTCTGCTCGGGGCGTCATTAGCTCTGCTCAAGGCATCAACGATGCCGGGCAGGTGGTAGGAGTGTCTTACACGGCTGAAGGCACCACCCACGCCTTCATCACTGACCCTGATGGGATGGGGATGAGAGACCTCGGTACGTTAGGCGGCAGTCGGAGCTATGCTTATGACATTAATGAGGCGGGGCAAGTGGTAGGTACTTCCATGACTGCCACAGGAGATTGGCATGCCTTCATCACCGGTCCCGATGGGATGGGCATGATCAATCTCAACTTGTTCGCAGACCTGCCCGAGAGAACGATTCTAACCCATGCCCTTGGCATCAATAACAATGGACAAGTCATTGCCATGGGCGTTGTTCCCGAACCTGAAACCTATGCCTTGATACTCGTGGGCTTGGGTTTGGTTGGGTGGATGGTACGGCGCAAGAGGGCAGAAGTCCGAATTTAGCGTCAATAAAAAGCTCAAGCGTCTACTAGCGCTTTCGGGCCATGCCTTGCGTCCCGTTTTCTCAAAGCCTGAAGTGCGAAAATCTCTTTTGTTAGGAACGCCAGGAGTTCTGTTCAAGCGCGAAAAACAGGGGTGTTTGAAGCTAAAAGGCGGGCTTACGAACAGGAAAGCCGGCTTGCAATGCCTAGTGCTAACTAACTGTTTGTATATTCAGGTTTTCGATCAAGAGACCCGAAAATCTGCCAGATTGATTTTGTGTTTTTTTAGCTTGGAATAAACCGCACGTGATGTGATTCCCATGTTTTCAGAGACTCTCTTTACATTTCCGTAATGTTGTTTCAGAGCTGTCTCAAGGAATGATTTTTCTATTTTGGTAAGAGCGTGTTCTTTTTCGTCTTTCCATTCACCCATACTTTTGGTTTTAGCTGGGAACTCTAAATCCAATTCAGTCATTTCCTTGCCACTGACAAACAAGATGTTGCGTTCAAGGATGTTTTCCAATTCGCGAACATTGCCGGGCCAATGATAACCCCGGATTTTCTTCATGACTTCACGGCTTACTGATTCGACCTGTTTGTTATACCGTTTATTCAAGCGCTGAATGATCAAATGGACAAGGTAAGGCAAATCTTCTGGCCGTTCGGCCAAGGGAGGAATACTTAAACGAACTACATTGATGCGATAGTAGAGGTCATTGCGGAACCGATCCTGTTTAACAAGATCTTCCAGGTTCTGATTTGTTGCTGAGATGATTCTTACATCAACCGCTAATGTTTGTTTACCGCCAACTCTCTCCAATTCTCCTTCCTGGATCACACGAAGCAATCTGGTTTGTGCTGCCGGCGACAATGAATCGACTTCATCCAGAAACAAAGTACCGCCTTCGGCTCGCTCGAAATAGCCTTGGTGTACTTCTATGGCTCCTGTAAAAGCGCCTTTTTCATGCCCAAACAAGCTGCTTTCGATCAGGCTTTCTGGAATCGCGCCGCAATTAATGGCGATGAATGGTTTATGGGAGCGATCACTCATCGCATGTATGGCACGTGCTATCAGCTCTTTACCTGCACCTGTTTGACCCTGAATCAGAACCGTTGCCAAAGTGGGTGCAATAACCTCGATTGATTGCAGTATTTTCTGCATCATTGGCGATTTTGCGATGATGGCAGGGGGCTGATGTTTTTCTGATATTTTTTTATTCTGTTTCTGCCACAGCCTTTGCATGCTTGTTTCAATTCGACACTGCAATTCCCTGGTATCGTTAATTTCCTTGACTGGCGTTGTATCGGTATATTCCATTCCACGCTGCCCTTTTGCTGCCTGTGGATTGGTGTAAATACATACATCACATTTGCCATCCTTGCGGGCTATGCTTTTTTTGATGTCAACTTTGGCATAGCCAAAGTTTCTGGCGGCGATACCCCCAAATACGCTGGAAGTCATCCTGCATAATTCGGGAAAGTTGGTGACTTGTTCGCCAAAAGGACAGCGGGAATTGGTAACTGTAATACAGTCCTGATTACTGGAAACCAGTGAAAATTTACCACCGATATTGTTTTTTATGCCGAGTATGAGTTCGGTGTAGCTTTCATTATCGAGCTGTTCATTTTTATGAGTATTTTCTCGATAAGTTTCTTCAAAAAAGCATCCTGCAGTTTTGGCTATATGCTCAATCAACTGTTCGCAATGTTTTTGTCCCTGTTGTTCGCTGGCATGCATTAGCTCAAGAATAAAGGTTTGAAGAAAAAAATCCGGTGTTAACTCAGAAAGAGGATTGTTGTTCATGGATGTGGACCGAATGTGAAGTTGAGCTTCACTGATTGAAGCACGGTTTCACTAATATGGCAAGAAATAAAAAACTAATTTATTGAAATTGCGAGGAAATATTTATTTCCTCTTCTGGCATGGTATTTGCATTTAATTTTATTGCACGGAGATTTGCGGGCTAAATACCCGTTGCGAAACCCCTCTAGTACTTAAAAAAGTAGATCACGTTAGGGATTTTAAATTGCAGCCTGTTAACGAGGAGATTCAAAGTTGAAAACTCTTAAAGAGGAACTAGACACACGCGCCGCAGCATATGATTTCTGGGCCCAACGTCGCCGTCATGGACCGGATGGACATAATAACCGGAAATTGTGGGTGCTTGCCTGTATGGACGAACGTCTGCCGGTAGATGAAGCGCTCGGTATCCATGTAGATACCCCTGCAGGCGGTGGAGATGCACATTGCTTCCGCAATGCCGGGGGAATTGTCACAGACGATGCAATTCGCTCGGCAATGCTGACTTGCCATTTTTTTGGCACCAGGGAAATTGTCATTGTGCAGCATACGCAATGCGGCATGCTGTCTGCAAATGCAACTGAGCTGGAGAAAATGTTACGCGATAAAGGGATCGATACCGACAAGATTCCAATGGATCCCACATTGCCCGAATTGAAGCTGGAGAACGGTGCTTTTGCAAAGTGGATCGGAATGATGGATGACGTGGATGAAACCTGCATGAGGACAATAGAAGCATTTAAAAATCATCCTCTCATCCCCAAGGATGTGGTCATCAGCGGTTGGGTTTGGGAAGTCGAGACACGTCGGTTGAGAGCGCCGACCCGAGACGCTGAAAAACGAGTCCGGACCGATGTGACCTCAGCTCAATTCGGGATCCAAGGGAAGCAACCACTTCGCTGGAGCTAAGTTCAAGAGAAAAAACTGGAAACGTGACCACTTGTCATGCCGGGTGTCACGTCTTAACGTGGTTTTAATGGATATAGGAATTCTAAATGCCAACTTATGACTACATGTGTACAGAGTGCAAACTTCAATTTGAAGTACGCCATTCGATCCACGCGCCTAATCCGGATTGTTTGGCATGCGGAAGCTCGACAGAAAAATTGATTCTTTCTGTTCCTGCCATGCATGGGGAAATGGCGCGAGGCCGGGACCACGCAATGCGTTCGCTTCAGCCAAAAGCCGAACTGGCAAAACATCTGCACGGACCAGGCTGCGGATGTGGGAACGTTTAACTCGCGCCTGGCTAGAAGGTAGACCGCAGATGAAACCCAATATTGAGGCATTCTTCGACCCGGCCACATGGACGCTGAGCTACGTTATTTGCGACGAGGCTGGAGGCAGTTGCGCGGTTATCGATCCCGTGCTGGATTACGACTCGAAATCAGGCAGGACACATATGGCATCAGCAGACAGGATAATCGCCTTCATCAGCGAAAAACGACTGAAGACGGAATGGATCCTCGAAACGCATGCGCACGCCGATCATCTGACCTCCGCCGACTATCTCAAGAAGAAGCTGGGCGGCAAAACAGCTATCGGGAAAGAAATTCCTGCCGTGCAGGAGACTTTCAAGAAGATTTTCAATCTGGGATCGGACTTTACGCCGGATGGCAATCACTTCGATTATCTGTTCGCCGACGGTGAAACATTCGGCATTGGGAAGCTGACGGCAACCGCGATCTTGACACCCGGCCACACCCCGGCGGACCTGTCCTATCAGATCGACGATGCAATCTTTGTGGGCGATACGCTGTTCATGCCCGATCTCGGTACTGCGCGTGCTGACTTTCCTGGAGGGGACGCCCGGCGTCTGTTCGGGTCGATACGCAGGCTTCTTGCCTATCCAGCGGAAACGCGTCTCTTCATTTGCCATGATTATGCTCCGGCAGGTCGCCCTATCCGTTGGGAGACTACCGTGGCCGAGCAGCGCGCTCATAACATCCATGTACACGATGGTATCGACGAAGACCGATACGTGGCCATGCGGCAAGCGCGGGACGCCACGCTCGACATGCCCAATCTCCTGCTTCCGTCCATTCAGGTAAACGTGCGCGCCGGGCAAATGCCTCCTCCCGAAGATAACGGGATGTCGTACCTGAAAATACCACTGAACGTGATCTGAGACGCTGAAAACAATGAGCGCGGGCGCCGGGCGGAGCAAAAGCAATTGAATTGAAAGAAGGAGGACGAAACGATGAACGAGCGGACCTGGAACAACGACACACCCGCGGCTCCGATGGACGCGGCACTCAGCAGGGGTGGAGACTTTGATGTCGTCGTGATCGGAGGAGGCACGGCAGGCATAGGCATCACCGCCAGCCTGCTTCGACGTCAGCCTTCTCTGCGTACAGCGATCGTCGAACCCTGTGACAGGCACTATTATCAACCAGCCTGGACACTCGTGGGAGGAGGCGCGTATGACATTTCAAAAACCGTGCAGCCCATGGCCAGTGTCATTCCCCCAGGGTCCACCTGGATTCAGACTGCCGCGAGCGGTTTTGATCCGGACTCCAATCTTGTTCACCTGACGGACGGCCGTTCTATTGGCTACAGGCAACTGGTGGTGTGTCCGGGCTTGCGCCTCGCATGGGAGCAGGTCGAGGGGTTGGAAGACACCTTGGGAAAGAACGGAGTTACATCAAATTATCGATTCGATCTGGCCTCCTATACATGGGCGTTGACCCAGGACCTCAAACGCGGGAAGGCGCTTTTCACTCAGCCTCCCCTCCCCATCAAATGCGCCGGTGCGCCGCAAAAAGCGATGTATCTTTCCTGCGACCATTGGCTGGGCAAAGGGGGCCTGGATGATATTGAAGTCGAATTCAACGCTGCCGGCTCCGTGCTTTTCGGCGTGGCCGCTTTCGTGCCACCACTGATGGAATATGTGAGACGTTACAACATAAACCTCATGTTTGACTCGAATCTGGTAAGGGTCGATGGCGTCAACAGGACAGCGTATTTTGATATCAAGGATGAGAAAGGCAACGTAGAGCGTGTGGCAAAGCCTTTTGACATGCTACACGTTACGCCACCTCAAATGGCACCCGATTTTATTCGCCGCAGTCCGCTCGCGGATTCGGCGGGATGGTGCGAAGTCAACCCGGAAACGCTTCAACATTCTCGCTATCCCAATATATTCTCCTTGGGAGACGTGTGCTCTTCACCTAACGCAAAGACCGCCGCAGCGGTAAGGAAGCAAATAGTTGTGGTAGCGGAGAATCTACTCGCGGCAAAGGAAGAAAAGGAATTGCCGACCCGTTACGATGGATACGGCTCCTGTCCACTTATTGTGGAAAAGGGCAAGGTCATTCTTGCCGAGTTCGGGTTTGGTGGCAAACTGCTTCCAACTTTCCCGCTCGATCCGACGGTTCCGCGTTACCTGGCCTGGCTGCTCAAGGCGAAGTTCCTGCCGTGGTTTTACTGGCACGGTTTCCTGAAGGGCCGTGAGTGGTTTGCGCGCCCTGGCAGCACCACCCGAGTACTGTGACAGTTTCAATAGTCGCCGCATTTTTTGGCGCCTTGGTCGGCGTGATACTCGGGCTGACAGGGGCGGGGGGCGCCATAATCGCTGTTCCGCTGCTCGTTTTTGGCTTGCAATTGCTAGTGACGGAGGCGGCACCCATTGCGCTGCTCGCCGTCAGTGTTTCGGCTGCCATCGGCGCGCTGCTAGCATTGAAGGAGGGAAAGGTAAGGTACCGGGCG
The DNA here is from genome assembly GCF_900110495.1 of Nitrosovibrio sp. Nv6. Taxonomy (GTDB): domain Bacteria; phylum Pseudomonadota; class Gammaproteobacteria; order Burkholderiales; family Nitrosomonadaceae; genus Nitrosospira. The sequence goes on along the minus strand of NZ_FODX01000001.1, from coordinate 541,612 downwards.
GCTGGCTTCATCGCTTTTACTGGCACGTTGGCCTCGCCGCTGGGAATATACATCGCCCGCCAGATACCCGACGCAGCCTTGAGACTCCTATTTGCGGCAGTGCTCGGTTATATCGCCATCAGAATGTTCAGACCGTCTGGAAATCATCCTGTGAAGGCAGCAAATGCATCCTTGCCAGCCACGCCGTGCCAACTCGACGATTTCAGCGGGCGTCTTGTCTGGGATGCTCACTGCGCGAGATCGCTTGCCTTATCCGGGATTGCTGCCGGCTTTCTCTCCGGCCTGCTTGGAGTGGGAGGTGGCTTCATCATTGTGCCCGCACTCCAGAAGGCCACCCTTCTTCACATGCGGGCCATCGTGCCCACGTCCCTCGCGGTCGTGGCGCTGGTGTCCGCCGCTGGTGCTTTTTCTGCAGTGCTGGCCGGGAGCATGAACTGGACGATAGCGCTGCCCTTCGCAGCGGGCGCGGTGACGGCCATGCTGGTTGCGGGCAGATTCACCGACCACTTCACGGGTCCAGGATTGCAAAAAGGCTTTGCCATTCTTGCGGCGGCCGTGGCGACTGGAATGGGGATCAAGGCCATAGCGGTTGTAACAGGGATCAGCGGCTGAACCGAAACCCTGGGTAAGGGACGGATTTCTTTTCCGCCCTCTTATTAAGCGAAAGTGCCTATACCTTCATTTTCCAAATGAGGTACTCATTCTCTTCTTCTATTTGACAGCTCTCTCCTCATAGGGGATTCCCCTCTTCAAAAATTCATATCCATTCCTCTTGTAATGTCTTTATTCCGGGCGTAGAATAAAAATAGACTGATCGGTCTATTGTTGATGCCCTCTTTAACAATATACCGGAATATAAGTGGCATCAGCATTTTCTTGTGATGATATGGAGGTAACGATGACGATGAAATGCGTGAATGGAATTGACGTCGACAAATTGCGGGCAACGAAGGATCTTATCGAGGCGGATGCAGATGGACCTTTCGCCAACCCCCGGTACGAGTCGACCATTGTCTGGAAAAACGGGTATCGCACAATATCCTGTGCTATGGATGGTCAGGAAGTCATCGGCGATGAACCCGAGCAATACGGCGGCAGCGGAGACGGCGTCACGCCGGAGGACATGCTGCTCAGCGCAATCGGCGGTTGCCTTGTCGCCACCTATATTGGCGGATTATCGGCTGCCGGCGTCGCTGTGAAATCGCTGCGGCTCGATGTTTCCGGCCGCGTGAATTTCCGCGCCGCCTTTGGCCTTGAAGCCGCCAATCCGGGGTTTGAGAGCATCAGGATAGCGGTGGATATCCAGACCGACGCCTCGCCAGACAAAGTGAAGGGAATTCTGGACAGACTGCTGAAAACCGCACCCATTCCGGACACGATCATCCGCCCGGTTCCGCTTGATGTTGAGATCAGTTGCAAGCAGGCTGAACTGGCGGCTGAGCTTTCATAACACATGATAGGGGGCATGGAGATGACGGGCATGCATGATGTCGCAGTAATCGGCGCTGGTCCGGCGGGATTGTCGGCAGCATATGAACTGAAAAGAATCGGCCTCGATCCACTGGTATTGGAGAAAACAGCCGCGGTGGGGGACGTCTGGCGCAATCATTATGACGGCGTGCGCCTGAATACGGGGCGCTTCTTTTCACAACTCCCGGGAAATCCATTTCCCCGCTCGGCCGGCGGCTGGCCTTCGCGTGATGAAGTGGTGCGTGTCCTCGAAACATTTCCCGAACGAGGAGGATTCAGGGTCCGAACCGGAATTAATATCGAGAAAGTCGAGTATGACCGTCAACGCGACACCTGGGCGATCTCCAGCCAGGATGGGGAAACGTTCGAATCACGCGCCGTGGTTGTCGCGACGGGATGCGCGTGCACTCCCGTCATCCCTAAATGGGAAGGCATGGAAACATTTCCTGGAGAAATTATCCATTCCTCGAAATTCAAGAATGCCAAAACCTATGCGGGAAAGGATGTGCTGGTTGTCGGCAGCGGCAATTCCGCTGCTGAAATTGCAAGCAGGCTCGCTGAATACGCAAAAACGGTGACTCTCTCTGTCAGGACGCTGCCCCATATTCTTCCCAAAAGTGTATTTGGCATTCCGCTGGCCGGAATCGGCGTTGCGATTCGCCCCCTGCCGGTAGCCTGGGTGGATGGCCTCCTGCATGCCCTGCGTCGGCTGTTCATCGGCGACCTGACACCCTACGGCCTTCCTTTTCCCGCATCCCCGGTATCGCAGCAGTTTGCCAGGAGCCAGGTCGTGCCGATTGTCTATGACCCTTTTGCGGAAAATATCCGCGCGGGGCGTATCCGGGTGGTTGGTCAGATCAAAAAAATCGAAGGACAGACCGTGCATGCCTTCAATTCCATCGAAGCGAAACCGCACGAATATCCGGAGGAAGCTGCATTGAACGTGGATGCGATTGTTGCCGGGACAGGTTTTCGCACCGGTCTCACCAAACTGATCCAGGTTCCCGGTATTATCACCGGGGATGACAGGCCTGTGGCCCAGGGGGACCATGAATTCCCGGATGCCCCGCGGCTTTACATCATAGGCCACTTTGTTCCCTTAAGCGGCTATCTGCGTGAAATTCGCCTGGACGCGGGCAGGATCGCAACAAAAATCGGGAAACAATTGACGGCGCGTAGCGCCGCCGGCCAAGCAAACCCGCATCAATCACTGCAGATCGCGGAGGAATAGGTTGATGAAAGCAACTCGCAAATCGACCGAGGAAAAGCTGCTTTTGGCCGCGCGCCGCTTGTTCTGCCGGGCGGGCATCCATGCGACCGGCATTACACGGATTCTTGAGGAAGCAGGCGTGGCGCGCGCCAGCCTCTACACGCACTACGGCTCGAAAGAAAATCTGCTCAAGGCGGTGTTCGATACGGAAGCGAACATGTGGTTTCACTGGTTCGACCTGGATCTGCCGGGTCTGGAGTGCTCCGCCAGGGAACGCATCCTGGCGCTGTTCGATCTGCTGGAGAAATGGTTCGAGAAAGAAGACTTCTTCGGCTGCGTATTCATCAACGCCGTGGCGGAACATGAAAAGGATAGCGCCTGGGTAAAGGATGTAGCCGTCACCTATCGGGACCAGATAATTAGCCGGCTCGGGGCACTGGTTGGGGAAAGCGGGGCCAAGGATCCGGATATCGTCACCCAGAAACTGGGCCTGATCATCGAGGGCGCGATCGTGACTGCCATGGTCACCCAAAACAGCCAGGCCGCCCATATTGCACGGCTTACTGCCGAGGATATTTTGCGGTGCATGGAATGTTCCCCCTCACTCCCGGAAGGCTCCGTATCATCTGCCACGGCTGCCGCCATGGAATCGGCTTAGTCAGAATTTTTACAGGAGAAGTCAATGGACAGCATCTGGGCAAATTTATCGACAGGCATGCGACGTTTCCTGGTCGCGGCCGGGTCCCTCGTAGTTATCGCCGCGATTGGCCTGCAATTTCACGTGAGCTCCCAGGGGGATCTGTCAAACACCTATCCGAAGGGCTTTCGCGGCGGCACGTGCACTATAGAGTCCGAATCCGTGGTAGTTGGCTATTCGGGTTATTTCATTCCCGGAGATTATGCAATCCCCGAGAATGCAACCAGTGCGATGTCCGTTCCTGTCTTGTGCGGAAAAATACCCGGTCCCGGAACACTGGATGTCACGATTGATCTTCTTTACCCCGAATCCACGCGTGAATGGCCGCTGGCCATGACGCTGGCAAAAATGGATGGCGGTGCGCCATCGAAAACGCTGCTGGCGGTTCCTCCAAAAACCTACGAATCCGGCATCATTACGCAGGTTTTGAGTATCGGCGAAACCGGAGAATACAGGCTTTATCTATCGGGGAAAGATGAGAAGCAGGCCGATTTCACGCTGGAAATCCCCATCACGGTGGGAACGCAATGGTACGAAGGTATCGCTCAACTCTGGCCCATGCTCCTTCTGATTTTAGGTGCAGTTTTTTTTCATATCCTTAGAAAGCTTTGATTATCCAATTTATTTAATAAAGGAGCTATTTCTCATGAAATTTCAACAACTACGAAATGCAACCATCATTATCGAGTATGCCGGAAAAAGATTTCTGGTTGATCCCATGCTGGCAGAGAAAGGCGGATTTCCGGGATTCGACGGAACCATCAATAGCCACATACCCAATCCCCTGGTCGATCTGCCTGTTCCCATGGACGAGATTCTTGATGTTGATGCTGTCATCGTTACCCATACTCATGCGGATCACTGGGACGATGCAGCCATAAAGCTGGTGCCCAAGGACATGCTGATCTTTACCCAGAATGAGAAAGATGCGGCAGAAATACAGGCGCAAGGATTCGGCGATGTTCGCGCTCTTGGGGAGAGCACTGTTTTTGATGGCATCACGTTCATCAAAACCCCTGGTCGGCATGGCGGAGCAAAAACTGTTGAGGAATTTGCGGAGCTATTGGGGCATGTATCCGGTATCGTATTCAAGCATCCCGATGAAAAAACTTTCTATATCGCCGGGGACACGGTCTGGTATGAGGGAGTCGAAGAAAATCTGAAGAAATACGAGCCCGATGTTGTTGTCCTGAACAGTGGAGACGCCCAAGTCCTGGGCTATGAGCCAATCATCATGGATAAAGAGGATGTTTACGAGGTTTATAAGGCGGCTCCCGGGGCAACCATTATTGCAAGCCACATGGAATCCGTGAACCACGCCATGCTGTCGAGAAAAGAACTGCGAGAGTTCATCAGCGAAAAAGGTATGACGCAACGGGTATTGGTACCCGAGGATGGGGAAACCTGCGTTTTTTAATGGGATTCCCAATTTGATGACTGCGGATTCCAGACAGAAGCAGGCGTTTCGCGCCTGCAACTGATTCACAGCGGGCGGAACGTTCACAATCGCTGAAACGCGCGATTAAGCCCGTTTAATTTTTGTCCTTTATTAGTTGCATTTACTGGAGAATATCAAATGGCCGGTTATGTTGGCGATGTCGCCATCGCTTATGATCGTGATCTCGGACCTGTGCTTTTCGAGCACTATGCCGTCGATATCGCACGACGCGCAACGAAAGGACTTGTCCGCCACGTGCTTGAAATCGCGGCAGGCACGGGAATCGTCAGCCGACAATTGCGCAATGTACTCCCCAAGGACGCGCTGCTGACTGCGATCGACATCAGCGATTCCATGATGGACGTCGCGCACACAAAGTTTCTTCCCCACGAGCAGGTCACGTTCCAGATCGCCGACGCTACGGCGCTGCCTTTCGACAATGAGGCGTTCGATGCGGTGGTTTGCCAGTTCGGAGTGATGTTCTTCGATAAAGACGCTGGGTTTCGCCAGGTGCACCGGACGCTTAGGCGCGGAGGGCGATACCTGTTCAGCGTTTGGGACTCGCGGCGCTACAACCCCTTTGCCAGCCTGACTTTCGAGGTGATGAAGCAGTTCTTTCCGTCGAACCCGCCCAGGTTCCTTGAGGACCCCGTTTCCTGTTTCGAAATCGACCCTATCAAAGAAACGCTTATTCGCTCGGGCTTTGAGCGGATTGCCATTTCAGTACAGCCGTGGGAATACGATATTCTGGACGTGTCGGCCTTCGCGCGCGGGTTGGTGTTCAGTCCGCTCATCGAGGAAATAAGAGAGCGCGGTGGAGTGGACCCCGAGAAGATAGTCGAGGTGCTGGCGGAAGCGCTGACAAGAGAATATGGCTCAAATCCCACGCGCTATCCGATGCAAGCCATACTGTTCGAAGCGGAAAAGCCTTGAAATTGCCTTGAAATTGCAATCCTGGGGTGTGCTGCTCCCATACTTTCCTCAAAATCATCCTTTTGGATAGAGGATTCAGTATCTTCTTTCTTCCTGAAAAATGGATGCCTAATCTATCCCTTAACTTAAACCCTAAACCCGAGGTCGAGCGAATCATGATTGAGGCCCGCTTTCTCCTGAATTCATGGGACTAGCGGCTTTCCTGCAGTCTTGGCATTTGCCACGAAATGCCCGTATATCGTCCCTCGGATTACACCTGAGTCTGTGCTGTCGGCCTTGCCGCCTCGGGGGATTCAAACTCTGCACCGGATTTTCCGCGTAGCACCATCTGCTGTTCCACCTCTCACGTTCCCTTCTGCTCAACAAGCTTTAAAGGAGTATACGTGAACCGGGTAAGCCAAATCTCCTTGTTTATTTCTTGTCTTAAGCTAGGCTGAATTAAGGGGCTTTTGACAGAGAAAGATTAAAGGAAGTCACGAGCAATGGTTACCGCTATTCATTCATGCCGGGTAATCGCTTCTTTTCTCCTTCGCTCGCTCCTCTTATGGTTAGCTTCTGGCAACTGTTACATTTGCGCAACTATTCAACCGCTTTAACGGCGGACGCGCAGAACGCGTGAACTGGATGATGTAGCTTTACCCATCTCCTGTCATTAGCCTTTTATAGTGTGACAGCCCACATACGAACTTTTTCGCTCAAGATAAAATTCTCAGTAGCGGGTCTGACAAGGAGTGGGACGGCATAAAGCGAAATCAGGAAATCCGGAAACGAGAAATGGAAAAAAATGCAAGTAAGGCTGGGCGCGTTTTGTCGCGAGCTTCCGCAATACTCTGGAATTCGCAGGCTTTGGGCCGGTACGTGGTTCCGCGATCTCAAAATCGAATAACGCGGCTTAACTCAGTGATTGGGAGCGATAGTTGAACACGTCGATCGGACCATTGAGCGAACTCATGCTTCAGCATATGGTGCTTATGAATCTGGTCGTGCCCGGTCTAATCTATATGCTGGGTTCCACAGTCCCCTCGACACTCTCCCGGCACTGGCCTCTGGCTACGGCAACCCAATTGGCCCTGCTCTGGAGCTGGCATTCGCCGCCAGCTCTCGCGGCGGCGATGTCGAACCCGACCATCATGCTTGCCATGGACGCAAGCTTGACCGCGGCGGCGGCATGGTTCTGGTTGGCGATTTATGCAACCCCGGCGGCTGGGCGCTGGCGCGCGATTTTTGCCCTGCTGGTCACAGGCAAGCTCTTCTGTTTGCTCGGCGCCCTGCTGGTCTTCGCGCCGCGCTCATTGTTTGGCGTCATGATGCGCGGACCTGATACCGTCCCCTTGTCCGAAAGCCTCGCCGACCAGCAACTGGCGGGACTGGTAATGCTGGTCGTGTGCCCCCTGATCTATATCACAGCTGGCGTCGTGCTGGCGTCACGCTGGTTTCTGACGATGGAAGCCGAGAGTCGTGCCGATGGTTGAGGACAAAACCGTTTGGGCCCGCCCGTGGACGCGTCTGCGGCGGCTAGGTCCGGCGATGCTGGTCATTGTGGAAGTCATGATTGTCGGCGCCGCGGTTTTCATCGTCTCAGGGGTCTACAATGTTGCCGCCAGCCGGGACCATTTGTCCATAACCAACTGGTTACTCACGGTGGTGCGGGACCGCTCCATCGCCAACGCCGCCAGCGGCATATCCGTCCCCGACCTTACGGATGAGGGCCTGGCCGACCTTGGCGCCGAGCATTATCGGGGCGCTTGTGCGACCTGTCATGGGGTGCCGGGCCAGGCCGCCAATCCAGTCTATCAGAGCATGCTGCCTGCCCCGCCAGACCTGATCTTCGCCTACGAAGACTACAATTCCAGGGAGCTGTTCTGGATTATCTACCACGGGCTTAAATTCACCGGCATGCCGGCCTGGGCGGGCGAGGGGCGCAGCGACGAGGTATGGTCTCTGGTCGCCTTCCTCGACCGGCTTCGACGTGAAGGCGCGGATAGCTACACCGACAGCGAGCGACCAAGGGTTTTGCCCCTCGAACTGGAAGCCGCAGGTGTGTCGATCCAGCCGCTGGAAAGCTGCGTGCGCTGCCATGGCGATGCCCGATCCCTGCCTGTCAGCGACCGTGTGCCGCGCCTTCACGGCCAGTCCGAGCCCTATCTGATACGCGCTATTGAAAACTATTGGGACGGGACCCGTCAGAGCGGCATCATGGAACCCATCGCCCACCGGATGTCGATAGAGGAGAATTCGGCACTGGCCCGCTATTATGCGAAGCTGTCGCCGATCCGAGCAGGGTCATCGGGGGACCCGGCAGCGGTATTGCGCGGACAACGGCTTGCGAGGGACGGATTGGCCGAAGGCGGCATTCCGCCCTGTTCGAGCTGTCATGAGGGAGACAACCCGCAGTTTCCCAGACTTGCGGGGCAATCCGCTGCCTATCTCCGCGGGCAACTGGAGGTTTGGCGCAAGGGGCTGAGGGATCGGTCGGGCTATGGCGCAATCATGTCCGTAGTCGCTAAACGTCTGAACGACGCGCAAGTCCAGGACGTAAGCGCCTTCTATGCCAGCCAGCCTCCAGGGTTACGCCTCAAGCCCGAGGTGCCTGTCCCATGAGCAAAGGCCGGATTCGGACAACGGCTGGCGCGGGCATCCTGGTGCTGCTGGCAGGATGCAATCCGGAGCAATCAGCCTTCGCTCCCGCCGGTGTGGAGGCGGAGCGGATCAACGTCCTGTTCTGGGTCATGACCATCGCTGGTGGCTTTATTCTCGTTGGCGTGCTTGTGCTGAGCGCGGTGGCAATTTATGGGGGTGAGACATTGCGCTCGCAGCTTTCCAATGAGCGCTTCATCACAGGCGCCGGCATAGTTTTTCCGGCAGTCGTTTTAAGCATGCTGCTGGTTTACGGCTTTGTGGTTCTGGGCGCCGGCGCCGGCACGCCGCCATCCCCTGACGGAATACGCATCGCTATCAAGGGGGAGCAGTGGTGGTGGCGCCTCACTTACGTGGATGCAGACGGCAACAGTTTCGAGAGCGCAAACGAATTGCACGTCCCGGTCGGCCAGCCGATATACCTGGAACTGACGACTGCGGACGTCCTCCATTCATTCTGGGCGCCGCGGCTCGCCGGCAAGCTCGACATGATTCCCGGACGAACCAATATTCTGACCTTGACAGCGACCGAAGAAGGGGTGAGCCGGGGCCAATGCGCGGAATATTGCGGCGGCGCCCATGCGTTGATGTCGTTCCATGTGGTGGCTCAAACCCAGGAGGATTTCCAGGCATGGGTGGCCAAAGAGTCGGGGCCTGCGGTTAAAAACGAGAATGGGCGTGCCGCGCGTGGTAGACAGCTATTTCTCAATGCTGGCTGCGGAGGTTGCCACACGATCCGGGGGACCCGCGCAGCTGGCGCCATCGGCCCTGATCTCACCCATGTCGGAGGCCGACATTCTCTAGCTGCCGCGACCCTATCCAACAATGCGCAAGCCTTTGCCGCCTGGATCAGCAACAATCAACACATCAAGCCGGAAAACAAGATGCCGCCATACAACATATTCACCCGGCCCGAACTTGAAGACCTTGCTCTTTATCTGGAAAGCTTGAAGTAGCGATGTTCAACTTTGCCCAGGCCAATATACTCGTTAACCTCTACATTTTCGCGGTTGCGGTCGTCGTCGGGTTCGAAGGCGCCCGGATCACCGGATATGCCAACCTGAATATTCTGCTACTCACCATCGCGGCGGCCGAAATGGTCGTGGGCGATACTTCTGTCCTGGGCGTTGGCGCCTGGGCCTTGCGCTGATCGAGAGCCATGACCCGACAATATCCAGCAGAACTGCCGAACAAGGGCCCACGCCCCGAAGAGGAACTGGAGGAGCTCAAGCGGATCTGGGCAACTCCAAAAGGCTTCAAACTGCTGACGGTGGTGAACAACACTGTCGTCGGCACGATTTATATCGGCGCGGCGTTCCTGTTTTTTGTTCTGGCGGGAATTCTGGCGCTGCTGATGCGTACGCAACTGGCGGTTGCGGACAACAATTTTCTCAGCCAGGACCTTTATAACCAGATCTTCACCGTCCATGGCACGACGATGATGTTTCTTTTCGCGGTCCCTATAGTCGAGGCCCTGGGGGTGATGCTGCTTCCCCAGATGCTGGCGGCCCGTGACCTGCCCTTCCCCCGTCTCAGCGCCTTTGCAATGTGGGCCTATATCATCGGCGGCCTGGTGTTCTTCTCCACGATCTTTTACGACATGGCACCCAAGGGCGGCTGGTTCATGTATCCGCCGCTGACCCTCACCGAGTATTCGCCGGGCAATAATGCCGATTTCTGGCTGCTCGGAATCGGCTTTATTGAAATATCGGCTATTGCGGGAGCCATAGAAATCATCGTTGGCGTTCTACGCACACGCCCACCCGGCATGACGCTGGCAAAGATGCCCATTTTTGCCTGGGCCATGCTGATCTTCGCCGCGATGATCGTGTTTGCCTTTCCCGCGGTCATTCTCGCCACCATGCTGCTGGAACTCGAACGTTCCTTCGGTTGGCCCTTCTTTACCGCCGCGCTTGGCGGTGATGCCTTGCTCTGGCAGCATCTGTTCTGGTTCTTTGGCCACCCAGAGGTCTACATCATTTTCCTGCCCGCGGCAGGCCTGGTTTCAATGATGATCCCAACCATGGCGCAGACGCCGTTGATTGGCTACCGCCTGATTGTCGTCGCGCTGATCGCCACAGGCTTTTTCAGCTTCGGGCTGTGGGTGCACCACATGTTCACCACCGGTATTCCGGGGCTGAGCCTGGCTTTTTTTTCAGCCGCAAGCATGGCGGTGGCCATTCCGTCCGGTATCCAGGTATTCTCGTGGATCGCCACTATCGCTGCTGGCAAAAGGCCGTTTCGCATTAATGTCCCGTCCCTGTTTATCCTGGGTTTCCTGTTTATCTTTGTACTTGGCGGATTGACTGGTGTGATGGTTGCGGTTGTGCCGTTCGATTTTCAGGCTCATGACACCTATTTCATTGTCGCCCACCTGCATTACGTGCTCGTGGGGGGCATGGTGTTCCCGCTGTTTGCCACCTTTTACTATTGGGCTCCTATGGTCAGCCGCAAGATGTTATCGGAACGGTTGGGCCGCTGGGCGTTCTGGCTCATGTTCATCGGCTTCAACACCGCATTTTTTCCCATGCATATAACCGGCCTTGCCGGAATGCCCCGCCGCGTCTGGACCTATTCGGGCTATCTCGGCTGGGATCTGCTTAACTCGATTTCGACTGCCGGCGCTTTCATCATGGCCACCGGGGTTCTGATTTTCATCATCGACCTTATACGCAATTTCCGCTTAGGCGGGGGTGGACCGGAAAATCCATGGAATGCGGGGACGCTTGAGTTTCTTCCCACCGATGTTTATTCGACCCGCTCGGTCCCCCACGTGACCAGTCGCGAGCCACTATGGGATCAACCGGACCTGGCCCAGCAGGTGCGCGAAGGGCTGCACTATCTTCCAAATGCGCCCACCGGGAGGCGTGAAACCATCATCACCTCGGTCATAGAGGCCAAGCCGCAATACTTGATGCAGATGGCTGGTTCGAGCTGGACCCATGTGGCTGCCGCTGTCTTTACCGCCGGGTGCTTTTTACTGCTGACCATCAAGGCAGTTGCCATTGCCCTCATCAGCGGGGTGCTAGCCATCGTCTCCTTCATTGTATGGGCGTGGCAGCTGGACAGACCGGATCAAGGAGAGGTTGATATTGGCGGCGGGATCAGACTACCGACCTACATGACCGGGCCGTCATCTCATAGCTGGTGGGCCATGGTGATCGTGATGCTGGTCGCGGCATCACTCTTTATTTCCTACATCTTCTCCTATCTCTATCTCTGGATAGTTTCACCGGAGGTCTGGGCGCCAGCCGGTTCTCCGGCGTTACCTCCACTGACCTACCCGGTCAACTCCGCGATTCTCCTGGTTTTTGGCAGTGTACTGGTCTACTGGGCAGGAAAGCGGCTTCCCCCAGCGGGCCGGTTGGACTTGCACCTGCCCCTGCTGACGCCTGCCCTGTTGATGCTGGCCGCCGCGTTTCTCGCTGGCTCGGTAGGCGTGGAGGTGCTTGGGCATTTGCGGATGGGGCTCGACCCGTCCGCAAATTCGTACAGCGCCATGGTATACATGGGCTCATTTCTTACAGGACAGGCTGCTTTCGCCACGATTATACTTTGCGCCTTCGCCTGTGGCAGGCTTGTCTCAAAGCGGCTGGACCAGAAGCGCAGCGTCACGTTCGACAATGCGGCCCTTCTCTACTGGTACACCGCGGGACAAGGCATGTGCGGCCTCGTCCTCATCCATGGCTTTCCGAGGGTGATCGGGTGAGGCACACGGGATCCAGGTCCAATCCCCAGGGCATGGGCACGCTGGTCTTCATGCTGGTCGGCCCCATTGTCTGGACCGTGCATCTGACACTGATCTATGGCAGCCAATCCCTGCTATGCGCCTTAAACCCGGGTGAAGACAGATCGGCGGGAAATGCCGCCATCATCGCCATCATTCTGGTCGCCACCGCTGTGTGCATTGCGGCCGTTGGTTTCAGTGCCGCACGTCCCAGTTTCGTCCATGCCTTGATCGCCCGAGCCGACCTCCCTGCGGACCAGGCTGGATTTATCGTGACGATCATGCGCGTTCTGGCCTGGCTTTCGATTTTGGCGATGCTTTACGCAGGTCTGGGCGCAGTCATGCTGCCCGCCTGTGACCAATTGCGCTAATGCCGCACCGCAGGAAACTTCCTCATCTAATCAATGGAAGGGGGCGAGATGCCTTTATCCTTGGGAAACCATGCAATGTACTCGCACGCATCAGGACAATACCGCATTGCCCGGGGCGCTGATTGTGCTATACCGTACAAATATCGGGCAAAAGGCCCCGGAACTCATCCAATCCCGCAAACTGCCACGGCTGTATGCTGAAGGGCGTCCTGCTATTCCCTTGCTCGCCCAGTTGACTTCAACAGGGATTACGGGCCGGTTTCGCGCCGTGCGATGCCCTCGATTCTTTGTGCCAGCGTAGCGGCTGATAACTCGCCAATTCGGCGGTCAACCAGCGCACCCCCTGCATCAAAGAACAAGGTTGTCGGCAGTCCTTGAGACTCGGTCTGGCCACTAAGTTCGAGGCGGGGATCGAGCAGTACATTGTCAAGGCTGAGTCCCTGCCGATCCAGAAACTTCTGGACCGTATCGACCGATTCACCCTGGTTGGCAAAAACGAAAACTACATCCGGATTGTTCTTTTGCGCATTCTCCAGTACCGGCATTTCCCGTATGCAAGGGGGACACCATGTCGCCCACAGATTGACCACCATCGGTTTGCCGGCCAGTGAACTGAACTCGACGGAACTGCCGTCAAGGCGACCCAACTCAACTTCCGGCATTTGCGCTGGGACAGCAAAGACGGCTGTGGCGGCGACCGCGCCAGCCGCCCAGGTGGCTCCCCCGGCCAATGCCGATAGCAGCAGGGGGCGGCGTCCCTCCGGCCTGCGCCACGAATACCAGGCGATGCCTGCTGCTGCAGCCAGTATTCCCGCTGCCGATGAAAACCCGCCGTCGCGAATATCGAGCATGCCCCATGGCGCGTTCTTGTACATATCGAAATATGCAATCACGAAGACGGTTCTCGCCGTTATCAGGGAGGTAATCAAAACTCTCAAGAGAAGCGGCTCGACATCAATGTTTTTCCGCTGTCTTATCCTTTTGGCGACGGAGAAACCGGCCAGCATGGCACTCAACAATAGTAAAAAATCGATGGGAAACACAGCGGATCCTATGCTGACTTGGCCCATTACCCGCCCCGGCTAACGAAGACGGGTTCCGAAGAGGCAGGCGCCCGGCCTGCAGAGCCCGTTCTGTCCAGAAAAAAGCTTGGCATGATCTGTGTCAGTATGGCCCGGGGACATGGATAACGCTTTACAGCGCCCCGCGATATGGGATTTGGGATTTGTTCAGTCCTGGATAAGCAGCGCCGCCGCTACACGCCGCCCTTCATCTGTCAGGATATTGTAGGTCCGGCAGGCGGCACTGGTATCCATTACTTCAACACCGATACCTGATCTGATGAGCGGCTGGGTCAGCCTGGGATGCGGAAAGCGCAGCCTGGCTCCAGTGCCAAGCAATACCATTTCGGGTTGCAGTGAGAGCAGAAAATCGAAATGTTCCGCGGTGAGCTGCTCGAACGTTGTCGTCCCCCAATTTTCAATGATGCGATCAGGCAGTACGATCAGATTTTGCTCGTGGCGTATCCGGTTGACCAGAACATATCCGGCTCCGTAGCCGGTGAACATATTTTGTTCGGTTAATGAGGAAAGATGCAGCTTCACGTAAGGCTCCATTTGCGGCGGGTTGGAGGGTCGGGTAACATTACATCTTTTTTGCGTCGCAATAAAGGTTTTGTGCCGAATAAAGCGGAAAATGATGAGAAGAGGCAAACGAATACTTCAGGACCACCGCTTGAAACGGTAGGTTCTGAATCACCTAAGCCCCTGCCATAGGGGTTATTTTTTACCGGCACTTATCGGAACGCTTTTTGCGGATCAGGTTTTTCCATTCATGCAGCCCATTCTAAAATCCAGCAAGCTGGCGAATGTATGTTATGACATTCGCGGACCGGTGCTTGATCGCGCCCGGCAAATGGAGGAGGACGGGCATCACATCATCAAGCTCAACATCGGCAATCCTGCGTCATTTGGTTTTGATGCGCCGGAGGAGATCCTGCAGGATGTTATCCATAACCTCTCCGCCGCTTCCGGTTATTGCGATTCAAAGGGACTGTTTGCGGCACGGAAGGCGATCATGCACTACACCCAGGAAAAGCATATTCCGGATGTGCGGCTTGAGGACATCTATATCGGCAACGGGGTTTCCGAACTGATCGTAATGGCCATGCAGGCGCTTCTGAACAGTGGCGATGAGGTGCTGATTCCTTCGCCCGACTATCCGTTGTGGACCGCGGCAGTTGTGTTGGCGGGAGGCACGGCGAGGCATTATGTGTGCGACGAGCAGGCAGGATGGCTACCCGACCTGGACGATATTCGCTCCAGGGTTACGCCGAACACTCGGGCCATCGTTGTCATTAATCCCAATAACCCCACCGGCGCGCTCTATCCTGACGATGTGCTGCACGAAATCATAGAGATTGCCCGTCAGCATCAGCTCATCATTTATGCGGACGAAATTTACGATAAGGTTTTGTACGATGATACCACCCACACTTCGATTGCCTCGCTGGCGGACGACGTGCTGTTTGTCACGCTGAACGGCTTATCCAAGAACTATCGCGCTGCCGGGTTTCGCTCCGGTTGGGCAGTGGTTTCGGGGACAAAGCAATCTGCCCGCGATTATATTGCGGGGCTTACCATGCTGGCTTCGATGCGACTGTGCGCGAACGTTCCCTCCCAATTCGGTATCCAGACCGCGCTTGGCGGCTACCAGAGCATTAATGACCTGGTGATGCCGACAGGGCGCCTGATGCGGCAGCGTGATCTCGCCTGGAAATTGCTGACTGATATTCCAGGCGTAACGTGCTATAAGCCGAAGGCTGCGATGTATCTATTCCCGCGTCTGGATCCGCAAATGTATCCGATCGAGGACGACGAGCAGTTTGTGCTGGATCTGCTGCTGGAAGAGAAGGTGCTGGTGGTGCAGGGCAGCGGGTTCAACTGGCCGCATCCGGACCACTTCCGCGTAGTATTTTTGCCCAATAGCGATGACCTTACAGAAGCGATAGGCCGCATTGCGGATTTTCTCGGGCGATATCGCAAGCGCCACCGTACCTGACCGAATCTGGTCCCGAACCTGCCCGAACCTACCCGAACCTGCCTGAGGCGAACTGAGAATGGATAAGATCGAACAGAACGAAAAGAAAAACGCTGGCCTGCCCGCCGAAACCGATTTATCCGGACCATTTATCATTACACTAGATATGAAACCCATCAATGTAGGCCTGTTAGGCATCGGTACAGTCGGGGGTGGCACTTTTGCGGTCCTCAAACGCAACCAGGAGGAAATCACACGACGTGCGGGACGCGGGATCGTTATCCGAATGATCGCGGATCGCGACGTGGAGAAAGCCCGCAAAATCGCGGGGAATGACGTCATCATCACCGACGATGCAAACGCGGTTGTAACCAATCCGGATATCGATATCGTAATCGAGTTGATTGGGGGATATACCGTTGCAAAAGAGCTGACGCTGAAGGCCATCGAGAATGGCAAGCATGTCATTACCGCGAACAAGGCATTACTGGCCTCGCACGGCACAGAAATTTTCGCGGCAGCGCAGAAAAAAGGCGTAATGGTCGCGTTTGAAGCGGCCGTAGCAGGCGGAATACCCATTATCAAGGCCTTGCGCGAGGGTCTGACCGCCAACCGGATCGAATGGATTGCCGGGATTATCAACGGCACGAGTAATTTCATCCTGTCGGAAATGCGCGACAAGGGGCTGACGTTCGATACCGTGCTGAAGCAGGCGCAGAAGCTGGGTTACGCCGAAGCGGACCCCACTTTCGATATCGAGGGGATAGACGCCGCGCACAAGCTCACCATCATGGCGTCTATTGCGTTCGGGATTCCCATGCAGTTCGACAAGGTTTATACCGAAGGCATCACGAAATTAACCCGCGAGGATATCCGTTATGCGGAGGAGCTGGGCTACCGCATCAAACTGCTGGGTATTACCAAGCGAACCCCCAGAGGCATCGAGCTGCGCGTGCATCCCACGCTGATACCCACCCGGCGGTTGATAGCCAATGTGGAAGGTGTCATGAATGCGATCGTGGTGAAAGGCGACGCAGTAGGCGCTACCTTGTATTATGGCGCGGGGGCGGGCGCCGAACCTACGGCGAGTTCGGTAGTGGCAGACCTGGTGGACGTGACGCGCATGCACACCGCCGACCCTAAACACCGCGTTCCACATCTTGCTTTCCAGCCAGACCTGCTGTCGGATACACCCATCCTGACCATGGAGGAAGTGGAAACGTCATATTACCTTCGATTGCGGGTAATGGATAAACCAGGGGCGCTGGCTGATATTGCCGGTGTACTTGCCGACTTGGGAATTTCCATCGAAGCAATGGTACAGAAAGAGCCCAGCGAAGGAGAAGATCAGGTCGATATCATCATGCTCACCCATTCCGCAATGGAAAAAAATATTAATGCCGCTATCGCCAAAATCAAAAAACTGCCTTTGACAACCGGTAGAGTGACGCGCATCCGGTTGGAACAATTGAGCAGCAAGTAGTAGTCCCAAATAGTCCTGATGATCCCGAAGGGGCGCCTTAAAAATTTACGGGTACAGGCAATTTATTGCCAATTGGGAAGCAGGTCGCTCCGCTGTCAGTTTAGCTCGGGGCTCCAGTTTTTATAAGAGAGCGTTCAGCTTTTTTTTCTGGTAAATACAATGCGTTATATTTCTACTCGCGGCGGCATGCCGCCAAAAAAGTTTTCCAGGATTCTTCTGGGTGGGCTCGCACCGGACGGCGGGCTGGCAATGCCCGAGACCTATCCGGAGATTGATTTTGCCGAACTGGAAAAACTGCGCGGCCTGAGTTATCAGGAACTCGCGTACGAGATTATTTCGCGATTCACAGACGATATTCCTGTCGCTGATCTGCGCGGCATCATTGCGCGGACTTATACCGCGGAATCATTTCAAAGCGAGGAAATAACACCGCTTAAAACTTTGGAGCCGGGACTGCACATTCTGGGATTGTCGAATGGCCCGACGCTGGCATTCAAGGATATTGCCATGCAATTGTTGGGCAATTTGTTCGAGTATGTCCTTGAAAAATCAGGGGAGTATCTGAACATTCTGGGGGCGACTTCTGGCGATACCGGGCCCAGCGCGGAATATGCCATGCGCGGCAAGCGCGGCATTCGCGTGTTCATGCTTTCACCGCAAGGAAAGATGAGCCGATTCCAGACAGCGCAAATGTATTCCCTGCAAGACCCGAACATTTTCAATATTGCCGTCCGCGGCGTGTTCGATGATTGCCAGGACATTGTAAAGGCAGTCAGCAACGATTATGCCTTCAAGCAAAAATACCGCATAGGCACGGTCAATTCAATAAACTGGGCACGGATCGTTGCGCAAATCGTCTATTATTTCAAAGGCTATTTTGAAGCTACCGGTTCTAGCAGCGAGCAGGTGTCCTTTGCCGTGCCATCGGGGAATTTTGGCAATATCTGCGCGGGCCACGTTGCTCGCATGATGGGGTTGCCCATCAGAAAATTGATACTGGCGACCAACGAAAATGATGTTCTGGATGAGTTTTTCAGGACAGGTTGTTATCGGCCTCGCGCCACTTCGGAAACGCTGCATACCAGCAGTCCGTCGATGGACATTTCCAAAGCATCCAACTTCGAGCGTTTCATTTTTGATTTGACGGGACGGGATGCGGCCAAGGTGAAAGAATTGTGGCGGGCGGTGGAAAGAGGTGGGGGCGGGGGAGCGGAAGCGGATCGCGTCCAGGACGGTGCTTTCGATCTTGCCGGTACACCCTTGTGGGAAAGGGTAAAGGAATTCGGACTTGTGTCGGGAACGAGTAACCACGCCGAACGCATCGCCACCATACGCCGGATTCATGAACAATACGGCGTTCTGGTGGATCCGCATACTGCCGATGGGTTGAAAGTGGGACTGGAACATCGCGAAGCAGGCGTACCGCTAATCTGTCTGGAAACCGCGTTGCCCATCAAGTTTTCCGAGAGCATTATCGAGGCCATAGGCCATGCGCCGGCGCGTCCCGCCGGGTATGAGAATATTGAAAACATGCCGCAGCGGTATGTGGTCATGAATGCGGATGCCGATGCGGTCAAGGCATTCATTGCCGAGCAGGCCGAATAGAGGAATCTTTGAACAAACGCTCTGGAGAGTATCATTTGCTGCGCTTCACCTTCTCTTGCCATCGTCTCCATGAAATCGTCATTCCCGCTTTCGCGGGAGCGACGATTTGGAGGCTGACCTGAGATAAAAACACCGCGGTTAAAGTGATGCCGTCGGCTTGGTCACATGCGCTGCTTTTCAGCAGCGGCAAGAAAATCGTCCAGTATGGGTCCCGAATCGAGCAGGTCGGTGGCGCCGCCATGAAACTCGGGATGCCACTGGAACGCGGTCACATAGCATTCCCCCCGCATACGTATTGCCTCGATAATGCCATCAACGTCGGAAATCGCCTCGACGACCGAATCACGCCCCAGTCGCTTGATTGCCTGATGATGAATGCTGTTGACGAGACGTTGATAATTCTCGCCGTACAGCTTCGCCAGCCGCGAATTTTCCTCAATTAGAACGGTATGCCGGTGCTGATCGTACAGGATGTCGTCTACATGCAGGATTGCGTGCGGGTGTTCGGTAGCAATATCCTGATAAAGGGTGCCGCCCAGCGCCACATTGATAAGTTGTAATCCACGGCAAATGCCCAGTACGGGTTTTCCCTGCACGACACATTCCCAAAAGAGTTCCATTTCGTACAGGTCACGTACCCGGTCCCCGGACCATTCCGGCCGCGTTGGGGTTTCACCGTAAGAAATGGGGCTGACATCCGCGCCACCTTGGAGTACGAGCCCATCGATTTCCCTGACATAGTCGCTTATACGCACATGAGAACGCTCGACCCCACCGGTTTCTATGGCCGGCAGCATGAAAGCCAGAGCCCGGCGGCGCATGATCCAGTGGGCGACCGTCTGCTCAAGGTACTGTAACGTCTTTTTCGGGAAGCCCAATCCCGCTGGAGGAGTATGCAGTATGCGTGGCGACAATCCGATGCGTAACGGGCGCGTCATTTAGGGTCTGAATAGAGTACATAACGAATATCAAGAATAATTAGATTATCGCCGCTCGGCTGTGTTCTCCGTTACATATAAATAAATATGTGCCTCCTCAAGTCCCTGCTTCACGCAAATGGAGCTGTTGAAGTTTCTGCTACGTCCTGGTTTCCGCGGGCAACAATGGAATCATATCAGTATGGCCTGAAAACCCTCATTTTCCCATCCACAACTCGGCCTGCAGTTGCATCACATCCGCGAGATTGTGCTCACGCGCATAAGCCTGGCGCAACCAGCTTGTGCCGTTACCTGCAATAAGGATGTCGCGGATGCGCTCCATTGCTTCGACCGCGTGCAGCTCTCGGGCGTGGTCGGCAATGCGCCCCAACATATCGGTTATATCCTCGCGGATGCTGCGCTGTTCGTGCGTGCGGGGGTCGATGAAAACCCCTTCAAGTCCAAAACGGCAGGCCTGGAAACGGTTGAATGTGTAAACCAGATAATCGTCCTCTTCTGGCGCCACGCGCTGCTCCACCATGATGTAACGAGACATTGCCTGGATATAGCAGGCAATGGAAGCGGCAATTTCAACAGTAAGAGGCGTATCGCATACCCGGACCTCGATAGTGCCGAACTCGGGTTTGGGGCGAATATCCCAGTAGAAATCTTTCATTGTTTCGACCACCCCGGTGCCTGTCATTTTGCCGAAAAACCGTTCGAAGTCGTCCCAGCACAGCACGAATGGCGCTCTTCCGCTCAGCGGGAAGGAAAACACGGAATTCAAGCGCGCTGAAGCGAACCCCGTATCATGTCCTTGCACGAAGGGCGAGCTGGCCGATAAGGCAATAAAGTGGGGGACGTAGCGTGACAGCATATGCATCAGGTGAAGCGCCTCATCCGGTCCGGGGCAGCCGATGTGGACATGCTGACCAAATATGGTGAACTGTTTCGCCAGGTAGCCATACAGCTCCGACAGATGATGAAAGCGCGGCGCATCGAAAATTTTCTGCTCGCTCCAATGCTGGAATGGATGAGTGCCGCCGCCGGCTACCGCGACATTGAGAAAGCGTCCCGCATCGCGAACAACATCGCGCAATGCACGCAATTCCTCCACCAGCCCGCTGTATTCCTGCTTCACCGAAGTGTTGATTTCGATCATGCTGCGTGTCATTTCCGGCTTAATTTCGCCCGGATGGGCCCGTTTTTCAACCCGGCGCAGTATATCGGGGGCAGAGGAAGACAGGTTATAGTCATTACAGCTGAGCAGCTGCAACTCAAGCTCTACCCCAATACTCAAGGGGCGGGACGGGGCGAAGGGCATCAGGCTCATGTTTTTTTGTCCGGGGTTTCTCCGGCTATCTGTAAGGCCTTTTGCACGACAATCGGTCCCACAAGCTCAAGAATTACGATACAGCTCATCAGTACCAGCCCCAGCCCCGAGCCGAAGTCGGGAAAAGTCGCCGCAGTGTCCAGCGTCAGCAAGAGTGCCACACTCGACATAGGTACAAGCGCAAGGCCCAGTGCCATGGCCTGCCGCACGCCAATCCCACTGTAATGTGCCAACGCCAGCACGGAAAGCAGTTTGGCGATAGTGCGTACCGCGATGACCAGCAACACCAGTAGCAGACTATAACGCAGCCCATTGAGGTCCCCCGCCAGACCATTGGCGATGAACATCAGTACTACCAGGACGGCGCCGGCAGAACCAAAATGTGGCGGAAAAGTCCGTGTACGCTTTCGCTGGTAACGTGTAACAAGGCCCGCCACCAGAAGTACCAGGACCGGACTGAGCTTAAGCGTGGAAGCCATGATAGTCGCAAATGCGATCATGCCAAACAGAACAAAAGAAAAAGTTTCCTCGTGATGTCCCAGGTAATGGTGGATTCGCTCGAAGGTAATACCGAACAGCCATGCCAGTAATGCCGAACCACCGAGGAGGTAGATCGGCTGCAACGCCGTATGGATGAAGCTGACGCCGGTTTGCCCATGCATCGCCGCCATAGCAAGCTTGTGAAAGATAACGGCGTAGATACAATTAAGCGCGGTCATGAGCAGAAGCCGATCCGTAACCTGGCCCTGCGCGCGTGACTCAGTTACCGTGCGCACTACAATTGCGGGCGAGGTGGCGATTGCAATTGCCGCGACAACCGCCGCGGTGACAGCCGCGACATCAAACCATGTCAACAGCAAAAACACGACAACAAAGGTTGCAACAGTCTCAAGCAAGCTGGTGCCCGCAATCCAGGGATTGGCTTTAAGCCAACGCAGATTTACCTTGCTTCCCAATTCGAACAACAGAATGCCGAGCGCCAGATCAACTACCAGCCGCCATTCGGTGGCAGGCAGTTGGGGAATCAGGCCCAGCCCGCCAGGGCCCAGCAATACGCCTATACCGATATAACCGACAATGCGCGGCAGCCTCAGCTGGCGCACCAGTACTTCACCCACAAGTACGGCGACCACGAGTGTGAGCGCAAGCCAGAGTGCCGGGCTGATCTCAAGCGGCCAGACAGGAAGATAGGCGGACCAGGTCATGGGAAATCGCGGAGGAACAGCGAAAATGTGGCTGTCCCGATAGTTATCGACGTTATTTTCAGATGCATCCGGTCTCCTTCAGGATGAAATACGGATGTTCAGGTCTGTAACTGGAAGTTTACGGACCCCAACTGGACTACAGAAAGTACTCGCCAGTTCGGTGGGGTTACTGGATTAATCCGGAAGAGATGCCGCGATTATAAACCATGAATGGAAAGTGGGAAGCGCTGACAGCGATTGCTGTACTACAAGCAGTACCGGGGAAGATCCATGAGCCGAACGATTGGGCTGCAGGAGCGCGCCACTCGAGCGAATAAACATGCAGAAATAGTGTCTTGATTCGCGTCCCTGTGCGCTCGGATGCCTGCGCGAAGCTTCTTCACCTCCGAAATAAGTTCTTCGCAGGACATGGATTCAAATGAAACTTACATAAACACAGCAGACCAGAATGTAAGCTCAATCGCTTTTATAGGTATTGACCGAGCTTACCCTGTTGAAGGGCCGCAGCTTTATCTCTGAAAAACGCATTTCAACTCTGGCCTCTGCTATTTACCCATATCACAAGTAAGCCCGGGAGGTTGAAACACTTACCGCAGCTCCCATCCCGATCAGTATGAGTAGCCAGGTCGCGGGCTCAGACACAGGAAAAACATTGAACTCGCCGAAGTTGCTAAAAGTGAACTGAGGATATGGCGAGGGCAGCCTTGCAACCCGGTCATCGAAAATTACTTGAACGCTATGATCGTTATGGGTATGACTGCCGATGCTGTGTTGCGCATCTTTGCCGAGGAGCGTGCGAAGCAAATCCGAAGCGAGCAGATAGCCCGTATTGTTTACCGCGATATCGAGCCATGCTCTGTTAAGAGTGGTTCCGTCTGGTTGCCTGTCGTTCACGCTCTCAAAAAACACGCCCGGCTGTATCCCTAGCCATAATTGTCCATCCGAAGCCCGGTCGTAAGCATCGGGTGCGGAAGGATCAAAGTTTTTGCTAGAGCCTTGTCCCACATATAGATTGAAAGAGTCTCCCGGCAATAAGCCAAATTCCAGATGGCTGAAATCAGCTGAGTTGCCGGTGAGGGAGAAGCGAAAATGACTTGTTATCTCCTTGTCTGCCAGTTGACTTGAGAAATCAACTCCGCTTGTGGCGCCCCGAATCTGATTGATGGAAACAACGCCCTCGAATATGTCACCTGCATCAGGCAGATTATTCTCATTCGTATCAATGAAGCGTTCCTGTCCGGCATAGGTAAAGCGCGTGATTTCACCAGCCGGGAGCATGATAAGCGGTATTGCGAAGCATACGCTGGACACTCCAACAAGACCCAACGCACAAACGCAACTAGCAAATAATTGACCTGCTGCCCGTACCATGTCATTTCCACTAGAAAAGATTATGTTCTGATTTAGCTAAGCCAAAATCACAGAATCAAGTCTATTAGATAGACCGGGGGACGCATCAAACACTGGCACCACCCATAGGGAACGCGGATTATGGTGTGAGAGGCAATACGTAATGGACTACAGGTTCGTACGGTTTATCCACCAGCATGAAATCTTACGCAGATTGAATGTTTGATGCTTGCTTGCCCTTTGGACCCTGCGTAACCTCAAACGTTACTTTTTGACCTTCTTTGAGCGTCTTGAACCCGGACATGCCGATTGCGGAGAAGTGCGCGAATAAATCCTCACTGCCGTCATCAGGGGTAATGAAGCCAAAGCCTTTTGAATCATTGAACCATTTTACTGTGCCAATTGCCATTTTTGCTTCCTATATATATCAGTTAAAAAAAGAGGCTACCGTTTTCAACGGGTGATGCATTGTGGCAATCTTTAGGCGAGGAATATGTGCGCTACCGTACCTACGGTAAGGCCGCAAGGCCATCTTTTCAGTGTTCCCCGCCGGCTTCAATCAATGACTCTACAACTTATCTCCGACGCAGCGCAGGATACAAGGTAGCGCCGCTATCACCTACTTGGGCCAGATTCTGAAGCTGGGCTCGGCGTGCGGTAATCAAAGCAATTTCCGACATGGCAAAAATGCCATTGAGAATGATGAGAGCAAACAGTATGGTTATTTCCATGAGTTATATGTTCGCTGGGCGCTGGTATATATCCCTGGTCAAAATTTAAAAGGCAGGTTCCTGTGAGTAACCCGGCCTGATGAGTGGAGAGAAGTTCGTGGGGTATTTGGTGAGGAAGGCTTTCCACAGCGCGGGGAGCCGCGTTCGTTATATTGCCAAGGGGAGGAATTGATGTGTCGATGAATAGTGACACGTTCTATCGAATATATCTCGATGAAAACATTTCACGCAAGCCTTAAAAAGTATATATAAAGCGAGACGCCAACAACCAGTCTGTTTTCCTGTTATCCAGACGCGCCGGGCCTCCGCCTATCTGCACCGCTTTATTAGAACTGAAGCTGTAATGAAGCTGGGGTGTTAATCGATAACGCCATCGCTTGTGCTCGTGGATCTCGTTATTCATTTCTACTCCGAGCGTTAAACTACGGGAAAAATGATAGAAAAGATTATTATTTATCAATGCAACGATATCCTCTCGCTTTCCGAAATCGGCCCACCTGATACCAAGCATGTTCACAGTGCTCCACTTGCCAGAAATCCGGACTCCGTTCAAATAGAGGATATCTGCCGAATAAACGTTTTCTTGCCTGCCATAGCGGCCAAGTGCTTGCCAACCATGAATCATTCGGCCGTTGAGTAACTTGCCAAAAGTGCCCTGTAAACCGAATTTGTATTCTTCTAATGATAAGTTCTCGAATGGCAGTTCCAACTCAACCGCGTATCCATCAGCAAATGCGTATTCAATTTCTGGAGCCCATGCGAGCCGGCCCGTCTGGGAAGATCCGGTCATTAATGTATTGACCTCGAG
Organism: Nitrosovibrio sp. Nv6; assembly: GCF_900110495.1. Lineage (GTDB taxonomy): Bacteria > Pseudomonadota > Gammaproteobacteria > Burkholderiales > Nitrosomonadaceae > Nitrosospira. The sequence continues at coordinate 516,658 of NZ_FODX01000001.1, read as the reverse complement.
TTCTCCTCTGGGCGAACCCAGCGGCCTCACCAAATCAAACACCAGAGGCTCAGGTATACCCAACTCTTCGCTACTGAGTACTGCATCGTTTGGTTCCGCATAGGCGTTGCCTGCCAGGCCACACCCAGAAAGTACGCCCAATAGCATAATGAGGTAATGAAAATTTTTTCCCATTCCGGAATCTCGAGGCTTACTTTTTTGACTGAATCTCTTGCCCGCGCATTGAACTTATATGATTCATGGCAACAATCTGGCCGACCACCAGCCAGTCGAACCGTATACGGATCGCGGCGGGATGCAGCTTTACTGAGAGCGTAGACGTTATGAGCGGCGGTCGGTTTCGCTTGTTTGCGAGCTACGTGTTTGTGGAAAACCGCATCGATAAATCCACCGCCTTTATATCCTTGGTGAGGCTGCCGATGGAAATCCGGTCTACGCCGGTTTTCGCTACCGCACGGACGTTCTCCAGCGTGATTCCTCCGGATGCTTCAAGTTTCGCGTCTTTGTTGGTCAATCGCGCATTCAGTATGACCGCCTCGCATAATGAATTGAAATCGAAGTTATCCAGCAGAATCAGTTTCGCTCCAGCGTCCAGCGCGATGCGCAGATCATCCAGTGTTTCCACTTCGATCTGAACGAACACGCCAGGGGGTGCAATCTTCTTTGCGGCGTTCAACGCCGGCCTGATGCCGCCGGCGGCGATAATATGATTCTCCTTGATGAGTATGCCGTCGTATAAGCCGAAACGATGGTTTACGCCGCCCCCGCATTTGACCGCGTATTTTTGAGCCATCCGTAACCCCGGCAGCGTCTTGCGGGTATCGACGATCACCGCGCCGGTTCCCGCCACCGCGTTCACATAGCGCCGGGTTTGCGTTGCAACCGCCGACAGCAACTGCAGGAAGTTCAGCGCGGTACGTTCCCCGGTGAGAAGCGCACGGGCGTTTCCGGTTATTTCGCAGAGCTGCTGCCCAGCAGTTATGGCTTCGCCATCCTTCGCAAGCCAGCGCACGTCGGTGTGCGGTGACAATTGCCAGAAACAGATGTCAAACCACTGAGTTCCACATAAGACCATATCCTGGCGGCTGACGACACTGGCGGTGGCGATTCCAGCAGCAGGAATCAGAAGCGCGGTAAGGTCGCCCGTGCCCGTGTCTTCGGCCAGCGCCTGGTTGACGTTATTTTTGATCTCTATTTCCAGATTCATGAACTTATCGTAAAACATTCTTATTATGTTTACTGGGATGATGGAGTATTTTAGCTGAATGCGATAGTGGAGGCGGCATGTCTGATGCACTGAAGGTTATTTCCTACGGTTTTGGCACGATACTTGGCTTGATCCTGCTCGGGATCATCGTGTTCTGGTTCATCCAGGATGTAACCCAGAAGAAGCATTCTATCCTGCGTAATTATCCAGTCGTTGGACGTCTGCGATTTTTCCTGGAGAAACAGGGAGAATATTTCCGGCAGTACTTCTTTTCCAGCGATCGGGACGAAATGCCGTTTAATCGCGCCACCCGGTCCTGGGTATACAGGAATGCAAAAAACGAGGGCGGCATGGTCGGTTTCGGCTCGACCAATGATCTGCGTGAGCCCGGCTCGATCATTTTCGTCAATGTCGCTTTTCCGGTATTGGAGAGCGGCCGGTTGCCGACCCCATCGCTGATAATCGGCGACGGTTATTGCGAGCATCCGTTCCATGCGAGATCCATAATCAATATCAGCGGCATGAGCTACGGGGCAATCTCGGCGCCCGCTGTGCGTGCGCTGTCGCTCGGTGCGGCGGAGGCGGGATGCTGGTTGAATACGGGGGAGGGAGGGCTTTCGCCTTATCATCTGGAAGGTAGCTGCGACATCGTTATGCAAATCGGTACTGCGAAGTATGGCATTCGCGACCAAGCCGGCAATTTTTCACCGGATCGGGCAAAGGAACTCGCCAAGGTAGTCAAGGCATTTGAAATAAAACTCTCCCAGGGTGCGAAACCAGGCAAGGGCGGATTGCTGCTCGGCGTCAAGGTGACCAATGAAATTGCAGCTATCCGGGGTATTCCCGCTCACCATGATTCCATCAGCCCCAATCGCCATCATGACATCGGCAATGTGGATGAATTGCTCGACAAGATTGCCTATGTCCGGGAACTGACAGGGCGCCCGGTGGGAGTGAAGGCTGCCATTGGCGGCTGGCGCTTTGTCAACGACTTATGCGACGCCGTGAACCGCCGGGGTTTTGAATATGCCCCGGATTTTCTCACTATTGATGGGGGCGAAGGCGGCAGCGGGGCTGCGCCCCAGACCCTGCTCGACCACATGAGCCTGCCTATTGCCGAAGCATTGCCGCGAGTGGTGGATTCGTTGCTTCAATCCGGCTTGAAAGACAGGATACGCGTAGTTGCAGCGGGTAAGCTGGTGACGTCGGCGAGGGCGGCATGGGCGCTTTGCGCGGGCGCGGATTTTGTCAATACTGCACGCGGTTTCATGTTCTCGCTCGGCTGTATCCAGGCCATGCGCTGCCACGCCAACACCTGTCCTACCGGCATTACCACCCACAATAAACGCTTGCAGCGCGGGCTCGTGGTGAGGGAAAAATACCTGCGAGTTGCAAATTATGCCAAAAACATGAACAGGGAGATCGACATGATCGCCTACTCCTGCGGACTGCACCATGCGCGTCAATTGAGGCGTGAGCATGTACGCATCGTTGAAACCGCGGGCAAAAGCGTAGCGCTCAATATGTTGTACCCCTATCCGGAGGTGTCTTAACGTTGGATTTGGCGCGGGGCGTATGATTCGCGCCGCTGTGCCAGTTTGAAATTTAGCTCCTCTTCATACGGTGTAATGCGCTGTACTTATTACACCCTACATCTTTACTCTCACCTGAAGGGTTGGGCGCGTGGGTGGTCATCTTGAAAATTCAGCCGTCTCCCACATATAAGAGTCATTCAGAACCCATCGAGGAGTTCCCATGCGTTTCGATAAGTTAACCACTAAATTCCAGCAGGCGCTGGCCGATGCGCAGAGCATTGCCGTGGGCCAGGACCATCCCTACGTTGAACCACAGCATCTGCTGCTTGCGCTATTGCAGCAGGAGGACAGCGGCACGATTTCGTTGTTGCAACGCGCTGGCGCGAATGTTCCGCCCTTGCGCGAAGCATTGAAGAAAGCGATAGAGCGTTTCCCCAAGGTGGAAGGTACCGGGGGCGAAATCAACGCCTCACGCGAGTTGGGAAATTTGCTCAATGTCGCGGATAAGGAAGCGCAGAAACGGGGCGACCAGTTCATTGCATCGGAAATGTTCCTGGTGGCGGCGCTTCAGGATAAAGGTGAAACCGGCAATCTGCTCAGGCAGCACGGCGCGAATCGCGCTGCGCTGGAACAGGCTATCAGTGAGGTGCGGGGAGGAGAGAATGTGGGCAGCGCGGAAGCGGAGGGCAGCCGTGAAGCCCTCAAAAAATATACGCTTGATCTTACCGAACGGGCGCGGATGGGCAAGCTCGACCCCGTAATCGGACGCGATGACGAAATCCGCCGAACCATCCAGGTATTGCAGCGGCGCACCAAGAATAATCCGGTTTTGATCGGCGAGCCGGGCGTGGGCAAGACCGCTATCGTTGAAGGTCTGGCGCAGCGGATTGTCAAGGGTGAAGTGCCGGAAACCCTGAAGGACAAAAAAGTGCTTTCGCTCGATATGGCTGCCTTGCTGGCAGGGGCTAAATATCGCGGCGAATTCGAGGAACGCCTGAAATCCGTTCTGAAAGAGATTGCGCAAAATGAAGGACGTATTATTGTTTTTATTGACGAGCTTCATACTATGGTGGGCGCGGGGAAGGCGGAAGGCGCTATTGATGCGGGAAACATGCTCAAACCCGCGCTGGCCCGCGGCGAGTTGCATTGCGTAGGCGCGACCACGCTGAATGAATATCGCAAATATGTCGAGAAGGATGCGGCGCTCGAGCGGCGTTTCCAGAAGGTGCTGGTGGACGAGCCTACCATGGAAGCCACCATCGCCATTCTGCGTGGATTACAGGAAAAATACGAGCTGCATCACGGTGTCGATATCACTGACCCGGCCATTGTAGCCGCTGCCGAACTGTCTCATCGTTATATAACCGACCGTTTCCTGCCTGACAAGGCCATTGATCTGATCGATGAGGCAGCGGCGCGAATTCGCATGGAAATCGACTCCAAGCCTGAAGTGATGGACCGGTTGGACCGGCGTCTCATCCAGCTCAAGATCGAACGCGAGGCGGTCAGGAAGGAAAAGGACGAAGCCTCGCAGAAGCGCTTGGGCTTGCTGGAAGATGAAATAGCGAAGCTCGAGCGTGAATACGCCGACCTGGAAGAAATCTGGAAAACCGAGAAATCGCAGGTGCAGGGTTCGCAGCACATCAAGGAGGAGATGGAGAAGGTCAAGCTGGAAATGGAAGCGGCGACACGCAAAGGCGACTGGCAGAAAGTTTCGGAACTGCAATACGGCCGTATTCCCCAACTGGAAGCGCAATTGCAGGCACAACTCAGCAATCAGGATCGGCAGAACGAAATGGCGGGGCAAGGCGCTGGCGAGAACAGGCCGAAGCTGCTCCGCACACAGGTGGGCGCGGAAGAAATTGCCGAGGTGGTTTCCCGCGCGACCGGCATTCCCGTATCGAAAATGATGCAGGGGGAGCGCGAGAAGCTCTTGCAGATGGAACAGAAGCTGCACGAGCGGGTGGTGGGACAGGATGAGGCGGTGCGCCTCGTATCCGATGCGATACGCCGTTCGAGAGCAGGACTGGCCGATCCCAACCGTCCTTACGGTTCGTTTTTATTCCTGGGACCCACCGGTGTGGGCAAAACGGAGCTATGCAAGACGTTGGCCGGCTTTCTGTTTGATTCGGAAGAACATCTGATTCGCATTGATATGTCGGAGTTCATGGAAAAACATTCGGTTGCGCGATTGATCGGAGCGCCGCCGGGTTATGTCGGCTACGAGGAAGGCGGCTACCTGACTGAAGCGGTGCGCAGAAAGCCTTATTCCGTGATTCTGCTGGATGAAGTCGAAAAGGCCCATCCCGATGTGTTCAACGTTCTGCTGCAGGTGCTGGACGACGGCCGCATGACCGATGGGCAGGGGCGCACGGTGGATTTCAAGAACACTGTCGTTGTCATGACCTCCAATCTCGGTTCGCAAATGATCCAGCAAATGGCGGGCGATGATTATCAGGTGATCAAGCTGGCGGTGATGGGGGAGGTAAAAGCCTATTTCCGCCCTGAGTTCATCAATCGCATTGATGAGGTCGTGGTATTCCATGCGCTGTCCGACAAACACATCCAATCCATAGCCAGGATACAGTTGCAATACCTGGAAGCGCGGCTGGCGAAACTGCAGATGAATCTGGAAGTAACCGATGCCGCATTGGCGGAACTTGCCCAGGCTGGTTTCGATCCGGTTTTCGGGGCCCGACCGTTGAAGCGTGCAATTCAGGCGCAAATCGAGAACCCCCTCGCAAAGGAGATACTCGAAGGCCGCTTCGGCGCAAAAGACACCATCGCCGTCGATTGCAGAAATGGCGCGATGGTATTTTCGAAATCATGACCACGGGGAGGATCGCTTGTGGAACCAGCAAGTGCTGCAATGGTCTGAGAACGCGATTCGATGATTTTTGTGTTGCGTAAATTTGCTTTCACTCGGCGCAGGGTGGGGAATATGCTGGCAGAGGCGAGATTCGGGTAAAATATGATTTTTTGCTGGATCGACCGTCATGGATAATGTTGCAATTCCAATAATTCCAATAAGAGGGAGCCTCGTCGCCATCGTCACGCCCATGCACGAAAATGGCGAGTTGGACCTGGAGCGTTTTCATGCCCTGATCGACTTTCACGTGGCGGAGGGAACCGACGGCATCGTGGTGGTGGGCACCACTGGCGAGTCTCCGACGGTCGATTTCGACGAGCACCATCTGGTAATCAAAACCGCTGTAGAGTGCGCGGCCGGGCGCGTGCCGGTAATCGCCGGTACGGGTGCGAATTCCACCAGGGAGGCCATCGATCTCTCTGTCTACGCCAAGAATGCCGGTGCGGACGCAAGCCTGTCAGTGGTTCCCTATTATAACAAGCCGACTCAGGAAGGTTTGTATCAGCACTTCAGGGCAATAGCGGAGGCGGTGGATATACCGCAGATTTTATACAATGTGCCTGGCAGAACCGTGGCGGATATCGCCAATGACACGGTGCTTCGCCTGGCCGAGATTCCCAATATTGTCGGCATCAAGGATGCGACGGGGGATATGGGGCGCGGTTTCGACCTGCTGTGCCGGGCGCCGCAAGACTTTGCGGTTTATAGTGGAGACGATGCGAGCGCTCTGGCAATGTTGTTGCTGGGCGGTCATGGTGTGATTTCGGTCACCGCCAATGCAGCGCCCAGGCTGATGCATGAAATGTATGCTGCGGCCTTCGCCGGGGATCTCGCCGCCGCTCGTGCCGCCAACAGTAAACTGCAGAGGCTGCACCAGGATTTATTCGTCGAGGCCAATCCCATCCCCGTAAAGTGGGCGGTGGCGCAAATGGGACTGATAGGTACCGGCCTGCGTCTGCCCTTGACGCAACTGTCGGATCAATATCATCAAGTTGTCAGAGAAGCAATGAGCAAGGCCGGGATCGCCGTATTCGCCGTATAAATGGCTGGCCGGAATTTAAGAGGGATTGAATGTTGCGCATGAGATGGCGGATATTGGTCGCGCTATGTTTAGCAGCGATGGTGGCGGGATGCAACCTGCTGCCGGAAGCCAAGAAAATAAATTACAAATCGGCAGGCAAGCTTCCACCGCTGGAAGTTCCACCCGATCTGACGGCGCCAGGTTCAGACGAGCGTTATGTTGTCCCGGATATCAGCACGGCGGGAAGTGCCACTTTTTCCACCTATAATAAAGAGCGCAACAAGGAGACCGGCACCACCACCGGCGGCGGTTCTGTTCTGCCCACGCTGGAGGAGGGCGGCGTACGCATGGAACGCTCCGGTACCCAGCGCTGGCTGGTCGTAAGGGGTGAACCGGATGAGATATGGCCGGTGGTAAAAGGGTTTTGGCAGGAATTGGGATTTCTCATCAAGGTGGAGATGCCGGAAGCCGGTGTAATGGAAACCGATTGGGCCGAGAACCGCGCCAAAATTCCGGAGGATCTGATCCGGAATACGCTCGGAAAGATTCTGGATACCTTGTATTCGACAGCGGAGCGTGACAAGTTTCGCACCCGTCTGGAACGTGGAGAAGACGGCACCACCGAGATATATATCAGCCATCGCGGTATGGATGAAGTGATGCAGGGCGATGTGCGCACTGTATGGCAGCCTCGCCCCGCTGATCCGGATCTGGAAGCCGAAATGCTTTCCCGCCTGATGATGCGGTTTGGTGTGGCGGAAGAGCGCGCCCGATCAGCAGTTGCCAGTACAGGCGTTACTGTGGAGCGTGCCCGCCTCGACCGGGAAAAAGGCGGTGTACTTACCGTGAACGAGGCATTTGACCGCTCATGGCGCCGTGTAGGATTGGCGCTCGATCGTATCGGCTTCACCGTCGAGGACCGCAACCGTTCCCAGGGGATTTATTTCGTGCGCTATATCAACCCCGATGTGGATAGTGGTGCAGGACCCGGCGTGCTTTCGAAACTTATCTTCTGGCGCGACAGTGAAGACGACAAGCCGGAGCAATTCCGTATCCAGCTAAGTGAAGCGGGGGAAACAGGGGAAAGTACCGATGTCAAGGTGCTCAATAAGGATGGTGAACCCGAGAAATCCGGTAACGGGAGCAAGATATTGCAATTGCTGCATGAACAGTTGAAGTAGGCAGGATCCGGAAATTCCGGCAACCTGCCATGCCAGGACAATCAGAGGGAAGTCATGAGCGATACCCTCGCGAATCTGCGCCGGAAGATAGAAAGAGCCCGAGACCTGCGTTCGGTGGTCAGCACCATGAAGGCGCTGGCCGCGGCGAGTATCGGGCAATACGAAAAATCCGTGCGCTCGCTGGATGATTATTATCGCGCCGTACAGCTTGGCTTGAGTGTCTGCCTGAGCGAAAGGGCGCCCTCGGCAGGCGTGGCGCCGCTGCCTGAATATGAACGGAAAGAAAAAAAAGGCACTGGAATCATTGGGGCCATCGTGTTTGGCTCGGATCAGGGACTTGTGGGTCAGTTTAACGATGTGGTAGTGGATTACGCCGTTCATACGCTGGCGGCTTTGCCGGGTAAGAAAAAAGTCTGGGCAGTAGGCGAGCGCGCGCATGACCGGTTGACTGATGCGGGTTTGCCGCCAGCGGGGCTTTTAACCGTTCCGCTTTCGATCAAGGCTATCACACCGCTGGTGGGGCAGATCCTGATGCGGATCATGGCGCCGAGCCTGGCAGAGGGTGAGGGGCATCGGGAACAGAATAACGATCAGCGGGAACAGAAAGTACATCGGAATAAGAACAGGGTCACGCAGCTTTATCTTTTCCATAATAACTCCAGGTCAGGCGAGATATACGAGCCCGTCAATCAGCAGCTGCTGCCGCTGGATGAAACCTGGCGGCGGATGCTGGCTGAACTGCCCTGGCCCACAAGGAATCTGCCGGAGGTGGTGGGCGACAATACTGCGACGCTACAGGCGCTGGTTCGGGAGTATCTTTTCGTCTCGCTCTTCCGCGCATGTGCCGAATCCCTCGCGAGCGAAAACGCAAGCCGACTCGCCGCGATGGAGCGCGCCGAAAGAAATATCGATCAACTGCGCGAAGACCTTCAAAAGACGTTCTACAGTTTGCGCCAGAGTAAAATCGACGAGGAACTGTTCGATGTCATAGCTGGCGTGGAAGCGCTGGCGGGCACGAAGCGGTGAAAGTGCCTGGTAATCGAGGGTTCGGTCCGGAGGGCAATTCCGGCAGGGCTCCATAGCGTTCTTTCAATGCTCTCTCACGCACCACTCAGAACGGGAGCACCGTTCGCGTCGAAGCCGCGAATGCCTCGCTATTGCCACACTCCTCATCTAATTCGATCTGCTGCCCCGGTTGGTCCCATTGCCTGGGCAGGTCGAGGCTGATTTCTCAGGATACGCAAGCGCTGCGTTGCATAGTCGAGCATCTTCTGAACTTTCTGGGTTGGCGGAGTGTTCTGGAGCTCGCTATCGGGCAGTTCCCCGTCGGTTTTCATGATGTAACGGTCGCGCACCTCCATAATCTTGTTTTTAAGCGGACTATCCGAACCATTCCGACCATAGAGCGCAGTCAGGTAATCACCTAGATGCTTTCTGAATTGCGCATCGAGCTTCGGGAGGCCGAACAATTTATCAAACAGGATGCGGGGCGCTTGCGCAATCTCGGCATACGAATAGCTGCACGGTGGGCCGCCACGGCTATCGGAGTCGAACGTATCGTTCACGTCGCGGGCGATAAGCTTCCATTTGCCGCTGGGCGCGTGAAAATACAGCATATCGTTGTTGAAATTTCCGTAGGCGCTATCCCAATGACCTGCGGTGGTGGCGAATGCCGCATAATTCATGATCGAGTCGAGGTCGAGAACCTCGCCAAGCTCCGGCGCCGTGTCGGCTGCATCCATTCGCGTTTTGAAGCTTCCGGCCCCGGTAATATGAGCGAGAGCCTTTAACTGTGCCGCCGTGTCTGCGTCATCCATCTTCTTTCCGTCCAGGTATTCGGGCTCCAGGCAGGGGTAGGTAAAACCCTTGCTGCCTCTGTCGATCCTCAGCGCGCAACCATGAGCCATCGAGAAGACGGTGGGTTTGTCGTCGTCGTAGCGCATCTTGAAGAACCTCCTGTCGAGGGGTTCGGCAATCAGGTAAGCGCGCGCAAAACGGTTATTGCAAACATTGTCCGCATCGCCGGTGCAAAATTGAAACTCGACCAGTACGTAGGCGGTGCGATAGACCGGCGGGCCGCGAAGCGTGGTTTTGACAACGTCTTCCGCCTTTGCGGCAGCCCACGTGGCTATGAATTCCCGCGCGAGCGTGTCATTGCCATTGTCATTCTCCGGGCTTGAGTCGCTGAAGTTGCCGCTCAGGTTCAGTTCTTCGAGACCGTGCAATGTACGGTCCTCAATTGCCTTCCTGCCAGGCTCGCTGTATTCGACTGCTATCCAGTTCCCAGTGCCTTGCCTGGTGTAGACGTCTTTTGTCCTGTCGAAGGAAATGCTGAGTTTCAGTTGCGGCAAGCAGCGTGAACTGTTGCCGCGAACCTTGATGGCAACATCCTTCATGGCGATGTCGTTGAAGGTGAAATCCCGCACATGCGCCCACTTCGCAGTGCCCGTATTGTGGCATCCATTGTTCTTCTCGTCCTCGTGGAGCCGGTTCCACACTGCGTGGTTCATGCGAATGGAAATCTTGTGCATCTGCCCGTTGAATAGTTTACTTTCAGTAAGGTTCCATAATTCCGAACCCGACATTTGCGCGTTCGAACGATCTACATCGACAGGCGGCTGGGCGAATGATCGGACCGGGGAAAAGCCGAGGAAGACAAAGATGCAACAGACAGGCAGTACCCACTGTTTATTCATATTGGCTATTGCTCCTCGAGAACTTTACCTCGGCGCCATGGCTGTACTTCAGTCCAATAGGCAGGACGCCTGAAGCCGGTAAAATAATACTAGAAGAAGAGGAATATCATAAATGTTCCTCCATGGCAGCGGGACAATTCAGCCCGGCAGCAGAGATGCTGCTCCGGGCTTTTTCTTGATTCGCCATGTGATCCTGATACGGCACAGATCCGTCGGTGATATTTTCATTCGTGCGGATCAGGCTGTAAAACCGGTTGTGAACTGACGATAAGCACATTGCGTGAAAGTCCGCGCGGAATGAGAAAATGAGCCGGGTCAGCGGAGGTTCTCCGGCATTTGATGGACGAGGGGCTATTATTTATTCCAGTCGGGCATCCATCGTAATCTTTGCTTTCATCAGCTTCGACACGGGACATCCCGTTTTCGCCTTATTTGCAATCTCCTCGAACTTTGCTTTATCCGCCCCCGGAATTTTCGCCGCTACGGTAAGGTGGCTTGACGTAATCTCGAACCCCTCGCCGACCTTGTCGAGCGTAACGTCGGCGTGTGTCTCGATCTTCTCCGCCGTCAGTCCCGCTTCACCGAGCATCAAGGACAGCGCCATCGCAAAACAGCCCGCATGCGCGGCGCCGATCAACTCCTCGGGGTTGGTACCCTTGCCATCCTCGAATCTCGCCTTGAATCCGTAAGGCGCTTCCTTGAGTACGCCGGTTTCGGTGGAAATGGTGCCGCCGCCATCCTTGATGCCGCCCTTCCACACTGCCCATGCTTTCTTTGTCGTCATGATCGCTCCTCCGGAAAAAGGTTACTGTTGCGGGAATCGGCTGGGGTTCCTGAGCCGACGCTGATAAAAAATTGCCAGATTGTGCGCAAAATCGTGCTGGGTCTGTGCGTTGTCTAACGGATACGCTACTCGGATGCTTGCTCCCGCAATTTTCGCAAGCTGCTTAAGAGACTTTCATCCCCCGCGGTTAGCGGAAGAGTGATATCCCCGCTCGATTGAACTCGCATTCCACAATATCGCAACACCGATCATCGCGGATAGAATCGAGCCCGCGAAAATCGCAATTTTGACAGCCGCATAATCGCTTTCCACGGGAAAAGTCTGGCTTGCGATGAAGAGCGACATGGTAAAGCCGATGCCGGCCAACGCTCCTGCTCCGGCCAATTGACGCCAGGAATAGGCATACGGTTTGTTTGCAATGTTCAGCCATACCGCCATGGCGGCAGCAGCCATAAATCCGAGCGGCTTCCCGATTACCAGGGCTGCCGCGGTACTCGCCATCAGTGGTGCATGGCCGCTGAATATACTTGTATCCATTACCACACCCGCATTGGCCAGGGCGAACACCGGCAATACCAGAAAGCTCGATCTCGGCGCAACATGGCGAAGCATGCGGTCGGCGGGGGATTCAAGGCGATCATGAATGGCGTCCAATGCCTCCAGCGCGGGCTCGGATGGGCCATAACGCAACACTTCCTTGCCGCGCTGCGTTTCCGCAGTCAGGATGGCGTCGGCTTGCAGCATCAGTGCCCTGAGATTGGGCGGCGGACGGGTTGGAATAAAAAGGGCGAGAATGACGCCTGCAAGGGTAGCGTGTATTCCGCTGGCGTGCACGCATGTCCAGAGAGCAATACCGAGGACCACGTAGGGGGACGCGCGATAGACGCCTCCCTCATTAAGCAGCGCCAGTAATCCCACGATGAGGACAGCGGTGGCGAGGTACTCGATATGCAGATCTCCGGTGTAGAAGATTGCTACGACAATGATTGCGCCGATATCGTCGACAATAGCAGCCGCGGTAAGAAAGACGCGTAGCTCGATCGGAACGCGCCTGCCCATCATTGCGATCAACGCAATCGCAAATGCCGTATCTGTAGCCATTGGCACCCCCCAGCCGAGAGACCATGTGCCGTCCGGGCCGCCGGGCACCAGTATCAGATAGAGCATTGCCGGCACAGCCATTCCGCCAATGGCTGCGGCAACCGGCAGCATGGCGGACTGCGGGTTCGCAAGATGGCCAACGGTGAATTCCCGCTTGATTTCCAGACCGACTACCAGGAAGAAAATTACAAGCAGTCCGTCATTAATCCAGTTCTGCAAAGAAAGATCGAATTCCGTCCCGGCAAAGGTAAACCCCAGGCGCAGATTCCACAACTCGCGAAAATCGGGACCAACGATGGAATTGCTCAGCATGACCGCGAGGCCGGTGGCCACCAGCAGCATGACGCCGGTAGAAGGCGCCCATTTGGCAAAATCCAGCGCAGCCGAGTGGACCACGTGACCGAGCGAGCCAAGCATAGCCTCGGAAAGGGAGTTCACATCCCATGGGCCATCGTAACGGCGATCATTGATGAAAAAGGTTGGCGTCATAATGACGCCGCTGGCGGTCGCGCTGTCGATATCCGCATCCACGCGAGCTTTGGCCTGCGCGGCGGTGTCATTTTCCCGAGGACCGTCGTTCTTAGCGCCGAGACTCAAGTCAACGGCCAGCTTGCGCAGATCGTCGTCATTCAACTTATCAGACCGGGTCATCAGCGCGACGTGCACATTCCAGAAGCGCGCGGGGTCGCTGCTATATGATTCCACCATCTCGGCTGCGCGACGCGCGAGATCACTTCCTTTCAGCGGCCGGTGACGAAACACATAACGTAATCGGGTGCCAAACCGGTTGCGCAATTCTGCGACGCGCTCGTGGGCTTCGCGGGAGGAAGCGTCGGCGTAGCTGCCGTATTCGACCAGTGTGATCTCGGCATCGGGAGGACCCAGAACATGGTCGTGTTTTTCGTCGACGGGCCGGTCGAGCCGATTGGGCGGAGTCTCCGGTGTCACGGGTCGATCACGGTAGAAGGGATGTCGAGGGCGCCGCTCACCTTGGGTAAATTCGACTGGATTCGAACCGCGTATTTACCAGGCGCTTACGTCTTGTTTACGTAAGTCGGCAAGCGTACAAAGACGTCTGCCCGATCAGTAGCTGAATTGTTCTCCCGGCACTTCCGCAAATAACGGCGAAGCGAATTCCTGGTTTTCGATACGTTCAATCGCCCTGGACAGCGCGTCCCGGAACTCGCGAGCCTGCTCTGTTTGCATTATGTATGGCCTGCCCGGGTCAGCTTCAGCCAGTTTCTGCTGCTCATGAGCCAGAAATGGAAAGCGAACAGAGAGCAAACCATCAATCGGCTCTGTTTTTACTTCCCATCCCGTAATCGGAAATTGAAAAAGATCGTCATCCATAAAAACTCCTGTCGCCAAAATAAAGCGCCAGTGTAGCAAAGCGAATGTTTCTTTTTTGTGGGCTAGCGCACATAAGCAGGAGAACCGGCAAGCTACCGGTATCCCTATAGAAAGCGTATCGGCTATCCGCAATCCGATGGGATAAATGAGGAGTCATCATGGTTGTCATTTTTGCCGTGCTGCTCGAGCATGACGGACAGCTGCCAGCTAGCGCCCCGGGCAATCTGATTTGCGATTGCAATCACTTCGCGATGAGAGCGGCGCCAGTCGTCCCCGCTAGATATAAGGCGTCCACCGGCGGCCCTTGTGGCGCGACTTCACCGCCGCAAACCACCGGCAGACCGGATAGAACAGCATAACCACCCCTATCCAGATCAGGTAGACGACGGGAAGACCGAATCCCCACCAGGAAGGAAATTGGGAAGACGAGGAATAGAGATTCCCACTCATCCCATATGCGACGATGAGGGCCAGCACGTGAATGACATATAGATGAAGAAGGTAAAAAAACAAGGGCACGCGTCCAAAAGTGATAAAAAAACGTCCGATTGCGCGTTGAGCGCCATGCGCCTGCTCAAATGCTGAAAGCAGAATGAACATCAATCCCAGGGTCATCAGCAGATACAGCAGCGAAGGAGGATATTTCGTGGTGTTGACAAACGAAAGCAGTGTGAACAGAGTGGTTTCCTGCGGTGACCATGGCGAGGGGTCGCCATAGCTATTGTACGTGCGCAGGATGACGAAGGCTGCAATGAGAAGGATTCCCCATCCGAGCGCTGCCTTTCTCCTTACAGTTAATGGCCATTGCATGACGGGGCCAAAGGCATAACCCGTCGCCATCACCCCAATCCAGGGAATGAGGGGATAGATTACCGGGTAGCGCTGAATATGAAGCACGCTGAGCAGCCATCCCTGCCATTCGAGCCTGTCTTCCGCCGTCTGAAATTCCTCGAGCCATATGTCATCCAGGCCATCCAGCAGGTTGTGGCCAAAAATCATGACAGCACCGATGCTGGCTATCGCCCATAAAGGGAGATAGCTCAGTGCGGAAAGTACGACCATCGACCAGCCCAGCGCCCAGATGACCTGCAAGCTCATTTGGCTATAATCGAGGTTGAAATACCAGGAAAAACGTACAACCGTAACCTCGAGAATAACGAGCCAGAGCCCCCGGTAAAATAATCGGCCGGCAAGCTGACGATGATCCATACCGCGAGCAGCCGATAGAAAAGCGCTGGTGCCTGCGAGGAAGACAAAAGTCGGCGCGCAAAGATGCGTGATCCAGCGGGTAAGAAAAAGGGCCCAATCTGTGCGGGAAAGATCGGTCGAGCTGAAGTCGGCCTCAGTGAAAAACCCGCGTACGTGGTCAAGCGCCATGAGTACGATTACCAGCCCACGCATGAGATCCACCGACGCGATGTAGGACGTGGATGGCGCGGAAGAAGTCATTGGGGAAGCATTGTTCAGCATGAAACCTTTCACATGCTCCTTGAGGTTGAATTATCTCCCCATTGGGAACGTCTTGCAGGTGGTTCCTGAAGAGTCGCTCTAAAAATTTGATCTTCAGGGTGAGGAAGGGGTGAGGGCAGGGCAGCGGATATCATAAGCAGCTGTAGTTGTTACATCGCCGGCAAAGCGTAAAATGGCAAACCTGAAATAGACAGGGAAAGATTCTCCGCAATCAAACAGTGTAAGTCACCCGGGGGAAAAAAACATGGACGAGCAAACGAAACCGCATATTGTCGGTGTCAACCACGTCGCGCTTGAGGTGGGAAATATCGAGGAGGCGCTGGACTTTTACGGTCGCATCTTCACATTCAAATTAAGGGGCCGCGGTCAAGTCGCCGCTTTCATCGACATGGGCGATCAGTTCATCGCGCTCATGGAGGGGCGATCACAGAGCGCAGACGACCAAAGGCATTTCGGCCTGGTCGTCGATGACCGTTCCCGCGTACGAGAACTCGCGGAAATGGCGGGCGCCACGATGCTGGAAGGCGCCAGGCTCGACTTCCTCGATCCGTGGGGCAACCGCATCCAGGTGGTAGAGTACCGCGACCTGCAATTTACCAAGACTGACGCAGTGCTGAAGTACATGGGTTTGGATCTGGACAAGAGCGAAGAGGCGCAAGCGGAACTGCGGAAGAAAGGAATCGAGCCTTGAGCTGGAGGGCGGGCAGTCATATGACTCGCCTCCAGTGGCTACCTGTTATTGCTAGCAGGTAGTACTTCATTTCAATCGGGCAAAATCGGCCTCCTTCATTTGGCCAAGGTCGCGGGCAGTCGCGGCACCACGTAAGACATCTTCGAAATTTCCCGAGCATTGCGAGTTCAATTTGCGTACAATCCCAAACAGCCTTGTATCAGCAAAATGGGCAAGCGCAACAATACGATGGCAACGTCTTGATTCGGAGCCAGGCCGCGAATACGCGGATACGCCCGAGGTCTGAACTGCATTCATTTGAACCCGTGAAGCCATAGTCTGGCTTCGTCATGAAGAACCAGTGTGCGGAAGCCTTTGTCATCCGCGAATTCTCGCTTAATACAACCGGAAATTCGGCCGTAAATATTGATTCCGGCCAAGGCAACACACCTGGTTAATCTATAAAGATATGTTACGGACAGATGATTTTTAGCTCTCCGAAGTTCATTCTGCTATTTCTACCACTGGCGTTCTTCGGCTACTTCTTCCTGAATAGACTTCGACTTGTCCTCGCGGGCAAGGCATGGCTGGTGGCTGTGAGCCTGTTCTTTTACGCCTACTGGAACATTGCTTACCTGCCGCTTCTTCTGGGTTCCATATTTTTCAATTTTGCCGTCGGCACAAGTCTTTCCCGGGATCCGGCATCGAGTCGCTCGTGGTTTTCACCCCGTTTTGTTCTGGGCGCCGGCATTGTTGCGAATCTTGGTTTGCTTGGCTATTTCAAGTACGCCGACTTTCTGATCGACAATATCAACACCGCATTCGACATTGGTTTGAATTTGCCTCAGATCCTGCTGCCGTTAGGTATCAGTTTCTTTACATTCACACAAATCGCTTATCTCGTGGATAGCTACCGGGGGGAAGCCAAGGAATACGATTTCCTCAACTATGCGTTGTTTGTGACCTTCTTTCCTCACCTGATAGCGGGTCCAATTTTGCATCACCGCGAAATGATGTCGCAATTCGCATCTCGCTGGACGCTGGCGGTGCGTTACCGGAATATCGCCCTTGGTCTGTTCATTTTCAGTATCGGTCTGTTCAAGAAGGTGGTCATCGCGGATACCTTTGCGGTTTGGGCAGATGCCGGATTCGATGGCGGAAAGACGCTTGATTTTTTCAGTGCCTGGGCAACGAGTCTCTCGTATACATTCCAGCTCTATTTCGATTTCAGCGGTTACTGCGATATGGCGATCGGCGCGGCGCTGCTGTTCAATATATGGCTGCCGATCAATTTCAATTCTCCTTACCAGGCATTGGACATACAGGATTTCTGGAGAAGATGGCATATGACGCTTAGCCGCTACCTGCGCGATTATCTCTACATTCCACTGGGCGGCAGCCGTTGCTCCGCACCGCGCGTCTACTTCAACCTCATGGCGACCTTTATTTTGGGCGGCCTCTGGCATGGCGCGAGCTGGATGTTCGTCATATGGGGCGCGCTTCACGGTGCTGCGCTGGTTGTTCATCGGGCATGGAGCGGGCTGGGCTTGAGCATGCCCAAAGCGGCGGCATGGCTGCTGACGTTCAACTTCATCAACATCAGCTGGGTTTTCTTTCGAGCCAGCACCCCTGATGACGCGCTCAGGGTGATACGCGGAATGGCGGACCTCGACTCGGTTCTGAATTTTTCGGCAATAGACATACCGGCGGACAGCCTGGTGTGGGGCGGCTGGTTTTCGGATTATCTTCTGAGATGGCTGCCGGCAGGTCTTGCCGCGAACGTACTCTGCTTCAGTGCGATCATGCTCACGCTGGGAATTATCAGCCAGAAGAATTCGTTCGAGTTGATGGCAGGCGGTCATGGCACGGCAAAACTGTCGGGCGCGCTTCTGTTGTTTTGCATCGCGATGCATTTCACGATGGCAACGACAAGCTCGGTATTTCTTTACTTCAATTTTTAAGCTGGTCGCCATGAAAAAACAGGTTTTCATGTTTGTCGGAGTCGCCTTGCTTGCGCTGGCGGTTGTTCCGGCAATCAACCTGAATCTGGGAAATGGAGAGAAAAAGGGGGAACAGGAATGGTGGAGAGCTTCTGTACTCTACAACTTCGATTTTGCCTCAGCCTTCCTGAGCCGTTTCTTTTATCCGCATGGAATTTCCACTAATCCGGATCAGGTATTGATAGGAAAAGACGACTGGCTCTACCTTGGGGAGAAATACGAAAATACGATCACCGCCGGACGCCGGGGTGCAACTGTCGAGGATGCGGAAATCGCCAGGATAATCGGTCACGCAACGGAATCCTGGAGCCAGTGGTTGAATCTCAAAGGCGTCAGTACGTTCCGGGTCATGCTGGGACCCGACAAGGGAAGCATCTATCCCGAGTTTCTTCCTGACTGGGCACAACCTGCCTCCGCGTCTGCAACGGACACCTTGTTGGCTAACGTCAGCCAAGGACTCTACGTTGATACGAGAACCGCGCTGAGAACAGCAAAGTCCCGGTTTTCGGAGTCCCTCTACTACAAAACGGATACTCATTGGAACAGTCTGGGAGCCTGGGTGGCATTTCATGCTTTCCAGACGGAGATTGGCCGCACTGAAGCAGGGCTGAACTGGCTTACCGAGCGGGACGTGCGTATTTCGAGCACCGGTGATCGCCAGGGGGGAGATTTGGCAAAATTCCTGAGGTTGAAGGAAACATTGCGGGATAACGAAGTGGTCGTCGATATCATCAGCAAGCTGCCGATTGAAACCGAGCAGTACGATTTCGAGACGGGCCGCCTCAAGCATTCAGGCGGAAATCCGGAGATTCATACCGCGCAGCGCCCGTTACTTGTCAAGTCGAAAAACGCCCTGAATCAGAAGAGAATATTGTGGCTGCGCGATTCTTTCGGAACGGCCATGGCTCCTTTCATGGCTGCAACCTTCACCGAAACGCTGCAACTCCATTACGATGCGGCACATCCCGAGATATTTGCCCGGCTGGTGGATATCTACAAGCCCGATTACGTTTTCATAACGGTAGTTGAAAGGGGAGCCAGAAGGAAGAGATTCGGAAGCCTTCCGCCATTGATATTTCCCTCTGGGGAAGCGGAAAATTCCGAGGCGATAAGCCGTAGAGTTTCCTTTTGAAACCTGCGTCATAACGCTCGTAAACGATGATTATAGGTGTAGGTCGGGTTAGCGCAGCGTAACCCGACAAGGATCAATCAATGAGATACAGACGAGCATGGGTTGCCGGCGGTTCGTTCTTTTTCACGGTCGTGACCGCGAAACGCCGACCGTTATTCGCATCCGTCGAGGCAGTAGATGTGCTGCGAATAGCATTCCGAACTGCGCGCGCACGCCATCCTTTGAATTTGGACGCCATAGTGGTTCTTCCTGATCACCTGCATTGCATGTGGTCGCTACCGGCGGGAGATGCTGATTTTGCAATCTGCTGGAGGTTAATCAAGACATGGTTCACCAAGCATTGCGATCCAGTTTTGCGAATAGCGAACAACGGTGGCATAACAGCAAAAAGGGAAGAAGCAATATGGCAGCACCGCTATTGGGAACATGTTTCCGGGACGAGGCCGATAGTGCCCGGCATATGGATTACATTCATTTTAATCCCGTCAAGCATGGTCTGGTTTCGTCGGCAATTGAGTGGCCGTATTCCAGTTTTCATCAGTACGTCAGATCAGGGGTATATGCACCCGATTGGGGGCAGGGCAGCAAGGATTTTGAAGGGATTGGGCATGAATAGCGGAGCGGATTGGGCTTGGCATTGTCGGGTTACGCTACGCTAACCCGACCTACAAGTTACAAGATCATCGACGAATTGGGTATTCGCAGAAACATGACGGAAACAACCGATTCCATGGCCTTTCGAATCCTCAAATCGCGGTTCGAAATTTAGGGGTAGGTCGGGTTAGCGTAGCGTAACCTGACAATATAATGCGGTAAATACTGAAATTCGCCGTAGCGGATGTGAATTTTTGCTGCATCCGGAAGAACTCGACGAGGGGTGGAAGCGGCGCGTTAACGGTATTATTTACTTGGGTTGCCAAGTATATAACCGAAAAAACACTATTCGTTCAATTCATCCAGTTTCGCCGCCGCAAGGCAAACCGCTTCGCGAAGGGTTGCTCCGCTGGTGCTGATTTCATCACAGTATAAAGTGAAGCCGCCCCGGTATTGGGGGGAAGGGCGGTTATAAACCGCCTGATCGCAATATTCGCCGAGCCAGTCCAGTATTTCGGTATCCGAAAGGTTAAGGGGGGCTGGACGACGTTCGGTCCACAATTCTTTCCAACCCATCCAGCGCCCAGCCCCCTTTCCCATGATTTAGCCCCGACTTTTTCTCCACTGTTGCTTCGCCCTTTCAAACCGGGCGGAGTTCCGCGCCAGGCACGGCCTGGACATTTCTTTGCGCCTTTCCGTCACCAACCGCTTGTCTTTCCACGCCGCCTGGGGCTTACAGGATCGAGGCTATGCCGAATCGGGTTACACATCTGTTTCGCGGGTGCTGTAAACAACCATCGAACCAACTTCGGAGATGTTTTGCAGCACAGGGAGCATATTACAAGTAAAACTTGTAATTGTCAAGGAAAAACTTGTAGGGATTACAAGCGGCGGGGTTCGAGCCGGTGTGGAGTATGACCTCCGCCGCCAAAGCGTTTGAGTGTGCTCTTACCGGGGCGGCATTCTTACAAAAGGCGTGGCGCCGGAACCACGCTGATGCGTTCGTCCAGGGCCGTACTCAACGACGTGGTCATCTTTCAGGATTACCGAATAATCCGTGACATCGCGATAGGAGTTACTAAAAGCCGACCAGTTGCCAGCACTTCGATCAATGTAGAACAGTACTTCATATTCCCCGCTGCGCTGGTAGCCATCCGGACTGCCGATGGCCCTGATAACCTGCGCTTGTGTCATGCCTTCATGCACTCCAGCCATTTTTCCCCGGGTGGCACATGAGGAAAGGGAAAGTACCAGGATGCTGAGCAGCGCGAAAATAACAGGTCTCATGATGGCTCCATTAAGAGTATGAACAGTATTATTTTAAAGTAGCTACCGTCGGCTCGGAGGCAATGACCGGGCAGAAAGAATGCGTTTCATTGCGCTAGCTTTCCAATTCCTTGATGAGCAACGCCACTTCCGCCACTTCCGCCAGGACTTCCTTTACCGCGTGTTCGAGGGTATAACGGCGTTTTTCCACTTCACGAAGATGCTCGGGAAATTGCGTAATATATTGCTCCAGCTTTGCCCGCGCTTTTTCTGAAACATGAAAGGCGAGCAGCATCTCCAGACTATCATAGGGCAAGCTGTTCATCTGGGCTTTCATCGGTGATCTCATCTTGCTCCGCCTCCGCCCGGATCACTGATACCACAAGACTCTGCTCTACTTCGGCTTCCATCCCGGCCATGGTTATGCACTTCGCCCCTTTCCATATCGTCATATCCCTATTTCATCCCGATCTATCCGATCGAGTTTTTTAACTCAGATCTATTTCCGCTAGCCGCGGCGTCTGTCGTTTTTTCTTCGGTCTATCTGATGTCTGTCATGCACTCTTCTATCTGATTGCCGTCTTTCCACGACCCTTCGTTCCAGTCTCGGACATCCGACGCGGAGGAAACGCCGGAGTCGGGTGAGGAGCCAGATCCGGTAAAGGCAAGGGCTTCAGGTCTACCGCGGGCGCTGCTTCCGCCTCTTCCGCAGGTGCTTCGCCTACCAGGGCCTTGCTGATAGTTACCAGGCGGGCAGCATCTTCTTTCGACATGCGCCGCATTGCTTCGATGACCTGATTGATAAGCGGGTCGTTGTTTGATGCCGGTTTCTCGTTTGAAATGGATTTCTCAATGGCAGGTTTGAAAGATTGACCCGTCCTTGCATCTCTGCCGGAGACTGCTGCTCCATGCATAGCCGTGGAGGTCTCCGCGGGGACGCCAAAGTGCATCAGTGCCGGCGGCAGCTTGAGCACCTGCGCGATCTTGTTCAATCTTTTTCCACGGGGCTGGGTTGCGCCGGCTTCCCATTGCTGCACGGCTTGCGGAGACACACCGACCAGTTCCGCCAATTGGGACTGGTTCAGATTGAGCCTTTCACGACCCTCGCGGATTATTTTCGCAATATTCATGCATTCATAATACAAGCAACGCTTGCAAAGTGCTTACAAGAATTACTTGACATATACAAGTAATTCTTGTAATAATGTCTCTATTGGAGATCGGTCAATCAAAAAAGTTCGCCCATCGGGTGGATCAGCAGGTTGACGAGGTCCAGTTACCTTCCAATGAATGGAGTTATCCGTGAATTATTATGAACGTTATTGCGGCGACTATCAGCGTGATACCGCACATCTTTCTCTAGCCGAGCACGGTGCTTATACGATGCTGCTCGATACTTATTTTAGCGTGGAAAAACCATTGCCCAAAGATCTGCCTAGCCTGTTCAGGGTTTGCAGGGCAATGACGCGGCTTGAGCAACAAGCGGTAAAGACGATTGCCGAGCAGTTTTTTCCCGTTTCGGCGATTGATGGATTGCGACACAATCATCGTGCCGACCGCGAAATTGCCAAAGCTCGGCCGAAAATAGAAGCAGCACGAATCAATGGTAGAAAAGGGGGCCGCCCTTCGAGAGAAAGCTTGCAGCAAAGGTGGCAGGAAACCCTGGAAATACCGGGTGGGTTACCTGGGGATTCCGGCAATGCCGCCACCGGGATATCCGCTGAGGAACCCGGCGGGAAAGCCCACCAACCCCAGCACCAATACCAATCCCAACACCAGCGTAATAAAAACACGGACTGCGATTATACGAACGCTATCGGGCCTTCGATGGGGCAGGCGTCCGCGTCCAGTGCCGTGTCCGACTTCGTTTCGCTCGCTCCTCATCTCGCCACAGATCCGGCCGAAGCCGTCGAAACCACTGGGTGGGATTCCTTGCCGCCCGGCTTGGGGGGTTCGTGCTGTAAAACCCTGATCCGCCTGGGCGTGCGAGGTTGTAACCCGCATCATCCCATATTGCTTGCATTGCTTCAGGCCGGAGCGGTGGAGGATGAGTTTGTGCAGGCAGCAAAAAACGCTGCCGCCAAGGGAAAAGCGAATTTCGCTTATGTCGTCGGCACCGTGAAACGGCAGCGTGAAGAGGCTGCAAAACTGGTTTTGCACCGGGGACGAATGCCCAACAGGCAGGAAATGCTTGAATCATCCAACAAGGCCGCGACCGAAGGATGGCTGCCGCCGGAATTGAGGGAAGCTCAGCATGCAAACTGATGATTTTCAGCAATTCCATGACGGCATTGCCGGCGTGATGGGGTTCTATGGCAAAAGCGTATCGAGGTTTGCGCTGGATGTGTGGTGGACCGCTCTCAAACGGTATGACCTGGCCGCGATTGTGGACGCTTTTAACCGCCATCTCGCAAATCCCGACGCAGGGCAGTTTGCGCCGAAGCCGGCCGACGTTATTCGCATGCTGCAAGGGTCGACGCAGGATGCAGCGATGAGAGCGTGGGCTAAAGTCGATCAAGCGGTGCGCAGCGTGGGAACGTATTGCGACGTGGTGTTCGACGACGCGCTTATCCACCGTGTAATCCAGGATATGGGTGGATGGATCGCGCTCGGCGCCAAGGCGGAGGATGAATGGCCGTTTGTGGCGAAGGAATTTGAAAACCGTTATCGCGGATTCTGTTCCCGCAGTGAGCGTCCGCAATACCCGGCAACGTTAGTTGGAATTGCAGCAGCTCACAACAACCTGAAGGGCTTCA
Source organism: Nitrosovibrio sp. Nv6 (assembly GCF_900110495.1). Taxonomy (GTDB): domain Bacteria; phylum Pseudomonadota; class Gammaproteobacteria; order Burkholderiales; family Nitrosomonadaceae; genus Nitrosospira. The sequence goes on along the minus strand of NZ_FODX01000001.1, from coordinate 493,026 downwards.
AAAATGACAAACCGGTGCTGATCGGGAATGAGCAGTTGGCACGGCAGGTGCTGCACGGTGGAACGAACCAACCAGCGCTGGGATTGAAACGCATGAGTGCGGACCTGGACGAGGCTGTGGGCGAGGTCCTGCACAGCCAGACCAGGCTGATGAGCGAGCAAAGAAAGACAGGATGAGGCGCCTCCCAAGCATCGAGGCGAGGTAAGCGGAATTTATCGGAACCATGGCAGCAGCTAAAACAGGAGAAGTGAAAGTAAATGGAAACAAGAACCACTCGAACAACGGGACCTCGCAGGATCCAGGGAAATTTGACAACCGCTGCACGTGACAGCTCCTTGCATCTGGAGCGCTGGGAGTACGGGAATCCCGAAGCGGTTGCAGAGCGCAGGCAGGCGCAATCGTGCCACGGTTGCCGATTTGAAGAGACGATCCGTTTTGCCTCGCAACTCTCGAAGTATTGTGCGAAAGGACGGAAACATGGGAAGCATTGTGCATTATATCAACCAGAAGGAATATGACAAGTGAAGTTCAGAAATCCGGAGCATGCCCTGAGATGGGCTTATGAAACCACCAACAGGCCAATCGTGAAAATATCTTCCGTCAATGCGATGCGCGGACCTGACAGGGAAGGGGAGACCGGCGCGGATGGCGAGCTGACGGCGTACGACCGGCACGCACAGGCGGTGTTGATACTTGGGCTGTGCGAACGCGTATTATCGGCCTTGCATTTGGCCTACGTGACCGTGCAGTACGGCAGGGAGGCAAGCGGATTCGATTTGCTTGCGCGCCATCTCGCCGCGAATTTTGGCACAGGGATGCACAGCCGGAGAGGCATCGAGCTGATAATCCGCACTTACTGTGGGCAAAAGTCAGGACTGCGCGAGATCAGAAAAACGTTGTCATGCGGGATGCTCAAGGCCGCGTCACTGCGCAACCGCGGTTATGACGCGCTGGACATGATCCACAACCAGGCGATGGATATCTTGCAAAGGGAGATGGAAGCCCGGGATATGTTGGACAGTGCGGCTCATAGTCCGGCTATGGGCGAAATGTCGTAGATGCAGGGCCGGATTAGCGTGGGTAATCCGGCGGAGGGAATGATTATGCCCGGGGATCGGCATTATCCATCAATGAGGTATTGCCATGGTTCGCTAGCGCACAGAGAAAGGGTGCGCCACATGTAATGCTCAAAATCAACGGCGCTGGAAAGAATGATGATTCGAAATGGGAAAGCTTCCAGATGATACGTTATGGCTTAGCCTCCACTTTTCAAATAAAGCGCCCAACTGAAAATTTAGCGGGCATATATTTTCTATTGAAGAGTTAAACCATGAAGATGAAAAAGAACGTAACCGCTGTTCCAATCGCCGTAAGTGTACTGGTGATCTCGATACTGGCGGGATGTGAAAGCCGCCGGGTAGACGACGAAGTTCGATCCGTGGACTGGTACGAGCAACATTCAGCGGAACGAGCAGCAAAGCTGGCTGACTGCATGACCAACCCCCGTACGCTTGATGCTACGCCAGATTGCGTGAACGCCAGCCGTGCGGAGAACAACGTAAAAGCCAATACAGAGTGGGGGACGCCGGATGAGGGCGTCCGGACCACGCCGCCGCCAATTGTCAAGTGAGATTGAAAGAGGTGGTGGGTTGTTTTGCACTGGTCTGGCTGGTTTTTTATCCTGGAATTTCGCAGATAGGTTGACTAGCGCACAGAGCAACGTGCCTCGATACGAGATCATTAACATGGCTCTGCAACATATGGCGGCCAAAATGGATGGGCTGGGTTTTTGAGCGGGGATACCACGGTTTGGTTGTGGAGAGTGAAGCAGTGCGCCCATCATCAAAAATCACGACAAGAGCGCCCTACAGCCTCTATCGCTCTATCTGTGGCGTCCCCGGATCGATAATTTGTTAATGAGTATATTTCTATTAATGGGTTAAACCATGAAGACGAGACAGAACGTAACCTTTATTCGAATCGGAGCAAGCCTGCTATTCATATCGGTACTGGTGGGCTGCAAGATACGGGATCCGCAGGATGTTCGTCCAGTAGACTGGTATGAAAAACATGACAAGGAACGAGCAGCAATGCTGGCTGACTGCCAGGCTGATCCAACCAAGGCTGATGCGATGCCGGATTGCAAGAACGCGGCTCAGGCAGAAGAAAACGTAAAGTCTGCCGCCAAATAAAACAGGCGAAAAGGCGGGTTGAGGAGTCAGGAATACCATAACCAACCCTTCTTTATCAGTAGCTGAGGCTGGCTGCGTTTGATAGCGCGGGCTGCGCCGATGGCAGGCGTCTTCTCCATGAGATGGTGAAGAGGAGCCGCCGCGAGTGCCTGCCTGCGAACCCGGCTATATTTTGGGTATCCGCAGCGTTTTGCTGATCATCAGGGTTCCAGACAATACAAACAGCAGGGCCAGAGGGTGCAGTTCCCATGGCCCGGCGGTCCACACTCCCCAGTAAAGATTGTCATCCAGGCGCTCCTTCCACGCGGCTAGCGCCAATACGGCGGTCAGGAAGATACTGGTAGGAATCGGCGTACCTTCGAAGTAGGCAACTTTATCGGCTCCAGCCGAAAGACTTTCCGCTGTAATATTGAATCTTGCCAACCGGCTTACTCCGCAACATACAAAATAAATCAGCGCTAGCCAATCCCAGCCGCCGCGCAATCCCGCCGCGAAACCAAGAGCGGCAGGAGCGATGCCGAATGAAAGAATGTCCGCCAGCGAGTCGAGCTCCCTCCCCAGAGTCGAATGCTGGCGCCGCCACCGCGCTATGTGTCCATCGAGCACGTCGAATACAAAAGCTGCCGCCATCATTGCAGCCGAGCTGAAGAAATGGGCGGCCGCCTTGCTATCAATATAGAGCATGGCGAATAGCACAGCCGCTACACCGCAGGCTGCGTTACCCAGCGTAAAAAAGTCCGCCAGGTGGAATCCGCGAATCATTGAAAAATGTTTGGAGGACTGGGGGGAATCGGGGGAGGGGGGCATGGTTTCTCCGGATCAATCATTAGGATGCGTGTCTTGATCCTTGCTGCCAGTAGCTTGTGGCGCGTGCGCTTGGCTGCCGCGTATGGCGCGTCCGATTATTTTGCTCAATTCACGCAGCCACAGCACGGAACTCGCCACCAGTGCGCAAGACAGCCAATCCTGGAAGCTCAAGCTCACAGTCGAAAACGCCTGTTGCAGGAAGGGCACGTAAACTACCGCCATTTGCAACAGGAACGATAACAGGATTGTGCCCCACAGCCATTTGTTGGAAAGCAATCCAACGAATGCGCTCTGTTCGCCGGAACGGGCGTTGAAAACGTTAAAGAGGTTAAACAGTACCAGAGTGGTAAACGCCATGGTCTGTGCGTAGCCTATGCTGCCGGAGCCTTCAATAAAACCGCCTGGCAAGCTGGCGTCGAGCACTATCAGTGTCCCCACAGCCATGATCGCGCCTACCAAGAGGATGCCGAACCACATCCGGGACGTGATCACGCCTTCGTCCTGCGGACGGGGCCGTTTGCTCATTACATCCGAGCCGGGAGGATCCACCCCAAGCGCGAGTGCAGGCGCGCCGTCCGTCACGAGATTGATCCACAGGAGTTGCGTAGCCAGCAGCGGCAGGACGAGGATTTGTCCTTCAGCCTTCAATCCGATGGTGTCCGCCAGCAGCAAGCCGAAGAACATCACGAGCACTTCGCCGCTGTTGGACGAGAGCAGATACCACAAGAACTTGCGGATATTGGAGAAAATGGCGCGACCTTCTTCGACCGCCGCAACGATCGAAGCGAAATTGTCGTCCATGAGCACCATGTCGGCCGCTTCCCTGGAAACATCCGTTCCCATTATGCCCATTGCAACGCCGATATCCGCGCTTTTCAGGGCAGGTGCGTCGTTTACACCATCGCCCGTCATCGCCACAATCGCTCCTCCTCGCTGCAACGCCTTGACGATTCGAAGCTTGTGCCCGGGGCTCACGCGCGCATAGACCGATACTTCCTTTACTGTCTGATCGAGGGCGTCGTCGGAAAGCTTCTCGAGTTCGGTGCCGGTAGTCGCACGTGCTTTTTCGGTAATGCCGAGTTGGCCCGCAATAACGGCCGCGGTCACGGGATGATCACCCGTTATCATAATCGGACGTATCCCTGCCGCCGCCGCGCGGGCGACGGCTTGCTTCGCTTCTTCACGCGGCGGATCGATCATGCCGATCAAGCCGGCGAACACGAGATCCTGCTCGATGCGTTCGTCAACTTTATCGGCTTCAAAGGCGTTAGCAGGCAAAGAACGGAAGGCAACGCCGAGTGAACGCAGCGCTTCTCCCGCAAGCTCTTCATTTGTTTGCAGAATCGCTGCCCTGCGGTCCGCCGTCAAGGGTTTCGCCTCTTCCCCCACAAGTTCGTGCGAACAGCGCTCGAGCAACAGGTCCGGCGCACCTTTCGTGAAGACGCACAGATGCTCCTGGCTCTGTGCGTCTTTATGAATTGTCGTCATCAACTTGCGATCGGATGTGAAAGGCACTTCGCCCAGGCGCTCGAAACGTGCATCAGGTGCCTCATCTTCCAGCTTGGCTTTGCGGAAAGCGACGATGAGCGCCCCTTCGGTTGGGTCACCCTGGATTGTCCAGCGGCCATTGTGCTGTTGCAACATGGCGTTATTGGCCCGCTCGGCGATAACGAGGGCGCGCTTCAGCTCTGTTCTCAGCGCACCAGCTATCGCTCCCTTTCCTGCCCTGTCGTCCTCAGTGCCGCCATCAGCGATCTCTTCACTCCCCTCCCGGCGCACTTCACCTTCGGGGGTATATCCCGCGCCATCCATTACTACCCGGCCGCTCGCCGTGACAACGGCGCGCACTGTCATCTCATTCTTCGTCAATGTGCCTGTTTTATCGGAAGCAATAACGGTTGCCGAACCCAGCGTCTCGACTGCCGGGAGGTGCCGTATGATGACGTTTCTGCGCGCCATACGCTGCACACCGAGGGCAAGTACAGCTGTAACAACCGCGGGCAAGCCTTCCGGTATTGCTGCTACAGCCAGCGCAATGCCCAGGATAAGTACGTCGAATAACGCCGCAAAACCGCTGACATCCTCGAGGAGGATAATTGTCGCGATCATGACAACGGCAATAATGACAATGATTATTCCCAGGAGCTTGCCCACGCGAGCGAGTTCCTTTTGCAGCAACGTGGTCTCTACCGGGGTTTCTTTCAGCATCCCGGCGATGTGCCCCATCTGTGTCTGCATGCCGGTTGCAACGACTACGGCGCGCCCTCGACCGAAAGTTGCGGCCGTGCCGCTGAAGATCATGTTATGGCGGTCGCCGAGTTCGGCTTCTTCCATAATCACAGACGTATCTTTTGGCACCGGCAGGCTCTCACCGGTCAGAGCCGCCTCCGCCGTCTGCAGCGCGGTCGACTCGATCAGCCGTGAATCGGCGGCAATGGTATCCCCCTCTTCAACAAAAATGATATCGCCGGGGACCAGTTCCGTGGCTGCCATGCTCCTCCGCGCGCCTTCCCGAACAACATTGGCGTGCGCTGCCGACATATCACGCAGGGCTGCTACAGCTTCCTCCGCGCGTGTTTCCTGGATATAGCCCATGGCAGCGTTAAGCAGCACGACTGCGAAGATCGCAATCGCTTCATAAGGCAATGCCGATTCGCGCTCATATAGCCACAGTCCTGCCGAAATTGCCGTTGCGATCAGCAGCAGGATGACCAGCACATTTTGGAACTGCGCCAGGAACTTCTTCCAGCGGGGGGTGGGTTTCTCGGCTGCCAACTCGTTTTTACCGTATCTTTCCAGCCGCGCGCGCGCTTCGGTTTCACTCAAGCCGCGCGCCGCATCGGTACCGAGCGCGGTCAGTAGCTCATCGACAGCCTGCTGATAGGGATCTTTCGGATGCTGCTGTGCGTTCGGAGTGCTCATCGGGCATCATGACGCTTTTGTGCTTGCCTACTGAATAGAGGAGCCTCTGGTCAACGGGCAGGGCTTAAGGAGGCGTCCTGGCCTGAGGCGTACTGTTCAACAACTCCTGGATCTGCTGCGTGCTGACCCTGCGGTCGGACCGGGATTTACTCGACAATAATTGCCCCGATGGGATAACCGGTCGAGTAAATCACTATCCCATCAGGCCCTTCCGTGCAGCATGCAGGCGGTTTTCCCCTGGAAAGTACCTGATACCCTGTTAAAGCGGCTGCTAACGGAATTCAGGGATGAGATGTTTCGCGCTTTATGGCAGAAGTATCCGTCGCGAAGTGGAGCTCGCTTAAATAGAGACACTAGAGGCGGACATGCCTGAAAAAATGCAAGTAATGATCCAACGATTCTAACGGCCGAGTTACGCTCATGGGACGACGAATAGGCACAGCCTGATTCCCGGATCATTGCAGCGCAAAAATGCCAAGGCATATGACCGTTCATCAGGCCGGGCTACCATGGATTAGTGCTGAGGCACAGAGCCGCGCCACTCTCCGGTTTCTTTCCCGCGGCTTTCTATGTATTCCTTGAAGCGCCTCAGATCCCCGCTCGTGCGCATCTTGACTATCCCTAATGCGTCGCCAATTTCTTCAACAAAGCCCCTTGGGCCGTAATCCATTTGTATCACGATCCGGGTTACTGAATCACCGATTTTATAGAACTTCACGACACCCTCGTTTTTGGCTCCACTCGTGCTTCGCCAGGCGATCCGCGTGTCCGGCACCTGTTCGGTGATCTCGGCATCCCATTGTTCCTCTTTACCGCCGATCTCGGCCCGCCAGTGCAAGTGGGTGTCATCAAGCTGCCGTACTTCACGCACACCTTTCATGAACTTGGGAAATTCTTCAAATTGAGTCCATTGGTTATATGCAGTACTTACCGGCACATTAACTTCGATCGAATCTTCCATGGTCGACGTCTTCTCGGAGTGCCGGGAATTTTTGAGCTTCTTGGATAACAAGACCCCGCCTGCGGCAACCGCAGCGAGCGTTACAATTTTTCCTATCATTTTGAATCTCCTCCAGGTGAATACCGCTTTGCCATCCGGAAGGCCGTCCCATCGCGAGTTTGGGAACTTATACTGACCGGACGCTTGAGTTTATGAAAGATTGCTCGACTAATGGAGACAAATCTGCCTGTACCGTGACGCGTACCTGCAAGCGCAAGCAGGTCAGGTCAAATAAGGCGAGGAATTGTACTCGTGGGGAAATGATGGGCTCTCAGGTGCATATTATCTGTGCGGTTGTACACGTAGCGCAAAATTCGGAGAGCGGGAGCAAAGTCGTCCCGATATAACAGTCTCGTATGAATTCGGGGTTACCGAGATTTTTTCAGAAATTCCCGATCGTTTGACCAGGCGCGACGTTGAATGCTTTGTACCGCCCTTACAAATCAGATTTGAATAATGGCTTTCAAGGGCAGATGGTCGGATGCAGTGCGCGCAAGACCGCTCGCGTGAGCTTCCAGTTTTGTGAGCCGGCGGCGGGGGTGTACCCACATGCGATCGAGCGCCATGAAAGGCCGGCGCGAGGGGAACGTCGGAGGATGTGGAGCGTGCTTGAAGTGCGCGTGGAGCCAGCGCACAGGCCGTCCCCACAGGAACCATTCGTTCAGGTCGCCCATCAACACATAAATATCTGTAAGACCGATTTCGAACAGTTCAAGCAACCGGCGAACCTGCTGGCGCCGCTCCCAGGGTCTGAGTCCAAGATGAGTCGCCACGACCTGCACGCGCCGCTCATTGCCGTCAAGGGTGACGTCAATCGCTCCGCGCGCTTCGCGTCCAGGCAGGGTCAGGTCGACGCGGTTTACAGCGAGGATGGGGAGCCTGGTCAATATGGCGTTGCCGTAGTGCCGGGTTTCACGCTTCAGCGTAGGACCGGCAATAGCTGTCAAGCCAGTTTTTTCCGCCAGGTAATCCAGCAAATCATAACCATCGACGTCATGATGCTCCACCTCTTGCAAGGCCACCACATCCGCGTTCAACTCCTGCAGCACCCGGACGATGCGATCAGGATCGAAGCGTCCATCCGTGCCAATGCATGCGTGTATGTTATAGCTGGCCAGTGTCAGGTTCATGGAGTGGATAAAAACCTTGAAATTTCTTGTGCCTGAAACGCGGGTGGCGGCAAAGCAGCAGACGCAGCCGTTGCCCCGCATCGGAAAATGCCACGCACTTGCTCAATCTGACTGAGCTCGTAGCCGAGGGTTCCGGTGGCGCTCTTCCCACCGCCAGAATGTCCAGCCCGAGACAATAATGACGCCGACAACCGCCACCAATATGGCGAAGGCTGGCAGATCCGGTTCCTGGATGGTGGCAGCCAGCCGATCCGTAAACAGCGACATGCCGACGATTCCGGGCAACATCCCAAGGGCGCTGCCGATGACAAAATCCCGGAAGCGGATTTTGGAGGCGCCGGCAATCATATTGATGACCGAAAACGGGGCAAATGGAATGATCCGGACAACGATAATGGTCATTAACCCGCGCCGGGCGAGCCGCCTGTTCAGTTCGTGGAGTTTCTTGCCAGCAAACCGCCGCACTGTGTTGCGGCCAAGCAAATGACCCAGTCCATAGGTTGACATCGCACTCAACAGGGCGCCGAGCATTGAATAGAGAAAACCCTGCCACGGACCAAACACCAGTACGCAGACAACGATGAGCACCGTAAGGGGAAACGCAACCAGGCCGCTGACGAGGAAAACGCCAAGCGTCAATAGTGGTGCGCTCCGCGCCTGCTTGAATTCGACGGCGAAGCCGACGAGCTTATCGACATTGACCCATTCTTTCAGAGGCGACCATTGCCACATGGCAGCCAAGCCAAGAATGGCAGCGAGTATCGCCAAGATCAAAAAGATATGGCTGCGCGCCCCTCCGCGTTCTTCTTCAGGAACAAACTCTTTCATCAGCTCGCTCGGATCCATAGGCTGGCCGGGGTCCACGAGATCATCCCCCGGCACCCACGCGTCCATCTCGGGTGTCACGCGAAACTCCAGCGGACGCACGGTACGACCTGAACCGCGAAGCGATTCGATGGTGCGGATCAAGGAGCGCTCTTGTGCGAAGCGCTCTTCTATTCTGCTTGCTTCCAGGCCTAAATGCTCCTCCAGCAAACGGTTGCGAAAGGCATGAATAGCGCTGCGTATATGAGGCTTGCCATTTGCCTCAATCACAAGATCACATTCGGTATCCAGGCCCATTGAACGATTATTGAGGTTTGCCGAGCCTATGCGAAGCAGTTCATCGTCTATTATCGTAACCTTGGAGTGTACGTTTACGCATTCATCATCAAGACCGGGTATGCAAGGCTCATAAAGCCGCAATCGGTTGTGGTGGTCTGCTTTCAGGAGTTGCCTGAATGAGCGCTCGCGCAGGACGTCCATGGTAGTCTGCGACAACCATCCGACAGTATGCTCCGGTAGCAGCACAGCCACTTCCGGTCCGTCTTCCTCCTTCAGGCGCTTCGCCAGGGCATCCGTAACCCGATGCGCGGTGAAATATTGGGCTTCTATGTATATAGAATTGCGTGCGGCTGCGATGGCGTCGATCAGAAGCCGCTCCACTTCCCGCACCTCCGCCTGATTCTCGTACTTGGGAACAGTCCGGCAAATTGCAACATCCACGTTTTCCACATCCGGCGCCAGGTAGGCCGGCCAGTAGTTTGCCTCGGTCTGGATCCGGGGCGCCGGAAGAGTCATGCCGGTTGCATTCCGCCAGCGTTCACGCGCGAGGTCCCCAAGCGCAGCCGCGGCCGGACCGCTGACCATCATCTGGATGTCGTGATAAGGTTGCGGCACCGGTTCTGACTCCAGATCCCGCCGGCGGGAGTCGCGAGGCGCGTGTTGAGGAGTATCCCAGCGCCCCAGCGTTAAATCCAGTCCGCCAGCAAATGCGACCTGATCATCAACCACCACAATTTTCTGATGATGGCACGCGCCGGTCGGATGCCGGTCATCCAGACAAAAATGCAGGCGCGGATGGTCGTTCCATTTCTCTTTGTAAAGTGGCAGCCACTCGCGGTCCGGGGCAAAGATCATGACGAAATCCCAGTCCAGTATGTGTATGTCGAGCTTACTGTTAAGCTTGACCATGCTGTTGAGGAAATCGCCCAGTTCGATCGGCAGGCCGTCCGGTTCGCCTTCCCGCACGAGCTTCACCCGGCTATCGATGTCCCATGCAATGATCAGCACCGAGCGCTGCGCCTGTTTTACCGCTTCGCGGAAAGCCTTGAAGAATTCAGCCCCGTCCACGATAAAGGCGGCCCGATCAGCTCGTTCGATGCGCCAGCAGTTGTCACCCGGCTTTAAAACGGCAGAGCGGGTCATTGCCCTTCGGTATTCCCGGCCGGCAGCGTGATCATGACTTTTGGCGGACTCTCGACCTGTACCGTTGCTCGCGCGGCGGCTAACGGGCGAGTGAGCGCGGCAAATTCTTCAAGACCACTGACTGTTGCGATGCGCGCCAGGAGTTCCGGACCGCCGGAGGCATCGATTTCTTCCAGCTGAGCCGCGGGTTCGTCGCGGTGCAACGCGCTGAACAAAGAATGGTTATAGTTCGAGGGCAGAGTTATCTCCAGTTTCTGTGCATGATCCAGCAGCGCAGGTATTGATTCGATTGTTTCATGGCCGCGCCAGGTTAACTTGATCAATGGGTCTTTTTCCATTATCAGCTCCCGATTCCTTCAATGGATTCAATTGCTTCGCCTTTCAGGGGACTGCAACGCAGAAGCAGTGTATTTTTTTCGTAATGGGCTGTTGTGGAGTGAACGTAAGGCAGACAACCGCCGGTCCTCGTCGATCTGCTCAGACAGCGAATATGCGCCCGTGGGGCCAGGTCTTCCGTTCGTTGTCGAACATAAACGAAATCCGGAAATAAGCAGGTATATCACCGGTAAGGTGACAAGCAAGGATCAGCCGGTGCCTGGCAGCCTGTGGGACTTGAAGAATCGAAGCGGAAAAGTGACTGGGTGAGGACAGATTTTGAGGATTTTGAAGGCCAATAGTTATTCTATTGGCCGAAAAAGCGGCGGAATATGGACCAGCCAGACACTTTTGCAGCCGATTTCCTTTAAGTCCGACAGGATGCCAGGGGCGCGTTTCGTGGCTCGACTGTTCCGGTTCATCGATGGCTTTATCGAGGCATCCACATCGGTGCTTTCCATTCTTACCGTGTTGAGCGGTGCAAAATAGACGTTTGTAATATCCTTGCTGGTAATGACCGGAAAAGACCTGGCAGTAATACGATTTCGATTACCAGGGTGAGCTAACCTGCCGCTACCCTGCCATCACCCGCAATATCACTCTCTATCCATCGCCTCGAGCCGCGTCCGAAGGACTTCAACTTCCTCCAGCAATTGCAGGGCCAGCGCTACTCCGGCAAGGTTGATGCCGAGATCATTTTGCAGCCGCGAGGCCATTCTCGCGCGGCGCATCTGGGTGCTGGTAAAGCGCCAGCGATGAGGTTCATGCTCGTCTGCGGTTTCCGGGGTCAGCAGTCCTTCGTCAACCAATTCGATAATATAGCCGCTCTGTACTGCGCAGGCGTGGCTGAGTTCGGCCAGCGTTAGGGTGTGCTGCTCATCAATGATGATGGCGCTTAGGCCGACCTGTGGCTCAGCCGGTTTATCGTTTGACGTGCGGGGCGGGTTTTTGTCAGTCATGCCTGCACTCCGAGTTTAGCCCGTGGGTTGAACGATTTAAAGTGCTCGGCCATGCTGCGGTAGAACGATTTCGCCGTTTCATCGTTGGCGGGGGGCGGAACGATTCGCAGCACGACATAATAATCTCCTGGCGTTTTGCCAGGAATCCCGCGGCCTTTCAATCGCAGCTTGCGGCCGGTAGCGGAATCGGGAGGTATTTTGAGTTCAACTATTCCTTCCGGAGTAGGCGCCTTCACTGTCGCCCCCAACGCCGCCTCCCAGGGCGCTACCGGCAGGTCAAGGTACACATCCTTGTCTTCCACACGGTAATGGGGATGAGGGCGGAATTCAATCTCCAGATACAGGTCGCCCCGCTTGCCGCGTCCATGGCTTGGTGCCCCCTGTCCGGCGAGGCGAATATACTGCTTCGGTCGAATGCCGCGCGGAATAACGACGTTGAGCTTATGTTCACGCGTCGACACGCGCCCCTGAACGTCGACCCCGGGTACTTGCAGGGTAATGGTGCGGGTAGCGCCCGTGTAGGAATCTTCCAGGTCGATCATTATCTTGGCGTAATGGTCCTCCCCCGGGATATGAAAGGATGCGCCGCCCCGCCCGCTGGCCCCCCTGTCACTTGTCGCGCCGCCGTATCCGCCGCCGCCCGAGCGAAAGCTCCGGCCAAACAGCGATTCGAAAAAGTCGCTGTACTGCGAAGCATCGCCGCCCGGAAATCCGCGCTCGGAAAATTCGAAGCCGGCATTCCAGTCCGGTGGGGGGCGGAATTCCTGATTCGCTTTCCAGTTTGTACCAAGCTGGTCGTAAGCCACCCGTTTCTCCGGATCTTTAAGCACTTCATAGGCTTCGCCCAGTTCCTTGAAGCGTACTTCAGCTTGCGGTTCCTTGCTAACATCGGGATGATACTTGCGCGCCAGCTTCCTGTAGGCGCGCTTGATATCGTCCTGGGAGGCGTCACGCGCAACTCCCATGATTTTGTAATAATCCTTGTATTCCATCTATTTCCCGTGAAGGCGATCAAGCTTGATTACGCGAACCTCCTTGTTAGGGGGATCTCCCATTACATCTGGCGGCCATCGGCGCGCCTTCGATTCTCCCGTTTTTGCGGGATAAGTGTCAAATGCGCGCTCGCGAGAAGCTTATCCAGCGACCTATGGAGAAAAGCAGATCCGGGAGATTTTCATACAAGTACAGCCTCGAATTTTTCCTTTGACGATTTAGTATCGTCCCGAAACGCTGGAATCTTATTCAGCTTGATATCTTCCTTCAGCATCTGCCTCAGTGGCTTCCGTGGGGAAGTCCATGAGGCCATTGCTCATCGCCGCCTTTCCAATTGCGCGCGCGCCAAGCCAGTGCCAACAGCAGCAAGCCTGAAATGATGGCGTACATACTGATCAGCCACACCAGCGCCAGCGCTCCCGCGCCTGGGAAGAAGAAAACAAATACGCCGAACGCGACGGAAATGATGCCGTTGAGGATCAGGAATGCTTCGCCACGGATGGTCTTGCGCAAGCGGATCGCCATGACGATGTCCACTATACCGCTGCCAAGCGCGGTTGCGCCTATGATCAGTACAAGCACCACTGCCGTCAGGTTGGGAAGCAGGAAGGCAGTTATCCCTGCTCCAATACCTACTAACCCAATCAGAAGCATCAGCCACCAGTCACTGTTGGTTTTTCGATTTTGCACGGCAGCAATGGCGGATGCCACACCCCCAATCAGCGCGTAGGCCGCAAACATGATAAGCAGCCACATGAGTGTAATTCCCGGCCAGAACGCAGCCAAAATACCGAACAGCAGCGACACGGTTCCACGCAACGCCAGCGAACGCCATGTTTTCGAAATTAGTTCGTTCATGATGCCACCTCTCTTTTTGAGTGTCACGAGGACAAGCATGAATGACTACGCTGGTTCGCGCGGTACGATACCCAACATAGGACTGATATATTCGCATAAGTCAGCTATGGGGAACCGCGTACTGCCACTTTCCCCCACGATTTCGAAAGCAATTCATTCATGCGTTACCTCCGATTTTCGAGTGTTTGACCATGATGAATGTCTAGGCTTCTGGCGCGGTGCGCTAATGGACATAAACTCCGAAAGTTTGGGAGGTGCTTGATGATGGCAATATGACCGCCTGTTTTCCTTATGTGCGGTGGGGCACAGCGATCAGCGTTTATTTGCCGTATAGTTATTTGTTGGTCCCGCGTGCCGGGCTGTTATCGAGTGAAAATCGTGCTTCGCAACTCCTTTGAAGACGATTCATACCATGAAATACCATTCGAAACCCTGTTAACCCAAAACCACAAACCATTGAGTGAAGCCGATGGCCACTGACAAGAAATCTCTCTCCAGGAAAAAACCTCTCTCCAGGCAAAAACCTCCCAGACAGGAAACCGGCGTGCTGACAGAGCGGGTGGAGCTTTCCAATCCGGAGCCGGAGCGGCAGGAGCAGAATCAAGCAGAGCAACAGCCGTTGTTGCCGCATGAGCGGGACCAGACAACCGGCCCGGCCAGCGCAGGCGAGGCTAACGAAGATGAGCACTCCCGCAATGTGATCGGGCAGGCAGCGGAAGATACCGAGCACGGCCTGAAAGACACGGACCGCAGGGGGATACCCTCGGATATCGTCGCTTCGGACGTTCCCGCACCGAGCGTGCCTGCAGCGAAGCGTAAAAAAGGCAGCAAGGCGACATGATTGCCGAGGATGTTCGCGCGAGCGATCGTCCGCATAAGCCGGACCAGGCATCGCTCTGTCGAAATCCGCCGGTACCTTTTCTTCCTTAACGAATTCGGAGGTGTAATCTCATGAAAATCCATATTAAACTCGTTCAAATATTGATGGCGCTGGCGGCACTGACGTTAACCGGTATCTTTTCAACTTCAGGTTTTGCGCAAGACGGTTCCTCCCCGGTAAACCCCTCACTTCCAGCTGTGCAATCGCAAGGTCCAATCGAATTTCTAACGGGTGGAATAGGAAAAGACGAGTCGGAAGCAATACTGAAAGAAGGAAATTCATGGCCGTTGATGCTTGAACTGGCCCAGGCTGCTACCCCTGGCGCCCAATACATCAGCGATGTACAGATAACAATCAAGGATAAATCCGGCAATACCGTCCTGGATATCGGCGCCGAGGGTCCGTACGTACTGGTAAAACTGCCGCCAGGAAAATACTCGCTGGATGCTATCTACGAATCAACAAAACTTCATCGTCATCTGGATATCAAGAAGGGGGGTAATAGAAAGATCACATTACTCTGGCCCGCCGCCAAATAATCGGGCTTCTATCCGATTTTGGCGCGTGGCGTTTATTTCGGCGGTCGGTCGAAGCTAATAAAGAAACGCTACCAGGACATGTAATCTCCCGACGCTGAAACAGGCATGCGGTTCAGCAAGGTAGCCCAGTGAAACCTTGAGGAACTCATAATAAGGTGTTGAGGAACTTCTGACGAGCCGTTCCTGACCACCTTGCAGGAAGTTCAGCATGCACGGGGAAGGGTTGTAGAACTGCCTCTGCGGTGAGCGATCAGCGATGCTGGAGGCGCAGCGCCCTTATCCCCCGTTTTTACTCAATCCGCGTGGAAGGGAGCCCCGTTGCAATCTGGCTCCCGTGTTCCCGGTTACCCTGCCCGTGCTAAAGTATTCCCTCGCTTAAATATGTTACCTGTCCATGTTTTCCGAAATTAGCAAGTCAGTTGCTGTGCTGGTGTCGCTGGTGTTGTTATTGACCGGCCCCGCGTTCAATGGCGCGTACGCGGATGATTCCGTGAAGCAATATGGTGTTACGCCAGCGCAAGCCAGGCGTACGCTCTCGATTCTTCAGGATGACAGGAAGCGCGCGGAACTCGAACAGACGCTCAATGCAATCGCAGAAGCTACAGAGAATGCGCCGGGCGAATCGGCCGTACCCGCCGAATCCGCTGCACCTGTCCCACCTGCCGCATCCTCTCCACCAGCTGCACCGGCGGTTGAGGGAGCGGCGCCTATCGAGCTGGCGGAGGGTGGTCTGGTCGCCCAGATATTCGATCTGATAGGACAGCGCCTCGATACTGTTGTGAACCAGTTGCGATCAGCCGTTCGCACGCTTCTTGAGGTCAGAACCGTGGCCGACTGGTGGCAGTATAACCTTGGGGTGCCGGAGCGCCGGGCCGTGGTGCTTGACGCGCTGTGGGAAGTCGCGGTCATACTTGCGGGATCCTTGTTCGTGGAGTGGCTGCTGCGGCGTGCGCTTGCCCGGCCGCGCAGGATAGTCGAGGAGCGCGCGGCAGCTCGTCAGGCTGCGGTTGGGCGCACGGAAGAGCCGGGAGAAGGCGAGGGACCGGGAAGCACGAAAGTGAAAGCAGGGGATGGCGCCGACCATAATGCGGTGCCCGCGCTAGATCTTCCTGTTACGCCTGGCGCCAGCAAGGCACTAGCCGCTGATCGCCACCTGAGCCTGCTGCGCCGTCTCCCGTTTGCGCTGGCCCACTGGGTGCTTGAGTTGATCCCACTGGCCGCCTTTTTGGCGATAGCCATCGCGCTATTAAATGCGTTTGGGGGACGGGTCGCCATATTTTATAGCGCGACCTTGCCTATTATCGAGGCTTACGCAACCACCCGCGTCGTGCTGAGTGTGATTCATCTCATGGCGTCTCCACTCGGGCAAGGGCTGCGGCTGATGCACATCAGCGATGGTGCGGCTGACTACCTGAATTGCTGGATGCGGCGGATCGTCATCGTGGCTGTGTTTGGCACCGCCATTGCCGATATCTCGCTGCAAACGGGGGGAACGCGGGACACTCACGACACCCTTTCCAAAATGGTTGGACTGGTTGTTCACATCATGTTGCTGATAATGGTCTTTCGCAGCCGCAAAGCCACCGCGGCAGCAATCCGCGGAACAAACGAAGATAGCCACGGGGCCCTGTTTGGGCTGCGCGGAATACTGGCCGATAGCTGGACGTTTGTAGCGACACTTTTTATTGTTGCTGCGTGGCTGCTGTGGTCGGTCGGGACAGAAAACGGCTTCCAGCGCGTACTGCATTTCTTTGCGTTGTCGGCGGCGGTTATCGTCGGCGCCAGTCTGGTATCGATTTTTGTTCTGGGTGCGATCGACCGCGCTTTCATTGAACATCGTAAAAATAAAGCGGACCAGATCGGGCAGACAGAGCAGTCACAGTTTGTTGCTCCCGAGGTTGCCGGTAAAAGCACTTATCACCTGCTGGTTGACCGTGCCGTATCCTTATTGATAGCCATTGTCGCCATTATTGTGTTATTGCAGGTCTGGGGCGTGGATACGCTCTCATGGTTCGAAAGCGGATCGGTGGGCCGGCGTCTGGCTTCTGCTGTCGCCACGATCGCGATAACCTGCGCAGTGGCGATGATGGCGTGGGAGGCCTTCAATACGTCGGTTTGCCGACGCGTCGACCAGTGGACCGAGGCTGGCGACGTTGCGCGCGCCGCGCGTTTGCGCACATTAGTGCCCATGCTGCGCACCACTCTCTTCTTCATTATTGCCATGATCGTGCTGCTCGCCGCACTAAACGAACTGGGCATCACCATCGCACCGCTGCTGGCGGGTGCCAGCATTATCGGCGTCGCATTGGGTTTTGGTTCTCAAAAGCTGGTACAGGATTTCATCACCGGCATTTTTTTGCTGATGGAAAATGCCATTCAGGTCGGGGATTTCATCACCGTCGCCGATGTTTCTGGATCGGTCGAGCATCTATCGATACGTACAGTCCGGTTACGCGCCGTCGACGGTGCGCTGCATGTCGTGCCATTCAGCTCTGTTTCCACCGTCACTAATTTCAAGCGCGGCATCGGCAATGCTTCTATCAAGGTAAGTGTAACGGCGGATTCGGATGTCGATAAGGTATTTGCCGCCATTAGAAGCGTCGCTGGCGAGATGCGCGCAGACCCCGAATTTAAAGATCTGATCCTTGACGACGTGAATATCTGGGGTGTGGATCAGGTCGATGGATCGACGATCACCATTCTCGGACAAATAAGCGCGCTGGACAGCGGCAGATGGCCCGTGCAGCGTGGCTTCAATCGACGGATTCTGCGGCGCTTCCGCGAGTGGGGTATCGAGTTCGTTAACCCGCAGGAAAGGCAGGTGGTGAGCCATTCCCCCACTGCGCCCTCCGCGGCGCCTCCTGCGGATAAAGCCGACAATAGCGTTGCTCGGGCTGCTGAATAATGGAAGCAATCGCAATAAAACGGCTTTTTGAATCGGCGAAGAATTGGCCGGCCCGAAACCGGGCGCAACGACGGCAGGGCAACGATGAGGGAGCTCTCATGCGGCGTAATGCGCTTCGCTTATTACGCCCTACAACCTCTGCTTGACTCACTTCCAGATTAATGGATACTTTGGATCAATGCATGTGGCGGTCTTTCGGGAAATGACGCGTATTAATCGAAGACAAGGTCAAGAAGATCGATAACGAATTACGGTATCGCTCCGGAAGTGGTCCACATCATAACCACGTTTGATTAAAAAAGAGAGACCAGTATGAAATTAGAATCATTGGCATTGCATCACGGGTATAAATCCGAAGCTACGACCAGGGCCGCCGCCGTTCCAATTTATCAGACAACCTCTTACACGTTCGATAATACACAACATGGCGCTGATCTGTTTGATCTGAAGGTGCCCGGAAATATTTATACGCGAATAATGAATCCTACCAATGCTGTGCTGGAGCAGCGCATAGCAGAGATGGAGGAGGGTGTGGGAGCGCTGGCTGTCGCCTCGGGAATGGCGGCGATAACCTATGCCATTCAATGTATAACCAGCGCGCGCGACAATATCGTCAGTACCAGTCAGCTCTATGGAGGCACTTACAATCTGTTTGCTCACACATTCCCGCGACAAGGAATTGATGTGCGCATGGTGTCGTACGATGATTATAAAGGGGTCGAGAGGCATATAGACCGCAATACAAAAGCGGTTTTCTGCGAGTCCATCGGGAATCCCGCCGGACATATCGTCGATATCGAAAAAATGGCTGACATTGCCCATAAGCACGGTGTGCCCCTGATTGTTGACAGTACCGTTTCCACCCCCTATCTCTGCCAGCCATTTAAACTGGGCGCCGATATTGTTGTGCATTCCCTGACGAAATACATAGGCGGCCACGGAACGACAGTAGGTGGGATGATCGTCGATTCAGGGAAATTCGATTGGGTAGAACACAAAGAACGCTTCCCCTTGCTGAATGAGCCCGATCCCTCATATCACGATGTCGTTTACACAGAGGCATTTGAACAAGCCGCTTTTATCGGCCGCTGTCGAGTCGTGCCGCTACGCAATACCGGCGCGGCATTGTCGCCGCATAGCGCATTTTTAATACTGCAGGGCCTGGAAACGCTGGGTTTGAGGATGGAAAGACATTGTGAAAATGCACTGAAGGTCGCACAGTACCTGGAAGGGCACCCAATGGTGGAAAGAGTTAATTATGCGGGATTGACCAGCAGTAAGTTTCACGACCTGTGCAACAAGATAAGCAAGGGGAAAGCCTCGGGTTTATTGAGCTTTGAGATAAAGGGCGGCTCGGTTTCGGGCAGCCGCTTTATTGACGCGCTGAAGATGATCCTGCGGTTGGTCAATATCGGAGATGCAAAGTCGCTCGCCTGTCATCCTGCATCCACTACTCACAGGCAGTTGAATCCGGATGAGCTTAAGGCCGCAGGGGTTTCGGAAGGTCTTGTCAGGATATCCGTAGGTATCGAGCATATTGACGATATCATTGAGGATATATCCCAGGCTCTCGAGTCGATTGATTAGGAGCCTGTCCGACTTGAAGAATCGAAGCGAAAAAGTGAAATAGCGACCAGCCAGATGCTTTTGTAGCCGATTTCCTTTAAGTCCGACAGGCTGTCAGGATGGCAGCGCACTGCCGCTTCGAAATTGGCGCATCGGGATAAGACTGGAGCCATTGGCGACGAGATTGGCTCTGGAAAGAGGGGTTTTGCTCCGTCTTTTTACTCGAGTATCCCATTGAGATTAGGCTTGCGATATGAGCCCACTTGGGGAGGAGATGCGAGGTCTGTTGATTTAAACGAAAATATCAGCAGAACCGTATAATCGTTGTAATACGTTTCGGCGAGGAAGGCAGGGGTCGACTGGATAAATGCGCCTGAAGGTAATTCAAAGATGTCCATGTAAAACGTTACATACCCAGTTTGATATTGCGCCTTGTAGAGCGCCAACTCGGGAAGCGAAAAAGGGATGATCTGACTTCTGACAGGAGGCATTCCAAAAAAATTGCCGCCTAGCTCTGTACCCAGGGCTCCCACAATTACACTGATTCGATGCGTAGCGTTTTCCTCATTTTTCTGAACAGCGTATCCTTGCCGCCCCAGCCACCCGACCAACGTCTTTTGCAGAAGAACCTGGTCAGAGCTTGTTCCTGCCGCCGTGCTTATACCGGACGTATCGAGTATGACGCTTGAGCCGTATGGAATTGGCAGAAAACCATCCGATCTGGCGGGAAGACTTCGTAACACGGCTTCGCTAATGAGAAGTTGTTCGATGGGTGCTCTTTGAGATTGGGTGGTTTTGTGCATCGTTGAGCAACCCGCCACTCCGGCGAGCAACGCGAGGGAAACCACACCAAAGGACAGGGTCTTTAATGCTATTATCATATTTCTTTCCATGGCTTGCGCTCTGTTGAGCATTACTCGAACTGAGCCGGTCAAAATGGTCGGTCAAGTTGCATCGCGCGCCAAGCGGATGCCCGAAAACTGCCAGCACGTCTGGGCCGGGAAGAAATTGCGGAAGCTCGGGCGGATTCGCTCTTGCGGAATAGCACAGGATCCGCCTCTTAGAACATACTGGTTTACCATCGACCTGCTGTTGTATTCCCCCACGGCTTCATTCCAGACAAGAGACATGGGTTCGCTGGCGTTTGGTTTTGCGGGATTATAACCCGGATAAGGCGAGTAGCTCGACTGCGTCCATTCCCATGCATCGCCGTATAGCTGAGCCAGTCCTGCGCCGTCTGCATCTGCAATAGTACCAGCGGCCAAAGGGTGAAAACGGTTATTATCCGCGAAACAGCCCTCGATTTCCTGCTGGGAGGCGGCATTTTCCCACTCGGCCTCCGTAGGCAGCCTGGCATTGGACCACCGGGCAAAGGCGTCAGCCTCGTAAAACGACATATGAATAACCGGAAGATTCAAGTCCAGCGGACGCAGTCCGCCGAGCGTGAATTCCTGCCAATCGGCGCCGGATTCCCCATTTGATCGCCAGTAGAGCGGGTGGCTGCACTCATGCGCCTTTATCCAGTCCCATCCCTCAGAAAGCCAAAGGCTGGGGTTGCTGTAACTGTTCGCCTCCATGAATTCCAGATATTCGCCATTGGTCACGAGGCGCGATGCGAGCTGGTAAGGTTGAAGGTACTGCTTGTGCTGCGGCGATTCATTATCATAGCTGAATCCCTGCCCGTGATAGCCGATTTCGATCAACCCTCCTTCAAAGCCGCGCCATTTCAGGGGGTGGGATATCGGGGAATCCAGCGACTGCATTTCCCTATAGCAGGGACTCAACGGACTTTGCGAGAAAAGGTGCTTGATGTCGGTGAGCAGGAGTTCCTGATGCTGCTGCTCGTGATGCATGCCGAGCACCGCAAGTGTAGACAACATTTCGTCTTCCACCGCTCGATCCAGAACCCGCTCCATGCGCTCGCTGACATTGGTCCGATAGTCCCGGATCACCGACAAGGCAGGTCGGGTGAAGAGTCCTCGCTTTGGATCTGGATGAGTTTGCCCCGATTTGTTATAGGAGCTGAACATGGCAAGAAAGGCCGGGTGAAAAGGCTTGAACGGCTTTTCGTAATGCTGCAGCACAAATGTTTCGAAGAACCAGGAAATATGACCCACATGCCATTTTGTGGGACTGGCCTCGGGCATGGACTGAACACAGCAATCTTCGTCTAAAAGCGGCTCGACTAAATCGGTTGTACGGTTGTGGATAGCAGTATATTTTTGAAAAAGCGAAGAGGAGGTCATGAGGGCTTCCTTTGACAGTAAGTCTTTGCTGAAAAATTTCCAAATTTAATCTGGCCCACCGGAAAAGCAGCTACATTCGTGACCAGCGACAATAATCATAAGCTTTAATGCGCCCAATCGGGCGATTCTGGTGTTTTCGGCGCTTCAACCAGGCAGAAATAGTGCTGATGCATGGGGGCGACCAGAAGCCGCTGCCGGTGGCCTCCAAAGGGCCTCTAAAATTGATTCGGACAAGTGGAACGTCAGAATAATCCGGTGTTCTAAATCTTCAGGCAGACCCAATCTGCCTGTTCCATCTTATCGTTATCCATTGTCATGTCGTGAAGAGCAGGTTCCAAGTCACAGGAGTGAGTCTACGTGAAAATTAAACTTATATGTCTCATCCTCCTGGCGCTAGGCTCGATTTCGGCTGGTTCGGCCTGGAGCAATGAGGGTGACGGCGGCGAAGGCGGAGGTGCAGAGGGTGGAGGCGGCGATCACGGCGGTGGAGGGGGCGACCATGGCGGCGGCCATCATGGCGGCGGGGGTCATCACCATCACGGCGGCCATCATCATGGGGGTCATCATCACCACGGTGGCCATCACCACGGCCATCGGCACGGCTTGAGTGTTTTCTATGGGGTGGGCGGTTTTTATCCGGGCTACGGCTTTGGCCTGGGCTATGGGGGCTATGGGGGCTATGGGGGCTATGGCTATGGCTACGGAAGGTACGGTTTTGCCCCACCTTATTATTCCCCTTATTATTCCTATCCGCCTGTCATTGCCGTGCCGACGGCGCCACCTGTCTATATCCAGCAGCAAGAACCTGCACCGCCGGCAGCGCCAGCGCCGAAGTCAACGAATTATTGGCACTATTGCAGAAACCCAGAAGGATATTATCCCTATGTAAAGAAATGCCCGGATGGCTGGCTGCAAGTCGCTCCCCAGCCTGCAACTCAATAAAATAAGGAATAGAAATGCCCAAAACTTATAGATCAACTCCTTTCCTTCTGGCGTCTTTATTGGTTTCCTGTGCGAGTATACCAAGCGGCCCCAGCGTAATGGCGCTGCCCGGCTCCGGTAAAACGTTTGATCAATTTCGTGATGACGACGGCTACTGCAGGCTTTATGCCAGCGAGCAAGCCCAGGGCGTGACCCCGAATAGAGCTTCGGTGATGAGCGGAGCAGGAACTGCCGCGGTCGGCACAGGGGTTGGTGCGGCGGCAGGCGGCGCTTTTGCCGGAGGGACCGGCGCTGCGATCGGCGCGGGCAGCGGCCTCCTGCTCGGCGGACTGATGGGAACCGGCACCGCGAGGGCATCCGGCGAAATCCGGCAGCACCGTTATGATATGGGTTACACGCAATGCATGTACGGCAAAGGCCATCGTGTCCCTGTCTCCGGCCGGATCATGGATGACTCTCGTAACCGGCCTGCAGAAACGTCGAGCCAACCTTTGCCAGGCGCCGCGACGCCGCCTCCACCACCACCACCCGGCAATCCACCGCCTCCACCCCCGCAATAAATTTAAAACCACAGCGAGGTTTCATTGATGAGACGGCAGGGAGGCAGGGAATAACGGGATGTTCTTCAAGATGAACAGCATATTCATGTTTTCGGCGGAAATCTTATGCGGCGGATCATTTTATCCAGGTGAAAAGCCGCTTTTTTTGTTGCTCGCTCCTCCTCCCGGTTCGGTTCCTTTTGCACCATGTCAGCGAAAGCAATCAGATCCTGGTGCGGATAAGCATCCTGCACGCCGCTGTCCTGAAAGAATTCAGCAATCCAGCGTGCATCGAGTTCGGTGCTTCCGCGATCACGCACATACTCGTCCGCCGCCATTTTGACGTAGTCCGTCAGTTTGGGCATTCTTTCCCTCCCGTAAACGTCTTTGAATCGAATTTAGGTCTATCATGAACCGGTGTCAAGAAACCTTATCCATTCAAGGAAGATAAATGAGCCATCTCAATCTCAAGCGTAGCCCAGCAGTTGTCGATCTGCCAGACCTGACCGATGTGGATAATGTGCAATTCGACAATAGCTTCGTGCGCGAACTGCCGGGGGATCCAGCGACGCACAATGTGCCGCGTGCTGTGCGAAACGCCTGCTACACTCGGGTGGAGCCAACGCCAGTGAGCGCACCGCGGTTGCTGGCCTGGGCTGACCCCGTGGGGGAAATGCTGGGAATCTCGCGCCCGGCCTCGCCTGTTAGCCAGGCGGTAGAGGTGCTCGGCGGAAACCGTGTTCTTCCAGGCATGCAACCTTATGCCGCGCGTTATGGCGGCCATCAGTTCGGCCACTGGGCGGGACAGCTTGGCGATGGGCGCGCTATTACCCTGGGTGAAATACTTTGTCCGGACGGTGTGCGCCGGGAGTTGCAGCTCAAGGGGGCCGGTAAAACGCCATACTCGCGTACTGCGGATGGCCGCGCCGTGCTTCGCTCCTCGGTGCGCGAATTTCTGTGCAGCGAAGCCATGCACTATCTGGGCGTGCCGACTACCCGTGCATTGAGCCTGGTGGCGACGGGTGATTCCGTGGTGCGGGACATGTTTTACGATGGCAATCCCCGGCCGGAAACTGGCGCCATCGTCTGCCGCGTCTCACCCTCATTCGTGCGTTTCGGCAACTTCGAGATACTTGCGGCGCAGGACGAGCCGGAGACCCTCAAGCGGCTGGCCGATTACGTGATAAGGGAACATTTCCCTGAACTGGGTGGGGAATCAGCTTTTACGCCTGCCATATATGCCAGGTGGTTCGAGGAGATCTGCCGGCGAACGGGCACGCTCATCGCCCACTGGATGCGGGTGGGCTTTGTGCACGGGGTGATGAATACCGACAATATGTCGATACTGGGGCTCACGATAGATTATGGTCCGTATGGCTGGCTCGAAGGTTTCGACCTGAGCTGGACACCTAATACCACGGATGCGCAGGGGCGGCGTTACTGCTTCGGCAATCAGCCGCAGATCGCACAATGGAACCTGACCCGGCTGGCCGCCGCGCTTGCGCCTCTGATCGAGGATCATGCCATGCTGGAGCAGGGGCTGACGGTTTTTGGCGAAACTTTCAACAATACATGGCGTCGCATGCTGGCCGACAAGCTCGGGCTGGCGTCGCTGGAGCACAAAGATGACGACACGCTGGTGAGCGATCTGTTCGAGCTGCTGCAACAGGTTGAGACTGACATGACGCTGTTCTTCCGCTGCCTGATGGATATTCCCGTGGAGGGCGCATGTGAGAGCGCAGCGGGCGATGCGGCCGATAACGCGGACCGCATCGAGGATAGCGCGTTGGCCGAGTTTTTCCGCCGCGCATTCTACGATGAGCAGCAGGCTTTCGCGCATGCCCAAATGAGCAAGCTGACTGGCTGGCTTCGCCGCTATATCGCGCGGGTTCGCCTGGATAATGAGCCTGCCGATAGGCGTTATCAACGAATGAAGCGCGCCAATCCCAAATATGTGCCGCGCAATTATCTCGCGCAGCAGGCAATCGAAGCGCTGGAGCAGGGCGATGCCTCCGTTATCGAGCGGCTGATGGAGGTATTGAAACGTCCTTATGACGAGCAACTCGCGCATGACGAGCTCGCGGCCAGGCGTCCCGAATGGGCGCGCAACAAGCCAGGATGCTCGGCGCTGTCATGCAGTTCGTGAACGCGCTGTGTTAATTGTGAGTAGGTGGGTATAAGCGATTGCACGGATTATGAATTTATTATCGGCGAGTGTGGCATCCCTCTCGGTGATGCAGAGGGGGATGCCACCGACACATGTCCAGCTATTAAAGCGTCTTGAGATATTCGAGCAGTGCTTTTTTCTCGTCCGACGATAGTTTGGTCCCGAACTCGTGGCCGCAGCGGCTGTTTCCCGATTTCCGGTCACTACAATCGGTTGTTTGCAGCGTGTAGTCGAACGCGGTCTGATCGACTGCGAGCCCTATATTGGTTATGTCATAAGCTGGACCGATCTTGAACGAACTGACCCGCTCGGCTGCCGGCTTCAGCAATTCAGCGAGCGTTGGCACCGATCCATTGTGCAGATACGGAGCAGCGGCCCAAATTCCTTCAAGCACGCGGGCTTCATAGGGATAGGAAGGTGCGGTGCCGGACGCAGATCCATTAAATGCACTTTTCAGAGATTCCGTCCCCGGCGTAAACAGAGACTGAGCACCTTTCACCTGTGCCTGATCCTCTGCTTTCTTCAAAACCGGAACGGAGTGCTGGAGGATGGACCCGAGCACCGCAGTTTTCAGAACATTGAGGGCCATGTCTGTGGACTTGAGCGGCTTGGCGATAAAGGGAATTTCCGCGCCTTCGAGCACGCCCGTTTTGACGGTCCAGTCGAGTATGTCATATTCCCTCGAGTCGGTACCCACATCCACAACCAGTGTAGCCCAGGTTTTTTGATCTAGAGAAGGGGTTTTTCCATGGCATTCGACGCAGCCGCCCTGCTCAGTTTTACGCGCAAAAATCGCCTTGCCCTTGTTGGCGAGCGCTTGGTTTATCTTCCATGGCCACTGGGGCGGACCTATCTTTCGCACCAGGTTTTCCAAAGCTTCGAGTCCCTGAAAATCGGCTGAGTTTTTGTGCAGATAATCGATCCCAAGCAAGCTCCAATCTTTTTTTGGATGGAAAGTAGCGAAGACGCCATAGACCTCGCCGAGATTACGGGCGAGCCCTAAAATATCGGTGCCATTGCTGGAGAAGCCGGGCCACTGCGTCTTGTCCTGAATTGCTGCATTCCAAAGGAAGGGATAGCGAACAGGTGCGACGGCAGGTCTGATATTCTCGGGAATTATGTAGATGGGAGCCGGACCGATATCGAGCCCGGCGAGCCGGTTGAAAATCATGGATACGGCGTCAAGTCGTGCTGGCCCCCAAGCAGGTGAGGGCAATGCGCCTTTCATCAGGGTATGATAGGGCAAATGCCAAACCTCCAATTCCGCGAACAATTTCGCTTTATCATCAGGTGTAGGCTCAGGGCCGAGCACGGCATTGGCAAAATCCGTAAACGCCTGTTGATTCGTAAGTACAGTATTTACAGCCGTATCGAGATCTGCGAGGAAACTCTGAAAATCGACAATCGCCGGGCCGCCATCGATGCGATAGGGAACGCCTTTGACCTCAATCTGGCGGGTATGGCAAGCCGCGCACGTCATCCCGATTTCCTGGCCGCCGCTCCCGCTGCCAACGGTAAAGCCAACCGGTAGCCCGGCAGGACGACTATCCTCATTGGGCAGATAACCATATCGGCTAAGACTGGAAGCCATGAAAGGCTCACCATTGGACTGCTTCAGGGCGGCAATCCAGCGAAGCGGCATGATCCGCGAGCCCTGGTCGCGACTGTAGAAGTCTTTCTGTGCAGCGGCTGTCCACTCCGCTCCCTGATTGGTGCCTAGCGGCGCCGCTGCGGATGAAGGCAGTGGCGCGAGCATGGCAAACGCAAGCACCGTGCTCCTGATCCAGAATGCAAATCCGGCTTTCATTTATTTATTTCCCTCTTATGAATGAGCTGTGGATATCTTATAAATTGGCTCGTGTGATCCTCACTCTTCTGATCAATGTGAAAGGTCCACTTGTTCAGACCTCGTATGCCTGCCAATACAAAACCTCGCGGGCAGCCAAGAGACCAAGAGGCACGTGCGATCGTCGCACGAGGTTTATGCGATATCCATGCTGAATGGGTAAACGAACCCAACCCGGAAACCGGTTGGTTTTTATAGTCCCGGTGTCAAAGTGGTTCGACAATCTGTCAGGTACCTGTCGAAGACCGCGCATAACCGGTATTGCGCAGACATGTATTCCTAATGCATTTCCTTCATCGCCGGTTAACGACGGAAGCAATTAGATATTAAAATTTTGTAGTTGAATACCTGCAGAATCTTACAGGTATGAACCGCATAAGCTGGCCGGACCCAGGATAGCAGGCAAGCGCGATAGCACGGTGAGGGGTCAAGTATTGGGTGTCCAGCGCCAATAACCTGCCGCGCGGAACTATATGGCGAGCGGAAACCCAGCTTGCCGCCGACTGTATCTTTCTCTATGTTGGTAGCATAATCTGTTGAGCTGTGCCGTTGATGAACCAGATAGCGGCGGCAACTGTGATATTCTTGAGGGAGCTGCTATTTTGGCGTGGATTTCGGGCGAGATCCGGTACTGGACAAGGAGCTATTGTGGATAGCTGGTGGCAGGAGATTGTCAACATGCTGGTGTCGGAGTTTTCGGACCTTCCCTCTGCAACTGAATTTGCCCGGACCACGCTGCGTCTGGCAATCGCTGCCACGCTTGGCGGCATACTGGGTTTGGAACGGGAGCACAGGGGCAAGGCAGCAGGAGTGCGGACGCACATGCTGGTTGCCGTGGGCGCTGCCCTCTTTGTCCTCATCCCTCAACAAATGCACATGTCCGATGACGCATTGTCGCGCGTGATCCAGGGCGTTGTCACCGGGGTTGGGTTTCTTGGGGCCGGAACCATTCTTAAAAGTACCAGTGAAGAAACGGTAAAAGGACTTACTACCGCGGCGGGGCTATGGTTGACAGCGGCGATCGGCATTGCCGCCGGGCTTGGGCGGGAAGCCTCGGCCGTTTTATGTACTGTCCTTGCCCTGGTCATATTGCATCTGCTGCCTAAAGTCTGGACCAGGACCGGTCGGGAATGAATTGCTGAGCGACCCGGGCGGGCGGGGTTGTGTAAGCGTACATCAATGTGCGTGTGAACATTTGCGATATCATTTCTTGCATTTAACGCTCAATATCTCTTCAAGGGAGAAAGCATGACACGGCTTATGCTGGTATTTGCGGTGGTGCTTGGGGCTACGGTAACCGCACAGGCAGATGAAAAGGTGTATGTGGGAGAGGGCCGCTACGCGTGCTCGGAGGATTCCGCGGACTGCGCTGTTCTCAAGCAAAGAAACGAGGAGCAGACGCGAAGGGCTCGGGACCGGAATGACTACGAGCAGCGAAGCGACCGGGCTGAGCGTCACGAGCGGGAATATCTACGCGACTATGAGTCGGATCGTTATTAGGGTTTACGTAGAGTCATGACTGATCACCGCTGGCATGGAACCAAGATCGTCTGTACGCTGGGTCCGGCAACTGACCAGCCTGGCATCGTTGCGCATTTGATCGAGAGCGGAATGGATGTCGCCCGCATAAACGCCTCGCATGGCAATCATGCCGATCATGCACGACGCATTCAGCTGGTGCGGCGCTCAGCTTGGGAATCCGGCCGACCGGTGGCTATTCTTGTTGATCTGCCGGGTCCGAAGTTTCGTATTGGCGAACTGCCGGACGGGTGTTGCAAGCTGGAAGAAGGTACGATAGTTACGCTTGCAGCGGAGGACGATATCGCGGAGGAGGGTCCGAAAGAAGGCAGCAGTCTTCTGCCCGTGCGGAACCCTGAGTTGCTTGTGGTACTCCGTACTGGGGAATCAGTATTTCTTGCCGATGGTTCGATCGACCTTCGGGTAAAAACCCCCGCCAGCCCCGCCAACCATGCCAGTCGGGTTCAGTGCGAAGTGCGTGTCGGAGGCATAGTCCGCTCCGGTTCAGGCATAAACATTCCAGAGTCCGTTTTGAATGAGCTGGTCCCGACGGAGGATGATCGGCGGCATCTCGCATTCGCGGTCTCCCAAGAGGCAGAGTGGATTGGCGTTTCGTTCGTGCAGTCGGCCGACGACCTTACCCGGGTACGAGCGTTGCTTCCGGTAGGCGCGCAGCCGCTGCTGATGGCGAAGATAGAGAAGCGCAGGGCCCTCGTCAATCTTGAAGAGATTGTGGAAGCGGCCGACGGCGTGATGGTGGCGCGCGGAGACCTGGGGGTCGAGACCGACCTGGCTGAAATTCCAATTGTGCAGAAGCGGATTATTGCCATGGCGAATGCTTGGGCGCGTCCGGTGATAACGGCCACGCAAATGCTTGAGTCCATGGTGGAGCACGAGCATCCGACGCGCGCGGAGGTTACCGATGTGGCCAACGCCGTGCTCGATGGAACGGACGCGGTGATGCTTTCTGCGGAGACGGCCATCGGCCAATTTCCCGTTGCCGCCGTGAAGATACTTCACCGCGTGCTCACCGCCACCGAGGCCGCGTCTGGTGAGTCCGGACGTGGTGAGTCCGGGTATGGGAGGGGAGGTGCGCAGGACATGCGTCCGAGTGCGACATCGGGATCTCCGGAGGATGCTCTGAGCTTCGCCGCGTGCCAGCTTTCGGCGCGTTTGAATGCCCGCGCCATAATCGTTTCCGCCTGCAATCTCAGAACGGCGCTGGGCATTGCCCGCTTCCGCCCGGGGATTCCGCTCGTGATAATTACCGATTCAGCGCGGTTGTACCGGAGTCTGGCGATAGTGCATGGCGTCGCGCCGCTTTTTTCAGGGGCTCCGGGATTGATCGAGCCGCACCTATGCACTGCGCAGGCCCGCGAGTGGCTGTTTGTGCAGGGGCTGGCACAGTCGGGAGATCAGGCTGTGGTGTTGTCTGCGTCCGGTATGAGTATTGGTGTCGCTGGCGAGGAAGCCGATACGTTGCAGGCTTTGCGGCTGATTCGCCAGTGATACTTCACGACGGTTAGCGATGGTGTCAGGAATCGCTCGCTGCTGTCAGGAATCGAGAGCTGCTGTCAGGAATCGCGAGCTGCTGTCAGGAATCGCGAGCTGCTGTCAGGAATCGAGAGCTGCTGTCAGGAATCGGGAGCGATGGCCACGCGATTGCGGCCGCTCCTTTTTGCTTCATACATTGCGGCATCCGCACGCTCAAGCAATGATTCCTTGCGTTCGCCTTGCCTCAACATTGCCACCCCCAGGCTGACGGTTACCGGAATATTGTATCGCTTCACATGAAAAGGCGCACTCATGACGCCTTCGCGTATTCGTTCCGCAATCACCTTTGCCAACTCCAGGTTGGTGTCCGTCATGATAATGACAAATTCTTCTCCGCCAAATCTGCCAACCAGATCGAAGTCACGGGTTGCCGATTGTATGCGTCCCGCTACGTGCCGCAGCACGAGGTCGCCCATCATGTGTCCATATGTGTCGTTGATTTTTTTGAAGAAATCGAGATCGGACATTATGAGGCACAAGGGGCTGCGATCGTGGCCCCTGCGCTGCGCGCGGTCGATCTGCTGTTCAAGGGATTCCATGAGTTTGGCATAGCTCATCACTCCGGTGAGTTCATCGGTCGAAGTTCTCCGCCGCAAGCGGAATGTTTCTTTGCGCAGCTTATCCAGATCCTCTTCCAGTTCATCAAGTTCAGGCAGACGATAGCCCTCCGCTGTCAGGTACAAGTCAAGGGAGATCAGTTTCAAAACAGCGTCGAGAAGAGGCCACAAGGTCCTGGAATTCTCATTGAATTTATCTGAGAGACTGCCTATCAGAAGCTCCTGTGTGAGGCAGTAAGGAAGATGCAAAACGCTGAGCGGGATCTTTGCACGGGCGAAAGCAGCAGCCATTTGCAGCCGCTCTTCGAAATATTCGACTTTATCGAAATTCCTGCCGAAGCACTGCAAGTAATGGACCCAGGCCTGCTTGAAAGAGCCGGCGCCGATATCCTTCTCTATCAATGAGAAGCCTTGAGTACGCGCCAAGGTGGCAAAGCAGGAATCAGCGAATTCGCCAGCTCGCCCGGCAATGACTTCCGCGCGTATCTGCTCTGCAAGCGCATGATGCGTCGCGTCAAGACCCAGTATGGAAAGCACTTCCTGGATCCGCTTATCGTTAAATCCGAGTGCTATGGAATGAGGCGTTGCTGGAGCGTTCATTTTTGCCCGGAATCTGCAGAATCTATCTGCTGAGGAGCAACCGCAGCCGTTCGAGCCCCGGAGGGAATACCCATACGGTCGAGCAGGTTGCAGTGCAAAGAATAACGCATTATTCTCAACAATTGCTATTCTTAGTAGTAGTCCCTGCCTTGGGCGCCGAAATGCCCATCCTGACGGAGTTTTTATGAATATCGGTCGCCGCATCGTACTTGGATCTGTTATAGCCTCCTTTGCACTGGCGGGATGCGCATCACCAAAGAGATCCTTCCTGGGCGCCTCATTTCCGAAGGTCGCGTATAAGGATATAGAACAGCGAAGCGCACCGTTTCGGCTGAAGCTCGCTGTCGAGTTCCAGCGAAATGGCGAGCACTTTCCCAAGGGCGACGTCCCTTTGAAAGACTATACTGCCTTGATACTCAGGGATTCCGGCGTGGTTTTGCCGGTCGAAGATCAGGAAGAAGGCGAAATCAGAGTGGTCTTGAACAATGTGGCAGACAGCGGCACTGTGGCAGCGGAAGCGGCCCGGACCGGATACCCGTTATGGATGGTCGGAAAAACCATCACCGATGCCTACGAATTGTCGATGTTTATCACCAGACAGGGAAAGACAATCAGCCGAACCGGTATAAAACATGCGGTTCATACCGCTATCGGCAACATGAGCATACCCGACAGCGTTCAGCCCTTTCCCCAGGACCAGGGATTTGGAAAAGTACTTGAACAGATGATTCTTCGTGCCTTGGGTGACATGCAGGAGAGCGGAGAACTTTCAGGGTTGAATATACCGTCGGCCGTTGTTTTATTCGGAGGAACAGGTCAGGTAGCGCAGGGCGGGTATTGGTAGTCGATGAAATGTATTGTTGAAATGTACGCCCCCTTCTGCTGGCTGACTGCTCAGAACCGCAGCGCGGTACATGCCATGTCGCCAGGGAGAAATCCATTTTATTGACACACCTGCCGCAGAGAGTTACGGGCGGACAGACATGCTTTTTTGGTCTAATGTCCCGGCAGAAAGTGGCGTTGCAATGGCTCGGTTGCAGGGCCTTCAATTACGGTTCCATCCGGGGCGAAACGGCTGCCGTGGCAGGGGCAGTCCCAGCTTTTTTCCACGCCGTTCCAGTGAACTCTGCACTTCATATGCGTACACACTGGGGAAACCGCAAATAATGCGCCGTCGGGCTCCCGGTAGGCGGCGAGCGATACGTTCTCGAATTTCACGATTGCCGCTTTGCCAGGCATGAGTTGAGACAGCGGAATTGTCTCGCGGTCGGTCACGTAGTCCTTGACGAGCGATTTCAGTACGGTTGCGGTTTCCTCGGCTACGCCCTTCGCACCTTTCAATGGCGAAAACCGGCTCGCTTTGACGATTGGTGCGAGGACGTTGTCGCGTCCGGCAATTTTGTCGGCGATGAGCGATGCGGCCACCGTTCCATAGATCAAACCGTCGGTTTCAAAACCAGTCGCGATGAAACAGCCGGTTGCATCCCTTCCGATATAGGGTAAGCCGTCAGCGGCGCTATAGTTCTGGGCCGACCATCGGTACGCTACCTCGCCCAAATCGAAATTCCCCTGGGCCGCCGCTTCAAGCCGATTCAGGTTAATGGTTGCGTCTTCCTGTCCGGTTTTGTGCTCTTCTCCCACACAGACGAAGAACGTTGCATCCTCAACGTCCACGCTACGTACCGAGAGCCGTTCGACGCCACTGCCCCAGAAGATTCCATCAGGAAACCAGTCCTTGGCAACCCGCGTGGCGAGCCCATATTCGCGGTTCACGATCATTTCCGCTTGCACCAAATGAATGCCCTTCGGCGAATGAGTAGCAAGCACCACCTCCCTGGCTGTAACCTGGCCATTGGCTGTGCGCACGACGCGCCGGTCCGGGTCTACCTCGAGCGCCATCGAATTCTCGAAAATACGGCAGCCCCGGTTTGCAGCCTCGCCGGCGAGCCCCCGTATGTATGCCTGAGGGTGAAACTGGGCCTGGTTGTTCAGGACCATTGCGGGCCCTTGCGGCCGGGGAAGGGGCGCTGGCAGCGTTTTTTCAAAATGGGCCGTCAGGCCTGCCTTGAGCGAGGCCTGGTACTCTTTTTCTATCGTGGATTGCGCGCTCTCGGATGTAGCATAGCGATACAGTCTGCAACGGCGAAAATCGCAGGGAATCTTGAATTGCCTGACCCGCTGGTCGATTTGCTCCAGCGCCGCGCGGCGAGCAGTGGTTATGGCATGGGCGACATCGCCGCCCCATTGATTAACGATCCGTTGAATGCCTCGGCTAACCGTTTCATAAAGGTTGCCAGTTGAATTGCCGGTGCTGCCGAAACCTATATCACGGGTTTCCAGCAACACGACGGAGGTGCCTTGCTCGGCCAGATTCAGAGCGAGTGTAACTCCAGTTATCCCGCCTCCCACGATCACCACATCCGCAGTCGTCTCTTCTTGCAGCATGGGAAAACCTGCTTCGGGCGCCGTGGCGCGCCAGACAGAAATCGTGTTCACGTTAATTTCCCTTTTATTGTTCAAGACGTTTCGAAATATAGCCGCACTCGAGGCGCTTCAGCTTTTTTACCGCGATGTCGACAAAATCACTTGCGCTCGAGATGTATGAGATGTATGACAGGTCCGACTGGTCGATATGATGAGACGTAAACCGGGATCATTCTGTGCGCTACAGCACGAAGCGTCTTCTTGAACAATGACAGATTAAGGCGTTGTATCGGCGGCAGAGCATTTGTTTCTGATTGTTTTTCTGATGCGGGGTACGGTTTCCTGGGTTCTCCGATCCGCTAAACGAAACCATTCAGACCCAATTCATCTCGCTTTGCCACCCTCTTGCTGTGGGGTGGGCGGAGGAAGCGCCTGAAACACTGAAATGGAATAATCCAGAAAACGCTCAATTTTCTGCTTGAGATCGGTCGACATGGTTACGCATCTGGAACGGAGATCTTTCGGGTTGGCTTGCTCCAGGAGCAACCCGTGATCGATGGCGATCTGGATGTATTTGATTGCGGTTCGTTGGCTGACGTTCGGCATGAGCTGGTACAACTCGGACTTGTGAAAAGTGTCGCAACCGCCACCGTTGAGCCTTAGCCACATTTGCGTAAAGAGGTCGTAGTAATTCAAATCGTGGAAGCGGGGGTTTCCCAGCATGTCTATCCAGTACTGATCCGTAATGCTGAGTAACTGGATGAACTGGAGGCGATTGGCATGTGTCTGTTTTTGCGGTTTATCCAATTTTCTTCATACCTTTATCTTTGATCTTTGCATTTCTGAAAACTGCTGGCTGCAAAGATGATTATAATTCTTTTTACATGTAATTTTACATGTATAATTATACTTTGCCTGGAAAATAACTTCCACTACAGGAATAGCTGCGCTAAGGCTGAATGTAGTAGCTAATGGGAGACTTGCAAAGCATGTTCAACAGAATCGAGAAAACGTATTTTCGCCATAAGGGCGGCCTGCGTCCGAGCATTTTTGCCCTGCTTTATTGTCAGCTTGCCTATTTTGGCGGGGCTGCGCTCATTCTGTCACTGAATCCGGTTCTGATGGTGATGGGTACGCTCGCAATGGCTCATGGCATGGTGATCGCCTCATACATGATCCATGAGTGCGGTCATAATGCGTTGTTCAAATCCCCGCGTCACAATGCGATGGTTGGAAGTGCGTTGAACTGGCTCTCCGGGGGTTGCTACGGCAGTTACGAGGATTTGAGGAGCGTACATATGCGGCACCATGTGGATAGAGCCGACGTAATCGGGTTCGACTACAGAGGCTATCTCGCGCGGCATCCAATCCAGCTGAAAATCGTGGAGACGTTGGAGTGGCTGTACGTGCCGGCTGTAGAGTTCCTCATGCATGGCGCGCTTGTTCTTGCTCCTTTTCTCTTCACGGAGAAAAAAGACCAGCGGTCTCGGATGATAAGAATAGTCATTGTCCGGTCGAGCCTGCTTCTGGCGTTATTCCTCTATTCGCCTATCGCCTTTGTGTGTTATCTCCTCGCGTACGCGATCCTTGTAACAATTTTACGTTTCATGGACGCGCTTCAGCATAATTATGACATCGTTATGGAATCCGGTAGCACTTCGGATCCGATAAAGCGCAGGGGGGACCGGGATTATGAGCAAGCTCATACATTCAGCAATCTGATTTCGACCCGTTATCCATGGTTGAATCTCATCACCCTCAACTTTGGTTATCACAATGCGCACCACAGCAGACCTACTGCTCCGTGGCACGAATTGCCCAAGCTGCATGAAGCGCTGTATGGAAATAAGGCGGATATTGTCATTCCGTTTCGCAAGCAACTGGCGAGCTTCCATAAGTGTAGGGTTGCGCGTGTGCTCGGCGATTCCGGTGAGACCCAAGGGAACCGGTTTGCGCAACGCCTTTGGGATGGCTCTGCGGTAGGCGCTAGCGGTGTGTCATTTCTAACGCCGCTCTA
The DNA here is from genome assembly GCF_900110495.1 of Nitrosovibrio sp. Nv6. GTDB lineage: Bacteria > Pseudomonadota > Gammaproteobacteria > Burkholderiales > Nitrosomonadaceae > Nitrosospira. Next base: position 457,243 of record NZ_FODX01000001.1, on the reverse strand, counting down.
AAAAAGCGGATTTTGAGCAGCAACAGAGAATTTGGATTTGCTCGGGTTTGACCTGCCAGGGCAATGCCAGGCAAAGAAGCGCACCGCCTGTGTTACTCCGGCACGCTCATTGGGCTCTGGCTAGCGGACAAGCTCGACCATATCCATTCCTAGTCCCGTTTTCTTAAATACCATTCAAAAAAATCGGATATACGATTCTCGTATTCCTTGCCTGCGTAGGCATGCATATTGAAATGGCCGCCGCCAGGAACAATCCATATTTCTTTCGGCTGCCGGGCTGCGTCGAACAACCGTTCCGTTTCCGCCACTTTCGTATGTTGATCGTCGGTACCGGAAATAAGAAACAATGGGGCGTTGAGATTGTCTATCTTGCTGAGAGGATTCAACTCTTCGGGAGAGATATTCAAGCGAAACGACAATTGCGCCAGCAGGAGTGGGGACAGGATCGGTCCAAACTCGCCAAGATGGAGCCTTAACCGGTTTTTCACCGCTTCTTCGATTGTGGCATGGACCGATTCGAGCACCACGGCATCAAGTCGCAAGGGATTGTTTGCGAGTACGATAGCGGCTGCGCCCAGCGAGACGCCGATGGCGCCAATACGTTCTGCCGGAAAGGTGTTTCGCAAATATGCTACTGACGCTTCCACGTCTTCCGATTCGCGCAAACCAAACGTGATTCGGTCTCCCGGCGTTTCGCCGTGCCCCCTCAGATCAATGAGAAGAACAGTGTAACCCTGCTCGTTCAGGAATTTTCCCCGGCTGAGCATTTCGACACGATTGCTTCGGAGCGAATGGACAAGCAATACTGCGCCGGCTCCACGCTTGCCATGCACGAGCCAGCCGCGGACGCTGGAATCAATATCCCTGGAACTGATATTGACAGGAATTTGCACCGGCTCGACCGGAAAGTCGGTCGATATCGAGCCGGACAGTGAATCCACCGCGGTGGGCACCGGACCCGACAGAAGTTCGCCAACGCCAACGACGGCGAGCAGTATGACCGCAGCGCCGCAGAGCAGTGAAAACACACAGACCAGCATCCAGTGACGCATATTCGTGAGCGGCCGACGAGATTAATTCAAAATCCGGTTATTTTGCCACGGGAGCTTGCCATATCGTGGGCAGATGCGTCCTATTTGCTTAGCAATTGTTCATTGGCCGCTTGTAGACTTGTAGTAATGCCGGATCGATCAGAAGCGTTATAAACTTATCCATCCATTATCACGTTTCCTGATTTGTAATTGAATTATCGTTTGAGTTCACCGACCTTGATTTTTTTCTCTGCGGGGTCTATTTAAAGACTAAACAGTGGCTGGTAACGATGGTAGACAGTTGGCAGAAACGTTCTCGCCGGCATATTTACATTCAGAAAGCACATAATTCTGACGACAGTTCTCGCGCCGAGGCGCCGCCATATGTGATATGGAACCAAACAATTCAGGAGGTAACCAAAATGAATATACCCACCTTTACGGCAGATGCTTCGCTTTACAAAACGCGTGCAAATTACCGCATGTGTGTTTCCGGTTTCCTTGAAAGAGGACTGCACATGCAGGTATCGACCGGGATCACCGCGCAGCCCTTTGAATGCGAACTTGTATGCGAGAGGGTTTTTGAGAATGGAATCAGTTTTGAACGATGTAGAATCGAATGCCCAGAGGATGGGAGTGATGGTGGCGTGGGCGGATCATTGGATTGCAGGGCACGCTGCAGAGAAATGGGTTTGCCTCAATCGGAGTGCCTGCGGTTATGTCTCGGGCAGCCCTGATCCTCGGCGAATAAGAAACAAACGTAAAATTTTATATCCGGCGCTGTAGCATCCCTTGGACTTGCCAGGTGATGACAAAGCCTGAAGTTCCACCCAGTCGGTCTTGAAATCATGCTGATTTGAAAGCAATGCGACGGAGGTCTTGTTGAGTGAGCAATTCCTTGAATGGATGGAGCGAAACGCAACCCATCATTCAGGTTACTGATGCACGTGTATCCCTGATAAGCGACGCACGCTCCACTCATCCTGGACACAAGCCAAACATGCGCCTTCTGCGGGATATACGAGATATTGCTCCGATCAGCCCCAAACCAGCCAGGAGCATCGCGTAGCTTTCCGGTTCCGGCACCGGGCTCACTTGGACCTGCAGTGTATATTGACGATCACCGGCAATAAAACTTTCCGCGCTCCAGCCCGTATCATTCGGTTCGTTAAAAAAGCGACTCACGCCAGCGATGTAGCGGCCCGCCGGGGCATTTAGCACCTGGAAAGAATCAAAGTCATGTACTGATCCACCGGCGCCTGCTGACGTTGAAGAGTCGTCATTCCAGTCGAGGAGTGAATAGGCATTGGTGTCCACCTGTTGCCAAAGCGCGACCTCAGCATCGAAACCATAGGGGTTGTTTGGATGAGTCATAGTGTAATCTATGTCGAGTGTAACCTGCTGTCCTTCTTGTGCTATGTCGAAACTGAAGTAATCGGAAGCTTCGTTGCCCTGGCCTGAAATCGTCACCCAAGGTCCATCCATTGAGGTATTGTCTCCGGCAGCATTACCAATGTCGGGGCTGAACGCGGTGGTGAAATATGGATTGATACTCGCGGCGGTTGCAAAACTGTTATTCAACGTTGTATCGATATAGGATCCAGCATACGATGACGTCGCTGTTGCTGCTAGCGAGAGTGCTAATACTGTTCTTTTAATCATTTTTTATACTCCTCGAATTTGATAGATCTGTGCGGCTCCCAGGAGGATTGCCAAGAGCTGTACTTCTTCAGTTTCAACTCACCTTTTATTATGATTGCTGATTTGCAAGGCTTCTTCTGTGCGTTGTCACACAAAATATCAAACATGACATCCGAAGATGTATAGCGAAAATTGAAGAGGCAGAGGAGGTGGGAGTACTTGCCAGTTCCGAGTTCCGGTATCAACTGAGATATTCTGATGATTATCATGTTATTGCCACGGCAAACTCTCGATTGCCGATGGCGATGATTGATATACGGCTCTACTATTCGCTATCTGGAACAACCTTAAAGCGGATGATTGTCTCGCTACCCACCCGGCTTTCGCAGCCATCCCGTCAAATTACCAATTGAAGCAATCAACTCCTGCGATTCAACAGGCTTGGAAAGATGTATCTGATAACCGGCAATCATGGCTTTGGTCCGATCTTCAGAGTGAGCAAATGCGCTTAGTGCAATAGCGGGTGTTTTGCCGCCGTGAATTGCGGGAAGGTTCCTCACTTCACGAATGAACTGGTAGCCATCGATTTCCGGCATGCCGATGTCGCTTATCATCACATCCGGCCTCTGGCTTTTCAAGATCTCCAGTCCTTCCATGGCACTGGCGGCAGTGATGACTTCGGCTTCACATTGCGTAAGTACCTCGTTGATGAGTTCACGGGCATCCGGTTCGTCATCGATGACCAGTATCTTTACACCAGGAAGCGATATGTATCCGTTTTGCAGAGCAGGATGTGGAGGCGCTGCCAGGGACTGCCTGTCGCGACTGTCATTGATAGGAGCGAGCGGCAAACTCACGATAAACGATGCTCCTTTACCTTCGCCTTCGCTTTCCGCCCGGACTGTCCCGCCATGCAGCCCCACAAGCTGCTTCACAATGGCAAGCCCTAGGCCGAGACCGCCATGATTTCGGGTAAGCGAAGAGTCGGCCTGGCGGAAACGGTCAAAAACGTATATCAGGAACTCGGGCTTGATACCCGCCCCGGAGTCTCTTACCGTTACTTCGAGATGCGAAGCCACTCGCTCGACTATAACCTCTACGGTGCCCCCCTTGGGCGTAAATTTAACCGCGTTGGAAAGAAGATTCCAGATTATCTGCTGGAGCCGGTTATGGTCGCCGGAAACGAGCCCGGCTCCTGGATCGATTATTTTCCGGATACGGATCCCTTTCGCTTCCGCTGCCGGAGCTACCGATTCAACCGCAACTTCCGCTATGGCGGCAAGGTCCAGCCTTTGCACGTCAAGCCTCACCTTCCCGGAAATGATACTGCTCATTTCGAGAAGATCCTCGATAAGCTTGTTCTGCGCTCGAGCATTTCGCTCGATGGTCTCAATGCCTCGCTGGATGTCTTTCATGCTCATTGTTCCCTGCAAAATAAGCTGCGACCATCCAAGGATCGCATTAAGCGGTGTTCTAAGCTCGTGGGATAGCGTGGCAAGAAATTCGTCCTTGATTCGATTGGCTCGTTCGGCATCGCTCCTCGCGATCCGTTCATTCTCAAGGAGCTGCTTTTTCTCCTCGTCCGCGCGCTTGATTGTGTCGATATCCGTGTTTGAGCCTACCCATACCGATATATATCCTTTGGCGTCGTGTTTGGCTTGGGCACGGGTCAAATGCCAGCGGTAATCGCCATTGCGGTGCCGGAAACGGCATTCCATCTGGAGAGGCTCTCCCGTGCTCAGGGAATGCTGCCAGCGCTTGATGCTCTCATCCACATCATCGGGATGGATGAGTTTTGTCCATTCCCACCCTTGCATCCGGTCAAAGGCAAGGCCGGTGTAATCCTTCCATTGCTGGTTGACATAATCCACCGCACCGTCGGCCCGGGCAGTAAATATTTTCTGAGGCATCGCCTCGGCCATAAAGCGCAAGCGCTCGCTGCTTTCCCGTAACGCTTCTTCAGCGCGCTTGCGTGCCGTGATATCTCTAAAGCTCCAGACGCGGCCGATACTGCGGCCCTCCACATACTGGATCTTGGAAAATCGCTCGAATACTCTGCCATCGGCGAGTTCCAGCAAATCGTGGCTCTCGGTCGGCCAGGTCGCGTATATTTCCGTCATTCTATCCAGGAACTGTTGGGGATCTACCAAATGCTTGCAGTAGAATTTCAGCAGTTGCTTGTGCTGTTGCATATCAATAATTTCAGGAAGGTGAATCTGCCACATCTGCAGGTATCTTTCATTGAAGCGCAGTACATGGTCTTCCTCGTCGGTAACCAAGATCCCATCGGCGGTGGATTCTATGGTTGCACGCAGGATAGATAGCGAGTGATCAAGTTGTCTTGTCTTGTCCTCCAGTGCTGTTTTTACCTCCTTGAGCTCGTGCTCGACACGCTCACTTGCGTGAAGAACAGCATTGGTAGTTTGCAGGGTGGTAGAGGGTGAGGGTTGCAACTTTTCGTCGTTGTCTTCCATTATTACTTATCCTCTATAAGGCCGTTGAAGCTGGCAAGAAAACAGCGGTGACAAACGGCAAACCGGGGTACACCGCGGTATCCGCTATATTTGACAATTGTTTGTGAAGGAGGTTTTAATTCCAGGAGCTACGGGGCCCTGCGTTCGCGCTAAGCACCCTACGGCCAGAGTATCTTAAGCTTGGCCCCGAGTACCCCCGAGGACCCGAGTACCCCCGAGGACCCGAGTACCCCCGAGGACCCGAGTACCTTGAGCTCTATCTGAGGGAGTCTCTTCGAGTACATTACAACATGGAAACTGTAGTGCCGGATTTGCGGGCTGGCCACAGTCGGCGAATACCACAATGCCAGTATAGCCAATAATATATGGGACCGGTTCTTGATTAGCGTCAGCGGATTCTGGCTAATTCCGCAGGAAATTGATCCGGGTCGCGCTCCATTCCTCGTTTTTTTGTGCATAATGCCGCAAGCTCTGGATACGGAGACAAAGGGAGCGCGAGATTATGCTAGTCTAAAAATGAGGTATTGTATTAGCAGCGTAATTTCGGTATGCCCGATAGCAAGCAGAATATTAAATTATCCAAGCAGAAAAATCCAAGCAGAAAACGGGGGACCAGATACCCATGAATCCGGCTGAAATGCCGAACTGGCTGCGCGATAGTGAAATGGGCGAGCTGATTTTCTTCCATGACTGGACTGAGTCTGGTCTGGGGCCCGTCTCGACATGGCCGCCCAATCTTCAATTTATGCTCAACACCATACTGTCGATGCCGTCGGCTGTCCTACTGCTTTGGGGACCAAAGCTCGTGCAGATCTATAACGATAGTTACCGTGATCTGATGGGCGCAAAGCACCCCGGAGGCTTGGGGCAGCCGGTCGCGGATTGCTGGCCGGAGGTGTGGTGTTTTCTTGCGCCCATCTGCGAGGGCGTTATGCAGCGACGGGAGTCTTTTGTTTTTAACGACAAGCCGCTGATCATTAACCGCACCGGGACTCCCGAAGAGGCCTTTTTCAAGCTCACCTACAGCCCTATTCCGGGAGAGGTTGATGGCGGCGCTGAAACGGGTGTGTCGGGCGTGCTCGTGACCGTAAACGAGACAACAGAAATAATCAGGGAACGCGTATGGGAAGCAGAATGCAACCGGCTCAAGGAAGAACTTCAAGCCAAACGCACTCAACTACTGGAAGAAGTCTTTCGTAACGCGCCATCTTTTCTGCATGTGCTTCACGGTCCTGAATTTGTCTTTGAGCTTGCGAACGATGCCTATTATCGGCTGGTCGGCCAACGGGAACTTTTGGGCCGCCCGATATTTGAAGCGCTTCCCTCGGTGGCAGGAGATAGTTACCGGCGCCAGCTTGCGGAGGTTATGGCAACAGGCAAGCCATTCATGGGATTCGAGCTACCGATGACAGTAACTCCTGATCCTGACCACCCGCCGGAAGAGCGCTTTATCGACATTATCTATCTCCCGCTCTCAGAGGAGGATGGCACCTGCCAGCGCGTCTTGGGGCATGGGGTCGACGTTACCGAACACGTAAAAAAACGCGAAAAAGCAGAGGAAGCGTTGCGCGAGACCGAGAAACGCTTCCGGCGTGCGCTCGAGATCGATACTGTCGGTGTGATTTTCCTGAATAGGGAAGGCCAGATTACTGAAGCCAACGATGCCTTTCTGAAGATGAGCGGCTTCAGCGGTGAAGATGAGCACAAGCGCATGTTGCGATGTGATGAACTGACGCCGCCCGAGTGGATGGCAACCACTTTGAGGGCAGACGAGGAACTTAAGGCAACGGGACGCGCTACCCCTTATGAGAAGGAGTTATTTCGCAAGGACGGCTCGCGATGGTGGGCGTTGATCGCTGTGACGCAACTCAACGAGACGGAAGGCGTTGGGTACATTATCGACATAACCGAACGCAAACGCGCCGAGCAGAGCCTGCGCGAGAGCGAGGCAAGATTTCGCGCTGTGGCGGAAGCTTCCCCCGCGCTGACCTGGCAGGTGGATGCGCAGAGCAATCTGGTCTATATCAACCAAAGGGTTGTGGATATGATCGGAATGACCTTGGAAGAACTGGTCCCTTCCGGATGGGCTTCGATTCTTCACCGGGAGGATAAACCCGGGTATCTGGCGGCGTTCGAGCAGGCGTTGAAAGACCGCTCCCACTTTCAGCATCGAGCCCGGGTCAAGACTCGCGACGGAGAATGGCGCTGGCTGAAGTCGTATGCACTGCCCTGGTTCACGGCTACTAACGAGTATGCGGGACATGTCGGCATGTCGATAGATATTACCGAAGCGGTCAATGCGGAAACAGCTTTGCTGGAAGCCGACCGCCGCAAGGATGAGTTTTTAGCTACGCTCGCACATGAGCTGCGTAATCCGCTTGCGCCAATTGCCAACGCACTGGCGCTTATCGCCCGCCCCGAGGGCGCCACCGCTGTTTCCCATCTGCTGCCGGTCATCAACCGGCAAGTCAACTACATGATCCGCCTGGTGGACGATTTACTTGAGATCTCGCGCATTACCAGCGGAAAGGTCGAATTACGGCAATCCGCGACGGATCTTGCTGTCGTGCTGCGCAACGCTGTCGAGGCGAGCAGGGCGCAGATTGATGAGAAGAAACAACAACTGAGCGTTTTCATCCCCGAGACACCTTTGATCGTTTACGGCGATGCCATACGTCTTGAGCAAGTGTTCACGAATCTGCTCAACAATGCAGCCCGGTATACCCGAAAAGCGGGGCATATCTGGCTCGCTGCGCGTCATGAAGCCGATAGCGCTGTTGTATCCGTGCGCGACAACGGCATAGGAATTCTGCCGGGAATGCTGCCTCGTCTGTTCGATATCTTTGCCCAGGAGCGGCGCAATGGTGTTGGGACGCAGGAGGGGCTGGGCATCGGACTCAACCTGGTCTATCGCCTCGTCCAAATGCACGGCGGCACTGTTGAAGCGACAAGCGAGGGAAAGGATAAGGGCAGCGAATTTATTGTGCGGCTGCCTTTGTCGGAAACAACCGCGCAGGGTAGAATTCCCGAACCGGAGAAAACGGTTACCGCGCCGCTCGGGTTGCGCGTATTGGTGGTCGATGATAACCAAGACGCGGCCGAAGTCCTATCCATGCTGCTTCAGTCGATAGGTCTCCATGTGGAAGCTGCCGACAGCGGACCCGCGGCACTTGCGGCAATTCCCGTTTACCAGCCCAACATAATCCTGATGGATATTGGAATGCCGGGCATGGATGGTAATGAAGTGGCGCGCCGCATTCGTGACCAGCCGCAATTCAACGATATCAAGCTGATCGCGCTGACGGGCTGGGGTCAGGAAAAAGACCGTCGGCTTTCGCATGAAAGTGGCTTTGATCATCACCTCACCAAGCCGGTGAATTTCAAGATCCTGAAGGATCTGATAGCCACGATGCAGGACGGAGCAGGTTCCTGAGCTACCCAGAGCTACTCTGAGCTATTTTACTCCAGGCTATTTTTTGACAACAGCAAGAGTCCCGCAACTCGTGCTTGTCTTTATGGCAAGCATGAGGCGGACTCCTCGTCAACGCGCGGATCCCGGTATCGATGGATGCTATCGGGTAATGCGTCGCCACTGGCCTCGTCGAAATCCCTGTGAACACCCGTATGTGCGTTTCTGCACAGTCGCAACAAAAGATTACTCCTAATCTTTGATCAGGACTCGAAATCTGTCGTTTTCCAATGTTATGTTCTTATCAGGGAGAGGGCCATGTCTGCTTCTCTTAAGCCCATAAATCAGCAAGTCATGATTATTACAGGCGCATCAAGCGGTATCGGTCTTGCTACGGCAAATCTTGCCGCTGAGCGCGGCGCCAAGCTGGTCCTTATCGCACGCAGCCCGGGGGCGCTCAAGAGTCTGGTGGCGCAGATCGCGAGTAGTGGCGGTGAAGCTATTCATGTGGTTGCCGACGTGGCTGATCGAGAAAAAATGCGGGCTGCAGCTCGTGAGGCCATCGATCACTTTGGCCGTGTCGATACCTGGATCAATAATGCAGGTGTATCAATCTATAGTCGCATGGATGAAGTGAGCGAAGCGGACAGTCGGCGTCTTTTCGATACCAACTTTTGGGGCATGGTTAACGGTTCACTCGCAGCTTTGCCCCACCTGAAGAAGCATGGCGGCGCGCTAATCAATGTGGGTAGCGAAGTATCTGAAGCTATTGTACCTCTACAGGGTATGTATTCCGCCTCCAAGCATGCTGTTAAAGGATTTACCGACGCGCTCCGCGTAGAGATCGAAGATTTCGACATGGCGCCGGTTTCGATTACGCTGATTCAACCATCTGCCGTTAATACGCCTTTCCCCCAACATGCCAGGAATTATATGAGTAGGGAACCGAAATTACCCCAGCCGTTGATCAATCCCGAGCAAGTCGCTGAAGCGATACTGAGAGCAGCCACTGAAGGCGGGCGCGATGTGAAAGTTGGCGCGATGGCGGTAATCAATACCGCGATATCCAAGCTCATGCCGAGCCTTGGCGACAAGTTGTCCGCAAAACGCGGGAGCAGTCAACAGGAAGACATACCGCCACTTCATCCCCAAGGCACGTTATACGAGCCTGGAGAGTCAGGATGTGCGCATGGTCAAGTATCTCTGTAAATATTGATGATAAGGAGGCCGTTCAAGCATTCGTTTTTATTCAGGTGTAATAATACATATGAATGAATTTTTCGGGTATATGTGTGCCGCCGTACATAAAAGAACAAGTATGCTTACTAAGATGAAGTCACGTCTCAGCTTTATAGCAGAGATAAGGCTTCCCAAAGCGCCTTGCGACACGGGTTCGAGTGTAAGCGGGATGTCAGCGGGAATTTCTTAATATTTTTTACGTATCAGGAGATAAACATGCCTTCATCAAAAAGCAGTGGTGGCGACAGCAAACGTGGTTTCGCGTCGATGGATCAGGCTAAACAGAGAGAAATCGCGAGCAAAGGTGGAAAAGCAGCTCATGAAAAAGGAACCGCACATGAGTTTGATTCTGAAGAAGCTCGCGAAGCTGGTCGAAAAGGCGGCGAAGCGTCTCATGGCGGTGGAAAAGGTGGTTCATCTTCAAACCGCGGAGGCTCATCCGGTCAGCATGCCAAGGCGGGCAGCCAAAGCCACAAAAACCATTAAGTAGAATGGGAGGAAAAAGGGTGAAACGTTTCACCTTTTTTCTTCCTGGATTTTCTTCGGAGGTACTTTTTCCGCGTTAAATGAATGACCTGCCGTTTGTATGGTGCTGCATTGGGCAGTTATTAAGAGCACTACGGCGCTCAGTAATATGCAAGCTCATCAGCGCGTGGGAAAAACCAGCCAGTTAGCCAAAACGCCTCAACAAAAAAGGGGATCTCGGAGAAGAATAATCCGTGGCCCCGTTTCTTGCCCACCTTCACTCCGGGTTCCCGTTCTCCGTCGAGCCCACGACGCTTGAAAATGGAGCGGAGAAGCTGCATCAATTCTTGTCCATTCAGCACGCAGTAATTTACCGCGCTTACTTATAGTGCTGGGCATGTGGAATTCGTATTGACTTTAGCTGATATGCTCATGTTTTTATTGGGTTTCCCTGTTTCCGCCGACCCGTCATGGGCAAGCGTGTTTATGGCGCGCGCCGACCCAGTCAACTCAAATTCCAGCCAAATATAAGGCATCCGCCAACGGCAACCCCTAGCCGATGACTTTATCCAAGGTGTCGCTGGCAGCACCCGCGTTTCTTCACCTCGATCAGTTCCTCAAAGCCGGTAGATGTGCGCGCGCATCGGTTTACCGGACAATCGTGCCTGCACAGGATAATTCAACAAGTGGCGGAAAATAATTCATATGAACCGGAAAAGGATGAAGGCGGACCATCGTCTACCAGAACTTGTGATGCACTTGATCCTTATATCGTATCGAGGCCACACGAGTCCGCGGCAGCGCATGCAAAAAATCCGCAATTGCTGAAACAGGAATGGAAAAGTGCTTGAATTTCACCCATTGCGGGGTTACGCGTCAGGTTATCTTGCTCACCCTGCACAATCCCATGAAAAAAGAAATTCCTGCACCCTTGTACCCAACCAAACAACGCCTCAGCCCATGTATTTGTGCCAAGGCGGAATTGACTCCAATTCGCATGGCTGATCGCTAATCAGACCCCATGCGCCTTCTTTTAACTCAGAGGTTTTACCATGTTCGCTTATTTTGAGCAGCGCGTTCGGCCCACTATCGTCCCCAAAAAATCCCCGCCCCCTGGTTTGGCGGCATTTTACTGGCATTTCATCAGCCAGACAAAAGGCCTGTACGGCGCATTATTCGCCACTGGCCTTGCAGTAGCGCTTATCGATACGCTGATTCCTGTTTTTATAGGGCGTCTTGTCGAAGTCATGGAGGCGACTGCACGTGCTGCCGCATTGCGGGATGCGACATCCATGCTGGTCGGGATGGCGCTGCTGGTGCTGGTCGGCAGGCCCCTGGCTATCCTTATCGATAGTCTCGTCCGTCATAACGCGGTTGTGCCGGGGGTGACCAGCATGATTCGCTGGCAGAGCCACTGGCACGTTATACGGCAGAGTTGGTCGCTCTTCCAGAATGACTTTGCCGGTCGAATTGCAAATCGCGTGATGCATATGGGCGATGCTGTGCGCGAATGTGTGGTTTCGAGCATTCATGCAATCTGGTACATCGGGGTATTTGGCATCTCGTCGCTGTGGCTGATGAGCGAGGCGGACTGGCGGTTGGCTGTTCCAACCGCATTATGGTTTATCGCCTACATATTTTTCCTGCGATACTTCGTGCCGCGAATGCGGGATCTGGCCAGGAGTAGCAGCGAACCCGTTCGGCTGTAATGGGCCGAGTTGTGGACAGTTACACCAACATCCTCACAGTCAAGCTGTTCTCGCGTGCCAGCGACGAAGATGCGTACGTGCGCGAGGCAATCGACCACCACACGACAGCGATCGCTGCGCACATGCGCATGATCACGAAATTCAGCACCACGTTATCTGTGCTGAATGCCCTCCTTTTGGCAGGTACAACTGCTACGGGGATTATGCTGTGGTCGCAGGGAGTGCTTGACGCAGGCGCTGTGGCGATGGCGGTACCGCTCGCCTGGACGATCGTCAATGCGGCCGGATGGGTCAGCTGGGAACTGAACCGGGCTTTTGAACACATGGGGGTGGTGCAGGAAGGGATGCAAACCATTGCCGTGGCAAATGCATCGGCCGACAAGCCTGCGGCGCGGAATCTGGACTCAAGCGAAGTACGCGGCGAAATCCGCTTTGAGAGGCTGACTTTTACGTTTGGCCGCAATGATGGCCGCAAGGTACTGGACGACCTCAATTGCATTATTCGCCCTGGTGAACGCGTGGGATTGATCGGGAGCTCGGGGGCCGGCAAATCCAAGTTGATCAACCTGTTGCTGCGCTTTCATGAGATCGAGGCAGGCGGTATCCGGATCGATGGGCAGGATATCCGGGAAGTGACCCAGGAGAGTCTGCGCCGTTCTATTGGCGTCGTTGCACAGGATACATCCCTGCTGCATCGTTCCATTGCCGAAAACATTGCCTATGGCACTCCGGGAGCAACCCAGGCGCAGATTGAAGCGGCTGCACGGCGCGCGCATGCGCATGAGTTCATTCTGAGCCAGACGGATTGGCAAGGGCGTACCGGCTATGAAGCGCATGTAGGCGAACGCGGTGTAAAGCTCAGCGGCGGCCAGAGACAGCGCATCGCAATTGCCCGCGTCGTGCTCAAAAATGCTCCGATCCTGATACTGGACGAAGCGACCTCCGCGCTCGATAGTGAAGTGGAGCTTGCAATTCAGGACCAGTTGATCGGGCTGATGGAAGGCAAGACGGTGATTGCGATCGCGCACCGGCTATCCACCATCGCCTGCCTGGACCGTCTGCTCGTGCTGAAGGACGGGCGTATCGTCGAGGAAGGCACGCACGAGGAGCTTCTCGGGCAGGGTGGCCAGTATGCCAAGCTTTGGCGGCATCAGTCCGGTGGTTTTCTGTAACGTAATTTGTGGTGGATATTCCGAAAATGAGGTAGCCGTCCCTGCATCTTCACCTCCAGAAATTGGCAGAGTTTGGTTATTTATCTCTGTGCGTCAACGTACGGAACGACAGAGCAATTTGGGTAGCATTGGCAATTCAGCAATTTCGCTGGATTAATATAGGGAATTATCATGAAAAATACTTTCGTATTGAAAAAGGCTGCGCGGTCCTTAGTGCTTGCAAGCGTGATCATTTTTAGCGCTGCTGGTGTGGCTCATGCGGCTGGCGCTGGGGACCAGACTGGAGAGTTTGGCGATATGTCCGGTCATGGCGGCCCGATTGATAAAAAGGCGGCCCCCAGTGCAGGGCAGCCCTCATCCGGGCAGGGAGCCACTTCAGGTGAACGTGATTATCGGAAAAAACCAGACGGCTCTACCCCCCGCCAAGGAGGCCCCTCATATGATAAGCCATATGATAGACCTGCTGGTCAAGGAGGGGGAACCCAGGGAGGAGGATCCGGGCAGTCCGGCGGCGGAGGAGGGTACTGATTTTATCTTAACCAATGGCGAGGCGCGACCAGAGATAAAATGCTGACGCTGCCTCGCATCCGGTTTCGCAATTGTTTCCAGCTGATGTCTCCAGTACTCGAAGTACACGGTTATTGGCTACGATAAAGTTGATGACTGTCGCGCTGGTGGTAACGGTTCCTCTTAGCGTGCAATTCGTAAATTGGCTCTGCCTGAACTTCAGTCATCCCACCTCCGAATGCGCCAGACCCTGTAGAGTCGTTTCAACGTTCAAAGCGGGTACGAAAAAAAACATATGCGCTATACCTGTTGGCGGAATAAAAAATGAATCGGCTGTAAGCGGGACAAGGATCTGTTCTATGATTTCTTCGCGTAGATGAAATTGTTTTCCATTATCAGCATGGAAAATTCGCCAGGTTTTTCCGGATGAGCTTGTAAACGCGGCCATACTTGAGATTGATGATAATTTTTGGATTTACGCATGATACGAATGCGCCCTTAGGGAGGAGAATGCTGCGTATGGCTGCGCAACATTCCACTCCACCCTGAAGATTTGCCGCATGGGACACGGAAATCCTCAGCAGAGCAGGATCCTGCCGTAATTTGCTTTATTACTTATCGCCGATTGTGGGCTGGATTTTCTGGGCGTGTTCCAGGTGCGAAACGAACGCTGGGCGTACCTTGATCAGTAAGGCTTTCAGCTCCTCGTTCTTGACGTTGGGCACCAGCTTGTTGTCGGCCACATCGATTACCTTTTTATGAAGGGCTATTTCGCCGTCGATATAGGCTGCATCGAATTCCTTGCCGCTCAGCTCTTTCAATTTATCGAGATTCGCCTTGCCGTCATCCTTCAGGCTCTGACTGATCTTGTTATCCTTGGGTGTCACATTGAGTTTTTTTACCAGGTCCTTCGCTTGCTGGTTGACGTCGGTATGGTCGGCAACCATTCGATGGGCATACGCCTTGACATCCTCATGAGATGCTTTTTTCTTTGCAAGATTACCGGCTTCAATATCTACGTTGTTGGCGGTAACCACAATGTGGGCAATTTCAGCGTCATTGAGATCACCTTTCTTATCCCCCGTTTGGGCCGTAGCGGTAAACGCAGGGAGCATCAGGGCAATTGTTAATATGAGTAAATTTTTCATTGATTCTTCTCCTTAATATGATGTGTTACAGAATGGTCAGCTCGTCAATAAAACGCTGACTCGGCAATAATGGGGGTGTGGGGCGTGAAGCTTCTGTTCGCTACCAGACATAAAAAGCCTATTTCAGGAAAAATCAGGAACAAAATTAAAGGAGAAAGCATTTGTCAGAGGAGCGTCCGTCATTCAACTGAGGGAGTGATCCTGTTTTCTTTCCCTCTACTCTTCCGGAGGCGGCAATTGAGCCATGTGTGTTGTGCGCTATCGCACTGAACGAGTAGCCCTGATTCAGGAAAATAAAGTTGGCGCTATTGCCGATACGCAACTTTTGCAGGGGTTATCAATGAACAATCCGCCGAAAACCAACGATGATGAATTGAAGGACAATAACGTTCAGGAGCAATCACCCGACGAATCGGACGAAAGCGTTCTCGTGAGCGAAGAGACTCATGGGAACAGAGCGGAAGAAAAAATAGAAAATCGATCTAATAAGAAACAGGAAACGCATGAGGAAGCGAAATCGGTTACCGGAACCGAACCTCACCACGATGCCAGAAACGAACACCCGGATTCGGGGCCCGCTCCGCTCGATCGGTATTAACGGATCGCGATGGACGGCTTGATAAGGAACCGGCTACGACTGAGGAAAACCTGGATCGGTCTTTTGCAGCGGGAGCCATAGTCGAGGTGTTTTCTTGAGTTACACTGAGCAAGTCCCCCAATCACAACGGTAAATAGTATTGACAATCATTCTCATTATAGTTAATGTTACCGAAAGGATTGAGTTTTTACTCCAACATGACAAAACCAGCATTGCTCCCCACGGAAAATTCAGTGCAAAATTCAAGATCAAAACATGACAGACCTTCGGTCAGGCTATTGCTGGCTGTTTTGTCATGGCTTACTACCAGACGCCGTCGGCTTCCGGATTCCGCCACCCAGGCGGCGATTGCCCATCACTTCCACCTCCTTGTTCTGCATCCGTCCTCCGATAGTATCGACATCCAGGCTGGGATACATATGGCCAGCAGGGCAGGGATGGATGCGGCTGGACTCCTCGCGCGTTATTCGGGCGCCGCAAGGCTTCACTGAGGCCCTGAGGTGGGTGTACCGGATCTCTCGGTTTATCCCGCGAGGCTCTAACCAGAGATCGAATATGGTTTGTCTGGGGCATAGTACTGGAAGTTATCGTTCCGCCCCGTCGAAATAGGTGATAGGCGCACGATCAGTTCGTCGATATCCACCTCATCAAGCGTGTAACGTTTAATGTGTAGAGCTTACCGCTAAAACTTCGGCGCTTTTCCCCGGGCGAACGAGTTGATGGCCGGTTCCGGCAGAAGGATGGTGAATACCTTAAGTACTGGAACGGTCATAAGCTCCATATGGCCAGCGAGCAAACGAAACGCGTCCAGTTTGACACACTTTACCCCATATGGGCCTGCTCTGGCCTGTTATTTGTGAGACCCGATTTCCCATTTTCGCGACCAGCTCTTGACCGCAGGTTTCATTGCTCTTCTCTCACCGGGTTTTCGATCCGTCAGAGAACTCCCTTCCATGTTCCACGCAGAAATTTTATTTTCCGCATGCTTCTATCTCGTAACCACACGCTCTGAAGCCCCTTCAAAAGCCGTTTAGGGTGTACTTTAGTCCAATTGGCCTGCGTCTTCAAATGCGTATGATGCATTCTTCGCTAAGCTGTTATCGATCGAGCGATCAGCCCGGTAACAACCGAAGGTTTCCTGATCGTGAAACAGGAGCGAAAAAGAAAAATGCTACACCTGGTTGCAAGACAAATCGTTTTGTATCCAGGCTACATATTATTATTTTGAAGAGGGATATGATGAATTTCATTTCAGCATTTGGAAAATTTTGCTCAGCGCTCGCGTCGGCGGTTGTCCTGGCAGGCGCTTATCCTGCTTATGCAAGCCTGTACCTCGAAGTGGACGACGCAGGGACTACAGCCGAAACCGCTAACTATATTTCCTGGGATACGGCAACAATATCTGGCGCGATTCATGCAAGCGATGGTGCGGATGTCTATGGTTTTGAATGGGCAGGCGGGTTCTTTTTTGCAAATACCGACGGTTCAGATTTCGATACCATGCTGTCGCTTTTCGATTACACAGGCAATTTGCTTGCCTTCAACGACGACCTGGGTGGGGGCGCGTTCTATTCCCAAGTTTCAATGGAACTCGACGCTGGCAACTATTTTCTCGGGATAACTTACTATCCCAATAACTACCATCGAGAAATGAGATATTACCGGGAAGAAGGCATTGAAGGATCCTATCAAATTCAAAAAACTGTAGCGATGCCGCTACCCGATCAACCGCAAATCATTGCCGAGGTTCCGGAACCGACAACCATGACACTGCTTGTCATCGGCTTTGCCGGATTCATGCTCAATCGCCGTCGGAAACGGGTTTTATGAGTAGCGCCGCTTCCTGACCACAGGCAGACCTTTTGCCCACATGCCGAAGTTAATCAGGGGACGGGTAGGAGAAGCGCAAGTGCTGCTCCTTTAATCATGGATCTGTAATATTTAACAGGGGGTCACGGCGCTTTTTTACCGTTAAATTCCTTTCCCCAATTATTTCCAGCGCTGCACCGTCCAGCTCCGCAAGTCTGCATCAAACATAGAGGTAAGTTCCCTGCCTGTGCTCCAGGGGATACGCCCAAGTTTGACCTTTACACCGGTTCGTATTCAATTTTCCGATCTCTGCAAAGCGGTACTGCGGTCTGCGCTAGTTTATACCGGAAGGCACTAGCAACAACAAAGATGGCGAGGCTCGGCCGAGGGTGGCGGGAAGTACCTCTACGCCCCATCGAAATATGTGTCCCTGAGGTGTACTTTAGTCCAATTGGCCTGCGTCTTCAAATGCGTATGATGCATTCTTCGCTAAGCTGTTATCGATCGAGCGATCAGCCCGGTAACAACCGAAGGTTTCCTGATCGTGAAACAGGAGCGAAAAAGAAAAATGCTACACCTGGTTGCAAGGCAAGTCGTTTTGTATCCAGGTTACATATTATTATTTTGAAGAGGGATATGATGAATTTCATTTCAGCATTTGGAAAATTTTGCTCAGCGCTCGCGTCGGCGGTTGTCCTGGCAGGCGCTTATCCTGCTTATGCAAGCCTGTACCTCGAAGTGGACGACGCAGGGACTACAGCCGAAACCGCTAACTATATTTCCTGGGATACGGCAACCATAATCGGTGCTATTCACGCAAGCGATGGAGCCGATGTCTACGGCTTCGAATGGGAAGGCGGCTTCTTCCAGGCAGATACAACAGGTTCCGATTTCGACACCATGCTGTCGCTTTTCAACGAATCAGGCGGCTTACTCTTATTTAACGATGATTTTAATGATAACAGTGGCGTATGGTATAGCCATTCCCTGCTTTCGATGGAACTCGACGCTGGCAACTATTTTCTCGGGGTAACTCACTATGCCAATAACTACATGGGGGAAATGGGGGGTTACCTGAAAAAAGGCATTGAAGGTTCCTATCAGATTCAAAAGACCGTAGCAGCGCCAATACCCTCGCAACCACCAATTACGGCTGATGTTCCCGAACCGGGGACTATTGCACTGCTGGCCATCGGCTTTGGCGGAATCATACTCGGTCGTCGCCGGAAAAATATGCTCTGTAAGCGGCCAGCTTAATCAAACGCATCAGTTTTTATCAGCCTTGCAACGGGAAAAGCTGAATAATGCTTGGTAAAAATAGGCTGCTAGAGATATGACAAAAAGCAGAAATCCCGTTTCTCTTCATATGAGAATCATCGTAACATTGTTGGCAGCTCCGGCTTTAATGCCGCTTGTTTACGCCCAGCAGAATCTCACCTGGGATGCCGATGGCGCCGCAGTAGGGAACGGCGGCAGCGGAACCTGGGACACAAGTTCTCCAAGTTGGTCCAACGGCACGACCTTTCAAGCGTGGCAAAATCCTGCGTTCGACAATGCGATCTTCGATGGAACAGCGGGCAGCGTGACGCTGGCCATGCCAATTGCTGCGTACAATCTTACATTCAGCACGAGCGGATATATCATCAATGACAGCACGCTGACGCTTGGCGGCGCCAACCCCACTGTCACCGTCAACGCGCCGCTGGCGATAATCAACTCAGTGCTTGGCGGCAGCGATGGCTTGTTAAAAGACGGGGCGGGTATGCTGGTTCTGGCTGCTGATAACCTGGGTTTCGGCGGCGTCATCACTGTCGTCGCGGGAACCCTGCGCGTGGATCACGCTAACGCTCTCGGTACCTCGAAGGCGGCGTCGGACCTGGTATTGAACAAGAATTCAACTTTCTATTTCAATACGGATCTTACCCACGATTACACATTGATGGGTAGCACGGTAGGCGTGCAAGGAGGAGAGGGGACTACCTGGAACAGTTCTCCGACGCTGACCGCATCGACCATTCTTGATTTGAACGGCATAAGTGGCACGCTGGCGGGAGATCTGGCCAACACGGGCATCAACGTGCTTTCATTGACGAGAAACGGCATGGGCCGCATGACACTATCAGGAAACAATAGCTACACGGGCGCGACCACCGTGACTCAGGGCATCCTGCAGCTGGGCAGTGGGGGGGCGCTCTCGTCCGGCAGCAACCTGGTGTTCAATGGCGCGGTTGGTACGGGCGGGTCAATTGAGCTGACGGCCGCTTCGGGCGACTTTACGCGAAATCTCGGCACAGGAGCCGGGCAAGTGCAATGGACCGGTGATGGCGGTTTCCAATCTTCGGATACCGATCGTATCGTCGATATCGGCGGTGCGGGTACTACGCTGACTTGGGCGAGCGGTGGTTTTGTGCCCAACGGCAATCGCCTTATCCTCGGCACATCCAACAATGCAATGCTCGATTTCCAGAATGGAATCGATCTTGGCGGCGGGCTCCGCACTATCCAGATTGAGGGCGGCGCCAGCAGCGGTCATGCCCGGATCAACGGTGTTTTGTCGGGAACAGGTGGACTTAATGTTGTCGGTACCAACACGGCGTTGCTGGAATTGACTGGCGCCAATACCTATACCGGCGGTACGGTTGTGACTTCCGGCACGCTATCGATAAGTTCAGACGCGAACCTCGGCGCTGCGTCGAGTCCCCTCATTCTGAATGGGGGCACGTTGGCGAACACGGCGGCGTTTTCGACGGGCCGCAGTGTAACGCTCAACACCGCCAGTGACAGATTCCAAACCGATACGGATTTGCTGGTGAGCGGAGCGATAAGCGGCGGCGGCAATCTGAATAAGACCGGATCAGGCGCGCTCATTCTGACCGGCGCCAATACCTATGTAGGGGGCACGACAATTACAGCGGGAACACTACAGATTGGCAATGGCGGGACGCTTGGCAGTATCTCGGGCAATGTGAGCAACAGCGGAATTCTGACCTTTAATCGTTCTGACAGCATCAGCTACGGTGGTGTGATTTCCGGTTCAGGCGCACTGAATAAAACCGGCGCAGGCGTGCTGACATTAACAGGCGATTCAAGTAGCTTTAATGGGCATACATCAGTGAATGCCGGTACTCTCGTGCTAAACGGGGAACTGGGTGGAACGCTGGATGTGCTGGCAGGCGGCCGCTTGCAAGGTGGCGGCGATATTGGCGCAAATGGTGGGACGGGAACGACAGCCATAGCTGGTACGATAGCGCCTGGAAAATCGATCGGAACCCTGACAGTCAATGGCAGTTACGTTCAGCTCGCCGGTTCGACCTATGAGGTAGAAATTGCGCCAAATGGCGTCAGCGATCGGATTATCGCCACGGGCTCGGCAGATATTCAGGGAGGAACTGTTTCCGTTATCGCCGCTAGCGGTGCTTACGCACCGGGCAGTCGGTACACCATTCTGACAGCTGCTGATGGTCTCACCGGCCGGTTCGACACATTGACCCAGGGTTTGCCTCGCATTAATCTCGGGCTTGCCTACGATCCGAACCATGTTTATCTTGATGTACTGCGCTTTTGCGATATCGCCGGTACTCGCAACCAATGCGCGGGCGGAAGTGGTGCGGAGAGTCTGGGTCCCGGCAATCCGATCTACAGCGCTATCGTGGACTTGCCCGACCAGGAGAGTGCGCGGCGCGCTTTCAATAAGCTTTCCGGGGAAGGCCATGCAAGTGTGAAAGGGGTAATGATCGAGGATAGCCGCTTTGTCCGGGAGGCCGTCTCTGACAGGATGCGGCAAGCTTTCGGCTCGGCTGGCACGCCGACATCGGATCTGTCAGGGCAGACGTTACAGCAGAGTTCCGTCACGGGGCGCGCTTTCTGGAGCCGCGCTTTTGGCTCTTTCGGGCACCGCGACGGTGACGGAAACGCGACCCGGATAGGGCGCAATATTGGCGGGGTCTTTCTCGGTGGGGACGTGCTGATTGCCGATAAATTCCTCCTTGGTATCGCCACCGGCTACAGCCACAGCTTTTACAACGTTAATCAGCTTTCGACGAGTTCGAGCGATAACTACCATGTTTCGCTTTATGGAGCCACGCAGTGGGGTCCGCTCGGCCTGCGCCTTGGCTCAGCGTATGCGTGGCACGATCTCGACACCAACCGGGACATTACCTTTGCCGGTTTTTCGGATCATGCCAAAGCGAACTATACCGCCCATACCACCCAAGTATTCGGGGAGGTGGGTTACGGTCTTCCCTTTAATGTCATATCGCTCGAACCGTTTGCACGGATTGCTTATGTCAACCTTGACGCAAACAGCTACCAGGAACGTGGAGGACCTGCAGCCTTACGCAGTTCAAAGGATAATCAGGGCACCGCTTATACGACAGTGGGCCTTAATGCGGCGAAAACATTCTCAAGCATCGGCAGGATGACCACAACATTGCGCGGTATGCTCGGCTGGCGCCATGCATTCGGCAACAGGACTCCGCTCTCGACTTTCGCCTTCACCGGTGGCTCATCTTTCGCCACTGCTGGCGTGCCAATTGCTGGCGATGCGGTAGTGATGTCCGCGGGTCTCGATATGCATATCATCAAGACTGCCACGCTCGGCATTTATTACAATGGCCAGGTTCTGCACAACATTGTCGATAACGGTGTACGTGCAAATTTAAGCTGGAAGTTCTAAGTAATTACCGATATCAATTCAAGAGTGTTCTGGTTCCGCGAGCCGCTCTCCGCTCCCCACGCTACACAAGACCCAGAATAGTTTCAGACCATGGATGATCGGCAACCGGTTATCAAGATAAAAAACGGCACGTGCATCTCGGTATGTGGGGGAGCGAACAGACGAGAAAGAGCTGTTGAGCGAATATACGACTTCGAACCTTTAAAGGAGAAGTCATGAAAATTACCAAATTCGCAGCAGCTATTCTTGTGAGTGGCCTGTTGTTCGCGCCTGTCGCAAGCTATTCCGCAGACGAAGAACCCTTCAGCGTCGGAGAGTTTGTCAGCGATTCAATAATAACCACGAAAATAAAGGCAAAATTCGCCCAGGACAAGCGCGTCAGCGCAATGGATGTGAAGGTCGATACGGACAAGGATGGCGTGGTCGTCCTGAGCGGTACCGCCGATAACCGAGCCGAAGCGGAAAATGCCGTGTCCATTGCCAAAGCTGTCGAAGGTGTTACCAAAGTCCATAACCGCATCAAGATCAAAAAAGATGATTAAAACGGTTGTGGATGCGTGGCCCTCCACGCAACAGCCTGGAAATTGCCAAGCATTCGTTGATGCTATTCCCAGTTGGTCTGACCTGCATCCGTTCTTCGCCTCGCCATGAACAAATCCTGGTGAGTACTGTTCGCGCTACGCCATAATTCTGCCTGCTGCTGATGCTGGTCCTGCCAGCAGGCAGATGCTCTTCGGAGGTTCGACGCCACAGAAGAGGACATCCTATTTTGTTCAGGTATTATGTGGCAGTCCCTTACCCTTGTCATAATCGCCAGCTATCGTCCATATGATCCGGCTTCGGTTCATAGGGCCCGCGGTGATGGTGCGACGTCCTTCAGGCATTCACCGGGATGGCTGCGTAAATCCACTGGTACGATGGTCTGACCAGCCTGTATGGCTGGACGCCTTGATGTCGATCTGTTGCTTTTTCAGTTGCGCCGCTATATAAAGTACAAAGCTCATCAAGAATCTCGTGCGTAACGGCGCATGCTATTCAAGAGATGAGGCGTGCGAGCGCATGGCTCTGTTTTCAGTATGTATCTCTCCGGAGGAGCATTATGGAAGCAAAATCACGAGTTGCTGCATCGGGTTTCGCGCTTGCAATGATCCTTGCGGCCGGGATGGTGGCTGGCATTGCGCGGGCGGCGCCTGAGGACTCCCACGCCCGTGGGTTTGAATGGAAGGATGGCGCCGAGGTTTATGCCAAGGTTTGCGGCTACTGCCATGACACTCAGGTCGGGCCACCGATTCGTAACCGTCAGCTTCCTCTCGCATATATCCGTGCTGTGGTGCGAAACGGAAACCGGGCAATGCCGGCGTTTCGCGCGTCGGAAATCGACGATGAGTCACTGACAAAACTGGCTGAATATATCTCGAAGAACTGAATCAGCCGGTAGGGACCGGCAAGCGCGAGGGGAGGCTGATCAATGGACGTTAACCGACGTAATCTCATGAAAGGCGTACTGACGAGCGGCACGCTGCTGGCGCTGGGTATCCCTCCGGGGGTATATGCGAACAACGCAACCGGCGGCGGAGCCGGGAGGTTGGGATTGCTGCTTGGGAACACGCGCGTGGATGCGGCGTTTGCTGCCGGTATTCGCACAGCCTATGCCGCCCATGTCAAACACATGGTCAAGGAGGGTGGGGCAGCAGGGTACAGCGCCCCGGAGGTGGTAAAGTTGAAAGGCGGTCTGCTCACTGATTATGAGGAAGTCGCACGATTGCTGGAGAAATCCCGCGATACACGGTGGATCGCCGTTATGGATGATGGCAGCGCTGCGGTTTTCACGGAGTTGGCGCGCAACGCCTGTGCCAAGCTCCTCTTGCTGGGCTCACATGTTTCTTCGGGCAGCGACTGGACGCAGGATATTCCCGAGCTTCGACACGTATGGGCAGCGGCGTCGCCGCTGCATAGCGCGGCGGGTATTCTTGCATTGCAACTCATCACCAATCAGAGCGATTTTTCTATCGTGGAAAACTTTTTTTCCGGAGAGCATGCCGCCGAGCAGGCACAGGCTGACAGCACAACGGCAGGCAAGTTTGCGCCGGACTACCTGACCTATCGGCTCGACGGATTGGATGCAATCCATCTCCACTGTTCCGGCCTTTCACCCTCGGACGGGTGTAAATCGCTTGGCTGGAACCCGGCAGGAGCATGGGTGCCTGTTTCACAGGAGACACCTGCGCGTAAAGCAACCGCATCCGCACGGAGGGGAGATGGGTCATCGCAATCCGCGGGCTGGGTGGAATCGGTAGGATACGCTGTCATGGCCGCGGCGCTTGGCGCGGGTGCGCTTGGGGAACCCTGCTCCGCCCGCGCTTTCGTGCATCGGCCGGCTATCGGGAGACGGAGGGAGCCGGTCGTCCCGGCGGAGCGGCTCACCTCATTCGTAATTGATTTAGCGTAGTGCCCAGGAGAACAAACGATGGCCAGTAAATATATTGCACTGCCCAAGGGCGTATCCGAGCGGACTTTTGACGCCGCGATAAAAGAGTTTCGCGCTGCTCTCGGCGAGGCAGCCGTGCTTACGAGTGCGGAACAGCTTGCACCTTATATCAAGACAATGATGCCGGTGCCGGACTCTGACCATACTCCCTCTGCGGCACTGATGGCCACAACAGTGGAACAGATCCAGAAGATTGTGGGTATCTGCAACCAGTATAAAGTGCCGATCTGGCCCATCTCAACGGGAAAAAACCTGGGCTACGGCTCCGCTGCACCGGCTGAGCACGGCCAGATCGTGCTCGATCTAAAGCGCATGAATCGCATTCTGGAAGTTGATAAGGACCTCGCGTATGCGCTCGTCGAGCCAGGTGTTACTTACAAACAGCTCTACGACTACATTGCCGAACATAAGCTGGGCTTGTGGCTGTCGATGCCAGCCCCGTCAGCGATTGCCGGACCGGTCGGCAATACGCTGGATCGCGGGGTTGGCTACACACCTTATGGGGAGCATTTCCTGTTCGCCTGCGGCATGGAGGTCGTGCTCGCGAACGGCGAAGTGCTGCGTACCGCGATGGGCTCGATGCCGAATTCCAACACGTGGCAGGTTTTCAAATGGGGATACGGCCCCTATCTGGATGGAATTTTTACCCAATCCAATTATGGCATTGTTACTAAATTCGGTTTCTGGCTCATGCCCGCGCCGCCGGTGTTCAAGCCGTTTGTCATACAATACCAGGATGAGGGAGACATCGTGGAGATCGTGGAAACGATCCGGCCGTTGCGCATCAACGGTATTATCCCCAACGCCGTCGTTATCGCTCATGCCTTGTATGAAGCGCCGACCAAGGCCCGGCGCAGCGACTATGTAACCGGGCCTGGCTCGATCCCCGATGCGGCCGTGCGTAAAATCACAAAAGATCATAACCTGGGAATCTGGAACGTATACGCGGCCCTCTACGGCACGCAGGAACAGGTCGATGTGAACTGGAACATCGTGACGCAGGCGTTTGGCAAGTCCGGCAAGGGGAAGATTCTGACCGAGAAGGAGTCAGCCGGCGATCCCGCTTTTGCCTATCGCGCCGCCCTCATGCGTGGAGATATGACGCTCAAGGAATTTTCCTTGTACAACTGGCGCGGTGGTGGCGGCTCGATGTGGTTTGCACCGGTCTCTCAGGCGCGCGGGAGCGAAACGCTCAAACAAATGGCCTTGACCAAGCAGATCCTGGGCAAGCATGGACTGGATTATTCTGGCGAATTTATTGTCGGTATGCGCGATATGCATCATGTCGTCGATGTGTTGTACGATAAGACAGACCCGGAGCAGATGAAGGCGGCACACAGATGCTTCGATGAACTGGTAACCACGTTTTCAGCTCAGGGATACGGAATCTATCGCGTGAACACCGCCTTTA
The DNA here is from genome assembly GCF_900110495.1 of Nitrosovibrio sp. Nv6. Classification (GTDB taxonomy): domain Bacteria; phylum Pseudomonadota; class Gammaproteobacteria; order Burkholderiales; family Nitrosomonadaceae; genus Nitrosospira. The sequence goes on along the minus strand of NZ_FODX01000001.1, from coordinate 431,467 downwards.
TGGACAAAGTGGCCGATACGTACGGCCCGGTGCAGCGCAAAGTCAACAAGACTCTCAAAGACGCCCTGGATCCCAATGGAATCCTTGCACCGGGAAAATCGGGCATCCGGTAACAGAAGGGGTTGAAGGAGGTCGACGGCGGGATTTGCGAATAAGGGCATCCCCGTCGTGCTTCTGTTATGCGGATATAATACCTGATTCCGTTATCGGTCGTGGATTGTACGCTGAATGCTGCGCCGCGGACCCTGGCAACACCTCAATACCTGCCACAACGAGCCCATTATCGACGAAGACCATTTTTCGATGAGTAGTCCAATAAATATTGGAACCTGATGATGAGAGAAATCAAAGCGGCGACAATTCGACAGAAGGGCGGCCCATTCCAGATTGAAATACTCAATCTGAATGAACCGCTTCCCGATGAGGTGCTGGTGCGGGTAGTTGCGACTGGGATGTGCCACACCGACATGGTGGCGCGCGACCAACTCTACGACGTGCCTTTGCCTGTTGTACTCGGGCATGAAGGTTCTGGCGTGGTGGAGCAAACTGGCGGCAGCGTGAAGAAAGTGGCGGTAGGCGACCACGTCGTGCTGACCTATATGTGGTGCGGCCACTGCAAACCCTGCCTGCGCGGCGATCTGACCTATTGCGAAAATTTCTATCCGCTTAATTTCGGGGGCGCCCGTGAAGACGGGAGTACGGCCACCCGGGACACGAGTGGGCCAATTCATGATCATTTCTTTGGGCAATCCTCATTCGGCACCTATGCGCTTGCTCACGAGCGCAACGTGATCAAGGTGCCCAAGGATGTGCCGCTGGAACTGCTGGGCCCACTCGGCTGCGGCATTCAAACCGGTGCGGGGGCCGTGATGAACGCGCTGAAGGTCAAGCCCGGCAGCAGTTTCGCCGCGTTCGGCGGAGGTGCGGTGGGACTGAGCGCCGTGATGGCGGCGCGCGTGGCGGGGGCCGCCATTATTATTGCCGCGGACGTGGTGCCGTCCCGGCTCGAGCTGGCTAAAGAACTTGGGGCGACCCATACTGTGAACAGCAAAGAGACTGACCCTGTCGAAGCGGTTCGCCAGATTACCGGTGGCGGGGCCGATTTCACGCTTGAATCCAGCGGACGGCCAGCGGTGCTACGGCAGGCCATTGATGCGCTGGCAATCCGCGGGACCTGCGGCATTGTCGGCGCGCCCGCTCTCGGCACCGAGGCAGGTTTCGACGTGAATGGGGTGATGACGACGGGCAAGCGCATCATCGGAATTATCGAAGGCGACAGCATGCCGGATATCTTCATCCCCGCTCTTGTCGAGCTTTATAGACAGGGGCGTTTTCCGTTCGACAAGCTGGTGAAATTCTACAGCCTGGAACAGATCAACCAGGCGGCTGAAGACAGCGAGAAGGGCATTACCATTAAACCGATCATTCAACTCGCATCCTGAGTTTTTGCAGTTTTATTCGATTTGAAAGCAGAGTATTCAAATAAAGGAAAAATATGACTCTTAAACTTCATATTATCATCTGCAGTACGCGGCCGGGCCGCGTGGGGCCTCCTGTGGCCAAGTGGTTTCATGAGCTCGCAGTGCAGCATGAAAAGTTTGACGCGGTGCTGGTCGACCTCGCTGACTTCCATCTTCCGGTATACGATGAACCGGAGCATCCCATCCGGCAGAACTACCAGCACGCACATACGAAGAAGTGGGCCGCCAGCGTGAACGCGGCGGACGCCTACGTGTTCGTGACGCCTGAATACAATTTCGGGCCTCCGCCTTCCCTTTTGAATGCACTCAACTATGTTTACAAGGAATGGAACTACAAGCCCGCAGGGATCGTGAGTTATGGCGGAGTCTCGGGCGGCATGCGTTCAGCCTTCGTACAAAAACTCACGTTGACCACGCTGAAAATGATGCCAATGATGGAAGCTGTCTCGGTGCAGAATGTTTCTGGCCTCTTCGATGATAGCCAAAACTTCATGCCGGACGATCATCACCAAAATTCGGCCGTATCGTTGCTGAACGAGCTATACAAGTGGGCGGAGGCGTTGAAAACGATGAGGCAATGAACAACCCCGGCCTGACACTCTGATGGTCAATTTTTATCATCACGAGGTGAAATGCCCCGGATAGGTGCATTGCTCTCGTTGTCGCGCGAACATCACACCTCGCTGGTAATGGCGCGGGACGCACGACGCGCTGCCAGTAGTAATGACGCGGCCGTCTTGTCTGCTGCGGTTGAGCGCGTTGAGAGGCATTGGCATATGCTGTTGGCCGTGCACTTCGAACAGGAGGAACGGCTGATACAGGTCGCGAAGGGCACTCTCGATTCGGTATCGGTGGAACGTATTCTCACCGAGCACGCCGAGTTGCGGATGCTGGGGGCAGGTCCCTGCCAGCTTGAACCGGCAGAGCGCCTGCGCAGATTCGCCGATCTTCTCCGCGCACACGTACGGTACGAGGAACGCGCATTTTTTCCGCAGCTGCAGTCGCACCCCTGTGTTGCGAATACCGATACTCATACCCACACCGATGCCGCCGACGCCAATACGTGACGGTGGTCCAGCTTGATCCAACTTTTAAAGGAGATGCTTGTGAATTTTCCCGATTTTTATGATCAGGCTCCGGTGGTACGTACTCATGACCCGTTTGCGGCTATGCTTGGCGCAGCGCACGGAGGCGTTTTCGAATACCGCTATCTTGATGCGGTGCGGCTTGCGGGGCATTCCTGTCCCACTGTCGCAGGCGCCTTTCTGGTGGGACGTGCCGCGCTGGCAGCGCTTTATCCGGATGAACCCGCTGAGCGCGGCGCCATCGCCGTACATATGCCTGCGCCCGAAGACGAGGGTACGACGGGCGTCATGGCCCAGGTGCTGACGCTGCTGACGGGCGCCGCCGCTGAAAACGGCTTTCATGGCATCCAGGGGCGTTTCCGGCGCAAGGGGTTGCTCAGCTTTGCGGAGCGCCGCGAAGGAGACGCTATCACTTTCAAGCGCCTTGATAGCGGCGCGAGCGTGGCAGTGAAACTCGATGTTTCCTCCGTGCCGGGCGATCCTGCACAGGGACTACGTTTGATGGCTATCCTGCAGGATCGCGCGGACGATACGCAGCGCAGTGCGTTTGCCGATGCCTGGCAGGATCGTGTGCGGCGGCTACTGCTGGAGTTTGCCGACGATCCGCGCGTGGTAAGTGTTGCTCATATCTAATAGTTGAAGCGAAGCATATGCCTTCAAAAATATTTCCTTTCGCATGATGCCTGCATGGCAACCAAACCGCTGCCGCGTGATTCGGTTGTCCAAAAAATGAAGGCACTTCCACAGAATCTCCGGCTACAGGTTGGGTCGGCTATAAAAGTCTGTTTACGTACCTTACCGCACGGTAGTTCAGGACTGGGCGAGTAATACTTTGGTTTTTGGGGTAGCGTCCCATTAGCCAGGAGCCCGGTCATGAAAGAAAACGTCAGTGATTTTCTGGTCCGCCGTTTATCCGAATGGGGAATCAAGCGCATCTTCGGCCTTCCGGGTGACGGCATCAATGGCATTATGGGGGCGATAAATCGTGCTTCGGATAAGCTCGATTTCGTGCAGGTAAGGCACGAAGAGATGTCGGCATTCATGGCTTGCGCACATGCGAAATTCACCGGCGAAGTAGGCGTTTGTCTGGCGACTTCGGGGCCAGGTGCAATTCATCTGCTCAATGGTCTCTATGATGCGAAGCTAGACCACCAGCCCGTGGTTGCCATTGTCGGACAACAGAAACGTTCCGCACTGGGAGGGAGCTACCAGCAGGAAGTCGATCTCGTCTCACTATTCAAGGATGTGGCGCACGAATACGTGCATGTCGTGACTACGCCAGCGCAGGTTCGCCATGTCCTGGACCGCGCCATTCGAATCGCGCAGGTTGAGCGGAATGTCTGCTGCGTAATTGTACCCAACGACATTCAGGAAATGGATTTCGAAAAGCCGCCTCATGAGCACGGCACCGTACATTCGGGAACCGGATATACGGCGCCGCGGATCGTACCTCGGGCAGAGGATTTGCAACGGGCAGCGGACGTGCTTAACGCCGGCTCGAAAGTCGCTATCCTGGCTGGCGCCGGAGCATTGGACGCCACAAACGAGGTCATTCAGGTAGCCAATCTGCTCGGTGCCGGCATCGCGAAGGCTTTGCTGGGCAAAGCCGTTGTCCCCGACGACCTGCCATATGTAACCGGCGCCATTGGAATGCTGGGTACCAGGCCGAGCTACGAGATGATGACGTCATGCGATACGCTTTTGATGGTTGGATCCAGTTTCCCCTATTCAGAGTTTCTGCCGGAGGAAGGGAAGGCGCGCGGCGTACAAATTGACATTGACGGCCGAATGATCAGCATCCGCTATCCCATGGAAGTGAATCTTGTCGGGGACAGCGCGGAAACTTTGAAGCTACTGATTCCGCTATTGAAAAAGAAGGAAGACCGTACCTGGCGCAACCAGATAGAAAGCAATGTTGCGGAATGGTGGAAAACCATTGAAGCGCGCGCCATGAAACCGGCCAACCCTATCAATCCGCAGAGAGTATTCTGGGAACTGTCGCCGCGGCTTCCGGATAATTGCATCCTGACTGGCGATTCGGGTTCTTCGGCTTTCTGGTATGCGCGGGATCTGAAGATCCGTCAGGGTATGATGGCGTCGCTTTCGGGCGGGCTGGCCACTATGGGATCGGGAGTGCCCTATGCAATCGCAGCCAAATTTGCCTACCCGGACCGGGTGGTAATAGCCATGGTAGGGGATGGCGCGATGCAGATGAATGGCATGAATGAACTCATCACCATCGGAAAATATTGGCATGATTGGGGCGATCCGCGGCTTATCGTAATGGTTCTGAATAACCGCGATTTGAATATGGTGACGTGGGAACAGCGGGCAACAGAGGGAGACCCGAAATTCAACGAGGCACAAGACGTGCCCGACTTTCCTTACGCGGATTATGCAAAGCTGATCGGCTTGCACGGTATACGGGTCGACCGTCCCGAAGATCTTGGCAGCGCCTGGGATTTTGCGTTGAGCGCGGACCGACCGGTGGTGCTCGAGGCCTGCACCGATCCGGATGTACCCCCGCTGCCACCGCATGTCACCCTGGAACAAGCAAGGGCGTATGCATTGGCGGTCATGAAGGGCGATTCCGATTCGGCCGGTATTATAAGAGCCACGGTCAAGCAGATTTTTGCCTGATGGGGCAGTTGTCTCAGGGAATCAGGGAATCAGGGAATCAGGGAACCGGAGTTCTGCCGGTCACGCTCTACTGCTAATGACGCTCGGGTTCCATATCTTGCAATGACCTTCCCATTGGCTCTACATCTCGCCCGAACGCTATGGTTCCTGTTATTCAGTTTGCCAACCCTACGCTCACGGTGAAGTCGTTGTTGAAGATCCGGCGTACTGCCGCGCTTTCCAGCAGCGTCTCGCGACTGGTGAGCCATTGATCCACGGCGGCATCGCCGTAGCGGTCTCGCACGCGTTCCGGCGTAAGAAAAGAGTTGTATTTACCCCAGTGCAGGGTAAAAGGAATGCCGACTGCATCGAGCGCTTCCCAGACCCTGTTGAAGAATGCGCGAGTTTCAGGGGTATTTACCGCATCCATCTCCATAACCGCCGTGGTATCGAAGCGGGTGAATCCGAGCAGCGCTTTTGTGCCCTTGACGAAACGGTGCGAGAGTATAAGCGGCAGAACGCTGTTTGCCTCCTTATAAATCCCGAAGGCGATTTCCATTGCTTCTACCGCCCGCGAGACGGGCATGCCCACCCCGCAGGCCAGCGTCTTGCCCAGGGTCTTCTCGCCGCGGAAGAGGTCGCGGATGATCGCCGTCCTGAAATAGGGCGCGAACTCCTGATTCACCTGACTGTTCAGCAATGGCACGGCCAGCCAGTTCAAGGGACTGGGAATCCTGCCCACCAGCGCCCCCATGATATCCAGCCCCGATGCGCCGAGGCCCGGTTCGCCGGCATTCCATTCCGGAGCAACATAAGTGTCGGGATCATAACGAGTCTCGTACATGAGAAGAACAATAGCTTCGGCAGGCGGCGTACCTTCGTTGGGATTGAAGAAAATTTCGAAGTGGTAGGGATTGTCGCGGGATATGCCACTGGCCTTCGGCGGCAGAGGAATCAGCATGGGATCGCATGCAGTGATCGCCGCCTTGAGCGTGTCACCATAAGGGAATCTGAACCGGACAGCATTAAGGGCGAACAGGGTCCGCGTCTCGATCATGATGCCGTGTATGATCCCGAAGGAGCCGAAATTCACCAGTGCCGCGTTGAACAATGTGTCGTCCCGGATGAATTCGGCGCCTATGCTCTCTGCAAAGGCAGATTGCATGACAGGAGCGGACTTCCGTTCCAGATAGACGTGCTTGTCCGGTCCGGTGATGAGGTGCAATCCGACAACCATTTCCTGCATGGCGCCGAACAGGTAGGCGCCTCCATGGGTTCCCGTCGAAAGCGCACCGGCAATGGTCTGGCCGTTGTTGGAACCGCAGCCCTTGATCGATAGGCCGGCGGCAAAGAGATAGTCGTTGAGCGCCGCAACCGAGTTGCCGCATTCGACGAAGCGCAGCTTTGCGGAATCGCCGGAATAAGAGGGGTCAGCCAGTGCCTGCGGCACTTCGAATGCCAGTCGTAGTGCTGTGTTGTCGATGAGGCGGCCATCCGTGACAGCTACCGTACTCAATGACCACAAACTGCCGTGCGCCCGCAGCGACTTGTCATCGTCAAGGCAAGCCTGGATGATACCCTGCAATTCCCTGGTCGCGGCATTGTAGGTGTCCAAGGGCGGATTGGCGCCGCGGTCGATGCGAAAGGCGTATTCGCCCTCAAGGGTCTGCTTGAAAGACTCATGTCGTCCCGTTTCCACGGCTTGAAGCCTGAAGAAGCTTCGTCCGTTTGAGTTGCTTTCAGTCCCGTTTGGCATAATGGAGGCTCTCTTGATTTGTTTTGACTGACCTTGTTTCAAGACACGGCGCGCGACCGTTTACGCGGCACAGGAAGCACCCCCGGTCGTGTGGGAGGCGCCTTGCAGCGAAAACGTACCTCTGTCGGCATCCATAGACCCAGAGTGACGACGCCGGCAAGATCATGTGCAAGGGTACGATAGACAACGACGTCATTGATGCCCTGGCCGTGGCATTCGGCGGCAAAAACCTGGGGATCAAGCACCAGTCCCCAAAAGAATGCATGCATGGTCTTTTTCTGATATTCAGCAGCTTGTCCTTCGGGCTGGATAGGATCGGAATCCGGCACGGTGACCTGAAAACTGGCACAACCTGGCAGTACAAGAATGGCGGTCATACAAGCAGCAATACACCAGACACGAGCATTTTTCTTCACTAAATCGGAAGCAGTCATACCTGCGGTTATCATTGCCGCTCTCTCCTCATCGTGTCATTTACGGTGCATTGCGCCTTGAAGGCTTCGTCGTCGTGGTCGTCGTGTAGCTTTTTTGTTTCGGAATCTCGCCATTTATGGTGTACACAGGGCATGGCTGTGAATGAGCCGGGGCCGCCAGGGATCGCGTTGACGTAATTTTGATCGAACGCCGCGCCACTGCGCCTGCGCCTGGTTCAGTTGTTGCTTCGGTGGGGAGTTCGGGCGGGTCACAAACCACATAACCGTTGAATCTGTGGAGAGGTGTATCTCGTGGCATGTAACTGCCGGGATACTGGAACCCATACATGCTGTTGAATCCAGACATACCATTACCCTGCAGCGGCACAGGCACGACGATGAGCGGCCTGCCAAATGTGTTCGCATTTTGATGCCCGTTATGGTTGTTATGAGCGCCTCCTTGCCGCGCAAACTGATCATGAGTTGCCGGGGGATAAACGAACGGAGTGTCCTGAGTCATCTCCGTTTCGAAGCCGGACCGAATGTTCATATCTGGGGCGGTCAAATCCTGCGCTGGCGCTCGGCTTGAACATGCCAAATTAAACACGATGAGCAATGCGGAACTTTTGATCGCGAAATGTTGCATATAAAGGATTGGGGAGATATTGAAGTCCACTGGGGTATGAGTTTATCTACGGCTGTTCAGCAGCCTTATTTATAGCATCGTCAGGTAAAAAATCAATTTAAATAGGAATGATAAATCCTCATAAGACGTAGTGCGCTTCGCTCATTGTCGCCACCACTCACGTTACGTTTTCAATCGAGATCTAACGGAAAAATCCGGGACGCGATAAATTCGGACAGCTTTTTGGTTGCTACATTATTAGCAAAGCAATATCGAAAGTGGATAGTAACAAATAGCTGTAGCGAGCTGCAGGAACAAATAGCTTGACAACAGCCGGTAACGCTGTATAATCCGCATCCATATTGTGGATTTTCGTGCACGGACACAAAAACTAAAACCCCGCTGTAGCGGGTTACATCCACCCGCCCCGCGCGGGTTTTTTCTTACCCGCTTCTGGCGGGTTTTTTATTGCCCGCTGTTTTTGCAGTTTTTTATCCAAACCCGCCTCGTGCGGGTTTTTTTGTGCCCGCTCTCAGCGATTTTTTACAGGTGAACCCGGATGTTCAGCAGCCCAGCGATTACAGCGGCAATAATTGCCATTCTTGCTGCTCTTGCCTTCAGTGGCGGCTTCGCCGTTAGTGACTGGCGGTCAGCAGCGGAGATCGAGCGGTTGAATTCCAGTAATGCAGTGCTGTCGGCGGCAAACGACAAGTGCGCGGTAGATATTCAGTCCGTGCGCAAGGCAATGGATGCGCTGACGTCAACCTCGGCCAGGAGGGAAAAAAATGCTGCAATGGCAATGCGGAGTGCGACAGCAGTTGCAGCAAAGCACACAAAGCGTGCAAAGAAAATGCGCGCTCTTCCGCCAGTAGCGGCTGCGCATCAATGTGAGGTGATAGATCGGGAGCAGATCGAATATGTAAAAAGCCGGGATCACAATGAGTAAATTCCATCACGTTGTATTTGCTCCTGCTCGACAGGAATAACAGCGCACCATCCCGCATCTTGATTGACCCAATCGAATTATCTTTACTTATTCATTTCAGCTTGTTACTCAATAAACCCATGATGTACCTTATTAACTCAGTTCTGGTTTTGGTATTTGTAATTTTATTAACAGGTTGTGCTGGCAAACCGGTGATTCAGACGCAGGTGATCGAAAAAACAATTGCTGTCCCTTGCCTGGTGGAGACTCCACCCGAGTGCAAGTCCGCCTATGCGGTAGACCGCGTATCAATAAAGGACGATACCTTGACCATCAATAGGGCGCTGCGCGCCGAGATAGAGGAACGATGGGCATGCGAGGTCAAACTGCGTGCGGCATTAAAGGGATGCAACAAGGGGTTGCATAAAGGGAGCACGATAGATACTGAAAAAGCCGGATCATGAGTGAATTTGAACCTGAAGTGCTCCCGAATAAAACGGAGAAGAATCAGGAAGGCGCAGCATCATCAGGCAGGAGAAGAGGGGCTCCGACGATTAAAACGCCGGAATTGCTGGACGCAATATTCGCCGGCATATCGCTCGGCAGATCGGCTCGGGCAATGTGCGTCGAGGTCGGCATCAGCCAAAGGATTTTATGGTACTGGTTGACGAGTGATGAAGATCTCATGCGGCAGTATCTGCGCGCCAAGGAGCTTTGCGTTGACGCTTATGCTGAAGAAATCATCGAAATTTCCGACGACGGATCAAAAGATACCTATATCGATGAGAAGGGGCGGCAAGTGGTCGATCGGGAGGTTATTGCGCGCGCGCAATTGCGGATCGATGCGCGCAAATGGTATGCGGCAAGGCTTGCTCCACGAAAATACGGAGATAAATTGCCCGTCACGCATGAAGCGGTCGATACCAGGAAGCCGGTTGTTCACTGTGTCGAGGTGACTTTTGTCTCTTCAGCCGACACCGCCCATGCGGTCGATGCGGCTATTGCGGGGGAGGGCCTGTCATGATTCTCGTAAGTTCGGTGGAGCGTCATGGCTGCGCATAGGGCGGAATTTCCTGCGAAACTCCGGTTCCTGTTCGAACCCGCGCGATACAAGGTCTTGTACGGCGGGAGAGGGGGAGCAAAATCCTGGGGTGTGGCAAGGGCGTTATTGATCCAGGCAGCTGCAACGCCATTGCGCATCCTGTGCGCGAGAGAGTTTCAGAATTCTATCGTTGAATCCGTGCATCACCTGTTGCAGGCACAGATCGACGCGATCGGTCTGAGCTCTTTTTATGAAGTACAGAGCAGCATGATCCGCGGAGCCAATGGCTCCGAATTCATATTTGCCGGGCTGCGCAATAACGTTACGAAGATCAAGTCGTTCGAAGGCGTCGATCGGGTCTGGGTGGAAGAAGCCCAGACTGTGAGCAAATCCAGTTGGGATACGCTTGTTCCGACTATCCGAAAAGAGGGATCGGAAATATGGGTTACCTACAACCCCGAGCTGGAAACCGACGAGACGCATCAGCGATTTGTTGTCAACCCTCCGGCCGACGCCGTAGTGGTAAAGATCAACTGGAATGACAACCCGTGGTTTCCCTATACGTTGCAACGGGAAAAGGATGAATTGAAAATCCGTGACCCGGATGCATATCAGAACGTCTGGGAAGGAAACTGCAGGGTAACACTGGATGGAGCGGTCTACGCCAAAGAACTCAGGCTCGCCCAGGAAGAAGGGCGAATTGCAAGTGCGCCATATGATGCGACAAAGCAGGTGCATACCTTTTTTGATCTGGGTTGGGCTGATAACACCAGCATATGGTTTGCCCAAACGGTGGGAAACGAACTCAGATTGATCGATTATTACAGCAATAACCAGATGCCCATCCAACATTACATCACCGTGCTCCAAAACAAGGGATACATATATGGTACAGACTGGTTACCTCATGATGCAAAAGCGAAAACGCTGGCAACCGGCCGCAGTGTTGAAGAAATCATGCTCGCGGCCGGGCGGAAGGTGAGGGTCGTGCCGAATCTTTCCATTGCTGACGGAATCAATGCGGCGCGAACGATCTTCAATCGCTGCTATTTCGATGAACAGAAATGTGCCGAGGGGTTGCAGAGCCTGAGGCATTATCGATTCGATGTTGACCCTGAATCCAGGCAATTCAGTGGCAGGCCACTGCACGATTACCACAGCCACGCCGCGGATGCCTTCAGGTATTTTGCTGTGTCTGTGGAGGATGACAAACCGGCTGCCAGTGCGCGCGGTATCAGTATAAAGGGCTGGCGGGCATGATCGGGGCCGCGATCACCGCGGATATATCGGTTGAAGCCTACGACAGAATCTGCCGCGATATACGCGATCAACCCAAGTGGCGCATTGATTCGGATACCGATTGCGATTACTACGATGGCGCTCAGACGAGCACCGAGGTAATCCAGCGGCTGAAGGACGCGGGTATTCCCCCGCAGGAATCGAACCTGATCAAGTCGACGATCAACGCTGTGCTGGGGCTGGAGGCGCGCACCCGAACAGATTATAAAGTTACCTCGGACGACGAAAGCCAGGCCGAGATAGCCGAGGGCCTGTCGGCCCGCATTAAAGAGGCCGAGACCGAATCCAGGGCGGATCGGGCGATGTCGGATGCCTACTCCAGCATGATCCGCGCGGGCATTGGATGGGTTGAGGTCTCGCGCGAATTCGATACGCTGAAATATCCGTATCGCGTGCGACAAGTACACCGTAACGAGATTTTCTGGGACTGGACAGCAAGAGAGCCGGATTTGTCGGATGCGCGCTATCTGAGGCGCGATAAGTGGGTGGATCGCGTACAGGCGTCGCTTATGTTGCCGGATAAGGCCGAGCTCATCCAGAACAGCTGGTCAGGATGGAGCAATCTGGACGTATACGATGGGACCGACACCGGCATGGCCAGAGCCTACGAAATTGAGCAGGCGTGGGGCCGCAGCCACGAGGATTATTTGAACCGGAATTCGGGCATGGTCCGGCTGTCGGAATTATGGTATCGGCATCTCGAGGGTGGGTATGTGCTGGAGCTGCCGAATGGCAAAGCGATCGAATACCGCGAGGACAATCCATACCATCAGGCGGCGGTAGCGCAAGGGCTCGTGCAGGTGCAGAAATCGCTGCTCACGCGAATGCGCGTTTCGATCTGGCTGGGCCCGCATAAATTGATGGATGTGCCAAGTCCGCTGCCGCACGCGGATTTTCCTTATGTTCCATTCTGGTGTTTTCGCAAGGACCGGAGTAGAGCGCCTTATGGATTGGTTCGCGACATGAGGGGACCCCAGGATCAGATTATCGACCTGGATATTCTGTTGTACGAAGTCCTGAACTCGGTAAAAGTCGAGGTGGATAATGATGCGCTCGATCTTAGCCAAAACTCGTATCAGGAGGTCGCGCAGAATATCAGCAGCCTTCGATCGATGACTGTCCTCAATGCCCAGCGCAGGAATGCCGGCGGATTCAAAGTGACGCGCGAGCATCAACTCGCCGCGCAAGTGTTCCAGTTGGTGCAGGAGCGAAAGCGGAGAATCGAAGAAGTGGGCGGCATATACAGGGCCATGCTCGGGGCCGATACCACGGCAACCAGCGGCATAGCCATCAATAGCCTGGTAGAGCAGGGTTCTACCGTTCTGGCGGAGCCTAACGATAATTTCCGTTATGCGAGGCGAATGGTCGGGCAGCAGCTTCTGGCATTAATCAAGCAAGACATGCTGGGCACGCCGACAGCCGTGGCTGTCAAGCACGGCGCGGGGCAGAAGATCGTGTACTTCAACCGCTCCGTAATGACGGATGCCGGACCGGCGGTGGAGAACGACCTGGCAACCGCGCAGGTCAAGGTTGTGCTGGAGGACATTCCTGCCACACCCAGCTTCCGGGCACAGCAGTTGCATGCGTTCACGCAGATCGTACAGGCGGCGCCGCCGGCTTATCAGGCAGTTCTATATCCAGCCATGCTGGAATTATCCGACGTGCCGAACCGGCATGAGCTGGCGGAGCAGTTGCGTAAGCTGGGCGGCGGAGGGGAGTCGGATTAGCAGGGTTCAGCAAATGCGGCAACAATTCCAGGGTGCGATATAGCCATGGGCTCAAGCAATAGTCGTGTTGAAATTAGAGCCGGCGAAAGCGCAACAGGGTTACCGGGAATGCAAGTAATACCTGAGTTCAGGGGGTTCAAACCAGAATCCGCTCACTCTCATGCCCGGCGCAATACGCTTTGCTTATTGCGCCCTCATGTATAGTCAAAATGAGCCGCCTGCGAGCGGTTTTACATTTATTAAGGGGTATTAAAATGATTCGTCTTTTATATGATACCACTATTGGTGGTATCCGCCATGGCAAGGGCAGCGTCATAAATCTCGATCGGGCACTCGAGCTTGATTTGTTGGCAAAAGGCAACGCCGATCGGGGAACAGGAGTATTTTCAAGAGACTCAAAAGGCAATATCGTCGGGCTGGAAGCAGACGAAGGCACTATTCCGCTTGCGCTTTCGTACACATGGAATACTCGTCCGAATGCGTATACCACCGCTGCCGGGACAATAATTAATATACGGGACGTAGGTGGAGAAGCAGGGTCGCTTTGGAAGGCGACTGCGGCGGGATGGGTACCGCTTAATGGCACAGTTAAACTTGCCTCCAAATGGGGTTCTGTCGCCTCTCCTGTTGCGAGCATTATGGGTTCAACGGGAGGGTTATTCGTAATAAACGGCGGTGCTGGATCGCTGGTTGTTCCGGCTACAATGCTGATACCCGGGCGTAGCATTCTGCGGGTAAGAGCCCTGATTCACCGGCGAGGCGCTAACGCGACGGCTATCGTGAGAATCTATCTTGGCACGGCCGGGACATCATCCGACGGGATGATATTTTCTATATCACTTGCTGCTACAGATACGCTGCAAACTCGGCCTGATATAGAGCTTGCCGCCATCACTTCCAGTTCAATGACTTCTACTGATTGGCTGACACCAGGCAACAACGGTTCCCCTGGCGTGATTCGGGCAGTATCCACAAATATCAACACCGAGGCGGCCATGACGATATCGTTCAGCATCATCTCGGCGAATACGTTGGACTCGTTTGATTTAATTGGTTATTCAGTCGTACTGGAATCGCTATGAGTTTTTTACTTGGCATCAATCTTACTCCCATAGCACCGTTTCCCGCTACTCATGAAAACTGGATGATGCCGGATGGGCATGACGCACTTTTACACATACCATATTACGCTCGGTGTCTGGATGATACCGACGGGGTTTTGTATATGACGTACTGGAAAACGCTCGAAACCGCGCAGGGAGTTTATGACTTTAGCACGATCACGAATGCCCTGGATTATGTGGCAGGAAGAGGCAAAAAACTCATCGTCAGGACTTTCTATAAGAGCTTCTCGAGCGCACACGCAAAGCCGCTGCCGAGTTACATCCTGGATGACCATGTGACGTATGGCGGCTCGGCGACAAGCGGCGGGCTGTGGGTTAACTCGTTCGGGGGTTATTCACCTAGATTCAATAACCCTGCAGTAATGGCGCGTTTCAAGGCGCTAATCACAGCAATGGCCGACGAATTTGGCGGCCATCCTGCATTGCAAGGAATTGCGCCGGATGAGTCCGCATGGGGTTTTGGTGCGCTGTGGGGAACATCGGCAACAGAAGGTTTGACAGCGGCGCAAGTTCGGAACGCGCACAGAGAAATATGCTTGCATATTCAGATCTGCTTTCCGGGCAAGGAAATTTATCCCTTTTACAGTTATTGTGACGGAAGCCCAGACGCAGATGTAATAGCGGAATTGAAATGGTCAATATCTCAAGGCATGTGCGCCGGGATTACGGATACACACCGACTCCCCGGTATGATCAGAGGTATTCAGCCGGTATCTTCCGCCTTCCCTGTGCCCGCCAAAACCGTGATGTGTGTGGATTTCATGAGTACCGGCGACGATGATTCAGGTTTGACGGAGCGGTATCTGGAGAATGCGCGTACGACCGCGCTACGCGGCGCAGATATAACAGTATGGTATGCGCGGGGCGGAGCAACCAGCAATTATTGGGCAGCAGCCAAAAATGCAATGGCTATTATCGGATAAGAGCACTTAAAAATCAACGCACTAAGCCGCCCCTGTAACATTGGCGGCTTTTTTAATGATTTCATGTAACACGCGCTAACGGCGATACCGCAGTTTTCATTAACCCGCGAAAGCGGCGCGCTCACTGCGTTAAGAAGTGGAGATGAAGGCAATGGAAGTAGATCAGCTTACGGATGAACAAATTGCAAATCTTACACCAGAACAAATCGAGATACTGGAAAGCGATCCGGGCAAGCTTGCTGAAATTCTAGGCACACGGGAAGCACCGGAGCAAGGGGCTCATGAAGAACCCGGACAAGAAGTGGAAGACAGCGCGCTCAGTGAAGCGAGTAGCGGGGCGGGAGAAGATGAGCCGGTCGTTCTGAACAAGAGCGGCAAGGGGACTATTCCCTACAAGAAACACAAGGAACTGCGGGTGGAGAACTCGGCGCTGCGCGAGCAACTACAGTCCGCGCACAGCAAACTCGAAGAACTTCTGAAACAGAAGGAGGATGCGAAGGGCGCGGATATTACCGTGGCCGACGATGCTATCAAAGCACACCTGGAGGTTCTGAAGGAAGATATGCCTGATCTTCATCAGGTAATCAGTGCCGTTCTTGAGGGAAGCCGGAAGCAGGGCGAGAAGCTGGAACAAACGCTGCAGGAACTGAAACGCGAAAAGGAGGAATCAGATCGCGCGGGTCAGCTGAGCGTTGCCGAGCAAATTGCCGAGGCGAAAGACAATAACCCCGATCTGGTGCAGTGGGAAAGCAACGACCCGGAAGCCTGGGATGAAGCACTGAAGCAGGACGAGATTCTGAGAACCAGTACTAAATGGTCTGGAAAGCCTTATCCGGACAGGTTTGAAGAAGTTGTCCGCCGCGTCAGGGCGATTATGCCGGAAGCCTCTACTCCAAAAAAAACCACCGATCCGGAAAAGATAAAAGCCGATGCGAAAGCTAAGCTCGAGACTGCCCCGGTGAGGAAGCCCGTAACCCTATCGGATATTCAAGGTGGAGCAAACCCAGCCTCTGAACGTGAGCAACTTGAGAACTTGAGCCCCTTTGAACTGGCTCAGAAGTTGATGAAGATGCCCACGCACCAGGCGGCAGCCTTGAGAGCCGAACTTGATTAAGGATTTTTTAAATGGCTGAAACAAATGTAGCAACCGGCAGTTCACTGGCCGTCAAGCATTATAGCGCAGCGCTCTTTGCCAATACGCTCAAAGGATCAACTGCCATCGACAGTCTTGTCGGACCGGTTGAACCTTCCGCCGCGATGCAGAAAATGGCAGGGCAGACAAATCCCGGCATGCCCGTCGTCCGCATCGACAACCTGATGAAGAGCGCCGGCGATGTTGTGTCGCTCGACCTGGTCGATACTGTCGGTGGCGAACCGCTGATGGGTGACGTAAACCGTGAAGGCCGTGGCAGCGCTCTCTCGTTTTCTTCGATGGAAATCAAGATCGATCTATCCAGCAAGGTCATTGACGCGGGTGGAAGCATGTCTCAGCAGCGCACCAAGCATCAATTGCGGGAAATCGCACTGGCGCAATTGTCGGGCTATTTTCCTCGCCTGGATGCGCAGGAAACGCTGGTACACCTTGCCGGTGCGCGGGGCTCCCAGATGGGATCGGACTGGACGATACCAACGCAGGCTGCTTCGAGCTTCGCTTCGATCATGGTCAATCCGGTCAAGGCGCCGACCTATAACCGCCATTTTGTGGTGAATGGTGCAAGTCTTACGCCCGGAGGCCAGCAGCTGGGGTCCATTGTCTCCACAGACGCCCTGCGTCTGTCGCACCTGGATCTCCTGCGCAAGAGGCTGGACGATATGGATCAGCCCCTGCAATCCGTGAAGCTTGCGGGAGACAGGGCGGCACAGACATCGAAGATGTGGGTGTTCCTCGCAACTCCCAATCAGTATTCAATACTGTTGACGGAGGGTTCGCTCCGCGCATTCCAACAGAATGCGATCAATCGCGCAGCGTATTTCGATAGCCGTCACCCGCTGTTTGCCGGTGAGGTCGGAATGTGGAACGGCATTCTGGTGATCAAGAACGAGCGGGCCATTCGATTCACGCCCAGCGAAAGCACGAAGATTGTTACCGCAGCGAATGCCGCAACCGCGGCCGAGACAGATCAAGCCGTGAATTCGGCTTTGACTGCCGGTTATGCCGTGGAGCGCGGCCTTTTGCTTGGCGCGCAGGCTCTGGGCGTAGCCTATGGCAAAACCAATGTCAGCGGCATGCAGTTCGGCTGGAAGGAACATTGGTACAACTTCGAGAGCAACCTGGAAGTGATGGGTGAAAAGGTTTGCGGCAAGGCGAAAACCCGTTTCTCGATCGATGACGGAACCGGCTCCAAGGTGCCTACGGACTTTGGTGTTATCGCGGTGGATTCGGCCGTACCACTTTAATCCGCTTTAATCAATCCAGCAGAGCGGGGCTTTCGAGTCCCGCTTCAGTCCGTTAATCTTTAGGGAGTTTATCAATGGCTACTTTTAACGCAGCAGATTTGAATAGCAAAGCCATGCCGATGGGCGGCTATGGCAATGCCGCCATGGTTTACGGAACGGTGATGCCGTCTTCCGGCGCCCTGGCAAGCGTTTATCGCCCTGTCAGAATACCAGCAGGTATGACTGTTACGGGTCTTCGGGTTCACAACGCAGACCTGGATACCGGTGGGACGTCCTTTGCCGTCAAGATCGGTTACACGCCAGTCAATCCGGAGGACGGTCCGGCTGGGGATGACGATTATTTTTCGGCTCCTGTCACCCATCTATCCGTCGCCGGGCTCAACGATTACCGATTCGATCCCATCAAGTTCGAGAAAGATGTGTATGTGGATCTGACGGTAACCGTAGCGGCCACAGTATTTGCCACTGGCAAGATCACCGCCATCGTTACTGGGGAAGCAACAGGCGTCAAATAAGGAGTAAGCAAGAGACCACTGGGCGATTCTCCGGAGTCGCCCTTTTTTTTGGGATTTGATATGCCACAAGTTAAATACGTTGCCGCCGGTATCAAGACTGACAGCATAAACGGCATAGGACTCCGCTGGGAGCCTGGGCAGGTACGAAACGTCAGTGCCGAAGTCGCTGAACGGCTGCTGGTCTATTCCGATACCTGGATAAGCGGACAGGAGTGGCAGGAGGGGAAGGGCGAGGAACCCCTTAATGCTGAACCCATCGGTCTGGCAGAAGCAGAAAAGCCGGCTGAAGAACCTTTGCCGGTAATCGACTTCCATGCAATGGACAAAGATACGTTGGTCAAGTATGCCGAGCGTCACTATAACGAACGGCTGGACAAGCGCCAGAACGAAGAAACATTGCGGCACAAAGTGATCGACCTGTTTTCCAGACACGAGATGGCCGACTAATGCCTTTCACTTATCAGTCGATCATCGATCTGGCGCGCATTCCGCTTAACGATGAAGACGAGGCGCGGTATTCCAACGAAATGTTGCTGTCGTTTGCCAACCAGGGAGTATTGCGCCTTCTCAAGCATCGCCCTGATTTGTTTATCGGGCAGTTTGGCAGTATGCCGAATGGGGAAAAGTTACTCGCCGATACTTTCCCGCTACCCGCCTGTCATGTGCAGACCGTTGCGGATTACGTCACGGCCAGAGCCGAAATGACCGATGATGAGCATGTCAATTCCGGACGCGCGGCAGCATTCATGCAATTGTTCAGCTCGGAGGCGCAACCATGACGATCTGGAGCGATTTCTATGATTTGGTTATACCCGACTTGCCTGGTTGCACGTTCAGCGCTGCCGATAGCGCGCTGCGCCAATCTGCAATCGCATTTTGTGAACAGTCACTGGCGTGGCGGGTCGCGCACCCCGACGTTCCGGTTGTGGCTGGTATCGCCGGATACGCCTTTGCGCCGCCAGAGGGAACGGTCGTGCATGCGGTCACTTTTGCGGCACTGGATGGCGAAGAAATAGCGCCATATATGGGTGGGATCGGCGTCTCCGCCCAAAACCGGCGCGACTGGATTAGCGCCCCGCAATATATTGTGGATGACGCAGCATCCATCACACTGGTACCGCGACCCGGCGCTGCTGCAATATTAATCATGACGGTGGCGCTGAAACCGTCGCCTGCCAGCATCGGTATAGATGAGGCATTGTTCAACGAATACCGCGAGGCGATCGTTCACGGCGCCCTGGCGCGGCTGATGCTGTCACCTAAAAAGCCTTACACCAGTGCGCAGCTTGCGGCCTATCACCAGCAGCAGTTCTCGATCAAAACAGCGGCCGCGGGTTTGCGGGCGGCGAGAAGCCACACCAGAGCACCATTAAGAACATCCATCATGAGCCGAAGATAGGCAAGAGGTAAAACATGGGACTCAAGTTCTCCAATTTCGGCAAAGCCATCGTCAGTTCCGCCCCAAGCGGGACAAGCGGATTGAGCTTCACGGTTGAAGCCGGGAAAGGAATTCTCTTCCCGGTGCTTGGCGCCGGCGATTATTTCTACGGAATCTTCAAGGATGCTTCCGGTAACCGTGAAATTGTAAAGGTCGAGGCGCGCAGCGCCGATAGTCTCACCATTGCAGCAGGGGGACGCGGACTGGACGGGACAACACCGCGCACCTGGGCGGCTGGAGATCATTTCGTAGCCGGCGTGACCAGTGTTGCCTTGCAGGAGTCGCTTTCGAATGCGAACCTCATGGCGCTGGGCAGGCTCTCGCCATCCGCCGATAAGTTGCCGTATTTCACCGGTGCAGGCGCAGCGGCGCTATCGGATCTGAGTTCGTTTAGCCGAACATTGCTGGACGATGCGGATGCAGCGGCAGCGCGAGCAACGCTGGGCATTCCCGCTGCAATTGCAGCTCTCATTCCGCCGGGTACGGTCATGTCATTTTTTCAGGCTGCCGCGCCGGTTGGCTGGACTCAGGTAACCAACCATAACAACAAGGCGATTCGGGTTGTGGGGGGCGCGGGCGGAGGTTCCGGTGGCTCGGTCGCATTTACGACCGCGTTTGCATCGCAAGCTGTTACGGGATCGAACAGTGCGACGACGCTAACGACCGCACAATTGCCGTCGCACAACCATCAAATTTATATCGGGAATGGGACACCGGGTACGCCTCCACGACCAGATTACACTAATTTAGATGGAAATAATGCCACGGCCTTGGCAGCCACGGAATATCAGGGCGGTGGTGCCGCGCACAATCATATGTTCACCGGCACTCCTATTAACCTGGCGGTGCAGTACATAGACATGATTATAGCGAGCAAAGACTGATGAAAACACGCATAGCAGAATGTCCGCTTGGCGCAAAATGCGAAGAGCTCAAGGTGGAGGAGGGACAACCCGCGCTTTACCGGTGTCCGTGGTACGTGCAGGTCCATGGCGTTGACTCCAATACCGGCCAAGAAACCGGCACCTGGGGCTGCGCCATCGCCTGGATGCCAACCCTCATGATCAACACCGCCAATGAGTCGCGCAAAGGTGCTGCAGCTACCGAGTCGTTCCGCAATGAGATGGTGAAGCAGGGAGCGCAGACGCAACAAGCGCTGATCGTCGCTGCGCAACGGACGCTGCTGCAACGGGGGAATCGGGCATGCGAGTAACGATTATCAGAGACGATGGCGTTGTCGGCGTTGGTGGAATATTCAGGCCGGTTGACCTGTCGGCGCTGCCTGCAGGCATCCGCGCTGTCCAATGGAATGGCGTCAGCGGGCACATCGAGTATGACGAAGCGGCGAACACTGTACTGGATAGCATAGCGGATTTTCAGGAATTCATACACCTGTGGACTGCCGCCGAGCCGCAGGCGATTGCCCCTATCCCAGTCGGCCAATCAGCAGCCGGGCAGATGAAAGCAGCCGCGATAGCGCGCATCAATGCTTCCTATCGGGCCGCGGTGAAGGCCATGACGGCAGGCTACCCCGAGGACGAGATCAACAGCTGGCCGAAACAGGAAACGGAAGCCCGTGCCTGGCTACAGGATTCGAATGCCCATACCCCATGGATTGATGGTGCAGCCGCAGAACGCGGCATGAGCAAGGCTGAGCTGGTTGACAGAATTATCGCTAATGCCGCTCTGTTTGCACCAATGCATGGGCAGCTCACGGGCAAGCGGCAGAAACTGTGCGATGAGATTGCCGCCCTCGGCAATACCCCAGCTCAGCAGCAGCTGGATGCGATCCAATGGTAAATCCGGGATGAATACTTTATGTAATTTATCAGGTATCCCAGCTAAGACGCGGCTTTACCGCGTTTTTTATTATGTTCCCAACCAGATATCGGCTAATTGCAATTGGCGAGATGCGGCGATAACCAAATGATGGGTCCGTTTCCTCCACCCTATCCTACTTAAAACGTTATTTTTTCGGAGAATTAAGCATGACCATGTTCCAGCGCAAGCGTATTAGAGACCTCAAGGAAGAGATGGAAAGACGACATGAAGTAGCTGATTCAGGCGCTGATAGGTTGCTCGATAAGCTGAAGGCGTCGAAATGGACGGCGGCGATATTACTAGGCGCTGTCGTGCTTGCGGTCGTATTTCTGTGGATTCTCGTGTGACCATGACGGACGATGATAGCGATCAAAAGAAAGACCGGCGGCGTGGACCATCCACCTACACATTATCCTTTAGCGGAATTATTGCCGTAGCCGGTCTTCTCGCATCCGGCGTAGCCACTTACAGCGATGTGCAGAACGACATCGCCAGCCTTAAACGGGGCGAGCTGTACCAGGAAAGAACCAATGAGCGTCTGAGCGAAGAGCTTAAATCCGCAAGAGGCGAGCAGCGGGAAACAATGCGGGAATTCAATGAGAAACTCGACCGGATTATTGATCAGTGGGCACACGGGAGGAAGCGATGAGATATCTGGTGGGAGCGCTGTTTCTTGCGTCATGCACAATGCTTGCACCTTCGCCCACCCAGGATGGGGCAACCGACGAAGCTGCGCCCGTTGTGGACTCGGAGCCGCCCGAAAGTGGGGCAGAAGCGTCCAAGCTGAAACCGAAGCCATTGCCCACACCAACAACCAGAATATCGTCCTGCGCAAATCTGGATGCGGGGAATTTGAAAGAGACAATAAAGGCGAAGCTTGACTGCATTGAGGAAAACGCCAAATGACATTGAGGAAAAATTCGCAGGAGTGCGATGAAAAATCTGAAGGAATCGAGAAATGATCAAATCATCCCCGACGCAAGTCCGCTCCGCAGTGGCTGTACTGGTACTGGCGGCTTCAACCCTTGTCGGGCTTGCCGTGCATGAAGGCTACAAGGATGAAGCCTATATCCCTGTCCCCGGCGACGTGCCGACTATCGGATTCGGCACGACAGGCGGGGTCAGGATGGGGGACAAGACCACCCCGGAACGCTCACTGGTGCGGCTGCTTGACGAGGTGGAGGGAATCTATGCGGCTGGGGTGAAACGCTGCGTGACCGTGCCATTGTATCAGCATGAATACGAGGCATTTGTGAGACTGGCTTATAACGTGGGTGTCCCGACATTTTGCCGGAAGGCCCAGCCGGGGAAACCGCCCAACCTGATCGATTTGATTAATTCCAAAAAATATGCTGAAGCGTGCGCGCGCATAGAAGCGTTCAAGTACGGTCCGGGCAGAAAAGTATTGCCAGGGCTGGTAAAGAGAAGGGCAGAGGAGCGCGCCATTTGCGAGGGGAAGAAGCTGGGCCTGTCACGTACCACACAATCCCAAGACTGAGGTTTTGCCAGAGTGAATGCTTTTAGAATTGCCGGGTTTTCCGGCCTTGTGCCAAGACTGGCAAAGCAGCTGCTAAGCTCCAATCAGGCTCAGGTTGCGACCAATTGCAATCTTACTTCCGGCGATTTACGCCCGAGAAACGGGCCGAGGGCGGTCTTCTCCCCGGTTATAGATAGTGACATCCGATCAATGTTTCGCCTGGAGAAGGACGGCAACGAAAAGTGGCTGACATGGGACGTGGATGTGGATGTGGCACAATCCCCTGTCGCTGGCAATACATTGCGGCGCTTCTATTACACAGGTGATGGGGAGCCGCGTACATCGGATTTTGATCTCGCGACTGCGGGCGCCGGGCCCTATCCTTCGGGTTGTTATGTTCTGGGCGTTACTCCACCCGTTGCCCGGCCTGTAGTTGCATCGTCTGGCGGAACCGGACCATCCGCCACTCGCGCTTATGTTTATACCTTCGTCACGCAATGGGGGGAGGAGTCCAGGCCGTCTCCTGCCTCGAAGGTCACTACCGGAAAGACGGATGACACCTGGGCGCTGTCAAATCTGGATACCGCGCCGCCGAATTCGGGAACAGTATCAGGCGCGGTCAGGGAAACACCAGCTTCAGGACAGGTGGAAGTCACGCTTGACACGGTGTTTGGTCTGCGAGCTTTGGAAAAGATCACGTTCGCCTCAATTACAGGAATGGATGATCTCAACGGCCAATTCACCTTGGTGAACGTAGATTCAGCAACAAAAAAAGTCATTGTATCGCTCGCAACGACACAGATCTATTCCGGGGGCGGAACATGGAAGCGTGTTGCGCCGCATAACACGACTGGCATGACCAAGCGGATTTACCGCACGTTGACCACTCCATCCGGAACCGAGTACCGCTACGTGGTTACCATCCCGGCGGTGACCTCCAGCTATGACGATACCGCGACTGACTCTGCGGTTGCGCTTGGAGAAGTGCTGCCTTCCGCCACCTGGGATATGCCGCCCGCGGACATGAAAGGCATTAAGATCTTGGCTAATGGAATTGCGGCTGGTTTCATTGGCAACGAAGTATTGTTCTCGGAACCGTTCAAGCCCTATGCCTGGCCAACTTCTTACCGGCAAACCTACGACCAGGAAATCGTAGCAATTGGCCTTAGCGGCACGACACTGGTCGGGATGACGAAAGGCAACCCCTTCACCATAACGGGCGTTGAGCCGGTAACCATGGGTGGGGGTATGGAGAAGCTGGGTGTGGCGTGGCCTTGCATGTCAAAGCGTGGCGTGGCGAGTTTTGCGTTCGGCGTCGGTTATCCCGCCCCACAGGGCATGGTAATCATTGGCGCTAGCAGCGACATCGTAACGAAAGACCTGTTCACGCAAAAGGAATGGGCAGAGTTGAACCCTGCCACGTTCATTGCAGCCTCTGCCGATAACCGCTATTACTGCGGCTATACCGTTGAGGGCAGTTCACTGATGTTCGTCATCGACAAGGCCGAGAGCGCGTCCTTTATCAAGGTGAACCAGAACATTACCTGCATGTGGGCAGATCCGGCTACCGGCAAGCTCTACGTAGCGCTGGAAAAGAAGATATACGAGTGGGAAGGGAATGCGGGAACCAAGCTCACCTACGAATGGAAGAGCAAGAAGTTCGTGACGGCACCGCCGGTTAACTATGGCGCGGCAAAGATCGATGCTGATTTCGATATGTCCGAAGCCGAGATAGCTTCGGCACAAGCCTCCCATGCCGCGGCCCTCGCGGCTAATCAGGCACTTGTCGATTCAGGCGGAATGAATGATGGACTGGCTGATCCAGTTCTGGGAGAGTATGAGATCGGCGGTGACGACATGCGAGCAATTCCGCCGCTCGCTATTGACTCGCTGCAATTTCAGCTATGGGCCGATGGCGTGCTGAAATTTACCAAACAGGTTGAGAATAGCCGGGCTTTCCGGCTTCCGGGCGGTTACAAATCCGATAACGTGGAAGTTGTGCTGTCCGGCAATGTGAAAGTAACGGGGGTTGTACTGGCCGAAACAATGGATGGATTGAAGCAGGCATAAAGAGTATTGATTTGCAAACAAGCCGCTGTTATGCGGCTTTTTTTATGACTACAGAAAAGGAGAGTTGAATTGGCGAAATATGCCCACGCGGATGTTCTGGACGGCGGCCTGAACGTGATCAAGAACAATGGAATCCGCATGTTGCTGCTCAAGGCTTATACGGCAGCGGACAGCTATACGACAGTCGTAGGCAATGCAATCTGCGCCGTGGCCATCACCTCAGGCGATTACACCCTATCCGGCGCGGACGGCGCTGCCCGGGTTTTGTCGGTTGCCGCCAAAAGCGGCACAGCTTCAGCAAACTCCGGCGCCACGCCAGATCTGCACATTGCCTTCACGGACAACATCTCCAAAGTTCTTCTGGTTACGGACGAGACCAGCGATCAGGTGGTTACAAGCGGCAACACGGTCAGCTTCCCGGCCCTGACTTATACAAGCTCGCAGCCAGCTTGAGCTGGGTTTTACTAACGAAACTCAGAGGAAAGAATCATGGCAACCTTTACACAAACGCAGAATGCCCGTAGCCAATCGGTACTCAATATGGGTACTCTGGCAAACGCTGCCTACGCCGCCTCATCCGTAATTGACCTGGGCTCCGCTATCCCCCTGGACGTGACTATCGAAGTGGAATGTGATCCCAATGGCACCCCTGCTGGCAACAAACAGGTTGTCCTCTTCGCGAAGCTGTCGCTCGATAACGTCAATTTCAGCAGTGGCCCGGAAAGTGGCACAGATGGCGTCAACGAGGCTGATCTGCATTGGATCGGTACATTGCCATGCAACGATACGAACATTCACAGAAAATTCTTCAGTTTGCAAGGCTTGGCCGTAGCGCGTTATCTCAAGCTGGTTGTCAAGAATGACGCGGGTGTGCCGCTTGCCAGTGGAAACGTCTATATGGCAGGCATCAGCGGCCTTTCCAGCTAACATCCAATGTCCCTAGTCATACGTCCAGGCCCGCTCGTAACGCAGCCTCAACACGCGGCGCAGATAGATTATGCAGGACTGGCCAAAGGTGTACGAATACTGTTCAACCCCGGCGTGGGGCCATTTGATCTGGTAACCGGCCGTAGTTGGACGCCCGGTGGCAACGCTGCAATTGCAACAGGGCAGAATGGCAAGGTATTCTCGTTCGACGGCGAAGACGATTTTTATGCCTGTGACGGCTACCCGGAGCTGACCGGCAATATCGGCACCTTCTTTGCGTGGTGTCCGATGGTAGGTGCTGGTGATGTCAATGGCCACGTCCTCTTTGGCACATCGTCTCCAAATGTTTCCGCTTATGAGATTTATCCTGATCTAAGGGTTTCCGTTGGCTCCAATAACCCAAGTTCCGCAGGTCTTTCTTCCTGGTTCAACACTAAAAACCGCAGTATCGTTTTCGCGTCCGGTGGTACCGCGCAGACTTGCAGAGTTTTTCTTGATGGAAAAGAGACCGGGTTGACCTGGACAGCGGCGCCAGTGGCATGGGGACCGGGAAACAAGAATTTCAATCTTGGGCGGTATATTGGGGGAGCTTTCCGGGATTTTAACGGGACGATCCTGGTAGCTGGATACACCGACGCCATCTGGGGCGAGGCTGAAGCAAGAGCATTTCGTGAAAATCCGTGGCAGTTGTTCAAAACCCGAGCTGAAAAGTGGTGGACCGTAGCCGGTGCAAAGCACGATTTGACCAGTGCGGCTTCAACCCAGGCAAATAACGGCAGCGCGGCTGTAATCACTCAGGGCCACATTTTGGTGGGGTCGCAATTGGCCCAGGCTGGCACGGGCAGAGCCGGAAAGATCGAACAGAAACATCTTGTTGTCGCGCAGTCGAGCGCTCAAGCCAACGCATCCAGTGCTGCGTCCATCACGATTGGTCGTTCTCTTGCCGGCGCCACAGGTGTACAAGCCAATACCTTCAGTGCCTCGGCAATAGCGCAAACTCATGTGCTGCCGGTTGCTGCCGCAGCTCAGGCGAATACATCTTCGGCAGCAGGAATCACGGAAACACACGTTTTGGTGGCGACGAGCGCTACGCAAGACAACATGAGCAGCACCGGCGCAATATCCATTGGCAGCGACCGCCTGATGCCGGGATTGCCGATGCAGGCTAATACTGCCGGGGTAGAGGCAATCAGCCAGACGCACATCCTTGTCGTTGCTTCATCCGGCCAAGGGAATAGAGCCATCACCGGCTCTATCAGCGACGGCATTGTGGTTGAGACCGTTCTTGTAACAGGCGGGGCGGCAGCACCTCGCATCAAGAAGCCGGGCATACCCGCGGGAACACCAGAATGGCTCAAAACGATGGTTGAGATACTGACTGGACGGCGCGGAAACAGAATAGCGGTACCCAGGTTCCAGACATTGACCTTCTCTCCCAATCCCACCCGAGCGGAGTGCGAAGCACTTTACGCATATACAAATGAAGTGCGCAGCGCGGTTGAAACCATCATTACGAGGCTGGATAGCTGATGAATATCGAACTGATTACGTTACTCAAGAGACACATGGGATTGCCTTTATCGCCCGAACTGGCTGCGGATGTGTGCATCGCGGCGTCGCAAATCGAGCCGCTGGTACCGATAAGCACCATTGAACAGATCGGGCCGGAACACTATGAATCCTTCATATTCTCCCATGAACGTATCGAGGATATTGCCGAGGAAATAAAACCGCTGCACCGGGCGCATTGGAATGAGACTGAGTCGCACCGGCATGAACTGCCGTTCAGCCCCGATTACGATACATTCATCCGCTATGAGCGGGCGGGAAGGTACGTTCTCCTGACCCTCAGGAGTGAAGGTAATTTATTAGGAAACTGCGCTATGTATCTGGATAAAAGCGCACATACGCAAACCATCATTGCCACGGAGGATACGCTTTATCTATTGCCGCAAGCACGAAAGGGAAGGGTGGCAGGCAGCTTTGTGGCCTATGTCGAACGTGCCCTACGACAACTTGGGGCAAGGGAAATCAATATCACCGTGAAGACGGTCAACAAGGCAGGGCGATTCTTCCGAATGCTCGGATACCAGCACATTGAAAACGGCTTAACCAAAATATTGGAGATTGAAAATGTGTAGCTCGAAACCGCCCAGACCGGATCCGCTGATAGGTCAGGCAGCGAAGCAGCAAGCTGACATCGGACAGCAGCAGCTTGATGTAGCAAAACAGCAGCTCGAATGGGAGAAGGATCGAGCCAGGGTGCAGGACCCGCTGATTCAACGGGTCGTGGATCAGCAAATTGCATCCGGCGACGCCAACGCCGCCAGGGCGGAATCGCAGTGGCAGGTTTATCGCAAGCTGTTTGCGCCGATTGAAGAGCGCATAGTGAAGAACGCAAACGACTTCGACTCAACGGAGCGTAAAGAAAGGATGGCGGCGGAAGCGGTAGGCGATGTTGCCCGCGGATATCAAGGGGCGTTGGCTTCGAACCAGCGCGCGATGGCGCGCATGGGCGTCAACCCTAATTCGGGCAGATTTCAGGCATTGACCCACGAGATTAACCTGGGGCTTGCCAAAGATACAGCAGGGGCCATGAACAAGGCCCGGCGGGATACTGAGCTACAGGGCATGGCAATGCGGCAAAGCGCCGCGCAATTTGGCCGCAATATGCCCTCCACGGGGATAGCGACGGATGCGGCGGCGCTAGGCGCGGGTAACGCCGCCACGGATAATCTCGCCACCAAAGCGGGATTGCACAATGCCGGGATGAATGCGGCGCAGAACTGGTTTGGCGGGGCGGTCGGGGCAAATACCGCGGCGGGCAACATGATGCTGAATCAATACCAGGGCCAGCTCGGCGCCTGGCAGCAACAGCAGCAAAACAAGGCGGCGGCACTAAGCGGACTGGGAAGTCTCGTTGGAACACTAGGTGGGGCATATATGAAAGGACCTGGACTCAGGAAAGGCGGGGTTATCAAAAACTACAGCGTTCATGGATTCAAATCCGGCGGCTATAACGGCGGCTTAACAATCCTGAAGCGCAAGGGCTATGCGGAAGGCGGTGTGATAGAAGGCCCTGGCACCGGTACAAGCGACTCGATCTCCGCAACCATTGAAGGGGTGGAGCCGATCCGCTTATCCAATGGCGAAGCGGTGCTGAACCAGGAAGCTGTGGCGCTGGTGGGAGAAGACTTTATCCATCGAATCAACAGCGGGGGCCTGGCCATGTCGAAGCGTAAAGATACAGAAAACAAGGAGAATTGAGCATGGCTAACGGACTTGGTGGACTCGGCGCGTTTGCGGGAGGGCTTGCGCAAGGACTGCGTGCCGGTCAGGAAATGAGCTTGCGGCAGCAATATGTTAACCGGAAGGCAAAAGCCGACGAACGAGACGCGGAATCTCACCAGGCGAAAATGGAGGAGATTAATTTCAACAAGGGGAAGCGTGACCGATTACGGGCAGCCAATGATGAAATAGTTGCGAGTTGGCGCGATATCGGGCAGCAAACCGGACAGGGTGGCCGGCAAGTACAGTCTGCTCAGCCGGTGCTTGGGCTAATGGGCATCTCGGCGGAGAGCCGACCAGTTGTGGACACCAGAGTTGCGGGCCTTTCCAGCCTGGGCCAGCCCCCAGCGCAGCCAACAACCTCATCCGATGAGATGATCGGCAAACGTATGTTGACCGGCAATCTCCTTGAAAAACCCGACGAGCTTACGCGGATGGCAACCATCTACAAGAAATATGGCCTCCTGGAAGAGATGGCGCCATGGATGAACCAGGTCTATGCAGCAAAGAAAAAGCGAATCCCTGACGCCCTGCATTTCCTGCTAACGGGGAATGCGAAAGGAGCGAGAGAAATTCTGAGGGAAGGAGGCATGAGCCTGGTGGATGATCCGCTGCAAATAAAACCTAATGATCAGCAACAGAATATATGGAAATTTAGATTTGAGGATGGAAGGGAAGAAGATATCAATTTGAAGGAATTTGCGGCGAAATTTTTTCCCTCGCCAACACTCCCTTCAGTAGATCAAGCACTTCCTTAGCATAACGTTCTTGAGTAAAGCGACTTGCTGCCCAAATACGGGCAGCCTCACCTAGCTTTGATTTAACCTCCGGATTTTCATAAAGATACTGTATTCTATCCGCAAGTTGAGTATGATTACCTCGCTCGTATAGAAGTCCGGTTTTTCCATCCTGAATCAGTTCTGTCGTTCCTCCGTTGGAACTGCCTATCACGGCTTTCCCTGCGAGCATCGCTTCTACCGTTACTCGTCCGAATGCTTCCCAACGTGAACATACGAGCACAACATCCGCCATACAAATAAATTGGAGGGGATTTTCCGCGTATCCAATAAGTTTTACCCGTTCCTCCAAACCGAGGTCTTTTATTTGTTGAAGCAGTGCGGCCGCGAAGCGCTTTCCACCATCGCCGACGAGCAATAGATGAGCATTAATACCTCGCCGTACGACCTCTGATAGCGCATTGATCGCTTCGTCTTGCCCCTTCCAAGCATGTAGAGATCCAACTATGGCACATCTAAAAAGCGGTTCGGTAGCATCTATTCTCCGTTGTGAAATCTCAATTTCCTCGCGCAATGTCACGGATTGGTAAACTAAGTGCATTCTGCCCGGTTCAATGTAGCGAGCGTAATCCTCTTTGACAGAGTATGAATTAACGATAATAAGCGCTGAAAAATGATCCATCAAACGCGCAACCCAACGACTCCCTAAGTCGAATTTTAGACTGGGATTATGATATCCAGACTCGTGCGAGTGCCATATGTGGGGTCTGCATGCCAACCATGCGGCAAACGCGCCCGCACCAACTACCGCGGTATTTGTGTATACCAAATCACAATTCCATCGCTTGATCACTTGGGCCATCTGAACCGCTACTACAAGCGCTTTTAGAGTTCGTACGATACGATATGGCGTTAGCATCCATTTTCGTTGTGATATCCAAGGTGGATATTTAATTATCTGCCATTCGATATTCAGAAGGTTAAGCTGGGCAAGAAGCGGGCCTTTTTCCGGCACGAGAACGAGGCAACGAACATTTAATTTGACCAGGCCCTGTAGCAGTTCCAACAGTGCTAGCTCTGCACCATATCGACCAGCGGAATGCGATATAAAGCATACCCGCATTAACCAATTCTTTTCTGTAGCAAGTGGCGGAGCGCAAGTTTTGACGGGCACACCTATTCGTAAGTCCGGTACTGACGCAAAAGCTGTCAGCGTTTTCTTCTCTTTCACTTCTTATGCCTCTTATTAAACTAACCGGTATTCTGCATGTCATAACATGCTTATTTGCTATTCAGTTGTTATTAAAAAATCGTTCTAGATCCATCTTCTCACAGGGTTTTAAGTCTCTCCCGAAGGTGTGAAGTTACTCACGCATTCCTAAGAATATTTAATACTAATAACTGCTTAAAGACGTTGACGAGCTCATATTTTTTCTTCGTTCGTCAATACTTCTCTCAAAAGGCTAAGCACTTCCTTAGCATAACGTTCTTGAGTAAAGCGGCCCGCTGCCCAGATACGAGCAGCGGTACCCAGCCTTGATCTTTCCTCTAGATTCTCATATAGATACTGTATTTTATCGGCAAGTTCAATATGATTACCAGCTTCGTACAGTAGACCTGTTTTTCCATCCTGGATCAATTCGGCCGTACCTCCGCTATTTGCAGTGCCGATAACTGGCTTTTCTGCAAGCATTGCTTCCACCGTTGCCCGTCCAAATGCTTCCCACCGGGAACAAACCAGCATAACATCTGCCATCCGAATAAATTGCGCGGGGTTTTCCACGTATCCGATAAATCTTACGCGCTGCTCCAAATCAAGACTTTTTATTTGTTCACGCAGCGTTTTGCGGAATCGCCTGCCGCCATCTCCTATGAAAAGGAGTTCAGCCTCCACACCGCGATGCACTAATTCAGCCAATGCACGGATGGCCTCATCCTGACCTTTGGCAATATGTAGCGAACCGACTATCACACACTTGAAAAGAAGCTTGGTATCGAGTTGCCATTGGGTACTCTCAAGCTCGTCATGTAATGTCACTGCCTGATAAATCTTACGTATCCTATGCTGACTGATATATTGAGTGTAATCCTTAAATACAGCATCGGAGTTAGCTATAAAAACCGCAGAAAAGCGATCCATCAAGTAAGTTGTTCGATGGTTACCCAAATCGAACCGTAAATTAGGATCCCGGAATCCAAATTCGTGCAAGTGCCAGACATGCGGGCGACGTGCTAATCGCGCCGCCAGCGCTCCCGCGCCAATGGCGATAGTATTAGAAAGCACGATATCACATTGCCATCTTCCAATAGTGCGCGCCATCGGAATTGCCAGTAACACTGCTTTTACGGTACGTATAACGCGGCCTGGCATCCATCGATTACGGGAACCAACCATCCAGCGAGGGTAACCAATTATTCTCCACTCGACATGCAGCCGATCAAGCGCTGCTAGCAAGGGTCCTTTCTTTGGAACAAGAACCTTGCAATCGACGCCTTCGGCAATCAGCCCCTGCAACAGCTCAAGCAGAGCCAGTTCCGCTCCACCTCTCCCTGCCGAATGAGATATAAAGCACACGCGCATTACGTACTTGTGCGGTGGTTTTCTGTTTGCTGAATTACTGTTCCATACGCTTTATGCCAGCCTATACCAATGGCGGTAACGATAAGAAGCAGATAAAAGGTTTGCCGAAAGAAAACAAGGTTATCTGTCAGGCCCGAGAGAAAAATAAAATAAACAAGAGCTGCTCCCAGTATCGCTAGCTGATGTGTTCTGAAGGTTAAAAACCAGCTCCATAAGAAGAAACCGTAAGCCAGGAGGCCGAGCGCGCCGATATGCATTCCAATTTCGATCCAGTCGTTGTGGTAATGATAAATCGCCGAGAATTTCGGCAGATCCTTGTAGACGCCGCCTTTGTATGTCTCAATATTTTTTTCAAAATAACTCACCGCCATACCCGTGCCATGGCCTAAAAATGGCCGCTCAATAATCCCATGTAAGCCGACATCCCACAGGGCCAGGCGATAGCCCAGGCTGGTGCCGTACTGTCCTTGTTCAGACGATTCAATGTCGCGCTTGGCTTGCGCCAGCCGTTCATGAAGGCTGGTGCTGTTATACGCAAACACTCCAATCATAATGGTTAGCGATGCCATAACGGCAAGAAGTCTTCTGATTTCTTTTTTATGAAGCAGCAAAAGCAAAAGCGCGGATGAAATAAGAGTGGCTAGAAGAATTCCACGTGCATTCTGATTAAACTGGATGAACAGTAAAGAAACGACTAATAACCATGAAATCGATTTGGTCTTTTTATTTCTGCATGTGCCGGCAAGATAAAGGGCCAGTATGACTCCAATCCCGAGCATTGAGGAAAAATGTAGATAAGGCATACCCAAAGGCGCAATACCTTGTGCTCCAGCAAATACCCATTGATAGACACCCATTATCACGGTTCCAAAATAACCGGCGAGCAAACCAGCAATCGCCCACGACAACCGCTCTTTATTTAACAGGGATAAATAGGGGATAAAAATCAGGAATGCGAAGTATCTCCGCCAAACCTTGAAGCCAAATTTAGGATCATCGCTCCATAGAATTCCCAGAGCGAGGACAAAACACAAAACAAGCATGCCGACAACCAATGGCTCGTTAAGCACCTGCCTGAATCGGCGTAAACCTCCATCCAGGACCCAGGCTACCGGCAGCAGGTAGTAGCCATAAAAACTCAGCCCCTTATGCCACAAGGCGATGCCAAAAAAGAGCAGCGCAACTCTTGCCAGCACATCGCGCCATGTAGAAGCGCTTTGCAAGAGACTGGGTGAGCTAACGGATGTTGACATGCTTAGGAAAGAGGGTAGGTACAAATACAGTTATATTAGCGTATACATTACTCGCTGACGCGCAGTGCGAGGGAAACCGGCAGAAGAGCTGATAGAGTTCAACGTCATCTGCTTCCCCACACGTTATCGACTCTCGGCTTCTGGTGCAGCATGCCGAGCGTTCAGCGGTTTGGGCACTGGTAGACGTCAGGAAAGGCTGGAGAGGCACTGAACACTGCTATGCTTAGATTACAGTCTCTAAAATGGCGCAATTGTTAAATTATATATGATACGTTCCGCGAAAAAGACGGGAGTTCGGTACGAGTTTGCTTCCCCTTACAGATGCTTCCCCTATTCAACGTGGATTAGCGCGGCGTATTCGACAATTTAGCGGACAACATGCTTTTGCCTTTCGCGTTCACTTTCCAAAAAATGCATAACCTATCGCCGTCATGACCACGACCACGCAAAACTTGACTCCTGCTTTACGTTGAACCGTAGTTCGGTTAGGCTTAGCTATTCACGGCGCACGGCGCGTTTACTCTACGTTTAGTACGGTCACAGCAAAAGATAACGCCAAGGCTGTTCGGGTATAGCCAGAGCTTTGTAAACGATATTCAGGCCGGATCAGATAGATTAAACGCTATCAGGCGATAATTCCGCAAACCATACAGGCAAAAGCTTATGAAATCGATTGTTCACCTTGCCGCTTCTATTGCAGTCATTACCACATTCACGGCAAATGCCGGTATTTTGGAAAACGGCAAATGGTCGCCAAGCGGATGCGGCGGCATGCCTGAAGCACCAGTTATCGACTCAAGCAGCGCCGAGGCTTTCAACCAAAGCATTGGTACCCTGAATGCCTGGCAGGAAAAAATACAGGCTTATCACGATTGTATGGTCAAAGAAGCGAATGCCGACAGCTCAGCTATTAATCAGGATGCAACCGCCGAGCAGGCGCGAATAAATGAGGCGGTGGAAAAGATGAATAAAGAAGTTGCCGCTGGAAAACAAAAGGCAGAGCAAAGCTCTTCTTCGTCTCCTTCTCTAACTCCCTCGCCCGCGCCGGTCCCTGGTCAGGCGTATTGAATCGGCCGTGTAGCGAAGTATACCCGGCAATTCACTTCGATTTATTCGGGCTCAGGCGTTCGACACCCTCGCCCTGCTTTCCGGGCGAGCCAAAAGCTGGCGTGTGCAGCTACATGTGAAATGGGATAAACAGGGTACGCCTGTACTCGCATATCCGCCGTGCTCTGCTGGACGCCCAACCGGAAGACTTCGACTACCTGTCCTTGGTTGGCGATGGCTTCAATCAGCTACGGTGGCGCCGGCAGCGCGCGAACTGCCGCCCGCCTTGAAATTCCAAGTTGCCGTAGATCATGCCAGGGCAGGACTCAGCCATTTTGCTCAGCCCTGGATTGATGCATCGGCCAAAACTTCGACCGCCTCATCGCTCTTGAGATGCTTGAAGTGCTGGTGAGGCCAGTCCAGCTGTCGACCCGCAATTCCACATACAACCCGGGGGTATGCTTGACTTATACCCTATACAGGTATACGATGGCTTTGGGATCAAAGGGTATCAAAGGGTATCTTAAATACTTCCCTAACTTCATATTGTTACCACAGACATTGGGTGATATGTGGCTGCCAGATCGGTTCATCTGAAAATCAGCGGCATGCACTGCACAGGCTGCGAGGAAACCATCGAGAACGCCGTAGGCTGCTTGCCCGGCGTGCGAAAAGTCCGAGCGGACTATATCAAACAAATTGTCGATGTCGAATTCGATAGCAAGTCCATAGCAGAAAGTGGCATTCGCCGGGCAGTTGAAGAAAAAGGCTATCGGTCAGAAAACGCATCCGCCAAATCTTCAAGTCAGCATCTACGAAACGGACTGATTTTCCTGTGTTTCTTGTTGCTGGTGGGTGGTGTGACGGTCTGGGGCAAAAGCATGATCCCGGGTTTAGTGGGAGAAATGAACACTCAACTCGGTTATGCCATGCTGTTTTCGATCGGATTTTTTACCGGATTTCACTGTATCGGCATGTGCGGAGGCTTTGTAGTGGGCTATGCGACAGCCATTGAGCCACGCTCCGCAGGCGCCACGGCTGCGGCCCATCTGATGTACGCCACCGGTAAAACAGCTTCTTATACGCTTATTGGCGGCAGTTTGGGTTTGCTGGGTTCCATTATGACCTTTACACCGCACATGCGGGGCGTTGTCACGCTTGCGGCCAGTATTTTTGTCATCGTTTATGGTCTCAAAATGCTGGACGTGCTTCCCGTCTTACGCAACTTCACCTTGCGCTTACCCCGATTTCTCGTGCGAGGCGTATCAAACGAACTGCGGCAGCGACGAAGCCCCTTGATCATCGGGTTTTTAAATGGTTTGATGCTGGGTTGCGGTCCTTTGCAGGCCATGTACATCATGGCTGCCGGCACCGGTAGTGCGCAGGAAGGCGCTACGATGCTGTTCTTCTTTGGTCTGGGCACCCTGGTACCGCTCCTGAGTTTTGGACTGATCGCAAGCTCTGTATCAAGAGACATGATCAACCTGCTTGTTCGTGCATCCGCTATTTTAGTAATTGCGATGGGGCTGATGATGGCGGATCGCGGACTCAAGCTGACCGGGTCCGGCTACGACTTTAACTCACTATCCTCCCGGTGGCAGCAGATAACGCCAGCAGATAATATCTTGAATCAATCACACTACCCGTCAGCGCTAGCGCAGTGTCGGATGAACTGCATTGCGGACGAAATTGAGCTAAATATTATTAATGAAAATTCATGAACTCGGTTGCGCTTAAACAAATCGAACTGCCCATCGAAGGCATGACCTGTTCGGCCTGTGCGGCACGCATCGAAAAAAATCTGAATAAGCTGCCCGGCGTTCGTGCGGTGGTCAATTTTGCCAACGAAAAGGCACGCGTGGAATTTAATGAATCTACCACTCCACCTGAAGAGTTGGTTCGTTCGATTGAGAAAGCCGGGTTTCATGTCATTCCGCAATCGGTACAACTACAAATCAGTGGAATGACCTGCGCCGCATGCAGCGGGCGTATAGAAAAGGCATTGGACAGGCTTCCCGGAGTCACTGCTTCTGTCAACCTGGCCACAGAGGTAGCTCACGTCACCTTCAGCCCTGGTACGGCGTCAGTGGATGACCTGATCGCTGCCGTGTCCAGAGCAGGTTACGGCGCCAGTGAAATCAGTGAAGCCAGTCGCGCCGAAGAGAAAGCCCGGAAGCTTGCGGCGTACCATGCCGAGCTTCGCATGTTCTGGGTTTCAGCTGCGCTTACCCTGCCGCTGGTGCTGCAGATGGGTCCCATGTTCTGGGGCGAGCATGCGGAGTTTCTGCCGCGGTGGCTGCAATGGCTGCTGGCCACCCCGGTACAGTTCTGGGTGGGCAAACGCTTCTATATCGCGGCATGGAATGCGCTGCGCGGCGGTGGCGCCAACATGGACGTGCTGATCGCGCTGGGTACCAGCATGGCGTACTTTTTCAGTGCAGTCGTCACGTTGCTGGCACTGGATCAGCATGTCTATTTCGAGGCAAGCGCGGCTATTATCACGCTGGTACTGCTGGGCAAGCTGATGGAAGCGCGCGCCAAGGGCAAGACTTCCGCGGCCATCGAAGAACTCATCAAACTGCAACCTAAAACCGCCCGGGTAGAGCGCGGCGGAGAAATAGTCGAGGTGGATGCAAGTACCCTCAAGGTGGGCGATATTTTTATTGTGCGCCCAGGGGAGAATCTGCCGGTAGACGGTGTTGTCATTGAAGGCGCCTCCAACGTGAATGAGTCGATGCTGACTGGCGAGAGCCTGCCTGCCGCAAAACGGGTAGGGGCGAAAGTCTATGCGGCAACCACGAATCAGCAGGGCTTGCTCAAATGCCGCGCCACCAGCGTCGGGATGCATACCCAGCTTGCGGCAATCATTCATCTGGTAGAAGAAGCGCAGGGCTCCAAGGCGCCGATCCAGCGATTGGCCGACGTCATTTCGGGCATATTTGTGCCGGTTGTGGTGATCATCAGCATGTTGACGCTGATCATTACCTGGTGGCTGGCAGCTGATTTCGTTCCTGCTCTCATCAACGCTGTGGCTGTACTGGTCATTGCCTGCCCTTGCGCGTTGGGGCTGGCTACGCCAACCGCGATCATGGTGGGAGCAGGACGCGGTGCGCAAGCCGGGGTGCTGGTAAAAAATGCCGCCGCGCTGGAGCAGGCGGAAAAAATTCAGGTTCTGATCCTGGATAAAACCGGCACCCTTACAGAGGGCAAACCGGCAGTCACGAATATTGTTCCAGCAGGACCAATTACAGAGCATGCTCTGATGCAGGTCGCCTCAACACTTGAGCAGGGCTCGGAACATCCGCTCGCAAGAGCAGTAATGGAGCGTGCGGAGAGTATGAATATCCAGCCGCAAGCCATAAGCGATTTTGCGGCCGTTACCGGTAGCGGGATTACCGCCCGGATAGGTGGCGCTGAATATATCGTGGGTTCACCCAAATTTTTGCGCGAGCGCGGCGCGGTGACTGATGACAACCCGATAGCTGATCTCCAGGCAGAAGGCAAAACCGTCATAGGCGTCGCCATTGTATCCAGCGACCCTCCCGAAGTACTTGGCTATCTCGCCATTGCCGATCGGTTGCGGAGCACGTCGGTGCGAGCGGTGGAAAGACTGCAATCGATGGGTATTGAAGTGATGATGCTGACCGGCGATAACGCCGCCACCGCTGCGGCAATTGCAAGGCAAGTGGGTATTACCGCTTATCGCGCCGAGGTGCTGCCACAAGACAAAGCCGCCGAAGTGGGCAAAATGAAGGCTGATGGTCAATTTACGGGGATGGTGGGGGATGGCATCAATGATGCTCCGGCGCTGGCCGCCGCAGATGTGAGCTTCGCAATCGGCGCAGGTTCCGATGTGGCGATCGAAGCAGCAGACATCACCCTCATGCGCGACGACCTGATGAGCGTGGCTGACGCCATCTCGCTCTCGCGGGCGACGCTGGGAAAAATCCGCCAGAATCTTTTCTTCGCGTTCATTTATAACATATTGGGGATACCGCTGGCAGCGATAGGGCTGCTTAATCCTGTGATTGCGGGAGCTGCGATGGCGATGAGTTCGGTCTCCGTAGTAAGTAACTCATTATTGTTGAAACGGTGGCGTGCTGGTGTTTGATTTGTCCGTTACTCAACTTGAGAAAAGGAACCATGAAATGCAAACAGAAGTTATCAGAATTGGTGGAATGAATTGCATGGGTTGCGTCAATAAGGTGAAAACCGGGCTGGAAAGTATTGCGGGAGTGAAGCGGGCCGATGTTTCGCTGGAACAGAAGCAAGTCATCCTGCAGTACGACGAAAGCGAAACCGACCCGCAGCAGTTCAGGCTTGCTATCAGGAACGCGGGTTTTGAATCCATAAGTTGATCGCTCTATCGCTAGATAAATTCTATTAATTCAAAGGATAGGAACAATTAATTGAAGAATAACTTTAAAGGTGTCGATTTTGAAGCCGCCAAGTAGCACGAAGTCATGTCATGCACCGCAGACGGTAGTGCAACCGGACAAGGAAGCCCTGATAAAGCGTCTTAACCGCATCGAGGGTCAGGTACGCGGGGTCAACAAAATGATATCGGAGGATCGTTATTGCGTTGATATCCTGAACCAGGTCTCCGCGCTGCAATCGGCGCTGGATGCAGTCGCCATGCTGTTATTGGAGAACCATACACATGGCTGTATGCAGAGTGCTATCCAGTCCGGTAAGGGTGATGAGGTTATTGATGAGTTGATGACCGTCGTGCGGAAATTTGCACGGTAGCGGGAGCCCAGTATTTCAATAGGCGTCGCCCCATTTTGTAAATATAAAGACTGTCCTATGAGACAATTTGCGCTGACTGCCTGCCTGCTTTTCACTGCATCCGTCATGGCCGCAGATATTCCCCCGGTCTACGCTCCCGATACGATGGCAGAGCGGGTAAAAGCCTGTGTTATCTGCCACGGCCCGGAGGATAAAGCAGGAAGAGATGCCTACTACCCACGTATCGCAGGCAAGCCGGAAGGTTATCTTTTCAATCAGCTGCGCAACTTTCGGGACGGCCGGCGCCACTACCGGCCCATGGCCTTGCTGCTGGAAGGCCTGCCGGATCAATACCTGCGGGAAATGGCCCTCTATTTTGCCTCGCTGCAACAGGCCTTTCCTCCGCCTGAACCCATGACCGCTTCTCCCGCCGAAGTCGCGCTGGCGCGGAAACTTATCACCAAGGGCGATTCCGTACGAAAAATCCCCGCGTGTGTTGAATGCCATGGTAAAGACCTGATGGGAACAGCGCCTTTTATTCCTGGATTATTGGGTCTGCCACGAGTCTATATCATCGCCCAATTCGGCAACTGGCAACACGGCGCGTTGATGCGCGGGCAGACGCCCGACTGCATGTCTGAAATTGCCAAACAGCTCACAACCGGCGAAATCAGCGCCATCGCTGCATGGCTGGCCGCGCAGCCGGTTGACGAATCCCTAAAAAAAGCGGATTCGGGAGCAACCCTGCCGCCAGAACTGGCGAGGCGTTGCAGCAGTGTCGTCCTGCAACCTGGAGAGTCGCAGTGAAACTTGTTGTCGTCATCGCCGTCGTGCTGGCCGGACTCATCAGTCTCGGATTGGTTCTTACACCGCTGGGGTTGTCATTGGTGGGTCTGCAACCGCCAGATGCCGAACCGCCGGCCGCGAAGACCGGCAATGTTGTGGCATTGCAAGCACGGCAGGCCCAGCAGATGGGCGCCTATCTCGCACAAGCCGGTAACTGCATGGGCTGCCATACTGCACAGAATGGGCAACCGTACGCTGGCGGGCACATCCTGGCCACCTCCATCGGCACCTTCATTACCCCGAACATTACGCCGGATCATGAAACCGGTATCGGGCTCTGGAATGAACAGGACTTCTGGCGCGCAATGCACCATGGCCAGTCACGAGATGGAAGCCTTTTATATCCTGCATTTCCGTACACCGATTACACGAAAGTCACGCGGGAGGATTCCGATGCCATCTTCGCCTATCTGCGTTCATTGCCAGCGGTCAAGCAACGCACTGCGCCACACCTGATCAGTTTTCCCTTCAACTTTCGTCCCCTCCTGTATCTCTGGCGCGCCCTTTTCTTCACCGAGGGTGTTTACCAGGCAGATGCCAGCAGGAGCGATGAATGGAATCGCGGCGCCTACCTCGTGCAGGGACTTGGGCATTGCAACGCCTGCCATACCAGCCGCAATCCCCTTGGCGCAAGCCAGGGCGATAGACTGGGAGGAGGCCAGATCATGGGTTCGAACTGGTATGCGCCCTCTCTGACTTCCCTCCAGGAAGCCAGCACCGCCGATTGGCCAATCCAGGATATTACACAACTACTCAGGACCGGCTTTGCGTCCCGTGCAGTGACAACCGGGCCAATGGCGGATGTTGTCAGTCAAAGCCTGCAGCATCTGACAGGGGATGATGCCCGCGCTATGGCTACCTATCTGCAATCCTTGCCCGAAAGCGCGCCATATTCTCGTGGAATAGCGCCTGAGCTTAGCGCCGAGGTCGATAGACAACTGCGGCAAGGCAGCGAAATCTACGAGACATATTGTGAGGATTGCCACGGGAGTCTGGGGCAGGGCGCACCAGGTGCTTATCCTCCGCTCGCGGGCAATCGGGGTGTGACGCTGGCTTCTCCGATCAATGCGATACGCAGCATTCTCCATGGAGGCTATGCGCCTGTCACCGCAGCGAATCCACGCCCTTACGGTATGCCTCCATTTGCACAGGTCTTGCGTGACGAAGAGGTCGCGCTGGTCCTGTCGTATGTCCGCAATGCATGGGGTAACCGAGGCAGTCTTGTTTCAGCAGTTCAGGTTGACCGGAGTCGAAAGGGCGTGCAATGAAATCAGCATAGCCGTTAAGCTCCATCATTTTCTTATGTATGCTTCCGAACGGAGTAAAGTAATTTTGCCAATTAGGATGCGGTCATTCTCTGGTTTTCAATCCTAATAAATAGAGATAAAAACCCCAAGCGCATCATAATTGATGCAAGTCGCAGGGAAATTTTCGAAATTTTGGATATCAGGAGACTCGATATGGATTTAGATAGAGATGACCGCAGCAGGGGCGACAAACGCGGCTTTGCTTCAATGGATGAACATAAGCAACGCGAGATAGCCAGTAAAGGCGGCAAGGCGGCTCATGAGAAGGGTACCGCGCATGAGTTTAATTCGCAGGAGGCTCGCGAAGCCGGGAGTAAAGGCGGCAAAGCCGCTCATGAAAAAGGCACAGCCCATGAGTTCAGTGCCGAGGAGGCTCGCCGAGCCGGCCGCAAAGGTGGCAAGGCGGCTCATGAAAAAGGTACTGCGCACGAGTTCAATTCGAAAGAGGCTCGGGAAGCCGGCCGGAAAGGCGGAGAATCCCGTGGAGGCGGTTCGTACGATGATAAATCATCCTCTTCAACCCGGGGCAAAGCTGGCAGCCAAAGCCATAAAAACAGCTAGTGGTTCAGTATGAGTGGTGGCGAGCGAGTTTTCCTGGCTCGCCATCCTTGATTACCTCATCGATATCAGTCCGCACGGCCTGATCTGCAGGGCCCAAAGTTTTCGGGCCCTGTTCAGATTATCATTCTTCCATCAAAACCTCTTTACGTTCCACTATTTGAGAGCCAATTTCTTCAAGGTCCATTTTTGCTTTCTGCACCTTGGGAAATATTACATTCTGCTCTTCTTCTACATGATGATTAACATATTCGCCCAGAACAGTTACCGTTGCGTTATACATGGGATCTGATACGTCCATCGACTGGATTTGTGCAATCAAATCCTTGGCTGCCGTGTGCTCGACCGCTGCCTCATTCATCAGATCGTCGTCATCGATAGCTTCACGTGCGGCAGGGTAGAATATTTCCTCCTCAAGTTGTGCGTGTACGGTAAGTTCCTTGCAAATCTGTACCGCGAGCTCTTCTTTACCTTCTTCATCGTTCTTTTTGCATAGCTTCTCGAATTCCTTGAACATCTTTTTTACCTTGGCATGGTCGGCCGTCAACAATTTAATGGCGTCGTTTTTGGATTTGCTAGTCGTAGTTCTATGTGCTGTGGTTTTTCGTGTTGTGGTGCTTTGGGTGGTTGGCATGGTTATCTCCAATAGTGGGGGATGGGTTGAATGATTTGCAGTCAGCAGCAAATCGCTTCCTTACAAATGCATAACGAATATGTATGCGTTAGCAGGAAAATAACCCTGAAAG
The DNA here is from genome assembly GCF_900110495.1 of Nitrosovibrio sp. Nv6. Lineage (GTDB taxonomy): Bacteria > Pseudomonadota > Gammaproteobacteria > Burkholderiales > Nitrosomonadaceae > Nitrosospira. The sequence goes on along the minus strand of NZ_FODX01000001.1, from coordinate 388,712 downwards.
CTGTTGGAGTTCTGTTCGCCAACCCACATTCCTCCCGTGAGCTTTGCATCAGCTTTTAGACATGACTATATTGCCTTGTTAATTTTCCGGTTGTGCGAATGGGGGCTACTACAGGAGCCTATAAGCTATCTATGGCTATGTATGCTTTCGAACAGAGCAAAGTGATTTTGGCATTTAGGATGCCCTCATTCTCTGGTTTTAACTCTAATAAGTGGAGATAAGAATCCTGAAGACATCAAATGATGCTTCCAAGATTGCGTGTCGCCGGGAAAAACTGAATTATCCATGACAGGAGATTTAACATGGCTTCAAATAGAGAAAAAAATGGCGATGCCCGGAGTAGTGGACAGGGCAAACGGGGGTTTGCTTCCATGGATGAAGGTAAACAGCGGGAAATCGCGAGCCAGGGCGGGAAGGCAGCCCATGCGAAAGGCACAGCACACCAGTTTGATTCGGAAGAAGCTCGCGAAGCCGGCAGGAAAGGCGGCAAGGCCGCGCATGAGAAGGGAACGGCACACGAGTTTGATTCTGAAGAGGCTCGCAAAGCTGGCCGAAAAGGAGGGGAGGCTCGTGGGAAAATCGGACCGCGTGATGATTATTCGTCGTCTTCAACCCAGCGTGGAGCATCGGAGTCGCATGCAAAGGCCCGACAGTCAAAACCATAAAAATCGCTAGCAGCCTGTCGGGCTTGAAGAATCGAAGCGAAAAAGTGACTGGGTGAGGGCAGATTTTGAGGATTTTGAAGGCCAATAGTTATTCTATTGGCCGAAAAAGCGGCGAAATATGGACCAGCCAGACGCTTTTGCAGCCGATTTCCTTTAAGTCCGACAGGCTGCTAGAGGTCCCGTATCAAGAAAAAGGGGGGATTCTCACTTTTTTTGAACAACAGCTTCTGGACAAGGATCGGCAGAGCAAGGATTTCGGCTGCGGAAGCGGCTCAGAAACATTCAGTGACAGGAATGAGCCTTATCTGGACAACTTCCTGACTATAGTTTCCCAATCAGATGTTGGGCGTCAAACGGCGCTCTCACTTTGACATCGTTATCGAAGTAGCAATAGACATCGCGGGGGCATTGTTTTAGCGGAGAGTGAGCTGAGATAAGATGCGCATCGTGTGGCTGCAAGCCTTTTCGCCAGGCACGAATTCGTGCTCCCCAGCGTGTCAACGCCTCATCCGTGTAACCGCTTGCATAAATTTCCTGGTCGCCATGCAAGCGGAGATAGAGAAAATCTGCCGTAACATCTTCGCGGTAAGGCCATTTTCTGGCGGTATCGGCGATAACCAATGCAATGTTGTGGTCGCGCAGCAGTTCGACGAAAGATCCGTCAATGAAACTCTCGTGCCGTATCTCCACAGCATGACGGAGCACCCGCTTGGCATCGATCGCCAGCCGTGCCCGGCCATTCATGCGGTGCTCCCGCCGACGAGCAAGGCTCAGCGCCTGTTGAGTATCGCGCGGCAAAAGCTCGAAGAAATACTTCATCCTTTCAAAGTCGTAGCGAAAGCTTGGGGGAAATTGCCACAGGATGGGGCCAAGTTTTTCTCGCAGGTTAAATAAGCCTGAGGCGAAAAAATTGGCGAGTGGTTTTTCAACGTCGCGCAGGCGTTTTATATGCGTTATAAAACGGGTTCCCTTGATGCTGAAAATGAAGCCAGGCGGTGTATCGTCGTACCAGCGTTGAAAACTCTCTGGTTTCTGAAGGGAGTAAAAGGTGCCGTTTATCTCTATTGTCGGCAATGCTCGAGAAGCATATTGCAGCTCATGATTCTGCGGCAGGCCGGGAGGGTAGAAGACGCCGCGCCAAGGCGGATAGCGCCAGCCTGAAATTCCGATGAACGTTTTGCTCACGCCTGGCTCCGTCCGCGCGGCAGCTGTTCTCCGTCGCTGGTATATGCCGGGGGTACGTAGAAATTAAGTGTGCGGAGCAGGTCATCGCCGGTGTTGCGTATTTCATGCTGGTCGCCGCGTTCGATAAGCATGAGGGAGCCCTCGCCCAGCCGATAGCGCTTACCGTTTACCGTCGCAATACCCGTTCCCGAAAGCACATAAAGCCATTGATCGGCGCCGCGATGGCGGTTTTCGGGACCGCCTTCTGCGCTACCCGGCGGTAAAACCATTTCCGCTGCCTGCGAGCCGTTGTTGCCAAGGACCACGCGAAATCCACTTTCGAATCGCAGATTCTTCCGTTTCATTTACGTCTCCTGTATCAAGGAAAATTCGAAGGCAAAAAATATGGCGGTTCAAGATAGATGAGGGGCCTTGAAAAAATCTCGGTATCGGCAGTCTGGATCCAATCTGCCAGTAGGGACGCTGGCGAGAACATTAGGCCAGAAAGGCCCTTGCCAGCTTGAGATCGTTCACAAAGCGGTCATATTCATCATCCTTGTCTCGGTCCGGCACGCGCAGCAGGAATGAGGGATGGACTGTTATCAGTAACGATACGCCCGACGCATACTCACGCAATTTCCCCCGGTTCACCGTAATCGGCGTTGCGCGGCCCAGCAGTGAGCGCGCGGCTGTCGCGCCCAGTGCAATCAGGAGCCGTGGGGTAACCAGTTCAATTTCACGCCTTAGCCAGTCGTAGCATGCCGCGATCTCCGAATCGACAGGTTTTTTGTGCATGCGGCGCTTGCCGCGAATTTCGAATTTGAAGTGCTTGACCGCATTGGTGACATAAACTTCTTCACGTGGGATGTCGGCTGCTGTTAGCGCTCGTGCCAGAAGTTGGCCTGCGGGACCGACAAATGGATGGCCTGTCAGATCTTCCCGGTCGCCGGGTTGCTCGCCGACGAGCATTACTGGCGCAGGCGAGGGGCCTTCGCCAAACACCGTTTGCGTCGCATTCTCCCAGAGTGGGCAGGCGCGGCAACTCGTAGCCGCTTTACGCAAGGCTTCTATGGATTTTCCAGCCTGCTCCGCAGGATGCGTGGCATTTTTCGTATCATCTTTCATACCGGTAATGGCCCAGGCCATGAAATTTGATGCGTTTAAGGATCAACGCTAGATAAATATGTTAAAAAAAACGCATAAAGGAAAAGGCGCTGGTTTAACTAGTTTAGTCTCGATAGTTGAAGACCGCCAGTTATCGGTAAAGATTCGGAATCACAGGTTTTCATCAAAGCGGCAACTTGCATAGCGTGTTTATCAGCTAACGATAACGTTACACAGGCTCGAACCCGCCTGCGCGAGCCAAGAAGTGCAGATCCATCGGTGATGGCTCTTGTCACAATACTTTCCATCGACGGACACAATAGTTTGGCGACGCCTCGACTGACTGGTGCAGCAATGGGAGGACGCTGGAGAGATACCGTGTTCTACTGGGATGTAATTGTCTACCCACTTACGCAAGGTGCACGAGGCGGAACGCAAATAGATGCCCGCTATCACCGAAACATGAGCGAGTTCCGCAGATGTATGCGGTGTATTGCTGATTACTGCATTAAGCGCGATTTATTGGATACGATACGCTGGCCAGCGTGGGAAGCACGATTCCGCCTTCGAGCAAGCGAGACGCCCGTGGATTAGATGGTTCTACGTGGATTAGATGGTTCTATATGGCATTGTGCGCCGATTTAACCTTCGGCGCCAAGCTCCTCGCTTTTACTTCCTCTCGTTGCAGGTCTGGGGGCATTGTCAGCGATCAGTTCGAACCAGAACACACTGCCTTCCCCGACCGTGCTTTCCACGCCGATTTCACCTCCCATCAATTCGACCAATTGCTTTGTCACTACCAAGCCGATGCCCGTACCTTCAACGGAGCCGGTCTCCTGGCCGAGCCGGTTGAATTGCTGAAAAAGCTGCGTCAGTTTTTCCGGTGGGAGTCCTGTTCCCGTATCCCTGATACTGACGCGAATACGCTCTGGAGCCGTCACGTTGCAAGTCACTTCAACGGTACCTCCCTCGCGGTTGTATTTGATCGCATTCGACAGTAGATTAATCAGAACCTGCTTCACCCGCGTCCGATCCGCTTTCACAAAAAAATGCACATCCGGCGGCGGAAAGATCAGCTGTATGCCGCGCTCCTGGGCCTGCGGTTCAATCATGGTCCGCGACTCAGCCATGGCTTCCGCTATGCACATCGGTTCCTGAGAAACAACGAGCTTGCCTGATTCGATTGTGGCGAGATCAAGTATTTTATTGATCAGCTCCAGCAGATACCATCCTGCGACATTGATCTCCTTGAGCATCGTCTTTTGGGTGAACGTTGGCGTTGGTGAACTGGATTCCAATAGCTGGGCAAAACCAAGCATGACGTTGAGTGGCGAACGCAACTCGTGGCTCATGCTGGAAAGGAAATCCGATTTTGCGAGATTCGCTTTTTCAGCATCCGTCTTGGCCTTGGTCAGCTCTTCCTCAATCAGCTTCCGCTCAGCGATGTCACGCCGCAATTCCGCATTCACCTTGGCCAGCTCATCCGTGCGTTTTGCCACGAGTTCCTCCAGGCGATACCGGTGTTCCCGCAACTCCGCTTCCGCCTGTTTGCTTTCGGTAATGTCGACCAGAATGCCTTGCAGGAAGAGGGAACGTCCTGACTCGTCCCGTACCACGCTCGCTTCATCGCGAAACCACAAAACTGTTCCATTATGGGAAATCAGGCGGTATTCGCAGCGCAGGGGGGCGCCGGTAGCGCGGCTTTTGGCACGTTCCTCCAGTGCGCGCGGCCGATCGTCCGGGTGAATCCGGGAAAGAAGAATGTCGGGATCATTGAGCCAGTCCTCTGGAGGAAACCCGAGCGTTTCGATCCGGGTGCTGACGTAGAGGAAGCGATTGGTACCATCCAGCGTGGCGATGTAAACGATCGCCGGGATTGTCTCGACCAGCGAACGGTATTTGGCCTCGGCCTGGGCCAGTTTATCTTCCGCAAGCTTCTTTTCGGTCAGCATTCGCCGTTCGCTCAGCACGCGCTGGATGACGGCAGGCAGTAACTCAAGATACTGGTGTTCCATATCTTTGATGAGATAATCCCTGGCGCCACGCTTCATCGCCTCTACAGCGATAGTAGCGTTGTCAGTGCCAGTCAGCATCATGACGGGGATGGACACATCGCCTGTATCATCGGTTAACGCAGCCAGAAACTCCAAGCCATTCAGGTCCGGCAAGTGGTAATCAAGCAAAACACAATCCGGTTTTTGCTCGTGGGCGAGTTGCAGCCCCTCATGACCAGATTCTGCTTCGGAAAGCGCGAATTCGTAGTCCACATTCCGCGCAAGGGCGCGTCGACAGGCCATGCGGTCCACGGCGTCGTCTTCAACGAGGAGTACGCGAATCAGTGGTTTGGTCATAGCAGAGCTAATTGACGATAAGAATTCAGAAGTATCCCTTTTTCGGTCCTTGTTACGGCATTTCACTAATGGTCCAATAAGCGTCAATGGAGCGCATGACCTCGACAAATTGCCGGTAATCGACCGGTTTTGCCATGTATCCGGCAACCCCCATATTAAAGCTGTTTACCTTGTCCTGCTGCTCCTCCGATGTAGTCAATACAACTACCGGAATACGCTTTAACTGGTCATCATGCTTTACCACCTGCAGAAATTCAATCCCGTTCATGATGGGCATGTTCAGGTCCAGCAGGATTATGCAGGGCTTGTCGCTTTTTGGTTCCCGAAGATAATGTATTGCTTCCTCCCCGTTTTCCAGATGCACGAGCGGATTCGTTACGTGGATCTCCTTGAGAGCGCGTATTACGGTCATGGTATCCACTTGATCGTCTTCGACCAGGAGAATGGGTTTATTGGTAATTTTCATGTTGCTTCTCCTTTATTTATTAGCGATTGCTGCAGGTAGAGTGAAGAAAAATGTACTACCTTCACCGATTGTGGACTCGATCCAGATATGGCCGCCATACATTTCCACAATTTTTTTCACCAGAGCCAGACCGACACCTGTGCTTTCTATTCGATCGCGGGGCGCGAGTGTCTGGAATAGCTGAAAGATCCTTTCGAAATGGCGTGATTCAATACCGGGTCCGTTATCGGTTACGCCAAACTTCCAATGCTCGCCCTCTGCCGTACAGGTAATCCGGATCACACTCTCAGGTTTATTCATGTATTTAATGGCGTTGGAAAGCAGGTTTTGAAAAATCTGCTGGATACGGGTTGGCTCTACGACCACGGTCGGCAATGGATCCTCAACAGTAATGGTAACATTCGGCGACGGGGCGAGGAGATCAATCACATCCTGTACTACCTCACCGACATCCACTGCCACCGGCGCCTCTCTTACTCGGCCCACCCGCGAGTATTGCAAAATACCATCGATCAAATTTCCCATGCGGTGCACTCTGCTGACAAGGAGGCGCATATGTTCCTTGCCTTCGTCATCGAATTTTTCCGCATAGTCGGTGGAAAGCCAATCCGCCAATGCGCCGATGGCTCGCAGCGGCGCTTTTAAATCATGAGATACTACGTAGGCAAAACTTTTCAGTTCCTCATTGGCGCTTTCCAGATCAGCCATCAAGTTCGCTTTCTGCTCTTCCGCCGCCTTGCGTGGACTGATGTCGCGGAAGATGACGACGAACATTCGATCATCCCTGTCGCCTATCTCGACGACCGCCACGTCCAGCGGAAACGTTGCACCGCTCTTGCGCAGCCCTACGACCTCCGTAACTACCCCCAGCGCTTTGGACCCTTCCGTTTCCAGATAATTTTTGAAATAGTCGGCGCGCTGGCCTTTTCCTTGCTCCAGTTCCGGGAACAGAAGACCGATATTTTGCCCGATAATCTCGTTCTCCGGGTAACCAAAAATCCGCTCGGCAGCAGGATTGAAGGTTTCAATCACGCCCTGTTCATTGACCGAGACAACACCGTCAATAAGATTGCTCACCAAGGCTCCGGTACGCGCTTCACTTTCCCGAACCTGGGCGATGGTATCGACCAGGCTATCCCGCATTTCCTTCAAGGCTTGCATGAGTTGCCCAATCTCATCGTTCGACTGGACTTCGATTTCCTGTCTCAAATTACCCGCGGCAACACTGCGGGCAATCTTCACTACCTCCTCGAGTGGCCGAAAAATGACACGAATGAACACGAGGCTGAATAGCGCCGCCAGGACCAAGGCAATGATTATCGAAGCAAGGAGAATATTGCGGACGGTATTATAGTGTTCTTGTTCCTGATCATATTCTCTCTTGGCCTCATCGACTTGCAACAAAACAAGAGCATCAATGCTTTCGCCGACCGGTGCATAGAGTGGCCGAATTTTTTCCACAAGAATACGGTTTGCCTCCCCGATTTTATTCGCACGTAAAGCGCTTACTGCCGGAACCAGGCCCTCGGTCACGTATTTTCTATGGTCACCAGCAAACTTCGACGCCAGTTTTCTTTCTACGGGGGTCAGGTGGGTGGTTATGTAACCTTCCCAGGTTTTCGTAATTTCCGCGGTATTCTTCTCGACCAGCGCTGTTTTTGTCTTGATGATCTCGGGCGTCGGCATAACGAGAGCCGATGTGATAGCGAGGCGATTTTGTAGCAAGAGCGATTCGATATACCCGACCTGACTGAGCGGGATGGCTCGATCATGATAAACCGTCTTCAACCCTTCTATCGCGCTGCTCATTCCGAACAAACCGATCATTCCCATTCCCAATAGAAAGGCCACCAGGAAGGACAAGGTGAAGATCAAGCGAGACTTGATGGTCAGGTTTCTAAGCATGTTGACCTGAATATTCAAAAGGAAAGCGCCTTAATTTGCGGTGTACACCCAGAGGTTATGCATATTACCTGTATGAACCGCAAGTGAAAAACATCTTTTCATTTAATTTACAAACTTGATTCCGTTGTCTGGAATAAGCAGGTGGAGGCAGAGCTGAAAAATTTAATATCTGGCGAGCAGAATAGCCTTAACCCCCAAATCCACTTGCGAGCTGAACAGGGTTGTAGTTAACAGTTCCCCAATCACACCCATGCTGCAACCAGATGGCCTATTGAAAGACCAGTGTCAATATGTACTATATTTAGTTAGCGCCTTTGGATTCCTGATCCAGGCCGCTCGATAACGTTTGCCGTGTTCCTTACATATGTAGTGCGGAAGTTCAACTTAAAGGAGGGTAGTTATCATGAAACTCAATATCTTGATTGCAGGATGCCTTTTTGCTGCAGCCGTCGCCATGCCTGCCGCCGCTGATGAGTCAATTTATACAGCCGTGCTCAGCGGTCCCAATGAGGAACCGCCGAATACGTCTCCCGGTACCGGTGCGGCAACGGTCACCATCGATCCTGATCTGGGTACAATGCGTGTTCAGGAGAATTTCAGTGGTCTCGTGGAAGGCGTTACAGCTTCACACATTCATTGCTGTACGACCGCACCAAATGCGGGTCTCGCAGGTGTGGCAACCACGACGCCTACGTTCACCGGTTTTCCCTCCGGCGTGACGGCGGGGGATTACGATCACACGTTTGATATGACACAGGCGTCAAGTTACAATCCAGCGTTCATCACAGCCAATGGGGGAACTATCGATGGCGCATTCGATGCACTTGTAGCAGGGATAAATAGCGGCAGCGCTTACGCGAATATTCACTCCTCCGAGTTTCCCGGAGGCGAGATCCGCGGTTTCCTGGCGCCAATACCCGAGCCCGAAACCTATGCAATGCTGCTGGCCGGTCTTGCATTGATAAGTGTGATGGCCCGCCGCCGTCGTGTTTGACGCAGGAACTGTATTCGGCTAGGGGCCCCTTGGGCCCCTTTTTTTTATGCCGTTCTTAACAGCTGATTCCGCACTCGTCCGCGGTTGCTCGGTCTCTTCTCAAGTTACACCATAGCTAACCTGTACCATACTCACTTCTTTTCGCTAATCAAATCTGAGTCATTCAGTGCTTGCGGGCATAAGACTTATTCAAACATCATTCGGAAATGCTCGAATCACGAATCCCTGAACATATATCGCGCTTTTTTACTTCGGGTTACAATTGACGCGTTCAGATCAATCGCCCGGATGGTGAAATTGGTAGACACAAGGGACTTAAAATCCCTCGGGCTTAATCGCCCATGCCGGTTCGATTCCGGCTCCGGGCACCAACAAATTAAGAGTTAACTCAAGAATCCCCAAGCGAAAGTTTTCTGATTTAATGCGGTGGGGTACAAGGGCACTGACCAAAAACTATTACGGTTCGTTAAAAAGAATATACTAAAGGTGGTTGCCGAGACAATGACGCCAATGCTTAACCAGCAGGAATCACTGTTCTTCTTTAGGGGTCATATGAACTATTAATAAGCACCATTTCTTTTTGCCACGAATTACTGGTGGCGGTGCCCTCCGTTCTCGATCCGCCCTGGTTATCCAGTCTTACTCAAATAAGAATTTTGACACTATACTGGAGCAAGCATCGGAAACAGTCCGCGTAATCCAGTGGCCATCATCTCTACGGCTATCGCCGCAAGAATAAATCCCCCAACGCGCTGTACGACATCCAAGGTGGATTGCCGAATCTTCTTTTCCGCGTGGCAAGCCATATAAAAAGTTATCCAGCAGACAATACCTACGATAAGGATAGGCGCCACCACATGAATCAAATCGGAATAGGTATGCCATGCGCTGTTTGCCATTACGTAGCTGAATGCCGCCGGGCCAGCCAGTAGTGGCACAGCCAGAGGAACGATTGCGGCTTCCCGAACGCCGCCTTCATTAGCGGAACCGGGCGACCCCTTGAAGGTTGATTCCTTCCCCAGAACCATTGCTATTGCCAGCAACAAGACAATAATTCCTCCACCGACCTGCATCGCGCCCAGCGATACGCCTAGCAACCTTAAAATAGGCATCCCCAGAAATGTTGCCGCCAGTAATGCCACAGTAACGCTCACGCCGATAGTCCTGGCAAACCGGCCCTTGCTGCGTAGGTCAAAACCCTCCGTAGCAGCGAGAAAAACCGGGATCATGGAAACAGGTCCCATCAGCACGAACAGCGAGATGGTTTTCTTGATGGTTAGAGCCAAAATCGAAAGCATTATCTAATGGGGATGGGTGAAATGTTGCGCGTCCTTATGGACGGGGAATGGACGTTATACCAAAGATGAGCAAGCCCGAGTGGACAGTATTCGCCAAACGACCCGCATGTTGTATTCCGGCTACTGCAAGTTTCCTTCAAAACCCAGCTCATAGTACTCGCGGTCCCGCTACTGCTAGTGCCCATCTCTCCCAGATATAAATTCCTCGAATTGATCCAGCGGCAGCGGCGGGCTGAACAGATAGCCTTGATACGCGCTGCAGCCATGTTTGGCGAGAAAGTCCCTTTGTGCTCCGGTTTCCACTCCCTCGGCGATCACGGCTAGCCCCATACTTTTCGCGAGAAGCAGAATGGCACGGACAATGGTCGCGTTGTTGGTGTCGGTCAGTACGTCTCTGACGAAAGACTGGTCGATCTTTACCCAGTCCAGCGGGAGGCGTTTGAGATAATACAGTGAGGAATAGCCAATGCCAAAGTCATCCAGGGCAAAACCTACACCTATAGCTTTCAGCGCCGCCATTTTCGCAACCGTGTCATCCATGTTGTGTACCAGTACGCTCTCCGTAAGCTCAAGCTTGAGCTTACTCGCATCGGCGCCGGTTCGGTCGAGCGTCGAGACTACGAGTTCCACGAAATCCGGCTGACAAAATTGGCGCGGGCTGACATTTACGGCCATATTGAGTCCAGCTGTCTCCGGCCGTGTCGACCAAGCCGCCAGTTGGATACACGCAGCTTCCAGCACCCAACTGCCCAAGGGAAGAATCAGACCGGTTTCCTCCGTTTGCGGAATGAATTCAGCTGGAGCCAATAGACCGCGCCGCGGATGCTCCCATCTTATCAATGCTTCGGCACCTGTTACGCCATTGCTATCAACCTGGGGTTGATAGTGGAGAACAAACTCGTTTCTCTCCCAGCTTTCGTGTAAATCCGATTTCAGAACAACGCGCGCATTCATTGCGTCCTGCATATCCGGGTCGAAGAAACACATGGCATTGCGCCCCGATGCTTTTGCCTGATACATCGCCAGATCTGCATGTTTCAGCAGTTCATCCGTTGTGTGGGACTGATCACTGAATAGCGCGATGCCGATGCTCGGCGTAGTGTGGTGCTTATAAATTCCCAAATTGAAAGGCTGATTGAAGGCAACAAGGATCCTCTCACAAATGGTCTTTATCTGAGTAACGGCATCGTCATGATCTTCGCTAAATTCAGCCACCAGTACAATCACGAACTCGTCTCCTCCCAGACGGGCTACAGTATCGCTTTCCCGGACACAAGAGATCAGGCGAGGGGCTACCTGCTGTAATAGCAGGTCGCCAAAGTCATGGCCAAGGGTATCGTTGAGCAATTTGAAATTGTCCAGGTCGATAAACAGCAATGCACCCATGCGCCTGTTACGTGCACTCACCGACAGCGCCTGCCGCAGCCGGTCCAGCAGGAGTTGCCTGTTGGGTAAGCCGGTCAGGGAATCGTAGAAAGCGAGATACTGAATTTCGTTTTCCGCCATCTTGCGTTGCGTGATGTCGGTATTGATCGCGAAGATCGACTGGGGCTGCCCCTCATCATTTCTGACCAGCGTCCAATGGGCTTCCGTCATCAAAGCGCTACCATCCTTGCGCCGCTGTGCAATTTCTCCCCGCCATTCTCCAACGTTCAACACTAGTTCCGTCGCTTCACGGAAGGCTGCGATATCTTCATACAATACCGCTATTGACTCACCGATTACCTCTTCTGACGTCCATCCGTAAAGCCGTTGAGCCCCCTGGTTCCAAAACCGGATGCGATGATCGATTCCACGTACAATAATAGCGTCCGTTGCCTTGTCAAGCAGGGATGCCTGCTCGCGAATGCGGACATCGGCTTCCTGGCGCGCCTGTTCAGCCTGCTTTCGCGCGGTAATGTCACGAAAATAGATAGCCAAACCTTCTTCCGAAGGGTAGGCGTGGACCTCAAACCATTTACCGAGTGGTGCGTAAAAATCTTCAAAGGTTGCCGTGACGTTTTCGGCCAGGGCTTGATGAAATTCGCGATCAAATGTACTTCCTACCGTCTCACCAAATTCTTCCCAGAATACCCGGCCCAGAAGATCGGTGCGGCCTCGCCGTAACAGATTTTCTGCTTCCTTGTTCACATAGGTAAAGCGCCATTCCCGATCGGTTGCGCAAAAAGCATCGGTTATGCTTTCCAGTATTCTTTCCGTTCGGAGCTTCGAGTTAGAAAGTTCAAGTGTTGCGGCCTGTTGTTCCTCTATAGCCGACAGCAATTTTTTGTTTATTCGTCCCAGGGCAAGAGCCTTTTCCTTATTTATGGAAAGGACAAATGAAACCATGGCGGTCAGAATGCTTGCGAGAATTCCGACAAACAAGACGAGGAGGGCTTCATAACTGCTTATGGCTTTTTCGAATGCAGGGCGTGAGGTGGCCTCTATAGTCCAGGTCTGTCCGTAAACAGTTATCGGTATTGCCCGCCTGAATTGAGGGGCCGCCATCTGTTCAGATTGATTTTCGTTGCTGTCGAAAAGAAGAGAGCTCTCCGTCATTACTTTGCCGTCAAAAATCTTCAAATCGAGAATATCAAGCTCGGCACGAAGAATGGTCCGGATGAAATCGTTCATCCTGAAGGGCGCATAAACATAACCCGCAAGGGATGAACGTTTTTCTTCCATCGTTTCGGGGAGTTTTGCAAGCTTATAGTACGGGAGATACATCAGAACACCCGCCTGAATATCCTCGCTGGTTTCCTGAACAAGCTTTACCTTGCCCGAGAGGGCGGCTTCGCCGGTATCCCGCGCCCGGGACATGGCTGCGCGCCGGACAGACTCGGAGTACATGTCATATCCAAAAGCGCGCAGATTGCTTCCGGCAAATGGTTCGAGATAAATGATGGCCGTGTACTCTTCACGTGGGGACTCCGGCCAGACTTTATAATCGGAGAACCCTTGGGTCCGCACCGCATCAATATGGACTGCGAGTTCCGATGGACGAATATATTTTGCGAAACCCACGCCATGGATTCCCGGATAACTGTCGTCTATCCGTAGGGCGTCCACATATGTGCGCCATTCATCTCTTGAAACTGGATCGGCGGCACGCAACAACCCCAGACCGCCCTTCAACACCTGTTCATATCCAGAAAAGTGATGCTTGATTTCGGCTGTAGCATCAGTGAGGACCTCATTGAACCTGTCATTCGCATTTCGCTCCTGAAGCGCCTTGACTACCCACCAGCTAGCCAGCGTGAGTGACATGAAGACTGCAAATGTTATAGCGGCAACGGTCGGTCGCGAGGGAGCACGTTCAAAAAAAGAGTTCTGTTTGTGGATACTTATCCTCCGCCTCCAGAAATCAGCGATTCGCATATTAGTGAAATGACGACCTGCCATCTTTAATCCAGCGAAGGAGGTTTGGGAGCAATCACGCTACTTTTATGTGATATGGATTTTCTGTAGAGGTTGTGCGCAAAGCTCAAATGATTGCTACAGCTGGGAAAACTTCCGAAGAGAAGTAAATCAGGACATTTGTTAACGATGAATTACTTTTCAAAAAAAGATCACAAAAGATTATAAATGAACGACCGGCAGTCTGTCTTACACTACCTTCGACGCCCCGAGGGTGAGTTTCCTTTCATACGGTAGCAAGGCAGAATATTTTGGCCTGCATTTCAAGTTTCCCGGACAACGGCCGTTAACAAGAGGCGAAACATTAACATCGCCGCCCAGAGATTCCGGACTGTCTCTGGCCAGCCTCCGCAGGATATGATCCTATCTCCTCGACTCTTCGAATAATCCGTGTAGGAAATTTTCCTACACGGAAACTCAATCATTTCCTACGCGGGAATACGAAGGATTCCAATTTCTTGACGCTTTGTGAATGCGCACAATGCATGCATTCCATAAAGGGAGATCAAGATGAAAGCGAACGAGCTGACTAACGAAATCAAGGAACTCAACCTGACCTACCTGATGCTGGCCCAACAGATGGTTCTAGCTGACAAGGACATGGCTATTTTCAGACTTGGGATTAGCAAGGATATCGCTGAAGTACTCGAGGTTCTGTCGCCTGCCCAGATCCTCAAGCTGTCAAACTCCAATATGATGCTGTGCCGCATACGTTTCGATGACAATCTGATATTCGGTATGCTCGCCAATTACAGTAAAGAAAAGACGATGGCCCAGTCCCATGCGACTATCCTGTTAGCGGGTCAGCCAGCCGAAGAAATTTCCTGACCCATTTTGGGGATTCCTGAATTACCGGACAACGAGGTGCAATCATCATGCGCAAGAAGAGTGTAGTATCGGAAGCCAGAGAGATTCAGGAGGCAATCGAAATGATTGGCTTGGGTGCGCGCATGCAGCTGCTGGAAAGTGAAACCAGCCTGAGCCGTGAGCGCCTTATCAAGCTGTACAAGGAACTGAGAGGCGTTTCCCCTCCCAAAGGGATGTTGCCGTTTTCCGCCGACTGGTTTTTGACCTGGCAGCCCAATGTTCATTCGTCGGTATTTGCGGATATTTACCGCTATCTGATCACGCATGCGGATTGCCGTGGTATGAAAGCCATTGTCAAGACCTACAAGCTCTACCTGGAGCATTGCCAGATGTGCCAGATGGAGCCGGTGTTGAGTCTGACTCGCGCCTGGACACTGGTGCGCTTCTTCGAGGGAAAGATTCTGCAGACCGCACCTTGCACCCGGTGTGGCGGACACTTTGTGGTACACGTCGACGATCTTTATAACGGCTACGTATGCGGGTTGTGCCACACTCCGTCACGAGCCGGCAAAACCAACAAACCCAACAAACCCAGAACAATCACGTTCACCGCTGTAGCAGTCTAACACCAAAGGCTCTCTGGTCCTCCCGGCTGGGAGCCTGTTTCTTTCTTCCTGCAATTAGCATTTTTCCAATCTTTGCTCGTCTTTTCCGCCAAGTTCTTTCTTTAAAGTTTGCCTGAATCCGGCCGTTACACAGATGAGTATTTCACTGCAATCGCCTTTGCTCCGTGTCCTATCGTTGACAAGTTGCGCCGTCTGAAAATGTAGAAACCCCGGGGCAAGGCCGATCAAGGTACGGGTTGTGCAATTGGCGCAACAGTTCGTGTGGGACGGATGAGGAAGTATCGGAAAATATGCTAATCATAATCGGATCGCTTGTTGTCTTCGGGTCGGTATTCGGTGGCTTCGCACTAGCCGGAGGTCATCTGGGGGCGCTGTTTCAACCGCTGGAACTGCTGATAATCGGCGGCGCCGCATTAGGCGCCTTCGTGCTTGGCAATACAGGCAAGGCGCAGAAAGCCACACTGAAGGCGCTGCCGAAAATCATGGCTCGTCCCAAGTACACCAAAGCCATGTACATGGATCTCATGGCGCTGCTCTACGACCTTCTGGCACGAGCGCGCAAGGAAGGGTTGATGTCGATAGAACATGATGTGGATAATCCTTATGAGAGCGCAATTTTTGCGAATTATCCCAACATACTGTCGGATCATCAGGTGGTTGAATTCATGACCGACTATCTGCGCCTGATGGTGGGCGGCAATCTCAACGCGTTCGAGCTTGAGAACCTGATGGATAATGAGATCGAGACCCATCATCAGGAGGGTGAAATACCGGTGCACTGCATCGCCAAGCTGGCCGACAGCATGCCGGCCTTCGGCATCGTTGCGGCAGTGATGGGAGTAGTGCATACCATGGCGTCGGTGGGCCTTCCACCGGCCGAGCTGGGCGTGCTTATTGCCCAGGCGCTTGTGGGTACCTTTCTCGGCATCCTGCTTGGCTACGGTTTTGTGGGGCCGCTTGCCGCCGTGCTGGAGCAGAAGCTCGGGGAATCCACCAAGGTCTTGCAGTGCATCAGGGTTACCCTGCTCTCGAGTATTAATGGTTACGCACCAGCGCTGGCGGTTGAGTTTGGCCGCAAGGTACTGTACTCGACTGAGCGGCCCAGTTTCAGCGAGCTGGAAGATTGTGTCAGACAGGCCAGAAGCAATAAATAACAGGAGCTGACATGGCCGCCCAACATCGACCCATTGTAATCAAGAGAATCAGGAAGCGTGGCCGTCCCCATGGCGGCCAGTGGAAAATCGCCTACGCGGACTTTGTTACCGCAATGATGGCATTCTTCCTGCTCATGTGGTTGCTCAGTTCCTCCAGCAGAGCGGAATTGCAGAGTATCTCCGGTTACTTTCAGCCCCCGCCGCAGGCCTTGTCAAAGAATGGTAACGGCACCCACAATGGATCGAGCCTGATTCAGGGCGGTGGGAAAGATCTGACGGAGCACGATGGATACGTCAGAAAATATGAGGGGGAAACTTCCAGAAAATCCTTCAACCTCAAGGTCGCGCATGCCGAGCTGGAGCGTCTCGATGCCCTCAGGCTCGAAGATTTGAAGAAACGGCTGGAACGGTTGATTGAATCCAACGCAACCATGCGCCAGTTCAAGAAGCAATTACTGCTGGACATTACGACTGAAGGGCTGCGCATCCAGATCGTTGATGATCAGAACCGTCCAATGTTTGCGCTGGCCAGCGCCGAATTGGAACCCCATACCAGGGAGATCCTGCAAAAGCTCGGCGGCGTGCTGAATGAGATGCCAAACAAAGTGAGCCTTGCGGGCCACACCGACGCCACGCCCTATGCGAGCGGTGAGAAGCATTACAGCAATTGGGAGCTGTCGGCCGACCGCGCCAACGCCTCGCGGCGTCAGCTCATCATGGGCGGCATGAACGAACAAAAGATCATGCGGGTGGTTGGTTTAAGTTCAGCTGCGCTTTTCGACAGGGATGACCCCACGAATCCCGTCAATCGCCGTATCAGTATTATTGTAATGAGCAAAAGGGCTGCGGCAGCGTTGAGTAGCGAGGGCGGCGAAACGAAAAATATCAATAACGGCACCATCGTGGATTCGCAAGCCCTGAGGCCGAGAGATTCCTGAGCGCAGGCAGGCACCCCATCGCACCATACAGTTGCCGACGTCGCATCCACCGACACCATAGCCATAGCCATAGCCATAGCCATAGCCATAGCCATAGCTATAGCTACTGGCAGCCTATCTATTCTTAAGGCAGAATTGCGGGAGGAATTTCACTCTTTTCCCGTGATGATCTATCCCTGAACCACTCGATAATTGCGTGTGCTTGATTATCGATGTGTTTTCAGGGGTCAGCAGTGAGCGAAGACAGCGATCTGGAAAAAACGGAACCCGCGTCGCCGAGACGGCTGGAGAAATCCCGCGATGAGGGGCAAGTGCCGCGCTCCGCGGAACTATCCACATTTGTAGTCCTGATCGCCGCGGGCACAGGCCTGTGGCTGATGGGCGGTCATCTCAGCCGCCAGCTCACCCATCTGATGAAGGACGGGATGAAACTATCCCGAGAGGTGGGCTTCGATTCCAGCCTGCTCACAGAACGTCTGTTCGACCTGTCCTCCCACGCCCTGCTTACCTTCGCTCCTTTCCTGATCCTGATGTTCGTGGCGGCGCTAAGCGCCCCCATGCTGCTTTCCGGCTGGCTTTTTACCTGGAAGTCGCTCACCCCCGACTTCAATCGGCTAAATCCGTTAAAGGGCATGGCTCGCATGTTCTCATGGAACAGCCTGGTCGAATTGGCCAAGGCTCTTCTCAAGGCCTCGCTGATCGGCTCGATGGGTGCCTGGACGATCTGGCATCACAAGGAAGCGGTGCTGTCGCTGATTTCGGCGCCGCTCACGGCGAGCGCAGGCCATATAGCCGAGCTTATCGTCATGAGTTTTCTTGCCATCGCGGGAACCATGGTGCTGATCGCGGCGGTCGATGTGCCGTTCAGGCTCTGGGATCATTATCGCAAGCTCAAGATGACCAAAGAGGAGCTGCGCCAGGAAAACAAGGAAACCGAAGGCGATCCGCACGTCAAAGCCCGCATCCGCTCGCAGCAGCGCGCCATGGCAAGAAAACGCATGATGGCTGAAATCCCCAAGGCCGACGTGATCGTGACCAATCCGACTCACTACGCGGTTGCACTCAAGTACGAAGAGGGCAAGATGCGCGCGCCGCGTGTTGTTGCCAAGGGTACGCATCTTCTGGCGCTGAAAATCCGCGAAGTAGGGCAGCAGCATCAAGTGCCGTTGCTGGAAGCGCCGCCGCTTGCTCGCGCCCTGTATCAACACGCCGAGCTGGGGGATGAGATTCCTCAACCCTTGTATAACGCCGTGGCGGAGGTACTGGCCTACGTTTACCAACTACGCCGTTATCGTGAACACGGTGAACCAGGCGGCAAGATCCCTCGGCTGCCGGATACGCTGGCGGTACCTCCCGAGCTGGACCCGGAAAACAAGACGCCCGAAGGTACTGGACAAAACTGAAATGAACATGACTTTGACGACATTAACGGCAAAACTGATTTACCTGTTCAGCGGCGTGAAGGTACACAGTTTCGCCGGCCCGTTATTGATACTCATGATTCTCGGCATGATGGTGCTGCCGCTGCCCGCATTCCTGCTGGACATGATGTTCACCTTCAACATCGCGCTCTCCATCATGGTGTTGCTGGTCAGCATTCACACGCTCAAACCGCTGGATTTTGCCGTATTTCCGACAGTGCTGCTGCTTTCGACACTGTTGCGGTTATCGCTAAACGTCGCATCGACCCGCATCGTTCTGATGGAAGGACATAATGGACCGGACGCGGCCGGAAAAGTGATTGAAGCGTTTGGTCATTATCTCGTCGGCGGCAACTACACGGTGGGCATTGTCGTTTTCATCATTCTGGTGGTGATCAACTTCATCGTAATTACCAAGGGCGCCGGCCGCATTGCGGAGGTCGCCGCACGATTTACGCTGGATGCGATGCCGGGCAAGCAGATGGCAATCGACGCGGACCTGAACGCCGGCCTCATCGGGGAGGAGGAGGCCGGCAAACGCCGCGCTACCATAGCCCAGGAAGCAGAGTTCTACGGTTCGATGGACGGCGCCAGCAAGTTTGTGAGAGGCGATGCGATCGCCGGCATCCTGATTCTGTTTATCAATGTGATCGGCGGCCTGATCATCGGCATGATGCAGCACGACCTTGACATGGCGACCGCGGCAAAAAATTATACCCTGCTTGCCATCGGCGATGGTCTCGTTGCACAGATTCCAGCGCTCATCATCTCTACCGCCGCAGGTCTGGTGGTGAGCCGCGTCGGCACAGATGAAAATATCAGCACCCAACTGGCAGGCCAGCTCTTTTCACGGCCGCAGGTACTGATCCTGACCGCTGCCATCATCGGCCTCATGGGCCTGATACCGGGTATGCCGCATATTGCTTTTCTGCTCCTGGCCGCTGTCCTGGGCGCGGGCGCATATGTGATGATCCGGCGCAACAAACAGGCTGCGGCGCATGCGCCGGCGGCGCTGCCCGCGCAACCGGAAGCGCAGGACGCGAGTTGGGATGACGTGATGCCCGTGGACATCCTGGGACTGGAGGTGGGATACCGGCTGATCCCACTGGTGGACAGGATTCAGGATGGGGAGCTGCTGAGGCGGATCAAAGGCGTACGCAAGAAATTCGCTCAGGAAGTCGGCTATCTCCCCCCACCGGTACACATCCGCGACAATCTGGAGTTACGCCCCAATGGATATCGAATCACGCTCAAAGGTGTGGTGATTGGCGCCGGCGAGGTCACCGTGGGCCAGTACCTGGCAATCAATCCGGGTAGCGCCTCCGCCAACTTGCCTGGCCTCGCCACCGCCGACCCTGCATTCGGACTGCCGGCCGTATGGATTGAAGCCAACCAGCGCGAGCAGGCCCAGATGCTGGGCTATACAGTGGTGGATGCCGGTACGGTCGTGGCTACCCATTTGAATCACCTGGTGCATGGTCATGCGGCGGAGTTGCTGGGACGCGTGGAAGTGCAGCAATTACTCGACCGCCTGGCAAAGGACTCGCCCAAGCTGATAGAGGATCTTATTCCGAAGCTGCTCTCGCTCTCTACCCTGCAGAAGGTCTTGCAGAATCTGCTCGAAGAGAATGTGCACATTCGCGATATGCGAACCATCGTTGACGCTCTTACCGAGCATGCTGCCCGGATACAGGACCCGCACGAATTAACGGCTCTGGTGCGTATCGCATTGGGTCGGGCAATCGTCCAGCAAATATGGCCGCAGGCCGGCGAGTTGCAGGTCATGGCGCTGGATTCGGGGCTGGAAAGACTGCTCACGCAAGCGTTGCAGGCCAGCCCGAACGGGACCGGCATCGAACCGGGTCTGGCCGACACGCTGCTGCGCGAAGCCTCGGGGGCGAGCCAGCGGCAGGAACAGGTCGGTCTTGTGCCGGTACTGCTGGTACCCGCACCGCTACGGACATTACTGGCGCGCTTCCTGCGCCGCGCTGTACCCCAGCTCAAGATACTATCACACGCCGAAGTACCCGATTCCAGCAACATTAAAGTCACATCCATTCTGGGAGCCAGAGCATGAGCATCAAAAGATTTTTCGCTAAAACCACCAGTGAAGCTTTGCGCAAGGTGCGCGAAGCACTCGGGTCCGAAGGCGTAATTCTGTCCAATCGAGCGATGGATGGCGGTGTCGAGATACTGGCCTTGAGCAATAATGACATGACCTTGCTGCTGCCGCCGTCCGAGCTTGATGAAGCAGGGTCTGTGTCCGAGGCAGGCAAGAAACAGAATGCGGCCAAACCTGGACGCCAGATGCGAACTTCGCATGTGGAGAAAGGCGGCACAGATGGTAAATATCCACCTCGGCCCAATCTTTTCATCCCTCCTGAGAAGCAGGAGCGATGGAGAGGGAATGGAGCGATTTCAGATCATGCGGCAATTTCAGATCCCGCAATCGAACTACCCAAAACAAGTGGATTGACAAGTGGATTGTCTGGCCCAATAGCGCCAATAGTGAATGTGACGCCGGACTCGGCAAGTGCCGGCAAAAAACGGGGTTCACCAACAAATTCTCCTGATCCTGAGATGGGGCGGCAAACGGTGATCAAAACCGCAGCGGCAGATGTTGGCGGTACTGGTAAACGGAAACGGAATGATCGCCGATCGCAAGCGAAGCCGGATACCCCGGCTCCCGGCAAAAGGCGTCCGTCCGCACTCGACTTTCGTCAGGTCGCGGACGACGTGGCTGCGAGCGTTCTCAGAGAAATCAAGTTGATGCACGGCACCCTGGAACAATTGACCACACTGAACTGGAACGAGCAAGAACGCCGCGATCCCATTCGTGGACGATTGCTGCGCCAGTTACTGGCGGCGGGCTTCAGCAGTTCCCTCGCGCACGACCTGATGAACCAGTTACCTGGCGATATTGACGAAAAAGGCGCAATAAGCCAGGCAAAAACAATATTGGCCGGCAATCTGCAGACCATGAGCAGCGAGCGAGAACTTCTCGAAAAGGGGGGAGTATATGCGCTGGTTGGCCCAACGGGCGTGGGCAAGACGACGACTACCGCGAAGCTTGCTGCGCGTTGTGTGGTGCGTCATGGAGCGGACAAGCTTGCATTGCTGACTACCGACGGCTACCGCATCGGCGGACACGAGCAACTGCGGATTTACGGCAAGATACTGGGTGTAACCGTGCATGCCGTGAGGGACACGCAGGACTTGACCCTTGCCCTGGCTGAACTGCGCGGCAAGCATATGGTGCTGATCGACACGGTGGGTATGGGCCAGCGTGACCAGATGGTGGCCGAACAAGTTGCGATGCTCGCCGGTTGCGGTACTGAGGTCAAACGACTGTTGCTGCTCAATGCCGCTTCAAATGGACATACGCTGAATGAAGTCGCCCACGCCTATCGAGGCGATGGTCTGGCAGGAGCGATCTTAACCAAGCTGGACGAAGCGGTCAGTATAGGCTGCGCGCTCGACACCGCAATTCGCCATTGCTTGCCGCTTTACTATGTTGCGCAGGGTCAGCGGGTTCCAGAAGACCTGGAAATGGCTGACGCCGCGCGCCTGATTAGCTGTGCCCTGGAAAATACGCCTTCTGATTCTCCCTTCGCCATGGCGGAAGAGGCGTTCTCATTAGTCATGCCCGACGGCAACAAGGGCGCGCGCAAGACGGACATGAGTGGGGCCCGCCTTGGCTGAGCCGATCCATGACCAGGCAGAAGGACTGCGCCGCTTACTGGTGCAGGACTTTTTGCGTGTTATCACCGTCACTTCCGGCAATACAGGCGCGGGCAGGACAACGGCGGTGATCAATCTCGCCGCGGCGCTGGCACGCAACGGTAGAAACGTACTGGTGATCGACGAGAATGCGAGCGCCAGTAACGTCAGTGCTACGCTAGGCCTCAATGCGCACCGGGATCTGCTGGATGTGATCCGGCGCGACAAGACCCTGGATGACGTCATCATTTCGGGTCCCGAAGGGTTTTTTATCCTGCCGGCAGGGCGCGGCATGCGTGTGCTGGAGAAGCTCAGCGCGGACGACCGGGCTTATCTGATCGGCTGTTTTGCGCATCTTGCTCAGCCGGTGGATTTGGTATTGATTGACGCCGCACCGGGCCGATCCAGTTGTCTTCTTCCGTTTACCTTTTCCACGCATGAGATCGTCGTGATTGTTTCTCCCGAGCCGCCCTCGATTACCGCCGCCTACGCGCTGATCAAGCATATCAGTGGCTTCTATCACGACAAACGGCGAAATTTCAACGTACTGGTCAACAGGGCCCGTAACGAGACCGAAGCGCAGATGATTTTTGACAACATGGCTGGGGCAGCCAGGTGCTATCTGGAGGTGGAGCTCGACTTCATGGGCTTTATCCCGCAGGACCGAAAGCTCTGCCTTGGACCGCCGGTTGCCGGCACATTTCAACCTTCGGCTTCAGCGATTGCATTCCATCATGTGGCGGAATTATTGACAGACCGTCCCCGTCAGGACGCTGAATCAGCGACCGAGGGAAGAGGTCTGGAACGCTTCATGCAGGGGCTTTTGCAAAGCAGTCAAAGCAGCATTGTCAATGGATTAAGTACGAGCTCACGATGAATCAGACAATGTACACCTCAAGCGGTGCGATCGACAAACAGCAGCAACTCGTCACGTTTGCTCCGCTTGTCAAACGAATTGCTCATCACATGATTGCCCGGCTGCCGGGCAGCGTGGAGGCCGATGACCTGATCCAGGTTGGAATGATCGGCTTGATGGATGCGCTGAATCGCTACGAGGAAATACCCGGCGCTCAATTCGAGACTTATGCGCAGCAGCGCATTCGCGGCGCGATGCTGGATGAATTGCGCCAGATGGACTGGCTTCCGCGTGGAGCGCGCAGGAACATGCGTCAGATCGAGGCGGCCATTAACGCGCTGCAGCAACGCCTTGGCCGTTCGCCCAGCGAGATCGAGATAGCTGGGGAATTAGGAGTGCCTATCGCCGGTTATCACCAGATGCTGCTCGATGCGCGCGGCGCTCAGCTAATCCACTATGAAGACTTCGCCGATAGCGATGATGACAATTTTCTGGAGCGCAACTGCGCCGCTGATACCCCTGACTCCGATGACCCCCTGGCAAACCTGCTGGATAGCGATCTCCGGCAAGCGCTGATCAGCGCGATAGGCAGCCTGCCCGAGCGCGAGAAGATGCTGATGGGCCTGTACTACGAGCAGGAATTGAATTTCAAGGAGATTGGCGCGATTCTGGGTGTATCTGAATCCAGAGTATGCCAAATTCATAGCCAGGCTGTTGCGCGGCTTCGCGCCAGACTCAAGGAATGCGCATGGACCTCAATAGCATAATCGGTATCGTTGTTGCGTTAGTCGCGGTTTTTGGCGCACAAGCGATGGAAGGCGGCAATCCGGGATCGCTTGTCCAGTTTACCGCCTTTGCCATGGTGCTGGGCGGCACGCTGGGCGCGGTGCTGTTGCAAAGCCCCGTGCGCCAGTTTGTGCTGGGCATGAAAATGAGCCGCTGGGTATTCGTTCCACCGCGACTCGACGCGCCAGCAGTGGTAGAGCATATCGCTGTCTGGAGTGCTGCGGCGCGCAAAGAAGGTTTCCTCTCGCTGGATTCACATATCGAAGGCATCGATGATCCGTTCGTAAAAAAGGGATTGCAACTGGTAGTCGATGGTACGGATCCGCTCGTATTGAAGCGCGTGCTGGAGGTAGAGATCGATACGTTCGACGAACTTCATCGTCAGGGCGCCAGGGTATGGGAAGCGGCGGGTGGATATGCACCGACGATTGGTATTCTGGGAGCCGTAATGGGACTTATCCAGGTAATGGAGAATTTGTCGGACCCCACCCACCTGGGTGCCGGTATTGCCGTGGCGTTCGTCGCGACCATTTATGGCGTTGGATTGGCCAATCTGGCGTTTCTGCCAATAGCGAACAAGCTGAAAACCCTCATTGCCCGTCAGGTACTGATGCGTGAAATGCTGGTGGATGGGCTGGTGGGAATTGCGAAAGGCGAGAATCCGCGCCTGATCGCGGGACGGCTTGGGGGCTATGTAGTGTAAGACATGTCTGATAGACGAATATTGATGATGACGTAAAGTCGCAGTACCTGAAGCAATCCATTAAGGAGAAATAATGAAAAACAACCAACAAACGGCCCTGACAGGTAAAGTTGAAGATGCGGCTAGCCCGGATAGCGGTGACAAAGAATAAACGAAAATGCTTGCGGGAGAGCGCGTTCCGCACTCATCCATAATCCACAACCTGGAGCCAAGATGCCACGCAGGCATAAACCGGAAGAGCATGAAAATCACGAGCGCTGGCTGGTGTCCTACGCGGACTTTATCACCCTTCTGCTTGCACTGTTTGTCGTCATGTACGCGATCTCCCAAGTAAATGCGGGCAAATCCCGCGTGTTGGCGGAGTCCCTTGTCAATGCTCTCGACGCGCAAACGGATCAACGCAACGTGGTAGTACCGGTACCGGATCCAGTACCTTCGATTGCGGACAGCCAGGCGATTAAAAAGGCAAATCATCTTGAAGAAACACGGCGCCGGCAACAGGAAAGGATGGCGGCCATCGCCCATGACCTGGTGTCCACCTTCGCCCCCCTTGTAGAGAACGGCCAGGTGCGAGTCGTTCGCAGTAGCGTGGGGCTGGGTGTGGAAATCAATGCCAGCGTGCTGTTTGCGCCGGGCCAGGCGGAAGTTCAGGAGAATTCGAGCAGGGTGCTTGAGGCGGTGGCGCTGGTGTTGAAGAATGACGACTATGCGATTCAGGTGGAAGGCCACACCGACAATATCCCGATCACTGAGAAATTTCCTTCCAATTGGGAATTGTCGGCAATGCGCGCCAGCAGTGTTGTACGGTTGCTGATCAACCAGGGAGTGGATGCGAGCCGCCTGACAGCCGTGGGCCATGGCGAAAACCGGCCTGTCGACACTAATGACAGTGAGGAGGGCCGTATGCGCAATCGGCGGGTCACGGTTATGATTCTTTCCACCCCACCCGAATCCTTGCCCCAGGTCTTTCCTGAAATCCTGCCTGAAGATCTGCCTGGAGTCCTGGCGGATAGCTCAAGCCACGGCATTGCATTACCGATAATGATTTCCCGCCTCTGAGATATTCCTTGCAGACTTGATGACTGAGGTCTAGAACGCACACCCCACGGATCAGACTTCGCCAAGCATGCGTCCGCCAGGGAATGGCTGGGGTTGTCCGTCCGATCCATACAGACCAGCGCCTTGAGCACTGCGGGTAGCTGCCTGGAGCGCTGAAAGCCTCTGCTGGTTATAGCGCAGCCGCTGACCGACAATTATGCTGTTGATATTATTGAGTTCATTTGCTGTTTCAGCCAGCTGAAGCAGGTCCCGCCACGAATCGGCGGCAGCTGGCCAATCTTGCAGCCCACGCTCCATGCCAACGCGATCCTGCGAGTAGCCCGACATCGCGAGCCAGCAGTTGCGCGCATTTGTCAGTTGGGCCAATTGTTGGGCATGACGCGCTTTTTCCGTTGCCAGCGACAGTAACAAAGACGCATCCGAATGCTGCAATGCGTGCTGCTCGCGGCGCAAAACATCAATGAACGCCAGCGTCGCGTCACGTTCGCGGGGGACGCCTGCAATCGGATCAAAAACGCTGTTGGTCAAGTTAGCCCTGCCTGGTGCGGATCAGGTCTCGCACCGTCTCCAGCAAACCATCAGCCACCTTGCCAGCGTTCACGACGAACCGGCCCTCGCTGATTGCCTGCTTGATTTCAGCCACCCGAGCGGCGTCAAAAACTTCACCGGTAGCCAGGTTTTTCTCGATGCTTTGCAGATGCGTACTGAGTTTAACGCTGTCGCCTGTGTTACCCGGTTCGTTTGGTGTAGCAATCTCCGCTGATCTTTGTCCGGGTCTGGCAGAGGATACCAGCGCCTCGCCGACAGGCGAGGCTGGTGTAGTCTTGATGGAATTTTCTATTTTCATAGGGTGTATCTCCTGCAGTTAACCGTAAATATTTAACGGCGACCTCGTGAGGAACTTTAGGCCAATTTTATCGGTGAAAATTTGCCTGCATATTGTTATAGCCATTCTTCAAATGGAAATACTGAGGATCACTCTGGTTCCATTTATCCTGCCGTCACAGTTAACCATATATCTACGGCAACCTGGGTGAAAATCGAGATCGCGCCCCTACTATAACGGCAACCATTAAGGCCAGCTCAAGTCAGTCATAGTAGCGTTTCCTCAATAACTTATCACGACTATTGCTCCGGCTCGCGCGATTCCGCTAATTACCGAGCCTGACGCACTTCTTACCTGTACCAACTGGCCTTCCGCCGCGTTGTTAAGTGCTTTCCCCTCACCGGATACGCTGAATCCGGGTCCGCTGGAAATCAGTTTCACGTTTTGATTCTGTATTACGGCTGCTTGCGCGCGCAGCATGTCCTGGCGCACGGGGCTGCCGAAGGGGAGGCTGCTGGTCAGCGCCCTGCCGGTCGCCTGATTCAGGTCAGTGACGATGCCTGGTGGAAGCTGGGTCAGATCTCCACTGCGTATGGTCAAGTCTGCAGGGGCAAGTATATGGCCCTGCGTTAACGGACGGGTACTCACTACATAATCCGCCACCACTTTCACGGTTGCGCGGACATAAATAGTCCAAGTATTTGGCACGGAGCAACGGACGATCACCGTCGTATTGCCCCATGGCCGGCTACCAGGCGGCAATGCCGGCTCAAGCGCGGCACAGACGGGAAGGTTGACCCGTGCGTCGATTGCGCCAAGGGTGATATCAACCTGACCCGGTAGACCGGCTGACTGTGTACGCAGAAAATCCAGAGCAACGTCCTGAATAAGACGATGGTCCTGTTTCGCGCTGGCAGAGGCTGATGCCGCAGCGGGCACCGACAGAAACACGATCAGGCTGAAATGGCATGACAGGCGTCGCAAGCTAATGATGGGCATGATGAACATGACAGATTCCTTGAAAGAATGCCCTGGATCAGGCCGAACCGGGCCGAGCGGAGGGTAGCGGTATTTTAGTCTGGACATATCGCAACTGCCTGCGGAACTGAGGCTGGTTTTATCCGTTATTCAGTGAATCGACCTGATGCATGTCACCGTATTCTTGGTATCGCGGCTAATCGGACCTCACTTATCCGGATTCTGTCTCAACGAACTATTTTCGCGCTGGATACACAGCGCCCCGCAGTGACCGATGAGACCGCAGGGCTGCGCCTCATAGCACGGCCTTGCAAGTAAGACAGGAATTTGGACCAGGGAAGCGTTGAGATAAAGGGTTTTTACCCCGTTAATCTGTCTTTTGGGTAGACAGGCCATGAAATACCATAACTCATGTGTATAAACAGCATTGACCGGCATTGACCAGCATTGACAGATCGAAGCAGTGCATTGCCTGAGAGGAATTCATGATTGATAAGCTTGATGGAACATTTCGTTTCTTCCAGGACGCCGCCAATCTGCGAGCCCATCGCCAGCAATTGATCGCTTCCAATATCGCCAACGCGGATACCCCTAATTTCAAGGCGCGAGACATCAACTTCAAGGACGCGCTGGAAAATGCGAACGGCAATCGGGTCGTGAAGCTGGTGACAAGCGCCCCCAATCACATTGCATCGCCCGGCAGTGTCAGCGGCACGGCAGGCGGTGCGCCGCTGCTGTACCGTTCTGCTGTACAAGGAAGCGTGGATGGCAATACGGTGGACATGGATGTAGAGCGCAGCCAGTTCGCCGACAACTCCATCCACTACGAAGCCAATCTCACATTCATCAGCGACCAGATCAAGATCATGCGCGCTGCCATTCAAGGTTAAGGAGAGACCCTATCATGTCTTTATTCAATATTTTCACTGTCGCGGGATCAGCCATGACCGCGCAGAATCAGCGCCTGAACGTGGTGGCGAGCAACCTCGCCAACGCCGATAGCGCGGTGACTTCCAACGGTCAGCCTTATAAGGCCAAACAGGTGCTGTTCATGAGTATTCCGTCAGCCGCCAGCGCCGATCCCAACAATGCCGCCACCGGCGTCAAGGTATCTCGAGTCCTTGAGGATCAATCACCGATGAAGCTGATATACGAGCCGACCCATCCGATGGCGAACGAGGAGGGTTTTGTGACTATGCCAAATGTAAACGTGGTGGAGGAGATGGTCGATATGATTTCCGCTTCGCGTTCGTACCAGAACAATGTGGACATGATGAATACTGCGAAGACGCTCCTGCTGAAAACTTTAACTATCGGACAATGAGGAAGAAATCATGAGCACGATTCAGGATCCGCAATCAGCCACAAAAATATTTTCATTGTATGGCGCTGCAAATACACCCAAACCCGTTGCGGATGAGGTGCAGGACCGGTTTCTCAAGCTGCTGGTTACGCAAATGAAGAATCAGGATCCTCTCAATCCGCTTGACAACGCTCAAGTGACGACGCAACTGGCGCAAATCAGCACGGTGAACGGCATAGAGAAACTTAACGCAAACATCCAGGCCATGGCGAGCAGCTTTAACGCGGGACAATCCCTGCAAGCTGCAACCATGATCGGAAAAGACGTACTTGTGCCCGGTTCAATGTTGCAACTGACTGGCGGTAGTGGAATTTTCGGCCTTGAACTGCCGCATGCCGCAGATCAGGTGAAGGTCACGATACACGACGCCTCGGGTCGCGCAATGCAGGTCATGGATCTTGGCGCGAAACCGGCGGGTTCTCTCGCACTCACATGGGATGGCATGACCACTGATGGCGCAGCGGCCACTGACGGAGTTTATAGCGTTAGCGTCAGCGCGCTGCGCGGCGACCAGAAGATCGATGCGAAAACCCTGGCATTCGGATCGGTTCAAGGCGTTTCCCAAGGTAGTCAGGGTGTACAGTTGAATGTTGGAACGCTTGGACCGGTGGGGCTGACGGACGTCAAACAGATTTTTTAAACGGCACTAATCGAATATCCGTCTCAGGATGAGACGCTACCCAAGGAGTAATCATGAGTTTTCAGCAAGGCTTAAGCGGCTTGAATGCAGCGTCCAAGAACCTGGACGTAATAGGTAACAACGTAGCAAACACCAATACGGTGGGATTCAAGCAGTCGCAGGCCCAATTTGCGGATGTATTTGCCAACTCGCTTTCGGGCGGGAGCAGCCTCCAGGCCGGGATCGGTGTCAAGGTGGCCGATATTGCGCAGCAGTTCAATCAGGGCAGTATCACCGTATCCAATAATCCACTCGACATTGCAATCAACGGCAACGGCTTCTATCGGTTGAGCGACCAGGGTGCTATCAGTTACTCACGCAATGGTCAATTTCACCCGGACAAGGATGGCTATATTGTCAACAGCAGCGGGCTGCGTCTTACGGGGTATACAGCGACGGCCGCCGGAGTGATCAATGCCTCCGCGCCAACCGATCTGCGTATTTCGACGGCTGATTCACCGCCTGCGGCAACCACGCTGGTGAACGGGGTGGTTAACCTGGATTCGCGGGAAGCAGCGCTGAGTTCGGCCGCATTCGACCTCACCGATCCGACGACGTACCACAGCTCAACCTCTCTATCGATTCACGACAGCCTGGGCAATCCAAGCACGCTTTCGGCTTATTTCCTCAAGACAGGTACCAACAGCTGGGATGTATTTGCCGCCAATGATGGCACATTGCTCAACGGCGGTGCACCGGTAGGCCCGCTGAACTTTTTATCCAATGGCGCTCTTGACCCGGCAAGTTCCAGCACATTCAGTCTGACAGCACCGGTCACTACCGGTGCTGTCAATCCCCTGGTTTTCGATCTGGACTTCACCGGCACGACCCAATTCGGATCCAACTCCGGCGTTAATGCGCTAAACCAGGACGGCTATACCTCGGGCCGCCTTACCGGCTTCGCGGTTGGCGCTGACGGCATAATCAGCGGCAGCTACTCAAGCGGTAAATTTTTAACCCTGGGACAGGTTGCGTTAGCCAATTTTGCCAATCCACAGGGCCTGGAATTACGCGGCAATAACACCTGGACGGAAAGCGCTGCCTCTGGCGCCGCCCTGGTAGGGACGCCGGATACCGGCGGTTTGGGTGTCCTGCAAGCGGGCGCAGTTGAGGATTCAAATGTAGAGCTTACCTCGGAGCTGGTCAATATGATTACTGCCCAGCGAGTCTACCAGGCCAACGCCCAGACCATCAAAACTCAGGACCAGTTGCTGCAGACGATAGTAAATCTGAAATAAAGATATAAATAAGGCATAGTCAGTACGACTGCCAAAAAAACCCGATTCCGCTATCCTGGCATGCCATCCGGAATCGGGAAATTCCTTCCAGAACTACTCAATCGATACCAGCAGTCTTTAAACCTGATTAAAACCACATATCACAGGAGTAAAACATGGATCGCATGATCTACGTTGCGATGACCGGTGCGAAGCATACGCTGGGACAGCAAGCCGCCATGGCGCACAATCTGGCAAATGCGAACACGACTGGCTATCGCGCGGAAACCAGCGTGTTGCGTGCGGTGCCGATATTCAGCGATACGCTGGCAACGCGGGCATTTGTAGTGGATTCAAGCGCTGGTGCCGATTTCACTCCTGGTACCGAGCAGCATACGGGGCGGGAGCTCGACCTGGCAATACAGGGACCGGGCTGGATAGCCGTGCAAATGGAGGATGGGACCGAGGCATATACCCGCAACGGGGACCTGCATGTGAGCGCCAACGGTGTGTTACAGACGCGTAGCGGCCTGAGCGTAAAGGGAGATGGAGGTACGATTTCGATTCCCCCCAATACGCTTGTCACAATCGCCAGGGATGGGGTGATCTCTTCCGTGCCCGCCGGTGCCGGGACGAGTGAGCCGAATATCTCCGTGATGATAGACCGCATCAAGCTCGTCAATCCGCCAGAAGGTCAGCTTACGCGCGGTCTGGATGGGCTGTTCCGCCTGGCAGGCGGGGGTGAGGCCGAGGCGGATGCGAAGGTCACAATCAAAAGCGGCGCACTCGAGGGCAGCAATGTCAATGTAGTCGAGGCGCTGGTCGACATGATCTCGCTTTCCCGCCAGTTTGAAATGCACATGAAGATGCTGCAGAACGCCGAGGGTAACGCCCAGCGCGCCAGCGTTCTGCTGTCGGTCAATTCTTGATTCACGCTAGTAATCACCCTGGTCACCCTGCATCAGATAACAAGACCAGGATGAAAACAGGATAAGCATGGTGTTGGCCCCTCTTTTCAGGATATAGCCTTTATCCATGCTGTTATACGATGTCGTAAATGCTGTGAATCGAGGTTTGGCCCGCATAGGTGACCACAGGACCGCGATAAATTACGCTTAACCTTTAGGAGACTCAGTTGATCCGCTCACTCTGGATTTCAAAGACCGGTCTGGATGCACAACAGACCCAGATGGATGTCATCGCCAATAATCTGGCGAATGTCAGCACCAATGGATTCAAGCGCTCGCGCGCCGTGTTCGAGGATCTGATATACCAGACCTTGCGCCAGCCCGGTGCTCAATCGTCGCAGCAGACACAATTGCCGTCCGGCTTGCAGATCGGTACCGGCGTCAGGCCCGTCGCAACGGAGCGTGTATTGACCCAGGGCAATTTGCAACAGACCGGGAACTGGAAAGACGTGGCGATTCAGGGCCAGGGATTCTTCGAGGTTTTACGGCCGGACGGCTCGTTGGCCTACACGCGGGATGGCTCGCTCCAGATTGACGCCCAGGGACAATTAGTCACATCCAGCGGCTATCATATTCAACCCGCGATCTCCATTCCTCCCAATGCGCTGAGCGTTACCATCGGCCGCGACGGCGTTGTCACCGTAACTCAACAAGACTCGCCCCTGCCGGTTCAGGTCGGCACGCTGCAACTTACCACGTTCATCAATCCGGTGGGTTTACAGAGCGTAGGTGAAAATCTCTTTGTGGAAACCGGCTCCAGCGGCACACCCAACATCAACACGCCTGGTACGGATGGTACGGGATTGCTCAGCCAGGGTTATGTGGAAACTTCCAACGTCAACGTGGTGGAGGAACTGGTCAATATGATCCAGACTCAGCGCGCTTACGAAATCAATAGCAAGGCCGTCCAGACCTCGGATCAGATGCTCCAGCGCCTGTCACAGATGTAGAAATTGGGCAAATGTAGCAATGGCATATGTTGGAATGGCGGAGCGCCGGCAAAACATCGGAATCATATGGGCAAGCTCATTTTATCCGGCAAGAAAATATCATGAATTTCGTCATTCCGGGCTTGACCCGGAATCCAGTCCAAACCAGCAGTGAATGGCGTGCTTTACACGCCGCCCGCATACCGGCTTCCGCCGGTATGACGTTTCTACTGTTTGTGCGCCGGATCAAATAATGATTGCGAATTTTTCAGCTAAATGTTCAGCCAAGCGAGGTGGGCAGCTTGTGGCGCCCATGATATTCACGGCACTTGCGGCTATCATCCTGCTGGGTCTTCCCGGCTGCATTACCCTCCCGGCCCCGACGCCGATCGTGCAACAGCCCATGTCCTCCCGGGCGGCGCAGAGGGAGGCGCCACCTCTCAATGGCGCCATCTACCAGGCCGGCATTAGCCACCAACCGTTATTCGAGGATCGACGCGCGCGCCAGGTCGGCGATACCTTGGTCATCGTTCTCAACGAGAGGACTAATGCAAGCAAGCGGTCCAACAGCAGTGCCAACAAGAATGGCGAGGTGAATTTTGGCATTCCTCCCCTGGTGTTTGGCGTGCCTATCACAAAGAAGGTGGAACTGGGCGCATCCTCTTCCAACGAGTTCGAGGGTAGGGGCGAAGCCGCTTCCGCCAACAATTTCAGCGGGACGATTACCGTCACCGTGCTTGAAGTGCTGCCCAACCGCAACCTGGTGGTAAGCGGCGAAAAGCAGCTTGCCATGACCCAGGGTTCGGAGTACATCCGTCTCTCCGGTGTAGTCCGCCCGGAGACCATCATCAACAACATGGTCTCATCGGTTCAGGTGGCAGATGCGAAAATCGAGTACAAGGCCAACGGCTACATCGACGAGGCGCAGACCATGGGCTGGCTTTCGCGCTTTTTCCTCACTATTTCGCCGTTCTGAACAATCCACAAAATATTGCGCCACCACCCATGATCCTTAAACAAACTTTGCAGGCGCTGCTCATGTTATGGCTCGGGTGCTGCGCGATATCGACCCCGGCACACGCCGAGCGCATCAAGGATCTTGCCTCGATCCAGGGTGTGCGTCCCAACCAGCTGGTCGGATATGGGCTGGTGGTGGGACTGGACGGCACGGGTGATCAGACCATACAGACACCCTTTACCATCCAGACGCTGAACAATATGCTGATGCAGATGGGCATCAACGTGCCGCCCGGTACCAACATGCGATTGAGAAACGTTGCGGCAGTGATGGTTACGGCGAGCCTGCCGGCGCTTGCTCAGCCAGGACAGATTGTCGATGTGACCGTGTCCAGTATGGGCAATGCCAGAAGCCTGCGGGGCGGCACGTTGCTGATGACGCCGCTCAAGGGAGCCGACGGTCAGGTCTATGGGATGGCGCAGGGCAATCTGCTGGTCGGGGGGATCGGTGCTGCCGCAAGCGGCAGCAAGGTGCAGGTTAACCACCTCAATGCCGGACGTATCAGCGGCGGCGCTACTGTCGAGCGCGCCGTACCCGTTGCGCTGGGCCAGGGAGATACCATTCGGCTCGAGCTTCATACCACGGATTTTTCCACTACGCGGCGGGTGGTGGATGCCATTAATGAGCGTTTCGGTACTGGCATCGCTTACGCGCTGGACGCCAGGGCAATTCAGGTGCGAACACCTCAAGGCAGCGATGAACGCGTGGCATTCATTGCGGAAGTGGAAAGCATGAACATCAGGCCGGCGCAGATGCACGCGAAGGTCATTGTCAACAGTCGCACGGGCTCGGTAGTCATGAATCAGTCCGCCACGGTTGACGCCTGCGCCATTGCTCACGGCAATTTGTCGGTAGTAGTCAGTACTGAGCCCGTGATTAGTCAACCGGGTCCGTTTTCCGGCGGGCGAACGGTGCAGGCACAGCGCTCGACCATCGAGATCAAGCAGGAATCCGGCATGCTGACCATGGTGGAAGGCGCGTCCTTGGCCGAAGTGGTGAAGGCGTTGAATGCGATCGGCGCCACACCGCAGGACTTGCTGTCTATCCTGCAAGCGATGAAATCCGCTGGGGCATTGCGGGCGGAACTGGAAATCATCTGATGGCTGCTTCGGCTGACCTTACTACCAAATTTGCCCTGGACGTGCAGGCCGTCAACGAATTGCGCGTTGTAGGCGGGGCGAACAAGACAGACCAGGCTGCGCTTGAAGCTGCCGCCAAACAGTTCGAAGCTCTGTTCATGAACATGATGCTGAAAAGCATGCGCGATGCAACACCCAAAGACAGCCTGATGGATAGCGAGCAGAGCCGTCTTTACATCTCGATGCTGGATCAGCAGCTGTCACAGAGCATGTCGTCCAATGGCATTGGTCTGGCCGACATGATGATACGGCAATTGCGTCATGGATTGCCGACCCAACCGGAACAAGGGGCGGAGCAGGGCGCGCATGCGCCGACCGCTATCGTGCCTGGACAAGCGCCAGCCGCAGGATTGTCATCTCCGGTACCTCGACAATCGCACGCGTACCAGCAACAGCAATCACAAGCACCGGGATCGACGGCGCAATCGCAATCCCAGCAGACACGAACGTCACTAGGGTCACCGGAACCAACGGTACCGGTGCCATCCCTGCCTCGAGCGCAATGGCAGGCGCAACAATTACAGGTAGCCGAGTTTCAAGCCAGACTGATGCCGTACGCCCAGCAGGCCAGCCAGACAACGGGCATACCGGCCCGATTCATGCTGGGACAAGCCGCGCTGGAAAGCGGGTGGGGTAAAAGGGAAATACGCGGGGCGGACGGCACGCCCAGCTACAACCTTTTCGGCGTTAAGGCCGGCAGCAACTGGAAGGGTCCGGTAGTGGAAACCGTAACGACGGAATACGTCAATGGTGTGGCGCATAAAAGCGTGGAAAAGTTCCGCGCTTATCAATCCTACGCCGACGCGTTCCGCGACTACGCCAATCTGCTGAGCAGCAACCCACGCTATGCGGAATTGATGGCACGGGTGGCGCAGGGACTGGACGCGGAGGGCTTTGCGCAAGGCCTGCAACAGGCGGGCTACGCGACCGACCCGGATTATGCAGATAAACTGGGCCGTATCATCAGGACCACGCCTTGGTCATGATGAGAGCCATGCCGGATTCTTTGTCTTTCTCCTGCCCCATTTGATCTGTCTGGTCCTCAAAATATCAGATTACCGGATTAAATATTTCTGGGTCGGGACCGTTAACATCATGTATGGATATGGCTATAGGTCCGGATAGAAGGTTATTTGATCCGGCGCACAAACAGTAGAAACGTCATACCGGCGGAAGCCGGTATCCAAGTGGCGTGTAAAGCACGCCATTCACTGTTGGTTTGGACTGGATTCCGGGTTAAGCCCGGAATGACGAAGGTGATATTATTTTCTCGTCGGATAAACAGGATACAACATGGGTAACGGCATTTTTGGCATCGGCCTTAGCGCGCTCAATGCCGCTCAGCAAGGGTTGCTGGTTGCCGGACACAACGTCAGCAACGCGGCCACGCCTGGTTACACCCGCCAGCAGATCGTTCAGTCGGCCAGCGCAGCACAAGCCACTGGCAGCGGATTCATTGGCAAGGGAGTGCAGGTCGATACGATCAGACGTGTATACAGCGAGTTCCTGGGCAATCAGGTCACGCAGGCAAGAACCGAATCCTCCCAGCTCGACACGTACTTTGCGCAGATGAAGCAGATCGATAGCCTGCTGGCTGATCCGAGCGGGCGGCTCGGCCTGGCGCCTGCGCTACAGGAATTTTTTGGAAGCGTGCAGGATGTAGCTACCAGCCCTTCCGGCGTAGCTTCCCGCCAGTCGATGTTGTCCAATGCCGAGGTGCTGGTACGGCGCTTCCAGTCTCTGAACGACAGCCTTGATGAGATCCGGGATGGAGTGAACGCGCAGATCGAGAATAGTGTTTCGCTTATCAACACGCTGGCGGCAAGGATCAGCGAACTGAATGCAACCATCAGCCAGGCCGAGAACAACGCCGGCGGTCAACCGGCGAACGATTTGCGTGACCAGCGCGATGAACTGGTCACGCAGCTCAATGATCAGGTCCGCGCCAAGGTCGTCGAACAGAGCGATGGCGGTTACAGCATATTTATCGGTACGGGCCAGTCCCTGGTCGTGGGTTCAACGTCTTTCCAGCTCTCGACACTGGCTTCTCCGGTTGATCCGCGCCGCGCCGAAGTCGCCTATGTTTCGGGCGGCAATAGCGTGCCGGTCAGGGAATCAAGCCTGGATGGCGGCAAGCTTGGCGGGCTGCTGCAATTTCACAATGGAGAACTCGACGCCGCGCGCAATGGTCTGGGGCGCGTTGCGATCGGTTTGGCGGCTACCTTCAATGACCAGCACCGGCTGGGACAGGATATACAGGGCAATCTGGGCGGCGATTTTTTTATAGTGCCGAATCCATCGGTAACGGCTTCCACCCGAAACTCGGGCGACGCAGTCATCGCCGCTGAAATTTCCAATCCCGGGGCACTTAACACCAGCGATTACCGCTTGCGTTACGATGGCGCCAACTACACGCTCACACGGCTCAATGATAGTATCACACAGACGTTCGCGGCATTTCCGCAAACCGTGGATGGTGTGCGCCTGAGTTTTGCTTCCGGCGCCATTGCTGCCGGAGACGAATTTCTTATTCGCCCAACGGCCAACGGAGCCGGCCAGATAGAGGTAGCCATACAGGACACCAATCTGATCGCGGCCGGTGCACCCATTCGAACCGATGCGCCAACCGCCAACACAGGCACCGGGCGCATCAGCGCCGGTACCGTCGATGCGCCGCCACCCCCCGATCCGGATTTAAGAGAACCGGTCACTTTTACTTTCACCAGCACTACGACTTTTGATGTGAGTGGCAATGGGACCGGCAATCCCGTCGGCATTGCGTTCACTCCCGGCAGCCCGATCAGCTACAACGGTTGGACGGTGCAGATAACCGGCTCGCCCCAGCCGGGGGATACATTCAGCGTCGGTCCCAACACCAATGGAGCGATGGATAACCGCAACGCTTTGCTGCTGGGAGCGCTGCAGAGCAGCAACACCCTGGCAGGCGGCACGGCGAGCTACCAGAGCGCCTATGGCCAGGTAGTCAGCCTGATGGGATACAAGACCCGCGAACTGGAAGTAACCAGCGCCGCCCAGACGGCACTGCTGAGCCAGGCACAGGCTTTGCAGCAATCCGAGTCAGGTGTGAATCTGGACGAGGAAGCTGCCAATCTCCTGCGCTACCAGCAGGCATATCAGGCAGCCAGCAAGGTGATACAGATAGCCACTCAGATGTTCGACACACTGCTTGATATAGCAAGGTAAAGAGCCGGATGTCTCATTCATTCCACAGCCAATTTTTATTCATTGCGTTGTTTATACCGCTATCATGCGTTGATGCCCAATGGCGCATAAGGAAGCAACGGTAAGCACAATCGCGGAGAGTCACGACAGGAGAATCACGATGCGCGTCAGCAGTAATACCAGCTATGAACTCGGCGTTGCCGCCCTCAACCGCCAGCAGGTCACGCAGGTGAAAAACCTGGAGCAGATAAGCAGCGGCCGACGTATTCTTACACCGTCTGATAATCCCGCAACCTATGTCCGGGTGCTGGAAGTCTCACAGGCCGATGCAGGCAATACGCAATATGCGATGAACCGCCAGCATGCCATGGCCAGTTTCGGGATGCTTGAAGCGACGCTTGGCGGCGTCACGAACTTGCTTCAGAACGCGCGGGAACTTGCTGTGTACGCGGGGAACGGGACATTGACCGATAGCGGGCGCAGCGCCATTGCAACCGAATTACGCGGCAATCTGGACGAACTGCTGGGCCTTGCCAACCGTACCGATGGGAACGGGCAATATCTTTTTTCCGGTTTCCAGGGCGCAATCAAGCCATTTGACGATACAGGCAGTGGTATCCAGTATTTTGGCGATGAAGGCTTGCGCATGGTCCAGGCCAGCGCATCGCGCCAGCTAGCAGTGAACGAGTCGGGACGAGAGGTGTTCGAGCGAATCCCGGATTCGGGAGGAGGGTATCAGAGCATGTTCAAAACGCTCTCCGACCTGATTGGCATACTCGAAACGCCCGTGACCGATGCCGCCAGCAAGGCCGCATTCTCCAGCGGGCTGACCACCGCACAGGGAAATTTGTCCAATGCGCTCGACAACGTGCTGCGGGTCCACGCGTCGGTGGGCACGCGCATGAAGGAAGTGGATACGCTCAATGAGGGCGGCGACGAGTTGAATATTCAGTACAAGCAGCAGCTATCAGAACTGCGGGATGTCGATTATGCAAAGGTGATCAGTGATCTCACCCAGCAGCAGGCTTATCTCGAAGCGACGCAGATGGCATTTCTGAAGGTACAGGGGTTGTCACTGTTTGATTATATACGGTGACGATAACCGGTTTCTCCAAGGGTTTGCCCTTATGCCCTCTTGCCCTCCGGATGATTCCGCCAATACATGTTTAATTCCACCTTTTCCAATTTTTCTTCGCGAATAAAGCTCCAATCGAAGCTCGGGGTTTTTTGAAACGGATGAATTGAGGTCGACGAATGATCCTTGATACAGCTCAGCCTGTTTCTTTTGCTCCCCAAGTGAAGGAATTTTTCCTTGCGCGACAGCCGATTCTGGATCGAAACCAGAATCTGGTCGCGTATGAATTATTGTTCCGCCGCGCAGACGCCGGCCCGGCAATAACAGTTGATGATTCACGTGCAGCCACCGCCATCATTGCACACACGTCGGAACTTGGGCTTGAAAATGTAATTGGCGGAGCCCTCGGCTTCTTCAACGTGAGTTCCGCCATGTTGATGGATGATCTGGTTGATTTTTTGCCATGTAAAAAAGTTGTATTTGAACTTCATCAAACTGACAAGATAAGTCCGGAGCTTGTCCAGCGCGTTTCCGGGATGGTGCATGAGGGATACAGGTTTGCACTGGACGATGTAATTACGCTTTCGGAATACATAAAGCCGTTACTGCCGCTCATAGAGATCGTTAAAATCGATATATCTGTCATGACTCGGGCGGATCTGGCAATTCTGGCCGCCCAATTCAAGCAGGCCCATAAATTACTTCTCGCAGAAAAAGTGGAGACGATCGAACAGTTCCAGAATTGCCTCGATCTCGGGTTCGACTACTACCAGGGTTATTATTTTGCCAAGCCTGCTATTCTGTCGGGCAAAAAACTCACTGCCTCACAGTTGGGAATCATGCAATTGATGACGCTGGTAGCCAGGGATGCCGATAACGCGGAAATTGAGCACAGCATCAAAAAGGAAGTATCGCTCTGTTTATCCTTACTGAGACTGGTCAATACGACAGGGATGGGTGTAACGAAGAGTATTGACTCATTAAGTGAGGCGTTGGTGGTGCTCGGCCGCAATCAGTTGCAGCGATGGCTGCAAATCCAACTCTACATCGCACCGCATGTAAACACTCATTGCGCATCGCCACTTCTCCTGCTGGCCACGACGCGTGGCAAACTTCTTGAGCTCATTGCCAGAAAACTCAAGCCCGCGAATAAAAGTATTGCTGATACCGCGTTTACAGTTGGCATCTTATCCTTGCTGGACACCTTATTTGGACAGACCATGGAAAAGATTCTCGGGCAAATCGTTCTGGGCAAGGATGTCAGCGAAGCGCTATTGTATCGGCGCGGGTTCTACGGCGATTTACTCAAGCTTTCAGAATATGTCGAAAAATCTGGTGAAGCCAGCCGAGCGTTAGCGCCACTACTTCTTAAACTGGAACTGCCGGTTGAAGATCTTTATCCGCTGCAACTGGAAGCATTTGAATGGAGCAACAGCTTGTTGCCTTTCGTGCACGAGGGGTAATTCTCGCAGGATTGTTCACGATTAAATCGGGAAAGAACCCAGTGCGATTGGAGCGTGGTCCGCAGGCCGAGCTCAGCCATGATTTCTGCGACATGAGCTCCTGTAGTCCCGGTTCCTCTGCTACGGCATTGGCCAACCGCAGCATATCATTCAGCGTGGCAGGCGACCTTGCGGCCGAAGCAGATTATAATATGGGTACGAACAATGCTTATGCAGCTATGGAACCATCGCGCGCCGAAATCGATTCACTTGAAGGACCCACTGTCGTAGAATTCGGCGCTCCGTGGTGTGGACACTGCCGGGCCGCCCAGCCGCTGATTGCCTCGGCCTTGTCTGAATACCCGGCTGTACGTCATATCAAGATCGAGGATGGCAAGGGCCGCCCTCTCGGGCGTTCCTTTAGAGTAACACTCTGGCCGACGCTGATCTTCCTGAATCACGGCAAGGTAATCGCTCGTCTGGTTCGGCCCGCCGATTCCGCCGTGATTAGCAATGCTCTGGAAAAACTGAATGACGCACCGTGATGGTTTAGGATGTTAGCCGCACTGAGGCGATTTTGAGTTGTTTTAGAATTGGTACAGGCTGTAAGCTATCGGTTTCGATGGTTGTGCTTTAACTTTTGCCCCATCCATCCCCATCCAGGCAATGCATGAGCAAACCTGTTCATGATTGTGTTCCGCCCGCGGTTACCCAT
Organism: Nitrosovibrio sp. Nv6; assembly: GCF_900110495.1. Taxonomy (GTDB): domain Bacteria; phylum Pseudomonadota; class Gammaproteobacteria; order Burkholderiales; family Nitrosomonadaceae; genus Nitrosospira. Next base: position 347,767 of record NZ_FODX01000001.1, on the reverse strand, counting down.
CTCTTGTCGGATATCATTGAGTACATAGCCTACCGATGAAGCAAAAAGAGGAACAATCCGAGTTATACGCCCTGGCGGAAGCCCACCCGTTGACCATTGTCGCGAATTCCCCCGGCATGGTGTTTCAATATATCGAGTGCGAGAATGGCGGCCATTCCATACCATTTGTAAGCGACCAGTGCCTTAATGTACTAGGCATCAAGGTGGATAAACTTAAAGCTGACCCTTCGCTGCTACTGGATCTTGTGCTGCCGGAGGACCGGGAGAGTCTGCGCCGTTCCAAGGCCCACTCAGCCGCCAGTTTGACGGTATGGAATTGGGAAGGGCGCCTTTGGATCGAATCATATGGCGACGTGAAGTGGATCAGCCTGCGGGCCAGCCCGCGCCGGGAGCGGGGTGTGGGTGTGATCTGGGAAGGGATTATCATCAATGTCACGCAAAGCAAACGCAGGGAGACCGAGCTCAAGGAATCGCATAAACGGTTGAAGGAAGTATCAGCTCATGTCATGGCGGCGGTAGAGCACGAGCGCATTCGCATTGCTCAGGAGATTCATGATGATCTGGGGGGCAACTTGACGGCTATCAAGATCGATCTGGACTGGCTGGGCCGGCATATTGGCAGCGACGGCGGTAATCCCGAGCTGCCGGCTAAAATTCGTACTGTCTCTCAGATGGTGGACCGCACGATGCATTCGATTCAGCGCATTTCCCGCGATCTGCGGCCAGGCATCATGGATTTCGGCATTGCTGCGGCGATCGAATGGGAAGCAGGGGAATTTGCCAAACGCCTCGGCATCCCTTGCGAAATCTCGTGCGCCCAGCAGGATATTGAACTGAAGCCTGATGCGGCAGTTGCCGTATTCCGGATCTTCCAGGAGGCGCTCACCAATATTATCAAGCATGCGCAGGCATCGCATGTCTGGGTGCGATTGAACGCGATACAGGAGCAGAATACGAGGTATCTGGTGCTGGAGGTGCGGGATGACGGCAATGGCATTACCCCAGCCGATTACTCGAAATTCAATTCTTTCGGCATCCGCGGCATGGTCGAACGGGCAGGCCTTCTCGAAGGAAAATTGACTGTCAGCGGTCAGCGAGGACAGGGAAGAAAAGGTACGACGGTGCATTTATCGATCCCACTCGCGGCGGGGGAGGACAACTCGACTACGGCAGGATCGAGCGCTGCTCGATCGAAGGCTGCACAACCAAAGGCATAGCGGTCATGAACGTACTGATTGTCGATGACCACGCCATTGTCCGGCAGGGTTTGCGGCAAATTCTGCTGGAAAGTGGTAAGGTCATGCTTATCGGAGAAGCCGGATGCGGTGCGGAGGCGATGCGGCAATTACGCGATGGCGAGTGGAATGTGGTGGTGCTGGACATTTCGCTGCCCGACAGAAATGGCATCGAGGTTTTGAAGCAGATCAAGAAAGAGTGTCCAAAAATCCCCGTGCTCATGCTCAGCATGCATGAAGAGGGACTGTATGCGATCCGGGCGCTGAAGGCTGGCGCATCGGGCTATCTCACCAAGCAAAGCGCGCCGAGCGAGTTGATGGCTGCGATCCACCAGGTTTCGCGGGGGCGCAAGTATCTGACGACAACGCTGGCCGAAGCCATGGCCGACAATCTTGGCATCGACCATGATCGGGCGCCTCACGAGTCTCTATCTGACCGGGAATACCAGACGCTGCGCCTGATCGCCTCGGGCAAAAGCCTGACTGACGCGGCCGAGGAAATGTGCCTGTCGGTGAAGACTGTCAGCGTCTACCATGCACGGTTGCTGGAAAAGATGAGGCTCAAAAACAACGCCGAACTAACCCACTATGCTATTAAAAACGGCTTAGCCTGAGCGCAACTCAGCCGGTGGCAAATTATTGAGAGCCATGTGAGACCCGCTCTCATTGTAATCGCCTCCAGGCTTCGATAACCACGTTGGCCTCTTCCGACGTATTGAACCAGTGCGAGGTTGGTAATGCCGATTGGCACGCAGGCATTGATTGCAGTGGCGGGCAAGATGGCGCGGGTGGCCTATGGGTTAATCAAGAAGCATCGGCCGTCTCGGCGATTCTTTGAGGAAAGCTTGCCCAGTGGATCGTCTCTCTCAGTAGGGCCTCGGTGCGATGTTTTGCCTATCGGTTTTTCACCTCTCAGCCCGCGGATTTAAAGGTAATGAGCTGCAAATGCTTCAATTCTTCAAGACAAGCCGGCCGCCAGGATCGTGAGCCTGCCGGAACGGTATCCGGCGACGTCGATCTCCAAATCGAGCCGCCCAAGGGGCTTGGCGAGCACAGCGTTTACCTCACCCGGAATATCGGCGCCGCAATGCAAGCCACGAAAAATGACCCTGGGTGCGCCGTTCTGCGGAAATACAGCCGCCAGTACATTGAACACCTCGTACAGGTTCTCGGTCAGTGTGCCGTCGAGGCATTTTTCCTTGACACATTCGTCCACCCGCGCCGCCGGTACCATCACAAGTGCCGCCCCCAGGCTTCCGCCTACCGCCAAATCGCAGCAGACCACTACCCGCAGGCTTTCACATTCCCCGAAATACGCCCCAACGGCATGCGTGCCTGGGGCGATGGGTTTGGCTGGCACTACCTTCGCCACCACAGCCCGTCCGATCAAATCACTGAGCATGCGGGCGACGGCGCTTGCGGGAGGCAGCCGTACTGACAAGTTTACGGGAAGCGGCGATGTTGGCATTTTGATTCCTCGTTTGGATTTGGTGGTGACATTCGCCGCACTAGTTGTATTCACTCGGCGTTGTTCAGTCAATCGATGAATGGATCGAGGGCCTCTCTAAACGTATCCTGGTTAAACGGCTTGGCAATCAGAAATAGCGCGCCTTCCACGTTGGATAGCATCCGCATCTCCCGCGTGGATTCCGACGTGACAAAGCCAAATTTCACCTTGCAACCCGCGGCCCTGATTTTCTTGAGAAGATCAATGCCCGAAAGTTTCGGCATGTTCCAGTCGGAAAGCACAAGGTCTGGCGGATTGGCGGTAATGGCCGCGAACGCTTCCTCGCCATCGCCCGCTTCCAGGAACGTGTGATCGCGAAAACCCGCGAGCCTGAGAGTTCGTATCACGATCATTCGCATCGCCTTGCTGTCGTCCACAACCATAATTTGCATGATATCTCCCTCGTTTCAAGACCTTGGGTTGGTCATCCTGCGCGTTCATGCCGCCTTGCCAAGTTGATGCGCTAAAGGTCCGCGTAAGAAGCCTGTTCGTTTCAAATGGATACCTTAACGGCGGTCCATTGCGAAACTTGAGTGCGATCGCCCCGGATCGTGTATCCCGGATACCCTCAAGCCAGGACGATAGGCAGATTGTATGGACATTCGGACTGAATGACGCTAGCCCGGATATTGCATTACAAAGGTTTCCGCATTGGCGCTCGATATATCAGGCCACTATCCTTGCCATTGGGGTAGTTCCGTACGGTTTGCGCCCCTCAATGTCGTGCTAGGTGTAATACAGCCGCTACAACGACAACGAAGGGGTTACGGGTGATATCAGCCGTCCCCGACTGATGAGGCCGCACCCCAGAACCGGGCTGTCTTCAAGTTCCGCCGGAATTAGCCGTAAACAAACAATAGTATTGGAACTGCTGCCCGGACTATCGTGCAATAGGAGTTTTAAGTGGGAAAAGACGACGACAATGGGGCCACGGCCAAGGTGCGGTCATTCGTGTTGCGGTATATGGAAGCGCATGGCACGGAGATGCAAGGGGTGCGTACCGAGCTTGATCAGCTCCAGGCAATACTGGGCGAGGCGGTGGCTCGCCTGACGTCAAGTTTCGAGACAATCGGCGCGTATTCAACACGCCTCTCGCAGCGGGGGATGGACGATTGCCTGGACGGCGCGGGGACCATTCCTGTTGCCGCGCTCGGCGCCACTGCCGGGTATCAGCACGATCCGGCTTTGCTCACCGAGGGTATCGGAAGCAGCGTCAACGAGGCGATAACGGCCCTACAGTTCTACGATATTGCGTCGCAAATTCTCGCGCATGCAGGGCGGCGCATCGAACTTCTCGAGCGACTGGCCGGGCAACTTGGGCAATTACCCGATACCACGGTCGAGGAGCTGGAGGATGTATTACGGAATGCCTGTGCCGTCCGGGGCCATAACCCGGCTGGTCAGGCTTTTATGACAGTTGGTGCGATGGAATTTTTTTAGTGTAGTAAGTCAGGAATATCGTTATATAACCAAAATGAATAAACCGTGAAGTAGCGATATTTCTGCCTTATTACTAGCGTAAGGAGCAAAAGAATGGCAAAGACGATACTTGCCGTGGACGACTCGGCTTCGATCCGGAAAATGGTCCTGTTTACGCTGAAACGGGGGGGCTACGATGTAGTCGAAGCCGTGGACGGTCAGGACGGGTTGGAGAAAGCGCTCAAATACCAGGTGAACCTCGTGCTCACCGATCAGAATATGCCGCGCATGGACGGACTCACGCTTATCCATTCGCTGCGCGAGCTGGCGAATTACCATGCGGTGCCCATTCTCATGCTTACCACCGAGTCGAGCGACGAAATGAAATCGAAGGGGCGCGCCGCCGGCGCAACCGGATGGCTGGTGAAGCCTTTCGACCCGAGCCGGCTACTCGACGTGGTACGGAAGGTAATAGGATAGCCGGTGGACGATCTCTCTGAATTTCACGGCGTTTTCTTCGACGAGGCGACGGAACACCTCGACGGCATGGAGTCGTTGCTGCTCAGCATCGACGTGAACGCACCCGATAAAGAGCAACTGAATCCCATCTTTCGCGCCGCCCACTCCATCAAGGGAGGCGCGGCGATGTTCGGCTTCCAGGACATCGCCGAGCTCACCCATGAGATGGAAACGGTGTTTGACCGGGTGCGCAAAGGGCAGATGCCTCTGTCCAAAGATCTGGTCGATGTCTTTCTTATTTCCGGCGACTTGCTGAGGGCGATGTTGGGGGTGCGCAAAGACGATGGTGACGAAGTGCCCAGGGAAGAAGTCAGTGCCCTTTGCGCGAGGTTGCGGCTGTTTCTGGAACCGGAAGCCACTGCCAGCGAGATTTCCGTCATGGTAGCCGGAAGTGCGGTCAAGGTTAGCGGCGGCGAAGCAGTCCAGGCGGCATCGGCATCGACAGCGCCGCCACTGTCATTAGCGAGGGGGAAGAGCGACCCCGAAGTGCCGGAAGCAACGGTCAAGCGACGTAAAACAAAAAAAAGCGCCGAAAAAAGCCCGCCAGCCGTTACTGCCGGGATTTCCACCATCGCACCGGTCAATCAGTGCAAGGTCAACAGCAACGAAGCCGTAACACCGGCAGTGACTTCACTGTCCCCGCTGGCGGAGAAAAAGGATTTCGGCCTTTTCGTTGATCCCGCGACCCTTCCGGCAAACCTGCCCGGCGCTACCGCGATGAGACCTGGCGGCGCAAAGATTGACGAACTGAAGGGCGTGGCCAAACCCGAAGCCGCAACCCCCAGTGCCACGGATGCCTCGTCCATTCGCGTCAGCGTGCAAAAGGTGGACCAGCTCATCAACCTGGTCGGAGAACTCGTCATTACTCAGGCGATTCTCGCGCAGGCCGCATCCTGTGCGGATCCAAAGCTCTACCAGGCGCTGTCCCAGCTTGAGCGCAATACCCGCGATTTGCAGGAATCGGCGATGTCGATCCGGATGCTGCCGATATCGTTCGTATTTGGACGCTTCCCGCGCGTGGTGCGTGATCTTGCCGATAAGCTCAACAAACAGGTGGAATTGAAAACCGAGGGCGAGGGGACCGAGCTCGACAAGGGGTTGATCGAACGCATCGTGGATCCGCTTACCCACCTCGTGCGCAATAGCCTCGACCATGGTATCGAACTGCCCGCGGTACGCCAGGCTGCGGGCAAACCGGCAAAGGGAACGATCACGCTGCGTGCATTCCATCGAGGCGGAAATGTCATGATCGAGGTCAGCGACGACGGTGCTGGGCTCAACCGTGAGCGCCTGCTTTCGAGGGCGCGCGAGCGCGGCGCGAGCGTGTCCGATTCGATGAGCGACCAGGAAGTTTTTCAGTTGATTTTTGAGGCTGGCTTCTCGACGGCTGAAAAAATCACCGACGTCTCCGGACGCGGAGTCGGTATGGATGTCGTGCGCCGCAATATCCGCGAGATGGGCGGCAATGTCGAGATCAATTCGAATCTGGGCGCAGGGACCTGCATTTCGATCCGCCTCCCGCTAACGCTCGCCATTCTCGATGGCATGTCGGTGGCGGTGGGCAAGGAAGTATTCATCATCCCGCTGACTTATATCATCGAATCGTTGCGGCCAATCGCTGCCGATGTCAAGGCCGTCAGTGCCAAGGAGAAGGTGGTCCGGGTGCGCGGCGAATACCTGCCGTTGATCGCGCTGCACGAAGTATTCAACCTGCGGCCCGAGGCGCGCGAAGTGCATGAGGGCATGGTTGTGATTCTCGAAAGTGATGGGCGCAAGACGGCAGTGTTCGTCGATGCGCTGGTGGGGCAGCATCAGGTCGTCATCAAAAGTCTTGAGCGCAACTTCCGGAGGGTACAGAGCGTATCGGGAGCCACAATCATGGGCGATGGCAGGGTGGCGCTGATACTCGACGTGGCGGAGCTCGTCGACGGCACTGCGGGTACCGCCGCGAGCACTACCCGCACCACAGCGAAATAATAATACGCAAGGACCTGAAACGCTTGTCAATTTAACCGCAAGACAATTACCAACGATTGGAGTATGAGAAATGTCACAACCCCCAACCGCAACCCCGATCACCACGTCCGACCCAAACGCAAGCCGGACGGCCAATGAATTTCTCACTTTTCGGCTTGGCAACGAAGAATACGGCATCGAGATACTGAAGGTACAGGAAATCCGCGGCTATGACGCCATCACCCGCATTGCCAATGTGCCCGAGTTCATCAAGGGCGTCGTCAATCTGCGCGGCATCATCGTGCCGATTGTCGACATGCGCATTAAATTCAATCTCGGCACCGTCGAATACAACCAGTTCACGGTAGTGATCATCCTGAATGTAGCGGGACGTGTGATGGGAATGGTGGTCGACGGGGTTTCCGACGTGATTACGCTCGCCGCCGAGCAGGTCAGACCGGCGCCGGACTTTGCCGCCAATCTCGACACCGAATACATCATCGGCTTGGGGACAGTCGATAAACGCATGCTGATCCTGATGGATATCGAGGCACTTATGTGCAGTGCTGAAATCGGCCTGAACGGCCCTGACATTCATTAACAGAGTCCATTCAAATTTTTCGGGGAGAATCCAATGTTCAAAAATCTGACCATCAAATCGCAGCTGATTGTTATCTCCTGCGTGTCATCGTTGTTACTCATTGCAATCGGTAGCTACGGTTTCTATGGAGTCAAGCAATCGAACAGCAAGCTGCAATCCGTTTATGTGGATCGCACTGTACCCCTGTCGGATATCGCGACAATTCTGGATCGTGCCCAGCGTTCCCGCCTCAACGCGGTGATTGCTGTCAGCTACGCGGATATCGAGGAAGCGAAAAAACGGGTTGCGATGACTGTACAGCGGGATTCTGAAATCAGCGAGAGCATGAAAAAATACCTGGTGACGACGCTGACACCCGAAGAGAAGGTTTTGATTGATCGCTTTGAGAAGCAATGGAAACCGTATCAGGCAGTACGAGATGCGGCCCTGAATCAGGCCGTCCAGGGAAATTTCGTCGCTGCAAAAGAACTAATGGTGAAAGACGGCACGCCAAAGTTTGATGCCGTGCACGAAACCATCTTCAAGCTGGTGGAACTGCAGGCACAAGTTGCGGCGGAAGAATATGCACAGGCACAAAGCGATTCCACCACCATTTCCACAGTCATGATTAGCGTGATCGCACTGGGTGTTCTGCTGGTTATTGTCTTGAGTACGCTGCTGATCAAAAGCGTCATGCACTCAATTAGTGATGCTGTTAAAACGATGGAAGAAGTTGCAGTCGGCCACCTGGACACCAAAATCGACACCACAAGTAAAAATGAATTGTCGGAATTGTCCCGTTCGATGCAAAAAATGGTGACAACGCTGAAGGATTTTCTTGCCGAACAACAACAAATGGGGAAGCAGCATGATGCCGGGTTGATCAGCCACCGTATTCCGGTCAATAAATTTTCAGGAAGTTATGCAGATGTGGCCAAAGCAACCAATGATCTGGTGATCGGGCATATCGCTGTCAATATGCAGGTGGTGGAGGTGATTACCCGCTATGCCAACGGCGATTTGTCGGTGGACATGGAGCGTCTTCCGGGAGAAAAAGCCAGGATTACAGAAGCCATGGATACGGTCAAGACCAGCTTGCAAGCGATCAATGGGGAAATCAAAATCCTGGTGGAGGGGGCGGTAGCCGGCGACTTTTCGCGGCGTGGCGACGCAACAAAGTATCAGCACGAATTCAAGCAAATGATTGATGGATTGAACCAGTTGATGCAGGTCAGCGAAACCGGCCTGAGTGAAATCGTTCGCGTGCTGGGTGCATTAGCGAAAGGAGATCTGACAGAAAAGATTACCAACGACTATAAAGGCATGTTTGGGAAGCTGAAAGACGATGCGAACATAACGGTCGCGCAACTCAATCAAATCATCGCCCAGATAAACGAAGCGACCGAGTCGATCGCCACTGCGTCGAAGGAAATCGCACAGGGAAATACCGACCTGTCGCAGCGCACGGAAGAACAGGCGGCCAGCCTGGAAGAGACAGCGAGTTCCATGGAAGAGCTGACCAGCACGGTGCAGCAAAACGCAGAGAATGCAAAGCAAGCCAACCAGCTCGCCGCGTCCGCATCCGAGGTGGCGGTCAAGGGCGGCCAGGTGGTGGATCAGGTGGTGGGCACGATGGGTGCGATCAACGAGGCCTCGAAGAAGATCGTCGACATCATCAGTGTCATTGACGGCATTGCGTTCCAGACCAATATCCTGGCGCTGAACGCCGCAGTCGAGGCGGCGCGCGCCGGGGAGCAGGGCCGCGGCTTTGCGGTGGTGGCATCGGAAGTGAGAAACCTGGCGCAAAGGAGCGCGGAAGCAGCCAAGGAGATCAAGACATTGATCGGTAATTCTGTTGAGAAAGTCGATTCCGGCACCAAGCTCGTTGACCAGGCGGGCAAGACGATGGAGGAAATCGTCGGCTCGATCAAGCGGGTGACCGACATCATGGCCGAGATCACGGCGGCGAGCCATGAGCAGAGCGCGGGAATCGAGCAAGTGAACCAGGCAATCGGACAGATGGACCAGGTAACGCAGCAGAATGCGGCGCTGGTCGAGGAAGCGGCGGCCGCTGCCGAATCGCTGCAGGAGCAGGCAGAGGCTCTGAGCGGCGCCGTAGGAGCCTTCCGGCTGGAGCAAACGCAATTATCGGCCGCGATAGAGCGGCGTGGGCCAAACCGGCCCGACAATGTCGAACGGTTGGTGAGAGGCTCCGCACCTGTCAAAGCCGCGGCGCGGCCAGCGCTCGGCAAGACAGTGGGGATGCGCAAGATCAAGACCGGCACCGACGAGGATTGGTCCGAGTTTTGATGCGCTTTGACGCAGCGGGGCATGCGGCTGGAATATGGACAATTTGACAGGTGCTGTGGAACGCAGGGCACGCGAATATGACTTTACCGACGGCGATTTCGAGCGTGTTAGAAAACTGATCTACGAGCATGCGGGCATCTCGCTATCCGCCAGCAAGCAGGACATGGTTTATAGCCGGCTCGCCCGGCGCCTGCGTGAAAAGGGCCTGACGACGTTTGCCGATTACCTGCGGTACCTGGAAGCGGGCGACACGCACGAGTGGCAGGCATTCACCAATGCGCTGACCACCAACCTTACATCCTTCTACCGCGAAGCGCATCATTTCCCCATACTTGCCGAGCATCTTGTTCGTCGACGACGCGCGGGCGGTGGGTCGATGACGGTCTGGTGCTGTGCCGCATCAACTGGTGAAGAACCCTACACCATCGCGATGGCCGCCATCGAGGCATTGAACGACAGCGCGCCGCCGGTGCGTATCCTCGCCACTGACGTGGATACCAACGTGCTGGCCAAGGCGGATGCCGGCATCTACGACATCGAACGGATCGAGTCGCTGACGCCGGAACGCGTACGGCGCTTTTTTCTGCGCGGCGATGGCAGTCACGCCGGCAGCGTCAAGGTGCGTCCCGAGCTGCGCAAGCTGATCACGTTCCGGCACTTGAATCTGCTTGATGCGCAATGGCCGGTGCGGGGCCCGTTCGATGTCATCATGTGCCGTAACGTCATGATCTACTTTGACAAGGACACGCAGCGCCGGATACTCGAGAAATTCGTGCCGCTATTGAGGAGTGATGGCCTCCTGTTTGCCGGACACTCGGAAAGTTTCCTTCAGAACGCCGACCTGTTCAAGCTGCGCGGTAAGACGGTATACGGGCTGGCGGCAATGGCGCAGGCGCGGCATGGCTAAAGGCGGCGACGGGCCGCTGGCCACCCATCTGTATTTCGACCGCAAATACAAAACGGAAGCGGTCAGGGTGTTGCCCGGTGAATACTACGCGACGAGCCAGGACATGCTGCTGGCAACGGTGCTTGGTTCGTGCGTGACCGCCTGCATACGTGACAGGCAAAACGGTATCGGGGGCATGAACCACTTTATGCTGCCCGGCGACTGCATGGACGAAAACGATCCGTCAAGCGCGTCGGCGCGCTATGGAACCTATGCGATGGAAATATTGATCAATCAGATCATCAAGAAAGGTGCGCGTCGCGCCAATCTCGAGGCCAAAGTCTTCGGTGGGGGCAACGTGCTGCCAGGATTAGCCGAAGCGAACGTCGGCGAACGCAACGCCGAGTTCGTACTAAGTTTTTTGGAAACGGAAAGCATTCCCGTCGTTGCCCACGATCTGGTGGATATCTATCCGCGCAAGGTTTATTACTTTCCCAGCACCGGCAAGGCGCTGGTAAAAAAACTACGCGATCTTCCTGACAGCGCGATCGTCGAGCGTGAAAAAGACTTTAGCTCGCACCTGTCCAAAGCCGGCATCGGCGGGGCTATCGAGCTGTTCAGCTAATCCGCCGGCAAGTCAATGCCCAATCCCCAATCCCGAATGAGCGGCACCAATCCCATGAATCCAATCAAGGTTTTGATCATAGATGATTCCGCGCTGATCCGGAAAATATTGACCAGGATTATCGGCGGTCAATCGGATATGCGGGTAGTGGGAACTGCCGGCGACCCCCTTGCCGCGCGCGAGATGATCCGCAAGCTCGGACCGGATGTCCTGACACTCGATGTTGAGATGCCAAAAATGGATGGGCTTGATTTTCTGGAGCGGCTGATGCGGCTGCGGCCAATACCGGTCATCATGATATCAACTTTGACCCAACAAGGCTCCGAAGTGGCATTGCGCGCGCTCGAGCTCGGCGCGGTCGATTTCATCTCCAAGCCCCAGCTCGACATTGTCTCCGGGCTACAGGATTACGCGCTTGAAATCACCGGCAAAATCCGCGCCGCATCGGCCGCCCGTATCCAGAAGCCCCGGACAGCAACGATCGGGCCGAAGCAAAAAACCAAAGCGCTGCTACCGAAGTTGGCCAGCTGCGTGCCGTTGACGGAGAAGCTGATCGTCATTGGCGCCTCGACCGGCGGTACCGAAGCGATCAAGGATGTGCTGATGCGTATGCCATCCGACTGTCCGGCGATTCTGATCACTCAGCACATGCCGCCGGCATTCACCAAATTATTTGCGGCGCGGCTCGACAGCTTGTGCCGCATCCACGTTAAAGAGGCCGAGCATGGCGAGCGGGCAATTCCAGGGCATGCCTATATTGCGCCCGGCGGACGGCACCTTTCGGTGCGCAAGAGCGGCGCGAATTATGTTGTCACGCTCTCTGACGAGCCGCCGGTGCACCATCACCGCCCTTCGGTCGAGGTGCTGTTTCGCTCGGCTGCGCAACATGCGGGCGTCAACGCAATCGGTATCATGCTGACCGGCATGGGTAAGGACGGTGCGGCGGCAATGCTTGACATGAAACACGCGGGGGCATGGAACATTGCACAGGACGAGGCGACGTGTGTGGTATTCGGCATGCCCAAGGAGGCAATTGCGGCTGGTGGCGTTCACGAGGAGTTGCCTTTAGGCGCCATTGGTGCCCGCGTGCTCACGTTGCTAAGTATGGGCGCGTCGCCCCGGCGCGCTAACGAGGTTTCGTAAACCCGGCCCTTGCCTGGTAGCGCAGCGAATAAGGGATTATTTCGTTTTTATATTGGCGCGCAGAAAGGCTGCATAGCCGTTTCGCCAAGTGTATCGCCTGCCAGCTTCAAAACAGCTTGCGCCGCTTCCTCTTCGCTGGCGTTAAAGCGGTAGCCGTTTACTTCAAGAAACAGGATGCCGGCAACAAAGCCGGCGTTTGTTGCCGCCGATAAATTAATGGTTGCGGAAAATATCTGCTAGGGCAAGCAGCTCATCCAGTGCCCCTTATCAGCAATCTAAGCCCGGATATACCATGTGGATTCCCCGTTAATCGGCGGATTGCGCGCTTTGCCGTCCGCTTATCATGACATTTGGTTGGACCCTGCGGAAGGTGGCAGTAGATGGAAACGACGTCAGCCTGATTGCGCAAAAAATCCCGATGAACCAATTAAATTTATCTCCTGAGCCGCCGTTAATAAGCATAACAGCGGTTGAACAGCCTCGAAAAAACCCGAGGTGAGCCAAAGTTAACGCTGTGAGGCGTATCCCATAAAACTTAGTCAAGGAGATTTACATGGCTGCAATTATCAACACCAACGTGATTGCGTTGAATGCGCAACGCAACCTTAACAATTCGCAGAATGCGCTTGCTACCACATTGCAACGTCTGTCCTCGGGCCTGCGCATCAACAGCGCCAAGGACGACGCCGCAGGACTGGCGATTTCCGAGCGCATGACTTCGCAGATTCGCGGCCTGAACCAGGCTGTTCGCAACGCCAATGACGGCATCTCGATGTCGCAAACTGCCGAAGGCGCGTTGGGCGAAATTGGCAATAACCTGCAACGTATCCGTGAACTGGCCGTGCAATCGCGCAACGCGAGCAACAGCGTAAGCGACCGTACCGCGCTCAACAATGAAGTACAGCAGATCAAGGCTGAAATCGACCGGGTCGCTTCGACGACGGCGTTCAATGGCATCAAGCTGCTCGACGGCACCTTTACCAATCAGGCATTCCAGGTCGGCGCCAACGTCGGCGAAACCATCAACATCAGCAGCCTGGTTAATGCACAGACCGCATCCCTGGGCACCACCACCACCTACGCAGCCAGCCCAGCCGCTGGTACGGCTCCTCCTACGGCATTCACGGCGACAACGGACGATATTGCCGCGGGTGATCTGAAAATCAATGGTATTGACGTGGGTGCCATTACTGCCGCTGGTACTGCTCCCCTTCAGGGCGCAGCCGTCGCAGCAGCTATCAACGCGATATCGGGCAGCACCAACGTTACTGCTGCGGCCGATGGCGCCGGCATCGTGACGCTGACCAACACTTCGGGTAGCGATACGGTCGTGACGATGGCCAACACAGCTACCACTGCACGAACCAGTCTGACAGCCGGCACGACCACGGCAGTAGCCACCGTTACCGCCGGCTTCGCCTCGTTGGCTATAGACACTACCGCGAATGCCGATACCGCCATTGCCTCGATGGACTCGGCGCTGAGCGCGCTCAATGCGGCACGCGCCGACCTTGGCGCCTATCAGAACCGTTTCTCGTCGGCTGTCTCAAACCTGCAAACCACCGCGGAGAATCTGTCTGCGTCCCGCAGCCGTATCGTGGACACGGATTTCGCTGCCGAAACGGCCATTCTTTCCAGGAACCAGGTGCTGCAGCAAGCTGGAACGGCAATGCTGGCCCAGGCCAATGCGCTTCCGCAGTCCGTGCTGGCGTTGCTAAGAGGCTAGCCGGGGCTGATCGGCTTAACCAGCCGGAATCGGGCTGGAAGGTTGTTGTAATGAGGAATCCGGGGGATGCCCCGGGTTCCCTTTTCAATTGCTTCGGAGTCTGCGATGGATATCAAACAAGTTGGAGCCGGCGCCGTAATCCGCCCCGAACCCGGTTTAATACGGCCGGCTGGGGACACGCAAAACCGCTCAGGCAGGATGTCATCGCCGTCGGCGCGTGCGCAGATAGCGCAGGAAATCACCCGGGCGGACACGTCTACGCTGGAGTTTAGTATTGACGCCGAGAGCGACAGGCTAGTGGTTAAAATCATCGACAGCGCAACCGGCGAGTTAGTGAGGCAGATCCCAATGGAGGAAATGCTGGCTCTGGCCAAAGCGCTTGGCCGGTTGAAGGGTCTGCTTTTGCACACGAAAGCTTGACCAGGCCCATGGGGCGGAATTTAACGAACAGCACAAAACGGGAGACAAACATGGGAATCACAGCACCAGGTGTGGGCTCGAATCTCGATGTGAATGGCATCGTCAGTCAGTTGATGGCGGTCGAACGGCAACCGCTCGCGTTGCTGGACCGGCGCGAATCGGATTACAAGGCGAAGCTGTCCGCCTACGGGACGCTGAAGGGCGCATTGTCCGCATTTCAGACTGCTATGCAAGGACTCGCCGACCCGGCCAAGTTCCAGGCTGTAAAGGCCAGTGCAGGAGACGCTTCCATATTGACTGCCACTGCCAATACCGATGGCAAGGCGGTGCCGGGCAGCTACTCGGTGGAAGTGCAGCAATTGGCGCAACAGCAAAAAGTCCACTCAGGGGGTTTTGCCGGCACTACCAGCGTGGTGGGCAGCGGCACCCTGACCATTCAATACGGTACTTATGACAGCGGCTCGAACACTTTTACCCTGAACAGCGCAAAATCGGCGCAAACAGTAACGATCGATCCCTCCAATAATACGCTTTCCGGGGTGCGCGACGCGATCAATGCAGCCAATATCGGCATTAGCGCAACAATTATCAACGACGGCAGCAGCAACCGCCTGGTATTAACCTCGAAGGACGGAGGTGCTGCCAACAGCGTCAAGATCACTGCGAGCGATGACGACGGCGCTAACCTGGACACCGCCGGTTTATCCCAGCTTGCTTTCGATCCAACCGCTGCAGTCAGTGCCGGAAAGAATCTCACGCAAGCTCAGGCGGCGCAGGACGCCAAGCTCCTGATCGATGGGATCGCCATCAGCAAGACCTCGAACACGATTACCGACGCGATCGAGGGTGTGACACTCAACCTGCTCAAGAGCAATGCGGGCAGCCCGACCACGCTTAACGTCGCGCGCGATACCGATGGCATCAAGGCGTCAGTGGAAGCATTCGTCAAGTCGTTCAATTCGGTTAATCAGACACTCGCGGATCTCAGTACATATAACACGGCGGCGGACAGGGGCGGGGTGCTGCAGGGAGATTCCGCGGCTTTATCAATTCAGCGCTGGCTTCGCGCCACGGTATCGGCCTCTGTGGGAAGCATGGGCGGCACATCAGGCAGCTTTACCTCGTTATCACAGATTGGCGTCGCTTTTCAGAAAGACGGCAGCCTGGCGCTGGATTCCACCAAGCTGCAGACCGCAACCGATGCCGGCCTCGATCATATCGCCGGTCTCTTCGCTGCGCGTGGCATGCCCACCGATAGCCTGATCGCCTATGACGGCGCGACCGATAAGACGGCCGCTGGAAACTATGCGATCACAGTCACGCAATTGGCTACCACGGGTGGCCTTACCGGAAGCCAGGCCGCGGGGCTGACCATTACCGCCGGTGTCAACGATCAGTTGACTCTCACCGTCGATGGCGTGACGGTCAGCATTACGCTCGCTGCCGCGACGTATGGATCGGCAGATGCGCTCGCGGCCGAGGTGCAAAGCAGGTTGAATGGCGCTGACGCTCTCGTGGCGGCGGGCAGTTCGATTGTGGTTTCCCAATCCGTCGGCGTACTCGGCCTTGCGTCGGCGCGCTACGGTTCCGGCTCAAGCATCGCATTATCCGGCGGCAATGGCGCCGATAATCTGCTTGGGGCAAGCCCTGCGGCAACGGTGGGAGTGGATGCGGCAGGTACGATTAATGGCGTGGCCGCCACCGGAACCGGCCAGATACTTACGGCTGCGGCAGGCGACGCAACGGAGGGCTTGCGCCTCGTCATCAACGGTGGGCCGCTGGGCGCGCGAGGGTCGGTCAATTTCTCGCGTGGTTATGCCGATCGGTTGAACAAGCTGGCGGAAGATCTGCTGGCTGACGATGGCATCATCGCCACCCGCGTCGATGGAATCAATGCCAGCATCAAGGATATAGACCGCCGTCAGGAAGATTTTATCAAGCGTCTGGACATGACCGAGGCTCGTTACCGGGCGCAGTTCACCGCGCTCGATGTGATGCTTAGCAGTTTGAATCAGACCAGCCAGTTTCTCCAGCAGCAACTCGCGGCATTACCGAAGAATAATTCCAATTCCTGAACGAAGAACAGTCCCTGAAGGAGTATCACAATATGTATACAGCATCCCGCAACGGCGTTAACGCCTATGCCCGCGTTGGTCTCGAGACCGGTGTGATCGCGGCCAGCCCGCACAAGCTCATCCTGATGCTGTTCGAGGGTGCACAAGTGGCACTATCTTCCGCCCTTGTTCATATGAGAAGCGGCGAGATCAAGGCCAAGGGAGAGGCCATTTCCAGGGCGATTACAATTATCAATTCCGGTCTTCAGGCCAGCCTGGACATCGAGGCCGGGGGCGAACTGGCGCAGCAGTTGAGTGCGCTCTACGATTACATGGGCCGCCGCCTGTTGTTTGCCAATTTGCATAATAAACCTGAATACATCGAGGAAGTTGTTCGGCTGCTTGGCGAGTTGAGTGAGGCATGGGAAGCAATTGGCGCCTCTACTGCGCCAGGCAGTGCGGGTACAGACTCGTCAGCCTCTCCGGCTTCCAAAGCCGCTGTCAATGGTTTGGGAAAGGCATGAATACGATGAGCAACACGGAAATCCTCGCCGCATTTCAGGCTATTTCCAATTTTACCGGCGAAATGAAAGAAGCAGCCCGAATCGGCGAATGGGACAGATTGACAGTACTGGAACGCTGTTGTGCCGGGGTAGTGGCGCAACTCAAGGCGGCACAACCTGTGCGGCTTACGGCTGACATGCAGCGTCGGAAAATTGAACTGATACACAAGATTCTGGCCGATGATTCGGAAATACGCATATATGCCGAGCCCTGGATGAAACAGGTGCAGACTTTGCTTGGCAACGCGGGGATGGCCCGGCGGGTACATCAGGCGTATGACAAGAACGATTGCAGATAGCAATTCCGCGTTACGCGAAAAATGGCGGAGATTGAACATGTTCTCTTAATCGCTCCATTTCTTTCTTGCATAGAGGACAGTACAAACCATAGCCCAACGGCATTAGCCGCTGAATTCAGAAAAAAATACTCGAAATGCTTGCACTCAATGCGCTCAATGCAATAGTTTCGACCAGCCCGAGCGGTTCGTCAGCCCACAGGCAAGCCAGCTACGCCGCCTTCCTGGCGGGACTGGAGCCGGGCCGGCATCTTCGTGCAACGGTGCACGCCGCTCTCTTGAATGGGGAGTTTGCGGTGATGATGGAGGCACCGGATACGGTGGATAAGCAGCTATTGCATATGAAGCTGCCCGCCGGCTTGCGCCCAGGGGATGCGCTGAACCTGATTTTCGTTTCCCGGAATCCTCGGCCGGCATTCATGCTCATGACAGATACACCCGCTACCGCAATTTCCGTACCGCTGAGCAGGGCCGGACGATTTATCAGCGGGCTGCTGGGTCGCTCGGCGTCTCCGGATACCACATCAGCACTATCCAACAGATCCCCCTTGCTTGCGGCACCACCTGCTGACGGTGTTCTACTGGCCCGGAGCCTGGCTGGCGCACTGGGCCAAAGCGGTCTGTTTTACGAATCTCATCAGGCGCAGTGGATAGCGGGCGCCAGGCCACTGGAAGATTTACTGCTGGAGCCACAAGCACCTTTGTCCGGGCTGCGCCCGTCCATGCCTGGTACAAATACCCGGGCGGGAGCATCCGCTATGACCGCTATGCCGGCTATGTCTGCCATGGCAAGCGAAAGCGCCGCCGACGCGCCTGCTCCGGTTCATCCCGATGCCCTGGCCCTGGTGCGGCAGCAACTCGAAGCTTTCGAGATGCGGCAGGTCAGTTGGCAGGGTATCGCCTGGCCTGGTCAAACCATTGAATGGGAGGTCGCAGAGGAAAAACCGGATTCAACCGATGAGCCCGACCAAATTCCAGCCGCCTGGCAGAGCCGCTTGAATCTGACTCTGCCAAACCTGGGTCAAATCTCGGCCAGCCTGCGGCTCGACGCACACGGTGTCGAAGTGCGGGTAACGGCAGCGGAACCCGTGACGGCGTTCATGCTGCGCGCTGGTGCGGCGCCGCTTGCGGAAGGGCTGGAATCCGCCGGCATCAAACTACTGGGGATGGGAGTGGATCTGGATGAAGCGACCTGATCCGAGTAAAGCGCGTGGAGCTGCGGTGGCGCTGGCTTACCGGGACGGCCGTGCGGCTCCCCAGGTAATTGCCAAGGGGCGAGGGCTGATCGCTGAAACCATTATCAGCGAGGCGCGGGCCCATGGCATCTACGTGCACGAGTCGGCTGAACTGGTATCCCTGCTCATGCAGGTGGATCTGGACCAGTATATTCCGCCTCAACTCTATCGCGCCGTGGCGGAACTGCTGGCGTGGCTTTATAGGATGGAAACCCGAATGGAAACCAAAATGGAAATTTCGGCGCTTCCGCGTCCGGATTAGATATTTCCTTCCATGGACCTCCTTCTATGGGTAGCCGATAATTTCAGACCGGCATATTCATGATGTCCTGATATGCCGATACCAGCTTGTTACGCACTTGCAGCGTATATTGAAATGAGATGGACGCCTTCTGCATCGAGATCATGGCTTCGGTCAGGTTTGCTTCGGGCGCACCCAGTTCGAAATCCCGCCCAAGCTTTGTGGCATGCTGCTGGACGTTATTGACATGGTCCAGCGACTTCTTGAGTACAGAGGTGAAATCAACGCCTCCACTCGCACCCGTGTTCGATGTTGCCGAAATCGGCGCCATTTTTCCGGCGGCGCGCGCTGCTCCAGCTTGCAACTGCGCGAGCATCGCATCTATTTTCGATACATCCATATTGCCTCCGCCATTCGTGCTTTCAGGAAAGTGTGCACGATAGCATCCGTGGACTCGGACCCATGTCCTGAAATAGCCGGAAAACCCGCTTTTATTCTCTGCATTAAAACAGGCGTTCATGCCGATAATGCTGGAATTCCAATTCCTTGAATCCGCAGGCTGCGCCTGAATATGACGACCAATAAAAAATCCTTTTCGATTCACATCGAATCGCCGGAGACAACGTCATGGCAGTAGCGGCGGACGCAGTCGCAGCCGTCCCGGAGGGCGGCCTTCAGAATTTTGCACTGGGTTTTATGGCCCGGCTGTCGAGTCCGCAGAAAATGGGCTTTATGCTGGCTGCCTCGGCCATTATTGCACTGCTGGCTGGCGGTTGGATGTGGGCTCAGACCCCAGACTACAAGGTGTTATTCAGCAACGTGTCTGATCGCGACGGCGGAGCCATCATCGCATCCCTGCAGCAAATGAATGTGCCGCACAAGTTTGCCGATGGCGGGGGTGCCATTCTCGTGCCTGCCGATCGGGTTCATGACGTCCGGCTGAAGCTTGCCGCGCAGGGTTTGCCAAAGGGTGGGCTGGTGGGTTTTGAACTGATGGAAAACCAGAAATTTGGCACCAGCCAGTTTCTTGAGCATGTCAACTTCCAGCGTGCGCTGGAAGGCGAACTGGCCCGCTCGATCCAGGCGATCGCGGCGGTCGATAGCGCGCGGGTCCATTTGGCCATGGGCAAGCAATCGGTATTCATGCGCGAACAACAGAAACCCAGTGCCTCAGTGCTGGTAAATCTCTACCCTGGCCGTGTGCTCGATCCGCAGCAGGTAAACGCAATCATGCATCTGGTTTCGAGCAGCGTCCCGAACCTGCCTCTCAGTAATGTTACGGTAGTGGACCAGCAAGGCAATCTGTTGAGCAAAGTCGATGAATCGGATCCCGGTAGCGGCTTGAATCCAAATCAGTTGAAGTACTTGCAGGCGCTTGAGCAGAGTTATATAAGACGCATCGAAGCTATCATTGCGCCCATTGTCGGAAAGGAAAACGTGCGCGCTCAGGTTGCCGCGGATGTCGATTTTGCTCACTCTGAGCAGATGGAAGAGATCTACAAACCCAACCAGGACCCTGGCAGCTCGACGGTGCGCAGTCAGCAGACCTCCGAATCGGCCAGCAGCGGCCAGACCGAGGGTGGCGTACCCGGCGCGCTTTCCAATCAGCCTCCGATGCCGGCAACCGCACCGATCAACACGCCACCGCCGCCGGGCTCGCCGCTTAGTCAAACGCCAAACGTGGGCGCCGCGCCGCCTGGAACACCAGATGCACAAGCCAACACGCCCAAGCCGCCGTCCAACACGCGCAAGGATGCCACGATCAACTACGAGGTGGACAAAAGAATCCAGCACGTGCGGAAACCGGTAGGCGGCATCAAGCGGTTGTCCGTTGCGGTAGTGGTCAACCACCACAAGGTAACGGGTCAGGATGGAGCCGTCAGCAGCAAACCGCTGACTGAAGTTCAAACGGCACAGATCACGGATCTGGTGAAAGAAGCCATGGGATTCAACAGGGAGCGTGGCGATACATTGAATGTGGTCAATAGCCCGTTCACGGACATGCAGCAGGATCTTCCGCCCGAACTGCCGCTCTGGAAACAACCCGAGATGATCGATCTTGCCCAGCAGGTGGGAAAGAATTTACTGATCGCAGCCTTGATCATGTATCTGGTGCTGGGTGTATTGCGTCCGATGCTGAAGCGCGCCAATCAACTGCCCGCGCCGCCGCTGCTGGCGGAATCTCCGGAACAAAAGGAGGATCAAACTGTGCAACCGGCGCCCGCCCTGAAGCAAGTGCCGCAGTTTCCCCAGTATGAACAGAACCTGGCGCTTGCCCGGCAATTGGCCAGAGACGATCCAAAGGTGGTGGCAAACGTGGTCAAGCAGTGGGTAAGCGGCAATGAATGAGGAAGGCATCAACAAGGGAGCGATTCTGCTTCTGTCGCTGGGTGAGGATGAGGCGGTGAAGGTACTCAAGCATCTCAATCCTCTTGAGGTGCAGAAACTGGGTATGGCGATGGCAAAACTGAAGAATGTGAGCCAGGAGCAGATCGATTTTGTACTCAGCGATTTCTGTAGCCGTGCCACAGGGGACACTCTTTTGCTGGATATCGATTCGGAGAGCTACGCCCGCACGGTCCTGCAAAGAGCTTTGGGCGAGGACAAGTCCACCGATATTATCAGCCGTATCCTCGAAGGCAGCGATACCAGTGGTATTGAAGGTCTCAAATGGATCGATTCGCAATCGGTGGCGGAGTTGATCAAAGGCGAGCATCCACAAATCATCGCCACCATTCTTGTGCATCTGGACCGTAATCAGGCAAGCGATATTCTCGGGCAGCTTACCGAGCAACTGCGCAACGACGTGCTGCTGCGTATCGCTACGCTTGAAGGTATTCAGCCCTACGCATTGCGCGAACTCAACGATGTGCTGACCGACCTGCTGTCGGGCAGCGAGAATATCAACAAGAGCCCGGTAGGCGGAATTCGTACGGCGGCCGAAATTATCAACTTCATGGGTAGCGCGGCCGAGGCCTCGGTGCTCGGCAATTTGCGCGAGTTTGACGACGATCTCGCACAGAAAATAATGGACCAGATGATCGTCTTCGAGAACCTGATGGACATCGACGATCGCGGTATCCAGCTCATACTGCGCGAAGTCGAGTCCGTGTCACTGGTCATTGCACTGAAAGGCGCCGCGGAGGATTTACGCGAAAAAATCTTCAGAAACATGTCCAACAGGGCCTCGGAAATGCTGCGGGAAGACCTGGAAGTCATGGGCCCGGTGAGGGTAAGCGAGGTCGAGACGCATCAGAAGCAAATATTGCAGGTTGTGCGGCGGCTCGTCGACGAGGGCCGGATCGCATTTGGCAGCAAGAATGAAGAGAGTTACGTTTGACAGGGATGCTTTCCCGATTTGGCAGCGACCGGATTGGTAGTAGCCCCGTAGCCCTCAGAACTATCTAGAAAGAAAAGGACGAGCATCTATGCCCAGCCGGATTATTCCGAAAGAACGCCTCTTCAATTATCAGCGCTGGGAGATGGATGCCTTCGAGTCAGCCGTCCGGACAATACCCGAGTCCTGTGACGAGAAGCAGGATGACACGGGAGAGTCCGGCGTCCCGGTATTTCTACCTACCGTCGAACAAATCGAACAGATTCATCAACAAGCGCAGCAGGAAGGGCATGCCGCAGGGTACGACGCTGGTTTCAAGGCGGGTCATACAGTTGGCCGTCAGGCAGGTGACGAGCAAGCGGCTGCGGATGCCGTCAAATTGCAAGGATTGCTCAAGAGTTTCCAGCGGGAATTGGCCGGTGCCGATCAGGCTATCGCCGGCGATCTGCTCACTCTTGCTCTCTGCCTTGCAAAGCAAATGATGCGCGAGGCCTTGAAGGTGAAGCCGGAACTTATTCTTGCTGTCGTGCGTGAGTGCCTCCAGCATGACGCTGCGTTCACCCAGCCGGCGCAGTTATTTTTGCATCCGGATGACGCTGCCCTGGTGCGCGAACATTTGAATCACGAACTCAACGATTGCACGGTTTACATTGATGCCAACATGGAGCGCGGGAATTGCCGGATCAAGATGGGCAATAGCCACATTGATGCCACCCTTGCCACCCGCTGGCAGCGCGTCGCACAGGCGCTGGGACAGAATAGCAATTGGCTGGAGTAATCCTAAATTCGGCAGTTGACCGCTCATTTTCCAGTTTAGGATTATGATCCACAAAGACTTTTTGTATCACTTGACCTTCATCTTTTGGATGAGTCCGCGACTAGCGGATTTAGGATAATGAAAGTTTCCTCTCACGCAGACCAGTGGCGCAGCTTCCTCAAGGGATGCGGTGATCTGGCCGTCAGTTCCCAACCCTTCGAGGTTTCAGGCAGCCTTACTCGCGTTACCGGACTGGTAATGGAAGCGGTCGGGCTCAAGCTTGCGGTGGGAAGCGGCTGCACCGTGCTCATGCCAAACGGCAACCGGTCGGAAGCGGAGGTGGTGGGTTTCCATGGCGACCGGCTTTACCTGATGCCCACCAACGACATATCCGGCCTCACGCCCGGTGCAAAGGTAATCCCCTGGGGCAACACCGGAGCATTGCCGATGCTTGGCGACGCCGGCCAGCCACGACGGCGCGCATCCGACCGGCTCAGGCGCTTCCCGGTGGGGGAGGGTCTGCTGGGGCGAGTGCTTGACGGGACTGGACGCCCCCTGGATGGCCTTGGGCCGCTGGAGGCGGGGCATGGCGCGCCACTCGTCAATAAGCCGCTTAATCCGCTCGATCGGGAACCGATCAATCAGATACTCGATGTTGGGGTGCGGGCCATCAATGCCCTGCTCACCGTAGGACGCGGCCAACGCATGGGCTTGTTCGCCGGCTCCGGAGTAGGGAAGAGCGTGCTGCTTGGCATGATGGCGCGCTACACCAGCGCTGATGTAATTGTAGTCGGACTGATCGGTGAGCGAGGACGCGAGGTAAAGGAATTTATCGAACAAATCCTCGGTCCGGAAGGATTGGCCCGTTCAGTGATAGTCGCTGCCCCGGCCGACACTTGGCCACTGATGCGATTGCAGGGCGCCTCCTATGCCACGTCCATCGCCGAGTATTTCCGCGACCAGGGCAGAAATGTTCTGCTGATAATGGATTCCCTTACCCGCTACGCCATGGCCCAGCGGGAGATTGCGCTGGCAATCGGTGAGCCGCCTGCTACGAAGGGTTACCCGCCTTCCGTATTTGCCAGATTGCCGCAACTGGTGGAACGCGCCGGAAACGGCGCCAAAGGCGGCGGCTCGATAACGGCGTTTTACACTGTGCTGACAGAGGGGGACGATCAGCAGGACCCCATCGCGGATGCGGCCCGCGCTATTCTCGATGGGCACGTTGTGCTGTCGCGGCAGCTTGCGGAAGCGGGCCATTATCCCGCAATTGATATCGAAGCTTCGATCAGCCGCGCTATGACCAGCCTGATTCAGCCGGAATATTTCGAACAGGTGCGCGGGTTCAAGCAGCTCTACTCGCGTTACCAGCGCTCGCGTGACCTGATCAGCGTGGGAGCCTATGCGCCCGGTAGCGATAAGCTGCTGGATCGCGCCATAGCGCTGTATCCCCAACTGGAAGCATTTCTCCAGCAGGGCATGTTCGAGTGCGCGGGTTACGCAGACAGCGCCATCAGACTAGTCGCGCTGCTTGGTCCGCAAGCCCAGTCCAGCTTGACCGAACCCTAACCGGATCTCATCGAAAAATGTCTAAATCTTCTGCTTTGGCGACGCTGCTCGAACTGGCGCAAACGCGCACAGACGACGCAGCAAAACGCCTGGGAGCACTGCACACGCAGGGCGTGCACATGGAAGCCAAGCTCCAATTACTGCTGCAATACCGGGATGACTACTGTGCCCGCTTCCAGGCATTGATGCAACAAGGGTTAACCGCATCCGACTGGCGCAACTACCAGGAATTTCTCGATAAGCTTGATGATGCCATCACTCAGCAGCATGAGGCTCTGGCTTCGGCGCAGCAGCGCGTTGCGGCGGGCAGGGCAGCGTGGCAGTCGGCCAAGCGTACTTTCAACTCCTATGACACGCT
Organism: Nitrosovibrio sp. Nv6; assembly: GCF_900110495.1. GTDB lineage: Bacteria > Pseudomonadota > Gammaproteobacteria > Burkholderiales > Nitrosomonadaceae > Nitrosospira. The sequence goes on along the minus strand of NZ_FODX01000001.1, from coordinate 323,031 downwards.
GGCACAGCGCGGTATGCGAGCGGAATTGCTGCGTACCATAAAGCGTGAACAGCAGGAAACTGACGAGCATGCAGGCAATACCACCGCGCGTAAGAAAATGCCGCGCTAGAGGCTTCCTTTCCAATCACATTCAAACTATCGAGAACAAACTATGCTGACCTCGCCCATGCTGCCCAATTCAACTTCATCCCCAGTGTCTCAAATCAAAAAATCCGGCCTCGCTTCGGATGCTGCCGATACCGGAGGAGCCGGGCAGGCAGTGGGCTTCAGCGAAGTACTTGAGCACGAAATTAACGGAAAAGGCGATGTGCCCGGTATCAGGTCGGCCGATGGGAATGCGGCGCAAGCCAAAACTTCGAATGATATGGCCATGCGCACCGGGCAGATAGCGGGCCGAAACGCGGAAATACAGAAGGACGGCAAGGATACAGAAACCTCCATGGCTGCAGCCATCATGGCGTCACCGTCCATCGCCCTCGCAAATGGGCTGCCAGAACCGGCGTCAGGCTATTCACCCGAAGCCTCGATCGGCAATCACGTTGATGCCTCAGACCATGCCTTGACCGATGCTTCGGCCAATCTCACGCCCGAAGTGCCACAGGCCGAGCTGGCCGCGACCGTCGCGCAGCAAGCGGGTGTTGCAGCCTTGCAGCCTGGACTGGCCGCTGAAGCCGGAGCCGGTGCGGAATCATCCGCGCAGGCCGGGGTGCGAGCCGCCGCTTCCGGGGCAACTCCCCGAACCGCCCAGTTATCCGCTACAGTATTGTCTGAAATATCGACCGAAACATCAGTGGACGTATTGGCGGCCGAGATGGTGACCAACGCGGCTGGGACGGTAACCACGGCGAAACAGGCTGAGGCTGCGCGCGCGATTATTGGAGATGATGCGCCAATCGGGACAGGACCGGCTGCAGCGCAGGGCGCTTCTCCACGTCTGCAATCAAGCTTGCCGGAATTCAGCTTGAGGGAGGTCAACTGGATAACGGAAGGTGAAAAATCAGCGCAATTCCTGACGGATGCGTCCCACCAAAGCTTGCCTCCCGCACAGACGGAAGCAATGATGACGGCCATCGCAATCGAGCGCGGGTCCGCCTCCGCAATTTCGACCGTAGCGGCAGATGCACCTGCCCATGCAGCTGCCGCGCTTGGGCTGGAGCCTCGCCTGGGTGCACCCGGTTGGGATAACGCATTGGGTCAGAAAGTACTCTGGATGGTGTCCCAGCAACAACAGGTTGCGGAACTGAATCTCAACCCTCCCGGTCTTGGACCCTTGCAAGTCGTTTTATCCGTTACCGGAGATCAGGCCAGCGCAACGTTTGTTTCGCAACAACCCGAAGTGCGGCAAGCACTGGAAGCCGCCCTACCTCGGCTTAAGGAAATGATGGCGGACAGCGGAATCAATCTGGGCAGCACGACCGTTAGCTCCGAATCCCCTCAACAACAAAGAGAATTCGACAGGCAAGGCCGGCCTGGCGCACGTTATGATGGCGTCGGTCTGGGAACCGCGCAGGGGAACGATATGGGCGTCAGTCATATCCGTTCCGCCGGAAACAGCCTGGTGGACACATTTGCGTAGCTTTCGATGGAGCGATACAGACTGCTGGCCAGAGTTAAAAATACTTGCGATTTTCGGGCCGGGCCAGATAAGCGTCAGACAGCACATGGCCCCCCAGTTTTTATTTATCTTTCCGCTGCATTTGATCTTCCCCGGTCTTCTGGCCAATATCGTCTCGCACCAAATTCCGAGTTGGCACTTTTTTCTCCCTCTGTTCCCCGCGTTATCGCGCTGCTATCGGCGTGATAATGATATTCACAATTTGCAACAGGATGAAATATGGCAACGAAGCTGAACAAGCAGGACAGGGATTATAAAGAACAATCCAAGGTTATCAGGCCGGAACAAAAAACCGGAAAAAGCAGCCTGATTCTCGTGATTGTTTCTGCGGCGCTGCTGCTCTGCGCAGGAGCCGGAGGCGCTGCGTGGTATTTCAATCAGGTTCGGGACGAGGCGGCCGTCATGCACAAACCACCTGTTTTTCTCAGCCTCGATACATTTACCGTCAATCTCCAGGGTGAGCACAACGAGCAGCACCTGCAGACCAGTCTGGCCTTGAAGGTTGAGGATATCAGGACAGTCGATTTGATCAAGCTGCGCATGCCTGAAGTGCGCAACCGCATCTTGCTGCTTCTTTCCGGCAAAGAGGCCTCACAGATTACCGCCATTGACGGCAAGAAAAAGCTTGCCGCCGAATTGCAGGTGGAGATCAATCAGCTCTTCAATGAAGGAGGCGCCGGGCACGCCGTTGAAAGCGTGCTTTTTACTTCTTTCGTCATCCAATAAGCCTCCATGAGCAACGACTTTCTCTCCCGGGAAGAGGTGGATGCACTGCTTAAAGGAGTAACAGGTGATGCGGAAGCGGTTCAGCAGAACAATGCATCGTCAAGCTTCCGTCCCTATAACCTGGCAACGCAGGAGCGTATTGTGCGCGGGCGCATGCCGACGCTTGAAATCATCAATGAGCGGTTTGCACGTCTGTTACGGCTTGGCCTGTTCAATTTCATGCGGCGGAGCGCAAACGTCACTGCCGGACCGGTAAGGGTAATCAAATTCAGTGAATTTGTGCGAACCCTGGTGGCCCCGAGCAATCTGAACCTTGTTCACGTCAAGCCGTTACGCGGGACCTCGCTGTTCGTGTTCGATCCTACACTGGTGTTCCTGGTAGTGGACAATCTATTTGGTGGCGACGGGCGTTTTCTCCCCAAGAAGGAAGGCCGGGATTTTACCCAGACTGAGCAGCGTATCATTCAGCGCCTGCTTAATCTGGTGTTCGACAGCTATGGAAAATCGTGGCAGCCGGTATATCCCATCGAGTTCGAATACATTCGCGCCGAGACAAACACCCAGTTCGCCAACGTAGCGACACCCAATGAAGTGGTTGTGGCCACCACGTTCGAGGTCAATTTCGGAGCGGTCGCCGGAGAGATGCACATATGCGTCCCATACTCCATTCTTGAGCCGATCCGCGATCTGCTTTCCAGCAGCATGCAGGGCGAGGCGCTGGAGGTGGACAAACGATGGGTTGGCCGCTTGTCAAAACAGGTGCAGTCCGCTGAGGTAACCATGCTGGTGAATCTGGCGCATGTGCAGGTTACCCTCGATCAGATACTCAACATGCAGATAGGCGATGTCATCCCGCTGGACCTTCCCGAGTTTGTCACCGCCAGCGTGGATGGCGTACCGGTAATGGAATGCCGTTATGGCATATCCAATGGTCAGTATGCATTACGCATGGAAAAAATGCTTGGCTCCGCGAGTAACGAATGAGCTCAGCCGAACGCCGCAACCTGTCCAAGCGACCTTTTACGAATAAACCCGAGGAGATGAACGTGTCCGCAACCCAAGCCAATTCCGCACCTTTAACGACCGAGCGGGAAGATGCCGCCACCGCTGCCGCCGATGGCGATCCGGCACCGATTTTCGAGCAATTCACCGGCACGCAAAAGGTGCAGATTCAAAATGACATTGACATGATAATGGATATACCCGTCCAGCTCACCGTGCAACTGGGACGGACCAAGATCGCCATCAAGAACCTGCTCCAACTGGCGCAAGGTTCCGTGGTCGAACTGGACGGCCTGGCCGGGGAGCCGATGGATGTGCTGGTCAACGGCTATCTGATTGCCCAGGGCGAGGTTGTCGTGGTCAATGAAAAATTCGGTATCCGCCTGACCGACATCATTACACCGAGCGAGCGGATTCGTAAATTAAACCGCTAAATCCTGAAAGCCTGATCCTGGGTGTGAAACAGATGAGTACTGAGCGAACTCGCATTGCCACGCATAGAAACCCATGATTCCGACCAATACATCTTGCTCTATCGAAGTCTCGCCCCGGGCGGGAAGTTTACTGGCGGGGTTGAAGCGTTTTCTTGTGCCGGGGCTAGCCGGCTCCTCTTACGCGTTGCCGGCCAATTCCCTGGCACAAACAGCGTCAGCCGGGGGCGCCGCTTCCGGGACCAGCATGCTTCAGGTCATGATTGGTCTGGGGCTGGTGCTGGCGGTAATGGCTGGTTGCGCGTGGCTTATGAGGCGTTTCGGCGGTATGCAACGGAACTCCGCCGGCGCAATCAAGGTTATCGGCGGCTCCGCTGTAGGTCAGCGTGAGCGGGTGGTGCTGGTGGAAGTTGCGAATACCTGGCTGGTAATTGGTGTTGCGCCAGGTCATGTGACGGCATTGCACAGCATGCCGAAAGGTGAGATTACCGGCAGTACTGGTGATATCGCCAGTACTGGCGGCGGGACCGGGACAGATGCACGTTTTTCCGAATGGTTCAGGCGAATGATCGACAAGCGCGGTAGAGAGCAGCATGACTAAGAAAGGGATGAACAAGCTCTCCGGGGCGCGCATCGCACCGGGAATCGCGGTTGGGATGGTGTTGCTTGCCGCGCCGTTATTCGCATTGGCGCAAACGCCGGGTCTTCCCGCGTTCACCAGCACGCCGGCTCCGGGAGGAGGGCAAAACTATTCCCTGAGTCTGCAAACCCTGCTGCTGCTGACATCGCTCACTTTCCTGCCGGCTGCGCTGCTGATGATGACCGGCTTTACCCGCATCATCATCGTGCTTTCGCTGTTGCGCCAGGCCCTTGGCACGCAATCGTCGCCGCCCAACCAGGTGCTCGTCGGGCTTGCGCTGTTTCTTACTTTTTTCGTCATGGGTCCTGTATTTGACAGGATTTACGAAGACGCCTACCAACCGTACACCGATAACAAGATAACGATGGCCCAGGCGCTGGAGAGAGGTACGGCGCCGCTCAAAACATTCATGATGAAACAGACCCGCGAAGCGGACCTGGCGCTGTTCGTCAAGCTCTCCGGCGTTCCGCAATTGAACGGACCGGAAGACGTGCCTTTGCGGGTACTTGCCCCGGCCTTTGTCACCAGCGAATTGAAAACCGCATTTCAAATCGGCTTTGCCGTATTCATTCCCTTTCTCATTATCGACATGGTTGTCGCTTCAGTGCTCATGTCCATGGGCATGATGATGGTCTCGCCCGCTCTCGTGGCATTGCCGTTCAAGATCATGCTGTTTGTGCTGGTCGACGGATGGCACATGCTGATCGGTTCACTGGCGGAGAGTTTTTATTGATGCGCAAGAGAGAAACAATGATCGATCAGACAGTTAACTCCGGTCGATTTTTAAGGAAAAAACGATGACCCCGGAAAGTGTAATGACGCTGGGCCAGAAGGCCATGGAAGTAACCCTGATGATTTCCGCTCCGCTGTTGCTGGTTGCGTTGGCGACCGGCCTGCTGGTAAGCATTTTCCAGGCCGCCACCCAAATCAACGAGATGACGCTCTCTTTCATTCCCAAGCTTGTTGCGCTATTTGCCGCGCTGGTGCTGGCTGGGCCGTGGATGCTCTCAGTAATGCTCGATTATATGCGGCAGGTGTTTGAGGGAATTCCGGCGCTGGTGATCTAGCGATTGCAACGCCGGGGTATCGTGCATCCCAGCATCGGGAAAAATGATCACTTTCAGTTCTGCCGATCTTAACGCCTGGCTGATCGCTTTCCTCTGGCCGCTTGCCCGCGTTCTGGCATTATTGGCGGCGACGCCGGTTCTGGGAAACATGGCTACTCCCACGCGGGTGAAGATCGGGCTGGGCGTGCTTATTACGCTCGTTATAGCACCAGCCGTCGGGCCGTTGCCCAACGTAGAACCGGCCTCGCCCGAGGGACTGCTGGTGCTGAGCCAGCAGATCGTGATAGGACTGGCGATGGGCTTCGCGATGCGAATCGTTTTCAGCGCTGTGGAGCTGGCCGGAGAAATAGCGGGCCTGCAAATGGGCCTGGGTTTCGCAACGCTCTTTACCCCCCAGAGCGATGGCAGCACGCTGGTAGTGGGCAAATTCCTTGGCCTGCTGGCGACGCTTACATTTCTTTCCTTAAACGGTCATCTGCTGATGCTGTCGGTACTGGCCGAAAGTTTTACTGCATTTCCTATTTCCATCGAGCCCTTTTCAGCTGTCGGGTGGAAGAAGCTTGCCGACTGGGGAGGCACGATTTTTCTGGCAGGCCTGAAACTCGCGCTGCCGGTCGTCGCCGCGCTGCTCATTGTCAATCTGGCGCTGGGCATTCTGACTCGCGCCTCCCCCCAACTCAATATCTTCGCTGTCGGTTTTCCGATCACGCTGATGGTCGGCATGGTAGTGCTGATGCTGTCGCTTCCATACTTTACTCCGGTGATCGAACAATTGATCACGGAAGGGCTGGAAACCATGCTGGAGATTGCTCGTGCCGCTCGCCCTTCCTCCCCAGGCCCCATGCCGCCATCCTGATCGTCATTCTATTGTCATTACCTGTTCAAGGTTTGCCCGAAAAGCCATATCTGATAATAAATGGAACTATCTGGCCTCATGTTCTAAAAATCAGTCGCGTGCTTTTGATAGCTTGCGGCGACGTATAACCGCAAGGCTGGCGAGGCCGATTCCCAGCAGGCTCAAGGAACCCGATTCGGGTAGGTCGTTTATCGCAAGTAACTGTCCGCTCTGATCCGGGTAGAAATAGTCGCCAAGAGTAAGAGAACCGGGCACCAGACTGACGGCGGCAACCTCGTCACCTGACCCGTGCATAACCGCTGTATCATCAATGCTGCCAACCGTACGCAAATTCGAAAATGATGGGCCAAACGTATCCCTGTCTGACTTTTCCCTATATTTCTTGTAATCTGATATGGTTCCCGTTGCCTGCATTAACCCCTGACCTGTCAGGATATTTTGCCCGCCCTGTAATATTCCACCTCCTGTTGCTCTCTGGAAACTGCCGGTTCCACCCGTTATCTTGAAGATGGAGTCCGTCAAGGTAAATATCGGTAGATAAGGCGTTGGAGTAAAGAAACCGCTATAGTCGGCAAACAACTCATTTCCATTCGATACCGTAAATATCATTGTTCCGGTAAAAGCGAAGTAGTCATCGATAGGAGTGATGCAATCATTAGTCTCAAACGAAACCCGACCTAGGAGAGAGCTGGTTCCAATACCGGTGGTCGTGCCTCCAAACTGCGATGCGCAGTCAGGTCTGTAACCTACCTGCTCCTGAGTGATTCCGCTAATAGTCAGGGCTGCTCCCTCTACGGCAGTCAGAGGCGCGATAACTGATGTGATTGCCAGCGTCGAGACTAATGCACGCCTTATTAGATTTGAATTGGCTGTTTTCAAGTTAACTCCTTCTATTTGGGGATGGCGCTTCAATTATCGTATCCTGTCCAAAACTCCCGGAGGTTTAGCTCCGGATGCGAATTTATAACGCCTGACCTTCGGCGTCAACCGAACAATAGGAAATATGTCAAGACTTTATAACCACTCTTCCCCGTTGGTTTTTTAATTTTTGATTCAGCCCGGCTTTCGCCCGCATGAGTATAAGGTGAAAGTCCCGACGGACTCTCGAGATTTGGGAGTTGATGGCGAGCGGGTATTGAATACATCCAGGCCGCATTCGGCGGGGTTGCGATGGCCTGATGGTTCATATCCCTGGAATAGCACCGGCAGGAACCGGGGCGCGTGCGCCGTTGGATAACCAAAATTGAACTTTTCCCAATTGCTGCTAGAGTAAATCATTCGGCAAGAAAAAACGGTAAGCAATCTCCGCCTTTAACCCACACCGTCTTAACGTGCTTTGGGGAATTACAGGATGCCCATACTCGACCATGCCACTTTTATCAGTCGCTTGAAGGGAAAACCCATTAATACCGTCGAACTGCAGAGCGTTTATCCAGAGTTGGATGTGGGGAGCATCTCGGATAACGGGTTTATCAAAGGTACGATGCAGAATCTTGAAAAGTTATGGGAGATTATCGATAACTACGACCGTGATGGCAATGTCAATACGATTTCCGATCAACCTGCCTTGTCCATTGCCGAATGGTTGTTCGCCAAAACGGGAAGTACCGCGACCATGGGCGAAGAGACGGTAAGCTGGAGGAAGGTTGCGGAACTCGGTGACAAGAGCATCACTGAAAACAGCAGCGCGCATAAGACTGCCATCGAGCAAACCGGTGTGGGCCTCTACTACGGGGACCATTCGCCCTTTCATGATGCAATTCTGAGAGGCGACCGCCCCGGCCTACAGACGCAGATAGACGCGATGAGCGCCGGTAACTGGCGAATGGGATCGATCGAGCCCGGCGCCGTTGTCATAGAAAACCCGTCGGGACGGGCTGCCCGTATTCGGGAAAGCTCGTGTATCGGCTGGGTGATGGATAACGTGAAAGCGGCCTATGAAGGCGCCGGGATTGAGGCACGGTTTGCCGAGATAAGCAGTAGAGTGAAGGATGCTGATCTGCGGGGGACCGTCCTCTGTGAAGAATTGCAGAAGGACGGCTGGACCGCCGTGTTTTATTGTCCGCGCACTGCCGGCGATCTTGAGGATTCGGGCGAACGCGAAAAACTAGGCGCGCTTAACATGGCAAAAGCGGGCGCGCGCGTATGGAAATCGCCCGTGCCCGGTTCGGCAGGTGTACGTTGCGACGCAGTCATCACGGGCTACCGCGGCGTCACGCCGGACAGGAAAACCGAAGCACTGTTGGAAAAGCTGGAGAATGTACCATTCTTCGTTGGCGTGGCAAACGGGGGCATACATACCTTTGTCGGGCATAAGGGGAGCGTATGCGATTTCCACTGGACCGCGCAGCCGGATGATAAGAATGCGATGACCGAAAATTCCGTCAGGGAATGGAAATGGGATACGGGACTCTACATGGTGCCGCCGGGATACTGGTAAAAATCGGTGGGAGAGAAATGGGAATGCCATGTCGCAAATGTTTCCCTGCCTCTCGCCGCGCCTGGAACCGATATTCCGCTGCCGCCCCCGCACAGGACTATTTCAAGTTCGGCAGCGTTAATGGCGTTGATGCCGCGGCCTGAAACACGGGTCGCCAAAAGGCTTTAGAATATTCAGCATTTGTGCTCCTCCTGAGAAATCGATCCCCTCTCAGACGCCAGAGCCTCCTCGCTTGCACCTTCAGTTTTCAGGCCAACGCTTTCGCGATGCGGCCGAGTGCGTTTTCCAGGTTGGTCATGGTGGTGGCGAAGGAAAGCCGGATATATCCTTCACTGCCGAATGCGGATCCAGGTACCACCGCAACCCCTTGTTCCAGCAGATATTCGCTGAGCGCGATATCGCTGCAATCCTTGATTTTCCCTTTGGCATGCACCCCGCTTATGGCCTCCCTGACATCGGCAAAGGCGTAGAATGCGCCCGCTGACAACAGGCACTTGATGCCCGGAATGGCGTTGAGCGCATCGGTCACGAACCGGTTGCGTTCCTTGAAGGCTGTCACCATGGGTGCAATACACGATTGGTCGCCGTTAAGCGCTATTTCGGCGGCGGCCTGTGAAATGGAAGTGGGGTTGGAAGTACTCTGGGACTGAACGTTCTCCATTGCGGCGATGATGTGCTGCGGGCCCCCGCAATAACCGATGCGCCAGCCGGTCATTGCGTATGCCTTGGACACTCCATTGAGTACCACGGTCCGTGGATACAGATCAGGACATGCGTTGAGGATATTCACGAATTTGCCATTGGAAAGCAGAATATGTTCGTACATGTCATCGGTGGCAACCAGGATATCCGGGTGTTTGAGCAGAACTTCGCCCAGGGCCTTCAGCTCATCCAATGTATAAACCGCACCAGAGGGATTGCTGGGGCTGTTCATGACGAACATTCTGGTTCTGGGGGTGATGGCTTGTTCCAGTTGCGCCGCGGTTATTTTGAAACCTTGCTCGATACCCGCCTCGACGATTACGGGCTTGCCCTCTGCGATAAGAACGATGTCGGGATAGGAAACCCAGAAGGGCGCGGGTATGATGACTTCATCACCAGGATTGATGAAGGAAAGTGTCAGGTTGAAGAAGCTTTGCTTTCCACCGCAAGAAACCAGGATTTGACTGGCAGTGTAATCAAATCCGTTGTCGCGCTTGAACTTGGCGATAATGGCATTCTTGAGGCCTGGTGTGCCGCCCACCGCCGTGTATTTTGTAAAACCTTTGTTAATGGCGATAATGGCCGCATCCTTGATATGTTGCGGGGTATCGAAATCGGGCTCGCCGGCTCCAAGCCCGATGATGTCCCGGCCTTCCGCCTTGAGCCGGGCAGCTCGGGCAGTTACGGCCAGGGTGGGGGAGGGCCTTATGGCCTGAACGCGCTTTGAGAGTTCCACGATAATGTCCTTAAGCCGATGCGACGGGCGTCTGCATGATAAAATTGCCGAAAACCAAGCTGAAGAAAAACCTGATTCGGTCCGCAAATTATACCCGTGATCGTTACCTTCCCCAATAGTCCTTACAAGCTGCATCAGCCGTTCAAGCCTGCCGGTGATCAACCCGAAGCGATCGACAAACTCGTGGAAGGGATAGAGGACGGCCTCGCGTTTCAAACTCTCCTGGGCGTGACGGGTTCAGGCAAGACTTTCACCATGGCTCACGTGATCGCGCTGCTGGGGCGGCCTGCGATTATCATGGCGCCAAACAAAACGCTGGCCGCGCAGCTCTATGCGGAAATGCGGGAGTTTTTCCCGGAAAACGCGGTCGAGTATTTCGTTTCCTATTACGACTATTATCAGCCGGAAGCGTACGTACCGTCGCGCGACCTTTTTATCGAGAAGGATTCCAACATCAACGAGCATATCGAGCAAATGCGCCTGTCCGCAACGAAGGCGCTGCTCGAGCGGGATGACACTATCATCGTTGCTACCGTATCGTGCATATACGGCATCGGTGATCCTGTGGACTACCACGGGATGATTCTGCATTTGCGCGAGCACGAAAAGATTACTCAACGCCAGGCTATACAGCGCCTGATTGAAATGCAGTATGAACGCAACGAGTTCGAATTCTCTCGCGGAACTTTCAGGGTGAGGGGAGACGTGCTTGACATATTTCCTGCGGAAAGCTCGGAAACAGCCGTGCGCGTATCATTGTTCGACGATGAAGTGGAAAGCATGACACTGTTCGATCCGCTCACCGGCAGAACCTTGAGGAAAGTATCGCGTTACACGGTTTATCCATCCAGCCACTATGTGACGCCCAGAAGCACTACGCTGCGTGCGATCGAAACGATCAAGACCGAACTGCGCGAACGCCTGGACTTTTTCCAGCAGCACAACAAACTGGTAGAGCTGCAGCGTATCGAACAACGCACCCGTTTCGATCTGGAAATGCTTAACGAACTGGGCTTCTGCAAAGGCATCGAGAACTATTCGCGGCACTTGTCGGGGAAAAATCCGGGAGAGCCACCACCCACCCTCCTCGATTACCTGCCGCCCAGCACCCTGATGGTAATCGACGAGAGTCACGTCACCGTCCCACAGGTAGGCGGCATGTACAAAGGTGATCGTTCCCGCAAGGAGAACCTCGTGGATTACGGCTTCCGCCTGCCCTCAGCGCTGGACAATCGTCCGCTGCGATTCGATGAGTTCAGAAAAGTCATGCCGCAAACGGTATTTGTTTCGGCAACTCCCGCGGAGTTTGAGCGCGTGCACAGCGGCCAGGTAGTAGAGCAGGTGGTACGGCCTACCGGTCTGGTGGATCCGCAGATCGAGGTTCGTCCTGCCACCACTCAGGTCGATGACCTTATGTCGGAGGTCAACCTCCGCACGGCCAAAGGCGAGCGCGTACTGGTTACGACACTCACCAAACGCATGGCTGAAGATTTGACCGATTATTTTTCCGATCATGGCATCAAGGTGCGCTATCTTCATTCGGATATCGATACGGTAGAGCGGGTGGAAATCATTCGCGACCTGCGGCTGGGCCAATTCGATGTGTTGGTAGGGATCAATCTGCTGCGAGAGGGTCTGGACATACCGGAAGTTTCCCTTGTAGCCATACTGGACGCCGACAAGGAAGGTTTCCTGCGGTCGGAACGTTCGTTAATACAGACCATAGGCCGTGCCGCCCGCCATATTAACGGCACAGCGCTGCTATATGCCGACAGGATTACGAATTCAATGCGCCTCGCCATGGACGAAACCGAGCGGCGGCGCAATAAACAGATCCTGTTTAATCAGGAACACGGCATTACGCCTCGCAGCGTTCAGAAACGTGTCAAGGATTTGATTGATGGGGTGTACAACATGGAAACCGCCCAGCAACAGCTCAAGGCGGCACAGGTACAGGCGCGCTACGATTCCATGAGCGAGGTGCAACTGGCCAAAGAAATCAAGCTACTGGAAAAGCAGATGCTTGATGCAGCGAAAAATCTTGAATTCGAGCGCGCAGCGGAATATCGGGATGAATTAAAGAAATTAAAAAACAAGCTCTTCGTGGGGTTTGTTGAACCAGAATCTGAGAAAAACCCGGAAACAGCCAACAAACGCCGGAAGACGGGAAGGACGATTAAATAAACTGATTTATCAGAGACTTATATAATAATATTAAAGTGGTATCTAGCTAGTCAATTACGGTTGCTGAATTGACAAAAATAATTTGATCAAAGGTACGATTCAGCGTTTTGCTGTTGAAATTTTTCATAACCAGGCTTTGTTCAAAACGAACACGGTCACCCGGCTTAACTCTTGTGGTCGGGGCGGCTATCCAGAAACGTTTCTCGGTATTTGCCAATTCCATGTAGGTGTATCCCGGCGCATCCAGTGTGGATAGGACTTTACCTTCGTTAGCCGGCATTCCCGCGGCCGCGCCGCCGTTATTTTCGCCCGTCTTTTCCGCAAGCGCATGTAGCGGGCTCAGCAGTGCCAGCCCAAATGAGAAAGCTATTGCCAGGTAAGATATTTTCAAAACCAGCCTCCGGTATATTGAGTGGAATTCCAGTCGCGAATAATACACCTCAATCCCGGGAGTTCCAATGGAAAAAACTGCCTGGACTGAGGTGTTTTTGTTTCAATTCTTTGTTTAAGGCAGTGAATGTAAACATCTATCTAGCAGGAATGCTACAGCTCGAGGCACGCTGTTTTTCCCCTTATATTTGAACCGATTTACTCCGAAATTCGTATACACTGTAATACGTGTTGATGAAGGTCGAATCAGGGAGTTCCTGTCCACGGGTCAGTCTGCCGCTCAGTTCGAACGCCTGCTTCCCCCGGCGCACTCCGCGGATCAAACATAAAAAGCGAGGGCGTCGAGCCATCCAGCAGAGTCGGTGTGCCGGGCAGATCGCGTGGTATAACCGTAATGCCTGGGGCCACCACATTTGAAGCTAATGGGTCTGTAGCAGGGCGTTCTTGTTGCTGCAAGGCACTACTGACGCTAATTCCTGCCGGACTGTGCTTGCGCGCGCATATTTCAGTTGCGTCTTCTACGCTTCTGCCCGCTTTTTGCTCTGCGGCTTCGCACGCCAACTTTTGATAGACAGTCATGTATTCAGCTGCCTCTTTATACTGACCAGTTTTCATCAGTTCATTCACATGGCGCTGCGCATCCCTGAACTTGCTTTGGGCATCCGGCTTTTGAAATATCGGAGAAGTATCGGTCGCCCACGCAGTGCTTGAAATTATGGCCACGAAAATAGCCGCAACTATAAATTTCATGTTTTCTCCCATTCAGTAATGGAGGTGGAGAATTATAGAATGGCGGTTCAAGAAAAAAAACCACGGATTGCTTGAGGCTATTGCTGAATATTTTATTTCAATAAATTTGGTTAAAACCACCGTCTGCGGTTAGACGATTTCAGTTGTCTGCTTCCAAGCTGCGCCAACCCACCTACTTTCAGTAGGTGGTAGTTCAGTCGATTAAAAAATCTGGTTTCAAGCTTCTATGCAAAGCCGTAGATAGAGATACAGAAGGCAAGTGTTAGTGCTCGTTGTCAGTTTGCAGGCCCCGTCCAGATCCCCGAAAAATCCAGTATGTTCCGACAAGACTCGTCAGGCCTCTGTGTGCTATCGAACTGAATCACTCGCATTGTAGGCGTATCAATAACCTTCTATTAAACCAGTTCACGAATTTCGATAAATCCTGGAGGTTAGCAAGAAGCAGCGATTCTTGCCGACTTTAAATCAGCATTGCTGCAACGAGTATAACGCGTTGCGTTATTGGAAAGCCGTTGCATTCAGCGAAGGTGGTGGGACACTCGGCCGCTGGCGGAAACTCTCAGCGATCAATCGGCGGGATCTGATCCGTGGATACTTCAGCAATACAATCGATTAATGTTTGGCCTCTGGTGGCTTACTTCTTTCTCGTCATCGTTCTGGTGGCAGGGATATTGGCGTTGTCATACATCATCGGTGAACGCCATAACGCCAATGCCGCGGATGAGCCTTTCGAGTCCGGTATCGTCACTGTCGGTCGTGCGCGGGTGCGTCTATCCGCCAAATTTTATTTGATCGCAATGTTCTTTGTGATTTTCGATGTGGAAGCCGTGTTCCTTTTTGCCTGGGCCATCGCTTTTCGTGAGCTGGGCTGGGCCGGTTATATCGAGGCGATCATCTTTATCGGTGTGTTGGGTGCGGCCCTGGCTTATCTGTGGCGGCTGGGCGCGCTGGATTGGGGCCCAAACGCGCCCACTCTCCCAAAAAAGAGGTGAATGATGCGATGGTCGCTGAGTAGAGCAACCGAACCAGCCAAGCCAACCGGGCCAAGGCCTGAAACGTCAGTTATCCCCGACGCTAGTGGATTTGAAGAAGATGTCCGCAGAAGTGTGTTACTTGCGCGGCTACAGGATCTCATCGCGTGGGGCCGCAAGAATTCCGTCTGGCCCTACAACTTCGGCCTCTCTTGTTGCTATGTTGAAATGGCAACCAGCTTCACCAGCAAGTATGACGTGGCCCGGTTCGGCTCCGAGGTGATCCGTGCCTCACCTCGTCAAGCCGACTTGATCGTAATTTCCGGCACCGTATTCATCAAAATGGCGCCGGTACTCCAGCGGCTCTACGAGCAGATGCTGGAACCGCGCTGGGTTATCTCGATGGGTTCCTGTGCCAATTCCGGCGGGATGTATGACATTTACAGCGTAGTCCAGGGCGTGGACGAATTCATTCCGGTGGATATTTATGTTCCAGGTTGCCCGCCTCGTCCTGATGCATTCATGCAGGGCCTGAACCTGCTGCAGGACGCGATTGGCAAGGAAAGGCGTCCGTTGAGCTGGGTCATTGGCCCACAAGGCATAGAGCGTTCGGACCGGTCATCGCAGCGGGACCGCAAGCGGGCCGAGAGAATGCATGAAAGGGTGCTGCGTCCGCCTGACGAGGTCTGAAACCTTGAGCCAACTTTCATCCGATGCTGCCCTGGGTTCGAACGTTTTCACAGAATTGCGAAATCGCTTTCGGACGATGCCCCGCACGATGATCGGTCCGGTCCAGGAAACCCGCGATGGCATTCCCACTCAGTGGATCTCCAGGAATAGTGTGCGCGATGTGTTGCGTTACCTGAAACTGGAAGCGGAGCACCCCTACCCCATGCTATATGACCTTACCGCCATTGACGAGCGAAGCAGAGTCCACCGCGAGGGTCAGCCTGCAAGCGATTTTACCGTGGTCTACCACCTTCTGTCGTTCGAGCGCAACGCAGACATCCGCCTCAAGATCGCACTAACCGCCGCTGACCCGCAACTGCCCACCATTACGGACATCTGGCCCGCAGCGAATTGGTACGAGCGCGAAATATGGGACATGTTCGGCATCGTCTTCGCTGGCCACCCACACCTGCGCCGAATCCTGCTCCCGCCCACCTGGGTAGGCCATCCATTGCAGAAGGATCATCCGGCACGCGCTACCGAGATGGAGCCGTTCCGCTTGCCGCAAGACAAGCAGAACGCCGAGCAGGAGGCGTTGCGCTTTCATCCGGAAGAGTGGGGAATGCGACGCGCGCATGATGGTGCCGATTTCATGTTTCTCAATCTGGGACCCAACCATCCGAGTGTGCATGGCGTCTTTCGCATCGTATTGCAGCTCGATGGCGAGGAAATCGTCGACGCCGTGCCCGATATCGGCTTTCACCACCGCGGCGCGGAAAAAATGGGCGAGCGTCAGTCCTGGCATACCTACATCCCCTATACCGACCGGGTCGATTATCTGGGAGGGGTGATGAACAACCTTCCCTATGTGCTGGCGGTAGAAAAACTGGCTGGCATCGAAGTGCCCGATCGAGTGAAGGTAATTCGCGTAATGATGGCCGAGTTTTTTCGCATCGCCAGTCACCTGGTGTTCTATGGCACTTTTGCACAGGATCTGGGAGCGCTGTCGCCAGTATTTTTCATGTTTACCGACCGCGAACGCGTGTTCGATATTGTAGAGGCCATCTGCGGCGGACGCATGCACCCAAGCTGGTATCGAATCGGCGGCGTGGCGCAGGATCTACCCAATGGGTGGGATGGGCTGGTGCGGGACTTCCTCGGGTATATGCCGGCCCGCCTCGATGAGTATGACAAGATCGCGCTGGGAAATCGCATACTGAAGGCCCGCAGCCGGGATGTAGGCAGCTATTCGGTAGACGAGGCAATAGAGTGGGGAGTGACCGGCCCCGGCTTGCGGGCATGCGGTTTCGAATGGGATTTCCGCAAGGCGCGGCCTTATTCAGGCTATGACCAGTTCGAGTTCGATATACCGACGGGCAAGAGGGGTGATTGCTACGATCGATGCGCAGTTCGCATCGAGGAAATTCGCCAGAGTCTGCGGATAATCGAGCAGTGCCTGAACCACATGCCGACCGGTTCCTATAAGGCGGATCATCCGCTTACCACACCGCCACTCAAAAAACGTACTTTGCACGATATCGAAACTCTCATCGATCATTTCCTTGGCGTGAGCTGGGGGCCTGTCATCCCGCCGGGAGAAGCATTCATGGGAATTGAGGCGACCAAGGGGAACAATGGCTATTATCTGATCAGTGACGGCAGCACCATGCCCTATCGGGTGCGCATCCGCACGCCATCGTTCCCGCATCTGCAGATGATCCCCCTGATCAGCCGGGGGGGGATGATTTCGGATTTGATCGCGACTCTGGGCAGCATTGATTTTGTAATGGCGGATGTGGACCGCTGAAACCATGTTGAGCGAACAGGAAAAACAACAGATAGAGGCAAAGGTACAGCACTACCCGAACAAGCGGGCGCTCTGTCTCGAAGCGCTCAAGATAGTTCAGGAGCATCGCGGGTGGGTGACGGACGAAGGCATTGCAGACGTGGCTGAGGCGCTGCAGCTCACGCCAGCGGAATTGGAAGGCATGGCGACTTTCTACAACATGATTTTCCGCAAGCCGGTGGGCAAGCACGTAATCCTGCTGTGCGACAGCGTGAGTTGCTGGATCATGGGTTACGAGCGCCTGCGCGAGCATCTGACGACCCGGCTGGGCATCGGGCTGGGCGAAACCAGCGCCGACCAGCGGTTTACGCTACTGCCAAACGTATGCCTCGGCGCCTGCGACCATGCACCTGTGATGATGATAGATAACGCACATTACCAGGATCTCGACCCCGGCAAGATAGACGAAATCATTGCAATGTATCGGCAGGAAGATATAGCGCGCTGATGGAAACACCGCTAACCAATAACATCTCACCAGGAAAAGAACCGCCCGATCTCAGACAGTATGAGAACGGGGGCGGCTATGCGGCGGTGCGCAAGGCCCTGCGCATGGCGCCTGCGGAAGTCATGGCGTTGGTGGAAGAGTCGAACCTGCGCGGACGCGGCGGCGCAGGCTTTCCTACTGCGCAGAAATGGAGTTTCGTGCCGATGGGCAACGATGCACCGCGTCCAAAATACCTCATCTGCAATGCAGACGAGATGGAGCCCGGCACATTCAAGGACCGTTTGCTGCTCGAAGGTAATCCCCACCAATTGATAGAAGGAATGATCGTTAGTGCATACACGGTCCAGGCTGACGTGGCTTATATTTTCCTGCGCTGGGCTTACAAGCTGGCGGCGGAGCGGCTGGAGTCCGCAATCGTCGAGGCGTACCGCCAGGGCTACCTTGGCAAGAATATTCTTGGCTCGGAGTACAGCCTGGAGCTGTACCTGCATGTCAGCGCCGGGCGCTACATATGCGGGGAGGAAACGGCGCTGCTCAACGCCCTTGAAGGCAAGCGCGCCAATCCCCGCGCCAAGCCCCCTTACCCCCAGGTAAGCGGTTTATGGGGCAAGCCTACCATTGTCAACAACGTCGAGACACTCTGTAACGTACCCCATATTGTGAATCGGGGTGCTGCATGGTTTAAAAACCTGAGCCGCGGCGCCAACGGCGGCACCAAACTGTACGGAGTGAGCGGAAGAGTAAAGAATCCTGGGCTGTGGGAGTTGCCAATGGGCACCTCCATCCGAGAGATTTTGGAAGAGCATGCGGGAGGCATGCGGGATGGATATCGCTTTCGCGGCCTCCTGCCAGGCGGAGCTTCAACCGATTTTGTGGTCGCCGATCAGCTCGACGTAGCAATGGATTTTGATTCAATGCAGGCGGCAGGCAGCCGCCTCGGCACCGGCACCATGATAATTCTCGACGATAAAACCTGTCCCGTAGGCATGCTGCTCAATCTCGAACACTTCTTCGCACAGGAATCGTGCGGGTGGTGTACGCCTTGCTGGTCCGGGCTTTCATGGATTGAACAAATCCTGCAAAGGCTGGAGGAGGGAAGTGGGCAGTCGTCGGATTTGGAACGGTTGCAATCTCATGCGCGCTTGCTGGGTCCGGGGCACACTTTTTGCGCATTGGCCCCGGGCGCTGCGGAGCCGCTGCAAAGCGGCCTCAAGCATTTTGGGGATGATTTCGACCGGCACATCCATGAGAAACGTTGCCCCTGGAGATGACATGACGACGATCCATATCGATAGCCGGCCCTATACCGCACAAGATGGTGACAACCTGCTGCAGCAATGTCTTTCGCTCGGATTCAACCTGCCATATTTTTGCTGGCACCCCGCGCTGGGCTCTGTGGGCGCCTGTCGTCAATGTGCGATCAAGCAGTTCAAGAACGAGGACGACAAGCGCGGCAAGATCGTGATGGCTTGCATGACGCCAGTCACGGATGGCGCCCGCATCTCCATCGACGACCCCGAGGCGCGGGAGTTCCGCGCCAGCGTGGTCGAATGGCTGATGGTCAACCATCCGCATGATTGTCCGGTGTGCGACGAGGGCGGCGAATGCCATCTGCAAGATATGACGGTAATGACGGGGCATACCTATCGCCGTTACCAAGGCCGAAAGCGCACGTTTCACAACCAGAACCTGGGCCCTCTCGTCAATCACGAGATGAACCGCTGCATCCAATGCTACCGCTGTACCCGGTTTTATCGCGACTATGCGGGAGGCCGTGATTTGGACGCGATGGTACTGCGCAATCAAGTCTACTTTGGCCGCCATGAGGACGGCATCCTCGAAAGTGAGTTCAGCGGCAATCTGGTGGAGGTTTGTCCCACCGGGGTTTTCACGGACAAGACCCTAAAGCAGCATTACACGCGAAAGTGGGATTTACAAACGGCGCCCTCGGTATGCATGCACTGCGGATTGGGCTGCAACACGATACCCGGCGAGCGTTATGGCACATTACGGCGCATCCGTAATCGTTTCAACGGCGCAGTCAATGGCTATTTTTTATGCGACCGCGGACGCTACGGATATGAGTTCGCCAACAGCAAACATCGAATAAGGCAACCCTCGCTGCGGAAGGACAGAAGCGCGGCGCTGCAATCCGCTATTAAACGCGATATGCTTCAGCACATTGCCGCACTGTTATCCAATGGAACCAGGGTGATCGGAATCGGGTCTCCGCGCGCCTCGGTCGAGTCCAACTTTGCGCTGCGCACTCTGGTTGGGCCCGAATGGTTTTATGCGGGGGTCTCCGACCGGGATGGCCGCTTACTTGCTTCCATACTGGATATTTTGAGACAAGGGCCCGCGCGTTCGCCTTCCTTGCACGAAGTAGAACTTGCCGACGCCGTCCTGGTGCTGGGCGAGGACGTAACCAATACCGCACCGCTGCTCGCACTCGCGCTGCGCCAATCAGTACGGCGCCAGCCGCAGAAGATCGCCGAGAAAATGCATATTCCGCATTGGAACGACAACGCCGTGCGCGGGGCGGTGCAGCAGGAAAGAGGGCCGTTATTTATTGCCACCGTCGCCGGCACCAAGCTCGACGATGTTGCCACGCAAACCTTCCACGCGGCGCCCGATGACTTGGCTCGTCTCGGGTTTGCAGTGGCGCATGTGCTCGATTCCAGTGCACCGCCCGTGCTGGATATGCCAGATGCATTGCAAGAACTGGCCGATACTATTGCGGAAGCGCTAAAGACTGCGGAACGCCCTATGGTCATCTCGGGCATAGGCTGCGGCAATAGGGCCGTCATCGAGGCAGCGGCCAATGTGGCGTGGTCACTGAGCAATACCGGTCACCCGGCGGAGCTTTGCTTCGCGGTTCCCGAATGCAACAGCCTTGGCGCAGCGATGATCGGCGGCGTCAGCTTCGAATCCGCATTCGAAACGGCTTGTAACGGCGCTCCCCTTAACGACAATACCGCTGGCGCCACTGCCGAAACTTCCACTGACGTGGCCGCTGACTTTTCCGTCGACACCGTTATCATATTGGAAAACGATCTTTACCAGCGCGCCGACGCTGCGATAGTCGACCGGTTTCTAGCTGCCGCCAAACACGTCGTGGTAATCGATCACATAGATAATGCGACCTGCGCAAGGGCTGACGTGGTGCTGCCAGCGGGTACTTTTGCGGAAGCGGACGGCACGCTGGTGAATAATGAAGGCCGGGCGCAGCGCTTCTTTCAGGTGTTTGTTCCCCAAGGCGATATTCAGGAAAGCTGGCGCTGGGCGCAAGATATCATGACCATAACCGGAAGCGGCAAAGGTCAACCCTGGATAAACCTGGACCAGGTCAGCGCGGCCTGCGCTGCGGCGATCCCCTTGTTACAACCCATTTTGCACGCCGCACCCCCAGCAGATTTTCGCATCGGCGGTCAAAAGATTTCCCGCCAGCCGCACCGTTATAGCGGGCGCACCGCGATGCTCGCCGATATCAGCGTGCATGAGCCCAAACCGCCTGAAGATCCGGACGCGCCGCTCTCGTTTTCAATGGAAGGATACCTGGGCCATCCTCCTCCGGCGCTCATACCCCGTTTCTGGGCGCCGGGTTGGAACTCAGTGCAGGCGGTCAACAAGTTTCAGGACGAGGTGGGCTCATCGCTGGCCGGGGGCGATCCTGGCGTACGTCTGATCGAGCCCGTGCCAGCCGGAAAAGCCGAGTACTTCAGCAATGTTCCCATAGCATTTACCCGGCGCACCGACGAATGGCTGGTCGTTCCACTGCATCACGTCTTTGGCACGGACGAGCTCAGCGTGCTCGCACCCGCCATCGCTGAACTTGCAGCGCGACCTTATCTTGCGCTCAATCCCGCCGATGCGGCAGAGCTCGGCCTGGCTGCCGGAGATGAATCACGGTTGCAGTTGCTGCGGACCAACGGCCGAACGGGCTACAGCTTGCCTGTGCAGTTGAAGTCCGAGTTGCAGCGGGGTGTTGCGGGTTTGCCTGCTGGTCTGCCCGGCCTGGCCGGAATCAACCTCCCCGCCTGGGGGAAGGTGACAAGGTTGGGGATCGGAATGAAGCAGGGTGCGCCGCCATGAGCGAACTTGCGCACACCTGGTCAAACGTTGTCGTGATTCTGATCTTCTTGTTCAGTTTCGCGGCGCTGCTGTCATGGATAGAGCGCCGTCTGCTCGGCGTCTGGCAGGACCGCTACGGACCCAACCGGGTAGGGCCGTTTGGGATGCTACAGAGCGTCGCGGATGCGATCAAGCTCCTTGCCAAGGAGGACTGGATACCGCCGTTCGCCGACAAGGCGCTGTTTGTGCTGGCGCCGGCCGTCATCGCCACCACGACGCTGCTCGCGTTTGCTGTTGTTCCCATCGCGCCAGGTATCGGCGTGGTGGATCTGAATATCGGTTTGTTGTTTTTCCTTGCCATGTCCTCGCTTGGGGTTTACAGCATCGTTCTGGGGGGATGGGCTTCGAACAACAAATACTCCCTGCTGGGAGGTTTCCGGGCGGCCGCCCAGATGTTGAGCTACGAGGTCTTCATGGGATTGTCGCTGATGGGTGTCGTCATGCTGGCCGGTTCATTCAATCTGCGCGATATCGTCGCGGCGCAGGAAGATCTGTGGTTTTGCATCCCTCAGATCCTCGGGCTCATCACCTTTACCGTGGCCGGCATAGCCGAGGCGCGCCGGTTGCCTTTCGATCTGCCAGAGGCGGAGAACGAGCTCGTGGCTGGCTTCCACACAGAGTATTCCAGCATGAAGTTCGGCCTGTTTTTTATCGGCGAATATGTCGGCATCATCCTCATCTCGGCGGTGATGGTGACGCTGTTCTTTGGTGGCTGGCTAGGGCCGCTATTGCCTCCGTTGATGTGGTTCCTGCTCAAGACCTTCATCGTCATCGGTTTTTTCATTCTTTTGCGGGCTTCATTGCCACGGCCCCGCTATGACCAGTTGATGGGTTATGGCTGGAAAGTGATGTTGCCGCTGACGCTCGTTAATTTGCTGATTACGGGAGCAATCGTGCTGGCCTGGGGATTATGACAACGTTACGCTCGGCGCAGGGGAGAGAAATGACATGTGGAATGCTCTGAAGTCAATGTGGATCATCTTTCTGCACATGTTCCACCGCCGGGTGACCGTTCAGTATCCGGATGAAAAACCTTACATTCCGCCCCGGTGGCGCGGACGCATCATCCTGAGCCGCGATCCTGATGGGGAGGAACGCTGCGTTGCATGCTACCTCTGTGCGGCGGCCTGCCCGGTAGATTGCATTGCGCTGCAGGCCACGGAGGATGAGCATGGGCGACGCTACCCGGACTTCTTCCGGATCAATTTTTCGCGCTGTATTTTCTGCGGATACTGTGAAGAGGCGTGTCCTACCGACGCAATCCAGCTCACGTCGGACTTCGAGATGGGCGAATACGACCGGAAGAACCTGGTGTACGAAAAAGAGGATCTGCTGATCGACGGCCCCGGCAAGTACCCGGACTATAACTTTTATCGCGTAGCGGGGCTTGCCATAAATGGCGAAGGAGGCAAGAACAAGGGTGAGGCCGAGAATGAAGCGCCACCCGTGGATCTGCACCACCTGTTGCCCTGAGTTCCGAAAAAAACCGAAGTACAGGAGGCACTATGGAAATCACATTTTATCTGTCCGGGGCTATCGCCATCGCGGCCACGCTGATGGTCATCACGGGCTTGAGTGCGGTGCACGCGCTACTCTACCTGATCGTCTCCCTGCTCGCCGTGGCAATAGTGTTCTTTGTGCTGGGTGCACCCTTTGCCGCAGCGCTCGAAGTCATCATCTACGCGGGTGCGATCATGGTGCTGTTTGTCTTCGTCATGATGATGCTTAACCTCGGCAAAGCCGCAGCGACAAAGGAACGGAACTGGCTGAACCCTGGGATGTGGGTGGGTCCCGCCATTTTGGCGGCGCTGCTGCTGGCCGAGCTGCTTTATATCTTTGCGCAGGGCGGCGGTACGTCTCCCACCGTGATGGTTGATGCGAAAGCGGTCGGCATTAGCCTCTTCGGGCCGTACCTTCTCGGTGTTGAGCTGGCTTCGCTGCTGCTATTGGCAGGATTGGTAGGGGCTTGTCATCTGGGGTGGCGTGAGGGGCGTGAAGGGGATGACGTGGGGCTGGCAAGAGGATCAGGGGAGGGATGGGCGGCGGGGGACGGGCGCGGCCATGAGAACGGCTGAAGCCATTGCCGCGATCCCCACGCATCACGGGCTGATGCTTGCGGCCATCCTGTTCACGCTGGGGATGGCCGGAATTCTGGTCAGACGCAACCTGATCTTCATCCTGATGTCGATTGAGATCATGCTGAACGCCGCCGGGCTTGCCTTCGTGGTTGCCGGTTCGCATTGGGCGCAGGCCGACGGTCAGGTAATGTTCATCTTTATCCTGTCTGTGGCGGCGGCTGAAGTTTCTGTCGGCCTGGCATTGCTGCTGCTGTTGCACCGCCACTTCCAGACGCTGGACGCGGACGCGGTGAGCAAAATGCGGGGATAACGTGTTGCCCCTGCTCTGGCTTATTCCCACGCTGCCTCTGGCCGGTTTCCTGACGCTGGCACTGGGCCGACGCCACTTGAGCCGACGCGGTGTGGCGGTAATTGGAACCGGCTCCGTGGCTCTCTCGGCACTCATCGCCATTCTGATCGCGATCGACTTCATCGCTGCAAGACCGCCGGGTCTCGCCTTTCAGCAGGAAGCCTGGGTCTGGATCGCCATAGCCGGTTTCTCGCCGAGGATCGGCTTTTATCTCGATGCGCTATCACTGGTAATGGTCCTGGTCGTGACCATCATCAGTTTCCTGATCCATCTCTATTCCACGGAATTCATGATTAGCGATGAGAGCTACGCGCGCTTTTTCGCCTACATGAATCTCTTTGTCGGTTCGATGTGTATCCTGGTTCTTGCCGACAATCTGCTGTTTCTTTACCTTGGCTGGGAAGGGGTGGGACTTTGCAGTTACCTGCTCATCGGATTCTGGTATCGGGACCCCGCCAATGGGCGCGCCGCGCGCAAAGCGTTTATCGTGACCCGGATCGGCGATACCGCTATGGCGATCGGCCTTTTTCTGCTGTTCACTCATCTGGGAACCCTTGATATCCAGCCGTTGATGCAGTGCGTGGCGCAGCAGTGGCCGGAGGAGTCGGAGCTCGCTATTCTCGCTGCAGCACTTCTGCTTGCCGGTGCGGTGGGCAAATCTGCCCAACTCCCGCTACAGACCTGGCTACCTGACGCAATGGCCGGCCCCACGCCGGTGAGCGCGCTGATCCATGCTGCGACGATGGTAACGGCAGGCGTCTATCTGATCGCCCGCATGCATGTGCTCTTTTCGCTTGCGCCACCCGTACAACTGGCGGTAGCAGTAATAGGCGCTCTTACCCTGCTGCTGGCAGGGTTCAGTGCACTTGCCCAAAAAGACATCAAGCGCGTGCTCGCGTATTCGACCATCAGCCAGCTCGGCTATATGTTCCTCGCGCTAGGAGTGGGCGCCTGGTCGGCAGCCATCTTTCACCTGATGACTCACGCCTTCTTCAAGGCTCTGCTGTTCCTGAGCGCGGGTGTGGTCATCATGAGCCTGCACGAGGAACATGATATTTTCCGGATGGGTGGGCTGAGGAAAAAACTTCCCGTTGCATTCTGGACTTTTCTGATTGGCAGCGCATCGCTCGCGGCGCTGCCGCTCGTTACCGCGGGCTTCTACAGCAAGGACCTGATTCTTTGGCAGGCCTGGGCGTCAGCAGGAGGGAATCCATGGTTATGGGCCGCGGGATGGGGAGGTGCAATATTGACTGGCCTCTACATCTTTCGCGTGGTGTTTCTCGTCTTTTTTGGCGAAACGAGGACTGCGACGCCTCCCGAAACCAGACGGCCAGGGCTGCGCATAACGATACCGCTTATAGTTCTTGCCGCACTCTCTCTAGTCGGCGGATGGATTGAAACTCCATCTTTTCTCGGTAATTTAACGTTGTTTTCCAGCTTTGTTCAGCATGCCTTGCCGCCGGCTCAGATCGTTCTTGACGGTAAAAATGACGAAACCGTTCTGGAGCTGCTCGGAATTGCTGCCTCTCTTGGCGGCATCGCGTTAGCGTACCTGTTGTTTTTGAGATATCCCGCCTTTCTCCATGGGCTGATGCTGATCCCGGCATTGGCAAGAATCCGGAAGTTCTGGCATTTTGGCTGGGGTTTCGACCGATTTTATGAGTTCCTGTTCGTCCGGCCCTATCTCTGGCTTGCGTACGCCGATCGGCACGACGTGATCGACAATATCTACAGAATGGCGATTTCATGCACGCTCAGGTCGCTCCAGAAGGTCCATCGGCACGACTTGATCGACAATATCTACAGCGGCCTGGCCGAGCTTTGTCTGTTTTTCTATCGCGCCTTGAGTGCAACGCAAAGCGGACAGGTACGCCGCTACGCGGCGGCGATTGCCGCCGGATCGATAGGTATTGTATTCATCGGAATATTCGCATGATTCTCTCCGCATTGATTTTCATCCTGGTGGCCGGCGGTTTGCTGTCATGGATGGCGGATCGGTGGCATCCGGGCTCTGCGAAGTGGGTTGCGCTGGCTACGGTCGGCATTGAACTCGTATTGACGATATGGCTTTGGCTGCAGTCGGCCAGCGCCATGGCTCTTCCCGCTCACGGGGGGTGGTTTGCCGAGATCAGGGCGGAGTGGATTCCGCGTTTCGGAGTGAGCTTTCATCTGGCCATGGATGGAATAAGCCTCATTCTGGTCGTGCTGACCGCTTTTCTGGGGGTGGTATCGGTAGCATGTTCCTGGACGGAAATCCAGGAGCGCGCCGGGTTCTTTTACTTCAATCTGCTATGGACTCTGGCAGGGGCGGTCGGCGTATTCCTTGCGCTGGACCTGTTTCTGTTTTTCTTTTTCTGGGAGCTGATGCTGGTGCCGATGTATTTCATGATTGCGATCTGGGGCCATGAGAGGCGGCAGTATGCCTCGATCAAGTTCTTCATTTTCGCCGAGGGGAGCGGCCTGCTCATGCTGGTGGCAATTCTTGCGCTGGTATTCGTCCACTACCACAGCACTGGGGTCCTGACATTCGATTATTTCGAGCTGCTGAATACCCCCATGTCTCCCTCCGCCGAGCTGTGGATCATGCTCGGCTTTTTCATTGCGTTCGCAGTCAAGGCGCCCATCGTGCCATTTCACACCTGGCTGCCGGACGCACATACCGAGGCGCCGACAGCAGGAAGTGTGATTCTTGCAGGGGTGCTGCTGAAAACCGGAGCCTACGGGCTATTGCGCTTCGTTGTTCCGCTATTTCCCGACGCGGCGGGGTATTTTGCCCCGGTGGCGATGGCGTTGGGAGCAACCGGAGTTGTCTATGGCGCTTTCCTGGCGTTCGCCCAGACGGATTTCAAGCGCCTCGTGGCCTACACCAGCGTGAGTCACCTGGGCTTTGCGGTGCTCGGGATATTCGCCTGGAATCCCTGGTCGCTTGGGGGGGCCGCAATGCAAATGATCGCGCATGGCATCAGTACGGGAGCACTGTTTGTAATTGCCGGCATTTTGCAGGAACGGACGCACACCCGCGATATGAGCCGCTTTGGAGGCCTGTGGAGCGTCATGCCGCGCCTGGCGGCCATGGGATTGTTTTTTGCCATTGCCGCGCTTGGGCTGCCGGGAATGGGTAATTTCGTCGGGGAATTCCTGGTACTGATGGGATTATCCAGCGTCAGCAGCGTGCTGGCGTCCGTCGCGGCTGCGGCATTTGTCGCCAGTGTCGTGTATGCGCTTGCGCTGGTGCAGAAAATTTTTCATGGCGAGAACACCCACGGTTGGCAACTACATGATTTATCAGGCCGGGAAATGGCGACCCTGTATTCAATGGCGGCCATTGCCCTTTGGCTGGGCCTGTACCCGCAACCGGTGCTCGATGCCGCACCGGGCATCGCAAATGGTCCGCCCGCGATTGCCGTAGCCCACCAGGAGGGGAACGCGGAATGAACACGCCACCCTCCGCGCTACCCTTGAACCTGATGGCCTTGTTCCCGCTCATCCTCCTTGCCGCCTCCGCGGTAGTGGTGATGCTGGCGGCAGCCTTTTATCGTCATCCTCGACCGGTCATGATGTTGACGCTCGCTGGGCTGGTTCTGTCATTTGCATCATTGTTTCTGTCCCGGGGCGTCGGATCTCGTCAGGTCACGGCTCTGCTGGTACTGGATCACTATGCGCTGTTTTTTATGGGGCTCATCGTTGCCGCGACCTTTGTCGTCGCGGTGTTGTGTTACCGCTACTTCGGCGGTGACGAAAGCCGGCATGAGGCGCTTTACATCCTGCTGCTGCTGGCTGCCCTCGGCGGCGGGGTTCTCGTCGCGAGCAGCCATTTTGCCTCGTTTCTGCTGGGCCTGGAACTGCTCAGTATTTCACTGTTCGTATTGATCGCGTATCCGCGATTCACGGAGTGGCCTCTCGAAGCAGGAATTAAATACCTGATTCTCGCTGGGTTTTCATCCGGATTACTTTTGTTTGGCATGGCGCTGGTCTACGCACAGCTTGGAACGATGCAGTTTGCGAAAATCGGAACAATGCTCGCTGCGCCTGACCAGGTACTGGAACTCTACGGGTTGGCTGGACTCGCACTGATCGTGACGGGTGTCGGATTCAAGCTGGCGCTGGTGCCCTTTCATATGTGGACGCCGGATGTATATGAAGGTGCGCCTGCACCGATTACCGCATTTATCGCCACTGTTTCAAAGGGCGCCATGCTTGCCCTGCTGCTGCGCTATTTCCTGGTGGCCGGAGCGTATCAGTCGCAGCCAATCACGCTGGCATTGAGCCTGGTTGCCGTCATGACGATCCTGATTGGCAACCTGCTCGCGCTGTTGCAAGATAACGTCAAGCGGATTCTTGCCTATTCTTCCATTGCCCAGCTTGGCTATCTGCTGGTTGGATTTCTGGCTTACGGCGGACTGGCAATCGAGGCAGTTGCCTATTATCTCACTGCCTATTTTGTCACTATGCTGGGCGCGTTCGGCGTGGTAACGGTATTGTCCGGCGGGTTAAATGATGGATCCGATGGCGTAGCGGAACGGGATAGCGACCGGCTTGCGGATTATGCCGGCCTTTTCTGGCACAGGCCATGGCTGGCAGGGATATTTACCGCCATGCTGCTGTCACTTGCCGGAATTCCGTTGACGATGGGCTTTATCGGCAAGTTTTACATATTGACGGCTGGGGTGGAAGCATCGCTATGGATACCTGTGGTCGCACTGGTTGTTGGCAGCGCGATCGGGTTGTACTATTACCTGAGGATTATTGCCGCGATGTGTGTGCATGACCCGAAGGCGGGCTCTGTACCAGAGGCAAAATTTGCGGGTACGGCGTCCTTGGCGGAAAGTGTAACGCTGGCTGCGTTGACATTCCTGCTAATAGGGCTGGGTGTTTATCCGACGCTGCTTATTCAGTTGCTTGAAACAACGGTCGTACATCTGGCCGGGGTTCCTGAATTCCTTGCATTGACCGGTTCCCTTTAAAAAGCAAGGATGGATATGGATGAATTGGAAAGGGAGATTTAAATGCGTGAACTGGAGCAACCCTCCGATCCGGAAAAAGTTCCCTGTAAAGTCTGCCTAAAGGAGATCCCTTTATCCGAAGCCATGAACGAGGAGGCTGTTGACTACGTGCTGTATTTTTGCGGACTGGAGTGTTATGCAAAATGGGAGAAGCAGGAAGAAGCAGCGGAATGAGGCACCCGGTTCCGTGCATGAAAATAACAGGGGCATTGACGCTCGTTTACTTGCAGTGCGGGTTCCTGGGGTAATGGGAAGCGGGAGAAAGATAAGGCAAAGAAAAGAGGCCCGGCAAGGAGTAGTTGGCCTGTGCCGGGCCCAGTGGCATCTACTACAAGAGGGAGAAAAAAGCAGATACCAGTATTCATTTTCTTACTTCCTTACCTTGACTTCTGTACGGAGCCACACATAAGCAAATTTTCTTTCTCACGCCTTTCAATTGCTTGCTCTAAATCCAGAGGTGTCCAGCTACAAGGAAATGTTGTTCTGGAAAAAGAGACCGCAGAAGACTCAAGAGCCCGAATTCGCCGCTGCTATTTCGTCATTTAATTTGCTCATAATGTATATTATGTTAAATTGCCTGCGGATGACTGAGCCAAACTCTAACAGGCCCCTTACTCCTTCTTTTCTTCTGCTCCTGTAAAAGCAGGCCATTTTACAAACGCGAAAACCCATAGAAGAATCAGAATACCTCCGGGGACCAGCGCGATTAATGATAATGCCGGCTTAAAACCGGCCCTCTTGTATATTCTCCAAAATGGTACGACGAAAAAAATTATGGACGCTATTAGCCATTGCATGACCCCAACTTCACTCATATATAACCTCCGCGATGGTAGTTGATCAGCGACTTTGAAGATGCCAAGTATAATCAGGCCCTCTCCCTATGCCTAAAAAGTCTACTGGAACATACTGAAAACTGATTTAATCGTTCGTTGCCCACGTCTCCCTTTTACTCCCGAACGGTTTTGGATCAGCGGTTCCAGTGGGAACCAATTTCTTTATAGTTTAAGCAGGTTTTTATGCAATTCCCGAAAATGTGGCACGGGTGGGATCTCGGGCCCATCTATTTTCCATTAAAGCTGCACAGGAATTTTTGTATGCCTTTTCGTGCGCAGTCCTATTTTCGCGGATAATGGCGAGTTCGAGCCTAAAACCGGAATCCATTGGAATGCATCTCTCAATTATCATCCCGGCCTTTAATGAAGAGCGCTTGATCGAGCAGTGCTTGCAGTCCGTCTACGCATCTCTCGCCGCAAATAGTCAACCCGGTTTTACATCGGAAATCATCGTGGTTGACAACAACTCCACCGACAATACGGCCAGCCTGGCAAGGCAGGCAGGTGCACGGGTCGTTTTTGAGCCGGTCAACCAGATTGGCCGCGCGCGCAACGCCGGCGCAGCCGAGGCAACCGGTGACTGGATGCTGTTTGTAGATGCGGACAGTATTTTAAATCCCGAATTGCTTGCCGATATCTTGCAGCTCATCGAAGGTGGTAAATACGTGGGTTGCGGCAGCGCAATACGGATGGAAGGATTGCCATGGTGGGCGGACGGAGTATTGAAACTGTGGACCGTGACGTCGGTCGTGTTTCGCTGGGCGGCGGGCGCACTGGTCGTATCTCGCAGTGATGCATTTCGTGATGTCGGCGGCTTCGATCAGGAACTGTACGCTGCTGATGAAGTAATCTTGAGTCAGAAACTGAAGAAATGGGGACAGCAGCGCGGCCTTCAATTCGTCATTTTGACAAAACACCCGCTGGAATCCTCGGCGCGCAAGGTGCAGCTGTATTCGGGACGCGAGATTGCGGGCCAGATCCTGCGCGTTATTTTGCGCCCACGCCGGACGCTGCAAGACAAGAAACATCTATCAGTATGGTATGACGGACGACGTTGAGCCGGAATGTGCAAGACAAAGGGCCACAGATGCCATTACCACAGATCCCCCAGCACCCTGTTGAGCACAAAGAGCAACACAGCGAGCGTAAGCAAGCCCACCAGTTTGCCCCGTTCCTCGATCATGTGAGCGGCCAGCCCAGACGTACGGCTGAGGCGGCGGAAGAAATAAAGAGCAACAAAAATGCCAACCACCATGGCTGCGTACAATATCTCCACGTACCCTACATTAAAATACCATTCACTTTTGTCCACGTTGACTGTTCCTGTCATCCTCTTTGCTGGTCCCTATGGACGGGCCACGGCCAGCTGTTTAAGACAATGTCGAATAAGTGCGTATGGCGCACCCTACCCCTGAAATCCATGGCTTTATAGCGTATCTATGGCGTCGACTCCCCCAACAGCCTCAGCAGCTCTTCTGCTGCAGGGCGTGATGAGGCTGGGTTCTGACCGGTCACCAGCTTGCCGTCCACCTGGACGTAGGGCGCCCAGTTGTCTGCCTTACTGTAAATGGCGCCTCGTTCCCTTAGCTGGTCTTCCAACAGGAAAGGAACCACGTTGGTCAAGCCTACCGCTTCTTCTTCCGTATTTGCAAATCCGGTCACACGTTTTCCTTTAATCAGATATTCACCGTCTTTTCCTCGCACATTGATCAACGCGGCTGGTGCATGGCACACTGCAGCGATCGGCTTGTCAGCCTTCACGAAGTCTTCGAGCAGCGCAATGGATATGGGATTGTCAGGCATGTCCCACATTGGACCATGTCCTCCGGGATAAAAGACAGCGTCAAAGTCGCTTGCCGTTGCATAGACCAACTCTTCCGTGTTGGCGAGTTCAGCCTGTGCAGCGCCATCTGTGCGGAAGCGCTTCGTTAAATGGGTGTGGTTTTCCGGTAGATCGCTTTTTGGATCGACTGGAGGCTGGCCGCCCTTCGGCGAGAACAGCATGATCTCTGCCCCGCCTTCTTTCAGTACATAATAAGGCGCTACGAACTCATCCAGCCAGAAGCCTGTTTTCTTGCCCGTGCTGCCGAGTTGATCGTGAGACGTGAGAACAATGAGAATTTTCATGGAACACCTCCTTCTGATTGAGAACTCGTAGTGATATGCCTGTTAGCGCCTTTCATACGCCTATCTCTTCATCTGGCTCGTCCGCTTCGTACAGCGTTTAGCGCGATACTCAACTATGAGGTTCAAAGAGTATCGCTATTTAGCCCATCGGTCAGGAATTCTTGTGGCGCTCGTGCAGTGGCAAAGACGTTGAGGTAAAGTAGGACTGGACTTCAGTGGTCGATACGGGAATCTTCCCTGCTCCGCCCCTAATTAACCTATAGCAGGAATAGGCTTGGCTTTCAAACCTGACAGTCGGCAGACCATGCTTGCCATTGATATTCAAAGGCCCGGGGGACCGGAGGCACTGGTGCAGGCGGCGCAGCCCATTCCCCAGCCCGGAAGCGGGGAGATCCTGATCAGAGTGATGGCGGCAGGGATCAATCGTCCGGACGTGTTGCAGAGGCGAGGATTGTACCCGCCTCCCCCAGGGGCCTCCACAGTTCCCGGACTCGAAATCGCGGGAGATGTTGTTGCTTCAGGCGAACGCACGGTGCGCTTCAAGGTGGGAGACAAGGTGTGCGCGCTTGTCGCAGGCGGCGGCTACGCCGAATATTGTGCCGTTCATGAAAGTAACGCATTGCCTGTGCCAAAAAATTTCAGCATGGTTGAAGCGGCTGCCTTGCCGGAAACTTTTTTCACGGTTTGGACCAACCTGTTCCAACGCGGCAAGCTTAAAACTGGCGAAACGGTACTGATTCACGGTGGGTCTTCCGGCATCGGCACAACCGCCATCATGCTCTCGAAGGCGTTCGGCGCCACTATTCTGGTGACAGCAGGCTCGGAGGAGAAACGGCAGGCATGCCTGGCGTTGGGCGCTGATCTGGCCATCAATTACCGTACGCAGGACTTTGTCGAGGAAACCAAAAAATTCACTGGAGGCAAAGGGGCAGATGTCATTGTCGATATTATTGCCGGCGACTACGTTGCAAGAAACTACAAGGCAGCTGCGTTGAATGGTCGCATTGTCCAGATCGGCGTCCAGAATGGCCCGGCCAGGGAATTGAACCTGATGACTATGCTGACCAAGCGGCTCACACATACCGGATCCACGTTGCGCTCCCGCAGCGTCGCGGAGAAAGCACAGATTGCGCAGGAACTGGAACAGCAAGTCTGGCCGCTGCTGCAGCAGGGAACATTAAAGCCGGTGATATTTCAGGTGTTCCGGCTTGAGGACGCAGCCAAGGCGCACGCACTGATGGAATCAGGCATGCATATCGGGAAGATCGTTTTAACGGCTGCTGCAATCACATGATATTCCGCGAGCCACCGGCAGCCTGCACCATTTCGTCCCATCGTTGACGTTCGAGCTGATTACTCGCAGTTTACCATCCACGGTATACCGAATTGATCCACGAGCATGCCAAAGCGGGCAGCCCAAAACGTCTCCTGCAGCGGCATCCGTACTGTGCCATTTTCCGATAATGCGCGAAATATGCGTTCTGCATCTTCCGGCAGTTCTATGTTGAGCGATACGGACATGCCCTTTGTTTCTTCATAATGCTCAGGCGGACTGTCCGAACCCATCAATACCTCGTCTCCCACCGTTAAGCGGGCATGCATGATCTTATCGCGCCATTCCGGTGGTGTCTGCTCCGCCATTGGCGAACTCCCGTAGGTGAGGATTACGCCGATTTTGCCTCCAAGGCATTGCTCGTAGAACTTGAACGCTGCCTCGCATTTGCCATTGAAACTAAGATAAGGGTTCAATTGCATGATGCACTCCTTTTTAGCTGATCAATGATTGAGAAGTCCTGTGCGATATCATGTGCTGCCGGTGAAACTTCCCTTCCCTCCTGCAACTCCTGTCGACTCTATGTGATCCTTGTATCTGTCTTGTGTCTTAACATGAATCAATCGTCCATTTCAAGAACCGGGTTTGTTCTGGGCGGACATTTGCGCCTGCATACGCTTCTCTTGCTCCCGGAGTTCGGGAGTGAACTCGACACCGAAGTCATCCGCTTCGAATACCTGGCGAATTTCGATTTCCGCTCTTCCTTCCGTTGGATTGGGGCACCGCTTGACCCATTCGATAGCTTCTTCCTTGGATTTCACCTGGATCAGCCAGAAGCCCGCAATCAGCTTTTTTGGCTCCGGAAAGGGTCCTTCGATCACGGTTCGTTTCTCACCCGAGAATCTGACACGCGCGCCCTTCGCACTTGGGTGGAGTCCCCCGGCCGCGAGCAGCACACCCGCCTCAACCATCTCCTCGTTGTATTTTCCCATGTCAGTCAGGAGCTTTTCGCTGGGCATAATGCCTGCCTCCGTGTTTTTGTCGGCTTTGACCAATAGCATGAATTGCATGATAGTTTCTCCGCTTGATTTCAAATTGGAAATGCGGGTCTTCGGATTGCTTCATTGGCTGGTCCTCACTCAACCGTAAAGCGAACGAGCCTAGGCTCGCTAGATATGCCGCCGGATAAATTTATTTCCTGATGCTATGGTTTGAGATCGAACAATGCCCGGCCACTCTCCATATCGAAGGGTACCGAAAAATGTTCATGCACGATTTTCCATTTTCCGCTTGTCTTGCGATAACAGGTCGTCATGCGCATCCAACCTGCCTTCTCCTGGCCGTTTTCATCTTTTCCACCGCACCAGTTGAGGCAATGAGAGAAAGCTACGTCATCCGCCGCCACAATTTCGAGATCATGAATCTCAAAGATCATCTCGCCGGTTGAACACATGGAAAGACACGCTTCCCAGTGTTTTCTGTATGCCTCCGCTCCCTTGAATTGCAGTTGGGATATTGCATCGAACGCGAGAACATCCGGCGCGTAGGATGACATAATTCCATTGATGTCCTTGGTTTTGGCCGCTTTCAGCCACGTATCCACCAGTTGGCGGATCTCGGCTTCGGCTGTTGCTGCGGTAGTTTTAGTATTCATGATCTTTCTCCATTGTCAAAAAAAAACGATAGGATTGATCCTGATCTTTGAGGGGTGTAGTTATCACACGATACCCATGCACACGGTACAGGATTAAGCATGTGATGTCATTATTAGCTGCTTAACTACCCGTCGTGGAGATGCGGAATTCCCGCACTGACGCCATAGTGCGCAACACTTCTGCTAGAGCAGAAGCTCTGCCAGGATTTGTACTTCGTATATCCATACGATACTCGAACAGTCCAGCCTGAGTAACACGATAACTCATGGTGGCTATCTCAAACCCGTGGTCAGCCACGAGTGTTCTGACTTCATTCTCCGGCATTACATTGTTTCTATCGAAGCTGACGTGATATTGCGCATAGGACTGGCTAGGCAGTTTGTTTTCAATCAGACGAAACAGCGAGAGAACGCCGAAGGTGAGGACGGTTCCGAGTATCCCAGGCAGGAAAAATCCTATCCCCATCAAAATGCCAATGCCGGCCGTGATCCAGATCGAAGCAGCAGTGGTCAATCCTCGGACACTCAGGCCCTCTTTGAAAATCACACCCGCACCGAGAAAACCTATGCCGGTCATAATTCCTTGGGCCATTCGGGTCGGATCCATCCGTATGGAATCAATCGGCACGCTTGGCAACCACTTCTCTTGAAATAGCGTCACCAGCATCAGCAAGCTGGATGCGAGGCATACGAGCGCGTGAGTTCTGAAACCGGCAGGATGACCGTGCAGGCTTCTTTCAAGGCCGATTATGCCGCCTGCTGTCAGTGCCGCGACAAGATGTATGACGATTATCAGAGAATCGTCGGTATTCATATCAGCCTCCGGGGATTATTTCCCTCGGTTATGATAAATGCAAAACGCTGCTGATCGCCGATATTTTTCAGACTGGAAGAATGGTACATGTTTCATGCTAATGTTAATTATAGATAATATAGATAATATATTAATAATAAATGCTTAAATACCATTACTTCTGTCGGCTTGGGCTGGGCTGTCGAGTTCATTGGCCATAGTCAGTCCGTAGAGATACTCTCTACTGTGCGGTGCCCTGCTTCAAGTACTTCAGGGCTTCTTCCAGCTCCGGCAGCCTTTTGTCACCCAGCCACTGACGTACAAACTGGGAGTAGAAGCTTGTAGCGTCCTCTTGATCTCCTTGCCGCGCAGCGGTGCGCGCAGCACCTAGTAGGGAACGTGCCCGATTTGGATGTCGGAGAAGTGCTGCGCCAAACTGTTTGTCAGCTTCCGCGACGCGGTCTGCCTTTAACAGGATTTCACCGAACAGTTCGTGCGGGGGTTTGATCAGTGGAGGTGGTCCCGGGGTGGGCGGGACCAATTCTTCCGTGGCAATTGCTTTCTCCATGTTCTCGATAGCCTCATCCCATTTATCTTCGGAAGCACTTGCGACCGCCGCAATTTCCAGTTTTTGAACTTTCAATACCATCGGCAAAGGCAAACCGATACCAATTAAATCTCCTGTGCCGACTCGCTGTTCCATCGCTGCTAGCTCATCAATACTTTTCCTGGCGTCTCGCGAGTTCTTCTTCGCGGCCGCCATACCACGCGAGAATATCCATAGCGCCCGGACGTACTTGGCTGCTGCCTGAAACGGGCCGGAAGCGTGCTCTATCGCGTCAATCAAATGTGCGGCGTTCTGCTGAAGCGGATCAATTAGCTGTTCGGCCAAATCCCAGCGTTCGGTTTCAACAATGAAAGCAGCAGCCATACCGGAATAGATGAAAGTTCCGTAGCCGACAAAGGACATGTCATCTCCAGGGCCCTCCATCAGGCTTTTTCGCATCAGGTCAAGCAATTCTTCTGCCCTGTTGTAGCGGCCTTGCTGTAAATAGACGTAGAACAGCCAATAAAGATTGTGGTAGTCGCGATTGGCAATGGAAAGATTTTTTTCTTGTACCCATAACGCTTCCTGTGTTGAAGCGGCGTCCACCCACGCCCCTAATTGCAGGTAGATGTGAGCGGGCATATGCAGGGCATGAGGTGCATCGGGCGCGATATCGGCATAACGCCGGGCCGCCGGAAGCGCCAGGATTGCGTGGTCGGGATCGTCAAACGCATGGAGGACGTAGTGCGTGGCGCCGGGGTGATCAGGTTTTTTGCGGGTAACCTCCAACGCAATTGCGCCTGCGCGCATGCGGGTGCGCAAAGCGGCAGGGTCCTCGGGCCGGACGCTTCCAAGCAAAGCAAGCGCCAAAAACGATGCCGCCTCCAGGTCATCCGGATACTCCCGGTAGATCTTTTCCATTGCTGTTGCATAGGCCTTATCGCGAGCGATCTTATCGCCCTCGCCGTATAATGCTTTCACCGCATGCAAATACATACGCTCCCTTGAGGTCGATCCTGGAAGGTTCTCTATTTTTGCAAGCACCTCTCGTGCCGCCTCGAAGTCTTGCTTTCCCCAGAGCGGTTGGTTGTATGTCATCGCTTCGCCCCAGTAGCCCATCATAAAATCCGGTTCGATCTCCGTGGACGCGCGAAACTCATCCAGCGCCAGTTCGTACGAGAAGGAATGAAGGGCGATGATCCCGCGAAGAAACCTGATTTGTGTTTTTTTGGATTTGGCTGAAGTTGGGAAATCGACCGCACCCAATTTGAACTGCTGAGCATTACTCGGGGCAGAGCCATCGCCTGATGTGTGGCATCCATTGCAGACGGGGCTCGGCATCAGATAGCGGCCGCTACCGATGCTGCTGTCATTCGTTGCAACTGCTGTGCCGCAGCAACCGGACGATTGCGCAAGTACGGCTCCGCTGTAGAAGAGAGTAAACGCGATAGCGGTAAGCAGATCCGAATTCGAGGTAAACGGCATTTATACTTCCTCCTTTCTGCTTGGATAGTGGCAGCGCGACCGAGTCCATCCTTGCCATCCCATCGTTGAGGAAGCTCTGCCATATGAGCAAGCGCAGCATCTCTGGCAAGCCGTTATGGAACCGTTAACGCCATCCGGTTTTCCTGACAGCAGGCAGTGGCGCGGTATCGCCCAATATCATTCTGCCTGAGGGTGACGCGTACACGCACGCCGTATCCGTCTCGTGTCAAGCGAGTGGCCGGCGCATCCATGTTTTTATCTTATGTACAGGACTGCTACTGTTCGCCGTCACACATTAGCCACACTTAGGAAACAAAAACGCTGGACATGTATGGGGTCTTGAAAAAGGAAGTTTTACGTATGATTCCCATTTTCTGTAACCGCCTCGGTTAGCGGAACATGAAGCAGCGGATTTGG
The DNA here is from genome assembly GCF_900110495.1 of Nitrosovibrio sp. Nv6. Classification (GTDB taxonomy): domain Bacteria; phylum Pseudomonadota; class Gammaproteobacteria; order Burkholderiales; family Nitrosomonadaceae; genus Nitrosospira. Next base: position 284,865 of record NZ_FODX01000001.1, on the reverse strand, counting down.
TCAAAGTTATAGGAGGGGTATTTGAGCAAGGAGGTCGCCGTGAAAACGATACACGAAGTTTTGATGACGGCACCGCCGGCGCAAGTAACACGGTGCAAAATTGCCATGGTGGAGATTGCGCATGGTCACTGGGATGCCGCTGCATTGACAATGGAAGACGCGATACGGGAATCAGAACCCGGAGAATGGGCTCTCGATTGCATGCAGATAAGGGACTTCTGCATGATGATGGATAGAGTGAAATGCCAGGGGATAGGAAGCATAGGAAAAAAACCGGAAAGCGGAGCAGATCAGTTAGTAATCTGAGTGGGCTTCAAGTGCCCGTACGTTTTCCGGCTTTCTATCGCGTAGGAGAATTTGTTGCGATTCCTCTTTTTGCATGGCCTTCCTGGCATTTCTTGACAGAATGAGTGGAGTGAAAGGGACGCTTCATTCGCATCTCATATGAACTAACCCGTCGCCTCATGATCCTAGCCGTTTGATCGGTTGCGTTTTGCCCCCTGCGCATCCTGTGCCGGGTTGCAGTTTATGCCGCGCCGCCGCTCGCGCTAATATTTTGCCCAGTAACCCAACCGGCTTCATCGCTGACCAGAAAAAGCACTACACGGGCGATATCCTTCGGCTCGCCCACGCGTCCAGTAAAGGACATGGCGGCCATCCGTTTGATCGTTTCCTCGCTTTTTCCGGCAGTAAACATTTCGGTATTGACCGGCCCCGGCGAAATGATGTTGGCGGTAATGCCGCGTTCGCCCATTTCTTTCGCGAAGACGCGCGTCAATTGTTCGACTCCGCCTTTACTGGCCGCATATGCGCCGTAATTGGGTAGCATCAACCGCGTCACAGTGCTGGAGACGCTCACCACCCGTCCGCCATCCGCCATGCGGGTGGCGGCTTCCCGCAAAGCATAGAAAACGCCCTTCACGTTAATGTTCAAGACGCGGTCGAATTCCTCGTCACTTATATCGGCAATTCTTTTGGAAAGAAGCACGCCCGCATTGTTGACAAGAATATCCAGGCGCTTGTAGCGCTCGATTGCCGCATCAAATAGCATCCGAACCTCAGTTGGATCACTGATGTCCGCTTTTACAGCCAGCGATTCGCCTCCTGCTTCCGTTATCGCAGCGCACAACATCTCCGCAGCTTTCTGATTTCCTGCGTAGTTGACAACGACTTTGGCGCCGGCCCCCGCCAGGGAGCGGGCGATCTCAGCGCCTATGCCACGTGATGAGCCGGTGATAATGGCGACTTTATCCTGTAGCGGTTTCGTCATTGCAGTGTTTGCGGATGAATACGGCTGCGCTGCTCTTCGCAAGTTTGTGGGTACCTTTTGTCTGCGGGGGTTACGTGCATTGTTTCCTTGTGATTTCGCTTGACGTGCCTGTACTGAAAGCCGGTGATGGCCAGCTTATTTTACGAGGGCTGCGCTGCCAGTTTGAACGCAGTGATACAGCGCGAATGAAGGGTCAGGCAATCGAGCAGGTTGATAATTATATTTTCCCTTGCCCGCCAAATATCAATCGGGGGCTTCAGCAAAGCTCAGCTCTAACCCGTTCCCCGCCGGATCCTTGAAGAATAGCTGAGTTATGCCCAATGCAGGCACTTGGCCCGTCCTGAATTCAATATTGTGCTGCTTCAGGCGCGCTTCCATCTCGGCGCGATTAGTGCAGGTAAACGCCACATGATCAAAGGTTGTGGTCACGTGCGTAAGACGTATCTCATCCGGCTTTGCCTGACTCAGGTGGAGAACGCATTGATCGCCCGCATAAAGCCAATAGCCGAAACTCTCAAAACGCGGCCGCTGACCTTCGGTGAGACCCACGATGTCACAATAGAACGCTTTGAGCTTGTCCATCAGCTCACGTGAAGCGCGCAAATTATAATGATTGAAACCGGTCGTGCTCATGCGATTCGCAGTTAACTGTAGTTACCCCGAAAGGAAGCCTGAAAGGAAGCATCGCGGGTTATTTTTTGGCGCCGTTGGTTTTCAATAATTCGGCGACTTCATCATTTCCCTTGCTCAAGGCCCATTCAAGGGCGGTTTTGTCCCATTCATTTTTGATGTTGGGATCGGCGCCGTTTTTCAGGAGGACCCTGACTGCATCCAGGTGATTGCCTCTTGCCGCCATCATTAACGCGGTCGTCCCATTATCGGAAATGGAATTGACCTGAACACCCCCTTCCAATAATAATTGGACGATGCCTGGATGACCGCCGGATGCTGCGTAAATCAAGGGGTTCCATCCTTTATGGTTGATTTCCGCCCCCTTGACATATAGTTTTTCAACAATATCGCCAAGACCGTTATAGCTGGCCAGCATGATGGCGGTTTCACCATATCTATTGCGCAGGTTGAGCTTGGCACCGGCCTTTATCAACAGATCGACGAGCGCGGCATTTTTATTGCGGACCGCAACCATCAGGAGGGTATTCCCCTGCTCTTCGGGCGTGTTGGGGTCAGCGCCCTGGGAAAGCAATTTTGCTACGTCACCAGTGTTATTGTCTTCAATTGCCCAGCGTAGATCTTCATAGACCCCGGCAATAGCCGTCGGCTGCTGGGACAGGCAAACAGCAAGCACCAGCCCCGCCACGAAAAATGCCTTTCTAGATGAGTTCATGGTTCAGGCCGCCTTGAATAAGTTGAAAAAATTATCGGTAGTGGCTGTACCCACTTCGTCAACGCTGATACCACGCAATGCCGCTATCTCTTCGGCAACATGCCGCACAAATGCCGGCTGATTCATTTTGCCGCGATGAGGTACCGGGGCGAGATAAGGTGAATCGGTTTCTATCAGCATTCTCTCCAGTCTGATTTTTCTGGCCACATCCTTTAGCGCAACCGCGTTCTTGAAAGTAACAATACCGGAAAAAGAGATATAAAAATTCATCTCCATTGCTTGCTGCGCCACTTCCCAGCTTTCCGTAAAGCAATGCATTACCCCGCCGACGCTGTCCGCGCCCTCCTCCGCCATGATGCGCAAGGTATCAGCTGCAGCCTCACGGGTGTGGATGATAAGCGGCTTGGCACATTGCCGGGCTGCGCGGATATGCTGACGGAAACGCTCTCGCTGCCACTCCAGATCGCCTTTGAGGCGAAAGTAATCCAGCCCCGTTTCACCGATGGCGATGACCTTGGGATGATCCGCCAGCGATGCCAGTTGCGCCGCCTGCGGTTCGGTCAGGTTTTCATAATCAGGATGAACGCCGACAGAAGCAAACAGGTTGGGATGCATTTCCGCCAACACCAATACTCGGGGAAAATCTTCCAGATTAACGCTCACGCAAAGTGCATGGGTAACACTATTGTCCCGCATTCTTTCGAGCAGCTCATCGAGATTGCCGGAAAGATCCGGAAAATCGAGATGACAATGGGAATCAACAAACATGTCTGGACAAATAGATACGGAATGGCGATGGGATTGAACGCATTGCAGTTATATTCTTTCAGTCAATTCATTCTCAATTCATTCGCTTTGGTAGCTCCGTGCCTAGAGATAGTACCGTGGCGTAGGAAAACAGCAATTCTTCCAGGAACAATCGAGGGTTGAGTGGATGGCTTGCCAACTGTTGCGTTTCAGCCAGCGTCCGTAAATAAGTTGCCATTGCGTGCGGATCAATGCCGGAGGCGAGTGATTTAATGACGGCAGTCCTATCCAGATGATAGCGGATTTTGCTGGTCAGATGAAAGCTCATTAGATCATAGCACCATTTTTGCAACCAGTTGACCACGGTTGGCAGGTCTGATTTCTGCATTTCCTCCGCCAGAACGATGGGATTGAAATTATCCCGCGTGCTGATCTGTTTGACGAAAGCGCCGTGCCGTTCCAGATAATTTTCATCATTGAATTCCAGCGCCGCCAACGGGGCGTAGCCAGCGGAAGCGAGACACGTTTCCGGATCTTTGACCTCCTGCTGTTGAAGCCAGGCAATAGCCGTCGCGGGGTCAGGCGTGGGCATCGGAATTTGGCGGCAGCGGCTGCGGATGGTCGGCAGTAAAAATTGTGCGTGATGCGATACCAGGATGAATAGCGTTCGCAGAGGCGGCTCTTCCAGGCTCTTCAGCAACGCATTCGCGGCGGCCGGATTCATGGTTTCAGCCGGGTGGATCAGAATGATTTTATAACCGTTTTGGTGGCTGGATATATTGATGAAATCGGCAAGTTCGCGTATTTGCGCGACACTGATCTGTTTACTGGGTTTTTTTCCGGTTTTTGCACCACCCGATTCTGTTCCGGCATCCGCGGCGGTCCTGGTAGTGCTCCTCGCCTCGGTATCGGCGCCATCATCGTCTCTAATGTCATCGGCTGTGCCCGATATTGTCGAAAGGGTTGATAGTGCCTGGGGCTCGACGAGGCGAAAATCGGGATGGCTCCCCTGTTCAAACCATCTACAGCTTAGGCAACTTCGGCATGCCTCACCTTCAACAGACGGAGTTACGCACAGTCGGGATTTAGCCAGCGCAGTCGCAAATGCCAACTTGCCGAGCCCTTTCCTTCCCCGCAGCAATACAGCGTGAGCAGATGACATGCTGCTCCCTTGACTGTTGCCTCGGGCTTGCTCCGCCAATTTTCGCCAAACCTCTTTTTGCCAGGAATAAATAGACATCTAACAGATAGATAGAATGATAATCTCAACTGATTTCTTAACTTCCTCCAGAGACTGGTTAGCGTCTATCACACGTATCCGCTGGGGGAATTTATGCGCCCTTTCCAGATATGCGTCCCGCACTTTCTGGAAAAACTCATCCTGTTCTTTTTCAAAGCGGTCCGCTGCCTTGATGGCATTTATTCGTTTCCTCCCTACTTCAACTGTTACATCGAAATAAAGGGTGAGGTCAGGTTGAAATTCTCCCTGGACCCAATATTCGAGCTCATCGAGTTTTTGCGTTGCCAAGCCCCTGCCCCCGCCTTGATAGGCAAAACTGGCATCGGTGAAACGGTCTGAAATTACCCAATCGCCGCGATCCAGCGCCGGCAGAATGACCTTGTCCAAATGTTCGCGCCTTGCGGCGAACATCAGCAGGGCCTCGGTTTCCGCATGCATTGCCTGACTACGGTAAAGCAGAAGTTCGCGCAACGTTTCGCCCAAAGGCGTGCCGCCCGGCTCGCGCGTCACGATAACGGTTTTTCCTCGGTCCCGCAAAATACCTTCGAGCCAGCTTAGATGCGTGCTCTTGCCCGCCCCGTCTATGCCTTCGAGCGTGATGAATTTACCCCTGGTTGTTCCAGGAGCCGTCATTCGCGAAACCTGCTGGTTCGGCCGATTGTCGCCAATGGTCATTTGTACATCGGAAGGAAGCCGTCCATAAAGATATGGCGAAGTTTAGCCTATACTTGAGATAGGTAATAGCGTCGCGGCCTCGTCTGTATCCCTATTTCACTAAATCGGACGGTTTTTACTTTAAGCCAAAAAAACCGATTCCCGAGGTCCTGGAAATCGGAAACCCGCATTCAGGTATACTGTTCGAGAAACCAAACGTCGCATAGTGTTATGAAAAGACTGAGAAGCATAAATACATTCGGGAGTTCATCCATGACTTGCCCTATCAGCAATATCGGCGGCAATATCGGAAGCTTATTGACGCGGTACGCTACTTTGATTGCGCTGGTATTCGGGCCGTGCTTATCCAGTGCTTTTGCAGAAGAGGCGCAACAGGAGCCGGTAGCCACTGATGTGTCTGAGCAAGCTTCACACCCCATGGGCGACCCGCTGACAGATTTCGAAAAAATGGAGATACATCACCGGCGGTACAGTACCGCTGCCAACAACATGGCCCAATTGTACAAGCAGTTGAATCAAAAAATCCAAGAGGTCTCGTTGGCCGCTAAAACCGCTGAAATCAAGGACAGCTCTCACAACCGGCGCCAGTTGGAAACCAAATTACGTCAACTGGAAATGGCGCGCACTTCCTACAATACGCAATATACGCAGTTGTATTCCCAGATGCAGAACGAGTCTCGCAATTACGCGGCCCTGAGCAATAACCTGAAGGTGAAACACGACGCTGTCAAAGATTCAAGCAAGCGGGAAGATACATCCAGCGAGACCAAGGGCGCGAAGGCGAAACTGGTAAAAACCAGAGAGAGCAAGACGAAAGATTCAAAGGTCAGGAACGCAAAGACCAAAGATCTCCAGACCGATGATGCACCCTTTACGGACTCATCCGCTAAAGATCCAAGAATCATGGACATGGATACTGAAGAGCTGAGATCGAGACGCGACGGAACCATGCCTCTAGCAGCCCCAACCCCAGAACCAAACCCGGGCCCAGCCTTAAACGTTGTACGCTAAGGAAGTTAAGGGATTCGGATTCGCGCGAGCAAGACGATGCATATGAACAGGCTATCAGAAGTAGGTCGGGCTATGCCCGACAGAAGTTTTGATTGTCGAGCATAGCCCGACCTAGAGAAATTAGCTAGACCGATAGATTATGATAGAAAAAGAGGTATGTTGAACGTTGTAATGGGGGTAATGCAGAGGCACATCAGTAATTGTAGCCGTCAAAAATAACGAGGACGGCTCCGCGAGAGTGAGGCCCGAGGATTCCTGACTCACTGGCACCGATCATCGTGAAGTACCCCATACTTCGGCCAGTCGTGCATCCCTGCCGCAGTTGCTGCGGTAGTACGAATAGCGGATCGGATTCTTGATGTAATAGTCTTGATGGTATTCCTCCGCAGGATAAAATTCCGTCGCGGGTAAAATTTCGGTTACGATCGGCTGCGCAAAGCGGCCGGAAGCTTCAAGTTCGGCCTTGGACGCCTCGGCCTGCCACCGCTGATCGTCATTGTGATAGAAGATGGCGCTTCGATATTGCGAGCCGCCGTCGCAAAATTGCCGGTTGGGCGTAAGGGGGTCAATTGTCGGCCAGAAGGCATCCAACAGCTTGGCAAAACTCGTCTTTTCAGGATCGAAGCGTACCTGCACTGCTTCAATATGTCCCGTTTTACCGGAAGACACCTGCTTATAAGTGGGATTGACCACCTTGCCGCCGATGTACCCGGATGTAGTGGATATTACACCCGGCACCTTATCGAAATCCGCCTCCGTGCACCAAAAGCAACCGCCGGCAAAGGTGGCGATCCCTGTGTCGGAAGATTCTTCGTTTAAATTGACGGATGAGCTGGCGGCGGGAACCGCTGCTGATTGGTTGCGCGCGGCCGGTTGTTCGCATGCTGCAAACATAACCATCACCAGACCCAGCAGGAAGCTGCCGAAGGCGCGGCGAATAAGGTGAATGGCGGCGGCCGCATTGTGAGATGTGGATAGCTTGTGCATTGATAGTCCGACGCTGATCAACCCCTGAGCGCCGGCAGCTTTTCACTTTTTGGCACAAACCGGAGTGCCAGCCCGTTGTTGCACCAGCGTTCTCCTCTGGGCGGAGGCCCGTCCTTAAACACGTGGCCTTGGTGGCCCCCGCAGCGTGCGCAATGGTATTCGGTCCGCGGCAGAATCATCTTGAAATCGCGCCTTGTTTCCATGTGCCCTGCGATCGGCTGGGTGAAACTGGGCCATCCCGTTCCGCTTTCAAATTTGTTTGCGCTATCGAATAACGGCAGATAGCACGCGGCGCAAATAAAGGTTCCCTCGCGATCTTCGCGATTCAGCGGGCTACTGCCGGGAGGTTCCGTCTCTTCCTCAAACAGCACCCGATAGGCTGCAGGCGAAACCAGGCCACGCCATTCTTCATGCGGCTTGTCCAAAGGCTGCACCGTTATCACTGTAGGCGTATTTGCGGCGGTCTTGCCGCCGGAGCAGGCCGAAATCAACGGCAGCACTGTCAGTGTGGCAAGACTTTGCAGAATGGCGCGTCGTTTCATGGGAAGCTCCTCATGTTTTTGCAAGCTTGGACCATGACTTCGCGGTATGGTTTCTCGGCCGCGTTTTGTCCGGCTTTTGACGTTGTTGAATTCTCGCCAGGTTACGCCTTTGCTGCCGCTGTTGAGCCCGCAAGCACTTCCCGAAATCTCCTCTCCTGATCTGGCGATAGAGTTGTCCGCAGGACCTTGCCTTTAACATCGGAAAGTTCAGCCAGAACCTTTTCTGGATCCACTTTTCGGGCAAGGATGAAGAGCGCCGATGAGTTGGGGGGAATTGTCTCGCCTAATGAAGTAATGAAATCATCCGGAATACCATAATCCGAAAGAGCACCCGACAGCGCTCCCGCACCCGCGCCTACCATCGTGCCGATCAAAAACCCGGCAGCCGGATTCAGGAAGAGCATCCCCACGAAAGTACCGAGGAGTCCGCCCGAGAGCAGGCCGGCAGATGCATCGTAGTGGGCAAGGTTGATGCTTTGCTTGAGGTGAATCTCGCCCTCTTCGTCGCGAACAACAACAACCGCATCGTAAAGATCTATGAGGTTTTGCCTTTTGAGCGCCCTAAGCCTCCATAAAACTTCCTCTGCCTTTTGCGTGTTTTCAAATCCTATTACCACCAGATCGGACATGTTTTTCTCCTGTCAAACAGTAGAACCTTCTCGGCCCCATTTGGCTAGGGCAAGGGCCTGAAGCGGATGTTGCGGAATGCGACACGCGATCCCAAATGGCCTTGAAATCCAATATAGCCGGGGTCGTTCGCTGTGCCAGGTAGACCCCGCGCCGGATTGCTGTTAGTAAATCGTGTGGTTTGCTGCCCGTTGAGAAACACCGTGTAGGTCTGCCCCTCCACCACAATTTCGAAGTCGTTCCACTGACCAGCAGGTTTCGCTTGTTGACGGGTGAAATCCTGATTATCTTCATTGTAGATGGCGCCCGTCAAACGCTTATCCACACCATCGGGCATTCCCAATTCGTCTATCTGTACCTCAAACCCGAAGTCGACAGCGACATAGGCAGTGTTGCTATAACCTTTTGTATTGGGATTGGGAAATCGCACAAATACGCCGGAATTGCCGCCCTCATCCCACCGCAGCCATTGCAATTTGAGAATGTAGTTGGGCGGCATCGGCTCCGTGTACCACAGCAAACCCAGATCATTTCCTGTCGTATATTCCAACGTTCCATCCACGATTAAAAAGCGTCCCGGATTGCTCTTATCCGGGGCCTGGTTAATTATTTTGGACATGCTCCATTTGCTCATGTCATACCCGTTGGAAGCCGAGGTAAATCCGGCTTCCGGTTGGAAAGGTGTGGGAGCAGGAACGATGGTATCGCCCATCCGGCGCGCAAGTGCCACACCGGTCAACATGGGATTAGGAGAGCCTATGGTCGGGAATAGCGCGGGTCCTATAACATAAGTATTCGGCGAAAAATGAAGACGGCCGTCAGTATTGGTGACAGAGTCAAGAGGGCTGTCGCCCATCGCGAGCGTACCCGCTTCGTGATGAGTTGTACCGAGTTTATCCCTGCGCTTTACAAATGGCGCTACCGAGCTGGGTGGCTGATTTGCCGCGACCCTTTGGTAAGCTCCATCAACCATGACTTCATAAGGCAGACCGTTGGCAAAGACCAGGGCAGCGTCATCCGCCATCTTGTCCATTGCATCCCAGAGAGCCATATCCCTGGTAGAAGGATTAATCGACACAAAGGCACGCGGAACCGAAAATTCGTCGGAACCGGTGAGATGAATTCCGCTATTCGGGTTTTGGGAATCCATTTCGCCAATGCTACGGAGCGTGATAACAACCTGGTCATCGTTAGCGGTAAGGAAGGGAGCAAAGTAGTCTAGGCTTGGTATCTTCTTGAATAGTTCGGGTTCGGTGTCAGCAGTAGGCCGATCCAGACCGGCTGCGGTTATCTGGATATGATGAAAACTGAAACTTGTGTCCGTCCTTTGATGTTGATAGCGTCCCTTGAGGAAGAGCGCCGAAGCTTGAAGCTCATTCGGCAGGCCTTCAGGTAATGCGCTACGCGGGATGCGCAGGGTCAGATTCGAGCGCAGGTGCGCCATCAGATTTTTACCCATCAGATCGGCGTTCGGCACACTATTGAAGGATACCATTGCGAGACGGGCACTCTCGATCGTACCCAAGGCGATGACGACTTTCCCATTGTTGGGTAGCGGAATATTGCCAAGGCTGGTCCCCACTTCCGTCACCCGCCAGCCATTCTCTTCCGGGACGCTTGATAGGCGCGTGATGTGGCAGTTAGGAATAATCATCAAGCGCTTCTTCACGTCATCACCGCCCGATTCGCTCTGTGCCGCCCGGCTCGCTTCAGTCATCAGCGGCACGCTACTGAATTTGTTGAACGGGAAATAGCCCGACCGCGGCGTGCCAGCCTGTACGGCAAGCGGCGCTTCGAGCTTGTACATATCGAACTGGGAAATGGGGGGAGGAGTTTCCAGATTCATTGGCAATTCGGCCAGAGGAACAGCATCGGGAATCAGACCGTTGTTAACCCCATTGAAGAGCATGCTGCGAAGCGCGTTATGCAGCGCGCCGTGAATATAGTCATTGGTCTGACTGGTCCCTATCTGCTGGCTCGCCTGAAAGAAATAACCATTAGGCTTTCTGAGATCGCTGGTCACTGTCGCAGGCCACTTTTCCATTTCGGCTTCCAGCAATTCGGGAGACCAGCCACCGAAATAAAGGGACCGACCTCCGATACAGTACGCCAAACCCGGAAACCCTTTCTCGACATCCGTTCGCCAGGGCAACCCCCAAACCTCCGCTCGAGGACCCGGATCGGTCATGGAGGGCGCCGGCGGATTAAGGCCCAGCATAGGCAGATTCTGCACGTGTTCGGGGATAAGAAAGGGCCCTGCTTCCAGCACCAGAATTCGATGACTATGGGTCGTGTCATTGTGAAACAGGTGCTGCGCAAGGACTCCGCCGAAGCTGCCGCCGCCAATAATGATGATGTCGAATGGACGGGCATCCGGGCGCGTGCCTGCATCCGCACTTTGCGTGGCCTCATCCAGCCCGTTGCAAAGGTAGCGCCCCAGGACATCACGCGTGAAGTCGGTTATTTGAGCAGTAGTGCTGGCTGCCATGAAATATCCCCCAATAACAAAAAAATGGACGTTTGCGAATTGGTCTTCAACTCATCACCTCTTTCAACGCAAAAGATTTTTGCAACTGTTGTTATAGATCGGTATGAGGGTTTGTCAAGCTGGGCAGCTTGGCGGCCTCCTCTTTCGGTCCCAAAAGTATGGATTGTCTGGCGCCCTGATGCCTGTTCCGGAGCCTTCGACTATGTAATGATGCTTGTTGAGTTTGTTGGTTTGTTGATTTGCTGGGCTCGGGTATAGGCCTTCTGATCAGGCGCGGAGGGGTTTGGGTGTAATGACAGGGACAGAAAGATCCTGAGCTGTTAAATCGCACAGCAAAATATCGATCTTTCCGATTGACGTAAACAAAATATTGGATTTTTGTACTTGACTTTATTCTCGGCGGTTATATTATATAGACGTCGTATAAGTGATACCCTCCTTTGTAAGTGGAAACTTGAAACCCGAAGCCGGTTCGTCCGTTTTCGGGTTTTTTTATGCTTGCGAAAAATTGATCCGGAAACACAATTTCGCCTGCGCTCCCGGCCGCGTTCGTGGCCCGCGCGCCGAGTACCTGGCACAAGCCCGAATATACCGATCATTCCCACGCTTTAAATCTTCTTATTTGCGGTGTCCGAGTACAAGCCCTGCTATTTCCACACAAAGACCGAGGGCGAAAAGAACTGCGCCGATCCAGATATTTTCGGGCGCGAAAAACATCAATATGCCGCCCAGTACGAGCAGCGAAATGGATAACACTCGTTTAGTGCGAGTTCTGATCATGATGCATGGAAGCACTTCGCGAACAAGACAATATAAATATAGACTTCAACCTGCAAAATACCAGTCCAGTGGATCGCCCTGCGATGTGCCAATCAAATCTGCCGAAAAGTATTTTCAATATTGCGTCATATAACAGGTCGCCAAAAAGCACGGTGGAGGGAGGCGGTGAGGCGAGTCTGGTCCCTTTCGACTGCTTGCCCATGGAAGGACGGCGGGACTCTTCGGGTTGCGGCAAAAGCGCCGCTCAATACATTGCGCCCCTTGGATTTATTCATCGTAAAGTTCGCAGACGAGGTCAGTTGTGCGCTTATACGGACTCGATTTTGCGGCCCAGTTGCCGATAAGTGATAATCATCGAAGGACTTATTGATAAGCCTTGTTACTTGACCTTCCTGTCCAACTCAACGACCGGTGAATCAGTCAGGGACAGAAGTCGTTCAAGAACCTCGTCAATTTGCCCGGCAAGCCCCGCTGGGACAACGTTATGCACTAGCGAGACCCGAAGTGCTTCATGTAAACCCGCTCGCTTCTCGGTCAGCAAGCGGCGCAGGTTTGCCGGTAACCCCTGACTAAAAAGGCCGTAGGCCATCCCGGGTTCCAATCCGTATTGAAAAGACCATTGCGCGTCCACACGCAAGTGACTTAGCTGTTCAAGCGGAATGTTTGTTTTGCCGTTGAGAAAACTTAAATCCTCATCAGTCAATTCGTGAATTGGTTCTCCCACAATGAATGGTTTCAGCGCGGCAAGATACTGCTCATATTCCGATGGACCAGGAAATTTCCTGGACTCGATCTCCATATCAATGGCCTGTTGTAGCGACGCATCGAACACAATATCGGAAACGGCGATTTCCTCCTCTCCCTCTCCCTGCCGGAAAACGCGCATGACCAGGTCAGCTTGCGCCTTTTTTGCCTGGAATTGCCCTACGCTATAGGTAATTTCATAAAATCCTTCAGCATCGGTGACCGTGTTTCCCAGTAATGCCTCTGCCCGCATATCACGGTCGAAAGCGCGCACGACGACATCCGGAAGCGGGGCACCATCGGCGTAACGGATTATGCCTCGGACGATACATAATCCTTCGGCTGTCATGTCCAGGAATTCCTGAATTGCAGCTGAGGATTTTTTGGTTTCAGCCACAACGTTGCCTTCCGGATCAAACACGCGAACGAGTAAATCGGGGCCTTTTCGTCCGTTTGACCGCCAGGCGTAGTCGATTCGATAAAAACCGTCAGCTTGAAGAGTAGCCGTACTCCCACAGAGCACAAGACTGTTCACGGAGAGCGAATCAAAGGCGCGGACAGTAAAACCGCGAGTGCTGAGAGGGGTGCCGTCGTCCTGGCTGACCTGCCCGCTGACCGTGTAAATGCGTGTCTGAGGGATATCGGGCGTGATGGTCACGGCTGCGATGGCGTCGAGCTGGTTTCTTATTGCTTCAGCCTGTCCCGGTGTCAAGTGCTCAAGGGTAAAACCGCGTTCCCAGAAGATTCGGGCGAAGTCGTCCTGCCTGCCGGGAATGGGTATCACCAACCCGAACAAGGCGCGCAGTTCGCCACCGATAATGATGACCCGAATAGAGTTGTCCGAGATAACGCATTTGGAATAATTCGGACCTGCCAGCGCTGTTTTCAGTTTTTCTATATCGCTTGCATCCAGCCTTTCCAGCAATATGCCGTCGGCTAGAATGTGCTGATGCAGGTTTTTTATACCCTTAATGATGTTCAGCAGTTTTGTGAGAATGGCGAATTTTTTGTCCGGATGACTAAACTGAATCGTGGCTCGCATCTTGCATTTTCCTTTCTTATTGTCCGGATAAATCGCGAATTCTTCAGACGGATAGTCGCCTTATTCGAGAACGGGCAGTGTTCTCGTGCTGTGGCCGATTGATGTTTTCATCTTTTTCTGTCTGGGCAATTGAAAGCAGTCGAGCATCAAGCAACTATGGGATAACTTGCTGCGATGATATCAAGCTAGGGAAAAATCGCATTCTACAATCGTACCTTATCTACAGCGATTCATGTGATTTACACGAGACCTCACGGCCTGCATCACAATCCTTACTTAAGCCGAATGATTGGACTTTGACTCCTGTTTGTCTTGATGGGATCCTGATCTGCTCTTGTGAAGCGGATCATCTTATGCTTTTGGAATTTCTCTCTGACCCGAGCCTGGCATGCCGCTCCACATTCGGGTTGTTTATTAAACATAGCTGATGAGTATGAGAAATCAAGAATAAATTATTACCTCGGGTGTTTCTACATTTCCATCTTGTGCTTTTTGTCCAGCCGTTCTCCTGCGTTAGAATAACCATCCTTTGTTACATCGCCTGATGAAAAAATCTTCTGCCATTTCCGCTGCCGACGCCGCCTGGCGCCTCGCCAACCTTCCCAAACCAATGTATCCCGAAGACCTGCCTGTAGTTGGGCGGCGTGAAGAAATTGCGCGCGCGATAAGGGAGAATCAGGTGGTAATCGTCTGTGGCGAGACCGGCTCGGGCAAGACGACGCAGTTGCCGAAAATCTGCCTCGAGCTCGGCCGCGGGGTGGCGGGAATGATCGGGCATACGCAGCCACGTCGCATTGCCGCGCGCACGGTGGCGGCGCGGATTGCTTCCGAACTCAAAAGTCCGCTGGGGCACGTGGTCGGCTACAAGGTGCGTTTCTCGGACAAGGTCAGTTCGGGGACCTATGTCAAACTCATGACCGATGGCATGCTGCTGGCGGAAACGCAGGGCGATCCTTCTCTCCTTGCCTACGACACGATCATCATCGACGAGGCGCACGAGCGCAGTCTCAATATCGATTTTCTCCTTGGTTATCTCAAGCAGTTGCTGCCCAGGCGGCCAGACCTGAAGCTTCTCGTCACGTCCGCCACCATCAATGCGCAGCGCTTTTCGGCGCATTTCAACGACGCGCCGATTATCGAAGTGTCAGGCCGGATGTATCCGGTGGAAGTGCGTTATCGCCCTTTCGGCCCTAGCCAGAATAAAACCGAAGATGAAGACAAGGAAGAAGGCGGTCTGGAACAGGCCATCCTCGACGCAGTGGACGAAACGACCCGTTCCGGCACGGGAGACATACTGATCTTTCTTCCGGGCGAGCGGGAAATTCGGGAAACCGCCGAGGTGCTGCGCAAGCATGCGTTCAACCGGTTCGGGCCCTCCGCCCCTGGAGGCGGCGGCGGTGCGGATATTCTGCCCTTGTTTGCGCGCTTGTCGTACGCGGAACAGGAGCGCGTGTTCAAGCCCGACAGCAACGTCAGGCGAATCGTGCTCGCTACCAATGTGGCCGAAACATCGCTTACTGTTCCCGGCATACGGTATGTGATCGACACGGGACTGGCGCGACTCAATCGATACAGCTACCGCAACAAGGTGGAGCAGTTGCAGGTGGAAAAAATCTCACGCGCTTCGGCTAACCAGCGGGCTGGACGTTGCGGGCGGGTGATGAGCGGCATCTGTATACGGCTCTATTCGGAAGAGGAATATCTTGCCAGACCGGAGTTCACCGACCCGGAAATTCTACGTTCATCGCTGGCAGCCGTGATTCTGCGTATGAAATCACTGAAGATCGGCGAGGTGGAAAATTTCCCCTTCCTCGAGCCGCCTCCGCCGCGGATGATCGCGGACGGCTACCAACTGCTGGCCGAGCTGGGCGCAGTTGATGACAGCAATATGCTGACAAGCATAGGCTGGCGACTGGCAAAGTTTCCGATCGATCCGAAAATCGCACGCATGATACTGGCTGCAAAAGAGGAGAACTGCCTGAGTGAAGTGCTCATCATCACTGCCGCCCTCAGCGTGCAGGACCCGCGCGACCGACCATTCGAGCGGCAGGAAGCAGCGGACAGGGCGCATCAGCGTTTTCAGGACGAGCGCTCCGACTTTCTGGGCTACCTCAGGCTGTGGGAGTTTTTCGATGAATTGTTGAAACATAAAAAATCCAACCGCAAGCTCATGGCACAGTGCCAGGAAAATTTCTTGTCGCACCGCAGGATGCGCGAGTGGCGTGAGGTTCATGGTCAGTTGCATACATTGGTGGCGGAACTGGGGTTGAGGCCCAATCAGATTCCCGCTGGTTATGACGAAATTCATCGGGCACTCCTTGCGGGGCTGCTGGGCAACATCGGCTTCAAGGCTGAGGAGACCGGCGAATATCTGGGAGCAAGGGGAATCAAGTTCTCCATTTTTCCAGGCTCCGTACTGAAAAAAACTAAATCCAAATGGGTGATGGCAGCTGAGCTGGCCGAGACCACAAAGCTCTACGGGCGATGCGCAGCCAGAATCGACCCGCTTTGGGTGGAGAAAATCGCCGGCCGACTATGCAAGAAGCACTACTTCGATCCGCATTGGGAAAAGAAAACGGCGCAGGTGTCGGCATTCGAGCGGGTGACCCTGTACGGCCTTACCGTTGTGCCAAAGCGGCGGGTTTATTACGGCAACATCAATCCGGGGGAAGCGCGTGAAATTTTTATCCGCTCGGCACTCGTCGCGGGTGAATATGTAACCCAGGCGCCTTTTTTCGAGCATAACCGCAAACTGATCGCCGATGTCGCAGCGCTGGAACACAAGACGCGCCGGCCGGATGTGCTGGTGGACGACGCGGAAATTTTTGCGTTTTACGATGCCATTATTCCCGGTGGAACAGGCAACGGCGCAGCGTTCGAAAAATGGCGGAGACAAGCGGAACAGGAAAACCCGCGGCTGCTCTTTCTCTCCAGGGAATACCTGATGCGCCACGAGGCCAACAGCGTCACGGAAGAGCGATATCCAGGTAGCATAACGGTGGACGGCGTCCGGCTACCGCTCACCTATCGATTCGACCCTGGACATATATTGGATGGCGTCACCGTTACCGTGCCGCTGCCGCTGCTCAACAAGCTGAATTCAGCGCGATTCGACAACCTCGTTCCGGGTTTGGTCCGCGAAAAGGTGACCTGGTACCTGAAAGCGCTTCCCAAGCAGGTCCGCCGTCATGTTGTGCCGATACCGGAATTTGTAACACGATTTCTGGAAAGCCAGGAGCGGGGAGAGGCGGTACCTCGGTCCCCGTCCTTGCCGCTGACTGAGGCATTAGGGGACTTTATTCGGGCCAAAACCGGCATCGCCGTCCCACAGGACGCGTGGCGCGACGAGAAACCGCCGTCCCATCTGTTGATGAATTACGAGGTCGTGGACGATGCGGGGCAGGAGTTGGCGATGAGCCGCGATCTCGCGCAACTGAAGGCGCAGCTTGGTCAGGCGGCGCAGTTGACATTCTCGCGCCCGGATTCGAGTGAACGCCTGCCGATCGAGCGCGACGACGTAAAACGCTGGGACTTTGGCGACCTGCCCGAAGAAATCGCTTTTATCCGTGCCGGCAAAAAACTGACCGGCTACCCGGCGCTCGTCAACCGGGAGGGGAAAGTGGCGATCCATTTGTTCGATACGCGTGAGGCGGCACAGGCGAGCATGCGCGGCGGCGTGCTGCAGTTGCTGCGTTTCGAGCTAAAGGAACAGATGAAGCAGCTGGAGAAGAATCTGTCAGGGCAAGGGCGATACCTGAGCCCAGCCTTATTGCAATTACATACGCTCATCGGGGCAGAGGCGCTTCGCGAAGATATGCTGAACGCCATTGCCGATCGTGCCTTTATCGGTGATGATTCGCTGCCGCACAGCGAAAAGGAGTTCATTGCCCAACGGCAGCGCGCAAGAGCGCGCCTCCCAGCCGTGGCTGAAGCGGTTATACGAATGGTACAAAACATTGCGAACGAATGCCAAACGTTAATGGGCAGGTTGTCCGCAACGGGAGGGGTTGGTGGAAGTGCGTTGGCGAAATCTGGCGCAGGTTCAGGCAAGCTGAAAGGCGGCCTTGATGCCCAATTGCGCACACAATTGCATAATCTGGTTTATCCGGGGTTTTTGAATGCCACCCCATGGGACCGGCTGCAACACCTGCCGCGGTATCTGAAAGGAATGATTCTGCGGCTGGACAAATATCCCGCCAACCCGGAGCGCGACGCGCGCCACGGCGGCGTTATTGCCGGATTATGGAATCAGTATGAGCAACGGTTGGAAAAACATCGCAAGGCCGGTATCTGCGACCCCGCCCTTGCCGAATTCCGATGGCAGATCGAGGAACTGCGCATCTCGCTATTCGCCCAGGAACTGAAAACGCCCTACCCTGTTTCCGCCAAACGCTTGCAGAAATTGTGGGAGGAAGTCATCTCGTGAATCTCAATTCAGGCTTCAGCTACCCCTAGTTCACAGAGAGCATATGCGAAACCTCCGCCTCTTTCAGCTAGGCGGCAGGCGGGAATTCATTGAACATTTCTGGAAAGGCCTGCTCTATGCGGTAGTTTGCCACCAGTCTGCATTCGCCATAGGGGCTTACTTTCACGATATCCGAGCCGGCATTGGCGGTTTCGACGCAAACAAAGCGTTTATAATCGTCGTCTTTCAAGTCACCCATTTCCGCGGCGATTGCTGACCACGGGTTCCACACCACAGCGGTTTTGCTGCCTCTGGATGCGATTCTGATCCGACGGCCAAAGGCGGCGTCATCAATTATCAATTCGCCTTCGATGCCCCGATAGATACGGTCGACCTCCGTGCCGATTGTTACAGCACCCATCTGAAATTTTAGAAGGCTGTTGTCGGCCTTGTCGATATACTCAGCCCCTTCCAGGCCGGATATCGTTACCTGATCAATATGCCCGACTCGGAAATAAGTATGTAACGCCTGGGTTATATGAAATACCTGTGCGGACGTGTTGCGGGTGATCAATTCCAGATTCAGTGACTCGCCGACCGTAATTTCAAGTGAAAGGTTGAATGCATGCGGCCAGATGGCCCTGGTTTCAGGAGTGTCTGTCAGGCCCAGCGTAACCCTGCTGTCGCCGTCCATGGTCGTTTCGGTCTTTATCACGTTCCAGGAGCAGTTGCGTACAAAACCATGCGCAGGGCGCCCTAACCTTTCGGGGTCAGGTCCGAACCATGGCCAACAGACCGGGGTGCCGCCTTTGATACCTTTGCCGGCCTGGTAATATGCCGCTTCGCTAAGAAACATCAGGTTGTGCGGCTCATTGGCAGGCTGAAAAGACAGTACTTGGCCCCCATACACGGAAATCACGGCACTGGCTTTGGCATTACCGATTTTGATGAACGGAAATCCTCCTGTACCCTCGACGAACTTTATTTGTCCGGCTATTCCGTGATCGTTATTCAGTTGTTCGATGTCCATGGTTTTTATTTTTTCCGGGTTTGACCGGGTAGGCTGCGTAGAAATGGCTGCGTAGAAACAACATCATAACAAACATACCCACATTTTGCTGCAAAAAGCCTTTTTTTGCTCAATTGTCCTTCAGCACGCCGCTGAATACGGCATCCAGGCGATGCGCCAGGTCAATTAGCGGAGCAAAATCAACAGGGGGATGGCGTCCGCACCGGCCCATACAACCGCGTTCTGGCCGAACTCTCGGCCGAGCGTACGCGATGTCTCAAGATCCAGCCCAAGCACAAGGAAACTCTTCTCCGGCGGCCATGCCCCGGATGAGTCAATGCCCATGCCCTCGATGATCTGATCCGGCTGGGCAACATATCGCTCCAGCCTGTCGCGGAGATCCGCGCAGGCCTTCATGTTCGCCTCGAGATTTTCCAGCGCACCGAACGGGTTGCAGGCAGTGATGAAGGCAGCACACCGATGACCCGACTCGGCAAGAAGCCGCGATAGCGGCTCGGAATATTGATCGACGCGCAAAGTAATTGCATCCTTGCCAGTTCCCGCCCGATAGTTTGCCGAGCGGTAAGCAGCAATGAGGTGGTCAGGAATTTTGGGTTGCGGCAATGAAAACTCCGGTATTAACTCCAGCAATGATCCGTTCGTTACGGTCGCAGCCAGTTCAATATGAGTCAAGCAAGATTTCGTATTACTTTGCAAGGGTTCCCGGCCGCAAAAACATTCGGCGGTATGTCTTTGGTCACGACGCTTCCCGCTCCAATTGTTGTGCCGCGGCCAACTGTCACGCCTGGGTTAATAATAACACCGCCACAAATCCAGACACTGTCTCCTATGGTGATTGGTATAGCCGTTTCCAGTCCCTGATTACGTTCCTCCACGGCCAATGGATGCGTTGCCGTATAAATCTGGACATTAGGCCCGAGAAACACATTGTCGCCGATGATCACTGGTGCTCCGTCCAGGATTATGCAGTTATGGTTGGCGTAGAAATTATTACCGACGCTGACGTTATAACCATAATCGCAATAAAAAGGCGGTTCGATTTCAGGGTTGGAGCCTATCGCGCCGAACAACTCATTCAGAATAACGGCTCGTTTTTCAAGCTCGTCCGGGAGGGTATCATTGAACATCTTTAACAGCCGTTTGGCCTGTCTTCTTTCCTCACGCAGCAGATCATCGCCAGGCCGGTATACTTGCCCGGTGATCATTTTGTGCTTTTCTGTCTGCTCGGCCATCGCGGCTCCTCCCTATAATTCAAACTTTCAGAAGGAAAATCGGCAAGTCGGAAGCAAGTTGGAAAAGTAATATGTTGTCCTCTCAAGGCAGGACTCCCCAAACTCCCGTCCCCGGGGGCACCTGCTACGACTATCCCATACTACCAATACGATTTACTACTTCAGCCATCAAATCTAGGAACTTTTGTTCGAGTGCTGGGTCGGCCATTCATGCTGATCACTTGCAGGGTCATGTTTCGCGCCCCAGCGGAGTAGTTCCTGAATGGCAGGTGACAGATCCAGGCCTTTTTCCGTGAGTGTATAGATTACCCTGCGGGCGTTTACGGGGTCGCGTTGCCGCAGGACGATATTGGACTCCTCCAGCTTTTTCAGTCTGTCGGAAAGTATATTGGAGGCGATTTTCTCGGGCGATGTCAGGAAATCGCGGAAATACTGTTTGCGCATGAACATGATGTCCCGGATAACGAGCAGGCTCCACTTGTCACCCAATACATCAAGCGCACAGCTAACCGGGCAGGATGAGCGCTTAATCTGATCTTTTGTCATGGAGCCCTACCATATTATTTTTGATTGTAGTATGCAATTACTTTATTATACTTTCATTATGCAACCATAGACGAGGATAGAATAGACGCTATCTCATCGTTGCAGGCCATATTTTTGCAATCCGGAGCAGACTTCGACCGCCGGGTCAATGAATCAGATAAGGGGCTGACACTGTTGTAAAGGAGTTGGAGCAATTTCTTGTTTTTACACTGTTTCACATATAGCGAGTGTCACGGATAGAGTGTTCGCGAGTATATTTTTCCGCCACAGATGACCCCTTGCCCTGCTGGATTAGTAACTCAAAGATATGAGTACGATGCGCAGAGGCAAGCAAAACCAAATCAAGAGGAGTAATTGATGATGATCAAGGAAATGATACAGGCCGGTGGAGCGGCCCTTGCCCTTGTCGCAGCGCTTTACAGTGGCGCAGCGGCTGCCCATGGAAAGGTGGCTATGGAGGAAGATACGTGCATGCGCCGGCTTGGCGATAGCAGCATGGTTCACTTAAGCGCCTATCAACCTCAATATGAGCCAGGCGATCAATACTGTACGGAAATACCCAAGGAGGGGAACACGTTTTTGGTAGTGGATCTCGTCGACCCCGCGTTGCGTGATATACCGATAGGCGTGCGAGTGGTGAGAGGAACCAACGAGGCAGACGACGAGACGGTGACATATCTGCGTCCAAGCTATCACCCTGACGGCGTGATCAACGGAGAAACAAGTCTGGATGAAGGGGAATATACGGTATTTATTACGGGAGATTCCGTGCCTCCCGTACGTTATGAGTATCCATTGCGGGTGCAGATGATTAATTACGCGAAGACCTTTCGGTCCGCGATAGGACCATTGATAGCGGCGCTGCTGCTGAGCTTCCTTGCGTATAAGATCATGCACTCGAAGCGAGTGCGCCAATGGAGGGCATCGCGTCGTTCATAGGCGAACGAACAGCACGTTTAGCCGCGGACAATGATCAGTTTATGCATGAAGCTGTGTCACAGCTATGGGTGTGACCGGATTATTATCCGCAACAGTTCGATTGCCCTTGTACCGGTGGGCATTTGACGGATCCGAAGGAACAAAAGACACAGCAATCGCCAGGAAGGGGACGTAACATCGTCCCGCAGTGGCCGCATTCATAATAAAACTGGCAGGCGTCGATCGGCATTATTTCCTGTTTGACATACCCGCATTGAGGGCAGGTCAGCAGTGATTCCAGAATTGGCATATTATCGGTCGTAGCAGGTGGCCGGGTTGAATTTGCTGAGCTCATTCCACTGGAACCCCGGGATGTTTGAGGTCCCCCTGGTCTTGATCAAGCAAAAATTATTGCAGATCATGTCGCTCTATCTTATTTCCTCCGCCATCCGGCGATGGGATTTCGCCATGCTCATGTTGGCCTCCGCCGCTTCCTCATAGACGTGTACTAAAGCCTGTGCATGCTCTTTTACATCTATGGTTTTCCTCCCGTAGTAATATCCATGCTTCTGATATTCGGCAAGACACCTTTTTTGCTCGTTTGCTTTTGCCTGCATTGCATTTGCAGCAGCTTCGTAATGTCTGGCAAGCGCATTATGGTCTTCTTTTGTTTTAGCCTCCCGGATAGCGCTCGTCATGTCCATCGGATGGGGATCGATATGTGCACAGGAACTCAATAAGCCGAGCATAGCCAGAATGGCAAAAAAAGTGAGGGATTTCATGATATTTCTCCGTGTCGGGTTGGCATGAAAAATCAATATCAGGGGAACTTCAACCGTATTTCATAACTTGACGCGATTTAGCCGCAGCGCGTTGGTGACGACGGACACAGAGCTCATCGCCATAGCGGCCCCGGCAAACATTGGCGATAGCAGCAGCCCGAAAGCCGGGTAAAACACACCGGCTGCCAATGGTATGCCAAGTGCGTTATAGCCAAATGCAAAGGTGAGGTTCTGCCTGATATTGCGCATGGTGGCGCGCGACAGCACCATGGCGCGTTCAATGCCGCGCAGGTCTCCCTTGACGAGGGTAACACCCGCACTTTCCATTGCCACATCGGTGCCGGTGCCCATTGCAATACCAACATCGGCTTGCGCCAGCGCAGGCGCATCATTGATGCCATCGCCCGCCATGGCCACCTTGCGCCCCTCCGCCTGCAAGCGCTTTACGTGATCGGCTTTGTGCTCTGGAAGTACTTCAGCCAGCGCTTCATCAATACCGAGTTGCCGCGCAATCGCGTCGGCTGTGCGTTGCGAGTCTCCCGTGAGCATGACGATCTGCACGCCCAGGTTCCGAAGCGTCGTGATGGCTTCGGGCGTGCTATCCTTGATTGGATCGGCAACCGCGGCAATTCCGGCGGCTACGTCATCCACCGCGAAAAACACCACTGTTTTGGCTTCGGCCCGCCACCCTTTCCCGCGCTCTTCCCAGTGTTGCGTATCCACACCCTGCCGCAGGAGAAAATTACGGCTGCCAACCAGAATGTGCTTGCCGTCGATATCGGCTTGCACGCCAAGACCATTGATTGCATCGAACGCTTCCGCCACCGGAAGCTTCAAACCGCGAGCCTTGGCGCCCTCCACGATTGCATGTCCGATGGGATGCTCGGAGAGCTGCTCCACCCCAGCCACGAGCGCAAGCGCCTCATCATGTCCGATACCTTCTGTGGAAAAATCCGTCAGCGCAGGACGTCCCAGCGTCAACGTACCGGTTTTATCCACGACGACGGTATCGATGTCGCGCATGCGCTCGATTGCCTCGGCATTGCGAAACAGGATACCTGCGCGAGCGCCCTGCCCCATTGCAACAGTCATCGAAATGGGTGTAGCCAGCCCCACTGCGCATGGGCAGGCGATAATCAGTACGGCAATGGCATTAACAAATGCGTAGGTGAATTTTGGCTCCGGACCGAGAAACCACCATGCAAGCGCTGTGACGACGGCGACGGCGATAACGATCTGGACGAAATAGGCGGCGATGACATCCGCGAGCCGCTGGATGGGCGCGCGTGTGCGTTGTGCTTCCCCCACCATATTAACAATGCGTGCCAACAGGGTGTCCGCACCTACGCGTTCGGCGCGGAAGATCAGGGAGCCATTGCTGTTCACGGTTGCGCCGGTTACCTTGTCGCCAGCCGCCTTCGCCACCGGCAGCGGCTCGCCGGTGATCATCGATTCATCCACCCGGCTCGCGCCTTCCAGTACCGTGCCATCCACAGGAATCTTTTCTCCCGGTTTCACACGCAGTCGGTCACCCACGGCCACCATCTCCAATGGCACCTGTTCTTCCGTCCCGTCGTCGTGCACGCGCCAGGCCTGATTGGGCGCGAGCTTCAGCAATTGCTGAATGGCCCGGCTGGTCTGGCCCATCGCCCGCGTCTGGAGGTATTCGCCGAGGATCACCAGCGTCACGATAACCGCAGCAGCCTCGAAATACGTCCCTACTGCACCGTCGTGCTCGCGGAACTCTTGCGGAAACCACCCCGGAATAAGCACAGCAGCAAGACTATACAGATATGCAAACCCTACTCCCAAGCCGATCAGCGTATACATGTTGAGTGCGCGATGCACCAGCGAAAACCAGAATTTGCGTAGAATCGGCCAGCCAACCCATAGCACAACGGGCGTACCCAGTAAAAATTCGATCCACCCGCGTGAGGATGGCTGTAGCCCGAACGGCTCATGAATACCAATCATGGGCGACATCGCCACCGCTATCAGCGGGAGCGACAATGCAACTCCAACCCACAGCCTGCGCGCAAGATCACGCAACTCCGAATCATCAGGTTCACCTGCGTCCGTACCTGTACGCGCGCCGGCAATGGGTACCAGCGCCATTCCGCAGATTGGACAATCGCCTGCAGAATCCCGTACGATCTCCGGGTGCATCGGGCACGTCCATTGAGCTCCCGCTACTTCCGATGCAGGCCCTGGAGGCGCAGAATCACCATGCTGGTGATCGTCACGGTGCTGATCGCCCGGGTGCGACAGATGTAGGTGTTTCGAATGCTTCAAGTCCGTGTTCATGACCGACTTCCCGAAATCATTCCGAAACGTGGAATAGGACCTTCAACGCAATGCTGGCCGAAATGCCGGGAAATACCTATTTCCCTTGACCATGATTCATATTAGGCCAGCTTTTGATATTTGGACAATTTTGGGAATGATGGTGTTAAGCAGGATTCTCCTTCATGCCTGCTCAGGACCTCCTTCATGCTATCGATGCGTGGAGCCAGAGTTCCTCAATTCCCGCATTCGTTTAGGCTAGTACGGGATGTATTTCCCTGGAAGAACCAAAGTTAAGTTGACGTACAGGGCAGGGATACAGAGGTACAGGATTGTTGCGCCGCCCTCCCTCATTTTGACCGCGCTCTTTGTTGCAAGTGCATGGAAGCCCTTCTGGCCGCCTCCCCGGCTTTCGCGAGGTTTCCCTTTTTAGCTTCGCCGATGGCCTTGTCCATTTCTTCAAACATCTCTATATCATGTTCCGCTTTCGGAAACTGCCCATATACGGATATAAATGGATGGGTGTACGGATGTTCCTTGTTTTCCTCGATCAGGTGTTTTTTCGCTATCCCGGTATGACTGATAATGCCTGCCGCATCGCCTTTTTCAGCGCTTCTTACCGCCCGCTCCAATTCTTGAAGAGCCGTTTCTTCATGTTCATCCCTGGCATAATCCGTTGTGGAACATCCCGAAAGGAAAATAAAAGCCCCCACGCTGTAAAGGAATAATTTTTTCATGAAGTCTCTCCTGATGAATTGATTAAACAGATCGGCCACCGTCGCGCTCAACAGCGATTTATTTTTATTCGTGCTTGCGTATACCCAATTCCTTGACCAGCGCATAGATGGCTGGAAAAACAATCAGCGTCAACACGGTTGCAGATACCATGCCGCCAACCATGGGAGCGGCGATGTGCCGGGTCACCTCGGAGCCCGTGCCGCTGCTGAACATGACCGGGAATAGGCCGACTATACTTCCTGCTATCGTCATCATGACGGGCCGTATCCGGTAGACCGCGCCCTGTATGACTGCCTCGTAAAGATCCGCCACGGCAACTTTTTCGCCTGCGGCTTTTCTTGCAGCCGTAACATCCGCCAGTGCCCGATCCAGGAAGGTGAGCATCACCATCCCCGTTTCAGTCGCAATACCGACGAGGCCGATAAAGCCGACCGCGGCAGCGATGCTCATATTGTAATCGAGAAGATACATCAGCCAGATTCCCCCAACCAGCGAGAACGGTACCGAGAGCATCACTATCAGCGTTTCGGTGAGGCGATTGAAGTTGAGATACACAAGGAGGAACACGATCAGGATCGTGAGCGGCACCACTACTTTCAATTTCTCGGTTGCACGTTCCATATACTCGAACTGCCCGCTCCATGCGGCGTAGTATCCCGAGGGAAACCGCACCTGCTCGCGCACCGCTTGCTGCGCGTCCGCTACATAGCTGCCGATGTCGCGATCGCGGATATCCACGAAGATGTAAGCCGACAGGAGCGCGTTCTCCGTGCGGATGCTCGGTGGTCCCGTGACAAGCTTGATCCGCGCGAGCTGCCCGAGCGGAATCATTGTTTGGTTCATGGTCGGTATCAGCACCTGAGTGGCGATTGCCTGCGGATCGCTGCGCAATGCGCGTGGATAGCGAACGGCGACATTAAAACGCTCCCGCCCTTCCACAGTGGTTGTCACTGTCTCGCCGCCAAGCGTCACCGAGATCACTTCCAGCAGATCACCGATAGCCAGTCCATAGCGGGCGAGCGCCACCCGGTCGGGTTCGATATCGAGGTAGTAGCCCCCAGTGATGCGCTCCGCATAGACGCTGGTGGTTCCAGGCACTTTTTTCAACGCTGCCTCGATCTGCCGGGCAAGCGTGTCGATCTCGTTCAAATCCTTGCCGAACACCTTGACGCCGACCGGCGTACGGATGCCTGTGGCAAGCATATCGATCCGGTTTTTGATCGGCATTGTCCAGGCATTGCTGACGCCAGGCATCTGCAGCGCGTGATCCATTTCAGCGATGAGCTTATCGACGGTTATTCCGGCACGCCATTCGCTTTGCGGCTTCAGGTTGACGATCGTTTCAGCCATCTCCAGAGGGGCGGGATCAGTGGCGGTATTGGCCCGCCCCGCTTTGCCGAGCACCGACGCCACTTCAGGGAAGCTTTTGATGATCTTGTCTTGCGTCTGCAGGATTTCCGCCGCCTTCGTAACCGAAATACCCGGCAGGGTCACCGGCATATAAAGGAGCGTGCCCTCGTTCAATGTCGGCATGAATTCAGTTCCCAACTTGAGTGCGGGATAGACAGTAAGCCCAAGCACTGCCAGCGCTGCCACGATAATGGTTTTTTTCCAATGCATCACCCACGCCATTACCGGACGGTAGGTCCGAATCATCATATGGCCCAGCGGATTATCCTGCTCACGCGGAATGCGGCCGCGAATCAGAAGCAGGATCAGAGCCGGGACCAGCGTAATCGAAAGCAGCGCGGCCCCGGCCATGGCGAAGGTCTTTGTATAGGCGAGCGGCTGAAACATCCGCCCTTCCTGGGCTTCGAGGGTAAATACCGGCAGGAATGAAACCGTGATGATCAGCAGGCTGAAGAACAGCGACGGCCCGACTTCCTTGCAGGCCGCGATGACGGCGTCGATGCGGAATGCGCTCGGTGCGCCGGGATCAAGGCGCGCAAGATGCTTGTGGGCGTTCTCGATCATGACGATAGCTGCATCGGTCATTTCGGCGATCGCAAGAGCAATGCCGGCGAGGCTCATGATATTGGAATTGATGCCAAGGAATCGCATCGCGATAAAAGCAATCAGGACCCCGAGTGGAAGCATGATGATCGCCACCAATGCGCTACGGACATGCATGAGAAAGGCTATGCATACCAGCGCCACGATAATGATCTGCTCGACAAAGACCTCGCGTAGTGTCCCAATGGCGCGGTGAATCAGTTCTGAGCGGTTGTAGATGGGATGAATCAAAACATCTTCCGGCAGACCCGATGCCATCTCCCCGATTTTCTTTTCAAGGTTGCGGGTGACATCCAGCGCATGCTCGCCATGCCGCGCTACCGCAATCGCCGAGACGACTTCTCCTTCACCGTCGAGTTCGGCAATGCCGCGGCGTTCCTCCGGAACCAGTTCCACCCGGGCGATATCGCGCAGCAGCACCGGGGTGCCCCTTTCCGCCTTGACAACGAGATTTTCAAGATCACCGATACCGCGCAGATAGCCCTTGCCTCGCACCATGTATTCGGTTTCCGCCATCTCGATAACGCGTCCACCGACGTCCCGGTTGCTCGCTGCGATGACTTCGCTCACTTTCTTGAGCGGGATGCCGTAGGCTTGTAGCTGCCGAGGGTCTACCGTAACCTGGTAGCTTCGTACAAATCCACCTACACTGGCGATTTCCGACACGCCCTCCGCCGCGGTCAACTGGTAACGCAAGAACCAGTCCTGCAGGGCGCGCAACTCATCGAGCGTCCGGTTCCTGGCCGTGACCACATATTGATAAACCCACCCCACCCCGGTTGCGTCCGGGCCGAGCGAAGGCCTGACATTGTTGGGCAGACGACTCGCGGCGAAGCTCAGGTACTCCAGGACCCGCGAGCGAGCCCAATAGATATCGGTGCCGTCTTCGAAGATGACATATACAAACGACGCACCGAAGTTGGAGAGCCCGCGCACTACCTTGGATTTCGGCACACTCAGCATCGCGGTGGTGAGTGGATAGGTAATCTGGTCCTCGACGACCTGCGGCGCCTGCCCCGGATATTCCGTATAAACGATGACCTGCACGTCCGAGAGATCCGGAATCGCGTCGATCGGCGTCTTCCATACGGAATAAAAGCCCCCAACCGCCAGAATAAATGTTCCAATCAGCACCAGGAAGATATGCCGCACGGACCATTCGATGATATTTCCTACCACCTCAGTGTTCCCTGTGGTCGTTGCTGCCTGGACGGGTATCAGGGCTATCCTGGCTCGGCTGGATGCGGGTGATCACGTATTCACCAGGTGATTTTTCGGTTATTTCGAAAGCAATCTTCTGGCCGGGCTTCAACGTCCGGAGCAATGCTGGGTCAGAGACCAGAAAGTCCATTGTCATTTCCGGCCATCTGAGGCTGGAGATAGGATCATGTGCAAGTGTTACTGTCGCATTGGCCGGATCGATCGCTTCAACGATGCCTTCACCGCGATGAATCGCTGACTGAGGAGGAGATACAGGGGCTGCGGGAGACGAGCCGGACGCGGTTTGCTGCTTCTCGCCCGGCTCCTCCGGCTCTTCAGGCATTGAACCGTTGCCGCTGTGGCCGAAGCCGCTCAGTGCCGCCCTGAGGTTGCTTTCCGCATCAATCAGAAAATTGGCTTTAACCACGACCCTTTCCCCGGCCTCCAGTCCGTCCAGTACTTCATCATAGCCATCGCCATGGACGCCGAGTTTTACCTCCCTCGGCTCAAACCGGCCTTCCCCGAGATCAACCAGTACCAACTGCCGCGTACCGGTTGCAAGGACTGCCGACTCGGGCACCGCAAGCACCTTTTCCTTGCCGTGGGATGAAGCTAATTTCACTCTTCCATACATGGCAGGTTTGAGCAGCCCTTGCATGTTGGGCAGCTCGATGCGCACCCTGGCGGTACGCGTGTCCGGGTTTACTGTCGGGTAGATGAACGTCACCCTGCCGTTGAATATTTTGTCCGGATACGCGTCGATGCTGATGATGGCGGCATCGCCCCGACGTATCATGGCAATGTCCTGTTCGAACACATCTGCCAGGATCCATATACTGGAAAGATCAGCGATCTGATACAGCATCTCTCCGGGCATGAAGCGCTGCCCCTGAACGGCATACTTTTCCAGCACAACGCCGCTCGCGGGAGAGCGCAGTGTAAGGCGTTGCCTGATTCTGCCTTCCTGCTGGAGTATGCGCAGATCGGCCTCCGGGATATCCCAGTTGCGCAATCTCTGCAAGGCACTCTCGGCCAGCCGCTCCATGCCTGCCTGAACCTCGAGACTGCCACCTTCGACCAATTTCGTCCCTTTTCTGGCGACGAGATATTCGTGCTGCGCCGTGATCAGCTCAGGGCTGTATACATCCATCAGCGCATCGCCTTTTTTTACCGCTTGCCCGGTGGTATTGACGTAGAGCCTCTCGATCCAGCCCTCAAATCTGGGGGCTACGGTGTGCAACCGTCCCTCGTCTGCCTGCACTGTCGATACCGCCCGCACGGTACGGGCAAGTTCACGCAGAGCAACGGTCTCGCTTCGCACACCCAGCTTTTGTATTTTTTCTGCACTGATTTTTACTTCCAGATCGCCAGGCGCAAGTTCTTCGCCTTCATAGACTGGGATATAGTCCATGCCCATCGGGTCTTTTTTTGGCATGGGCGAGGTGTCCGGCAGTCCCATCGGGTTGCGGTAATAGAGGATCTTCCTCTCAGTTTTCCCCTTAGTTTTCCCCTTGGTCTTCCCATTGATCGAGTCCTCTCCGGACGAGTTAACCGCAGAGGTCGAAGATTTGCTGCTACCCCACCAATATCCCGCAGCCAGGATGAGGGTGGCTGCCGCCAGGGCGATAAAAACGGTAAATTTGACAGCCAATTTCACGTGCGCTCCTTCACATGCGCTCTCTGAGGGCGGCAGGTAAATTGATTGGCGATTTGCCGACAAGCAGATCGATTTCCGCCAAGGCCTTGTTGTAGCTGGCCACAGCCGTCGCCAGGCTGATTTCATAGTTGAATACTGTCATCCGGCCGTCGAGCAGTGTCATGAAATCCACTCGATTGACCCGATAGGCCGCCAGCGCGGATTCAACTGTAAGCCGAGCCTGCGGCAGGATGGAGGTCTGGTATAGCCGCGCTGATTTCAGACTTTGCTGGGCCACTGCTATCTGCTGGCGGAGTCTGGCGGTCACCTCATTGCGCTGTGCCTGATACAGGCTCAAGGTCTGATTGCGCATTGCCAGCGACTCGGCTTCGCGCGGCGCGAGTTTGCTGCCGCGCCACACAGGTAAATTGATTGCCACCGTCAGGCTCACCATGTCGGGTCTTCGCGTATTGTCCAGCATGTTGTCGCGTTGGCCGTACGACATGCGCACGTCGAAGTCTGGGTAATAATTTTTGCGTGTCAGTTCCAGCGCTTTGTCGTTGCGCGCAACGAGACTTTGCAGTGCCAGCAATTGCGGACGCCGCGTCAGAGCGGTTTCGCGCAAGGATTCCAGATTGAGGTTTTCTTCCTGCAATTGCGGAGGTGCGGGTATTGGCGCGGCAATATTTTCACTGCGGCCCAACGCGCGAATAAGCTCTGCCTCGATCACCGGCCGTTCCCGCTCGAGCCTGAGCAGTTCGTCCACCATCTTCGATACCTGCGTCTGAGCCTTCAGTACGTCGGCCTGATTTCCTCGCCCCACCTCGTAGTGGTCCTCGGCGAGATGCAGGAACTCCTCCAGGATCAGCTTGTTTTTCTTGATCAGGCGAGTGACTTCGAGCGTGAGGCCCAGGTCTGTATAAGCAGTCCTGATATCTCGCGCCACCCGGTTCACGGTTTCCTCGTAACCGTAATCGACTGCCTCGGCGTCCTTGGCTGCAACGTCCTTCCGCAAACCACGTTTCCCGGGAAAGGGCAGGCGCTGGGATAAGCCGATCATTTTCATGGTCATGTCTTCACGATTGAAAGTCGAGGACGCCAGTGGCGCATTGATCACTCCCGCTTCGAGGACCGGATCATCCAGCGCTTCCGCGGGGGATATTCTCTGATGAGCCGCTTCGCGTTCCTGTAGCGCACCCTGAATTTCCGGATTATTCTCCATGGCCTCTGCGATCAGGGGAGCCAGGGGAGTAAAGCTTCCTGTATTTGATGCCGCGAAGGTTTCCAGGGATGGTTCCGTGGCAGTTCGCGCAGGTGCTGCTGTGCCTGCTCCACTCGGAATTTCGCTTTGGGCATTTACCGGAAGCACGACAACGGCAAACGCTACCACGATGATTCCGCCGCGAATCATTCCAACCCCTTTCTGGTAAGGGTTTGGTCTGCATGGACCAGGACAGGCATACATACAAGTACCAGCGCCAGTTGCAGCGCAGAGAATGGAATAATCATTCTGACCTCCTCGAAGTTTGCGCCAGAATTATTTATTTTGCATAGAGACAGCCATTACGGTTGCAATCTGGCAAGCCTTGTGCAGCAAGAGCATGCGGTTCCGATGCAAGCTAATACGAATACGTTTATTTGCCTTATTTCAGGCTGGTTCCGGGTGTCGCGAAATCAGGCGAGAGGGGGACGTTGCGGTTGCTGAAGAATGAATGAGGAAAAGCGGGAATTGGAAGAGATGGCGTAAGAAAATCCGCCGGCAAAATTGAGGGACGAGGCCGCCGGAGGCAAGCCGTTGCCGCTTATGTGACAAACAACCCCATCGCAGGACAGCGTAAAATCCTCCTCCCCGGCGCCATCATCGTTGCCAGGCTGTTCATGACTGTTATTGTGCTGGTTACAGGCAATCAGAGAGGGCATGGCAGAAGAGATTTGAGTTTCAACCTCGACAACCGGCATATTTTTGGCTTGCGCGCATAGCGGCATGATTGCGGCCAGCGCCGCTTGCAGCGGCAGCGCCAGCATGATTAGAATCGATATAAATGTCCTTGCACGCAACTTCATGTTTTCCAGTATGCGCATCTCTCCTGCTTGAAGCAACCATTATTGCAACTACTATTGCTTAAGCCAGTCTTCATCCTGATTGCCGCAATTCCGCAGTCCTTCCGGATGTTGATTTATCATAGTAGAAAGGCAGATAAAAGCAAGTTGAGCGAACCGGCCACGCCGTAACGATCAATCCTGTAAAAAAAATCTTGTCAGGATGGATGGAGTAAAGTGCAATCCATCAAAACTCATATGCCACGCATCAACCATGATCAAAACTCTGGGGCGTAATTCATTCAAGTGCGGCAATTTATTCGCCTTGGCGCGTACTGATGGGTTGGGGCTTCGCTCCACCGCGTCCTATGATCACTTCGTTTAACAAATCTACCCTTGAAAAATACCAGACATGAGTAAAAAAACGGATAAAAAGGAAAAAGATACGCCTCCTTCCGAAATATCCAAGGAAGCCTATGAAGACACGCTATACAAACTGCAGATTGAACTCGTAAAGCTGCAGCGGCACTTCATCAAACACGATGACAGGATTCTGGTTATCTTCGAGGGCCGGGATGCAGCTGGGAAGGACGGTACGATCAAGCGCATCACTCAGCATTTGAGCCCGCGCGAAACGCGTGTGGTCGCTCTCGGCAAGCCAACGGACCGCGACCGCAACACCTGGTATTTTCAGCGTTATGTTCAATATCTGCCGGCAGCGCAGGAACTCGTGATATTCAACCGCAGTTGGTACAACCGCGCAGGGGTGGAGCGGGTAATGGGTTTTTGCACCGACGCCGAGTACGATGAATTCATGAACTCGGTGGTCGAGTTCGAGCTTATGCTGATCCGTTCGGGCATCAAACTCCGCAAGTATTATCTGGACATCAGTAAAGCCGAACAGGAAAAACGGCTGGACGAGCGCAGGAAGGACCCGCTTGCGCAATGGAAGATAAGCGGTTTGGACGAATTTGCACTGAAAAAATGGGATGCATATAGCCTGGCGCGCGACAAAATGCTCGCTCATACTCACAATCTCACAACGCCATGGATCATCGTGCGTGCCGATAACAAGCCGCTGACACGGCTGAATGTCATCAAGGATCTGCTCAGCCGGCTGGATTACGCAGACAAGGACGAGCGACTCATTCTGCCAGACCCGCAGATCGTAACCACATTTACCGCCTCGCTTATAGAAGAAGGCCTGCTCGCGTCATAAGAAAACAAAGGGGGGAAGGCAGAAAAACAGGCGAACCGTAGGCATAAACACCTAAGGACTGAAAAGGCATCGTAACAATCGATAAACGGTTAAGTCTGATGCGTGCGCTCTCCCGCTGCCGGGCTATAAAACGCTGTTAGCCGAATATGGATTGCAAACCACCGAGCCAGCCAGCTGTAATCGTCAGCAGTAATCCTGGAATAACTTCCAGCGCATAGCGGCGGTCGCCGCTTGAGGCGGCCAGCACGACTTTGGTTATGGTGTTTGTGCTCATGGCAATAAGAATGGGGAGTACCGTTTCTACTGCCTCAATCTCGCCAGCATCAACCAATGAAGCCACCGATATCGCGGGAGCGTGCGTGTCGGCAAAGCCGGCGATCCCGGCGCCCGCGATCAATCCTGCGCTACCAAGCCAGGCATTGAGCGAAGCTGCGGCAAGAAGCACTGCAGTCATCGTTGCTGCGAGGAGGAGCGCACTGCGGAAGCTGAATGCTCTACCAGTGCGAATTGTTTCAGGGGCACTCTGCCGAAGTGCTCGCACCACAAACCATCCTGCATAAGCCGTTGCAATCGCCCCGGCACAGACGAGCGGCACCGCCATCTTGACGAGTGTAGCGGGATTAGTCGCGCCTAGCACAGCAGCCATCTGCACTATGGTGGCGACGGTCGACAGAACAGCGCCCGCCACCGCAGCCGGCATGAGCTCGGGCTTCTGCCGTGCGAGCGCACCCATCGAAGCGATAGTGGCGGAGCTGGACACGAACCCGGAGGCCAGTCCGGAAGCAGGCAGCCCATAGCGCGGACCAAACAAGCGCTGGGCGATATATCCGCCTGAGCTGATCGACATCATCAGCACCACAATTATCCACAAAGTATGAAGGTTGATCGCGTTGAAAGGGCCAACATAACGATCCGGCATCAAGGGCAGCACAACCAGGGCCGCCGCTGCGAGCACCAGTGCGTCTTTCAGTTCGGTTTCAGTCAGAACCTGGCGCACGAAATGATGCATCCAGCTTCGTGCCGCAAGTAAAAGGGCTACCGTAACACCAAGGCCCGACGCGAGTAGGGGCTCGCGCATTGCGAGTGCGCCGAGCAGCAATGTCAAAAGCTGTACAAATTCACTCGTAAGACCGGGATCGCCGCTGCGCGTGCGGTAATAGCCCAGCGCTATGAATATGGCAGCCGAGGCTGTTACTACCGCGAGCAATATTGCTCCTCCCATCTCATAACTTACCGCGCCTAGAAGGGCTGTGATTGCGAAGGTACGGACTCCCGCCGGCGCACGGCTGTGCCCTTCGCCTTTCCTGCGTTCACGCTCGACCCCTATCAATAGACCGATGCCGAGCGCTACAGCAATTTGTATCCAATAATTGGTGGGAAAGATCATCGCGGCAGTGTGGGAACTTTTGGCCGAGTCTCAGTGGGCGCACCGTGCGCGCAGCATCGGCAAATCCGGGATGACGTGTCGTAATTCGCTTGTTTCTATCCTGAGGAGACAGAGCGTGCACCGCGAACGCAGTACGCTTCAATGCTACCACAACCTAATGGGCGATGCCTTGCCCGGAGATACATGCCCCTCCGAAAGAAGGAGCGGCAACATCTCTTATCCAAGATCCGTTTAGAAGGTACAGCTGCTGGGTGCATCCTCCTCCCCGATGGAAGCGTTGCCAGCCGCAATAATTCTTCGGCTTCTCAAGGCCTCGAGATGTCGCCGCATTCGTTCGCACGACGCATGTCCGTTCTCATTCCCTTTAATTTCGGACCAGGTATCACGCTCAATCGCTACAGATCTTTGAATAACCAGGACTGCATTTGCCCTGTGATTCATTGGTCCTGATCATTCGGCGTCTGCCGTAATTGTTCAGTTCTCGTGGGAGAAACACTGGAACCAAGAGAACCGTTAAAAATTATCGCACATTATCGCCGCATACATATCTTGAGACACTTTAAACATAAGGAAGTTGACAAAGTATCGAGAAAATTGGTAATCTATGCTTGTGGGTCATACTTCCCCAATGCATTTGGCCCGTCAACTCGGTTTCTCCGCAGGTGTCGTGTGAAAACAAGAAGGTTTCTGGCGATAGTTTCAATGGTGTCCATACTCGGTTTTTTGGCTTCATGCGCACCGATGAGTCCTTATGAGGCAGTCAATAGTCCCACTCTTCGTAAAACTGTTCAGAACGCGAGAACACGCAGCGATCATGATGCTTTAACCCGGTATTTTGAAAACCTGGCTGAAGAAATGCGAATGAAAGCGGCGGAGCAAAAAAAATTGCTTCAGCATTATGAGGAAAAAAGTTACCTATACGGTAGACAAGCCCAGGATCGGCAATCCCATACATGGGCTTTAATGGTCAGGTATGAGCAAGCGGCCAAGACAAGCCTGAGCAAGGCAGCCTCACATCGTCAAATCGCAGCGGAATTGGGGCCAGATGTTTATAATAATTCTCCCGACCGTCAAACAGCCGAGACTGTCAACGATGCCGCCAATCCCCGCTTCAGAAATAACTGAAACGATGGGACTGAAACAGCTGAGGTAAGCGTAACGAAAAAACCGTTTTTACTCTCCTTGAATTCCCCCTAAGCAAGCCCGCTATAGCGAAGGCAAGTCAACTAGCCCATCGCCGAGGCGGTCTTTAATTGATGATATGAAATCAGTCCGGCTAATCTGCAGGGAAATACCATTATTGGTAAAGAGATGGCTCCCGCTAATAATTCTTGTTATCTGTACGATACTGAGCATCGCGGCGTTGAATGGGTTGGCCAGAAATATCGCCCAGAAGAGGGATGTTCTCAGCGACCCGTTATGTAATCGGCTTTGGAAAAAGACATATCACATCGGGCACACGTCTCATGCAAAGGACGATAACAAGAAAACCAGGAAAGGATTAAAAACCGGTTTCCTGAAAAAGAGTTTGAGTAAGCCCCTGGCAACGCGGTTGACTTACCTGAGCGAGAGGCCGGGGTCGAGATATTCTTCGGTTGTGTGTTGTAATGAAAGTACGTCGCCCGCGCTTATCAATTAGATTAGCCACGCCCAGGAAGTAGTTCCATTCAACTGACAAACAGCAATCAGAGCTGTTAGGCAGTGCCTTACTCGAGGCGCTGCGTTATCATGGCGGCAGTTACCCCAGCTTCCCCATGCCTAATATTGATTCTTTCTTTTCCGCCGCTGGCTCCCTCGCCCGCACTGTGCCTGCCTTCAGCGTTCGCTCGCAGCAACTGGAAATGGCGCAGGCGATAGCGGAAACCATTGCCGCAAATTCGATTCTCGTTGCTGAGGCTGGCACCGGCACAGGCAAGACCTTTGCGTATCTGGTTCCAGCGTTGCTGGCAGGCGGCAAGGTGATCATCTCCACTGGCACGAAAACGCTGCAAGATCAGCTTTTCAATCGCGACATCCCCACCGTGCGGACCGCCCTCAAGGCGCCGGTCACCGTGGCTTTATTGAAAGGACGAGCCAATTACGTCTGCCATTATCATCTGGAGCGCACGGTGCACGATGGACGCACCAGCCTTCCCAGCCGCCAAGAGGTGAAGTATCTGAAGCTGATCGAGCGCTATGCCTCTGTCAGCAAGACCGGGGATAAAAGCAGCTTGAGCGAAGTGCCGGAAAATGCCGCGGTCTGGCAGCAGGTGACCTCCACCCGCGACAGTTGCCTTGGTTCGGAATGTTCCCATTACAAGAATTGCTTCGTTATGGAAGCGCGCAAGCAGGCACTTGCAGCAGATGTCGTAGTAGTCAATCACCATTTGTTCTTTGCTGACGTCATGCTGCGTGATGAAGGACTGGCTGAGTTGCTTCCCACCTGCAATACCGTGATATTTGACGAAGCTCACCAATTGCCGGAAACCGCCAGCCTGTTTTTTGGCGAATCGGTGGGTACCAGCCAATTGCTGGAGCTTGCTCGTGACGCCGAGGCCGAAGCGCTGCGGGGAGCAAAGGATTTTACCGCCCTGCCCCAGGCCATTGCCATGATGGAAAAAGCGGCGCGCGATTTCCGCCTGACCATTGAAGGCGAGAATACACGGATGCCGCTGGCCGCCATAATGAAAAATTCGAAATTCGGCGGCGCGCTGGATGAACTGCTGAAAAAACTGGGTGCTCTGGTAGAGTTACTGGAGAGCCAGGCGGAGCGCTCGGAAGGACTGGAAAATTGCTGGCAACGCGCGCGTGAAATCGCGATGAGCATAAGACGGTGGCGCGATCAGGCAGAAACCGAAGGATTCGTGCGGTGGGTAGAAGTGTTCAGTCAGGCACTGCAACTCAATGCCACGCCGCTTTCCATTGCGGAGATATTCAATAAGCAGTTGAACGGCGGGCCGCCGCGGGCATGGATATTTACCTCCGCAACCCTGTCGGTGAAGGGCGACTTCTCTCATTACAATAACGAAATGGGATTGAAAGGATCGAATTCCATGCGGTCGGCCTGCTGGGAAAGTCCGTTTGACTTTGCCAATCAATCACTGCTGTATGTGCCAACTGGCCTGCCCGAACCCAGTAGCGCAGGATATACCGAAGAAGTGGTGAAGGCAGCTCTGCCCGTATTAAAGGTCAGCCGGGGCCGCGCATTTTTCTTATGCACGAGCCTGCGGGCAATGCAGCGGGTCCACGAATTGCTGCTGGAGGCATTCAGGCAGGAGCAACTCGACTATCCCATATTGCTGCAAGGCCAGGGGTCGCGCTCGCACATGCTGGAGCGTTTTCGCAAAATGGGCAATGCCGTGCTGATCGGCAGCCAGTCTTTTTGGGAAGGGGTGGATGTGCGCGGCGAGGCGTTGTCGGTGGTAATAATTGACAAGCTTCCCTTCGCTCCGCCTGATGACCCGGTGCTCGCTGCGCGTATCGACAAAATCAATAAAGAAGGGCGCAATGCCTTCATGGAATATCAACTGCCCCGCGCTGTTATCAACCTGAAGCAGGGAGCCGGGAGGCTAATTCGCGATGAAACCGACCGTGGCGTATTGATGATCTGCGATCCTCGTCTCATCACCAAACCTTACGGCAAGAAAATCTGGCAAAGCCTGCCATCGATGAAACGCACGCGCAACGTCGCAGAAGTCGAAGATTTTTTTTCAGCAAAAGACGCCGTGGCGGGGGTGTAAGATCGACACAGGCCAGGGTCGGCGATTGCACCGGAATCTTGCGATTTATCTCACTCTTTCCTTTAAAAGATAAAAAAGTACCAGCGCAGACAAGGCGTCAACCAAGGTCTGTCGTCATCATGCTCTTCATTCAACTTCACAACAGGGCTGATATGCTCTGCTTTATTCGCTATGCGAAAATCATGTGGGCCCTTCTTGCCTGGCTGAGCCTCACGCACGATGCACAGAGCCAAGAGAGCGACGCATCCGGCAACTCCCATAGCAGTAGACCTGAGCCGATGGTGTTTGACTTGGTGGATCCGCTCGGCGCGCCTAAAGGCGAATTCGAGATCAATACTTTGCTGGACTATTCAACGCGCACAGGCCAGCTTGAATGGTCGCCGGAAATAGAGTATTCCTTCGCTGACGGGTACGCGATCGAACTGGAACTGCCGCTCGAAAACACGTTATTGAAAGAGTATAAGGTTTCCTTGCAGGGGATCTTTGGCAAGCTTGACAGCGGCAGGATGATTCACGGCTGGCAAGCCATCGGGCGTCGAAAGAACGAGGAAAAAGCCTATACGGCCGAGATTTTGTATTTGAACGATTATAAATTTTCCACCAAGTGGAGCATGATGAATATGTTTGGCGTCAGGCATACCACCCTTGGCAAGTCCGGTGATTTCGTAGGCTTGCTCAATAACAGTTTGTTTTACAGTTATTCAAAACATCTCTCGCTTGGAATCGAGCTCAATGGTGAAATCAGGGAGCAGGAGTGGCGTTACCGGTTGACGCCGCAGCTTCAATATGTCTTCAACAAGCAGGCAATACTCCAACTCGGAGGCGGTCCATCTCGGCTGAATGAGGAAAAAAAAACGGATTGGCTGCTCACTTCACGCCTGATTTATAGCTTCTAGAAACGCTTTCCTGGGACCTTCAGGTCTCAAATGTACCCCACCGTACAGATTCAGCTATCCGAACGTCAGAAACTAAAGCGCGTGCTTAATTTCATATAGCTTTTCCGATTATTAAAAGCGTATGTTGCTCGCATCGGGTTTGCCGGGGCGTAATCGCTCCGCTCGAAACCGTTCTCCTTATTTTGAATGAAACGGGTCGCCGCGCCTTGCCAACAACTCCCCCACCATTTAGCAAAAACCGCTTCCTGCAAATTGTGCTGGCAGTTTATGCGCTGGTCTGGATTGCCACAGCGATCAATCCGCTCGATTGGCTGGTGTGGATCCTGGAGAATATTCTCGTCGTTGTCCTGGTCGCCATCCTCGTGGCGACTTACCGGCGATTTGCTTTCTCGAATCTGTCCTACCTTCTGATCGTGCTTTACCTCAGCCTCCATGCCGTTGGCACGAACACCGGCTATGCGCAGACACCCATTGGTTTTTGGCTAAAAGAGGTGTTCGACTTGAACCGCAATCCGTACGACCGAATCATACATTTCACATTCGGGCTGTTGCTCGCATACCCATTTTACGAACTGATAGTCCGCGCAGGCGGCTTGCGCGGCTGGGTCGCGCACTGGTCGCCCGTCAGCATAATCCTGGCAGCGAGTGTCGGCTTTGAAGTGATGGAATCGTTCATCGCAGAGATTGTCAGTCCGGGTACCGGCCCGGCGTGGCTTGGCGCGCAGGGGGACGAATGGGATATGCAATTCGACTTGGCTGCCGCTCTGCTTGGCGCGCTTGCGGTAATGCCCTTTACATATTGGGAAGAGCGGGTTGCCGCCAAACTCGGTGGGCCTCCATGAACGAAAGACCTTTCCGGGAACGCTGGCTGCTCCATGTACTTTGCGCCTGCTATGCAATCGTGTGGACCATCGCAGCGATTGATCCGGTGAAACGCAGCGATTGGCTGCTCGAAAATCTTCTGGTTTTCGCTTGTGTGCCCGTGCTGATTTTCACCTATCGCCGGCTGCCGCTTTCGGATATTTCCTATATCCTCATTTTTTTCTTCCTCGTCATGCACACCGCGGGCGCACACTATACCTACGCAGAAGTACCGCTAGGTTACTGGCTCAAGGAAGCGTTCGATCTGCAGCGAAACCATTTTGACCGGATCGTCCATTTCTCGTTCGGAGTTATGGCGTATCCGGTTCAGGAAGTGTTCGTGCGCATCACAAAAGCACGCGGTATTTGGGCAATGCTTCTGCCAGCCGCAATAACGGTATCGTTCAGCGGATTTTTTGAAATCATCGAAGCGGTGATTGCAACGCTTGTCAGTCCGGAGCTTGGCGCCGCGTATCTCGGGCTGCAAGGAGATGTTTGGGATGCGCAGAAGGACATGGGGCTTGCCGTGCTTGGGGCATTGCTGGCAGTGAGCCTTAAGCGCGCGCCTGCTCAAGCCTGAAAACCTAGACGTGCGGTGATGGCGGTTAGCAAGCCGATAGGATGACAGAGCTGGAAGTACCGTCTTACGTCACGAGCGGTCGCGAAGGTCTTTCACGCCCTTTTCCCCTGCACAATGATTACAGCAGAACATCACGCCGTTTTTCTCCAGACCATGCCCTATAATCCGCGCTCGGCAGTGCGCGCAGGTAGGCGCCAGCTTGTTAATCGCACATTCGAAGCTATCGAAAGTGTAGGTTTTACTTGCAGCGATCACCTGAAAAGATTTGTCGTAGTCATTCCCGCACCCATCACATTTTGGCATAAGTCCTCCCCTGTTGATGTCAGTGAGAGCCCGACTGCCCAAGGTGAGCAGATCCGACCCCCTGATTAAAATACAAATGTTTCCTCCTCTTCCTCCTTTCTGCTTCCCGAAACTTCCGCGAGTTCCCGTTGAAAGGAAAGCCCCTTGAATCTTACGGCACCGTTATGTCAACCGGATTCAGGCTGTTAATGCAAAGCGTAGTATCCGGAATCGGCCACGAAGCGGAATCTCAAGGCAAACCTGGCAGGGGTCCTGATGAGGGCAGATTAAAATCGAGTTGCTCGAACCGGCCCCCAGGGAAGAATGGGACACAAGGTGGCGTCACAAGTGCAACTGCCCGAGGCAAGGTTGCAATCACAAAACAATGTACATCCCGAGCCGATATCTATCGTTCGTATCATCTGTGGCACGACCGCTGAACTATTATTCATGGAAACGCCCTGTACACTCATGAGGTAATTTCCAGCTGTTCCATAGAGGGATGCTTCTGCGGTAAATCCTGGCATGTTCATGGGTATATCTCCTTTCAATCAATTAAGTTACCGGTCATAGTATGGTGACATCTTGGCGACGAGGAAGGGAAACTCCTCGGTCATGTCGCAGCGCACAAAGTACTTCTCCGTAAAATCGGTATTACGGTTGGTATAGGAGAAAATGACATCGACGATGTTGCGCCCGCTGCTCAGTGGGGACGGACGCACTTCCACCCCCGTCAGTGAACAGTCCTGTCCATACTCTTCCGCCGCCTTTGCATAGATGGCGGGATAACGCATGGCGAGGTAGTTCAATGCACGATGCTCATCGGTCGCCCCGGCGTTGTCCGTCATTTGCATGATCCTGTCGAACAGTTCCTCCGCTGCCGGACCGAATTGCTTGTCCGTCATCTTCTCCGGCCGAGGGATGGCCTTGATGAGCGTCTCGCGGCCGAATGAATAGATCTGGTCGAAGACGATAATGGGCACCATCAAGCCGTTACACATTTCCGGCGGGGCAATGGGTCCGCGCAAACCGATAACGACATCGATATCATTGGGGGCAGGTGCGGGACGGGTGGCGTCCACCAGCATGTCGATATCCGCCGGATCGCGGGGTTGCAGGAGGTAGGTTTCCAGACCTTGTATTGTCAGCACCCAGCACAATTGGCGCACCAGGTAACGGTTCTGGCGCTCGGATAGAACCGCATGAAACGCCTGTTGATCGGTTTTTCCGGCAGTTTCCGTGCGTCCGGTCGCCTGGGCGAATTCTTTTTCCGCCGCAAGGTTCGGGAAACGGGCTTCAACCCGGCCGATGGCATAGACATACGAGATCGTCCCGGTACCATTGGGGATCATGCCTGCGGCGCCTCCACAACCACAGCTGCCACCTCCTGTCTGCGGTGAGATCGCCATGTTTGAACGAACCTCGGGACAAGATGCTGCCACCTGCATGTCATTCGCATTAACCGGTTGGTCCATTGTTTCAGCTTGTTCATTCATATTGCTGCTCCCTTGATAGACGTTAACGTAACTGACAAACTCGACAATCCGGATTCAACAGCTTCTCTTACTTCGACCGCCGATTAGTGAAAACCAACCAACGGTTAAGCGCAGCCGCTCGGCGCTCACAGCCTCCGCAGGGCTTTATCCCAAAATAGGAGGTCGTTCGCTTAATCGCATCGCCAAGCCCGATCTCCTCATCGGCAATAAAGCGCGGCAGATGCACATGGTGTCTGGAATCCCCGGTATTGTCGGAAGAGTGGTTTTTTTGCTAGTCTTCGTCATGCTATTTATCTCCCCGCATTCGCTGCAAGCAGGACTTGGGCCGCCGCCGCATCCAGCAGAGGCGGAACGACCGAGGGCCGCCGTGGTGTAGATGTTTTCTTGATGGCGAGTTTGATTTGCGCCGCAGTGGCGGCAGGAAATTCGGACCAAAGCAGTGCAATGGCGCCGGTCACGAAGGGTACGGCAACACTCGTTCCTCCAAGAGTGAGCGTTTGGCCGTTAGAACTTAAGCCGGTGATGCTGTCGCCGGGTGCGCTCAAGCCTCGCGTGCCAATTGTGCCACCCAGATTCGATTCGTTTATCGGCCGGCCACGAAGATCGCAGGCTACCACCGGAATGATCCACGGATGGCGGGTAATGGCTGAACTTCCGAGCGTGCCCTGATTGCCCGCTGCTGCGACTATCAGCACCCCGCGGCTGAGAGCCCTGTTGAACGCCTCTTCCAGTGCCTGTTCTCCTTTGGTGGAAGGTTGTGCCAAGGCAAGACTCAGATTGATTATTCGTGCGCCTGCATCGATGCACTCAAGAATTGCCGCTGCCAATTCCTGTGGGGTTGCGCTGGGCATGTGCTCCCGTCCGGCGGTTTTATCGCTAAAAATGGGACGTATGAAAAGCGTACAGTTGGGGCAGATTGCTGGAGCAGGGGAATTCCGCTTTGCGGATAAGATGCCCGCTATAAAGGTCCCATGGAGGCATGCAGTGCTATCGGCCTGAGTACAGGCAGCTCCATTATGTCCGGGAATCTCGCGTAAACGCTCTCTCGCCAGGTCGGCATGTTGGGTGATGACAGGCCCATCGACGAGCCCGATCTTCACATGGGGGCTGCCGCTGGTGCGTTCCATCAACGCGGTAAGCTTGACTAATTCGATGGGAAGCATAAGGCATATAGATACCCCCTATTCCCTGACTCGTTCAGTACGCTATCGAACAGAGCGAGCCTCCGGCCAAGACAAAGTAGCTCCGTGTGCCAACGCACAGAAAC
This sequence comes from Nitrosovibrio sp. Nv6, assembly GCF_900110495.1. Lineage (GTDB taxonomy): Bacteria > Pseudomonadota > Gammaproteobacteria > Burkholderiales > Nitrosomonadaceae > Nitrosospira. The sequence goes on along the minus strand of NZ_FODX01000001.1, from coordinate 240,837 downwards.
GCAGGCAATGTGGCGATTACACTGTCCAACAAGTGCCAAAGCCGGATCCGGTGCTGTGTTCGTTACCTTACTATTCAGGTAAGCCCCGCAACTCTAACACGATGGAGGCCACTTATTATGAGCTACCTAAAACCTGTTCTCACTGCGGCGATACTGGCCGTTGCGCTCACCGGTTGTGAGTCAAAACAAGAAAACCAACGGGAAAAAGCAGTCGAGAAGAAAGCCGATACAATGGAACAAAAAGCAGATGTGGTACGTGAGCGGGGAGAAGCGGCAGCCGATAAGGCTGAGAAGCAGGATCCCGGAATGGATACCAGTGCAACCGAGCGCGCTGCTGAGACTGCCCGCGAAACATCCGAAAGGAGCGCAGATCAGTTGGAGGAGTACGCAGATCGGGAGCGCGAGAAAAAGTAACGGTTAACCTGATCGAATTAGCGGGCGGACCCTCGGAGCATAATCTGAGGGCTTTTAAGGAGCTTTGTGCGCCTTTTGCCGGGTTTGATGCGTGAATTCCCACTAATATCGCTACCTAACGCAACTTGCCAACCTTGCTATTGATCCGTTATTAAATGTGGCTTTAACTACAGCTTGACCAGGGGTTCACATTCGCATTTCATCCAGAACAGTAGATTTCGATACTCTCTACGCACCAGTCGGACCGTGCATATCTCGCCTGTTTCTGAACGCCGAGTCCTATGCTGTTTGCCAGACTCGATGGTGTCGGTTTTATGGCTCGGCGGGCGGATCAGTGAAAGATAAACCGTAATATCACTCCGGATTAATCTTTCGGAATATGCAGCAAAAGCCTCATCCACTTTCCCTTCGCGTGCGCCACCGTACATAACAAAAGCCACAGTGGTGATTACACTGTTTACTTGGAATTGACTGGAGGCCATATCGTGAACAATCTAAAGCCTGTTTTCACCGCGGCAATATTGACTTTTGCGCTTGTCGCCTGTGAATCCAAGGAAGAAAACCAGCGGGAAAAAGCGGTCGAGAAGAAAGCCGATACAATGGAACAAAAAGCGGATGTAACACGCAAACAGGGAGAAGCAACAGCCGACCGGATTGAAAACCAAGGCCCGGGAATGGATACCCACACGAACGACCGTACCGCTGATGCAGCCCGCGAAACCGCGGAGAAGCGCGCCGATCAGATGGAAGAGCAGGCGGATCGCCTGCGTGAACAAAAGTAACGGTAGATCAAACCCTTGTCCGTTTCCGCAATCCGGAAGCGGACAGCGAAAGCGCTTAATGGACGGTATAGGCAGCCTGTGGCTTTCGTGGCTTCCGCTTCTGTTGCTGCTTCTATTGCTGTTTACCGAGCCTTAGGCAAATGATTTGCTAAGCTTGTCACTGGGTATTGCAGTAATCAGGGGCAGTTCAAAGCATGCATTCCGACGCAGATTTGGGATCACTCAGGTTTTCTATACAGTTCGTCGATCTTGTCGGCAAAACGTTTTTCCATTTCGGGACGCTTCAATTTCAATGTCGGTGTCAGAAGGCCGTTTTCCACGCTCCATGGTTCTAACGTCAAATGCACCGCGCGAACACGAGCGTATTTTGGAAAACTGTGCAACGCGGCCTTTATTTTGTTCAGCGCGGCGCCTCGCACAGCGGAATTCCCGAGGGATTGGACATCGTCGGCCTTCAGGCCGAGACTCTTCGCCAGATTCGTCCACTCACGCTGGTTCAGCACCAGCAGCGCGGCAAGGTAGGGCTTCCCTTCGCCTACGATCATCGCCTGGTCGAAGAGTGAATCCTGGACGATTGCCATCTCCAGATCGCCTGGCGGGACTTTTTCCCCGCTCGATGTGACCAGGATTTCCTTGAGCCGGCCGCAGATGAATACGTGGTTTTCCGAAATGCGTGCCTGATCGCCGGTATGAAGCCACCCTTCCGAATCGATTGCGGCATGCGTGTCTTCCGGTCTGTTCCAATAGCCGAGCATGATTCCGGGGCTGCGCACCAGCAGTTCGCCTTCATCACCAATGCGAATTTCAACCCCCGGCAATGCCATACCCGCCGATTCCGGAATATTGTCGTCAAGACGATTGGCTGCCAGGACTGGCGAGGCCTCGGTCAGACCGTAGCCTTGTATCAGCGGGAGTCCCAGCCCGATGAAATATCGTGAAACATCGCCATAAAGTGGACCTCCGCCGCTTACCGCGAGTCGTAACCGACCGCCGAGATGCACCAGAACCTTTTCCGCTACCAGCGGGCGTAATACTGGCCAGGCGAACCGGTACCACCTGCGGGACTGTTTCTGTCCCTGCCGGTGCTGCCCGGCGGTAAATCGGTCCCATCCGATTGTCATGGTCCAGTCGAGTAGCCGCGTGGCGAATGGTCCTTTCTCCTCCACTTGCCGGCGCATTTTGGTGCGAATGCCTGCGAAAATCTGCGGCACTCCGATAAGTATTCGAGGTCGGACGGAATTCAGGTCCTCGGCGAGATCCTTGAGTGAACGGGCATGGGCCACGCTGCTGCCAGCCATGATGGGTACATAATAGCCGACAGTGCGCTCGAACATGTGCGAGAGCGGCAATAACGAAAGATAGACGTCTTCGCGATAGCCGGGTATGGCCTTGAGCACTGCCTCCGCGTTCCAGAGAATATTGTGGTGTGAGAGCATTACCCCCTTGGGTTTGCCGGTTGTGCCCGAAGTATAAACAAGCGTGGCAAGCGTCCGAGGATCGGCTGAACGGAATTCATCGATATCAGTCTGACCATCGTCCTGGCCCTTGGCTTCCCCTTTGGCAGACTGATCGGCTTCCGCAAGCCAGTCGTCCACACCCTTCAGCACCCTCTCGTTATCAGCATTGCCGGTGGGGCGCTGCACACATAACACTTTCCCCAGCCCAGCCAGATCGGCGCACAGCGGAGCAAGCGTTTCCCACCGACTTTGAGTCCCTGTCAGAAGCAGGCGAGCCCCAGAGTCCGCCAGGATATAAGCAATATTACTCTGCGCATCCGATGGGAAAAGCGGCACCACAACAAGTCCCAGCGCCATGGCAGCCTGGTCGAAACATACCCATTCCACCGAGTTGCGCAGCAGGACTGCAACCCGATCGCCGGGAGCGAAGTTCTCCTGCCGGAGGGCGCGCCTCCAGCGTTCCACCAGTACGCCCATTTCCCGCCAGGTAAAGGCCTGCCATTTCCCGCTGTCGGCATCAAACTGCCTGTAAGCGGGGGAATTAGGCGTCCGCTTGATGCGCAAGGCAAACAACCCGGGCAGCGTCCCCGCCTCGGTGCATGAGATGATGTCTGTCGTTTGCGATGCCATGGGTCAGGGGCTCCTGACTGTACTAAAGAGTTACGGAGGGTTTTGTGTAATTCGCCGGGAAGCGCCCTTCTCCTTCGTCCTTCGCCGGACTCGCCGCATTTATTCATGATAGATTATATTGCGGCAAATGCCATTTTCCCCGGAAATGCGGCAAAGACGCATGTGCTAAAAGAAGCCAAGATGAGGTTGCGGTCCCAAGCTGGACAGCATCATGGGTACATGATCAAAACGGATTTTTCTTCATTCAATTTCTTCGACAGTTTCCGATGAGCTTTAAGGAGATGACAAATTAGCCTTGGCTAGAACACGCAGTCAAAAAGTCAAAAGGGTGCGTGAAACTTGATTCTTCACGCACCCCTTCTTCGTCAGGCATTCGATCAAGTTTGCAGTTCTGTCAGATCGGAAACCGTGTCGTATTCGTAATACCGCTGGTAGTCGACCATATCGCCAGGCGTGACAGTGTCCTCGTAGATGCTGTACAGCGCATCGTCTACCCGATGAAATTGGAGTGTGTCCGGCGCGCTCATATCGGGTAAATACGGTGCGTCAGGGTGTCTCTCCTGCCAGGCGGCCCAGATCCGATCTACATTGCAATGATGCAAAAAGAATACCGGATCATTCGGCGATGATGATAACGACATGTCTCCTCCTACCCATACATGTACGTTGTTGTGAATGCGCTCATTCCCGATCCAGCCTTCGAGAAGGTTGCGCACGCCACCTGGCGAAGATGAGCTAAACGGTGAAGTGTCATAAGCCGCCTGGTCGCGGACGATCATTCGTACTCCGGTCCGGGTAGGAAGCCTGCCTGCATCGCCAAGGGCACGTTGCAGCGTTCGATCCGTTCGTCGCAGGTCACCAGTCCTCAGGCTCATTTCCAGGCGGACCCGCCAATCGGAGCCGGCAAATTGTCCGAGATTGGCGTTGCTCCATATCGGCGATGTGACAGGTTCGGGAAGTTCCGCGTCCGCGTTCCAATCCCAATATGGAATCCTGAATTCAGTGTCGTCTACTGCCTGCCGCAGTAATCCTTCGAGAGTGATAAGGAAATATCGGTGCCAAGGCAGAAATGATGGGCCCGAGTGTGCGGCGTTACGGTCACTCTGAGTGGGCGGGGTCATCAGCATCATCGACTGGTGGTGCCAGAAAACGAAAGAGTCGTAGATCGACAACCCCTCCTGTCCCGGCCACGGAAACTGCGCGGGGTCTTTAAGCCTTCTTACCCCATCGATGTACTTCTGAGCAGCATCGGCGTCAGTGAGGAAGTTGCGGCGGATCATTGGTGGCCTCCCCCGTGACTATGATCATGGTCGTGGCCCTGATCGGGATGCGGATCAGATTCTGAAAACGCATCCGGGTAAGCGTCCATAACCTGTTTCATCAAATCCACCGCGGAAGCATAAGTTACGAATGGCGTTGCATGCGTGAAAACCTGCCCATCCTCATCAACGGAGAGATGCATATCCGCCGGCTTGCCATCGACCTCGACGCGATAGGTGGTGATAATCTTGATAGTATGTCCATTATGCGTGAGCTCGCGCACGCTCGTGGCCTCGTGCTTGCCGTGGGGTGCAAGATAGGTTGGGAATTTTTTCTTCACCCAATCCGGGTGGGACTGTGCGCCTTCCGTTGGCGAGTAGTTTTCTAAAACAGAAGTGTCCGGATTACTGGCCGAGTCGCTTGGCTTTCGGGCCGCCTTCGGCTCCTTGCCCTTCCCCGTGTGTCCCTTGGGGGGAGCCTTCTTTTTTTCCATGACAGTTCCTCCATAAAGATAGAGAGAGGGGTAGAACGGTTACTGCTCTTGTATCCCCGTCTCAGCGTGACACCCTTTTCCGTAACCCCATACTCAAAGAATAGGAATATATTCAGCGATACCCATGAGGTCCACTATCTCGTATCTGCGTTGCGCGCCAGGCGGAAATCCGCCAAAGCCCGAGGGCGCGTGCGAGAGGATACCCACAGTTTTGAATTCGTGCCGTGCTTCGTCATCCATCCTGATTGGAGGTAAAACCAGCACGAAATCCAGAAAACCCTCGTCTGCCATATTGGTTCTGAGTTTTACGGAAACAAGCGATCCCAGTACCGTTTTCTGCTGGGTAATCTCTTCTCCACGGAATATCACGTGGCCTTCGGGGCCTGTATATTCAAGCTGCGGTTCTGCTGGTGATTCACTCTTTCCCCGTGGATCTTCCCCTCTGGGAAAAAAAACGACGCGCTTGACGTTTTCGCGATCGCTGAAAGTAAAACGGGTGGGTTGTCGATCAGGGTGACCGGTGTCATCCAGCAATGCTGTTTTTGAATTTTGCGCAGCATGTACTCGCACCCCCTTGGCGCCCTCGGGTAAATTTTCCCAGAGATGAGCGACTTCGATGGGAGTAATCACCTGCGTCGCAGATCCTTCGGGGGGATCGGCAACGAAATCAAAATCATAAATTCCATTGGGCGGCGGCTGAATGAAAATAAAGGGTTCCAGCCTAGGATTGGTCCATCCGCCGGTGGGCACGGTACCAGAGGCGAGAATTCGCAAGTTGGGCGGGAAGCTTTCCAGAACTGCAAGCTTAACCTCTACCACTTCCAAAACTTTTTCCATAATTGGTTTCCTTGAGACGGTTACGATGGGCTTAATTGCATTTCGCGCGTTTCTACTTTTTATCTTTCTTTATAGGCTAGAAAATAGAAAAAACAACTATATTTATATTTTTTCCGCTGATAAAAAACTTGATCCGCCGCCTCGAATTCGGGACCCCAAACAATACCAAGTTCATATGGACGGAAGCCGGTATCCAAGGATTTCCAAAATAGCATGTGGCTGGTTTTGATCACACGGACGCCGGGCTCTTACAGCTATTTGTAGTCAACAATCAAGGTTTGCCATCGAAAGGGAGCTTGGTGGCAATTTCGTAAAAGGAACCTCCCTAAAGGTATCCCTGCGTACCGGCAACTTCAGGTAGTTACTCACTCGGTTGCCCCCAGGCGGCGATGGCCTCGGCAGCGTCATCCAGCGCGACTATTGCCCCGGGAATAGCAGTCGCATTGCCTGAGTAAACAGCGCCTGCCAACAGGACCAGCGCGGATGCGAGGTCAAGTGCCTGCTTGAGCGTTGCGATATGCTTGATTGCCGATTTTGCGCTTTCAACGCTACACTGCAAACGCGTGAGTGTCGCCTGGCTATCTTCGAGAATCATACCTACCGCACCGGTGTATATGCTCGATGCGATATTCAGAAGCATGATTTCCCGCTCGTCGAGCTCATCCCATTGCGCTTTACTCAGGCAGGACAGATTCCTGATGCGCCAATCTCCCAGCGCGATTGCCATATCGCGAAAGTGGTTGCCCAGCTCAAAAGCATCATCCGATGTCAGTTTATCCACGCCCTATCTCTTTTTCATGGCGAACCGTCAAGCAAATTCCGGTAAGCGGCTCGAAGCTCGTCTACATAGGGCTTTAGCTGTCGGTCGAACTCCTTGTTGCCGACCATGTCCCGATTGTCATATAGATACTGATGGCCCTGGGCGATCTTTTCCAATACGTTGTCATAGCTTCGAGCACTCCGGATCCGGCTATTAACACGGCCCAGTGCTTCTGTCCTGACTTCCTTTGCGAGTGCCATTGCGACAGGTTCCACAGGATTATCCGGCGCACGCATGAAATTATCATAGTACCGTCCTACCAGTGCGGATTCGACCTGCAAATCTGCAATGATGCCCTTCATTACGATCTTGCGCGTGGCGCTGATCACATCCTGGAGCGGTTGATTGCCATCATGGATCAGCTTTCTGATTTCATGCAGCCTGTACACAGCCGTCACTGCACGTGCGAGAATGATCGATAACGCACCAACCGCCTCTTTCTCATCATAAGTCAGCAGCGTTGCCTTGTTGAGGTCGCTGCTCAGGTCCTTGAGTGATCTGTCGTAGGGTCTGACGTCGCCGGTAGCAAGACCATTAAGGCCCTGCATGTAATCTGTTACGGATTGCTGGAGCAAATCCAGGCTTGCTCGCTGCGCTTCCCGGCGTACTTTCTGCGCGTCCAGTCCGGCATGGAATTTCTCCGGCTGATACTGCTTGCGCCGGTCGAGTGCGCCGATATAGTCCTTTGTAAGCGCGTCATGGCTGGCAGCGTTCGAAGAAAGCGACGCAAACGATTTTACTTCCTGGAAACTGGCGCATCCGGAAACCGCTGACACCAGGAAAATTGTAGCCAGTGCCTGCAGGTACCTTCCGCTTGTATGAGAGAAACGAATCATATGGTATTACCTGTGACGCTCACGCCTGAGGGGACCATTGTGGCAATGTTTCTATAATTTCAATAACAGTGAAAATCCCATGCTCATGAGAATAATTCCTCTGGCGGCTACAGCTTTGGCAATAAGTTTCAGTGCCGCTGTCCCCCTCCATGCCTCCGGGGATTCCATCAACTTCCGCCTGAGCTATATCGGCCACCAGATCGTGCCCAACAAGACACGCTTCAATGGAACCATTGTCGGGGGTTTATCCTCGCTGGACTATAACCCTGCCACCGGCAATTACCTGACCATCAGCGACGATCGCAGCAAAACCGGTCCAGCGCGCTTCTATGAATTGTCTCTGGACTTGTCTCAATTCCAGTCTTCTGCCGTACCAGGCATGGCGGGCGTAATCTTCCATACCGTAACCACGATTCAACAGGTCGATGGGGGTGCTTTCGAGAAACATTCCGTGGACCCCGAAGGCATGCGTTTTGATTCGGCTCGCAATAAAATTTACTGGTGCGACGAGGGTCAGCGCAGCGTATCCGGTTTCCGGAGTCCGGCGGTGCGCGAGATGAATTCCGATGGCAGCCACAGCCGTGAGTTCAGCGTACCTTCATACTACGCTCCGCACGGCTCCAATATTGGAATACTTCCCGGCGACAATGGCATATACAACAATCTGGCGTTCGAGAGCCTTGCAATCTCCGTCGACGGCGCCATTCTGTACACCGCTACTGAAAACGGCCTGGTTCAGGACTCCCCGCCTGCCACCATTCTCACCGGTTCCCGCTCGCGCATCCTGTCGTTCGACATTGCAAGCGGAAAATCGGGCGCGGAATATATTTATTATATCGAACCGGTTGCTTTCGTCACCGCCACGCTTGGAGGTTTCGCCACCAATGGGTTGTCAGACTTCATCGCCATCGGAGACCGCCAGTTCATTACTATCGAACGTTCCTTCGCTTTGGATGCGGTCATACCCGGCGGCGCCTCAACCGGTTTTACCGTCCGACTGTATTATGCCGACGCGCGGGATGCTACCGACGTTTCCGGCGTGGAGTCTCTTGCGCGTCAAAGCATTCGGCCCGTAAGAAAAACGCTCCTGGTTGATTTATCGCAAGTCAAAAATAAGGATGGCTCCGCGCTGGCGCTAGGCAATATCGAAGGCATCACCCTGGGTCCAAGGTTTAATGGCAAAAACACGATTGTCCTGGTCGCCGACGACAACTTCAACAAGCACCAGTTGACCCAGTTTATCGCGCTGGAAATCAATTCTGATTGACGGAAATTCGGAAACAGTGCATGTGCTTCGCCTATTGTCGCCCGTATACGCTGGCCTACCGGGAATGCCGCTCCCCAGTTACAAGCCTATCTCGCCCGGTTCCATCCAGACCGGCGCGGGAACAATCAGAACGTCGCAAAAGCATTGCTCCATGACATGTCGCGAGGCGCTCCCCAGCAACAGTTCCTCGAAACGGGACTTTCCATGCTTTCCCAGCACGATCAGATCCGGTTTCATTGATTTGGCATGGTCACAAATAACGTGTCCAGGATGGCCGAATTTGACGACACGGAAAAATGAGCGGGAGCCGGCCTCAAGATCCGCTATGAACTGATTTAATTCCCGCCTGGCGTCTTCACCAGCTTTAACATGATGTTCATGAATGATGTCATGGGCGACATTTACATACTGCATTTGCTCTTCCAGCACCACATCAAACACATGCAGAAAAGTGATATGTGCATCAGGCGCAATGTTTAGGGCCATGTGGGCGGCACGTCGCGAATTTTCAGAAAAATCGACCGGAACCAATACCTGACGATAGGCCTTCATGCTCTGGTTTTTCACCAGTAACATTGGGGTTTTACTCATGCGCGCCAATTTATCGGCAGTGTTGCCGAGAAAAAGGTCGGTAAAGAAGTTGCCCCCGTGCGCACCGATAACCGTTAATTCAGCAGATAACTCGTCTGCCCTTGCAACAATTTCCTCAACGGGCCGCCCGAACTTGACGTTATTGGTACAGTGGATACCATAATTATCGTGCAACTGCCCCGAAATCAGCCGCAGTTCTCGCATGGCGCGGTCGACCAGAACAGTTTCAGCTACGGTTGGCGCGCTCTTGAGGACAAGCCCCAGCGCATCCGGCAAGCCAGCTTCCTTCACAGTCAATAACTCGACCGTGCCGCACTTCAGGTCGGAACATATCATTGCGGCACGTATTCCGGCGCGATGGGAAAATTCGGAAAGATCAGTTGCCACAAGAATGGTTTTAATAGCTGGCACCCCGCCTCCTCCATGATCTTGTAAGCCCAATGTCGCTCTACCGGCAATTCGTCAGGAAGTGAAAATATCTTCTGTGCTGCGGATACTGCGGAATAAAGTCCGGTTTTTGGTCAGGGGCTGTTGTCATTGCGGTCGAAGCACCTCGACCGTTAAGTTTCATCCCGTGGAATTAAAGCTGGAGGGATGAGCATACCAACTGCCTACCTGGACCGCAAGGATCGGGGACTGGCTGATCTGCGGTTCGAGGAGCCAAGTAGCTAATATCAGCGATTAACCGCCTCATCAATTCGTGAGATGGCCCTACAGGTGATTCTCAGGTTGGGATCGCAGGATAAAACACAGGAACGAGAATAGAAGAAGTTACTGCCGGTTAGAGTTATTTACTCATCTTTACCTGTATTTCTTTGATCGATGACGCCTGAGATATCCCGTGTAGGCTGCTCAAAGCGGCCTTTAAGGTCATCAACACCCGATTGCGGCCTGGCGTATTGTTTCAGGTCGGCGCGCTGCCTGCGCTTTTCCTCGCTGCTTATTCCCATATTTTTATCCCTTTTTTCGACCAACCCCGGTACCGCTTCACCGAGGCGATTGAAAGACCAACCGAGCATTGGCTCGCCCAACGGCAACTTATCTCCTGGATTTCCTTCATAACCGGTATTCCAGACGTGCCATGTCTTGCCATAGCTATTCATCTTCCCCTTCATCAGCGCTTTTTCAGCAGCGTCCGGAATATCCGGTGCGACGAGTTGTCCGGAAAGAATCTCGCCGTTATGAGGATGCCAGTATTTTTTCTCCTCTTCCGGCAGGGCGGCAAAAAGCTTTTCGGAGATTATGTATTCGATGCCATTTAGATTCGCATCCTTCGTATTGCTATCGAATAACGCGCACTGCGCAAAATCTTCATTAACCTGACGGCAGTAATGATGAGCCTCCATCTGGTCTTCCGGCGAGTCTTTCATGGGATGAAAGCCGACAAGGTAAATATCAAACCGTTCCAGCGGCGGACTGCTCTGCAAGAGTTTCGCCCCCGCTTCCAGCAGTCTCGTTTTCGGCGTTTTTGCGCCGGACGGCGCAGTGACAGGTTGCGTCAACTCCTCGGCAAAGGTGGCTGATACAAAAGTACCAGCGAGCGCTGCTAACACAATTGCATAGAAAATAACGCAAAAATTTTTGCTCCGTTCGCTCATGATCGCTCCCATGGTTCATCGCCTTTGTATTTTGGGAGATGACGTGGCGCTGGTTGGTACGTTAGCGTACGGAAGTCCACACCAGATTTCTCGAAATTATCCGGGAGCGATGACGATCACGATCATGCCACGCGTTAATCAACAGGTTCTTCTGTTGCACGCAAGGAAGAGTTTGGGGATACTTGAGGTATGAAGAAACTCTGCTCCGCCACGAATCTCATGGAAGCCCAGATCATGCTTGATCTGCTCGGGCACGCGAATATAGCTGCGCGGTTGTTTAATGAACACGCGCAAGGCGGCCTTGGGGACATCCCTTTTACGCACGCTTATCCGGAGGTGTGGGTAGTCCGCGATAGTGACTTTGAGCGGGGCTTGGCGATCATAAGGGAATTCGAGAAAACGCCGGTCGAAAACCGTGTCGTATTCTGCCGTGCATGCGGTGAGGAGAATCCACGCAATTTTCAACTATGCTGGCAATGCGGCGCGGGACTTGAAATCGCGCTGTCGAACGCAGGATATCGCTGATATCGCATCGTCGGAAGTGGCGATGCGGTTCTTCAACAGCAACACGGGAAGGAACCCATCATGAATGAACGTTCCCTCGGCCCCATCAGCAAACGTCCGCTTGGCCGTACTGGCTTGGAAATCGCACCGCTGGTATTTGGCGGCAACGTATTCGGCTGGACTGTCGATCAACAAACTGCCTTCACGCTGCTCGATCGTTTCGTGGAAGGCGGCCTCAATGCGATCGACACCGCAGACGCCTACTCCACCTGGGTGCCAGGTAACCAGGGCGGCGAATCGGAAACAATCATTGGCAACTGGTTCAAGGCTTCACCGGCGCGCCGAGAGAAAATTGTCCTCATTACCAAGGTCGGCGCCCAGCTCGCCGAGGACAAGAAGGGCTTGTCGGCCAAACGTATCGCAGAGGCAGCCGAAAATTCATTGCGCCGCCTGCAGACTGATTATATCGACCTTTATCTGAGCCATCGTCCGGATCCGGAAACGCCGGTCGATGAAACGCTGCGCGCCTATGAGAACCTCATCCGGCAAGGCAAGGTAAAGGCGATTGGCGCATCCAACTACAATGCCGTCCAGTTGCGCGAGGCATTAACAATTGCATCGAAACAAGGCCTGCCGCGCTACGAAGTTCTGGAGCCCGAGTACAATCTGTACGACCGCAGCGGCTACGAAGGAGAATTACGCGATTTGTGTATCGAGGAAGGTCTCGGTGTCATCACTTATTACAGCCTGGCATCCGGCTTCCTGTCCGGTAAATACCGCTCTCATGACGACCTCGGGAAGAGCGTTCGAGGCCGGGTCGCCAGTAAATATCTCAATGATCGCGGCTTTCGAATTCTAAGCGCATTGGACACCGTGGCGGGGGCGCACGGTGCAGCGCCGGCGGAGGCGGCACTGGCATGGTTGATCGCCCGCGAGTGCGTTACCGCGCCCATCGCCAGCGCAACGAATGTTCAACAGGTTGACAGCCTGATCCGTGCGGCGCATCTCACGCTCTCTCCCTCGGATATCGATCTGTTGAGTGTTGCCAGCGGATAGGAACTTGCGGAGGCCGCGCTTCACCACCGAAATCACAGTCATCGAAAGACGTGCCGCTTACGTCGGATATTAGCAGCAATTCCGACTCTTTCAATGTGTAGTTATTGAAGGGATCGCACGGCGTCATTCTCCCCGCTTTATCCTTGGCAAGCGGTCTTATCGGCTTCATGATCCGCTTCAGACAGGCATAACGTTCGGCAACCAATGGGGTCTGAAAAAATAGCGGAACGCTTTCGCAAGAAAATCCGTCCCGCTGTTTTGCTAAGGTACGCTAGCGGCTTCTGCCCCTGCCAGCATGCCGTTCAACATGAAACCGTTTTTTTATCGTAAGGTTCTGAGTCTAAACCTCATATGCCGCACGCTCCTCAAAAAGTATAACTTGCATTCAGACCCACCATCACATGCCGTCCCGGTGCGGGTTCATAAAAGCGTCCGTTGCCCTCATTTACGATCACCGAACCGACATATCCGGTACCGCTGACATTGTCCACGCGCACAAATTCGCTGAGCTTCCAACGGCCGATCCGGTGCGAGTAGACAAGCCGGACGTTTGCCATGGCGTACTGTTTCGCAGCTTCGGTATTGGTATCGTTGACGAAAATTTTATCGCGATAGATTGCTTCCAGTACCGCTGAAAAACCCGGCAAGCCTCGATGCCACGCCAGTTCCGCGTAAGCCGTGTTGCGGGGCACGCCGGGAAGAAAATTGCCTTCGGCTACTGTTACGAGGGGCGATGTAGCCCTTGGGCGGTAAGCGAAGGAATCCTGGAACTTGGCGTCAAGATAGGTATAAGACAAATAGGCGGAAACGTCGGTGCCGAAACGGTAGTCGGCCGAAAGCTCTATTCCGCGCCGTCTTGTGTCGGCCGAATTCTGGAAAGTGGTTCTGCCCCCCGAATTGGTGGCAGGCAGAATCTCATTGCTGACATGGGTCTCGAAAAGAGCCAGATTGACGCGCGTATTATCGGTCGGCAGCCATTTGACCCCTGCTTCGACATTGCGGCTCCTGCTCGGCCGAAGCGCGAAATTGAGGCCGCCCGCGCCGTCTGGCCTATAGGCAAGTTCCGTGAAGGTCGGCGTCTCAAAACCCGTGCCGCCGCTGGCATATAGATTGAGCGTGGGCGTTGCTTTATACAACAGTCCCAGTACGGGATTCACATTGCGAAAAGCCAGGTTGCCACTGTCATTGCCATTGCCCGTGCGGATAAATAGATCCTCGGATTTGAATTTAACTTCGGTATGGCGCAAGCCAGCGGAGAGTGTCCAGGCGCGCGCAAATTGCCACTCGGCCTGCGCATACTGGCTGAAACTGGTGACTGTGTCATTCTCGTTGCGGCGCAGGTTGCCCCGTACCCCCAACACCGTGCCGGAGAAATTCTCGAATCCCTTGCGCCGTTCCCTGGATGCCTCATAGTCGATGCCCGTACTCAACATCAGCGGGCGCGGCCCGCTGCTGCGATACGTCCATCGCAGACCCAATCCCCCGAATTCGCGATCCAGATCGATTACGCCCCCGGAACTGGTAACCGGAATTTGCGCGCCGAGCGGCACGGCAAGAAACTGCTCGATCTGCCGGGTTCCTGCATACCCGATCAGCTTGACAGTGTTCGCGGCGGAAAATCTATGTTCATATACCAGTCCACCCTGCGTATTGCCGATACTCTTGCGGGTGTTGAAGTTGATGGCGCTTGCATCCGCTTGACGCGGATTCGCCATCGCCTGAGCTCGCGTCAGCCCGAGAGGGTCCTGGGTATTGCCCTGGTAAAGTTCGTTAACTATCAGCGTAAGCTTGGCATCGTGATCGAACCGGTAAGTCAGTTTGGCATTCGCCTGGTAGCGGGTAGCCGCGCTGTGCTCGCGGTAGCCATCGGTCTGAAAACGCGAAACATCGACTACGTAATTGAACGGCCCCGTGGTTCCGCCCGCTCCATTTGCGCCACCTGTTCCATCCGTTCCGCCAAGCGTGCCGCCCAGCTTGACCTCCCCGCGAATCGTGCCATAGCTGCCGCCAAGCACCGTGCCGGATAGCGTGGTTGCCGCCGGGCCATCCTCCGTGAATGCCTGAATCACGCCGCCTGAGGCATTGCCGTAGATAGCCGAGAACGGGCCTCGCAATACTTCGATTCGTTTGGTCGAACCTAGATTGATATTGGCCGCCTGACCCTGACCGTCTGGCATGCTGGCGGGAATGTCATCGACCACCATCCGTATGCCGCGAATGCCGAAAGTTGAGCGCGCACCAAAGCCGCGGATTGATACCTGCAGATCCTGCGCATAATTTTGCCGGTTTTGAATAACCAAGCCAGGAACGCGAGATAGTGCTTCAGAAAGATTGATCCGCGGTTGCGCTTCCTGGATAACGGGCGCTTCCACCACATCAATGGACATGGGCAGCGAGAAACTCGATTGTTCCATGCGGGTGCCGCTAATGACGACAGGATTGAGGATCGGCAGGGCGCCAGGCGGTGTTGCGTCTTGCTGGGCGGCTGGCAGAGTCCTGGACTGGTCGTCCGTCTGCGCTATGGAGGGGCCTGACGCAGATACCAGAACAGGCAGGAGAACGACAACGACTACCGGAATTGGGCGCGGCGTTTTCAATGACTTTCGCTTTTTACGCCGATACATCGCAACATGATAGCTGTACTGTTATACATCCATCAACATTCGCTGCGGAGGTAGTTTGCTCCGGCTGATGGAACTACCACCACTGCCGCCGCTAACGGCTATTACCTCATAGCGCGTGGCAATTGAAATGCAGAAAATAAGGACGCTTTACAGTCAACCACAGTTAATATAGGATTAAGTCTCATTCGCAAATGGAGGCAAACCATGACAATTCCGGCGCTCACCGATACTCAAATTCCTGAAGCCTATGCAGACGCACTGAAAGCGCTCGTCACCGCATTGGGCTGGCAAATCGACCCTGTACGTCTCCATGCGGATCTTCAGGCAATCGCAAACGTCACTAGAAGAAGCGGCCACGGGGCATCAGCGGGACTTATAGATGAACTCGCACACACCGTCGAGGCGCGGCTCCTAACCACGAAGGCAAGCATTGAGCGAACAGCGATTCCTTTTCGCTGACCGTCATTGCTGTCAAATGAAATTTGGATAGACAGGCAGACAAACGGTCAGGGCACGGATGAGCATAGTTTACGGTGGTCGTTGATTGCCGTGCCGGAACTGCTGCAAACGGTCGCCATGATTGCGCTTGGCCTTGCTGAACAGCGTCCCCATGAAGCGGTCGTGCCGATCAATGATTTCGTCGATCAGCGTGGCGCGGGTGTCGAGTATCACCGCCACCAAGGTGGTTAGCGACGGCTTGGTTCCGGCATGTGTCAATAAATTAAAAATCCAGCTCTTCTGACGTTACTATCCCGTGTTCCCTGACAGCACGTTAGGGTTTACCATAAATTGACACACTCGACACGCAATCAACTTAAGTCCGTTCATCCTTTGCGCGTGTCGCGGCGAAACCCTGCAGCCAAAATCTTGAGAATCCAACCTTTGAAGACATGTGCCAGGTAATTCTCCGCTGTCGCTTCCTACTAGTCGGCCATGCCGAGACTCAGAGCGTTTACTAGCGCGGCAACCTCAGTCAGTGCTTTCCAAAAACGAGTTTTGTTCGCTTTGCCACAGACTTTTAATTCAGAGGTAGTCATCCTGTAAGCGTAATCCAGGTTTTCTTATTATTTATTTTTCGATTCTTATGAGATCACCAGGGAGATTTCGTGCCAGAAAGAATCAATCTTGGTAAATCCGACCCAGCGCTTTACCAAGCAGTCCTCGGCCTTGAGAAGCTGGCGGCTGAGGCCGTTGCTTCCGCAAGCATCCCGGATGGCTTTGCACATCTGTTGCGCCTTCGTGCATCCCAACTCAACCAGTGCGCATTCTGTATCAGGATGCATACTCAAGATGCCCTATCCAGTGGCGAGTCAAGCGATCGCATAAGTGTCTTAGCCGCTTGGCGGGAAACTGGGTATTTCACCGAAAAGGAACGCTCATCATTGGCACTAGTAGAAGCAATTACACTGATCTCCGACGGGCAAGTGTCAGATGCCATCTATGAGCAAGCAACAGCCAATCTGTCAAAAGATGAAATATCGGCTGTCGAGTGGCTTTCGGTAGTCATCAATGCTTGGAATCGCATTGCCACTTCCAGCCGTTATCCTGTGAAGCCGTGAGCATGGCTAATAATTCATTCAAGCCGAGTATTGGAAGCCTAGTGGCTGGAGAGGGAAAGGCGAAAATCGCAGGGGACCCAGCGTACCCTGAAAATGAAGAAAAGATACCCACAACGGCTATTTGTCCATGATCAGGCCCGGTCAAGAGCCTACCGCTGGAACGAAGACGGTTTGAGCGGTATCTGCGATGAGGGCATCATGAATTTGTGTCCACTAATTTTTATCGACGAAGGAGAACACAATGTTTACTAGATTTCTCTGCGGAGTTGCCTTCGCAGCTCTCTCCGTAAGCGCAGCTTCAGCCGATAACTTGCCCACTGAAAAGTCCAAGGTAACGCTGGTCTTTGATCATGCTCTTCCGAATGTGCCCGGCAAGAGCATGAAAGGCGTGCTTGTCGAATATCAGCCGGGTGGCTCATCGCCCGCCCATACCCATCCAGAGTCGTCTTTCATCTATGCAACGGTCCTTGAGGGGGCAATTCGTAGCAAAATCAATGACGGTCCGGAAAAGGTTTATCGCGCCGGCGAGAACTTCGCCGAACTACCTGGTGATCATCATAGCGTCAGCGCAAATGACAGTAAGACTCAACCCGCACGCCTGCTGGCCGTCTTTGTCGTCGATACCGACGAAAAGAACCTGGTTACGAACGACAAGTAGTTGTAATGGCTGATCATGCGCAATCAATTCATCCAGTGATTCGGGAAACAGCGTTGTCTGATGGCGCGAAGGTCCGGCTATGTGAATCACGATATTCCTTTGGCTTACGATACCTTGTCAGTGTACTGCAGGAGTTTTTTACAGCTTGACACGCGAAAATCTTTTCATTTTTCCCACAAAAGCAACTCTTAATATATTCCGGATATTAAATTTTTATGACAGGACTTGTAAAAAGACAAAGTCTGTCTAGAAATAACTATAGCCACTGAAACAGGAGAGATCATGGCCACCGAAAACTTCAAGAGCAACCTAATCATAGGCCTGGTAGCTGGTGTTGGAGCATCACTGCTTGCGCCAGTGCTGCGTCCGTTCCTTGCCAATGTCTCCCGGTCGCTTACCAAAGCGACAATCAAGGGCAGCATCCATTTTTACGAGAAGGGGCGCGAATCGTTTGCGGAGTTGGGCGAAACGATGGATGACCTGGTGGCCGAGGCCAAATCAGAGATGGAGACCGATGCGCAGGGAGGGGCGGCAATCACCTCGGCGGCTGCGCAAGGACGGGCCGCGCCGCTGTCTGCGCAGCCTAAACCGAGCCCTGATAGTCAAAGTCCGGGCACCACGTCTGCAACCCAGTCAGGCGAAGCCGGCAAGGCGCCGAGCCCCCCTGCACCACCCGCCACGAAGGCGAGTCAGGGTAGCCAGCGTAGCGAAGGAGCACAAGGCCAACCCCCAACTCAGGGGGAATGATGGCACTGCTTGCATGGTTGGCCCACTCTCTGCCGGGGCGGAAGCAGGTAAAGATCGACGAAAAGCGCGGCGGCTCCGCGCACTTTGCGACGCTGGAAAAAGAATTGGCGGGATGTTACGACGTTGTAGCGGTGGAGACAAATCCGTTGACAGGCACGGCGCTGATCAGCCATGCGACAGAGGATACAAGTCTTTTGGATTATACCCTTGAGCACGAACTGTTCCACCTCAGAGAGAATGAAACCGCAGTGCGCACCCCCACCGCGCCCTGCAATTACTCGTGAAACCAGGACGACCGGACATACGTCATACACGAAATCCGGAAAGAGGTCATATCCGGTGGTTGATATTCCTGGGAATGATGGCATGGGCGTTGTCCAGACCATAGAAGGCAACATCGCCATCCCCTCGATAGGGCGTTCTGATACGCGGGGCGAACGTTGCCAACCCGTAACACCTTTCTCAAAACGGGATCGTGATCCCTGGGAAATCCTAGATTCGGAAATGATGGAATAGCGTTTCCGGAGTTCTCGCAAACAAAAACCTGTTGCAAAAACAGCGAGCCAAGAGGTTGCGAGAGTCCCGATCAGGGGCTCCGCATGGAAGCAGTAGAAAGCAGCAGAACAGGAGAAGCATTTTTGCCATGACGTGCAATTTGTAACCATGCCTAGGAGGAATTTGAAATGAATACGCCAAAATCAGACAAGCACCCTGGGGAAAAGCCGCACCCCCATGAAAAAAAGCGGACAGAAATAGAAACGCCGATAGATGAAGAGCTGCCGCGCAGCACTGCGGAGGAGGAAAAGTATGCTCGCAGGGAAACACGCCGGGATGAAAGGTACGTTGACACGGCGGCCCCTTATCGCTCGGACGCTGACCGTGCGCTGGGGCCCGCAGGCGATACCGTAAAGACAGGCATTGCCGGTAGCTTAAAAGGCATCGATGAAATTGAATCTGACATCGTCAGCCTGGTGCGCAATACGGTATCAAATACGCTTCGAGCAACAGGAGCGGTCGGTACGGAAGCAGTCGATGTCACGAGGACAACGGTAAACGCGGCAGCTCAAGGGATAGGCGACATCGGCACAACCGCTATCACGAGCGTGCGTGACATTCTTGTCAGCGTCGTGGAGGGCATAAAGGACGTGGCAGGCTCGGCATTGCCGAGATCATACCATATGGACCATCGTACACCGCCTGAGGACCGCGTCCCACCTGGAGAATATACTCCTCCGCCGGATCGTACCCGGCCACCAGAATATGTTCCCCCCGCGAACAACAAAGAGCCGGTTTAACCCTGCAAGGGCCAGGGCGCCACAGGCGCTCTAGCCCTGCTCGAATCCATCATTCCAGCCTTGACTGCGCCACAAAGAACAAGTGGCCGCAGAAATAATCCTCACGCCTAAGGTTTCTCCGTTTTGCGCAGTATGTCACGCACTTTCTTGCTTGTCAGCAAGGTCAGGAAGCTCTGGATTCGGGCGCCTGAACGCAGGCGCAAGATCACGTCAGCATAAATTCTTTTTACTTTTTCCGTGGGCTGCCTTGTTTTCTGCGCAAGCTGGTCAATAGCGTAAAGATCCTGGGGTTCTAATTGGATGCGGTCAGTAGTTGCTATGAAATCTTCTTTCATCATCGGCTCCCTGGTTACCCTAAAGCCAGGATGTTCAAATGCGCTTTCGCGCAGCCTATTGAGGTGATCCTGAATTCTTTATAGGCCCGGATAATTACCGCTGCAAGCTCATGCTAAAAGAATAAATAACAGCCTTCTGGTGCAGGAACTGGATCGACCGGAGTGACTAACGTAGCTTTTTCACAGCTGGGACGCGAAAATCTTTATGAGGAGGTTTGCAAAAGGGATTCTTATGCAGGGCATCGATTGGGAGATTTATCGCACACTTGGCGAGGTCGAAATCTATGGCGTCGACACGTCCAAAGTCGCTGAATCCGCTGCATGCTGCACTCCGGCGCAAAATGTTGCCAACATTGCTCCCAGTCGCACAACCTGCTGCTGACAGATCACGAGTAGTCGCAGGTAAGGCCTTGTCGTGGGAGACATGATATGGGCTACGTTTCCTGAGGTTAAAGCAATGCTCAGCTTCCCGGTCAATGCCACGGGGGCCCTTGATTCTCTCTGAACAAGGTCCCCTCGTGATTCAGCGCCGGTGCCGTTGCCTCTGCAAATAGAAAAAGTTTTTATCCCATCCGATTACAGAGGTATATCAAAAAGCGCAACCGGACAGCCCCCTTATGACTATACTTACCTATCCGGCAGGAGTTGGCCCGGTTCCGGGGCGCAACCAAGAAGGAAAACATGATGACGCAGCCATACTCTCCATCCGTCAGTGTAGTGATCCCGACTTACCAACAAGCGAGTTTCATTGGACGGGCGCTGGACAGCCTCCAGTCGCAAATCCTGCCCGACTGGGAAGCAATAATTATCGACGACGGATCGCGGGATGCAACAGCGGAAGTGGTATCCACGTACTTGAGCGACGGACGCATCCGCTATTACCGGCGGGCAAAAAACCATGGGCTTGGACATGCCTTGAATGAAGCCATCTCCAAAGCGAAAGCGCCGCTTATCGCTTACTTGCCCAGTGATGATATTTATTATCGAGATCATCTGCGCAATCTGAAGACATGTCTTGAGACGCAGACGGGAGCCGTGCTGGCTTATTCCGGCATATGCCACCATTACAACCGGCACACTGACGGGCAGATTCCCGGATTTCCCTTGCAACTGGTGCAGTGCATGCATCGAAAAACATCGGCTCGCTGGCTGGAGCGCAAAGAATTGGAATCAGATGACCTGGAGCGGCTCTACTGGGGACTGCTGCGCCCCCTCGGCGCTTTTGCTCGCAGCAACAGCATCACGTGCGAATGGGTATCCCATCCGATGCAACGGCACAAGATCATGCAGGAGCCGGAAGGCGGCATTAATCCGTTTCGCTCGCATTACCGTGTCGACGAACCGATGCGCTTTCATACCTCGGTAGGCCATTCTATCGATGAGGCGAGCTACTATCGTATGATGCGCGAACGGCCGGATACGCCGAGAGCCAGCGATGGGCTGAAGATACTTCTGGTCGGTGAACTGGCGTACAACGCCGACCGCGTGCTTGCACTGGAAGAGCAGGGGCACAAGCTGTATGGCCTGTGGATGCAAAATCCAACCTGGTTCAACACGGTTGGACCAGTACCTTTCGGACATGTTGAGGATCTGCCGCGAGACAACTGGCGAGAAGCGATAAAGCAGATCCAACCGGATGTTATCTACGCGCTGCTAAACTGGCAGGCAGTGCCGTTTGCGCATGAGGTATTAATGGCAACCCCCGACATTCCGTTCGTCTGGCATTTCAAGGAGGGGCCATTCATTTGCCTGGAAAAGGGAACCTGGCCACAATTGATCGACCTGCATCAGTATTCGGATGGGCAGATCTTCTCGAGCCCGGAAATGCGGGACTGGTTCGATACCATCGTTCCGGGCCTGTCGCTGAGCAAGCCAACTCATGTGCTGGACGGCGATTTGCCAAAGCGCGACTGGTTCGATCAGCTGCGAAGGCCACTGCGTTCCTCATTCGATAGCGACGGCGAAATTCATACAGTGTCGCCAGGTCGGCCGATTGGCCTGCACCCGCATCATGTGGAGGAATTTGCTACCCATGGCATTCATCTGCATTTTTACGGGGAGATAACTCATGGACGGTGGCTGCAGTGGATTGAAAAAATCCAGGCGATGGCCCCCGGGTATCTGCATTTGCATCCCAACGTAGACCAGAGCCGCTGGACCGAAGAGTTTTCCCAATATGACGCAGGCTGGCTGCACCTCTTTGACAGCAGCAACGGAGGTGAAATCCGGAGGGCAAACTGGGATGACCTGAACTACCCGGCCCGACTAAGCACTCTTGCGGCAGCCGGTCTGCCGATGCTCCAAAAGGCAAACGATGGCGCACTCGTCGCCACCAAAACATTATCGAAGCAGCTTGGTACCGGAATATTTTTTGATACGATGGATGAGCTTGCCGCCCAGCTACGAGATCACGAAAAATTGAAAACTATCCGAGAGCGGGTTTGGCAGCAGCGGCACCTTTTTACGTTCGATCATCATGTGCCGAAACTGGTTAATTTCTTCCGTAGCGTGATAGGTTCAGCATCCAGGAAGCCTGTGAGAGCAACAAGCGCTGCAGCGGAATCGCCTCGCTTGCAAAGCCGCAAACTGGCATGAAATAAACAATATAGTGAACACACAGGCCACTCGATACTTCTGCCTGTTCTTACCCATCGTCATTTCAGCCATCCTTGTCCCTGGCGGCTCTATCTGTGTTCTATCGCACAGTATAAGCAGGACTCATCTGTTAATCTGTGTTCCTGTTACATCATTCCTCAAAGGAGAACTGCGATGAATAAGGATCAGGTCAAAGGTACTGCGAAAGATATCGCCGGAAAGGCCCAACAGGACATGGGCGAGTTGACAGGGAGCAAAGAACAGCAAGCCAAAGGGCTCGCCAAACAGGGGGAAGGCAAAATACAGAAAGGGGTTGGAGATGCCAAGGAATCGGTCAAAGACGCTGCCAACAAGCTCTAGAGCATCGTTCGTCAGTTTCTTCTCCCCTCAAAACCCGCTCCGGCGGGTTTTTATTGCCTTACTGTTCCATAATAAGTAGTAACACTTCCCTCCCCGCTTTTACTACCAGATCTCGCAAATACCCGCACTAAAACTCGAATGTACTTTCGTCCAGCAGGCAGCATTCCGAAATCAGTAGGCCTGCCATCCAGCTCTACGACGGGCTTGGAAGAAGGAACCGTCCCCCTTTTGCAGCTTGAGACGCTGGCGTTTCTATTTCGAACGCCTCCGCCATGTGCACCCATCTCATCTTTCAAGCCAATGTGTTTTTTGCCACTGATTTTGACGGGCTTATCTCCTGCGAGCTTTACTTGATTCGCAATAAGAAATTATTTCGAGCGTTGTAGATCAAAAGCTACCGATAGGTTGTCATTAGACAGTCCCCATTAAAGTTATTTTTTTACTAGTCTTTTCCATCATGATTTATCTGATATTGGTCTGTTTTATCGTTCTCCTGGTTGTCGGGCCTTCCTACTGGGTTAAACATACCATGGAAAAATATAGTGAACCGTCTGATCGCTATTCATTCACGGGAGCACAACTCGCCCGCGATTTACTGGATCAGGCCAATTTGCAACATATCCGGGTGGAGGTAACCGAATCGGGCGACCACTATGAACCGTTGGAAAAAGCGGTCCGTCTCACACCGGACAAGTTTAACGGCCGCTCATTGACAGCCATAGCGGTTGCAGCGCATGAAGTCGGACACGCCATGCAGGATCAGGATAACTATCCGCCTTTTGCCTTGCGTACCAGGCTGGTGCAATGGGTTGCGCCTGTGGAGAAACTGGGTGCCGGTATCCTGATGCTGACTCCTGTAATTATGACGATATTGCGATCTCCTGCGGCAGGATTGCTATTTCTTGTCGGCGGCATTCTGACACTGGGAAGTGCCACGCTTGTGCATG
This sequence comes from Nitrosovibrio sp. Nv6, assembly GCF_900110495.1. Taxonomy (GTDB): domain Bacteria; phylum Pseudomonadota; class Gammaproteobacteria; order Burkholderiales; family Nitrosomonadaceae; genus Nitrosospira. Next base: position 217,172 of record NZ_FODX01000001.1, on the reverse strand, counting down.
CGCTCACCTTGCCAATGGAATTGAATGCGAGTTTTGCCCGAGCCTTACCAATGCTGGAGCGGAAGCGTTATCTGATCGATGGGGATTTGCCGCACGCCCGACGTTTGCTAAATGCTGCGGCATGGACGTACGTTGCTGCTTCCTTGATGACACTCCTCAACATAGCGCGCTGGTGGGCCATTTTACGCCGATGATGAAGTTAAAATATGCAAAATGTTAACTTCAGAATGAGCGATCAGCCAAGGAATTCAAATTTTTCTACCATAACTCCAGGGTGATATTTATCGGCAGGCCAGTTGGGATGAACATCGCGGGAAACATGATGCACGCGCGCATCTGCCAAGTGCAACGGATCCAGGTCGGCGCACACTGCATCGACCAGTGCGGCAGCTTCGGGGCTAAGTGCTGCCTTAAGATCCCCAGGAACAGGTCACGTGGCCATCAGGCAAATCGTCTCCGCACTGTCTGGCGGCAGCCCGGGGCTGATGAGAGGGATCTGCGTGAGGGCGAGTTCGGGAAACCCAGCGAGTTTCCGAGAGGCCGAACCCGCGCTACTTCAGCGTCTGTGAAATCCTCTACACTTCCGGGGGCTCCAGGCTCAGGCCCGACATCACGACGATCTCCATCGGCGCAAGATGGCCTAGGCTGGATGCCCTTGCGATCACGTCCTGTTCCTGCAGAAGCTGATACTGAAACACGTCTTCGTACATGTCCTGAACCAGAAGGTTCACTACTCGCTTCGGCCACCCCATCATCCACCGGTTGGCGATCTCGATCCCGGTCTGCCCTGATTGCAATATCACTTCCCGGATCTGATCCGGGTATATATCAGGGTTGTATAGTAATTGCATTTTTTTCTCCTGATTCGTTTCAGCCGTTTTAACATACTTTGCCGGTTCTTGCTGAATGACACTTGCCACGCTCCGTCATCGCCTCTTCCACGAACCCATGACTTCAACCGATCCATTTCCTCCCATGATGGCAGCAGCAGCTTCCTCCATTTCCGGATTTCCATCGGTAGCCGCGTCCTGGATAACCGTGCCCTTTGCATCCCTCGCCATTAACAACATGAGTAACTGTCTCCGTCTTCGCCTCCAATACCATAGCCCAGCGGCGGCGCCCGGATGACTGGAAACTTCTACTATGGTTTTCAATATAAAGGTTGATTAACTATCAGTATTCGAAACCCGCCAACCCTGGGTTAGCCGGCCAAAACCCGCTCCTGATCAGGTGGGTTTTGCTTACCCCCAGATTGCGGCGCGACGCCCATGCTAGGGCCTTCACGGTTCGCCCAGAATACGATGTGCTCGGGGAAGCCAACGAGCAATTCTTTGTGAAAATAGCGGTGTAAAAGCTGGTGGGGATAATGGCTTGAAAAGTCTCTGACTCGTTTGACATATCCCGCGCCGGTTCTCGTATAAATAACGTAGTGGGCCATACTTGCTCCTGGTTTCAGTGCTGGAGCGTCGAGTTTGACAACTGTTTGTTGCGGCACTAATGCAGAACCATGAATCTTTCGCGTACGTGATATTTTCGTGCTTTTATTGTGAGCCCGTTCATAGTCGCGGATTTCTTACCCACGTGCACGAGTTTCTTGCCCTCGGGAATGAATTCTCTCTCCCTTGCGTTCGCAACCACATATATCGCAACGCTCGCGTTGCGATCATTTGTCGGTGATGCATTAAAGCTCGGTAGCCAATTATCATCGCGATACTCATCACTATTCTTGCGGCAGGACCCAATGATGGTTTCGCTGTTACCAATGGGTATTGCGTCGCGGAGACGGCTCACATGCAGCCAGAGCGGCGCAGCTTGGAATTTTTATGGGACGGTGGGTAAGCACGGGCAAAATGGTTATGATTACCGGGCTTCCTCCGCCATTTGCTACGCGTTCTCCATGCTCATGTTTGCTTGCGCTGCTTGCTTATAACCGAAGATGGGCGATAGATCGATTTGGATTGCCATTGGCCGCAATACCGCCGCTATTATTGTGGCGTTCGTGTTCTGTTGCCTGTGAGTTACCTCAGCACGATTTGTTCATTGGGCATCGTGTCTTATAGGCATAAGCGCTGAGTATCTTCCGGAAATCAACATAACGACTATGCCCCTCTCCACGACTGATCTCCTTGCTTTGCTAGCTGCCATTCCATTGGCTGCACTGGGTGGAGAATTTTTTCTTAGGGGTGTGCTCGGCGTGGCGTCTTTGTGGCGCCTTCCTAAACTGCTGGTGGCCACTTCCCTGGCAGCTTTCGCAACCTCTAGCCCCGAACTGACTGTTTCGACCATGGCGGCAATAGCCGGCAGACCGGAAATTGGTCTGGGGGATGCATTGGGCAGCAACGTGGTAAATATCGCCTTGGTTCTGGGGCTTGCACTACTGTTCGGGACACTACCCGCCCATCTCAACGAATTGCGCCGTGACTTCATCTTTGCCTTGGCTGTGCCCATCCTCCTGCTGGTATTTGCGGCCGACGGTACGTTGTCGCGTATAGAGGGGGCATTCTTGCTCATGCTATTCGCGTTCTGGCTGGTCTTGATTGCCAAGCAGGCGACCAAGTATCGTCGGGACACGACGAAGGCCGATACGGAATCACCAGGCAAGCCTACCCATGCTTGGCTCTTCCTTCTTGTGGGGTTAACGTGCCTGCTTCTGGCTGGGCATCTTTTTGTAGCCGGGGCGAGCGGCATCGCCGCCGCACTGGGTATGCATAATTATGTGATTGGCGCGACAGTAGTCGCCATCGGCACCTCATTACCCGAGTTGGTGACCACACTACTCTCCCGCTGGCGTGGTCACGCCAATTTAGGGTTGGGCATCTTACTAGGGAGCAACCTGTTCAATGGACTGGCGATCGTCGGCATCGCCGCCGTTATCCACCCTATCCAGGCACCCCCCAGAGAGGTCTCTGTTGCACTGGTAGTCGGTGTGCTGACCGTGCTGCTGATCCTGCCGCGCAACGGTGTCATCTCGCGGCAGCGAGGATTTTGCCTGTTAGCAGCCTACATGGCTTATGTGATGGCGACTCTTACACGTTAACTGAGATATTTTATACCAATGGTTGAGGATAGGCTCGCCCAAGAAAACAGAGAACAAAGTATTGCCAAGCATGTTTGCGCATAAAAAAACTCAGGCTCGACCATTAAAATCTCCTTGATAATGAGCAATCCACCTCTCGGTAGTGAACAAAGCGAGCAACACAAGCCTGACTCATAAAAAATACGTGCATTTCTAGGGAAGTACTGACAAAAATATTCTATTGAGTGCAAAATACTCTACTTCGAAGCTTAAACCACCCTAACCTGACGGTTTTTTAGGGTCACTATCACAAAGAATTTACAGAAATTTAACGTTCTGTTCACTCCCAATCCGATACCTTGTACATGTGCTTTTTGCGCACGAAACCTTAAGGAAACGAATATCAACCGTGTGAGGGGTACATGGAAAAAAGCGACGGCAGGAAGGATAACGGGGCGGAAGAACATGTGACCAAACTATGGAACGAGGAGCTTGAGCGATCTTCTAAAATTTTAGCAAAAGTGATTCGAACGCAGCCCCCAGAAGTTGGTGAAGAACTGGCAAAGCTATTGCTGGCCTTTTCGAACGGGAACCTAATTCCAAAAGACCGGATCTGAACTACTACAACTAAAACCCGCTTCGGCGGGTTTTTATCGCCCTCACTCTACCGTCACTGCATCCAGAATCAGACGTTACCTTAATACAACAAGTAGCTCGCTATTCCAGTTTTTGTTTTCCCCCGCCCTCACCAGGCTTTTTTGCGCCCCAATACCCACACCAGTTCTCCGATGTACTTTAGTCCAATACCGTCATTTTCCCCTAGTTCATAACATAGTAAGTAGCGATGCGCGCACAGAATCCATGACACGCTTCATGTCGATGTGTTTATTCTGGAGCGAATATATCAAGTTATCGAGCTTTGAAGGCTCCGCAGCGTCCCAGGATGAATTGTTGCTGGGAGTCGTCGGGGGAGCCGGCAACATCTTAGGCGCTGCGATTAGTGCATTCTATGGGTTTGGAGTCCAGCTTTAAATCAAGCGGACGGTTCCCCAGGTAAGTTGCCTGCCTTCATGTCACCTAAATAAAACAGATATGGAATCACTTCCTGTTCATCTCTTCAGAGATAGCTTTGGTCCATTCCTGTCGTTGCTAAATGAGCATGACCTGAAATACACCATACGAGAACAGCGCTCGGGTGTCTCGCCGGCTGCTTCGGGGATTATTAGGTTCTGCTATCGCCATACATGTGGGGCGCCCTTTCAACAATAATTGTTGCATTCCTTAAATATCGAAATAGCAGAAAAGTTATCATCACAACCATAACGGCGACATCATTCAGGCGGAAGGGCTCAATCAGGAAGAGGTCGAGCGACTGCTTAGGCGCGCGAAAAGCCTCACCCTTCTTGAAACAAAGTCAGATGGATCATAGCAATACTCTGCACCCCACCGCCTCGTGCCGACTGCTCAACCTCTTCTGAATAAACGCCAGCCCTACCCTATCACCCCATACGCCAACCCTTCAATTATTGCCTCGATCGTATTTCGTTTGCCACCGAACAGATAAAACTCGTCAAAAGAGCATAATAAAAACGTCAAATCAAAACGAGGAGAATCAAAATGACTCTCGGAACGATTCTTATAATTGTGCTGATACTTGCCTTGGTGGGTGCGATTCCAAGATGGGGTTACAGCAGCGGCTGGGGTTATGGACCGAGTGGCGGTATTGGATTGGTGCTGTTAATAGTGCTTATTTTGATTTTGTTGGGGTACATCTAGCTTGCTAAGTTGAAAGCGATGCATATTGCGTGTCAGCCGACCTGATTAATTTATGTTTTTCCATCTCATCGGTCATCTCGGTCATGGATCCCATCAAGGGTTCTATAGGCCGTGCCGCGAATCTCAATCACCACCGCTCCCGACACTTCAGGTCGTACCGAATTGCCCGATACCCGATATTGGCCCCGAAGTAACACAGCAACAACATATACGCCCCTCGCCTTCCATGAATTCCGGAACCCAGCGCCTGGAATATCCTGCTCATCATCACTGTAACATTCTCAGGCTTCATCATTCCCCCGAACCTCGCTGCAATGTATTCCCGGCAAGCTGGATCCTCTAACGGTTCTGCTATTCCAATAATCGCAGCAGCCTGAGCATGTTGCTCATGCACCGATAAGTGCGACAGCAAAAGATTTTAACCGGATCGCCGCGGAGGGCCGCACATTGCGTTGACGCTCGACAGTTTTACGATCGGTGTTGCCGAAACCTGATATGCCCAGGCAAGGGCGCTGTGAGCGCTATGAAACATTGCGTAATCCTCCACGTTTAGCTATGCGTACGAGTTCCCGCAAGTGAATTGACCGGCTGGCTATAGTAACGATCCTTGCGCTGCCGTTTTGGTTGCGGTTTCGGCGCAGGCTGGGATTGATGGTGTGAGCGAGCAATAAGGCCATCGCAAATATCTTCTGGCGATCGGTACATCCAAGATGAGAGAATGGCCGTTTTCATTTCCGCTCTATCTCCCTGATAATTATCCCGTGCACGCAAGGATTAAAGGTATCAATGTCAACGACCCGGGCTGCAACGACTCGATCACAATAAATACCAGGGCAAACAAACTCATCCAGGACGAAGTTTTCATCGTTTACGCATCCTGTTGATTACGCCAGAACGCTGGGCCATGCGCTTGATAGAGCGCTCTTGGTTGCGCTTGGACTCCCCGAGCGGCGGTATTTGAGAAGGCGAATTGAGGAAGACGAGGAGTTGTTCGGTTTGCCGAGAGAATTGACTTGTGAAGCCAATCGATACCGATAGAACACGGGTAAATAACCTGGATATTTGCCACTACTGCGACACACTGTTAACTAAGGCGTATGAAAGAGATCATTTCCCTGTTCCAGAAAGGCACGGCGGAAGAGATATAGTTAAAACGTGTATTCCCTGTCATGACTTAAAAGATAGATTCAGATTTGAAAAATGGCCCGCGGCATTGATCAGAAATCTTGAAAGAGATTTGGGACAGTATCTGAACATTTTGGATTCCATCTGCGGATGATTATCGCATTCGCAAACGACGATATGCTTGATGTTTATCTGCTACGAGAATTTAGTGAGACATGGTCTGAATTTGAGAGAACGCGCGTCGCACACTGGCCGAGGCTCGGTCGGGAAGCGAGAATTTTACTTGCGAAACTCTCTTTTCTGCTTCAAGACATAGAAAAAGAGACGATGAAGTGAACGCGTATGACGAATCCTCAAACCCGAAGAGGTTACGGCGCTAACCGGCAGAGCCCAGCGTTCGGCACAAGTTCAATGGCAAGGATAACGATTGGCGGCACGGATTGAACGCGGCGAATGATCCTGTAATCGGACGTTGGTATGCCAGAATGAAACTGGCCGGCGTTGATCTATCCCATATGGCACCTGGGAGATTGCCAGACTTTACCCAAGTGAGATAGTCTATGAGGATGAAGTCAAAAATAAGAAATCTGGATTTACCATCGCGCATGGTTCGTCGTTTGCGCACGAACAAAGACGGCAGCGTTTCAGAGTACTTCTATTACGAACACCCTCGACAGCCAGGGAAAACGTAAACTAACCGGTCTCGGATATCTGACTTGCTAAAGGCAAAGATGAAATGGGCGGAATTGGAGCGGGCAGGACTCAAAGCGGCAGGGATAACGCCGGATGAGCGCAGCCTTACCGCTATTTATTCTAGGTATGTGGTGTGGGCAGAGAACCGCGAGCAGTCAGGACTATCGGTGCGCACATTTCAGGATCGGAGGAAATACTGGAAGCAGTTGCAGCCGGTATTCGGAACTATGCCGATTGATGATTTTAAACCGGAGTACATGATCCGATATTTCGACAGCAGATCATCGAACGTATCGGCCAAGAAAGAAATAAAATTCCTTTCCGTGGTATTTAGTTGGGCTCGGGCGCGTGGCTTTATGTCATCAACGAACCCCGTCACCGGCACCACCAAGCAAATGAAGGTCAAGGAAGGTCGGGATATTTACGTGACAGACGCCATGGTTGCGCTGGTGTACGAATGCGCTTCGCCAGTAATTCAGGATGCGATCGATCTAGCCTATCTAACCGCTCAGCGGCCGGCAGACGTGTTAAAGATGAGATGGGATCAGGTAAAGGATGGGGCGTTGTGGGTTGAGCAAGGAAAAACCAAGGCTCGGCTGCAGATTGATGTTGTTGGAGAACTATCGGGGCTGTTGGATCGCATCAAGTCACGGGGAGTTGTGGGTATGACCTTGCTTTGCGATCCGAAAGGGCAGCAATTGAAGCACTCCGGATACTTTCGCAGTCAGTTCAAGTTGGCGCGTGACCGAGCAGAGAAACGCGCAGCGGAACTCGGGATTGAGTTTATCCGGTTCCAGTTCAGGGATCTTCGCGCCAAGAGCGCATCTGACATGGAGAGCATGTCTAAAGCTCGGAAGTTGCTAGGCCATTCTACGGAATCAATGACTACCGAATACGTGAGGGCGAGAGTCGGAGAAAGGGTCTCCCCGGTCTTGATCTCCGGTTATGCCAAACGAGAAAAAGCGTAAAAATGGCGAAAAAGTTTCAAATATGGCGAAAAAGTTAAAAAGAAGAAGTTACGTAAGTCATTGATTTAATTGGAGGCGGGGGTCGGAATCGAACCGGCGTCCACGGCTTTGCAGGCCGCTGCATAACCACTCTGCCACCCCGCCATTGCTGTGCAACCTGAAATGGCTGCGTTTGTCATCATTGCAATGCAATAGCAAAAACTAAAAAAGGAAAACGGATTTCAGCATGGGCACATTATTTGCAAACAATAGCCTCATGCAAACGAATCCATTTTCCCTGTAACTGGAGCGGGAAACGAGGCTCGAACTCGCGACCCCAACCTTGGCAAGGTTGTGCTCTACCACTGAGCTATTCCCGCAAAAAAGCAATCTGGCATTATAAGGATGCTGTTATCTTTGTCAAGAAAGGCAAGATTTAAAGCCGGTTTTCAGCCGTGCTTCACCCCTTGCGGGATTGCGACTTTAAGGTAGTATGCCATCGACCATAGGGTCAGTATTGCTGCCAGATAAATCAGCCACGTTCCCACTTCCTGCGCATTGAAGTTTTCACCTATTTTCTCGTGATACAGCAGCAGCGGGATAGCCGCCATTTGCGATGTGGTTTTCAGTTTTCCCAGAAAGGAAACCGCCAGATTTTTTCCTTTGCCGATTTGCGCCATCCATTCACGCAAGGCTGAAATGGTGATTTCTCGACCTATGATAATGAAGGCGATCAATGCGTCGAGTCGGCTCAAGTAGACCAGCACGATCAACGCGGCGGCCACCATCAATTTGTCGGCGACAGGATCAAGAAACGCACCGAATGCCGAGGTCTGATGGAGCGCCCTGGCAAGATAACCGTCCAGCCAATCGGTGATGGCGGCAACGGTAAAGATAACCGTAGCAATCAGATTCTGCTCGGATTGGGACAACCAGGTGGGTGGAAAATAGAAAATACCTACAAAGAGCGGGATCGCAAGTATGCGCATCCAGGTAAGCACGTTGGGCAGGTTAAAAGGCATAAGATCAGAATATGCCACTAAAGATAGTCAAATAAGTGCGGGCCGCCGATTCGAATCGCCCGTTTGCCGTGCCTCGCCTGCCTTTTCCGGGCACTTCCTTGTACTTAAACAATATTCCCTTTCATCTCCGCCATATGGCTCCGGCGTTCTCGTTCATACCTGAGCCGCGATAAAGCCTGCCCGAGACTTCATTTCTGAACGTGCAACAAGTGCAACCAATCAGTGTAATTCCCTGTAAATTTTCTCTGCCAGCGCACGGCTAATGCCGTCAGCCTGCTGCAATTCTTCAATACTCGCGGTCTGTACGCCTTTCAGTCCCCCAAACCTCGCCAGAAGGCTTTGACGGCGCTTGGCGCCGATACCCCCAATTTGCTCCAGACTTGAACTGGTGCGCGATTTTCCAAGTTTGGCACGATGGCCATAAATGGCGAATCGATGGGCTTCATCTCGAATCTGCTGGATCAGATGCAGCCCGGGGTGGTCCCTTGGCAATTGTAACGGCTTTTCCGCCCCCGGGAAAATCAATTGTTCCAGGCCGGGTTTGCGCTCCTCACCTTTGGCCACGCCTAACAGATTCGCGTCATTCAACCCAAGCTCGACCAGCACTTCATGAGCCGCATTTACCTGCCCCCTCCCACCATCAATCAGAATCAGATCGGGAAGGCTTCCCTCACCCTCGGCAATTTTATAGTAGCGCCGCGAAAGGACGTCACGCATGGCGGCGTAATCATCGCCAGGTGTAATGCCGGTAATATTGTAGCGGCGGTATTCACTGTTACGCATGGCGAAGTTGTCATAAACCACGCAGGATGCGATGGTGGCTTCACCTAGCGTGTGACTGATGTCAAAGCACTCGATCCGGCCAAGTCCCGTCATATCCAGAGCTTGCTGCAAAGCCTGCAGCCGTTCCTCCTGGCTGGCCTGCCGACTCAGCATTTGTTCGAGTGCAAGCCGCGCATTCTCGGTCGCCATATCCAGCCACATGCGGCGATCCCCAATGGGATTGGCATTGATAACAACCTTGTGGCCCGATTGTTCGGCGAGCAAAGCCTGAAGTGTGTCCCGCTTGATTTTTTCCCCGACGATGATGAGATTCGGCGCGCTGCGATTGAGATAATGCTGAGTCAGAAAAGCCTCCATCACCTGGGGTGGATCATAGCCTTCCGCGTTTTGCGGAAAAAAACTCTTGTCCCCCAAATGACGTCCTCCCCTGACCATGGCAAGGTTGACGCAGACTCTTCCGCCACCGTTATTCTCGGTAACGCAGGCAACTACGTCGGCGTCCAGAGCCTTGCCGCTATCCACGAACTGTTTTTCGCGGATTTTACGTAGTGACTGAATCTGGTCGCGAAACAATGCCGCTTGCTCATACTCCTGAGAATTCGCAGCCTCCCGCATTTTTCTGCCAATGCTTTCCAGCACCTCGGTTTGCTTGCCCTGCAAGAAAAGCTGAGCATCTCTCACATCTTCCCGGTAGGCATCCGCAGTGATCAGATCGACACACGGGCCGCTGCAACGCTTGATCTGATAGAGCAGGCAAGGCCGGGTACGATTGCTGAATACGCTGTCTTCGCACGTACGAATTCGAAACACCTTTTGCAGCAGTTGTATGCTCTCTCTTACCATCCCCGCATTAGGAAAAGGACCGAAGTAATTATGCTTCTTGTCCAGTGGGCCGCGGTAAAACCCAAGGCGGGGAAAGCGATGGCCGCTCAACAGAACGTATGGATAAGACTTGTCGTCTCTAAACAGTATGTTATAGCGAGGAGTTAAAGTCTTTATTAAGTTGTTTTCGAGTAACAGCGCCTCTGCTTCAGAGCGAGTAACCGTGGTTTCGACCCCAGCGATTTGCGATACCATTAACTTGGTTCGGGGAGCCAGACCGTTTTTCTGAAAATAAGAAGAAACGCGCTTCCTGAGATCAATCGCCTTGCCGACATAGATCACCTGGCCCGCCGAGTTCATCATGCGATAAACGCCGGGTTGGGAAGGCAGACTGGAGCAAAATGCTTTGGCATCGAAAGCAGATTCTGCCAGCAAGGCGCTCAGTCCTCCTTGCCCAGCAGAGTCCCTCCTATGGCCCAACTTTCGTGTGGCAGCTCATCAAAAGCGATATAGGTGTAGGACTTCGGCTTGTTTGCGACACGCTCCAGCGTATCGGTGATTTCCTGGGCAATCTGCTTCTTCTGCTCGCGGCTGAGCGAACCCGCAATGCGGATATTGACGTAGGGCATGGTTAATCTCCAGTTTTCTGATGAAAAGCCAAATCAGTACAGATTTTGGCAAATACCTGCTCGAACATGTCGGTAGTCAAGCGCCGGGTCTGAGTATTGTAACGGCTGCAATGGTAGCTGTCATATAACGTCAAACCGTTGAGTTTCAAGGTGTCGGATGTCAAACCGGGGGGTAAGGCATGAACAGCGCCATGACCAAAACGGTAATCCCTGGACTTGAACCCCAGTGCCATAAGCGCCGCCTGATGAGCGATAGCGCCGAGAGCGAGCAACGCACTGCCTCCCCTATTTATAAAGTCAGCAATCTCCGACGAGAGATATCCGTTACATTGGCGGATCTCGCCAGGCTCCGGCTTGTTTTCCGGCGGCAGGCATTTGACCGCGTTGGTAATGCGGCATTGCATGAGCTGTAAATTGTCTTCCGGGGATGCAGAGCCTTCATGGCTGGCAAAACCAAATTTATGGAGTGTCCGATATAGTAGAATGCCCGCAAAATCGCCGGTAAAAGGTCTGCCGGTGCGGTTTGCGCCATGCATGCCCGGCGCCAGGCCGATAATCAGGAGCTTGGGCGCCGGATCGCCAAAAGCCGGTACGGGACGGGCATAATAATCGGGATAGCGGGTTTTCACCTCATCCAGAAACCCGGCCAGGCGCGGGCATTGACGGCAATCTGCCGAGAACCTTGATTGCATGGGATTATCGATAGCTTTTTGTAGTAAGATGCGCGCTTCTTGATCCATGGGAAAAATGATGGCCAAAGTTCTTGCAACCGAAATCCGCGTCGGCAACCTTATCGAATGGGACAAGCGCATTTGGCGCGTGCTGAAATGTTACCACGTCCATGTAGGCGGCCGAGGCGGGGCATTCATGCAGGTAGAGATGAAGGATATCGAAGCAGGCACCAAAACCAACCAGCGCATCCGTACCGAAGATAAAGTGGAACGCGCTTTCGTCGAGCCGCGGGATATGACTTTTCTCTACCAGGAAGGCGACAATTATATCTTCATGGATAAGGAAAACTATGAACAACTGAGCCTGTCGCAGGAATTCCTTGAGGGTCAGTATGAATACTTGCTGCCGAACACCGATGTGCAGGTCAATTTCCATAACGATCGTGCAATCGGCGTGCAGCTACCCGCCAGCGTAGTGCTGACCATCACTGACACCGAACCCAACCTCAAAGGCGCCACCGCCACCAGTTCCTACAAACCGGCCAAGATGGAGACGGGGCTTGTCGTCATGGTGCCGCCCTTCGTTCTGCAAGGTGAAAAGATCAAGATCAATACCGACAGCGGCGAATATATCGAACGTATGTAGCGCAACAACGTATCAATCCTGCCGTTTGCGCCAGGAGCTGGCAAAATCAGGACGCTTCTCGCCACGGTTTAAAAACTCAACTGGGTTCGGAAGGAAATTACGGACGGATTATCCTTGCGATTCCGTCATGCCGGGACCCGCATTGCCTATTGCAGCCTCGGTCAAATAATAGTTGAGCATGAAGCGCAAGCCTTTCCGGACCCAAATCGGCCGATACCCAAGTTTCGCGAATGCTGCCCGGAAAATCGCCAGCGGCAAAATCATTTTCGAATTTGAAATTCAGTCCATATATCCGGCCTGTTAGCGTAGTGTACGTGCGGCGCCAGTTGAAGCCGCTACGCTCCTCGCCGGTGTCCAACTGACTCACAAAGGGCGGAAATGCTGATGCCCTATCCCGACTGAAAGCGTGAACATCAAGATGGGCACGAGCATTGATACCAAGCTCAAAATTGCCATCTTCGCTTTTGATTTTCGGGCCGCCTTTGCTTTCGAAGCTAACCGCATAAGCCGGGATAATGGTCGCGCCCACGAACATTGCCAAAGCGCAGCATCTAAAAATAATATTTATGTCAATCGGCCTAAAGTTAATCAGACGGCATTTTGCATACTGAATCCTGTAGTCCGTAATGATGGATAAATTTTGATAGCTCCAGTCTCCCTGCTATCGCTGGCCCGCCTGCAGCCGCACCGCATGACACCGCATTCGTGCGATAGCGTACTGAACCATGGAGAAACGCCCCGTATCATCGCTGCCACAGCAATGTTGCTGGTTCAACAAAAAAAGGAACGGTCATGAAATTCTCTTCAATTTTAACCGCAAAATCGTTGGCATTGGCTAGCGCATTGGTATTCAGCGCGGCAGGCGCGGTGCATGCCCAGGGTTATGATTCGGATAAGAACGATGGCATGCAGAAACCCGGTGATTCCACGCAATATCCAGGCACATCAGGGGGTTCCGATTACGGTACGAGCGGAACCGACCAGCGTAGGCGCGATGACCGAATTGATGGGTCAGGCGGTGAAGGGTATGACGATCCTTATCAGGGATACAGTCGTGATCTCGGTAACGGAATGTACGACTGGACGGGTAACGACGGCACCGGCCCCAAACTCAAAGGCAGATATTAAGGGGAATTCCTACTAAGTTCCTGGCAGGAGTGCGGACTAGCTTAGCTGCATAATATCGAGAAAGACGGGGACATGAGTGATGCTGCCTCGAAGCGGAATACGAACCCGAGAAGAGCGGCTGCGCATCCCGCGCGCCCTATCGGTAGTTTGTGCGCTGCCTCCGCTGTTCCCTCGTGCAACATGCAACATCTGCCAGGAACCCGACAAAGCAGAACGCGGAACGCAAGCTCGCGTTCATCACGGTAAAACGGGTGTGCCGTCGTATCACAGACCAGATCTGCGGTGGGATAGGTAGATCTGTCTTTAAAGTCCCGCGATGAAAACTGCTCGTTTTCGATTCGCTTCCAATCAATATGAATTGGGCCGTCCGCCACCTAATGAATAATCTTCGTGTGTTACCGCACGGAAAGGGTGCGACGCGGAACGTAATCTTTCTAACACAGCAATATCGCTGGATCAAATAAGAAGGAACAGCCATGAAATTACTTTCTAAGTCAATTAAACAGCCGCTGGCGCCGATACTAGCTTTGGCCAGCACTGCGATCTTTAGCGTGGCGGGTGTGGCCTACGCCCAGTATGGCGACACTTCCGGTCAGGGTAGTTCTGCAGGGCAAAGCGGCTCTGCCGCCCAAGGTAGTTCCAAAGAAACTTTCGAGGAAGGACCATTCCCGTATGACATCCTTGAGGAACCGGTGGATACCGGGTATGTAGATCAGCAGAAACGGCTGGAGCGGGCTCACGATCCAGCATCCCCGAGCCCAGATCCCCACGTGCCGGACTTCCCTGTGGATAAAGAAGGAAAGCCGCTTAAGGATCCGATGTATCAGCAAGGTGGACCCATCGGACCCAATTAGCCTGACATGGATAAGTTGCCGCGGCATTTCAGAGGGTGGTATCCCCGAATTGCCGCGGTAGATCGTATAAACATTTTCGCCGCCCGCTTTTTACGCTGTATTCGTTTTCCGCATCCTCGCTTATGATGTAATGGCTGCGCCAGCCAGTTCTCTCATTTACGGTCCTGGCGCCGTATTGAAGTGGTCGGCTGGTGCGAGAGACTGGCGCAATCTCGTTGCGGCGATGCCTGCTATCACAATCAAGCACATGCCGAGTAACGCCAACCCTGTAACAGGATCATAAAACACTAGCACCCCATAGAAATAGGACCAGGCGATACTCAGGTACTGGAGGCTTCCATTGACGAGTATGCGACCAATTGCGTAGGCACGGGTAATCAATAGCTGTGCGAGGGTTGCCAATAAACCTACGGCGAGCAGCATCCCCATGCCTTGCGCAGTATGGACATGCCATTCGCTAAAAACTGATGTTACAAGGGCGCCAGCGGAGATGCTGGCAATCGAGAAATAAAATACTATCCGGGCCTCCGGCTCACCGGATCGGCCAAGTGCCGTCACCTGCAGGTAAGCCATCGCTGTAAGCAGACCCGACATCAGGCCCATCAGAGCGGCCCATAGCTGATCATGCTTCAAAGTGGGCTGAAGGATGCAAGCTACGCCAGCGAAACCGACGAGTACTGTGCACGCCAGGCGAGCATCCACCCCACGACCGCCGAGCAAAGCTGACCTGCAGATGAGCAGCACCGCCATCCAGATGGGGGACATATAATTCAGCGTCACCGCAGTCGAAAGCGGCAGTTCTCCTATCGCATAAAACCAAAGGCCAAGCGCGCTGACGCCGGTCAGGCTTCTCCAGAAGTGCATCGATGGCACATTAGTGCGAAGTGTCATGCGCCGGGTACGCGTCAGCAGCAACATCATCGCCGCACCCACCATGCCCCGGTAGAACACGATTTCGCCCGTGCTGTACTCCGAGGAGGCAAACTTGACACACATACCCATGGTCGCGAAAAGCAACGTCGCAGCAATCATCAGCAACGGCGCCGATATTTTTCCCTTTCTCTTCCTATTCGGAATCTCGTTAATCAACATTCAATAAGACCTGCAGGTCTCCAGGAACTCTGCCTTGGCGATATAGTCACGTATAACTCCCCCTGTAAGATATTACAGCTATCCATGCTTTCCAAACCCTAGTTAAATAGTCAATAGAGCAAACAGTTCATGCTGGGATAGTAACAATTGTGTGGAGATAGAGTGAAGCCGGACAAGCGAGAGAACCAAGTGCACTCTACCATAGCAGCGGAGAATGCTCTGCACGCCTCGGAGCAAGCCCTTGGGCCGGACCATCTCGAGGTCGCCATCGCACGTAATAATCTGGCGGTCCTGTATTATGCCGACGGTAAATATGCTGAGGCCGAAACACTTCTGGAACAAGCGCTATTGTTCTGGAAACAGAGGCACGACACATATGACCTCGATTTAGCTGCAAGTCTGAATAATTTGGCGGAGATACACCGCACCCAGGGGCGCCTCGGACTGGCCGCACCACTCTTTATGCGCGCGATGGGAATCTGCGAGAAAGTGCTGGGTCCGGAGCATCCCGATATCGCCACATGTCTCCATAACCTGGCTGCACTCTACCGCGATCAGGCGCGATACGCGCAAGCTGAGCAATTACTCAAGCGTGCGCTGGAAATTTCAGAAAAGGCATTCGGTCCCGATCATCCCGTTGTGGCAACCTCCCTCAATAATCTGGCGGAGATGCATCGCGCACAGGGGCAACTTGAAGAGGCGGCCCCTCTTCTCGCCCGGGCATTGGCAATTGGCGAGAAAGCCCTCGATCCCGATCATCCCGATATTGCAACAAGTTTAAATAATCTTGCACTGCTCCATCTCGCCCGGCAGCAGTATGCCCAAGCCGAGCCACTTCTCCGGCGTGCGCTGAGGATTTCACAAAGGAGACTCGGCTCCGATCATCCCGATGTTGCCACCACTCTTCACAACCTGGGAGCGCTTTGCTCCGGTCAAACGCAGCATGCCCAAGCCGAGCGGCTCTACAAACGCGCGCTGAGGATAAATGAAAAAAATCTTGGCCCGAATCACCCGAGCCTGGCCATAACTCTCAAGAGCCTTGCAACGCTATATCGGGATACACACCAACCAGAAAAAGCAGAGCCCCTTGAAACGCGCATCAACAATATCGTCAAAAAATAGATAGATTTCGCATTCAGCCTATATTCAATCTAACGCGTCAGTTGATATCGTTAAAACTTCAGTAGAGGCCGACTCGTACCGCAATATCACGTTGCTTTCTGAAAACCCTTCAAATCGTTCATAGGTGATTCCAGCAATCAAGCCTTCCGTATAGAATTGCTGCCATGAATGCAATGTCGCCCCCTATAGATTTTTCAGCCTCGTCCGTCGAAGTGGCCCGTTCCCTCATAGGCGCGACCTTGCTGATCGATGGGGTTGGGGGCCGGATTGTAGAGACAGAAGCGTATGACCGCGACGATCCCGCTTCCCATAGCTTCCCGGGCCCAAACCGGCGTAACAAGGTAATGTTCGGCCCGCCCTGCCGCGCCTATATCTACCGTTCTTATGGAATCCATTGGTGCCTCAATTTCGTCTGCCGTCCGGACGGGCATGGCGCAGGCGTATTAATTCGTGCGATCGAACCGCTTGCAGGGCTGGACATCATGCGTACCCGACGCGGATTAAACGATGCGCGTCTCCTTTGCTCCGGGCCGGGACGAGTCTGCCAGGCTCTCGGTATCACGGATGAACACAGCGGCATACCGATCGATGCACCGCCTTTTCAACTCCTGCCTCCAAGTGAACAGATTTCCGTCGTGACGGGTCCGCGCATCGGTATTTCCAAAGCGATGGATGTGCCTTGGCGTTTCGGGCTCGCCGGGTCCCCCTTTCTGAGCCGCCCGTTTCGCTGATCGGTTTATCCTCCGCGAAAAGCGGGTCGTCAAGAAGCAAAAGGAACTCCAGATGAGTTGGGATAATTCCTGCGTCGGCACAACGACGGCCTTTAGTCAGAGGTTCTCCGAGTTGGGCAGCTGTAAAAATGTGTTTTCCCGCAACTCGCTCTGTACCGTATCATGGATGAGCTGCAGTCCCCAAAAAAACCCTCTAATCGAGCTTCATTCCAATTTCTCGCACGCTTAAATCAGCAATTATTTTATTTATAATCAGGTCTCGCCCAGGCGTAATTGGATTTTCTTTAACCTCAAGCAGCTAAACATATGATGACTGATTTTCAATATTCCCGCGAAGCAAAGACAGAGCCATCCAATCAAACATGGAAGGATCGATGAGTCGCCTGATCACCAAGCTCGGCTGGCTGGCATTCGCCACCGTCGGCGCCTTTGCCTTCGCAGTCATCGCCTTGCAGCAGGGAGAACCCATTGGCGCCGTCTGGATCGTCATCGCCACGATCTGCATCTACACCATCGCCTATCGCTTCTACAGCCGGTTCATTGCCAGCCGGGTGTTGCGGCTGGACCCCACCCGCATGACCCCGGCCTACAAGCACAACGACGGACTGGACTACGTGCCGACCAACAAATACGTCCTGTTCGGGCATCACTTTGCCGCCATCGCCGGCGCGGGTCCCCTGGTCGGGCCGATCCTGGCCGCACAGATGGGCTATATGCCCGGCATGCTGTGGCTGCTGGCGGGCGTCGTCTTCGCCGGCGCCGTGCAGGATTTCATCGTCCTGTTCATTTCCACGCGGCGCGACGGCCGCTCCCTCGGTGACCTGATCAAGTCGGAACTGGGGCAGATACCCGGCATGATCGCCCTGTTCGGCACCTTCTTCATCATGCTCATCCTGCTCGCGGTGCTGGCGCTAATCGTGGTCAAGGCGCTGGCCGAATCCCCCTGGGGCACCTTCACCGTCGCCGCTACCATTCCCATTGCCTTGTTCATGGGCGTGTATGCGCGCTATCTGCGCCCGGGCTCGATCGGCGAAGTGTCCCTGATCGGCTTTGTGCTGTTGATGCTGGCCATCGTCGGCGGGCAGTATGTGCAGGAAATCCCCGCACTGGCCGCCCTGTTCACCTTGACTGGCGAGCAACTGACCTGGCTGCTGATCGGCTACGGCTTCATCGCCTCCGTCTTGCCGGTCTGGCTCTTGCTGGCGCCGCGCGACTACTTATCCACTTTTCTCAAAATCGGCACCATTGCCGCTCTGGCCATCGGCGTCATATTCGTTTCGCCGCAGCTCAAAATGCCGGCCTTCACCCAGTTTGTGGATGGCTCAGGCCCGGTCTGGTCGGGCAGCCTTTTCCCCTTCCTGTTCATTACCATCGCCTGCGGTGCGGTATCCGGTTTCCACTCGCTCATCTCCTCCGGCACCACCCCAAAAATGATCCGCAATGAGCACGATGCGCGTTTCATCGGCTACGGCGCCATGTTGATGGAATCATTTGTCGCGATCATGGCGCTGGTTGCCGCCTCCACCATCGAGCCGGGGGTGTACTTCGCCATGAATAGCCCAACCCCGATCATTGGCAGCACGGCGGAATCGGCTACGCAGGCCATCTCCCAATGGGGCTTTTATGTCACCCCCGAGATGATCACGCAGACCGCGCGCGATGTTGGGGAGCACACCATCATTTCCCGTGTCGGCGGCGCCCCCACGCTGGCGGTGGGCATGGCGCAGATCCTCTCGGATGTGGTCGGCGGCCAGGGCATGATGGCTTTCTGGTATCACTTCGCGATTCTGTTCGAGGCGCTGTTCATTCTCACGGCGGTGGATGCGGGTACGCGCGCCGGACGCTTCATGCTGCAGGACCTGCTGGGCACTTTCATCCCGTCGATGAAGCGCACCGATTCATGGGTTGCCAGCCTTATCGCCACCGCCATCTGTGTGGCGGGCTGGGGCTATTTTCTGTATCAGGGGGTGATCGATCCGCTGGGGGGCATCAATACCCTGTGGCCGTTGTTTGGCATCTCCAATCAGATGCTGGCTGGTATTGCGCTGATTCTGTGTACGGCCGTGCTGTTCAAGATGAAGCGCGACCGTTTTGCCTGGGTGACGATCTTGCCGGCCGTGTGGGTGCTCGTCTGTACGCTCACCGCCGCCTGGCAAAAGATATTCGATGCCAATCCGCGAATCGGTTTTCTGGCGCACGCCAACAAATACCAGGAGGCGATCGCTGAGGGCACGCTTCTGGCGCCGGCCAAATCGGTCGGGCAGATGCAGCAGGTGATTTTCAACGACTATGTGAATGCTTCGCTCGCTGGCCTCTTCATGCTGGTGCTGATCAGCATGCTGGTGTTCGGCATCCGGGCGGTGCTGCGCGCCCGCGCCATGGGTATGCCAAGCGCAAAGGAGGCGCCATTCGAGTTATTGCCGCTCGATGCGGCGTCCGGAACGCGATGAATACGGGGGATCGTGTTGATTAAAATTACCAGGGCGGTGCGCTATCTCGGGCAGAGCATGCGGTTGATGGTCGGGGTGCCTGAATACAGCACTTATGTTGCCCATATGAAAACTACACATCCCGATCAGCCAGTCATGTCATACCGCGAATTCTTCCGGGAACGGCAGGAGGCGCGATATGGAGGAAATGGGAAGGTCACCCGGTGCTGCTAGCAAGTCCGGAACACTAACTACGATAAGAGAAATCCCCACGCCATAGGGGGACAGGTTCGTTCGTCGCCTCGCTGCCCTATATTGTTGTTGTGCGCCGAGGCAACATAATCGATATTGACTATTTTCTCGACGGCGCGTTATTTCATCGTTTGCATATGCAATAAACAAGACACGGCTTTAATTTCATTTGCTGTAGGTCTTTATCCGGGCTCGTTTTACTTTCTTATACCTGTAAATTCAACCTTGTCGCCATTCGGAGACAAGGTTGTTTCTCTATAAATCAAGTAGTTATAGCTCAACAAGAGGAATGATTAGTCGCACTGCGACGACATTTGAAGAACTATCTTTTTAATTAACCTGTTGTATTAACGGTTATTTAAGCCTTAAGCGTCTCCGGCACGCTAAATGCTTGTCAAGATAAGCCGGGTATTCTCGGACCTCCAACTCGGGAAGGATTTTTGTGGAACAGGAGAACAAACGGCACACGGAAAAATGACAATTTTTATTGTCCAATGCAATAACTTATCATTAGGAGAAAAAGAAATGAATAATTTGTCTAAGTTAGTTATAGCCGCTTTAGCTTTTGGAGGTTCTATTTCCACCGCATCCGCCGCAGGCGTTATTACCGACATAACGGCGAGTGGGGAAGGAATGGGAACGTTTAACATTCTCAGTAACACTACCGATCCCAACGTACTGGATCTTACCAAAAGCTTTGAAAGTGTTAATCCAATCGTCCTGACTTTTACTGTCGCTCACACCGACGGTCCAGGCAATCCCTATACCGTGACAGAGGCGGTCACCAACAATACTGGCCAGTCCTGGATCGACTTTCACTATAGTATTCAAGAACCAGACCAAGGCCAAGGGGTCGTGTTTACCGAGCACGCCAGCTCAACACTTTCAGGTTTCACGCTTGATCAGTCCAGCGGTCCGCGCAACCTCGACTTTACCGGAAATCTAGGGGATGACGGGATTGCCAATGCATCATTCATGCTGAGTCCGTTCGATCCAGGCGCGGGGAACACCACCACCTTCACTCTCACACAGGTTCCGACAATTCCCGAACCGGAAACGTACGCCATGCTTCTTGCGGGACTCGGTATGATGGGTTTTATTGCACGGCGCAGAAACAGTAAGCAAAGCGGTTAATACGTAATTATCGTATACACCGAACCCCGCCCTGTTCAGGGCGGGTTCTTAGCGCATCTATTTTCTCCCAGTAATACAAATGCTGCGGCTACCTCAATTCTATTATTTATCGCGTCGCAATCCCGCCAGATTCGTAGCCCAATTTTTGGCAGGATTCTTATGTGCTTTTACCTTCCTTCGATTTCTCCACATGAGATAGCCTGTAACAAATAGGACAAGAGGTGAAAAGCCAATAATTACTTGCAGTATTCGCGTAGGCAGTCCACCTATTACCCCGACGTGTATAGGGTAAAGAATATTATAAATGCGGGTTCCCGAGGGAGCATTCAAGACATTTTCGACACGCAATACTTCACCGGTGTATTGATCGAAATAGATGAAACTCTTCCCGTTAGGGTGCGATTCTTCGGACAATTTTTTTCGCACCACCAGAGGTGCCTGCGGCGTTTGCGGAAAAGTAATCCATGTGGTGGGCGCGGGCAGGATGCGGTCTGCTCGATCCAGCAACGCATCCAATGAAATTGCTGCTCCCATTGCTCCGGATGGATCGGAAAGGGGTGGTGCAGGTCTTGGCTGACTGACTGTCACAAAATTGATAAGGTCGACTACGGTTTTGTTGAACACCAGAGAAACGCCGGTGAAGGCAATAATCAGAAGGAAAAGGGATGTATAGATGCCCGATGCGCGGTGCAAATCAAAGATTACCTTTTTCCACGGGGCGGGCCAACCGATTTTGAAGCCCCGGGAAATCTTTTTAATTCCGTTGGGCGGCCACCACAGGAAGAACCCTGTGACACTCATGCAGATTAATAGCAAAGCGCTCACACCAAGAATAGTTTTACCGTCCTCACCAATCAGAAGTTCGGTATGCAGGAGGCCGACCCAACCAATAAAGGTGTCTTCCTGTCTATGCGCGCCGAGCACTTCCCCACTGTAAGGATTCGCATACACGAACAAATCATGGGCGCTATTCATCTTGAGCAAATAAGTTTCCTGCGGCGCGCGCGGCATCCGCATAAAAACTGGCTTGTCTTCCGGATATGCCCGCTTGACAGCGTTCAGCACCTCCTGGACAGGAACACGTTCATCGCGTACCGCTGTTTCCATCAATTCCGGATGCGTGAGTTCTTCGATCTCTTCCCGAAAAACAATCATGCTCCCGGTTAGCCCGCTCAGAACTAGAAACAACCCGGCAGCAAGCCCAATATAAAGGTGAAGATTAAAGACAACTTTACGTGTTCTCATGATTAAGACCTTGAATAGACCTGCTAACCGAAAAGGCCCGAGTTCTCCAGAACTCGGTCTTCACCCCTCGGAATAGGGTCAGTCAAAACTCGACCCGAGCTACCGTTTTGGCCATGATAGGAGCACCTACGCCGAGCAAGCCATTACCCGCGGTACTCCAGTAATTACTGTTGGTTGCGTTATCCACCACTGCCTGGATCGTGGTACGCTTCCCAGCTATGCGAGTCGCATAGCGCGCATTAAGGGACAATATCGCGTAGTCATCCACGAATGCCTGGTTTTCCGTGTTGACGGGCCGTCTCCCCACGTAGTGCACACCCCCTCCGAGGGCCAGTCCGGGAACGCTCTGCAAACGGTATTCGGCGAAAAGACTGGCCGTGCGCTCGGGCGTGTTATCCGGTATCCGGCCAAAGGTCGCAGGATTGTCTCTGTTTAACTGCTTGGCCTCCATGAACAGAGCTGATCCGATAAGGGACAATTGTTTCGTTACTTCTCCGGCGAGCGACAGCTCAAATCCACTATATTGTGCCATCCCGTTCAGAACGAAGCGATTGGCCGCGTCTATGGTAGTCGAAGCGCGCTTGATGTCGAAATAAGCGACCTGGAGCAATATACCTTGCGCAAGCATTGCTTTTACCCCAGCCTCCTTTTGGATTGATACCGCCGGGGCCAGAATCTCGCCACTGTTGGCGCGGTTGGCGGGCGCCTGCCCGCTTTCCTCAACCCCCTCGATGTAACTTGCATATAGCGAAACGTTGGGGATGATCTTGTACAGCAGTGACAGCGACGGGTTGATGTTGGTCGCCTTAAAGTGGGTATTGGTCCCAACACTCTCATAGAAGCTGCCACGCACTCCCAACATCACTTGCAGTCTATCCGCAATCAAAATGCGGTCGGACAGATACACGCCCAGGTCCGTTATTTTCGAGAAGTTCGAACTGAAGGGCATGGTGGGAGATTGCCGCGCGATTTGATTGGGATGAAAGAGGTTCTGCGCGACACGGGCAGTGGACGAAGTGCGCGGATCCTGGCTGCGCTCGCTACCGGTAAAGCCCAGGGATATTTCATGGGTAATGTACTGGCCGGGCAGACGTCCGAAAACTTCCGCGCGGAGATTTTCGTTATCCCAAACCTGGCCGCGGTTAAAGAATATTTCTAGGGTCCCTTGACCTGTGGCAAGGTTGTAATCCCGAAACTGTGAAAAATTACGGTCGCGCATGGTACGCGCCTTGCCGGCTTCAAACAGGAGCGCCCAGTTGTCGCTCAGTGCATAATCAGCACGAAGCAGCAGATTGGTCGCTTCGGCATCATATTTCTGCCACTCTCCCGCAAGATTGCGGCGTGCGTTCGGAACAGGCGGCAGCGTTATCACGCCATTTACCGCCGCGGGGGCTCTGATTGCCGCTTGCTCGGAAACTTCCTTGCGGTAATGTTCCACATCAAACTTGATGGAAAGCTTGTCGGTGACGCGCCAATCAAAGGCCCCCGACATTAGCGCGCGGTGCCCGGAAAAATTGTCGATGCCGATATCTTCGCGCCCGGCGACAAGATTGATGCGTGCTCCAAATTGCTGCGTGTCCCCAAAGCGCCGCCCCAGATCGATATGAGTATTGGCGCCGCCATAGATATTGGCCATTAACGAGACATTGGAAACAGGGTCCTTGCCTGCGCGCTTGGTCACCATGTTGACGATGCCTGACGGCGGTACAAAACCATAGTACAGCGACGAAGTGCCCTTTAGCACTTCGACACGCTCCTTATTCTCCATTGGAATATCGATGAGGTTGATGACCGGCAGCGATCCGTTGAGCCGGTAATTACTGCGATTCTCCACGAGAATGCCGCGGATCGAGAGATTGTCGTACGTCGAACCGTTCAACTGCGCACGCGTCACACCGGCTGTATTACGCAGAGCCCCAAACAGGCTGGTTGTCGCTTGTGCATCGAGCACCTCTCGTGTAACCACATTACTGGTCTGTGGCACGTCGAGCGGCGCCATATCCCGGAATGTCCCGACCTGAACGGTGTCGGACTTATAGCTCCCTGTGCGCTCTCCGGTCACGGTCACGGCAGGAAGCTTCTTGCCGGGTTCAGCCTGGCCCGAGGTCTGGGCGCTTGCTTGCTGAATCCAGGACGCCAGTGAAAGCGCCACGACTGCCGAGGATAAATTCAGTTTCATAATACTTCTCCATGAACACTGCCGTACCCGACCACGGGGCTTCAGGAAGAAGATGGCATTCAACTGGTTACTCATGGCGATAGATCCCGATACCGTAACCTTCGGGCAGCGGCGGTATTGGATGGGATCAAGAACATCGGATGATGGCGAAATGATTATGTGTCTCATAGTTATTTTTCTTTTTTTAGTTTGTTTGCTCATAAAGTGATCCTGCAATCGATTACTGAAACGGTATTACCTGGAAAAAAATATACTATGAAGTATCGATAGTAGCCGGCAGCATGAAATTGCCGGTGCGTTGTGAAAGGCAGCAGCATACCGGATAGCGGTCGAAAAGCCCCATGTTATACATCCATACCCCGGGGTGCATCCGGTTCACCGGCCGCTTCCGGTATCTTGGCTGCGTCCCGACCCGGACGGCACGAAAATACCGGGGAAGATAACATCATTTTATCCTGCAGCAACGGTACAGAGATATTGCAAATTGGTAATGGAGAGGGAAACAGATGCCGGGTTGTTTTTGGCGGGTACAGGTCTCCCGCTCTGGCGCGGCGCACAATCTCATGGGGATCCACGATATAACCTTGCCGGGATGCGCCTACCCTCACATAACCGTAGTCGAGCAGCAGGCAGGGAACATACTTCAGCCCAAGCTGGAGAGCCGCCTGTAAACGGTGGTGACCATCCATCACAGCCAGACTTGTGCGTTCCACCGCAATCGGAACGCGCCACAGCTGTTCTCGTAAAATGGTTTCAGCCAAAGTAATCGCATGCTGGGGATAATGGCACTCGTTCGGCCTAATCTGCTTAGCGCGTACAAAATGAACGGGAAACGAGCAGAGCATCATCAGTTCCTTTTTTAACAATTGTCCAGAAACACGCGTTCAGGATGAGGATGGCTCAAAAAATCGTGATGCGAGATGTGCCAGCCATACGCACCGGCCAACAGGAAGACGACACAATCACCCGCCCGCAGACGTTCGACAGTAACATCACGCGCCAGGATATCCTTGGGAGTGCACAGTTCGCCGCACAGCGTGACCTGCGCATCATGTACCGCGGGGCGTGAAAATGGGTAACACCAGCTATCGCGCGCCAATACCACGAAGGGATGGTTGTGCTGCCATGAAACCGGCAACCGGAAGTGGTGCGACCCGCCGCGCAGTATAGCGAAATGTTTGCCGTAGGTGGTCTTCACGTCAGTAACCTCCGCCATGTAGTAACCACAATCTGCGGCAAGAAAGCGTCCACACTCGAAAGCAATCTGGAAACCGGGGCGGCGCCTTGCGATGAGCGTCGACAGCCCCTTGCAAAAACTATCCCAATCAAAGGGCGCGTTGGGGTTGGCATAATTTACGCCAATGCCGCCGCCGACATTGAGCCAGTCAAACTCCAGTCCATAGCCGCGTTGCCAGGCTTCTGCCAGGTTAAAGTAATGCTCCATCAGAGCAAGATGAGTTTGCGCATCCAGATTGTTGGAAATCGCATGGATGTGTAGACCCTTGAGGCGGATGCCCGGCAGTGTACGGATAAATTCGAACATGGCGGGAATCTGCGTTTCTTCGATGCCAAATTGTGTGGCTTGCCCACCCATACGCAGGGTTGCCTGCTGTGGAACACTTGCGGGATTAACACGCAGCAGAATGTCCGCCACCTGGTTGCGGCATCTCGCAATCCAGTCGAGGCGCCGCAACTGATGCTCGCTTTCCACATGAATCAGCATGATTCGTTCGTCAAGAGCCCCTTCCAGTTCGGCATCACTCTTGCCGGGGCCGCCGAAAACGATAGTAGCGGAATCATCAATCGCCCGCACATGCCGGATTTCGCCCAAAGACGCCACTTCGAAACCATCGATATGGTTGAGCAGCGCTTTCAGTATCGGCCCGTCACTGTTCGCTTTAATTGCGTAAAAAAGTTTGCACCGCGAAGGCAAGCTTTGTCGTAACCGGTCAGCACGCTCTCGCAGATGCGCCAGATCATATAAGTAGGCGCATACGGGCTGTGTGCGGGATTCGGTTCGGCCCTCCAGATAATTGCGCAGCCGCTGCAAATTCATTGCCCGTTGACCTTGATTTGATACTGGCCGAGATGAGCCGCCATCGCACGGCGTGTAATGCCCCGGTCATCCCCCAGAATGAACATTCGAACGTCGTCCCGATACCAGTATGTAAAATCCTCGGGTGCTCGCGGCAGCGCGCAGAATGTTTTGTTATGGTGCTGTGCGGCGGCACGAATACGCGATACTGCCGCACGCACCTTCGAATGGCGTGTTTGCCAGGGTAGGCCGAACGCTTGCGAGAGATCCGCCGCGCCCTCCAACAGCACGTCCACCCCCTGCACCGCCGCGATTTCCTCGACACTGTCCAGTCCTGCCTGGTCTTCGATCATTATCACGACCAGTGTGCGTTCCCTTATCGCATCCATGGAGGTCCCGAGATCGTCACGTCCATAACCGCTATGCCAAGTGGCGTTCAGGCCACGCTCGCCAAGCGGCGCAAAACGACAGAGACGCACCGCATCCTGTGCGGCCTGCACCGAACGAATACGAGGAAAAACAATGCCTTCCGCACCAGCGTCAAGTGCCTGCAGCGCTTGATAACCGGCTGCCACGCGCACAAGTGGCGCTACACCGCTTGCCCGCGCCGCTAACAACATTGCCCCCAGCTGTTCGGCGCCGATCAGCGTATGTTCCAGATCGATCAGGACAAAATCATATCCGGCTGCAGCAATCAGCTCTACACCCAGCGCGGCGGGAATGGAGCAAAACAGGCCGTAAGCCGTATCGTTCTTCTCCAAACGATGTTTCAGATACACAGCGGTTCCTCGATCCGGGCGAGCGGATTAGGCGCATGCCGCGTACGCAACCGGGTTTCCGGTTGGAAACGTCGGCTGGCAAGCAGTTCGATACCCACCTCGTCAGCAAAGCAATCGAATAGCGAGTAACGTGCTGCACCTTCGGGATTGCGGGTTTGATGCGCGTGCAGTACTTCCCCGGTGATCTGCCAGAACCGCTTTTCTTCCATGCCATAGTTGCGCAGGAACAGCCATGACAATTCCGCCAGGCTGACAAAGAAAAGCGCATCGAAAGTAAAATCCCGTAGTTCATCGGCACTTTCGGTTTCCAGGAAAGAGTTGGGGTTGATCTGCGAATGCTCGGACGGGGGCGCCGTGAGTATAGGCGCCGGGCCGGATAACAGCGCTTTGCTGAAGCGCACTCCGTCGTGGAAATCCTTGAGCGCTACCCGCGCCGGCAAACCGTCTTCCAGCAGTAGAATCATGTTCTGCGCATGCGATTCCAATGCGGTCCCATGTTCCCAAAGCAGATGCAGCACCGGCAGATATGCCCGCTCCACCAATCGTCTCAGCCATTGTTCTGGACCATGGCGTCGCACCCATGGATCGATGAAGGGCCTTCCGTCGATATCGATATGCGTTACGGCGGTCATCGGCACCGCCCTTTCCCCCGGACGCAAATAAGCATGCACGCTTTCGCGCCAGATACACGACAATGCTCCATATTGACCGTTGGCCGGAGCCAGCGGCGTGAAGCTCACCCCAGCCACTTCGCGGAGCAGCACGGGGCGAACCATGGGTAATGGCCAGTCTGTGCGTTCTGCCAATCCGTGCAGCCAGTCGCTGATGACGGGCGCGTTCTGGACAGTGTGTGGCGCCAGCACTCGCGAGGTGGAAGTGTTGATGAGATTCATCGAGAGCTTGAGCGACAGGCGATTCACGTCGCTCAGATTCCCCAGGGTACGGATCGATTGCTGCGGCAGGTATTGATCGGCTAACGGACCGATTGCCAGGAGCTCACCCCGTGCCAGAGATTGATGATAACCGGGCAGAACGACTTCATCCCATTGCCAGGGATGAACCGGTAGCGGCAGATAGTCGTCGGGCTGCAATGCGAACCGGGCTAATTCGTCACGGAAGCCCTGCCAGCCGGCTTTCCCCAACAACACAGATTCCCTCCCCTCCCCCAAATTCAGCCCGTTACTGACCGCCCAGCGGCAACGATCGCGTCTTACGGCCAGCAATAACGGCGTCACGGAAGACGCTATCTCCGGCGCGTAGGCACCGTTGTCTCTCAGCGTAAAGCCCATCCTCGACTTATAGGCGGGATGATAGAGGTGGCCATCGGTCAACCTTGCTTCCACCGTGTCATAGTCGGCCTCGCGCAACAGCTTGCCGCTATGCGCGTTTAATGTTTGCGCATGCTTGATTTGGGTTGCCAGGAGTTCGAATGCAAACTGACCGAGCCGGACCTCGTCGGAGACCAGCCATGGAGCGATTTCCGACAGGAATAGCGCGGGATCGCTGGCTTCGTGAGTGGCCCCATTATCAATTCGCAGTACCGGCGCCGTGATACGCACGCGGCCAAAGCTCATGGTCCGTCGTGCCTGGCATTGATAACTGACTGGTATGTCGTCGGCGCGAAGTCCGGGCAAAGTCAATGTTTCTTCATCCCAAGTGCAGTGCGGCACGGCACCCTCGAATAACAGCGCCTCCAGGAGCTGTCGCAGCACGCGCCGGCTAGCCTCGCGATATGCCAAACTATTTATCAGGTTTTTATAATCGAGCGGATGCATGGGCTTGTTGTAGGATCATCGGATTGGGTATCTCGACCCATAACGGAGATTCGCCGTGCTGATAAAAGCTGCTGAGCATGTTCGCTTTGGCCGGCAACGTGGATTGGACGAGCAGATTCCGCACCAGCGGGTCATCGGTTGTTGCATCCAGCATCCTTGCCGTGTCACGCCATAATGTTGCTTCGGTAGTCAATCCTGTACGAGCCAGGCACGCAATGGCATGGCCGACATGATTGACCAGAACGTAATACTGGAAGCGATGCCAGGCCTGTCCATCGTCATAGAGCGCCGGACTATCGTCCGGGAGGCAATCGAGAAAGGGAAAGCGCGTGCGGCTGATACTGACTCCCTCCATGTCTCGTGCGTAACCGCGCACGGGCCAGCCATTGCGGAAGGCTACCAGCGTATTTTGCAGATGTGCTTCCAGGCTGATACCGTATTCGAGAAACAGACGCAGCAACGGTAGCAGCGTGACGCCAAGGTAGCTTTTCCACCACTCTCGAATCAGTTCCTCGCAGAGCGGTTGGCCTTCAGCGGACAGTCTCAATAGCGCTAGCAGTGGAATTTCCCCCTCGGCCGGCTCTTCCAGCACCGTTACGACGGGCTGCACCTGCTCGGCCTCGGTTGCCGGCATCGCCAGCCGGTAAATCACCGCACAGGCAGCGCGTAGCGCTTCATCGGTAAACTTAAGTGTTTGACTGGCCAGTTCCGGCAGAATACAGAATGCCGTTTGTTCAGACACATGCCGCGGTAGTAAAGAAAGCGCCAGACTGGCATCCAGCGCCCGCCTCACCTGGTCGGACGGATTATTGCGTATGAAATTGGTGATACGAATATTGAGCGATAGCTTGAGGAATAAATTCTGCCGGGGTAACCAAACCGTACGCACCGACGAAGTAGGCCATGCCACTTCCCCCAGTGGCCCGAGCGAAATTAACATGCGGCTTTTTATCATCGCGCTGATTTCCGGCAGACCCAGCAGATAATTCGCCTGCCAGGGATGACAGGGCAATAACCGGTAATCGTCATCGGCAAGCAGATCCTCGGCAAACAACGCAATCTCCGGATCAATTGATGGATGCTCGTCGTTTATAGCACGGGTCTCCAGCATGCTGGCCGCCACCGCAAAGTAATGCAGGCGAAACGAAGCGCCGAGCTCAGGGGCGTAGCGTTGCATGTCTTCTTCGCTAAAACCTTCCGCGGCCTTGGAGGTAACATGAAAAATATGGCCAAAGCGCAATCCTTGCTCTGCAGTGACGAATGGCGAGCGTCCCCCTGTGGGCTTACTCTGGTGGAAGCGGCGAACTTTTGCTACGCTGTTGCGCATCAATGACCTCAGGCGGTGACGGCTGAGCTCCGCCACTTCCGCGGACTGGTTGCTGATCGCGGCGAGCGTATCGGCGATCAAATCAACAAGTAGAGTGGCATTATCCGTCAAGGGTTGCCAATCACCCTGCCGCCCCATCCACGCAAATGGTGCGAGCCGGTGATAGCCTATTGGCGAGAAATAGGAAAATGCGCCGGCTAACTGGTAGCCCGTCCGTGTAAACAGCACAAGATACGGGATCAGTCCGGCGCCTCGCCAGGCTTTAATATGTGAACGAAGTTCAATTGGTCCCGCCTCGTCCGTTGCGAGACGCGGATCGAAACAACCCGTTTCCCGGCAATAGGTATTAAGGTACTGCTCCACCAGGCGTCGCTCTATCGGCGCCATTTCCAGCAAATTGGAGGGCATCGGGATCATTTCTTTAACTCTGCAAGGGAGAAGCTCACGGTACGATCGCTGAAGACCAGCAATCCGCTGGTAAAAAACAGTATGGCAATCGGCCAGATGAGGCTGACCGGAGAAAGAATCGGCAGCAGAAGCATAATGAGTAATGGACCCAGCAATTGGCCGGCGACCATGAAGCTCCTGCTTAATCCCGTCACATGACCATATGCCGCGATAGGCAGTTGACGACTGCAGGCCAGCAATACCGACTGCATCAGCGCGGCATAACAGGCGCCCTGGCCTATCCGCAGTAGAGCCACAAGCCAGATCTGATCGGTTACTATCAGCAAGCCGATCGATAGCGCGCAGCCCAGGGCGGCGAACGTAAAATAGCGTCGCGGTTCACCGCGATCGTTCAGGCGGCCCCACAGCGGACTGACCAGCATGGTCGCCAGCCAACCCAGCGCATGCAGCAGGCCAATCTTGCTGGCCATTGCCTCGGCAGCCGGAAAGCGAGCCGTCAGGTAAAGCGGGAATACGTTAACGAACGCGAACGCGGCCGCCTGAATCAAAAAGGCGGCAAGCATCCAGTTGCGCAGATTGCTATGGCCAAGCACGGTGCGCAGACCGGAAAAAGATAAATCCGAGAGCGGAATTTCTTTTCGTGGCTCGGTGAGCTGGCTCCACAGCAGTCCGCCTGCAACAGCCGTAAGCACGGCGCTGGTGATCAGTAGCGGTTTAAGCGACCAGTGGTCCAGCATTATGCCGCCCAGTATCGGACCAGCCAACGCCCCGCAGGCAATGGCGCTTTCCTGCAAGCCCAGAGAACGCCCGCGCGATATGTCCTCGCTGACATATCCGATATAGGCGGTGAGCACCACGCCAATTGTGCTTATGCCCTGGAGCAACCGGCCCAGCATGAACCCGTGCATACTCGAGCTTAATGCCATTAGCATTATGCTGGCAATGAATACGATTAGTGATACCAGGAGCATCCGTCTATAGCCGAAACGGTCGCACCATTTGCCGGCATAAGGAGCCAGGCACAATGTACCCACGGCTGGCGCAGCCAGCGCAAGACTGCTCCAGTGTGCAACATCCTCCGCGTCCACCTGCGTCAGGGTCGCGATGTAAAGCGGCATGATCGGCACAAAAACCATCAGTCCAAGAGTAGTAACGGCCTGGCAGACCAGTAGCAGCGCGAGGTTATGCATGCAAGATATCACGGCATCCATCCCCGGGACTCGATGGACTCGTGGCTAACAGGGGATTAATCATCCGCCCCATGGCGCTGGGCATACCTGTGCCGAAACTCGTGACGCCAAGCAGCGGTGCAAGCAGTTGCTTGAATGGCCACTCGGCTTCCTTCAGCAAGAGGTTTTTCGTCTGACCCGCAATCTCGGCCGGCAGCGGTATAGATTCCAGACATGTTTCGAGCACGTTGCGGACAATGCGCCATCCATAGGCCTCATCCCGCCCATAGTGTGTGGCCAGTGCTGCAAGAATGGCGTACAGATTGACCTCGATGGCCAAAGTTTGCAGGTAGGCCAGCAGTTCCGCCGGAGTACTCAACTCCAATGTATTGGGTGTACTGCGATCGATAATATAGTCCGGCGCCGCCACGCCCTGAGCCTGCATCAACGGGCGGCAAATACGCAAGGTGTCATGATCACGTAGCATCAGCGCAACAATGCGGCGCTCGCTGAAAGCCAGCAGTACATTCTGCCCGTGCAACTCCGGCATCACACCCTGTGCAAAACAACGCAATCCCAATTCCAGTAATGCTCGGGTTATGTCACCAAATAGCGCCCACGCAGCTTCTTCTTGATTGGCGGATCCCGTCAAATGATTGAATGCAGGCAGTTCGCCGCCAGCGGAGACAACTGGCAATGACGCCATTGGAACCAGCGTTGCGCCGGGCAATACAGGATAGCGCCGGATCATGCAGGCCAGTTCGCCTGGTTCGGATTCAAGTGTAGCGCTGCCACTCCGCTGGCTTAGTGCCCACCACCGATTCTCGTCGCACAATTGCAGGTGGGCCCCAAGCCAGTCGTCGCGTTGGCGCAGGGATTCCAGACAAGCGCTAGCCAGTATGCCGTTGTGCAGATATCGCGGCGGCAACGCGCGTGTTGCCCCGAGCGTGCGAACAGAGAGTGCGAGCTTGAGATGCATGCCCGGGCTTTTAGTGACTGCAAGCGAGCGTAGCGAAGCGGTTGGAATCGCTGCCCCCGGTCCTGAACACAGGTCGATGCATACGCTCAACTCAGGACGAGTTGACCGGTTGAGCCAGGCCCATTGCCACGGATGGACCGGCAACCACAACCAGTCATCGTTATCGGTACCGCAGGCGCGAGCGATCCTGGTCAACGTATCTTGCTGCGCAGGGTCGAGCAGATTCTCGGCCAGGGGTTGACCGGTGACTGTGACGTCTCCTTTTGCTTTCACTATTCGATCTCGCGGCACCGCGACCCAATGCAGTGAAAGCGGTGCCATTGTTTCAGCGGCATAGGCATAGCCGTCGCTTTCGTGCCAATCCTTGGCCCGGGCCAGGGGATGAAATGGCCTGTCTTTCAAGCAACTCAAGGCTTCCCAAGACAGTAAGTCACCGGGAGCATCCATAAAACGTGCCATGATGTTGTTTTCATGCGCTGCGGTAAACGCGGCCTGGTCGTATGCCAGATTGAAGAATCGTGCGAAACGCCCTGTCTTGTCATTCCACCAGTCTGCCGTTTGCAATGCCTCGACAGTCTTGCCGATCTCAAGATCTGCCGTCTGCGTATCGCTGTACAGTATTGCACGCGGGCTCAGCACCCGGAACGGCCGCAAACCATGAGCCCTCTGCCCCTGCAAGCGTAATGATCGTGAGCTGTCAAGCCCGATTTCCAGCATTGCTTTGCCGTTATCTGCCGGATGAATGGTGCAATGGGCACGGAAACCATAAAGATTTTCCAGCCAGAGCGCATCGAACAAGTCCTGAGCCAGGCGGTTGGCATACGGATGAGGTGTCATGATCTGCATGCAACTCAACCGTATAGCGGCAACTGGATACCAATTCCACGCTCATTCGCGAGATGGTAAAAATGACGAGCACAGATGATGTCGTCAAGCGCCATACCCATGGGATTGAGCAAAATGATTTCATTATCGTTTTCCCGGCCGGGCCTGTCGCCGATAACAATTTCTCCAAGTTCCGCATGCAGCCGTTCGCGGCTGAAACGCCCTTCCAGCACCAGTTGATTGATAATCTTTTTCTCGCGGTTAGACTGGTCCCAGTCGTCCACCACCACCTTGTCAACCTTCTCGTAAACATCCTTGTGAACATCCATAATGGATACATTGCTGACGAAAGCGCCTGGTTTGAGCCATTCGTACGCCAGGTAGGGTGAATCGGTTACCGTACAGGTTACAACGACGTTGGCTGCACGTACTGCGGATTCCGCCGAGTCCGCACAGAGGAAACCGACGCCTGGATAGTTTTCGGCGAGCTTCGCGGCCAAGGCATTGGCAGCACTGCCGGACAAATCAAACAGATGAATACGCGCGATACTGGGGAATTGCTCCAGCAACGTCCGCATTTGCATATGCGCAATCGGGCCACAGCCGATACAGGCTGCATCGGTAAACCCAGTGCGTGCCAGATAACGGGTCGCTACGGCGGTAATGGCCGCCGTGCGCATGCCACTGATCAACCCGCCCTCCAGGATTGCAATCGGATAATTGGTTTGCGCATCATTCAGCACAATGACCGCGCTGGCCCGCTCAAGACCAAAGCGAACGGGATTGTGTTGGCGGCTGCCTACCCATTTGAGACCCGCAACCGGCTCCTCGCCCCCCAGATAGCATGGCATGGCAATAATGCGGTCGGCGATGTGATCGGCGCCAGCCCAGCGCAGGT
Source organism: Nitrosovibrio sp. Nv6 (assembly GCF_900110495.1). Taxonomy (GTDB): domain Bacteria; phylum Pseudomonadota; class Gammaproteobacteria; order Burkholderiales; family Nitrosomonadaceae; genus Nitrosospira. The sequence continues at coordinate 182,681 of NZ_FODX01000001.1, read as the reverse complement.
AAGGTTTGAGCGGCTGCACATAGTCACCTCGCGCGTGCGACGCCAGCCCATCAGCTATTGCATCGACATAGGGTTGGGAATGGGCTCCGCCCAATGCAGTTATATCGCTGCGGCTAAGATAGAGCAAAGTGGGGGAGGAAGTTGAAGTGCTCATACTGTTTGTCCAACGGGAGTATCGGTGAATCTCTTTGCTATGCGGGAAAAATGACGCTCCTTCATGCGTAACAACCACTGGTCGCTGTACACTGTATCCAGATAACGCTCGCCACGATCTGGCAGAATCGTGAGAAAACGTGCAGGCTCCGTCAAATGAGCAGAGAGACGCTGAATAGCGGCGATGACAGAGCCGGATGAGGCTCCGGCGAAGATTCCTTCATGCTTTACCAATTGCCGGCATGCGATCGCAGACTCATAATCGTCTACCAGGATGACCTGGCCAAGTTCATCGCGCTTCAATAATTCCGGTACACGGCTCGCGCCAAGCCCGGGCAACTCGCGGGCAGCGGGTGGAGTACCAAAGAGTACCGAGCCAAACGCATCAACCGGGATGACTTTCATGCCGGGCCAGGCCTCGCGCAAACGGCGGGTAATGCCATGGATGGTGCCGGAGGTACTGACGCCCAGCACCAGATAGTCCACAGGCCGATCCAGATCGCGCAGGATTTCCTCGCCCTCACCGTTGTAATGGCTTTGCCAATTTCGCTCATTGGCATATTGATTCGTCCATATGGCATCGGGCTGCTCGCGTAGCATGCGCTTGACCCGATCGATTCGGGTTTCCAGATAACCGCCCTGGCGATCCTTCTCGGTAACAAGCTCAATATTGCCGCCGTAACATTGAATAATCTGACGATTCACCGGTGAAAGATTCGGATCTACCACTGCAGTGAATTGCAACCCATGTATTCGGCAAATCATCGCAAGTGCAATGGCAAAATTGCCGGAGGAGCTTTCGATAATATGTGACCTTGGAGTTATGGAGCCGTCGGCCAATCCATGCTCGATAATATAGTGTGCGGGCCTGTCTTTGATGCTGCCCCCCGGATTGACCATTTCCAGCTTGGCCAACACCTCACACTGCGAATCCTTGAATAAGCGGGAGAGGTTAACGATAGGGGTTCCACCTATACAATCAAGAATATTGCGAAAGACCATGTAGTACCTCCAGCTGTCAGTTAATAATGATCATTGCGCGAAGTAATTTAATAATGAGAGGGATAAGCATTCGCAGCTGTTTTTAAAACCCCTTCCTTTCGGTAGCCAATCCAGCAATCAAAGATTAACCTCTATAAGACCTTGGCAGGCCTACTCCGATCAGTGTTTTCACACGCGATCGCGCCGGCATGCGACGGCGGCACTCTTTAAATTTTTTCGCGGACTGTGGTCGATAACAAGGTATAACGATGCATTTTTCTTATTTTCACAGCCGGTAATTCGGGAACGGGTAAAAGGTCCTTGCCCGGAGCGGCTGGAACTCTCAAATAAAAAAATGGCTGGCTTGCCCAGGATGGGCTGGCGGGCTAAAAGCCACCGGGAAAGGAGAACCCAGTGGCAACGGATAGTTTATATAATGGGCTTTTTAACTGATTCCGGGCATTTTCTACTCGACGCGATTCAGAAAAGTACCACATACCGATTTTTTCTGTAAAGCTTTTCTGTAAAGCATTACGCTACTCATGCACGCTACTCATGCATAACCGCCGAGTGTCTGAAAATATTATTTCCAAACGGAATAATAATGATTCGCATTATACTTAACAATGATTGAATCGCAACTATTTTTTGACGTTGAGCTGCAGCAGTTCCGCAATCTCCATCCATTTTTTGCAGAAATGCCCGTTCTATCGTTCTAACCTCTCCTGATTCCTGAAAAAAATTCACGATTTCTCCAACTAAACGGCTTTACGAAAGGTCAGGTTTATCCGATGTGCCCCGGACAAAGGATGGCAGCCTTCCTTGACCGGCAGGATGCCGTGATATCGAAGTCTTGCCGGCCCTCCCCATACCATTACATCACCGTGGGCCAATGGTATGCGCACCGGCTTGTCCTTACGCTGAGAGCCGCCCCACAGAAAAACGGCTGGAATACCTAAAGAAACCGAAACGATAGGCGCACTGAAGCCGCGCTCGTTCTTGTCCTGGTGTAATGAGAGCCGCGCCCCTGCCTCGTAACGATTGATAAGGCACACATCGGGCTCGAAGTCATCGAAGCCGCCGCTTGCCGCAGCCGCTTGCGCCAGATTCATAAAGACATCAGGCATGCCAGGCCAAGGTTTCCCGCTCTCCGGATCTGTCGCGTCATAGCGATAGCCGGTTAGATCGCTTACCCAACCATAGGAACCACAATTCGTCATGGCTACCGACATGCGGAAACCCCCCGGTGTAATCAGATGGCGAAACGGCGCCTGAGCTGTAATATACCCAAGCGCTTCAAAGATGGCGGCTTCGTTTGGCGCTGCAAAGCCCCGCAGCACAGTTGCGCCAGGGCATAGTTCCTCCCGCTGCGCCTGGTATAGCGCTGCATCTTCAAATAGACTCAGTGTCATCTTGCTCGTCCTCCTCAGGTTGCATCGTGAAAAATGATGCCAACGGTGTGACGATGACCGGACCGAAGGCGGCTTACGCCGTGCCGCAGGTTGACGCGGTATATTCCACGCGCGCCCTGCACCGGTCTGTGGTGCACGGCGAATGCAACAGCGTCCCCCTGCTTGAGGGGCACCACCTCCGGCCGCGACTGCATGCGTGGCCGCTGCTCGGTCAGCACGAATTCGCCGCCTGTGAAGTCCCTGCCCGGCTCGGACAGCAGTATGGTGATCTGGATCGGAAATACATGCTCTCCATACAAATCCTGATGCAGGCAATTGTAATCACCGGACCCATATTGCAACAACAGCGGCGTCGGACGAAGCTGACCCGCATGATGACAGCGCTTGATGAAATCGGCGTGTTTGGCGGGATAGCGCGCGTCAACGCCCATTGCTTCGTTCCAGCGGTTGGCAATCGGCACCAGTTGCGGATATATCGACGTCCGCAGTTCCGAAACGACGCCAGGTAGCGGATAGCTGAAATACTTGTATTCCCCTCGGCCAAAACCATGATGCTCCATCACGACCCGGCTGCGAAAAATGTCATCCCTCGAATACAAGCGGGCCAATGCGTCACATTCATCGACCGAAACAAGCTTTTCAATCACAGTGCAGCCCTGCGCACCCAGATCGCCCGATATCCGTCCCCAATCGAGCGACCTCACCCGGTTTACAATGTCGCGGACAGGGGCGATACGGCGCAATTCCGCTGTCAGCGTATTCATGCTTTCAACTCCACTTCCGCCTCTTTCTCGAGAAGGGCACGCTTACGCTCGACGCCCCAGCGGTAGCCGGACAAAGCGCCGTCATGACGCACCACCCTGTGACAGGGAATGGCAACCGCCAGCTTATTGGTTGCGCACGCCCGCGCAACGGCCCGCACCGAGGTCGGTGAGCCGATACGCCTGGCAATCTCGGTATAGCTTGCGGTCTCACCCGTGGGAATCTCGCGCAAGGCCTGCCACACGCGCTGCTGAAATGCGGTCCCGCGCACATCCAGCGGCAGATCAAGACCGATACTCGGCGCTTCGATAAAGCCAACCACCCTGGCGACGAGTTGCTCGAAATCGGCGTCGCCCCCGACCAGATTGGCGCGGGGAAAGCTATCCTGCAGGTCGCGTACCAGCTTGTCAGGATCGTTGCCCAGGAGAATAGCGCAAATGCCACGGGCGCTTTGTGCAATCAGGATCGATCCCAACGAACACTCGCCAATGGCAAAGCGGATTTCGGTATCGGTGCCGCCGGCTTGATAGTTGCTCGGTGTCATGCCTAGAATCTCGTTAGACTTCTCGTAGAAACGGCTGCTGGAGCTGTAGCCGGCATCAAAAATAGCATGGGTCACAGCACCGCCACGGCCGAGTTCCTTGCGCACCTTTTTCTCGCGCTGCGCAGCGGCATATTGCCTCGGCGTTAGTCCGGCAACCTGCTTGAACACCCGGTGGAAGTGATATGTGCTCATACCCACCCGTCTTGCGAGGTCTTCCAGGACTGGAACAGTCTCTGACGCTTCGATAATGCGACAGGCTTGGGTGACCTTGGCCGCGTACTGCTCTACCAGTGGAGGTTGATTCGGCTGGCAGCGCTTGCAGGGCCTGAAGCCCGCCTCCTCCGCTTCTTCGCGTGTGGCGTAAAAACGGACATTCTCGGGCCTCGCCGGGCGGGCTGCGCATGAAGGACGGCAGTACACGCCCGTGGTCCTGACCGCATAATAAAACTTGCCGTCAGCTTCAGGGTCGCGCGCTCCAACGGCGACCCAACGGGGATCCCTGACCGTTTCGGCAGCGAGCGTGTCTTTTTTCGCTAACGTAGTCATGACATGCTCCTTTCAATAGTTCGCATGAGTTGCATGAGTTGGCAACAGGGTACCAATTTATCAACGTCAGCAATCTGCCGCACTCCGGGTCTTGCTTTCGAATTCCATGATCGATTCCTGCACGGTGGAGCCATTCAGGACCAAGCCAAATAATCGACTACTTACGTAAAATCAGCGTCCAAAACTACCCGATAACGCGCCTTTCCTGTGACAAGATGATCAATCGCATCATTCACCCTGCTCATCGGAAAGTGTTCCACCTGCGGTGTAATATTGTGCCGTGCGACAAACTCCAGCATCGTCGATATTGTTGCGGGTCCTCCCGTTGGCGATCCGGAAACGCTTTTCTGCCCCATGATGAGGTCAAAGGCGGGAATTGGCATTGGCTCCAGCACGGCGCCTACGACATGCATGCGCCCGTTCGGCTTCAGCGTCTTGAGTAGCGAGGTCCAGTCGAGAGGCGTATTAACAGTGATAAACAGAAAATCAAGCGAATTGGCGGCCTGGAGAATCTCGGCACTATCGCGACTGGACACTATGCGATGCGCACCGAATTTCCGCGCTTCGTCCGCCTTCGAGGGGGTCGACGTAAAAGCGGTCACCTCGCAGCCCCATGCATTTGCGAATTGAAGTGCGAGATGGCCGAGCCCGCCGATGCCCACCACCCCGACCCGATCCGTAGGCTTGACTCCAAACGTAACCAGCGGCGCAAAAACGGTGATGCCTCCGCATAGCAACGGGCCGGCGGAAGATATTTCGACCCCATCAGGCAACGGGATCGCCCACAACCAATGCGAACGAATTTTGTCCGCGAACCCTCCGCGGTGCCCCACAATTGTCGGCGTTGCTCCCAGGCAGAGATTGTTATTACCGGTTATGCACTCGTGGCAATGCATGCAGCTATCGGCGTTCCAGCCGACACCGACGCGCTGCCCGATCTGCAATCCCTTGACTTGGCTGCCAGCCGCGACCACCCTGCCTACTGCCTCGTGCCCCGGGACAACGGGATATTGGGACAAGCCCCAGTCATTGTTGAGAATAGAAAGATCGGAATGACAAAGTCCGCAATGCTCGACTGCGATCTCCACCTCTTCAGAGCCGAGCGACCCGGCATCATAGATATATGGTTCGAGATTCTGTTTTGCCCCGTGCGCAGCCCATCCATGAATATCCATCATTTACCCTCTTTAAGTTAATGTGCGTCACACTATCTTGCGCACCCCGGTTAATCACCAAAAACTTTTACGCACTTGCACGCAGGGAAGTATGGTCTATGTTTTTTAAAAAAAACACAACGGCGCGCAAGCGCACGCTAATGGAAGCCGTCCATGCAGAGTCAAACGTCCCGTTATTTTGCTCCCTTCAAGATTTTCAGCATTATGATGCTGGTAGCATTGGCAATCCTTTACGCCGCAGTGATTTCAATTACAAACTGGATGGGCATCGGCATTTAGGCTTTACCATCTTAAAATTCGTCCAACAGCAGAGAGATGGCTGCAATGACCAAGCGACAGGGACAACTTTATTTCGTCGTCTGCACATTCCTCGCGGCGGCGAACTTTATTGGCATGACGATCCACAGCCATACTCGCTTCGCTGAAATCACCGATGAAGATAAACTCACCTCGGAAGAGCGCTGCCCATTGCTCTACTGGATGTTCTACGAAATTAATAAGGACGTAAGCCACATTTCAGATGACAGACGCACCAATAACAGATACAGGCGTTCGCGCTGATTTTTACGACCAAGCTATTGGTCACCTTAGGCTGATTGACAACGATTGGGCGCAGCTCATTACAGCGATCGGGTCATGCATGCATCAATCGAACCCGGTGCGTGAACCTTATGAGGCCCTGATCCGAGCTGTGGCCTACCAGCAGTTGCATGCGCGAGCAGCCGACGCAATTATCGCCAGATTCCTGAATATGTATCCGGAAAATATGTTTCCCTCCCCCGCTGAGATTTTGGCGACCCGGTTCGAAGATCTACGTTCGTGCGGATTTTCAGTACGTAAAATCGGCACTATAAGGCATATAGCGGAAGGCGCATTAAGCGGCATAGTACCGCCTCGGGATCTTGCGGCGCGCATGCATGATGATGAGTTGATTACCCGGCTCGTCGAACTGCCGGGCATTGGCCGCTGGACGGTCGAAATGCTGCTGATCTACACGCTTGAGCGAACGGATATCATGCCCGCCGATGATTTTGGCATTCGTGAAGGATATCGTTTTCTCAAATCTCTCAATGACGCCCCCAATCGCAAGGAGATGGAACGTGCAGGCCTGCTTTGCAGCCCTTATCGAACCGTAGCGTCCTGGTATCTGTGGCGGGTTCCGTCTCTGCCTCATTACATGAAGAAGACGAAGGCTACATAGAGCTTTTTTTGATGTGATCGACCAACAGATCCCCAGTTTAATCCGTCCGGGGCGCTCATCCCTACATTTTTACCGTACTTTAGCCGGTTCGCGGCTTTCTTAAAACAGCATTATGATCACGAAGCGCGTGGCTGGTTTAGAATGGGCCATTTTTGCCAGAAAAATCCCATTGCACTTGAGCATCGGACATTTACCGAATCGGCTCGATCGTTTTTACGGAGAAAATGAATGCTGTTTGAGCGCGTCAAGTCCCTGGATCACATACTTGAATCAGCCGAAACTAGGGGACTTAAGCGGCAACTGGGGGCATTTGACCTGACCATGCTGGGTATCGGCGCTATTATTGGAACCGGTATTTTCGTATTGACGTCGGTGGCCGCGGGCAAAGCCGGACCAGGTATGATGTTTTCGTTCGTCATTGCCGGATTCGTCTGCGGATTGGCGGCGCTGGTATATTCCGAGCTTGCCGCGATCGTTCCCGTTGCTGGATCGGCGTATACCTACTCTTACGCGGTATTTGGCGAAATGACCGCCTGGATGGTCGGCTGGGCGCTAATCCTGGAATATGCGATCGCCGCGGCCGCGGTAGCTGTGGGTTGGTCCGGCTACATCAATGGCTTTCTGCATGAGATAGACTTTGGATTACCGTTGGCCCTGACTGCGGGACCGGCCGACACGATTTTGTTGCAGGACGGCACAAGCGCCGCAGGGGGTTTCAATTTGCTGGCGTTTTTGATATCCGTTTTCGTTACTTTTCTGTTGATTATAGGTACTGCAAAAAGCGCCAGATTTACTGCCATTCTGGTGGTTGTGAAAATTATCGCCCTGACAGCATTTATCGTTCTCGCCCTCCCTGCCGTAAATTCCACCAACTTTGAACCCATGCTGCCCAATGGCTGGGGCACGCCGCTTTCCGGGGTTGGAGTCCTCGGAGCGGCCGCTTCCATTTTTTTTGCCTACGTCGGGTTTGATGCCGTCTCGACAGCTGCGGAAGAAACCGCCAACCCCAACCGAAACGTGCCGATCGGGCTGATCGGTTCATTGACGATTTGCACGGTTTTTTATTTGATCGTCGCCTATGCGGCAGTGGGTGCTGTCGGCGCACAACCTGGAAGCGAACTGTCGTTATCCAAAGAGCCCCTGGCCTTCGTGCTGCGTGAAGTGGGTTACCCCATCACTGGTAACTGGGTAGCTACCGCCGCTATCATCGCCTTGCCGTCTGTGGTGCTCATGATGCTTTACGGACAAACGCGCGTTTTGTTCACGATGTCGCATGACGGGCTCATGCCCAGGTTTTTCTCCCGCGTGCATGACCGCTTTCACACCCCGCATGTCGTCACTCTCGTTACGGGCATCGCCGTAGCCTTCTTCGCTGCGATGTTCCCCGTGGGAATGCTGGCCGATATCTCCAACACCGGCACGTTGTTCGCATTTTTCATGGTGTCTTTAGGCGTGATGGTGCTGCGCCGGCGCGAGCCCGACCGGCATCGACCTTTCAAAACACCAATGATCTGGGTTGTTGGCCCGCTCGCAATGGCGGGATGCGCCCTGCTCTTCGTCAGCCTGGGGTGGGCCACGATAAGATTATTTCTGTTTTGGGCCGTTATAGGCCTCGTCGTTTATTTCGGTTATGCCCGCAAGCACAGCCATCTGGGAAAACAGCGAGCAGCGGGTTGATCAGATTTTCAAGAATTTTCGAAAACAAAGGAGCCTCCATGAACATACTTGAATTTTCCAGGCGTAACGTAGTTTCCGCTATTCTTCTCACAGCGATGATTTCACCTGCCATTGCCTTTTCGGCCCAACCCGACAGGCCATTGAAAGGGAGTTTCGTAACGCAGGAGCAAGCCGGATTCAGGCCGGACTGCCCCTCCAAATTTGGTGGCACCACGACCGGGACGGGGACAAGCACGCATCTTGGCAAGGTTTCCTTCATTGCCATCGATTGCATAACGCCAATAGAGAAAGAGAATTACTTCACCTTTACGGGGAGGCTCACACTTATTACCGCTAACGGCGATAAGCTTACCGGAAATTACAGCGGATCATTCAAACCCGTGGATTCTGGATCCGTTTATACCCTTACGGATGCAAAATTCGAGATAAAAGGCGGAACAGGACGGTTCGCGGACGCTGAGGGAACCGCAGGGCTTAAGGGAAATCAGGACATACTGTCGGGCAAAGGGAAAATTGAATTGGACGGCACGATTTCTTATTAACGCTTCTTGCAGTCAATTCGCACCGTTTCCACATCAAAAAAATCTAGTCTTCAGCCGATAGGGAGGAAGTATGGAAAAGGCGAAATTGCTCGCCCTATTTCAGTTTACGTGCAGAGGCGTTCCCTTCACTATTTCGGGGATGAAATCGGGATAGCTCGAGTAAGAATTCCCTTGCGTGGAGTGACCGAATGCGGACTTCTTCCGGATTGTGCAGAACCTTGGCTGCCCATGGCGAAAAGCTTGATGTTCAGAAACCTGAAGCATAGAAAGTCAACTACGCAGCAATGTCCGGCGTCAATCTTCCAGGCATCTCCTTTTAATTATCCTTGGCGCCATTGCTTGTGTGCTTGTGATCCTCCGCATCATGCTTATGGCCGTGCAGGTGGTCATGCAGATGGGAATGAATGAGATTCCCGTGACGATGAAGATGGGTGTGCATGGTGAGCTTCCTGCGTATCAGTCTGGCAAATAATGCCAGGCAGAATAATGAGGCGCCAAATAATACAATTGTTGCGCCCGAAGCGGCGTTGAAAATATAGCTCAAGTAAATACCCGTGATTCCAGTTATGCCGCCTATGATGAGAGAATAAATCAGCATCCGGCTGAAACTATCAGTGAGTATTCGAGCCGTTGCTGCGGGAGTAATAAGTGTGGCGGCAATCATGGTAACGCCTACCACATTCATGGAGGCGATGATTGAAAGTGTCAGAAGGCAGGAAAATATAAGCTGTACGGCTTCCGTCCTGATGCCGAATACCTGGGCCGCCTCATTATCAAAAGTGGAAAAGAGCAACGGTCTATACATCAAGAAGATTGCAGTCATGGTCGAAATGGTGACCAGGCCGATTATCAGCAAGTCCTCGCCAGTGATACCCAGAATATTGCCGAACAGAGCCGCTTCAAAGCTTTGGCTAAAGGTGCGCACCTGACTGATAATGGCCACGCCCAACGCGAACATGGCAGTGGTCACAATACCTATCGCCGCATCCGGTTTGATCCTCCCGTTTCTGGTAATCCGATTGATCAACAGTGCGGCAAGCAGGCCCATCGCACCCGCCCCGGCATAAAAGTTGAGGTTAAGCGTAAAGCCCACCACAGCGCCACCAAATGCGGCATGCGATAAACCGTGTCCGACATAGCTCATGCTGCGCAGTATCACGTACACGCCGATCACGCCGCATAGCGAACCCACCAGTAGCGCGGCCAGCAGGCCGTGCCGGAAAAACTCATACGCCAGCGGTTCCAGGAGAAATTCCACTTACGGCTGATTGACCATGGCGTGTAAAGGCGTGCTGTTGGCGATCAGAAAGTACCCTTCGTGCCTGACTATGACAATGTCGCCGCCGTATGTTCTGGTGAGGATTTCATTGGTAAAAATATCACGTGGCCGGCCCTGCGCCACGATTCCATTATTGAAGCAGATTACCCATGGCAGGTGCGATGCAACGGCGTTGAGATCGTGCGTTGTGAGCAAAATGGTAACGCCCTCGCTGTTGATGTCGCCCAGCAGATGCAATACTTCATGCTGCGTTTTGATATCGACGCCCGATGTGGGCTCGTCCAGCACCAGAAGTTTTGGGTTATTTATAAGCGCCCTGGCGAGGAATGCGCGCTGGCGCTGACCGCCCGAGGTATTCACAATATGATGATGCAGGCACTCGTAAATGCCGAGCCTGTGAGCGAGATCATGGACGCGCTCACGTTCTTCCTTGCTGGACCACGGCCAGATACGCTTGCTGGTATACAAGCCCATCATGATTACCTCTTCAACCGTGACGGGAAAAGTCCAGTCTATACTTCCCAACTGCGGCACATAACCGACTATGCTCCGCCGCGCGACCCCTGCAGGATGTCCATCCAGTAATACATTCCCCGAGAAAACGGACTGCATGCCCAGAATGGTTTTGAGGAGCGTTGTCTTGCCGCACCCGGTGGGGCCGACAATCCCCGCAAATTGACCGAACGGGATTTCCAGCGACAACCGGGTGAACACCGGGTTGCCTTCATAGCCCGCGGTAACGTCGCTGAGGCTAACCGCAGAATTCATTTTGCCGCCGCCCGCAGGTATTCACGCAGGTGTTTACGATCAGGGCGCCGCATTGCTTGTGTCGACGCTTGCAACACAACGTGTATTCCCGCCCAGCGCCTCGGTCATGACGGCCATATTATTGGTCATCATGCCAATGAAAGAGTTGTTAGGTGAAGCGGGAAGCTCGTCATCCGAAAGCTGATCGATGAATTTGACGCCGGTTTCACGGGCGATTTGTTCCATGACTTTGCTGGGAAAAACTTCCGAACCAAAAATGGCAGGGACTTTTTCCCGTTTTATCTGCTTGATGACGCGGATTATCTCTTGCGGACCGGGTTCGGAAAAATCCGATGGCTGGATGGCTGCGATGACCTTCATGCCATAGCGGGGAGCGAAATAGGCGAAGGAGTCGTGATAGGTGACCAGCTTGCGGTTCTGCTGAGGGATGGTTTTGACGCAAGCAAAGATCGCGTTATCCAGTTTCCGCAGCTTGGCTAAATAAGTTGCCGTATTTGCGATATAGCCTTCGCGGTGTGCGGGATCGAGAGCAACGAGGCTATCCCGGATGATTTTCGCATATTGAGCGGCCAATGCAATATTGGGCCATAAGTGCGGGTTGGGATGCCCATGCTCGCGAGGAAAACTGAAATCATACCGCCAGTCCTCCTTGCGAAGGGTTCGGTTGCCGAGCCGCAAAATTTCGGTCGTCGCCTTTTTGACCTTTTCCGCCAGCTTCACAGTAGGCAATTCAAGATCAAGGCCGTTTACGATAATGATATCCGCGGCTCCCAGTATCTTCGCATCCGCGGGCGCGGGTTCAAAGGTATGGGAGTCGGTTCCATCAGGAACGATACCGGTCACGTTGGCAAGCCCTGCAGCGACATTCTGGACGATATTGGTGATGGGAGCGACCGTGGTGGCTACGGTGATCTTTTTAGCTGAGTCTTCGGAATGCGCAACGCCGGGCAGCGCCAGAACTAGCAGAAGCGATAAAAACTGGATGGCAAGCCGGACGGATTTCACGGTTCTTTATAGGGGAGCTCGTGTAAGGTTCGATTCATACATTCGTGAAATTCTTTACTTCTTAATCAGTTGACTTTGAGCTGACCTTACGGCAACCGCGATATCATACAATGTATGAAGAATCAGCTTTTCTTCATACATCACCTCGAAGATCAGGTTATTCCCATCCTGCTTATTTCGGCAAGGAGTATGAAGAACTGTAAATATCTCATACTAGGCCGAAATTAGGTAGCGTGGCCTTGGTTTCTTCCGCGTAAATTTATAAGACTCGTTCGTGCCGAATCAGCTTCGTAGCGCATTTTTGATCTCTCGAAAATTCCTTGGAATTAATCGTCCACGCAGGCCGTACGCGGACAGATCAAAATAGCTGCGTTTGCAATGCCAGGCTTGTGATAAGCTAAAAAAATACCTATCTTCTTCCTCAGGGAGACAACTTGGAGCGCCTCACCATTTCGCTGGATAATCAGCTCTCTGATCAATTTGATGAGTTTATACGCGGACGCGGCTATACTAATCGGTCCGAGGCAATGCGCGACCTGATACGCGAGCAACTGGAAGCCTCCCGCCTGGAGAAAGAGGGTGGGGGCCATTGCGTCGCCACGCTCAGCTATATATACAACCATCATGAAAGCGACTTGGCCAGCCGCGTTACCTCGGTACAGCATGACCATCACGATCTGACGTTATCCAGTATGCATGTCCATATGGATCATGATAACTGCCTCGAAGTGGTAATCCTGCGCGGCGCCACTCGGAGCGTCAAAAATTTTGCCAACCTGGTCATGGCAACACGCGGCGTTCGGCACGGCAAATTACACATGGTGCCGGTAGAGATCAAGCAGGAGCAGCATTCACCTGCCTCTGTACCGCATACTCATAGTAATCCTCTTACCTGATCCGACCTGATCTTGGGCATTGATAATCTCGTTCATGTGTGGCGCTGGACGTGATATAGATGTGATGCCTGGGGTGCGGAAAACTGAGTCGCTCGGCAGGATCAGTTTACACCGTTGCTGAAGCTGGATGCCCACGGCTCTGCCGATTTGGGTGGCGTGGCGTTGACTGTTGAATATTTGTCCGCGAAGATAAAGAATAGCACGCTAGCTCAAGTTCTCAAGGGTGGCTAGAGGCTTTACTTCGCTGCAGAGTCTGACCGATATTTGGATTTTCCCCGCAGCGGACAGAAACATCTACATGACCAGCCTGACATACTACGATTAGATTGCCTGGACTAATGAAGTCGAGGCAGGAACGTTATAGGATTGAAGAATTCTCATCGGGGCCGTCAATACGATCTCGACAATACCGATGCAGGTACAGCATACCGCCGAGTTGGGGAAGTGTAAAAATTAGCCGCGTTCATTAACAATTTGCGCTTTCACCTCATCGAGCAAACCCTGTTTCACAATGAAATCGACGATTCGGTCGACACCCTCGCCCGTGCGCAAATTGGTAAAAACGAATGGTCGCTCGCCACGCATTCTTTTCGCGTCTCGCGCCATCACTTCCAGACTTGCCCCTACATAAGGCGCAAGGTCAATCTTGTTGATTATCAAAAGTGCGGAGCGCGTAATACCGGGACCACCCTTTCGAGGTATTTTCTCCCCGGCGGCAACGTCAATGACATAAATGGTGAGATCGGACAGCTCAGGGCTGAAAGTTGACGCCAGATTATCGCCGCCCGACTCGACCAGAATGAGATCTAGATCGGGGAAATCGGCGGTCATGCGGGCTATGGCTTCCAGGTTGATCGACGCGTCCTCCCTGATCGCCGTATGCGGGCAGCCACCCGTTTCGACACCCATCAGGCGTTCAGCGGGTAGCGCATTGGCGCGTAACAAAATCTCCATATCTTCCTTGGTATAGATGTCATTGGTGATGACAGCCATCTCGTAGCGCTCCCGCATTCTTTTGCTCAGCGATTCGCACAAGGCGGTTTTTCCGGAGCCAACCGGACCACCGATTCCGACACGAAGAGGATTTGATTGTTTATTCACTTTATGATTTCCGATAAGAAAATTCAGGATCGATAGACCCGGCTGTATTGCACCTCGTGCTGCATTGAAAGCAAGGACAGGCCAGGAGCCCAATTGGATAACTCGTCATCCGCAAGCCCGCAAGCACGGTGCAATGCCGCTTCAATGGCAGGATGCAGGGAAAGCAGGAGACGCTGACCGGAAACCTGGCCGAGAGGAACAGATTTAACGCATACCAGCACCTGATTTTCGACCATCGAAAACAGCATTCCAAGCAATGCATCTTCATGCGGCACGGCCAGTGCCTCCGCAGTGCACGCAAACGCCGTCGGCAGTGGAATTTCGGGCTGACTCGCCAGTATCTCCAGCAGCGAGTCGTCTGCAATCTTTAGCTCAACCACCAGTTTACCCAGCGAGTATCCCATCTGGATTGTTTCAGCACGAAACTCGGCGGTATCGCGCGCTGCGATAAAATGTTCTGTCCAATAGCCCACAGCTTTGATGTCCCGCAGCGAAAATGCCTTCAACAAGCGCCAGAGGATCGGCGCTTCGAAATCTGAAGTTATTCTCAGAAATTCACGGATCCAGCTACGCGCCGAGCTTTCATCTTTAACCATGCCTTTTTCAATGGCCGACTCCAATCCTTGCGAATATGTATAGGCTCCAATGGGTAGCGATGGGCTTGCCAGCTGCAGCAAGGCAAGCAGCGCAGTGGATTGTAATGTCATCCTCTAGGTTTTCGGGTCGGACGGGCGATGGATTTTCTGATGTACCGGAATCGGAGCAAGCGGACCACGCGCATAGCCGTGATGGCCGTCCTCATCGTGATGATGCCCTCCTCCACTGTAAGCTCCCGCCTCCGGCTCGAACTGCGCGTTTTCCTCTATCACGACAGCACCCAACCCCTCCAGCATCTCCTTCAGCACGCTGTCCTGGCAAATACGCAAAAAGCCTGCTCCGACCTGCGTCTGTGTATGACGATTACCAAGATGGAATGCGCAGCGCAGCAAGTCATGAGGCGTACCGCAGGTAATTCGATAGGTAGGCTCCTGCGCGGCGACGATCTGAACAACGCGGCCATCACGGCCGGTGAGGAGATCGTTATTCCGCAGCACGGTGCCCCGCGGCGTGAAAATGGCGACTTCCTCTCCGGAGGAAAGCGCGGTGCGCAGACGACTGTTTTCCCTCAGCTCATAAGGCAGAACAAGCTGTGCGAAAATCAAATCCGCATTATCTATCCTGATGTCCAATGTAAGCATTTGCCGCCTCAAAACAGGAAATAGCGTTGTGCCATTGGCAGAATGTCTTCAGGTCCACAGGACAGCAGCTGACCGTCGGCACGCACTTCATAGGTTTCAGGATCTACTTCCATTTTGGGGGTCGCACCATTGTGGATCATATCCTTCTTGCGTAAATTACGTGTGTTCTTGACGGCGATCAGCGTCTTGTCCAGTTTGAGGGCATCATCAAGTCCTACATTAAGCGCCGCTTGAGAGGTAAAAGTGAAACATGATGTTTTGATCCCCCCTCCATATGCGCCGTACATGTATCGGTAGTGTACTGGCTGCGGGGTAGAGATCGACGCATTCGGGTCGCCCATCAGAGCCGCCGTAATCATGCCGCCTTTCAGAATCATAGATGGCTTGACGCCAAAGAATGCGGGCCTCCATAAGACGAGATCAGCATACTTGCCTACCTCTACCGAGCCAATCGCGTGCGAAACCCCATGCGTAATGGCGGGATTGATAGTGTACTTCGCGATGTAACGCTTCACCCGGAAGTTATCATTCCTGGATGAATCTTGCTGGAGCGTTCCACGCTGCAGCTTCATCTTATGCGCGGTTTGCCAGGTTCGAAGGACAACCTCGCCGACCCGTCCCATTGCCTGCGAATCCGATGACATCATAGAAATGGCGCCCATGTCATGCAGAATATCTTCGGCGGCAATAGTCTCCTTGCGGATGCGCGATTCAGCAAATGCAAGATCTTCCGCAATGTGAGATTGCAGGTGATGACAGATCATGACCATATCCAGGTGTTCATCCAGGGTGTTGACCGTGTAGGGCATGGTAGGGTTGGTGGATGATGGCAATACATTGTCGTACCCCACCGCCGCCATGATGTCTGGCGCGTGACCGCCTCCGGCTCCCTCGGTATGAAAAGTATGAATGGTCCGGTCTTTCATCGCCGCGATTGTTCTGTCCAGATAACCGCCTTCGTTAAGGGTATCCGAGTGAATCGCGACTTGCACATCATACTTGTCTGCAACGTTGAGACAGTTGTCGATGGCGGCATAGGTTGAACCCCAGTCTTCGTGCAGCTTCATGCCACATACCCCGGCAAGAACCTGCTCCTCCAGCGGTGTCGGCAGACTGGCGCTACCCTTGCCAAACAAACCGGTATTCATCACTATGCCATCTGAGGCTCTCAACATCGAATGAATGTGCCAGGGTCCCGAAGTACAATTAGTCGCCACCGAGCCGACCGCCGGGCCGCTACCTCCGCCCAGCATGGTGGTGGTCCCACTCATCATCGCCTCTTCAGCCTGCTGCGGCGAGATGAAGTGAATATGGGTATCGATACCCCCGGCCGTGACAATCATATTCTCACCAGCGATGATTTCCGTCGCAGCGCCAATCGGCATGGTCACGTTGGGCTGGATATCCGGGTTACCGGATTTGCCGATGGCGGCAATCTTGCCATCCTTCAGGCCAATATCGGCCTTGACAATACCCCAGTGATCAACAATTACCGCATTGGTAATGACCGTATCCATTACATCAGCATGATTGCGCTGTGACTGGCCCATGCCGTCGCGAATCACTTTGCCGCCACCGAATATTACTTCTTCGCCATAGGTAGTGAAGTCTTTTTCAACTTCAATGATAAGTTCCGTATCAGCCAGGCGGATACGATCGCCAGTGGTAGGACCTACCATTTCAGCATAGGCCTGGCGGGAAATTTTAACGCTCATCTCTGGCTCCTTTCTTTATGACAGATCGGGATTGAGGAAGCTTTGGTTATTTCAGGTTACTTCAATTTGCCCATTACCTTCTGATTAAATCCATACACAATCCTGTCTCCCCCGAACTCAACCAGTTCAACGGTGCGTTCCTGGCCCGGTTCAAAGCGCACCGCCGTGCCCGCCATAATATTGAGGCGCATCCCGTAAGCCGCCTCGTGATCAAAATCAAGTGCCGCATTCACCTCGAAAAAATGAAAGTGTGAACCGACTTGTATCGGCCGATCACCCCCATTGGAGACCTTTATGGTTTTCGTATTTCTTCCGACATTAATCTCGATGTCGCCAGGCTCTGTAAACACTTCTCCTGGAACTAATGGTATTCTGCGCATCGTAATCTCCTGTTTTCAAGGAATGGGGTTGTGAACCACCACGAGCTTGGTTCCATCCGGGAACGTGGCCTCGACCTGGATATCAGGGATCATCTCGGGAACACCTTCCATCACATCGGGACGGGCAAGTATCTTCCTACCCTCGGACATGAGCTCGGCAACCGTATTGCCATTGCGCGCGCCCTCCATTATTGCACAGGTGATCAGTGCTACCGCCTCCGGATAATTAAGCCGCAGACCGCGCGCCTTGCGCCTTTCCGCAACCAATCCAGCGGTAAATATCAGAAGCTTGTCTTTCTCCCTCGGGGTAAGGTCCATTATTTTCTCCTCCGCAAAATAATAATTTCGACACTGCTCAGCCTGAAGCCCGTCTTTCTTCCAATGAAAAAAAATACCCCTCACTGGACGGGTATCATGTGTTCCACATGCGTGGCACGATCGCCGGACGGCCGAGCATTGCAGGGCGCAACAAACCCCAAATATGCAGCATGATACGCCTTGCCGTTTCGCTCGAATCTCCAAGGTAACGTGCCACCACTACCGACTTGAGTTGGGAAACGCCAATATGACCGGCGCCATTCGCTATTTCGTCCGCCTCTTCCCGCGCTGAATCGATCAGCGTCCCCGGCACTGCTTTTCCGGTTGAAATAAGTGTTGCGCAAACCGTCCTGCCTGATAGTGCAAGAGAGCCTTTCATGGCAGGGCTCCCGCCCAGTAGCCGGAGTTGCTCGAACCAGATCAGTTTTCCGTCGCGACGAATGCTGGTGCGCTGCCTGATCTGGCCGCCCGTGAACGATTCGCCGGACGCAGTGCGGCCAAAGCATAAAATTTCACAACCGATGTAGACTGCCTCTTTCTCCAGCGTGACTTGATGATCAAGCGCCACCCGTGCATTATCGAAAAAAATGGTTTCCTGTGGCGCCCACTCTAGCGATCCACGGGTGTCGACATGCAGACGTATATTCTGGCGCGAAACATGCCCGTTGGCTTTGTACCATTTGGCCGCGCCCGGCGTGGTGATTTGTGCCAGTGCTGATTCACCGACCCGAGCCGAAATCTCAAGCTCATCCCCGCCAACCACTCCGCCAGGCGGATGGATGATGACTACCTGGCAAACCTCGCGCCCTTCCGGGTAGAGGGGTTTCTGCACCAGCAGAGGACCGAAATGATCGCGCTCCACCAGCCGGGTCGTGCCACTATCCTCTGCAAATTTCAGAGACAGGCGTGCCTGCAAAGGCGCATTGGTAAGCGAGCGCAGCATCGGTTGGGGTGAGTATTGTTGGGAGTATGTGCTATTAAACGGGGCTACAAGATCTTGCTGGATAAGAAGATTTTCTGCATGAGAAGTCGAGCACATTCTTGTTATTTGTTTTTTGTAAATTAGCGAGCCCACTCGATGGCACAACCTCTTGGCGACGCTTACCCATGGCGATTCGTGCGCAACTTCGATTATTCTTTGGGTTTCCCGGGCTCGCCCAAAAATAGCGATTTGAATCCGAGGTAGCGCTGGGGTTCCTCCTCGGGGATAATTTCGGGAGTCAAGCTGGCAAGTTCGGCTTCCAGTTCGACGATGCGTCGCTCCAGCCCTATCTTGTCCTGCTCCAGACGCGCAACCTTCTGACGAAGGCGCGAACGTGTCCATCGGCTCTTTATCATACTTGGCGATGACATCAGTCCGGCAATGAGCACGCCCAGACCAAGTGCGAGCAGCAGCACCAGGGCCAGCGACCCCTCGAAATTCCACATGGCCAGGGTTACCGTCACCGGTACATTATTCTGCAGAGCAAACCCTACAACGCATATAGCGAGAGCGACACCGATTATTAAAAGCAGATGCATGGCTTTATCCTGCTATTTGACTGCTATCGTTGGCAAGCTCCGTACTATCCCGGCTTTCCCGCCATGAAGAACAAGGAAGAACAAGGAAATTTTGCGCTATCGGGCATTTCCTTGAATTTTTGCTGTTTTGTTAACTCAGGGTTTACCGTCTCCCATCCTGTCCGCTTGAGAAAGATTTTTTTCGTTATCTTCCGTTATGTGAAAAAAGACTTCATCCTCCCTGATCATGCCCAACTCGCTGCGAGCCCGCTCTTCAATGGCTTCATAACCCTGCTTGAGGTCGCGTACTTCCGCGTCCAGCGCGGCATTTCGGCTCTTCAGTTTCTGGTTGATTTCGTACTGCGTCATGACCTGCTGATCAACTTCCCATACTTTAAGCCAGCTACCCTTGCCCAGCCATAGCGGATATTGCAGCAGGACAATCAACGCAGTGAGTATAAAGCTCAATACTTTCACTTGAACATCTCTCAAGACCACAGCTCGCGAGAAACCGCTACTTGCGACTTTCCCCGCTTCGCGGCATCGCGTTCAATTATATGCGTGCTTCAAATTTCTTCCGCTGCCTGCCAGAAAAACGAGTCGAAAAACTATGCAGCGTTCTATCTCAACTGGTAGAAAGCGTCCCGCCCCGGATAGTTTGCGGCATCACCCAGATCTTCCTCGATGCGCAGCAACTGGTTGTACTTCGCAAGACGGTCGGAGCGGGAAAGTGAACCGGCCTTGATCTGCAAGGTATTGGCGGCTACAGCGAAATCGGCGATAGTGGTATCCTCGGTTTCACCGGAACGGTGGGAAACCACGGCGGTATAGCCTGCGCGCTTCGCGCTTTCGATAGCGGAAAAAGCTTCCGTAAGCGTCCCGATCTGGTTGAGTTTGATAAGTATGGAATTGGCTATGCCTTGCGCGACCCCTTCTTTCAGAATGCTGGCATTCGTCACAAAGATATCATCACCGACCAGTTGCACGGATTTTCCCAGTCTGCTCGTGAGCAGCTTCCAGCCGTCCCAGTCGTGTTCGCTCATGCCATCTTCGATGCTGAGAATAGGATACTTGTCTATCCAGGTGGCCAGATAATCGGCAAATTGCCCTGAATCCAGGCTCAACCCATCCGATGTCAGATGATATCTGCCATCCCGGTAAAATTCCGAACTGGCGCAGTCCAGCCCAATGGCGACATCAGGGCCCGGCAGGTAGCCGGCTTTCTCTATGGCCTCAACGATCAGTTGCAATGCCGCTTCATTACTGGCCAGATTGGGCGCAAACCCGCCTTCGTCGCCAACGGCGGTGTGCATCCCCTTGCTGTCAAGCAAGCCTTTTAATGTATGAAATATTTCAGCGCCACAGCGCAGTGCTTCACGAAAGCTCTGTGCTCCCAATGGGATGATCACGAACTCCTGCATATCGATGTT
The DNA here is from genome assembly GCF_900110495.1 of Nitrosovibrio sp. Nv6. Lineage (GTDB taxonomy): Bacteria > Pseudomonadota > Gammaproteobacteria > Burkholderiales > Nitrosomonadaceae > Nitrosospira. The sequence goes on along the minus strand of NZ_FODX01000001.1, from coordinate 162,058 downwards.
ATTGTTGGCATGCGCGCCGCCATTGATTACATTCAGCATGGGTACGGGCATCGACATCGGTCCGGCACCGCCCAGATAGCGGTATAACGGCAGCCCGGACTCCTCTGCCGCCGCTTTCGCCACCGCAAGCGATACCGCAAGAATCGCGTTGGCGCCGAGTCTCGATTTGTTGCCACTGCCGTCCAGATCAATAAGCGTCCGGTCGATAAAATTCTGATCCATAGCGTCCAGACCCATGATGGCTTCGGAAATTTCGGTATTCACATTTTCCACCGCTTTCAATACGCCTTTTCCGAAATAGCGCTGAGCAGCCCCATCGCGTAATTCGACAGCCTCCCGGGTGCCAACCGATGCGCCCGAAGGCACAGCTGCCCGTCCCAGCACGCCGGATTCGAGCAATACATCTGCTTCCACGGTAGGGTTTCCGCGCGAATCAAGAATTTCGCGGGCGATGACATCTACAATTGCACTCATGCTATTTTCCCTGGGTCATTTATTTATAAGTTATTAAAAACTGCTTTGCTAAGTATTCAGGCCTCGTGGCGAGACGAACTGAAGATAAAAGAAGATAAAAGGAAAGGAAATCGCTGGCACGTTCGCCTGAATTCCGTCATATATTCGGATGGGTTAAAGCTTTATTTTGGTTTTGATCATGAAGGAATCTTCAGCCGGGAATTGGATTTTCCCGAGCCAGCTTCAACCAGACTTAATTCTTTTCTATTGGATGGCGCTTATGGCAATGTTTTTCATTTTACCGGATGGCGATGCTTCGGCTGCGGCGCCTTCAGCTTCGAAGCGCGTACCGGCAAAAGCGGCGGCAGCCTCAATGAATGCGGTGAATAGCGGATGCCCCGCCTTGGGGGTGGACGTGAATTCCGGATGAAACTGGCAGGCGACAAACCAGGGATGCTCGCTCTCCGGCAATTCAACCATCTCACATAAGCCTTCTCCTGCCGAGACAGCGCTTACGCGCAGCCCAGCTTTTTCCAACCGGGGAATATATTCATTGTTGACTTCATAACGATGGCGATGCCGCTCGACGATTTTATCCATTCCATAGATTTTCCGGACAAGCGAACCTTCCCTCAGTAAACATTCCTGTCCACCCAGACGCATGGTGCCGCCGAGATCAGACGTGGCGTTGCGAGTTTCCAACTGACCTTCACGGGTACGCCATTCCGTAGTCAGAGCAATAACGGGATAAGGTGTGTCGGGATTGAATTCAGTGCTATGCGCGCCTTCCATTTCGGCTTTGTCACGGGCATATTCGATTACTGCCAATTGCATGCCCAGACAGATACCGAGATAAGGAATGCGGTTTATTCGCGCATGGCGGATAGCCATTATCTTGCCTTCCACTCCGCGCTTGCCGAAGCCGCCGGGAACCAGTATTGCATCCATACCTTTGAGGCAGTCGGTTCCATCCTTCGCGATATTTTCCGAATCCGTATAATGGATGTTGATTTTGCTGCGAGTATGAATTCCAGCGTGTATCAGCGCTTCCGACAAAGACTTGTAAGATTCCGTCAAATCCACATATTTCCCCACCAGCGCAATTTCTATCGTGCGTTGAGGATGCTCCAGTGCATGCACCAGCTTTTTCCAGATGCCCAGATCAGCGGCCTTCGCGAGAATATGCAGCTTGTGGCAGACAATTTCGTCCAGCATCTGTTCATGCAGCAGCGCGGGGATCTTGTAAATGCTGTCTACATCCAATGCCAGAATCACCGCTTCTTCCCGAACATTGGTAAACAGCGCAATCTTGTGGCGTTCATCTCCCGATAGCTCGCGGTCGGCACGACACAGCAGCACATCCGGCTGAATGCCGATTTCGCGCAACTCCTTTACCGAATGCTGAGTCGGCTTGGTTTTCAACTCTCCTGCAGACGTGATATAGGGCAGTAAGGTGAGGTGGATAAAACAGGTATCCTCGCGCGGAAGCTGCACCGCCATCTGCCGGATCGCTTCGAGAAACGGCAGGGATTCTATATCGCCGACCGTTCCGCCGATCTCGACGATTGCTACCTTGGCGTCGCCCGCGCCAGCCTTGATGTGCAGTTTGATTTCGTCGGTGATGTGCGGAATAACCTGTACCGTCCCACCCAGATAGTCCCCGCGCCGCTCCTTCTTGATCACACTCTCATAAACCTGACCAGTGGTGAAGTTATTGCGCCTGCTCATCCTGGCGCTGATGAAACGCTCGTAATGCCCAAGATCGAGGTCGGTTTCCGCTCCATCCTCGGTTACGAATACTTCACCGTGCTGAAAGGGACTCATCGTGCCGGGATCCACATTGATATAGGGATCCAGCTTGAGCATCGTCACTTTGATGCCGCGAGTTTCGAGAATAGCTGCGAGAGAGGCCGCGGCGATGCCTTTTCCCAAGGAAGATACGACACCACCTGTCACAAATACATACTTTGTCATGGCTGCTTATGATACCGGAAAAGGCCTTCCCGGACAAACTGACCGGGATAGCGAAGCGGGTGTTTTACCGAAAAACCGATTCGGTCATACTGCGATTCATCCTTTTTACCCGGTTTTTATTACAGGGAGCATATCGAAAGGAGATATCGGTTTAACGGCAGCTTCGGGTAAAAAATAATAGTCGGAAATGATAGGATAGCAGGATTTTGTCTACGCACTTGGCACACGTTTCATCCCTGCCCATCCAGTGCCCTGCGAAGGATTATTTAGAGAATCCTGAAAATAGCAAAGTACAGGGCTATGTTGATGGTTGTAGCGGTTGCTGGGCACTGAGCGCAATGCCGCGTATAAAGCTGTTACAAAAAACGCTAGCGAAAAGAAAATGACGACTATTGATCGGCTTATGCAGGTAGGGAAAGTGTAGCGTAATCGTCAAAAGACGTCGTTAATTTCAACCTCTGTTCCCGCCTGCACCAGATCGAACAATTCCAGCAAATCGCTGTTACGCATACGAATGCATCCGATGGAACCAGGTTTGCCCATTTGCACACTATCCGGGCTGCCATGAATATAGATGTAACGGCGCATGGTGTCCACCTTCCCCAGACGATTGAAGCCAGGTTCACATCCTGAAAGCCAAAGAATGCGCGTTAAAATCCAATCGCGTCCCGGGAAGCTTGCACCCAGTTCAGGCGTATAGATTTCCCCGGTTGGCCGGCGTCTTACGAATACTGTATTGACCGGCTGGCCCTTGCCGATCTTCGCGCGAATGACGTGTTTCCCCAACGGTGTGCAAAAACTGCCGTACTGCTGCCCCACCCCCTTTCCAGCTGAAGAAATGCTATATTGTTCGACAATACTATTGTTATTATCGTATAAATCAAGCTGTTGAGATGGGATATTAATGACAATTCTCATTAATTCCCCGCGCTGCTGTTACCCTTGTTTTTCGGCGTTTTTCAAAAAATTGCTTTAACTTTCCGCCCCCCTCCTCTGCGAGGATGCCGCCGGTCATTTCCATGTGATGATTCAACCTCAGCTCTGCCGTTAAGTCGATCACGCTCCCGCACGCTCCCGTCTTCGGATCCGCCGCTCCATAAACCAGTCGCGCAATACGCGCATGAAAAATCGCTCCTACACACATGGAACAGGGTTCCAGCGTCACATAAAGCGTGCAATCCGCCAAACGGTAATTACCGAGAGATCGTGCAGCGTCCCGTAGCGCCATTACCTCCGCGTGGGCGGTGGGATCCGCTGTCGAAATTGGACAATTATAACCACGTCCGATGATCGCTCCATTCTTCACTACCACCGCGCCTACGGGCACCTCGCCTGCTGCTTCTGCCTGTACCGCAAGCTCGAGCGCTGCACGCATAAAATCAATATCTCCGCTGCTCATGCTCATTCACGTTCCAGGTTGCAGTAAAAATTTCTGTTGAACTAGGGAACCAACCATCTCTGCTCATTCTTGAGCAACTTTCGTACGGATTTATCGGATTTATCGTCCTTGCTATTAGGAACAATATGGTCTAAGAAAATAGTAGGTCGCAGTTATACCATTTCGGCGCGGAACTTAAATAATCTTTTCGGGGAATGTGATATGCCTAAATCTGTACGAAAAAAACTGAAGTCGCTCAAGTCGCTCAAGGGGGAAGATAAAGACAGGATGGCACGCTTATTTGAAGAGATTACCGGCAAAGTGCAAGAGATGAGCACAATAATGAATCGTCTGCATGGCACGCCTGTTCACTGGTCACACTTCAGAATCTCGTCTTCAGGCGCATCCGAAGCTGATGGACCCTTCGTACTTATCGTAGTATGCAACGAAGAAACCGGAGAGTGTGGATGCTACGACCACGAGGCCGGAACATGCGGTCCCTGTCCTGACCTGAATTAATAGTGTTCCTATAGAGCAGTTTGAAAGTGTACGTCAAGACACCCCCTTGCAAGTACGCTCTTATTGGGCATACGAAAGGTATTATCGCTTAATCCGCGTTCCGCTTATACATAAGGCACAGCAGCACCAATAGCATGTGGGTGAGGTTAGTAGCGTAAAGGTATTTGCCAGCCAGGAGAAATGATCATGACAATGAAGCATATAGCTGGCCCGAACGATTGGCCCAGGCTGCCGCCGCTGGAAGGGTGGCAGGACACTTGTACCACGCTCAATATGTGGGCACAGGTAGTCGGTAAAATCCGATTGACGCTCTCCCCGGACATCAACCACAGTTGGGGTTCTACACTTTATGTTACCACGCGCGGCCTCACAACTTCGCCCATCCCCTACGGGATGTTTACATTTGCCATCGACTTCGATTTCATCTCTCACGCGCTGCACATCACGACTTCGCAAGGCAATGATCGCTCATTCGCTCTAGAACCGATGTCTGTCGCCAACTTCTACCGCAAGACTATGCAGGCGCTGGCCGAACTCGGTATCGAGGTCAGGATCTTTACCCGCCCGGTCGAGGTGGAGGTGGCAATACCATTTGAGAAAGATGAGCAGCATGCGAGCTACGACGCGAACGCGGCTTCCCTCTTCTGGCATGCGCTCGTGCAGACCGATTGCGTCTTCAAGGATTTCCGCGCCCGCTTCATAGGCAAGGTGAGCCCGGTGCATTTCTTCTGGGGAGGCATTGACCTGGCTGTGACCCGGTTTTCCGGACGAACCGCCCCGAAGCATCCTGGCGGCTTTCCTAACGTTGCCGACAGGATAACGCAAGAAGCGTATTCCCACGAGGTATCGAGCGCAGGCTTTTGGCCGGGGACGGGCTTGGGCGAAGCCGCGTTCTACTCTTACGCCTATCCCAGCCCCGCCGGTTTCAACGACTATCCAGTTCAGCCAGAGGCCGCGTATTTTCATGGCAAGCTGGGCGAGTTTATCCTTCCCTATGAAGCCGTGCGTACAGCCGCAAATCCTCCACAGACGCTGCTCTCTTTTCTCCAGACCACCTATGAGGCTGCCGCCACGCTGGGGGATTGGGACCGGTCAGCACTGGAGCGCGAGATCGCACCAGCATGACAAGACGCTGCAGCAAGACCGCAACACTTGAACAGGACAGGAAGCGGTGGCTTTGAAACAGTTGTTCGATTGATGTCATTAATTCACCGCTATCCCGCTTTTCACTTACAGGAGGAAGCATGTCGAATATCGACCAGCCCGATCAGGCGAAACGCCCCGATGTCAGACAGTCTCCCAAAACGCTCCGGCTCACGTTTCGGGTCGCGGACGGAACAGTTCAGTTGATATCGCATGAACGGCTGCAAATGATTTGCCCTCCTTCGATCGGAGAACTCCCGCAGGCGAGGAAGCACGGCGGCTTCTGGATGGAACTTCGCGACAAGAGCGATCACGTGATTTTCCACCGGCTTATCCATTCGCCGCTGGCCGGATCCGTGGAGGTACATTCGCCCGATGGCAGGATTCGGCGTGAATTTGGCGATGTCAAGGAAAGCATCTTTGAGGTGCTCCTTCCGGATAAACCGGATGCCGCGTCAGTGACGCTGATGGGTGAATCGCTCGACGTGACTAAGGTAAGCGCACTGCAGGCGGGATCGGCTGAACTGGCGAGGTTCGACATACCCAGGGGAGAGAGGGGAAGCACCCAATGAGCGCGAGTGATGGATATGTTGTTGGCACGACGAAGGTTGTCGATCACGGTCCCGACAGTGCGCGCTGGAATCTCGTCATTCTGGGCGACGGATACCGCGCGAGCGAGTTGCCCCAGTATCATGCGGATGTGCAGAATTTCCTGGTGACCTTGCGCACGACCCCGCCTCTGGACGAAGCCTTTTGTGGAATCAATGTGCATCGGGTTGACGTCGTCTCAACCGATAGTGGCGCTGACGATCCCGGATGCGCTGGGGGAACGCCGACAACAGCCAACACTTATTTCGATGCAACATTCTGCACGGATTTTGCCGGGACGCCTCTTGATCGCCTGCTGACCGTAAATACAGCCTTGGCATTGTCAGTTGCCTCTGCGCAGGTACCGCTCAGGCATCAGGTGCTTTGCATCGTCAATTCGAGCAAGTATGGCGGCTCGGGTGGAACAATCGCCACCTGTTCCACCAATGCCCTGGCATCCCAGATTGCAATTCACGAAATTGGCCACAGTGCTTTTGGGCTGGCGGATGAGTATGGCGGCAACGGCGTTGGCACACCGGCAGGAGAGCCATCTCAGCCTAATGTGACGCGCGACACAAATCGCGCCACGAACAAGTGGCGTACTCTGATTGCCGATACCACGCCGATGCCGTCACAATGCGATCCAGGCTGCACGGCTTCCACCTGCATACCTCCTGCGACGCTTCCGGCGGCAGGGGCGGTAGGTACCTATGAGGGAGCGATTTACTCGGACTGCAACACCTACCGTCCGCTGCCGAGTTGCTACATGCGGGACTACGCGCCGTTCTGTCCTGTATGTGCCGGTGTTATCCGCCAAACGCTACAACCGTTTCTACCGGCTGAATCGATCAACCTGATTACACCGAGTATTGATTTCCGGGACGTTCCGGCGGGAATGGGGGGTGTCGGCATCACGACGCATCGTGCAATCGTGTGGGAGGTTGTAGTCTGCCGCAGCCTCACATTCGAAATCATCGCGGGACCGACTGGTGGTTTCGACACACCGGATGGCACATCTATCACCGTCACCAGCGATCCGATTCTCCCCGTCACACAAGCCCGCATCTGGCTGGCATATACGTCGACGAATCCGGGCGATTCCGCCAGTGGGGACGTTACCGTTCGCTGCGCCGAGACAGACCAGACCTGGACGATCAATATTCTTGCCAACACCATCGCGCGTCCCCGCGCGGCCGTCGCGCTTGTGCTGGATCGGTCCGGTAGCATGGATGACGATGCCGGCGATGCCGTTACAAAGGTGCAGAAACTGCGCGAGGCGGCCAACGCTTTTATCAGCATCATGCAGCCCGGGGATGGGATTGGGCTTGTCCGTTTCAACGAAGCTGCGCAACGGTTGATGGAAATCCAGGACGTCGGCGCTGCTCCCGGCGGGGCGGGGCGTACGACTGCGATTGGACATATTTCAGGAAGTGATATCGATCCCGCGGGTGCCACATCCATCGGCGACGGCGTAGTGAAGGGAAAGCAGATGCTGGATGACGCGCAAGCGGCGGCGGCCCCTCCATATGATGTGACGGCAATGGTGGTGCTCACCGATGGAATGTGGAACCGCCCTCCACCCCTGGCCGACATCTCAGGCAGTATCACGGCAAACACATATGCGGTTGGCTTCGGACTGCCGTCCAATATCAGCGTTCCCGCGCTGACAACGCTGTGCCAGGGGCACAACGGGTATCTTTTGATCACCGGCGCACTCTCAACCGATCAGCCTATGCGGCTCGGCAAATATTTTCTGCAAATACTTGCTGGCGTCTCGAATGCGCAAATCGCGGCCGATCCGCGAGGTGTTCTTGGCAGGAATTCCGAGCATCGCATTCCGTTCTGGACTTGCGAAGCGGATTATGGAATGGATCTGATCGTGTTGAGTCCTGCTCCGCAGGCCATCGATTGTCAGCTTGAAGCGCCGGACGGCTCGCTTATCACGCCAACCTCAGGGCCGGGCGGAGCCAACTCTGAATTTGTGATGAGTCAGTATGCGTCCTATTACCGGTGCGCCCTGCCAGTGCTTCCGGCCCAAGCCGCCGGAACCCATGCCGGACTGTGGCACGCTGTGCTGAAGCCACTTCGCGCATTGCCGGAAGGTGTCGCGCCACGGGCTGTTCTACCGTATGAGGTCGTGGCGCACGTCTATTCCAGCTTGACCTTTTCGGCTTATGCGACACAGACGAGTTTCGAGATCGGCGCCATCATCCGTCTCACAGCGTCGCTGCGCGAGTATGAGGCACCGCTCAGGGGCCATGCGGATGTGTGGGCAGAAATAATGCGCCCGGGCGGCGTAACCGACGTTATCGCACTGAGCCTGGATTCGGGAGGACAATTCGTCGCAGCCTATCAACTGCAAATACCGGGGGTCTTCAGTTTCCGCGTTCGCGCGCGCGGCGAGACCATGCGCGGACTACTTTTCGAACGAGAACGCACGCTTACCGGGGTGGCGACGCCAGGGGGCGACAACTGGGATCCGAACCATCCAAAGGGCAGCGATCTGTGCGATTTACTGCACTGCCTGCGGGAGAGAGGCGTTATCAGTGACGAACTCACGCAAAGATTCAAGGAGATGGGCGTCGACCTGCCGACGCTTCTGAAATGTTTGGGCGAACGGTGCCGGTCGAGGGCGGGGGACGGATGAGATCAAAGTCCGATGATACAAAACCGCCTGATCCGCCGACCTTGCAGATGTAGTAGGCAGACCATTAACGAAATTCCTATAGTACGGTTTAACAAGCACTTGGCAGAGAGGATGCACAGACGTATGCCACCCCTGTATCCCTGTATATCAGCGATGCGAAAAATCCACTTGAAAGAGGAGTACAGACATGACAACCAGACCCATACCTGATGGTTACCATACCGTTACCCCATACCTGATGATAAATGGCGCTGCCGATGCCATTGAATTTTACAAGCGAGCGTTTAACGCAGCGGAATTATACAGAATGGATATGCCCGGCGGCAAAATCGGACATGCCGAGATTCAAGTTGGCGATTCCCGCATCATGATGGCTGACGATTGCGGCGGCGAAAGCCCATTTCGTAATCCGCAATCCTTGGGCGGCTCGCCCATTGGTCTTCATTTATATGTAAAGGATGTGGACGCGTTGTTTAATCAGGCGGTGAGTGCAGGCGCCAAGGCCATCAAGCCGGTCCAGGATCAGTTTTACGGTGACAGGACAGGCACGCTGCAGGACCCATTCGGGCATATGTGGTTCCTTGCGACTCACAATGAAGATCTCTCGCTGGACGAAATCAAACAGCGCGCCAAGGCAATGTTTCAGCAAGACAAGGCGAAAACCTGAACAACGGAACAGGCCTGATAAACGCATGGGGACATCTGGAATATTTATAAGCCTCTGAATAAACCTCTATGGAGGCCGGATTATCAACCAGCCCTCCCAAAATCGGGACCGGGTCGGAGGCTTTCTTGGTCAATTGCAACACAGGCTCTGATCCCGAAGGTAAACAAACCGTTCACCCCCAGCGTTGTAAGACGACAAGAAGCAAAGGCGCATTGCACCGTATGCCAATTGCCTCACTTTGTTGCCACGGCACCTGATTATCATCGCGCATTGCATGCTTGACAGGTGTTATTCTTCACCTCAATCTGCTGCTTCGCAGACCAGGAACCTGATCGATACGGCGTGATGCTTCGCTTGTTTGGCCGCCTATCCCTGTGGCTAGTCGGACCACTTGCGAAGAAATCTGCGCCACCCTGTAGCAGTAATACAACTCGAAGTTTATTGGCTTCGACCGTATTGGTCTTTATGTAAATTATACGCACGGCCACCTGTCTCCTCGATACGCTATAATGCTGGCTTTTTTGGCTTCGATAAATGCCAACGCTGCAAGGACACAACCTGACGTGCGTGCGCGGTGACCGCAAATTATTCGCCGGCATCGATTTTTCCCTCGAAACTGGCGGATTGATGCAAGTCCAAGGGCCCAATGGCAGCGGTAAAACCAGTCTTTTACGCATGCTGTGCGGACTCGCGACTCCAGCTCATGGTGAAATTCTCTGGGATGGCGTTGAAATCCGCTCCCTCGGTGGCGATTACTACGGTTCAATGACCTATCTTGGCCATTTAAGCGGCGTGAAAGACGATTTGACCGCCATTGAAAACCTTCGTATTTCCAGTGCCCTGGCTGGTACCGAAATCGATGAACGCAAGGCGCATGAAGCCTTGCAGCACATGGGACTCGGGGGACGCGAACTCTTGCCGGCCAAAGTATTGTCGCAGGGCCAGCGGCGCAGGGTGACGTTGGCACGCCTGCTGGTATGCAGTACGGTACTATGGATACTGGATGAACCCCTGACGGCGTTGGATACTGCGGCGGTGAAGCTGGTACAGGGTTTAATGGAGCGGCACCTGGAACACGGCGGTATGATAGTGATGACAACTCACCAGGAGATCGAGATAACCGCCGGCGCAACCCAGCGGTTGCAGCTCGCCTGACATGTTTCTGCAGATAATCCAGCGCGATCTTCTGCTCGCGATGCGGCGGCGGTCAGATGTCTTGACAACCCTGTTTTTTTTTATCATTGTCGTGAGCCTGTTTCCCCTCGGGGTGGGGCCCGAGATGAACATGCTCCGAACCATGGCGCCAGGCGTCGTTTGGGTGGCGGCACTGCTGGCCTCGATGTTGTCGCTGGGGCGGATGTTTTCCAGCGATCACCTTGATGGCACGCTGGAGCAGATGCTGCTCTCACCCCAGTCGCTATCCCTGCTTGTACTGGGCAAGGCGCTGGCGCACTGGCTGGTAACAGGTGTGCCCCTGGTGCTGATGGCTCCCGTACTGGGCATTCAATATGATTTATCAGCGGATGCGCTGCTTGTGCTGACGGCCTCGCTATTGTTGGGAACACCCGTATTAAGCCTGATCGGTGCGATTGGCGCGGCGCTGACTTTGGGGTTGCGAGGGGGCGGAGTGCTGGTGTCGCTGCTGGTGTTGCCCCTCTATATTCCGGTACTGATATTTGGCGCCGGCGGGGTGGAAGCAAGCGTAGCGGGTTTGGGTGCTGGAGCACATATGTCGCTGCTGGGTGCATTTCTGCTGGCATCTCTTGCCCTGGCGCCATGGACCGCGGCCGTGTCATTGCGGATTTCGATGGAGTAACGGAAAGTCTGAGCACGTCTTTCATTTTGATAACCGAGCGCGGCAAAATGAGGGTGGGCATAAAACGCATGACGAAGGTAAAACTTGGCTGTCCGCACACGTTACGCCAAAGTGCTCAGCGAAGTTGATTGTGGCAACGAAGAAAGCCACCGTTTATTGCCAAATCCATGATACTTGCCCACGTCCTACAGTTGCCCGTTCTCCTGTGATGTCATCCCACTCCGATTCAAGACCGGTCGCAACCCTGCTGCCAAACTCGAGACTTATTCAGAGCTTTCCAAAGAAACCAATTCTGAATTTAAGGTTTTTAGGTTAAAATTTGCAGTTAAGCACTTGAGGCGCAACACTTGAGGCGCAAAAACAAACACCTCAAACAGGAACCCGGTATTTTTCAATATGGCGATTAACTGGTTTAAATATTCCTCTCCGGCAAGCTTCTACTTCCTTGCCGGTAAAATGATCCCGTTTTTTTCCATCGCCGCGGCCGTATTATTCGTGGCAGGGCTTTATATCGGTTTCTTTGTAGCTCCCACCGATTTTCAGCAGGGTGAAGCTTATCGCATTATTTTCATTCACGTTCCTGCCGCCTGGTTATCCATGTTTCTCTACGTGATAATGGCGATGTGGTCCGGTATCGGCCTTGCGTTCAACACGCGCCTTTCTTCCATGGTAGCCACAGCCATTGCGCCGACAGGAGCAATGTTTACTTTTCTTGCCTTATGGACTGGCGCACTATGGGGCAAGCCCATGTGGGGAACCTGGTGGGTATGGGATGCACGGCTCACATCCGAATTGATCCTGCTGTTCCTCTATATAGGCTTCATGTCGCTGCAGGCGGCAATAGATGACCCACGCCGCGCCGACAAGGCAGGCGCAATGATCGCTCTCGTTGGGGTAGTGAACGTACCGATCATATATTTCTCTGTGAAATGGTGGAATACGCTGCACCAGGGAGCTTCCGTCAGCCTTACCCAATCACCGAAAATGGCATCCACCATGCTGACAGGCATGCTGATCATGTCAATCGCATGCTGGATGTACGCAATCGCCGTAATACTGATACGCACACGGGCCATTATCCTGGAACGTGAGCGCCACACCGCGTGGGTGGGCGAGTTACAGGGGGCCGTACAGTGAACTGGGGTGGTCTATCGGAATTTCTGGACATGGGAGGATACGGATTCTACGTATGGGGATCCTATCTGGTAGCACTTCTCTGCCTGGCCGGAGAAATTTTTCTGGTTTTCAACCGCAAGCGAACTTTGCTCAGACATCTCAGTCTGATTCATCAGTCAACTAAACAACCAAGAGAAGAGAAATGAAACCACGTCATAAAAAACTGGCAATCATCGCCTCGAGCGTAACCGCATTGGGCGTTGCTTCCATACTGGTTTTGAATGCATTCCAGAGCAATCTGGTATTTTTCTTCAGCCCTACCCAGGTAGCCAACAAGGAAGCTCCCATGGGCAAGAGCTTTCGTATCGGCGGCCTCGTGGAAGAAGGCAGCGTCAAGCGTCAGAACGATGGCGTGACAGTGAATTTCGTGGTGACGGATACCGCAAAAGTTATTCCGGTAGTGTATACAGGCATTCTTCCCGATTTGTTCAAGGAAGGCAAAGGTGTGGTAGCTCAGGGAAAACTGGCGCAGGATGGCGTTTTCCGCGCAGACGAGGTACTCGCAAAACACGATGAAAATTACATGCCGCCGGAAGCCGCGGACGCGTTGGACCAGGCGGATAAGGCACGTAAAACGGTGCTGGTGCAATAGCACGAATAATATTGTGGGCGGAGGTTTGGCAGGACCGGAAACCTTTCAAACCTGGCCCAATCCTGGCCACATTTCCTATTTTCAATCCATAACTCATAGCCCTGACCATGATCCCAGAACTTGGTAATTTCGCTCTGATACTCGCCCTTCTGCTGGCACTTATACAAGGTACCCTGCCCATTATTGGTGCCGCCCGTGGCATACCCTCCTGGATTGCGCTCGCGCGTCCGGTAGTTCAGGGACAGTTTGTATTTGTCGTCATCGCATTTTTCTGTCTGGCCTATTCATTCGTCACCAGCGACTTCTCGGTAATAAACGTCGCGCAAAACTCCAATTCGAAATTGCCGGTGGAGTATCGATTTGCGGCTACCTGGGGTTCGCATGAAGGTTCCTTGTTGCTGTGGACATTGATGCTGGCGAGCTGGTCGGTTGCAGTCAGCGTATTCAGCCGCCATCTGCCTAACGACATGGTGGCGCGGGTGCTAGGCGTTATGGGCCTGGTGAGCGTTGGTTTTATTTTGTTCATGCTTTTCACTTCCAACCCTTTTGAACGGATGCTGCCGGGTGCAATGGAAGGAAGCGATCTTAACCCTTTGCTGCAGGACCCGGGCATGGTTGTTCATCCACCTATGCTTTATATGGGTTACGTAGGCTTTTCAGTCGCGTTCGCCTTCGCTATTTCCGCGCTGTTAAGTGGACAAATGGACGCAACCTGGGCGCGTTGGTCACGTCCATGGACGACGGTCGCATGGTTGTTTCTCACCATCGGTATCATGCTGGGAAGCTGGTGGGCCTATTATGAACTCGGATGGGGCGGCTGGTGGTTCTGGGACCCCGTTGAAAACGCCTCGTTCATGCCATGGCTGGTGGGAACGGCGCTGGTTCACTCCCTTGCAGTAACCGAAAAACGGGGAGGCTTCAAGAGCTGGACGGTGCTACTGGCAATATGCGCGTTTTCCTTGAGCCTCCTCGGTACATTCCTGGTTCGCTCGGGGGTATTGACTTCGGTGCATGCTTTTGCAACGGATCCCAAGCGCGGCATATTCATCCTCGCCTTTCTGGTTATCGTCATTGGGAGTTCCCTGCTGCTTTTTGCCTGGCGCGCACCAAAAATTGGCCTGGGTGGCAAATTTGAACTGGTTTCGAGAGAATCGATGCTGCTTGGCAATAATCTATTGATGATGGTCGCGGCGGGCAGCATTCTGCTGGGTACGCTTTATCCGCTGATCATGGATGCGCTTGAGCTCGGAAAAATATCGGTCGGGCCTCCCTATTTCGAAGCCGTATTCGTGCCATTGATGACGCCCGCAATATTTTTGATGGGTGTTGGCCCCCTTGCGCGCTGGAAACAGGCAAGCATACCTGAACTCGCAATACGCTTGCGCTGGGCTTTTGCCGTGAGTCTCGTCACCGCCCTGCTGATGCCGTTTGTCATGGGTGAATGGAAACCTTTCGTAAGTTTCGGTTTGCTGCTCGCTTTCTGGGTAATTTCAACTATAGCCGTCAGCCTGACACACCGGTTGCGGAGCAGTGGCAAGATAGGTTTATTCGCAAAACTTGCCGCACAATCGCGTAGCTACTACGGCATGCATTTTGCGCATCTGGGTATAGCGGTCTTCGTTATCGGTGTAACTTTGGTCGGTGGTTATGAAACCGAAAAAGATGTGCGCATGGCAATTGGCGAAACGGTGGAGGTCGGTGGCTACACATTCCGCTTCAATGGCGCTAAAAAGGCGCCGGGCCCCAATTACATTGCCGATATCGGCAATGTGGATGTACTGCGGAACGGCGAAAAAGTTGGCGTCATGGAACCTGAAAAACGGGTTTACAACGCCTCTGGAATGGCTATGACGGAAGCTGCGATCGATACCGGCTTCCTGCGCGACCTGTATGTTGCCCTGGGCGAACCGCTTGAGAACGGAGCATGGGTGGTACGGGTTTACCATAAGCCATTCGTCGACTGGATCTGGTTTGGGTGCTTGCTGATGGCCTTTGGAGGCGCGTTGGCCGTAACTGACAGGCGTTATCGTCTATCGCCACGCGAGGAACGTGAACCTGCCGATGACAGAAAAGCTAGCGGCAAGAAAATCCCGGCCGGCAAGAAGGCTCCGGCTGCGCCCATGATTGCGAGGAGCAAGAAGGCATGACGCGTTTCCTGCTGCCATTGGCGGCATTCATCGTGCTTGTCGGTTTTCTGCTGGTAGGTCTGAATCTCAATCCCCGGCAGGTCCCTTCCCCTTTAATCGGGAAGCCTGCGCCTGAATTCCAGTTAGAGCAACTCCACGAATCGGACAAGACGCTGACGTCGAAGGATAATCTGGGAAAGGTTTGGCTGTTGAATGTCTGGGCTTCATGGTGTGTCTCTTGTCGTCAAGAACATCCGTTAATGGTCGAATTGGCTAAATCCGGAATAGTGCCGGTCTACGGCCTCAACTATAAGGACGAGCGCGATCTGGCTTTACAATGGCTGAGGCAGTTTGGAGACCCTTACACGGTCAGTGTGCGGGATCCGGAAGGCAGGACAGGCATAGAATTTGGGGTCTACGGTGTGCCGGAGACATATGTCATCGACAAAAATGGAGTTATTCGATACAAACAGATTGGTCCTATAACAGTGGAAGCACTTGAGAAAACAATCCTGCCGCTGGTGAAGGAGCTTCAGGGATGACCATGCTTCTATTTCCCTCAGTGAATCTTATTTCTGTGCACTCGCGTTTTACTATGCGAGAACATTTTTTTAGCATGGGAAAAATAATCCTGATGCTCGCCTTGATGCTTTTGCTATCCCCTGGATGGGCTAAGGAAGCTGCGCCGGTGGCCGAGGATCCCGAAATCGAGAGACGCATGATTGCGTTATCGGAAGATTTACGCTGCCTCGTATGCCAGAACGAATCGCTGGCCGGTTCTCGAGCAGATTTTGCCAACGACCTGAGACGTGAAATCCGCGAACAGATGCGGGCTAACAAAAGTGATAAGGAAATTGTTGATTTTTTGGTAGCGCGTTATGGGGATTTTGTGCTCTATAACCCGCCGGTCAAGCCTACGACAATTTTCCTGTGGTTCGGTCCTTTCATTTTTCTGATAATGGGGGCGGTAATACTGGTTGTTTACCTCAAACGCCGCCGTAGCCAGACTGAAGAACCAATGCTATCCGAACAGCAGCGCAAGCAGGCTGAAGCCCTGCTAAAGGAAAGCAAGGGTAACAACGCATGACGTCATTCTGGGTGGTAGCCGGCATATTTATTGTCGGTGCGTTGCTGTTCGTCCTCCCGACATTGTGGAGTAAAAAGAATCGTCAAGAGGGTGTCGAGCGCGACGCGACCAATATCAGCATCTATCGCGATCAACTGGCCGAACTCGATAGCGATTTCCTCAACGACGTTCTGACTCGCGAGCAATACGAACAAAGCAAGCGGGAATTACAGCACCGGATGCTGCAGGACATACCCGAAGGAGAAACCATGACTGCGGCAATTATGGGCGGCAACCGCAATGTTGCGACCATAACATTGACAATTCTGATAGTACCGCTTCTGGCAATATCACTCTATCTCTGGCTTGGCAATACGAAAGCGTTGCTGCCACAATCTGCCATGGAACAAATGCCGATGGCTGGGGCAACGGACGATGGCGGTCATGCAAACATTTCGTCCGTACTGGAAAATCTTACTGCACGCCTCCAGGAGCAGCCCGACGATATAGAAGGCTGGCTCATGCTGGGTCGTACCTACGCAATGATGCAACGTTTCAACGAGGCAAAGGATGCTTACGAAAAAGTGCTTGCCTTGTCCCCTGATAATCCGGAATTCCTTACCGATTATGCCGATATTGTTGCGATGACGAACAACGGCAGTCTGCTGGGGGAGCCTTTGGAGCTGATCAACAAGGCACTACGCCTCGACCCCGTCAACCCCAAGGCGCTGGCACTGGCGGGCACCGCCGAATTTGAGCAGAAAAAATACAAGGAGGCGGCCGCCTACTGGGAAAAATTACTGGCGCTCATTCCGCCGTCCGAGGCCGAGCTGGTGCAATCCGTTAACAACAGTATTGCGGAAGCAAAATCTCTGGCGGCAGGAAAAGGTAGTCTGGTGGCAAGAGCGCAGGAACAGTCGCCGGGCAGTCGGGTTCCACCGCCTGGGGAGAGCAAATCAGAGTCAGTAGCGGCAGCCGGGACTGCCACATCAGGCACGCTTTCCGGTACAGTCACGATAAGCCCTGCCCTGGCTGGCAAGGCATCTCCCAATGACAGTTTGTATATTTTTGCCCGCGCTAAAACGGGGCCAAAGGCACCGCTGGCGACGTTGCGCCTGCAAGTCAAGGATTTACCCGCGTCCTTTTCACTGAACGACTCCATGGCCAGGTCCGGCGTCCAGCTGTCCACTTTTCCCAATGAGGTCGTAGTGGGCGCCAGAATCTCCAAATCTGGATCTCCCATGCCACAAAGCGGCGATCTGCAGGGTTTCAGTGAACCCATCAGGATTGGCAGCAAGGGTATTAATTTTGTAATTGATCAGCAGCTACCCTAGCAGCCTGTCGGACTTGAAGAATCGAAGCGAAAAAGTGACTGGGTAAGGACAGATTTTGAGGATTTTTGAAGGCCAATAGTTATTCTATTGGCCGAAAAAGCGGCGAAATATGGACCAGCCAGACGCTTTTGCAGTCGATTTCCTTTAAGTCCGACAGGCTGCTAGCCAAATTACCTTCGTCCAAGATATCGGATTACGCCGCCGCGCTCCGCAATACCTATTGCCAGAATTTGTAAAACGAGGTGGCATGCATGATGTGCGGGGCGCGCCAGTAAACCAAGTGCATTGCGCTGTATGAGCGCTGCTTGATACAGCAGTGACCCAACGCCACGGTTGAACTGCCTGAGTCTGGCATTTTACCTGTGACGGTGCGGGACTATTGCTTTTCTGCTAGTCTTTACAAGGTTAGGATTGAGTGAATCTGCTGATTCGAACTTGGCGGCATTTCACAAGCGCGAGCTTTTCCGGTTTTATTGAAAGAATCGCTTGCTTGCCCCTCCCCCCTTATTCCCTTATCCCCTTCCTCGCGCTCGCATAGCCTATTCGAAGAACCTTGTTTAACCACTCAATCGGTGATTGACCCAAAGGGCGGCCGTAAACAGCAACACGGCACCCGCCTGATGAGCTGCCGCTAATGGCAGAGGGACGACAAGCAGCAACGTTGAAATGCCCAGGCTTATCTGTACCGCCAGCATGATCAGCAGCAGGCTGCACGCCAGACGAGCCGAACCGTCAAGCGGTACGCTTCTGGATTTATACCAGAAAACTGGTACCAGAAACGCGAGCGTCCAGGCAATAAGGCGATGATCGAATTGTACCGTCGTCATATTGTCGAAGAAATTTCGGTACCATGGTTCCAGCACGAATAATTCAGGTGGGATGATGTGGCCATCCATCAGAGGAAAGGTGTTGTAGGCCATGCCCGCCTGGATACCGGCCACAAATCCTCCGGATAAGATCATTATGAATATCAGCGAGGTCAGCGCGATTGAAAAACGGCGCAAACTGCGTAACCCACTGCTCGCAAGCGATATGCCGACCGGGTAAAGCAGATCCAGCGCCACCCAAAACATGGCGGCATAAATAGCGAAGGCAAGTCCCAAATGCGCGGTGAGGCGATATTGGCTGACATGCGGATTATCCACCAACCCGCTTTTTACCATATACCACCCCATCCCCCCCTGCAAACCACCCAACAAGAAGATTCCGGCTAGTTTCAGACCCAATGGCCGGTCTATTGCCTTTTTTGCAATGAAATACAAAAAGGGAATAAAAAAAGCCAGTCCGATGACACGCCCCAGCAACCGGTGGAAATATTCCCACCAGAAAATGCTTTTGAATTCATCCAGGCTCATGCCGAGATTGATCTTTTTATATTGAGGCGTCTGATGATATTTTTCAAAAAGTTCGTCCCAATCACCCTGGCTGAGTGGGGGCATGGTGCCAACGATGGGCTGCCATTCGACAATGGATAATCCTGAATGGGTAAGCCGGGTGACGCCGCCGACAACCACCATGGCAAATACCAGAGCACAGCAGGCAAGCAGCCAGATGGCGATGGGTTTTTGCATGGTGAAATGGTAATCGGTTTTGGGTGGAATTAACGATGTCTGAGCAAGTTGCATGGCAAATAATTTAATTTAAGGGCTTAAGGATTTATTTGGCGCGCATCAATCGCTGCTTGTCGCGCGTCCATTCCTTCTGTTTCTCGGATTCGCGTTTGTCATGTTGCTTCTTGCCTTTGGCAAGACCGATTTCGAGCTTGATTTTGCCCGCTTTATAGTGCATATCCAAAGGCACCAACGTGTAGCCGGCGCGCTCCACCTTACCGATGAGCCGTTTAATTTCCTCGGCGTGTAACAGCAGTTTACGGGTACGCACTGGATCCGGCTGGATATGGGTCGAGGCCGTTAACAAAGGACTGATATGACAGCCGATGAGGAACAGTTCACCGTTGCGCAAGACGACATAAGCTTCTTTTAACTGCACCCGCCCCGCTCGAATAGCCTTGACCTCCCAACCCTCGAAAACTACGCCGGTTTCATATTTCTCCTCGATAAAATAATCGTAAAAAGCTTTTTTATTCTGGATAATACTCATGTAAGGGAAGAAAAAGGGTGAGTTCCGAGCGGGTTTGGTGTATTTTAACAGCTTTCAATAGGGTCTCGTTGGATCAGGGCGGTTTATCTCTATCTTATGGCTGAAATCGAGAAATCGGTACTGATCGGTTACTCTGCGAGCCGTATGTTTGCGCTAGTGGACGCAGTAGAAGACTATCCCAAGTTTTTGCCTTGGTGCGGGGGTTCGTCCGTCGTTCCGCAAAATGAGTCGGTTACCCACGCGACTGTCCAGATAGACTACCATCACATCAAGCACAGTTTCACTACCGAGAATATCAGGCAGCCGCCGGAATTGATTACCATGACCCTGCTGAACGGGCCGTTCAAGAACCTTGACGGTCACTGGCGTTTCATACCGCTGGCGGAAAACGCCTGCAAAATAGAATTTCGATTGCATTACACATTCGCGCACCTGTTTCTCGAAAAACTGGTGGGGCCAGTATTTTTCATGATAGCCAATAGCTTTGTGGAAGCGTTCATTGAACGTGCGGAAGAAGTTTATGGAAGCTCCTGAACGAAAGGTTGAGATCGAAGTAGCGTACGCTTTGCCGGGGAATCAGGTTATGCGGCGGCTGAGCGTGCCGTCCGGCACAACAGCGGAGCAGGCTGTGCTGTTTTCGGGAATTATCGATCTTTTTCCGGAGATCGACCTTGCCCGCAACAAGGTGGGCATTTTTGGCAAGTCAGTCAAGTCCGGCATGGTCCTGCGAGATCGCGATCGCGTGGAAATCTATCGGCCTTTAATCGTCGATCCGAAAGAAAGCCGCAGAAGACGCGCGAAAGAATCCAGCTCAACGCGGAAGGCCGGAGAATAAACCGCAAATCTTCATCGCCCCGCCGTGAAGACCGACCATTTCGACATGATTGTCCGCAATCAATACGCCTGATTCCGGTGGTTTGTCCCCCGCAATCCTCGGGTTTCGCTATAATGCCGCTTTGTGAAGGATCAATATCATGCGACTGGTTGAGAAAGCCCTAACCTTTGACGATGTTTTGCTGCTTCCTGCCCACTCCGTAGTCCTACCCCGCAACGTCAATCTGACTACGCGGCTCACTCGCGAAATCTCTCTGAACATACCGCTGGTTTCCGCCGCCATGGATACGGTTACTGAGGCGCCGCTTGCCATTGCACTCGCCCAGGAAGGCGGCATTGGCATCATCCACAAGAATATGCCGGCAGAGTCGCAGGCCGCTCATGTAGCGAATGTCAAGCGATTCGAGAGCGGCGTCGTGAAAGACCCTATCACCATCCCGCCGGATATGACAGTGCGCGACGTGCTTGACCTCATCCACAAATACAAGATATCCGGCTTGCCGGTAGTGGAAGGCTCAAAAGTCGTCGGTATCGTCACCAATCGCGATCTCCGCTTTGAAACCAATCTGGACCAACCCATCAAAAATATCATGACGCTCAAAGAGCGGCTGATCACTGTAAATGAAGGAGCCAGCCGCGAGGAAGCAATGACTCTGTTGCACAAATACCGGCTGGAACGCGTGCTGGTCGTGAATAGCAATTTCGAGTTGCGCGGGTTGATTACCGTGAAAGATATTATAAAGACCTCGGAGCACCCCAATGCATGCAAGGATGATTTTGGGCGATTGCGGGTGGGAGCGGCAATCGGGGTTGGCGAGGGTAGTGACGAACGCGCAGAAGCGCTAGCGGAAGCAGGCGTTGACGTAATAGTCGTGGATACCGCGCACGGCCATTCCCAGAGCGTGCTTGATCGAGTACAGTGGGTGAAAAAACGGTTTCCCCATATTCAGGTTATTGGCGGCAATATTGCTACCGCTGCGGCTGCCAGAGCGCTGGTTGATCAGGGTGCAGATGCCGTGAAAGTCGGAATAGGCCCTGGTTCCATTTGCACCACCCGCGTGGTGGCGGGCGTAGGCGTTCCGCAGATTACCGCAATCAGGAATGTATCCGACGCGCTCGCAAATACAGGTGTTCCCTTGATTTCCGATGGCGGCATCCGCTATTCCGGCGATATTGCCAAGGCAATTGCGGCTGGAGCCAGTTGCGTGATGCTGGGAGGATTGTTCGCTGGCACGGAGGAAGCGCCTGGGGAAATCGAACTATTTCAGGGACGTTCCTATAAGACCTACCGTGGCATGGGATCGCTTTCCGCAATGCAGCAAGGTTCAAGCGACCGCTATTTCCAGCAAGCCGAGCAGGATAGCAGGAAACTTGTGCCGGAAGGCGTGGAGGGGCGTGTTCCTTTCAAAGGAAGTGTTACCGCTGTCATTCAGCAGCTCATCGGAGGGGTGCGTTCCGGCATGGGCTATCTTGGCTGCGAAACAATTGACGACATGCATGCTAAAGCCGAGTTTATCGAAATCACCTCTGCCGGTATTCGTGAATCTCACGTCCATAACGTGCAGATCACTAAAGAAGCACCGAACTATCGCATGGAATAGTTGCTGGGCGATACGCCGTGCCAGAAAATCGCCGTTGGTGCATGTGAATAACGTGCTCTCCAGGTCAACCCGACATTGATTCAGTCTTCTTTTTAATTCCCGCCCATTTTCTTGTTGTTCTTGTTATTTGAGGCTGTCACTCAAGATATTGCCCGGCACACCGACCATGCATCAGAAAATACTCATCCTCGACTTTGGCTCCCAATATACACAACTGATTGCTCGCCGAGTCCGGGAAAACAACGTCTACTGCGAGATTCATCCGTATGACATCAGTTCGCAATCTGTCAGGGATTTCTCGCCCGTGGGTATTATTCTTTCCGGCGGCCCGGCTTCCGTAGCAGAGGATAAAACGCCGCGCGCGCCACAAATCGTCTTCCAGCTGGGCATACCGGTAATGGGTATTTGCTACGGTATGCAAACGATGGCGGCGCAACTGGGCGGTGGGGTTGAAAATTCCAGAGTGCGCGAATTCGGTTACGCGGAATTGCAAATCAGAGATCAGACTACTCTGCTGCGAGATATTAACGATCGTACCGATGCGTCGGGCAAACAGGTTCTCGATGTATGGATGAGTCACGGCGACAATGTAACGGCGCTTCCTCCCGGCTTTCAAGTCATGGCAAGTAACGCCGCCACGCCGCTGGCGGCCATCGCGGATGAGGCGCGCAAGTTTTATGGCATCCAATTCCACCCGGAGGTTACACACACCCTGCAGGGCAAGGCCATTATCGAGCGATTCGTGCATGAAATCTGCGGAGCAGGCTACGACTGGAACATGCCCGATTATCTGGAAGAAGCGATCGGCAGAATCCGCTCTGAAGTGGGCCCAGACGAAGTTATTCTGGGTCTGTCCGGTGGCGTCGATTCATCGGTAGCCGCAGCATTGATTCATCGCGCCATCGGTAAACAGCTGACCTGCGTGTTCGTGGACAATGGCCTGCTGCGGCTTAACGAAGCCGAGCAGGTAATGGATGCCTTTAGCAGAAATCTGGGTGTAAAAGTCATACACGTCGACGCCCGCAGAGAGTTTCTGAAGCATTTGGAAGGGGTTGCCGATCCGGAAACAAAGCGCCGCATCATCGGACGCGAATTCGTCGAAGTGTTTCAGCGCGAAGCTGCCAAGGTCTCCAATGCGCGCTGGCTTGCTCAAGGCACGATTTATCCGGACGTGATCGAATCCGCCGGCGGAAAGACGAAAAAGGCCCATACCATCAAATCGCATCATAACGTTGGCGGGCTGCCCGACACAATGCATCTGAAACTTCTGGAACCTCTGCGGGAATTATTCAAGGATGAAGTGCGGGAACTGGGACTGGCACTCGGTCTTCCGCACGACATGGTCTTCCGCCATCCTTTTCCGGGGCCCGGTCTGGGAGTGCGTATTCTTGGCGAGGTGAAGCGTGAATATGCTCAATTGTTGCGATGTGCCGATGCGATCTTTATTGAAGAACTGCGTATCTCCGGCTGGTATGAAAAAACTTCCCAGGCCTTTGCGGTATTTTTGCCGGTAAAATCAGTGGGCGTGATGGGCGACGGACGTACTTACGACTATGTGGTAGCGTTAAGAGCGGTGCAAACCGAAGACTTCATGACGGCGCACTGGGCCGAGCTTCCTTATACCCTGCTCGCCAGAATATCCAATCGCATCGTTAACGAAGTACGTGGCATCAACCGCGTGGTCTATGATATCTCGGGCAAGCCGCCCGCGACGATCGAATGGGAATAAAGCATCCGGGGTTTCCCGAATGCTTTTACCTGGAGAGCAGAATTCAGGGAGGGCTTGAGATGTCGGAGAGCGCTTCCGCCACGGCCCCGATATCGGAACCTTCGACGGCAAAATCCCCTAGCGATACGATACCTACTAGCCGCTGATCCGCATCCACAACCGGCAGACGCCTGATCTGATGATCGCTCATGATTTGGGCCGCATCTTCTACAGAATCGTTCTCATCCACCCATATCACCCCTTCGGACATCACATCCCCAACCGGGGTACTGGGATCCTTACCCTCCGCGACTGCCCTGATCGCAATATCGCGATCAGTTATCACCCCGAGTAATTGCTCATCTTCGCCCACAGGCAGCAACCCGAAGTCGCCATCGCGCATTTCCTGAGCTGCTTCCTCGATCGTGGCGAGGGGACTGATTGTCTGCACCTCGGAGCTCATTACCTCACTGATTTTCTGCACTTTAACCTCCTTGTCTAAAGCTCAATGCTATCGCACGCCTCAAGTGATCAAAGGGGTTTGCGGCCACTAATTATTCTAAGCAGAATAACGACGATAGCGATCACCAGAAGAATGTGTATGAAACCACCCATGGTATATGAACTCACTAGCCCCAATAACCACAGGATGACCAAAACAACAGCGATTGTATAAAGCATGATAATTTCCTTTATAGTGAAAATTTATCGGCAAGCGGCTCGGCAGAGGCCAGGCTGAGTCTGGTTAATGTAGGAACATCGCATTGGTTCCGTCGGGTAGCATCCTGAGCGCTTCTGCTGCTTAGTACTCTCTCTTGGCATCGGCTATTGCAGCTGCTTTCGCAGCTTTTGCTTCTTCCACGCAAACATCTTTAGCATTTCCGTCTTTATCGTCACATTTCTCTTTTGCCACCCTGAAATCCGCTTCCGCCTTTGCGGCATCTACTTGATAACGGGCTTTCCTGGAGGGTTTGTACCTGGCTTCGAGATCGGCCTTCGCGACTTCTTCCTTTCCCTTGGCTTCAGCAAGACATATATCCTCGGCATTATCGTCAAGCGAATCGCAGCGCTCCTTGTCCACCTCATATTCACGCTCAATGCGATCAAGGTCAGCTTTATATACATCATATGGCATCTGATGCTCCGCCATCACACCAGCACTACCGGCACTGAACGCCAACCACGCTGCTATCTGAACTACACTGAATTTACGCATGATTTTCCTTGATCGGTTTGGCTGACAATTGGGCGGCACGCCGCAATTCACTGTGCCTGCTCCCGCCCTCAGTACTTCGGAGGATATACATCCTTCTGGCTTCGTTCCCATTCGGAAATTTGCTCCTCCGCTTCTTCCTTGGTGATCCCATACGACTCCTGAATCTTTCCAGAAAGCTGATCTCGTTTTCCTGCAATAGTGTCAAGATGATCGTCGGTCAGCTTGCCCCATTGTTCCTTCACCTTACCTTTGAATTGCTTCCAGTTGCCCTCTATTTGGTCCCAGTTCATTTCGCTGCTCCTTATGCGTCATACATTGATAAAAAATAACAGCGCGTTTTTATTTCTTGACGCTCAGTTCATTGACAACATTCTTGACGCCCTTTACTCCTCGCGCAACCTCTGCAGCCCGGTCTATCTGAGCCGCGTCTGTCACGTACCCGCTAAGCTGGACCTCGCCATCGCGTGTTACGACTGTGACATCGGTGCCATCGACACCCGAGTCCCCCAGCAGCGCGGCTTTGACCTTGGTAGTGATGATTCCATCATCTATCTTTTCACCTACCGTGGTATCGGTGGTCTTCAAGCCTATTTTATTTTCCACGTTTTTTACACCTTCAACACCGCGCGTAACCGTTACGGCGCGATCGATCTGGGCTTGGTTATCCGCGTAACCGCTAAGTTGAACTTCGCCTTTGTGCGTTTCAACCTGGATATCGAGACCCTTGACTTCCTCATCCGCAAGTAGCGCGGACTTTACTTTGGTTGTAATGACGTTATCATCGATATCAGTTCCGACCGTGGTTTTAGGCTCAGGCGCTGGTTCAGTTTTTGGGGCAGGCGCCGCCTCGGGCTTTGGGCCCTTGTCCTCTGTCTTTCCGCAACCAGCCATGGACAAAGCGCCGATGAGGGTGATGGTCAGAACTACTAATTTATTTTGAATATTCATGCCATTTTTCTCCACAGTAGATTTGAATTAATAATTGCCGATGGCTCGCAAAGGCAAATGCTCGGCTCCACACTCTCTATATCCGCAGTTTCATGATCGCGATTCTCAGGCAATGGCTCAGTGCGCTGGCGCACATAAATTGGAAAAATAGAGCGCCGCTGATCTGATCAATATGCGCAGTTGGACCATTCTCACATCGCGACGCAATTGGGGAAACCGAGGCTCCATCAGCATAAATGCCCCGAAGGGGCCTATGCGGTATCTACGTTTGAAGGAGGGGAATAACCTGGAAAGCCCTGAGCGGGCATGAAAAATGGCACAGGATGCCTGGGACCGGCTAATCTATCGAGAATGGCTGGTCACGGCTGTAACTTGTTTTTCCCTCAAGACGATTCAGAAAACATCGAAATATCTGGAAAATTCAGGAATTCAGCAAATTTCGCACCGTATCTACTCAATTTTTCAACATGTTCGGTCTTGCTGGCGGCAGTGGAAGCGGCAGGCTGATTTCCCTGAATCTGGTCAAATACTCCGCCATTGCCGAAATGGGCGTTCTGGGCTTCCTTCCAGCCACCGAAGACTTCTTCGATAGTGAATAAATCGATGGGTGGAAATTGCATCGCATACTTGGCGGCAACCCTCTCATCGCGAGGACGATAATAATGTTTGCCCGCGATATCCTGAGCTTTCGTGGTATAGAGGTAATCAACATAGGCGCGCGCCACCTCGCGCATACCGGTCTGGTCGGCGACGGCGTTAACTACACTGACCGTGGGTTCGGCCAGGATCGACAGAGAGGGCGTAACCACCTCGAACTTATCCCCGCCTTCTTCAGCAATCAGATGAGCTTCGTTCTCCCAAGCCAGCAGCACGTCGCCAATACCGCGTTCGACGAAGGTATTTACCGAGCTGCGCATTCCGGGATCGAGCGACTTGACGTTAGCAAACACTTTTCTGACGAATTCGAGTGCCGTGTCGTCGCTGCCGCCTGGTTGCTTGAGTGCGTAGCCCCATGCCGCCAGGTAATTCCAGCGTGCGCTGCCGGAAGTCTTCGGATTGGGTGTGACCACTTCGATCCCAGATCGCGCGAGGTCGTCCCAATCTCTTAGTTTCTTCGGGTTACCCTTGCGCACCAGAAATACGATAGTCGAAGTAAAAGGTGTATTTTGCGGCAGGGCTTCCTGCCAATTAGGCAATGTGAACTTGCTATTTGTTTTCAACGCATCTACATCATACGACAGAGCAAGCGTTGCCACATCAAGCCCATCCACAGCGGCCCGTATAGGCGCGCCCGATTTGCTTCTGGCTTGTTTGACCGTGACCTCGACGCCTGTCCGCGCTTTCCAGTGTCTGGCAAATGCTTTATTGAAATCTTCGTACATCTTTTGGGTAGGATCGGAATTGCCTCTCTCGGAGATACCGTGCAGCGCCGCGAATGCAGCACCTAAACTGAGCAGAATTGCCGCCACCGCAAAAATAAGACGGGAACGATATGAACGCATCTTTATTTCCTCCAGGATAATAAACACTAGAGAAATTTAACATCCGTTTATTTCAGCAGCATTGCATAAACGTGAAGAAATTGAGTAGTTTCATGGCATCCTCTAGATAAGAAGGCCGGATACCTGAAGAAAAGGAAGGTTAATCCCGCAGGCTTTCTTCAGTAGTGCCGTGAAATAAATGGTGTACCGGGAGCGGTGACGTATAAAATTTAGTCGTCCAACATTGATGAGAATCGCATAGCCGAGAAAAACCCTGTGAATATCAGAAACTTTACCAGTTTTTCCAATGTCGCTCTTGCGTTGCTACTGATAAGTATCGGAGCGCTCGTGTTTCATTCGCTGAACATCCGCGAGGAAATCAACAATGGTGAACGTCATCGATTCCGTGTGATTTTGCTGGTCGATGAGCTGCTTCAAAGCTCTGGAGATCTCACCTATATGGCTCGCAACTATGTGATTACGGAAGACCCGGTGTATGAGCGTTACTATTTCAAAATACTCGATATACGCGACGGGAAACGGCCCCGCCCCCTGAATTATTCCGCGACCTATCTTGTAGCCACAGACGAAACTTCTGTCATAGAGCAGGGTGATACGATTCCATTACTGGAAATGATGCGCCAGGAGGGCTTCAGCGATGAGGAATTTTCCCTATTGCGAGAAGCGAAGGAGAACTCGGATAGATTGGTCAAGATCGAAAAAAAGGCGTTTGCGGCCTTGGCAGGGCGGTATGACGACGGACAGGGCAATTTTACTGTACATGGTAAGCCCAACCGGGAATTCGCAATCAGCTTGCTGTTTGATAAGCGCTACGTCGCGGGCATCTCCAGCATAATGACACCGATCCGGAAGTTCATGAATTTATTCAATGGACGTGTACAGGCGGAATTAAACGCCAGGTCCGCCCGGCTCGAGCGCCAGATGATCTTTGAAATGGTGCTCATCTTCATCGCCCTGCTCGCCACGACAGGCATCATTTTTTATACCCGCCTTGGCATACTACAGCCCTTGGCGGAGCTTGGCCGTCAGGTGGCTGGTATCACCCGCGGTATCCACCCTAGTCGCTACGGCAAAGCTCCGGGTAACGAAGTGGCGAAACTCGGCGAAGCATTAGCGCTGGCAGACGCGGAGAAACGACAGCTTCTTGAGAATGAACGTATTGCCAGAAATGAGGCTGAGCGGGCCAGCCAACTCAAGGACGAGTTTCTGGCAACGCTGTCCCACGAACTGAGAACCCCGCTGAACGCAATTCTGGGATGGTCTCAACTTATCTTGAGCGGAAGCATGAAAAACGAGGACATCCAGCGAGGCCTGGAAACTATCGAAAGAAATGCTCGCGCCCAGAATAAGCTTATAGAAGATCTTCTTGAAATGAGCAGCATAATATCCGGAAAGGTCAGGCTGGATATGCAGCAACTGGACGTTGCCAGTCTGGTCGAGGCAGCGGTCGAGTCGGTCAAACCGACGGCGCAAGCCAAAGGAGTGGCTCTGCAAAAAACAATTGCCCCACACATCGGCCCCATCACGGGGGATTACAATCGGCTTCAGCAGATCTTCTGGAATCTGCTCTCCAACTCGGTAAAGTTTACGCCCAAAGGCGGCAGGATCGAGATTGTAGTTAAGCAATCAAACTCCTTGCTTGAAATCAGGATCAGCGATTCGGGTCTCGGTATCGCTCCGGAGTTCATGCCTTATGTTTTTGATCGCTTCCGACAAGGTGACCCTTCACTTACCCGGCAGTATGGCGGCCTTGGCCTGGGTCTTGCCATTGTCAAGCAACTGGTGGAGCTTCATGGTGGAACAGTTCGGGCAGAAAGCGCCGGTGTCGGACAAGGCTCATCGTTTACCGTGATTCTGCCGCTTTCCATTGCTGGTGATGTGGAAAATGAATTGCCGCTCTTGCGGGAGCACTTTGATGGAAAAGATGCTTCGCTTGCGGGATTGAAAGTGCTGGTGATTGACGACGAACTGGACGCGCGCGAACTCATCAAGCGAATGTTGACTCAGTGTGAAGCGAGGGTGATCACCGCCGCGGGGGCCGCGGAAGGACTGGAGCTTTTGAAGATCGAGAGGCCGGACGTGATTATCAGCGACATCAGCATGCCGGAAAAAAATGGGTATCAATTCATTGTCGAGGTGAGAAGCCTTTCCGCAGAAGATGGCGGCAGGACACCCGCCATCGCACTCACAGCGTTTGCTCGCGCGGAAGATAGAGCCAGAGCCATGAATGCCGGCTATCAGGAGCATCTTCCCAAACCGGTCGACTCATTCGAATTGATCACGGCCATTGATGCTCTTGTCAAGCAAACGTAATTGCCGATGAGAACATCGCATTGGTCGGGAAGATATCCTAACGTAACGCATCCTGTCCCTCAACAATCTTATCTAATCCCGGTTTCAAAATAACTCGATTCCTATTTCGCCGATGCCAATTGCAGGCATCATCCAGGGTGCGCATCGCCATTCCTCTTCAATTTTGCATTCCTTCATTCCAATCTTACTTTATCGTCATATTCTCTTGACAACCTCATTATTCATTTCGATTAATTATCTCAGCTGCATCTTCGCTCCCGCTATTCAAGCTCTCGATTGTTGATGCACCCGTATCATCCCCCTGCGGCAATTTGCCACATGCGGCAATATGTCACATTGATTTGTTGATATGAATAATAAATACTTCTCTGCATCGGTTTTGCTGATGAGCATTACCGGTATGGAGAGATTATTTTCTACCTTTAACCAGCGAGAGATCATATGAAAAAAACACTTCAGTACGCATTTTTCGTGGCCGGCATGGCTTCATTGCCGGCGATGGCCCATGTCGGTTATGGCGGTCGCGATTTTGGAACTTTGATAACACTTACGCCGCTTCCATCCGGATAGATCAGACGGTTACCGGCAACTATGGCCGGATGGACGGAACAGATGCCGACTACGGTGACAGTCATAAATTACGCCCCTACCGCTTCACACTGCTTGAGCTGACTGATGTCACACTTGAGTTCGAGCAGGCTACCTCCCAGGTCACAGATCATCTTGGCAACGTTTCGACGTCTCAACCTGGATTAATACCAGGATTCTCGCTCTACCAGGGCTTGCCCATGTAGCCCCGGTGAAGGCGGATTATGATTCCGCCGAAATATCAGTGGCCAATCGCCCTGATAATACGGAAGGTTCATTCAGAGCTTTGACGGACTGGTCGATTGGAAACGATCCAGGCAGCCTCAACGGCATCCCGATTCCATCCAGTCTGAGCTTTTTCAAGTATATCGGTCATGCCTACGACGGCACGGGTTTCGGTTCGGACGGCGCACCTGACGGCAAGGTTTCACACACTTTTTCGAATCTCGCTGCCGGGGACTACTCGGTATTCGTGGGTGGGGCTGATTATTTTGCTCAGGATATCGCGAACCCCAATCTCCTGACAAAGTACGGCGTTACCGGTACCCTTTTAGCTGGGGTAGTACCTGAGCCGCAAACCTACGCCATGTTGCTGGCCGGATTCGGGTTGATGGGCGTGGTCATAAGGCGACGATCATACGGCCACGCCCTGCACACTGCATCAACATAAGCTATATTCGATGGCACCGCGATAGCGGCGGTCCTGCAATCGCGGCGACTCCTTTATCTCGATATAAACCCTACGTTCCCACGTCAATATCCGATCCACTCTGCGGGAAATTTGCGCCAGGCATATTGGAGAATTTACCGCCCCCTATGAAAAAGTCCGGGAGCGATATAAATCGCTGCCGGACCAAGGGTGCTTTCAAGGAGAGATTCAAGAGACACCCTATGTATTTTCGCGCTATTCCGAAAAATGGTTCGTTCGTCGCTCCACATAAAAACAAGCGTGGATTATTACCCTGCGTGAAACCTCCCCTATCCAGGCGCCAAGCCGTCTAAAGCGCAATCTACACCTTTTCCCACATCACGTTGGACTGCTTTTTTGCCGCCGCGGTAAGTAATTCGATCAGGGGTAACGCCCGGTGGGTAAGGCTTACCGTTTGATCATCCGGCTCCTTGGCTTGAGGCTCATCGCCCGTTTCCGGCGCCCGCTGCTTTTCTTGCTCAATCGCGCGTTTTAATCGATCAAGCACTGCCGGCACATCTTCAGCCAGTATCGCACCGGGCACAGTCCCGCTGTGCCCCATCATCCTCAACAGGCGGTGCGCGACATCGCTGAACATGGTTATATCGGCATAAGCATCGCTTTTAAATATTATCAGCATAAGAACTGGGTAATGAATAAGAAAACGCTTCTGTTCCGGATAAATCGGAGCCGCGATCGGGCGCTGGGAATACCCTTGAAAGTTCCAACCTCCCTCCCGTTATCGGACGATTGCTTCAGTCGCCTGCCCTCATGCGTCCGCACCGAGGTTTCGCTGGCGGTAGGCAGCGAAACCGAGAATAAACAGCCCGGCAATGAACATGGCTGTAACCTGCGGCTCCGGCACGGCACTTATGAAGGCGGATGCGAGAAGAGCATGAGCCCGCGTGGTGGGATGAACGCTATCCCAATAAAGATGCCCGTCTGGATTGTCACAAGAAAATACGAGCAGGGAAACACATGGATCTTGAACGTCCGTGAATCCATAATTGACAGGATTCTGGATTATGTCATTCTGGAAAGAATAAGTATCGAACTGATAAATATCCGTTGTGGGAAAGTTCGAACTGGCGCTCCCCAATTGTGTTGCCAATTCCGTGTTGAAAACCAGTGAATATGCTCGAGCCTCCAATTCTTCGCCCTCGGATCTTGCAAGAGGTGTGTGGCCGAGATCCACGAGATTTGGAACAAGGATATGCCTGGCTCCTGCTGTCGCCAGGGTATTTACATAACCGCCGATATTCTGAGCAGCCGCGACGGGAGAATTGTGCGTCAGATAATCCCCCCCGCCACCCCATACGAGATACAAGGCGTTAGGATCGGCGACACCCCCCGACTCTTCCGCGCTCATATAGTGTTCCAGTTGCTGCTTCATGCCGGGCAGGTTAAAAATTCCTGACTCGGTCGCACTGCCTTCGTCACCACTGTTTCCAATACCGGATGTGGCGCCTCCTACGGCATAGCTGCGGAAATTCGTGCTGGTCACGCCTCCTGGAAAGAGAGACTCCGCCATATATTCGGAGGCTACAGGTCCATTGGAGAGGCGGCCGCCCTCATAAGGCGGACATGGATGAGAAACATCGCAATTACCGCCCAGGATCTTGTAAATGCTTGTAACGGCAGAGGGACTGTCCCCCGCATCCAAGAGACTGTCTCCAAACGCGTGCAGACCGGTGAAAGCGGTAGCTGCCCAGACGTTGCTCCCTGCCGACAACAACGCAAAAAGTGCGACAAATGTCACTCGTGCATTCATGATCAACCTCCCCCATCAAAATTGGTGACAGAAACCGGCCGGGTAGCCGGATCTAATGCTGACGCAAGAATAGCCGAGACTCAATTTTCCGCGCTGCTTTATGTGCGGTACCGGACCTGACCCCGTCTGCCCTCCGTCCGCTCCTCCTCATGAGCATTCGACGGGCAAGGGCCGGTTTTAGTCGCGATTCCTCATCAGGAGTCCAATCAGGATACCAACACCAATTGCCAACCCGACGGTGCGCCACGCATTTTCATGCACATATTCATCGGTTGCCTTTGCCGCGATTTTGGATTTATCGACTACCGAACCTTCAAAATCATGCAAATAATCTTTGGCCAGCTTCAAGTTCTGATCGATCTTGTCGCGCAGGGCCTGAGCCTTTCCCCCGCCCTCGTTGCTCACGAATTTCATCAATTCCTCCGTGTCGGCAATAACCGATTGAAAATCCTTGATGAGCTTTTCTTTACTATCCTTGGCAGTCCTGGCCATCACAATCCTCCATATAAAATTAACATTGTTATTATTGCTATTCAGCAACTGTCTGCTGTTGTGCTCATAAAAAAGCATTCTCCAGCATAAACGCTATATACTCTGTCTACGGTGCGCTCTCCGCCGCAATCGTCGCTATCCGCTGCCGCTATCCGTCCCTTCCTCGCGGTTCACGACCCCTCAAGGACGTTTATATCTTCTTTCCTGACGTCGGTCTGTCGGACACCGCACATACGATTTCTGAATTTGGATGTAACATCAAATCGTGCCGTGCGTCTCATCTAGTCTCATCTACTATCTATCTATCTCATCAACTATCGCACGTGCAATCATAATTATCGAGACAAGCAAATAGCGAGGAATGTAATGACATATATTCATACCCCTGAGATTCATACCCCTGAGACTCATACCCCTGAGTTGTATGCCACCAAGCTTCATACTCCCAGGCAAAACTTGTTTTTGGCTGCTCTCCCCGAGAAGGATTACGAGCGGCTGCAATCCTGCCTTGAACTCGTGTCCCTGCCCCAGGGATGGGCCGTTTACGAAAATGGCGGCGAGTTAGGCCTTGTGTATTTCCCCACTACCAGTATCATTTCCCTGCACATCATTAACGACAAGGGAGAACCGGTAAAGATCGCTGCCATCGGCAAGGAAGGCGTATTCGGCATTTCCATGCTCATGGGGCGAAAAATTACACCAACCCGGGCGATCGTGCAGAGTGCCGGTTTCGGGTACCGACTCAAGGCAGCCAATTTACGAAGAGAATTCGAGCTCGGCAGCCCGTTGCGTTATTTGCTTCAGCATTATACTCAGCGCCTCGCGGCCAAGATCGCCCAAGCCACAATGCCTGCCATTCGCCCGGCTCTCAGACCCGCCATACCTTTGACCGGTTCACCTGCTCCTTTGGCTTAAGTCAGATATAATTCCTATTCCCATTCGTCAAGGCTGACATATCCTCCGCTCTTTTCGGCCTTGACTGTCAAGCTTTCCTGCAGCATCTCAGCCTTGGCTTCCTCACCCGCACCCTGACCCTGCGGCCCGCCCGGCGCAATTGCCGGTCATTTCCTCTGAAATTGTACTCACGCGCGAGAACTGTTTAACCGGACTTCGACCGTATGCGGTGTCCGATCGTCGACAAGAGCAATGGTCAGATCCTGCTGGCCCACTCCATCGACCGTAAGGCTCTCATTTTCCACATCACTAGTCTGTGCAACTGTGATGTGATAGGTCGTTTCGCCATAACGGTATTTCACCGTGAACATATTCCATTCCGCAGGCAGACAGGGGTTGAAGCGCAGTTTCTTATTCTCAAGTGAAAGGCCGAGCAATGTTTCCAGCATCAGCCGGTACAGCCAGCTGGCTGAACCTGTGTACCACGACCATCCGCCGCGACCCGTATGCGGAGGAACCGCATAAACATCAGCGGCAACCACATATGGCTCGGTCTTGTAGACCGAGACCATCTCCGGTGATCGCCCATGATTCACCGGATTAATCATCTCCAGCAGCTCCCATGCGCGCTCATGATCTCTTAACACGGCGAAAGCCATCGTCGCCCAGATGGCCGCATGGGTGTATTGTCCGCCGTTCTCGCGCACGCCGGGCACGTAGCCTTTTATATAACCCGGATTCAAGTGGGACTGATCGAAAGGTGGATCAAGAAGTTGTATGAGACGGGCATCGCGCCGCACGAGATGCTCACTTACCGCTTCCATTGCCAGTCGTTGGCGCTCGGCAGAACCCGCGCCGGACAACACTGACCAGCTTTGCGCGATCGAATCGGTCCGGCATTCGGGATTACTCCGGGAGCCAAGAGGAGAACCATCATCGAAGAAGGCACGGAGATACCATTTTCCATCCCAGCCGTGCTGTTCGATATTTTTACGCAAAAGCTCAGCTTCCTTTTTGCATCGCCCGACAAACGCCGTATCGCCATATTGCTCGGAAAGTTCCGAAAACTGTATAAGGTTGTCATACAGGAAGAAAGCCAGCCAGATGCTTTCGCCGCGCCCGTGGAAACCGACAAGATTCATTCCATCATTCCAGTCGCCAGTACCCATCAAGGGAAGACCGTGTTCGCCGAATCGCAGTCCATGCTCGATGGCGCGCACGCAGTGCTGATATAAAGTTGCGACCTGTTCGGAGTGAACCGGCAGATCATAGTACGACTCCTCATCCGCCGAAACCTGCCGGCCTTCGAGAAAAGAAACGGGCTCATCCAGCACTCCGATATCGCCGGTGGCGGCAACATAACGACAGGTGGCCAGAGGCAGCCACAGATAGTCATCGGAACAGCGGCTTCGGATGCCGCGCCCCGCCGGCGGATGCCACCAATGCTGGACATCACCTTCGATAAACTGGCGCGCCGCCGACCGAAGCAAATGCTCGCGGACAAGAACGGGCTCCGCGTGAACAAGCGACATCACATCCTGCAGTTGATCACGAAATCCGAAGGCTCCTCCCGACTGATAGTAACCGCTGCGTCCCCATAGCCGGCAGGCCATGACCTGATACACCAGCCAGCCGTTGACCATCACGTTTACGGATGGATCGGGCGTTTCCACTTGTATCGTACCGAGCGTGCGAAGCCAGTATTGACGCACTTTTTCCAGTGCCTCATGCGCAACCGCAATCCCGCGGAAGCGTTGAGCAAGCTGGAGAGCATCATCAGCATTGA
Organism: Nitrosovibrio sp. Nv6; assembly: GCF_900110495.1. Taxonomy (GTDB): domain Bacteria; phylum Pseudomonadota; class Gammaproteobacteria; order Burkholderiales; family Nitrosomonadaceae; genus Nitrosospira. The sequence goes on along the minus strand of NZ_FODX01000001.1, from coordinate 126,138 downwards.
GCCCGGCGCCCAAACGAAATGCGATCTCCCGCGTCTGACCATCCAGCAATTCAAACGGAATACGGATAGCGCCACAAGGGTCGAAGCCCGCCCCCACCTGGCCGGAGAGGTCCTTCGAGGCCATCGCAGCCGGGTTCGTCAATCTGCCGTTGCGCCCGATAAACTCTGTTCGGTCGCCAGTCACACTGCGTGTATCGTCGTCGACATCAAAAAAAGCGACGCGGCCCGAAAACTCGTTGTTATAAGGATTGCGCGCAAGCAGAACTCCACTTTCGGCATCTATCTCGGTAACGACGTGCATTCTGCTCTTGGCAGGCAGATCGCCCAGCACCCACTCGACGCAGCCCGTTGCAGAGAGCTTGCGAGACCGCCCGGATTCATTACGCACTTTCAGTACCGCAAACTTTACCGGGGCGTCCAGGGCGACATAGATTTCAAGCTCTGAACGAATACCACTCTCGATGTACTCGAAAATGCTGTAACCGAATCCATGCCGGGTAACATATGGCGCTGCTCCCGGCTTCGGTAGAGGCGTCGGCGACCAGAAATTACCGGTTTCTTCGTCCCGCAGGTAATACGCTTCGCCGCTGGAATCGCAAACCGGATCGTTGTCCCACGGAGTCAAACGGAATTCGTGCGCATTTTCATACCAGGTGTATGCTTGCCCGCTCTCGGAAATAACGGTCCCGAACTGCGGATTTGCCAGAATATTCGACCACGGCACGGGGGTTGTCTGACCCTGCCCGGTCGTTATGACGTACTCGCGCGCATCGGAAGTGAAGCCGCCAAAACCATTGTCGAAGAGCAGTTCGCGGCGCGGTAGCTCAACAATTTGATCGGATTCGGGCGGCGGGACGGGCGCCAGCCTGACGGGCGGACGCGGCAATTCGGCCGGGAGCCGGCGGTTCAACTGCTCCACCAGGTTTCCGTTGGTGTCCAGAATAATCGCACGTGCAACGGTTTGCATCAGAATGCGATCTTCCGAGGCAATCTGCTCGGCACGGCGGATGAAAATGCCGCCGGGACGATCGAGCACGTGAGCTTCTGCACTGCCGGCGATCAGTCCCATGATGTGGTCGTGCAGGAGTTGCCGATAACTTGAATGGTCCTCATTCCAGATAACCAGATCGACCGTCAATCCTTTCACACGCCAATAGGAGTGCGCCTGTATCAGTTGTCGCACCAGATTGATATTAGCGACGTCGCTGATCTGGAGCAGCACGATTGGCAAATCACCGGAGATCGAGTATCCCCACAGGCCCGACTGGCCACGCTGGTTCCTGATAAGCACAGCCTCATCAGCACGTAGATAGGAACTCGCGTACAGCACCGAACCGGCCAGTCGGCCGAACAATTGTGCGTCTGTCTCGGTAGCATTGAGTTGATGCAACACAACCAGACTATGCGTCCATGCAAGATCGAAGACTCGATTCGTCAAATTCTGATCCTGATACTTTTCAACCAGATGCATGGCGGCGTGGCGGGAATCACCAGCTCCGGTAACAATATCTATCGTCGCGGACTCCCCCGGTTCGACAGTCAAGCGTTTGCGGATCGCTACTATTGGGTCCAGAACCGAGCCCGCGCCGCCGGAAAGCGGTGCGGAATCCGTCATCGCCCGTGGTGCGGACACATCGTTTCCGCGTCCGATAAACATCATTCGATCCGTCTCGTAGGAAACGGCTTCGGTGGCAACGCCATGGACCATCATAAGGTGGAACATCCATGGAACGGCATCGCTTTGCGAGCGCGGCCGCCTGCTGCATACGATTGCATGCCGGTCCGGCAAAATTTCCGTCTGTACAAAAAGATTGCCGAAGGCCGGCGCCTGTGCGTCAGCCGCGGGCGCCGCCAGCACCACCTCGGCATAAGAGGTGATTTCAATCGTCCGGCTTGTCCATGCGCGATTGGTGATGCGAACCCGACGAAGCTCGATATCATCTTCGGGTGAGACGGAAATCTCGGTATGGGTATCAAAATCAAGGTCGCGCCGCCGGAACTCGACCCGCCCTTCCGAAAAGACGACTCCATAACGCTTGGGTTCCTTTAACGTAGGCTGATAGGTATTCGACCAGAACTCTCCACTCGCGACATCACGCAGATAACAGAAATTTCCCCAGTAATCACAGGTGCTGTCTTCCCGCCAACGGGTAACAGCAAGGTCCTTCCAGCGGCTGCTCCCTCCTCCGCTATTGGTTACCATGACGTGATACCGGCCATTTGACAGAAGCTGTACTTCGGGAATCGCCGTGTTTGCACTCGATAGTATTCGCATCGGCATGTCCGGAAGCTCCTTGCTCACGCGCACATCGGGAAGCTCGGCGGCTTGCGAACGGAAAACAGTAGCCTTGGGGATACGTTCCTGAAGCAGCAGCATTGTTGCCTGAAATAAGGGCTCAGACTCGAATCGCCGCTGCATCGGCCGATCGAGCAACACATACGCAAGGGAAAGCAGGCTCATCCCTTGATGATGAGCCATGAACGAACGGACCACGGCACGCGTCTCGCCACGCCGCAGCCGTGATGGCGTATAATCCACAGCCTCGTAAAAGCCGTATTTACCCGCCATATCCTGGGCAGCCAGCTGCTGCAGGTTACTGCACGCAGCCTCGGGCTCAACCATTAATGCCAGTACCGAAGCATAGGGTGCGATGACCAGGTCTTCCCCAAGACCCCGCTTGAGCCCCAGTCCGGGAACCCCAAACGCGCGATATTGGTAATTGAATTGAACGTCGACCGCGTTGTAGCCCGATTCAGAGACCCCCCAGGGGACGCCGCGTTCCTCGCCGTAGGCGATTTGCCGCGCGACCGCAGCCTTGCAGGTCTGATCAAGGAGCGTGTTATCGAAGGTCGGCATCACCAGCAGCGGCATGAGGTATTCGAACATCGAACCGCTCCAGGAGAGCAACGTGGTCTCCCCGCCGTAGGTGGTAAGGATGCGTCCCAGCGCGAACCAGCTTTCCTGAGGCAATTCCCCTTGCGCAATCGCCACAAAGTTGCAGAGCCTGGCCTCCGACGCAAGCAGATCGTAGTAGCTGCCATCCAGCCGATCTTCCCCCGCGTTATATCCGATCGAGAGCTGTCGTTGCGCATGACTGAACAGGAATTCGTACTCCATTTGCGCCATTTCACCTGCCTGAAGCGCCAGGCGTTCGAGACTGGCCAACCAGTCGCGCGCTACCTCGCTACCCTGGTTGGCGAGTTGCCGTAATGAAGGCGAAGGGATTCCGTCCGCGTGCATTATCCCGGTTTCATTTTGCGTTCCGGCCAGGGCGGACTGCGGTACAAGGCTGGTTAATTCAGCAAGCGCGCTTTCACATTGCTTATTCAGAAGCATCGCCCATTCATGAGCTTCGCTGGAAGTATCAGCGACGGACGCTTCGGCAATCTCGCGAACGATTTCTCCGGAACAGGCCGCCATCCACTCAAGATCGGCACGCGCGCTCGTGATTGTGATCGGGCGCGTCTCTGCTGCAACCGCGAGCGCCATGCCGAATCGTGCGAGAGAGGAATTCGGATCCACGAAATCGGCCGTTTTTTCCAATATCCGCAGCGTATCGGCCAGTCCCAAAAACAATTGTTCGCTGACAATGGGCGCATCGGGTATCTCCAGAAGGCCGGCGCGCATTGTCAGTAGGTGACCAGCCAGGTTGCCGCTGTCCACTGAGGAGATATAGCGCGTCAATGGCGTCCTGGTTTCTGTATCGTACCAATTGTAAAAATGACCGGAATGCCGTTCCAGTGTCTCCATCGACTGCAGCATTTTATCTGTGCGATCAATGAGTTGCCCTGCACCAATGTAGCCGAAGTCGTAGGCGGCAACATTGGCAAGCAGCGCCAGGCCCATGTTGGTAGGCGATGTCCGCCGCGCGACGGTTGGGACCGGATGCTCCTGAAAATTATCCGGCGGCAGCCAATTATCCTGCGGTCCGATATAAGTTTCGAAGAAGAACCAGGTTCGCCGTGCAACCTGGCGCAGGAAGTGTATTTGTCCATCGCTCAACTCCGAGCCCCGCAGCGGCAACGGCTGACTTACCCACCACGCGATGGCGGGAGATCCCGCCCATAACAGCAGTACCGGTATGGCGGCCATTAATGCATAGGGTGCTGTCATCACCATTCCTGCCACCGACAAAACCACGGTCACGGGTGCTATCCACATAGATCGAAAGGAAGCACCCGGCCCGGCCAGCCCGTTCCTTGCGATCACGGAACCTGACTCGCGCTCGATGTAGTGGGAGGGATTCCACTCGAGCAGTCGGCGGCGTGTGATGAAAAGCCGTACGTGGGTACGTATTACCGCATCGAGGCTGAAATAAGCCTCGTATGGAAGACAGGCCAGTGTGAATAATATTTGTCCGAAGTGCCGTTCCGCCGCGCGCATTGAGGTGATAGTGTGCGACCGCCATGCGACTTCGGCCGGTTTCTTCAAAAGATCGGAGATGACGTCTATCACGGCAGGGATAGCGAGCGCACCGATAACGATCAGCGTCCAGAACCATGCGTGGGGCAGTGCCATCCACCCTAACAACAGGAGTAGCGTCAAGGCGACCGGCACCAGGCTGCGCCGGAGATTGTCCATCAGTTTCCATCTGGACAGCGCGGATAGCGGGTTTGGGTGATAGCTTTCCAGCGCCCCCGGTACTCGCCACAACAACCAGCTCGCGAGTTGCCAGTCTCCTCGAATCCATCGGTGGCGACGGCTTACATCCGCGCTGTAGCGGGACGGGAACCCCTCATATAGCTGGACATCGCTTATCAACCCTGCCCGTGCATAGCACCCTTCCAGAAGATCGTGACTTAGAATCCGGTTTTCAGGAAAGCGACGGCAAACAGTCTGCTCGAATGCGTCAACGTCATAAATTCCCTTTCCGATAAATGATCCCTCATAGAAAAGATCCTGATAAACGTCGGAGACAACTCGGGTGTATGGATCGATGCCAGCCTCGCCGCCGAAAAGCCATGCGTATCTTGATTGATTGGTACTCGAGAGACTTACCGCGACCCGCGGTTGCAGAATTCCATAGCCCTCTGTTACCAGCATCGCGTCTCCGTCTGCGCTCATTGTGTCAAGCCTGGGACGGTTCAACGGATGAGCCATCGCACCAATAAGTTGATGGGCAGTCTCCCGCGGCAACTGAGTATCAGTGTCGAGCGTGATGACGTACTTCACGGTGGGCAGCACAGCTGTGTTGCCAACGATCAGGCAAAATGCATCCCCCCCCGCGCCCCGCAACAGCGAGTTCAAGTCCGCGAGCTTTCCCCGTTTGCGCTCCTGACCCATCCAGAGACGCTCCTGTCCATTCCACCTGCGGGGACGGTGAAAAAGAAAAAATTGACCATTCTGATGTATTACCGTTGAGTCCTTTGCTTCAACCCTGCTATCGCCAGGCGCGCTGAAATATTTCTTATTCAGCTCTTCAATGCCGGCTCGAGCAAGCTTCAACAAGGATTCATCTTCAGGCAGCGTTTCCAGATTCGCGTCCTTGAAATCCGTCAATAAAGCGAAATCAAGGTTAACGTCGCGATTGGCCAAAAATCGTACTTCAAGCGCTTCAATAAGGTTCAGGATATCCGACTCGTTGGTCAGCATGGTGGGAACCACTACCAGTGTCCGCAATGTGGGAGGGATACCCTTGGAAAAATCCATTCGCGACAGGTAATGAGGCCTCACCAACAAAGGGGTAATCCAATTGACCAGTGATACGGCAAGCTGACTCATTGCAAAGAGCGACAGCACGCCTGCTGCCGCCAGCAACCAACCGCTCGCACCGTCGGAGTACGCTTCGAACAGCAGCATACTGACCAGGGTCAGCGTGATCAGCCCGATAGCGCCGAGATAGCAGAAAAGCGGATACTGGCGGCCAGTCCGCCAAAATTTCTCCCGGAGCGATGGACTTACCTGTGCTGCCTTCTCAAGGTCAGGCAAGCCCCTGTCAACCAGGTAAAACCCGACATGCGCCCTGGCACTGTCGTTCTCGTTTTTCGCAGCCTCGCGTGCCAGTCGAAGAGCCAGTCGGGCCACTTCCACTTCCGATACCGGGCTAGCCTTGGCAAGTCGCTCCACCGCGTGTCGATAATGATCGCGGCTCGCAAAATCCATTCGGCCATAGACACCATCCGGATCCTCTCGCAACGTCTGTTCCACGATACTCGTGGTTTCGACAAATTCACGCCAGTCGATGCCGCCCAGCTTGCGCAAGCTGTTAATGCTGTTGGATATCGAGACTTGGTCAGCTGCCTGTTGCTGATTTCCCAGCTGCACCATCTGGTCGATGGTTTGATTCGATTCCGCCAGCCTTTGCTCGATCCAGGTCAATGGAAGCGCCAGGCTCGGGCCCTGCCCCTGCAGCCGGCGTGCCAGTTCGGAAATGAAAGGGGTGGTCATTGGCGGATTGGACCGCGCCATGTCGGCAATGACAAGAACCAGGCTTTTGGGATCTTTTTCGGCAACCTTGGTTATTTCGTCAGCCCAGGCATCGGCAAGATTCCGGTCTATCCTCCCGGCAGCGACATGTACGCCGACGCGGCGGAGATTTTCGATCAAGGCCAGCCGCAGCATGATCGGGATAGCCCATAATTCGCCCAGCTGCAGGTTGGCAACAGCCTGATACGCAGCGACAAAACGCCTGAGACTCTCCGTATCTACCCTGCCATCGCCGTGTGAAATCGCTTGCAGAGCAATGTCATATACCCGCGGCAGATCTGCCGAGGTCCCGTTTGCGAGAAGAGGTAATTCCCGGCTATAGCTTTTGGGAAGATGTCGCCTGGCCGTACGGATCTGCTCTTCTATCAGATAGAAGTTGTCGTAAAGCCACTCGCCTGCTGGCGTCAGCAGTTGGTCCGCTGTTACCGCTTCAGTCAGCACATTGCAGATATCGAAAAGCGTCTTTTCGTTCTCATCCAGCCGCGCGAGAAGCTGAGCCGTGCCGCGGCTCGAGGATACCTCGTGGGAGGCCGCGAGGATGCCGCCATACAACTCCATCTGATCACCGCTGAATAGCTCGGAACGTAATGGCAGCTCTTCACTGATCGGCGCGGACTGCCTTCTGATTTTACGAAGCCGGGCAGGAACGGAGAGTAAAAGCTCGGAAACAGGTGTGGCTCTAACTTTCAATTGGAAGATTCTCCGGCCCACGATTCATTGAATAGCGCGATCAAAATGCTAGCCCTTGGCGATGGGAGACAGATATGGGACTTTGTAACGTCGTGGTCTCGTCTTGATTCCGGAGGATGCGATAATCTCACCCCGGATGCGTAATTCCCTCAACCGCAGAGCGATGGTGATATGAGGGGAAGGAAGAATGCTTCCGGAGTATTACCAGGCTCCTTGCTGCAGGCAAAAATTTACACGAGGGAAGCCTTGTTCGTTCAGTCCCCATGCAGTCTTTACTTGACTTGCATGAAAATCTTCACGGTCCCGCGTACCCCCCGCGTACCCTAAGGCAACGTACGCCTTATACCTAAGGGTAGCATATGGCATTGTATTTCTCGCAACCTCTGCCGGCCTTGATATGTCAACGTATTATTGCGTCCTTGCCATTCGCCAGGTTGCCGGGACGCCAGGTTGTTGGGGCGCCCCAAAGCGTCGCGCTTTTATTCCTTGGTGTAATGATAAAGTCCTGACTCATCTGTAGTATGTACGCTAGCGCACAAAATGCTGACCCATAAAAATGGAATACTCGCAAAAGCTCTACTTGACAGGATTGCATCTCAGGATAGATGCTATCATAAGTCTGGATGGGAACCGGCAGGCAAAAGGGAATAGGGAATAGGATCAGGGAAACAGGAGCCCCAAGCATTTGCGATTAGATTCCATTTTTTTGCGCCGGCTGCGCTTATTTTTTACATTTCTGTAGCGGATGCTTAGTTCTCCCCCACATCAGCCTAACCAGAACCATCTCCTCGCCGCTTTGCCGGCGGCCGAACTTGAACGTTTAAAGCCGCATCTCGAACTGATCCATTTGCCACTTGGTGATGTTCTTTGTGAATCCGGCGGCCGGCTTCCCTACGTCTACTTTCCCACCTCCACAATCATTTCCCTCCACTACATTCTGGAGAATGGCGCATCGTCGGAGATTGCGGGAGTAGGCAATGAGGGCATGCTCGGTATTTCGCTGTTCATGGGAGGTGAAAGCACACCGAGTTGGGCCACAGTGCAAACGGCTGGTCACGGCTACCGGCTGAAGGCTGCACTTCTATTGCAAGAGTTTAACCAGGGAGGGCCGGTCCAGCGCTTGCTGTTGCGTTACACTCAAGCGCTTATTACACAGATTTCCCAGACAGCGGTATGCAACAGACACCATACGATCGAGCAACAGCTGTGTCGTTGGCTTTTATTGACGCTGGATCGATTGAATTCGGAGGAGTTGGTCATGACTCAGGAATTGATCGCGAGCATGCTCGGCGTGCGACGGGAAGGTATTACAGAGGCTGCCGGAAAATTGCAACAAGCGGAAATTATTCGTTACCGTCGTGGCCACATTACTGTACTGGACAGAACCGGGTTGGAAGCGCACGTCTGCGAATGCTATGACGTTGTCAAGAAAGAATTTGACCGCTTGTTTCGCGACGTGCGAAAGTACTAGCAATCTGTCGGACTTAAAGGAAATCGGCTGCAAAAGCGTCTGGCTGGTCCATATTTCGCCGCTTTTTCGGCCGATAGAATAACTATTGGCCTTCAAAACCGTCAAAATCTGTCCTCACCCAGTCACTTTTTCGCTTCGATTCTTCAAGTCCGACAGGCTGCCAGCACTCGTACGCACTGCCAATATCCTTTCGGGGCCTCAGTCTCCCCCTTCTGACATTTCTGGACAAGCAAAGTCCAGATTCCAAGTTTCACCTCCAGCTGCCTCGCATTGAAGCATTTCCTTTCTTGTAAAACCCCTGCTGTGCGTTTGCAGCAAATCACGGCTTATTCAAAGATTCTCCAATGTGCGATGACGTACTGAAACTCGCCACCCGCGGCAGTATTATCGTTCGTTCGAACTACTGATGGCTCATTTTACTTCCCGGATTACGAATCCTGCAGACATGAGAGCCCGTACAAAGAGAAGATTGTCCGTCTTCGGCACGTTATCGTTATTTGTGCTGCTTGTCATAATTTTCGTCATCTGGTTTGACTGGAATATGATGAAGCCATACATAGAGCGCCAGGTCACCGAAAAAACAGATCGCGAATTCGTTATCCGGGGCGATCTGGATGTCAGGTTGTCACTAAACCCGTTGATCAGTGCCGAAGGGATCTCGCTTGCCAATGCGGAATGGGGAACTGAGCAGCCAATGCTCGGGGTGGATAAGGTTGCGTTCAGGATCAGCCTTTGGGATCTGCTTCTGGGGGATATCGTATTGCCTGAAGTATCCATATCCCACCCGAAAATCATCCTTGAGAAAAGTGTGGATGGAAAGCGTAACTGGGATTTGAAAAAAGAAGAGGAAAAGAAAGCGGAATTACCGGAAATCGGAAAGCTCATCCTGGATCAGGGCAAGCTTATCTTTCGCGACCCGAAGACCGAAACTGACATAACAGCGAGCATAAACAACGAATCCGGTGCGGACGTGCGGGATATGCCGCTTGATGTGGCCGCAGAAGGCAAGTTCACCGGTTTGCAGTTCAAGGCTCAAGCCCAGGGTGGCGCAGTTATATCGCTCACGGACAAGACATATCCCTATCCCATCAAGGCGAGCGCGGAAGTAGGAACAACCCGCGCGACGATTGACGGCACGGTTACGCGGGTTGCCAAGTTGCCCGCAATGGACTTGAACGTGGATATCCGCGGCGAGGATCTATCCGCGCTCTACCCGATTGTGGGGATTGTCATTTTCCCCTCGCCGCCATACCACATATCAGGACGGCTTTTGCATCAAAAAACCGAATGGTCCATGAAAGGATTTTCGGGAACGGTAGGCAAAAGCGATCTCGGCGGCGACATACTTTTTGATACGGGCGGTGAGCGCCCGATGTTACGTGGCGACGTCGTATCCCAAGTTCTGGATCTGAACGATTTAAGGGGTTTTATCGGCGCCAGACGCGCGCCCCAGCCGCAGGACACTCCAGCGGAGAAACAGGAAAAGAAAGCCTCGATAGAAGCTCAGCGCCATCGTGTTCTACCTGACAAGAAATTTCAGGTGGATCGGTTGCAGGCCATGGACGCGGACGTCAAATTCACGGGCAAATCCATCCGTAACAAGGATTTGCCAGTTGAACATCTGGTGGCGCATCTCAAAGTGGATAACGGGCTACTGACGCTCGATCCTGCCAACTTCTCGGTTGCAGGGGGAAATATCGTTTCAAACCTCACCATAAATGCTCGCAATGAAACCCCGGCCGGTGAAGCTGAGGTGGATTTTAAAAGGCTGCAGTTACCGAAGCTTTTCCCCAAGATCGAACTTACCGAGGGCAGCAAGGGTGTAATTGGCGGCAAAATGAAATTGAAGGGTCAGGGAGAATCGGTCGGAGCGCTTCTGGCGTCGGCGGATGGCCGCTTTGGGTTAATCATGGCTGGAGGGCAGATCAGTAATCTGATGCTGGAAATCATAGGACTCGACGGAGCCGAAATCATGAAGTTTCTGGTTACCGGAGACAAAAACGTCAAGGTTCGTTGCGCTGTAAGCGATTTCGATATCAAGAACGGCATAATGACCAGCGAGGTCTTCATCATTGACACAGCCGACACCAATATTATTGGCGAAGGGCAGATAAGCTTGGTTGAAGAAACCATCGATATGAAGTTGTCTCCTCAGCCCAAAGACTTCAGTATTGTCAGTCTCCGTACACCTGTCCATATTGGCGGTACTTTCAAGGATCCCACGGTCTATCCGGACAAGATGTTGGCGATACGCGTTGGCGCGGCAGTATTGCTGGGTATTTTTGCAACGCCCGTCGCTGCGCTGATACCGCTGATCGAGACGGGTCCGGGTGAGGATAATAATTGCAGGGCATTGATTGCCTCGGTGGAAAAACCACTGCCGAAGAAATCCCAAAAGAAAGAGACTCGAGCCGGGAAACCCTGAGAAAGGTCGTGGCGCCAGGTGGCGGTAGCGGTGGCGCTTGTTCAGCAAACTCGGACTACTGGGTATCCCCTTACTTAGATCACTCCCTCTCTTATGTGTGTCAGCGTACGGATCAAGGCGCGACGATCATTATAGTGGGCTATTATCTTTCTGATTTTCAACGCTCGCTTCTGAAGCCCGAGCTTCGTACTGACTGACATTGATTCTTGAGAGGAGGCGGCATCATGCCACTCTTTATCTCGAGATATCGGTAGCTGGATATAAGTGCGTTCATGCCGCTATACACGGATAAGCCGTGACATTGACGGCACCGGGTTATCTTAAACGTCAATCACGGAGGCATTCGCAATGGGAACCATAGAAATTCCTGAACAGCATCAAACGCAGCAACCAGGCCTGGAAACAGAGATGGAACCTCGGCCTGACTCGACTGTTGAGGGATACAAAGGCAGTGGAAAGCTGAAATCCAAGGTTGCGATTATTACCGGCGGGGATAGCGGTATCGGGCGTGCTGTAGCTGTCGCCTTTGCCAAAGAAGGAGCGGATATAGTCGTTGCCTACTTCAATGAGCACGAAGATGCGAATGATACAAAAGACGAAATCGAGCAGTGCGGGAGAAAATGTCTGTTAATTGCTGGAGACGTAGGAGATGAAAAATTCTGCAAGGAAGTCGTGGCAAAGGCGGCCGACGTTTTGGGCCAAATCGACATCCTGGTGAACAATGCCGCGGAGCAACACGTTCGCGAAAGCATTCTTGATATCGATAATGCGCAGCTCGAAAAAACTTTCCGCACAAACATATTTTCGATGTTCCACATGGTGAAGGCTGCGCTTCCCCATCTTAAAAAGGGAGCGCGCATAATTAACACGACTTCGGTAACAGCCTATAAGGGAAGCCCGCACCTGCTTGATTACTCCACCACAAAAGGCGCAATCGTTTCGTTCACCCGATCGTTGTCGCTACAGTTGATCGAGCGTGGAATACATGTTAACGCCGTGGCTCCTGGTCCAATATGGACACCTTTAATACCATCCACTTTTCCGCCCGAGAAAGTCGGCAGTTTCGGAAAAGATGTCCCGATAAAACGGCCTGGACAACCTGACGAGGTAGCGCCCTGTTATGTTTTTCTAGCCTCTCAGGACTGCTCATACATGGCAGGACAAGTGCTTCATCCGAATGGGGGCACTGTAATAAATGGGTAAAAAATAGGATGTCGTTAGCGATTCCCCGTTGGGAGCAGTCACAGATATGGGAAGAGGCCATGCCGGGATCAATGCTTGCAACGAACATCTTGTTCGACTTGCGCGAGGCTTGTCTGTCCAATTAATAATACCGTTATCGATCCGGTTGATCGAATCTCTCCCAAACGCGAGCGGCACCCCAAAGTACGAACGCAGTTTCACCACTTTGCGGCGTTTCTGCCCAAACGGTGTCTTGATATGAATTTGGTGACAGGTGGCGCAGGATTTATCGGCTCACATCTCGTACAGCAATTAATCAACGCCCACGAACCCGTGCGAGTGCTTGAACACCCCTCTGCAGTGGTAAATCATTTACCCCTAGACTATATTGAACTTGTTCGAGCAGATATTCGCGACCTGGGCGCGATGTGCAATGCTACACGTGGATGCGAGCATGTCTACCACTTGGCTGCCGATCCAAATCTTTGGCGGCACAAACGTCGTGAATATGACGAGATTAATCATATCGGCGCCCTCAACGTCATGCGGGCTGCACTCGACAACGGAGTGAGCCGAGCGTTGTATGTAAGCACTGAAAGTATTCTCGCATCGGATCAATCCAATGGTGGAACCGCTGAGCCCGCACGCTTTCGTGAAAAGGACATGGTCGGGCCTTACTGCCTGAGCAAATTCCGCGCGGAACAAGCTGTGTTCCAACTTGCCGAGGCGGGCGCTCCAGTGATCGTATGTAGCCCGACATTGCCCATCGGACCTGGAGATCGAAATAAAACGCCTCCAACTCGCCTTTCGGTTGCATTCTGTCAAGGAAAGATTCCGGCATATCTTGATTGTCGATTGAACCTGATTGACGTGCGCGACGTGGCTGACGGGTTGGTGCGTGCGATGCAACAAGGCCGGGCTGGCGTCCGGTATTTACTTGGTGGATACAACTATCGGTTGATCGAGTGGCTTCAAGTTCTTGGACGTATCGTGAATCGTCCGGTCCCAAAATGGGCCATTCCCTATCCGGCGGCGCTTGCAGTTGGTTGGTTCAGTGAGCTGTGGGCCGACCACATCTCGCATTGCATGCCTATGACAACCATCACGGGGGTCCGGCTTACAAAACGTTCCATACACATCGATCCCTCAGAAACCTTTGCCGAACTTGGTTTGAAGTCGCGGCCCATAGAGGAATCAGCAAGGGATGCTGTGCACTGGTATCGACAACAGCATTGGATCTGACTCGGTGAAATCGCCATCTGGTTGCGGTAAGTGCCATGCTCTGATCTATCGGGAATATGTTATCGATGCAGAGTCCAAAAACCGCTTCATCAACAGCGTTGTTTCCCGATGTATCGTCCCGGTTGTGGAGGATGATTTGCTGATCACAGGCCGGAATCCCGAAAGCCCCATGCGTTAGGTAGGGCCGAGGTCAAGAAACTCGAAGAGACGGCACGATAAGCTGCGCACCAGCATACGCGGGACTGAACACCTGATCTTTATGCAACAAATGTTTGAACATGAGTAGAAAGGAGGGTTTATGAAAAATGATTTAATTATGTACATTGCCGGAATATCTTTGATTGCTCAGGTATCTTTTGCTGATACCACGGTGGCGTTAGCCAACGAGCCACAGCCGAATCCCGCAAAGGCCGGGGCGGCTATTGCCGATAATCCGGAATCGATATTTACCCCGGCCAAGTTCTCACTGGATCTGGTCAAACCCGCAGCATTTGATGCTGACCCCCGCCCGAGAACCGACGTTGTTAACCTCGCTGGTAATCATCATTGGTATTTGTTCATGAAACCGGGGCAATCCGATTTTACGTTCGCCGGTAAAACAGGTATTGCGTACCCTATTCCTATCAATACGAAGCTGACTTTCGTCGACGCCACGGCCGGTGTTGCAGTTGCGGAAGCTGTTCTGCCTCCGGACAAGGTGGTCAGAAACTACAAGGTGAACTTGACCCCTGGAAAGCTGTACCGTATCGACGTGAAGGACAAAGCCGGGTTCGCCATTGATTGGGAGCCGCAATTTACCATGACACACGTCAACCAGGAATTGAAGAAACCTTCGCCATTTAGCGACAGCTATGCCGCTTATTTCTACGTACCGAAAAACACCAGCGTGATAGGCGGGTACTGGAAGAATATTGGAGCGCGCATCGTTGATCCGAAAGGTACTGTTGTGTTGGCAAACACAACAGAGAACACCTACTTCTCATATCCCGTCCCGGAGGGAATGGATGGGAAGATATGGAAACTCGAACAATGTGCCAATAATTGTTATCTGATGACCGTACCTCCGCAAATCGCGCGTCATCCACGAGAGCTGCTTTTGCCTAAAGAAGTTGTTAAAGCAGACAAACTGAACTAAGCTTTGGGCTAGGGGCAGTTGGGCTAGCCGGAAGCTTATTCAGAGCAGGGAAGATCTGCTCGTTTTGCTTTTATAGATGACCTTACCGGCCGCATTACTTGGCACCGCATACAATTACTGTAAATAAAGTAGACGATCGGATCTCCAGGCTGAGGAACAGGAGTAGCATACTATGTTCAATTTAGGGTCCATGTTCAACTTAGGCCCCTCTGAGCCTGTAGTGGGCAAAGCGAACATTCTGATGGAATGTTCTGCCACAAAGGTATTCAAATATATCGGCGAAGACCTTTTTTTGAATTATCCCAAATGGTCGCCGGAGGTCAAAGAGCTTGAGCAGCTCGGCGACGGCCCTGTGAAGCTGGGAACGATTGCGAGGCAGGTTCGTGTCGACCAGGGACACCGGTCGGAATCGAAGTTCAGGATAACGATTTATGAACCCTATAGGCGCTTGGCCTTCGCTGGCCTCTCCGAACCTTTTCGCTGTATTTACGAGTTGCAGGATGACCGTGATGGAAAGTCGGTCAAACTGCAATTTACGTTTGAATTACTTGAGATCCAGGTATTTATGCGGCCGTTTGAGCCATTGGTCCGCACCGCCGTTCAGGATGGCGCGGAACGAACGGTGCGAAACATAAAACGTCTGGTTGAGTCCGAGGGCGCTGCGACCGGCTGACCTGACTAGATCTCTCTTAATTAAAAAGTTCGGGTTTCCGCGCCCCTATCCACATATTGGACTGCCCGGCGAAATTAATGGTTGTATAGCTTGACCATCCAGTTTTCGGTAAAAAAGGATTTTACTTATGACTCAGGAAGCGTCCATAAGCGCTAATTCGATGAAAATAGAAGATGACCGGCCGCTATGGGATGTTGTACTCGGGATCTACGGCTATCCCGCGTTACTGCTGGCGCATAAACTGAAGGTCTTTCCCCTGCTCGCCGATGGGGCGCTGACGCTGCCCGCCATCTGCGACAAGCTGAACATAAAGAGGCGGCCCGCCGAAGCCATTTTAACAACTGCAACAGCGCTTGGCTTCTTGTCCCTGCAAGATGAACGCTATTCGCTCACCCCGGTCGCAGAGCATTATCTACTGGAAACGAGCCCCAACTATTTTGGTTTCTTTTGGGATTTGATGATAGATGATGATCAAGTTCATTCATTTGCGAGCCTGAAAAGGGCGGTCCTCACGGATACCCCCCAGGTTTACGGGGGATCGGCCATCTATGGATCTCATGAGGATCAGGCTGAGCAAGTGCGCCGGTTTACCCGCGGCATGTACAGTTTCAGTATTACATCCGCATTCTGCTGGCCGGACGTTCTGGATCTATCCAGTCACCGGACAATGCTCGATATTGGCGGAAGCTCGGGCGCGCATTCTATTGGTGCCGTATCGAAGTTGCCGAATCTACAGGCAATAGTTTTCGATTTTCCACAGGTATGCGAAGTCGCTAAAGAATTCATCGGCCAGCACAACCTGCAGGGCCGTATTAGGACGTGCGAAGGCGACATGTGGAGTGATCCCCTGCCTTCGGCCGATCTACACTTTTATTCCTCCGTCTATAATGACTGGCCGTCGGATAAATGTAATTTTCTTACGGCAAAGAGCTTTAATAGCCTTCCATCCGGAGGGCGTATCATCATTCATGGAATGCTCTATAACGACAAGAAAACCGGCCCTTTCGCGACCGCTGCCTTCAGCATGTTAATGATGGGGTGGACAGAGGGTGAGTCTTATTCTGCCCCCGAGCTGTCCACCATGTTGTCAGAAGCCGGGTTTCATGACATTCAGATATACCCCGCTTTCGGCTACTATAGCTTGGTTACAGGGGTCAAGCCTTAGAACCCTGACCATCTGCAAAGCCCCTAGCGCGCAGTTGGTAAACTCGGACATTACTTTTTCAGAATTCCTTCAAAACGCCGCGTTACACAAGGTTTGATCACCTGATTACAAGGTTCGAGTTCGTGCTTTAGATCCGCCCCCGGTTCTTACAGGCATTCATCTTCACTGCCCTTTGTTTGGCTTGAATCCCAACTTCTTCATCGCCGGAACTATTGACTGCTTTGTAGCGTCGTAGTCCGACCATGGATTGTTGCCTTTATCAAGGCGCTCATGGATATTGGACGCAGACCAGCGCGCACCACTGGTAAGCGACTCCAGCTCTTCCCAAGACACGGGTACGGATACGCCCAAGCCAGGACGTGCACGTACCGACCAGGCGGATACGGTCGTTGCACCGAAACCATTGCGGAGATAATCAACGAAAATTTTTCCGACGCGGTTGCGCGGTCCGCTTTTTGCAACGAAACGCTGCGGTATGGTTTCGGCCAGATGTTGAACGATGGCTTGAGAAAAGTCTTTTACGGTATCCCAATCGCGCAGTCTTTTGATCGGCACGATAACGTGCAAGCCCTTTCCCCCACTGGTTTTCAGAAAAGACTTCAACCCCAATTCCTTGAGGAATACGTAAACAAGCTGCGCCGACTCCTGCATGAGCGGCCACTTCACACCTTCACCGGGATCGAGATCGAACGTCATTCTGTCAGGCTTGCCAATAGCATTTTTTGTGGCGTTCCAGGTATGAAACTCGATCACATTCATTTGAGCAGCTGATAACAAACCCTCAGCAGTTTCAATTTCGAGCAGTGACTCATGCTCCGGATCCAGGGCGGGATCAAGCTGGCTCACTCCCGGCATGTTTTCTTTTTCCCAATGCTTCTGAAAAAACAGTTGACCCGATATCCCTTCCGGCGCGCGCACAAGTGATACCGGTCTCGCTTTGAGGTGCTCAAGCATTAAAGGAGCGACCAATGAGTAGTAACGAATGAGGTCAATTTTCTTGAACCCTGTAGACGGGTCAATCACGCGGTCAGGATTTGTTATCTTCAGCGACGACGAGAGAGAAGCTGGTTTCGCTGGTTTCGCTGCGTCGATATGCATCGGTTTCTCGCGAATAATGGATTCTGCTTTCTTGTCCGATCTTAAGCCATGAAAAACTGAATGGCGAATATGACCGCCCCGCGTCCATTCGCCAAAGGAAACTTCAGCCACTAGTGCTGGCTTGATCCAATGGGCCTTTTTATCGATGCCGCTCCCTTCAACGAAGGGACAACGCCGAGCAGGAACCTTGTCCAGATTCGCTTTAAGGTCTCGAAGCGTTTTATCGCTAAATCCGGCGCCTACATTTCCAGCATATTGGAGTTTCTTGTCCTCATCATAAAAGCCGAGCAGAAGCGAGCCTATCCCTGTTCGGGAACCCTTCGGATCCGTATAGCCGCCAATGACAAATTCCTGACGTTGCTTGCACTTCAGCTTTATCCACTCGGAAGAGCGGCGCGAGACATAAGTCGAGGTTTTACGCTTGCCGATAACGCCTTCCAGTCCAAGACGGCACGCGGAGGCAACAATGTCGTGGGGTGACGCATCGAAAATGTCGCTGAAGCGTATTTTTTCAGGAGGTGTCTCAAGAAGCGTTTTCAGCAATTCTCTACGCTCAACAAGAGGAACGCCTCTCAAGTCATATCCATCATAGAACGGTACATCAAAGAAATAATAGATAATGCCTTGCGTGCGCGAACTGTCGAATGCGTTTTGCAGAGCCTGGAAGTCCGGTATGCCTTTTTCATTCAATACCACGAGTTCGCCATCGAGCCACCCAGGCTTCAACTTCATTTTACTTATTGCTTCTACCAGGCCCGGCATTTTATGAGACCAGTCATGTCCATTGCGGGTAAAAATCCTGACCGCTCGGGCGTCTATTCTCGTCAGCATTCGATAACCGTCGAACTTGATTTCATAGATCCACTCATCCGCATCATTGGGAGGTCCATCTACGAGCGTGGCCAGTTGAGGCCGCAACGTATGGGGAAGATCAGCTTTAACCGCGTTTTCCGGCAAGCCCGGTTTTTGTTTTTTCCTGGATGGCCCTCGTCTGGTACCGGAAGATCCTGTACTTGCCGGTTCTTCAATTTTCCGAGTCGCGGGGCGTTCAAGCTTGGCAACACTCTCGGGCATTTCATCCACCACGCTATAATCGCTTGACGGACGGACATATTCATCTTTTTCTTTAATAAGCAGCCAGGCCTCCTGCTTTTCTTCTTCCTTGCTTCTCATGCGGACTAATGCCCAGTGCCCCTTCAGTTTGTGCCCGCGCAATTCAAATTTCAGCTTTCCGCCACGATAGCCCTTATGAGGATCTTCAAGAGGAACCCAGGTTCCTTTATCCCAGATAATGACTTTACCCGCGCCATACTGTCCCGGTGGAATTTCGCCTTCAAAACTATTGTAGGAAACAGGATGGTCTTCAACATGAACTGCCATTCGTTTGTCATTTGGGTCGAAGCTGGGTCCTTTCGGGACAGCCCAACTTTTCATGGCTCCGTCGAGTTCAAGTCTGAAGTCGTAATGCAAGCGGGTTGCCCAGTGCTTCTGGACGACAAACGACAAAGCCGTCCCGTCTGCCTTACCGCTATTACTGATGCCGGAGGGTTCTGAAGTTACAGTAAAATCACGTTTGGCGCGGTAGGTTTTGAGTGAATCGGATTTGGCCATGGGCTTACATCACGCGCGGCGCTTGCGTGTACCTCTGGCGTGGCCCGGTACGGGATCTGCTCCAGCCTTCGTCGACTTTCTCCCGGTTGTCGTGCCCCTATCTTCTTCATCTTTGTCTTCGCCCTTCTTCAGGCTGCGCTGGAGCAATTCGGTCAGGTCCAGAATCTGTGCGCTGCTACGCGCGGCTTCGGCTTCCTCTGGTTGAGCAACAGTTTGTATGTCGCCCGTTTCGACCTTCTCATGCACGAGCTTCATGATTTCATCCTTGAACGAATCACGAAATTGCTCAGGATGCCATTTGCCGCTCATGTCCATCACCAATTGCTCAGCCATTTTCAGTTCTTTATCGTTAATGCCCGCCTCTTCAGCTCCCTCTGGAGGAAAACTCAATTTTTCCCAGCTGCGTATTTCGTCCCCCCATCGCAACAGATTCAGCACGAGCGCGGGACCTGATGGCACGAGCGCAGCCAGATGCTGCCTGGTCTGTATAACCACCCGGGCAATACCGACTCGCCGGGTTTTGAGAAGGGCCTCGCGCAAGAGCGCATAAACCTTGCCTCCCTTGTTGATCGGAACGATATAGTAGGACCGTTCAAGATAAACGAATGGAATGTCGGTGGCCGGGACAAACATTTCGATTTCAATCGTTTGCGTGGCTTTTGGATAAGCAGCCGCGATCTCCTCCTGACTCAGAACCACATACTGCCCATCCTCATATTCGATTCCCTTGACAATATTTTCCTTGTCGATTTCTTTCCCGGTCTTCTTGTTAATGCGCTTGTATCCGACCGGATCCATGCTGCGCTTGTCCAGCCAGTCGAAATCCAGTCCCTGCTCCGAAGTCGCGGAATGAAGGGCTACAGGTATATGCACCAGGCCGAAGCTGATAGCGCCCTTCCATAACGACCGACTGCTTGTAGTTGAAGTAGCCATTGTTTCGTTTTCAGTAAAGATAACGTCCCAAACCAAAATCGGGCACCGATCAAACGCGTTGATACTGATACTGCTGACCAGCCACCGCGACTTAAGCGCCTTTAAACACACCTCAAGAATAATCATGGTCTGTCCTCACCTTGATGTCTGTGCGGTCGCGTACCAAGGTTAATTGCCTACCAGCCTGTGGGACTTGAAGAATCGAAGCGAAAAAGTGACTGGGTGAGGACAGATTTTTGAGGATTTAAGGCCAATAGTTATTCTATTGGCCAAAAAAGCGGCGAAATATGGACCAGCCAGACGCTTTTGCAGCAGATTTCCTTTAAGTCCGACAGGCTGCTAGTGTGTTCTTTCGTACGGAACGATCAGCTCGCGAATGAGACATTGTTCATTTCGATCGGACACAGCCATAGACGACGCCGATTCATGAAGCAGGGGGCCGCGAATACCGTCGGGTACATTTTGCAAATACTTTTCTAAGGATTGAATAATATGGATTATTTTAACCTGCTACAATGGCCCGCCATGGTGATCAACATACTTTCAGTCTGGCTGCTGACATATCAATCCAGGCATAAGCGTCATGCCGGCTTTCTGTGCTCGCTCCTCAGCAATGGCTTGTGGATTCTCTGGGGATGGCATGTTCAAGCCTTCGCGGTTATCGGCCTCCAGGTTGCTCTGGCCACGCTTAATGTTCGCGGTGTCCGCAAAACCGAGTAAGGAAAGCACAAGTGCCGGGCCATCAATAGCAGCGCCGTTTTCTCCTTTTTCCGCCAATGCTCCCCTTGTTTAAGCAAAGGGAAGTTCAAAACATGGAAAAATCACTGGCAATTCGAGGAAGCAAAATTTTCCTGATATCCGGGATCGGCTGCCTGACTCTGGTGGTTGCTTTTAACAATGTGGTTGATTATCAGTCAAACTTCCTGTTTGTTCAGCATGTAATGTCGATGGATACCGTTTATCCTGGAAATGCGCTGAAACATCGCGCTATCACCGAACCTCTTCTACATTCCATAACCTACGGATTCATTATATTTACAGAATTTGCAATTGCCATATTATGCCTTTCAGGCGCGTTGCGGCTTCTTCGGCATATCAAAAGCGACCCCCCGACGTTTGATAAGGCGAAATTTCTGTCCGTCCTCGGGTTGTCCTGCGGCTTTGGATTGTGGTTTTTCGGTTTTATGGTGATTGGAGGGGAATGGTTCTGCATGTGGCAGTCGCCGGACTGGAATGGTCAGGAATCCGCATTCCGGTTTGTGGTTTCTATTGTCCTGGTGCTTATTTACGTCGCGCAAAGTGATAAAATCGCCGCATCGGCAACAACGTGAAAATTCAGGCCCTCCGCAAAATGGAAGCGGAAAACCAGCGCGAATACCGCGGTCAATGCTTGCCATATTCTGTTATTCTGCCTTTTCCGACTGCGTTGACTAACATCGATAAAATCATCTGCGCTTCACTGAGGCGTCCACCGACTGAAGAGTATTGCCGCATCCCCAAGCTGATCGGCGTCAATTTACCGTAAAGAGAGACTACGGCAGGTGCAGCGATAATCGATAGCCTGCAAAAACCAAGTTATGCGAACCCTATATACCTACTGCATGCTTTTTCCCCGGCGCACGGCTTATGTCCTGATTGCGCTGCTGGCGGCTGGCGTTGCTGAAGGGCTCAGTCTGACGGCGCTTCTTCCGTTGCTTTCAACCGCCGTGGGCGATACCGCCAACTCCGATGTCGGACGGCGAATCGTGGCGGCCCTCCATAGTATTGGAATTGAGCCGAGTATCGGCGTGATGCTGCTGATTATCGTTGGCGGCATGATCGTCAAGAGCCTCATACTGCTGCTGGCCAACAGGCAGGTTGGCTATACCGTTGCACATGTCGCAACCGCGCTTCGCCTCGAATTGATCGATGCACTGCTGGCCAGCCGGTGGCAGTATTATCTCCGTCAACCCATGGGTTCGCTGGCAAATTCGGTCGCCACCGAGGCATTACGGGCAGCTAATGGGTTTGAGCATAGCGTCACAGTGCTCGCGCTGGCGATACAGGTACTTGTTTATGGGACCGTGGCCATGTTCGTTTCATGGCAGGCAACGCTTACCTCCTTCCTTGTCGGCATCGTGATGCTGCGGCTGCTGAATCAGTTGATCCGCGCCACCCGCCGGGCAGGAAGCAAGCAGACCCAACTGCTGCGGCTCTTGTTGACGTATCTTTCCGATGTGCTGGGATCGGTAAAATCGTTGAAAGCGATGGCGCGAGACAATGTCGCAGATGCCATTCTGCATGATCAAACCCGGCAACTGGAAAAAGCTACCCGGCGCGAAATCATGGCGCGGGAAGCGTTGATGGCCCTGCAGGAGCCCATACTCGCCACCCTTATCGCAATCGGCCTATATCTGGCCCTGGTGGTATGGGATCTTTCAATGGCTGCGGTGATGGTCATGGTCTTCCTGCTCACACGTCTCCTGAGCTTGCTCAATAAAACTCAGCGGAAATATCAGAATCTCATGGCGCAGGAGAGCGCTTACTGGGCTTTGCGCACAGCGATTGACGAGGCGCGCGCTGCGGCGGAAAGAACCACCGGGACGCGGCAGCCCACGTTTCAAAAGGGAATCAGCTTGCGCAATATCGATTTCGATTATGGCGCCAAGCCCATATTCGAAGGTCTCAACCTCGATATTTCCGTCAAATCGTTTACCACGATTGCAGGGCCATCAGGTGTTGGCAAGAGCACAATGCTAGACCTGCTGTGCGGACTGGCTGAGCCCAAATCAGGGGAAATTCTAATAGATGGCGTATCTCTGCGCGAAATCAATCCTCGGGGTTGGCGGCGGATGATCGGTTATGTGTCTCAAGAGAATATCCTGCTTCACGATACCGTCCTCAGCAACATAATCGTGGGCGCCCCCGATCTGGTTGAAGCGGATGCAGAAAGGGCGCTGCGCCAGGCAGGCGCGTGGGATTTTGTTTGCGCACTCCCGGAAGGCTTGAATACTGTAGTCGGCGAGCGTGGAGGACTCCTTTCAGGCGGCCAGCGTCAGCGTATCGCAATTGCCAGGGCGCTGGCTCATCAGCCGCTTTTCCTGCTGCTGGATGAACCGACCAGCGCTCTCGATCCCGAAAGTGAGCGGCTCGTTTGCCAAACCCTGCAGAAGCTCGCACAGAACCTCACTGTGGTTGCCGTATCTCATCAGCCCGCGCTGATCAATGCGGCCGATAACACATACACTCTTTCAAACGGTAAGGTAGAGCGGCTGCAACGCACGCCCGAGGTTGAGGATGCTTCGGATGCGCAATCCATATTACGCAAGGAAGCAACTTCGGCTTCCCGATAAGGTAAGCGCTGCTCAGACCCGGGTTACGCTGCACCCACCGGCAACGTTCGGGGATCGCAACCGGTTAACCTGTCTTTTCAAATACGAAACAGGTTTCACCCCAGTTTTTGGTTGTCTTGAATTTAACCTTCAGGCCCGCCTGTTCCATCAGATGGACGGCTTCCTGCTGCTCTTCAAGCGTTCCCAACTCGACGATGACGGATTTAAGCGACGGATGCTTCAGAACATTCTCCGCGCCCTTGATTATGGGTATCTCTATGCCGTCGACATCTATCTTGATATAGTTGGGGTAAGGGAATCCCCAATTCGCACATAACTCGTCCAGCGTTACCCCAAACATGCCCTGAATGTGGCTGGCCCGTTTTTTCATGTTCTTCAAATCTTCCTTACCGAACTGTGAACGGTTTCCCCCACCGATAAACTTGGGAATATACAGTTTTGAAAAACCGCCCTCTCCGGACACCGCCACACCATAGGCGGTAATATTTTTTTCCAGCCTGTTCAGGTAGATATTTTTATTGAGCAGATAATAGTTGATACACTGAGGTTCAAACGAATACACCTGAATGTCATTTCCATATTTCTTCGCTGGGTATAAGGAATATTGACCGATATTCGCTCCCAGATCAAAGAAGCACGATCCGGGTTCGAAGCTGTCAAGCCAATCCAGGGTATCAGGTTCTTTAATGGAATAAGTTTTCGCCCGTTGCAGAGTCCGAAAATTATCCACCGCGATACGTATGGACTGGCCCTTGACGTTTACCTTTGTGTAACCGCCTTTCAGTCCATAAAGCGCTACAACAAGCCCCGACAGAATATTTGTGAAAAATGAAGACATGTATGCTCGAGCTGTAAATTTACTTGCGGAGAAAAAAGATAGGGGATGCCGAAGGATATCCCGTTTATTTGTTTTAATCCCGAATATTTTTAATTTTTGCGTAGCCTGAAGCTAATGCAATCGTTTTGATTGAGGTCCGCGAAGATGTGGAATGGAATGAACCGAACCAGATACGTTCTACCTCTTAGGCGGAATCCAATCGCTGAGAATGCCGATGTTATAAGGAGAGCCGCTTTCCGCAAGCACCGCTGACGCTTCTTCCATGCTTACGCCCTTCCTCGTCAACAAACTTTTTTTAAGAAACGGGAATTTGAACTCTGTAATAAGCGGCTTCCACAAGTGAAAAGTTGGCTCAATCCACGTGGCAGGTCTTTGATGGTAATCAACTCGAGCCAGGACCGGCTCTAAACCATAAAGCGCGGAAAGGCGAAATCGATGGCGCAACAACCGGGAAAACCCGACCTCGTATTTCCGGATAATGGCAATTTTGAGTTCCAGCACGTCGACTTCCCTGAAGAAACGGATAAATTCCTCGGATTGCACTACATTTTTTTTGCAATAGAGAAAATAAGATTGCAGGTGCGGATGGATATGAAAAGAGTCCGTCATGCCGACAATATCGGCGTCGCAATTTTCAAGTCTCGTGATGATATCCCTGATACTGAAAAGCGGACCGAGAACGCTATCGTTGGCCAAAAGAAGACCGGCGTGTGTCTTGTATTGAGAATATATTTCCAGGCCTGTTTTTCATCCATAAAAATCGTACCCTTTATTCTCGCGGTTTATAATTCTTACGCAGCATTTCGAGAGTCTCTCCAGATCTTCGTCCGAAATCGTGTCACTCGAGCTGATGAATATGATATTGAATCCCGCGAGCGCTAGCTCATCAAGATAATGGTATACATTCTCCCTGACAATATTTTCTCCGTCGTAGCTACAAAAAAGACATACGGGTCTGTCGTAATCCGGCGTTACAAATCCTTCTTCACATCGTCTTACCAATGGTTTTTCGCTTATCTTCTTTCTTGTAAGCAAATAGAAGGATAAATCGCGAACATATTTGAAGTCTTTCACCAGTGCTTTGATCGGCCACTTCATCGGCCACTCGGAGGAGCGGTCGTCTGGCCGCTTCAGGGATGTTTTCATGGATCTCTGCTATAACTGCCTGTCAACAGGCGAACACTAAAAAGGAAGTAGCGACACCTTCGCCCTATCCACTCGGCAAAAAAGATTCTTCCCCCGTTCACCTCCATAATGGTCATTCCGGCACCTGCAAGATGTTAAGAAAGGTTCGCGAAGCGATACCTGGATACCTAGCGGGAGGACGCGCAAGCGGCTGCTACTTCCCACCAGAACTTTCGGCATCAGGTTCCAGGGGAAGTTGAAAACCGGCAAGTGTTTTGCGGGCTATTCGAATTATCATTTCACGATCCTCGTCACCCAAATTATCAGCTGCCATGATGCGCGTCCATACTTCGGCTGAAATATTCGCTGCCGCCCTGCGAATCGCCTGCTCGGCATCGGCCATGCGCTCTGACGGAACATTGTCAAAAAGCCTGGCGGTCAGCGCCAGCAGCATGACTGTTTGTTCAGGCACTGAAACCGGCGTGGACTCGGGCTGCTTGAGGCAGGCGCGGATGCGGCGGCCATGCTCGATAATTTTACGTGTGTCTTCATCCAGCCTCGCGCCGAACCGGGCAAAGGTTTCCAGCTCTTCAAATTGAGCGTAATCCAGTTTCAAATCACCCGCAACTGCGCGATAGACAGCGCGCTGGGCCTTGCCGCCCACACGCGAAACGGATTTGCCAGCATCGACAGCCGGCAGCACACCCAATTCGAACAGCGATGGGGAGAGGTATATCTGACCATCGGTGATGGAAATCAGGTTGGTGGGGATGTAGGCGGAAATATCCTGCGCTTCCGTCTCGACGATCGGCAGCGCGGTCAGCGAGCCCCCACCGAGCGAATCGCGCAAATGCGTCGCGCGCTCCAGCAGCCGCGAGTGAATGTAGAAAATATCGCCAGGATAGGCTTCGCGGCCTGGCGGCCGGCGCAGCAGCAGAGACAATTCCCGATATGCGCGGGCGTGGTGCGTGAGATCATCGTACACTATCAGCACATCGCGTCCCTGTTCCATGAAATACTCGGCGATACTGGTTGCGGCATAAGGCGCAATATAGGCGAGGCCGGGAGGATCGTTGCCTTCGGTTACGACAACTATTGTGTAGTGTATTGCGTCTTTTTCGTACAGGGTTGCAATCAGCTTTGCCACCCCTGACGCATGCTGACCGATAGCACAATAAACGCATAGTACATTTTCATTTCGTTGATTCAGTATCGTATCCAGGGCGATGGCGGTCTTGCCTGTCTGGCGGTCCCCCAGAATCAGCTCGCGCTGCCCACGGCCGACCGGAATAAGCGCATCAATAACCTTGATGCCGGTTTGCAAAGGCACCGTGACCGGTGCGCGGTCCATGATCGACGGAGCAGGACGCTCGATCGGCAATCGTGCTGTGGAAATAACCGGCGCTTTTCCGTCGCGCGGCCGGCCTAATGGATCGACGACCCTTCCGATCAGCCCATCCCCCACCGGTACATCCATTACATGTTCTGTCCGTTCAACTTCATCACCTGCATGCAACTGTGAGTAGTCGTCCAGCAGAATCACGCCAATGTCGTTTTCTTCGACATTGAATGCTATGCCGTACGAATCACCAGGAAATCTCAACACCTCCTCGAAGCCAACGCCAGGAAGACCGGAAACTTTTGCAATGCCGGAGGCGATGCCGGTAATAACGCCTATCTCGCGCTCTGTTATTTGCGGCGTCCAGGCTTGGCGCGCCTGCGCCATTTGTGCGAAAGCGCTGTCGAATATGCCTTGTAGATTGTTTGCTGCCATCTTCATCGGCTCTCTGGCGGAATTTCAACTGCGGATGCAGATCCAGAATCAGGTTCAGATCCGGTTTGATTTTCCAGAAGTTTCCCGATCTCCTTTTCAAGCGATGCAAGGTGATTCTCAATGCTCCACGCCACTTTGTGGCCATTGGTGACAAGCTCAATGCCGCTGACCAGTTCTGGCTCGGTCGCAAACCGGACTGAGGATTCCACTCCCAGGATTTCCTTCAGTGCAGCCGCTATTGAATTTTGCTGTTGAGCGGATAAATCAAACGCGCTGCGAACCAGAACCTCCTCCGCTACCGTTGCTGCCGTCGCTACCGTCGCTACCGTTGCTACCGTTGGCTTCGCCGTTGACGCTGCTGGCGTTGACACAGCCCTGGACTGAAACGCCGATGCCAATTGCGCCTTTTCATCATCGCCCAACTCCCGCATGCGCCTGATAAAAGCTTCTACGACATGCGCTTCGAGGGTGGTACTGGCGAGGTCGGCCAACACCTTTCGCGCAATGGCAAATACCTCCGCGCATGTCTTCCGGGTAAGCGCTTCGCTCAAGCTCCGATATTCGCGGCTCAACGCTTTCTCCCGGCTCGCGCGCAGGTTGTCGAAATCATTTTGCGCGGCGGAGAGGAGCCGCTGGCGTTCGGCTTGCGCCTCGCTCAAGGCATTGTTCAAAAGCGCGGCCCGCTGCCGGTCAAACTCATCATTCTTGTGCTGAAACTCGTTGCGCTCCTTTTCGGCCGCCATCTTTTTCGCATCGGCATCGGCCAGTTCCGCAGCGATTCGTCTCTCTCTCGCATCCAGGGCATTGAGAATGGGCTGGTAAAAGAAACGCTTCAACAACCATACCAGAACAAGAAAATTGACAGTTTGCGCAACGACAGTGAACCAGTCGATCAGCACGAATTACTTCCCCGCAGTCTCGGAAATCACGTGATTCCAGAACGGATTGGCAAAAATCAGAATCATGGAAACCACGAAACAGTAGATTGCCATGGACTCGATTATCGCCAGGCCAACGAACAATGTGCGGGTGATGGTCGCGGATGCATCCGGTTGCTGTGCCAGGGAACTCAAAGCCGTGGCAATCGCCCGCGCTTCTCCCAATGCCGGGCCGATTACGCCGATGCTGATCGTTAAACCGGCGGTGAGAATCGATACGATTGCAATCAGGGTCATGCTGTCCATAGCATCTCCTTATTCTATCTGATCCCATTTATTGAATATCAAGCGCTTGCCGGTTATCCCCTTTCAGATTCACGAGTCATTGGCTTCAGCCGCCGCCGTGCCCGACGCGGCGGCAGCGATATAAACGGTGGCAAGGATGCTGAAGATATAAGCTTGTACCATACCGGTCAGCAGACCAAGCGCGCTCATGACGATTGGAAAGAAAAATGGCGTGATGCTTAGCAGGATTGCAAGAATCATCGTTCCGCTCATCATGTTGCCAAACAGACGGACAGCCAGAGCCAGTGTACGGGAGAACTCGCCAATAATATTAAACGGAAGCATGAGGGGCGTGGGCTCTAGATAGGAACGAAGATAGCCGCCCAGCCCCTGCTCCTTTATGCCGTACAGCGGCACGGCGATAAACACGCAAATCGCCAGCGCCGTGGTAGTCGAGAGCGATCCCGTGGGCGGCTCATACCCGGGGATGACAGTGAAGAGGCTCGCCGTTGCAACAAATACAAACAGTGTGCCCACGAAACCCAGATACATTCGGGACTGGCGCAAACCCACTTCCTCGATCTGCTTCTTGATGGCACTGACGATGATTTCCAACAGGTTCTGCCAGCGGGCACGTTCCAGCCCAACGGAAAGTTTGCGGGTAACGGCCTTTGAACCGGCGGCAAGCACAAACATGAGTCCCCAGGTATAGACAATCGTGGCATTAAGCTTGATGAAGCCATATTCCCAGAAGATGATGTCGTCAGGACTAAGGTGCATGCGAGGCCTTCTATCGAGGTTGGTTCAGCTCTGTTTTTTCCATCGATGGGTCCGCGATAGGTACGGTTTTCGATAGAGGGGCGGGTAAGAGCCGTGTCGCCGCCAGTCGTGCGATGAAAAATCCGAGCAGACCTGCGAGCAGGATTTTCCAGCTGCTGCCAGACAAGTCGAGGAGTAAATAGAACCCCCACGTGACAATGCTTATGCGCAGCATCATGCTGCCAATAAACCACAGCGCTGGTCTGCGAGCTGCAACTGCGTTGCGCACGGTCCACCACAGGCCGCCGAAAAATATCACGCCCAGCAGAAAGCCTGCTGCCAGCCCCAACATCAGCGCCTGGTTCGAGATTTCGCTCATTCTTGATTCTCCCATTCGTGATTCTGCTGTTGCTTATGGGTTTCCCTATCTTCTTTGGCGATCCAGTGCCAGGCATTCAAGCATCCAATGATCAAGCCTGCAAACAGCAGCGTTAGCGTCCAGGAGTGAGTCATGGCGTAACGCTGGTCCAGCCAGACGCCGAGCGCTGCGCCCAGCAGCGTTGGCACCACCACCGACCAGCCGACCAGACCGATCATCGTCAACCCTGACCAGGCGGTCCGCCTGACATGGCGTTGCGCCTGTTTTGCCTGTAACTTGCGTGCCGCCCGAGCCCCCACCCGCCGGCTTAATTCCGGCTCATTCGTTGAATGCTTCTCTTCGGGGCGATTCTCTCCCGACGGATCACTCACGATAAAATTCCGAGAAACGGCGAATGAAACCGCTTTCCATCTTTGCCATCATCCGGCGCATGCCTTGCTCCTGCGCATCAAGATTTAAAAACTCATCCCTGACCGCCTCGCGCAATGTACCGAGATCCGCTCCTTCTATGGCATTGCGAACCGAGACCAGCACGTCCGCGCCTGTTTTTATCAGGATGCCCTCGTCGACCGCCACGTAGGCCTCGCCGGCCTTGTCCTGGCCTTCCGCCTCGAAAACGAGTATTCCCGGTATAAGCGCCGCCACACAGTCAAGCCGGTTGGGAAGAATCCCGAACGATCCTGCATCTGTCTCGGCAACAATACGAACGACGCCGGCCTTTTCGGCAAGGACCCTGAAAGGCAGAAGAATTTTAAGATTCATGAGTTGCGCTTTCCTCGGCTTGGGCTTTACCGCTGACTTGCCGAATTGTTCTTTTTTTCACCTCGTCAACCGTCCCGATCATATATAGCGCTCTTTCCGGAAGATCGTGGAATTCGTCCCGCAGGATGCGTTCACAGCCGTCCAGCGCATCCTTGAGACTTACCAGTTTTCCCTTGATGCCGGTAAACTGCTCGGTGGTAAAAAATGGCTGGGTAAGAAAACGCTCCAGCCGCCGGGCGCGGGCAACCACATTACGGTCTTCAGGCGATAACTGCTCCAGCCCGAGCATGGCGATGATATCCTTGAGTTCCGCATATTGCGCCAGCGTGCGCCGGATCTCCTGTGCAATCTGGTAATGCCGGTGACCGATAACACTCGGCGTAGCCATTTTGGAACTAGACTGCAGCGGGTCGATGGCAGGGTATAACCCCTCGCTGGCTCGCTTGCGCGAAAGCACTATAGATGCGGATAGATGCGAAAAGGTATGCACCGCCGCGGGATCGGTAAAATCATCGGCGGGAACATATACCGCCTGAATCGATGTAATGGCACCGGTATCGGTATTGGCAATGCGTTCTTCCAGCTGCGCCAGTTCCGTGCTCATCGTTGGCTGGTAGCCCAGGCGCGACGGCATCTGGCCCATTAGTCCGGATACTTCCATGCCGGCCTGGATAAAACGGAAAATATTATCTACGAGCAGCAGTACATCACGATGCTCGTCATCGCGGAAATACTCGGCCATGGTCAGCGCCGCATGGCCGACGCGAAACCGGGCGCCAGGAGGTTCATTCATCTGGCCGAACACCATTACCATGTTCTCCAGCACGCCCGCAGCCACCATGTCACGGTAGAGTTCCTCGCCTTCGCGGCAACGCTCGCCTATGCCACAAAAAATGCTTACCCCCTCGTGCTGACCGGCCACGTTGTGGATCATCTCCGTAAGCAATATAGTCTTGCCCACGCCCGCCCCGCCAAGCAGGCCCGCTTTGCCGCCGCGTTCGAGGGGCATCAGCACATCGATGACCTTGATACCCGTTTCGAAGATTTCCGCTTTCGTGGAGAGTCTCGCCAATGAAGGAGAGGCGCGATGGACTGTGCGCCATTGGACATTCTCCGGCACCGGCCCACGGTCGATGGCATTGCCGAAAACGTCAAACATTCGGGAAAGCGTTGCGCTCCCGACTGGCGCCATCAATGGTCCGCCTGTATTCCTGACGGACATGCCCCGAGCAAGACCTTGCGTCGGGGTCAGGGCAATGCCGCGCACGCCGTGGGCGTCGAGCTGGGACAAAACCTCGATAACAATCTTCTCGTCCTTCCCGGCACGCAGCAACGAGTAGATAGGGGGCACGCGAGTTTCAAACCGTATATCGACAATACCGCCGCGCACCGAAACAATCGAACCGAGTTCTGAGAAAGCCGGCGTCGTATTCATATTTTCCCGGGCAGGGCGAGGCGACAGCCTTATGAATAGCTACTCCCTGCCACTCTTGATGACTCCTTGTTATCCTTGACTGCTGCCGGTTTCAGTATAGTTCAGGAGGTATGCTATTTCCATCGGACGACAAAAAGACGTGCGAAAAGCTCTTTGATATGCACGCCGCTCGAATATTTGGCGTCTCTTCTTAAAACTCGGCGAGGTTGGCAAGCAGGCCTTCCTGTCTCCGGCTATGCGGGTGCGTCTACGGCCTTTTCGGATGGGTCAGGCAGCATGGCCTTCAATGTTTCCAGGGTGTCGGCTTCGTCGACTTTTTTGTCGTCGCGAATGCGTAGCATTCGAGGAAATCGTACGGCCACACCTGCCCTGTGGCGGGTAGACCGCGCAATCCCTTCAAACCCGATTCAAAAACCATGGTAGGCGTTACACTGAGCTGCCCCAGATCTCTTCAAGGAGGGCATACGTAGCTCAGCCTCGCCATTGTTCGAGATGGCCTCTTCTCTTCTCAAGAGGTTGTTGATATAGACTTGTTCGCCGTGCAGAGCTTAATGCTTCTTGTACAGCCCGATCAGTTCCGCATATCCGATGACATGGCCTTGCATCGCTTCCTCCAGCTTTGCCTTGGTGGGTTGATTCAGATCGGGAAGCACAGTGTCCAGCGCATAGAGTTTATGGAAATATCGATGATTGCCAATCGGCGGACAAGGGCCGCCATAGCCCGTGCGCTCCCAGTCGTTGAGCCCCTCTCGCGTTCCGGATGGAAGCTCTGTCGCCGGAATTGCCTCGGCCAAGCCGCTGGCAGTGGCCGGGATGTTGTACAAAACCCAGTGCACCCAGGTTCTCTTGGGCGCGGCAGGATCAGGCGCATCCGGGTCATCCATGATTAATGCCAGGCTTTTTGTACCTTCCGGTACATCGGTCCAGAAAAGCTCCGGTGAGGTATCGTGCCCCTGGCAAGTATGTCGTGCCGGGATCACCCCCTGGTGAGAAAACGATGAAGATGTGATGGTCATGGGCATAATGGGTTTCTCCTTATTCTGCTTTGCCTGCTTTCTTTCCTTCTGCTTCATGAGGGAGCCCGCTTCAGCCGCAACCGCCACGGACATTACAGCCGTGGCAGCCGTTCCCGCCAGCAGGCAGATGAGGCTAATGCCCAGTAGAGCAGCACCTCGCGTGCATGCAGCGGAATACGGGCGTGCTCTCATCTACCGGGCCTGTTTATCATGATATCGGAATGAGGCGTCCTTTCTCCCCGCCCAGTTTCGGCAGGTGAACGGTCAGCACGCCATTCTTGTAGTCCGCTTCCGCATGGTCGGCATCCACATTGTTCGGCAATGGAATGGCCCGCTGGAACACTCCGTAGGCGCGCTCCATGACATGGTAGGTACTATCGTTCCTGGTCCGTTCAAAACGTTTTTCGCCTCTCAAATAAAGCATATTGCCGTCGATTGTAATTTGGCAGTCTTCCTTCTCCATTCCAGGTACTTCTATCCGTACGAGAATCTCCTTGTCTGTTTCTTCCATCTCTCCCGCCAGCAGACTCCAGTTTCGAAAAGCGGGGACCGTGCCGGCTGTCTCCCGCGCCTTCTCCACCTCATCCTTGCGGTGCACGAAGTGAGTAAGCGCATCGCTACTGTGATGGGCCAGTTCACGCCAGCCCTCTGAAATATGATCCCAGGTCCGGCTAAGCCCACGGCTGATATTTGTTTTGGCGTGTTTCAAGGATTCCATCATGACCATGCTCCTTTCTCATTATTGGAAAAAATCGGATGGATGCCAGACAAGGTCAACAATAGCCTGCTGAACATTGCCATAACCAGGCGGCGGATCTCCATATGTTAATGTCATGCATCTCGACCAAAGGCGTCGGATGTGAACACCAGTCTATGCGTGACGCCGCCTCGTCTCCTTTTGCCGCTGATAACTGATCAACTTGGAAAT
Organism: Nitrosovibrio sp. Nv6; assembly: GCF_900110495.1. GTDB lineage: Bacteria > Pseudomonadota > Gammaproteobacteria > Burkholderiales > Nitrosomonadaceae > Nitrosospira. The sequence goes on along the minus strand of NZ_FODX01000001.1, from coordinate 92,575 downwards.
GGCAAGCAGTTCTTCCGATAACAGTTCCAATAGGTCATCGAGCGTCAGGATACCCAGGAGCGCGCCGGTTTCGTCCACGATAGGCAAGCGCCTCACGGTCTTGCTGCGCATATACTGTATCGCTTCGAAGATGCCCACGCTTTCTTTCACTGTTACCAGCTCCTGCTCCATGATATCGCCTACCGTGATAACGGTATGGTCGAGCTCAGTCGCCATGATTTCCACCACCAGATCCCTATCGGTGACAATCCCGACAGGAACCCGGACGCCATCGCGCTCCTCAATGACGACTACGTCGCCGACATGATGCTGACGCATGAGTTTGGCCGCTTCAAGAACGGTATCGTCACGGCGTAAAAAAACCACATCGCGACTGCAAATTTCCCCGATAGGCATAGCGCCCTCCGTTTTAATTACATGTTCGATACAAAGTATTTAAGGCAACGCCATGCATGATTTTTTAATAGCTGTTAAGCCAAAATAAGCGGAATCGCATCCTGGTCGAAATGGCGTCAGCGTGTCCAGGTCACCCGCAGCAGATACTCATCAGGGTTATAGTGAAATTCGAGATCGCCTTGATAGGCGTCGTGTATTGCTTCACCAATGCCTCGCGCCAAATGGATATCCGTTGTTGTAACCAGCGTTGCGCCATCTTTTTCTTCGATTTTCATGATGCGGTTAAACGGGTGCTCGGTCTTCTCGCGTTTTTCTATGTTATTCACAAGGTGCATGATCTCGCTTCGGTGCGCATTATAGAATTCCCCGTCCAGGGTGATAAAACCAGCGGGATAATCGTCCTGGATGCGTTGGCAGGCCGCGCAGATTTGCTGATGCGCCCCGGCGGGAGCCTGAAGCCACTGCCAGCGCCCTTCCTGGAATACTGCGCCGCATTGCGGGCAAACGCTTGGCTCCGGAAGCTTTTGTCTTGCCCGATAGGCATCATGTACGCGCTCCTTGAAGAGTTTGTCATGGCGGGAAATCTGGCGGAAGCCTGGCGGAGTTGTCTGGGTGCCCATGGTAAGACTCCTTTTATGTGATCACATCTGTTTGGTTGCCCAAGATGAAGAACGCAAGATAGCGACATAGGATTCATCACCAGCGTTTGCAATAATCTGCTGCAGGGGGCTCCTCCATGCGGCACAGTACAATCTCGATGCCCGTGGCCCTGTACCTCTGCGGCTCCTCATGATCGGCTTCCCGCTAAGGTAGACCATGCCTGCCTTGTCATGCCCAGACCTTAATAATTACCGCGGGAATTGCGATGGACGGCAGCGCCCGAAGTTGCATGGGCAGGCTGGCCGTCCCCCGCCGGCAGAACGGTGAGCCCGCAGCGGTTATGCCCGCCCCCAACGAAATTGCCGGTTTATTTAACCTCGATCCGTTTGGCGGTCTTGCCTTCTTTCTTTGGCAGCGTCAGTTCCAGCGTGCCATTTTCATACTTGGCCTCGGCTTTGGTCTCGTCCACATCGCTTCCCAACGTAAAGCTCCTGTAGCTCGATCCCTGATGGCATTCGCGACAAATCACCCGCTCGCCTTCTTTTTCCTCTTTTTCCTGCTTTGTCTCGCAGTTGATGGAAACCCGGTTTCCCTCTACTTGTACCTTCACGTCTTCTTTCTTCACCCCGGGTATTTCTGCACGTACGGTATAGGCCGTATCGTTTTCGCTCAAATCAATCTTTATTGTAGGGGCCGTCTCCCCTTCCATCGAAAACGGGCGCATTCCAAAATTTCTGAACAAATCATCAAAATTAGCGAATGGGTCGAAACGGGCAATGTCACCATAAAGGGGTGAACGCCGAGCAATATTTGCCATGATGTTTTCTCCTTTGAAATATTAAAAAATTCCTGCGTCTTTATTACACTACCTCTTACCCGGACGTAAATGACTCCCGCCTGAATCTTTTTCAGCTAGAAATCAGCCTCGGGATATACGCCATCCGTTTCCATGTCGGTCTCCAGCCCATCCTGCGCTTCGTCATAACCGTATCCGGCCAAATCATAATAAATAGCACTCGAAATAATGTGATGACCTTGTATTTCAGATTCGGCTGATTCTTCGTCTATCTTTGCTGTCGTTGAAATGTCCGGCAAAGAATCCCCGGGCCGCTCAACAGAGCCGTTATTATTCGCGTCTTCCTCGATCCCGACACCAGGCTTGCTTGATGAACTTGACAAAATACGCTCCCCTTTAAAAAATTGGTCCATCCGGCTATGCAAATTGGTATTAGTCCAATTTGCTGCGCAGTTTCGCCCGGCGGGCGAATTTGCCAATTTTTAACACCTCATCAGGGGCATCTCTGTGCGCTGTCTAACATTAGCCGGGACGTCTCCATAAGAAACTGTGGGACGTCCCGGACCGCTGTTATTTGGGCTCGCAAATCCCCGGACAATCCGCTCCACCACGTTTCGGGTCGCAGTCATCGGAAGGATCGTCTATGCAGGTTTTGCCTTGAGGGCATGGGATCCCCGCAATTCCACCGCATGATTTGGGTTCGGACTTCTTGCATTCCCCTTCATGCTCGATGGATACGCCCGCCGCTGCTGCTGTGCATGCGTTCCCGTAAGTTTTGCCGTCGCAACCGCAAACGGGGCGGAATTCCCTGGTACAAATGGAGGGCTTCGTCTTGCACGTGCCTTGCGCGTCCGGCACCTTGCATTTACCGATGCCGAAATCACAAAACTGTTTGGCGTCAGGACAGGCTGTTCCCGCAATACCACCACAGACTGCCGACCCGGCATTATCGATCGGCTTGCATTGATCCGTCAGCTCCACGTTGAGGAAGGTTCCCGCCTTGGGCCGAATGTCCCGCAGCTGCTTGACAAAGGCATTAAACTGGGTGGGTGTAGCGCTAAAACCTGCTTCCGCGCACGCGCTCAATCCGCCTTCGATCGGGACCGGGCCGCCTACCCTGGGGCTATAAACAGCGAAAGTATCAACGGTGGCGGCTGTAATCGCCTTTCCGACCGACTTGCGCACCGATTTCAATGCAGCGTTGTCCAGCGCACCGCCGGTACTGCCGAGAGAGATATTCACCGCGCGGCTTGCAGGACGGTCCCCTTCACGGTCCCCTTCATTCTCGGCAAAGGCAGGTGCGCTAAGCGCAACTGCCCCGATAAGCAAAACATAAGGTAATATTTTCATTTTTTCCTCTCATCCAATAGTTAACGAGATCAAATCCACTTCCCCTCTTGTGGGCTATCGGCCTGGAGGAACGTCCTGCGGCACGATGTGTTTTTTCAGGTCCCGGGCAGCCAAGTAAAATCGAGCACAGTCTAGATAGTTTCCTCACCCCCAATGCAGGTTTTCCGCCGGCGAGCCATGGCACCCATCAGGCCGAGTCCCGCGAGAAACAGCAGGTATTGTTCGGGCTCGGGCACCGCGGTTATGGTTACATTGTGCTCGTTGTAGATCACGTCGAAGTCCACGCCGGAACCGAACCCATGTGTGCTGACAGAGGCGAATGTGGAATTTGCCAGACGTTCATCGAAAGTCGCCACTACAAAACTGTCGCCGTACACGGGAGCGTAGCCGAGGTTCCATATGGCGATTTCACCCCCCAGCGTTACGTCGTCCGTAATCTCCAGTTGGTCAAAGCTGCTCAGGCTGGCTAGCTCGAAGTTGACTACACCATCTGAAGCCTGATTCAGATCACCGTCGATGGTAAGATGACCTATGGCATCGCCGGGATTGATCGCCCCGCTGTTGGATAAGCCAAGCGTCGGCGTGATGACAGTACCATTACCTTGGACTTCCCCGGTCCTGCTGTTGACGAAAGTTGTATTACTAGCACGCGCAACCTGGAACGCTGCAGTAGCATTAACGTCGATCACGCCATCATTCGTGAATGAGTTTGCTATTTGCATCGTGCCCGCATTCACGTTGGTCGTACCGGTGTTGTTGTAGACCACCTCGATGGTGGTCAGTGTGTTGCTCTGCTTGTTGTAGGTGCCGCTATTGTTGAAAGCATTGGTGCCGCTGAAGTGATTCATCAAGGAATCGAAGTTGTTGGCATCGTTCCAGGTACCGGTGTTGTTGATCGTCCCGCCATTGAACAGGATCGCATTGTTGTTGGCCGCCGTGTTGCCGCTCCAGGTAGTATTGCTGACATTGATAATGCGCCCCTCCTCAATATCCTTCCGTTCGCTACCAGTGATGGACAGGCCGCCATCGAACTGAGTCGTAGCCGCGCCTCTGATGGTACCGCCAGTCCAGTTGGCCGGACCGGTGAACGTGTGGTTGGTACCCTGCAGATTGCCACCGCTGATGAGCACCGGCGCACTGTGCGTGCCACCATTGACATTGACGAAACTGAACGATTCCGAACCGCTGATCTTTAACGTGCCATCGCCCGAGGTGGTGACGTTGTTCAGATTGTGGGTACCCTGGTTGAAGTCCAGCGTGCTACCAGTAGCGATATTGAAATCGCCGGTATGAGTACCGTTGCCTTTGAGTTGCATCGTTCCCGCATTCACGTTGGTGGTACCGGTGTTGTTGTAGACCACCTCGATGGTGGTCAGTGTGTTGCTCTGCTTGTTGTAGGTGCCACTGTTGTTGAAAGCATTGGTGCCGCTGAAGTGATTCATCAAGGAATCGAAGTTGTTGGCATCGTTCCAGGTACCGGTGTTGTTGATCGTCCCGCCATTGAACAGGATCGCATTGTTGTTGGCCGCCGTGTTGCCGCTCCAGGTAGTATTGCTGACATTGATAATGCGCCCCTCCTCAATATCCTTCCGTTCGCTACCAGTGATGGACAGGCCGCCATCGAACTGAGTCGTAGCCGCGCCTCTGATGTCTCCGGCAGTCCAGGTACTCAAACCGCTGAGCGTGAGGTTACCTGGGCCGCTAAGAGTGCCGCCGAACAAATCGAGGCCCGTAATCCCTGCATTGAAGGACAAGGCTGAGTTGCCGCTGCTAATAATCGCCTTGTCGCCGCTGCCTGGCACACCAACAGGTGACCAGTTCGTATCGACTCCAAAGTCTCCCGTACCGCCAAACCACGTTCGATCGACAGCAAGAGCCGGCTGAATGAAGCCGGAGGCGGCCATCGCTGCCGCGATCGGCAATATCCGGAAATAGTCTCGGGTTGGCCTGATATTTTTAGCTTGATAATTTTTCTTTGTATTTTTCATCTGTATCTCCTTAAAGGATCACGGACTCCGCTATTCAAGACTTCTTTTTGTGCTGCCAGAGAGACGGCATTATTAAAAATAGATTAGATTTTTTAAAAAGCAAGGGATTGAATAGCGGGAGTAAGCAGAGGTGCATGGCTTGGAGAGGTAGGGCCAATAGTGACGCGCATTGTGCCGCAAGAAGCATGGATCTTCGTTGGGTGTTAATTTAAATGTATCGCCCTCCAGAAGGGGACGCACACAAAGCATCAATACAAAATGTATGTACGTCTGCAAACACCAACGGGTGTTATATGTGAGAAGAGCAGCTGCCCCAGAATTAGATGTCTACAAGCCCGACGGATAGGTCTCATCCATTTCGCCTGGCCTCTTATGGACGAACGCCGGCAGTGGCTGCAAGGCTTCTGTTTTATCGATATGGATCATGAAGTCGAATTGCCTTGGCAGAGAGGTGTAGAAGTAATGACTGACCCGCTCCGTTTCAGGCCGGTAGATTACGCCGATCGCCCGCTGCAGCCGTTTCTCTCTTAGCATATCGACCGCTTCGCTTCCGGTCCGCAGGTCGAAAAAGAAATGTTTCTTTTCGAGCTGCGAAAAAATTTCTTCGTAACTGTCGGGCAATGGGTCGCGAATAGTTTTCGTTTCGGCTGGTCCGTCCCAATCCGTAGCCGCGGTCACCCTTCCGCAGCTGGTCGAAAATCCGATGCGAAGTGATTTATGGGCATAACTTTCACTGACCAACTGGCCGATATTGACTTCGCCGCGCTGTCCCATATCAGTTGCCGCAGCATTGCCCAGATGGGAATTGTGCGCCCAAACAATGATTCGCGCTTCGCGTCCCAACCGGGATTCCAGATGACTGGCAAGTTTTTCGAGCGTTTCGAACATATGCCTGTCTCTCAGATTCCAGGTGCTGGGCCGGCCCCTGAACATGGCACGGTAATATTCCTCGGCATTTTTTACTAGTTCGGCATTCTGCTGCGCGGAGAAATATTCGTTTCCGGCAAAGACACCGTCCTTTTCAAGATAGAGCCGCGCCTTGCGTTGCAGTTGCATGAGCTGTGTGATGACTTCCTGTTCGCATGAATCCCACCTGCCCGAGGCAATGGCATAACCATACGCCTGGGGATTGCTGATGAACTGGCCAAAGCAGCCATAGCGTGCCCGTGCGGCAGCGGCTTCTTGCGGATCGACTTTGTCCAGATACGCGAGCACCGCCTCCATGGAGGTTGTCATGCTGTACAAGTCAAGGCCGTAGAATCCGACCGATTCCTGCTGACCCTTATATTTCCTCGCTTCTTCGTTGTAATTTCGCAGCCATGTAACAAAGTCGAGGACTACGGTATTACGCCACATCCATGTGGGAAACCGTTCAAAGTTGGACAAGGCAGCATCGGCGTTCGTATCCTCCGATCGGCCCGATACATAGCGATTAACCCTGTAGGCGTCGGGCCAGTCGGCTTCAACCGCGACAGCGTCGAATCCTTCTTCCACGATGAGGTGCTGGGTCATTTCAGCGCGAAGCCGGTAAAACTCAGCGGTGCCATGGGTGGCTTCGCCGATCAGGATGAACTTCTTTCCTTTTACGTGCTCGCGCAGTGTGTATATTAACCCTTCATGATCAGCGCCGGCTTCCAGCAACGGCTGCGCATGCTTTTCCAGCGCATCGATCAGATGATGGCGGGAGTCTAGATCAGGCATATTCGAACCTCTTCGCTTTTGGGCGGAAATCCGGTTTCAGTAAATTTCCAGAAGCTTTCCATTTCTCATTCCGTACCTGCACGGCCATTTACATCCATGATGCACGGATTTTACTTTGCTGTGGCGGCCGGGCCGAGGAGCGCCAGCACTTCCTCATCCGAGGTCTGCGAAAAATCGCTATACCATTGTCCTACGCCGTAAAAAGGTTCGGGTGTAAACAGGCACACAAGCTCATCCGCCTCCTTCTGAACCTTGCTGCAGGTTGACGCGGCGCCCACCGGCACAGCGGCAATAATCCGTTTGGCGCCCATGTGGCGGAGCGACGCGATCGCAGCGCGCATGGTCGCACCGGTGGCAAGACCGTCATCGATAATAATGATGGTTTTTCCCTCGATATCGGGCGGCGGCCTGCCTTGACGGTAATGCCTGTTGCGTCTTTCCAGTTCCTTCTGTTCCCTCGCGACGGCAGCATCAATGGCGGCTTGATCAATATTCAGGATGTTGATGATTTCCTGATTGAGAATGCGAGTATCTTTCCCCGCCATTGCACCCATCGCCAGTTCTTCCTGGCCAGGCACGCCAAGCTTGCGGACAAGCCATAGGTCCATCGGCGCAGCTAGCATCTTTGCGACTTCATAAGCTACCGGCACGCCGCCGCGGGGAAGCGCCAGAACGAGGACATCGGTTCTACCGGCATAGGCGGACAATGCTTCAGCAAGCATCTTTCCGGCTTCCGCCCTGTCTGCAAAATAGTGACCGGCGCTTCCCATTAAATAACCTTTTCTTTTTTTCGGGCTAATCCGAATTCCCCTGAAACCACTCCGCTGCCAGAAGCGCGGCCGCCTCCAGGGTGCCAGGCTCCTCAAATAAATGGGTCGCATTCGGCACGATTTCCAGTTTGGATTGGACGTTAAGCCTGGCGAGCGCTGATTTGTTCAGATCGAGAACTTGAGGATCGTTTTCCCCTACGATAAGAAGCACGGGCGCGAGAACGTCCGGCAAGTAATCCCCTGCCAGATCGGGCCGCCCACCTCTTGAAACAACGGCCATGACGTTTTCCGGCCGCCGGGCTGCGGCAATCAGTGCGGCGCCAGCGCCTGTGCTCGCACCAAACCAGCCTATTTTCAAATGTTTTGTTCGGGGTTCACCTTGCAGCCATTCCGCGATGTGTATCAGTCTCTCAGCCAGCATGGGAATATCGAAGCGCAGATGCCTTGTCCGCATATCGACAACTTCTTCCTCTTCCGTCAAAAGATCGGCGAGCAGTGTTGCGAACCGGTACCCGTTCAGCGTTTCCGCGACGTAACGATTGCGGGTGCTATGTCGTCCGCTGCCGCTGCCATGAGCGAAAGCGACAATAGCTTTCGCCTCTGCCGGTATGGTCAGGTCTGCGCTCAACAGCACATCCCCTGCCGGGATTCTAACGGGCGTCGTTTCAGGGTTACCGCTATGTAAGGGTTTAATCATAATATGTCTCACAGAATTCTATGCGTCAGTGCGCAAGTGCGTCAGGCGCCTGCTATAACATCTATCGGAAATTATTCAATTTTGGGCGTATCCCGGCAGCTTATGTATGAAAAATCGCGAATGCAGTCTCCAAACCTCCAACTATTTTTGTCACTCGTTGATGTTGTTTCCGTGCGCTGCCGAACATAGGCGGAAGGAGACTTTCCTCTATGATCCTGGAACGGCAAATATTGGTGGGAAGTCAGGGAATCAGGGACAAAGGAGAAAATACCAATGAAAACGATCTATCGGATTTATCCAGCAATAGGTGTTGCGCGGATAGGAAACAGTGAGACTGATTATTTCCTGGGCCCGGAATCCCCGAGAGTTGTTCCCGAAGGACCATATCGCGATACTTCAGGAAAAATAAAGCCGCAAGGAGTTCGCTTCCGGATTTATAAATTTATTCGCGATGACTTCGGCAAAGAAACGTTCGACAGCGAGCTTGTCATGGATGAAAAGACGAAAATCAGGTGGAGCGTGCACCTCGTCAACAGGAAAGCAGCGGGAGGGAATTTCCCTCCGGGAGGACCGTCTTCTTCGCCCAGAAACGCCGAGTACGATAGGGCAGGATTAATCCTGGATGCCTCATTACAATCCATATCCGGGAAGAACCAAACCCTGGGGGCGCTAAGCGGTGAAATCAATTTTATAAGGAACGGCAACGTTGAAGGCAGTGCGAAGGTTGAGCTTGGACGGCTTCTCACCGACGGAGAAGGGCGGCTCATTGTCGTTGGCGGGCCGGGTAAATCGGCCTCGCCCATTGGTCGAGGTCTGGATAATTTTGCAAATAATGATGGTTGGTACGACGGAGTCGCCGATGGGCCGGTAAATGCTGTCGTCGAGGTCGAGGGAGAAACACCCAGCAGTGCGGAAGGTGGCGCCTGGGTTGTTATCGCTCCGCCATCGTATGCGCCCGGCATCGAAAACGTAACGACCTGGTATGATCAGGCGGTGAATGTCGCCACGAGAAATTTCTCCCCGCGCCACATAAAAGATGTGCCGTCCTTTACGCGGGACATCTACCCGATTCTGAAGCGGGTTGTCATGATTCATTGGGTGGTCGAGCAACGAAACCGCCATCACGGCGATGCTGGAAATTTTCTTAATCCCGAGCGGCTGAGCAAACTGGCGGACAAGACCGAGAGTGGAAGATCCGCACGTGAAGCGGTTTTGACGTGGCTGATGAAACCCAATACCCCTGTCGATCCCAATACCCCCCCACGTCAAACTCCGCCCAGCATGCCAAAAGTGAATAGTGGCGTGGATCCGGATAACCCTGAGCGTGGCGAGTACACCGCATTGACGGAGTTCCAGTACACCATGATGGAAAAATGGGCGCAGGGGGATTTCCGTGCCGACTGGACGGCCGAGCCCGAGCCCGTCCCTTTCAATGCTCTACCCCTGGATCAGCAGCCCGAGGCTTTGACACGGGCCGCGCTGGAAGGCTGTATAGGCGCGCCCTTCTTTCCAGGCATCGAGGTAACGTATGTCATCGCCCAGGCGGCAACCTATGAATCTCCGTTCCGGATCAAACATACCCTGCCCCCTGGTTTTCTGACGGAGCGCATGGCATTGCCCTGGCAGGCCGACTTTCTGGCTTGTGGCGAACTTTGGTGGCCTGCGCAACGTCCCGTCGATATCGTCACCGCCTCGGGAGAGATTCAGCCGTTCTCGCGAGGCATAGAAGACTATGGCGACATGGTCCGGTGGTGGACCGAACTTGGCTTCATCGTGAAGAAGGACGATAAATTCGTTGAGGACGAGCGTAATCCGATAGCGGGCCAGGCCTGATCGTCTGGCGGATCGACATCAGCCTTCAACCTTCAGCTTTGTGAGCCCTGCGGCTGTTTGAAAACGGAGGGATCGAGCTGGTATCTCTGAAGCAGCTTGTAGAACTCCGTGCGATTACGTTTGGACAGGCGTGCTGCCTGTGTTACGTTGCCGCCGGTTATCTTCAGCACGCGCACCAGATAATCTCTTTCGAAACTTTTACGCGCGTCCTCGAAAGAGACGAGCTGCTCCTCTTCCCGGTGCATGGCGTCATAAACCAGTACGGGTGATATGAGCGGAGCCGTGCTCAAGGCGACACATCTCTCGATGACGTTCATCAGTTGTCTCACGTTACCCGGCCAGGACGCACTAACCAGCATTTCCATGGCTTCGGGGGAAAATCCATTGATATTTTTCTGATACTTATCCGAAAACATGCTGAGGAAATAATTTGTCAGCAAGGGAATATCCTCGCGCCGCTGGGACAAAACCGGAATGGTCAACGCCACCACATCCAGTCTGTAGTAAAGGTCTTCCCGAAACGCGCCGGCAGCGATTTCTGCCTTGAGATCACGGTGAGTTGCGGAAATAATGCGAACATCCGCGGGAATCGACTGAGTGGATCCAACCGGGCGCACTTGTCTTTCCTGCAGAACACGCAATAACTTGACCTGGAGCAAAAGCGGCATATCGCCAATTTCATCGAGAAACAGCGTCCCGCCCTCGGCCAGCTGAAATAATCCCTTGTGATCGCGTACAGCGCCCGTGAACGCGCCTTTGACGTGTCCAAACAGCTCGGATTCCAGCAGTTGTTCAGGAATTGCCGCGCAGTTTATCGCCACAAACGGATGATGACGGCGCTTCGAAGCCTCATGTATGGCATGAGCGAATAATTCCTTGCCTACACCGCTTTCCCCGTAAATCAGTACGCTTGCATCCCCTTCGGCTACCAGCCCGGCCTTGGTGAGCAGATCCTCCATGATGGCGCTCTGGGTAATGATATTTTTACGCCAGGAGGCCTGCGATATCTCGACCTGCGATACGGCCCCGGGGACAAACCTGAGAGCCTGGCTGATATTTGCCAGCAGTGTCTTGCTATCGAACGGTTTGGCCAGATAACCGAATACACCTCGCTGGACCGCTGCAACCGCGTCGGGAATGGTGCCGTGCGCCGTTAGAATGATTACCGGCAATGTCGGTAGGGCGCGATGGATGTGTTCGAACAGCGCCATGCCATCCATACCGCTCATCTGCATATCGCTGATGACCAGTTGCGGGCGCGACACATCCAGATAATTCAGCGCTGCCTCTGCACTTTGCACAGCCTCCACCTTGTAGCCGGCGGCTGTCAGCCTGATGACGAGTAATTCAAGCAGATCTGTATCGTCGTCGACAATGAGTATTCTTGGCTTGGAATCGGACATATTTATTTGAATTTATAGTTCTCTGAGAATGAGATTCTTTTCCATGCTTTTTATGGCGTCAATTTGACTTTTTAGTGTCTCTACACGTTTTTGCTCATCCTTCAATTTCTGCGACAACTCTTCCACGTTATGATGCAGTCGCTGTTGGTCCGCAAGAAGAGCCGCGAGCAGGTTCCGGAAACTTTGCAAATTGGTTGTCGGCTGCGCCTCCCGCGGCCACTCGTTGAGCAGGTGCAGCGCCGAGTTTATATCGCGAAAGGAAGTATTGGGCAGGATGAGAAGTAATACCAGTCGGGCTCGATTTGCGTCGCTTTTGTTCCCTACGAATTTCTGTTTTACCGTTTCGTACACCTGACCGAGTTCTGGCGCCGGCAGTTTACGTATGGACTCGTAGAACTCCATCATATCATCCATCTGACCAGTTACAACCACATCGGCCGATGGTGGCGCCACAGTGGGCTGAATTCCCGGAATGATTGAGCACGCCGTCAGCAGCGTCAACATCATTGCCGGCAGAATCCGCAATTTTCGACCCCCGCTACTCATGGGAGCCCTCCGGATCGCAAACAGGTATGGTGAGACGGAAATGGGCGCCAACACCGACCTGCGGTACAAGCACGATATTACCCCCGTGCGCCAACGCATACTCGCGCGCAATGGATAGGCCGAGCCCGGTGCCTCTGACATGACTGTCAAGGACCCGCCGCCCCTGGTAAAACGGTTCAAATACTTTCTCCCGATCCGCCTCGTCGACACCCAGGCCTGCATCCACAATATCCAGTTGAACCACCTCGGCCGTCTTGCTTGTCCAGATTCGGATACAACCGCCGGGAGGAGAGAATTTCACAGCATTCGATAGCAGGTTATCCACGATTACCTTGATTTTTTGTTCGTCGCAGTCAATTATCAATTCCGGGCAAGATAAATCAATTCTCAAGCCTTTGCTCATGATTATAAGATTCTGGTCTTGTAGTACCGCCTCCAGAATTTTTGTCAGATTCACCTCATTTTTCACCAGTGCGGCTTTCTCGGCCTGGAGAGCGCTATAGCTCAACAAATCCTCGATGCGCCGCTGCAGTTGCACGCTATTGCTGTGGAGGATTCTTGCAATACGCTGTTGTTCTTCGGTCAATTCCCCGGCCACGCCTTCCACAAGCAAATCCGCACCTTCGCGCATTGCCGTGAGGGGCGTCTTGAGTTCATGAGAAACATGCTGCAAAAACCGCGTTTTCTGCTCTTCGAGCTTCAGCAGGCGGCGGCGCATCCAGTCAAGGCGTTCGCCGAAATACACCAGATCCTGGGGACCATCCACCCGTATCGGCTTATACAGTTCACCTTGCCCCATGTTGCGGATGGCCTCGTCAATCTGACGAATCGGGCGTGCAATCCGCACTGAAAAAAAGAACGCGAGCAAAATTGCAAAAGGGATCAGAGCAAGCAGTTGCCATCCGACGGTAAAGCGCGCGTACCCTGCCATGTCCTGCATTTCATCCACCTCGCGCTCGATTAACGTATAACCGACCGAAAAAAAGGTTCGCGCTGAATCCCTCAGCAGCGCGAAGCTGCCAATCAGATCGCGCAATTGTTCCGGCGATTCCCTTACAGCCGATATTTTCTCGAAAATCGAAGCTTCCGAGGATTGCAGTTGCGTCAGCAATTCCTTCTGTTCAGTATGCAATGAAAGTTCGGAAAGGCTTGCCGCCATGCCCTCGAATTTGGTATGCGCACGAAAATAATTTTCGAGCAGAGAGGTATCGCCAAGAATATGGGTTTGCCGCACAGCGCGCTCCATGGTCGCAATCTCATCAGCCAGAGCTCGGCTGCTGTGGGCGATTTGCGCGGCCTGATACACGGCCTTCCGGCTCTGATCCGCCAACCGGTCAATGGAAAACGCGCTGTTGATAAGTGCGATGATGAGCGGCAAACCTACAAGCGCAAACCCGAGCAGGATCAATTTGAGGAAAGACTTGGGATCGCGCCGCAACCGTGAAAAAGAACTTCCGCCAGCTCCGCTGTCCTGCCTGACGGTGTCTCCGCGAGCAATCATTTCTTTCCTTCGGATATGTTCCAAAACGGGAGCAATTCTAATTCTATTCGCGTCGCTGGCCTCACACTCACGTTGACTATCATGTTTGGAAAATTTTGAAATCCGGGGTAATAAAGTAATAAAACTCCGCTGGAGAGCCGCGGGAAATATCGCCGCACAAACTTGATCTGCTTATTTGACCCGCTTACCTGATCCTTTCGTGGAAGCGCGCCTGCCCCTAAACCCCTGCCCCTGATTCTAGTTTCTTGCCGGTGAAGCAATGTAGGGCTTGCAATAATGCTTGGAAGGAAATTCCTTGTTTCGGCGCGAGTTCATCACAACATCACCACCATTTCTTACGCATTCCGTGATTGACTTATTCAGACTTGCATAATGCTCATTCGGCTCGGTATTTTTGGAAACGGCAGGTACTTTCTCCCTGATTTTAAGACATGTAGCAGGCTCGTCTGGGGTGGGCGGGATGTTTTCCATGGGCGGCAATGAACACAACTTGCAGGGATTCCCGGGACACAAACATCCGGCGCATTCTGCCTGCGCAACAGTAGCGGAGGCGCCCAGCATGATAGCAAGAACAATTGGAGTAATTAACCTTAAAATCGCGGTCGTTATCGTATTCACAGTCATTCCTTTTCTTATCTGATTTCCATATCGCTTCGACTCCCCGCCGCTCGTTGCCCGCAGCCCGGTGAGAGTTTAATACTTGCGGGTAACTGTTTCAAATATTTGAAATAGTGCGGGAGCATATTATTCATATCGCCTGAGCAAATGCTATTAGGTGATATCCAGGCGGGCATAGAGACGGCGTGATGCTGCGCTCATTTTCCATTATCGGGTCTAAGCATTATAAAAATTTCTTCACATTCTCCGGAGGGCGACACAACACCGCCTCATCACCACGCACAACGATCGGCCGTTGAATCAAATCCGGGTTTTCCACCATGATCCGTATCAATTCGTCATCCGATAACTGCCTCTCAGCAAGTCCCAGGTGGTGTGCCAGCGGTTCGTCGCTGCGCAGCACGTCCCGTACCGGCAAGCCCAGCTTATCAATCAATTCGCGTAATCGTTCCACCGTCAAAGGCGCTTCGTAGTAATTGACAGCATCGAACTCTTTGCCGCTACTCCTGAGAAGAGCAAGTGTTGCCCTGCATTTACTGCACCCAGGTTTCTGGTAAATGAGAATTTTGTCACTCATCCAATTTCCCCCTAATGTCAATCTATGGCGCGCAGACCGAATGGAAAGTTCAAGATGACTTCGAGCTGCTGGTTCAACCTGAATCGGCAGTCGACCCTCCATTCTTGGTTCAGCGCCGTCGCACGCAAAGACTTTCCTGCGTCACTCAATCTCCACTTCGGTATCACTTTACCGCATATCTCATGCTGTTTTTCATTTGCTGGCCGTGATTTTCGTCAGTACATGCCGCGTCATGCTGAGAGCGAGCTCATGCTCGCCCAGAAACACCGCTCCCCCGCTTTCCCTCCGGAGCAACGCCGCTTCTTCGTCATTATGCGTGCGCACGATAATCTCAATGGGGGGATTAAGCATACGTGCGGTTTCGATCATCCGCCGGGCCCGTAGGGTATCGGGAACCGCAATCACCAGGATAGCCGCTCGCGCGATATGCGCCTGTATCAATACGGCAGGTTCGGCGGCGTCGCCTGCTACAGCATGAATTCCACGTTTGCGTAATCCTTCCACTATCTCCCGGTTCTGCTCCGCCACTACGAGTGGCAGCCCCTGCTCGGCTAGCGCTTCGCCAATATGCCCGCCGACACGGCCATAGCCCACGATCACCACGTGACTTGTGACGTAGCTTGACGTAACCGTCGTCGGCAGTTCCGCCAGCGGATCGTCGGAGCGCTCCAGGATGCGGGCGAGTCTGGAGCGGGTACGTATCCAGGCTTGCGCGGGCTCGATCACCCGAAATACCAGCGGGTTGAGGGTAATCGAGATAAAAGCCCCTGCCAGTATAAGGCTTTGAGCCTCAACCGGCAGCAGTCCGAGCGAAACGCCAAGCGCTGCCAGGATGAATGAGAACTCGCCAATCTGCGCAAGACTGGCGGACACGGTCAGCGCCGTGTTCAAAGGATAGCGGAAAGCGAGTACCAGCAAAAAGGCTGCCAGTGATTTGCCCACGATAATGATTCCGAGCGTAGCGAGAACGTGAAGCGGTTGCTCTGTCAGCACATCCGGATCGAACAGCATGCCTACGGAGACAAAAAACAGTACCGAAAAAGCGTCTCTGAGAGGCAAGGATTCCTGCGCCGCCCGGTGACTCAAATCGGACTCCCGCATGACCATGCCGGCAAAAAAAGCACCGAGGGCGAAAGAAACGCCAAAGAGCATTGCCGATCCATAGGCTATGCCTATGGCCACCGCGATCACGCTCAAGATGAAGAGCTCATTCGAATTAGTGCTGGCGACGTGCCACAGCAGCCAGGGAAATACGCGTTTTCCGACAACAAGCATTAGAGCGATGAAAAGCGATACCTTGCCGAAGGTGAGCAGTAACGTTGTCAGTAAATCGGAACTGGCTTCCCCTGCAGAACCATCCGGATTGGTACCCAGCCAGCCTGCGAGCGGAGGCAACAGAACAAGAACCAGAACCATCGCCAGGTCCTCGACGATAAGCCAGCCGACAGCGATTGATCCATTGACGGACTTGAGCAGGCCGCGCTGCTCCAGCGCCCGCAGCAACACGACTGTGCTCGCTGTGGAAAGCGCCACACCGAATACAATACCCACAGCCAGAGTCCATCCCCATGAAACAGCGACAATGGCGCCGAAAGTGGTAGCTACGCCGATCTGCACAATCGCGCCAGGCAAAGCAATCCGTCTGACAGCCAGTAGATCTTTTAGCGAGAAGTGCAATCCGACTCCGAACATCAGCAGGATAACCCCGATTTCCGCCAACTGGCCCGACAATTCAATGTCGGCTACGAAGCCCGGCGTATTGGAACCAAGAATCACTCCCGCAACCAGATAGCCAAGCAATACCGGCAATTTCAGCCGGTGGGCGATGAGCCCCATCAGCAGGGCAAGACCGAAGCTGACTGCAATGGTGGTAATCAGGGTAAAACTGTGAGGCATGTGTTTTGCCGCATGTTTGCCGCGTACAGAGGGCAGACCACGGCACAAGACCTGACGGGTTTATCGCCGATCGTGCAGTGCCCTGATTTGACGAGAATGCAATTACGGTCTCGGAAGATGCGTTTTACGGTACTTTGATAATCAGCAGATCAGTTATAAAATAATTGGTATACCCCATTCCAGATACTCAGCCTCTGCGTTGGGAAGCGCGAAAGCGCCAGCCCAGCAGTCCCAATCCTGCAAGCATCATGGCCCAGATTTCCGTCTCCGGTATTGGAGAAACTTCCCACCCCATATCTTTCATGGCAGCAAAATCAAGTTCCGTAAAATGCTTGCGCTGGTTAACGGAAATACCTGGGGTCATCGCTGCTGCCTGTCCCTCATAGCTGAGCCCTGATGCCCAGTGTCCGTCGCTGGCAAGGGAAGGATTCGAGCCAAGCAGGTCATTAACGGCAGAGCCGGTAAAGACGCCGCCGGAACTTAGATTAGTAAATGATTGAGCGCTGGCGAAACCCAGAACATGAGCCAGTTCGTGTACAGCTACCGAATAAAAATCATACTGACCGGAGAAAGATTCATCCGTCGTGACATCGGAGTCAAAATACCAGTTGGACGCACTATTAAAAGAGATCCTGCCACCCCAGGGACCAAAATCCGTCTGCTCGGGTAAAAGTGCTCCGGCCTGACCTCTACTGGAAGCATTGGCGAGGAAATCGGCGGAGCCACCGCTGGAAAAGCCGCCTGGACCACCCACTGCCAAGCTGCCAGGAATACTGTAGGCCCCGACAAAAACCACAACCTGATCAGCGGCCACACTATAGTTCGGAATGTTGATGATCTTACCGTTGTCCGGCTGATAAAGACGTGCGTGAAACCCGTTCGAACCAGATGACGAGATTGCAGTCAGGTCGTCCTGGAAACGGGTTTCGAATACTGAGGCGGCCGTATTCAACAGGGTCTGGCGGGAACTGTTTGCGCCGCTGAAAAAATTCGAACTGTCATACCGGTAATCAAAGACGATATCAATATTGGCTAAAGCGGACTGGCTCGCGGCGAGCAACGGGGTAAGCAAAGAGGCGAGCAATGCTCGTGAAAACGTGGAATAGGTAAATTTCATTCTCCGGACTCCTGATTATCGATTAGTTGATAGCGTGCGCTAATGCCTGCATCGGATCAATATATTCCATACCGAATTCCTCTGCGATAGCGGGATAGGTCACCGATCCGCGATGCGTGTTGAGACCATTTTGTAATGCCTGATTTTTTCGCAAGGCATCCAGTCCTTCGTCCGCCAACTGCAAAGTATAAACGGCCGTCTGGATGTTAAGTGCGAAGGTACTGGTGCGTGGAACTGCACTCGGCATGTTGGCGACACAATAGTGCACCACGCCATCCAGTTCGTAAGTTGGGTTGCTGTGAGTGGTAGGCCGCGTTGTTTCCACGCATCCGCCCTGGTCCACCGCAACATCGACGATTACAGAACCCTTTCGCATATTGGGCAACATCCCGGCTGTAACCAGCCAGGGGGCCCGTCCACCGGGAATCAATACCGCACCGATTACCAGATCGGCATTGTAGATTATCTCTTCGATGTTGTATTCATCGCTGAAGCGCGTCTGTAATTGCCCCCGATAAATGTCATCCAGGTATTTCAGGCGGTCATGACTCACATCCAGGACAGTAACCTGGGCGCCGCATCCGACCGCGACACGAGCGGCATTAGTGCCGACGATACCGCCTCCAAGGATTGCGACATTAGCGAATGGGACGCCGGGAACACCGCCCATCAATACACCTCGGCCGCCGTGCGTTTTTTGCAGATAGGTCGCACCGATTTGAGTAGCCATGCGGCCTGCCACCTCGCTCATGGGCGTTAACAGGGGTAATTTTCCATCTTCGGTCTGGACCGTTTCGTACGCAATGGCTGTAACACCGCTTTTCAGCAGAGCGTTGGTTAGAGACATGTCCGACGCCAGGTGAAGATAAGTGAAAAGAATCATGTCCTCGCGCAGGTAACGGTATTCGGCGGGAGTGGGTTCTTTGACTTTAACCACCATTTGAGCTGCCCACGCGTCTTCAGCCTGTGGGACAATTACTGCTCCGGCTGATCGATATTCCGCATCTGAAAGGAAGCTGCCCTCCCCGGCGCCGCTCTGCACGAGTACCTGATGTCCACGCCGTGTCAAGGCTTTGACTGTACTGGGCGTCATGCCGACCCGGTCTTCGTGATCCTTTGTTTCTCTGGGTAATCCAACCAGCATATTATTCCTGATTATTGACGAGTAGCGTTATCTTGTCGCAAAAATGACGCGAATTACCAAGTTCCGTGGATACTCTCACACGCTTCAATCAGGGGTGAATTTTCGACCAGGAGCCTGCTGTTCACGCGCGATTGCCTCCACGGGTAGCTCCGTCTTTTTGCCAACATTCACCCTTGAGTATAACAACCCGATGGAAAAATCGCTGAAAAATTAGCATTCCGCCTGCGCCTTTCACTCTGTCATCGGGACACCCGTTCCGCTTCAACCTAAATCCGGTAGTTGAACGGGGTGGAGTGTTCGGTTTTTGGGGTGAAGGGCAAGGCGCAACGACGCGGAATGGTGCGACCGCGCAGGGCGAAGCAGTGCCTTCCGCAGGAAGGTGCGACCCCGGAGCGGGATGCGGGCGCCATGAAACGCGGTCGCGGCATCCCCTACGCTGCCGATCCCCGCTTTGCGGGGTCCCTCGTGCGACGCTGCGGGGCGCTCCATTCCAAGGAGTTGCAACGCAACCATGTGCCGCAAAAATCGTTCAATCCGCCCCGTAGCGAACTCACCAAAAAGGTGAAGCTCAAGTGATACAAAAAGTCTTTGTCAATCAAAATGCTAAATTGAAAAATGAGCGGTCAACTGCCGGATTTAGGTTCAATCGAGCAACTGCGCGCGCAAGTGCTGGAGCACCAGTTCTCGTGTATCGATTCCCTGGTCGAGAGCGGTCTGATAATCGAGCGTAAGGGTTGAATGCGCTTTTCCAGGCACGGTTATGGAGCGAAAACGCGGCCTCGCTGATCCCGCCGCGTTCTGGAGCGATTTTTCCAGCCGCTCGAAGCGCGCCGCAGCACAACGACCATCGTCCTCGAAGCGGAGTCCGAGTAACGACATCGTGTCTTCGCGACTGGAAGCGAATGCCAATATCTCCGGCTCCACATCGAGTGCACCGGGTTGAAATAACGGAAGACTGGGCTGCGCGGCCACGGGCGCAAGAAGCGATGCTTCCAGCATCATCGCAAAAACAAAGCCGCCGGTATAACACATGCCTATGGCGCCTATACCCCGCCCGCCACGTTCCGCATGCACTTTTCGGCATAATTTCCGCAGTGGCACTGTAATGGCGCTGGACTTACCCGCCGCAAGATTGTTGAATTCCTTTCGAATGCAGAAGAATGGCGCCTTCAGGAGGCCGAGCATGGGATTCTGAAGCGGCCTGCCGAACAGGAGCGGCATGACAACGTGAAAACCGCGATCGGCAATCCATTCTGCAAATTCGACAGTTTCCTGAGTGAGGCCCGGCAACTCGTGCAGGAGAATAACTCCAGGTCCTTCTCCTTTCCTGAAGAGTGTAAACGTACGGTCGTCTGCCGTAAACGTCTCCTCGGAAAAGCCCTTGATCGCGCTCACCACGCGCGTCTCCTGTTATTCCTGTTGATGCTTCGGATTTTTGTAACGGTATGCTCCAGCATAATCATCCATGTACAAGCGGCTGGAAAGAGACTTCGGCAGTAATCGCTGAGTTTTTCTGAAAACAGACAAACTGTCACCCGGCCATTTAGAATACCACTACTTTTACTCCCTTTTATCGAAGGAGGATAAGAACGAGGCAGGTTGAGCCGCTGCTTAGATGTATTCCAGCGATTACGGAAACGGGGCGGGCTGCCAGGTTAGTAGGGAAATGACTGAAAGACCTGGCATGGCATTGACCGATCGATTGCAATTCTCCACCGGCATGAGAACATTTCCGGCGAATATGAACAAGGACCGGTCACGCAGCATAGCGGGTGGACGAACCTGGCACATCCGCCACCATGATTTTGTTGACTCCCCGCAGTTTGTTTGCGATGGGTCAGTTTATGTTGCGTGGCTATGCCGGTACTGCTTTTCCCCGCAGGTTGGGCCGATACGCTCCTCTATCAGATCAAGCCGGAGCGCCAGTACATTAGCCGCGAAACTTTTGGCTTTTTAAGCCTTCACGTTTATTTTTTGTATGAATCTCGCAGGCTGTTTGTGGGCTGAACGCGGTAGCTAGCCGTTTCTTATGCGAAATGGGTTATAAGGCCTTGACCATGTCTTCTACAACCTTCTTGGCGTCGCCAAATACCATCATGGTCTTGTCCATGTAGAACAGATCATTGTCGAGGCCGGCATACCCGGCCGCCATGCTGCGTTTGACCACCATCACCGTACGCGCCTTGTGGGCGTCCAGAATGGGCATGCCATATATCGGGCTGCCCGGAACATTGGCCGCTGGGTTCACCACATCGTTGGCGCCCAGCACCAACACCACATCGGTATTGGAGAAATCGCTGTTGATCTCATCCATCTCCAGCACTTGCTCGTAGGGTATCTCTGCTTCCGCCAGCAATACGTTCATGTGTCCCGGCATGCGGCCCGCTACCGGATGAATGGCAAAACGCACGTTCACGCCTTTTTCGTGAAGTTTTTCCGCCAGTTCCTTGACCGAATGCTGCGCCCGCGCCACCGCCAGGCCATAACCTGGCACGATGATCACGCTGTCGGCATTACCCATCATGAATGATGCATCCTCTGCACTGCCGCTGCGATAAGTTTTCTGCGTCCCGTCGCTTGCCGCCGCGGTTCCCGTCTCACCCCCGAAGCCGCCGAGTATGACCGAAAGAAACGGACGATTCATGGCCTTGCACATGATGTAAGAGAGAATGGCCCCGGAGCTGCCCACGAGCGAACCGGCGATGATGAGCATGGGATTGCCGAGCGAAAATCCTATTCCCGCCGCCGCCCACCCGGAATATGAGTTGAGCATGGAAATGACCACGGGCATGTCCGCGCCGCCGATCGGGATGATAATGAGAAAACCCAAAACGAAGGCAATCGCGGTCATTGTGGCAAAAGCCGTCCAGTTGGTGGTCTCGCTGAAGAAGAACCAGAGGCCGAATCCCACCATCACGATCGCCAGAACAAGATTGACCATATGCTGCCCGCCAAAGGTAATGGGCGCGCCGCTCATGCGGCCGGACAACTTCAGGAACGCGATCACGGAGCCCGACCAGGTCATGGCGCCGATGAACGTACCGAGGAACAGCTCCAGTTTGCTGCCCATCGCCAGCTGTACAGGCAGGCCGAATGAAGCGGGGTTATTGACGGCAGCGATTGCGATAAAGACCGCCGCCAGACCCACCAGCGAGTGCATGAATGCAACCAGCTCGGGCATCGCCGTCATTTGCACACGCCGCGCGACAACAGCGCCTATTGCGCCTCCCAGCGCGATACACCCGACTATCAGCGCCCAGTTCTTGGTAACGGTAAGCGTCGTGACGACGGCAATTGCCATCCCCACCATGCCGAACAAATTACCGCGACGAGCAGCTACCGGCGAGCTTAAGCCTTTTAGCGCCAGAATGAAGAAAACCGATGCGATAAGATATGCGAGTGCGACCAAATTTGCCGACATTTACTAGCTTCCTTTTTTATCTTTTTTTCTGAACATTTCCAGCATCCGCTGAGTGACAAGAAACCCGCCAAAGACGTTGACCGCGGCCAGCGTCACCGCCACCGCCCCTAGCCATACGCCCCAGTCTGTTTCCGCCGGCCCGGCGGCCAGCATGGCGCCCACCAGAATGATGCCGGAAATTGCATTGGTTACTGACATCAGCGGCGTATGCAAGGCCGGCGTCACATTCCACACGACGTGATAGCCGACAAATACTGCCAGCACGAACACGGTGAGATTAATGATGGTTGGGTCAATTTCACCGATCATGATTGCTCCTTCTAGTCCTTGTTTATCTGTTTACTATGAACCTTGAGTTATCAGCAGTAACCGAGCATAAAGAAACATTGCTCTGCTTCTTGGCTTTTTGGCGATTACGGTGATTTTTCAAGCTTTCCTGATAATTTCCCCGTCTGCGCAGACCAGCGTCCCGGCGATGATCTCGTCTTCACGGTTCACCTTGAATTCGCCGCTCTTCGCATCGAGCATGAGATTGAGGAAATTCATTAAATTACGAGCGTACAGGGCGCTGGAGTCAGCTGCCACCAGCCCAGGCAGATTGGCAATACCCACAAGATGGACGCCGTGCTTCACTACGATCTTGTCCAGCTCCGACAAGGGGCAGTTGCCGCCCGCCTCTACCGCCATGTCAACGATGACCGATCCGGGCTTCATGGCCTGAACGGTTTCTTCCTTGATCAGTACCGGCGCCGGCCGGCCGGGAATCAGTGCCGTGGTGATGATGATATCGGCGGCAGCAGCGCGTTGATGTACCAACTCCCCCTGACGGCGCTTGTAATCATCCGACATTTCCCGCGCATAACCACCGGCTGTCTCCGCCTGCGCCTTTTCTTCTTCGCTTAGCGGAACCTCGACGAACTTGGCCCCCAGACTTTCCACCTGTTCTTTTGCGGCGGGACGAACATCGAACGCCTCGATCACCGCACCCAGGCGCTTGGCCGTAGCGATCGCCTGCAAGCCGGCTACCCCTGCGCCGAGAATCAGCACTCTTGCCGCCTTTACCGTACCCGCCGCGGTCATGAGCATGGGAAAGAATTTCTGATAGACGTTGGCGGCCATCAGCACTGCCTTGTAACCGGCGATGTTTGCCTGCGAAGACAGCACGTCCATACTCTGGGCGCGAGAAATTCGCGGCAGTTTTTCCATCGAGAAGGCAGTAAGGCCATGACGCGCGAGCGCTTCTATGCCTTCTGCCTGATGCGGGGAAAGTAATCCCAGTAATACGGCGTCCTTGCGCATCAGCGCCAGTTCGCCTGATTCCGGACCACGTACCTTCAGCACGATTTGAGATTGACCATACAGCTCTGCCGCATTCGCTACGATGCTGGCCCCGGCAGCCTGGTATGCCTCATCCGGTATGCTCGCGCCTGCGCCCGCGCCCGCCTGTACCAGAACAACATTCAAACCATTGGCTGTGAATTTCTTCACCGTTTCCGGCGTGGCCGCAACCCGGGTCTCTCCCCCGCGGATCTCTGCGGGTACCCCTATGTGCATTGGTATTCCCCCTTATGTTTCCAATATGGTTATTTTTCCGGCAAACCGGCGAAAATCAGCCGACACTACCCCTGTGATGGCCTGTTCATCACGAAGCCCGGATTATAAATGAACCTGACCATGATGCATTGCCCGATTGATGAAAACAGCCTGATCCTTGGCAAGTTACACCTGACTTTATTCAAATCAGGCCCCGACTTTATTCGTTTCTTTCAGGCAATGACTAATCCAGCGAGTGGTCAGCTTCTCCTGGACGCTGTTCTGGCGTAAACGCGAAGCCAGTCCGCCGAAATCAACCTGATCAAGCGGTTGATCCTGGTTGAAGCATGAAAACACGTAAGTAATCTCTCCCGTTACCGGATCCTTATGCGGTTGCAGACACTGGGCGCAAATCTCTTTCATCATGCATTGCATGGGCGAATTGATGGAGCCAATGGCGAAATGATCTGTTTTCAGATAAGGTTGAAGTTTGGCATGACGGGCAGCACCCACCGCCGCCATCATTCTGTCGGAGCCGATGGCAATGATACGGTCGGCATCGGCCAATCGGATTTTCTGAGGACCCAACGCACCGCTGCCATAAGCGGCCATCGCCTCCACGATGTTTCCCACGTAGCTGAGGTCACCCGGCCGCGAGGGTTTGAAACCTGGAGCCTCATCGCAGCACCATACCACCACGTCTGCCGCAGCCTCGATTTCCGCAACCTTGTAGCGATCGATCAGTTTCTTGTAACCGGCAAAATACAGGATTTTCGATCCGGCGGCTCGTGCGGCCGCACCTATCGAAAATAATACCGCATTCCCGAGCCCGCCGCCTACCAGCACGACGGTTTCATCCGGCAGGATTTCGGTTGGCGTACCGGTTGGGCCCATCAACACTACTGGATCACCAGGATTGAGCCTGGCGCATAAATCCGCTGACCCCCCCATTTCCAGCGCAATCAGCGATACCAATCCCCGCGGCACATCCACCGAGGCTCCCGTTAGCGCAATACCCTCCATCGCCAATTTTGTATCGCCGGAGGTGGTGGCGAGCGTCGCAAAGTTCTGGAAGCGATAGAACTGACCAGGATGGAAGCGTTCCACCGCCATCGGCGCATGTACCACTACCTCTATGATGTTGGGAGTAAGCCGCTCGACCTTATGTACTGTGGCGCGCAGCTGTCCGTTCATTTCCGCAAAAAACAGCCAGGCTGGTTTCGTGGACGCCGGCGCCATGCGTTCGAGCACCCGGCTTACCACCGGATAACCCTGCTTGGCGCTGGACATTGCTTTTACCACATTGCCGGAATAGGACGGGTGCAGATCACCGAAAAAGCTGATGAAACGTCCATCGTCGTTGCGGCTCAGCAGTACGCTGGGGGTTGCAGGTTTGGGATTCGCGCGCGGCGGATTGGCTGGATCGCCATTTTCATCACAAGCCGCAAAATAACGGCCGTGCAGCTTGAAATGCTTATCATCTTCTCTGGCGAGCACGGTGTTGGGCTGAGTTCCCGCCGCAACCAGAACAGCGCGCGCTGGCAACACGGCTTGTCCGGTCTTTTGCCACGATCCGGTTTCGTCCAGAACCTGTACCGCGAACTGCACGGCCTTTGCGTGTTCCCACTTGTCGGTGTCCACCCGTACAGGCGTGAGGCCCTCGGCAAACCGGATACCTTCCTCCAATGCCTTTTCGACTTCTTCATGATTGAGCGTGTAGGAAGGACTGTCGATGAGCCGTTTCCGGTAAGCGATAGTGGCGCCTCCCCATGACTGCAGCAATTCCAGGATACGAGGCGTGCGCCCTTCCCGTTCCGCTTCCTTGCGCTCTGCACGAATGGCGCGGGCATGACCGAGAAACTCCTCGGCAATTTCCCGCTCTTCCTCATCCCATGCTCCACGGATAGCCGTTTCGCCCTGCACAGCTGTCAAAATTTCGTAACGGCGAAGAAATTTATCCACCTGCACTGGATAATAAGCAAGCGCCTCAGTTGCCGTATCGATAGCTGTCAAACCTCCGCCGATCACCACAACAGGCAGGCGCAGCTGCATATTGGCGACAGAGTTGGTCTGGGCTGCGCCGGATAACTGCAGCGCCATGAGGAAATCGGATGCAGCGCGAACTCCTCGCGCCAAACCATTGGGTAAATCCAGTACAGTGGGACGTCCGGCGCCCGCGGCAAGCGCCACATGATCGAATCCCAGCGCGAACGCGTCATCGGCGGTAAGCGTTCCGCCAAAACGCACTCCGCCGAAAAGCGCAAACTCTTCTCGCCGCTCCAGGAGTAGCCGGATCAGCTTGAGAAAATTTTTGTTCCAGCGCACCGTGATGCCGTATTCCGCAACACCGCCAAATCCACCAGGCATACGCTCATCCAGATTCTCGGCAAGTTCGTCGGCATTGCGGATGGCCTTGAACGGAACATGCTCTCCCTGTTGATTCACGCCTGAAATCTCGGGCGCCAACGGCTCGATCTTGAGACCGTCGATGCCAACCACCGCATGGCCGTCGTTCATTAAATGATGCGCCAGGGTATACCCTGCCGGGCCCATTCCCACTACCAGCACTTTCCGGCCCGTCGGCGCCTTCGGTACAGGCCGGCGCAGATCCAGCGGGTTCCACCGGGTAAGAAGGCTGTAAATTTCGAAACCCCAGGGCAGCTCCAATATATCCTTGAGTGTGCGTGTTTCAGCCTGAGGGATATCGACCGGTTCCTGTTTCTGATAAATGCAGGACTTCATGCAATCGTTGCAAATCCGGTGGCCGGTGCCGGCGCACATGGGATTGTCGATCACAATCATGGCCAGGCTACCGATAGCAACGCCTTGAGTCTTCAGTTTGTGAAATTCGGAGATACGCTCTTCTAGCGGGCACCCCGTCAGCAGGACACCAAGCTGGCTTTTTTTGAAAGACGGGACCTCTTCCGGCGTCTTCGGTTTTTCCTTCAATCCTTTCGAGCATGAATCTTTTCCTTGCTCATGGCACCAGATGCAGTAGTTCGCCTCATCCAGAGCGCCTGTCAGATCGGTTCCCGGATCGGTGAGGGCGAAACCCTCCCGGCGGCGTATATGGTGAAGACTGTGAATGGTATAACCCGCTGCATTGTCGATATCCGTCGACAAGAGCTTCAGGAAATCTAGCTTGGCGGGGGCCTTGAACAATACGCCGTCCCTGTTACGTTCTTTCCCCTCTGGAGTCTTGAGCGCCCAGGCCGCGTAAAGTAATGCCGCCTTGATCCGTTCTTCGTTCTCGTCCTCATTCACTAACCACTGCGAGACTTTGGTTGCAAAAGTCAGCTCGGAGAAAGGCGCTTCGAACTCAGCGACCAGTTTTTCTTCCAGCGCAATCCCATCCACTGCCACCGCCTCCGCCTCGCTCACCTTGCTCATCGCGCGACGTTGTACAAATTGTCTTTTGCAGGAATAAAGCGGAGCAAGCTGGTGATGGCGCGCCGCAAGGGCGCCGACCTCTGCCTCTATACCGAACAGCCTGGCGATGAAATCTTCCATCCACGGCGCAACTTCAATCAGTAGAGCAGCTTCCGCTTTGCGATCCAGGCTATCGGGACAGGCACGAGCATGATCCAGGCTGGCACGCAGTCCGGGTTCTCCTTCCCCCAGGAATTCAAGAAATGCCTGATCCAGTCTCACGAGTCCTTCGCGGCGATACAGATCAGCAAAAGCCATGCCGAATCCGAGGATGGGAGAGGGCATAGCGTTTGCTGACATGGGGTGGGGCGCCAATTGTAAACTTGTCATGATAAAGTCATCATATCTATAGAAAGTGAATCAAATAAAGGAGGAGACAAAAACGTGACCTCAATCAATTGTTAGAGACTGTACTTGGACCTTAATTCGAAGTGACTGCGCCTTTTTTCAATTAACGCCAGGATACGCGAAGGCTTTTGCGTCACTTGACCCTCGTTTTTTATGTAAGTTCGGTACTGCCAACTTCAGGTTAAACTTTATAACCCTTTTCATTTTGTGCTTTTCCCCGCTAAAAAATACAAAAGCGGAAAGGCGTCTTTCCGCCTTGTCCGCCTTTCCGCACACATTCTGGCCCAACGCTGGCTACGCGCCTGAAGCGCTCTTCGCTGAACCTCCGGAAATCCAGCCGCGTGCGTGTCTGATCTCTAATCTTTTGCCGGGCAGATCATGCCCGCGGCAACGGTATTGTTATTGACTTCGTCAATGACAATAAAGCTGCCCGTAGCATGGTTACGCTGATATGGGTCGCATGCCAGAGGCTGGTGCACTTTCAGCGATACCCGCCCGATGTCGTTCATTTTCAAGGTATCCGCCGCTTCATGATTCAGCGTATTAACATCGACGCGATAATCTATCCGTGATATCAGCGCCTTTACAGTCCGCGTCGTATGCTTGACGAGATATTTTCGCCTCGGATCGAGGCTCTGCTCGGACAACCAGCATAGCATCGCATCAAACTCGTTCGTGACCACCGGAACTCCAACTGGTTTTACCAGCATATCACCCCGGGAAATATCGAGATGGTCTTCGATAGTCAGGGTTACCGACTGCGGTGCAACCGCATCGTCGACGACGCCATCATACGTGACAATTTCCTTGATACGCGAAGTCAGTCCTGAAGGCAAAACCTTCACCGCATCGCCAATGCTGATGAAACCGGACTCGATCCGACCCATATAGCCCCGAAAATCATGCAACTCCTCGGTTTGCGGACGGCACACCCATTGCACCGGAAACCGGAAATCTTCGAGATTGATATCGTGGTCGATAGGGACGCTCTCCAGCAAGTCCATCAGCGTCATGCCTTCGTACCAGTCAAGCTTGTCTCCCCGCTCCACCACCATATCGCCATTTAAAGCAGACATCGGGATGTAGGCGATATTGTTCAGCTTGAGCCCCTTGGCAAAGGTGCTGAAATCCTTGCAAATCCGCTCGAATACATCGCGGGAATAGTTAACCAGATCCATTTTATTGACCGCTACCACCAGATGAGGAATGCCGACCAGACTGGCGAGATAGGCATGCCGGCGCGATTGGGTAAGCAACCCCTTGCGCGCATCGATCAGAATGATGGCGAGATTGGCGGTGGAAGCGCCGGTAACCATGTTGCGTGTATATTGCTCATGGCCAGGCGTATCGGCAATGATAAATTTGCGTTTGGGCGTGGCAAAATAACGATAGGCTACATCGATGGTGATACCTTGTTCACGCTCCGCTTGCAGGCCGTCGGTGAGCAGCGAAAGATCGACACTTTCCATCCCGCGCCTGTGCGACGTATGGGTGATGGCGCTCAACTGGTCCTCGAAAATGGACTTCGAGTCGTGCAGCAAGCGCCCGATCAAGGTGCTCTTGCCGTCATCCACGCTACCGGCCGTGATAAACCGTAATAGTTCAGTATGATCAAATGAAATGTTATCAATGGCTGACATTCAATACTCTTCTTTAAATTCTGGTTTCCGGTATATCTCTATGAAATCCCAAGTGCTATGAAATCCCAAGTGCCAGGGCGGGAAAGAAGGTTTGCGTTACGTTGCCCACGTCGCTTATGCAATGTATAAATTGACAAGAGCCGTATCACAAGGGCACGATCTGTATCTGTAAAGATACGCCTCAGAAATATCCTTCTTTCTTGCGCCGCTCCATGGATGCATCGGATGTCTGGTCATCCATGCGCGTCGCGCCGCGCTCGGTAATTCGTGTGATCGCGGTTTCAGTAATGATTTCCCCGACATTGACCGCCGAAGATTCCACCGGACAGGTGCAACTCATGTCACCTACCGTCCGAAAGCGCACCATGAGGTTCTCCACTTTCTCCCCTTCCACGGGCTGAACCAGGTGGGATAACGGTAAAAGTCCGGTACCACGCCTGATTACATCGCGGGTATGAGCGAAATAAATGTGCGGCACCTCCAGTTCCTCGCGGGCGATGTACTCCCACACATCGAGTTCAGTCCAGTTGCTGATGGGAAACACACGAATATTTTCCCCCGGATGCACACGGGTGTTGTAGATATCCCATAATTCCGGGCGCTGGTTCTTCGGATCCCATTGACCGAATTCATCGCGGAAAGAAAATATACGTTCCTTGGCGCGCGCTTTTTCTTCGTCGCGCCGGGCGCCACCAATACAGGCATCAAAACAGAATTCAGCGATGGCGTCGAGCAGTGTCACCGACTGAAATGGATTCCGGCTCTGGTTTTCCGAACGCAGCACGACTCTTCCCTGCCTGATGGAGTCTTCCATGCTGCGCACTATTAACCGCTCACCCAATTGTTTGACGCGGCGATCACGGAACTCGATCACTTCGGGAAAATTATGACCGGTATCAACATGCAGCAAGG
Organism: Nitrosovibrio sp. Nv6; assembly: GCF_900110495.1. Lineage (GTDB taxonomy): Bacteria > Pseudomonadota > Gammaproteobacteria > Burkholderiales > Nitrosomonadaceae > Nitrosospira. The sequence goes on along the minus strand of NZ_FODX01000001.1, from coordinate 62,359 downwards.
GAAATGGAAAACGCCCCGGGCGGAAGGCCTTTTCCGCCAGGCGCAGCATTACGATGGAGTCCTTTCCTCCGGAGAACAGCAGAGCCGGATTGGCGCATTCCGCCGCAACTTCTCGCATGATATGGATGGCTTCACTTTCCAGCGCATCCAGATGGCCCAGATGCCGTGCGATACGGCGCTTGATGGCTACCGGTTCAGTCTTCGTGACAAAACCTGGATCAGGACTAACAGACTCTTCCATTTCGTTCAATATTTCCATCGATCGACCTCATAATCTCCTGGCTCGGCCCTCTTAGCGCGAACCTGACCCCTGCTCCTTTTGTTCCATATCTTTGCCATGTCCGGCAGCAGCCGGATTTGTCACCGCCGCGAGAACTGCTGTCGTAACGGACCGTTTGTCCGGATGTAAACCGCACTCCTTGATTTCCGGATCTTCCCACCACCACCGGCCGGCGCGAACATCTTCGCCGGGCGTAATGGCGCGGGTACAGGGTGCGCAGCCGATGCTCGTGTATCCCTTATCATGCAATGCGTTGTAGGGCACATTGAACTGTTTGAGATAAGCCCACACCTCGGACAGGCTCCAGTCCAGCAGCGGACTGATTTTTTGCAAACCATTGCCGGCATCAAATTCCGATACCGCCAAATCCGTTCTCGTCGGCGCCTGATCGCGGCGCAGGCCGGTGATCCATGCGCGCTTGCCGCTCAGCGCGCGTTTCAGTGGTTCGACCTTGCGAATATGGCAGCATTTTTTACGCAAATCCACGCTGTCATAGAAGCCATTGGGCCCGTTCTGCGCGACATACGCCTCTACCGCGGCGGGCTCGGGAAAATACACTGGCACATGAATGCCGTAACGATCCGCCACCTCCCTCATGAGGCTGTAGGTTTCTTCAGGCAGTCGCCCCGTATCCAGTGTAAATATCGCGATACCGGGATAATGCCGCGCAATGAGATCCATCAACACCATATCCTCTGCGCCAAAGCTGCAGGCGAAGGTGACGGGAGCATAATCTCTCTGCACCGTATCCAGAAGTGTTCGCACTTCAGCAATCTTGTGATCCAGGCTCATATTACCGGCTCAAGAATGGGCATCGAAATTCATCAGACTATGACAGATGACCGGGCTGATTCAGACAATGATGACGACGGCGATTTGATGGAAACCGTCAGCGGCTCCGGTAGCGCACCCGTCAGGTCCAGCTGCCGGTCGAAGTTCAGGCAAAACTCCGCAACCTCCATTGTCCACGCATCTAGGTCGGAAAACCATTCAGTCAGATGAGCATCGTTCAACTCTTCGCCCGGGGTCGCAAAATTCTCCGCGAATCTACCCAATTGCCTGGAGAGATGCGGCTTCGTAGGCAACACACGGCGCAATTCTTCCGCCTGCGCGGCCAAATCGTCGTGCTTCACACCACCGAGCATTTCAGTCACACCCTGACCGATCAAGCGGGCGATCTCCTCCGCACACCCGACCGAATCCGCAAATTTTTGCTGAAACTTGAGCGCATTCCGATAATTCCGTTCATGGGCCGCTTCAAAGAAAATGGTACCGATCTTTATCTGGCTCACCCCTGCGCATTCGCCTCCGCCCAGTTGCAGTACCTTGAAATCGTTATCATTGCCATGATCACGCAAGACCGACGCCAATTCTTCCGGTTTGACCTCAACCAGGTCCGCAAGCAACTCGGTGAAATAGGCTTTATCCATCCGATGCGCCCAGGAAAAGAATGTTTCGCCCGACTCGCGTTCAGTCGCAAAAGCAGACTGCACTCGTTCCACCGCCTCCTCGATCCGGGCCGTGGGTATCGACGGGCCTTTGAACGCCAGCGCCCCGCGAGCCATCGCATTCCCGCCGAAATGCAACTGGTAGTGCGGCACGAGTTTGCCGTGCATGCGCTTGCCTTCGCCGTATATGCCAATATCTCCAGCCTCGGGCTGGGCGCAACCGTTATGGCATCCGGAAACACGAATTTTCAGGTCATGCTTGCCGCCGCTCAGCTTGGGTCCGACGATCGTGCTCGAAGTTATCCCCAAACGGCAGGTCGAGGTGCCGGGACAAGCCACCACATCATCGCCTGCCTCAGGTACTCCCAGACCCAGTTCCGCCAGCGCGGCGCGCAGAGGTTCAATTCCGGCTTCCGGCACGTTCGTAAAAAACATGTTCTGATCCTGAGTGGTGCGAATATCAGGCAAGTCGAAGGTTTCGCAAATATCGGCCAGACCATTCAATTGCGCTACATTCAGGTTACCCATGGGCACGCTGATCGGGAATACGTAATAGCCGGGCTGTTTCTGCGCGAAAATATGACGCGGCGCCCCAAGGCCGGGAACCTCGCTGTCGGCGCCGGCGCTCCATTCGCCTTTTGGATAGTCCAGGGTCGCCAGGGCCGATGTCGTCCGCACCAGTTCTTCACGATATTTCTCGACAAATCCTTCGGGGCCAAATTTGTCCACCAGGAATTTGATCCGCGATTTTGCGCGTTTGGGCCGGTCCGAGTAGCGGTTATGTAACTGAATGACCGCTTCCATCACGGACAGCAGATCTTTTTCTTCGATAAATTCTTCAATGACGATCGCTTCATGCGGCTTGTGCCCGAGACCGCCACCAGCCACGACCTTGAAGCCAAACCGGTCGCCGTTTCGCACTGCGACAACGCCCAGATCGTGCATCATGCCCTGCGCGCAGTCGGACTCACACGCCGATAGACTGATCTTGAATTTACGCGGCATTTGCTGAGTCAGCGGATTTCGCAGAAGATGCTGGACCGTACCCTCCAGATGCTTCGTCACATCGACATGCTCGCGGGGGCATACGCCGGATAGAGGACAGGTCGTGATATTGCGTATGGTGTTGCCACATGCCTCACGGGTCGTCAATCCACCCGCGGCCAGGTGACGGAGCACGTCCGGCGTCTTCTCGAGTGGCACGTAATGCATCTGAATATCCTGGCGCGTGGTGATATGGACGACGTCATGACGGGAATATGTCTCCAGGGCGCTGGCGATCGTCCTCAATTTCAGTGCCGTTACGCGCCCGCCCGGGAGTTTGATGCGCACCATGTTGACACCCTCCTGCCGCTGGCCGTAGATACCCATTTGCAGCCGGCCTGCGGTAAAGCGCGAAACGTCCATGTTCAGGTCTCGATACTCCTGTACCGACTGCGCGTACAAATTTATTTCCTCGTCATTCGCGAGATTATCCAAATAACTCATCTGCATCCTCCACATTTATGACCGTATCAGCTTGATGCCCTAAAGATCCAGGAATGGATCATCCGCTCCCCGGCGACTCGGCGTTCCCACTGGCACTGGTATTGGCACTCGGTCTGACTTCTGGCGAGGTAGTATCCGTAATGCCCGGAAAACCAAAAAATTACCGCTTTCTTTTAACGTCCGGCCCATCAGGCTCCGCGACTCCTGCTCCCGCCCATGACACCCTCACAGTCAAACCCTGCATGGTGCCTCGAAAACGCCATAATAGCAACGAACATATATATCGTGAAAGAATATTATGTTAGATTAACATAACTTAATATTCTTTAGAAAACCGATACCATGAAATTGCAACAATTGCGTTATCTATGTGAAGTCGCCAATCAGGGGCTGAATTTATCCAAAGCGGCAGAAATCCTGCATACGTCCCAGCCGGGAATCAGCAAACAGATTCGCCTTCTGGAAAACGAACTGGGGGTGGACATTTTTGTGCGCAACGGCAAACGAGTGGTCGAAACCACGCCCCCGGGACGGGCTATTCTTGAAATTGCCGAAAGAATGCTGAGAGATGCAAAAAACCTGAAACAGGTTGGCCAGGAATTCGCCAACGAAGCCAGCGGTTCTCTCACTATTGCTACGACCCATACTCAGGCGCGATACGCACTACCCGCCGCAATCAAGCATTTTACCGCACGCTACCCCAATGTGAAATTAGTTTTGCATCAGGGCAATCCGACCCAGATATCGGAGTTGGTCACTTCGGGAGTAGCGGACATCGCTATCGCAACCGAGGCTATCGAACTGTTTGCTGAACTTGTAATGCTCCCGTGCTATCAATGGAACCGTTGCATCGTTGTCCCGCCGAGGCATCCGCTGCTTAAACTCCAGAAACTGACACTGGAGGCGCTCGCCGAATATCCGATCATTACTTACGACTTTGCTTTTACCGGCCGCTCGAAGATCAACCAGGCGTTCGAAGCGAAAGGGCTGACGCCCAACGTGGTGCTTACCGCCATAGACGCGGATGTAATCAAGACCTATGTAGAACTGGGATTAGGGGTCGGCATCCTGGCGCAGATGGCATTTGAGCCCAAACGCGACAGACACCTGCGGTCTATCGACGCAAGCCACCTGTTCGAGCCGAGCACGACCAGAATCGGTATAAGCCGTAATGGTTATCTGCGCGGGTATGTATATGATTTTATCGAAATGTTTGCTCCTCATCTTGACCATGCGGCGGTTACCGCCGCGATGAAAGAACGTTCATGAGAACCAGGCTGGCGGGTGATATGGCAAGTCGGCCCAATTACCATCAAGCGGCGTTTCGATCTGGATAACCGCGGCCAGGGAGCCGTCCTTGATCCGGGAGCCCGGGGGTATAATGGCGATATGTTTTATCGAAAACGCTCATGAACGCGATCAAACTATTACCCGATCTGCTCATCAGCCAGATTGCCGCTGGCGAGGTAGTGGAGCGTCCCGCCTCGGCCCTCAAGGAAATGCTGGAGAATAGTGTTGATGCGGGATCGACCGAAATAGCGGTACAAATTTTGCAGGGCGGAATCAAGCAAATACGTGTAGCGGATAATGGAGCGGGAATTTCCAAAGATGACCTGCCCCTTGCATTTGCCCGCCATGCCACGAGCAAAATCAGCGCGCTGGAAGATTTGCAAAAAGTGGCAAGCCTGGGATTCCGTGGTGAGGCGCTGGCCAGTATTGGGGCAGTTTCGCGGCTGACGCTGGCAAGCCGCACTCCGGAGGGGAAGCATGCCTGGCGGATAGAAGTGGAAGGGAGCCGTCTATCAGGGCCGGAACCCGCGGCACTTGCCAATGGCACCACGGTGGAAATGCATAATCTCTACTTCAACACGCCCGCGCGGCGTAAATTTCTGAAAACCGAAGCTACTGAATTTTCCCATTGCGAAGAAACATTCAAGCGCATTGCGTTGTCACGCGCCGATATCGCTTTCACGCTGCAGCACAACGGCACCGTGCGCAGTCATTTACGTGCGGCAAACGCAAGGCAGCGCATCGCGGCCTTATTGGGCGATGAGTTCGCACAGACCTCGGTATTCGTTGATGAGCAGGCGGTGGATTTACGGCTATGGGGCTCAGCGGCGTTGCCCGCATACTCGCGATCTTCTCGCGATGCACAGTATTTCTTTGTCAACGGCCGCTTCGTGCGCGACAAACTGGTTTCCCATGCACTACGCGAGGCCTATCGCGACATACTTCATCTGGGTCGCCATCCCGCTTTTGTGCTGTTTCTCGAAATGAATGCCGAGGGCGTGGATGTCAATGTGCATCCCACTAAAACCGAGGTGAGATTCCGTGATTCGCGTGCACTGCATCAGTTCATTTTTCATGCGGTCCACAAGGCGCTGGCATCGCCTCAAACTGCGTCAGCGGCTTCAATGGGGACTGAGAGCCGGCAGGAAACCAGCAACTCCTCCACCATGGCTGGTGCGTCGTCAAAGAACACAGATGCGCTTTCTGTCTACTCGCGACAAACCTTCATGCCGCTTGTTCCGCCTCCGTCCCCTTCCCCTTCCCCTTCCCCTGCAGGGGTGGCCCAATCCCAGGCGTTTTATTCGACACTCTTTTGTCCGGATAGCCCCACCCCAAAATCATCGGATATATCAATAACAGCAACAGGGACCGAAAAACAGGATATTCCGCCATTGGGTTTCGCCTTGGGGCAGCTCCTCGGCGTATATATTCTGGCGCAGAATGAACGGGGCCTGCTTATCGTGGATATGCACGCGGCGCATGAGCGGATACTGTATGAAAAGCTCAAATCCGCGCTGGATAACCATACGCTCTCCATGCAGCCCTTGCTGATCCCGGCTATTTTTCAGGCGGACAGCCTGGATATTGCTACAGCGGAAGAAAACGACGGCTTGCTAAACGAACTCGGGTTCGAGATCTCCGCGCTCTCTCCAACGATGTTGGGTGTGCGCTCAGTGCCAGCTACGCTCAAAGATGCGGATGTGGTAAAACTGGCGCGCGATGTATTGAGCGAGATCCGTGAGTATGGCGCCAGCCGGGTATTGACCAGCAGACGCAACGAGCTTCTTTCGACCATGGCCTGCCATGGTGCTGTTCGCGCCAACCGCACGCTCACGGTTCCGGAAATGAATGCGCTCCTACGCGAAATGGAGATAACTGAACGCGCTGGTCAGTGCAATCACGGCAGACCAACATGGTTCGAAATCAGCCTTGCGGATCTTGACAAGATGTTCATGCGGGGCAGATAAGCTGACGCCCTGATCTTGAGCCTGATCTTGAGCCTGATCTTGAGCTTGAGCTTCCGCCTGAGCTTGCGCTTGAGCTTTACCCGTCGACATATTGATCGGCACGCAAGGCCGGTTTTAACGGAAGCGCTTGCAGCGCCTGGAATCTGGTAATGAAAACCAAGCTGCTGGGGAATATTTCCCCCAGGAATTTTCTCCGAGATTACTGGCAGAAAAAGCCCTTGCTCGTACGTGGGGCCCTACCGGGGTTTCAGGGGCTTCTGACTCCCGCGGACCTTATCAGTCTCGCCTGCCGCGACGATGCGCAATCGCGGCTGGTTATGCAAAAGAATGGAAAATGGGAGGTCAGACATGGTCCTTTCACATCTCGCATTTTTTCGCGTCTGCCAAAGAAAAACTGGACACTGCTGGTACAGGATGTCAATCACTTTCTGCCCGAAGCCCGTGAATTGCTGCTGAAATTCAATTTTATCCCGCATGCCCGGCTCGATGATCTGATGGTGAGCTATGCACCCGAAGAAGGAGGGGTGGGGCCACATTTTGATTCATACGATGTGTTTTTACTGCAGGGTATGGGGCGCAGGTATTGGCAAATATCGGCCCAGCAGGATAAGACCCTGGTCAAGGATGGGCCGTTAAAGATCTTGTGTGATTTCAGGCCGGAGCAGGAATGGATGCTGGAACCGGGCGATATGCTGTATCTACCGCCGGGCTACGCACACAACGGTGTGGCGGCAGATCGCTGCATGACCTATTCCATCGGCTTTCGGGCTCCCGCATATCAGGAACTCGCTACTCAGTTTCTCATTTATTTGCAAGACAATAGCATGATCGAAGGCATCTATCACGACCCTGATATCAGCTTTCAATCCCACCCTGGTCGCATTAGTCGTGACATGTTGCGCCAGGCCGGCGCCGCGCTCGATAAAATCAAATGGAACCTTGTGGATATAGAACGTTTTCTGGGAATCTATCTCACTGAGCCTAAATCTCATGTTTTTTTCACACCACCATCACAACCCATGACGCAACAAGCGTTCGCACATCGAATTAGAGACGGAAAACTGCAGCTGGATCTGAAAAGCCGGATGCTATTCAGCGGAAAAAATATTTTTCTGAACGGCGACGCATATACAGTTGGGATCCAGGCACGCCGATTGTTGGGAAAGTTAGCCGATTCCCTTGCATTGCCAGTTGCAGAAGATCTCGATGACGAGTCTCTTACATTGCTTTATCAGTGGTATCTCTATGGCTATGTCGAAATATGAGTATATCGGCGACTGACAGCGGATTTCGTCAGTTTGATCTTTCTCAGTTACAGGATGAGGCGTCAGGATGGTTTTTGCCGCGGCTTTAAATTTTCGTGAGAGGCCTATCACCGGAGACACGATCCGTAGCAAAGAAATGTTCAGCCGCGGTTCTGAATGAGTTGACAGCGGCGGGTTTCAGAAGAATTACTGTTATTAATTTTGCCTGCAGGATACAACGACTAGACAACATTTATTAATTCTGCTATTAAGATAGTGGCTATATAGAATAAGTGGTCTCTCAAAATTTGAATGGCCGAAACGTTTGATAATTACTTGTTGTTCGTTATAAATCTATAAAGGAGATTAAAACAATGAAGTACTCGCTCCTCGCTGCCGCCCTGATAACACTATCATTAACCGCGTGTGACCAAATGAGAGAGAAAAAACCGGGTGAAGGGAAACCGGGGCAATACCCTCCCAGCCTCTGGGAAAAACGTGAAGGACAGCTTAGTGATGCAGATATTGAAGCGGCGCAGAAAGAATCTGAAGCTGCTGGGACGGAGGCAAAGAAAAATGAACCGCCGAAAGAAGAACCCAAGTACTAATGTCAACAAGCACGCTTTAAAAAACGCCGTCCTTCGGGGCGGCTTTTTTTTTCGGATCTTTCCTGAGGAAGCGTTCCACGCATCCTCGATTTGAATGACACAAACGCTTTTGTTACACTATGGAACTTCTCTGAAACGATAGGATGGTTAAAAATGAAATACTCTCTCCTTGCTGTTGCCGTGGCGGCATTGACGCTGACCGCTTGTGAATACAAAAAACATCCTATGGACAAGCCGCCTCCCTCTGCCTCGGTTGAACGTGAATCGGCACCAAATTTTGACGATCTTGATAAACCCGGCGATGAGGCGGGGGGTACTCAAGATGCGGGCGGTACTGAAGCCAAGAAAGAAGCACCCGGTACGTAATTGACAGCGATAGCCGGGTTTTTTTGCTCTTTTTTATTGGCCGATTAAACCCGGCAGATTATCGAACTCAACGACAAGTTTCGCAAATTTCAATTGGTCTGGGTTATTTTTGCTATATAATATGACCCGTCACAACCTATTTCCATTTTATTTAAGGACGCCCCTATAATGAAACTTTCACTCCTTGCCGCCGCTTTGATGGCACTTGCCCTCACGGCATGCGACAGACCAAAACAAGCACTGCCCGAGAATTCGACGACTTACGGAACCAGAACCGAAGAAGGTACAACCCTGGATCAGGAACGTGGTCCCGCTGGTGCAGAAGCACCGGCCACTAAGGCTCCGGACGACAAGGTTTCCGCCGCCCCGGCTGCAGAGGAAGATGAGTATTCCGGGCAAGCTGTTCTTCCTGGACACGCGCTTGATGGCAATGGCAATCCCCTTCCGCCGGGACAAAGCGCCATCCCAGCAGGTCATTAATAAAAAAATAGTACGTGGCAAAAAAAGCCATCCTCAGGGATGGCTTTTTTATTGCTTTAAAGAATGGAATGCAATGACTTCGGCATCAACCTCATTCTCAAGCTTGCAGTTGAACGACGTTGGCGTTTCATTATATAATTAAAACTTTGTTACAAATAACTTAGAGGTAATAGATAATGAAACGCACGCTCCTCGCTGCTATCCTGGCTGCCATAACGATGACTGCCTGTGGTAAGCCGAACCAGGCGCTTCCCGAGCAGGAAAAAGGGAACTTCGCAAAAATTACTTCGCCATCCGGTGCCTCGGATAAGCCTGCTGCCCCATCAGGTGAGACCGACCCCACTGAGGCCAAAGAATAACAAGACGGACGTTCTCAAACCGAATTTCAGTAACAGCCATGGATTTCAGCCGGGAAAGGGCTGAAAATAATCCGGGGAATGCCAAAATAAAAGCCGCCCCTCAGGGCGGCTTTTTTGTGCAGTGTGAATCAGATCAACTGACGCCAGCCGAAACCATCACTCTGGTCGGCAACACCGATCCAGTCTATTTCACAGTTTAACGCACGGCTCAACATAGTCTGAGCAAGCAGCGGAGTATTGTTTTTCTGGCTCAGATGAGCGGCAATTACGTGCTGAAGACGGCTGCAATCGAGACTTGCGAGAAGATTCGCTGAGGCAGAGTTCTCAAGGTGACCAAAACGCCCTCCAACACGTTGTTTGAGGCTGTGGGGATAATTGCTGTTCGCGAGCATCTGCGCATCATGATTGCATTCCAGCACAAGTGCGTGGCAGTGACTCAGGATCGATTCGATGTGGGGTGTCGAACAACCGGTATCGGTCAATACGCCCAGCCGCAACGCGCCATCACCGAATACAAATTGTGCCGGTTCCTGGGCATCATGTGGAACCGGATAAGGCTCGATCTCGATATCTCCAATGGAGAATCGCTGGTAGCCACTTATAATGTTAAGCACGGGTAACAGGTCAAACTTCTTCTCCACGCTGCGCAACGTGCCGTGGGTCAACCATACCGGAGTACCGAATTTGCGCGCGAACCGCGCTACCCCGCAGATATGATCGCTATGCTCGTGAGTCACCACGATTGCGTCGATCATGCCGGGCTCGAGGCCGAGCCGGGAGAGACGAGTAATGGTTTCCTTGAGCGTAAATCCACAATCCAGTAGTAATCGGGTATCCGCCACCTCGACGACAAGACCGTTACCCTGTGAACCGCTACCTAAACAGGCAAAGCGCATGCTTGGTGAAAAAGAGAATTTTTGAGAGGCGCTCTGGAGCGGATGAAGGCATATTCTATCCGATTCTGGCTCAACAGCGCATTGCTCTCTTCCTGAACCCATGCTTTTTTGAATACTGCGTGTCCCGCCTGCTCTACCTTACTCGATCATATGACAAGATATTAACCAGGCAGCCGGGCAACCTGGCTTATACCAGGTCATCTTATCAGTCAAATAGTCTGGCATCCATTACAGGATGAGAGATTGCGCTGGCTTGAGGAACCTGTTTCCATGCAAAAGTAATTCGGAAATTTCATTCGCGGGAAGCGGGCGCGCAAAGTAGTAACCCTGAATTTCGTCACATCCTCGTTCGCGTAGGAAATCGAGTTGTTCCACTGTTTCCACGCCTTCGGCAACCACCCTGACATCAAGACTATGCGCCATTTCGATGATCGCTGTCGTAATTGCAGCGTCTGCGGGATTCGTCGTGATTTCCGCGATGAAAGAACGGTCGATTTTCAACACATCGATTGGAAACCGCTTTACGTAGGCAAGGCTTGAGTAGCCCGTCCCAAAATCATCAATTGAAATTTGAATCCCCAGCACCTTAAGCCTCTGTAGAACACCTGTCGTTTTTTTTGCATGCGTCATCAAAGAACTTTCAGTCAGCTCCAGTTCCAGCAAATCAGAATCGATGCTGTTCTCTCTAAGCGCCCTTTCGGTCTGCAATTCAAATTCGAGCAATTCCGGATGCACATCGTTCTGCCGGGTGGCGCGAATAACGTCCTCGCTTAGTGTACCTTGTGAAAACTGCCTGCCGGATACGTTGACGGACACGGGAATTTCTCCAACCCCCAAAAGCCGCCATTCGGCGATCTGTTTACACGCACTCTCGATAACCCAGGCCCCCACCCGATTGATCAATCCGGTTTGTTCGAGGACCGATATGAATTCCAGGGGAGCGATGGATCCGTGTCCTGGCCGCTCCCATCTTATCAGTGCCTCGACGCCGGTAATCCTGCCGGTCGAGAGATCCACCTTCGGCTGATAATGTAAAACAAACTCATTTCGATCGAGTGCATGCCGCAAGGCATTTTCCTGATTAAGCTTTTCGATCGCTCGCGCGTTCATTTCGGCCGTAAAAAAGCGGTAGGTATCCCTGCCCGCTTCTTTTGACCGATACATGGCTGTGTCGCTATTTTTGGCAAGCGTATCCGCGTCAAGGGAATCTGTCGGATAAACACTGATTCCAATACTCGCGGTTACGATGATTTCATGACCCTGCAAACTGAAAGGCCGGCGTAATGCTTCTCTGATTTTACTTGCAACGACTCCCGCGTTCCCTGAACTGTCAGGGGTTACCAGAATGCACCCGAACTCGTCGCCGCCCACCCGGGCGACCATGTCGGTGACACGTAAACATTCCAGTAAACGAAGGCTGAACTGACGGAGCAGCTCATCCCCGATCGCATGTCCCAGAGTGTCATTTATATTCTTGAAGTTATCGATATCAAGAAATAATACCGAAATGATCCGGTTATTCATTTCTGCTTGCTTGATAAGCTTCCGGAGCGACTCGTCAAACAGATTACGGTTGGGAAGGTTGGTAAGCGCATCATAATGCGCAAGTTGCAGTAGCCGTTGATCAGCTTCTTTGCTATGCGTGATGTCATCCATAATCCCTACAACGCGATGCACCCCCCTCGAATCCTTTATCGGAAAGGTACGCGTACGCACCCAGCGTACCGTATTATCCGAAAGCAGCAATCGGTAATCATGGTCCACGCCTGCGTGCGATAACTCACCTGTTTCACGAATAACACGCTGCACATCTTCAGGGTGAACTGCCTCAAACAATTTTTCCAGTTTGTCGCCACGCGCGACACGCAGGCCAGTCATCTTTTCCCATGCGGCATTAATATAGCGAAACGTGTCCTCATGGATATCCCAAACCCAGAAGACCTGAGGAAGATTACCGGCAAGCTGATCGAACAGCTCTTCCGTTTCGCGCAAAGGAGCAATCCGTTCGCTGAGCTTGGTTTCAAGACCTGCAACAAATTGCTGCAACTCTTTCTGCAGCAACCGGATCTCCAAAACGTCGCTGATATGCGTTAATACCTCGAGCCGATCAAAGGGCTTGGTTATGAAGCCTTTAGCTCCGGCCTGCAACGCACGCTCTTTATGCTCTGGCTGGGCAGTAATCACCAGAACCGGAAGACAGCCGCTGGATTCAATTTGCGGTTGCCCGGTTTTCCGTTCGATTTCCGATTCGATCAACTTGATACCTTCCATTACCTCGAATCCATCCATTTTTGGCATCATCAAATCGAGCAGGATGAGATCGTATCGGTTGGCGCGATGAAGGTCGCAAACCTCAAGCGGATTCACCGTAGAGGTGACCGAAGCGTAGCCAGCGCTGGACAACATGCCGCGGATCAGTTCGACATTACCCTTCCTGTCGTCGACGATTAAAATGCTGGCATTAAAAATATCCGAAGAAGTGGTCATTGAATTCCGGTTGAAAAGCTGATTAAAACTGCCAATAAAAGAGTTAACCCTTTACTGTCCATCCTGTTTGAGATCCCGTTCTCTTCGCTCAAGACCATAGACCAAGCATCTATGATATCTGCATTCTCTGTAGTAAGCCTTATCCGCTCCAGGCAGAAAAATCATATCGATTCCCGTTTCCCCTGGCGGATAAGGTAAAACAATTACCCGAACGCATCATAGTCCTGTTCAGGCGGAGCGACAATTCCTGTTACAACGGCATCTATCATAATCAACACTGAGCCAGAGACCAGCTGTAGAGGATGCTCTTGAAGATAAGCAGAATTCGTGCCAGTATTTAAAGCACTGTTTTTCGGTCATGTAGCGGTTTTTGCGGGCAGACGAGAATATATATTGTAAAATTTGCCGATAAGAAGGCCGGCGTCGGTCGTGTCATATCTACCGGCAATCTTTCAGGTAACCTTCGGTATCCTCAAATAGCCAAGAACCAGGCACAAGAATAATGATAAATGGGAATCTCGCGGCGTGAATATCAGATCTATGCGCGCCGATTATTCAATAATAACGCGTTCGACATTCGGTGGATTGAATAAATCCAGGACTGGGCAATGCTGGACAGCATAATGGCTTTTTTGGCCCATTGGGGAATAACCGCGCTCTCGCTTTGGGTGGCGAGCTTCATTTTTCACGGTATTTCGTTTACCAATAAGAAATCCCTGCTGATATCGGCGCTCCTGCTGGGTTTTGCTAATGCTGTAATCAGGCCGGTCATCATCATACTGACGATTCCGCTGACACTGATCAGTTTTGGGTTCTTTTTACTGGTTATTAATGCCCTGATGCTGCTTCTGGTATCGACGCTCGTTCCGGGATTCAGGATTTCGGGGTTCTGGACCGCATTTTTTGCGAGTATCGTCATAACAATTCTTGGCATATTCGCAGGTATGCTCATATTTCAATCAGAAGAAAATTTGCTCAACACTCCCCCTGCGCACCAAGGTGTAATGGTTTGAATATACGACCATGCTGAATCGAATGGTTCCCGCTTTGGACAAACCGGATTGAAACCATTGCCAACAGCGACATGGATTTGTTTAGCTGGCTATTGAAGCAGCCGCAAGAAGAAGTTCTGGACTTGCTGACGCTTTGTGTTTCCTCGTCGGTCGATACCCTTTCAGACCGAGAAAATGCAATACCGCCCGAAGTTCCGCGCATGATGAACGCGCTTGACACAGATATGACGGATTGTTGGAAGTCGACAGGAGAAAGCTATCTTTCTCATGTAAGCAAAGAGCGGATTTTAGGGGGCCATATCTGAGCCGTTTCCCCTCTGACGCAGGCGCGACTGAGCGGGGTCGTTCTTTGGTGGCGCTTCGCGCCCCCGAACGGAGTTGAGCAACAATATGAATATAACGCGGGAAAACCTTGAGGCATTCGCGGCCCGTTGGGCTGAGGCATGGAATCGTCGTGACATGAGCTCAGTCCTTGAGCACTTCCATGAGGACATTGTCTTCACCAGTCCTACGGCCCTCGCGGTAGTAGGCTCACCGATTATCCGCGGTAAGCAGATGCTCCGCGAGTACTGGACCACCGCACTTGCGGGTAGCACTTCCCTTCGGTTCACGGTGGATTACGTGCTATGGGACCCCGAGCGCCGCGAGTTGGCCATCATCTACACGTCGGACATCGATGGAAGGACTAAGAGGGTTTCCGAGAACCTCAGATTCAATGAGGATGAGCAGGTGGTGGCCGCAGAGGTGTTTCACGGCGTCTTCGGCCTGTCATGAGTACAGGATGCGCTGAGTCTGATCGTATAAGCAACAAAGGGAGAATTTTATTTGTCTTTGTTCGGACCAATCCGGATCGTGGTAATTCTGTCCGTCAGGCTGTCTTGTAGGATTCTCGTATCCATTCCGATCTGGAAGCCGGTCAAGTTCCCGGACGAACTCTAACGCAGCTTCAACGTGGGCACGAACGGCAGGCAAGAAAACCTGTTCTCGAAATATTTTCTCGCATTTCTCGCGTAGCCGATGTGATCATTTCGGCCGTCAATGCGGTTATGATAGAGATTCTCCGACCCGGTCCGGGGATTAATGAGGCCATGAGTTGATACAATAGTCATCCGGTTCCATTTTTCGCAATGTCCAGCAACGCCGACAATTTCTTGGGATCGGGATTTTTCTCGAATGGCAGCACCCCCAGCAACGGGCATTTCAGCCGCTGCTCTAGTGCAAGCACATTCTCTTCGAACGAGGCCATTTGAGGGTCTATGCGATTCGCGACCCATCCCGCGAGCGGCAGGCCAGTTGCCCGCACAGCCTGGGCGGTGAGCAGCGCATCGCTAAGACAACCAAGCTGCATCCCTACCACCACTATAACCGGCAACCCCAAAGCCTGTGCCATGTCAGCGCTGTCCTGACGGTCATTCAACGGTACGAGAAAACCGCCGGCGCCCTCAACAATCACGACATCGGCAATTTTTTGCAATTCCAGATATGCCTGGCGGACGACGTTGATATCGATGTTGATGCCCGCCAGGCTTGCCGCGATATGCGGCGCAATCGGCGGGTTTAGCGCATAAGGATTCACCTGTTCTCGCGGGGCGGCGACTGTGCTTGCCGCTGCGAGCAATTCAACATCCTTCCATTTCCCATTCTCGCGGCCGGCTGCAACCGGCTTCATCCCCACGGTAGTCTTGCCGCGCGCACTAAAGGCATGGAGCAAGGCGCAACTGGCCACGGTCTTGCCCACACCCGTGCCGGTACCGGTGACGAAATAACCTTTCGTCATAAGATGCGTGCCGAATCTCTCATAGCAGGCCGAGCTGTTGTCTTGTCTCGGGTGTGAGTATGTCTTTGCGTGACTGTACCTTCCAGGCATGGCCGTAAACCACTTCAAAAGTTGCGGGCAGTTTTCCTTCCAACCGCAGGGTTTCGTAATGGCTTATCGCTTTCTGCCATGTGGCCTTGCCTGTCAACCCTCGCCGCCTGCCCTGCGTAACATTATGAGCGCCGATGGCTTTGAGGTCCCGCATTACACCCATCACATCGTCATAGGTCAGCGTGATATATTCCATATCCATGACAGGTGTAGCGAAGCCGTTATGCACCAGCATGTCGCCGATGTCATGCATATCGGTGAAACGATTGACGTGGCTGTAATCATCCATGTGACGGAATGCCTGGCGCAATTCTTTCAGGGTATCGGGCCCAAAAGTGCTGAACATGAACAAACCGCCCGTTTTCAGGACACGATGCACCTCGGCAAATGTGTGCTTGAGGTCATTGCACCATTGCAGCGTCAGATTGGACCATACAAGACCCGCGCAGGAATCTATAAGGGGCATCTGCTCTATGTCCCCACCTATGTAGCTGGTCTGATTGCCTGCTTGATTCCCCCAAATCGCCAAAAATTTCCGCCATCCCGAGACCGCAGGGCGCGCCTGGATGTGCATTGCCGGGGCGCTATCGATTGCCAGCATCCGGGCAGTCGGGTAGCGCGTGAGCAGCTTGCGCGTACCGTAACCCGTGCCACTCCCGGCATCGAGAATGACATCAGGGACGTATTTGATGTAATCGAGGCGCGACAGCATTCGATCGCACACTTCGCGTTGCAGGATTGCCGCGTGGTCGTAAGTCACGGCTGCCCGCCCGAAAGCGTTGCGCACCAGGCGCTTGTCGATAGTATGATCGTAGTTCACTTAATTGCCCGACCTAATTACCCGACCGTGACAGCCGAACCAGGCTGTTTGTAAATTGATCAGGATAAGATAAAAAAGGAACGTGGCCGCAGTCCGGCAGCATGATGAGTTCCGAATTTCGCAATTGCTGATGCATCCATCTTGCTGCGTCAGGATGGGTGATAGCATCGTTCTCGCCATGAAAAATTAAAACCGGCTGATTAATATTCTTTATTTTCTCCCGCAGGTCGCTCGATAACAGCACCTGTAATCCCGCCTCCAACGCGGCCTCATCCGGGTCCCCTCGTTCCAATAAGTTCTTGCGGAGCTGCGCTAACACGCGTATATCGCTAGCACCGCTCACCTGCAAGGTAAGAAACCTTTTCATGGTCGTTCTGTAATCCCGCTTCAGATTCTGCGCGAATAACTGTAGCGTCGCGGCGTCCATTCCCCAATCCCAGTCGTGCTGCGAGCTTTTATGTGGATCTTTGCATTTGACAAAGCAGGGTGTCGTGGAAATCAGTGCGATTTCTTTGACACGCACAGGTTCGCGCAGTGCAAGTTCGATTGCGATCTGCCCGCCCAGCGACCATCCGCAAACAATACAGTTCGCGGGTAGAAAAACTGCAACCATTTCAACAATGTGCTTCAGCGCACCGCCTGGCGAACCCGGTATGCAAGCCGGAACGAGCTTCGGACTAAATCCCGAGCTGAAACCGTGCCCAGGCAAATCCACGAGATGCAGACGGAAATGCTGTGCCAGGTCATCGCGTACGTCTCGCCAGATGCCGCTGTGCATGGCCCAGCCATGCAGCAGAACAAGATCGGGGCCGGCGCCAATGGATTCAACATGAAGGCTCATCGTTTATATGCACAAGCTCATCAAGCCGGGCTGTCCAGCTCTTTCAGAGCGGTTGCGAGGTGTGCGATGTCTTCCACCTTATGCGCCGCGGACAGTGAAATCCGCAGCCGGGATGCGCCTTGCGGAACCGTAGGCGGGCGGATTGCCGGAACCAGGATTCCTCTCTCCCGCAACGCCTCACTGATCCGCAACGCTTTTTCATTCTCGCCAATGATCAAAGGCTGGATGGGAGTCGCGGATGGCAGCAGCTTCCAGCGCAAAGGATGCAATTCCTGTTTCAGCGCTGCGATAAGCTGTGCCAGCTTTTCTCGCCGCCATTCCTCGTTTTCGATCAACACCAGGCTTTTCAGCAAGGCGTGAGACAATAACGGCGGCGTTGCTGTGGTATAGATGTAGCTTCGTGCCTGCTGAATCAGAGTTTCGATAACCTCTGCTTGTGCAGCAACGAAAGCACCGAATACGCCCGCCGCCTTGCCAAGTGTTGCCATGTAGATGATGCGTGGCGAACTGATATTGAAATGGGCCAGGATACCCTTCCCTTGCGGACCAAGCACGCCAAAGCCGTGTGCGTCGTCAAGCATCAGCCACGCATCGTATTTTTCGCACAATGCCAACAGGTCGGGAACTGGCGCAATATCCCCATCCATGCTGAACACGGCGTCGGTTATCACAAGCTTTCTTTTGGCATGTGACACGGAAAGTTGCCGTTCCAGCGCATTCATGTCGAGGTGCGGATACCGGCTAAACTTCGCACGGGAAACAAGTACGGCATCGTTGAGTGAGGCATGGTTGAGCTTATCGGCAAATATTGCATCGCCACGGTCCGCCAGGGCCGTCACCACCCCTGCATTTGCCATATATCCCGTCGAGAATAATAACGCGTGGGGAAGCCCCGTAAAGTTCGCCAGCGCTCCCTCCAGCGCGTGGTGCGCCAACGAATGCCCACTGATAAGATGGGAAGCCCCTGCTCCGACTCCATATCGGCTGGCGCCTTCGCAGACTGCTGCGATTAAACGGGGATGGCTGGCGAGACCGAGATAATCGTTGCTGCAAAACGCTACATATTCCCGTCCATCCACCGAGACCCGCATGTTCTGGGCGTTCTCCAGTGTCAGACGACGGCGATACAGCTTTTTCCTTTCCCGGCTGCGCAGGTATTCAGTAAGATCGTTGAGCATTCCGGTGTTGGCCCCGATTGAGGGCGGGCGAAACGGATGGATAACACGATGGGGCGTGGGGTTATATCGAACGGAGCCCCAATTTATGGAACAACGCCTTGTCCCTTTCAGCTTCCGGGTTGCCGGTGGTAAGCAATTTGTCGCCGTAGAAAATGGAATTGGCGCCGGCCAGAAAACACAGTGCCTGCACCGCATCCGACATTTCCTGCCTGCCGGCCGAAAGCCTTACCATTGCTTTAGGCATGGTGATGCGTGCGGCAGCAATAGTGCGTACAAATTCCAGCGGATCTAGCGCCGCAGTGCCATGAAGGGGGGTGCCTTCCACCTGCACCAGATGATTGATGGGAACCGATTCGGGATAAGGATCGAGATTTGCCAGTTGGCCGATCAGACCAGCGCGGGCATGCCGCGTTTCGCCCATGCCCACAATGCCGCCGCAGCAAACGTGAATTCCCGCGCTGCGAACTTTCTCCAGGGTATCCAGCCGATCCTCGTAATTGCGGGTGGTGATGATTTCATCGTAAAATTCCGGCGCTGTGTCCAGGTTATGGTTGTAATAATCGAGCCCGGCTTGCCTGAGTTGCTCTGCCTGACCTGACTTCAACATGCCTAAGGTGGCACAGGTTTCAAGCCCCAGGGCTTTTACGGCACTAACCATTTCCACCATTTTTTCGATGTCGCGCTGCTTGGGCCCACGCCACGCGGCGCCCATGCAAAAACGCGACGCCCCCTGCGCTTTCGCGGCGGCAGCCGTTGTCACGACCTCATCGAGGGACAACATATCCTGATTTTCCACACTTGTGTGGTAGCGTGCCGCCTGAGGGCAGTAGCCGCAGTCTTCAGGGCAGCCGCCAGTCTTCACTGAAATCAATGTGGAAAGCTGCACGGCGTTGGCATCGTGATATTGGCGGTGAACCAATTGCGCGCGATGAATCAAGTCGCTGAACGGCAAATCCAGCAGTGCCTCAACGCGGGAAACATCCCAGCGCGGCGGTTCGGCAACCGTTCCCGCAGGTTCAGCAAGTTTATCAGTGAGTCTGTCAGCTGCGCTGCCTGCGCCCATCTCCAGATCGGCAGTTATGTCGGAAGTAAGTTGGCTCATACGGTATTTATGATGCTATATGTTTTTGTTCGGCGATAACTCAATGATTAACTTTGTGATTAACTTAGCCATTGACTGGGCGAGTAAGTGAGTACCTGCGCTACAATGAACGAAAAAGAAAAGCGCGAGAAAAGCGCCTAGTCACTCATCCTTGAGATTGCACCTATCATCACGGATTGCATCTTCGTTGTCAATTTTTTGCGGAAAATTTTTGAACAGCCGATTAAATATTAAGCAGGTGCTATTCAGCAAAAACTGTCTGCTCTGCGGCGCTGCCGCTGATGGTAACTTTTGCTCTCCTTGCGAGGACAGCCTGCCTCATTTACCACCTCATTATTGCCCTGTCTGTGCGTTACCTACAGCGGAATCCCGCGTATGCGGCGCTTGCCTGGCAAATCCACCCGCGTTCGACCTTGGTCTGGCGGCCGTGAATTATGCTTTTCCGGTAGATGCGCTGCTTCACTCCCTCAAATACCAGAAAAACCTTGCCATGGCGCCCGTGCTGGCTGATTTGCTGGTGAGGCGGATTGATGCCGGTGCATTGCCGGATTTCATTGTGCCGATGCCACTCCATCCTGCGAGATTGCGTGAACGGGGTTTCAACCAGGCGCTCGAGATTGCCCGTCGCGTATCGAAAAGGTTCGGTATTCCGTTACTGCCCGCCATCTGCCGCCGTGTCAAGGATACCCCCTCCCAGACTGGACTGCCCTGGAAGGAACGCGGGAAAAATATCCGGGATGCGTTTGCCTGCGAGACTGATCTTTCAGGCAAGCGCATCGCCATGCTGGATGACGTGATGACTACCGGTTCAACCCTGAATGAACTGGCAAAAATACTCCGCAAATGCGGCGCTGCTCACATAAGCGGATGGGTAGTGGCGAGAACGCTTTCCGGTGATTCGTAAAAGCGCTTTGAGAATCTGGATTGGCCATGCTCGACGTAGTCCTCTATCAGCCTGAAATCCCGCCCAATACCGGCAATATCATCCGCTTGTGTGCCAATACGGGTTCAAAGCTGCATCTCATCAAGCCGCTGGGCTTTATCCTGGAGGATAAGCAGTTAATTCGCGCGGGTCTGGATTACCATGAGTTTGCCAGCGTGATGGTTCACGCAAGCTGGACCGAATGCGTCGAGCACCTGCAGGGGCGCCGCCTTTTTGCGGTCTCTACCAAAGGAAAACAACGCTATGACCTGGCCGCCTATGCGAGCGACGATGCATTTCTTTTCGGTGCGGAAAGCCGCGGGCTGCCAGCGGAAATATTGGATAGTTTCCCGGAACAACGCAGAATCCGCGTACCCATGGTACCTGATAGCCGTAGTCTCAATTTGTCCAATACCGTAGCGGTGGTGGTCTACGAAGCCTGGCGGCAGATGAGCTTTGAAAAAGGCGTATAAGACTTTTACCTGAACAGGTCCTTCTCCGCTCAATAATTTTCTGTCTTCGGTTCGCGGTTAAGCAGCGTTTCCACCGCCACTCTTGCCGGCACGCCGTCATCGAGTATGCTACACACAGCCTTCGTAATCGGCATCTCCACTTTCAGTTCCTGACTAAGCCGCAACACTTCCCGCGCCGTATGAACGCCTTCCGCAGTGTGCCCCAACTCCCGCAGTATGTCTGGTAACGGATGGCCTGCTGCAAGCGCCAGTCCCACTCGTCGATTGCGGGACAGATCTCCGGTGCAGGTGAGTATCAGGTCTCCCACTCCGGTTAACCCCATAAAGGTTTCCATGCAACCGCCCAGCTTCAGGCCCAGGCGGGTTATTTCCGCCAGACCTCGCGTAATCAAGGCTGCCCTGGCATTGTGACCAAACTCCATGCCATCACAAATGCCTGCGGCAATCGATATGACGTTCTTGACCGCACCGCCCGTTTCTACGCCCACGACATCCTTGGACGAATAAACCCGCAGCCGATGGGTGTGCAATTGGGCAGCAACGTTTCGCGCAAATTCCTCGTCATGAGATGCCACAGTCAGGGCTGTAGGAAGCCCCTGCGCCACTTCATGCGCAAAACTGGGACCTGACAACACGCCCCAGGGCGCCAGGTTGGTGTATTCCTCTACTGCCACCTGATGAGGCAACCTCGCGGATTGCGCCTCGAATCCCTTGCATCCCCACACCACAGGTATGGTTTTTCCGAAGGCAGCAATTCCACGCAATGTCTCGCGCAATCCGGAAACCGGAACAACGATCAGCGCTAATTCCGCGGCCTCGATGGCCGCATCGAGGTCTGAGGTCAACCGTAGTGAATCAGGTAAAGGGAAAGCCGGAAAATAGCGCCGGTTAACACGCTGGGAAGCAAGCTCGGCAATATGGTTTGGATTTCGCGACCATAAAGTCACCTGATGGGAAGAGTTGGAATTGACGCTTAGACTGATGGCCAGGGCGGTGCCCCACGCGCCTGCGCCCAGGACGGCTATTCTCACGTACCCCAGACCTGATTGGTCCTGACGTAGCCCTGCTGACCGTCGGGGTGGCGTACCCTGACCCAGCCATTCTCCGCGGGCTCAAGCAATTCCATGATGACGTTTTGCTGCGCCTTGAATACAAGCGCGGAATTTACATTCGCAGTGTGATAAACCTCTGCCAGCGGCACGGTAACAATAACATAGCGCTGTTCGCTCAAGACTTTTTCTTCCACCCAGGCGAGAGTGCCCTCGCTATCGCGGATCTTGACCCAGCCCTCGACTTTTACCACCGCCTCTACCGGAAGGTTGCGACTCGCGACGTATAATTTGACCGCCTTGAGAGACGGCGCGTCATACATGATTGCTGCGTTATCGTTTATCGAAAAAAACTCGAACGCTGCAATGGCGTGCGCCGAAAACATCAACGCCACAATTCCCGGTACTGCCCGGCCCAGGCTATGCGGAAATCGTTTCAGTAATGCGACACACACAACCTTCATGTTTAATGCGTCACTTTTTGTGTTTCTTCCACTTTTTCCGGTGCTGCAGCCTTCTGCTCAGCTTGCTGCTTTCCCTGATAGTAAAGCGCTTCGAAATTCACCGGGTTTAAAATGACAGCATGAAATCCGGCGCGGGTCACAATGTCGGAAACGGCTTCACGCAAATACGGAAAAAGTATATTGGGGCATGCAATGCCCAACACGGGGTCCATGTCTGCTTCCGGTACGTGGCGAATCTGAAAAATCCCCGCCTGCTTTACTTCCACCAGAAACATCGTTTTCTCCTTGACCTTCGCGGTGACAGTTATTGTCAGCAATACTTCATACATACCTTCGTCGATACGCTCACCCTTGGTATGCAACTGTATGTTCACCTCCGGTGTCTCACGCTCGAGAAAAATTCCAGGCGCGTTGGGTATCTCCAGGGAAAGGTCTTTGACATAGAGTTTTTCAATGGTGAAAACCGGCTGTTGCGGCTGGTTATTTGTATTTGTATTGGGTTCCATAAGGAGTCATCCGGAAAAGGAGTAATCAAAAATGCAGCGTAAATATCTGCATCGCAGAGGTAAAACTATCCTGAAACCGAAACAGCTGGCATCCTATGCAGGCTGTACATGGTATTCAGGTCGTACAAGCATGAACGGCATAAATTTGACCGCGTTCGGAGAGCACCCGGAAAGTAACATGGGACAACCATTGTATTCGCCACACTGACGCTGGCAACCAGCGTAGTATCCTGCTTCTTCTCAAGCGGCGCCGTCAAGTGCCAGGAGCTTTACCAATCCATTACTGCGATCAAGCTTCGCCAGATCGTCATAACCCCCTACATGGGTCTCGCCTATGTAGATTTGGGGCACGGTACGGCGCCCCGTTTTTTTTATCATCTCGGCACGTCGCGCAGGTTCCAGGTCAACCCGAATTTTTTCTATTTCCTTCACTCCCCTGGCACGCAACATTCGCTCCGCCATTACGCAATATGGACAAAAAGCGGTGGAATACATGACCACCTTAGTCATTCAACCCCCTCTTTTATTTTTCACTATCGGTAAATTCGCCTGTCGCCATACATCGATGCCACCGGCCAGCGTGCGCACCTGGGCAAATCCATTACTGCGCAGGAGCGCGCCGGCTTTGCCGGTAGAACTCACGCCGCTGCGATGTATCAATATAATGGGCTTGTCCTTGAACTTCTCAAGTTCCTGGAGACGCTGCTCCAGTTTGTCCCCGGGGATATGCCTTGAATTGGGTATATGGCCCGATTCGTATTCACTGGCTTCACGGACATCCAGCACCAACGCGTCCTTGTAATTGATGAGTTGAACCGCGACCATTGTATCCACCTCCTTACCGGAGCGGCGCAACAATGGCCATAACAGCATGCCGCCGCTCGCCAGGGCAGCTATGATCAGAGTAATATTATTCTGCAGGAATGACACGTCCACGCTCCTTGAGCTCCTTGATATACTTAACCGGGGATTTTATCAGAGACGGGAACATTGCGGAATTCTCTCGTTCCGGGCGAAGACGGGAATATAACCTTCGTGAGCCCCTCGTCAGCCATGCTGCAGCGGGACTGATCCGATGGCGGGATTTGCGAGCAACGTTAAGGACGTTAAAACAATCTGTTACCACGTATAAAAGTTTTGAGGAAACTTCCGCTGCCGTCCCGGCCCATCTCTTCCCCACTTTTCCGTGCTGCGGCCACGCCCAAAATACTTTAAAATACCATGGTATTTCAAATTGCTTTACAGAAAATCTCATCCTTTTTATAAAGAAAAACATGATAAAACTCGTTCTCCTGCGGCATGGAGAAAGCACCTGGAATAAGGAAAACCGTTTCACTGGATGGACAGACGTGGATTTAACTCCCAAGGGTCTGGACGAAGCCAAAAATTCCGGACGCCTGTTGCGCGAAAACGGGTTTACGTTCGATGTTGCCTACACTTCGGTATTGAAGCGGGCTATTCGTACCTTGTGGATCGTACAGGATGAAATGGATCTGATGTGGATCCCCGTTAATTTGACATGGCGGTTGAATGAACGGCACTATGGCGCCTTGCAAGGCTTGAACAAGCTTGAGACAGCGCTCAAGTATGGTGAAGAGCAGGTTCTGATCTGGCGGCGCAGCTATAACACCCGCCCGCCCGCGCTAACGCCGGAGGATGACCGTTATCCCGGATTCGATCCCCGCTATGGTAATCTGGCAAGTAAGGATATCCCATTGACCGAATGCCTCGAGGATACCGTGGCAAGGTTTCTGCCCTATTGGAACGAAACCATCGCGCCCCAGGTCAAATCCAGGCAACGCGTGCTCATTACTGCTCATGGCAACTCGCTCCGGGCCCTTGTGATGTATCTGGACAATCTTTCAGAGCAGGATGTCATGGAACTCAATATCCCTACCGGCGTTCCGCTTGTGTATGAGCTTGACGACAGACTGAGACCTGTCCGGAGCTATTATCTCGGGGACCAGGCAAAGATTGAACAAGCGATGCGGGTTGTCGCAAATCAGGGAAAAATATTGCCCCAGCCATGAGTTTTTCGCTCGCCCATTGCTTTGCACCGATCCATTACTATTGATACATACGGCACGTACGATCGCCGTCATTGGCAGTTCCACAGCTTTTTTTCCTTTTCCCAAGGTAATCTATATTGCTTCGGCGTGTATGATTTCTTTTGGTAAAGATACGTTTGAAAATCTCATTCCTGACCGGTATTAATCTTTGGTTGAACATGATACGCAAGTGTATGCCTGCTTGCGCATTGATCCTGTCGCATACGCTTTACGCCGCGCCCAAGGATACCCCCAAGGTTGATAAGGAAGAACTGAGACAATTGCGCGATCGAATCCAGACCTTGCAGAAGGAACTGGCCGATACGGAAGAATCGAAATCGGAAGCGGCCGATGCACTTCGCGAATCGGAACAGGCCATCAGTGCCGCCAATCGCAAGTTGGCGGCGCTCAAGCAAGAGCAGGATGAGGCCAATGACAAGCTTGGTCAATTAAAGGCGCAATCCAGACAGGTTGCCAGAGATATTGAGGCGCAACAATCGCGATTGAGCAAATTACTTTACCGCCGCTATGTCGATGGGGGCGGACAGAAGGAGTACCTGGGCCTCTTGCTTAACCAGCAAGACCCGGACGAAATCGCGCGTAATCTGCATTACTACGGTTATCTGTCCCGCGCCCGCGTGGAAGACATAGATGCTCTTCGCATAAATCTTCAGCGGCTTGATGACCTTACAAGCCAGAGCCGCGAAAAAACAGCTGAAATCGCCGCGATTCAGGCTAAGCAGGCAGGACACAAAAAACACCTTGAACAACAAAAAACCGGGCACGCAAAACTGCTCCTGCGGATTTCGTCGCAAGTGGATCAGCAGCGGCGGGAAATCAGCAAACTCAAGCGCGACGAGGATCGCCTCGCCCGGCTGGTGGACAAAATCGCCAAAATGCTCGCGCGCAAAAAAAGTCCGCGCCGCCCTGGCCCCGCCCCTCTCAGTAATGACAGATTACCTGATGCATCGACACAAGGAAGTCCGTTCTCGTCGTTGAAAGGCCGCTTGAGTTTGCCCGTACGCGGGGAACTTGTGAACCGTTTTGGCAGTCCACGTGCTGATGGCGGAATTACCTGGAAAGGACTGTTCATCCGTTCGACTACCGGTGAGAACGTAAAGGCCATTGCAGGCGGCCGCGTGGTTTTTGCCGATTGGCTGAGAGGATTTGGTAATCTGATGATTGTGGATCATGGTGGTAGTTACATGAGTCTATACGGCAATAACGAAACCATCTATAAGCAGGTAGGAGATTCTGTTCGCAGCGGCGATACCATTGCGACGGTCGGAAACAGCGGTGGCAATCCGGATTCCGGCTTATACTTTGAATTGCGCCATCAGGGTAAACCGTTTGACCCTTTGAACTGGGTCAGAATAAAATGAGCAATGCAACAATTTGACAATCAATGGAGAAATGTTTAATGGGTGACAAAATGCGACAATTCGGCTTGGTTCTTTCCGGGGCGATCGTCGGCGTGATGCTCAGTCTCAATTTTTCTGCGGTCGCCAATAAGGAAACCCCGGAAGTCGCGCACCCGCTTCCGGTCGAAGAGCTCCGGGCGTTCACTGAAGTATTCGGCCGCATCAAAAGCGATTACGTCGAGCCGGTGGGAGACAAGAAGCTGATCACAGAGGCGATCAATGGCATGTTAACCGGTCTGGATCCCCATTCAGCCTATCTGGACACGGACGCCTTCAAGGAACTGCAAATTGGCACCCAGGGCGAATTTGGCGGCTTGGGTATTGAGGTCAGCATGGAGGATGGGTTTGTTAAAGTCATTTCCCCCATAGAAGATACCCCCGCCTTCCGCGCAGGCATCAAGCCGGGCGACCTTATCATCAAGCTGGACGATACTGCAGTCAAGGGCCTCTCTCTTACCGATGCAATAAAACGCATGCGTGGCAAACCGGATACTCCCATTACCCTTACCGTGTTGCGCAAGGGTGAGACCAAGCCGCTGGTGTTCCCTATCGTGCGAGCGATCATCAAAATCCAGAGCGTCAAGTCGAAGCTGATCGAACCAGGCTATGGATATATCCGTATCACGCAATTTCAGGAGCAAACTGGCGAAAACCTGGTCAAGGCCATCGACAAATTGTTCAAGGAGAGTGCCGTGCCAATGAAAGGGCTGGTGCTGGACCTGCGTAACGACCCCGGCGGATTACTCAACGGCGCCGTCGCAGTGTCTGCCGCCTTTCTACAGCCCGATTCGCTGGTAGTGTATACCGACGGCCGTACCGATGATGCCAAGATGAAGCTCAAAGCCAGCCCGGAATTCTATCTGCGCGATAAAAGAAACGATTATCTGAAGCGACTGCCGCCGGAAATCAAGACCGTACCAATGGTTACCCTGGTAAATGGCGGTTCGGCCTCTGCTTCGGAGATTGTCGCGGGTGCTTTGCAGGATCACAAGCGTTCCATTGTCATGGGGACGCAGACTTTCGGGAAAGGATCGGTGCAAACCATTCTGCCGCTCGGCAACAATACGGCTATCAAGCTTACCACTGCACGCTACTATACGCCGGATGGACAATCCATCCAGGCCAAAGGGATTACCCCCGATATCCTTGACGAGGCGGCGAAGGATGAAACGGAGCGTTTGCGCGAAGCCGATCTGGATGGCCATCTATCCAATGGAAAACCGGGGGTCAAGGAAGAAGCCAAATCCGAGACTAAATCTGAGACCGAAGCTGCAAAGGCCGCACCCAAGCCCGCAGCCAAAATACACAAGCCGGAGAACGGAGAGGTCAAAGACAAAAAACAGGAGCCACCGGCGGAATTTGGTTCCAGCGGTGACTTACTGCTGACACAGGCTATGAACTATTTCAAAGATGGCGCAACAGCCAAAAACTCGGCAAACTCGGCAAAAATCGCGAATTGATTGCAATCTGTAATTATTTTGACGCGAAAAGCAATCTGGATTTTTGCGAAGGGAGAGTGTGATACCTCTCTAAGCAGGTTTGCAGGTTTGCAAGTTTGTTGAGGAGCGGTTTCTGGCAAAATTTCAGGACGGGTTAGAAGCTATCGGGGAAGTTTAACTATGGAATTCTCATGCGGCGCATTGCGTGGCATGAGAATCCATCTCCGTCAATATCAACCCCTGAGTATTCCGCATACTGCCTCACAAGCCGCCGTTCCCCCTGCCGTCAAAATCGTGAACTTGCCCAGACATAATGAATGATGACCAGCTGCTGCGCTACAGCCGTCACATTCTGTTGCCGCAGATTGGCATATCGGGGCAAGAAGCCTTAACCCGATCCCATGTGCTTATCGTTGGCGCGGGGGGATTGGGCTCGCCTGTCGCGCTATACCTTGCTGCCAGCGGTGTCGGAACACTGACGATTTGTGACAGCGACACGGTTGATCTGACCAATCTTCAGCGGCAAATCGTTCATAGCACTGATCGCATCGGAGCCCCCAAGACCCATTCCGCCAAACAGACGCTTTCCGAAATCAATCCGGAAGTCAAAGTGATTGCGCTGAACGAGCGTATGGATGAGACGAGACTGCTGCAACTGGTCGAGGATGCGGATGTCGTTGTCGACGCTTGCGATAATTTCCCCACTCGCCATGCCATCAATCGTGTCTGTACGATCAGCAAAAAACCGCTTGTATCAGGCGCGGTCGTGCGTTTTGACGGACAAGTCGCGGTATTCGATCTGCGCCATACCGATAGCCCCTGCTATCACTGCCTGTTTCCCGCGATGGGAGAAGATCAGGACATGCGTTGCGCAGTGATGGGCGTATTTGCGCCCCTGGTAGGTGTTATCGGTAGTGTGCAGGCAGCGGAAACGCTAAAAATCCTGCTCGATATTGGACAAACTCTGGATGGCCGATTGCTGTTGCTCAACGGCTTGTCAATGGAATGGCGCTCCATTAAATTGAACAAGGACGCCACTTGCAAAGTTTGCGGCACGGGTGATTGAGCGGCATAACCCAGGCCGTACACTACACAAGAATTAACCGCTCGCCGGAATCCCGAACCTGAATACCCCGTTTGAAAGTATCGCCTTGCGTTGATCCTCCCAATATTCCATCGGGTCGCGCTTGAAACCGCTTTTGGCAAATTGGTGCCAACGACCTGCCACATAACACATCAGCATATTTGCTTGAGCGGACACGTCCAGGTCTGCCGTGATTTCCCGCTCTCCGGCCGCGAAGCGCAGCGCCTGTTTCAGCGTCGCTTCCAGTCGGTCATGAAGTTGATTGATGCGGGTTTGCAGGCGATCATTCTCGTTTATCAGCGCATCGCCGATCAGTACTCGCGTCATGCCCGGATTCTTCTTCGCGAAACCGAGCAATAGCGCAATGATTCCTTCAACCTGCCTGATGCCGCTTTTCTCCTCCTCTGCCAGCTTATTGATAAGGCTGAACAGGGTTTTTTCGATGAACTCGATCAAACCGTCGAACATCTGCGCTTTGCTCGCAAAGTGGCGATACAGCGCCGCCTCGGAAACATCAAGTTTGGCTGCCAGCGCTGCTGTGGTGATTTTTCCGGCACGGGGCTCTTCCAGCATCCTGGCCAGAACCTGCAGGATCTGATCTTTTCTTTCACCGGGCTTGGCTGCCATGGAATCCCCACTTCGATAACTTTAATTTTAATATAACTTCAGGGTCCGTTCCCTTCTGATTCACCTCCTTCTGCCAGCACTCGCAGCGACGGCTCCGGGATTCGGGCGCGCCATCTTGAAACTCATACAGCCGCCCTTATGAGCGTACCCACGCCTTCATCCGTCATCACTTCCAGTAATAACCCATGCTCCACACGTCCGTCAATGATGTGGCAGGATTTGACCCCCTTTTTCACCGCATCCAGTGCTGACTTGATTTTCGGTATCATGCCACCCGAGATGGTCCCGTTGGCAAATAACTCATCTACTCTCTGCGCGGTCAATCCGGTCAATAAGTTACCATCCTTGTCCAGCACGCCGGGGGTGTTGGTGAGTAGTATCAGCTTTTCAGCGTTCAAGACTCTGGCAAGCTCTCCCGCAACCAGATCGGCATTGATATTATAGGATTCGCCATTCTTGCCCACGCCGACAGGGGCAATCACAGGGATGAAGTCACGTGTTTCGAGTAG
Organism: Nitrosovibrio sp. Nv6; assembly: GCF_900110495.1. Classification (GTDB taxonomy): domain Bacteria; phylum Pseudomonadota; class Gammaproteobacteria; order Burkholderiales; family Nitrosomonadaceae; genus Nitrosospira. The sequence goes on along the minus strand of NZ_FODX01000001.1, from coordinate 32,083 downwards.
TTCAATCAGATCAGGATTTATGTTTTCGATTTCCCCAACCTGTCCGAGATCGATCCACTCATGCACTTTCTCTTTATCCTGCATAAGCATTTTTTTTGCACGGATGAAGCCACCGTCCTTTCCCGTCAGGCCGACCGCGAGGCCGCCGTGCTGGTTGATGAGATTGACAATTTCCTTGTTGATCAACCCCAGTACCATTTCCACCACATCCATCGTTTCGGCATCAGTCACGCGCATTCCCTGAATGAACGCACCTTGCTTGCCAACCCGCTTCAGCATATCGTTAATCTGAGGCCCTCCGCCATGAACGATCACGGGATTCATTCCCACGAGTTTCAGCAGCGCCACATCGCGAGCGAAACCCTGTTTGAGATTTTCCTCGACCATCGCGTTACCGCCATATTTAATGATGATGGTCTTGCCGTGAAAACGCTGGATGTACGGCAGCGCCTCGGCCAGGATTTTAGCTTTATCTTTTGCGGATGACCGGGATAGCGACATGTTTCTTACCCATAAAACTGTATTTTAATTTCTACTTGAGGTATTTCAGTAACAGATAGGACGCGAATAGGCTGCGATTTTACTTCCTGCCGCCAGCATCGTGTATAGAAGTGTCAGGAGTATTTAGAGGGGGCTGCCATCACGAATGCGGCGAGCCGTTTCAACGGGCAGTGCCCAGACGATGCCGTCCCCAATAAGTCCGGTTTGGCACTCGCGTACTATCACGTCAATGATCGAATCGACCATGTCATCCGTGGCAACCGTGTAAATCATGACTTTCCCCGCAAAGTCGGTCAATTCTTCCTGCAGTGTGGGATTATTAATGAGACCCGGCGCAGTGAAGCCTTTCACCTCAATCACAGTCAGACCGGGAAAACCTGGAATCTTGCGCAATGCCCGGCGTAAGACGTGTAGACGATCAGGGCGGAATACAGCACGAATCTCTTTCATAATGTTCCCCTCAGACTTCCATCGGCTTCTCGTCGAACCAGCGGTACAGGGTTGGCAGTACCACCAGCGTCAGTAACGTCGAAGTGATCAGTCCACCGATCACCACCACGGCAAGCGGACGTTGCACTTCCGAGCCTGGACCTGTGGCAAAGAGAAATGGCACCAGACCCAGCATAGCAACAGTAGCAGTCATGAGCACCGGGCGGAAGCGCTGTTCGCACCCCTTGATCACCGACTCCGCTACGCTGGCCCCTTCATTACGCAGTTTTCGGATATACGAGATCAATACTACACCATTCAACACGGCAATGCCCCAGAGCGCGATAAAGCCCACCGACGCTGGCACAGAAAGATACTCACCAGTGACAAAAAGCCCGACGACCCCGCCAATGGAAGCAAATGGTAGTACCAGAATAATAAGCGCGGCAAGCTTGACCGAGTTGAACAGCACAAATAGCAAGAAGAAAATAGCCGCGATAGTGAGCGGGACTATTACAGAGAGCGTCGCCATGGCACGTTCCATATTCTCGAACTGCCCACCCCAAACAAAATAGTAGCCTTCCGGCAGTTTGACTTCCTTGGCGGTACGGTCCTGTAGTTCGGCAACGAACCCGGCAATGTCGCGGTCATGTACGTTAACACCGATAACCACTCGCCGTTTTGCATATTCGCGCGAGACTATCGCCGGGCCGTCGACCACGCGGATATCTGCCACGGTGCTCAGCGGCACCAGCGCACCCTCTTGCATCACCGACCCGCGACCTCCGCTTGCGGGAGCGCGAAGCAAGAGATCGCGAATCGCCTCGACGTCATCGCGAAAATGTTCAGGGAAGCGCAGGAGAAGCACAAAGCGCCGCTCACCCTCAAAAATTTTGGTGACCGCCTTGCCGCCGATGGCCGTTTCGATCAACTCGTTCACGTCGGCTACGTTGAGCCCGTGACGGGCAATGGCACGACGGTCGATGTCGATCGTTAATTCCTGCTGACCCGACAAGCGCTCGATCCGTATGTCACGAGCGCCGCGCGTCGACTTGATGATGCGCGCTACCTGCTCCGACAATTTGCGCAACTCTTCCAGATCGTCGCCGAATATTTTGATCGCCAGTTGGGAGCGTATTCCAGTCACCATTTCGTCCACGCGCTGCGCGATCGGCTGCGATAGCGCGACACTCACACCGGGTAGCACCTTCAAAGCCTCTCGGATATCCTCCTCGATCTCATGCTGAGTGCGGCCGGAACCCTCCACGTCCAGTTGCGCAATGGGATCGGATTCGTTCCGTGACGCAGGATCAGCGGGAGATTCGCCACGGCCGAGTTTCGATACCACGCTCTTCACTCCGGGGATTGCGGCAATCAGTTTCATCGCCTCCATTTCTATCTCGATTGCCTTATCCAGCGAAATCGAGGGGACACGAATAATCACAGGCGTCACTGCGCCTTCCTGCATGATTGGGATGAAGGATTTGCCCAGGAGCGGAAAAAGCGAAAAAGACATCGCGAGCAAACTCACGGATATGATGATAGTGGTTTTCTCATGGGCTAACGCCGAATTCAGCAGGCCATGATAACGCGCCTTGAGGAACGCAATGACTTTGGTATCCTTATCGGCCCCGCCTTTGAGGATGTAGGCGCAGAGCACCGGTGAAAGCGTCAGCGAAACGATAAGCGACACCGCCAGCGCAATGGCGATCGTGAATGCGAGCGGGCTGAAAGTCTTGCCCTCCATGCCTTGCAGCGCCATCAGCGGCAGGAATACGAGAATAATGATGCAGATGCCAAAGATAACGGGCGTACCGACTTCGACCACAGCGTCTACAATAGTCAGCAGCTTCGACTCCCGCGTGTCGCCGGCGTGACCCAGGCGGTGGTAGACGTTTTCCACCACGACCACGGTAGAATCCACCATCAGTCCAATGGCGATAGCCAGACCTCCCAGAGACATCAGATTGGCGGTTATCTCCTGGTCGTTCATCACCATAAAGGTGATCAAGGGCGTAATGATGAGAGTGGCAACCACGATCAGACTGGAGCGCACATCCCCCAGGAAGATGAACAATATTACAATTACCAGACAAATGCCTTCGATCAGCACCTTGCCGACTGTCCACAGTGCGTCATTGACGAGATCGGTCCGGTCATAGAATGGCACAATCTGAAGTCCGCCCGGCAACAGGCCGCCCTCATTGATATCGGCAACTTTTGCCTTTAGGCGTCCGACAATTTCCTTCGCATTCCCGCCCGCCAGCATCATTACGATGCCTGCCACCGACTCCGTGTAGCCGCCTTTGATACTGGCACCCTGGCGCACCTCCTCCCCGAATTTCACCTCGGCCACGTCACGCACGTATACCGGCACGCCATCCCGTTCCTTAAGTACAATGTTGCGGATGTCGTCCAACGTTCGAATCAGGCCGACACCGCGGATCAGGTATTGTTCCGCATGCAGCGGCAGTACGTTGCCGCTGGCGTTCGCATTGTTGCTCGCGATGGCCTGGTCGACTTGCGTCAGTGTCAGATCATAGTGGCGCAGCCGATTCGGATCGACCCGCACGTGGTATTGCTTGACGTAGCCCCCGATGGAATTGATTTCCGCCACACCGGGCGTTGCACGCAGCAGCGGCCGCACCACCCAATCCTGAATCGTCCGCCGCTCCGTCAACTCTTCGACAGTCAGTTCGCGCTCGCCGTCGTCCGGATGCTCGAGCGTATATTGATATACCTCGCCAAGACCTGTCGTCACGGGCCCTAATACGGGATTGATGCCCGGCAGCAGCGTGGGCGATACCTCGATCAGTCGTTCCATCACCAGTTGGCGCGCAAAATAAACGTCCGTCTGATCCGTAAACACCAGGGTGATGAGCGACAGTCCGCTCTTGTTTATAGAACGCATTTCAACCAGCCCCGGCAGACCGATCATTGCGAGTTCCACCGGGACGGTGACGAGCCGCTCGATCTCCTCGGGACTGCGACCGACCGAAACAGTAGCGACCATTACCTGAATATTGGTCACATCGGGAAAGGCATCGACCGACAGGCTCTTCGTAGAATAAAGGCCTGCGCCGCACAAGGCTAGCGCGACCACTACGACTAGCAGTCGCTGCTTAAGCATAGCGCGCACTATCGAGGCAAGCATAGGCTTATTCCAATTCGGCGAGCTTGCGCTCGTTGTCTAGATGAAAGGCGCCGTCCACCACAATGTTCTGCTCCGCTGTGAGGCCGCTTAGCACCGGTCGCATGTCAGCCACTCCGGGGCCCAGTTCGACGGGAATGCGGAGGAACCGATTGTCGCCCTTGGCGAGAAACACATAATCTTTATTGGCCTCTCGCACCACCGCTGTTTCCGGCACCACCAGGCTTTCGTGCGGGTTGTCTACGATGTGCATGCTAGCCAGCATGTCGGGCTTCAGCCTGCGCCGCGGGTTCTCGACGATTGTGCGCACCATTACCGTGCGGGTCATGGGGTTTACCGTATCGGCCACGAATATGATCAGGCCGTCGAAGCTGACATCCCCCAGTGCAGGCACCTTGATCTCGACATGTTGGCCGACCTGAACATTACGAGCTATCTGCTCCGGCACGTCGCCGACCACCCAGACAGAGGATAGATCGGCTACCGCAAATAGCAGATCGGCCGGTTGCACTACTTGGCCAGTGATCACATTCCGCGCAATAACGATGCCGCTCTTCGGCGTATCGATGGTAACGGATGGTAGAATACTTCCTTCCCTCGCCAGTTCTTTCAGCGCTCCGTTGTCCACACCCAGCAGCCGCAATCGATCCGTGGCTGCGCCCAATTCCGCACGTGCGACCTCCAGTTCCGACTCGCGCCGTTCCACTTCGGCGATGGCGATCACGTCTGCGGCCAGCAAAAGGTGTGCACGTTCGGCTGCTTTTTGAGTCAGTGCAGTTCGCGAAAACGCGCGCAGATAGGCGAGCTGTGCCTCGGTCAATTCCGGGCTGGAAATACGCGCAAGAGAATCGCCGGCATTAACACTTTGACCCAGCATGACGTACAGGTCGATAATACGGCCTGTCACGTAGGATCCGATACGGACGAGCCTATCCTCGTCCACCTCGACCTGGCTTGGGACCTGCATCTTATCGGCGAGAGCGACCATTGCCGGCTTGCCGATCGTGATGCGTGGCTCCATTTCCGGCCTGATCGTGATAGCGTTGATGTCCTCCTTCTTCTGCTCCTGCTGCGCGGCTTCTTTGTCGGGGGATGCGGCCTCCTCACCGCCGCCACATCCCGCAGCAAGCAGCATGGCAGTCAGGATGGCGCCGGTGACCTGCGTTGTAGTTTTCATTCGAGGACTTGCTCCCTGGGATAATAAGCACGCAACCGGTCAATTTCAGCGGCGGCGGCTTGTAAATCAAAGCGTGCCTGCAGCGAGTCCGCCAGTATTCCTCGCAACACGCGCTGGGTGTCGAGCACTTCGATCAGGGGTCGCTCACCCAAACGGTAAGCCGCTTGGGCAACGCGTAATGCCGCCTCCGCTTCCTTGATTATTCCTCCCTCGAACATCTCCACCCTGCGCTGCGCAATCTGCAGGGCCTGCCACGCGGATTCGAATAGCTGCCCGATTTCGAAACGGCGGTATTCCAGCGTTTCCCGCACCCGCGCGGAGTCCGCGACGGCTGCATCGATCTCGCCGCGCCGACGGTATAACAGGGGAATTGTCACTCTAAATCCGCCCCTGTTGTCGGTGTATTGAGCATCCTGATAATTGCTGTATAAGATGTCCACCGACGGCAGTATCATGGCACGTTCCTGATCGATTCGCCGGCGGCTCCGTTCCGATTCGGCCAGCAAACGCAGCACATCGGGATTGACCGCCGGCACCTCCTCGCGCAGTTCATGCAGCGGAGGTAGATTGACCGGATCGAACAAGGATGCATCTATTGTAAAATCAGGCCTCAATGCGCCTGCGGTCAACTGCAGGAGCGCAATCCGCGCTCGCTGCGCGTTCAATACCGCTGCTTCTTGACGGCTGGCGGCATTCAACACTTCGGCATCGGCTCTGATCAGCTCGAAGCGCGCCGTTTCACCGACGTCCACGCCCACTTTGATTCGCCGCCGCACCTCCTCCATCAGATCTCGGATACTTGCCTCCATCCGCGCTATTTCCTGACGCAGCAGCAGTTCATATGCGCGCACCCTCAACTGCGCCGCCAGGTCTGCGCGGACCTGGTCGAAACTCGCACGGCTGGCCTCCACGCCCGCCTCGGCCGAACCGATGCGCGCCCTGCGCACAAATGGATTTTCAATGGGCTGACTGACGGTTACGGTCCGCGTGTTCGTTGCCGGATTCGCCGCCGGGATGCGCGGATCCTGAGGCCCGCCTATCACGCTTACTTGCGGATTAGGGTAGGCAGCGGCGCCGACGACACCTGCGCCAGCCATGTCGACTTGAAATGCAGCCGCGCGAACCAGGCCGTTGGCTTGCAGCCCCAGCCTTTGCAGGGCCTCGATGGAGAGCGAGTCCCCAGGTACGGCAGAAGCCGGTACGGAAGGGACGACAACGGAAGGTGTCCTGGCGGAAGGTTCGGTGGAGGGTACGCCAGTGGACGGCATACCTGGTACGGATCCGGACGGCAGGGACGGCGCTGGCGGATAAGGTACGGTCGCGGGTACAGTGGTACCAGGCACGGGCGGGAGTACCGGCGTAGGGGCAGGCGCAGGTGCAAATACAGGTCCTGCCGGGGCACGTGCGGGTGCGGATGGACGCGAAGGTACGGCAATCTCGGGTATGGTTGCAGACCCCTGAGCTGAGGCGGGCGTAAATGGTAAAACAAGGATGAGACTTGGCAAAATACAATAAAAACGTGATATACGCATGTACTACCTTCGGTTGTTCTAAAGCAATGCTTGCTTCAATCGCCGTGAATGAGCCGGAAGCTCCTCGAACACGATGAACCGAACCCCGGCAGCAAGCATTCCGACATCATCACAAAGTTTCCAACTGCAAAAAAATAGTGTCCAGCTTCTATTAATAGAGGAGATAGAGTTTTAGTCTAAATGAGAATTTGCATCAAGAAAAGTAGTATCTCCCTGATGGTATAATCGATATTTACGAAGTATGTATTGCCAAAGCACTAAATCCAATCCTGATGCTCAACTACAAGCAGCTGCATTATTTCTGGGCCGTCGCAAAGGCAGGCAGCATTGTCCGGGCGAGTGAGCGGCTGAATCTTACCCCGCAAACCCTGAGCGGCCAGATCGGGTTATTGGAAGAGACGCTTGGGGTAGCGCTTTTTTTGCGCGTCGGCAGGCGCCTTGAATTAACTGAAACAGGCAGACTGGCGCTTTCCCACGCCGACGAAATCTTTCAGATCGGAAACGAGCTGGAAGAGGCTTTGCGTAGCCGCCCGGAAAGCTATGCCATTCCGTTGCGCGTTGGGGTCGATGATGCCGTTCCCAAGACCATTGCCTATAAATTGTTAACCCCGGCAATGGCGCTCGCCCAGCCGGTGCGCATCGTCTGCCGGGAAGACAAACTGGTGCGTCTACTGGTGGAACTGGCGATCCAGCGTCTGGATCTGGTTCTTGCTGACCGGCCCATGCCAGCCGGGACCAATGTAAAAGGCTACAGTCATAAGCTGGGCGACTGCGGTATCACGTTCTTTGCCGAGCCACAGTTGGCAGCACAGTTCACACAAAAATGGCCCCGTATTCTTGATGCGGCCCCTTTGCTCATTCCCGGCAAGGAGGCCGCTGTGCGAATACCGCTGATGCGCTGGTTCGATGTGCACCAACTCCGGCCGCGTATCGTGGGGGAATTTGACGATAGCGCGCTCATGCAGGCTTTCGGCCAGGCCGGCATCGGCATTTTCATCGCGCCATCGGTGATAGCCGACGAGGTGCAGCGCGAACATGGCGTTGCCATTATCGGTCAGACCGACGAGGTCACCGAGCAGTTCTACGCCATCTCCATGGAACGCCGCCTCACCCACCCTGCCGTCGTCGCCATCAACGATACCGCCCATCGCGAACTATTCGCGAACCTGTATCCCCGCGCGGATGCGATACATTCGGCAAAATAGCCTCGGCAGAGAAAGCTCCGCATTCTCAACGGCGCTATTTCTCATTTGCCGTGTTTAGAAACAGTTCGTTGATCCGTTTCACGAAACCCGCTGGGTCATCCAGTTGACCGCCTTCGGCCAGCAATGCCTGATCGAATAAAATATGGCTCCAGTCGGCGAAGTGGGTTTCCTCCGATTTCAAACGTTGTATCATTGCATGATAAGGGTTGATTTCCAGGATGGGCTTCGCATGATTCACTTTCTGTCCGGCCGACTTCAGCAATCGCTCCAGGTTTCCCCCCATATCGTGGCTATCCGCCACGAGACAGGCAGGAGATTCGGTCAGGCGTAATGTCACACGAACATCCTTCACCTGGTCGCCAAGAGTGCCCTTTATTTTCTCGGTAAGCTCCTTGTATTCATCCGCTTCTTTCTCCTGTTCCTTCTTCTCCGCCTCGTCTTCCAGTTTACCGAGGTCCAGGCTGCCTTTGGCTACGGATTGCAGTTGCTTACCCTCAAACTCCGTCAGATTGGCAACCAGCCACTCATCCACTCGATCGGACAGCAATAAGACCTCAATGCCTTTCTTGCGAAAAACCTCCAGGTGCGGGCTGCTTCTAGCTGCCTTGAGACTTTCGGCCGTAACATAATAAATTTTTTCCTGCCCTTCCTTCATACGCGCAATATAGTCGCTAAACGACACTGTTTGCTCGTCAGAGTCGATATGGGTGGAGACGAAGCGCAACAGCTTCGCGATACGTTCGCGGTTAGCGTAATCTTCTGCTACGCCCTCTTTGATAACCTGTCCGAATTCTTTCCAGAAGGTCTTGAATTTTTCCTTTTCACTTTCCTGCTCGCTTTGCGCCAGGTCTTCAAGCAGGCCCAGCACTTTTTTTACCGCCCCGGCACGTATGGCCTCAATGTCCTTGGATTCCTGCAATATCTCGCGCGAAACATTCAGCGGCAAATCGTTGGAGTCGATCACTCCGCGCACGAAGCGCAAATAATTCGGCAGCAACTGTTTCGCATCATCCATTATAAACACCCGTCTGACATAAAGCTTGATGCCGTGGCGGGATTCGCGATCATACAAATCAAAAGGAGCCCGTGAGGGAATGTACAGCAACTGGGTATATTCCTGCTTGCCCTCTACCCTGGCATGAAGATAGGCCAGGGGAGGCTCGAAATCATGCGCTACATGCTTGTAGAATTCTTCATATTGCTCTGAGGTGATCTCGCTTTTGGGCCGGGCCCAAAGCGCGCTTGCCTGATTGACGGTCTCGTCTTCGTCCGTCATTACGTTTTCGTTTTTTTCCTGTGACCATTCCTCTTTTTTCATCACGATGGGCAGCGTGATGTGGTCTGAATACTTGCGGATGATGGATCGCAACCGCCAACCATTGAGCAGGTCATCCTCGCCTTCGCGCAAGTGCAGGGTAACTTCAGTGCCGCGGTCTGTTTTCTCCACTGTCTCAAGCGTATAATCGCCTTCACCACCCGATTCCCAGCGGACGCCATGCTCGGGCGTCAAGCCGGCGCGGCGCGTGATAAGCGTCACCTTGTCCGAAACGATAAATGCGGAATAAAAACCGACACCAAACTGGCCAATCAAGTGCGCATCCTTGGCCTGATCGCCGGTTAACGAACTGAAGAATTCTCGAGTACCGGATTTGGCGATAGTGCCTATATGATCTATCACTTCTTGCCGCGACATGCCGATGCCATTATCGGCAATGGTGATGGTACGTGATGCGGCATCAAAGCTGACGCGAATCTTCAGCTCTGAATCGGACTCGTACAGAGCGCCGTCGGTTAATCCTTCGAAGCGCAGCTTGTCAGCGGCATCCGATGCGTTGGAAATCAGTTCGCGCAAAAAAATTTCCTTGTTACTATACAAGGAATGAATCATCAGCTTGAGCAACTGCTTTACTTCCGTCTGAAAACTTAAATGTTCTTTTGTAGCTGTGGCTTCCATGGTTTCCTCTCTTAAAAAAATGCAAGTATATAACTGAGGGCAGATTGAGAATTTTCAAGGTGCTCAGCATCAACAAGCATTAGTCGTTCCTTGTTTTCCATTCGGTTCCCTGCCATTCTGGTCCCTGGACGGCCATATAAATCGGAGTCTGATCTATGCCACCAATCGTGAAAGCTCTTACCCGTTTCATAACCATGTGCATGCTCTGTTCTGTCTTGCCCGCGGCCGCACAAGACCAGTCGCGTGAATTGCCGCTGGACAAGATAAAGCTCCCCCCCGGCTTTTCCATTGAAGTGTGGGCGGAAGCACCTAACGCACGCGGACTGACAATGGGAAAAAATGGAACAGTATTCGCAGGCTCAATGGCGGAGGGCAAGGTATACGCCATCACCGAAACTGGGGGAGCACGTCAAGTCAAAACCATCGCCAACGGACTCAACCTCCCTGTGGGAGTAGCATTTCACGATGGTTCACTATACGTTTCCGCAGTCAGTCGCATTTTGCGCTTTGACGATATCGAACAAAAACTCGATCAACCCGGCAAACCTCATGTGGTGACGACCAGATTTCCCAGCGAGAAACACCATGGGGGCAGATACATTCGTTTTGGACCTGACGATCTGCTATATGTGGCGGTCGGCGCGCCCTGCAATGCCTGTGAAAGGGATCCGGATGAATTTTCGCTGATTTCACGTATCAAGCCCGACGGCACCGATTATGAGGCCTTCGCACATGGGGTGCGGAATTCGTTGGGGTTCGATTGGCATCCTGAAACAAAGGAATTATGGTTCACCGACAATGGCCGTGACTGGATGGGCGATAACATACCGCCTGACGAACTCAACCGGGCACCACGTAAAGGCATGCATTTCGGATATCCCTATTGCCACGGCGACGATATTCTAGATCCAAAATATGGCGCAAAGCGCGATTGCCGAAAACTTGTTCCGCCCGTAGCCAAATTCGGAGCGCATGTAGCAGCGTTAGGGATGCGCTTCTATAGAGGCAAAATGTTCCCCTCGGAATACCGCAACAGCATTTTTGTTGCCGAACATGGCTCGTGGAATCGCCGCAATAAAACCGGCTATCGCCTCAACCTTGTACGGGTAAAAAACAACAAGGTGGTAAAACAGGAAGTGTTCGCTGAAGGCTGGCTGGAAAAGGAAAACAACTGGGGAAGACCGGTGGATGTGCTGGTCATGCCCGACGGCGCACTGCTCGTTTCTGACGATTATGCTGGGGTGATTTATCGCATCAGCTACAAGAAACCCTGAGGAGGAGCAAGTCGGGGAATACTGAGGTTAACGGTAATAATGGCAACAACATTTGCCGGCGCTGCCCGAACGTCATATCTCAGATCGACAAAGGTCGACGGACAGATTTTCGAAAAGCAGATGCTCGATGTGGCACCCTATTCAATATTGACAAGCGAAGCGACGGAGGTGCATTGCTTAGGGGTCGGAGTTGCGGGCCGTGTTAGGCGTTGCCGTTGGACCTGGATTTAAGTTGGTCTCGTACGACCTCAAGCAGCGCCGCCAACTCGGACGTCATCGGTTCAGCGCTTGGCAGGACAATGCCGTGTACACCAGATGAATAGCGTAGGTGGTAGGGCTCGGCGTGTAAACTGCTGAGGCAATCGACCCAACTGCTCGGTGACTTTGGAATGTGAAGACCTTGTTCGAAGGCCATTTCCCAAAGGACCTTCAGGTCATGACGAAGCTTCCGCTTTCTGATGTGTGCATCTGATCCGTTCCGCGAAAGGTAGGCCTTCAGTAAACACTCAAGAACATGTGCTGCTACAAGGGCTAGCGCATAATTTTGCGGTGGAGACGCGGCAGCAAGAATTTTTACCCCAGGTATCAGGCTTTGAGCCACGCCAAAATATGTGTGCGGCGGCGCTGGTGGTACGACTGTGTCCGGCTGGTTGGTTATCGATGCCGTGCCAGTAATAGGTTTCATTGGTCTCCACTATATTAAGAGGCCAATAGTCTCCGTATTTTATTAAAACAGTTTTCGCCGCTCGAGTGCAGTCACACTTTGGCAATCTCGAGCCAGTCAACGAGGGTGAGATTCAAAATATTCAGCTCGTCTATCTTATCTAGACCATTGCATTGCTTGTGATTCAGTCTTTGCGAGCTACATCGACTGCTGAATAGCGTAGGCACACAACGCAATCAGTGCCTGGGGAAAAAGCCCAAACCCGAGCATCGCCAAACCGTTCGCGCTCAGCAATATCTTGACGTCAGGCTGCGGCAGTATGACCGCATCTGTTTCAGGTTCGTCGAAGTACATCAGTTTCACGATTCTCAGGTAATAAAACACGCCGATCAGCGAAAGAAGCACGGCCACTACTGCCAGCCAGACATAACCCACACTCAGCACCGCTTGCAACACTGATAGTTTGGCATAAATACCAACCGTCGGAGGAATGCCGGCCATTGAAAACATCAGCAGCAACATGATAAACGCATACCATGGATTGCGCCGGTTGAGCCCCTTGAAGTCGTCGAGCTTTTCAGCCTCGAATCCTTCGCGCGATAAAAGAATGATCATGCCGAATGTGCCCAGCGTCATCAGCACGTACACCACAACATAGAACATGGCTGCACTGTAGCCATTCCCATCCGCGCCGATAATGCCGAGCAGCATGAATCCCATATGCGAGATGGTGGAATACGCCAGCATGCGCTTGATATTGGTCTGGGCAATGGCGGCAAGATTGCCGATCACCATGGATATCACCGCCAGAATGATGAGCATTCCCTGCCAATCCGCCGCCATTCCCCCCAGACCTTCCGCCAGCAGACGCATGACAAAGCCGAACGCGGCCAGCTTGGGCGCCGAACCGACAAACAGGACCACCGCTGTGGGCGCTCCCTCGTAGACATCCGGAACCCACATGTGAAACGGCGCCGCGCTCAACTTGAAACTGATGCCGGCAACAATGAATACAAGACCCACAACCAGTACTGGATGGTTGATTGAGCCGGTCTGAATCACTTCCACGATACGGGGAATATCAAGGGAGCCGGTCGAACCGTATATCATGGACATGCCATACAGCAAAAAGCCGGAAGCCAGCGCGCCAAGGACGAAAAATTTTATTGCCGCTTCGGTTGCACCGACCGTGCGCCTCAACGCCACCATCGCGTATAGCGACAATGACAGGAGTTCCAGTCCCAGGTAGAGAGTCAGGAAATGGCTGGCGGAAATCATCACCATCATACCCAGTGTTGCGAAGAGGGCCAGACCGAAAAACTCGCCGCTGAGCATACCCCTCAGAGAAATATAATTGCGCGAATACACCAACACGGTGGACACGGTGATGTACACAAGCATCTTCAGTATGTCGGCCATGGCGTCGTCGACGAACATTCCGGAAAACGTATATACGACGCCAGGCGCAGAAGTGGCAAAAGTGATAAACATGCAACCTAGCAACGATATCTGCGCCAACAGATAAGCGATAGAGGATTTCTTCTCTCCCCATGCAAGATCGGCCAGTAACACCACGCATACCATGACCAGCAGGAATATCTCCGCATAGGCAGGCGCGAAATCAGGCTGGGTAAAATTCATTATCATCCTCGAACAAGCAGGGCCATCTTATTTAAACTACAATTTGCTGCGACCGACGTGTGCAAGCAAATCATCTACAGTGGTATGCATCACTTCCATCAATGGCAACGGGTAGAGGCCCATCCCCAGCACCGCTGCCGCCAGAACCGCGAGTATCAGAATCTCGCGCCTGCCGATATCCTGCATCCCTTCCACAGCCGGATGTACCACCGCACCGAATATTACGCGCTTGTACATCCATAGAGTGTACGCCGCGCCGGTTATAAGCGTGGTGGCGGCGAAGAACGCGTACCAGAAATTGACCTTCACGGCAGCCATGATGACGATGAATTCACCGACAAAACCACTGGTGCCGGGCAACCCGGAATTAGCCATGGCAAACAGCATGAAGAATGCGGCGAATATCGGCATTCTGCTGGCGAGCCCCCCGTAGTCGGCGATCTGGCGCGAATGGAGCCGGTCGTACATCACCCCGACGCATAGAAACATGGCGGCGGATATAAATCCATGCGAAACCATCTGCACCATTGCACCCTCGATCCCGTAAGAATTGAACAGGAAAAAACCAAGCGTGACAAATCCCATATGCGCCACCGATGAATAGGCAATGAGCTTTTTCATATCCGCCTGCACCAGTGCAACAAGACCGATATAAACGACCGCAATCAATGATAAGGCAATCATCATGCCGGAAAGAGACTGACTTGCATCCGGCACGATCGGCAGTGAAAAGCGCAAGAAACCATAACCACCCATTTTCAGCAGTATTGCCGCCAGCACTACCGATCCACCAGTCGGCGCCTCCACGTGGGCATCCGGCAGCCAGGTATGAACTGGCCACATGGGCACCTTGACTGCGAACGCCAACAGGAAAGCGACAAATATCAGGATTTGCGGCGCCAGTGGGAGTGGGAGCTTGTGATAATCAAGTATGGAAAAACTGCCGTCGGAAACCTGATAGAGATAAATGAACGCCACCAGCATCAACAGGGAACCCAGGAGCGTGTAAAGAAAAAACTTGATCGCGGCGTACACGCGGTTGGGGCCTCCCCAGACGCCAATGATGAGGAACATCGGGATCAGCGAAGCTTCCCAGAAGACATAGAAAAGAATCGCATCGAGTGATGAGAACACGCCGTTGACGATACCCGACATGATAAGAAACGCGGCCATATATTGAGACACGCGTTTGCTTATCACCTGCCATCCGGCAATTATCACCAGCGGGGTAGTGAAGCAGTTCAGCAGGATCAGCGGCATGGCAATGCCATCCACGCCGAGATGATAATGAATGTTGAAGCGTTCGATCCAGACGTTGTATTCGACGAACTGCATGGCGGTTGTTAACGGATCGAACCGCGTATAAAGCGGGATTGCAACCAGGAAACCCGCTACCGCGCCGATGAGCGCGATCCATCTCGCCAGGTGGGCATTGCGATCGCCGCCCGTCGCAAGCACACCAATGCCGGCAAGAATAGGCAGCCAGATGACAAGACTTAACAGGGGAAGACCAAACAACATGTTTATTCCATTTTATTCATTAGCGCGCAGCGGATGCGGGTAAAGCCCGCAATAGTATTTTTATTGTATTTTGTTGCCCTATGATACGAACAACCACAAACTCATCAGTATAAACACGCCAACGATCATGGTGAACGCATAGTGATAGATATAGCCGGACTGGAAGCGGCGCACCAGCATGGCGGTTCCGGCGACCACTCGCGCTGTGCCGTTAACGAAGAATCCGTCAATCACTTTTGCATCGCCGAATTTCCACAATCCCCTGCCGAGCGCACGGGCGCCTCCCGCGAAGAGCCAGGAATAAAATTCGTCGATGAAATATTTACGGTCGAGCAGCGTGAAAAGCGGACCGGCAGCCTGCTTTATTTTTCCCGGCAAATCGGTTTTCACCATGTATAGATACCAGGCAGTAAAAATTCCGCCGATGGAAAACCAGAATGGCAAGGTAGATACCGCGTGAGTCATCATTCCGAATATGCCATGAAATTCCGCTGACATCCTCGCCATGGCCTCATGCTGAGGCATGATCTGTATGGTGCTGCCAAAATAATCTCCAAACAGCATCGGCCCGATAAGCCAGCCCGCACCAATGGAGGGTATCGCCAGGGCAACGAGCGGCAGCGTAACCACCCAGGGCGATTCATGCAGATGTTCTTCAGTGTGATGGTCCATCCGAGGCTTGCCATGAAACGTCATGAACAGCAGGCGAAAGGTGTAAAACGCAGTAACGAATACGGTGGTTACCGCGCAGAAGTAGGCGAAGCCGGCGCCGGGAATGTCTGCAAAGTGCGTCGCTTCTATGATGGCATCCTTGGAAAAGAAACCCGAAAAACCAGGTACGCCGGCGCTTGCCAGTGCAGCGATGAACATTGTCCAATATGTAATTGGCATATATTTCCTGAGCCCGCCCATTTTCCGCATGTCCTGCTCGTGATGCATGGCAATGATGACGGAGCCTGCGCCCAGAAATAGCACCGCCTTGAAAAAAGCATGGGTCATGAGATGAAAAATGCCGGCTGAATAAGCCGATGCGCCGAGGGCTATCGTCATGTAACCCAGCTGTGACAATGTCGAATACGCCACCACGCGCTTGATGTCGTTCTGCACAATGGCCACCAACGCCATGAATAGCGTGGTGATGCCACCGATCACCAGCATGAACGATAGCGCCGTTTCGGTTAACTCAAACAGCGGCGACATGCGCGCCACCATGAAAATACCCGCGGTCACCATCGTAGCGGCATGGATCAGCGCGGAAATAGGCGTTGGGCCCTCCATTGAATCAGGCAGCCATACATGTAACGGAAATTGCGCTGATTTACCCATTGCCCCGACAAAGAGCAAAATACAGATTGCGGACAAGAGCTCCCACTGCGAGCCGGGAATGATTTCAATCGTCTGCGTCACGATCTGCGGCGCCTGGGCGAATACGGCCGCATAATCCAGCGTGCCGAAATATATCAGCACCAGACCGATGCCGAGGAGAAAGCCAAAATCACCGACGCGATTGACCAGGAAAGCTTTCAGGTTGGCATAAATTGCGGTGGGGCGCATATACCAGAATCCGATAAGCAGATAGGAAACCAGTCCCACCGCCTCCCAGCCAAAGAAAAGCTGGAGAAAATTATTGGACATCACCAGCATCAGCATGGAGAAGGTGAAAAGCGAGATATAGCTGAAAAAGCGCTGGTAGCCAGGATCCTCGTGCATATATCCGATCGTGTAGATATGCACCATTAAAGAAACAAAGCTCACCACAATCATCATTGTGGCCGAGAGTTGATCGATCAGAAATCCAACCTCAAAACGGGTGTCGCCTGAGGTCAGCCAGGTGTAAACGCTGCCGTTATAGATATTTCCCTTCAACACATCCAGAAAAACGGTGACGGACGCGGCCACGCAAACGAGCATCAACAAGATGGTAATGCGGTGGCTCCACGCGGGACCGATCAGGCGCCCGAGCAGCCCGGCAACAAGCGCCCCGGCCAGAGGCGCCAGCGGCACCAATAGATATAGTTTTTGCATCTCAGTCATGAAATTCAGTTTTTGTTGTTTGAATCGCCAATACCCGACCCCGGGATATCCCCGGGTTCTCCACCCTGAAAAGCTATCCTTTAAGTTTGTCCAGGTCGTCTACATTGATGGTGTGCAGGTTGCGAAACAGCACCACCAGTATCGCCAGGCCAATGGCGGATTCTGCCGCGGCCACGGTAAGAATGAAAAACACGAAAATTTGCCCCGCTGTATCCTGCAGATAGTGGGAGAAGGCGACAAAATTCATGTTTACCGCCAACAGCATCAGTTCAATTGCCATCAAGAGGATGATCACATTTTTCCTGTTGAGGAATATCCCCACAATGCTGATGGCGAACAGAATCGCACCGAGAACCAGGTAATGGGATAATGAAACCAAACTGCGCCCCCTTTTAGGACAACGTCAAAATACGACTGACTATGTAATTACTTTTTATTCTTTCTTTTCGGATGGCATTGTCACCATACGAATCCGGTCTTCGCGCTTCACCGCAACCTGCTTCGCCACATCCATCGCTTTGTTGCCGGTACGGCGCCGCAGTGTCAGCGCGATGGCGGCTACTATCGCCACGAGCAGAATAACGGCCGCCAACTCAAAGGCGTAAACATATTCGGTATAAATCAGGCGCCCCAGTTCTTTGGTATTGCTGTAATCGGCAGCACGCGCTGGCGGAGCCGGCATTTCATCGATTCCGAACTGCTTGCCCATCAGCACCATGGCCATCTCAGCCGACATCAGCAAGGCGAGCAACGCGCCAAACGGAAACCATTTCCAGAATCCTTCACGTAGTTGATCAAGATTGATATCCAGCATCATCACCACGAACAGGAACAACACCATCACGGCGCCCACATATACCAGCACCAGCGTAATGGCGAGAAATTCCGCCTGCAGCAGCAGCCATAATCCCGCTGAGGTAAAAAAAGCCAGCACCAGCAACAATGCGGAATGCACCGGATTGCGCGCGGTAATGACACCGAGAGCGGACGCCACCAGCACTGCCGAGAAAAAATAGAAAATTATATCCGCAAAACTCATGTGGGTACTTCTATAAGTTCGATGTTCCAGGGGTCGGGTTAATGTAGCGTAACCCGACAAGTCCGCTCATTTGCCAACCCACTTTGTGGGTCGGACTGGTTCTACGGGCCGGGTAGCATAACCCGGTGAAACCTCTGACACTCGCGAATCTGGATCCAGAAAGCATACCCATGTAATTAACCGCGAGATTCATCGGTAGCCGGCATCTGCCGCCCTATCCTTTGCTATCTGTTCCTCATACCGGTCTCCCACCGCAAGCAGCATCTCCTTGGTATAGATCAGGTCGCCGCGTTTCTCGCCGTGATATTCCAGGATACGAGTCTCGACAATCGAATCCACCGGGCAGGACTCTTCGCAGAAGCCGCAAAATATGCATTTTGTCAGGTCTATGTCATAACGCGTGGTGCGCCGGGTTCCATCATCGCGCTGCTCGGATTCGATGGTGATGGCCAATGCCGGACACACCGCTTCGCATAGCTTGCAAGCGATACAGCGCTCTTCGCCGTTCGGATACCGGCGTAATGCATGGAGCCCGCGAAAGCGTGGCGATTGGGGCGTTTTTTCTTCGGGAAAGTGCACCGTGATTTTACGCGCAAACATGTATCGTCCGGTTAGCATCATCCCTTTGAGCAGTTCAAATAACAGGAAAGTACGGAAAAAATCCTTGATACGGTTCATGGCTTTCTCCTGTCTCAGTGGAACCACAAATTAAGCGGGAATGCGCTCAGAATCGACGATGGGAGCTGCATCACCAGGCCTAAAAGCAGTATCCAGACCAACGTGATAGGAATAAACACCTTCCAGCCAAGACGCATGATCTGATCATAGCGGTAGCGTGGAAAAGTGGCGCGGAACCAGAGAAAACAAAACAGTAAAAATGCTATTTTTAAAACCAGCCAGATAAAACCGGGAACCAGCGTAAATGGTGCAATGTTGACCGGAGGCAGCCAACCGCCCAGAAATATGATGCTGGCAAGCGTAGCCACCAGGATCATGTTGGAATATTCCGCCAGAAAGAACACGGTAAAGGCCATGCCGGAATACTCGACATGGAACCCTGCTACGATTTCCGACTCACCCTCGGCCACATCGAACGGCGCGCGATTGGTTTCCGCGACACCGGAAATGAAGTACACCAAAAACATGGGAAACAACGGAAGGAGATACCAGTTAAGGAAGCTCCCGCCCTGCTGACCCATGACGATATCTCCCAGATTCAGACTCTGCGACATCATCAGTACGCATACCAGGGCAAAACCCATTGCCAGCTCGTATGAAACCACCTGCGCGGCGGAACGCATCGCGCCGAGGAACGCATACTTGGAGTTGGACGCCCAGCCAGCGATGATAACTCCATAGACGCCCATGGAAGTCATAGCCAGAATATAAAGCAGAGCCGCATTGATATCCGCCAATACCACTTCCGGAGAAAATGGCACGACCGCCCAAGCCGCAAGTGCGGGGGCGAACGTCAATATCGGCGCAAGCACGAACAGGAATTTATTCGCGCCGCTGGGAACGATGATTTCTTTCATCACCGCCTTGACCGCATCTGCAATGGGTTGCGCCCAGCCGCCAAGCCACGGAATGCCAAAGAAGGTCACCCGGTTGGGTCCCACGCGCATCTGCATGAAGGCGATGATCTTGCGTTCCGCAAACGTAAGATAGGCCACAGCCAGCATCAGGGGCAGCACGATGGCGAAGATCAACAGCACGTTCTTGGTCAAAACGAACAGGGCCGGACCCCACTCGGCGCCGAAAAAATCCCCGAATAATTGTTGCGCGTATTCCATCAGATAATTCCGGTTTCTTCCATCACAGCCTTTCCACCACTATTTCATCGAACATTCCACCCAGAGCCGCGGTCAGCGGGTGTGCGGAAGCCACGCGCACGCAGTTGGCGGGCAGCTTATCGTTCCGCGCCGCCGCCAGTTGCACTTCGCCTTCTCCCTGCTTCAACCGGACGTTGTCTCCGGCTCCTATGCCAAGCTTGTCCATGAGATCACCGCGCATCCATGCCTTCGGCACACCCGCGTCACTGGTCCGCTGCAGGGATTCAGCACGGCGCACGATAGGATCGGCCTGATAAATCGGTACTTCGCCGATGCGCTGGATTTCAATATCCTTCGGCCCAAGGTCCCCGACAACAAAACCGCTGAGATTATTATTCAGGCGAGCGCCGACATCGGTTCCCGCCGGCAGGATATCCGCGCGCACCTGATCCGGCGTTTCGTAATCAAAGCCATCGAGTTGCAGCATATTGCCCAGCACCCGGATAACCTTCCATGCCGGACGCGTTTCTCCGAGGGGCGCCACAACGCCATTGAAACTTTGCACGCGGCCTTCCGTGTTGATGAAAGTGCCGGAGGTCTCGGTGAACGGCGCGACAGGCAGCAATACATCGGCGTAATCGCCTTGAAGCACAGCGTAGTTTTTGTATGCGGTCATCATCACAACCAGCTCGGCTGCGCCCAGGGCTTTCATTGTTTGCCGCGGGTCGTAGCTATCCAATTCCGGTTCCAGATTTAGCAGAATATAAGCTTGGCATGACTCCCCGGCAGTAGCTTCAGCACGCATCCCGAACATTTGCGAAGTATCGAGGCTTCCTGATCGCACCTGACTGCCGGCCGACTCGCCCATGGCATTCCGGTCAGGAACTGCCCCGGCGATATAGGCGCCGACGCTGTTGGCGGCCTCGCCTAATATGCCGAATTGCGCGTCGGCAATTTGGGCAATATGCTGCGCCAGCACGTGAATATCCGTGTATTGCGGATGATGTTGAGCCACGTTGCCGAGGAAGATAGCAGCGGGTTTATTATCGATGAGGCTGGCTGCGATCGAACGCGCGGCATCACTCACGTTAACCGTGTTTAACGCATTCTTTGCGTCGCCAGGAATTTCCACATTCTTTGACTCGGCGGCGGCTTTCAGAACCTGGGCAAGCATGGCTGCCATGTCGGAGGGCGCGACAATGGTGCGATTCGCTACCTTGGTAAGCAGGTCATCATCCACTGGATTGATCAAGTTCAACTGTGCGCCATGTTTTACCGCCTGGCGTAAACGCTGCGCAAGGAGAGGATGATCCTTGCGCAAGGTGCTGCCAATAACCAGCGCCGACTTAAGGCGAGAAACATCCGCGATGCTCATTCCCAGCCATGGCGTACCTTGCATATGATCATCCGCACGAAAATCGGATTGCCGCAGACGATGATCAATATTTCCACTACCTAATCCTCGCACGAATTTTTGTAGCAGATAGAGTTCCTCCAGCGTGCTATGAGGAGAAACCAATGCGCCGATACTTTGCGCGCCATGTTTTTCCGTTACGGCTTTCAATCCGTTAGCGACGAATTCCAGCGCCGTTTGCCAGTCGCATTCCTGCCACTGACCCTCGCGCTTTATCATCGGCTTGCTCAGGCGCTCTTCCGAGTTTAATCCCTCGTACGAGAAACGATCCTTATCCGACAACCAGCACTCGTTGATGTCCTCGTTCTCACGCGGCAAGACCCGCATTACACGATTCTGTTTCACCTGGACCACCAGATTGGAGCCGAGACCGCAATGAGGACTCACGGATTTTCTGCGGGATAATTCCCATGTGCGCGCTGAATAACGGAATGGCTTGCTCACGAGCGCGCCTACCGGACAGAGATCGATCATGTTGCCCGACAACTCCGAATCCACCGTACGGCCCACAAATGAAAGGATTTCAGCATGCTCACCGCGGCCCGCCATCCCCAACTCCATGATGCCGGCAATCTCCTGTCCAAAGCGTACACAACGCGTGCAATGGATACAGCGCGTCATATCGGTGGAAATCAGGGGACCCAGATTTTTGTTTGCCACCACCCGCTTGGCTTCCGTGTAGCGTGATGAGCTCGCTCCATAACCCACGGCCAAGTCCTGCAGCTGGCATTCACCGCCCTGATCACAGATAGGGCAATCCAGCGGATGATTAATCAGCAGAAATTCCATCACGCCTTTCTGTGCTGTCACCGCCTGTCCGGAATGGGTCGATACCTTCATGCCTTCCATGGCGGGAGTCGCGCAGGCGGGCAAGGGCTTGGGCGCTTTTTCCACCTGTACCAGGCACATGCGGCAATTGGCGGCGATGGAGAGCTTTTTGTGATAGCAGAAATGAGGAATGTATATACCCAGCTGATTCGCACCGTCCATGACGGTGCCATTCTTGGGCACAGACACCGGTTTACCGTCGATTTCGAAATTGATCATTGGATAAATACTCTCGGCTTAACGAATCGGCTTAGCGAGTAAACGCAGACAAGAAAAAAACACATCGGCTTCATCCGTGCTATTCGCCACCCCTGCTATACCAGGCATTTCTTGTGCTCGATATGGTATGCAAACTCGTCACGAAAATGCTGAATCATAGCGCGTACCGGCATTGCGGCAGCATCGCCCAGTGCGCAGATGGTGCGCCCCTGAATATTGTCGGCAACATTGTTGAGCAGATCCAGATCCTCCATCCGCCCCTTGCCGGTTTCGATGCGATGCACAACACGGTAGAGCCACCCGGTGCCTTCCCGGCAAGGCGTGCATTGACCACACGATTCTTCATAATAAAAATAGGACAGCCGCTCCAGCGCTCTCACCATGCAGGTGGTGTCATCCATAATGATGACCGCGCCCGAACCCAGCATCGACCCCGCTTTGGCGATGGAATCATAATCCATGTCCGTCTCCATCATGACGTCCCCCGGCAGTACCGGCATGGATGAGCCCCCAGGAATGCAACCTTTCAGTTTTCGCCCGCCCCGCATACCGCCCGCCATCTCCAGCAGTGTTGCGAACGGCGTACCCAGCGGCACCTCATAGTTGCCCGGCTTGTTGACATGACCGGAAACGGAGAAAAGCTTCGTCCCGCCATTATTGGGCTTGCCCAGTTGCAGAAATTTGTCCCCACCGTTGCGGATGATCCAGGGCACGGAGGCGAATGTTTCGGTGTTGTTGATGGTGGTGGGCTTGCCATAGAGGCCAAAGCTGGCAGGGAAAGGAGGCTTGAAGCGTGGTTGGCCTTTCTTGCCTTCCAGTGATTCCAGCAGCGCGGTTTCCTCGCCACAGATATAGGCGCCGTAACCATGATGATTGTATAACTGGAAACTGAAATCGGAACCCAGAATGTTATTCCCGAGTAGTCCCGCCTCGCGTGCTTCGTCTACCGCTTCCTCCATGCGCTCATAGGTATCCCAGATTTCTCCATGAACATAGTTGTAGCCGGTCCTGATGCCCATTGCATAAGCACCGATCATCATGCCTTCGATCAGAATGTGCGGGTTGTGCTGCATGATGTCGCGGTCCTTGAAGGTGCCGGGTTCGCCTTCGTCCGAATTGCACACCAGGTACTTGTCGCCTTCGTACTGCTTGGGCATGAAACTCCATTTCAGCCCAGTGGGAAAACCCGCACCACCGCGACCCCGCAAGGCAGATTTCTTGACTTCCTCGATGACCTTTTCCGGCGGAATCTTTTCGTTCAGAATTTTTCTAATCGCGGCATAACCCTCGCGCTGCTCATAATTTTTGAGGCGCCAATTGTCCGGATCCGATGGATTCACTCCGGCCAGCAGTACCTGTGTAGGCTGAGTCATTTGCTCAACTCCTCCAGCAATTGGTCAATCGCGCCGTTGGACATGAAACTGCACATGCGTTTGTTGTTGACCAGGAGTACAGGCGCGTCACCGCATGCCCCCATACACTCGCCTTCTTTCAAGGTGAATTTACCGTCAGCAGTCGTCTCGTTGAAATTGATACCCAATTTTTGCCGGAAATGCGCCACGGCCTCATTCGCGCCGGATAACGCGCAAGGCAAATTCGTACAGATAGTGATCTTGAATTTGCCCAGCGGCTGCAAATTGTACATATTGTAGAAGGCCGCCACCTCATATACCGCGATTGGCGGCATTTCAAGATAATGGGCGACAAAATCCATTATTTCGGTGGTCAGCCACCCTTTCTCATCCTGAGCGATGGCGAGCGCCGACATTACCGCTGATTGCTTTTGATCGGCGGGATATTTGGCGATTTCACGGTCGATTTTTTTGATGGACTCGGCGCTTAACATCTTGATAACTGTTTAACTGTCAATGACGTCATCTGTCTATTTCACCGAACACAATATCCTGCGTACCGATAATGGCTACAACATCGGCAATCATATGTCCGCGCGACATTTCATCCAGCGCCGCCAGATGAGCAAAGCCTGGCGCACGGATTTTCAGGCGATAAGGCATATTGGCGCCATCCGATACCAGATAAATGCCGAATTCCCCTTTGGGATGCTCAATCGCGGCATAGGTTTCACCAGGGGGCACGTGAAAACCCTCGGTAAAAAGTTTGAAATGATGAATCAACTCTTCCATATTCTGTTTCATTTCAACTCGTGGAGGCGGTGCGACCTTATGGTTATCCGTGATGACCGGGCCGGGATTCTTTCGCAGCCAATCGACACACTGCCTGATGATGCGGTTGGACTGACGGAATTCCTCAATCCGGACCAGATAGCGATCATAGCAATCGCCATTGACACCTACCGGTATGTCAAAATCCATTCGATCGTATACTTCGTAAGGCTGTTTTCTCCGCAAATCCCATTCCACACCGGAACCGCGCAGCATGGGGCCGGTGAAGCCAAGCGCCTTTGCCCGTTCCGGCGAGACCACACCAATGCCGACAAGACGCTGTTTCCAGATACGGTTGTCTGTAAGCAGGGTTTCATACTCATCTACATAGGTAGGAAACCGGTTGGTAAAATCTTCGATAAAATCCAGCAGCGAACCGCTACGATTTTCGTTGAGTACCTTGGTACTTTTTTCGTTATGGATTTTTGACGCCTGATATTGCGGCATCGATTCCGGAAGATCCCGATAGACCCCGCCAGGGCGGTAATAAGCAGCGTGCATTCTGGCGCCCGACACCGCTTCGTAAACATCCATCAGGTCTTCCCGGTCGCGAAACGCGTACAGAAATACCGTCATCGCGCCCACATCCAGCGCATGGGCGCCCAGCCATAAAAGATGATTGAGTATCCGTGTGATTTCGTCGAACATCACGCGAATATATTGCGCGCGCACCGGGACCTCGAGTTGAAGCAGCTTCTCGATGGCCATCACATAAGCATGCTCGTTACACATCATGGACACATAGTCCAACCGGTCCATGTAAGGAACGGATTGAATGTAGGTCTTGTATTCGGCCAACTTTTCGGTCGCGCGGTGCAGCAACCCGATATGCGGATCGGCACGCTGAATGACTTCTCCGTCGAGCTCCAGCACCAGGCGCAATACTCCATGCGCCGCGGGATGCTGCGGACCGAAGTTCATCGTGTAGTTGCGTATCTCAGCCATATTTAAGAGTCTTCCACGGAGACTTCATTCACTATCCCCATAATGCTCTTCGCGGATTACGCGCGGCGTAATCTGGCGCGGTTCGATGCTGACCGGCTGATAGATTACCCGTTGCTGATCGGGGTCATAACGCATCTCGACGTTACCACTTAATGGAAAGTCCTTTCGAAACGGACTGCCAATAAAACCATAATCGGTAAGAATACGGCGTAAATCCGGATGGCCGGTGAAAACGATACCGTAAAGATCGAACGCCTCACGCTCGAACCAGTTAGCGGACGGCCAGATGCCTATCACCGAATCCACAACCGGGAATTCATCATCATTCGCAAACGCCTTGACCCGCACCCTATGGTTATGGTTGATGGAGAGCAGGTGATATACAACAGCAAAGCGCTTGCCCGTCCGGTCGTTTTCGCCGACAAATTCGGCGCCATAGCCCAAATAATCCAGACCACATAAATCGATGAGCATTTCAAAACCCAGTTCGGGATGATCGCGCAGGGTTTCCATCGCTCCCAACAAATCAGCAGGAAGCACCGATATGGTGAGCTCGCCCAGTTGTTCGCTGACATTGACAAGCTTATCGGCCAACACATTTTGAAGGCAAAAGGAGAGCGTTTCCAGACGAGGCGACGACATATGATGACTCAACGGGCGATGGTATTGGTGCGGTGGATTTTATTCTGCAACTGAATAATCCCGTAGAGTAACGCTTCCGCCGTGGGTGGACAGCCGGGGACGTAGATATCGACCGGCACGATGCGGTCGCAGCCACGTACAACAGAATACGAGTAATGATAATAACCGCCCCCGTTGGCGCAGGAGCCCATGGATATTACCCAGCGCGGCTCAGCCATCTGGTCGTAGACCTTACGCAATGCGGGCGCCATTTTGTTGCACAAAGTGCCGGCAACAATCATCACGTCCGATTGACGCGGACTTGGGCGGAATACGATCCCAAAACGGTCGAGGTCGTAACGCGACGCGCCCGCCTGCATCATCTCCACTGCACAACAGGCGAGACCAAAAGTCATGGGCCACATGGACCCGGTACGTCCCCAGTTGATAACCGAATCCAGACTCGTGGTGACAAAACCTTTTTCCATTGCACCGTTAGCACTCATGACCTTAATCCCATTCCAGGGCGCCCTTGGTCCACTCGTAGATAAAACCCACGACCAGGATGCCGAGAAAAACCATCATTGCGATAAAACCGAAGAGACCAATCTCGCTCAATACAACCGCCCATGGAAACAGGAACGCAATCTCCAGGTCGAACAGGATGAACAGGATGGCTACCAGATAATAGCGTACGTCGAATTTCATGCGCGCATCTTCGAACGCTTCGAAACCGCACTCGTACGGGGACAATTTCTCGCTGTCAGGACGGTTTGGACCAAATAGCCAGCCAAACCCCATGGCCAAGGCCCCTACGGCAAGGCCAAGCAAAATGAACAGCAGAATGGGAAAGTAATTTTCGAGCATATGCAATCAAAAGTATAGAGCTGGAGAGCAGGCCCACCTTTACTCTTTGCCCGGCCTGATTCTCCGCTTATTCCATTTAAATGGTGCCGACGGCGAGAGTCGAACTCGCACAGCTTTCGCCACCGCCCCCTCAAGACGGCGTGTCTACCAATTTCACCACGTCGGCGGCTTAATTCGAGTTCCGATCTGAAGCATAATCTTGATTAGAACGCAGCTTTAATTGATTGTTCAATCAGCTCATCATTAAAGCTCGATTAACTCATCATTAAGTTATTCCGGTATTTCTGTAGCTTTGGAAGCTCCTCCATCCGCGGGAATTTCAGGTGCAGCCTGTGAGGACTCGGCCGGCTGAGCGGGCTGAGGGGGCTTGGCTGATTGTGCGGGCACTTCTTTATCCATGACTCCTCCATCTTCCGTCTTGTGACCGGAAAGATAGGTTAGACCCAGACTGGTCATGAAAAATACTGCGGCCAGCACACCGGTGGTCCTGCTCAGAAAATTTGCCGAGCCACTGGCGCCAAACAGACTTCCCGAAGAACCGCTGCCGAAGGCGGCTCCCATATCAGCCCCTTTACCGTGCTGCAGCAGAACCAGAACAATTACGCTGACGGCCGACAAGAGGTGTAGTATCCAGATGACTGTTTCCAAAACCTACTCCAAAATGAATTAGTTTTTAGCCGCGCGACAGATGGTGATGAATTCATCGGCAACAAGTGAAGCACCGCCAATCAGACCCCCATCAATGTCGGGCATGGCAAATAGTTCCGCAGCATTGTTCGCCTTGACGCTGCCGCCATAAAGAATTTGAAGTTCATTAGCAACTCCGCGACTATTAGCGGCGATTCTGCTGCGAATGAATCCATGCACGTCCTGGGCCTGCTGCGGTGTAGCAGTTTTACCGGTACCGATAGCCCACACAGGCTCATAAGCAAGTACAGACTCCGCAAGTGCATCTATCCCCATCAGGTCAATTACCGTGTCCAATTGCTCTGCCACTACCTGCTCGGTAACGGCGGCCGCGCGCTGATCCAGGGTTTCGCCAATGCACAGGACAGGTATCAGCCCAGCTGTCTGCGCCGCCTTGAATTTCAGCGCTACCGTATGATTATCCTCACCATACAACGCGCGGCGTTCCGAGTGACCGACTATGACATAGCGACAACCGAAATCCGTTAACATGGCCGCCGAAACTTCGCCTGTGTAGGCGCCTTTATCATGCTGACTCAGGTTCTGGGCGCCCCAGGAAACAGCTGTATGCTGCAACACCGACTGCGCCTGCGAAAGATAGGGGTAAGGCACACACACGGTCAGACCAATCCCGCTCAGCCCTTCCGTTCCGGCCACAATCGCAGCAAGCAACTCCCGATTCTGTATGGTTCCGCCGTGCATTTTCCAGTTACCCGCAACCAGCTTCGGACGCATAGCCATGGAGAGCCGCCTTTGACTTGAAAGCTGCGAATGTTACCCGTGAATGAATACGGGGTCAATCACGACTGACAATATCGCCCGGGAACAAAAGCCCCGAAGAAAATAAAACGACGTGGGCGAAGACAAGCAAACAAAATGGGTGTAGGAATAGCCGTGGGCATGACCGTGGCCGTGGGTATGGAAGAGCCGGCGGAAGAGCGCGGAGCGCGTCGGCCAATACCGCAAAAAGAAACTATCAATAGATCGGTATATGAATCTATCCGAAACGTCCGGTAATGTAATCTTCCGTCTGTTTATTTTTGGGTTTGATGAAAATGGTGTCAGTAACATCAAACTCGATAATCTCACCGAGATACATATAAGCGGTGTAATCCGAGACACGCGCTGCCTGCTGCATATTGTGGGTAACGATGAGAATCGTTACCTTATCTTTCAGGTCAGCGATGAGTTCCTCAATGCTCGCTGTAGCGATCGGGTCAAGCGCGGAAGTAGGTTCGTCGAACAACAGGATTTCGGGATCGGTTGCAAGTGCCCGTGCGATACACAGGCGTTGCTGCTGACCGCCGGAAAGATTATAGGCAGGTTGATTCAGGCGGTCTTTTGCTTCGTCCCATAGCGCTGCACCGCGCAGCGCTTCCTCCACTTTCTCGTCCAGTACCGCACGCTGTCTGACGCCACGCACGCGCAAACCATAAGCAACATTCTCGTAAATTGACTTCGGGAAGGGGTTCGGTTTCTGAAATACCATGCTGATGCGCATCCGTACTTCGATTGGATCGACATTACGCGAAAGTATATTGATATTGTCCGGATGCAGAATGATTTCGCCCACGTAACGATTGCCGGGGTAAAGGTCGTGCATACGATTGAAGCAGCGCAGAAACGTGGATTTGCCGCATCCCGAGGGGCCGATCAGTGCAGTTACCTTTTTTTCGTGCAACATCATGTTGACGTTTTTGAGCGCGGAGAAGGCGCCGTAATAAAAGCTAAGGTTTCTGACTTCCGACTTGTACTGGGCATGCGGGGCATCGACAGTAGAATTTCCACCGGCCGAATTCTCTACCATTTTAAATTCTTGCGCATGCGGTAGCGCAAATAGATGGCAATCGCATTCATGGCAAGGGTCATCACTACCAGCACCAACCCTGCGGCCGCCGCGTTAATCTGAAACGCCTCTTCCGGCCGCGATACCCAGTTGAACATCTGGATTGGCATTACGGTAAATGGTGCCATCAGCCACTCGAAGGATATAAAAGGAAACTCGGCTTTCACCGGGGACGGCGGTAAAAAAGCGATAAAAGTCAGTGCGCCAATAGTGATGATCGGCGCTGTTTCGCCAATAGCGCGAGCCAGGCCAATAATAACGCCAGTTAAAATACCGGCCGCAGAATAAGGAAGCAGATGATCGGAAACGGTCTGCCATTTGGTTGCGCCGAGCGCGTAGGCGCCCTCGCGGATGACCACTGGAATGGCGCGTATCGCCTCTCGGGTGGCCACGATTACCACTGGCAGGATCAATAATGCCAACGCCAGTCCGGCCGACAGAATACTCTGACCAAACCCGAATTGATGTACAAAGAGGCTTAACGCCAGCAGTCCATAGATAATGGATGGAACGCCTGCAAGATTGGTAACATTGATTTCGATGATTTCGGTAATGATATTTTTGGACGCGTATTCTTCCAGATAAACCCCCGCC
This sequence comes from Nitrosovibrio sp. Nv6, assembly GCF_900110495.1. Taxonomy (GTDB): domain Bacteria; phylum Pseudomonadota; class Gammaproteobacteria; order Burkholderiales; family Nitrosomonadaceae; genus Nitrosospira. The sequence goes on along the minus strand of NZ_FODX01000001.1, from coordinate 1,985 downwards.
CCGATGCCCATTGGCACGGCGGCCGCAGCTGTCACCAGCATGACCAGGGTTGTACCGACCCAGGCGGAAAGTATGCCTGCCGATCCGGGACGACGCGATGGAAAGGATGTAAAAAAATCCCAGGACAAACGTGGGAGCCCGTCGATAAGCATATGAGCGAATAACGCCATGAATGTCAGCACCGCGATCATCAGCGCAAATATGCCGACGATCATGAAAATCAGGTCCCACAACTTATGACGTGCAATGATGGCGCGGATCTCGCCCAGGTCTTTATCCTTCATCAACTAGCCCCGGGAAAGATATAAACCTGCTCATCGGCAAGCCGGGAATCGAACAGCCAGAAATACAGGAAAAGCACATTGGGCTAATTGTGAATACAAATAACGATCATGGTTGATGATTTTAATATACTTCACGGTAACGTTTACGCAGAACATGGCCAATGATGTTGAATATCAACGTTAACAGCAGTAGCGTAAGCCCAGCGGCAAAAATAGTCTGATAACCAATGCTACCATGAGGCAGATCGCCCAGACTTACCTGAACGATATAAGCGGTAATGGTAGCGGCTGGTTCCATCGGGTTCCAGGTAAGATTTGGCTGCATGCCGGCGGCGATAGCCACCACCATCGTCTCGCCCACCGCGCGGGAAATCCCGAGAATGTAGGCAGCAGCTATGCCCGAAAAAGCGCCGGGCATCACTACCCTGATAGCCGTCTGGAATCGGGTTGCGCCCATTGCATAAGAACCTTCACGTAAATGCATGGGTACGGCGCGCATTGCGTCTTCAGCCATGGAACTCACATAGGGAATGATCATGATGCCCATCACCAGTCCGGCGGAAAGAAGACTGAAGCCGGGCAATTCGGGAAATATTTTCTGCAGCAGGGGTGTCACAAACAATAATGCGAAATAACCGTACACGACAGTCGGGACGCCGCCTAGCAACTCGAGAAATGGCTTGGCCATTTCACGGACAGTGAAAGGCGCAAATTCCGAAAGATATATCGCAGTGATCGTGCCCAGGGGAATGGCAACCAGAAGCGCGACAGCGGAACTTACTACCGTGCCGGAAATCAGCGGGAGTATGCCGTAGTGTGCGTTATCGAACAACGGCGTCCACTCGGTATCGGTGAGAAATTCCCAAAGCGGAACGTGTTCAAAAAACACAATCGACTCTTTAACCAGCATCGCGACGATAGCAATGGTGATCGCCACCGAGACAAATGCCATCAGGAACAGCAACGCTTCGATAAAACGCTCACCCAAATGCCGACGATAGCTATATCCGAGTCTTTTAGGCTGAGTCATTTCGTCGGACTGTGCTGTCGCCGGCAATGCATTTTAAAAGGAACGTTCCCTGAGCAGGTTACATATTACGCTGGGTATATTACAGTTTTGTGACATTGAAATGGCATAAAAAGCCAGAATAAGCCTTTGGCCTATTCAAGAATTGACAGACAGAGGGTCAATAATCAGAGGATTGTCGTTTAAAACATTCCGATTGGCGCTTATTCAGCTTTGAAAAATCGACCGGCAGACAAGCTTTCAAGTGATGCCCCGATTACCGGACAGAATTCCCCCATCAGATGTTACAGCGCCGCAAGCAGCGTCATTTCGGGTGGATTCCCAGTTGATCAAGGGGTCGCAGGCTGAATCAAAAATGGATAACAGCGGTTTACTGCGGTGGCAATCGGACCTAAAGCTGGATCGCCAACAGCGAATCCAGCAAAGGTACCGTTAATTGATTCGTTGCGAATTCATCTGCAGATTACCGAGACACTGATTCTTGACTGACAGCATGATCGGTCAGACTGCATCTATCATTCAATTCACTCCTCTTCCTCGTCCTCTTCTTCCTCCTCATCCTCATCCTTCGATGCGGTTTTGAGGACCAGCTTGCCCTGCTTGATGCTTTCGTTGAGGTCGGTTTCGGGAGCTTCCTTGTGCACCAGGTTCTGATGGCAGTCGATGCAGGTGGC
>NZ_FODX01000011.1 GCF_900110495.1 Nitrosovibrio sp. Nv6 | reverse complement strand
TCCTCAAATGCGAGTGAACTGTCCTGGTCCGGATCAAGCTCTTTTTCATTCTCGGATTGCTGATTACCCGTCCGGCTGATGTATTCCATGACGACGCGAGCGCGGTAGCCTCGCGCCTGAGACACGATCTTGACCATTGCCTGCGGTTTGTTCGTCGCAACAGATTCGACATAGGCGGGACTGCTGAAGCGCTTGTTGAAACTATCCCGCGCCTCACCGCCGCGCTTCCCTGGCTGGATTCCGTCGCGCTTTCCCCTGCTTCCCTTTAAGGCTTCTGGTTTATTCGTTGCGTCGGAATTCATTGCGGACCTCCAACAGTAATTCGATGACTTTGGGAAATTGTTTGATCAGGTCGGCGTGGACAGCTTCCAGATCTGATGGGTTTTTCATGCGCTCGTCGATGTTGAGCGCGTGTGCCACCTGGTTGAGGTTGCCGCCGATCCGGGACAGATCCAACCGGGTTTGTTCCAATGCGGCAACCAAACGGGAAATATCGGCGTCCGGAGCGGGTATGCCTTTGCCGAGATATTCCCGCAAGGCCCGGCGCACGATCACTGAGGCTTTTACGTCCTCACGTTTGGCGCGATTATCAAGTAGTTCAGATAGAGCGCCTAAGCGGAACGTGCGCTTTGGGTTGTCTTGCTTCACCACGGGTTCTCCATGTAGCGATTAGCGGAATGGGCGGTTTCGCATGCGAAACAGCGCACCGGAGGTGCCCACCCGGAAAAAAACAGGATGATGCTACCTGTTTCCGGGTCAGGAGCCGCGTAGCGAGGCAAATTGTCCGACAATCTGCGTATCCTGCCATTAGTTATTAGCATTCTACCCCGCCTTGTTCTTAAGGCGCAATGGGTAGAAAGTTAATAACGTCTAATTAGCCGTTAAAGCTTATTCCTATAGAATCAGTGCCTTAGCGCATTTAGCACGTTGCGGCTGTAAAAAAGCGGTTTGTCGGTATGGTATTGCAGGCTGTCGAGGCAGGGTAATACGTTGTCGAAGTGGGAGTTCAGATTGTCAGGAATGGGGTTTTGAGTTGTCTGGGTGAATTGCGCGATGTCGGAAGGCTCAATGGTTTTTCAGGTTTTAAGAAAAATTTAAGAAAAAAAAGCTCACATAAAATAGACCGTTTGTGGATAAACAACTGACAAACTACAGGATTTATATAGGAAAGAACCTAAAGGCAAATACAGGGAGAAACCGAATAAAAGCGCGGAAAGGCTTACCAGCATTAGGTTATAGCGCTTTTTATAGTCTCTATTTTGAGACTTGTTCATCACGCTTTTGAGAGTTGTTCATCACCGTGGTTGAGAGTTGTTCATCACGTATTTATGTGGGTAACTAGGGTAATGGGCTGATATATATAAAAAAAATGGTTGAGAGTTGTTCATCACGGAAAAAATGGGTTATCCACAAGAATTATCCACAAGCATGATTGCAAGATGTGATGAACAACTCTCACGGTTACTTTGAGAGTTGTTCATCACGCTATCATTGAAAGAGTTCTGGTTGGCGGGAAACGTGCGGTGGGGAGGGAATTAGGACGATACCGTTGTCTTGTAGCTGGACATTCGCACGCGGGTAAACAATTTGTACGGCTTTTAGCGCCCGAATAAATGCCCGCTTGAAATCCAGAACAGCGCGGCCAGTTTCGTAATTGCTACCGAATTGTCCCATTAGAGCTTCCCAGGGTATCGGTCTGGTTCGCCTGTCTGTATAACTCATCCGATAAGTTAGCCAGGTATAAACATCCATCGCCAGCGGTGATCCACGCAATGCTTTATATGCGCGTAGATCGATAGGGACAGGCTTAGCGATGCACTCTTTGAAAAAGGTATCGGACAGCTTCACCTTGCTTCTCCAAGTGCCGGCAATATCATTTGTTTGCGGAACCCATAACGTATCGCTGTCTATGATTGGAGGATCAAGTTTGAGATCCTCGTCATGAAAATCCACGGTTTCAGCGATCATGATATTTCGCAGCATGAAGCCGCGGTCGCGCATGCCTCCTGTGTATTGAGCAGTGATAAGCGAACCAAAAAGGCGTTTCATCTGTTCTGCCACTCTGGTACTTGAACCTCGCTTACCACCGCCTCGCTGTAGGTCTAATACATCGCGCAAGAAAAGTGAGAGTGAATCGCCTAACTCAATCACCGGGGATTGAGTTCGCACGGCCTCGGTCGCTACCCAGGACATGAGCAATCGAGGGTAAATGCCGAACGGTACGCCACCTTCGTAACCCGCGACGATTCGTAAGCGAAAGTCGCCATTCTCACGCCTGAAAACATCTGCTTTAGGGTCTTTGTAAGGCATGGTGGCGATCACTAACGCACGTGCCATGAAACCTAGCGATCCGGCGCTCTTGGCATCCTCGGCTTCTATCGCAAAGTGGGTTTCGATGACTTCTTTCACCCAGGTTGGTACAGCGCCGGTTTTGTAGTCAATCTCTACGGGTTTTAGAGGTTTTGTTGCTTTGTTCGGAATCTCTTTAGCAGCCATTTTATTTAGGGCTCCGTTTTGTGCGTTGTTCGGCCTCTTCCATCAGGCCGCGAAAACGAGCGGCTAGGTCGGGATGGAGTAGCAATACTTCCATGCCCTTTTCTCGCTGGTTCCATTTCAAGACTTGGCGCACAGCTTGCTGTACGTTCTGGCGATTCACTTTGTAATCAGCTGCAACATCGACAAAGCGACGGCCATCGACTAGGACGGACCGCGCCCACGCGCGGGTTTTTTCGCCCATGCGTGATGCGCGTACTGCCGCATCAAACTCTTTTGCGGTTAGTCTTTGCACTTCAGTCAAGTCCAATTATTTCGCGGGTGGAATAGATGATTGCCGCCAGGTCGAACGGTTCTCCCATGCTGCCAGCCAGCAAAGCGCGGAGAGCAAGACAACCCTCCTGTTCCTGTAATTTCATGGCCTGAAGAAAAACTCTCTGAATCACTTCATCCTTACCCTGCTCCCTTGCCTCAACGCCTAATTGCCAATGCGGAAATACAAGCTCATCAAGTTTTGTGTGGTCCTGAGTTTCTAAGTTGGTGAGAAACTCATCTACGTCGATATTTTCTTCATGTTCTAATGCGGATAAGGCCTCCGCAGGATCAAATTGGTATGGGTGCGCGGCTGGCGTTGTTTGTTCAACAGGTTTTGTTTTTGACTTTTCAGCCGGTTCATTCTGGTTGACAGCCTTTTGCTTGGTTGCCGCTTCGCCGTCCGAATCAGACTCTACCGCTGGTTTATCCTGTTCGGTATTTTTCAGCGCTTCCCGTGCGTCTTTGCGAGTTATATTCTCGCCGGCGCGAATGGCATGCACCATGTCGAGCCCTTCGGATGGTTTAGCTTCAACCAGTTTGTTGAGTATCAGAAGCAGCTCGACGTCCTGTGTGTGTCCGTGCTGCATAAGCTCGGCCACAACCGAATTTAACTTAGTCGCAATGGCCAGGTGTTTCGAAACCCATGATTTTGACTTCTTGACCTGCCCGGCAATTACGTCAACCGCGTTTGAAACATCTTGGGTTTTAAGCTGCTTATAGCGTTTGCCGATGGCCGCAGCCAGATCCGCTGTACTCAAGTCCTCGCGGTGGATATTTTCCATAAATTGGATCTCGCTAGCTGTCGAGTCGGTCATATCCTCGATGATTGCCGGTATCGTTGCGAGTCCAGCCAGGCCAGCGGCGCGTAATCGTCGCTCTCCGAAAATTACTAAGTAACGTCCATCGTCGATGGGTCTTACTTTAATCGGTTGCTGTACGCCCCTAGCCATGATGTCGTCGGCCAGTTCTTTTATAGTTTCATCATTAAACTCCGTTCGTACCTGGACGCGGCATTCAATTAGATGGCATTCCAGTATCGTGATCTGTGGCCCGCTCGATGCAGCCATCAAATCAGAAATCGACGCAATATTCTTCATCAGATTGCTCATTGCAATATCTCCGTTAAAATGTGTTCACAAGCGGCGCTCATTTCCCTGGCGGCGCGGCGATGACTTTCGCTTTGTGGTTTGTGCCAAACAGGATTACCAAGCGCGGCTGCATCGGAAATAGCTACGCGGTCATATATCACGAACGGTATTAGTGCCTGCCCCATCGTTTCCTTTAATTCAAGCAAAGCCTCCCGTTGCTGCTTGCTTGTATTTTTTACTCGATTGGCCAGGAAACCCAAAAACTTGAGTTTGCGGTTCAGTCCTTTGTCTCGAACTTGCCTGATTGTGGCTGTCAGACTTGAAAATCCCTCAAGGCTGAACTTCTCCAGGTGCGACGGCGCGATAACGTAATCTCCGGCGACCAGTGCGGCTAGTTGGATCGCTCCAAGTGTTGGGGGGGTGTCGATAACGCAAAAATCATAATCCTCGGCTAACTGGCGCAAATGTGTCGCTGGCAGCGATTGTGTTGCCAGCCCACGAGACTCAATACCGTATAGCCCTCTATCAGGCCGAATTAAACCTATGCCACATGTGGTTTCCGGTTTTTTATTTACTGTATCTTCCGTGAACAGATCGGAAGCAACTAAGTGAGTTCCGGTTGTTTCGATGAAGCAATTGGAGGCGTTGGATTGCGGATCGAGTTCGACCAGCAAAACACGCTTGCCCTGCTCTTTTGCCATGTGCGTTAAGTGAAGCGCGATGGTGGTCTTCCCTACCCCACCTTTCTGGTTTGCTACTGTTAAGGTTTTCATACCTTGGATTCCTCTGTAATAATTTCTGGCGTCCGTGCTGGCGTATGCAAATATTGGATTGACTCGCAAATATATTCGTCCCGGTCACCATTGGTCGTGGTTTCAATATGCCCCCGGATAAAAACCTTAGCCCCTTGACCAAGACGCGAGTCCTGAGCTGGTTCCCCATGCAAGTTGATACGGGCCACGCTGGTTGCATATTTTCGGATCCCACTGGCATCTCTATAGATATGTTCTGAACGAATCTGTAATGATGCGACCGGCTCACCGTTGACGGTATGTAGCGTAGGGTTGTTGTTGACGGTGCCCATCAAAGAAAAAAGCCACATTGTAAACCTCCTCGAAGAATATAAAAGCAATATAGCGTTTTAAAGTAAACTTTTTTATGGCAATGCCAATGCAATAGCCACTGGCTGAACCCATATCGGTGCAGCGGATAAAATAAAGGTTTCGCCTGACCAGGCCAAAAGTAATGTAGTTCCCATGACATTGGCTATTGCGGTAGCGGCATCGGGCGGAACAGCGTTGCCTATCCGCTCGCGCCAGTTGCTGTCGGAAAGCCCGTCGAGTTCCAGGTATTCTTCTGGATCGATCAGTGATTGCAACGCGGCAAGTTCCAGCGTCGTAAATGGGCGGTGCCATGTTCCATCCTCGGCGATTATTCGAGCGACAAGGCGGTCCTCGGCAGCTGGAAGCTGCAAGCGTGGATCTGCCACCGACCACCGGCCATTATCATGACCAGCTGCGCCAGCTATAGCACCGCATGGTTTATCCCACTGAACTATTCCGTAATGACCACCGGTCAGATAGTGATCGCCCTTTTTCGGGATATTGCCTGGTCGGGGGTCGGCAACGCTAAAGGCGCCAGTTCCGGTCGTGCTTCCGGAAATTACAGTACCGGCAGGCGCATCGTATGGAGTCGTGGTGTATTTCCCGGCAAAACCGCTTCCGCGTGGATCGGCTATCGACATAGCAGCTCCCGCCACATGGTTTGCGCCAGTGACAGAGCCGGCCTGTTTGTTCCACGCGATAACGCGATAAATGCCGTTTTGTCGTTTAGAGCTATCGGGCATGCGAGGATCGGCCACTGAGAAGCTGCCTTGAATCGGTGAGCGCTGTCCGGTGACAGTTCCGGTCGATTCATTCCAGTCTCGAACGCCAAGCTGGCCATACTCACCACCAGCCGCAAAGCGTGGATCTGCGATAGAAAACGCGCCGTTGCTTGGAAGGCTCTGCCCTTGCACAGTCCCACAGTTATCATGCCAATGATGTACGCCCAGGTAGCCGCCACGATATTCAGGCGCAATTAGATAATCACGTAGGTGACCGTCCTGCACAGTGAAGCGGTTCAAACTGCGCCAATCGCTCCCGGCTTCGACAAATGCCAATCGTACCCATGTCTTCCATTGCAAGGCGGGTATGCGGTGCAGCGGCCCGCCGGTGGCGTCACCTGGTAGCGGCATCCTGCCTAAAACGCTACCCACGTTCTGTAGGCGTTTCTTGTCCGGTTCATACAAAAACGGGGGTACCCGCTCGATGTGGCGGGCTACCAAAAGGAATCGCTTGCGGGATTGAGCCAAACCGCCAAGTTCCCCGCAATCGTGGGTTGTTTCCGCTACGGCATAGCCGTAGGTGCGCAGCAATTGTCCTATTTGATCGAGCAGTGGTCGGCCACGGTTGGCAATACGCGGGACGTTCTCGAAAACAATCAATTCGGGTGGATCATTGTCAAAGGCTTCCATCATCAGCCATACACCGCGCAGCGTTAAACGGTTCAGGGCTTGATACTTTGCTGTTCGGCTTCGGTTTTCTGACAAAAGTCCCGAGAACCCTTTGCAAGGTGCGGAAAGAAAAACAATATGTGGTCGTTCGTTGCCAGCCGCAGCCTGGATATCTGCCGGTGTCGCTTCGCGCCAGCTTGATGGTGGTTCTGTCCCGTGAAAATCGAAATATTGATCACGGTCGAACAAATCAAGCACTGTGCCCTTGACGCTGGCGAAACGCTCAAAATCACGAATGGCAGGCGCATTGATATCGATGCCGCCGATGCAACGAAACTTGCCGACCAGGTTACCTACTCGCGGCGTGGCTCGATTAAAACCCTTGGCACCGCCACCCAGGCCGCAAAATAAGTGAAAGTGCCGGATTTCCCTAACATCATCCGATACGCCGGTGAAAACATCACGTTTCATATAAAGCTCCTCAAGAAATACAACGGCAATATTGCTTTAATAATTAAAAAAAATGCACTAGAACGGCAGGAGCAGAGAAACCTGCCCCGTGTCGCAATTCGGGCTGATCCAGAGAACTTCAGTCCTGGTCCCTGTGCCGCGATTAGCGGCCATGCGGGCGGTAGTCTCTTCCCTGCGCCAGCCTTTCAGCTTCTGGTCGTACAAGCCATTTGGATATCCAGACACGATTACCATGCCCTTTAAATCAAGTAGCACGTCGAGCAATTCCGAATGCTGTCCATCTGACATTTCGTGCCTGTAGTACCGACTACTCCCGATTTTCCGAGTGCTGTGTATGTATGGTGGATCGACGTAAAACAACGTTTCGGGGGTGTCGTGGTTGCGCAGCACTTTGAGCGCTGGCCGATTCTCGATCAATACTCCTGCAAGCCTCATCCCGAATGCCTGCAGGCTTTGCGGTACTCGCTCCCATATCTTCATTGCAGTTGCCGATTCTCGCCCGGTGTCGATGCGAAACCCGGTAGCGCCTTTTGTAGCACCTGCCGAACCAAAGCCCATTTCTGCCCGGATAAAGGTGCGGCGGGCGCGTTCAACCGGGCATGATGCCGGTTCCCATGCTTGGTTGAATACATCGCGGCTGTAGAGAGTGAATACGAGTGCTTCAGCTAGGTCCTCGCGCATCGCTTCATCCCGGAGGACTTCCATCACGTTAACCATATCTCCATCGAGATCGTTATAGATTTCCCCATCGCTGCGCACTTTGCGCATGAGAACGCTGGCTGCACCGCCGAATGGCTCACAATAGATTTGATGGTCTGGAAAGTGGCTTATAACCCAATTGGCGATGCGGAACTTTCCGCCGTGGTAGCGCATGATCGGTTTCTCAACATCTTCCGTGATCATTCTCAACTTCCTCCATCCGTATTGTTCGCTGTTATTCAAAGAAATATAAAAGCAATATAGCGTTTCAAAGGAAATTTTTTAATCAGGATTCTGAGCGAATAGTCAAACTACTTACTCGGCCGGAAATATCCTCAACCTCTCCGATCAGAGTATCCAAACTAGCAAAAACCTTGTCCTTACCTAAGGCAGTTTTTAGCGTCCAGCTGCGCTCATCTTTACCTGAAACCACCAGGAGCCAACCGCGAGGCGTGAGCGGATCACGGAGCGCACTAAACTCAGTCAAGACGCCGAGTTCGTAATATTCCTTAGCCTGTTTAATATTCATAGGCATTTATTATAACAAATTGGCAGAAACATACAATCATTTAAGGGAAAACGTAAAAGATATTTTCCTTGCGCTTTAATCGTACATCCTTTCGCTTGGCCTTCCTCGGGCCGCCTGGGCGGCGGTGGTGGGGATAGCCCTTGCCCTCACGGGCAAGGGTTGGGAATGGGTGGGGTAGGTGGACGGTGAAGCAACAGGCCGCTATTTCCTGCCGGTTGCGTTCTGGTTATCCCCCCTCAAGTCCCCCTCGCAGAGGGTCGGGGGCTTGAGGGGGATAACGCAGCGGGTAGAGCGGCCTGCACCGTCTTGGATGGGTTTGAGTTGCCTGCGGCCTGCACCTGGTACAGGTGCAGGATCACAGACCATGACAGGCACAGCGTACCGCGTAGCGGCTGGCGTGGCCTGTGACAGTCGGGCAATGCTGGCCGTGGATAGATTTGCCTGCCCACATTCTGTGGACAGCCTTCGGTCCGCAAATCTATCCACCGCATAACCGCAAAGCTTCCTGACGCGCTGCGCTTGTCCAAGTTTTTCATATTGTCTTTCAGGCAAAAATCAAACCCGGCATATAGGAAGGATCGATGTCTTGTTGTTGCCGTTAGCGGAATGATGGCATCAGCCATGATCCCAAGGCTGTAAACGGAGTGCGCGACGGATGAGCGAAGCTGATCCGGAAAGAAGAGAGGATTGAAAGGGCGGCGAAGCCGTTCCGAAGGAATGAAGTGAAGCGCAACCCGGTAAAGCCGTGTTCGCGGTAGCGAACCTCTCAAACGTTAAAAGTTTCGCATGCGAAACCAGAGATCTATTGCCCTGATTTTGGAATTGACCAGGTAGTCATGTGTTTAGGTAATTTGATTTGGATGAGCCGATTGGTATATGCCGCTCCGGTCTTTGCTGTAAAAGAGCCTGTGTTGTACGCAGACAGTGCAGCTCTCAGTGCCTCTTGATCGTCTGAATATTTCTGCTTTGCTCTCAGGAAATTATCTTCCAGCAACTGAGCAGCTGCCCGGACATTTTCACAAGGTTTAAAGACTGTTTCCACAGTTAAACCTAACGAAGACAGATTGTGACTATTGATTTGTCCTAATCCCATATCTACCGAGTACCCCGACTCAATTAACCACGCTGCCCAAGTCATAGCTTCTTCACGACTTTTAGGCTGTCTTTTCAGCCGAAATCCACCATTAACGCCGATTGCCAAATGGTTGCCTCCAGATTCTTGCAGGATAATGCGGGTAAGTGTGCCCACCGCGACATTGGGGGCGCACTCGACCAAGAGAGTAGGTAGCGGCATGTCCATAAACGGTAGTATATGTATAATTAATTAATAAATAACTTAATTATATTATAAATACTATCTATTTATAAATGCGCCAATATCTATATTTTATGCGGTTTCAGCCGTGTTATAGAAATAACAATAGTTAAATATTGTTATTGACTGGAAAAAAACGATATGCGAAGATTGACACTTAAAGACTTGATGGAAATACCCGTTAAGGTATCCAAATACTCGATTGTTCTGGAACCGCTTGATGCTGAACTTTCGGAATTTTCCCTGCATATTCGGGCACCTGGGCTTGGCGGTGGAACACTTTATACCGCACGTGGTGAGCTGCGAACATGGAAGGATGTTAATAAGGCATTAAGGTTCTTGAAGGGTATTTTTGGTGAAAACGAAGTTCTAGTTTTGTTAAATGCACGAGATTCAAGGGACGCTAAAGATGGGGCAAAAAGTAGAAAAGCCGGTGGAAAGGGAAATTCGCCTGGAAGTGCCGCAACCGATAGCAAGAAAGGAGCTGCGGGAAGCAATCAGTTTCGGAATATTCCGAATCGCGGGAGGAAGCACCCCACGTGAAATACCAGAAGGGACAAAAATCACTTCGCGCATAAAACTGAACGCCACCGCACTTAGGTATATGCCGCTTTGTGTCGCCAGGGTCGGCGACGAAAAAACGGCGATTATTCACGCGCTTGCCTGGCTTGCTGAGCAGCGGGAGCATGTTTTGTTAACGCGTATTTAAAGGAGTGATTGCAATGAGCAGTAAGAAATCGGTGGTATTTGGCATTCTGGTATTGGCAGCAATTGTGGTTTCGGTCTTGTTGGATATGGATCTGATCAGCGCCGCCCATGCGCAAGTTAGTGGGGGTGGTAGTGGGGGTGATCCTTTCGCGAAGGTGAATACGAAAGGCGGGGAACTGGCCGGGTGGTTGCGGGGAAAGATCGCCGTAAGCATCACAACAGTAGTCATCATAGTGGTTGGCCTTCTGATGCTGATGTCTCGTATCAGTCACCTGGTCGGAGTTCGGATCATTCTCGGTGCGCTGCTTGTCGGTGGCGCGGCTGGAATTGCTGAGTGGGCTTATCAGTAATGAGCCGGGCCACGATCTACCCAACGTTATGGCAGCCAATCCTGACGGCAGGGGTGCCAAGGGATTACGCCATCTTCGCGCTGATTTTTGCGGCGCTGGGGATGGCGGGCTCAAATCTGCTTTTTGACGCGGGACTGTGGGGAACGTTTATTGGTTTTTCGCTCTTCGGGGTGTTGTGGGGGTTTGGGTGGTTCTTCGCCAAGATCGATCCCGAGTTTTTTTCGGTCGCCCTGGTGAAGTTGTCGAAAGTCGGGCGCACTGAGGGAAGCAGGGATGGGAATCGGTACCTTTGCTGATACGTTGGGCTGGATTTTCGGGCGGGAGGGCATCTTTCCGCGCCAGCGGCGTACTACGGCGGTCGAGGACAAGTGCCCATTATTCAGGGTACTTGACGACCGCATTACCACGCTAACGCGTGGTGGTGTTCTAGCGTGTATCGTCGAGCTGCGAGGTCGGGATTATTCCGGACTCGATCCAAAGTTGACGGAAGGGCTTTTCCTTGGCCGCAAGGCTTTTTTTGAGTCTCTGCCTTCGACTGTCATGGTTTTCCACCAGAGCCATCGACTCAAGGTGTCTACCAGCGCGGTAGAGGAAAGTTTCAGCGTACCGATTGCGAGGCAAATAGCCGAGCAATGGGCTAAACATTTCAAGATCAGCTATCGCACCCGGCATTACCTGATCTTTAGCACCAGCGTTGACAGCTTCACTGATCAGCTACAGGTCATGGTGGAAAAGACCACTGGCAGTACCAGCGACGAACTTTTCCGCATCCTGCACGAAACAGTGCATACGGCATTACTGCGGCTGAAAGACTATAACGCACGAATGCTGGAAGGGGATGAAGTCGCCTCATACTGGGCGCAGCTGCTCAATGGTTGTCCGGTTCACCAGCGCCTGTCCAGTGATGGATTACTGGACGGCGTACTGGCCGGGTCTGAATTGCATTTTCCGGATACGCAGCGGTACCAGGTGTACAGCGGCGAAAAAGAGCGGTATTCGGCGTACCTATTTATCAAATTGCCGGCAACGGGGTCGGATGGGGGTCTGTTGGATGGTTTGTTCAAGAGCCGCCACGAACTCAGCATTTTCCAGACATTCGCCGGCGTGGATAAACAAGCGGCTTTGGCCGATGTGGAAGACAGGCACAAGAATACAGTAAGTTTTCGGCGAGCCTCCGATATCGTAGTCCTGGAATTGGGCGAACTTGCCCAACGCCTGCAGGCGGACGAGGTAACGATGTTGCGGCACAGATGGGTTATCGAGGTCTTTGGAGATAACGCGGAAGAGCTGGAAAGGGCAGTCGCGGAAGTGCGGAACATTGTGGATATGTGGGGTTATCGCACGGCGCGTGAGCGGGCAAACAAGGAAGCACAATTCTGGTCCCGTTTCCCCGAGTATCACACATTCAATACACGCAAGCGCAGCCTCACCAGTGAGAACGCTGCGCACTTCGCCACGTTTGCAGCGGTCGGGGAAGGGCTTGATTCTTGCTCCTGGGGAAATAAACCAGTAGCGACATTCAAGACTCTGGCCGGGTCGGAGTTCGGTTTTACCTTCCATTCCTCACCGGCGCCGAAAGCGCCTGGTCATACGCAAGTATTCGGTGGTACGAACCTGGGCAAAACCACGCTGATCAGCTTTCTCCTCGGTCAGTGCTTCAAGTTTCCCGATTTCCGAGTTCTGGCATTCGACCGTCTGCAGGGATTGGAAGTGTTCACGATGGCGCATGACGGCATCTATATCAACATGGTAGACGGCGTATCGATAAACCCATTACAGCTTCCGGACAATCGGGAAACAAGAGCGTTTCTAGCTAATTGGTTCGAGGTTCTGACCGGCAAGAGCGATGATGCGGCCCGCGCAAAAATCGATAACGCTATCGAGCAGCTTTTTTATCTCAGTAAGGATGAACGCACCTTACGCAATCTCGCGGAAGCATTTGGACTGAAAGAAGAGGGTTCCATCAGGCAGAACATGGAACGCTGGCTTAAAGGGCCGTTTGCCCACTTCTTCACTGGTGAAAAAGATCATCTGGACTTCGGTCAGCAGCTGGTGGCGTTCGATATGACTTCGCTTCTGGACTTGCCGGATGTTCTCGCCCCGCTGGCCTATTACCTTTTCCATAAGCTGCTAGTCACGGCGCGGGAGAAGGGCGGCTATGCCGTGTTCGTGGACGAACTACCAAAGTATCTAGCCTCGCCGGTATTCGCGCCAAAAATCGAAATGATGCTGCAGGAGATACGCAAGACCGATGGTGTTTTTATCGGCGCTGCGCAGTCCGTCGAGTCCGTGTTGAATTCGCCGAGCGCTGACAAATTTCTCTCGAACATTGAAACCTATATTTTCTTTCCCGAACCGCGGGCCAGCCGCGAAAGCTACATGGATGCGCTTGGCCTCAATCAGCAGGAATTTCATTGGTTGACGCAAGGCGCTCGACCCCGCGAAGTGCTGGTGAAGCGCAAGAGTGGGGAAAGCACCATCTTGAATATCGACCTGTCGCCGCTCGGAAAATATCTGAAAGCGTTTGACAGCTCAATTGATGCAGTTTCGCATGCGAAACTTTTGGAGCAAGAACATGGGCAAAACTGGAAAAACATTTATTTGGGCCATTAGCGCCATGCTGTTGAGCATGGGAACGGCGCGGGCGCAATGGGCTGTTACGGACCCGACTGCGTATGGTTATTTCGTGCAGCAAATCAAGCAAATGACGGAGCAGCTTAAAACCTCATCAGACACATTGCAAACCGTTAGCAAGGTGCATTCGGAAATGGTCGGGCACTACAACCGTGGAGTCGGGTTGGTGAATGAAATGAGGGAGGTAGAAGAACGAGTGCGCGGCATGAAGGGTGTGCTGACAACTCGCGGCGTCACGCTTGGTTTTCCTCGGAACGATGATGGTTTCATCGATATCGGAAAAGTTTTGGACGATACGTTCGGCGATGGCCGGTCGGTCGGGGGCCGGATTTTAATGGATGGGCGTCACGAGGTACAACAAGACGCGCTAAAAAAAGTGGTACTGGAAAGTGAAAAACTGCTCGATGGCGTTGCGGATCGGATACAGCAGGCGGGCTCCATAGCGTCACAAATCGACAGTACGAAAAATGTGAAGGATGCAACGGATCTGAGCAATCGGCTGCTGGCCGAAATCCTCCGGACACTCATTGACATGCTGGCGATAGCCAGCAAAGCGAACCAGGCACAGGCATTGTTCAATTACTCGGGTGTCACGAATAGCACCATTCAGGATAGACAAAAAAGACTGGCAGAACAGAGAAACGACTTAAGCGTTTTTCAGAGAAAAACGGAATCAGGGATTCTTTCGCAAACGAGTTGGCAATAGAAATAGGGAGTAGACATGAAGCGACTGACCGTAATTTTGATGATGGTGGTATCGGCCTCGATGCTGAGTGAAGCTGTCCAGGCGGCTGATGACGCGGGGGAGGTTGCGGAGTGTATGCGCAAGTTGACTGAGAGCGCCAAAAAACGACATGCCGAACAAAGTGAGAACCGTATAAAACGCGGCCTAAAACCATATCGCTTTACACCGCCAGGGTCGTTTGAGAAGTCCGCATGCAAAGCAAAAAATAGGTCGATCCTGAATGAGACGGCGTGGCAATAAGGAGCGGCCATGACGCGACTAATCATAATTCTGGTGCTGGCGGGGTTGCCGGGTATAGCGGTCGCTGCCGAAAACCCATTTGGGGTATCACTGGTAAATCATCTTTTACAGCAGTTGCAGGAATACCGCGAGTCCATAGGTAGCCAGTTTACCGGGGCATTTATTAACTTCTTCCGGTTGTTTGTTTTGTTGTATGTCGTAGTCATAGGCTACCGCGTCATGATGGGCATGATGGGCGAACGCACAAAAAGTGCGGCTATCAGTATCGCGCTTGTGATAGTGCTGCACGGCGTCGTAGTCGAGACAGGCGCATTTAGAGCATGGATCGAAGAGCCGATTATCGGGGCGACGCTTGGACTCGCCCGCATGTTCGGGGATGGTGGCAGCGGGGGAAGTTTGTTCGGTCGTCTTGATGCGTCCATAGCAACCATTGTAGGGACCGTGGAAGCAATTGAACCGGGTGGAAACCTGATCACGAACACCATGATTTACATTCAGGTCACGGTGGCATGCGCGGTGCTGCTAATAGTAGTTTGCGGTATGTATCTCGTGTATCTGGCGCAGGTATCGCTGGCGCTCGTGTCCCTCTATCTGCTCATGATGGTTGGAGCTCCATTCATCTTCTTTGCCGCGTTTCCAGAGTCGCGCTTTATTACGTGGACGTGGTTCAAGGCAGTAATGAACTATGCCCTCTGGACAATTTTTCTGTCGCTCATCATGGCGATTGGCATAACGGGTATTGAGGAAACAGCAAAGGGCTTGGCAAATTGGGACGTGGTGAGGGACGGAGTATTCACAAGGAATTATGCGTTTGCGGTCGGGTTTTCGACGCTGATGATTTATTTTTTGCTCAAAAGCTCCGATCTTGCGGCGGCTCTCTCGGGGGGAATGGGTATGCAGTCGAACGTGGCCGCGAGTGGATTGAGTGCAGCGGGATCAGCGCTTGGTAGCGGGATCGGCATGGTTGGTGCGGCTGCGGCACCAATGGCGAAAGTCGGGGCGGTGTTGGCGGCGCAAGGTGCGTCGAAGGTGTTTAGCGCAATGAAGGGAATTACGCGATGAGACAGGTAGTGATTTTAATGGTGTTCTTAATATTGTCAGGGTGCAGCGGTTTATCGATGCTCCCGGATTCCGGCACAAAACTGGAGAAGTCGCCGTGTGCATGCGAGTACGAGGCCATCAATCATGGCTGAGATTGCGAAGCATTCCATTCCGTGGATAACGGCACAGCGAGCGGCAGCAATGCTCGGATGGGTATCAATCATTCTGGCATGTGCACTCGTTGGAATGGTGGCTTGGCACGTCACAAATCCGGTCAAGGTTATAGAGCCGGTATACATCGAATTTCAGAGTTCGGGGAATACGGTGGCGCGGATCGAGCGCGTTGGCGATTCGATCACGCGCCGGGCGGTAGTGGTCGGCGCTGAATCGCGCCGGTACGTGGTGGACCGTGAGACGGTGGACAAGGTAACAGAGAGTGTTCGGTATCCGCGAGTGTTCGCAATGAGTGGACCAGCCCTGGCGGCAGCATTCAGGAATCAATATGGCGGCAAGGATGGATTGCTTCAACGCGAAGGCTTCAAGCGAGAGGTTGAGGTAACGCGGGACTCCACCCTGGGGGAAGGTATCCACCAGGTAGAGATTATCACGCGAGATACAGACAAGATGAAGCCAGCGCCAGTCATTCAGCATTGGGTAGTGACTTTGACTTATGACTTTCATGACCAGCAAGCCAGCTATGACGATGGCCTGCTGAATCCATTGGGGTTTGTCGTTTCCGAATACACGATCAGCAGGAGAGCAACGAAATGAGGAAATTAGGCATATTGCTGATGGCTATCACATTTGCAGCCACGGCCCAGGCGAATATCGTGGATGAGGTCGTACCTGGTGGCGTTCCGGCAAGCAAGGTCGGGGATCGCCCCATGCGTGACAAGATCAGTTTACAGGCGATACAGGCGGCGTTCGATGATTCCGACCCGCTAGCTAACGTTGTCCGGTTCAAGTTTCACCCGGATATGACATACAAAATCCGGTTGCGTGAATTCATGGATACAACGGTTTCATTACCGCTTGGGGAAGAAATTAATGCGTATTCGATAGGCGATGCCAAGAATTTTCGATTCGTGCCTCTAACGAAACCGGGGAAGGAAGGAAAGCCCGAACTGAAGCACCTGTTTCGACTCGCGGCAGATTACCCAGGCGGGGATACCAATCTTTCAGTTGTTGGCAAATCAGGGCGGATTTACTCGTTTTATCTCCGGGCTGATTCGGTTCAATCATCTTTCCTTCCGGCGCTGGTTGTGTACATCGAAGCCGAAATCGAGAAACGGCCAGAAGTTGAGGAAACGCCAGAAAAGGGGGCGACCACGGTATTGCCGGGCGCCCCGGTTGGGGTCTTCGATCAGCAGAAAGAGGTGGAATATTTGCGGTCTCTGGATGTGCCGGAAATGCGCGATATCAGATATTCCTATGTGATGAGCGGTGAAAAAACGCTCGCGCCAGTCAAGGTCTTTGACGATGGCGTATGGACATATTTCAAGTTCGCGGATGAAAACATGGATCGAGTAAAGCGACTTCCCGCGCTATATCGGGTAATTGACGGCGTTGATTCGCCAGTCAATACGCGCGTCGTTGACGGAACGCTGGTGGCCGAAACCACCAGTGTGGGGTGGACGCTGCGGAATGGGGATTCGCACCTGTGCATCAGGCGGAAATAGGCCGTGGCAACCTTCGACCTAAAACGGCCCGCTACATCGAGCGAGTGGAAAAAAACAGCGGTATGGCTTGGCGGAGCGAGCCTGGTTGCAGCCGCCATCCTGGGCGGTGCAGCGTACTACAAATCCGATGCGCCAGTGCTGAAACCGCGTATCGCAATCGGTAAAGGATTCGATGAGGGGTTTTTTAGCGCCCCAACCGCGGCACCGGAACCGGAGCCAGTAAATGATCAAAAACCGGTTGTCCCGGAACTGGTGGTGTCCGAGTCCAGCACAACACCAGCACTCAAGGCTAAAGATTTGTTCGCGGTTGATCCGGTACCAGCTAAACCAGCAGTCAGTCCAGTGGATGCACTCAATCAAGCGAGAAGAGGAACGGGCGCGGTCAGGGTTGCAGGGGACGGTAGCGGCGAAAATGAGGACCAATTCTTGAACATGGAGAAAGATTGGGGCGAGAAAAAAACCGTTGCGAGCTACCCCATGAATCTGGAACGAATTATCCCCGTTACGCGGCGGATCGGCGCGGTGCTGGTTGAGGCAATCCATTCTGAGCTCGACGGCAAGGTCACGGCTCAGATCGAGGAAAACATTTATGCGGCGCACGGCCGCAACATCTTAATACCGGCTGGCAGTCAAGCAGTTGGCCGGTATCGCAGTCTGCAAAAGCCGGGTGATACACGCATCCAGGTCATTTGGTCGCGGATCATCACGCCTGAAGGCATCAATATTTCAATGAATGATGCGGAAATGACGGATGCGATGGGGCGTAGCGGTTTGACCGGCGATGTCGATAACCGCTTTTTCGAGCGCTATGGAATGGCGCTCCTGGTATCGACAATCGCAGCTGCGGCGGGCTATGGAATGCCGGTGAGGTCGCAGGGGCAAGCTGTAATCGTGCAGAGCTATGGAGGAAATCTGGCTCAAGTGTCTGGCCAGATTCTTGAGAAGAATATCAACATCAAACCGGTAGTCTCGATACCGGCGGGAGCAAGGATTCTGATATCCCCCAATAAGGATATCTGGTTCAAGCCGCCACAGGAGCAGCAAGTCGAAGTCGTTGCATTTTCGGAACAAAAAGGAGAATCGAAATGAAGGCAGTAATGTTTGTGCTGTCGTTGGTGGTCGGGTCAGTATCCGCAGCTGATGATCTGGTGATGCGTGTAAAACTCACGCAGCCATTGGTAACCGGCAATAGCGCAGATGCCCAATCTGCACCGGAAGGACTAACCGGAGCAGGGATCAGTATAGGACTTGGTGAAGCCACGCTGCACGGGTCAGTTTCGCATGAGCAACTACCGGATACATCGACGCGTGAAACAATTAATTGGCATTCTGTATCGATGCCGGCTGGTACCACTCGTGCCAGCGAGCAGCTGACAGCACCACTGGTATCACAGTTTGCAGTGACAGATGAGCGGGTCGAGCCGGGCACGGTATTGAATGTCCGTGGCAATCTAGATTACTTGGCGGAAGCTATCGAGCGGCTGAAGAGCAAGGCGCAGGCGGGGGCCAACCCGAAGCATCTAGTATCGAATACAGACAAGGAAACGCTTAATCAGATGCAGGGGGCTGGCAGCCTATCACCGGGGTCCGGTGGCAGGACGATGGGCGGTAATAATATGCCGCTGCCTCTATCGACCAATAACAGCAAAATAGCAACAAACCTAATTACAAGCGCCTGGGAAGCCTGCGCGCCGCGTATCGATAAAGGAGACTGGAAAGTCTACGAGCAGTTCAAGAAAGTGGAAAAGGCGCAAGATGGCGCAACCGTGTCAAGCGGGGCCTGTATTGATCAGGGGGCAGTCGTCGATATCGTGAAGGACTATGCATCGTGCCCGGTCGTAGCTGATCAACACACGCTCAAAGCGCACCAGCAATATAAGACGTTCACGACACTGAATGGCCAAAAACTCGACGTGGCAGATTGCAAGGTAGATGCCGAAGCATTCTACCCAATCGAGTCTACCGCTGTTGGTTGCGGAGTGCGGCATGATTTCGTGGCCAAGAAATCCATCCAGCAGAAAAAACTGTTTTACAAGGATAGCCTGAGCGCGACGGTGCCGGTAGCGGACTGCCAGGATTCGGAACTTGCCTATGCACAATACACCACGGCGAACACATGTACGCCAACGTTCGATGCGGGACAAAACATCATGATCGGCAGCAGTCGGGTAACGTACAAGGATGCAGCGGGAACAGAACAATACGCCGCTGAGTGCCGTCCAGATGAAACTACTTTTCCGGTCATGGAGGCATATTGCGACCCGAAATATGACCATGATTTCGGGGCAGGGCAAAGCTACTATTACACCCGCAGCTACTACACGAATCCGGAGGGGAAGCCCGTCTATCTGACCGCTTGTGCGCGTAGTACAAAAACGAGTTTCCCACACGTCTACCAGTCAGCCAGCTGCGGGGTGGTCAATGATGACGCGAAGCTCATGACGACCTGGAAAAGCAAGACGCAAATCACCACGCCGGATGATGGCATGATGGAAATTGCACCGTGTCAGCAGCGCGGCAGTCCGACACCGTATGCTTATACAGGCGAAGACCGGAAGGTGTGGAGTAATTTCGAGAGTTTAGGATTAAAGGGTATCGGCTCTACAGTGTATTTTGGCAGTATGCGAGAAAACATCCACTGGGCTAATTTCACAAATGCCTTGAATACTTATCGAGTTGTTTGCACTTTTGGCGGTGGTATTGACGGTAACACGGTTACGGCGTGCAATAGCGCAGACCTTAATTACTCGAACAGAATAAGTGGAAACACTACTACTTATATTGGCAGGAACAGATCCACGGAAGAGTTTCGGCGGACGTATCTACGCGGCGACGGCACGTCTTACGTAGAACAAAATGTTTATCGAAATAATATTATTCTCCGGCTTTGTTGGGCAGGGTATCAAAATGGAACCGGGGGCAGGACCGCCGCTAATTGTCCGGCCTATTTCAATTAATCATGTCTGCGCTCCTACAGCAGCACATCAAGCCGTTTGAGCGGCACTTCCGGAAACCAGGGCTGAAAGAGCTTTGCATCAATCGCCCTGGGGAAGTGTGGCTCGAAACGGTTAAGGGGTGGGAAGTCAAGGAAGATGCAATCTTCGATCTTGACCGTCTTAATGCTTTCGCAAGCGCACTTGCGACGGCCACCGGTCAGCGGTTTGATGAAACCCACCCGCTGCTAGGCACGTCAATTCCTGGGCACGGCCACCGGATACAAATTGTAGGCGGATCGCTAGTGGATAGCGGCTTTGCTCTGAGCATCAGGGTATCAAAGCAGAAACGCTATGATCTGTCGTCGTACAAAATTCGGTTTGCCGATGACGTAACGATTCCACCAGACCATGTGCCGCCGACAGAGCGGCGACGGCCACCAGCTGACAAAACGTTAAGTCGGCTGGCGGTCGATGGTTGGAACCTGATGCTGTCGGGCGAAACCGGAAGCGGCAAAACCACCTTGATCAATGAATTGATCCATCATATTCCGGCGACGGAGCGGATTATTTCGATTGAGGACAGTAAGGAACTTTTGATCGAGCATCCGAACCAGGTGCGCTTCCTTAAGAGCAAAAGTGGCACGGATATAGCCAAGGTCACCTACGCGCAAATTATCGATGCATGCATGCGTCTGCGTCCGGATCGGGTTCTGGTAGGCGAGATCAGCACGGATAACGTGCTGGCCTACCTGAACCTGCTAAACACGGGGCACAAGGGCGGTGTTTGCACGATACACGCAAACTCGGCTCGTAATGCTGTCGATGCGATGGTTCTACGCGCACAGGCGGCGGGTATGGGTGGATCTGCTGAAATGATCCAGCGATACGCGACACAGTTCCTGGAAGCTATTGCCCATATACGACATAACGAGCATAGCGGCGACTACGAAGTGGCGCTTGAGCTGCTAAGACCGTTGACCATAGAAGGGGTTACCGCATGAGCCTGGCAATATCCTCGCTGGACGATCAAAAACGCGCCCTGTCGCTCATTTATGATACGGCTATCATGTTTGGCACGTATGCAGTGTTATGGGGACTGGTGGTATTCCTGGGCGGGTTCGATCCTCATCCGGCAGCGCCGCTTAACGCGATCAAAGCGTATAAGGCCAGCTGGCCCGATTGGTTTCTCTGGAGCATAGGCGGCTCGGCAATTGCCGGGGCAGTAATGTTCGGGGTGAACCCGTACCGGCGCGGCGGGAATTACGGCGGCGCTCATTTCGCCGGCGAGAAAGAAATCAGAAACGATCTTAAGCTGCGCGGTGACGAGGGTTTGATCCTGGGTACTCACCGTAGCGAATACCTCCGGATGGATGAGCCGCTTTCGGTGTTGATTTATGCTCCACCTGGAAGCGGAAAGACGGCGGGGATTATTATTCCCTCGCTGTTGTCGTGTGGCAATTCGGCACTGGTACATGACCCCAAAGGGGAGTTGCATGACAAAACCGCCGGGTTTCGCATGCGAAACGGCCACCGAATTATACGGTTTGAGCCTGCGGCAGCTGGTAGCGCCAGGTGGAACCCGCTAGGAAAAGATGAACTTCCGGAAACATGGAGCGAGCGCATTTCCTACATCGACCGGATCGCTAATAGCCTGGTCAATGCAGGTAAGCAGGGTGACGATTACTGGACGCGGGAAGCGCGTAGCCTGTTTGTGTTTTTTTCCTTGTTCCTTACATTCCGGGACGGTGAAACGTCACTGCCGGGTGTAAGAGAATTCGCGCTCTCGCAAGCAGATCCGCAAGGGTTTGTTGCCGATCTGCTGGAAAACACGCCGGGATTGCCGCAACGGGTAATCGAGGAAGGCAACGGCATCCTCGCTAAAAGCGGTAATGAATTCTCAGGAGTGTTCGGTACTTTCAAATCGTTCCTCAATTCCTACGGTGATGAATTCATCGCGGCCAATACAAAGGATAGCGACTTCCAGTTGCGCAATTTGCGGGAAAGCGAGACGACTATATACCTGGTTGTAAGAAACAGCGATCAAAGCCGTTTGAGGCTGTTCGCAACGCTTTTTTTCGAGTCGGCCGCACTTGTATTAATCCATGACGAACCGACGAAAGACGAGCGCAAGGTAACGTTCTACCTGGATGAGTTCGTGCGGCTCGGCAATATGCGCGAGGTCCTGCAAATGCCAGCAATTTCGCGCAGCTTTAAAGTTAATGTTGTGTTTGTGGTGCAAAGCATGTCCCAGGTGGTGGATTTATACGGGCAAAGCGGGGCGGACCAGCTGCGCAATACCTGTTCATACCATATTGTCTTTGCGCAAAACGAACAGAAAATAGCCGAGGATATATCGCGGTCGATCGGCAACCGGACGCGGAAAAAACTGACGTATTCGTCCGGAGAACGAAACATCACACGCAACACCAGCGAAGCCGAAGAGGGAATACCCTTGGTACTATCTCAAGAAGTGATGAGCCTTCCGGCATTTGAAACACTGGTGCTGATGCAGAACCATTTTGAGACTCCGATACGTGCGAGAGCCGCCGCATGGTTCAAAGATGCGGTAATGAAAAAACGGGTCGAGGAATCGCTTAAACTCGAAAAAGGGACTCGATAGGAAGCCGTAGAATCGATTATTTAGCGATGGTCAAGGGTATTTTATAGGGGTGGTTGTCTCAGCGATGAGCAGCCAAGACGGATAACAAAGTTGGACATTAATGATGTGTGGACGCTTTGAACAATCCGGAACTCGACGTTATTACGCCAGCGCGTTAGGCATCGACACTAGCGATTATCGCACGTGGGACTGCGGGGATCGCGTCCCTTTGTATAACACGGCGCCAGGACGTTGCCCCTGGCTGATTACGTCTAAAAACGGCGGCATTCAATTTATCGGCTTGAAGTGGGGCTATCGAACACCCCAGGAAGCGGCTGAGAAGAAAAAGCCATGGATTAATGCCAGGGTCGAAAAGGCGCTAACCGGGCGCTATTTCCGGCACATGTTTAGAGAAGGACGCCTGATCGTTCCAGCTGGTGGCTGGTTTGAGTGGTTGCGACATGAAGTCGCATGTGTGATGGTTCGGCGGAGTCATCCGGCCGAACCTGCCGTCCCATCGGCAGTACCCTACGAGGT
>NZ_FODX01000012.1 GCF_900110495.1 Nitrosovibrio sp. Nv6 | reverse complement strand
TTCGTATTTTTAGGCTGTGAAAATCTCTGTGGACGGGAAGCTATTTCAGCGAGTTATGTCCCCCTTTATGAATGATAACGTCCTTTATCATTCATTAAATGGGATAGCTGTGGGCGGGGATCTATCGTCCATCAGGTTATCCATAGGGTTGTCCATGGGACGAGCGATAGCGAGATTGTGCTTGCTTGCTGCTGAAAAGCGCTCTTGGTCTTTTCCTGGATGCGTGTTGTCAGGTAGAACATTTGGCTCGGATGGGTTTCTTCAGGAAGTGCGGGTATGGAAGCGTATAACAATAGCGGCCTGTTGGCCTATCCTGCATTAAGCTTTCCACTATCTTTCTTCGAATTTAAACTGTTTTTATGGATTTTGCGATTGTTTACACATTTATTGCTCTAATTGCACTTTGTATGTGATTACTATCGTGATATTAGACAAATATATGTGAATCGTTGTGTCTCTTTGCGACTCCATTCGATAGTAATGCACTATGAATAAAACCAGGCTGACCGGGGACCTTAATCGCTTGCATCAGGGTATGAAAACGATCTCGGACGGCCCGGCTGCGTGAAGTGATGGATGGTTGAAGCAACACTCGCCTCCGGTGTGCCGCGTGCAGAAGTATGCTATTCCCCCCATTTTTTAGCTGCGTCAGGTAGTAATGTTTAGGCGAACATCGCCAACTTCTGGCAAGGGGTTACTCCGCCTGCCGCCATGGAGCAGACGATCCGCTCCTGAATGTGTGGCGGCAACTCAGCCATCGCTATGCGATCTGTTTTGAATCTAGCTGTAGATAGTCACCCGAGCAACGATTGTCTCGATGATTGTTCGCAATTCATCCTGATTGCGTTCGATCCTGTCGAGCATCCGCAAAATCATCGCGCGGACCCCCGGGCTGCTTGCGGGCAAGCTGCTTCCCTGGTTTTTTTCATGGGTTTTCCTCTTGGCGGCGGTAGCCGCCTTAGGCCTCGCAGAGCAGGCTTTCCGTTGAGTGCGTAGCGCGAATAAGGACAAAGTGAAGTTATGTGACCAGCTTGCTGGTTATATAACTTCACATATCCTGCCCGGACCTTTACCGATATTTTTTTACATGGATCGATATAAAATGGTTAAAGAATCGTTATGTTTCGTACATTAAACACTTGAGGCTTACGCGGTTTTTGATTTGGGAGAGCTCCCGGGCGCACTGCTTGAGCTGGCCCGGGTGCCACCGGATGACCGGTGCAGAAGCGGATGGAAGCGCGCAGGCGATGCGCTGCTGGCAGAAAGGATGAAGAGCTAGATGCGTGGGGCGCTGTCCCACACCCGGCGTTCGCCACGGGGCAGGGGTGCAGGGGAGGCCTGCGGCCAAAACCTTATCCCCTGCACCCGCAAGCCTAGCGTTTGACCAGCTTTAAGACAGCATCAAGACCAAGCCGCTTCGCGGGGGCGAAGCCCGCCTTGACCCTGTCTTGAAGCTTCAAGTCGTATTCACCCGGTATTACAGAAGTAACAAAGCGGCTTTTTAAGCCCTTTAGAGCGGTTAAATTGGAAGGGATATGGATTTCCTTGGGCTTGAGGTAGAAATGCGCCTTAGAGCCTTGTAGACGCATTTAAACGGCCATCTCAGCGCTAACTTGCCAAACAGCCCTACCCTCCTTCCTAAAGACGGGTTTTGCGGTCGTACACGTATTACTAACAGGAACCAGGGGCAATTTCTACAGAAACCCGGCTGAGGCGCCGGGCTGCTTTGCAGGCCGGGGCTGATTTGTCCGGGTCCTGGTGCCCGAAGGGTGAGCCAAAGGCTCAGGTCAGATGGCAGCGAAGCTGGCAGCTGAGCCACCTGGATTGTCCCTTGCACTGCTCGTGGGTTAGCCAGGTTTATCTCTCGTTTAGTTTTTGTTTTTGGGTTTTTTGAATGCTGGGATGCCTTGTGGCTGGTTATGGCAGAGATGCTGGAGCTTCAGCAACGGGGGTCTTCTGGCCCCCGCTGGGGGCCTCGATAGAGGGGGTTTTTCGGGAAATTTGCTGTTGTGAAATAGTTATCCACAGCGGACCTGGCGCGCCAGACGTTAAAGATTTTATAAGTTAAAAAACGCGCGCGCGTTACATTTTTTTAAAGCAAGGCTGGGAGCGGATTTGAGGCTTATCGAGGTGGGTGATATAACGAGTAGGTGGTGGGTGATATAACGAGCTAATTCACAGGAAATAGTGGGTGATATAACGTTAGGGTAAGTAAAATAACGCCCTCGTGGGTGATATAACGATAATAGCCAACGGGACCTTCTTCTCTATTAATAATTTTTCCTTAAACACGTGCTATGGCTTGATTTACTTTCCGACCTTTTGTCCAAGACTCAGGAGTAACAAAAAAATTTGATGGTGGGTGATGTAACGATATGAACTCAGGTAAACGAGCTGTATAAACGGGAAGAAAGCTAATCTTTAACTGCTTTTCTAAGCAGGCTTAGCGCTAAACGCTTCTGGTTTTTCGTATAGAAGTACACTTGGCTTGATTCCTTATCCAGCAACATCCTATAGTCCGGTAGTGTGTCTGCCTCAATAATCGTTGTAATCATGCGCCTAAATTCCTTTAGCTCAGCTTTACTACCGCACTTCTCATGTAAAAGTTCAAGCCCTATTTTCCATTCAGATTGATGACCTGTATGTTTACGTGCAAGTTCGTACAAGCGCCGTTCGAGCGGCCGCCGAAGACGAAAATAGTCGCGATTGATTGTCAAAACTTCATGTGCCTGCACTGCATTAAATAGCCATTCGGATAGGGTGACTTCGATCGCGATCATCCGCTCATCATCTGGCGATCTTTCAATAATCTTCCATCGTTCAATTAACCCAAAGCCTTCTTTAACGCGTTGTCCTCCAGTCTTGATGTTGGTCTTAATACTCGTTCCTCGGAGCCGCTCCATTGCCATTTCAAGTCGGCCATACTCCTTACCACCGGTTGGTTTATTCGTTGAAACCAGGTAGTCATAGGCAGTAAAACGAACAACCCTATTTTTCGCGTCCAAGCGATCCCGGTTAAGGGCTTCGGTCATTTGTGACACGATGTAAATCAATACGTCTTTGTCAAATTGTGTGGCTCTTCCTTGCACACTAGGTGTAACGGTAATGCTCCGATTGCCGTCTTTGCTTTCCCAGTGCCACACGGTCAAATCCGGTTTAGTTGCAAGGGTGAAAATTGGCACCTCCATGCTTGCTCCATCATCCTTCAAGGCATAATCGAACATATCGCACAGAAAAAAATCTCGGGTAGGATGACGTACAGGCAAGAGGTTATGAGCGTTGCTCTGTTTTTCCAGTGCCGACTTTCTTTCGCGAGCTTCTGTTGGAGATTTGGCCGCAGATACGGACGTATCCTTGGCGAATAACTCAGGTTGCTGGGGCTGAGCAACCCGGCGCGCCTTTGATTTTGCGGCAAGCCTGACTACGTGGTCGGAGAGTTTTTTTTGCATTGACTCTATGTGTTTCTTTTTGCATTCACGACGTCGTGACGTCAATACGTCATTCTGTCAAACCCGGCAAACCCTTCTCTATAAACACTTTCGATAATCCTTCGACGGCAAGCGTTTGTATGCTAACACCCTCGGTAACAGCGAGCTGATGAACACGTTCCCATTCTGGCCGTGGCAAGCGTACTGTCAGGGCGACTATATCCCCCTTTCCCCTTCCGCGTTTACGCATTGACGGAGTCTCTGTTGTCATAGACTCTTGGGTCGCTATTGCACCTTTCCCTTTACGTGTGAATGCTGCTAATCCAGTTGCTTTACTCATTGCACTTGCTCCTTGAGCCAATTCCACAAAATCCTAATTTCGCCAGCAGCTTTGCCATCACTCTCAAACTCAGTAACCGCGCGTCCAGTAGCAACTGCGCGAGCGAATGCGCGGCGATCGATAATCTCTACCGGAGCAATTGGTAAACAGTAATCAGCTAGCACAATACGTGTTTCCCCTATCTCTGGCGAACGAAAAGGGCACGCTGACAACACGAATACGCCGGGAACGCCAGCTGCCTTTACAATATCCACAGCACTCGCGACTGCAGCGATATCAAAAGCAGTAGGGCGACACGGAATCACAACAAGATCAACGGCGCGTGCAATACGCGCCGCATCAGGTGCAGCATGCGGCGCCGTATCAACGATGGCAAACGTCATTTGTTCCTGCTGAGCAACTACAAGCACCTGTGGCAAGTCAGCAGCAGCCGCTGTCGCTACGATAGGCTCATCTTGACTGCGCGCCTCGCCCCACACAGTTGCGCTTTTCTGCGGGTCCGTATCAATAACAACTACCCGCTCACCAGATTCGTGTGCTGCAACAGCAGCATGTACGACAAGTGTTGTTTTTCCACTACCGCCCTTTTGGCTAAGAAAAGCTATTTTTTTCATGATGCCCCGACGTAGCGACGCCAAAGCTTCATGACGTCAATATAGCTAAAAATAAGATCGAATGAGCCAGTTTGGAACTACCCAACAGCTAGCAATTTAAGTGAGTAGATAAGGAGGGTGCCGTCATTACGCCAACTTGTCAAGACGTCATTACGTCAAGACGTCAAAACACACGCCCTATCTCGACCCAAATGCGCTAACGATTTCCATGACACTTACCTGCCCTGTCTTTGAGGACATCTTCTCCGGTCATTTTTATGAATAATGGCAGAAACCAAAACGGCTGAAGCTGCGCATCAGCGGTATACCTTCCGACGGTGGCCAATTCTCAAGACCAGGATACGTACAGCGTGATCCTCAATATTTGCAATAACGCGGTAATCGCCAACGCGATATTTCCAGAACTCATCCAGCTTGGAACCCTTTAGTGCTTCACCGATGCTGCGGGGATCATCCAAGGCAGCCACCCGATCATGCAAAAAAACCAGAATACGGCGCGCCACTTGTGGGTCGAGCTTGCTCAATTCACGCTCCGCTGCAGGGTCTAGCTCAACCCTCCAGACCATAACGCTTCATCACTTCCTCAATCGGTATGGTCTGAGTTTTACCGGCACGAATGTCGCGCAAGCGCTGCTCGGCAAGATATAAATCTTCGAGGTCATCCAGATGCTCACAGATTGCCTCAGTAATGTAATAACTCTTGGTTCGCCCAGTCTTGGCGGCCAAATTTTTAAGTCTGGCTTCCACATCACTGGGGAGCCGAATCGAGAGAACCATAAAAACCCCTTGCTGGTAATTGTGATACAAGTATCACATAACATGTGAACAAATGCAATTTCACGATGTTTCTTGCCGGCCTTCGCTTGTTGCTCTGGATGAGGTTAAGCCGAAAGGCTGTTTATGCAAGGTTCGATTCCAAGCTACGGACTCTCCCGCTTGATTTCTTGCTCGGCAGTGAAAGGGGGTATGACGTTTTTACGTACCGTTCGAACTCATAACCCTGACAAAAGCTAGCCCTGGTAGGCATCACGCCTGGCCCAAGGCTTGCCGGCTTTTCATTTTCCACTTCGGGTTTCAAATTACCCCCGGGAAATGGGCATTAACACCTGCGATAACGGAGTAGCCGATGCTTCCCGTTGTGCCCTTTTTTATCGAGGCTGGCGCTTGCTGAAAGGCCCATATCCCCATGTTGTCATATCGCAGGTTTTGGCTCCGGTTGAAAAATGCCCGAACCATAATGGGGCCTGCTGTCGGGCCTGTTACTGAATTTATCCTGATTCTGTAGCTGGGCGTATTCCCGTTGGGCCGCCCAGCATCATCGGTATGGACAGAGTCGAATATCGGCATGGCGGAGTCCAGTGGACTGGGGATGACTGGCAGCAACAGATTTGCCATTGACGAATCGTAGGGTAGCGTCACGATATCGTTCTCAGTGTGCAAACGCAGCATGTCAATATCATGCCGGGCATTATCAATAAACATTGTGGAAATCTGAAGGAGACGTATCGACTCGAATGTTTTCGTCTGCGAGAGATTCGGGATCACGTCCTCCATGAATTCAAAGGTTCCCGCGACATGAAGCGTAGTAGTCACCAGGTCCTGCGGCTCTTCCAGGGTCAGCAGCCAAGTGAGTGCCATGATCTGGCTGGTCGTGCCGCTCTTCCGTAAACGATTTGCGGGGGAACCCGTAATCCGAATCAGCATCCCGCACGTGCCACCCTGATTGAGCCGGGAGGTGTCAATGGCAACGCGCCCTAACTGGGGATGAAAGAATAAGGTCTTTTTCGGACATGAAGCGGAAGTACCGGAGATTGCCGGGCCAAGGACGAGGCTCTGCCCAAATGGCAACGGGGGCGTGGGATCAGCTCCGGCCTTAAGCCGCAGATAGCCGGAAGAGTAGAGAACAAGAACCTGGGGGAAACGGCTTGTAGCGGGTACGCGTTTTGCAAAGGATAAAAGCTTCGTCCTCCCCATTGGCTCGCCATTGATCAGGACTTCGAATGGGTCTTCGGGAATGCGCGCCCGCAGCTTTTTTATCACCCACGCGCCGTCGTTAAATATCTCTGACTTGTTCAAGGCGCTCTCGTCTTCCAAAATCTAGTTACAGAAGTCCTCAAATTCCGAAAAAACCCCCAGATTGAGGCAATCTTTGCTTGGCGGTTTTCCTTAGGCGCTGCTGCGGAGAATCCGGTATACAGTGGCTTCCCCAATGTTTAATTGATCGGCAATAGCAGTCTTCGTCATCCTCTCTCCTGCAAGACGGACTACCTCCTGCCTGATCGAGTCGGCAATTGGTTTTCGTCCCTTGTATTTTCCCGCTGCCTTGGCCTTGGCTACACCTTCCCTCTGCCGCTCCAGCATCATTTCCCGCTCGAATTGGGCGATGCCTCCTAATACGGTCAACATCAATTTTCCGGTGGGTGTGCTCGTATCCATTCCCAAGTTAAGAACGCGTAAGCCAGCCCCCTTTCGTTCCAGTGCCTGGATTATTCTCACGAGTTCGGGCACCGATCTGGCAAGCCGATCAAGTTTGGTGACCACGAGAACATCACCTTGCCGTATGAACTCCAGTGCCGTTTCAAGTTATGGGCGAACGGCAATCGATGATGTCTGTTCCCGGAAGATTTTTTGACACTTGACGCCTTCAAGTTCTCTCAGCTGAGACTCGAAACCGGCCGCCTGATCGATAGTTGAAGTTCTCGCGTAGCCAATGATCATTTTTGCCCTCACACGGATTAAAGATGATGTGATAGAGAGTCGATCATAATCCAAAAACATATCTAGTGATAGGTTTTTAGAGGGGTTAAATGATCTCTCACTAGGGCTAGCCCTAACGAGAGGTTCATCATGAGACGGCGTATGGTTCTCGTTTGCTCGCTTGCTGGGACGCGCCAGCAACCGCGCGCCCACGTTGCGGTAAACTAAGCCTCGTGCCAAATCATTAAGTCATCACTTTTACAGCGGTTATGACATAGTCCGATCCTTGCTGCATGAATTCTTGAATGACCGCATTGAGGCGATTGAAGAGAGATATGAAATCAGGTGCAGTTAATTGAGCATCCCTCTTTGGAGCGTTGTTCTCGCGTCGATCACTATAGTCTTGATATTTGGGCTGGCTGTGATTTTTGGTCGGAGCGAGAAAGAGACCATGCAGCGCGTTGGCCATTTTTACAGCGTAGCCGACGCGCAGTTTTTACGTTCCATAAATGGTCTCCTTGGTCCGACATTGGTTGCCGGCAATCGTGTTGAGACATTGCTTAACGGAGACGAAATTTTTCCGGCAATGCTGAAAGCGATTCGTGCGGCAGAGAAAACTGTTACCTTCCAGACTTACATTTACTGGTCGGGGAGTATCGGGCACGAGTTCGTGGACACGCTGTCGGGAAAGGCACGGGAGGGGGTCAGAATTCATGTCCTCCTCGACTGGTTAGGCAGCCGAAAGATGGAAGATTCCTGGATCCAGAAAATGCGCGATGCGGGTGTCGAGGTTGAAAAATATCATCCCCTCAAATGGCATACCTGGAGAAGACTGAATAATCGAACCCATCGCAGGATCCTCATTGTTGATGGAAAGACGGGGTTTACCGGCGGGGTCGGAATTGCCGACGAATGGAACGGCCATGCACAGGGACCGGATCACTGGCGCGATACGCACTACCGCATCGAGGGACCCGTGGTGGCGCAATTACAAGGAGCGTTTATCGATAGTTGGATCGAGGTAAAGGGCGACGTATTGGATAGTGGGGAATACTTTCCAGAGTTGAAGGAAGTCGGTCCCCACCTTGCGCAAGTATTCAAGAGCTCCAGAGAAGGCGGCGCGAATAGTATGCACTTGATGTATCTTCTCGCTATCACAGCAGCGAAAAAAAGTATTCATCTTTCCATGGCGTATTTTGTCCCCGACAGGCTCGCGCGGGATGCAATGGTCAACGCACTGAAACGTGGCGTGACAATCCAGATAATTCTGCCAAGCGGTCATATCGATACAACATATGTACGTAAGGCCTCGCGCGGAACCTGGGGTCCACTTCTGGAAGCAGGCGCGGAAATCTTTGAATTTCAACCCACCATGTTTCATTGCAAGATATTAATTGTTGACGAGATATACGTCTGTGTCGGGTCGACGAATTTCGATAACAGATCGTTCAGGCTGAATGATGAGGCCAACCTGAACGTTTACAACCGCCAATTTGCCGAGCGTCAATTGGCGGACTTCAAAGCGGATTTGGCGCGCTCAAAACGGATAACGCTGCAGGACTGGAAGAAGCGCCCGTGGACGGAAAAAGCCCTCGAATACGGGCTGAAGATTATTCGGCCACAGCTTTAGTGCAGCAGGCCATGAATCTACTTCCTGCATACTATTTATTTACCTCTGATCGTGCCGCCGAAATGGAGTCCCTGACATACCAGCAAACTCTAAATAACTTATTCATCCCCAGACCTCGGTTCTATGAGCCAAGCAATATGATTGGAGAGAATAACGCTTAGTTAATGCATCCAAGTTACCATGACTTGCACCGTTAATCTTCTAATTCGTCACTTGAACGCTGGTTCTTACCGCTGCCTGGATTGAGCCTCTGCAGCAAGTTCATTCAGTATTCCACATTCCTTTGCCGAGCTTTCCTGTTTGCACAGGCAACGCAGGCTTTTTAGTTGCTTCTCAAGCGCTCGCAACTCTGCGATGCGAGTAGTCACATGCTCGATACGTTCATCAAGCAGCGCATCGATATCGCCGCAGTTCTGGTCTGGCGCATCGCGAAACTTAAGCAGCATCCGGATATCATCCAAAGCCATGTCCAGGGACCGGCAATGACGTATGAATGTCAGCCGTTCAACGTTCGCGTCACTATAAAGCCGATAGTTGCTATCGCTTCTTGCTGGAGCAGGAAGCAACCCTTCCCGCTCATAGAACCGTATCGTTTCGATATTGCAATCGGTTCTCGCCGCAAGCTCACCGATTCTTATACTTTTACCCATCATCACTCCTTAAGCTTGACTCTGTAGTAAGTACAGGGTTTCTAATAACACTATACCGAAAAGGAGGAAAAATGTCTGCTTGCTGCAATGGAGGTTGCTCCGCAGAAAAACCGCCGGTTGGCCGGCGTTACCGCCGCATCCTATGGATTGCTTTGGCGATTAATGCTGGCATGTTCATCGTCGAACTCTTCTCCGGCTGGAAAGCTGGTTCCGTCTCCCTCCTGGCCGATGCCGTCGATTTTCTAGGGGATGCAGCCAACTATGGCCTGTCGCTTTTTGTCCTGGCCATGCTTCCCGTCTGGCGTTCACGCGCGGCTCTGATCAAGGGAATAACGATGGGAGGGTACGGCCTTTTTGTCATTGGTACCGCTGTATCGCATGCCGCGTCTCGCACCGTGCCGGAACCCGTTGTGATGGGCATAGTGGGCTTCGTGGCATTACTTGCGAATGTATCAGTGGCAGCGCTGCTTTTTGCTTATCGCAATGGCGACTCCAATATGCGCTCGGTATGGCTTTGTTCTCGCAATGATGCCATCAGCAATCTCGCGGTAATGCTTGCTGCACTTGGCGTGTTTGGCACGGGTACAGGGGGGCCGGACATTGCCGTTGCGGCGATCATGGGCATCCTGGGATTGACTGCTGCCCGAACGGTTATCAGGCAAGCGCGAACTGAAATAAAAGCCGCATGAATTGACTAAAATGAAGTTTGCTCTGCCTGAGTTTTGCTTGTTCAAATGAAACTGCAAATACCGAGGAGCTGGCATGGATTCAATATGGACTGTGCTCGGTTTGGCGCTTCTTCCCGCGTTAGGCAACTTCATGGGCGGCATGCTGGCTGAGCTTTTTGTAACGAACCAGCGCCGGCTCAGCAATGCCTTGCATGCCGCAGCGGGAATTGTTATCGCCATTGTCTCGGTTGAACTGATGCCAGAGGCACTGGAAAAAATCTCCGCCTGGCAAGTTGCTGTGGCGTTCGGTTTGGGCGGGCTGACGTACATTGCGATAGACAGCATCGTCGGGAAGCTCCAGGGCGCATCTGAACAGGATGCCTCCGGTAAGCGGGGCATGTGGATGATCTATATCGCGGTATCCATGGATCTTTTCAGCGACGGCTTAATGATTGGGGCAGGCTCGGCTGTTTCCTTCACCATGGCGCTCACACTCGCCCTGGGCCAAGTATTGGCGGATGTCCCGGAGGGCTATGCCACTATTGCGAACATGAAAGCAAAAGGGGTGCCGCGAGGACGCCGCATATTTTTATCGGCTTCGTTTGCCATCCCCGTACTGGCCGCATCGGTCCTCGCTTACTTCTTGCTGAGGGAAAATAACGAAGTCTGGCAAATGGGCGCGCTTTCTTTTACCGCCGGATTGCTAACCCTTGCAGCGGTTGAAGACATGATCTCCGAAGCCCACGAGACGGTGGAAGACACAAGGGCATCCCTTATGTCATTCACCGCGGGTTTTATCATTTTCACCCTGGTCTCTGCTGGCATGGAGGTGGGATCGTAGGCTCGCCTGGTTCGACCTGATCTGGTTTTGATTGTGGATCAACCAGCCGAACCCATGCTACGGCAGCTTTCGGCGCATTGCCTGCAAGCTTGAACGCAATTGTCCATCTTGCCCACCTGCTCGCGTAAAGCCTTCCCCTTCATAGGTCGTTTTCGTGCCTGATCTTGTTACCATGCCAGCCGCCTCAAGAGTGATAGCAATTGCGCTAGTCCTCCTGCTCAGCCTTCAGGCGGCGCGGGTTGAAGCCACCGAACATTTCAACCTCGAAGAAGGCTTTCCTGTCGAAATAGAAGATGCCTTTCCGATCGCGGAACATGCACGCGAGGTACAAATCCTCTCTCGCTTCCTCCGCACGGAGGATGGAAACAATGCATTTGTCCTGGAACCCGGGCTGGAATGCACCTTACCCCGAAATGGCCCTTCAAGATTGCTGTCCCTTTCGAAACAGAAGAGGTGAGAAATGGGATAAGACGAGGTAATGCTGCTCTCGAGGTGTTTCACAACCTCAATACAGAATTTGGCTTTGTACCGGTGTTTGCTATCGCTGGGCGAGGGTCGTTTCCAACGGCAAGCGGCAGTCAAGGAATCGATACCACCCTTAAGCTTATCGCCACCAAGAGTCTGAGCGATCGCGAGACTGACCGGCTGCATGTCAATTTTGCATGGCGACGGAATGGAGGCCGTGAGGAGGGCGAGCGCCGGAACAGCTATTTCGCGGCGATCGGCTACAGCCGGGTATTCTCATCGAAAACAGTGCTGGTCGCGGATTACGTGCACGAACAGGAACTGGAAAAGGGCAAGGCAGCACAGTTTATCGAATTGGGGTTGCGGCAAAGCTTGATTCCAGGAACGATATTATCCTTGGGTGCCGGGGCAGGCATCGGCAAGGATGCGCCTGATTTTCGGGTTACGCTCGGCATCCAGCTGGGCTTTTGATGCCCTCCCTTGCGCTATTCCTGTATGAGAAACTCAAATCCTAACCGATGCTTTCAATCTGTCTCTTGCGCCCAGTCAATCTCGGCTTTATCGTGTATCTTGGCTGAAGGACCGAACGGTTGATAGTCGCAATCAGAAAACTTGTCGCACAACATGTGACGTATTCCATCTGGGCACAAGAGACAGATTGAAGGGAGCTAAGATTTCAGGCCTGCGGGAAAGTATTAACCTTATAGTTCGTCGCATTCCCGTATCCTTGCCCTCCTCATAATGGAAGAAGGCTATTTGCAGCCTCTCAAGTGACTGGCATAACTCGGACCCTTGATAAGCTTAAGGATATCGTGACTGGGAAATTGAAAGGAAAAAAATTAACGGAGGATGTTCTATAAATTTTCATACCTAAGGACGGTAAGTGCGGTATTGTCCCTTGGCAATAGCTTCAAAAATAGCGCCTGGCCGGACGTCATCATTGCTACGCATTACTAGATCAAAATACTCTTCAGGCAAGACGCGCAGCACGGTCATCAGCCCTTTGATGCCCATGTGCCAGTTTTTTCGCATGCCACGAGTTTCCCGCTTTTGGTTGATCTTTTCCAACATCTCCCGGCTCATGTCCATATCCTGCATTTTCTGGGGATAACCGGGTACTCCAAAAGCCGGATTTTCCAATGCCGGTTCCGCTACTGGGCGATTCGGCAGCGAATTCAGGTATTGCGAAACATCCTCTTCGCCCCGAATGCGAGGTCCCACCTGACGTACCATGTGATTCATCATATGGTGGGTCATATGGCAATGAAAGGTCCAGTCACCAGGATTGAAGGCGATGAATTCAAAATCCTGGGCGACGGCCACGCCCACTAATATCGTATTCCTGGGTATCCAGGCACTAGATGGGATTCGTCCGCCTTCGGTACCCGTGAGCCAAACCGTATGACCATGAATGTGTATCGGATGATGCTGCATAGGGCTGAAATCCACCAACCGTATGCGAACGCGCTCCCCATGTTTACACGCCAAGGGAGTGGTATAAGGACCGCTACGCCCATTAATGGTATGCCAGTTCCAATCCATACGCATGGAATCCGGGGTGCTCGAATTGGGTGGAATGAAAAAGCCTTGAAAAATTAGGCCGAAATCACGATCGACGGGCGGATCATATGCAACACGGGGATGAATGATGAAAAACCCGATCATGCCGAATGCTTCCTGCATAGCCACGTGGCTATGATAAAAAAAGGTGCCGGTCTGATGAAGGTCATACTGGTAGATGTATGTCTCCCCAGGTGGAATAAGATGCTGTGTCACGCCTGGAACCCCATCGAATTCCACTGGTAATTCCAGCCCATGCCAATGGATGGAGGTCGGTTCCGGCAGTTCATTATGGACAATAATACGCACCCGGTCTCCCTGAAAGGCCTCGATAGTGGGTCCTGGCATGCTGTCATTGAAACCCCAGACGTTCATGTATTGTCCGGGAAGAAACTCACGCTTGACAGGAGTGCACCTGAGCTCGAATTCTTTTACTCCATTGACCATCTTCCAGGAGAGTTTTTTCAGATCAGGGGCTTCGAACGGGACGGGTTCAAGTCCCGAACTTCGAAAACCGGGAACGAGCTTTCCCAGATACTTATCAGAATCAGGCGGGCCGCCAAAACTGGGGCGATACCGCGAATAATCCGAGAACTCTGAATTGGAATTTTTAGATCTTCCAACTGAGTCTTTATGGGACTGAGAGGCATCAAGCGGCTCGCCATGTCCCCATTGGGCAGATAAAGTTCCGGCTGCTGCTGCAGCTCCCGTGAGCAAAATTCGCCGCCGAGTCACGTCGATTTTCATATCGATTTTTCCAGTAGTCAAAGGCCTAAGTAGCTATTTATCCTTATCTTGGTTTGGGAATCGCATCAATGTGACCGGGCGGCGTCACATCTGGCGGAGCCTGAAGTCCGTCAATAAGTAGTAGCCCGTCGATAGCAACTCTGGCGGTCCGCCAGGCAATCAATTGATCAACATATTCCATACGGTGCGAGAAAAAATCCCGTTGAGCTTCGAGTACCGCAGGCCAGGTTTCGCGATCCGCTTTATAGCTGTGTAATTGGATTTTATAGCGTTGTTCCGATTCCGGAAGTACCACTTCCCGGTAACTGTTAACGTGCTGTAGGGCGGTAAGATAGCGCTGGAATTGCTCTGCCAGGCGCCTGCGAAGTTGAAGCTCGGTAAGCTTGACCTGAGCCTCTTGTCGCCTCAAATCGGCTCGAGCTTGTTGAATGGTTCCCTGGTTCCAGTCGAAGATCGGAACCTCGACGAACGCTTGAACCCCGTAGACCGGCCCATTATCGACATAATTACGTCCGGCAGATACCTGAACATT
Source organism: Nitrosovibrio sp. Nv6 (assembly GCF_900110495.1). Lineage (GTDB taxonomy): Bacteria > Pseudomonadota > Gammaproteobacteria > Burkholderiales > Nitrosomonadaceae > Nitrosospira. The sequence continues at coordinate 7,585 of NZ_FODX01000012.1, read as the reverse complement.
GATATTCGGTATGGGTTCCGCCTTTTCCCGTTGAACCATGATTTGATCGGAGCGCATATTGGCGCGAGCTTGCCCAAGTTCCGGGCTTTCGTCTAGTAATCGCTGGAGGGCTTCTTCAAATTTGAGAGGCGGCAGATCCTCAGTCAGATTCCCCGAGATAGGCTCTTGGGGAAGCGATGTTCCCACGAGGGTAATTAAACGCTCTTTTTCCAGCTGCAATTCATTTTCTACCCTCTGCACGCGTAGCTGCTGCTGTTGAAGTTGCACTTTTGCTTTACGAATGTCAGCTTCATTGGCCTGGCCAACATTGAACATTTCCCGCACGGTCAAAAGATTATCCTCCCAATGCTTGAGGAGTTCCCGCTGAATTTCCACTCGCTCCTGAAATCCCAGAAGCCGATAAAATTGGATGACGACTGCATTCATTACCCGATATTCCTGGGCCAAGGCCTGAAACTCAGCCGCAGTAGCGCGTTCCAGGTATTTTTGGCGGCTCAATTCGAGTTTCCCAGCCGTTACAATCTCCTGCCGAATAAAACCTCCCTGAAATTCCCCTATAGTATTCTCCACGCCAATTTGACTGCTCCTGTAACCGACGACAGGGTTCGGGTAGAGCCCTGCCTGAAGCGCTTTGGCGCGCTCGCCTTCAATCTGGGTCCATGCCTGTGCCAGCGTGGGATTGTATTGTCTTGCAAATTGCTTCAGCTTTTGAAGAAAGAGAGGTTCCTTCTCAGAAAGATCGCTGGCTGCTCGGCCCGGGAAAGAAGGAGTTGAAGATGGACTATCGCGCTGAAACACGGGATCTGCGGCACGAGATGAAACCGGTTCCGTACGATAGCCGGCGCCGACTAGCAAGTCCTGGGAAAGGGAAAGCCTGGACCAGCCTATTATGGCCATTCCTGCTGCTATGGATATGACGAAATATTTAGTGCTTATTGTCAATCGATATGAGCCTTAAGTGTGAGTTGACAAACTCAAAATGAGAAAACACTCGGCAAGAAAATTTAATCAACTAACTCTAGGTGTCAGATCCTGTTCCATGCGGCACCGAACCCAGGCCATGATTTATTCTCCATGGATGATAATGAAGAGATTAATACCCTCTACTACCTTACACAATAAAACGGTCCCAACTGCCGTAATGTTCCCTGCTCAGCCTACCACGCGGAAGACTCAGAGCAACTACCGCAAGTCCGACAAATACTCCAGCCCATGAAGCGGTTACGGAAGCGCCCTCCAGCATCCATGGCGCCGCGATCAGCCATACCCCGAAGCCCACGTTTAGAAAGCGCAGCGGTCGCGCGACCTCGGCCATGGCTATGACGGCGACTGTGATGATCAGTGCACCGACCAAATGATCGCTGTTGGCCATCGGCGGTTCGGTCCCGAATATCAACCGGGTGAACATCAGCCAGAGGCCGAGGACGGCGCTGGCCACCAGATTCCAGGGGACCGTCACGCCGAGCGCCGCCGAGCGTGCCGCAAGCGCCAGCGGTGCGTCGAAATCGGGATGGTCATCCTGGCTGCCATCCGGTTGTGCGCCGCCACGAAAAAAAGTACACCAGAACGGCTCTCCACGGCGCATGCTTTGTGCCAGGTACTGACCCATGGCAACCAGTTCGTCCAGACTGTAGGGAATCATGACCAGCATCGCGATACCCGCCAGCAGGCATAGGCTGCACCAAGTGCCGATGACGATCGGCTGAATAATAATGAAATAGATGCTTACCACGCCCAGCGGCACGACGACAAACCCGAACATGGCGACCATCCACGGCATGGTCCGCCAGCGTTGCCGCCCGCCCATTACGCCCATCAATACTTCGAACAGGTAGGCGACTCCCCCAAGCCCTGCATCGGCCACAGGCCAAGCCTTGGAGACATCGGAGGTAATGATCGTTTCGGTGCCGTTCAATTCCTCGGCTCCCGCGAAAAACGGGTCCCAGGCACTATTTACGTGGCCCATCTGGTAGGCAGCAAGATGGGCCGAAATCAGGAAACCAAAAGCTCCCAAGGCAATGATCGGAAGCCGCTGCAGATAAGTTGATGGGCTATAGGTCCATCCCGGCGGCACGTCGGATTTGTCCATCATGCTTTCCATGCTCATGCCTGGCATCATGGGCACCAGTATGGAAAATGTGATCACCAGCGCGCCGATCATCGTGTTGTTGACATAGACCGCCGCGCTCGGGGCCCAGAACACTAGCGGCGCAAGAAGCAACCAGACACCCACCGTTGTGTTTGCCCATTGCGCCCAAGCCAGGCGGGGTGATAGCGACATCAATGAGAAAAGCATGATCAGCAGACCGCTGACGAGACTGCTCCATCCTAGTAAGGTGCTCCGTAATTCCAGGGGTTGCAGGCCCCGCTCCTGCGTTACCTGCAATACCGTTTCGCCAAAGGCTTCCTGTCCGAAAGATCCAAACCAGAATGGGCTGCTAGCGAGCCATGCGCCCAGCAGCAGATTGAGATAATGCACCCACAGCATGTCGAAGTGCATCTTGCGCATGTCCTGCATGTGTTCGCGCATCATCTCCTGCGCGTGAGCCGAGCCGTCGCTACCCTCATGCGCGGGCTTTGCCGTCACGTTTTGCGCCGCTACCTTTGCAGCATTGAGCTTATTTGCGCGATAGAAAGAGACCGGATCGCGTTTAAGCGCGCCGACCATTTTCGGTAGCGTTTCGCGCAGGCTGAATTGCGGTTTCCACCCCAGCAGAGCGCGTGCACGAGACGTATCCAACTCATAATGGTCCTCCGATACGTCGATCATCCACGGCTTGACGAACGGATCTTCTTGAAGGATTTCATTTTCCACCCACGCACCTGTTTTTGCCAAGGGCTTGGGCAATTGCGTGGTCTGCCATGCCTCGCCGTGAATTAACTGCCCAAGTTCGCGCTGGATTTCATCAAAACTCAGGACCTCGCTTTCGCCAAGCAGGAGGGGCAGTTCCGCCGGGAGCTCATGCCGGCGCACGACGACCTGCAGCAACGCTTGGGTCAGGTCGTCAAGATGCAGCCAGGACTGGCCAGTGTCGAGGCGGCCCGCGTAGAGGTGGCTGATTAGCCGGCGCTCATGAATTCGTGCGATCTGATGCGCGAGAATAGGCGCATGGCAAAGGTCGTCATAAACCCCTGCGGGACGCACCAGGACAACTGGAACGTTGGCGCGCTGTTCGCGGATCAGGCGTTCAGTGAGAATTTTCGACTCCCGGTACGGCAGCTTGGGATCGAGCGGCCAGTCCTCGTTGATCGGTTTGCCATGCTCACCTGGTGCGTGCACGAGCATGGTGCTGACGAAGATGAATTGCTCGAGCTCGAATTCCTGGAGGCCGCGCAGGAAGCGCGCAGTTCCATTGACGGTGACGGTTTGGTACTTGGGGTCCGGTTCGCCGCTGAGATCGAAATAGGCGGCCAGATGGATTACCGACGCAATGCGGCCGCCATAAGCTGTACGCAGCCTTGCTAATGCAGCAGCAATGCTATCGTCCGCAGTCAGGTCGATGCATATACATTCGGCAATGACTGGAGGATGTGGCGAGGTTTCGCGATCGAAGGCCACAACGCGGAATTGTTCGGCAAGTTTCTTGACCAGAGCCGAACCGATATAGCCACTACTGCCCGTAATGACGACAACATTCCGCTGCTGGTCTTCGTTGTCGCTCATTTTCTGGAAGTGAGGGGATGATTAATGGTTCTTCTCCGGGATACCAGATTTTCCGACCTCCCTGGAATGTTACTTTTCAAAAAATCCGTGCTCAAACCGCAATGCCATCGCTGTGCAAGACTAATCTAATGGAATAAGCGATAGTTGGCTTTGCCTTTATTGCTGGGACATCGCGGTTTTTTGCCAAGCAACCAAGGGGGCTTAAACTGCAGTACCCTGATTAACTCCGGCCGGCCATCTGTCGGCAACTCTCGGCACATTCGCGGCAGACTCTGGCGCAGTCTTCCATGCCTATCTGTTCGCAACTCTTGGCGCAGGCGTCACACACCTCGGCGCAGACTCTACAGATTTGATTGCTAAAAGCAGAACTGCTCAGCATGAAATTAACGGAGGTTTGGCAGATCTCGGCGCAGTTCATCAGCAGGCGAAAATGGTCGGGCGCGACATGCTTACCGCCTGATTCCAGACATCGGTTCATCGCTTCGTGCAGGCACGTTTGATAGCATCGGTTGCACGCGTCAATACAAGATTGCATTTTGGGATCGTTGGTATGAGTCATGGGATATCTCCTTTAAGTTGGTTGATTTGGCGAATCGGCTTTCAGCTTTAAGGAAGAAGTAAAAGCCGATCGGCAACCTTGATGCTTGCGCTCAGGAAAGTCTGTACGGGTGCGCACAAAAAGCGTTTTTCTTCCGTCGCAAGCAATACCACCCATCTCCGTGTCTGAAATTATTTGACCCCCCTGTATCCAACCCGTACTGTTCATTCAGGCGTGGCAGAAGAGAACCTTATGCCACATGCCATAGTTGCCGTATTGGCCTTTTTGAGTCCTGCCGATTCCCTGGCAAGAATTTAGCCTGCTGCTATAGTTTTTTTATCAGCGCTTGGCGAAGTGAGGATGTATTCAACCTCATAACTAATAAATTCTGCCGACCTCCAACGAGTAAAAGCTGATGCAAGTAACACAACTTTAAAATAAGGCTTTCGTCACGTTATACATCTCATTATGACCCTCAGCATCTTGTTCAAGAATTAAAGAATAATTCGCCAAGGAGATTCTCCATGATTGCCTCTCATTGCCTTCCCGATCGTTACATTCTGCATTCATTGCGTGTTTTACCGCCGCTTTGCTCCTGGGCTTAGCCGGCAGCGCCAATTCAAAGGAACCGGGCAGAGGAAAAACAGGCTCATTCGAAGTCAAATACCTTAAATTCATCATTGACCACCACTACTCCGCGCTGCGCATGACGGAATTGGCGGTCGGCAGCGATCCCACCCGTGACGATGCAATCACCTCCACGGAAGGCACCTCCCCTACTCCTCAAACTGAGCCCACACTGGCCAAAGCTTGTTCGAGTGCGCCTGATGCACCGTCCGGCTTCAGCTCGAATAGCAGTTGATATTCGTGCAAGGCACATCTGCGTCGCGCTCCGGATTTTGTAGCCAACTCAGAGTTGTGGCCCCGGGATGACTAAATGCTTAGGGCAAAAATAAAAGTTTCAGCCCGATCAACATGAGAAATGTCGCGACCACCTGGCGGAATTGCTTTTGCGAGACATGAGCGACAATCCACTCGCCAAGCTTGGCGCCCAGGAAGCTGGCCGGAATGAAGACCAACATGCCCCACCATAGATGATTCTCAAGGGATGTGCCACCCAGGAAATAGGTGATTAAACGGCCGCTGTCGACCATCAGGCCAATAGCGCCTGCTGTCGATATATAAACCTCCTTGGGGAGATTGTAGGCCGTTAGCACCGCGCCCCGGATTGCTCCCCCAATCCCGAAAATGCCAGCGGCAAAGCCATACACTGCACCCCCGGAGAGCGTTGTCCACAATGTTTGCCGTAACTCGAACTCGCTTTTCCACAGCAGAAACGCAACGTAGGCGATCAGCAGAGCGCCCAGGATTCTGGATAGAATTGTCTCCTCTACCTGGAACATGAGGGCAGCGCCCAACACCGTAGCAGGGATGCCGATAGCTGCAAACTGGAAGATCAGCTTCCAGCGCAGCCCCTTCCTGAACAGCCACATCTTCCAGATATCGCCAAACCAGTGGACGATGCCAACCAGCAGCAGCGTTATCTGCAAACCGTAAAATGGCACCAGGACAGGCACCATAATGGTAGAGGTGCCAAAGCCTGTAACAGTACCGACAGCACTGGCAACCACGATGAGCAGACTCAGAAGTACTATATCCACGATGTTTCCTCCCATGCTGCCAGGATTCCATGATCTGGATTGTAAGGTAACTTATGCCAAGGCTCCTTATACTGAAATAAAAGGATTCCAGCATGCAAGAAACTTCTGACACGGGCGCTCCTGAGCACCAGCATTGGGGCGAGATCCTGGGTGCTTTTCTAAAACTGGGACTCACCTCTTTTGGAGGACCGATAGCCCACCTGGGATATTTTCGGGATGAACTGGTCACGCGGCGCCGGTGGATCAGTGAATCAAGCTACGCTGATCTCGTCGCCTTATGCCAGTTTCTGCCAGGGCCTGCCAGTAGCCAGGTAGGCTTCGCGTTAGGGCTGTCAAGAGGCGGCTTTGTGGGTGCCCTAATCGCCTGGGCTGCCTTTACACTGCCTTCCGTGCTGTTATTGCTGGCTTTTGCCCGCAGTGCGTCTGCCTTTGGCGGGCTGCTCGGCCAAGGTTTGATTCATGGTCTAAAGCTGGTTGCCGTGGCTGTCGTTGCACAGGCTGTCTGGGGCATGGCGCGCAATCTTTGCCCGGATCGAGCGCGCGCCAGTATTGCGGTTGCCGCAGTACTGATAGTGGTTTTCCTGCCCGGAGCGCCGGGGCAAATCGGCGCAATCATCTCTGGGGCCATTGCCGGGCTGTGGCTTTGTAAAAACTTGCCGATAACAGATGCCGGTCACTTGAACATACAGCTTTCCAGGCCGAAGGCATTGCTTGCATCGCTGAGCTTTTTCGTCCTGCTCATCGCCTTGCCGCTTATTGCCACCGCGTCTTCCTCGCAAGCCGTTGCACTGTTCGAGGCCTTTTATCGGGCGGGTGCTCTGGTATTTGGTGGTGGTCATGTAGTTCTGCCGCTACTGGAAGCAAGCGTGGTCGAGACTGGCTGGATCGATGCGGACAGTTTCCTGGCTGGGTACGGTGCGGCGCAGGCCGTGCCCGGACCTCTGTTTACCTTTGCTGCATATCTCGGTGCTGTTGTTTCGCCTGAACCCAATGGAATCCTGGGGGCGGCCGTCTGCCTGATCGCAATATTTTTGCCCGGAATGTTGCTGCTGGTAGGCGTCCTGCCATTCTGGGATGGCCTCCGTAAAAGAAGCCGAGCTCAGGCGGCGATGGCAGGCGCTAACGCGTCAGTCGTTGGCATTCTGGCGTCTGCACTCTATGACCCGGTCTGGACCAGTGCAGTGCTTGCCGCTGCGGACTTTGCAGCGGCACTCGTGGCATTCATCCTGCTGGTTGTTTGGAAAGTTTCACCCTGGAAGGTCGTTTTGCTGACCGCACTGGGCGGCATGGGTCTATCTTTACTTTGAGGAAAGGGTGGGGACTATCTTCGGAAGGGGGGCAGCAGTGAAGTTAAGCACCCGCTCGGCATTCTATTGCCGCATCCCTGATTCCTTGGCTTTTTGCTACCAAACATATAGGTATCTTGATAAGTCGAGGAATCACGCAAATACACCGATGAGTGAGCCACGTCAGTTGCAGTTATTCCTGGTCGGCCTCAATGGAATGCAATGATGAGACGCAAACGAATGTCGTCACATTCACAGGAAATCGCTACTTATTTTGCCGCCAAACTTATACATAGCAGCTGGTGGTTTGTGACAAGCAGGAAGCGGGAAAAGGGCAGATGTTCGTATTTTTAGGCTGTGAAAATCTCTGTGGACGGGAAGCTATTTCAGCGAGTTATGTCCCCCTTTATGAATGATAACGTCCTTTATCATTCAT
>NZ_FODX01000015.1 GCF_900110495.1 Nitrosovibrio sp. Nv6 | reverse complement strand
CAGCTCAATCTCTCCGTAAATGTCAGCCCTCGCCAATTTTGCCAGCCCGATTTTGTCGAGCAGATGATCTCGATGCTCCAACGGACCGGCGCCAACCCAAAAAGACTCAAGCTTGAGCTAACGGAGAGCATACTGGTCCAGAATATGGATGAAACCATTGCAAAAATGAGGGCACTGAAAGTCAAGGGTGTGGGTTTTGCCCTGGATGATTTCGGGGTCGGCTATTCCTCACTCTACTATCTGAAACGCTTGCCCCTGGACTGGGTAAAAATCGACAAGTCATTTGTAAGAGACGTGCTGATCGACCATAACAACGCGACAATCGTTCGCGCCATCTTGCTCCTCGCAAAAAGCATGGAGCTGGAGGTAATTGCCGAGGGGGTGGAAACCGAAGCACAAAAGGACTTTCTTGCTGCCCATGGGTGCACTGCCTATCAGGGTTATCTGTTCGGTCCGCCTCTGACATTAGACCGGTTTGAGGAGTTTATGGGTGGAAAAGACTGGCGGATTGCATCAACAAGGATCGGTATTGACGAGGGGCCTAGTTACGATTAATTGGGCAGTCGTGGGTGATTGGTGAGCCAGTTGATTTTGGATTAGGTGTAAAGGCTTGCGTTTGAAACCGGTCGTGCTCGCATTTAACGCCGTTTTCGGCTCGAATTAACTGCAACTGACGGAGCGCTCATGCTCACGTTGTTTGCAAGTGAGCTTGCATTTATCCGCGCCAGCTTGCATTCCGTTGTCACGGGCTCGCATTAATCGCGAATGAGACCTGCTCCAGATCATCCACAATCGACGCAATGCAGCGTGATTGCTACGTGTTACCTTCGCTTCCAGATCCCTTGGCTCGTTCACCATATAAGTAAGCTGGACAGTTTTATTTGTTGCTAACCCATCTTATGCCAATACGTGATTTCCCAAGATTTTTTTGCAGAACTCTGCCATTATTCTTGCTCCAAGTGTTCAACAAAAATAAGGCGACTAGATATGAAAAAAATCACTTCATCGTTTACCACCTGCGCTACCCTCCTTTCACTAAGTGTTGCCATGACTCCTGTCGCAAATGCGACTAGCACGACGCTCCCCGGTATCGTTCGCGATTTCAGTCCCGGGCCGCTGGTTCCGGGCAGCACTAACCCGGACTTTCAGATCAGTATTGTGGGCGTGAAATCCGACTCGTCAGTCCAACACTTTCAGGCAGTTCACCTACAGCGGTTTCGTTCGGCCCTCCAGGGAATATCACGTCGTCTGCTTCATTTGCTGAATGGTACGGTCCTGCTGCCCCCAGCATTCCTTATGACATCACTTTGAACGAAACTTCTCCAGGATCAGGCACATACAGCTACACCAATAACGCATTCTTCCCCGTCGACGGGCTGCTTCTCGGCAACTATGCGGGATCAGGACACAACTACCACTTCACCTATCAGATTAGCGCCACGTTTGATTATGTCCCTGGGGCAGCTCAGACATTCACCTTCACCGGAGACGACGATGTCTGGGTGTTCTTTGACAAGAAGTTGGGCATTGACTTGGGCGGTGTGCACCCTGCAGCGTCCCAATCCGTAAACCTGGACACGTTGTTCGGTCCAAGCAAGGCCGCTGGGAACTATGCCTTCGATTTGTTTTTTGCCGAGCGTCACACCAGCCAATCGAACCTTTCGATCTCAACATCACTGAATCTGGCTCCGGTCCCTGAACCTGAAACCTACGCCATGTTTATGGTTGGCCTTGGTCTGATGGGCTTTATGGCGCGTCGTCGCAAGACTAGTTGAGCGAAGCATTACTGAACCAAGCGGGCGGGATCCGCACCTCCAGATTGGATCGTAAGGGGTAAGGGTATACCCAAATGGGTCACCATAATGAGACGCTTTTTTTGTCTCAATAGGTTCAATTTGTATTTCCAAGACACTTCCGCTTGATGGTCTAAACCTTAATGAGACAAAACAGTCCTTTCATCATTTGCAGTTAATGTGAGCCGGCCATAATGGAATGCAAGCTGGCGCGGATAAATGCAAGCTCACTTGCAGTTAATGTGAGCTAGCGTGCTCTGTCAGTTGCAGTTAATTCGAGCCGAAAACGGCGTTAAATGCGAGCCCGGCTGTTTTCCATTGCAAGCCGCTACAAATAGGTGGATCAAGGCAAAATGCGGCCCGCTTCGGATAAGGGATCAAAACAAGGATGCTAAGAATTTTCTTTAACCAAAACTGAAGCAGCCCCCCTAAACTCGAAATAAAGGAAAAAAAGTAATTTGAGAGTCACCAATAAACCTATTCTCCTAGTTGAAGATGATCAAGTGGATACCATGACAGTTACCCGCGCCCTTAAGGAAATTCACGTGACGAACAAGCTCGTGCATGTGGAAAACGGCGAGGAAGCGTTAGACTACCTCCAGGATTCAACAAGTGATAAGCCATGCATTATGCTGCTCGACCTGAACATGCCCATCATGAACGGCATCGAGCTGCTGAAAGTGGTAAAAAATGATCAACAGCTAAAGCGTATTCCGGTAGTCGTTTTGACTACATCTGAGGAACAACAGGACAAGGTGAACAGCTTCAACCTGGGGATTGCCGGATATATGACCAAGCCGGTCGACTACCAGAAATTCGTCGAAATCATGCGATCCATTGACGCTTATTGGACAATTAGTGAAATGCCATAAACGATCAACCAGTGCGCCTTCCACAGGGGATCGTGACTCAAAGAGGGGGCTGCCTAAGCCCGGCCAAACAAGAACTAGGATTTTGAACTCTATCAGTTTGGCCTTAATCGTCTAACTATTCTCCGGCCCCCTTTTCAGCAACCAGCTTGAACCCACTCGTGCAGCCGAGTTGCGCGAGCGGATGTTGGCGGCGGGTTTGCCGATCTAAAATGACTGCCCCATCAGTCACACTTATTCCGTTCGCGAAGATCAAACGCGGTCGGTGGGATAAATGCAGGTTCATTTGCAGTTAATCCCGGTTTGCGGGGGTGGATAGATGCAGTTATTCCTGACTCAAATCGCGCCGAATGCTGGTCGGATCATTTCTAAGTGCAGGCTGTTACAGGTAATAGTATTAAATTGCTAATCCTGTGAGCAAACGAGTACGCAACGATCAGGAGCAGGATTAGAACGCCCGGTTTCTACTCCTGGGCATGTTTAATTGTGATGAGCACAACCTCGAAAATTATCGCGTTTTTTCAATCAGGCGTTCAGAGGCGTTTTGCCGCCCAAGCTTCCATGAGCAATTGTGGTATGGGGCAAATTTATAATACCCAAACCAAAATAGTCTGGATTAACACCTGAAGTGAGACGGGTTTGGAAAGATGTGCCTGGAAACCGGCATTAAGGGCTCTTGTCCGGTCCTGGGATCGGCTGAAAGCGGTAACGGCCAAGGCTGGAGTGTCTTTCCCTTTATGGGCGGGAAGGTTCCGCACGGCCTGAATGAACTGGTAGCCGTCCATGTGAGGCATGCTGATGTCGCTTATGATGAGATCGAGCCTTTGCGTCTGTACCTGCTCCAACCCTTCAGCAGCAGTAAGAGAGGTGATTACTTCAGCGCCGTGTAACTCCAGCATCAGCCTGGTGATAACCAGTATCTCTTCCTCATCGTCTACGACCAACACCTTGCGCCCGGAAAGGGACAGGTTTTTGTTATTCATCGCAACGGACATCAAGTCGTATAGGTGATAATTTTATTACTCCTTCCTCAACCTGATCCTGTTCGTTTTCCAACATGAACTGCTTAAAGCAGGTCAAGGAAGATATTTCAATGAATCTCAAGGCTTGCATATCAGCATCCCGGTGATTAGTGCGGGAATAACCTCTTTCATGTTTGTCTCCGTTTGATGCTTTCCTATGATTAGGTTTTTTTTGCTTCCTTGTTGATATTGGATTAAGGACAACTTAAGGTATTAAGGTAGAGTAACGGCGTAATTACTAAGGTCTTAATAGGATGACAAAAAGGAGAGGTAACTATGACTAAAAAAGAACTCATCGACGCAATGGCGACAAAGACCGGTTCAACCAAAGCTGACGCTGAACGTGCTGTTGGGGCACTGATCGAGGTCATTTCTGACGTACTGAAAAAAGGTGACTCCCTGTCCTTGATAGGTTTTGGCACCTTCGAAGTACGCGAACGTCCAGCACGAACCGGCCGCAATCCCAGGACCGGTGAAGAACTGAAAATCGCAGCGTCAAAGATTCCCGCATTTAAAGCAGGTGCTACGTTGAAAACCGCGGTCAATGGCAAGTAAAGAAACATTTCCACCGAAAGCTTTGGCGCTCGCGAAGTGCCGCGCTCGCTAAAAAGCGTAAAACCTGCACGGGGCATAGCGGCGCCTAAAAAGAAAGGTGCTCTCACTTCGCCGGATTTGCCAGAAAACGCACTCAAAGCTGATCTTCCGCCAATTCTCAAGCCCCAACTCGCAATGCTTGTCGATGGAGCTCCCAATGACCCTAATGAGTGGGCATATGAAATCAAATTCGACGGTTATAGAGTACTGGCCAGGATAGGTGGTGAGAGAATCCAGCTTTTCACTCGCAATGGGAATGACTGGTCCCACAAACTGCCGCATATAGAAAAAGCAATAGCTGCAATGGGTTTTTCAAAGCGGCTGGCTGGATGGTGGGGGTCTACCAGGCCATTAATTGTTGTTTGGATATGGAGTTACCCATCAACTGGATTCTCTGGCGTATCGAGTATCAGTTAGTAGAGACGACCCCTGCCTAAGCTCAACCGGAACATTTATGCAACGTGGTCGGCTGAAAGCGTCGAATCTCGCGATGGGCGGGCCTTTGAGCGCTATACAAAAGCGAAAATCCTGGAAGGACCAAACATCGTACGCATTTGGAGCTTCAGGGACATAATTGAACGCAGGCAGGCGGAGGCTTATAAAGCGCAGTTGGCGGCAATTGTCGAGTCCTCGGATGATGCTATCATTGTGAAGGAGCGCAATGGCAGACAGCCAACAATTACTTATGTTTGTCTGCTAAAAACAGGGGTTTTCAGGGACGATTATCTTATACTTAAACTTCCTCGTGCTGCTGCACCCCTGCTTCAGAAAGTGACTGATGCAGGCCTTACAACCTCTTTTACCTACAAGCTATGCGCACATATGTGCGAACGCTTTGAACAGTCTGCATCGAAGGGATACTACGTAAAAATGTTGAGTGTTGATCCGGCCAACGGATGCGAGTGGGTTGGGGATAGCATTCCGCACTACAACGTGGCACCTGGACTATTTGCACGCACGCTGCGGGTGAGCGGAGGGAAGGTGCACGTAAAATCCCGGCCGTGGGGCTACCGGACGCCCCAGGACGCCGCCCCAGAAACGCACTCGTGGATAAATGCAAGGGCGGAAAAGGCATTGTCCGGTTATTACTTTCGCCATATGTTCAGAGAAGGCCGCCTTATCATTCCTGCAGGCGGTTGGTTTGAGTGGTTGCGACATGAAGTCGCATGTGTGATGGTTCGGCGGAGTCATCCGGCCGAACCTGCCGTCCCATCGGCAGTACCCTACGAGGT
>NZ_FODX01000018.1 GCF_900110495.1 Nitrosovibrio sp. Nv6 | reverse complement strand
TGGTTTGAGTGGTTGCGACATGAAGTCGCATGTGTGATGGTTCGGCGGAGTCATCCGGCCGAACCTGCCGTCCCATCGGCAGTACCCTACGAGGTATGGCGGTCCGGCAACGGCCCGTCTAAAAGCCCTCGGACAATGCAACCTCCGTCGCAAGACGGGTGCCGGACTCGCGAGAGGACGGCATGCCTGCCAGCATCAAGGCGGGTCGGAGCTAGGGTGGATGGCATGGTTAGCGTAAGCGAACCTCGTTGATATCGTCAACCAAGAAGGATCCAATGATGCTGTCAGGATCTAATTGCGGCGCGGCACGGGTGCTCCATTCTCACCCGTCATGGGCAAATCGCCGCCGGTACGTTAGAGGAACCTAAACCATTCTTGTCATGCATGCGAAACATGGTAAGCCCGTATCGCTCCCAGTGGGAAACCGAGCCGTAAGGCGAGGTGATGGCAATGCGGGTAGAGGATCGAGGAGAAAGCGAATGTCTGGCTGTAATGGCCGGAATACGGACTGAAACATTGTTCGACGCGAAAGCGGGCAGACTTCCTCGTGGTCTCACGTCACAAGAGAATTTGATCAATCGGTCAACAGGGAAAGGCAGATGACGGCGAAAGCTGGTGCGTCCTTGGACACAAGCATTTTATGGGAAGCCATAGACTGGTTTGCCGTGGAAACGAGTGTTCGCCGACTTCAGATGCGTATTGTGAAGGCTGTACAGGAAAAACGATGGAACAAGGTAAAGGCGTTGCAACGCCTTTTGACGCACTCGATTAGCGGCAAGCTATCGGCAGTACATCGTGTAACCGAAAACGACGGCAAACGCACCCCCGGAGTTGACGGGGACATTTGGAATACCTCATCCAAGAAACTGCAAGGCGTGTTCTCTCTGAGGCAACGGGGCTACCGGCCTCGTCCTCTACGACGCATCTACATTCCCAAGGCCAATGGAAAGCTGCGTCCGCTAGGTATCCCGACAATTCGAGATCGGGCAATGCAAGCGCTGTATCTGCTGGCGCTCGATCCGGTTGCAGAGACGCTGGCGGACCGCGGCTCCTACGGCTTTCGTCGGGGACGGAGCTGCGCGGATGCGATAGAGCGGTGTTTCACCAATCTGTACCGCCGCTCACCTTCCTGGGTTCTTGAGGGGGATATCAAGGGTTGCTTCGACAACATCAGTCATCGCTGGCTTCTCGATCACGTCCCTATGGATCGATCGATACTCCGCAAATGGCTCAAGTCTGGCTATCTTGAGAACCAAATGTTCTACGATACGACTTCAGGCACTCCACAAGGAGGAACCATTTCACCCGTGCTGGCAAACTTCGCGCTCGATGGCCTCGAAAAGCGGCTTCTCGAGGCGTTCCCGGTCTTAGGGCCAGGGTCGTGGCGAGGCAAAGCAGCGCAGGTGCACCTGATTCGCTACGCTGACGATTTCGTCATCACGGCGAACTCCCGGGAGATTCTTGTAGACCGGGTGAAGCCGCTGGTTGAAGCGTTTCTGGCGGAACGTGGTCTGGTTCTCTCTCCGGAGAAAACCTTGATCACGCACGTCAGCGAGGGCTTTGACTTCCTCGGCCAGAACGTGCGGCGCTATCCCAACGGTAAGTTGTTGATAAAGCCGTCCGGGAAAAGTTTTCGCTCTCTTCTAACCAAGGCTCAAGCGGTGGTCAAGCAGCTTTGGAGCGCACCAGCCGGCACACTGATCGCGAGGCTCAACCCAATTATCCGGGGATGGGCGAACTACCATCGGCATGTCGTATCCAAGCGGGTTTTCTCGCGCATGGATCACATGATCTTCCGCATCATCTGGCGGTGGGCGAAAGCCCGTCATCCGAAGAAAGGTATGCGGTGGATCAAGCGAAAATACTACATGCGATTCGGGCATCGCGACTGGTGGTTCTTTGCGCCGAATGATGCGCCCGAGCAGCGGCACATACCTTTTCGCCTCTTCCATGCAAATTCGACCCCCATCGTTCGGCACACTCTGGTGCACTCCGGCCTGAATCCGTACGATTCTGAGTGGTTTAGTTACATGGAAAAGCGAACCAGACGTTATCCCGTGCAAATCGCGCCCACGCTCATGGGCGTTCGTTGAGGCTTGAGCCGTGTGAGGTGGAAACTCTCACGCACGGTTCTTAGAGGGGGGATTGGCGGCAACGCCGATCTCCTACTCGGCAC
>NZ_FODX01000019.1 GCF_900110495.1 Nitrosovibrio sp. Nv6 | reverse complement strand
CGAAAGCATCAAGCAGGGCAAGCTGGTCCTCAAAACCGCATCGAAGGATGAGGATGAGGAGGAAGAAGAGGACGAGGAAGAGGAGTGAATTGAATCTTTCTGAGTGACATAGCGCCGCCCTCCAGCACTTATTATCTTCTTACTTAAAAGGTGGGCGGTGTTCAGTATTAAGTGACAGGTTTACGTTAGCTCTGCGAATATGTCAGAATTGGACATTTATCTGAAACTGAAATCCAGCGCGCATGCGCGCAGTCACGAAAAAATATGGCAATTCCCATTGAACTTGACCACAGCAGCGGTCAGTCGCTGCAAGGCCAGCTTTTCGAGCAGTTACGAAATCTCATCCTTGGCGGAAAGCTGAATCCGGGTACGCTTATCCCGGCTAGCCGAGTACTTGCAGAACAATTGGGTATTTCTCGAAATACCGTTTTGCTTGTCTATGACCGTTTAATTGCCGAGGGTTACCTTCAAGCCCGAAAGGCAATTGGAACATATGTAAATCTCGAATTACCTGAAACCTGCCTGGCCGCGACTCGCAGAACCTCCGCTTCGGTTCCTGTTCGTGGAGAGACGGTAAAGCGTCCCGTCATTCCCTTTATCGGCCAACCCCCGTCTGTAAACCACACTCAGCACCTGGATTTTGATTTCTGTCCAGACCGGATCGGCTTCGATTTATTTCCACACAAGATATGGCGTCGTTTTATTAACAGAACGTTTACCTCGGCCAGCACGCATTTTACGGAGTGCTGCGATCCTGCTGGTTTGCCACAGCTGCGAGAAGTAATTGCAGCCCATCTTGGGGTGGCACGGGCGATCAGCGTTTCTCCTGAACAGATAATTATTACCGCCGGCTCTCAGGAGGGGTTGAATCTGGCGGCCCGGTTACTTGTGAAAGAGGGAACGCTGGTCGCCACCGAGAATCCTTGTTACCATGGTGCTAAATCCCTTTTCGAAAGCTATTACGCGAAATTAATCCAGATACCCGTAGATGAGGCGGGACTGGACGTCGCGCAATTACCCAGGGAAGGCGTGTCACTTCTGTATGTTACCCCCTCTCATCAATTCCCTCTTGGCTTCACGCTACCGATTGAGCGTCGACTGAAACTTCTGGACTGGGCCCGGCGTTGCGGCGCATTTATTATAGAGGATGATTACGACTCGGATTTCCGGTACCGCGGATCGCCCTTGACAGCCCTCATGGGCCTCGATGATCACGGTTGTGTCATGTATTTGGGAACGTTCTCCAAATCCATGGGTGCTGGCCTGCGTCTTGGTTATCTGGTGGTACCCAAGTCATTGATCCCCGCAGCACGCACGGCCAAGGCCTTACTCAATAATGGAAATGCCTGGCTAGACCAGGCAACAATGGCTGATTTTATTCAGAGTGGCGCTTATGGCAATCATTTGAGACGCATGCGTAACATTTATTCGAAGCGTCATGATTGCCTTATAGAGGCACTACGTGAACATTTCGGCCCGGTCCAGCTTTCCGGACTGGAGAGCGGCCTCCACCTTGCCTGGCATCTCCCGGATAACTATCCTGATGCATCAGAGCTCCGGGCAATTGCATTGCGTCATGGGGTAGGCGTTTATTCTATTGGATCCGGCACCACTTTTGCTTTCGGCAAATGCGGCTACAGCGCGCGCACACTCGTACTGGGCTTTTCTTCCCTTAATGAATATCAGATTCGAGCCGGCGTTCGACGGATGGCTGATGCATTTGCAGGACTGCCAGCAGATTTCGTTTTTTCAGGCACGGATGCTCGTGCTGAGCCTGCATCTATTCTCTAACGAAGGCCGTCGGCCTTTATTCGAACTGCTCCCAAGGATCTCTCTCATCGGGTGAGCGAATCTAATCGGGCAATCCTTGTTTACAAGCTGCCTTATCCATTTCCTGAGAGAGCCTGAAAAAATGGGGACGCTTGATTTCAGATAAATACCTATAAAAAACACCGATCCACCTTTCCGTCTGGGACGGTGGCGGACCGGTGTCATGCCTTGGGCAAGCTGCCCGGTGTTTCTGCAATCCGGGCAGCGGC